>NZ_VTPX01000002.1 GCF_008298015.1 Salinicola corii | reverse complement strand
CGGAAGCGACCATTGGGGGCGTTGAGCAGCAATTGCTGCAACTGACTCTGGTGGTCGTTCGATACAATGATATCGAGGTTGGAGATCGCGGTACGGGAGATGATCTGGTCGAGATCGACCAGGTCGGTGGCGAGCAGCTCGTAGGCCCCACCCGGTGCCGTATCCGTGATGTCGTAGTAGGAAGAGAGGGTTGGCTGGGAGTCCAGGTCGATAAGCAGTACCCGGAACCCGGCATCGGCCAGCAGGCCGCCTAGATTGGCCGTGACGGTGGTTTTACCGACGCCGCCTTTGGAACAAACCGTTGCAAGAACACGCATTTACCCGCACCTCGTCCAAAAAATGAATGGAACGAGTGCAAGGGATTTGGGTAATTTGAGAAGTGTTCTCTTAGGAGAGTTGAAACTCGGCTATCCACGGAGGGATACTAGAGGAAAATCCTGCGCTGGATGGCGCGCCCGGGAGGATTCGAACCTCCGACCCCCTGATTCGTAGTCAGGTACTCTATCCAGCTGAGCTACGGGCGCTTGATCCACGTTTCTTTCACACAGTGTTGATCGTGTTTTCGCGCTTGCGAAAATGGCGGAGAGGGAGGGATTCGAACCCTCGATAGGGCTATAAACCCTATACTCCCTTAGCAGGGGAGCGCCTTCAGCCACTCGGCCACCTCTCCCCGATCAGCACGGCGCGTAGATTACCGATTCCGTTTGGCCTTGTCCAGCCGATAGACCAAAAAAAATTCCCAAAAACCTTAGAGGATGAAGAAGTTACCGCAAGGCTGGCGCCACCAGAGCGAGTATGGAAGAGCGAAGGAGAGTTCCAGAGAAAGCCCGAGCCGATAAAGGGGACGACTTCACCAGCCCAGACGGTACCAAAGCGCCTATCCAGCACTCACGCGCCAGGATCGCCGTCTTCGTCCTCGGATTTCTCACGCTGGATGCGCTGATAGATCTCTTCACGGTGGACGGCCACATCCTTGGGCGCATTCACGCCAATACGCACCTGATTCCCTTTCACTCCCAGAACCGTGACGGTAATGTCGTCGCCGATCATGAGAGTCTCTCCCACGCGACGGGTCAGGATGAGCATTATCTGATCTCCTTCTCAGGGCCTTCTTCCATTCTCGGGTCAAGCTCTCGGGCCTCCTGCAAGGCAGGTCTGCCACCCGAGGAGCGATTATGCGTCATACGGGCCCTCAGGCCAATGACGCCATTCCATGAAGACCCGTGGCATCGTTGAAAGAGCGCAGGTTTCCTTCGCTTCCTTCCAACTCCCCCTTAGCGTAGAACGCCTGGGCCATTCGTGAAGGCGTTTTCGATCATTCGCTTTGAATACTGTCCTTATCGAGGCCAAAGGCGGTGTGCAGCGCTCGCACCGCGAGCTCCATCGCCTTCTCGTCGATCACGACGGAGATCTTTATCTCCGACGTCGAAACCATCCGAATGTTGATATTTTCTTCGGAGAGAACGCGGAACATCTTGGACGCGACGCCGGCGTGGGAACGCATGCCGACGCCGACCAGAGAGACCTTGGCGATGTTCTCGTCGCCCCGCAGGTCGCCGCCGCCCAGGGCCGGGATGACGTCGTTCTGCAGAATCCGCATGGTCTGCTTGTAGTCGCCCTTGGCAACGGTGAAGGTGAAGTCGGTGTAGTCGCCAGCCGGCGCCACGTTCTGGACGATCATGTCGACTTCGATATTGGCATCGGCGATCGGACCCAGAATTCTCGAAGCCACGCCGGGAACGTCGGGCGTGTTGAGCAGCGTGAGCTTGGCCTCGTTCGCGGTGAAAGCGATACCGGAGATGAGCGGTTCTTCCATCGATTCGAATTCCTCGTCTGCCACGATCAGCGTGCCCGGGCCTTCCTCGAAACTCGAGAGCACGCGTAACGGTACGTTGTATTTGCCGGCGAACTCCACCGCCCGAATCTGGAGAACCTTGGAGCCCAGGCTCGCCAGCTCAAGCATCTCTTCCACCGTGATCTTTTCCAGGCGCTGCGCCTTGGAGCAGACCCTTGGGTCCGTGGTGTAAACGCCGTCCACATCGGTATAGATCTGGCACTCGTCCGCATTCAGTGCCGCGGCCAGCGCAACGCCGGTGGTGTCCGAGCCGCCGCGCCCCAGGGTAGTGATGTTGCCCTCCTCGTCGACACCCTGGAAACCCGCCACGACCACCACCTGGCCGTCATCCAGATCCTCCTGGAGTTCATCGGTTTCGATACGCTGGATGCGTGCCTTGGTATGCGCGCTGTCGGTGCGAATGCCCACCTGGGCGCCGGTGTAGGACGTCGCCGGCACACCCAACTGGTGCAGGGCCATGGCCAGCAGCGAAATGGTGACCTGCTCCCCGGTCGAGACCAGCATGTCCATCTCGCGCGGCGTCGGATCCTCGTTGATCTGACTGGCCAGGCCGATGAGGCGATTGGTCTCGCCGCTCATCGCCGATACCACGACGACGACCCGGTGTCCGGCATCGCGATCACGCTTGACCTTCTCGGCCACGGCCTTGATCCGCTCCACCGAGCCGACCGATGTGCCTCCGAATTTCTGTACGTATAGCGCCATGAGTCTGCTCAATGCTCCCTAGCGTTGTCGACCGGCGCTGGCGCCGATCGTGAATGCATTTGCGCTTTGCCTGAAAAATGCCTGCGCTGATCCATACGGCGTTAAAAATCGACTCAAAATGCTCATTTATCCCGCGTAAACTCCGCTTTTTCGCCAATTTTTGCCTTGTCTGGCTATCGCTCGTCGATTTTTCAGACAGAGCTTAGGCCAGCCGCTCGGCAATCCAGGCTGGCACGCTCTCCAACGCCGCCGGCAGCCGTGCCGGATCGCTGCCGCCAGCTTGAGCCATGTCGGGGCGCCCGCCACCCTTGCCACCGACCTGCGCAGCGACGTGGTTGACGAGTTCGCCAGCCTTGACCTTGGCGACCAGGTCGTCGGTCACTCCAGCAATCAGGCTGACCTTGCCTTCCTGGGCCGTCGCCAGCACCAGCACGCCAGACCCCATTTTCTGCTTGAGCTGGTCGTGCAGCCCCCGCAGGTCCTTGCCGGAGACCCCCTCGAGCTGGGTCGCCAATACCTGAACCCCTTCGACCTCCTGCGCCTTCCCGAGCAGATCGCTACCCGCCGCGCTGGCCAGCTTGGCCTTGAGACGCTCGAGCTCTTTTTCCAACCCCCGCTGTCTTTCGAGCACGGCGTCCAGTCGCTCGACGATCTGCTCCGGCCTGGCTTTCAGGCGCTCGCCGACCGTATTGAGGTTACGCTCTTGCGCGTCGAACCATGCCATCGCCGCCTCGCCGGTGATCGCCTCGATACGCCGCACACCCGCCGCGGTGCCGGACTCTGAGACGATATGGAACGGTCCGATGTCACCGCTTCGGGCCACGTGCGTCCCACCGCAAAGCTCGATCGAGAAATCGTCGGCGCCGATCGTCAGCACGCGCACGCTATCGAGGTACTTGGCTTCGAACAGGGCGCGGGCGCCCCTGGCCTTGGCCTCGTCGAGCGTCATCAGTTCGGTCCGTGTCGGCGCATTGGCCATGATCTGAGCATTGACGATGCGCTCGACCTGCGCCAGCTGCTCAGGCGTGAGCGGCTCGAAATGACTGAAATCGAAGCGTAGACGTTCGGCGCTGACCAGCGAGCCCTTCTGCTGGACATGATCGCCGAGCGTCAACCGCAAGGCTTCATGGAGCAGGTGGGTCGCCGAGTGGTTGCGCATGGTTGCCAGACGCAGCGCGGGATCCACCCGTGGCGCGAGCATCTCGCCGACAGTCACGCGCCCGTCGACCATCACGCCTTCATGGAGATGATGCCCCGCCTGCTTGCGAGTGTTGGTCACCTGAAAGCGGCCAACGTCAGTTTGGAGGTAGCCGGTATCGCCCACCTGACCGCCCGACTCGGCATAGAAAGGTGTGCGATCCAGCACGATCACCCCCTTCTCGCCCTCCTCGAGTGCCGAAAGCGCATTGCCCGCTTCATCGACGATCGCCGTTACCTTCGACGAATCCTCCAGCCGATCATAACCGGTAAACTCGGTGCTGCCCTCGAGCTCGAGCGCGGCACCGTAATCGCCGCCGAACTGGCTCGCGGCACGCGCTCGCTGGCGCTGCGCTTCCAGCTCGCGCTCGAACCCTGCCTCGTCCAGCGTCACGCCGCGCTCTCGACAGACGTCGGCAGTCAGGTCGAACGGGAAGCCGTAGGTGTCATAGAGCTTGAAGATGGTTTCGCCTGGCAGGACGTCGTCTTCGAGCGCAGAGAGCGCCTCTTCGAGCAACTTCATGCCGTGATCCAGCGTCCGCGCGAACTGCTGCTCCTCCTTCAACAATACCCGCTCGATCTGATCGCGGGTCTGACGCAGCTCGGGGTAGGCCTCGCCCATCTCGGCATCCAGTGCCGCCACCAACTTGTGGAAGAACGGCTCGCTGGCGCCCAGCTTGTGCCCATGACGTACCGCACGGCGGATAATGCGACGCAGCACATAGCCACGCCCTTCGTTGGACGGCAGGACCCCGTCGACGATCAGAAAGGCACAGGAGCGGATATGATCGGCGATGACCCGCAGCGACGGCGTCTTGATATCGGCGTGGCCGGTCACGTCGGCCGCGGCCAGCAGCAGATTCCGAAACAGGTCGATCTCATAGTTGGAGTGAACGCCCTGCATCACGGCGGCCATGCGCTCCAGCCCCATGCCGGTATCGATCGACGGCTTGGGCAGCGGGTTCATCTTGCCGGACGCGTCGCGATCGAACTGCATGAAAACGAGGTTCCACACCTCGATGTAGCGATCCCCGTCCTCTTCCGGGCTTCCCGGCGGGCCGCCCCACACCTCGGGGCCGTGATCGTAGAAGATCTCCGAACACGGGCCGCAGGGGCCGGTATCGCCCATCTGCCAGAAGTTGTCTTCATCCAGGCGCGACAAGCGCGCGGGGTCGACACCAATATCGTCAATCCAGATTCTGGCCGCTTCGTCGTCGCTGATATGGACCGTGACCCAGAGCTTGTCCTTGGGTAACGCCAGAACTTCGGTAATGAAGGTCCAGGCGTAACGAATCGCGTCGGCCTTGAAATAGTCGCCGAAGCTGAAGTTGCCCATCATCTCGAAGAAGGTGTGGTGACGAGCGGTATAGCCGACGTTGTCGAGATCGTTGTGCTTGCCACCGGCGCGCACGCAGCGCTGCGCCGAGGTAGCGCGCATATAAGGACGGGGATCTCGCCCCAGAAACACGTCCTTGAACGGCACCATGCCGGCATTGGTGAAGAGAAGCGTGGGATCGTTTTCCGGCACCAGAGAGGCGGAAGGTACGATAGTGTGCCCGCGCTCCGCGAAGAAGCTCAGGAAAGCCTGTCTGATATCTGCACTTTTCATAAACAATCCGTGGCGATAGGCGTGCCCACGGCGGCTAGCAGACCACGTGGCGACGCAGAATCCGGCAATGAAAAGGCGCCGTGAACGCCTCTCCTGCCATCGCAAAGCGCATTAGTATAACGTGGTCGGCCAATAGTCTGTCGAGTGCGACACCATTGTCGCCTGCCCGACATCCTCGTCACGCTTCGTGGGCAACCGACAGGTGACCGGCCCGCAATACGAGCGTCGCGCGCGTCTGTACCTCGCTCTGGAGGGCCCTTCCACACACGCTTCAGACGGTTGAACGGTGACTCGGGTCATGCGGGAGAGAAGGTTGCAGTACCCCGATGGGCTGCCGGCTTGCAGACACAAGAGGAGGAAAAGCCCGGAAACCCAGGGGCTGGCATGGGAGTCTACGATGGGAGTTCACAGAGCATTGTTCTGCCAGGCATGCCTCATGGCGTAGCGAACCTGTTCGAACTCGAAGCCACGTCCCGCCAGAAAGCGCTCTCGCTTGGCGCGCTCTCGGGGCGTGGCACCCGGTGAGTCGAAGCGCTTGGCGAGGGCCTGACTCGCCAGATCCCCCCAGTCGGGGGCCTCACTCTCGAAAGCCGACGACATCAGCGACTCATCGATTCCCCGCCGTGCCATGTCGACTCGAATCTTGACGGGGCCCTGCCCTTGCGCAATGCGCGAGCGGACGAAGACCTCGGCGAATCTCGCATCGGACTGGAGCCCCTCCCTCGCCAGTTCATCCAGGGCCTGCCGGATATCCTTGCTCTCCAGGCCCTTCGCGCTCATGCGTGTTTCCAGCTCGACGCGGGAGTACTCGCGCCGGGCCAGGAACCGAATGGCAACGTCTCGGGGGGACACCTCCCGGGATACATCGTCTCGAGAAGCGGCATCACCGCAGAAGGCGCCGTTGCGCTCAGTCATCGATACCCTCGCCCTCCAGAGGTGGCGGCTTACAGCAGCGTATCGCCGGAATCGTCGTTTTCGGCGACGGCCGCTTCGGGTTCCTTCTCCTTGGTCGCCGGCACCGCGAGCAGCTGGGCCCGAATCTGCGTTTCGATCTCGGCCATCACCTCGGGGTGCTCCTCGAGATACTGCGCGGCGTTGGCCTTGCCCTGGCCGATCTTGCTGCCCTTGTAGCTGTACCAGGCCCCCGCCTTATCGACCAGGTTGCACTGCACGCCAAGATCGATAACCTCGCCGGCATGGTAGATACCCTTGCCATACAGGATCTGGAACTCGGACTGACGGAACGGCGGCGCCACCTTGTTCTTCACCACCTTGACCCGGGTTTCGTTACCGGTGACCTCGTCGCCCTGCTTGACCGAACCGATACGGCGAATATCGAGGCGCACGCTGGAGTAGAACTTGAGCGCGTTGCCACCGGTGGTGGTCTCGGGGCTGCCGAACATCACGCCGATCTTCATGCGAATCTGGTTGATGAACACCACCATGCAGTTGGCGTTCTTGATATTGCCGGTGATCTTGCGCAGCGCCTGGGACATCAGGCGCGCCTGGAGGCCGACGTGGGAATCGCCCATCTCCCCTTCGATTTCGGCGCGCGGCGTCAGCGCCGCCACGGAATCGATGATGATGACATCGACGCCACCGGAGCGCACCAGCATGTCGCAGATCTCGAGTGCTTGCTCGCCCGTGTCGGGCTGGGAAACCAGCAGTTCGTCGAGATCGACACCGAGTTTTTCGGCATAGCTCGGGTCGAGCGCGTGCTCGGCATCGACAAAGGCGCAGGTCTTGCCATCCTTCTGGGCCTGGGCGATCACCGACAGGGTCAGCGTGGTCTTGCCCGAGGACTCCGGACCAAAGATCTCGACGACACGACCGTAAGGCAACCCGCCGACACCCAGTGCGATATCCAGGCCCAGAGACCCCGTCGACACCACCGGAATCGCGGTACGCGGGGTATCGCCCAAGCGCATCACGGTGCCTTTGCCGAATTGACGATCGATCTGTGACAGTGCCGCATTGAGTGCCTTGCTGCGGTTTTCGTCCTGTGCCATGAACGTCTCCTATGGATGCACGAAGTGAGACGAAGCAGCGCCGGTCGCAGCGCTCGGCTCACGTACTGTATGGTTAGACAGTAGTATGGCGAAAAAAAGCGCTCCCGCCTATCCCCCGCCGAAGATTTTCAATCCTGCCGTCGCGGAGCCCCGGACGCCGACTCCTTTGTCATTGTAGAGGGGCTCTGCCGGGCCGGCTTTTCGCCAGCGATTCAATCAGTCCCGACAGCGCCACGGCAACCGCCAACTCTCGGACCCGCCGACGGTCGCCCGGCAGGTGATGACGCTGCACGCGTTGATGGTGTTGGTTGCCCCAGGCGAACCACACCGTACCCACGGGCTTGTCGGGACTGCCCCCGGCCGGACCGGCAACGCCGCTGACCGCGACACCGAGCTCGGCCCCGCTATCGCGACAGGCACCGATGACCATCTCCCTGACGGTCTCCTCGCTGACCGCGCCATGGGCCTCCAGTGTGGCCCGCGACACCCCCAGCAGGCGCTGCTTGGCGGCATTGGCGTAGGTCACGTAACCGGTCTCGAAGTAGGCGGAGCTGCCGGCGATCGCCGTGATGGCGCTGGCGACGCCACCCCCGGTACAGGATTCCGCGGTGGTCAGCCGGACACCCAGCGCCAGACAGGCCTCTCCCAGGCGCCGGGAGAGCGCCTCGCAATCCGATTCGGCGTCCAGAGGCGATGTGGAGTCGTTCGTCATGGGCAACTTCCTCTTTCAGGGATCACTCTACCCGTCGGCTGCCGCTCCCCGGGTGACGGCGGGTGCAGAGCCGATGGAGAAACCGATCGCCACCCAGTATGCGGAGAATCGTGGTTCGTGCAATCGCCGAGGGGACACGGCGGGGACGCCTGCGTATCGCGGGACGAGCGCGCCCTGGCGGGAGGACGACGATGGCGGGAGGCGGGTCAATCCGGTTCGCGGGGATCCCGGGCTGAAGGAATCACCGCCGGATGACGCGCCGCCAGTTCGGCAACGGCGATCTCCAGCAGCACGACGGCGAGTTCGCTGAGATTGACGTTACGCTTGTTGGCTTCGATGGCCAACAGGCGATACGTGGAATCGCTGAGGTGGTTGAGCACCAACCGGGCCATATTGGGAGTCCTCGAGTACCGATTTCACACACTGTAACGAGTTATCGACGGGCACTCAGGCTGAAATCACTACACCTGAGGCATGATCCCCTCTAAGGCGACCGTCACCTCGCGCCGTGCCGGACCCAGCCACCGCGTGGTAACCTTGCCCTTCACCGTACGACCCGGCATTCCGATGCCCCTCTGTGTCCCAAGAATCGACGGAGCTTCCGAGACACCATGCAGGACGCGGCCTCCAGCAAGAGCACCCAGCATACGCCGATGATGGCGCAGTACCTCAAGATCAAGCGCGAGCATCCGGATGTACTGCTCTTCTACCGGATGGGTGATTTCTACGAGCTTTTCTACGACGATGCCAAGCGTGCATCGCAACTGCTCGACATCACGCTGACGGCCCGTGGGCAGTCGGCCGGCAAACCGATCCCCATGGCGGGCATCCCCTACCACAGCGTCGAGTCCTACCTGGCGCGACTGGTCAAATCCGGCCAGTCGGTGGCCATCTGCGAACAGATCGGCGATCCGAGCACGGCCAAGGGGCCGGTGGAACGTCGCGTCGTGCGCATCGTCACACCGGGAACGCTGCTCGACGAAGCCCTGCTCGATGCCAGCCGCGACAACCTGCTGGTGGCCCTCCATAGCACCGGCGAACGCTGGGGTATCGCCTGGCTGGAACTCTCCAGCGGCCGCTTCAGCGTACTCGAGATCGACGGCGAGGCGGACATGCTGGCCGAGATCCATCGCCTGCAGCCCGCGGAGCTACTGGTCGCCGAAAGCCTCGATCTCTCGCCGTCGCTGGTGGAGCGGACCGGCCTGAAACGCCAGAACGACTGGCATTTCGACCTGGAGACCGCCAACCGTCTGCTGTGCGACCAGTTCGAGGTCGCCGATCTCAGGGGCTTCGGTTGCACCCATCTCGAAACCGCGCTGGTCGCCGCCGGCGTGCTGATCGACTACGCCAGGGACACCCAGCGTTCCCGACTGCCCCATGTCACTGCGCTGAGCGTCGAGAGCCGTGACGAATCGGTGGTGATCGATGCCGCCAGCCGACGCAATCTCGAGATCGACATCAACCTCGGCGGCAGTGGTGACAACACTCTGGCCAGCGTGCTCGACACGACCGTCACGCCGATGGGATCGCGTCTACTCAAGCGCTGGCTCAATCGGCCCCTGCGTGACCGGCATCAGGTCGGCGCCCGCCAGGCAGCGGTGCAGTTGCTGCTCGACGCGGACCAGTACCTGCTGATCCGCGAGCCGCTCAGCGAGGTGGGCGATGTCGAGCGGATACTGGCGCGGGTGGCACTGCGCAGCGCCCGTCCCCGGGATCTGGCCCGCCTGCGCGACGCGCTCAACGTGCTGCCGACGCTGCAGGCAGATCTCGAGCGTATCGAAGGCGAGAGCGCACTGGACGACCTCGCCCGCCATATCCACCCCTATCCCGAACTGGCCGACACCCTGACCCAGGCGCTGATCGACAACCCACCGGTGGTAATCCGGGACGGCGGTGTCATCCGCGAAGGCTTCGATGCCGAGCTCGACGAGTACCGCGGGCTGGCCGAACACGCCGGCGACTATCTGATCCAGCTCGAGCTTCGTGAGCGCGAACGTACCGGTCTGCCGGGCCTCAAGGTCGGCTACAACCGGGTCCACGGCTACTACATCGAAATACCGCGCGCCCAGGCTCGCGAGGTGCCGGCGGACTATATCCGCCGCCAGACGCTGAAGAATGCCGAGCGCTTCATTATCCCCGAACTCAAGGAGTTCGAGGACAAGGCGCTGTCCGCCAAGTCTCGCGCGCTGGCGCGGGAAAAGCTGCTCTACGAAAGCCTGATCGACACGCTCAATGCCGATCTCGACGCGCTGCAGGCCACCGGTCGTTCGCTGGGCGCGCTCGACGTGCTCTGTGCCTTCGCCGAACGCGCCCAGCATCTCGATTTCGTGCGCCCGCAGCTATCGGAGACCCCCGGATTCAACATTATCGGCGGTCGCCACCCGGTCGTGGAACACGTCAGTCAGCATCCTTTCGTGCCCAACGACCTGATCCTCGACGAGAACCGTCGCATGCTGGTGATCACCGGCCCCAACATGGGGGGCAAGTCGACCTACATGCGCCAGGCGGCGTTGATCGCCCTGCTCGCCCACACCGGCAGCTTCGTGCCGGCGGATAGCGCCGAGATAGGTCCGGTGGACCGGATCTTCACCCGTATCGGCTCCAGCGACGACCTCGCCGGCGGACGCTCCACCTTCATGGTGGAAATGACCGAAACCGCCAGCATTCTCCACAACGCCACCGCCGAAAGCCTGGTGCTGATGGACGAGATCGGCCGCGGTACCAGCACCTTCGATGGCCTCTCGCTGGCCTGGGCGAGCGCCGAGCACCTCGCCGCCCAGCGGGCATTCACGCTGTTCGCCACCCACTACTTCGAGATGACCGCGCTGGCCGACCAGCAGGAGACGGTGGCCAACGTCCACCTGACCGCAGCGGAGCATCGCGACGGGATCGTCTTCATGCACCGCGTCGAGGACGGGCCGGCCAGCCAGAGCTATGGCTTGCAGGTCGCCCAGCTCGCCGGTGTGCCCCAGACCGTGATCACCCGCGCCCGCGACAAGCTTGCCAGTCTCGAGCAGCCTGCCGCCATGCCGGTGGCGTCCGACGAACGCGTTCGGCCCACGGGACCACAGCAGGCGGATCTGTTCGCCGCGACACCGCATCCGATACTCGAGGCACTGGAGACGCTGGATATCGACTCGCTGACACCCCGGGCGGCGCTGGAGCTTCTCTATTCCTGGCGCGATCAACGCTGAGCGGCATTGAAGCTATAACGCCATTCCTCGATGTTCCACGTGGTCGCTTGCCGGAGCTAGCGCCAGCCGCCTAAAATATGGCGCCATTCGAACAGCACGCGGCGGCATCGTGGAAGCGGTGATTTCAAGAACATCTTTAAATCCGCTTAGACCGTGACCAAGGGCTGTGACATAGGGCTGCGACAACACCAGTTACCTGGCCGGGCCGTCAATCAGGAGAGAACACCCATGACGTTCGTCGTCACCGAGAACTGCATCAAGTGCAAATACACCGACTGCGTCGAAGTCTGCCCGGTGGACTGTTTCTACGAGGGGCCCAATTTCCTCGTCATTCACCCCGACGAGTGCATCGATTGCGCACTGTGCGAGCCGGAGTGCCCCGCCGAAGCGATCTTCTCGGAAGACGAGCTACCTGACGGCCAGCAGCAGTTCATCGAGCTCAACGCCGAGTTGGCCGAGGTGTGGCCCAACATCGCCGAGCAGAAGGATCCGCCGGAAGATGCCAAGGAGTGGGACGGCAAGCCCAACAAGATCGAGCTTCTGGAGCGCTGATCCCGCCATTGGTCTGGCTCCAGTATCAAACGCAAGAAGGCCGCTCGGTGAGCGGCCTTCTTGCGTTTCAGTGCCGTAGCATTGGCGCAGCATTACCTCCTAGCGTCTTAGCGAGCTAGAGACAGACAAGGCAAAAGCGGCCGCAGAAGCGCAGTTTACGCAGTTGTAAATGAGCATTCTAAGGCCGATTTTAACGCGGTCTGGCCGACGCGCAGCAAAACGCTACTGCCCTTTAATGGCCTTCAACCCCGGATAGCTCACCTTGCCACCCAACTCCTGCTCGATCACCAGCAGACGGTTGTACTTGGCGACACGGTCGGAGCGGCACAGTGAGCCGGTCTTGATCTGGCCGGCGGCGGTGCCCACGGCGAGATCGGCGATGGTGGTGTCTTCGGTTTCACCGCTGCGATGCGAGATCACCGCGGTGAAACCGGCATCCTGGGCCATCCTGATCGCGTCCAGGGTCTCGGAAAGCGAGCCGATCTGGTTGAACTTGATCAGAATCGAGTTGCCGATCTGCTCGTCGATGCCACGCTTCAGGATCTTGGTGTTGGTGACGAACAGGTCGTCGCCGACCAGTTGGACCTTGTCGCCCAGCTTCTCGGTCAGCGCCTTCCAGCCATCCCAGTCCGACTCGTCCATGCCGTCCTCGATGGAGACGATCGGGTACTGATCGCAGAGATCGGCCAGGTAGTCGGTGAAGCCGGCTGCATCGTACTGCTTTCCCTCGCCGGCTAGGTCGTAGGTGCCATCCTTGAAGAACTCGCTGGAGGCGCAATCGAGCGCCAGCGTGACGTCATCGCCCAAGGTATAGCCAGCGTCGCTGACGGCCTGTTTGATGACCGCCAGCGCTTCGGCGTTGGACGCCAGGTTCGGTGCAAAGCCGCCTTCGTCACCGACCGAGGTGGAAAGCCCCTTGGCAGCGAGTACCTTCTTCAACGAGTGGAAGATTTCGGCGCCCATGCGCAGCGCTTCACGGAAATTGGCGGCGCCGACCGGCTGGATCATGAACTCCTGAATGTCGACGTTGTTGTCGGCGTGCTCACCACCGTTGATGATGTTCATCATCGGCACCGGCATGGTGTACTGGCCCGGCTGGCCGTAGAGTTCGGCAATGTGCGCGTAGAGCGGCACGCCCTTTTCGGTTGCTGCCGCCTTGGCGGCAGCCAAGGAAACCGCAAGTATCGCATTAGCGCCGAGACTCGCCTTGTTATCGGTCCCGTCCAAGGCCAGCATGGCGTCGTCGAGCGCACGCTGATCGCTGGCATCCATTCCCACCAGACGCTCGCGAATCTTGCCGTTGACGGCATCGACGGCCTTCAGCACGCCCTTACCCAGATAGCGTGACTTGTCGCCATCGCGCAGTTCCAGCGCTTCACGAGAACCGGTGGAAGCGCCGCTGGGCGCGCACGCGCTGCCCGTGATGCCACCACTCAGTGTGACCTGCGCCTGTACGGTGGGGTTGCCACGGGAATCGAGCACTTCGAGGGCGCGGATATCAACGATCTCAGCCATGTTACATCGTCCTGTCGGTTGAAAAATCAATGATCGAGGGTGAAGCGCTCGGTCCTTGGCATGCAGGTGCCGAGCGCGGTGATTCAATCATGTTAGCAGTTCCGGAGCTTAGCCAGCGTAGGCATCCCAGGTCCAGCGTCTGCAACGACAGCGGGGGATGAATCGCTTCATCCCCCGCTGTCATCGCTCGATCACTCCTGATGCGCCATGCCATGCTGACGCTGGCGCTGCGCCTTGTGCTCCAGCGCCGCGTTGACGAAGCCGGTGAACAGCGGATGCCCGTCGCGCGGTGTCGAGGTGAACTCGGGATGAAACTGACACGCCACGAACCAGGGGTGGTCCGGCAGTTCGATCATCTCGACCAGCGACTGATCGCCGCTCTTGCCCGAAACGACCAGACCCGCAGTTTCGAGCTGCTCCACGAACTGCTCGTTGACCTCGAAGCGATGCCGGTGACGTTCGGTGATCGTATCCAACCCATAGACTTCATGGGCTCTGGAGCCAGGCTTGAGCCGACATTCCTGGCCACCCAGGCGCATGGTACCACCCAGATCGGAGGCCTCGTCGCGCAGCTCGATCTGCCCTTCCGGGTTGATCCATTCGGTGATCAGGCCGACCACCGGATGCTGCGTCTCGCGGGTGAATTCGGTGGAGTTGGCATCATCCCACCCCGCCACGTGGCGCGCGAACTCGATCACGGCCACCTGCATGCCGAGACAGATACCCAGGTAGGGAACGTCGTTCTCGCGGGCAAAGCGGGCGGTCTGGATCTTGCCTTCCACGCCCCGCTCGCCGAAACCACCGGGAACCAGAATGGCATCCTTGCCGGCCAGACGCTCGGTGCCGTGACGTTCGATCAGTTCGGAATCGATGTACTCGACATTGACCTTCACTCGCGTCTGGATGCCGGCGTGAATCAGCGCTTCGTTTAGCGACTTGTAGGCGTCGAGCAGCTCCATGTACTTCCCGACCATGGCGATATTGATCGTCTTGAGCGGGTTGAGCTTGGCATCGAGCACGTGGATCCACTCGGCCAGGTCCGCCTGCGGCGCGTCGAGACGAAACTTGTCGCAGACGATGTCGTCGAGTCCCTGCTCGTGGAGCATCAGCGGGATGCGATAAATGGTGTCGGCATCCTGCAGCGGGATGACGGCACGCTCTTCGACGTTGGTGAACAACGCGATCTTGCGCCGTTCGCTCTCCTCGAGTTCGACCTCGCTGCGGCAGATCAGAATATCCGGCTGGATGCCGATCGAGCGCAGCTCCTTGACGCTGTGCTGGGTCGGTTTGGTCTTGGTCTCGCCG
Source organism: Salinicola corii (assembly GCF_008298015.1). Lineage (GTDB taxonomy): Bacteria > Pseudomonadota > Gammaproteobacteria > Pseudomonadales > Halomonadaceae > Salinicola > Salinicola corii. The sequence continues at coordinate 545,142 of NZ_VTPX01000002.1, read as the reverse complement.
GCGGTCTTGATGTAGGGCACCAGCGTCAGGTGCATGAACAAAGCGCGATTGGCGCCGACTTCGCTGCGCAACTGACGAATCGACTCCAGAAACGGCAGCGATTCGATATCGCCGACCGTGCCGCCGATCTCCACCAGCGCCACGTCGTATCCTTCCCCCCCCTTGACCACGCGATGCTTGATCTCGTCGGTGATGTGCGGAATCACCTGCACCGTACCGCCGAGATAATCACCCCGGCGCTCCTTGCGGAGCACGTGCTCGTAGACCCGGCCGGTGGTGAAGTTGTTGCTCTGGGTCATCTTGGTCCGGATGAAGCGCTCGTAGTGGCCCAGGTCAAGATCGGTTTCCGCGCCATCCTCGGTGACGAACACTTCGCCATGCTGAAACGGGCTCATGGTGCCCGGATCGACATTGATGTACGGATCCAGCTTGAGGATGGTGACCTTGAGGCCGCGTGCCTCGAGAATCGCAGCCAGCGAAGCGGACGCAATGCCCTTGCCCAGTGAGGACACAACGCCGCCGGTCACGAAGATATATCGTGTCATGGAAAACCTGTCGAATCGTGGTCGTGAAGCTCGTGAGAAAAGACCCGGGGGAGAAAGTCGGGCCAGGATGGGACGTCAGATTACCAGACTCGTTCGAAAGGCTCAATTTTGGCTCGCGCGGTCGTCATGACCTGAGGCGGATCAGCTTGCGACGGCGCGCTGCAACGACTCCAGACGCCGGTCCCGGATGCCGAGCGCGTGAAGATCGCCCACCGTGTTGTCGAGATACTCGCGGCAGGATCCCAGCACGCCGCGGCCGGTACGTAGTAGGTGCACCACCGTCTCGTCGGGCTGGCGGCCGATATAACGCTCGTGATGCGGGTTGATCACGAAAGCGACACCCCAGATCGGGCCGACGTCCGTCTTCAGCTTGGTCCAGCGTGGCCGATAGGCGCCGGTCAGCATCTCGCGCCGCCAAACCAGCGTCAGTTCACGCTCGAGATTGTCGCCGGGAACGCGCAGCGCCACCCCATGGCAGGAGCCGCCCGGCGCCAGCGCCAGCATCAGCCCGGGGGTCTCGGGAGTGCCTCGGCCGTGATCGAGCTTGAGGCAGAAGTCGCGATGATAGCCGTAGAGCCGGCAGGTGTGGCGCTCGGCGACCTCGACACACGGATTCCAGATCAACGAGCCGTAGGCGAAGAGATACACCCCGTCCTGCAACTGGATGCCGGGCGGGGCCGTGGCCAGAACGTGCTGGATCGAACTGCGCAGCTCCTGATGGCTCTTCAACGCCACCTCGGGATAGACGTGCTCGAAGTGACGGCGAATCAGGTCCTGCTCCAGCACCTCGCGGGTCATGGCGATCGACTTCGGCGTGGAAACCTGTTCGCCGGGATGGGTCTCGCTGGACTGCGACTCGCTCATTGGGGGCTCTATACTCGGACGCGATCGAAAGGGTTCGGGATGACACGGGTGACGCTACGGCTCTGATCCGTGGCCACCCAAGACTAACGTTCAACGGACTTGAAACGAAGCCCGGATCGGCATCACCCGGCAATGCCCCGCCTGCGTCCGGCGCCACGACGCAGAATGAGATGCAGAAGAATCGCACCGAAGGTGGCAGTCCCGATACCGTCGAGCGTGAAACCGCCGAAGTCGATGGAGAAATTGCCCGCGCCCAGCACCAGCGTCACCGCCGCCACGATCAGATTGGTATTGTCACCCAGATCGACATCGTTCTGTATCCAGATACGGGCGCCGGCCACCGCGATCAGACCGAACACCACGATCGAAGTGCCGGCCAGCACCGGACCGGGGATGGTCTGGATCAACGCCCCGAAACGCGGCGAGAAGCCGAGCAGAATGGCAAATCCGGCGGCAGCGACGAAGATCAGCGTCGAATAGACCCGGGTCACCGCCATCACACCGATGTTCTCGGCATAGGTGGTTACGCCAGTGCCGCCGGACGCACCGGACACCATCGTCGCCAGTCCGTCACCGACGAAAGCCCGGCCGATGTAGGGGTCGAGATCGCGTCCGGTCATCGCCCCCACCGCCTTGATGTGGCCGAGGTTCTCCGCCACCAGGATGATCGCGACCGGGGCGATCAGCACGATCGCATGGGGACTGAACGTCGGCGCCGTGAAAGCGGGCATCCCGAACCAGTCGGCCGCGCCGATCGCCGAGAAATCGATCGGCGCTCCCCAGCCCAGGCCGTTGGTGACCAGCGCATAGATGGCGTAGGCCGCGACCAGACCGACCAGGATCAACAGCCGCTGGAGCATGCCGCGGGTCAGCACCGCGGCCAGGCCGACACAGAGGATGGTCACCAGCGCCATCGCCGCGTCGAAATTGGAATCCTTCACGCTGGAGACCGCCACCGGGGCCAGATTGAGGCCGATGGTCATCACGATCGCCCCCGTTACCACCGGCGGCAGCAGGTACTCGATCCAGCGCGTGCCCAGCGCCATGACCAACATGCCAATGAGCGTGTAGATCGCGCCACAGGCAATGATGCCCCCCAGCGCCAGGCCGATGGAAGGATTGCCACCGCTGCCGGCGTACCCGGTGGCAGCGATCACCACGCCGATGAAGGCAAAGCTCGAGCCCAGATAGCTGGGCACCCGACCGCCGACCACCACGAAGAACAGCAGCGTACCGATCCCCGACATCAGAATGGCCAGATTGGGATCGAAACCCATCAGCAGGGGTGCCAGCACGGTGGAGCCAAACATCGCCACGGCGTGCTGAATACCCATCAGCAACGTCTGCGCCGGCGGCAGCGTCTCGTCGGGCGCGATCAGGCCTTGGTGGCGAACGGCATCGACGCGCCGCCAGCGGGGGAACCAGGATGACATCGGGTTTGTTCTCCAAAGCAGTGGTCGGGCGGCGCCAGCGGCGTTCGACCGCGCGAAAGCGATTGTTGTCAGCGTGGCCGACGAATCGACGGCTCGACGCGCATTCTACCGTCAGCGTCGAATGGATGCTTCCCGACATCCCGGTGGCACCTCGGACCGACAAAAAAAGCGCCAACGGTTACGCTGGCGCTTTTCTCGATGCGGCCACTGCGTTGGCCGCTTCGGTATAGAGTGAAACTCACTCCGGCAAGCGCGATACCAGAATATTGGCGCGTCGCTCGATCTCCTCGAGCATCCCGGCGCACTCGTCCGACATTCCGCTGTCTCGGAGCTTGGCCAGGGAAAACAGTGCCTTGAGTTGCCCACTGATCATGATGGCCTGATGGCCGCCGTCCTGATCCAGCACATGATCTTCCAGCGCTCGCAGGTGGGTGTTTGCCTGGTCGAGAATGTTGCGTTCAAGCCTGATCATGATGTGACCTTCTGAGAATTGCGGTTCGTGACGAGCGCGCCACTGTAAAGACTCTCTCGGCGTTATACCACCGCTGGAGGCAGCGGATGGCAACCACCGACCGGTGTCGACGCTGCCGTCGATACGCCCATCGGTTTGGCCTAATTCCGCGGACGGGCCAGGGATCTACACCTTGAGAAAGTCCAGAATGCCCTCCGCCGCCTGCCGCCCTTCATAGACGGCGGTCACGACCAGGTCGGAGCCACGTACCATATCGCCGCCAGCAAACACTTTTTCATTGCTGGTCTGATAGGCGAAGCGCTCCATCTGTGCCGGAATTTCCGGGGCCAGCACACGGCCACGCTCGTCGACCTCGATCTGATGGGTATCGAACCACTCGATCTCGCTGGGTTGAAAACCGAAGGCGATGATCACTGCATCGCAGGCCAGGATTTCCTCCGAGCCCGGCACCACTTCCGCACTGCGGCGCCCCTTGTCGTCCGGCTCGCCCATGCGGGTACGCACCAGCTTGACGCCCTCGACCTTGTCCTCGCCGACAATTGCGACCGGCTGACGGTTGAACAGGAACTCGACGCCCTCCTCGCGTGCATTGGCCACCTCGCGCTTGGAACCCGGCATGTTCTCCTCGTCGCGACGATAGGCGCAGGTCACGCTGGCCGCGCCCTGGCGGATCGAGGTGCGATTGCAGTCCATCGCGGTATCGCCACCGCCGAGCACGACCACCCGCTTGCCGGCCATCGAGACGTAATCGGCCGGATCCTTCTCGAAGCCCATGTGGTGGTTGGCATTGGCGATCAGAAAGTCCAGCGCCTTGTAGACACCGTCCATATCCTCGCCCGGGAAGCCGCCAACCATGTACTTGTAGGTGCCCATGCCGAGGAATACCGCGTCGAACTCGTCGCTGAGCTGGTCGAAGGTGATATCGCGACCAATCTCGGAGTTGAGCCGGAACTCGACCCCCATCTCTTCGAACACCGCGCGACGTCGCTCCATCACATGCTTCTCGAGCTTGAACTCGGGAATACCGAAGGTCAGCAGGCCACCGATTTCCGGATAGCGGTCGAACACCACCGGCTTGACGCCGTTACGCACCAGCACGTCGGCACAGCCCAGTCCGGCCGGCCCGGCACCGATCACGGCCACGCGCTTATTGGTCATGACCACCTTGGACATGTCCGGGCGCCACCCCATGGCAAAGGCGGTATCGGTGATGTACTTCTCCACCGAGCCGATGGTGACGGCACCGAAGCCATCGTTCAGCGTGCAGTCCCCCTCGCACAGCCGGTCCTGCGGACAGACTCGGCCGCAAACCTCCGGCAGCGAATTGGTCCGGTGCGACATCTCTGCCGCCTCGAGAATGTTTCCCTCGCTGACCAGCTTGAGCCAGTTGGGAATGTAGTTGTGAACCGGACACTTCCACTCGCAGTACGGATTGCCGCAATGCAGGCAACGGTGCGCCTGACTGGCCGCCTCGCTGGGCTTGTAAGGCTCGTAGATCTCGGCGAATTCCTTCGCCCGGCTGCGCGCGTCCTTTTTTTGCGGATCGCGCCGCCCGACATCGATGAACTGAAAGTCGTTACTCAAATGGTTTGCCATGTGTCTTCTCTCCTCACTGGACCGACGACAATCTCGGATCCCGGCTGAAGCCCCTATCACCGGAGTCGAAGCCCCGGCTCACTCGAGCTGTCCGCCGTCTCTTATTCAGGCTGCCGCCTGGATTGGGCCAGCAAACCGTTGAGACTTGCGGCCTTGGGCTTCACCAGCCAGAAGTGGCGGATGAAGTCGGAGAAATCCTCGAGAATCGCATGCCCCCGTGGCGAGTCCGTCTCTTCCACGTACTCGGTGATCACCTCGCGCAGGTGGCGACGATAGGCTTCCATCGACTCGGTGTTGATTCGATGGATCTCCACTAGCTCGTGGTTATAGCGGTCAACGAAGCCACGATCCTCGTCGAGCACGTAGGCAAACCCCCCCGTCATGCCCGCACCGAAATTGATGCCGGTCTTGCCGAGCACGCAGACGAGACCGCCAGTCATGTACTCACAGCAGTGATCGCCGGCGCCTTCGATCACCGCATGAGTGCCGGAATTGCGCACACCAAAGCGCTCGCCGGCCATCCCCGCGGCAAACAACTTGCCGTCGGTGGCGCCGTAAAGACAGGTGTTGCCGATGATCGCCGTCTCGTGGCTCTGGAAGCGGCTGGCCTTGGGCGGTACGATCACCACCTTTCCGCCATTCATGCCCTTGCCGACGTAGTCGTTGGCATCGCCTTCCAGGTACAGATTCAGCCCGCGCGCGTTCCATACGCCGAAGCTCTGCCCGGCGACACCGGTGAAGCGCGCCGTGATCGGGGCATCCTCGAGCCCGGCTTCGCCGTAGCGTTTGGCGATCTCGCCGGAGACCCGCGCCGCCACCGAGCGGTCGCAGTTGGTGATCGTGAACGAGAATTCGCCGCCGGCCTTCGACTCGATCGCCGGCAACAGCGCATCGAACACCTCCTGGTTCTTGGCACCCGGATCATGCGGTACGTTACGGCTGACCTGGCAGAATTGCGGCGCGTCCTTGGGCACGAAGTCGTTGGCCAGCAGCGGATTCAGATCGAGCTTGCGCTGCGCCGCCGTCTCGCCCTCGAGCATCTCGAGTAGATCGGTGCGCCCGATCAGGTCGGTCAACTGGCGCACGCCCAGCAGCGCCATCAACTCACGCACCTCCTCGGCGATAAAGCGGAAGTAGTGCTTGACCATGTCGACCGTGCCACGGAAGTGCTCGTCGCGCAGTTCCTGATGCTGGGTCGCAACGCCGGTGGCACAGTTGTTGAGGTGGCAGATCTTCAGGTACTTGCAGCCCAGCGCGACCATCGGCGCGGTACCGAAGCCGAAGCTCTCGGCACCCAGGATCGCCGCCTTGACCACGTCGAGCCCGGTCTTGAGACCACCGTCCGTCTGCAGCCGGATCTTGTCACGCAGGCCGTTGATGCGCAGCGCCTGGTGCACTTCCGGCAGGCCGAGCTCCCACGGGCTACCGGCGTGCCGAATCGAGGTGATCGGGCTTGCCGCGGTGCCGCCGTCGTAGCCTGAGACCGTAATCAGGTCCGCGTAGGCCTTGGCCACGCCGGTGGCAATGGTCCCGATGCCGGGCTCGGAGACCAGCTTGACCGAGACCTGGGCACTTGGATTGACCTGCTTGAGATCGAAGATCAGCTGGGCCAGATCCTCGATCGAATAAATATCGTGGTGCGGCGGCGGCGAAATCAGCGTCACCCCGGGTACGGCATAGCGCAATCGCGCGATCATCTCGTTGACCTTGCCGCCCGGCAGTTGCCCCCCCTCGCCGGGCTTGGCGCCCTGGGCCACCTTGATCTGCAGCACTTCGGCATTGACCAGGTAGGCCGGGGTCACCCCGAAGCGCCCGGAAGCGATCTGCTTGATCTTGGAGGAGCGGATGGTGCCGTAACGGGCCGGATCCTCGCCACCCTCGCCGGAATTGGAGCGGCCACCGGTCTCGTTCATCGCCTGGGCCAGCGCCTCGTGCGCCTCCGGCGACAGCGCCCCCAGCGACATGCCGGCACTGTCGAAGCGCAGCAGCAGGTCCTCGACCGGCTCGATCTCATCCAGCGGTAGCGGTTCGGGGGCCGGCTTCAACTTCAGCAGATCTCGGATCGTGGCGACCGGACGCTCGTTGACCAGCCGCGCGAACGCCTTCCACTTGGCATAATCGCCCTGCTGGACCGCCTGCTGCAGCGTCATCACCACATCAGGGTTGTAAGCGTGATACTCGTGGCCATGGACGAACTTCACCAGCCCACCCTGACGAATGCCCTTGCGTGGGATCCAGGCGTCGCGCGCGGCCAGTTCCTGCTGCATCTGCAGCTCGCTGAAGCCCGTCCCTTCGATGCGCGACATCATCCCGTCGAAGCACATCTGCATGACCTCGGACCCCAGGCCGACAGCCTCGAACAGCTGCGAGCCACGGTAGGAGGAGATCTGCGAGATCCCCATCTTCGACAGGATCTTGTAAAGCCCCTTCTGCATGCCCTTGCGGTAGTTCTCGCGGGCGTCCGCCGGGTTGCCGACCAGCTCCCCGGTGCGGTGCATGTCGGCCATCACCTGATAGGCGAGGTACGGATAGACCGCGGTGGCGCCGACGCCGAAGAACACCGCCATCTGGTGGGCGTCACGGGCGTAGCCGGTCTCGACCACGATGTTGACACGGGGGCGCAGCGCCAGCCTGGCGAGATGATGGTGAACCGCCCCGGTGGCCAGCAGCGCCTGGATCGGCTGCTTGCCCTTCTCGAGCTCGGCATCAGACAGTACCAGGATGACCTTGCCGTCCTTGGTAGCCTGCTCGGCTTGCTGACATAGCGCCACCAGCGCCTGGCGAAGCGAGGTGGTCTCCGGGTCGTAGTGCAACGGCAGCCGGACCGAGGCGAACGCCGGGTCTTCCTGGGTCACCAGGGCGGTGAACTTGCGCGGCGACAGCACCGGGGTGGTCAGGATCAGACGATGTGCGTGCTCGGGTGTGGCCTCGAAGACGTTCAGCTCGGCCCCGCAGCAGGTTTCCAGCGACATCACGATCGCTTCCCGCAGCGGATCGATCGGCGGATTGGTGACCTGAGCGAATTTCTGGCGGAAGAAATCGGTGAGCAGACGATTCTGGCGCGACAGCACCGCCATCGGCGTATCGTCGCCCATCGAGCCCACCGCTTCCTGGCCGCTCTCGGCCAGCGGGCGCAGCAACTGATCGCGCTCCTCGAACGTTACCGAAAACATCTTCTGGTAGACGTTGAGTTCGTCGGTCTCGAATGGCTGGAAACGCGCCAGCTCGGTCAGTGCCGACTCAAGATAGTGCGCGTGCTCCTTGAGCCAGCGCCGGTATGGATAGGCGGACTTGAGCCGCTGATCGATATCGTCGGTGTGCAGCACTTCGCCGGTCTGGGTATCGACAGCGAGGATCTGGCCCGGACCCACGCGGCCCTTGGCGACCACGGACTCCGGCTGGTAGCCCCAGACGCCAATCTCGGAGGAGAGCGTGATATAGCCATTGTCGGTAATCACCCAGCGCGCCGGACGCAGGCCGTTGCGGTCGAGCATGCAGACGGCGTGGCGACCGTCGGTCATCACGATGCCGGCCGGGCCGTCCCATGCCTCCATGTGCATGGAGTTGTACTCGTAGAAAGCGCGCAGATCGCCATCCATGGTCTCGACGTTCTGCCACGCCGGCGGCACCATCATGCGAACGGCGTTGTACAGGTCCATGCCGCCGGTGAGCAGCACTTCCAGCATGTTGTCCATGCTCGACGAGTCGGAGCCGGTGGTGTTGACGATCTCGTCGAGGCCTTCGATATCCGGCAACAGTTCGCTGACGAAGTTGGCCTTGCGCGCGTTGGCCCAGCCGCGGTTGGCCTCGATGGTGTTGATCTCGCCGTTGTGCGCCATGAAGCGAAACGGCTGCGCCAGCGGCCAGCGTGGCGCCGTATTGGTGGAAAAACGCTGGTGAAAGACACAAACCGCTGTCTCGAGACGCTCGTCGCCCAGGTCCTGGTAAAAGGTAGGAAGGTCCGCGGGCATCATCAGGCCCTTGTAGGAGACCACCTTGGACGATAGCGAGCAGACGTAGAACTCTGCTTCCTGGCGTAGCTTCTGCTCGGCCAGACGACGCGCCATGAACAGTTCGACGTTGAACGCGGCATCGGTCTGGGAGGCGTCCCCTTCGACGAAAACCTGGCGAATGCGCGGCAGGCACTCGAGCGCCATCGGCCCGCAGACGCTCGGGTCCGTGGGCACGTCACGCCACCCCTTGACGCTCAGGCCACGCTCGGCGAGCTCGCCTTCCAGCGTCTCGCGCGCACTTCGCTCGCGGGCATCGTCATCGGGGAAGAACACCATGCCGACGGCGAAGCGTTCGCCCAGGGTGACGCCCAGTTGATCCTCGGCCAGCGCGCGCATGAAGCCCATCGGCATCTTCAGCAGCAGGCCGCAACCATCGCCGGTCTTGCCATCCGCCGCGATGCCGCCACGGTGGGTCATGCAGGTCAAGGATTCGATCGCCGTCTTGAGCAGATCGTGACTGGCCTGCCCCTCCATATGAGCAATCAGGCCGAAACCGCAGTTGTCGCGGAATTCGCCGGGCTGGTGAAGACCTCTCATCATGGGCGTGCCTCACAAAGCTGTTCTGAATACAAGGTATTGTATTCGGTACGGTAAAAAGAGATAATAAAAGGTTTTCTTATTTTTCTGACTGGATTGCCAGTGGTGCGATAGCCCCGATTTTCGTCTCGATGCGCCGACAATGTGGGGCGCCAGCGGGTCGCAAAAAGGCCGGACAGAATAGCCAGTCAGCTTCCCCAGCGCAATTCCGGAGCCGGCTCTTTCGCTGCAAATGCATTTAAAATCGAAGACTTAGCGAAACATTCAACAAAAATACACTGCTAGCACAAAGGCTTAGGCTTCAACATAGACCAAAGTCTAACCCCTTGTGTGACGTGGCCCGGGTCGTCGTGAGATTCAGGCGCGAAACCCATACCGATACGGCATGGAGCATACCAATTATATCGACAACGCCCGGAAAGAACAGCCATCGACACGCCGATTGCCGCCAGGCGAGACCTGCGGACGCCCCCCCCTCGCCGTACGCCGTGACGGGAGGTCTATCGAGACGGGCTGCCCTCAAGGCGATCCATGCGAACGGGTGAGCAGAGGCGCGCCGCCGGGATAGTGGCCGGAAATTGAAGGTCGGGTGAAGCCGGGAAGGAGAGGCGCCTGCCGGCGCCATGGCACGTCAGCCTCGGGGGAAGCGTTCCAGCAGTCGGTGGAGCTGCTCGGCCTCGGTATCGTCCCGTATACAGGCGCGCCCCAGCGCCTCGAGCAGGATCAGGCGCAGCCGACTGTCGAGATTCTTCTTGTCGAGGCGCATGCGAGAGAGAAAGTCCTCGGCCTGCATGTTGGCCGGCGCCGTGACCGGGAGATCCGCCGCGATCAGAATCGCCGCGACGCGCTCGACATCGGCCTCGCTCAGCCAGCCGCGATCAAAGGATAGCCGGGTCGCCATCATCATGCCGGCGCCCACCGCTTCGCCGTGCAGCCAGTTGCCATAGCCCTGATGCGCCTCGATGGCGTGACCAAAGGTGTGCCCCAGGTTGAGCAGCGCTCGTACGCCCTGCTCGGTCTCGTCCTCGGCGACGACTTCCGCCTTGATCTCGCAGCTGCGGCGAATGGCGTGACGAATGGCGGACTCGTCCAGCGCTCGGAGTGCCGCCAGGTTCTCCTCCAGCCACTCGAGGAAGGAGATATCCCAGATCAAGCCGTACTTGATCACCTCCGCCAGTCCCGCGGAAAGTTCCCGGGCCGGCAGCGTTCGCAAGGTGTCGATATCGACGATCACCGCCCGGGGCTGCCAGAACGCACCGATCATGTTCTTGCCACGCGGGTGATTGACGCCCGTCTTGCCGCCCACGGAGGAGTCGACCTGGGCCAACAGCGTGGTGGGAATCTGGATGAACGCGACGCCGCGCTGATAGCTGGCGGCCGCATACCCCGCCATGTCGCCGATGACGCCTCCACCCAGCGCGATCAGCGTGCAGTGACGATTGAAGCCGGCAGCCAGCAGGGCATCCCAGATACGCTCCACCGACGCCAGCGTCTTGGTCGCCTCTCCATCGGGCAGGATGACTTCCCGGATCTCGAGGTCGGCACCGGCCAGCGTCTGCTTGAGCGCCGCGAGGTAATGCGGAGCGATCGCCTCGTTGGTCACGATCATCACCTGGCGGCCCGCCAGATACGGCAGCAAATGTTCCCGGCTCGCCAGAACGCCCGCGCCGACGTGGATCGGGTAACTGCGCTCGCCCAGCGACACGCTCAACGACTCCACCGAAAGCAAAGAAACTGACGACATGGGACTTACCTCTGATGAGAGAGTGGCGACGAGGCACCGAGCGGCTCGGCGAGACGGGAGACACGGCGCAGGATATCACCGACCACGCTTCTGGGACCGCGACGATCCGTGCGCACGACGACATCCGCCGTAGCGCGATAGAGCGGATCGCGAATCGCGAACAGCTCCCTCAGCACCTGTTCCGGGTTGGCATTCTGGAGCAGCGGTCGATTGCGATCCCGCGAGGTGCGTCGAATCTGCTGCTCGACGGTGGTAGCCAGGTAGATCACCGTACCCCGCTCTCGCAGCAGTTGCCGATTGACCTCGCGCATGACCGCGCCGCCGCCCGTCGCCATCACGACTTCACTGCGCTGGGTGAGCTCGTCGAGCATGGCCGTCTCGCGATCACGAAACCCCTGCTCGCCTTCGACATCGAAAATCCACGGGATGTTCGCCCCGCATCGACCCTCTATCTGGTGGTCGCTATCCAGGAATTCGCGCTGCAATTCGGCCGCCAGAAGGCGGCCGATTGTGCTCTTGCCGGCCCCCATGGGACCGATGAGAAAAAGATTGGGAAGCGACCGCATCAGCGAATGGCCAGTCCGTCCTCGATGATCTTGGGCGTAATGAATACCAGCAATTCTACCTTCTCGTTGCTTTCCTGGGTATAGCGGAAGAGATTGCCCAGCACCGGGATGTCTCCCAGGAACGGGGTCTTGAACAGCGTACGTAACTGCTCGGACGTCAGGATTCCACCCAGCACCACGGTTTCGCCGTTGTCGACCAGCACCTGGGTCTGAATCTCGTTGGTATCGATCGCCGGCGCGCCATCGAATCGTGTATTGGAAATATCGTCGTTATTGATGCGCAGATCCATGATGATGCGATCGTCGGGTGTGATCTGCGGCGTCACCTCGAGCGACAGCACCGCCTCTTTGAACTCGGTGGTCGTCGCGCCGCTGGAGGAAGCTTCCTGATAGGGCACCTCCTGCCCCTGCTTGATGACCGCGGTGCGCTGGTTGGCGGTAATCACCTTGGGTTGGGAGATGGTCTGGCTCTTGCCCTCACTCTCCAGCGCACGCAATTCGAGATCGATCAACACGTCCCCGGAGAGATAACCGAAGCTGAAAGCGCTGGCCGGGTTAGTCGCGTTGCCCAGATCGACCGCCAATCCGCCACCATAGGGAGCGGGGTCATCCGAGGTCGTCGGCACCGTCGAAGGATTGCCGTCGGCCGCCCCGCTCAGATCGAAATGACGCCCCCGCGGGGAGGAAAGCCCCCAGTTGACGCCCAGCTCGTGCGTAGCGCTATCCCTCGCGATCACGATACGAGCCTCGATCTGCACCTGACGTACCGGGACATCGAGGTGGTCGATGGTCCGCCGGATCGCGTCCAGTTGATCGCGAGTGTCCTGCAGGATCAGCGTATTGGTGCGCGGATCGACGGTGACCCGACCACGCTCCGACATCATTCCAATTCCCTCGCCGCCTCGCAGCAGCGCGGCAAGGGAATCGGCCTTGGCGTAGCGAATCTGCAGGAACTCCGTATTCAGCGGTGCCAACTGCTCGGACTGCTCGCGGGTTTCCAGCGTCTGACGTTGCAGGCTCGCCAGTTCGCCGGTGGGCGCCACCATCATCACGTTGCCTTCGCGACGCGCCGACAGGCCGTGATTGCGCAAGACCAGATCGAGCGCCTGATCCCACGGCACATCCGTAAGATTGAGGGTCACGTTTCCCTGCACACCGTCGCTGGCTACGACGTTGAGCCCGGACTCTTCGGCAATGATCGACAGCACGTCGCGAACCGGAATGTCCTGAAAATCGAGCGTGATGCGGTGCCCGGTGTAGCTGGGCAGACTCTCCACCTCGGGACGCTCGATCGTTCCCGCTGCAGCCAGTTCTATCGTCAAGCGACGACCGTTCTGGGTCACCAGCGGCTCCACGGCATCGGAAGCGACGATATCGAAAGTCACGCCGCCAACACTGCGACGCGGCACGATGCGCTGGACACTCGTGCCGAAGTCTCCGACATCGAGCGTCTGATACTGCTCGTCGGGCAGGGCGACACCCGGCAACCTGACGGAAACCTGTCGCCCCTGCCCCGTTACCTCGGCCGCGACGCCGGCACGATCGAGTTCCAGTTGCAGCTGTCCGGCGCCATCCGCGCCACGACGAAAATCGATCGCGCTGACCCGGGGCCCGGTTGGCAGCGTTGTCGGCGCGTCGACGAGCCCGGCGGGCGAAGATGCCAGCGGCAAAGCGTCGGGATCACCGCCCAGGTGCACGACGACCCGGTCCGACATTCGCTCGAGCCGATAGCCGGTCGTCGACTCCAGCTCGAAAACCAGGCGCGTACGGCCCCCCGCTCCCAGCACCCTCACGCCGCTGACACCGGCGCTACCGATGGCAAAGTTCGACTGGGACAAACCGCTCTGCGTCTGCAACAGATCCAGCGCCAACCGTGGTGGGGAATCCGTACGATAACCGCGAACTTCCGGCACGCCACCGACGAAGTTGAGACCCACGTCCAGGCGGCCAGCGCCCTGGTCGGTGAATGTCATCGCGGTCAAGGTGGGGGCCGCCAAGGCGGAGACCGTCACCCCCCATAGAATCAGCGTCGCGATCAATGCGGCGAAATGCCGTCGAAAATTCATGGGTTCCCCTGCTACTGTTGCCGCCGGCTGGCACCGTCGGATTCTTGTGGTGCCATGGCCAGACGCTGCCGACGCTCCGTCCAGCCCCCCTGGGGGTCCCGCACAGTCTCGATCAGCGCCAGTGCGCGTGGCTCGACGTCAACGACCTTTCCGTAATCCTTGCCCAGGTAGTCGCCCGCGAACAGCCGATGGACCCTGCCATCCGGCGCAGCGACCAGGCCCGAGGGGGTATTTCCCACCGTCAAGGTGCCGACCAGGGTCAGGCTATCGAGTTCGAAGGCTTCCAGAGGCTGGCGCAGACGATCGACATCGGGTAGCGGCGCACTATCCACCGGATCGACATGATCTTCGTGTTCGGCCACGAACGGACTGCGGCGCTGACTCTGGTCGTAGTCGGCGGTGGCATACTGCGGCATCTGCGGTAGCGCGGCGATCTGTCCCTGAGGCTTGTACCGCAACGCATCCAGATGCGCCTCCAACGCTTCCAGATTGGCATCCTGACACCCCACGAGCAGGCCGCTACCGATGAGTATCCCGGCCAGAACGAGGTGGTTCGCGCTCACGGTTTCCCCCTCTCTTTTTTGGAATCGATGCTGGGATCGGCGTCCTCCCGGTAGCGGTAGGTCTTGGCCAGCATCGACAGCCGGAGACGATCCCCCATCGGCGTCAGAGTGAAATCGTGCAGCGTGACGATACGCGGCATGGCAGCGACACGAGCCAGGAACGAGGCGATCTGGTGGAAGTCCCCGCGCACCTGGATGTCGAAGGGTTGCTCGATGTAGAACGCTTTTTCGACCGCCGGACGCAACTTGATGCTATCGATATCGAGTTGCTGCTCGCGTGCCGCGTCACTGATGGCATCCAGTAGCGCCGGGACCTCTGCATCGCTCGGCAGCATCTCCAGCACCCGCTGCATGCGGGTCTGCAGTTCGCTCATCTGGCGCTCCATCGCCGGTAGATTGACGGCCTGATACGAGAGCGTCTCGAAACGCTGCAGTGCTTGCTGTTCCCGCACCATCAATCGCTGGTGCATTTCCCGGGGCGACGAAGCCAACAACCATTGCGCGCCCCACAGCGAAACCAGCAGAAGCGCCAATGCGATCATTACCTGCAGGCCGACAGGCCAGGTGCCTGCCTCCTTGATATCCAGCTCGCGCCACTGGAGTTCACGCAATTGCCGCCACTGCTCTCCAGCCAGATCACGAAGACCGTTCAACCACCGAAACCTCATCGTCGGACGCCTCATGATCCGGCCCCCGCCACACTGTCATCGACCGGATGCTGGTCGACACTCATGTGGAAGCGCTTGGCCGCCGCGGGCCCCTCTGCGGACTGCACGTCCGAGAGCAGCGGGATAGCGAATGCCGAACTGTTATCCAGCGCTCGCATCTGGTCGGAAACCTGACGATTGGAAGCTGCTACGCCGCTAAGCTCCAGCCGGTCGTTCCTGCGATCCAGCTCGGTGTAATAGACGCCATCGACCAGCGTGGCCGTCAGTTGATCGAGGACGCGAATGGTGAGTGGACGGCTCGATTGCAGTTCGTTGATCACTTCGATCTGCTTCAGCATGCGCTCCCGCAACTCGCGAAAATCGCGCATCGCCTGAATATCGCGAGTGAGGGCGTCGGTATCGCGCTGGATTAGCGCGACCCGGGCCTGTCCCGCTCGTACCAGCGACTTCTCGTGCAGGGAGATCCCCCAGCCGATCAACAGGCCGACGAGCAGTGTCAGCAGCAAACCCTGCTTGAAACGACGGGTCCGTTGAACACGACGCTGCTCCCGCCACGGCAGGAGATTGATCTCGATCGTCATGCCATGGCCCGCATGGCGAGACCACAGGCCGTGAGCATCGCCGGCGCGTCCGCGGCCAGTGCACCGACATCCAGCCGCGAATGGACCCGCATGTGGTGAAAGGGGTTGGCGAGCTTCGCCTCGAGACCGCTCTGGGCACGCAGCCGCTCCGCGAATCCCGGTAGCGCGCTCGACCCGCCGCCAAGGACGAGACGTCGAACCTGCTGCTGTCCCGCGGAGGTGTAGTAGAGTTGCAACGAACGCCCGATGTGCTGAATAAGGGTATCAATGAACGGCAACAGCACTTGCTGACGATAGTCGTCGGGCAGTCCCCCGCGCTTCTTGGCACGGCCGGCTTCGTCGAAGCTCATGCCGTAACGCTTGCTGATGGCATCGGTGAGCTGTCGCCCGCCACACAGATTGTCCCGGCTGTAGACGATCCTTCCGCCTTTGAGCACATGGAAGGCACAAAGATTGGCACCGATATCGACCAGCGCCGTACTGTCGCCCTCTTCTTCGGAATCCCGCAGGGTACGACAGACCCGCTCGAGCGCGAAGCCCTCCACGTCAACGGCCACCGCCTCCAGCCCCACCGCCTCCATGGTCGAGGTAAGCGTCTCGATATCCTGTAAACGGCAAGCCACCAGCAGGATCTCCTGCTGATCCGGGTAACGGCCATGGTGCGCCAACCGCTGGAAGTCGAAGGCAACCTCGTTGAGCGGAAACGGGATATGCTTGTCGGACTCCATCTGGATACGGGCTTCGATCTCCTCGTCGCTGAGTGAGGCAGGCAGCGACAGCACTCGGGTGATGGCGGCCGAATTGGGTACCGCCACCACGGCGCGCCGGGAACGCAGTTGCGCATGCTCGACCGCCCGGCGCAACGTGTCCACGACCTCGCTCTTGTCGCGAATACGCCTCTCGACGACGGCTCCCTCGCTCAGCGGGCGCACTGCGTAACTGTCGATCCTCAGACCGCCGGCGTGACGCTCCAACTCCAGCAGCTTGACGGTGGCGGAGGTGATGTCCACTCCGACCAATCCCTGGGAGGATCTTTTCAAGCGCAACACTGTCTCACCTCGCCGAAACTCGAAAATCCTAATCGAAGTTAACGGCGGCCCGACAGGCAACTTGAGACATTTCGTTACACTTATTTCTCGTTGCTTGCAGGAAGCGGCAAGGACGAAACTGGCCCCGGCTCTATCGCATCCATATAATGCCCCGGTACTGAACCATGTCCGAAGCTAGGGATAGCGGGCACGCACGCGGCCGGACCGCCACCAGTCAAGGATTACCTCTTTATATGAAGCTTTTTACCCGCTTACTGACGACCGCCTTCTGGCTGCTGCTGTCGCTATGCGCCGGTGTCGTGCTGGCCGTCGTCGGCGCAGGGCTCTATTTTGCCCCTGGCCTGCCGGACGTGCGCCAGCTCCAGAACTACGAGCTTCAAACGCCGCTGCGAATTTACACCGAGGACAACAAGCTGATTGGCGAATACGGCGAGGAGCGCCGCATGCCGATCAGCTACGATCAAATTCCTAAACCGCTGATCGATGCACTGCTGGCGGCCGAGGATGCCAACTTTTACAACCATCCCGGCGTCGACCCGAAAGGCCTTCTGCGCGCGGCAGTGGAACTGGCCTCTTCGGGAGACATCCAGTCCGGCGGCAGCACCATCACCATGCAGGTGGCACGCAACTACCTGCTGACTCTGGATCAGACGTTCACCCGCAAGATTCGCGAGATCCTGCTGGCGCTGCAGATGGAACAGATCCTGAACAAGCCGGAGATTCTCGAGCTCTATGTCAACAAGATCTATCTGGGCCACCGGTCCTATGGCGTCGCCGCCGCCGCCAATACTTACTATGGCAAGCCGCTGGCCGATCTGACGTTGCCGCAGTACGCCATGATCGCAGGCCTTCCCAAGGCCCCCTCCAGCTTCAATCCGCTGGCCAATCCGGAACGCGCCCTGATCCGACGCAACTGGATCCTCTACCGCATGCGTCAGCTCGGTTCGATCGACCAAGCTAGCTACGAGCAGGCCGTCAAGGCGCCGATCACGGCCAGCCGCCATGTCGCGCAGTCGGAGGTCGACGCCCCCTATGTGGCGGAAATGGCACGTGCCTACGCCGTCGAGCGGTTCGGCGACAAGGCCTACACCGACAATATCCGCATCACGACCACGCTCGACAGTCACCTCCAGACCGAAGCCCGGAATGCGCTGGTACAGGGCCTGATCGACTACGACACCCGCCACGGCTGGCGTGGTCCGGAGGAAAAAGACGTACCTCCGAGCCTCGTCGAAGCGCAGGACCGCACCGAGCGGCAGGGCCTGGAAGAAGAGCTATCGGAGTCCCCGGAGGTCATCCAGACCGCGCGCCAGGCGGCCCAGAGCAGCGAGGCCACCATCGAAGGTGTCGATGGCGATGTCAGCAACTGGCTCAAGGTGCTGGAGCGCACGCCCGCCTATGGCCCCCTTCAGCCGGCCATCGTGACCGAAACCGACGGCAAGCAGATGCACGTACTCAACGCCGATGGCAAAGTCATCACGCTGGACTGGGACGGCCTCAAGTGGGCCCGCGTCTACCACAGCGCCAAATGGCGCGGCGATGTGCCCACCAATGCAGAGGCGATCGCCCAGCGCGGCGACCTGGTCCGCATCTTGAAGAACGGCGACAGCTGGCGTTTGTCACAGCGCCCCGGCGCGGAGGGCGCGATCGTCGTGCTCGACCCCCAAACCGGCGCCATCGAGGCGCTGCAGGGTGGATTCAGCTTTGCCGCCAGCAAGTTCAACCGAGCCATCCAGGCGCAACGCCAGGTCGGCTCCAACTTCAAGCCCTTCGTCTATCTGGCGGCGCTGCAGGAAGGCGGCATGACCGCAGCCACCATCATCAACGACGCGCCGGTGGTGATGTCCCAGTACAGCGGCGACGACTGGCGCCCCGAAAACGCGGAACGCCAGTTCCGCGGGCCGACACGCCTCCGGGTCGGGCTGTACACCTCGCGCAACCTGGTGACCATCCGCGTGCTGCAGTCGCTGGGGCTCGACAACGCACTGAACTTCCTCGAACGCTTCGGCTTCTCCCGGGATCGCCTGCCACACGGGCTGTCACTGGCGTTGGGCAGCGCCTCGCTGACGCCGCTGGAGATCGCCAATGCCTACGCCGTGCTGGCCAACGGCGGCTTCCAGGTTTCGCCCTGGTACATTCAAAAGGTCACCCAGGGTAGCCAGAATACCGTGGTCGAACAGGCCAATCCGCTGGTGGCCTGCCGCGACTGCGCGCCCGATGCGACCCAGACCGAAGTCGACGGCGAACCGCGCCGCATTGCGCCCCGCGTCGTCGATCCCGACGCGCTCTACATCCTGCGCAGCATCCTGCGGGATGTCATCGAGCGCGGCACGGGCCGCGGGGCGCTGTCGCTCGACCGTGCCGATATCGTCGGCAAGACCGGTACCACCAACGATCAGCGCGACGCCTGGTTCTCCGGCTTCAACAACTCACTGGTCACGACGGTATGGGTCGGCAAGGACGACAACACCACCACCGCGGAATATGGCGCGCAAGCCGCCCTGCCGATCTGGAAGGCGTTCATGGGCCCGGCCCTGAAAGGGACCCCCGAGGTCGTTCCGAAGGCGCCTGACGATATCGTCCAGGCACGCATCGACCCGAAGACCGGCAAGCGCCTGCATGACGATCAGTCCGGCGGCATCAGCGAGATCTTCCGCAAGGACAACCTGCCCGAGTACCAACCTCGAGGGATTCGCCCTGAACTGGAAGATGAGAGCGGTTCGCAAGGCACTGGCACTTTCGAAGCCATCTTCTGATACATTGGTCGGGGCCTCGAGCCCCGACTCATTCGTTCCACACTCGCTCTTCACCGCAACAGGACGTCGCAGCGACGCTGAGAGAGATGTCATGCCCCTGCCTAGTTGCCGCTGGTGGCTGCTGGCCACCTGCCTGATGGCATCGCCATCACATGCAGAGCTTTTCTACGCACCGCCGGCACCGGACGAAAACGCACCCAACTTCAGTGGCAGCGCGGAACTTGGCTATACCAAGCTGACCGGCAACACCAATACCCAGACATTGCTTGCCAAGGGCCGCCTGACCTGGTTGACCGGGCGCTTTACGCACACCTTCCGTGCCGAGACCCGTAGCGTCCAGGATAATGACAACACCACCTCGGAGCGATATCTGGTTGGCGCCCGCGAACGCTATGAGCTGGCGGACAACAACTACCTGTTCGGCTTTGCACGCTGGGAACGCGATCGATTCAGCGGCTACGACTCGCAGTTCACGACCATCGCCGGTTACGGGCGCCAGCTCCTCGTCGGCCCGACGCACACCCTCTCGGCCGAAGTCGGTCCTGGCTATCGCCACGACGCCTACGCCGAGGGTGGCAGCGACGATCTGGCCCTGGCCTACTCGGCGCTGGATTACACCTACAATTTCAGCGACGACATCGCGTTCGACCAGGAACTCTCCGCGGAGGCGACGCACATCAGCGTGACCACGCGTTCGCTGTCGACCATCACCTCGCAGTTGAACTCCCACCTCGCGCTGCGCGTCTCCTACGACGTCAAGAGCAACACCCACCCGCCGCCCGACGCCGAAGCACGCACCGATACCACCACCTCGGTATCGATTCTGTACAGCTGGTAATGAACCACGGCACTGCAGAGAGCCCGTGCCGGGAGAGACGTTCTGGATGCCGAAAACGACGATGCCGCCTCCCGGGCGGCATCGTCACAGTCACGCCCCGACCGGTTACTGGCCGTAGATTGCCTTGACGCTCTTCAGCGGATAGTGGGCGGGGTA
The DNA here is from genome assembly GCF_008298015.1 of Salinicola corii. Lineage (GTDB taxonomy): Bacteria > Pseudomonadota > Gammaproteobacteria > Pseudomonadales > Halomonadaceae > Salinicola > Salinicola corii. Next base: position 524,695 of record NZ_VTPX01000002.1, on the reverse strand, counting down.
CGGCTTCTTCGCGACGCCGGACTCGACCGCGGCCTGGGCCACCGCCGCCGGAATTTTCTCCAGCAGACGCGAATCCACCGGCGTGGGAATGATATAGCCACGGCCGAACTCCAGCGAGTCGAGTTCGTAGGCATCCAGCACCTCTTTCGTGACCGGCTCGCGCGCCAGGTCTTTCAGTGCATGGACGGCGGCGATCTTCATCTTTTCATTGATGGCAGTGGCCCGGACATCCAGCGCGCCACGGAAGATGAACGGGAACCCCAGCACGTTATTGACCTGATTGGGGTAGTCGGAGCGTCCCGTCCCCATGATCACATCGCTGCGCGTTGCGCGGGCGACATCGGGGTGAATTTCGGGATCCGGGTTGGAACAGGCGAAAACGATCGGGTTGGCCGCCATCTTCGCAAGTTGCTCGGGCTTGAACAGATTCGGCCCGGAGAGACCAACGAAGACATCGGCGCCCTCGATCGCATCATCCAGCGTGCGCAGCGGCGTCTCGGTGGCGAACTGTGCCTTGTATTGGTTGAGATCACTGCGGCCGCTGTGAATGACGCCATTGCGATCCAGCATGAAGATGTTCTCGGCCCGGGCGCCACACTCGATCAGCAGTTTCATGCAGGCAATGGCGGCCGACCCTGCCCCGAGGCAAACGATACGCGCATGCGCCAGTGTCTTGCCGGCGATATCCAAGGCGTTGAGCAAGCCCGCGGCGGTCACGATTGCGGTGCCGTGCTGGTCGTCGTGAAACACCGGGATGCTGCAGCGTTGTTTGAGCGCCGCCTCGATCTCAAAGCACTCCGGCGCCTTGATATCCTCGAGGTTGATACCGCCCCAGGTGTTGGCGATGCTGGCAACCGTATCGATGAAGGCCTGGGTGGAATCGGCTTCGACTTCGATATCCACGGAATTGATGCCGGCGAAGCGCTTGAACAGAACTCCCTTGCCCTCCATGACCGGCTTGCTTGCCAGTGGGCCGAGATTCCCCAAGCCCAGGATGGCGCTGCCGTCGGAGACGACAGCTACCAGATTGCCTTTGCCGGTATAGAGATAGGCGTTTTCCGGGTCCAGCGCGATTTCCCTGCACGGTTCGGCGACACCAGGGCTATAGGCTAGCGACAAATGTTTGGCGGTTTCGGTCGGCTTGGTCAGTTCGACCGACAACTTGCCCGGAATCGGCTTGGCATGATAATCGAGCGCCGCCTGTCTTTTATCGTCACTCATGGGGAATGTTTCCAAATAGGGGATGGGGTGTCTCGGCATCGTCGTGCCACAAAGTCGCGCCAGATTATAGAAAAACAGCACCCCACACAACTTTCACCCTTTCCTCCTCTTTCGCGAATTTTAAGCACTTGTTTTAATAATTTGGATGCATTTGGCGACACTTATACCTAAACACCCAGCCATAAAACATCCCTTATCCATTGTCTCGGACCCGAAGCCTCGGTCTGCAACCCCCGACCCTTGCATGTATCCAGAACCGGCAAGCGCGCACGAAAAAGCCCGCCATGGAGGCAGGCTTTTCGACAACCGATCGGTTCTCGGCGAGACGCGATATCAACCGCGACGAACCGCAGCTCCGAAGCGCTTGTTGAAACGCTCGACGCGGCCACCGGTGGTCGCCTGCTTCTGCTTGCCGGTGTAGAACGGATGACACTGTGAGCAGACGTCGACGTGGAAGTCCTCGCTGGCCGTGGTGCCGATCGAATGGGTCGCGCCACAGGAACAAGTCGCCGTGACTGTCTTGTATTCGGGATGAATAGACTGTTTCATCGTGAAGCCTCGCTTTGCGGTGTACCGCCACCTGATCTCTTGCCAGGCACCGTACACGGATAGGGAATCGCGGTTCACTCCCGCGCGACCGGCCCGCCTAGAATCCCGCAACCCGCATCGTCTGGCGATGGCAGTACCACGGATAAGAGACGCACCCTACGTCGGAAGGCGGCGCATTTTAGCAGAATTCTTCATGGAGGCCAATTGGCAGATTCCAGTACCGCCCCCGGGAACGCGGCTCCACCCGCCCCTAGGATTCTTCGCATCGCCGTTCCCACGCCGCTGCGGCGACTGTTCGACTATCGCCCCGCGGGCCAGCCCCCTGTCGGCGGTTGGCGCCCGGGTCTGCGGGTCAAGATCCCGTTCGGTCGGCGTTACCTGGTAGGGATCGTGATGGAGTGCGCGATGCAAAGCGAGCTGCCGGCCAGCCAGTTGAAACCGATCACGGAGCGACTCGACGACGAGCCGTTACCGGCAGACTGGCTGTGGCTGTGCCAATTTACCGCCCGCTACTACCAGCACTCTCTGGGCGATACGCTACATCACGCCCTGCCCGGACCGCTGCGCCAGGGACGACCGCTCGAGGCACGCATCCGAGAGCGGTGGCAACTGAATCACCCCGAGACCGCCGCCCTCGATGTCTTGAGCCGCGCGCCACGCCAACGCGAGCTAGTTCAGCTCCTGGCCCAGCATCGCCACGGCATGATCACTTCCGCCATCACCGCGCAGGGGTACGGTCGTGCCCAGTTGCAGGGACTGCTCGACAAGTCGCTTGTTACTCGCGTCAGTGAACCGCTGACCGCCAGCGAGGGCTGGTCGGGTGCGCTGCTCGCCGAACCTGCCCTGCCGCTCAACCGGGAACAGGCCACCGCGCTCTCGGCGCTTCACGAAGGACTGGACCGCTTTCACCCCTGCCTTCTCCATGGCGTAACGGGGAGCGGCAAGACAGAGGTCTACTTGCAACTGATCGAGGCCGTGCTGGGCCAGGGCCGCCAGGCGCTGGTGCTGGTACCCGAAATTGGCCTGACGCCGCAGACCCTGTCGCGCTTTCGCAAGCGCTTTCGCGCGCCGGTCGTGGCACTGCATTCAGGCCTCACCGACCTGGAGCGCCTGGATGCGTGGGAAGCCGCCCGCAGCGGGCGCGCGCCGATCATCATCGGCACCCGTTCCGCCATTTTCACCCCTCTGGCACGTCCAGGGGTGATCATCGTCGACGAAGAACACGACGGTTCGTTCAAGCAACAGGATGGACTGCGCTACCATGCCCGCGACCTGGCCATGGCCCGCGCTCACCGCGAGGGTGTACCGATTCTGCTGGGCAGCGCCACCCCGTCGCTGGAGAGCCTGGCCCAGGCCCGCGGCGGCCGCTATCGACATCTTCGTCTGACCCAGCGACCCAGCCGCCACGCCCCGGCCAAGCTCGAACTGGTCGACCTGCGCGGGCGACCGCGTCAGGGCGGGCTGATCCCACCGGTGATCGACGCCATCCGCCAGGCACTGAAAGCCGAGGGGCAGGTACTGGTTTTCATCAATCGGCGGGGGTTTTCGCCGTCGCTGGCGTGTCATCAATGCGGCTGGATCGCCGAGTGCCGCCACTGCGACTCACGCATGACACTCCATCGCCAGCCGCCGCGCCTGGTCTGCCATCACTGCGAGCACCAGACGCCGCAGCCGGACGCCTGCCCGAGTTGCGGCAGTGCCGATCTGCGGCCGCTCGGCGCCGGCACCGAGCGCAGCGAGGAGACCCTCGCCACGCTGTTCCCCGACACGCCTGTCTACCGCATCGATCGTGACAGCACACGGCGCAAGGAAGCCTTCGACCAGTTGCTGACCGAGATCCGACGCGGCGAACCGAGCCTGCTGGTGGGAACCCAGATGCTGGCCAAGGGTCACCATCTTCCCCACGTGACGCTGGTGGTCGTGGTCAATGCCGACGCCGGCCTCTACGCCAGCGATTTTCGCGCGCTCGAGCAGAGCGCCCAGTTGCTGGTCCAGGTGGCCGGTCGTTCCGGTCGCGCCGACCGGGCCGGACGCGTTCTGGTCCAGACGCTGCATCCCGACGACCCCAATCTACGGCTGCTGGCGGATAGCGGCTACGATGCGCTGGCCTACCAGATGCTCGAGGAGCGGCGCCTCGCCGGCCTGCCACCCTATCGTTATCTGGCGCTGGCGCGTTTCGAGGCGACTCGTGAGGAGGACGCCCGCCAGGCTGCGGAGGCTGCCGGTGACGCCGCCCGCCAGTGGCTCGGCGAACGCCAGTCGGCGGTGCACTGCCTAGGCCCCGTGCCCGCACCGATGGAGCGTCGCCAGAACCGCTATCACGTGCAATTGATGCTCTCCGCGGAAAAACGCAGCGCGCTGCACGAAGCGAGCGCCTGGCTGGTCGGCTGGATGGAGAGCGCGGCCTCGCGTCGTGTCCGCTGGTCGCTGGATATCGATCCGATGACGTTGAGTTGAAAGAGAGAAGAGGGAAGGAAGAAGATGGAAGAGAAGAGCAAGCGTTTGTTCTTCCCTCTGCTAGCCGCGTAGCGGCGCTTAACCCTTGTCTCTTCTGGCGCAGCCCGCTTAGGGTTTAAAGCCTCGCCCCAATCGCCGATAATGGCCGCCCTTTTCCAGCGTCGTGGCAGCAGGCTCACGACGTCCAGATCTGCGCAACCCCGCGCCGGACCGGGCCGAAAGCCTCGATCCCAGGCCCCACGACGACGAAGTAGCCAATGAAAGAGACGATTACCCAACTGCTAGACGCCGCCATCGCCAAGTTGCAGCAGGCCGGCGATCTACCGGCGGGCGTCGCCCCCGCGATCAAGGTCGAACCCGCGCGCGACAAGGCCCACGGCGACTATGCCTCCAATCTTGCCCTGGTTCTCGCCAAGCCAGCCGGGCTCAAGCCCCGCGACCTGGCCGACAAGCTGGTGGCAGCCATCCCCGACAACGATGCCATCCGCCAGACCGAGATCGCTGGACCAGGCTTCATCAATTTCTTTGCCGCGACCGATGCGATCGCGGACATCGTCAGCCAGATCCTGGATGCCGGCGATACCTTCGGCCGCAGCCTGATCGGCGCAGGAGAGAAGGTACAGGTCGAATTCGTCTCCGCCAATCCGACCGGGCCGCTGCACGTCGGCCACGGCCGTGGCGCCGCCATCGGCGACTGTCTCTGCCGCGTGCTGGAAGCAGCCGGTTTCGACGTCACCCGCGAGTTCTACTACAACGATGCCGGGGCGCAGATCAATAACCTGATGCGCTCGGTTCAGGCTCGCGCCCAGGGGCTCGGTCCCGATGACGAGGGTTGGCCCGAGGACGGCTATCGCGGCGACTATATTGCCGACGTCGCCCAGTCCTACCTGGCCGGTGAAACGGTCACCGCGGACGACCGCGAGGTGACAGCCAAGGCCGATCCCGACGACGGCGACGCCATCCGCGATTTCGCCGTGGCCTACCTGCGCCGGGAACAGGATCTGGATCTCAAGGCGTTCGGGGTCGAGTTCGACGTCTACTTCCTGGAGTCCTCGCTCTACGCCGAGGGCCGGGTCGAGGAGACCGTCAATGCGCTGGTTGCCGGGGGTCACACCTATGAAGCGGACGGCGCCCTGTGGCTGCGCACCACCGATTTCGGTGACGACAAGGACCGGGTGATGCGCAAGCGCGATGGCGACTACACCTATTTCGTGCCCGACGTCGCTTACCACTACAACAAGTGGCAGCGCGGTTTCACCACCGTGATCGACGAGCAGGGTGCCGATCACCACTCGACGGTGACTCGCGTGCGTGCCGGCCTGCAGGCGCTGGAAGTCGGCATCCCTCAGGGCTGGCCGGACTACGTGCTACACCAGATGGTGCTGGTGACCCGCTCCGGCGTCGAGGTCAAGCTCTCCAAGCGCGCCGGCAGCTACGTTACGCTGCGCGATTTGATCGACGAAGTCGGCCGCGATGCCACGCGCTATTTTCTCGCCGCCCGCCGCGCCGACTCCCAACTCACCTTCGACATCGATCTGGCGCGTTCGCAGACCAACGACAACCCGGTCTACTATATCCAGTATGCACACGCCCGAGTCTGCAGCGTGCTGCGCAAGGCCGAGAGCGACGGCCTCGCCTTCGACCATACCATCGCGATGGCCAATCTGGAGCGCCTCGATGCCGCCCAGGAAAAAGCACTGATGAATCGGCTGGCACGCTATCCCGATATCGTCGAACGCACCGCTCGCGCCCGCGAACCGCATCAGATCGCGCAATATCTGATAGAGCTCGCCAGCGACTTCCACACCTGCTACAACGCCCAGAAAGTCATGGTCGACGATACCGAGCTGCGCAATGCACGGCTGGCGTTGGGTCTGGCAACACGCCAGGTCATCGGCAACGGATTGGCGCTGCTCGGCGTCAGCGCCCCGGAGGAGATGTAAGACATGGCACGCCGCCCCGCTCAGAACAGTCGCCCGTCCTCTTCTCGCTCTTCACCCAAAGGCGCGACGACGAAGCCTCGTCCCCGCAAATCCGGCGGTCACCAGGGAGGCAGCCTCGGCGGCATCCCTGGCTGGCTATGGGCCATCGCCGGCCTGATTGCCGGTTTTGCCTTGTCGCAGTATCTGGATCGCTCCTCGCCGGAGCCGGTGGCGGCCGTCGTGCCCCGACCGACATCCAATCAGGCCGCCACCGGCGGCAATGCTCAGAGCAGCGATAACGCCGCCAGCGGCGGCACCACCACCCCTCAGCAGCCTGCGACACCCACCTTCGAGTTCTACACGCTACTGCCGGAAACGGAAGTCATTGCCCCCAACAGCGATAGCTCATCGCCCGAGCCGACCGCCAAGACGACCCAGGAAGCCGCGGCCGACGACGCCGCCAACCAGACCAAGCAGCCAACGCCCAGCGGAGGACGCTACGTCCTGCAAGCCGCCTCCTTCCGCGATCTCGGCGATGCCGAACGCCTGGCCAACCGGCTCAAGGACTTCGGCCTGCTGGCCAAGATCACCGACGTTCGGGCCAATGGTGATCAGCTCTGGCATCGGGTCCAGGTCGGTCCCTACGAGGACAAGCGCGAGCTATCCCGCGCCCAGGACCTGATGGTGACCCAGGGCATCGAGCCGCTGTTGCTGCGCCTGCAGAACTAGCGTCGCGGCACCGTCGGCGCGAGAAGAGTCGCCCCGTCGGTAGAGGTTACCAACAGGCTCCATGATGGCCGGCATCTCCTGCCGGCCTCCTGTTCATTCCCCTCGACGTTCGTCGTCGGCTTGATTTCCCCTCTCCTTGCCCGCACTTGATGGTTCATGCCGCATCGCGTCGTCTCATGCCCCTGGGTACCCAGACGCGATCGCACCTGTTTTTCGGCGCCGTCTGCGAGCTTCGACGGCGCGTCATTGGGAGTCGACTGCATGACCACAATCGTATCCGTGCGCCGTGGCGATCAGGTCGCCCTGGCCGGTGATGGCCAGGTATCGCTGGGAAACACGGTAATGAAAGGCAATGCCAGCAAGGTTCGCCGCCTCTATCGCAGCCAGGTTCTGGCCGGTTTCGCTGGTGGCACCGCCGATGCCTTCACCCTGTTCGAGCGCTTCGAAGCGCAGTTGGAGAAGTATCAGGGCCATCTGACCAAGGCAGCCGTCGAACTGGCGAAGGAGTGGCGTACCGACCGCGCGCTGCGCCGCCTCGAGGCGATGCTCGCCGTCGCCGACAAGACGGCGTCGCTGATCATCACCGGCAACGGCGACGTGGTCGAACCCGAGCGCGGCATCATCGCGATCGGTTCCGGCGGCCATTTCGCCCAGGCCTCGGCAAGAGCGCTGCTCGAGAATACCGAGCTCGGCGCACGCGAGATCACCGAAAAATCGCTAAACATCGCCGCCGACATCTGCGTCTTCACCAATCATCAGATCACGCTCGAAGAGCTGTAACGAGGCCATCCCCCATGTCTCAGAGTCTTTCCCGGAACGACACGTCTCAGGAAACGGCCGGCGCCCAGCCAGCACTGACCCAGTCGTCGATGACACCGCGTGAGATCGTTCACTCGCTCGATCAGTACATCATCGGCCAGCACGACGCCAAGCGTGCCGTCGCCATCGCGCTACGCAACCGCTGGCGCCGGATGCGTCTCGATGAACACATGCGCGGCGAGATCGTACCCAAGAACATCCTGATGATCGGCCCGACCGGCGTCGGCAAGACCGAGATTGCACGCCGCCTGGCCAAGCTGGCCGGAGCGCCGTTTCTCAAGGTCGAGGCGACCAAGTTCACCGAAGTGGGCTACGTCGGTCGCGACGTCGAGTCGATCGTGCGTGACCTGATGGAAATGGCCATCAAGATGGTGCGCGAGCAGGCCAAGACCGAAGTGCGCCACAAGGCCCAGGACGCCGCCGAGGAGCGTATCCTCGATGCCCTGCTGCCGCGCCCACGCGGTAGCGAATACGATGCCGGCCGCGACGATACCTCTACGCGACAGGTCTTCCGCAAGAAGCTGCGAGAGGGTCAGCTCGACGACAAGGAGATCGATATCGAGGTGACGCCGGCCAGCCAGGGCGTCGACATCATGACCCCGCCGGGCATGGAGGAGATGACCAACCAGTTGCAGAGCCTGTTCGCCAACATGGGCAAGCAGAAGTCCGAAAACCGCCGCGTGACGGTCAAGGACGCCTGGAAGCTGCTGCAGGACGAAGAAGCCGCCAAGCTGGTCAACGAGGAAGAGATCAAGCAGCGCGCGCTGGAAGCAGTGGAGCAGAACGGCATCGTATTCCTCGACGAGATCGACAAAGTCGCCAAGCGCGGTGAGTCCGGCAGCGGCGGCGATGTCTCCCGCGAGGGCGTGCAGCGCGACCTGTTGCCGCTGATCGAGGGCTCCACCGTCTCCACCAAGCACGGCATGGTGCGCACTGACCACATCCTGTTCATCGCCTCCGGGGCCTTCCACCTCTCCAAGCCATCGGATCTGATTCCGGAACTGCAGGGTCGCCTGCCGATCCGGGTCGAGCTGACGGCGCTGACACCGGACGACTTCAAGCGCATCCTGACGGAGCCCTCGGCGGCGCTGACCAAGCAGTATCAGGCGCTGCTCGACACCGAAGGCCTGGATGTCCAGTTCACCGAGGACGGCATTTCGCGCATCGCCGAGATTGCCTGGCAGGTCAATGACGGCACCGAAAATATCGGCGCCCGTCGCCTGCACACCGTCATGGAGCGGCTGCTCGAGGAAGCCTCGTTCCAGGGTGGCGACTTCGCCAGCCCGCTGGTCGTCGACGCCGACTACGTCAACGACAAGCTGGGTGAACTTGCGGTGGACGAAGACCTGTCGCGGTATATCCTCTGATGAGGAGCTGTAAGCTTTAAGCTGGAAGAGCGCGCTTCGCGGCTGGAAGAGAAGAACTCTAGAATGATGTTCTTCTCTTTCTTTTGCGGCTCTTCTCACTAGCAGACCAAAACTTACGGCTTATAGCTTATAGCTTATAGCTAGGAGTTTCTTATGTCCGCCCCCATCCCCAATCGCGTCCACTATCACAAGCGTGACCGGGAACTCGAACTGGGCTATCCCGATGGCGAGAGCTACCGCCTGCCGATCGAGCTGCTGCGTGTCTACTCGCCCTCGGCGGAAGTCCAGGGCCATCATCCCAGCGAAGCCGTGTTGCAGACCGGCAAGCGCAACGTCGGTCTGCTGAATATCACCCAGACCGGTCGCTACGCACTCAAGCTGCATTTCGACGACGGCCACGATACCGGACTCTACACCTGGGAATATCTCCACGACATGGCGACCCATCAGCAGGCCTGGTGGGAGAACTATCTGACCCGGCTCGAGCGCGCCGGTGCCTCCCGGGATTCCGGCGTGATCCAGATTCATCAGGTCTGAAGCCGGCCGGATGCGGGACCAAGGCTGCCGGCACGCCAGTTCCCGTTACCTGCCAGCCGCGATGCGCGCAGACAAGTTTACGACCAGACGCTACAATGCGGACTCGGTCGATTCACATCGATTGGCCCCGGCTCGAGCGCGTCGGTCACACGGCTCGAGCCGCTCGGCAGCACATCGCTCAGACAGCGACGCTACCGCCCCAACAGGCATAACGTTCGCCGCCCGCGTCATCTCGGAGAAAAGCACATGGACAAGCGCACGACCGACTTCGGCTACGAAAAGGTAGCGGTCGACGAGAAGGCCGCCCGCGTGGCCGACGTCTTTCACTCGGTGGCCGCGCGCTACGATGTCATGAACGACCTGATGTCATTCGGCATTCATCGCCTCTGGAAACAGCTGACACTTGAGCGCAGCGGCGTTCGTCAAGGCCACAGCGTGCTCGACATCGCCGGTGGTACCGGCGACCTGACCCGCCAGTTCGCCAAGCGCGTGGGACCGACTGGACGCGTCATCCTGGCCGACATCAACGAATCCATGCTGCGGGTCGGCCGCGACAAGCTGATCGACCACGGCATCGGCGACAACGTCAAATACGTACAGGCCAACGCCGAGAGCCTGCCGTTTCCGGACAACAGCTTTCACTGCATCACCATCGCCTTCGGCCTGCGCAACGTCACCGACAAGGACGCGGCGCTGCGCTCGATGACGCGGGTGCTGAAGCCCGGCGGACGCCTGCTGGTGCTGGAGTTCTCCAAGCCGGTCAACGGCCTGCTGTCGAAAGCCTACGACCAGTACTCTTTCCGCCTGCTCCCGCAAATGGGTCGCCTGGTCGCCAATGACGCCGACAGCTACCGCTATCTGGCGGAGTCGATCCGCATGCATCCCGACCAGGAGACGCTGAAGGGTATGATGCAGGCCGCCGGCCTGGAGCGCGTCGACTATACCAACATGACCGGCGGAATCGTCGCACTGCATCGCGGCATCAAGCTCTGAGGGCCGGCGAGATGGTGGAGACTTTCGCCCTTGTCGCCCTTGAGCGCTCTCTGAACACGCTGTTGCGTCGCGATCCGGCGTCGCCCGCCAGGCTGGCGGCACTGGCCGGTCATACCCTGCGCCTGGTCTTCGCCGATGCCCGGCTCGGACTGCGCGTGGCCTTTCATGACGATGGCGTCACGCTGGGGCGAGTGCATGACTGGCACGACGCGGACGACCTCGAGATCACCGTCACCCGAGACGTCCTCACCCGCCTGTTGGCGGGCGACTCGCCCGAACGGCTGTTGTTCAGCGGGCAATTGCCGGTCACCGGCCGGACGGGACTGCTGTCCCCGATACAGACGCTGTTCATGGATCTCGATATCGATTGGGAAGATGCCTTATCCAGAATCATGGGCAGCGGTACCGCCCACGGCGTGGCCAATGGCATCCGCCACCTCGACCGTCAGGCGCGTTTCCTGGCCAACGAGTGGCAACAGGACATGCGCGATTATCTATTCGAGGAGCGGCGCTGGCTGGCTGGCCGCGACCAATTCGCCGTCGCGCGCGATCACCTGACCGAACTGCAGCAGTCCGTCGATCGTGTCGAGGCCAGAGTGGCTAGATTGCAACGTCGCCGGGAGTCGCATTCATGAGCCTGCGGTTATTTCGCATCGCCTGGACCGTCTCCCGTTATCGCCTCGACAGCCTGGTTCCCCAGGACAGACTACCGCCAGTCATCCGCTGGCTGTGGCGCTTTGCCCCGGTTCGCCTGATTCCGATCGGCGACCACTCGCGCGGCAAGCGGCTGCGACTGGCGCTGGAGTCGCTGGGCCCGATCTTCGTCAAGTTCGGCCAGATGCTGTCGACACGGCGCGACCTGCTGCCACCGGATATCGCTGACGAGTTGAAACGCCTGCAGGACCAGGTTCCGCCCTTCCCCGGCGAGACCGCCCGTGCCATGGTCGAGGTCGAACTCGGCAAGACCGTCGAGGAGGCTTTCGCCGCGTTCGAGACCGAACCGATGGCCTCGGCCTCCATCGCCCAGGTCCACGCGGCCGAACTGCACAGCGGCGAGCAGGTCGTGGTCAAGATCATCCGCCCCGGCATCGATCGCATCATGCGCGAGGATATCGGGTTGCTCTACACCTTCGCACGCCTGATGCGACGGATTCCCGAGGCGCGCCGCCTCAGGCCGGTGGAGGTGGTTCAGGATTACGAAGCGACCCTGTTCGACGAGCTCGACCTCAACAAGGAGGCCGCCAACACCTCCCAGCTCAAGCGCAACTTTCAGGGATCGCCGCTGCTCTACGTCCCGGCCATCCACTGGTCGCTGACTCACCGCCAGGTGATGGTCCAGGAGCGCATCACCGGCATCCCGGTCGCCGACATCGACGCCCTGCGCGCGCAGGGCACCGACCTCAAGAAACTGGCCGAGCGCGGCGTCGAGATATTCTTCACCCAGGTCTTCCGCGACAACTTCTTCCATGCCGACATGCACCCGGGGAATATCTTCGTCTCGCGGGACAACCCCACCGAACCTCTTTACATCGCCATCGATTGCGGCATCGTCGGCAGCCTGACCCGCGAGGATCAGGACTACCTGGCGCGCAATCTGCTCGCCTTCTTCCGTCAGGACTATTACGAGGTCGCGGTACTACACATCGAATCCGGTTGGGTCGGGGAAGGCACCCGGGCCAACGAGTTCGCCTCGGCGATCCGCGCGGTGTGCGAGCCGATCCTGGAGAAACCGCTCAAGGACATCTCCTTCGGCCAGGTGCTGCTGGGACTATTCCAGACCGCGCGGCGATTCAACATGGAGGTCCAGCCACAGTTGGTGCTACTGCAGAAGACCCTGCTCAATATCGAGGGCCTGGGCCGCCAGCTCTATCCCGACCTGGACCTGTGGAGCACCGCCAAACCCTATCTCGAGCGCTGGATGCGCGAGCGCGCCGGCCCCAAGGGTTTCTGGAAGACGCTGCAGAAGCACGCGCCGGAACTGGCGCACCAGATTCCCGAGCTGCCGGTGCTCGCCCATCAGGCACTCTCCGATCGCGAACAGCAGCGCCGGCTCTATCGCCAGCAGACGGAAGCGCTGACGAGCCTGGAAGCGCGTTTCCAACGGGCGGCACCGCGCGCCAGACGTCTCCGCCTGGGGGCCGTTCTGCTGGCGGTGGCGCTGGCCTGGCAGCCGATGCTCGGCTGGGCGGAGCAGCAACCCTGGCCGGTGCTGGTGGCGGCCGGGCTGGGCCTGCTGCTGCTCGTCTGGCGCTGAGCGTAGAATAATGGCTCGAAGCTCGAAGCTCGAAGCCAATGTAGCCCCATAAGCAGGAATGTCATCTCATGAGTGATACTCTCGAACGATTGGCAACGGTTCTGGACGCTCGCCGCAACGCGGACCCGGACAGTTCTTACGTCGCCCAGCTACATCACCGGGGCCTCAACAAGATCCTGGAAAAGGTTGGCGAAGAAGCTGCCGAAACGCTTCTTGCCGCCAAGGATGTCCGGGTGGATGATGCACAGAGCCGCCAGGACCTGATCGGCGAAGTGGCCGATCTGTGGTTTCACAGCCTGGTCATGCTGTCGCATCTCGACATCGATCATCGGGAAGTGCTGGCGGAGCTGGCCAGGCGTTTCGGCGTTTCCGGACTGGACGAGAAGGCCTCTCGCCAACGAGACTCATGAATCACCATCGCGTCAACGCGCATCAGTAAGGAGAAAGTTATGCTGGGTGGGATCAGTATCTGGCAGCTGTTGATCGTCCTCGGGATCATCATCCTGATCTTCGGTACCAAGAAGTTGCGCAATGTCGGTAGCGACCTCGGCGGGGCCGTCAAAGGCTTCAAGAAAGCCGTCGGTGAAGACGAAGAGGAGAAAAAAGGGAGTAACACGCAGCAAAGCATCGACCACTCCCAGGATTCGACTCACACGACCCAGGACAGCAACTTCGACAGCCGCCCGGACGACACGCAGAAGCCGTCCGACGACAAGGCCGAGCGCAAGTAACCGGCATGTTCGATATCGGTTTCTTCGAGCTGTTGCTGATCGGCATCGTCGGACTGCTGGTGCTGGGGCCCGAGCGGCTGCCCAGGGCTGCCCGCACGGCCGGACTCTGGGTCGGTCGGATCAAGCGCAGCGTCTCGACCATGCAACGGGAGATCACGTCCCAGCTCGAGGCCGAGGAGCTGCGCCAGAAACTGGCCGAGCAGCAGAAAAAACTGGACGAGAACGTCAATCAGGCGCGCCGGGGCGTCGAAAAGCATTTCGAAATCGACAAGAAGGAGGATTCGGAGGCCCCGACGCCTTCGACCGCTGGCGACGCCACGCCGGTCGACGAATCCACTCGCGCCGGAAAGCCAGCGCCTTCCGCGCCGGCTGATGCCTCGTCCGAGCCCCCCTCTTCCTCACCCGCGGACAAGGATTCGGCTTCCCGATGAGCGATGCCTCTTCTCCACCGCCAGATGAAAAGCAGTCACAGGCCCCGCTGATCGAGCATCTGATAGAGCTGCGTTCGCGCCTGATGAAGGCGGTGATCGTCGTCGTGCTGGTCTTCGTCGGCCTTTACGCTTTCTCCAACGACATCTACCGCTTCGTGGCCGATCCGTTGGTGGCGCTTCTGCCTGTCGGCTCGAAGATGATCGCGACGGAAGTCACGTCGCCCTTTCTGGCACCGTTCAAGCTGACCATGGTGGTCGCCATCTTTGCGGCGATTCCGTTCATTCTCTATCAGGCATGGGCATTCATCGCGCCGGGGCTCTACAAGCATGAGAAGGCGCTGGCGTTCCCGTTGCTCGCCTCCAGCATCCTGTTGTTCTACTGCGGTGCAGCCTTCGCCTATTACGTCGTGTTCCCGCTCCTGTTCAGCTTCTTCGTGCATACCGGCCCGCAGGACGTCACGGTAATGACGGACATCAACGCCTATCTCAATTTCGTGCTGAAGATGTTTTTCGCCTTCGGCGTGGCCTTCGAGATCCCCATCGCCACGTTCCTGGTTATCTGGACCGGTATCACCGACGTGGAGAGCTTGAGCAAGAAACGCCCCTACGTGATCCTGATCTGCTTCATTATCGGCATGTTGTTGACTCCGCCGGACATCATCTCGCAGAGCCTGCTGGCCGTTCCCATGTGGTTGCTGTTCGAAGTCGGCATCCTCTTCGGCCGCATCGTCCAGCGTCGACGCGCGGAAGCGCCTGCGGACTCAGACTAATTCGTCCGGTTCCAGCCGCTGCGACAAAGGCCCCCATCCGGTCCGTCGACTCGGTTGTTATACTGGGACGCCAAGCCCCGCTGTCATCTTTTTGTCATTCGTCACTGATAGCTTGGCTGTCGGTGACGCGAGCGTGCTGCGAGGCACATTCGCCGCCTATCGTGGAGAGATTCATGCGTTATTCCCTGTCGCGTCAATATCCGGCTACTCGCCTGCGCCGTCTGCGCAAAAGCGACTTTTCCCGCCGCCTGGTCAGAGAATCGACATTGACCACCGACGACCTGATCCTCCCAGTCTTCGTGCTCGACGGTGAAAATCGCCGCGAGCCGGTCTCGTCCATGCCGGGTGTCGAACGCCTCTCCATCGACGAACTGCTGCGCGAGACCGAAGAGCTGGTCGCGCTCGGCATTCCGGCGATCGACCTTTTCCCCTTCACCCCGCCGGAGAAGAAGACCGTCGACGGTGCCGAAGCCTGGAACCCGGACGGCGTGATCCAGCGCGCGATCCGGGCGCTACGCGAGCGTTTCCCCGATCTCGGCATCATCACCGACGTGGCGCTCGACCCCTACACGACGCACGGCCAGGATGGCGTGCCGGACGAGAACGGCTACCTGCTCAACGATCGCACCATCGAGGCACTGATCAAGCAGGCACTCTCCCACGCCGAGGCCGGCGCCGACGTGATTTCCCCCTCCGACATGATGGATGGTCGCATCGGCGAGATTCGCGCCACCTTCGAACGCGAGGGGCTGCACGAGACACAGATCATGGCCTACTCGGCCAAATACGCCTCGAAGTATTACGGCCCGTTCCGCGATGCCATCGGTTCCAGTGGCAACTTGGGCCGTGCCGACAAGTTCAGCTACCAGATGGACCCAGCCAACACCGACGAGGCACTGCACGAAACCGCTCTGGACATCCAGGAAGGTGCCGACATGGTAATGGTCAAACCCGGCATGCCCTACCTGGATGTCATCCAGCGGGTGAAGGAGTCGTTCGCCGTGCCCACCTTCGCCTATCAGGTCAGCGGCGAGTACGCCATGCACATGGCCGCCTTCGAGAAAGGCTGGCTGGATGCGGATAGCGTAATTCTGGAATCACTGACCTGCTTCAAGCGCGCCGGGGCCGATGGCATTCTGACCTACTTCGCCAAACGCGCAGCGCAACTGCTCAACACCTGAGGGCCGCGGGCGTGTCGGCCCCGGTACCGGAGACTTCTGATGACGGATTCTGGCACAACGGACACGCCCAACAGCCCGGTCGATCTCCCCTTGCCGGCCACCGGTGAAGAGACGCCGCCCCCGCCCTTGCGCGTCAATCGCACGCGCAAGGGGATCCATGCCAAGGAGGCGCCCTCTTCGCACGCGGATCTCGACGACGCCGCGCTCTATTTCAATCGCGAGTTGTCGCATCTCCAGTTCAACATTCGTGTCCTCGAGCAGTCGCTGGATGCCTCGCATCCGCTTCTCGACCGCTTGATGTTCCTGCTGATCGTCTCCTCCAATCTCGACGAGTTTTTCGAGATTCGGGTCGCCGGCCTCAAGCATCAGTTGGCCTCGTTTCATGAAGAGACCGGTGCCGATGGGATGACGCCGGCTCGCGTGTTGAGCGAGGTCTCGCGCATCGGCCATGAGCAGGTGGAACGTCAGTACCGCATACTCAACGATGTTCTCGTACCGGCCCTGGAAGAGCAGAAGATCCGTTTCCGGCGCCGCGCGCAGTGGACGCCCGAACAGGCGGCCTGGGTTGCCGACTACTTCGAGGAGGAGATCGCCCCGGTCATCAGCCCGATCGGACTGGATCCTTCTCACCCTTTCCCCCGCCTGGTCAACAAGAGTCTCAACTTCATCGTCGAGCTCGAGGGTACCGATGCCTTCGGCCGCGAGGGCGGCATGGCGATTCTCCCGGCGCCGCGTTCGTTGCCGCGGCTGATTCGGCTGCCGGAAGCGCTTTGCGAAGCGGGCTTCACCGATTACGTGTTCCTGTCATCGATGATCCACGCTCACGCCCATGAGGTATTCCCCGGCATGGAAGTGGAGGGCTGCTACCAGTTTCGCCTGACACGCAACGCCGACCTGTCGGTCGATCCGGAAGAGGTCTCGGACCTGGCCTCCGCACTTCGGGGTGAACTGCTGGCCAGACGCTACGGCAGTGGCGTCCGCCTCGAGGTGGCCGACAACTGCCCCGATAGCCTGATCGATTTTCTGCTCAAGCAGTTCGAGCTTGGCGAGGAGGATCTCTATCGGGTCAATGGCCCGGTCAACCTGACCCGCATGATGGCGGTTCTCGGCGACGTCCAGCGGCCCGATCTGCGCTATCGGCCATTCACCCCCGGCCTGCCCAAGCCGTTACGCGGCGAGGTCAACCTGTTCTCCGCCATTCGCCAGGGCGACATCCTGTTGCATCATCCGTTTCAGTCGTTCACGCCGGTGGAGGATCTGCTACGTCAGGCAGCGCGCGATCCCGACGTCATGGCGATCAAGCAGACGCTCTATCGCACCGGCGCCGACTCCTCGATCGTCGGCGCGCTGGTGGAAGCGGCTCGCGGCGGCAAGGAAGTCACCGTGGTCATCGAATTGCGGGCACGCTTCGACGAGGCCGACAACCTGGCGCTGGCCTCCCGACTGCAGGAAGCGGGCGCCATCGTCATCTACGGGGTGATGGCCTACAAGACTCACGCCAAGATGATGCACATCGTCCGGCGCGAGAAGGGCGAACTGCGTCACTACGCCCATCTCGGCACGGGCAACTATCACGCCAAGACCGCCAAGCTGTACACCGACTACAGTCTGATGACCGCCAACGACGAGCTATGCGACGACGTGCACAAGGTGTTCCAGCAGCTCTCCGGCATGGGTAAGCCACGCAAGATCAACACGCTGCTGCATGCTCCCTTTACGCTGCACAAGACATTGGTCGAGATGATCGATCGCGAAGCCAAACTGGCCGAGAACGGCAAGAAAGCCAGGCTCGTCATCAAGTGCAATGCGATCACCGAGCCCAAGCTGATTCGCGCGCTCTATCGAGCCTCGCAGGCCGGCGTAAGCTGCGACCTGATCATTCGCGGCATGTGCTGTCTCCGCCCCGGCATACCGGGTATTTCCGACAATATCCGGGTGCGTTCGATCATCGGCCGCTTCCTCGAACATACGCGCGTCTACTACTTCCACAATGACGGCAAGCACGAGGTATGGTGCTCCAGCGCGGACGCCATGGAGCGCAACATGTTCCATCGCGTGGAGACCTGCTTCCCGCTGCTGGACAAGAAAGTCGCGCAGCAGGTGCGCAAGGATCTCGACACCTATCTACTGGACAACTGCCAGAGCTGGGAGCTCGACACCGAAGGGCAATATCATCTTCGCGATCCAGGCGATGCCGAACCCATCAGCGCCCAAGAGACACTGCTCTACGCCTACGCCAGTCAGGCGTGAAATCGGCGCATTGCGTCCCATAGCAATCGAGTCAATCCATCGAGGGCCACCGCCTGGTGGTTCTCCAACGACAGGGCCGAATGCCAAAGCATTCGGCCCTTGATTTATACAGCTACCTGCCGGGAGATTAGAGTCCGATCTGGCCGCCATCGTTTTTCCAGATGACGACAGTCGATGCTCGTGGACGCACGGTTCCGCTGGTCACCTTCGTCGCATCCTGGGTCGCTGCCGAGTCATCCGCCGGCCAGTTGCCTGGGTGCTGGATGTTGATGAACAGCGCGGACTTGTCCGGCGTGGCGCAGATACCGGTCACTTCACAGCCGTTGGGACCAACCAGGAAACGCTTCAACTGGGTCTGGTTACCGCTACCGATCACCGTGGTGTCGCCTTCGCCCTGGCTAACGGCTGCCGGTACCACCGCCAGCAACTGGTCATTGGTATCTTCAGTAACGTTCTCGTAACCGTTGTCGGTCTCGATCCACAGAATGCCCTTGCCGTCACCGCGATCGTCATACCACAAGCCATCCGGACTGGCGAACTGATTTAGCTCGGTCAGACCCGACAGGTTATCGGCATCGCCAGAGGCAGCACCGCATACGAAGATATCCCACTCGAAGGTGGCCTCCTTCGGCGAGGGCTCGACCCATCGGATCACCTGCCCGCCTTCGTTCTCGGCGCGCGGATTGGGACCGTTGACCGGGGCAGAAGCATATCCTACGCCAAGCTCCTCGACACTGTTGCCACTGGTAAACGTTGCATCGGTCCCTGCTTCGGTACGATCGGAGTTATTGGTCAACGTCATATAGACCTCTCCGGTGTGCGGATCGACCGTGCCCCACTCCGGACGATCCATCGGCGTCGCCCCCATCAGATCGGCGGCATCGCAGGTATGCACGATAATGCCGGCCAGATCGCCGGTATCCAAACCTAGGGCAGTGGCGAGAGACTTACCACCGGGCGTCTGGGCATCCGGAGTCAGCGGCAACCATTCACCAGTGCCATCATCATTGAACTTGGCCACATATAACGTGCCCTCGTCCATGTACTTGGCGCCGATTGACAACCGATCATAGTTGTCACCGGGGCGGTTGGCATCAGCCGGGTCCCACACGGCTTTGGAGACAAACTTGTAGATGTATTCGTTGCGGGAATCGTGACCGGAGTAGAACACCACCGGCTCTCCTTCCACTAGCTTGCCCGGCCAGCAACCTTCGTGGCGGAAACGGCCCAAATGCGTGCGCTTGATCGCTCGGGCGTCTGAGTAAGGGTCGATCTCGACGATATAGCCGAAGCCGCGCGCCTCGTTCCGATAATCGTCTGTGGCACTCCCGCCACGCGGAGTGGTATCGAAACGCGCGAATTCGTCATCGACTTCGCTAGCATCACCGGCGGCCGTCTCCCAGCCATAACGGCCGTTTTCGTCTTCGATCCCCAGGCGGTCATCATCCATTTCGCGACCGTCTTTCTTGATGAAATATCCCGGCCAGTTTTCTTCGCAGGTCAGGTAGGTGCCCCAAGGCGTATAACCATTGGCACAATTATTATTGGTGCCGCGCACCGTTTTACCGTCTTTTGAGTACTTGGTCTTGACGTAATCGCTACCCGCCACCGGACCGGCCAGATCCATTGACGTGGCGCTGGTGATACGACGATTATAAAGCGAGCTGGGATCATGTACCCAGGAACCGTCACCTTGCTTTTTGAGGCGCACGATAGTGACACCGTGGGCATTGATTTCGGTGCGCACTTCATCGGCGGGACGCTTGCCATCGACGTCGCTTGTGGGGCCATCTTGGAACCATAGCGCTGTCTGATCGATGTATTCGTTGTTCATCGCCAACAGGAAGTCGGAAGAGGCGTTCTTCTCGTCCAGCGGGAAGTTGTGCATGCCATCATGCTGCATCCCCACCATATTAAGCTGATCTTCCGGCGTCATTTTCATCCCGGGATTCCAGTCACGCGCGCTGCTGTTGAGCGGCGTACCCCAGGGAATCAGGACCTGCGCGCTATAACCGGCAGGGACGACAATGGCGTCGGTCTTCGATCCCTTGACCGATTCGAACGCCAGTGCCAGTGGCGTCTTCGCCGGCTGGTCATCGGCATGGGCATCATCGTCATCGCTACAACCCGCCAGACCGAAACCACCCAGGACCGTCATGGCCGCGACGCCGAGTCCTCCCTGCATGATGCCACGACGCGAGACACGGCGGTCCAGAATCGCGGAGAACGGTTCGTTATCACTGCGGTTGAGGATGCGATGATCTTCGATTTCCTTGCTCATGGTTCCCTCACTCAAGTCTGTTCAGTTATATCGGTCGTTAGCAGTCAAGCTTGTAATTCGAATCCACCCATTACGCTGCAACGAACATAGGCTATTGAAATGACATATCGATTAACGAACCGAGACAGCCTGAAAATGACGCTCACCTATCGTCAAATTGTCATGGAGTCGTCATTAAGATGGACGGCCGACATGAGCGATGAAGCCATGGCTCATGAACGTGTACCGCCTAATGACCGAGACTCATGACTGACCTCACCAGGCCGAACACAACAACGCCACCACGCCCTGACAAGCCAGCAGTTTCTTCCGCGAACGCCGCGTCCTCTTCGAGCAAGGGACGCCGGCAGTTTCTGCAAGGCACAGCCGCATCCTTTTTTCTGCCGTGGATAATGGCGGGGTGCAGCTCTCTGGGCAGTTCTCGAACCCAGTCACGTGCACCGGCTTCCGCTCAGGTCGAGCTGCTTTATTACGCCGACACACTGGATGCGTTTCATGCCGACACCCCCTGTGTGCCGGCAACGCGACTGGGCCCCGCCAGTATGTTGGGGCGCGCACCCTGGGCCACCGGCAAAGGCATCAATGCCATCGCCCCTGGCACGGTACCAGCCTTCATGACTTCGCCCCGGCAAGCCACTCAGTTCTCTCTGGGTGGCTATGCCACGTTGGCTGCCATGCTGGAAGCGTTGCGCAAGACTCTGGGAACGGATCGTTGCCTCACGCTGGAAAACGGTCAGTGCTGGAATGGCGGCGGCATGGGCTATCTCACGCGAGGAGCATCCGGCGTCGACGTCAGCGGCTTGCTGGGTAGCGACGCCCGTGTCAGCAGCGATGAGCGCACGCAATGGTACGACGATAGCGCCGCGCTGTATCGACGCTACGGCAAACCGGTGCTCGGCGTGCTGGACCACGCGAGCAATCCCGACGACAGCGTCAGCGGTATCGGCTATTTCGAGCGCGGCGGTGTCGATATCGCCGTGGTCGGAGCGACGAACCCTTACGCCCATGACGAGCATAGAGCACTGGATGTCTGGTTCTTGGCGGTCCAAGAGCAAGTGGCGCAAGCCCGCCAACAGGCCGATCTGGTGATAGTGCTGGCAGATACCGGTAGCGGCTCCGGGATATGGCTGGCCCAGCGACTGCAGGATGCTGATATCCTGCTGTGTGCCCGCGGACTGGACCTATGGCCCGATCTGGTCATGGTCGATCAAGCCCAGGGACGACAGATTCCGGTCTGTTTCTCCGGGTCGCGGGGAGTAGGGTTATTCCAAATTAGTTGCCGCAGCGTCAACGGACAATGGCAGTTCAAGGCTGCCTTTCACAGCGCGGATGAACAGGCACTAACGCCGACAGCCCGCGCCAGGTTCGACTATTACCAGACTGAGGTCGAGCGCCTGCGCGCGCCCTATCAGGATTGGCTCGATCGCTCGGTAGGCCGGGTGCCGGACTGGCTGTGGCGGCGCGATACCACGGGGGGCAGTTGGGATTCCCTGATCCTCGAGGCGTTGCGCCACTCCAGCGGCGAGACCACACAAACCGGCCTCTCTCCGGGCCAGCGCTATGACCGCATCGTTCCCCCCAACGGCGCGATCACTCGGGATCACCTGCTCAGCTTGAGCGGTGGTCACAGTACGTCGGTATTCAGTCTGTCGATGACTACCGACAGCCTGCGTCGACTGCTGGAACGCGAATCGGATCAGTGTTTCGACGACCCGATCCTGCTGGATAACAGTGAAGATCTGCCGCGTGTCATCGGCGTCGAGTGGGAGTGTCAGTACGGCACCGAGCGTGGCCAGCGGGTGAAGCTGCGCAATGCTCCCAGTGAACGGGTCATCAGTTGGAGCTCAAGGCCAGATGCACCATCTGGCGATCCACTCTGGCAGATACTGGAGCGCTATCTCCTCGCACGCGATCCCAAGGCGCCGTTGCCTCTTCCGCCCCGGGCCGAGCTGCGTTTCGTGGATGGGCATCCCGGCTGGCATCCCAAGCGCCGTCTGAGCTGATGATGCGTCCGGTTCTGTCATCGGCTGCTGACAGGCTGCGTCCTTACGGGCATTGGCTGCTGTGGTGCGTGGTGGTATGGCTGGCGGCGCGCGTGCTGGCAGGCGGCGCCCAGTTGATCTGGGACTTCAACCACCCGTCTCATCCCATGGCTTATCAGACTTACACGCCTCCATCTGCGGCCCTGCCGATAGTGGCCGACGGTTCATGGCATCGCACTACCGCCGACCAGGACCAGAGCGATCTACCTCGAACGCAACTGCCCCTGCATATTGTCGGGGTCTTGCGTGGTATTCCGCTGTCGCGGTCCGTGATCGTGCTCGAAACGCCTCAAGGCCCCGAGGTCGCCATGCGCGGCGACGCCCTACTGGATGAAGTGGATCTGATCGATATCACTGCGCAAGGATTGGTTCTGAACAACCGTAGACGTCATGAACTTCTGCCATGGCCCAGCGATGAACCGACCACTACTCCCAATGCTGTGACAAAGGCCGAGCCCACCCCGTCGTCTGGTCACCCCACCGGTGGCATCCCCATCGAACGCGCGAGGTGGCCTGAGCAAGCGCTACGCGCCCAGTTCGGCGACGATTACCGGAATCAGTTACTCGCCCAGCCTACCCGTCTGCTGCCCCAGATACAGACCATTCCCATCACCCATGGCGGCACGCTGAGCGGTTATCGCTTACGTCCGGGGCGGGACGGCACGCTGTTCGAGGCACTGCCATTCCACTCCGGCGATGTGATAACGGCGATTGCCGGCCACGCCGTGAACGCATTGAGCCTGGATCAACTGCGCGCCGCGTTCGAAGACACTTCCGAGGTCCGCGTACAACTACAACGAGACGGCCAACCCGTGATGCTGGTATTGGAGCTTTCCCCATGATGTTGCGTATGGTGCTCGGCACCCTATTGTTATTCACCTGGTCACTATTCGCCTGGCTGCCCACCGCCAGCGGCCAGCCTTGGCCCCCCGAAGGTAACGTAGAGGCTCCGCGTTACGAAGTCGATTTCGATGACGTCAGTCTGGCGGAATTCATCCACAGCATTGGCCGTATTACCGGCAAGTCCTTCGTCATCGACCCACGCGTGCGCGGCAATATCAGTCTCAACAGCCAGCGTGCGCTAACCGCCGATGAACTCTACCGGGTATTTCAGAACGAACTGCAGGTCAACGGCTATGCCACCATTCCCTTGAGCGACGGCAGCGTGCGCGTGGTGCCGGATCAAGTCGCCCGCACCCAGCCCGTGCCACTGGGCGGGGATGACGCAGGCCAGGTCATTGCGACCCAGGTGATCGAAACCCAGCATTTGAATGCCACGACGCTGGCCGAGATTCTGAAACCGCTGGTGGATACTCGAGTCGGCCTCGTCACCGCCTATCCGGATAGCCGACTGCTGGTGGTCACCGACTGGCGCGACAACCTGGAACGCTTGACCCGTCTGGCCCAGCGTCTGGACCAGAGCCGCGAGAGCGAGGCGCAGATGATTCCGCTGCACAATGCTTCGGCCAAGGATCTGGCGGAAACGCTGGATGGTGTCATGCAGCAGGAGGGCAGCCAGACCCGCGTCATCGCCGCCCCCAGCGACGATGCCCTGGTGGTCTTCGGTCCTGGCCGCGAGCGGGAACGTCTCAAGCGACTCGTCGCCTCGCTGGATACCCAAACCAGCCAGCAAACCAACACCCGCGTGATCTATCTCAACCACAGCAGCGCCGAAGCCGTGGTCAATGTGTTGAACAACCTGCGTAGCGGCAACAGCGTAGGCGGCTTGTCCAGCAGCCTCGATAGCGCCAACCCGGGCACGGCGCTCGCCGGCAGCGATACCAGCGCTGCCGACACATCCAGCGCATCCGGCACTGGTTCCAGCAGCGCCTCGGGCACCATGTCGTCACTGGACAACGGCAAGAACGTCTCCTTTGCAGTTTATCCCGATACCAACGCCATCGTGTTGTCCGGCCCTTCCAATCAACTCGACAAGTACCAACGCATCATCGAACGTCTCGACATTCGTCGCGCCCAGGTAGCGGTGGAAGCGATCATTGCCGAGATCACCGAGAGTCGTGCTCGACAGATCGGCGTGCAATGGTTGTTTGCCGATACCAGCGGAAGCGGCTCAATCCCCGTCGGTAGTGTCAACTTTCCGACTTCCTCCAACCCCGGTATTGCCGAGATAGCTGCCGCAGCCGCTAGCGACGATACCTCGGCACTGGGCTCGTTGTTGGGCAGCATGGGGGGCATTACCACGGGTGTGGGCCGCCTCAGCGATAGCGGGATCAGCTTCGCCGTGCTGCTCAACGCCCTGCGTAGCGATACCGATACCAACCTGCTGTCGACGCCTTCGCTAATGACGCTGGACAACGCCGAGGCCTACATTCTGGTCGGTCAGGAAGTGCCCTTCGTCACCGGCTCCACCACCGTCGACAACTCCAATCCCTACCAGACGATCCAGCGCGAGGATGTCGGCGTCAAACTGCATATCCGACCGACCATCAGCGCGGACAATACCATTCGCATGCAGATCACTCAGGAGGTGTCATCGATCGCCAACAACGTCGACGCCAGCGACGTTGTCACCAACAAGCGCGAAATCGAAACCACCGTGGTGACCCAGGATGGCGGCATCATCGTGCTGGGGGGACTGATCAGCCGCCAGAACAGCAATGCCCAGCAACGCGTGCCGCTACTGGGCGATATCCCACTGATCGGCAATCTGTTCCGCTATTCCAGCAATGAAAGCGAGAAGCAGAACCTGATGGTATTCATCCGCGCCCGGGTGATTCGTGATGCACAGACGATGGATGCCGCAACGGCGGAAAAATACCGCTACATGCGCGCGCAGCAGTTGTTGCACGATCTGGATGCAGAGCAGCGTCTGCCCGAGCTGGAAACGGCAAACGCCTCTATCTCGTCGGCCCCAGACTCGTCGACAGCGGAGGGCCAAAGGCCCGCCACCGATTGGCAGACGCTCTATCCCTCAGCCCGGGAGCGCCTGGGGACGCTGACGCCATGAGCGAACAAGCCGAAGAAGAGACACAGGGAGAGAACACGTCAAAGCCACCGCTGCTGTCGTACCGTATCGCGCAACGAGCCGGCATAGCGGCAGTGCCCACGGCACAGAGCTACCAACTCTATTGTCGTCACGACGGACCACAGCAACAGATCGCGATCTTGCAAGAACTACAGCGAGTCCACGGTACGGCCAAAGGATGCGAGTGGCTCGATGAAACCCGCTTCGAAGCACGTCTGGGCGAACTCTATGATACCGACCGGGCCAGTACCGAAGCACTGCTGGAGGGTCTCGCCGAGCACGTCGATCTCGATAGTCTGATGCAGGAGTTGCCACGTGCCGAAGATTTGCTCGATGCCGAGAACGAAGCGCCAGTCATTCGCCTGATCAACGGCGTCTTTTCCGAGGCCCTGCGGCTCGGCGCTTCGGACATTCATGTCGAGCCGTTCGAGAAAGAGCTGGTGATCCGCCTGCGCGTCGATGGCTCACTGCGTACCGCGCTCAAGCCGCCCCGCGTGCTGGCAGCAATGCTGATTTCGCGAATCAAGGTGATGGCCAAGCTCGATATCGCCGAGAAGCGCCAACCACAGGATGGTCGTATCGCCGTGCGCACGGCGGGACGCCAGGTCGATATTCGCGTCTCGACCCTGCCCGGCATTCACGGAGAGCGTGTCGTCATGCGCCTGCTCGACAAGCATGCCAGCCTGCTCGATCTGGAAAGACTCGGCATGCCACAGGAAATGCTGGATCGCTACCGTCATACGCTGCGTCAGCCCAACGGCATTCTGCTCAATACCGGCCCTACCGGTTCCGGCAAGACCACCACGCTGTATGCCAGTCTCAATCTCCTCAACGACAGCGAGCGCAATATCCTGACCGTCGAAGATCCGGTGGAGTACGCCATCCCCGGCATTGGGCAGACCCCTGTCAACCCTCATGCGGGGCTGACTTTCGCCCGAGGTCTGCGCGCCATTCTGCGTCAGGATCCGGACGTGATCATGATTGGAGAGATTCGCGATCTGGAAACCGCCGCCATCGCCGTGCAATCCAGTCTGACAGGCCATCTGGTGCTCTCCACGCTGCATACCAACAGCGCACTGGGAGCCGTGGCGCGTCTACGCGACATGGGCATCGAGCCTTACCTGCTGGCCACCAGCCTCAAGGGCGTGATGGCCCAGCGTCTGGTGCGACGGCTATGCCCTGCCTGTCGCCAATGGCACGCCACATCGGACGGCGGCGTACCGTCGCTTCCTGGCCTGCCCCAACTGGAACGTGTTGCCATCCCCGTGGGTTGCGAGCAGTGCGACCACACCGGCTATCGCGGACGTCTGGGTCTTTATGAATTCATCGCTATCGACGACACCCTGATGAGCCTGATCCACGACGGTGCCTCCGAAGCCGAACTCAGCCACCATGCGTTTGCCCACAATCTTTCACTGACACAAGCGGCGCAGCAGCGTCTGGAGGCAGGTGAGACCAGCTACGACGAGATCTTGCGCGCGATCCACATCCACACATGACATCACCGCAAAACTGCAACATTTCATTGCGATACTTTTGCGCTGCGCAGTATTCACCAGCGCAGTCGTTCGTCAGCGCTCTCGAGCGCGCAAGCGATGACAACCAGCGATGACAATAAGCAAGGATTTCCATGCCGACCTACCGCTACCTGGCCTTGACGGCGGACGGCACACGACGCCGCGACGTCATACAAGCCGATAGCGAGCGCCAGGCACGTCAGCTACTCCGCGACCAGGAACTGTTTCCCCGACGTCTAGCCCTGGCCGAGGCACATTCCCGCAAGGCATCCCGACGCGGCCGCATTGGCGCCACCAGCCTGGCTCTGCTTACCCGCCAGCTCGCCACGCTACTGGATGCCGGAATTCCGCTGGGCGATGCGCTGGATGCGCTGGTCAAACAGGCCGACCAGCCGCGCGCCCGCGCCATACTGCTGGCGGTGCTCAATCGTGTCCGCGAGGGTTATAGCCTCGCCGACAGCCTACGCGACCATCCGACGAGCTTCGAGACGCTTTATTGCGCCCTGGTGGCCGCCGGAGAACGGGCGGGGAGACTGGCGACGGTGCTCGAGCGTCTGGCGGATTATCTCGAACGCGTTCAGGCCCAGCGCCAGAAGGCGCGCACCGCACTGGTCTATCCGATGGTGCTGGTAGCGGTTTCGATCGCCGTGGTCATCGGTCTGATGACCTACGTCGTGCCCAAACTCGCCGCCCAATTCGAACATGCCGACATGGCCTTGCCGTTGATCACTCGGATCATGATCGGGTTGTCGCAACTGCTGCAGAGCAGTGGGCTGTGGATCGCTCTGCTGATCGGGCTGGCGGTCGTCGGCCTACGCCGCGCGCTGCGCCGTCCCGCGTTGCGACTGCGCTGGGATCGTGGACTGCTACGACTGCCACGTATCGGCGAGCTGGTATTGCTGCTCGACACCGCGCGTCTGACGCGCACTCTCGCCATTCTGACCCGTAGTGGCATTCCTCTTCTTGACGCCCTGCGTGTCAGCCGCGACACGCTGGGCAATCAGCGCCTGCGTCAGACCGTCGATCGAATCGCCGAACAGGTCACCAGCGGTATCAGTCTGAATCGCGCCATGGCGGAGAGTCGGCAATTCTCCCCCACATTGCTGCACATGGTCGCCAGCGGTGAGGCCAGCGGCACTTTGGAACCAATGCTGGAGCGTATCGCCGACACCCAGGAAGGCACCTTCAATCGGCGTGTCGACATGGCGCTCGCCCTGTTCGAACCGCTCATCATCCTAGCCATGGGCGGCGTCGTGCTAGCCATCGTGTTATCCATCCTGCTGCCCATCATGCGTCTCAACGGCGCAATGGCGCTGTGAACGTTCATGCCATCGAAGGAGCTCGTCATGCCCTATCGCACCCCCTCCCTTGCCACCGGGCAACGCGGTTTCACCTTGCTGGAGATCATGGTGGTGATCTTCATTATCGGCCTGCTGATCGCCATCGTCGCGCCCAATGTGCTGAGCAACCAGGACGATGCCATGCAGCAAAAGGCGCGGGCCGACATCTCCACGCTGGAGCAGGCGCTCGATATGTATCGACTGGACAATTATCGCTACCCGACTACCCAGCAGAGTCTGGAAGCGCTGGTCAGCCAGCCCAGCCAGGCACCTCAGCCCAAGAACTATCGTGCAGATGGTTATATCCGCCGTCTGCCGGAAGATCCGTGGGGGCATCCTTATCAATACCGCAGTCCCGGCGAGCACGGTTCGGTGGATATCTTCTCGTTGGGTGCCGATAGTGCCTCCGGCGGTGAGGGCACCGATGCCGACATCGGCAACTGGATGTTATGAATCCATGCCCGCACGCCTCCCGACAAGCGGGCGTGACGCTGCTGGAATTGCTGGTCGTCATCGTGATCATTGCGCTGGCGGCCACGCTTAGCGTGGCGTGGCTGGGAGGCGGAGAACCGGCAAGGCTGAGATCCAGCGTCGAGCAGTTACAGAGCGACATGCGGCTGGCCGGCGATATCGCCTTCGGCCAGCAACGCATCATCGGCTGGCGGCCCGGTATTCAGGGCTATCGTTTCGTCACCTGGC
This sequence comes from Salinicola corii, assembly GCF_008298015.1. Lineage (GTDB taxonomy): Bacteria > Pseudomonadota > Gammaproteobacteria > Pseudomonadales > Halomonadaceae > Salinicola > Salinicola corii. Next base: position 495,619 of record NZ_VTPX01000002.1, on the reverse strand, counting down.
GAGCACAGTCGAATGGTGGGGAGTGGGTGCCGCTGAACGACGACGGGGAGTTACCCGACCGCTCGTGGTCGCAGCCGGTCACGGCGACGCGGGTGCCGCCGGCAGCAGACGATGCCGCGCCCTGGCTGATCTGGTGGCCCAATGGCGAGGTCACGGGCGGCGAGCTGACCCTGCACAGCGGGCAGGACCAAATGACGCTGCATGTCGATGCGCTGGCCGTGCGCCTCGCAGACGACAGCATGACGGAGAGTCTCCCATGAAGGCTGCCACGGCCCGCGGCTTCACTCTGCTCGAAGTGATGATTGCGCTGTTCATTCTCGCCATCATCGCCGCCGGCGTTGCCCAGACCCTGCATCAGCGCACCCGGATCGCCATCAGCGAACGCCAGCGTCTGCCGATGATTCTGTGCGCCCGAGCGCAGGCCGCCGAGTTCAAGCTGACCCACTACTGGCCCCCCATCGGGAGCAGCCAGGGGGCGTTTCAACAAGCCGGCACGACCTGTTATTGGCAGCTCGATGTCGAGTCCACCGCCATTCGCGCCATGCGACGCGGCACGCTAACACTGTTCCACGACGAACAGCACACGCAGCGGGAAATCCAGTTCACTCTATTCTTTGCACCGCCATGAGCATACCGCGACCACCTTCGCCCCAAACCGGCTTCACGCTGCTCGAGGTCGTGATCGCCATCGCCTTGACAGCGCTGGTCGGTCTCGGCGTGGCGGCACTAGTCAACAACCTGACCACGGCACGCACACGCTTAGCCGAACCCACGCTCCTCTATAGCGACGTGCGCTGGATACGGCTAGTGGAACGCCGACTGGAGACACTGGTGGCGCGTCCGCTGCACGAACACGGTCAACCACTGCTCAACGCACGGCTGGAATATTCACCGGACAGTCACTCGCTAGAGTGGGTGTCGCTGGCAGATACCCCATTGCCGATTGGCGATCACTACACCCGCCTGCGCCGCATGCGTCTGCAGTGGAATCCCGACACTCAGCGAATGACGTTGGCCTCCACCGGTCTGCTGGACGCCGCCGGAGTGCCGGAATGGCAGCTCATCGCGCGGCTTGACGACGTCACCCAGATCGAATGGGCGTTCTTCGACGGCAGCCGCTGGAACGCGGCACCAGAGGCCAACGCCCCGACACTCGGCGTTCGCCTGACCTGGCGACACGACCAACGCCCTCTCACGCTGATCGTGCAGCTGCCGGAGGTAGTGTCATGAGTCGCGACGACGTCATGCCGTTTAAGGGTCAGCATTATTCTCGCCAGCGCGGTGCGGCACTGCTGATGGTGCTGCTATGCGTGGCGCTGTGCGCCATTCTGCTGGCAAGCATTGCGCAAGATGGCCGCCGCGATATCACCCGGCTGCGTTTGATTCAAACCGAAACCCAGGCCAGTTTCTACGCCCATGGCGCCGAGATCATCGCGATACGCGGATTGACCGATGCCGCAGTGCGCCAGGCCAGTCTGTGGTGGCAAACCCTGGCCGGGAAACCGCTCGACTACCCCACCGATGAAGGCCACCTGCGCCTCGTCGTGCACGATCTGCGTACCTGCTTCAACGTCAATTCGCTGGCAGGAGACAACGCCGATCTCGCCGCCAGCCAATTGCGCTATTGGCTGGCGCATCAACCGCAGGAGCGGTTGGGAGGGCTCTCCCCCGATGCCTTCGTCGCACGGCTGTCGGACTGGATAGATAGCGATACTCAAGCCCGCGAAAATAGTCTTGACGGGGCCGACTATGCGCGCTTCGATCCTCCGCGCACCAGTGCCGACACCTGGCTGCGCGATGCCAGCGAACTCAACTGGCTGGCACCGCTGGACGTCTCGCGGGCCGCGACATTGCCCGAACTCTGCGCATTACCGGAAGCCGCTTCCTGGCAACTCGATCTCAACAGCATCACGCTACGCGAATTGCCCTTGCTGGAAGCACTCTTCGAAGGACAGGTCCCGCGCGGCACGCTGATCCGCCTGATCAATGCCCGGCCCGCCACCGGCTATCCCGATATCGATGCGGTACGCGTCCAGGCCGGCGCGAACAGCAACTGGCTGGATACCTATGCAGACCGCCTGACGCTGACGCCAGACTACCTGTCACTGGATATCACGCTCACCATCGGCAGCGAGAGCTTCCATTTCGTCCGCTTGCTGAAAGCGGAAGGCGTCAGCGGTTGGAATCCCACCTCCCCCGCAGCCCGGGTCAAGGTTTTACAACGCCGCAACGGTAGTAACGAAGCTTGGATGCGCGAGACGACACCAGAGGAGAGCCCCTCATGATTCGCCTCCCCCAATGGCGCCGCTCGGCGGCGCCCCAATCCGCCCCGCGCCTGGTTATCCGTATTGGCGGCCGGATCGAAGAGGACACGCCTGCCTGGCAAAGCCTGTTCTGGGTCATCGCCCAAGACCACGGCACAACGACCGCACAAGGCCACGTGACGCCCAGTGATCAGGCCGGTCTCGCCGAGCTGCGCCGACACAGTCAGGCCCTGCCAGGCGTGCTGCTGCTCGACCCCGCCAGTGTCAGCCATTTCCATCTCTCGATTCCACCCGGCCTCAAGCGCCGCGAATGGCCGACGCTACTGGAAGAACAGTTATGCCGTGATCCCGAGCAGATGGAGCTATATCCGCTGGCGACACCGCGCGGCCAGTTGGAGGTGATCGCCGTGGAGCGCCAGCATCTCGCCATGTGGCGTGACTGGTGTAGAGAACTCGACCTCGATATCGAGTATTGGGGAGTGGCGTTCATGGCGCAGCCGGATGCTCCCGAAGCCGACCAGCTCAGCGTACTGCCGGATCTGACCCACTGGCTGTTCAAGGCCCGGGAAGGCACGACCCGCCACTGGCTGGCCTGGCCACGCCAGTGGCCGCTGGAGCAGTTACCGCCGGCATGGCGAACGCATGCCTGGTACAGCCCCCTGCTGAACGAAAAGAGAGCAGATGAGGCACTGCCGCCGGCCGGCTTTGAAGCCGACATCACGGCGACGCTGCGCTTTCAGGCGGAGCATCTGCCCCCCTCACTGCCCAGACTGCCGCCAGTACAGGGCGAGCGCACCGCTTCCCGCATGGCAGGTTTACGGCAGCTGCCGCGTGGCATGCGGCGCCTGGGTTTCGCCGCGCCGGTACTGCTCCTGCTACATGGCGGATTGCTGCTGACCCAGCACCTGTGGGATCACCAGCAACAGGATCAGTTACAGCAACAAGCGCTGGCGGCACGCCTGAGGCCGGATGCACCGCCCGGCGATGCCAATTGGCGAGCACTGCGTCAACGGCTCGATGCCCTGCAGGCGCTGGAAATGCGCAATCGTCGAATCGCCGAATTCCAGACAGCGCTGATGCACCGGTTCGATCCGCAACGCTGGCAACTGGAAGCGCTACGCGTTGATGGGCAGCGCTTGATCGTCGATTGGCAGCTTCGCCGATCCGACGACGCATCAAGCAGCACTGCCCGATCGGAAATCACCACTCATATCGACACTCGGATCGGCGAACTCGAATGGCAAGGCGACTCTCGGGTACGCGTCTCGGTCGACCTGGAGACGGCCAGTTTGGAGAATGACGTGGAGAACCCTGCTTCGGAGAAGCAGGCATGATGCCGGCTTCACGTCTTCGCCAGACGCTATCGCAAATATGGGCGGAACGCTCTGCCGCCGAACGGCGCCGCCTTGCGATCGCGCTTCCTGTCTGCGTCCTGTTGCTGGGCTATCTGATCGTCAGCCGCAGCGGTATTTTCGACGCTGACACGACTTCCTTGTCGGTTGCCGGGGCGGCATCTACGTCAACGTTGACGTCTTTACCGGCCATATCCCGACTGGATACCGAAGCCTGGCGTCAATCAGCTCGACGCAATGGCATCGCATTGACGCAGATCGCGCAGAAGGACAGCGGCTGGCAACTGGCTGGCCAGTTCAGTGACGCGGCGGCATTTACCACATTCAGTCATTGGGCGGCCAAGCAAGGCTGGTGGGCCACGCAATGGCAGCTGCAGCGCGATGACGACGACAGCCTGCATTTCACCGCGCGCTTCGTCGCCTATCTAGAGGAGGAAGCGACCCCATGAGTTATCTGCGGCGGGGACTCGGCATCATTAGTGTCGTGATGATCTTCCTGATGACGTTGCTGTGGTACTGGCCCGCCGGCCAGCTCTGGACGCTAATCTCCCCGTGGCTGCCCGCTGCCATGGAGTTCAAGGCCGTTCAAGGCAGCCTGCACGCGGGCAGGATCGGTCAGTTGATCTATACACCGCGCCAGGGTTGGCCGATCGGACTGGGGCCGGTCACCTGGACATGGCCGGGGTTCGCCCATCTGCAACTCCAGACCGGACAAAGACAGCCCTGGAAGCTCGATGCGCGGCTCGATGGCCTCGGTAGCCGTTGGCAACTGACGGGTGGCAACCTGGAGACGCTCGATACGAGCCAGTGGCCAATTACGCTGCACGGGGACTGGCAAGGACAGCTCGAAGCAGACTTCTCGATGGTCCAGTGCCAGAGTGCACATGGTGGATTGACGGCAGCAGGCTTGGAAATTCTCACTCCCGAGCCGATAGCGCTGGGCGACGGCCGGCTGACGCTAACCTGCGCGGACGGCCTCCCTCGACTACAGGCGGCTCTTGCCGATCCACCGAAGCTCGATCTCACCGCCGATGCCACATTCACTGCCGCGGGCGGCAAAGGCCGGCTTCAAGGCACGCTCGCCGCCGATCATCCGCTTGCCACCTGGTGGCAATGGACCACGCCGGGCATGACATTCCCTCAGGTAGACGAAAGTTTAATTTGGTAGTCGTTCTGTCACCGACAAATAATAAACGATGCTTAGCCTACTCGTCGCTCCACCATGACATGCCCGGCCATTAGGCATATGGAAATGCCTACCGGGCCGATTCGACACAAGAATGGCGAAATACCTATATGAGCGACGCAATCAAGTTGAAGAAACACCATTTGTACCTGGCCATCGTGGCCGCGACAGCACTAGCGCTGGCTGGTTGTTCGGACGACGATCATGACCACGACGACTCATCGGCCGCCACCAAGCCGGCCAAGCCTACCGGATTAGGCTCAGAGCAGACGGTGGATATTCCACAGGTCGACTATCCGCTGCCTTCGGTTGATAACGCCGAGAACAATGCCGACGGCAGCCTACGCTATACGCTTGGCCAAAACCCCATCGCCTATCTACTACGCGGAATCAACGAAATCTGGCATGGGACCTCCGAGACTTGGCAGAATGCCGCCAATGGCAACGGCCCTGATGATTATCTGCCTGATCCGATCCTCGACCCCAAGATCTGGAAGGAGAATATCCAGTACGTCGTCGATGTGACGCAGAATCGCACCGACGAGCAGGCCATCCTGGCCTTCCTGGACGATCAGCGCAGCAAAAACTATAGCGTCATCGACGGCTATGGCCCCTTGACCGAAGCCTATGTCGAAGGCTCCGACGCCTATGTGGACATCCCGGTGCCGACAGTGGATCAGGTCCTGGTCGACGCCAACTACCAATCTTCCCACAATGACAATATCGCCTTCGCTGGCAACACAAGCGCCGATCTGGGCGCCGTCGTCTCCCTGGTCGATCTCTTCCGCCAGCGCTCGCCCGCCTCCACCAGCGCCTCCAAGTACATCTTCTCGACACCGCGTCCGTGGCGCATGAACGATAGCGGCGAGATCGACTTCCTCGGCACCGACAGGCATTACACCTGTACCGACAGCGAAGGCACCGCATCGACGGTTACCTACGACCGCTACACCAGTAGCGTCGAGGTCGTGCCCGGCCTGATGTGCTCGCGCCGCGCGCATGACGCCGAGAAGGAAGCCGACGGACTCTATACCGCCGAAACCGAGAACCGGCGCAAGGATGGCGGCTATCCCAGCGGCCATACCAATGCCGGCTATCTCGCCGCGATGGCCTATGCCTACGCCCTGCCGCAACGTTATTCGGCAATGCTGACGCGGGGGTCCCAACTGGGCGAGGATCGTATCGTCGCGGGCATGCACTCTCCGGTCGACGTGATCGGCGGACGTATTCACGCCCTGAGCGTTGCCAGCTACGCCTTGAATAATGGTGGAGAGAGCGAAGCCGAAGCTGCCTCCGAGCAGGCCCAGCAGTATTTCGGTGATATGGCAGGAGCCGAAGGCATGAGCCTTTACGAGTTCGCCCACCAGAGCATCGACGATAGTGACGAGACAGGGCTGATCGATGGCAACATGATCAATACGGCAGTCTATGACAACAACGACTACGACGATCATGGCGCCAACAAGAAGCTGTACCGTCAGCGTCTGACCTATGGCCTGTCTCAGAACAAAGACGAAGCCGGTCAGGATCCGGTCGTGCCCGCAGGTGCCGAAGCGCTGCTGAAGTCGCGCCAGCCCTATCTGAGCGATGAGCAGCGTCGCGCAGTGCTGGCCACCACGGAAATCGACTCCGGCTATCCGATTCTGGATGACAGCAACGGCTGGGGGCGTCTGGACCTGGTCACCGCCGCCGATGGCTACGGCGCTTTCGATGGCGATGTCAGTGTGACGATGGATGCCAGCGAAGGTGGCTTCAACGCCCACGACTGGTGGCGTAACGATATTGACGGCAAAGGCATGCTGACACTGACCCAGGACAACAGCGGCCGGCTGACCCTGACCGGCGACAACAGCTACAGCGGTGGCATCCTGTTGCAGGGCGGTACGCTGGAAGCCGCTTCCGCTTCCGCTTTCGGCACGGGCGACGTGTACGTCGAAAACGGGACACTGCGGATCAATCCCGCCGATGACAAGGCGCTGGAAATCGGCGGCAACCTCACCATGGAAAATGGCACGTTGGCGATGTCCATGGATGAAGACAACAGCCAAATTACCGTCGGCCAGCAGGTCTATATCGCAGGCGGCACGCTGAAGCTGGATTTCGCTGACGATGGGCCAACCGCCGGCACCAAATTCACCCTGATCAACGGCGCTACCGTGAGTGGTACCTTCGGCAACGTGGATGCGGGCGATGTCAACGTCGAGCTGAGCTATAGCGACAGCGGTATCGCCGCCACGGTCCAGTAGACAGCGCGACTCACATAGCCTATCGAGGCTACTCCAGCAGAATGATGGCAGCGTCCGCGTCTGGGGCCGCGGGCGCTACCATAGCCATACCACACTTCCCAACTCAGCCCTGCTCAACTCTGTTGCGGGCGGCGCTCTTCACTCTCCTGCCCAAGCCCCGCGGCAACCCGTATCAATAGCTGTTCGGTAGTCTCCCAGCCTAGGCAGGCGTCGGTGATCGATACGCCGTAGCGCAGCGCAGCGGGGTTGAGCGCCTGCTTGCCTTCGAACAGGTGGCTTTCGAGCATCACGCCGATCAGGCTTCGGTCACCAGCCAGTCGCTGCTTCAGCACATCGTAGAGAACTTCCGTCTGGCGTCGATGATCCTTGTGCGAATTGGCATGACTGCAGTCGACCATGATCCTCGCTTCGAGTCCCGCCTGCGACATCGCCCGGCGACTGGCGGCAACGCTCCCGGCATCGTGATTGGGCCCGTCCCGCCCACCGCGAAGCACCAGATGCGTGGCAGAATTGCCCGGCGTCTCGATCATCGCCGGGCCACCGTCTTCGGTCACACCGAAGTGGCGATGCGAATGGGCCGCCGATTGCATGGCGGCGATAGCGACGTCGACATTGCCCTGAGTGCCGTTCTTGAACCCTACCGCCGCCGCCAGCCCGCTGGCGAGTTCACGATGAATCTGGGATTCGGTGGTACGGGCGCCGATTGCCACCCAGCTCAGCAAATCGTCGAAGTAGGACGCTGCCATCGGCTGCAGCAGTTCCGTCGCGACCGGCAAGCCCAGCTCGGCAATATCTCGCATCAGCCGTCTCGCCATGGCCAGACCCGCGGCCATGTCGTCACTGCCATCGAGGTGGGGGTCGTAGGCCAGCCCTTTCCAACCGACGGTGGTGCGCGGCTTCTCGACGTAGACCCGCATCACCAGCAGCAGTCGATCTCCCAGTGCTTCATTGAGTGCCGCCAGACGCTCGGCATACTCCAGCGCCGCGACAGGATCGTGTATCGAACAAGGGCCGGTGACGACCAGCAGGCGATCATCCTCACCCTCGACGATGGCCCGAATGGCCTCGCGGCTCGCGGCGATCCGAGCCTCGAGCGCTGGACCCAACGGCAATCTCTGACGCAGTTCCTGCGCCGTCGGCAATGGCAGCGCTCTGACGGAAGATGATGATGCCGGTGTCGACTGGGCCGGTTTCAATTCGGATGTGGCAGCGTCCATAACGATCTCATTCCAGGTGATGTTCAAGAATCGAGACCTAAAAACGCGAGAACCCCCGGGTGGGCCTGCCATCCGGGGGTTCTTGATGCGAGGAGGCAGCCCGGTTCCGGGCGTGCCTCGCGGGTTCAGGTCATGTTGACCAACCGGCGGGCACGCCAGTCCTAAACCAATAGCCATAACCGAAGAACGCAAACGCCATCGCACCGCCAACGGCGTTGGTGGTGTCGATGAAACGTGAATCGTGGCGTTCGGTCATGTCGCTTTCCGCTTTCTCGCAAACGTGCTGTGCATGAAGTCGTGGCTCTATCCTAACGTGGCGGCACGGTTTGACAAGTCTTTTGGTGCCAAACAGTGGACAGGCTTCCCTCTGGGCTTTACTTGTTCGATCTCGTTGACGAGACTGCTAGCCAAGAAAAAGAAAGAATTCAAAGGACTTTCATGGCCTACCCGCCTCATGACGTGTTGATCGACAATCTCCAGGCTTGCGCGCGCGGCGATGGCCCTGCCTTCGAAAAGCTCTACCGCGCGACCAGCCCGCATCTGTATGCGCAGTTGCTGCGTATCGTCAGGCAGGAAGCAGCGGCTCAGGACTGTCTGCAACTGGTATACCTCCGCGTGTGGCAAGTGGCCGGCCAGTACGACGCCGGTCGTGCCCGGCCGATGACCTGGCTTTCGACGCTCACGCGCAACATCGGTATCGACTGGCTCAGGCGCCAACGGCCACAGGAGACCGAAGGCGACGCCATCATCGAGACACTGCCGAGCGCATCGGATGTCGAGAGCGAGAGCGATATCAATCAACAGGCAGAGTCGCTTCAACTTTGCTTGACCGAATTGACGACGCAGCAGCGTCAGGCCCTCGAACTCGCATTTTTCGAGGGCCTGACACATCACGATCTGGCATCCCACCTGGGCACGCCGCTGGGCACCGTCAAGAGCTGGGTCCGAAGAGGCCTCGAGAGGTTGAAAGCATGCATGACACGTTTCGCCTGACCGATCCCGAGGAGCGCGAGATGGCTGCCGGCGAATACGTCCTGGGCACCCTGACGGGCGATCAGCGGGCCGAATTCGAGGCTCTGCTGGCGGTCAGCGCGGATCTCCAGCACAGCGTCGAAACCTGGCGCGAACGGCTGCAACTCTTCAACCAGCAACTGGAGCCCGTCGCGCCTCCCAAAGGGCTTTGGCCAGATATCGCGACGCGCCTGAGGCTGAAGACCGGACTGTCGCAACGACTAGGTTTCTGGCGGGCGTTCAGCGGGCTCGCGACGGCGGCGGCGCTGATCCTGACGGTGATCGCGCTGACACCACAGGAACCGGCAATGATGCCTGGCGAATATGTCTTCGTGATCAATTACGGAAATCAGGAGCCTGGTTGGATTGTCAACGCATCGAATGACGGCACGATGATGATCCAGGCCATCGATCCCGACCCCATGCCAAAGGGCAAGGCTTGCGAGTTGTGGATAATGGATAACGGCACACCTATCTCGCTGGGCATGCTACCAAGCAAAGGACAGATGAAGACGCAAATGCCGAAGCAACTGCTTACGCAGTTGAACAATATCAGACTTACCGTCAGCATCGAGCCAAGCGCAGGCGCGCCCGATGGTAAACCGACAGGGCCGATCATGGACCATGGCAAACTCATGCCGATCCGCGGCCGTACGGTGTCGCTGTAGTTTTCTGGACGGGATGTTCTCCCTGCCAACTTTTCTGATACGGGCAAATTAGGTTCACTTCCTTTGCCCTCAAACCGAATATCTACCACCATCGACAGGTACAACGGTACCGCTGACGAAATCATTATCGAGCAGATAGCGAAGGGTTTGATAGATCACTCCCGGCCCCGGCACGCGCCGCTCGCGACTGCCATCCCCGTCATCCCCCTCGTTGAGCATCACCAGACCAGGCGCGATGGCGTTGACCTGAATCGTCGGCGCGAACTGGGCAGCGAACGATCGAGTCAGACTTTCGAGTCCGGCTTTGGTGGCAGCATACGCCGACTGACCCGACGCGCCACGCTGTACCACGCTGTCGGTGATATGCACGATATCGCGCTGCGGTTCCTGGCAGGCTTCCAACAGGCTTCTGGCATGCAGATTGATAAGGTACGGGGCCTGCATATGAACCCGGAACAGGCGCTCGAAGGTGGCTCCTGCCGCCTCCGGCTCGGGATCCGACAACCATTCACCGGCATTGTGGATGATGGCGCGCAGACTCGAGGTGCTGTCGCGGAGACGGGCGATAAAATCGAGAATCCCGGCTTCACTCCCAAAATCCGCCGCCAGCGTCACCGCGCCCCGCTCTCGTAGCCCCGACAATGTCTCCCGCTCCCGACGATAGGTGACGATCACCGGATGCCCGTCATCCAGCAGCCGTTCGGCGCAGTGACGTCCCAAACGTTGCGCCCCTCCGGTTATCAGGATCGGGGATTGGCTCATGACTCACTCTCCCCCGGCATCAGCGGCGCCTGCGCCGGATCGCCCTCGGGCAGTGGCAGGAATGGTACTCGTGGCGCATAGCTGAAGACGTCGGAATGCACCTGATGCTCGGCGAGCCCCAGCGGCGCCAGCGTGTCCACACAGGCATAGACCATGCCCGGCGATCCGGCGAGATAGATCTCCCTGCCCACCAACGACCCGGGCTCTCCGCCCAGAACGTCGGCCAGCACCTCGTCGATACGTCCGGTGTGCCAGTGAATGCCGGGCAAACTCTCGAGAGCGGCTTCCGGAGTCTCGACCACGGCGTGAAGCGCCACGTTCGAATACCTCAGCGCCCATTCCTGGGCCAGGGTCTCGGCATAAAGATCGCGACGCTCACGCACCGCCCACCAGATCGATATTTCTCTATCGGGGTTTTCGGTCAATGCCGCCTCGACGATGGCCTTGATCTGGGCAAAGCCGGTGCCGGCCGCAATCAGCAGCAGGGGCTCCGGGCGACCGGCGGGGAGCGTACATTCACCGTTGGGCAGCCGCACCGACAGTCGGTTGCGATGAGTCAACAGCTCCCGCAGGCGTGCCGAGTGGGTGCGTTCGGGCCAGTGTTGAATATGCAGCTCCAGTCGCCCGTCGCCGGTCTCGGCGCAGGCAATCGAAAAAGGCACCCAGGTGTCTGGCTGCAGTTCCAGTTCGAGATACTGTCCGGGCGCATGGGCGATCGCCTCGGCACGCCCCTCCAGTATCACCCGGAACACATCGGGTGTCAGATCCTCGACGGACTCCACTTGGCAGGTCAAAGTCCTGACCGTCATGTTCACCTCGCTACTTGCCGTCATGCCGCCCCATCATTCGAGGATTTTCCAGTCCGCGCCAGTGGCGGCGCGATATCGATGCCATAGCTGTCCCAGCGCTCGTCGACCCGCGATTTGATCGTCGGATCCATGACGATGGGCTCGCCCCACTCGCGCGTGGTCTCGCCCGGCCACTTGTTGGTCGCATCCAGCCCCATCTTCGATCCCAACCCTGCCGTCGGCGAGGCGAAATCGAGATAGTCGATCGGCGTGTTCTCCACCATCACCGTATCCCGAGCGGGATCCATTCGCGTGGTGATCGCCCAGATCACGTCTTCCCAGTTACGCGCGTCGACATCGTCGTCCAGCACGATCACGAACTTGGTGTACATGAACTGACGCAGGAAACTCCATACCCCCATCATCACGCGCTTGGCATGGCCGGGATACTGCTTCTTCATGGTGACTACCGCCATGCGGTAGGAACACCCTTCCGGTGGCAGGTAGAAGTCGACTATCTCGGGAAACTGCTTGCACAGGATCGGCACGAACACTTCGTTGAGTGCCAGGCCGAGTACGGCGGGTTCGTCCGGTGGCCGGCCGGTATAGGTCGAATGGTAGATCGGGTCCCGCCGATGGGTAATGCGCTCGACGGTGAACACGGGGAAATGCTCGACTTCGTTGTAGTAGCCGGTGTGATCGCCGTAGGGTCCTTCGGCCGCCATGTCGTCCGGGTAAATGAAACCCTCCAGTACGATCTCGCTGGAGGCCGGAACTTCCAGGTCGGCGTGGCCACACTTGACCAGCTCGGTCCGCGAGCCACGCAGCAGCCCGGCGAACGCGTACTCGGAGAGCGTGTCCGGTACCGGTGTCACGGCACCGAGGATGGTCGCCGGATCGGCGCCCAACGCCACTGCCACCGGAAAAGGTTCGCCGGGGTGCGCCTGCTGCCACTCGCGGAAATCCAGCGCCCCGCCCCGGTGGCTCAGCCAGCGCATGATCAGCCGGTTCCTGCCGAGCTTCTGCTGACGATAGATGCCCAGGTTCTGCCGCGACTTGTGCGGCCCCCTGGTCACCACCAGCGCCCAGGTCACCAGCGGCGCGACATCGCCGGGCCAGCAGTGCTGAATCGGCAGGCGGTCGAGGTCCACATCCTCGCCCTCGAGCACCACCTGCTGACACGGCGCGGAACGCAATGTCTTCGGCCCCATGCTCATGACCTGCTTGAAGATCGGCAGCTTTTCCCAGGCGTCCTTGAGGCCTTTGGGCGGGTCGGGCTCCTTGAGGAACGCCAGCAGCTTACCCACCTCCCGCAGCGCTTCGACACTCTCCTGCCCCATGCCGAAGGCGACCCGCTCAGGGGTGCCGAACAGATTCCCCAGTACCGGCATGTCGCTGCCCTTGACATTCTCGAACAGCAGCGCGGGCCCGCCGGCGCGCAGGGTACGGTCGCAGATCTCGGTGATCTCCAGATAGGGATCCACCTCCACCGTGACACGCTTGAGTTCACCGCGTGACTCCAGCGCCGCGATGAAATCCCGTAAATCGTGATATTTCATACCGTTGCCCGCATCCCGCTATCCAAGAACGCAAAGAGGGCAGCATAACATGCCGCCCTCTATTTTCTGCTTTGTCCCAGAGATCTCACGAAACGTTGAGAGCTGGCTGAGCGAACGAAGATGAGACAAGGCGGAAAATCGCGAGAGCGCGGAGTTTACGAGAGTAAATGAGCAGCTTGAGCGATTTTCCAACGCAGTATCATCGAGTGCAGCCAGCCAGAATCAACGTCTTTTCATGGCTTCGAAGAATTCAAGATTGGTCTTGGTATCCTTGAGACGATCGATCAGGAACTCGGTGGCCGCGACGTCATCCATCGGGTTGAGCAGCTTGCGCAGAATCCACATGCGCTGCATCTCTTCTTCGGACGCAATCAGATCCTCGCGGCGTGTACCCGAGCGGCGAATATTGAATGCCGGGTAGACGCGCCGCTCCGCCAGCTTCCGATCCAGATGGGCTTCCATGTTGCCGGTGCCCTTGAACTCCTCGAAGATCACTTCATCCATCTTCGAGCCGGTATCGACCAGCGCCGTGGCGAGAATGGTGAGACTACCTCCCTCTTCGATGTTACGGGCAGCACCGAAGAAGCGCTTGGGCTTCTCGAGGGCGTGGGCGTCGACACCACCGGTCAATACTTTACCGGAGGACGGCACGACAGTGTTGTAGGCACGAGCCAGGCGAGTGATCGAGTCGAGCAGGATGACCACGTCTTTCTTGTGCTCGACCAGCCGCTTGGCTTTCTCGATCACCATCTCGGCGACCTGAACGTGACGTGCCGGCGGCTCGTCGAAAGTCGAGGCCACGACTTCGCCTCGTACCGTGCGCGACATCTCGGTCACCTCTTCCGGCCGCTCGTCGATCAGCAGCACGATCATGTGACATTCAGGATTGTTGCGCGTGATCGAGGTAGCGATGTTCTGCAGCATCAAGGTCTTGCCGGCCTTGGGCGGCGACACGATCAGTCCGCGCTGGCCCTTGCCGATCGGCGCCGTGAGATCGATCACGCGTGCCGTGATGTCTTCGGTGGAACCGTTGCCGATCTCCATCACCATCCGTTCCTGCGGGAACAGTGGCGTCAGGTTCTCGAACAGGATCTTGTGCTTGGCGTTTTCCGGCTTGTCGAAATTGATTTCGTTGACTTTCAACAGCGCGAAATAGCGCTCGCCCTCTTTCGGCGGCCGAATCTTGCCGGAGATCGAGTCGCCCTTGCGAAGATTGAAGCGGCGAATCTGGGACGGAGAGACGTAAATGTCGTCGGGACCGGCGAGATAGGAGGAGTCGGCGCTACGCAGGAAACCGAATCCATCCTGCAGAATCTCCAGGACGCCATCGCCGTAGATGTCTTCGCCGCTCTTCGCATGCTTTTTCAGGATGGCGAAGATGATGTCCTGCTTGCGTGAGCGCGCCAGATTATCGATGCCCATTTCTCGGGCGATATCCAGCAGTTCAGGAACGGATTTTTGCTTGAGTTCGGTTAGATTCATGAGTTCGGTCAGAGAGGGCTCGTGTCGCAGGCAATGACTTTTGCCGAGATAGAAAAGAAGGACAAGAGGCGGTCAGTTCAAACGCCGCGCGGCGCGTTCAGTCGTCCCAGAAGCCAGGCGCTTCGCATGGTCTATTGGCCCTGCCATCAACGCAGGTCGGGATGCCGACTTGCCGTATGACCAAGGTGCCGGGAGAGCGATTCGATTCGCCTGCAATCTCGCGGAAAGAGTCATCCGAAAGAGTTGTCGCTATCCAAAAATCGGCGTTGGCCGAGAATCGGTACTGGGATTGACTGACGACTTGGGGGACCGCGACGCGGTCGAGAAGCATTCGGAACAGGCGAACGTCCAGATGGTAGACAAGCTATCTTCCGAAAGCAAGTAACGATATGGAGATCGTGGGCCATGATATCAAGTGTCGCGACTAATGACGCGTACACTCCTCGCCCACCTGCAACAGCTGCTGCTCCGACAATGCCCCGACACGCGTCAATCGAGGCTCCCCGGCGACGAACAAAATCATCGTGGGCGTTCCCTTGACCCCGTAGCGTTCGGCCAGCGTCGGCTCGCGGTCGACATCCACCACGCCCACCGGCACGCCGATGATCGACTCGTGCGAGACCGAGGACAGTCGGGATAACAGCGTTTCGCAGGGCGGACACCAGTCGGCGACGAAGATCGCCAACCAGGGCGATTCCCGCTCTTCACGCTGTTGCTCGAAAGTCTCGCTATTCAAATGATGCCGCGATGGCTGCATGAGCATCCGTCTCGATCGTGAAAGTGACCTCGTCTTGCAGCATGCCTGCCACCCCGACGATTGACAAGGCCACGTCCCCACCGCAATCTTGAGCCACCCGACGCAGGGCCTCGGATGCCAGGAACGACGTGGCGTCGACGTTGCCCTGTGGACATCCATCTTCTACGCCAGCCTTCGAGGACGCCACGCCATGAGCGGGAAGTCGACCGCCAAAGACGCGACGCGCCGTCTGGCCGCCATCGATCTCGGTTCCAACAGTTTTCATCTGTTGGTGGCCAACTATCAGGACAGTCAGCTACAGGTCGTCGCCAAAATGGGCGAGAAAGTCCAGCTCGCAGCCGGACTGGACGACCAAGAGAACTTCACCGACGCGGCCATGGATCGAGCGCTGGCGTGCCTGGAACGCTTTGCGCCTTTTCTTGCTGGCGTCGCCGCCGCCGATTTGCGCATCGTCGGTACCAATGCGCTCCGCTCGGCCCGTAACGCGCGCGCGCTGATCGATCGTGCCGAGGCCTTGATCGGCCATCCGATCGAGATCATCGGCGGTCGTGAAGAAGCCCGCCTGATCTACCTGGGGGCCGCCCATGCGCTGGCCGAGGTCCACGGCCGACGCCTGATCGTCGATATCGGCGGCGGGTCCACCGAGTTCATCATCGGCGAGGATTTCCAGCCGCAGGAGCTGGAGAGCCTTCACATGGGCTGTGTCGCCTACACTGGCGCGTTCTTCGCCAATGGCGAACTCAGCGAGAAACGTTTCCGACGCGCCGAGATGGCCGCGCTTTCCGAACTGGCCAACATCCAGCGCCAATACTGCCGGCTGGGGTGGCAAGACCCGATCGGCTCCAGCGGCACGATCAAGGCGGTGGCGGCCGTGACCGGTGCACGAGGAGACGGGGACGCCACGTTGATCGAACGCGACGCCCTGATGAAGCTGCGGAAAAGACTGGTCGGCTTCGGTCAACTGGACAAAGTCGCCATGGAAGGCCTCAAGGAGGACCGGGCACGCGTGTTCCCGGCTGGGGTTGCCATCCTCTGCGCGGTGTTCGAGGCCTTCGACCTCCAGCGCATGCGCTACTCCGATGGCGCGCTACGTGAAGGCGTGCTGTTCGATCTGATCGGCCGCAACACACCGGAGGATTCTCGCCGTCACAGCGTGGAACTGCTGATGCGTCGCTACAGCGTCGAGGCATCCCATGCCGACCATGTGACGGAAACCGCCATGGTCGCGTTCGACCAGGTGAGTGAGTCGTGGGCCCTCGGTGAGGAACAGCGACTATTCCTGGTCTGGGCGGCCCAGTTGCACGAGATCGGACTGGCGATCTCCCACAGCCAGTTCCATCGCCACGGAGCCTATCTCATCGAGTACTCCGACCTGACCGGTTTCTCGCGTCCCGAGCAACAGGCGCTGGCTTTTCTGGTACGCGCGCATCGGCGCAAGTTTGCCCAGAAAGAGCTGGAGGCTCTGCCCAGTGCCATACAGCCGACCTACTGCCGACTGGCCCGCCTGCTTCGCCTGGCGGTCATGCTCAATCATCCGCGTCCGGAGCAAGCGCCGGTCAATTTCCAGCTAGCCTGCAACGGTGACGATCTGCACCTCTCGCTACCGGAAATCAGCTTTCAGGCATTACTGCTCAACGATCTCGAACAGGAAGCCGATTATCAGAAGACCGCAGGATTGGCGTTGACCTACGACGTCTGAACGCGACGCCATTTCAGGCGTCGCCTTCGGACCGTGCACTCGCCGCCGCCGGACGAATCGGCAATGCCGTCTGTCGCCATCCCTCTGCCGTCAGCGCGCCCAGCACGGCGACGAGTTCTTCACCTTGCCACACCAGCGGTAGCCGATCGCGCCGCCAGGGTGGAATGCCGGCCTCCTGGAACAGCCGCTTGATATCTCGCAAGCCCCGGCCAGCCAGGCGCATGGTCTCGCCGCCCCGTCGCAGGCCGACTCGCAACATCGGCCTGGCGGCGTCATGCAACGAGGATCGCAGCTCCCATGAATGACGCCCCCAGGGCGTCTCGAGCGGCGACTGGCCATCCCAGAGCCGCTGCCAGTCGAGATCGATCGCCACCAGCGGCGCCATCAGAAATAGATGATGGCGCCAGATTCGTGCCTCGCCACCCATCCAGGCGATAGCGGGCAACCGGTCCCCACCGGATACGCCCAACTGGCGCTCGAGCTCGACCAGGCGTTTGGCTGGCGGGGCGGGAAGTCCTTGACGTTGAAGCGCATGACGCACCAGCAGGCGCAGGCGGGACGGGGTCAGCGTTCGCAGTGTCGTCAACGGCAAGCGCTCCGGGTCACCACCGGCGCGGGCAAGATCGATCTCCGCCAGCTCTCCCAGTAGTTCATCGGCCTCCTGCAGGTGCGCGACGCTGCGCCCCACGGCGTCGGCAGCCCGCGGCCAGCGCTCGGCCAGCCGCGGCGTTACCCGGTGGCGCAGGAAGTTGCGGTCGTGCCGGAGATTCTGGTTGGAGGGGTCCTCGCACCAGGCGATGCCCCGATGCCGGGCCTCCCGCGCGAGATCGGACCGGGGCAGCGTCAACCATGGACGCTCGATTCGAAGCCCCCGCCATTGCCGCGTTGCGGGCATGCCCGCCAGACCTCGCACGCCACTGCCCCGCAGTGCCGCCAACAGGAACGTCTCGACCTGATCGTCAGCGTGCTGCGCCAGCCACAAACGGTCGCCGACAGAGAGCGTTTCGACAAACGCCCGGTAGCGGGCTTCCCGGGCCGCGGCCTCGAGCCCCCGACCCTCCGATTCTACCTCGACATGGGCCACACTCAGCGGTACCGCCAGCGCCTGACACAGCTCCCGACAGTGCGTCTCGAAACCGCCCGCCGCCGCCTGCAGTCCGTGGTTGACGTGAACCGCCCGCAGCTCGATGCCACGCCGACGCGCCAGTGGCGCCACCAGATGCAACAACAGCGAAGAGTCGAGACCACCGGAGAGCGCCACCCAAACGACACGCCCCGGCACATGATCCGCCAAGGCGTTATCGACAAATCGTTGTAGCGTCATATATCAACTCCTCCTGGGCGCAGGAAGAGGGGCTTCGAGGACGACCAGATCAGCCCTCAACCTAGAGTGACTGCGCGAGCGACACTCAGACAAGGCGAGCGCGAGCGAGGATGCGCAGTGTAGTTCGCTACATGAGCAGTCCGAGCGAGCGTTCAACGCCGTATGAGTGAGCGCAGCCAGTCATTTTTACTGAGGGGCGCCGTAAGACATCAAACGCCCATACCGCCGTTCGAGCAACGTCTCGGTATCCATCGCCTGCAGCCGCTCCAGACTTCCCGACAGCGCTTCCCTCACCCTTTCGGCGGTCTTGCGAGGATTGCGGTGGGCGCCACCCAACGGCTCGTCGATCAGCGTATCCACGAAGCCCAACTCCTTCAGACGCGAGGCGGTGATGCCCATGGCGTGCGCGGCCTCCGACGCCTTCTCGGCACTCTTCCACAGAATCGAAGCGCAGCCTTCCGGGGAGATGACCGAATAGGTGGAGTACTGCAGCATCTGCAACTCGTCGCAGACCCCGATGGCCAGTGCGCCACCGGAACCACCCTCGCCGATGACCGTGGCGATGATCGGCGTCTTCAATCGCGACATCACCGCCAGATTGTAGGCAATCGCTTCCGACTGGCCACGCTCTTCGGCATCGATTCCGGGATAGGCACCGGGCGTGTCGATGAAGGTCAGCACCGGCATCTTGAAACGTTCGGCCATCTCCATCAGGCGGCAAGCCTTGCGGTATCCCTCAGGACGCGGCATGCCGAAGTTGCGCCGCACCTTCTCCTTCACGTCGCGGCCTTTCTGGTGACCGATGATCATCACCGGCTTGTCGTCCAGGCGCGCCACGCCACCCACCAGCGCGGCATCGTCGGCAAAATGGCGATCGCCATGCAGTTCATCGAAGTCGGTGAAGATGCTGTCGAGATAATCGAGCGTGTAGGGGCGCTGCGGATGGCGGGACAGCTGCGTGACCTGCCAGGCGGTCAGGTCACGGAAGATCTGCTCGGTAAGCTTGCGGCTCTTCTCTTCGAGCTTGCCGATCTCGTCACTCAGGCTGATGCGGCTATCGTTACCGACCAGACGCAGCTCTTCGATCTTGGCCTGAAGTTCGGCAATCGGTTGTTCAAAGTCTAGATAATTGGGATTCATAGAGCTTCTACTGTGTGATCCTGGCAAGCTTCGGTGTCTGAAATACGAGCGACTGGCGTGCCGCGAAACGGATTATTATCGCACCTTCACGAGTGTTAGCAAGGAGCTGCACCCGGTGCGACGTCAGCCGCCACGGTAGCGTAATGCGACGTTTTCATAGCCCTCGACCTCGCGAAGTGCCGTCATCAGCTCGTCGCTGGGCGACACCTTCCATGAGGCCGCCAGCTCGAAACAGCCACTGGCCTTGGCGTTGCGATAGCGCACGCGCACGGGCAGACCGGCTTCGCTCAGCCACGGCGAGAGACTGTCGTGCAACGTGCGAGAGAAACGCCCATTGAGCTGGCCGCCATCGACGGACAGCTCCACCGCCTCGCCGAAACGCGCGCGCGCGTCAGCCATCAGGGTGACGTCCTTGCTGCGCAGACGCAAACCGCCGGAGTAGTCGTCGCTGGAGACTTCTCCCTCGATGATCAGCACCTGATCGGCGGTGAGTTTCCCGCGCACCTGATCGAACAGCTCGCCGAACAGCGAGGCTTCGATACGACCGGTGCGGTCATCGAGGGTGACGAACGCCATGGTGTCGCCACGCTTGGACTTCATGGTCCGCATCGCGACGACCAGCCCGGCGACCCGTTGAGGTTCGCGAGAGGGTTTGAGATCGACGATGCGTGTCGCCACGAAGCGTTTGAGTTCATGCTCGTACTCATCGATCGGGTGGCCGGTGAGATAGAGACCAAGCGTATCCTTCTCGCCAGCCAGTCGCTCCTTGTCGCTCCAGTCCCGAGCGTGCCGATAGTCGGCGTAGATGTCCTGATTCTCGTCGGCTTCGACAAACGCCTCGCCGAACATGTCCATCATGCCCAGGTTCTGGTTGGCCTGGTTCTGCGACGCCGCCTTGATGGCCGCATCCAGGGAGACCGCCAGCACCGCTCGCGACGGTCCCAGCTTATCCAGTGCGCCGGAGCGGATCAGGGCTTCGAGGGTGCGCTTGTTCATGCGCTTGCCATCGATGCGGCGACAGAAATCGAACAGATCGGAAAATTCGCCTTCGGCTTCCCGCGCCTCGACAATGGCGCCGATCGGTCCCTCGCCGACGCCGCGAATCGCGCCGAGCCCGTAGACGACCTGGCCGTCTTCGTCGACGGTGAACTTGTAGGCGCCGACGTTGACGTTGGGCGGCGTCACCGTCAGCCCGATGTGGCGGCACTCCTCGATCAAGGGCACGACCTTGTCGAGGTTGTCCATTTCCGTCGAGAGCACCGCCGCCATGAATGGCGCGGGATAATGCGCCTTCAGCCAGGCGGTCTGGTAGGAGACCAGGCCGTAGGCGGCCGAGTGCGACTTGTTGAAGCCATAACCGGCGAATTTCTCCACCAGGTCGAACAGGTTGCCGGCCAGATCCTTGTCGATGCCGTTGGCGGCGCACCCCTCCATGAAACCGGCGCGCTGCTTGGCCATCTCCTCGGGCTTCTTCTTGCCCATGGCACGGCGCAGCATGTCGGCCTGGCCCAGTGTGTAGCCCGCCAGCACCTGGGCGATCTGCATGACCTGTTCCTGATACAGAATGATGCCGTAGGTCGGCTCCAGTACCGGCTTGAGCAGCTCATGCTGATAATCCGCGCTGGGATAGGCGAGTTCGGCACGGCCATGCTTGCGGTTGATGAAGTCGTCGACCATGCCGGACTGCAACGGCCCCGGGCGGAACAGTGCCACCAGTGCGATCATGTCCTCCAGCGAGTCCGGCTGCAGGCGCTTGATCAACTCCTTCATGCCCCGCGATTCGAGCTGGAACACTGCCGTCGTCTCGGCCTTCTTGAGCATGTCGAAGGTCGGCTTGTCGTCCAGCGGAATGGTGCTGATATCGAGCGGGCCGACGCCATCGCGAGCACGCACCACATCGACCATCTCCAACGCCCAGTCGATGATCGTCAACGTCCGCAGGCCGAGAAAGTCGAACTTGACCAGTCCGGCGTCCTCGACGTCGTTCTTGTCGAACTGCACCATCAGTCCGGAGCCGTTCTCCTCGCACAACAGCGGCGAGAAATCGGTCAGCTTGGTCGGCGCAATGACCACGCCCCCGGCATGCTTGCCGGTACCCCGGGTGATGCCCTCGAGCTTGAGCGCCATCTCCCAGATTTCGGCGGCTTCCTCATCGTACTCGAGATACTCCTTGAGCTGCGGCTCCTGCTCGATCGCCTTGGCCAGCGTCATGCCGACCTCGAACGGAATCAGCTTGGAGAGCTTGTCGCCCATCGAGTACGGCTTGCCCTGGGCACGCGCGACGTCACGCACCACGGCCTTGGCCGCCATGGTGCCGAAGGTGACGATCTGGGATACCGCGTCACGGCCGTAACGATTGGCCACGTAGTCGATGACCCGATCGCGTTTCTCCATGCAGAAGTCGACATCGAAGTCGGGCATCGAGACACGTTCCGGATTGAGGAAGCGTTCGAACAGCAGGTCGTATTCGAGCGGATCTAGATCGGTGATCTTGAGCACATAGGCGACCAGCGAGCCGGCACCCGAACCTCGCCCCGGCCCGACGGGGATGTCGTTGTCCTTGGCCCACTGGATGAAGTCCATCACGATCAAGAAGTAACCGGGAAACCCCATCTCGAGGATGATATCGAGCTCGAAATCGAGTCGCTTGCGATACGCCGGCTCGTGCTCCGCCAGTGAGCGGCCGGGATAGATCGGCGTGTCGCCCTTGAACAGCTGGTTCAAACGATCGGTGAGACCGTCATGGGAGATCTTGCGGAAGAACTCGTCCTGGGTCAGGCCCTCGGGAATCGGGTATTCGGGCAGAAATATCTCACCCAGACGCACGCTGGCACTGCAGCGGGCAGCGATCATCACGCTGTTCTCGAGCGCCTCGGGAATATCGGCGAAGAGCTCGGCCATCTCCTCGGGTGTCTTCAGATACTGCTCTTCGCTATATCGTTTCTCGCGACGAGGATCTTCCAGCGCCTTGCCCTCGCCGATCGAGACGCGAGTCTCGTGCGCCCAATAGTCGTCGCGTTCGAGAAAGCGCACGTCATTGGTCGCCACCACCGGCACACCGCTCTCGCTGGCCAGGCGAACGGAGTGATGCACGCACTCCTCGTCGTACTGGCGGCCGGTGCGCTGCAGCTCGAGATAGAAACGCCCGGAAAAATGTCGCTGCCACTCATCCAGCAGTTGACGTGCAGTGGCCACCTGCTCGGCAATCAGGAACCGCCCGATTTCCCCCTCCCGGGCGCCGGACAGCGCGATGAGTCCCTCGTTCTGCTCGAAGACCCAAGCCTTGTCGAGAATCGCCATGTTCTGCCGCTGGCCGTCGGTCCAGGCCCGCGAGATCAGTTCGGTCAGATTGCGGTAGCCGGTATCGTTCATCGCCAGCAGAGTCAGACGATAAGGGTGGCTCTCATCGTGCGCGTTGTGCAGCCACAGGTCGGCACCAATGATCGGCTTCAGGCCAGCCCCCTGGGCCGCCTTGTAGACCTTCACCAGGCCGAACAAATTGGTATCGTCGGTCACGGCCACGGCCGGCATGCCGGCCTCGGCGGTGGCATTGATCAACGGTTTGAGTCGAATCAGGCCATCGACCAGAGAGTATTCGCTGTGAACACGAAGGTGAACGAAGGGTGTTGTCATGACGAACTCGAGTCAGGCGGCGAATGGATTCGGATATCGGGCAATCGATCCCGTCATGCGGACGGCAACGCCGTTAACGTATCGACGTGGCCAGCGCATCGGCAGGACAAGCATGCCCAAAGGCGGTACGAGCCACAATGGGTCTATCGGTCAAATGAAGCGCTCACACCCCGGCGAGCCGCTCTCTAACCGGCGCGAAGGAGCTGCGATGCTCCGTCAGCGGCCCCAGACGGGCCAGCGCCTCGAGATGTTCCGGCGTCGGATACCCCTTGTGACGACGGAATCCGTATTCCGGATAGCTTGCATCGAGATCCAACATCTGCGCATCCCGGGCCACCTTGGCCAGAATCGACGCTGCGCTGATGGCAGGATGCCGAAGATCGCCCTTGACCACGGCCTGTCCCGGGCAGGCGTGGCCGGGTAACCGATTGCCATCGACCAGCAGATACTCGGCCGGTGTCGGCAGCGCGTCGATCGCCCGCCGCATCGCCAGATGCGTGGCGTGATAGATGTTGAGCGAGTCGATCTCCCGCGGCGAGGCCTCGGCGATGGAGAACGCCAGCGCGCATTCGCGAATCCGGAGATCGAGCGCTTCGCGACGCGCGGCACTCAGGCACTTGGAGTCGGTCAGTCCGTCGATCGGACACCCGGGGTCTAGGATGACCGCGGCGGCCACGACCGAGCCGATCAGCGGCCCTCGCCCCACCTCGTCGACACCGGCGATCAGGTGCCCTTCGTACTCGATGACGATGTCCGGCCAGACGGATGGCGAAGATTTCAATGGCATGGCTTCTCTCATTCACCATTCTCGAGCTCGAGACCCAGCACCCCGTGCCCGACCAGTGATGTGATGGCGCTTGCAGCTCGCTCGCTGGCGCCGCGCTGCAGCTCGGCGTGCATCGCCACGAAACGCTGTTCGAGTGCCAACCGCACCGGCTCGTCCTCGAACCAGGGCAGTAGCGTCTCGACCAGCGACTCGGGGGTCACCGCATTCTGGATCAGCTCCGGCACCAGAGTTTCCTGCGCGATCAGGTTTGGCAACGAGATCCAGCGCGTCTTGACCAGTCGTTGCGCCAGCCAATAGGTGGCGGGCGCCATACGGTAGGCGACCACCATGGGACGGTGGCACAGCATGGTTTCCAACGCAGCCGTGCCGGAAGTCAACAGCACCGCATCGGCAGCCGTCATTACCTCCCGCGAGCGGCCCTCGACGATCACCGTGTCGGCGGCCAGATCGGGAAATTGCGCGAGCAGAGCCTCGAGCTCTCGCTGCCGTTCGGGAGAGGCGGCAGGGACGGCCACCTGCAACGCACCGAGGCGCTGGCGTAGTGCCGACGCCGCTCGCAGAAACAGCTCGCCCTGAAAACGGATCTCGTTGCCGCGCGATCCTGGCAGCACGGCCAAGGTCGGCACATCGGGGGCAAGTCCGAGTTCTCGCCGCGCCGCGTCGCGATCGTTGACCAGCGGCAGCTCATCGGCCAGCGGATGGCCAACATAGGCGACCGGCACACGATGTTCGGCGTAAAAGTCGGCCTCGAACGGCAGAAAGGTGAGCATGCCGTCGACCGCCTTGGCGATCGTCTTCACCCGTCCCTGTCGCCAGGCCCAGACCGAGGGACTGACGTAGTGGGCGGTACACACGCCCTGATCGTGCAGTTGTCGCTCGAGGCCGATGTTGAAGTCCGGTGCGTCGATACCGACCATGATGTCGGGACGCCAGGCAAGCGCGTCGCGCTTGAGATGACGACGCACCTTGATCAGGCCAGGCAGGTGCTTCAACACCTCGACCAGGCCCATCACCGACAGGGTTTCCAGGGGATAGAGCGAATCGAGCCCCTGTGCCTGCATCCGCGGGCCTCCGATGCCACGGAACTCGATGTCTGCGTGACGGCGCTTCAACGCCTGCATCAGTCCGGCGCCGAGAATATCGCCCGACAGCTCCCCGGCCACGAGATAGACGCGCATCCGCCCTCTCCTAGCGGATGATACCGCGCTGGGAAACCTTGAGAGAATCGATGAAGCGGCGCGTCTCGTCGAGCGAGAACCGGTTCTCGATTTCGCCGACGGCCTGTTCGAGCGTCAGCCCCTTGCGATAGACCAGACGGTAAGCTTCACCCAATGCCTTGATCGCCTCGGCGGAGAACCCACGGCGTTTGAGACCGATGGAGTTCAGCCCGTGGGGTGCAGCCGGATTGCCGTTGACCATGATGAAGGCCGGAATATCCTTGGTGATCGCGGAACAACCGCCGACCATCGCATGTTCGCCCATATGGGCGAACTGGTGGATGGCGGATAGCCCGCCGATGATGGCGAAATCCCCCAGGGTCACGTGGCCGGCCAGCGTGGCCTGATTGGCGAGAATGCAGTCGTTGCCGATCAGGCAGTCATGCCCTACGTGGGAATAGGCCATGAACAGATTGCGGTCGCCGATGGTGGTGACACCGCGATCCTGAATGGTGCCTCGATGGATCGTCACGCTCTCGCGAACGACGTTATCGTCCCCCATTTCAAGCCGCGTCGGCTCGCCGGCGTACTTCTTGTCCTGGCAGTCTTCTCCGACCGAAGCGAATTGAAAGATTCGGTTGCGCTTGCCGAGTCGAGTCGGCCCCTTGAGCACGACATGCGGCCCGATCACGCTCCCGGCATCGATCTCGACGTCGGCTCCGATCACGCTGAATGGACCGACTTCGACGTCGTCGGCCAGTCGGGCAGAGGGATCGACGATGGCGGAGGGATGAATCAAGCGATTTTCCTCTCGGCGCAGATGATTTCCGCCTCGCAGGCCAATTCGTCACCAACCGTTGCCTGGCAAGCAAACTTCCAGATGCCTCGCTTGCCCTTGATGACATTGGCCTCGAGCCGCAGTTGATCTCCCGGCATGACCGGGCGCTTGAAGCGTACGTTATCACTACCGACCAGATAGTAGACATAGCCGTCGGCCGGCAGTTTGTTGACGGTCTTGAAACCGAGAATGCCACAGGCCTGGGCCATTGCTTCGATGATCAGCACGCCAGGCATGATCGGATGATGAGGAAAATGACCGTTGAAGAAGGGTTCGTTGATGCTGACGTTCTTGTACGCCACGATCGACTCGCCAATCGTGATTTCCATCACGCGATCTACCAATAAAAATGGATAACGATGCGGTAGATATTCGCGAATCTGGTTGATGTCCATGATCATCAATACAACCTCTGAAATAACGAAATGCCCGCCATGAAGGCAGGCACAGGGCGGCAAAACGGCGTTCACCCGTGTGGGCGGGCATTATACAGGCGCACATGGCGACCGCCAGCCTTTCGGCGCGGCTACGGGGCATGGGGCCCAAGCCCTTCAGCTATCGCGGATATCCCGCTCGAGACGCGTCAACCGCTTGGCGATTTCGTCGAGTTGCTTGAAGCGTACAGCGTTCTTTCGCCACTGACTATTCGACATCGAGCCGGTGCCGGAGGAGTAGACGCCGGGTTCCAGTATCGAGTTGGTGACCAGGCTCATGCCTGTCACCTGTACACCGTCGGCCAAAGTGAGATGGCCGGAGAGCCCGACTCCGCCGCCCAGCAGGCAGTGGCGACCGACTTTAGTGGAACCCGCGATACCCACACATCCCGCCAGGGCGCTGTGATCCCCGATCTGCACGTTGTGGGCAATCTGGACCTGAGAATCTATCTTGACCCCATTGCCGATCCGCGTATCGCCCAGCGCACCGCGATCGATGCTCGAGCAACTACCCACCTCGACGTCGTCACCGAGCATGACACCGCCAAGCTGCGCGATCTTCTCCCACTGCGTGCCATCGTGGGCGAAGCCGAAGCCATCGCCCCCGATGACGCAGCCACTATGGAGAATGGCACGGTCTCCGACGATCACACCGTGGTAAAGCGTCACGTTGGCATGCAGGCGGGATTCGCGGCCCACCGTGGTATCGGTGCCAATGAAGCATCCTGCGCCGATCACGCAGTCATCGGCGATATCGGCACCGTCTTCAATGACGCAGTGGGCTCCGACCTCGACGCGCTCGCCGAGCCGGGCCCCCGGCGAAACGACTGCCGTCGCGTGCACGCCACGAAGAGGCTGATTGGCCAGCGGATCGAACAACCGCGACAACTTGGCATATCCCAGGTAAGGGTTCTCCAGCTCCAGCCGTGGGCACGGACAACTGTCGCCATGCGCAGGATGGACCAGGACGGCACCGGCACGAGTCGCGGCCAGATACTTCAGGTACGCCCGGTTGGCCAGGAAGGCCAGATCCGTCGGACCGGCATCGGCAAGCGTCGACAGACCGCCGACACGCAGATCCGCGTCGCCGACCAGGCGTGCATCCAAACGCTCGGCGAGTTCGCCAAGCGTATAAGAGCGGGAAGTCTCTCTCTTCATGAGCGGGCGCCGGATTGAATCATCAGTTGAGCGAATTGAAGATTTTCGTCACTTCGGGGGTGATATCGAGGCTGTCACCCGAGTAGACCACGGCGTCACGATCCACCACCATATCCAGGTCATGCTCGTCGACGACCCGCTGAATAGCCTGATCGAGCTTGGGCTTGGCGCCTTTCAGATACTGCTGCTCGGCCTGCTGCTGCGCCTGCGAGATCTGTCCACGCAATTGCTGGAACTGACCGCCTTTCTGACGCAATTGCTGGGTCACCGAGTTGCGCTCGGACTCCGACATCACGTCGCCATCTTTCTGCAGACGCTGCTGCAGCTGCTGCAGCTCCTGGCTCAACGACTCCGCCTGTTGCTGCTGGGAACTGATGCGATTCTTCAACTGGTTCATCGATGCCTGGGCGGAGTTGGAGGACATCAGTGCCTCGCGCCAATCGAGCACGCCCACTTCCGTCGCCATCGCCGGGACGGAGACCATCGTCAACAAACCTAGCCCGAGAACTCCTGCTATTTTGCGCATGCGGCATCTCCTTGGAACGAGCCTGAATTATCATCTGAAAACATCTGAATTCGACTTTGCGACGTCATCGAGACGCCGCGAACTCACCGCGCTTGAACTAGAAAGTCTGGCCAAGCGAGAACTGGAAGACCTGGGGATCGTCTCCATCCTTCTCGTTCAGCGGCTTGGCGACGCTGAACGTCAACGGCCCCACCGGCGTCAGCCAGGACAACCCCAAGCCCACGCTGTAGCGCAAATCGTCGAGATGGACCCCGCTGTTACAACTGGAGGGACCATCGCCAGGTACCACCTCGTAGCAATCAGTCAGGAAGGTATTGCCGCCGTCGAGGAAGATGCTGGTCTGCAGCGAACGGCGGTCCTCGACCCACGGGAACGGATAGATCAGTTCCGCGGAACCTTCGACCAGCACGTTGCCCCCCAGGGTATCGTCGTCGCCGTCACCGCGTTCGGTGGTCTTCGGCCCTAGAGTGTTGCCCGTGTAGCCACGCACCGAGCCCAGGCCACCCGAGTAGAAGTTCTCGTAGAACGGGTAAGGATCGTTGGAACCCAGCGTATCGGCATAGCCCAGGTTGCTGCTGAACTTGAGCGACCAGTCAGGGTTGAGTTCGAACAGTTTCTGGCCACGATAGCGCAGCTTGTAGTACTCCGCGTCCGACCCGGGCAGCGCGGTCTCCAGCGAGACGCGCTGATAGCTGCCGGCAGTCGGCATGATGCCGCGATTCAGGTTGTTGCGCGTCCAGCTGGCGGTCAACTTGTAGTTGAAGAAGTCTTCGCCCTGATCGTCCGTATACCGAACGATCTCGGAGGGCGTGTCGTCGTAGGTATCGATCGACAGGTTTTCGAGGCCGACACCGAAGTTCAGCCGCGACAGATCGTTGATCGGATACCCGAAATTGATGTTACCGCCGTAGGAATCGGTCGAATAGGTCGAGATATCGGAGTCTTCGTAGTCGGTTTCGCGATAGAAGATGTTGTAACCACGCGAGATACCGTCGAGAGTCCAGTACGGGTCGGTGAAGCCGAAGTTGACGTTGGTGAACGTGTCGCTTCGCTGTGCACCAATGTTGACCCGGTTACCGGTCCCCAAAAAGTTGCTCTGCGACAGCGCCGCACCGTAGATGACCCCAGCACTCTGGGAGAAGCCGACGCTGGCGGAGATGGAACCCGACGGCTGCTCCTGAACGTTGTAGGTGACATCCAGTTGGTCCGGTTCGCCGGCCACCGGTCGGGTATCCACGTCAACCTGCTTGAAGAATCCCAGCCGTTCGAGACGCTGACGCGACTGGGAGATCTGATCCGTCGAGGCCGGCGCGCCTTCCATCTGCACCATTTCTCGACGCAGCACCTCGTCCTGCGTGGTGGTATTACCTTCGAAATTGATACGACGCACGTAGGCACGCCGGCCCGGGTCGACGCGGAAGGTGATATCTACCGTATCGCCCGCCTCATTGACGGTGGGTACGGCCTGAATATCGGCGAAGGCAAACCCTTCGGCACCGAGCTTCTGACGCAGCGCCTCCGACGATTCGGTCAGCTTGCTCTGGGAAAAATACTCGCCGGGCTTGGCGGTCACCAGCGAACGGGCGGTCGACTCGTCAATTTTCAGGTCGCCGGCGAAGTTGATCTTGTCGAGCTTGTAGCGCTTGCCCTCGTCGACGTTGATGGTGACAAAGATGCGAGACTTGTCCGGGCTGATCGACACCTGAGTCGAGGTGATGGCGAAGTTGACGTAGCCTCGGTCTAGGTACCACGAGCGCAGCGTTTCCAGGTCACCGGAAAGCGCTTCGCGAGAATACTCGTCGTCGGAGAACCAGCCGAAGAACCAGCCAGGCTTGTCCTCGAGCTGGAACAGATCACGCAGCGTATCGTCGTCGAATGCCTGGTTACCAACAACGTTGATCTGGCGAATCTTGGCGACTTCGCCTTCGTTGATATTGATGTTGACGCGAACTCGGTTGCGCTCGAGCTGCTCGACCGACGTCTTGATGTTCGAGCTGTATCGGCCCTGGGACTGATAGAGACGCTCCAGCTCGCGCTGCATCTCCTCCAGGGTCGAGCGCTGCAGGACCTGGCCCTCGGCCAGTCCCGCGTCGCTCAACCCCTTGCGCAGATCATCGTCGGATATCTGCGAGTTGCCGTCGATGTTGATTTCGGCGATGGACGGCCGCTCGACCACGTTGACGATCAGCACGTCACCGTCGCGGGAAAGGCGAATATCGTCGAACAACCCAGTATCGAACAGTTTCTGGGCAGCTTGGCCCAGTTGCTGATCATTGACTGTTTGATCGGCGCTGACGGGGAAAGCGTTGAAAACGGATGCAGCCGAGACGCGTTGCAGCCCCTCTACACGAATATCCGAAATCTCAAAAGGTGCCGCCAGCGCAACGGGAGAGCTGGCCAGCAGAAGTCCTGCCAATCCGATGGTCTTGAGTTTCATGCAATCAGTCGCTTCTGTGGGGTCCGCCCGCGTATCGAACAGGCACCTTATACATTTCTCCCTATGACTGACAAGCTCGTCACTCGCCACTCATGGGGTCTTCCCGCGCGCCGATGCTCTCGGCGCCGTCCGGCAACGACGTCCTGTCGTCAAAGCCGCATCAAATCGAAGTAGAACGCCATCACCATCAGGCATCCCACCAATGCCACGCCAACGCGCAAGCCCATCGCCTGGGCCGTTTCCGACACCGGCTTGCCCCGAACCAGCTCGATCAGGTAGTAGACCAGGTGACCGCCGTCGAGAACCGGAATCGGCAGCAGATTCAACACCCCCAGACTGATGGACAGATAGGCCAGAAAGCCGATGAACGTCTCGACACCGCTACGCGCCGAGTCTCCGGCGATACGGGCGATGGTGATCGGTCCGGAGAGGTTCGAGGGCGAAATCCAGCCGACGATCATCTTGCGGATCGAGTCCACCGTCAGCCAGGTCATTTCGCCGGTCTTGCTCAGCGCCTGCCCAACAGCTGCCACCGGGCCATAGCGAATCTCGCGCCGATAGGACTCGGGCCACTCGACCGCCCGGGAAGCAGCGCCCACATAGCCGATGTTCTCGCCATCCTCCGCCTGCCTCGCTTCGGGCGTCAGCGTGACGTCGCGGGTCGCGCCATTCCGCTCGACCTGCAGCGACAGCTCGGCGCCAGGGTGGCTGCGCACCACGTCGACGAACGCGACCCAGTCGGCGATCGGCTTGCCGTCGACGCTGACGATACGGTCCTCGGCCTGCAATCCCGCACGACTCGCCGGACTATCCTCGAGCACGCGGCCCAGCACCGCCGGTACCTCGGGACGCCAGGGCGTGATTCCGAGCGACGACATCGGCTGCGGCGGATCTTGACGCACCAGCCACTGCTGCACGGGCACGGCATGAGTTCGAGTCGCCCCGCCTGCGGGATCTCGGGTCGTGACGTCCAGCTCGCCGCTGGCACCGATGGCAGCGATAAGCTGGAGGTTGACCTCGGTCCACGAGGGCGTCTCGCGCCCTTCGACGCTGACGATCTCCTGCCCGCTTTGTAGCCCGCCCTGGGCCGCGAGCGACCCCGGCGTCACATCGCCGATCACCGGGGCCACGGTAGTGGAGCCATAGACGAACAGCGCCCAGTAAGCGACCAAAGCCAGCAGCAGATTGGCGATCGGCCCCGCCGCCACAATCGCGATCCTCGCCCAGACGCTCTTGCGATTGAACGCGTGAGCCAGCTCTGCCGGGGCTACCGGCCCCTCGCGCTCGTCGAGCATCTTGACGTAGCCACCGAGCGGGATGGCGGCGATGGCGTATTCCGTACCCTGGCGATCGAAACGCGACCACAGCGGCTTGCCGAATCCCACCGAGAAGCGCAAGACCTTCACGCCGCAGCGTCGGGCCACCCAGAAGTGCCCGAACTCGTGAAACGTAATCAGCAGGCCGAGTACGACAATGACCGCCAGTACGTTCTGGATCGTATCCATCACGCCCGCCCCCTCTGAAAAGACCGTTGATGCAGCAGACGCTCGGCCGACCGCCGCGCTCGTGCATCCTCGTACAATATCACGTCGAACGAATCCGCTGCTCGCATCTCGGTCGCCTCGAGCGTGGCCTCGACCAGCTTGGCAATGCCAAGAAAAGAGAGCTCTCCGTCGAGGAATGCCTGCACCGCGACTTCATTAGCGGCATTGAGGATCGCCGGCGCCGTGCCACCAGCTTCCATCGCCTCTCGAGCCAGCCGCAGACACGGGAACCGGGCCTCGTCCGGCGCCTCGAAATCGAGCCGGGATACCGCGAACAGATCCAACGGCTCGACCCCGGCATCGAGTCTCGAAGGCCAAGCCAGACCGTAGGCGATCGGCGTACGCATGTCGGGATTACCCATCTGCGCCAGCACCGAACCATCGGCGTACCCGACCATCGAATGGACGATGCTCTGCGGATGAACCACCACCTCGACCTGCGCAGGCGACGTATCAAACAGCCAACACGCCTCGATCAGTTCGAGCCCCTTGTTCATCATGGTGGCGCTATCGACGGAGATCTTGCGCCCCATCGACCAGTTGGGGTGCGCACACGCCTGATCAGGCGTGACATTTTCGAGCGCATTCAGCGACCAGGTTCGAAACGGCCCTCCCGACGCCGTCAGCAGCAGCCGCGATACTCCATCACGAGTCAATTCGCGATGTCTACCAGCACGCTGCATAGGAAGACACTGGTAGATGGCATTATGTTCCGAGTCGATAGGCAAAAGAGTGGCATCATGGCGCGACACGGCATCCATGAACAACCCGCCGGACATCACCAGCGCCTCCTTGTTGGCCAGCAGCACGCGCTTGCCCGCCTCGACCGCCGCCAGCGTTGGCATCAGCCCCGCCGCACCCATAATAGCCGCCATCACGACGTCCACTTCGGGCGCGCGCGACACTTCCAGCAGGGCAGACTCCCCATGGGAGACGTCGATCCGCGTCAACCGGGCTTCCCGAAGCCGGGAGCGTAGCCACTCCGCATCCTGTGACGAGCCAATCACCGCTCTCTGCGGCTCGAATCGTAGGCAGATCTCAAGCAGCGCCTCGCGGGAACGCTGGGCGGTCACCGCATGAAGCTGATAGCGATCGGCGTGCTGGGCGATAACGTCCAGCGTGCTGCGGCCGATGGAACCGGTCGCGCCCAGTAGTGTGACCTTGCAGGAAGAGGAAGACATCGGTGCGCTATCCCAGCCAGGGGCGGATCAAGGCGAAGAGGGGAACGGCAGCCGTCAGGCTGTCGATACGATCGAGAATGCCACCGTGGCCCGGCAGCAGGTGACTGGAATCTTTCAACCCGCAGAAGCGCTTGAGCATGCTCTCGAGTAGATCCCCGATGACGGAGATAAAAGCCACCACCAGCGCGACCACCAGCAAGGCCAGCGCCTGACCAAAATCAAGTTCGAGCCAGGCTGCGTAGACGAGCACCAGCAGCGCGACGGCAACCCAACCGCCATAGACGCCTTCCCATGACTTGCCCGGACTGACGTTCGCCGCCAGCTTGCGCCGGCCATAGCGCCGCCCGGCAAAATAGGCCCCGATGTCCGCCACCCAGACCAGCAGCAACACGAACAGCAGCCACTCGCTGCCCTGCTGCCGCAACTGATAGAGCCCCACCCAGCAAGGCAACAGCACCCACACGCCCATGCTCAGGCGCAGCACCGGAGGCTGCCACTGGCCGGTCGCCCCGGGGTAACGCGAAATCCACCACGTGTTGGCCAACCAGCCGAGCGCACCGCCCCATAGCGGCCAACGCTCCACAACCCACCCCGACCACCACGCGACCAACAGCAGTAAACCGAGACCGGCGGTGTAGAGCAGTCGCGGCTTGACCGCGTCGAATCCGGCCAGACGTGCCCACTCCCAGGCCCCGAGCAGCAGGACGAACGCGGTGAAGGCGGCAAAGCCGCCCCCGGAGAGGCCGAACAGGCCGCCGAGGGCCAGTGGCGCCAACACCAGCGCCGTCAGTATTCGCTGTTTAAGCACCC
The DNA here is from genome assembly GCF_008298015.1 of Salinicola corii. Classification (GTDB taxonomy): domain Bacteria; phylum Pseudomonadota; class Gammaproteobacteria; order Pseudomonadales; family Halomonadaceae; genus Salinicola; species Salinicola corii. Next base: position 461,659 of record NZ_VTPX01000002.1, on the reverse strand, counting down.
TGAACCTCGACCTGCTGCTGGCTCATGCCGAAACGGCGCTGGCGTTGTTTGAAAGCATCGAGCGCGGCATCGAACGCCGCACCATCGAAGTCGGGCCAAAGCTCCGGTGCGAAGACGAACTCCGCGTAAGCAAGCTGCCACAACAGGAAGTTGGATATCCGCTGCTCTCCGCTGGTGCGGATGCACAGATCGATGGGCGGCTCCTGACTCAGGCACACCTCACGATCCAGCGCCGATTCATCGACCGCATCCGGACTCATGACCCCATCGGCGACCTTGCGTGCCAGACGCTGCGCCGCGGACGCGATGTCCCAGCGTCCGCCATAATTGGCTGCCACGACGAGGTGCATTCCGGAGTTGTCTCGGGTCAACGCTTCGGCACGATTCATGTGCTTCTGGAGGGAGGACGAAAAGCGCCGGCGATCACCGATGATGCTCAGCCGGATACCGTTCTCGTGAAGCTTCTTCACCTCGCGCTTGAGCACCAGCATGAAGAGCTCCATCAGCGCACCGACCTCGGCCGAGGGGCGACGCCAGTTTTCACTCGAGAAGGCGAATAGTGTCAGGGTCTCGATGCGCTGCTCCGCTGCCCGCCGAATGACGGCGCGCAACGACTCGACGCCAGCGCGATGTCCCTGTGCGCTGGAAAGCCCTCTGGCGCGCGCCCAGCGATTGTTGCCATCCATGATGATCGCCACGTGGCGGGGCATCGACGGCGTCGCTTGAACGTCACGCGACTGCGTGTCTGTCATGATAGCTCGCAAGACAGGTGGGTAGCGGCGCCCGCGTGCCGGAGGACGTCGGGCGCCCAGGCCCTCATACCTGCATCAGGTCGTGTTCCTTGGTTTCCAGCAGTCGATCGATCTCGCTGACATGCTTGTCGGTCAACTTCTGGATTTCCTCTTCGCCGCGACGCTCGTCATCTTCGGTGATCTCCTTGTTCTTGAGCAGCGCCTTGAGATCGCCATTGGCGTCGCGGCGAATGCTCCGAATCGCGACTCGGGCGTTTTCGGCCTCGGCACGCGCCTGCTTGATATAGTTGCGCCGCGTCTCCTCGGTCAGCGGCGGCATCGGCACGCGAATCACGTTGCCGTTGGTAGCCGGGTTGAGCCCGAGATCGGCGGTCATGATCGCCTTCTCGACTTTCGGCACCATCGGGCGCTCCCAAGGCGTCACGGCCAGAGTCCGAGCGTCCTCGATCGTGATGTTCGAGACCTGGTTGATCGGCATTTGACTGCCGTAATACTCCACCATCACCGCATCCAGGATGCTCGGATGCGCCCGGCCGGTGCGGATCTTGTGGAAATTGCTCTGAAGCGCATCCAGACTCTTCTGCATACGCGCGCCAGCATCTTTCTTGATATCGTCGATCATGTCCTAAACCTCAATCAATCAGTGTGCCTTCTCGCCCACCGACCACCAGATTCAACAGTGCCCCAGGCTTGGTCATGTCGAAGACGCGAACCGGCATGTCATGGTCCCGTACCAGACAGATGGCGGTCAAATCCATTACGCCGAGCTTCTGATCCAGGACCTCATCGTAGCTCAAACGCTCGTATTTGACGGCTTCCGGGTGCTTGACCGGATCCTTGTCGTAGACGCCATCGACCTTGGTTGCCTTGACCACGACGTTGGCGTCGATCTCGATGCCTCGCAGACAGGCGGCCGAGTCGGTCGTGAAGAAGGGATTGCCCGTGCCGGCAGAGAAGATGACCACATCGCCAGAAGTGAGGTACCGAATCGCGGTACGCCGGTCGTAGTGTTCGACGACACCACTCATGGGGATCGCCGACATCACTCGCGAACGGATATTGGAGCGTTCCAGCGCGTCTCGCATCGCCAGGGCGTTCATCACCGTGGCCAGCATGCCCATATGGTCGCCGGTGACCCGCTCCATGCCCGCCGCGTGCAGCGCCGCGCCACGAAACAGGTTGCCTCCGCCGATGACGATACCAACCTGGACACCGATCCCCACCAACTGGCCAATTTCCAGTGCCATGCGATCGAGCACCTTGGGGTCGATGCCGAAATCCTGCTCACCGGTCAGCGCCTCGCCTGACAGCTTCAACAATATGCGCTTGTACTTAGACTTGTCGCTACGCTCATTGGGCTTGCTGGGTCGATCGATGACTTCAGGCATGACGCTCTCTCCTGGTTTGACGAGTCGGATTCGGCAGGTGGCGGACGATCTTCTCATCCGCCGGATACGCGATGGCGTGCGCTTTCGCGCACGCCATCAAAGGGACCGGCCACAGACAAAAGCACCTGTGCACGATCCCAGGCACTGCAAGGAACTCAGCTACGGCGAGCCTGTTCCATCACTTCCTTGGCGAAATCGACCTCTTCCTTCTCGATGCCCTCACCAACCTCGAAGCGTGTGAAGCCAACCACTTCGCCGCCCGCCGTCTTGGCGTACTCGGCAACGGTCTGGTTCGGGTCCTTGACGAAAGGCTGCTCGGTCAGGCTGTTTTCCGCCAGATACTTCTTGAGGCGACCCTGGACCATCTTCTCGGCGATTTCCGCCGGCTTGCCGGCCATGTCCGGCTGGGCCAGGATGATCGCCTTTTCACTGTCGAGCTGGGCCTGCGGCATATCTTCCGGACGCGCGACGACCGGGTTGATCGCGGCCACGTGCATGGAAACATCCTTGGCCACTTCCGGGTTACCACCCTTGAGCACGCTCAGCACACCGATACGGTCGCCATGAACGTAAGCGCCAACGACGCCGCCTTCCGGCGCATCGACGACGACCGCGCGACGCACGGAAATGTTCTCGCCGATCTTCTGCACCAGCTGATTGCGTGCATCTTCCAGCTCACCGTCCATGATGGCCGCGACGTCTTCGGACTTGGTCTCGAACACCTTGGCCAGAACCTTGGAGGCAAAGCTCTTGAAGTTGTCGTCACGGGAGACGAAGTCGGTCTCCGAGTTGACTTCCAGCATCGCGGCGTAGCTGCCGTCTTCGGCAACTCGGGTCAGAATCGCGCCTTCGGCGGCAGTTCGCCCCGCTTTCTTGGCGGCCTTCAGACCGGAATTCTTGCGCAGGTCCTCGATCGCGCGCTCGATGTCACCATCGGCTTCGGTCAATGCCTTCTTGCATTCCATCATGCCGAGACCGGTACGCTCACGCAGTTCCTTGACTAGAGAAGCGCTGATAGCTGCCATGTTCTACCCCTGAGAATCGCTGTTTCGTCTGACGAACGACGCCACGAGAGCGTCGCTCCGGGTGTAAAAAGGGGGCTATGGAGCCCCCTTGTATCTGCGCCGATGTCGGCGAACCGACTGCCGCCCTGCGGGAGCACGCTCAGCGCAGACTCGATGCCGTTTTCATCTCGACTACTGAGCGGCTTCGCTGGCCTCGCTCACCTCGACGAACTCGTCGGGACGACCTTCCTTCGCCTTGCCGCAGGCGTCGGCAATCGCCTGCACATAGATCTGAATGGCACGAATGGAATCATCGTTACCCGGAATGACGTAATCGACGCCGTCCGGGTTGGAGTTGGTGTCGACGACACCGATCACCGGAATGCCGAGTTTGTTGGCTTCGTTGATCGCGATGCGTTCGTGATCGACGTCGATCACGAACAGCGCGTCGGGCAGACCACCCATCTCCTTGATACCGCCGATGGAACGCTCGAGCTTGTCCTGCTCACGCGTCGCCATCAGCACTTCTTTCTTGGTCAGTTTCTCGAACGTGCCGTCTTCGCGCATGGTTTCGAGTTCGCGCAGACGCTTGATCGACTGCCGGATGGTCTTGTAGTTGGTCAGCATGCCGCCCAGCCAGCGATGGTTGACGAACGGCTGACCGACGCGATTCGCTTCTTCCTTGATGATCTTGCTGGCGGAACGCTTGGTGCCGACAAACAGGATCTTGTTGCTGGAAGAGGCCATCTTCTCGACGATGCTCGTCGCTTCCAGCAGTGCTGGCAGCGTATGCTCGAGGTTGATGATGTGAATCTTGTTACGTGCACCGAAGATGTACTGCCCCATCTTCGGATTCCAGTAACGGGTCTGGTGACCGAAGTGTGCGCCTGCCTTGAGCAGATCGCGCATATTGACTTGTGCCATGATGACTCCTGAAGAATCGGGTTAGGCCTCCACACACCCCATGGATCCGACCGCTCGGCTAGACCGTCGCGGCACCCGGGACCATGTGTCGGTGCGTGTGTGTTTTTGATGACGCGGCCATCGTTCGCAAGCCGTCGTCGCTACTGACTCGACCACCCTGGTGACAGCGAAAGACGCTTGTCGCATGCCAGACCGACCGTCCTCGCGTTCTCGCCGGAACGTGTAGGCGGGCAATTGCAGTCGAGCGCGCGGATTTATACCATAGAACGCAGGCAAGATGAAGTCGCCGGTCGTCTAAAGCTCGGCAACACCCAAGGATAGACGATCGCTGCCCAAGATACTCCATCGCCCCTATCGACCCCCATTGCGAGAGCGCATGAACATTCCACGCAAGACGCCCGACGAAATCGAAAAAATGCGCGAAGCCGGCCGCCAGGCCGCCGCAGTGTTCGAGATGATCATTCCGCACGTCAAGGCCGGCGCCTCCACCGGCGAACTCGACCGGCTCTGCCACGATTTCATCGTCAAGGAGTTGGGCTCGACCCCCGCGCCTCTTGACTACCACGGATTTCCCAAATCGATCTGCACCTCGATCAACCACGTCGTCTGCCACGGCATCCCCGACTTCGACAAGAAGCTCAAGAACGGCGACATCATGAATATCGATATCACCGTAAAGACACAGGATGGCTATCACGGCGACAGCAGCATGATGTTCGTCATCGGTGACACGATACAGGGCGAGCGCCTCTGCCGCGTCACCCAGGAAAGCCTCTATAAAGGTATCGCCGAAGTCAGGCCGGGCGCCAGATTGTCGACCATCGCCCGGGTCATCCAGAATCACGCCGAGAAAGCCGGCTACTCCGTGGTCCGGGATTTCTGCGGTCACGGTATCGGCGCAGGCTTCCATGAGGAGCCGCAGGTGCTGCATTACGACGGCTACGCCCCGGAAGCCGATGCCGAGCTGGCCGAAGGCATGTGCCTGACCATCGAGCCGATGCTCAATGCCGGCAGCTATCGCACCAAGGTATTGAAGGACGGGTGGACAGCAGTGACCAAGGACAAGAGCCTATCGGCGCAGTGGGAACACACACTGCTGGTCACTGCTTCCGGCGTGGAGGTCCTGACGGCCCGTTCCGACGAAGATTTCGGCTTCCTGACGGACTGATCGTCGCCCGCCTGCTGCCTCGCCGCCCCCGGAGACACCCGTCGCATGCTGCTGCACCATTATCGTTTTCAACCCGACGAAACACTATTTGATGCAGCGGCCTTTCGCGAGGAACTGGCACGCGACTCCCAACCCATCGCGCTGTTCAAGCAGGCCCTGAAAACGATCCGCGAGCGCCTCGACGACCGTTTTCGCGCCGGCGCCGACGTGCGCGACCTGGTTTACGGCCGCGCCTGGTGCCTCGACCGACTGCTCGAGATCGCCTGGGAGCGGTTCGAGTGGCCGGACGACAACGTCGCCCTGCTGGCCGTCGGCGGCTACGGTCGCGGCGAGTTGCACCCCTACTCCGACATCGATCTGCTGCTGCTGCTCGGTACGGACGACGACACGCCCTATCGCGAGTCGCTGACCGGGTTCATTACCCTGCTGTGGGATATCGGTCTCGAGGTCGGGCAGAGCGTGCGTTCGCTCAATGACTGCGAGCGGGAAGCCCGAAGCGACATCACGGTCATCACCAACCTGCTGGAAACCCGTACCCTGGCGGGCCCGGAAGCCCTACGCAGCGCCATGCGGGAGCGCCTTTCCACTCACCACATGTGGTCATCGGCGGCGTTCTTCGAAGGCAAGTGGCAGGAGCAGATCGCCCGTCACTACAGGCACAACAACTCCGAGTATCACCTGGAGCCCAACCTCAAGAGCGCGCCGGGTGGCCTGCGCGACATCCAGATGATCGGCTGGGTGGCCAAGCGTCATTTCGGTCCACTGCGCTATGAAGACGTCGTCGCGCAAGGCTTCATGAACGATGCCGAGCTGCGGATTCTCAGTCAGGGCCAGGCGTTCCTGTGGCAGGTTCGCTACGCCCTGCACATGATCGCCGGACGTGCCGAGGATCGCATGCTGTTTGACCACCAGCGCGCTCTGGCCAAGCTGTTCGGCTACACGGACACACCGCAGCGGCTGGCAGTCGAGCAGTTCATGAAAGCCTACTATCGCCACGTCACCGCGCTGGCCGGGCTGAACGACATGCTGCTGCAGCATTTCGACGAAGTGATTCTCCACGCCGGCGAATCGTTCGAGACCCAGCCGATCAATGCGCGCTTCGAAAATCGTGGCGGCTATATCCAACTCCGTCACTCCAATGTCTTTCTGCGGCGCCCCGGCGCTCTGCTGGAACTATTCCTGCTGATGGCCCAGCATCCGGAAATCGAGGGCGTACGAGCCGACACCATCCGCCAGATTCGCGATCATCGTCACTTGATCGACGACGCTTTCCGCGACGACCTGCGCCATCAGAGCCTGTTCATGGAACTGCTGCGCAGTGGCGGCGATGTCCCCACTCAGCTCACTCGGATGAATCGATACGGGGTCCTCGGCAAATATCTGCCCGAGTTCGGCGAGGCCATCGGCCTGATGCAGCACGATCTTTTCCACATCTATACCGTCGACGCACATACCCTGCGCCTGCTCAGTTTCCTGCAGCGTTTTCGCGAAGAGCGGGACACCGACGAATATACCGTCGCCATCGATGTGGTTCAGAAACTGCCCAAGCTCGAACTGCTGTGGATCGCCGGGCTCTATCACGATATCGGCAAAGGTCGCGGTGGCGATCACTCGGAACTCGGCGCCATCGATGCCACCGAATTCTGCCGTCGTCATGCGTTGTCGAGCTGGGATACGCAACTGGTGGCCTGGCTGGTCGAGCACCACCTGCTGATGTCGAAGACGGCGCAGAAACGCGACATCTCCGATCCGGACGTGATCCACGCCTTCGCCCGCACGGTTCGAGACGAGACTCACCTCGACTATCTCTACGTGCTCACCGTCGCCGATATCAGCGCCACCAACCCGACGCTATGGAATGGTTGGCGCGCCTCGCTGATGCGTCAGCTCTACACCGAGACCCGCCGCGTGCTGCGCCGTGGCCTCGACAATACCGTCGACCGGCAGGGCTGGGTCAGCGAGACCCGCGAGGAGGCGTTAGGACTGTTGCGGGCCGTCGATGCTGACGTAGCCCGCGTCGCAGAACTCTGGCAGACCTTCGGCGAGGACTACTTCCTGCAGTACACGCCCAGTGAGATCGTCTGGCAGACCCAGGGAATTCTCGCCCATCACGACGATCACCTGCCGTTGGTCCTGGTCAGTGCGCCCAGCGAGGACATGACCGAGGGCGGCACCAAGCTGTTCATTCATACGCGTTCGGCCGACGACCTGTTCGCCGCGACGGCAGCCGCCATCGAGCAACTGGGCCTGTCGATCCACGACGCCCGCATCGCCACCTCCAGCGACGACTGGACACTCAATACCTTCATCCTGCTCGACGACGACGACGACGCCATCCGCGATCCGGCGCGACTGGAGACGATCCGTCGGCATCTGGTCGAGGAGCTCGACGATCCCGACGACTATCCGCAGATCGTCAGCCGCCATACGCCTCGACAACTGAAGCACTTCCGCGTACCAGTCGAGGTAATCATCGAGCAGGATCCCGCCAACGCGCGCACCTCGCTGGAGCTGATCGCCCCCGATCGCCCGGGCCTGTTGGCTCGGGTCGGTCGAATCTTCATGGAACAGAACATCGCGCTGTCAACGGCCAAGATCGCCACGCTCGGCGAGCGGGTCGAGGACGTCTTCTTCATCACCGACAAGCACGGACGGCCGCTGACCGACCCCGAAGCCCAGGCACGACTGCGCGAGCGCCTTTACGAAGTTCTGGACGTGTAGTGCCCGGTCGTGCCAGCTCCAGACCTCCTCAATCGGCCGGTGCGGGGTTGGCTTTCAGCCAGGCCCGCATCTGTTCTATCTCGGCCTGCTGGGCCTCGATGATCTTTTGAGCCAACGCTCGCATTTCCGGATCCTTGCCGTGATCGAGCTCGACCTCGGCCATCGCCACTGCCCCCATGTGATGGGCCAGCATGCCGGTGGCAAAGTCGACATCCGGATCACCGCTGTTCGCCAGCTCCATGTCGTGCTGCATTCTCGTCGCCGCCTCACGGTAGGCCTCGCTGGCCTCGCTGGATTGTCCGGACGCTTCGGAACGGACCTGATGGTCGCCATGACCATCGCCCTGCTGCTGAGCCAGACCACTGGCGGCAAACACCAGTGAGCCGGCGGCTGCGATACCGGCCAACCAGCGCTTTGAAGTCGTCATTCGTCAATTCTCCCCAGGGAAAAGTTTGACGCTAGCACCATGGTGTCACCCATAGGTCAAGCGCGACCCGAGACGCTCGACTGTCGTTTCATCGACACCCAGTCGGACCGGGCCCCGACCGACACGCGGCTGGCGTCGCAGCGGTGGGGTTTGAGCCGCCGTCCGTGGGCGCCTATAATCTGCCGCTTCTCCGGCAGCGCCCGACAGGCCAGCGACATGACCATCACCGTTTACGGCATCAAGACCTGCGACACCTGCCGCAAGGCCCGCCGCCAGCTCGACGAGCTGGGTATCCCGTATCGCTATCACGACCTGCGGGAGGACGGACTCGATCCGCAACGACTGGATGCCTTTCTGGCCACCGCCGGCTGGCAGACACTGCTGAACACCCGCAGCACCACCTGGCGACAGCTCGATGCCGCGGACAAGGAGCCGCTGGACGCCGAGCGTGCGCGCGAGCTGATGCTGGCCAACCCGACATTGCTGAAGCGCCCGCTACTGCAGCGCACCGGCCCTGCCAGCCAGGACACCCTGATCGTCGGCTTCGACCCCGCCCGCTACGCAACGCTCGCCTAGCGGGCGAGCTCGCGCCGACCCCACGACCTTCCACGACACCCCTCGACGCACATGATAAGGAACCTGCGATGTTGAGCTTCGCGCTAGGAATCGGCACCCAGAACAGCCAGGGCGACTGGCTCGAAGTCTACTATCCGGCTCCGCTGCATCAGCCCGCCGCCGATCTCGTCGCCGCCGCACGTCAGGCACTGGCTGCCGACACGACCGAGGAAGTCGTCAGCTTCCTGCCGGAGCACGCAATCGGCCTCGCCGAGGCGCTGCGAGCAGCTGGCGCCGCCGATCAGGCCGAACTGGCCGAGTCGTTCGTCGATGCCAGGCGCCCGCTGGTCGCGGTGTTCCTGAACGACGATCATGCGCCGGCCAGCGTGCCGGAGGTCTATCTGAAGCTGCACCTGCTGTCCCATCGGCTGATCAAGCCCCATGGCGTCAAGCTCGATGGCATGTTCGGCCTGCTCAAGAACATCGCCTGGACTAACGAAGGCGCCATCGACGTCGAGGAACTCCCTGCGCGCCGCCTCAAGGCCCGTCTGGCCGGACGCCCGCTCTCGGTGGACTGCGTCGACAAGTTCCCGAAGATGACCGACTACGTCGTGCCCAAGGGAATCCGGATCGGCGACACTGCCCGCGTGCGCCTCGGCGCGTACCTGGGGGAAGGCACCACGGTCATGCACGAGGGCTTCTGCAACTTCAACGCCGGCACCGAAGGGCCCGGCATGGTCGAAGGCCGTATCTCGGCCGGCGTCTTCGTCGGCAAGGGCTCCGACCTGGGCGCCGGCTGCTCGACCATGGGTACGCTCTCGGGCGGCGGCAACGTGGTGATCAAGATCGGCGAGAACTGCCTGATCGGTGCCAATGCCGGCCTGGGCATCCCGCTCGGCGACCGCTGCACCGTCGAAGCTGGCCTCTATGTCACCGCGGGCTCCAAGGTCACCGTGCTGGACGATCGGGGTGAAGCCGTCCAGACCGTGGCCGCACGCGAACTCGCCGGCCAGGACGACCTGCTGTTCATTCGCCACTCGGTGACCGGGCGCCTGGAGTGCCGCACCAACAAGAGCGCCGTCACTCTCAATGAAGCGCTGCACGCCCACAATTGATTCGGCCCGACCGGCTGCCCTGGAGAACCGCATGCCCCAAGCGTCAATGACGACCGCGCCTACCGACACGCTGGCACTGGCTCTCGAGTTACTCCAGCGACCGTCGGTGACGCCGGACGATCACGGCTGCCAGGCGCTGATGATCGAACACCTGGAGCGCATCGGCTTCCGGATCGAGCGGATGTCGATCGGCGGCATCGACAATTTCTGGGCCACCCGGGGTCAGCACGGCCCGATGCTCGCCTTTGCCGGTCATACCGACGTGGTGCCCAGCGGACCGGAGAGCGAGTGGCAGTATCCGCCGTTCGAGCCGCGCATCGACGAAGCGGGCTTTCTCTGCGGGCGCGGGGCCGCCGACATGAAAGGCAGCCTGGCGTCAATGGTGACGGCGGTCGAGCGCTTCGTCACCGCCCATCCTGACCACCACGGCAGAATCGCCTTTCTGATCACCGCCGACGAGGAAGGCCCTGCGGTACACGGCACCCGGGCCGTGGTGGAGCGACTGCGCGAGCGTCACGAGCCGCTGGACTACTGCATCGTCGGCGAGCCCTCCTCCACCAGCCATCTGGGCGACGTGATCAAGAACGGCCGCCGCGGTTCGCTGGGCGGTGTGCTGCGGGTGCGCGGCATTCAGGGTCACGTGGCCTATCCCCATCTGGCCCGCAATCCGATTCACCAGGCTCTGTCCGCTCTGTCCGAACTGGTCAACGAGCCATGGGACGCCGGCAACGACTTCTTTCCGGCGACCAGCTTCCAGATCTCCAACCTGCATGCGGGAACCGGCGCCACCAATGTCGTTCCCGGCGAGCTGGAAGTGACGTTCAACTTTCGCTACTCCAGCGAAGTCACGCAGATGCAACTGCGCGAACGGGTCGAGCAGAAGCTGGCCGCCCACGGGCTCGATTACCAGCTCGACTGGACGCTCAATGGCGAACCCTTCCTGACCGCGGAGGGGGAGCTTCTCGAGGCGGCACGGCGTGCCTGCGAGACGATCACCGGCCATCGCCCGGCGCTTTCGACCTCCGGCGGCACGTCGGACGGACGCTTCATTGCTACACTGGGCACGCAGGTGATCGAGCTGGGCCCCGTCAATGCCACCATCCACCAGGTCAACGAACGCATCCGTGCCGACGACCTCGATACCCTGAGCCGCATCTACGAGGCAATACTCGAGCGGCTGTTCGCCAGAGGACCCCATGGAGCGTTTTCCTGATATCGAAATCTACCTGGCCGTTGCCGACGTCGACGCCATTACGCAATGGCTACGGCAGGCTCTAGACGACAACACTCTGACGCTGAACCGGGCCGGCAAGGGAATCTGGCGTGGCAGGACCACGGACGCCGAGCGCAGCATCGGCATCATGCTCGTCGAACGGGCCGCCGATGGTTACGCCAGCCTGTGGTTCGACTGCGACGCCACGCCCTGGCTCAGAGATGCCGACTGCGCGCGTGACGCCGCTCGTGAGCTGGGTTGCGAGGCCCGCTGCTCGCTGGGTGGCTGGCAGCCCGGCGACGATCCCGATCGTTTCTGGCAGGTAACGCCGGACGGTCGCGAGAGCACCATAGAGTGGCCCGACTCGGGCCGCTGATCACGCCGTCGCCGCCATCACGCGGCCCATCCGACAGGGAGTCACTCACATGGCGGAATCCAAGCCAGTCATCTACGCCGCCATGGGCGGCAATCTGCTCATCGCGATCACCAAGTTCGTCGCGGCCGCCATCACCGGCAGTTCCGCCATGCTCTCCGAAGGCATTCACTCGGTGGTGGACACCGGCAATCAGATTCTATTGCTGCTGGGCATGAAGCGGGCCAAGCGTCCTCCGAGTCCCCAATTCCCCTTCGGCCACGGCAAGGAGGTCTACTTCTGGAGCTTCGTGGTGGCGCTGTTGATCTTCGCGATAGGCTCCGGCGTCTCCCTCTACGAAGGCGTGATCCACATCTTGAACCCCGAGCCGATCGAGTCGCCACTGGTCAACTACGTCGTGCTCGGGCTGGGCATCCTGTTCGAGGGCGCGTCCTGGGCCTTCGCGCTCAACGAATTCCGCAAGACCAAGGGCAAATGGGGCTACGTCGAGGCAGTACACCGCGGCAAGGACCCCTCGATGTTCGTGGTGATCTTCGAGGACTCCGCCGCTCTGCTCGGCCTGCTGGTGGCACTGGCCGGTGTCGCCCTCTCCCAGTGGACGGGAATTCTGCTCTTCGACGGTATTGCTTCGGTGATCATCGGCTTGATCCTTGGCGGCACGGCGATCTGGCTTGCCAAGGAGACCAAGAGCCTGCTGATCGGGGAAAGCGCCAACCAACACGTGGTCGAGAGCATCCGCCAACTGGCGGGGGATGCCGACGGAGTGGAGGGCGTCAATGAAGTCCTGACCATGCACATGGGCCCCAACTTCATCCTGGTCAATCTCAGCGTTCGTTTTGCCCGCAGTGCCACGGCGGAGCGCATCGAGCGTGCCATCGCCAAGCTCGACCGGGAAATCAAACAGGCCCACGATGGCGTCAAGCGGGTATTCGTCGAGGCCGAAGCACGCGCGGGAGTCGACGAAACCCCATCGTCCTTCGGCGCTTGAACGAAAAACCCCCGAAGACAGGCCTCCGGGGGTTATCGAGCAGTCCAGCCAAGGCTGTCAGGTGATGACGGTAACGTCGTCCGCCTGCAGTCCGCGGTCGTTCTCGATCACGTGGTAACGTACCTTCTGCCCTTCGGCGAGAGTCCGGTGGCCCTTGCCCCGGATCGCTCGAAAGTGCACGAACACGTCCTCACCGTCGGCGCGCGTGATGAAGCCGTAGCCTTTATTGACATTGAACCATTTGACTTCACCCAGCTCGCGATCGTCGTTCTCCACGTCTGCCAACATGGCAGCCGTGACCGCACGAGGGTTCGCTGGCGCCAGCAAAGCCATGGCCAACGTGCCCAGCCACAGAACGATGAAGACGGCGATCACCGTCGCACCATACATCGCCGAAACACCTTCCACGTTCAAAAACCATGTCAGGTCGGTGGCCAGCATGCTGCTGATCAGCGTGATCAAAAGACCGATCAGCAATGGCGAGGGTATCGAGAGGAGTAGACTGATCAGCGTACAACGCAAAATTACCTTGCTATTCATGGATTCTCATATCTCTGGACGTCGGAACAAGGAAAATTCACCGCGCCTTCTCGGCAAGCGGAAACGATTTTCAGACCCAATATCGTTAATCGACTTTCACTAACTAAAGGTGCCGTGAATGAAAGATGACACACAGCGTCGGCAGTCTAGCACGGTCGAGACGCCCTCGCGTACGACCTCGGAAGCTCGCCTCGATGCACTCGAGAGCCGCTTGACATTCCAGGAAGACTGGCTGGAAACGCTCGACCGCCTGGTGAGACAGCAGGCGACCGAACTCGAACGACTCGGCCGCGTCAATGCGCTGATGCGTGAACGGCTCAACGAGCAGCGTCAGGCCATCGACGAGCAGGGCGGCGAGATGCCGCGCCCCGAGGACGAACTGCCACCCCACTACTGATCACGGCAGCCAATTGTCCGGCGCTCCCCCGAACACGACGAAGCCCGGCAGTAACCGGGCTTCGTCGTGGACGGAGAGATGATTCGCGTCAGTCGAGACCGTCCAGAAACCGCTCTGCGTCCAGCGCTGCCATGCAACCGCTGCCAGCGGAAGTAATGGCCTGGCGATAGACGTGATCCATGACATCACCCGCCGCGAACACGCCAGGAACACTGGTCGCTGTCGCATTACCTTCCAGACCGGACTGCACGCGAATATAGCCGTTGGCCATGTCGAGCTGCCCCTCGAAAATGCCGGTATTCGGCGTGTGACCGATGGCGATGAAGACCCCCATGGCATCGAGCTGCTTGGTCTCTCCCGTCAACGTGGATCGGAGCTGCGCCCCGGTGACACCGCTGCCGTCGCCCAGCACCTCGTCGAGAGTATGGTTCCACTCGATCGCCATATTGCCGTTCTCGACTTTCTCGAAAAGGCGATCCTGCAGAATCTTCTCGCCACGGAGGCTATCGCGCCGGTGCACCAGCGTGACCTTCGAGGCGATATTGGAGAGGTACAACGCCTCCTCCATCGCCGTGTTGCCGCCACCGACGACGACGACGTGCTGATTGCGATAGAAGAAACCGTCGCAGGTCGCGCAAGCCGACACGCCCTGCCCCATGAACTGTTGCTCGGAAGGCAGTCCGAGGTAACGAGCGCTGGCCCCGGTGGCAATGATCAGCGCGTCGCAAGTATAGGTACCGTTGTCTCCCTTGAGGGTGAACGGCTTCTCGCGCAGTTCGACCTCGTTAATATGGTCGAACAGCACTTCCGTCTGAAAGCGCTCGGCGTGCTTGCGCATGCGCTCCATCAACTCCGGACCTTGTACGCCCTCGTCGTCGCCGGGCCAGTTGTCCACGTCGGTGGTGGTCGTCAACTGACCGCCAGCCTGCATACCGGTGATCAGCAACGGCTTGAGATTGGCCCGCGCCGCGTAGACCGCCGCCGTGTAACCCGCCGGACCGGAGCCCAGAATAATCAGACGTTCGTGACGCGCATCGCTCATGACTACCTCGATTCAGATCAACGCTTCGGTTGGTGTGTATGGTTACTCAACACCCTGTGGCATGTTCCGAACCCGAGTCATGCCACAGGACACTGCGATTGGCAGGCATGATACCAGAAACGACAAAGGCGGCCCGACGGGCCGCCTCCGACATCATGCCGCTTAGGAAATATTGAATAAATTGACGAGCAGGTTGAAGCGCAAGGCGCATGGAGCACAGGAACCGGAGCCTATGGGGTATAGGTGAGGGTTCGACCGGGCTGGCGCTCCAGCACCACGCGCAACGCAGCGATTCGTCTGCGCAGACATTTATACAGTGTTTCCCTTACAGGTTGCCGGCGTAGGTGCCCAGGTACTTGGCCACACCTTCGGCAGTGTCCTTCATACCTTCCTGGCCCTCTTCCCAGCCAGCCGGGCAGACTTCGCCGTTGGTCTGGTGGTACTTGAGCGCCTTGACCATGCGCAGCATTTCGTCGACGTTGCGGCCCAACGGCAGGTTGTTGACCGTCTGGTGCTGCACGACGCCGTCCTCGTCGATCAGGAAGGAGGCGCGCAGCGCGACGCCGGCTTCCGGGTGCTCGATGCCATAGGCTTGGCAGATCTCGTGCTTGACATCGGCCACGACAGGGAAGCCGACTTCGCCGATGCCGCCAGCGTCCGGCGAAGTCTTGCGCCAGGCATGGTGCGTGTATTGAGAATCGATGGACGCACCGATCACCTCGACGCCGAGCTCCTTGAACTTCGCCAGGCGGTTGTCGTGAGCGATGATTTCGGACGGGCAAACGAAGGTGAAGTCCAGCGGCCAGAAGAACAGCACACGCAGCTTGCCGTTGCTATCGGACAGGCGGAAGTCATCCTTGATGGAACCGTCGGGCATCACGGCGGCAGTTTCGAAATCCGGGGCTTGGCGTCCTACGAGTACGCTCATTAAGCATCTCCTGTGTTGAGTCGTCGTGTGGTGGCGAATTTTAGAATAGCTAGACTAAAGACTAACCACTCATGGGCCAATTTGATTGGCGTAATGAATCATATAGCAATTGGCTATCGAACCTCTTCGCTCTTCCTATCGGGGCAGGGACTTATACCACGTCGTCGTCGCTGGCCAACGTAACGCCTTGCAGCTCCCCCGAAAGGGTCGTCTCGACTACGACATGAATCGGCTGACAGCAGATCGCACAGTCCTCCCAGGTGTCGTAACCGCCCGCGCTCACATCCAGTAGCAAAGAGAACGGCGCATCGCAGTATGGACAGTGAACAGGCCAATCGATGAGCGAATCTTGTGGCATGGGTCATCTCCAGCCCTGTGGTTGCCCGGCAGAGTGTCTCGCCACGAGCTACGCTGAAGTTGGAGGCAATGGGACGCGCTTTCAAGGTCGTACCGGACGATAGTCGTGAAGCATCCGATTGAAAATACATGCTATCGTGCCCATGATGATTGTCGACAACCTGTTCGTTCGACAACTGCCAACGGCAGCCAGGTCTCTCGCTGGGCACGGCGTGGCAGCAGAGCCCGGACAAACCCAGACAAAAGAGCGGTGTACTGACACCCCATCGAAAGACGGTCGACAGCCGGGAGCACGCTGTCGAATCGTCGCAAAGGAACCTGACAGGCTAGCTGGCGCCCGACCACCGAGGCCAGCCGCCGCCATGAGGAGGAACCCCCTGATGTCTACCGACCCGAGTCATACGCTAGCGACGCTCGACGTCAACGGCACGACTTTCCATTACTACAGCCTGCCCAAGGCGGCCGAGACGCTCGGCAACATCGACAAGTTGCCGATGACGCTCAAGGTGTTGCTGGAAAACCAACTGCGCTACGCCGACGACCCCACCGTGGCCGAAGAGGATATCCAGGCGCTGGCCGACTGGCTCAAGGAAGGCAAGTCGACTCGCGAAATCGGCTATCGCCCGGCGCGCGTGCTGATGCAGGATTTCACCGGTGTCCCCGGCGTCGTCGATCTGGCCGCTATGCGCGATGCGGTCAAGAAACTGGGCGCCAAGGCTGAACGTATCAATCCGCTGTCGCCGGTCGATCTCGTTATCGACCACTCCGTCATGGTCGACCATTTTGGCGATGCGTCCGCTTTCAAGGACAACGTCGCCATGGAAATGGAACGTAACCTGGAGCGCTACGAGTTCCTGCGCTGGGGCCAGAAAGCGTTCGACAATTTCCGTGTCGTGCCGCCGGGCACCGGTATCTGCCACCAGGTCAACCTGGAATATCTCGGCAAGACGGTGTGGAGCAAGGAGATCGACGGCAAGACCTACGCCTTCCCGGACACGCTGGTTGGCACCGACTCCCACACCACCATGATCAATGGCCTGGGCATTCTCGGCTGGGGCGTGGGCGGTATCGAGGCCGAAGCTGCCATGCTCGGCCAGCCGGTCTCGATGCTGATTCCCGAAGTCGTCGGCTTCAAACTGACCGGCAAGCTCAAGGAGGGCATCACCGCCACCGACCTGGTGCTGACCGTCACCCAGATGCTGCGCAAGAAAGGCGTGGTGGGCAAGTTCGTCGAGTTCTACGGCGACGGCCTCAACGACCTACCGCTGGCCGACCGCGCCACCATCGCCAACATGGCCCCGGAGTACGGCGCCACCTGCGGCTTCTTCCCCGTCGACGACGAAACGCTCAACTACCTGCGCCTGACCGGTCGCGAGGAAGATCAGATCGAACTGGTCAAGGCCTACAGCCAAGCCCAGGGGCTGTGGCGCGAACCGGGTGCCGAGCCGACCTTCACCGACTCGCTGGCACTAGACATGGGCGAAGTCGAAGCCTCGCTGGCCGGCCCCAAGCGCCCGCAGGATCGCGTCGCGCTCTCCGACATGAAATCCACCTTCGAGAAGCTGATGAACGGCGACAAGCCGGACGTCTCATCCGAAGAGCAAGGCAAGTGGATGTCGGAAGGCGGCGATACCGCCATCGGTGCGCCACCCGCCGACGGAGAAGCCTATCGGACCGGCGACAGTCAGGAAGTGGAGTACGCGGGCGAGACGTTCTCTCTCAATCACGGCGCCGTAGTCATTGCCGCGATCACCTCCTGCACTAACACCTCCAACCCCAGCGTGATGATGGCCGCCGGCCTGCTGGCGCGAAAGGCCAAGGAGAAAGGGCTCGACACCAAGCCGTGGGTCAAGACCTCGCTCGCGCCCGGCTCCAAGGTCGTGACTGACTACCTGGCCGCCGGTGGCGTCCAGGACGATCTCAATGCGCTGGGCTTCAACCTGGTCGGTTACGGCTGCACCACCTGTATCGGCAACTCCGGCCCGCTGCCCGAACCGATCGAGAAGGCGGTCAATGAAGGCGACCTGACCGTCGCCTCGGTGCTCTCCGGCAACCGCAACTTCGAAGGCCGTGTGCATCCATTGGTCAAGACCAACTGGCTGGCATCGCCGCCCCTGGTCGTCGCCTATGCACTGGCCGGCAACGTCCGCAAGGATCTATCGAAAGAGCCGTTGGGTGAAGGCAAGGATGGCAAGCCCGTCTACCTGAAGGACATCTGGCCCTCCCAGGCCGAGATCGCCCAAGCGGTCGAGAAGGTCAAGACCGAGATGTACCGCAAAGAGTATGCCGAGGTCTTCGACGGCGACGAAATCTGGCAATCGATCGAGTTCCCGGAGAGCGAGGTCTACGCCTGGTCCAAGGACTCCACCTACATCCAGCACCCGCCGTTCTTCGAAGGCATGGAAAAAGAGCCGAAACCGGTCGAGGACGTCAAGAACGCCCGCGTGCTGGCCAAGCTGGGCGACTCCGTCACCACCGACCATATCTCGCCGGCCGGCTCGATCAAGCCGGACAGCCCCGCCGGCAGGTACCTGCAGGAAAACGGCGTGGCGGTGAAGGATTTCAACTCCTACGGCTCGCGTCGCGGCAACCACGAAGTGATGATGCGCGGCACCTTCGCCAACGTGCGTATCCGCAACGAGATGCTGGAGAACGTCGAGGGCGGCTACACCCGCCATGTGCCCAGCGGCGAGCAGATGTCGATCTACGACGCGGCGATGAAGTATGCCGAGGACGACACCCCGCTGGTGATCATCGCCGGCAAGGAGTACGGCACCGGCTCCTCCCGCGACTGGGCGGCCAAGGGCACGCGGCTGCTCGGCGTGCGCGCCGTCATCACCGAGTCCTACGAGCGGATCCACCGCTCCAACCTGATCGGCATGGGCGTGCTGCCGCTGCAGTTCCCCGAAGGCGAAAGCCGCGAGACGCTGGGGCTCACCGGCGACGAAACGATCTCCATCGAGGGTCTGGCGGATCTTTCTCCCGGCGCCACCGTCAAGGTGACCATCGCCGGCGACAAGGGCGAGAAGAAGATCGACGCGCTCTGCCGCATCGACACCGCCAACGAACTGGAGTACTACCGCCACGGCGGCATCCTCCACTACGTGTTGCGCAGCATGCTGTAAGCGCGTATCGCGTCGTTGGAATGGCGTTGCTCGCCAGCAGCGAAGCCCCACCGATCGGTGGGGCTTTTTTGTCTCCATGCTGGGAATTCATCGCCCAAATGACGCCTCGCGAGACGACGCTGGACGTTCGAGCGGCGAGCCGGGGCTTGCGACAGGGATGTCGCAAGAGGCGCGTTGGGCAGGATGCCCTTTCGCGCCGACCCGAGCGAGTCGATCGAATGACCAGGGTTTCGTCGTCTTGTGGCGTCAAAAAGGGGAGCGCGAGGGGCTTGCCCCTCGCATTAACGACGAAAACGGTCGTAGAGAAGCCATCAGTTGAGAAATCATCGATATGAAATCAATCAGTATAGCCATCTACGAACAAGCCCCGCTCTCGGGCGGGGCTTGTTCGTAGCTCTTAGCTCACGTATCAGATCGAACGCCGACGATACTGCCGGTAGCGCGGGTACCAGAAGTGGCCGTGGATCGCCTCCCACAGCACCTCGTCGCTGGAGCTGAGCGCGACGCCATCCTTCTGGGCCTGCTTGCCAACGGCGAAAGCGATCAGCTGGCTGATCTCGCGAATGTCGCCCAGCGCCGGCAACAGCGCGCCTTCGCCGGTCTTGACGATCGGGGCGCTGTCGGCGAGTGCGTTGGAGGCCGCCATCAACATGTTGTCGGTGACACGCGTCGCATTGGCGGCAATCACCCCGAGACCGATACCTGGGAAGATGTAGGAGTTGTTGCACTGGGCAATGGGAATCGTGCGACCGTTGATCTCCACCGGCGGGAACGGACTACCCGTCGCCACCATCGCCTGGCCGTTGGTCCACGCCAGTACGTCCTGCGGGACCGCCTCGACCTTGGAGGTGGGGTTGGAGAGCGGCATGATCAGCGGGTTCTCGCAGTTGGCGTTGAGCGTCTTGATCACCTCCTCGGTGAACAGGCCGCGCTGGCCGGACACGCCGATCAGGATGGTCGGCTTGGCGTTGCGGACCACATCGAGCAACAGGCGGGTATCGCTGTCGAAGCTCAACTCGGCGGGATCGTGGGCGAGCCGCTGCTGGAAGCTGTGCAGCCCGTCCATGTCGGTGGTCAGCAGACCGTCCTTGTCGACCATGAAGATGCGTCTTCTCGCGTCGGCTTCCGATAGCCCTTCGCGCGTCATCGCAATCACGATCTGCTCGGCGATGCCGCAGCCGGCGGACCCGGCCCCCGCGAAGGTGATCGTCTGCTCGCTGAGCTTGGCATTCTTGGCCTTGCACGACGCCAGCAACGTCGCCACGCAGACCGAGGCGGTCCCCTGGATATCGTCGTTGAAACAGCAAAGCTCGTCCCGATAACGCTCCAGCAGCGGCATGGCGTTGGTCAGGGCGAAATCCTCGAACTGCAGCAGCACGTTGGGCCAGCGAGCCTTCAGCGACTCCATGAACAGGGTGATGAACTCGGCGTACTCGTCCGGCGACACGCGCTTGTGGCGCCAGCCCATGTACATCGGATCGTCGAGCAGCTTCTGGTTGTTGGTACCGACATCCAGCGTGATCGGCAGCGTATAGGCCGGGCTGATGCCGCCACAGGCGGTGTAGAGCGAAAGCTTGCCAATCGGAATGCCCATGCCGCCGATGCCCTGATCGCCCAGGCCGAGGATGCGTTCGCCATCGGTGACCACGATCACGCGCACCTTGTCCTTGGTCGCGCTGCGCAGGATGTCGTCCATCCGATGGCGGTCGGGATAGGAGATGAACAGGCCGCGATGGTTGCGATAGATGTTGGAAAACTCTTCGCACGCCTCGCCCACCGTCGGGGTGTAGATGATCGGCAGCATCTCCTCGAGATGCTCTTCCAGCAAACGGAAGAACAACGTCTCGTTGTCGTCCTGAATCGCCCTCAGGTAGATATGCTTGTCGAGGTTGTTCTGGCACAGCGTGTACTGGTGGTAGGCCCGTTCGAGCTGCTCTTCGATGCTCTCGACGTTCTGCGGCAGCAGACCCACCAGATTGAACTCGACCCGTTCCTCGCGGGTAAAGGCGCTGCCCTTGTTGAGCAGCGGCGTTTCCAGCAACGACGGTCCAGCGTAGGGGATGTAAAGCGGGCGCTTGGCGTGATCGGACATGAATCGACTCTCGCGGTAACCAACGAATGAAACGCGCCTGTCGGACGGGCGATCTCACCGGTCGTTGGTGCAGGCCCGATGGCGCATTGTCGTTATCGACCGTGCGGCTGCCACGCAACCGAACGGACGCCCCGGACGAGCCGAAGCCGACCGGGGGCCGACCAGTATGCCATCTGCCGCCGCCGATGGCATGTCCGCCGTGGAAACCCTTACCAAAGACATGACGGCCCCCGAGAAGCCCCGCTGTGGCGGGGCCTGGCCGGTCGCCGCCCGACCGTTCAGCAACTCGCCGCAACCGGTTTTGCCGGCCCCGGGAAGAACAGCGGGCGCAGCTTGACGCCGAACATGTTGCCGGCGAACGCGGCGACCAGCCACAGCCAGCCGTGCAGGCTGCCGGACGCAATGCCGCTGAAGTAGGCGCCGATATTGCAACCGAACGCTAGGCGCGCGCCATAGCCCAGCAGCAGCCCACCAATCACGGCCGCCGCCACGGAACGTAGCGGGATACGCAAGCTGGGCGCGAAACGCCCTGCCAGCGATGCCGCCAGGCCCGCACCCAGGATGACGCCGATGTTCATCACCGTGGTGATATCGCTGAAGATGCTGCTGTCGAGAGAGGCGGCACGCCCGGGGTTCTGCCAGTAGCCCCAGGCCGTTACGTCGCCGCCGACGGCCTGGAACACCTTGGCGCCCCACAGCGCGAAGGCCGAGGTAATTCCCCAGGGCCGGCCGGCCAATGACAGCGTCAGGAAGTTGAGCAGTGCCAGGCCAATCGCCCCAGCCAGGATCGGCCACGGTCCGGTCAGCCAGCGGCCCGGCCCCCGA
This sequence comes from Salinicola corii, assembly GCF_008298015.1. GTDB lineage: Bacteria > Pseudomonadota > Gammaproteobacteria > Pseudomonadales > Halomonadaceae > Salinicola > Salinicola corii. The sequence goes on along the minus strand of NZ_VTPX01000002.1, from coordinate 439,725 downwards.
GAAACCAATGATGCCTGCTCCAGTTGGCCGTGACGACGCTTCTCCATGACGACGGTCAAGGCGGCAATGCCCGCAAACAGCACCAGGCTAGCAGCCATCCCGCCCCCCGTGCCGAACAGATCGATCATCGAGGTGGGCTGGAACGCCGGCAGGCTCTGCCACCAGGCGAAGTGGGCGGTGCCGATCACCGAGCCGACGATGAAGAAGAGCAGCGTGATGACCATGCGGGCGTTGCCGCCCCCCACGGTGAACAGCGTGCCGGACGCACAGCCACCGCCCAGTTGCATGCCGATACCGAACAGGAAGGCGCCGACGATGACGGAGATACCGATGGGCGAGACGAACCCCTCGACCGGATGGCCGAACAGCGTTCCCGCTCCCAGCGCCGGGAAGAACAGCACCACCGCCAGCGCCAGCATCACCATCTGTGCGCGCAGCCCGCGGCCGCGGCGCTCAGTGATGAACACTCGCCACGCGGAGGTGAAACCGAAGGAGGCGTGATAGAGCACGATGCCCAGACCGCCGCCGACCAACATCAGCCACCCCTGACTGCCACCGAAGGCGAGGCCGACGGCCAGCGCACCGAGAACGAGCAGCAGCGCGGCGATCCACGCCTTGGGCGAAAGCCGGCCGATGCCGGGAGGCGCCGTTTTCGTCAAAGTCGTCATAAAACAACCCCTTTCTTAGACTAAAATCGAATGGCCGATACTTTAGTCTTTTACTCAGGAATTCGAAAACGACAATACGGTCTTTCGATAGACGTTCTGGTTATTGATGAACATCGAGGAGCCGCGAGGATCGATGCGGTCATTGCAGAGAAAAGCGCCAGCGGCGTTCGTCGCTGGCGCAGCCCGCAGCTTATTGAAACCGCCCCAGCCCTACCGCAACGCGCAACCTCTCCATCAATGCATTCGCTTCTGCCCGTGCCCGCTCGGCGCCTTTCAACAGCACCTGCTCGATATGTCCGGGATCGTTCATCAGCGCTTCATAGCGCTCGCGAGGTGCGCGCAGGTGCGCGTTGAGGTACTCGAACACCTCGTTCTTGGCGTCGCCCCAGCCGATCCCCTCGGCGTAGCGGCGACGCATGTCCAGGCTCTCTTCTTCCGTGGCGAAGGCAGAATAGATCTGGAACAGCGTGCAGGTATCCGGGTCCTTGGGTTCGCCGGGCTCCAGCGAATTGGTCTTGATCTTGCGCACCAGCTTCTGCAGCTTCTTCTCGGAGACGAACAGCGGGATGGTGTTATCGTAGCTCTTCGACATCTTGCGGCCGTCGAGGCCCCGCAGCACCTCGACCTTATCGTCAACGATCGCCTCGGGCAGGGTGAAGTAGTCGCCCTTGTAGATATGGTTGAAACGCCCCGCCACGTCGCGGGCCATCTCGATATGCTGGATCTGGTCGCGCCCCACTGGCACCTTGTGGGCGTTGAACATCAGGATATCGGCCGCCATCAGCACCGGGTAACCGAACAGCCCCATGGTGATGCCGCGATCGGGATCGCTCTGGCCATCGGTTTCGTTGTCGGCCACCGCCGCCTTGTAGGCGTGGGCCCGGTTCATCAGCCCCTTGGCACAGACGCAGGAGAGCAGCCAGGTCAGCTCGGGAATCTCGTGGATATCGGACTGGCGATAGAAGATGGCGTTGTCGGTATCCAGGCCCAGCGCCAGCCAGGTGGCGGCAATCTCGAGGCGCGACTGCTGCACCCGCCGGGGATCCTGCGCCTTGATCAGCGCATGCAGGTCGGCCAAAAAGTAGTAGGACTGGACGTCGGGATTCTGGCTCTCGGCGATGGCCGGCTTGATCGCGCCGACATAATTGCCCAGATGCGGCGTACCCGTGGTGGTGATACCGGTAAGAACGCGTCGCTTGCTCATGAACTCTTCGAATCGCTTGGGGAAAGTGGCAGTGCGGGCAGTTTACCCTGCCACCTTCCCCAGAGCGAACACCCGCGGGGACCTCTACAGACCGATGCCGATCAGCAGGTAGGCCAGCAGCGACACCGCCGCCACCGCCAGCGCGTAGGGAATCTGGGTACGCACGTGGTCCATGTGGTCGCAGGCGGAGCCGGTGGAGGCGAGCACCGTGGTATCCGACAGCGGCGAGCAGTGGTCGCCGAACACCCCGCCGCCAGCCACCGCGGCGATGGTGGCGTAGACCAGCGGCGTCAGCGTATCACCGGTGAACACGAAGGCGACCGGTACCGAAATCGGCATCATGATCGCGAAGGTTCCCCAGGAAGAGCCGGTGGCGAAAGCGATGATCGCCGCCAGCAGGAAGGTGATCGCGGGCAGCAGCGTCGGTGACAGCCAGTCATGGCTGATCTCGACGATGAAGGCGGCCGTCCCCATCTCCTTCGAAAGCTGATTCAGCGAATAGGCCAGCGCCAGGATCAGGATTGCCGGCATCACTCCCTTCATGCCTGCCGTGGCCGTCTTCATGATGTCGTTGAGGGGGATGCCCTGCAGCCGCATGATCACCCCCAGCACCACCGCCGCGGCGAGGAACGCCTCCATCGTCTTGGCCGAGCCCATGAACGCGAAAGTTCCCACCGCAACGCCGATCACGATCAGCACCGGCAGCACGAAGTTGAGAAACAGGTTGGTGCGCACGCCCTCGAACGGCTGCAGGTCGGTGAGCTCCTCGCCGAGCAGCGGATCGGCGCCGTCGCGAAACACCTTGCCCTCGTTCTGGGCGCGGGCCTCGGCGCGCTTCAGCGGGCCGAAAAGCGGCACGCCCCCGACAATCACCAACCCGACCATCAGCACCGACATCCAGGCATAGAGATTGAAGGGTACGGCGTAGACGAAGGCCTGCATGGCATCGCCTGCGGTCTCGATGGGCCCCATGCCGATCAAGAGCCCCGAGATGAATACCGCCCACCCCGTAATCGGCACCAGCACGCTGACCGGTGCGGAAGTGGAATCGGCGATATAGGCCAGTTTCTCGCGCGAGACCCGGTAGCGGTCCGTCAGCCCGCGAATGGTGGAACCGACGAACAGCGGGCTGAAGTAGTCGCTGAAGAACACGAACATGCCCATGAACCAGCCGACCAGTTGAACTCGCACCCGCGACAGCGCGCGCGCCTCGACCCAGGCGGTGAAGTTGCGGATCGCCCCGGTACGCTGGAAAAAGGCGATGACCGTGCCGATGAACAGCTCCAGCAGCAGAATCCAGGAGAAATCCGTGGTCCCCAATGACGTCTTGAGCAGATTGGGAAAGCCGAACAGCCCCCGCCCCATGACCGTGACGCCGACGACGCAGGCCACGGCAAGGGAGAAGATCGTGTTACGCGTCGCAAACGCCAAGACGATGGCAAGACAAGCCGGCAACAGTGACAGCATGCCGTAGTGCACCTGAGGGTCCATGATGACTCCTTGATTGTTGTGCGTTGTGGGTCTCGATGACGCTTCGGTAGTGATGGGTTTTCAGCCGAAAGCGGCCAAGCGTGCTCAGGCCTCGTCACGCCCCTTGCGCTGTTCGTGGGCGCGAATGGCGTTGAAGGCCAGCCTGCGAATGGGTTCGGGCGGCATCCAGCTCGGCTTGCCGAAGAGGCCGGAAATATCGACTACCGGCTGTTTCAGCGCGAGCTTCGCCAGGGCCTCGCCCAGCAAGGTGCCCTTGACGATGCCGCCGCCGTTACACCCCGCCGACACGAACAGGTTTTCCGCCACCTCCCCCCACAGAGGGGCACCGTTGTAGGTCAGGCCGGTGGTACCGCCCCAGACCCGCTCGAATTCAATGGCCGACAGTTCCGGATAGCGTGCGACCAGGCTCGACTTGAGTCCGGCGGCGACGGCCGCATTGTCCCTTTCCCGCTCGTAGCTGTACTGGGCGCGGATCATCAAGCGGCCATCCGCGGTGGTGCGTAACGTGCAACCCAGCCGGTGGGTTGGCAGCAGCCCCCAGGGCCCGGCTCCGATGGCGGCCGTCAGCCCCGGCGAGAGGGGTGCAGTCAGCGCGGCGTATGTGTAGATGGCGGTAAGGCGTGAGGCGTCGGCGCCCAGAGGACGCGAAAAGGCATTGTTGGCGAGCACCACCTGCCGGGCCCGCAGCGACCCTTGCGGGGTGCTGACCCGCCACGCCCGGTTGTCCCGTTGCACGGCCAGTGCCGGGCTCCGTTCGTGACACGCCACCGCCGCCGGCAGCGCGTCGACCAATCCGCGGATGAGCGCCGCCGGCTGAACGAGATAGCAGTCGGGCGAGTAGATTCCTTCGGCGTAGTAGCGGGTGCCCAGCGCGGCGTCGAGCTGCTCGCGCTCGAGGCGCCGATGGGGCAGCCCCGCAGCCTCCAGAAAACCCCGATACCGGGCCAGCGCACGTCGCCCCTCGTCGCCCCGGGCGGCCCGATAGGTACCGGTGCGCTGGAGCTGGCAATCGATGGCGTGCTCGTCGACCTGCGCCTTGAGCGTCGCCATCGCCCCACGGCTCAGCGCATTGAGTGTCGACATTCGCGCCAGTTGATCCGCGGAGGCATCGTTGGCCAACGCGATCTCCAGCATGAATCCGGAGTTGCGTCCCGGACTGCCCTCCCCGGCCGCCTCGGCATCGATCATCACGATGCGACGGTCCGGCGCCAGACGATGATAGGTCCGCGCCACGGCGACGCCGGTGTAGCCCGCGCCCACGATCGCCAGATCCGCGACCTGATCCCCCTGGAGCTCGGGTCGCGAAGTCGGGGCGGGCAGCAGTGCCTGCCAGCCGCAAGGGCGAAGATGGGACGGTTGAACCGCTTTCGACATGATCGTCATTCCGCCTGCAGTAAACCGTGGGCTTGCGACACCAGGCTCTCGGCCTGCTCCGCCATCATCGCCAGTACCTCCTGGCGATGAGCCGGCGTCATCCGCGACTTGAGCATCGAGCAACTGAAGGCGCCGAGACAGCGTCCGCTGTGGTCGAGAATGGGAATCGCCAGGCCCGTGAATTCAGGCAGGCTCGAACCCTCGACGCCGCGGGCGTGGCCCTCCTGATGGAAACGCGCGATCTCCCGCTCGACGGCGTCGACGCTGATCTCGTAGCGGTCTTGTAGCAGCTCGCGGTTGGCCGCGAGGATCCATTCACGCTCCCGGCTCTCGAGCGAGGCCAGCAGCGCGATCGAAGCCTGCCCCACTCCCAGCGGCACGCGACCGCCGATCGAGGCCACGAAACTGCCCACCGGATAGGCGCCGTTCTGGACTTCGAGGCAGACCGCGTGGCGGCCGTCGTGGGCAAACAGGTAAAAGCTGTCGCCAAGTCGCTGCGCCAGCTCGAGCAATCTGGGGCGAGCCAGGTCGCGAAGGCTGCCGCCGTTGCCTGCTTCGGCGCCGAGTACCAGCAGCTCGTAACCCAGCAGATAGCGATGACGCAGTGGAGAGGGACGCAGGAACCCCTCCTCGCGCAGCCCCTTGAGCAGTCGGTAGATGGTGGGGCGGCTCAGTTCGGTGGCATCGAGATAATCGTCGATGCCCGCGCCGCGGGCACCGCACGCCGCGGTTGCCCGCAGCAGTGCCATCACGTGGCGCAGGGTGGAAGGTGTCTGGGAGGATTCACGCGGAGTTGATGGCACGTCGACGACTCGAAACCGGGATCTCTGTCGAGCATACCGAGACGTGTTGTCGAGTTCGTCTCACATAGCGAGATTCTGACCCGCTGCATTGCATGCAAGGCCGCATGACCACAGCCTGAAACCGAAAGCGGCGTCGACAGTGTCGGCGCCGCTGATCGGTCGATCTCGCCTGCTGGCCCCCGCCTCGGAGGGTGCTCGACCTCAGCCCTTGAGAATCTGCTCGGTTGAAGCCACGTCCAGCCCGAACGCTTCGCCGACGGCGGCGTAGGTCACCTGACCGGCATGAACGTTGAGGCCGGCGCGGAAATGCGCATCATCGGCCAGCGCCCGTTGCCAGCCCTTGTCGGCCAGCGCGATCACGAACGGCAGCGTGGCGTTGGTCAGCGCCTGGGTCGAGGTGCGCGCCACCGCACCGGGCATGTTGGCAACGCAGTAGTGGACGATCCCGTCGACCACGTAACTGGGATCGGCGTGGGTGGTGGGCCTGCTGGTCTCGAAGCAGCCGCCCTGGTCGATCGCCACGTCCACCAGCACGCTGCCCGGTCTCATCTCGCCCAGCATCGCACGGGTGATCAGCTTGGGCGCGGCCGCGCCGGGCACCAGCACGGCGCCAATGATCATGTCGGACTCGCGCACGGCGACTTCCAGCGTCTCGGTGGTCGAATAGACCGTGCGAATCCGGCCCTGGTATCGATGATCGAGCACTTCCAGCCGGGGCAGCGACTTATCGAGAATGGTCACCTCGGCACCCAGCCCCAGCGCCATGCGCGCGGCATTCTCGCCGACCACGCCGCCGCCGATCACCGTGACCTTGGCCGGCGCCACGCCTGGCACCCCCGGCAGCAGAATGCCAGCACCGCCCTGGGCCTTCTCCAGGCTGTGCGCTCCGGCCTGTACCGCCATGCGGCCGGCGACGCGACTCATCGGCGCCAGCAGCGGCAAGCCGCCCAGGTCATCGGTGATGGTCTCGTAGGCGATGCAGGTGGCGCCGCTGTCGATCAGGCCGCGAGTCAGCCGCTCCTCGGCGGCCAGGTGCAGGTAGGTGAACAGCGTCTGCTCCGGACGCAGCCGGGCGACCTCTTCCGCCTGCGGCTCCTTGACCTTGAGGATCAGCTCCGCGCTCGCCCATAGCGCATCGACATCGGCCACGACGTCGGCACCGGCCTCCCGATAGGCATCGTCCTGATAGCCGGATCCTGTACCCGCCTCCGCCTGTACAGACACCCGGTGGCCTCGCGCCACCAGTTCACGCACGCCGCCCGGTGTCAGGGCGACGCGATATTCATGGTTCTTGATTTCCTTGGGGACGCCAATATGCATGGTCGTTGCCTCGATCGTTGGTTGTCATTGAAGGATCGAGAGAATTACAGCACAACAGCAATAAAGACGGGATATAGCGATAAAAAACACGCAAAATCACTAAAAAAAAGATATTGGCAAAAAATAATTCCTAAAAATAAGCCATAAAAAGATAAATGAGCCAAACATGCAAAGAACCCACTGTGGCCGTCGCGTTAACATCCGGCATAGCCTGGTGCAGACCAGATCGAGACAGCGTGCTCGCCGATTCGCAGTAGCGATAACCCGCCAATACGCTGCATGCTAAAGACCAACGACAATCCGACGAGGCCCTCTCGCCATGAACCTTCTCGATGCATCCGCGACCGCGCTGCTGGCCGGTTTTCGCGACGGTCGCTGCTCGCCCGCCGACTACGTCGCCGAGCTCATCCCGCACATCCATGCCTGGGAACCTCACATCAACGCGCTCTATGCCTACGACGAAGCAACGCTGACGACAGCGGCCGCCGAAGCTACCCAGCGCTGGCACAATGGCACCCCGATGGGAGCTCTCGACGGCATTCCGGTCACGATCAAGGAGTTGATCGCCACCCGCGGCGTGCCGATTCCGCAAGGGACCGCGGTCACCGAACTGACCCCGGCTCGCGAGGATGCGCCGCCATCGGCACGGTTACGGGAAGACCATGCACTGATCTTCGCCAAGACTACCTGCCCCGATTTCGGCATGATGTCCTCCGGCGTCTCGACTTTCCACGGCCTGACCCGCAACCCGTGGAAGCTCGACACCAATCCCGGCGGTTCCAGCTCCGGCGCCGGCGCGGCGGCGGCCGCCGGCCTGGGCCCGCTGCACGTGGGCACCGACATCGGCGGTTCTGTCCGTCTGCCGGCGGCGTGGTGCGGCCTGGTCGGTTTCAAGCCGACGCTGGGCCGGATTCCCATCGACCCCTACTACACCGGGCGCTGTGCCGGGCCCATGACGCGCACGGTGGAGGACGCGGCGCTGCTGATGGCGACGCTCTCGCGGACGGATCGCCGTGACGCCACCCGTCTGCCACCGGATTCCATCGACTGGATGAACTGCTCGCTCGACCTGTCGAGACTCAGACTTGGCGTCATGCTCGATGCCGGCTGCGGCATGGACGTCGACCCCGAGATCCTGGCCACGGTGGAAACCGTCGCCGCGCAGTTCGAACGCGCCGGCGCCACGTTGGTGCCCGTGGCGCCGGTGATGACCCGCGCCATGCTCGACGGCCTCGACAACTTCTGGCGGGCGAGGCAGTGGAAGACGCTGGCCACGCTGAGCGAGGCGGATCGCGACCGCGTGTTCCCGATGATCACCCAGTGGGCGGCAAGCGGCGCCGAGTTGAGCGCGGTCGATGTCGTCCACGGCTTCGAGCAGACCTTCGCCATGCGCCGCACCACCGAGGCGGCGTTCGACGACGTCGACGCCATCCTCTCGCCGACCACGCCGCTCTACTCGTTCCCTGCCGAGTACGGCCACCCCTCGAACGACCCCGAGCGGCCCTTCGAGCATCTCGGCTTCACCCTGCCGTGGAACATGGGCGAGCAGCCGGCGCTATCGATCAACGCCGGTTTCAGCCGGGAAGGGTTGCCGATCGGCGTTCAACTGATCGCGCCGCGCTTCGAGGATCAGCGCGTGCTGAAACTGGCCCACGCCTTCGAGACCTGGCGCGGGCCGATCCGCTGCTGGCCTCGGCCGCCGGCCCGCTGAGGTGGCGCGCGCGAGACGCGGTCCCCGACAGCCGGTAGCCTGATAACGACAAGATTGCGGAGCGAGTTGATGAACCATCGATTGATCCTTCCTGCCACGACGCGCGGCAAGCTGATACTGGCGCTTTTCACGGTGGTGATCCTGGCGGGCCTGTGGCCGGCGGTGCTGCTGGCCAACCACGCCGTGCTGGTGCTGGGACTGCCGGCGCTGGCGACCTGGTCTTGCCTGATCATCGTCGCCTCGACCGCGGTCATGCTGATCGCCAATCGACTGCTGCCACTGCCCGAGTCGATCCGTCGCACCCAGGACCAGCCGGAGACCGCAGCCAATGAGTGATCCGATTCCGCTGCTGATGACCCTGGCCTACGTGGCGATCGCGCTGTGGCTGGGGATCCGCGCCCGAGGCAGCCACCGCATGGACAGTCTCGAACAGTGGGGCGTCGCCGGGCGCAGCATGGGGCCGCTGGTGATGTATCTGTTGATGGGCGCCGGCAGCATCAGCGCCTACACTTTCATGGGCGCGCCGGGCTGGGCCTGGAGCAAGGGCGTGCCGGTGTTCTACGTCGTCATCTACCTGAGCTACCTGGCGCTGATCGCCTGGTACTGCGGCCCGCGGGTGTGGGCCTTCGGCGCCAGGCTCGGCCATGTCACCCAGGCCCAGGCGGTGGCGGACCGCTTCGAGAGCCCGCTTCTCGGCGCGCTGACCTCGCTAGTGATGTCGATCGGCGCGCTCGCCTACGCTGTTCTCCAGACCATCGGCGCGGCCTACATCCTGGAGGTGATGAGCGGCGGCCTGCTGCCCTTCGCGCTCAATATCTGGCTGGTGCTTGGCACCATTGCGATCTATCTGTTCATCAGCGGTCAGCGCGCCATCGGCGTGACCAACGCGTTTCAGGGCGGCCTGATGCTGGTCGTGGCCTGGACGATCGGCCTATGGGCAGCCCATCGGATGACCGGCGACTGGTGGTTCGGCGGGGTCTTCGAGCGCCTGCGCGAAACCCATGTCGACTTTCTGACGCTGCCGGGCGGCCTCGGTGACATGAGCTTCGCCTTCTGGACCTCGTCGATCATCGTCTCGATGTTCTCGTTCCAGCAGCCGGTCTGGCTGCAGTGGATGAGCGCCGACTCGGCCCAGAGCATCCGTCGCAGCGCCAGTTGGCTGCCGACCTACTACTTCGTCATCCTGCCGATGGTGGTGGTCGGTTTCATCGGCATCTTCAGCCTGCCCCACCTGGAGCGCGCCGACACCGTCGCCCTGCAGCTGGCATTCCAGCAGATGCCGCCGGTACTGGTGGGCCTGCTCGGCGCCGGCACCCTGGCCGCCGCGATGTCCTCCAGCGAGCCCTACATCCACGGCACCGCGCTGACCTGGACCCGGGACGTGATCCGTCCGCTGTTCAAGCTCTCGGAACGGCGCACCGGCCAGCTCGCGCGCTACCTGATCTTCCCGATCATGCTGCTGATCGTCGGCCCGGTGGCGATGCTCAATCCCGGCAACCTGATCATGATTCTGCTGGTCGGGCTCGGCTTCGCCGCCCAGATGCTGCCAGCGTTCATCGGCCTGTTCGTATGGCCGCGAGCCACTCGAGCCGGGGTATTGTGCGGGCTGACGGTCGGGTTCATCGTGACCGCACTGTTCACGCTGGTATGGCCCAACCCATTCGGCGTCCACGCCGGGGCCTGGGGTTTGATCGTCAATCTGCCGCTGTTCGTGCTCGTCTCGCGCGTCACGCGACCGGCCAGCGACGCGACACTCGACCGCTTCATGCCGATCGTCGCCCCTGGCCGGCCGACATCGCGCGCAACCGGCGAGCGCAAGCCGACGTCCTCGTCCGCCATGACATGAGCCGACGCGCCACCGGCCCCGCTCGTCGCGACAAGCGGGGCCGGCGGTCTTTCGAATCGGCGATTCAGCGGTCAGCGGTAACGCAGGCGCCGCCATAGACCTCGACGAAGCGCGCTGGCATGCGCTTGGGACGGCAGCTCGCCATGTCGATACAGGCGAAGCGAGTATGGGCGCGCAGCAGTGTGCGGCCGCTATCGACGTGGCACAGCTGGAAGCGCCGTTCCAGCGACAGGCGGCCATCGCAACTGACGATCCAGGTCGAGAGCTGCAAGCGGTCGCCCTCGAAGGCCGGCGCGAGGTAGTCCAACTCGTGACGGTGAACGACCATGCCGCGATTGAGCGCACGATAGTCCTCCAGCGTCAGCCCCAGCGCGCGCGAATGCGCCCAGCTGGCACGCTCGACCCAGCGTAGATACTCGGCGTTGTTGACGTGGCCATAATGATCGATGCTCGAGCGCTCCACATCGATATCGATCACGAAAGGCGTGGGTAGGTCCCAGTCCATGCAAACCTCCTGGGTTGAATCAGACGACACCGGAGCGACCGAGATCAGCAGCCCCCCTGATCCGGGCGATCGCGGCCGCACTGCCAGCAAGTGTCGAACACGCCATCGAGCCGCTCCCCGCAGCCCTGGCAGCGCCATGCCGGCAAGGCCGCGGTGGGTCCATCGAGCGCTTCCCGGACCAGTTGAACCGCCAGCGTCTCGGCGGCGGCGGATACCCAGACCTCGGCCTCGCACTGATCGGGCGGCAGCTCCCCCGCCCCGCCGGCCAGGGTCATGTTGCGCAACGTGGCCGACAGGCCAGCGCTTTCGATCAGGTTACGAACATGACTGACCAACAAGACATTGGAGTGACGAAAGATGCAAACCCGTTCGACGGTCATGTCAATGACACCGGATCGTCGCGACCATCAGTTCCGAAAAACCCGCACGCCGAGCGCTTTCAGGTAAGCGGTCTCGGGAATCGACGGATGCACCGGGTGATCACCGGCCTGGCCACCGCGATAGAGGATCTGGCCGTGGCGATCCTGATGGCGTACCGCGCCTCGCACGCACTCGACAAGACGCTCCTCGAACAGGTGCATGGAGCAGGAGGCCGACATCAGCAGGCCATCACGCCCCAGCAGCCGCATCGCCTCGCGATTGAGCCGCGCGTAGGCCCGTTCGCCATTGGCCAGATCCTTGCGTTTCTTGATGAACGCCGGCGGATCGAGCACCACGACATCGAACTTCTCGCCCTCGGCGCGCAGCGCCGTCATGGCTTCGAACACGTCGCCGTGGCCGACCGACACCTGCTCGTGGAGTCCGTTGAGCGCGGCGTTCTCGGCCACCCGCTCCAGCGCCGTCTGGGAAGCGTCGACGCAGAGCACCTCGCTGGCGCCGTGGGCCGCCGCCTGAACGCCCCAGCCTCCCACATAGCTGAACAGATCGAGCACCCGCTTGCCGGCGACCAAGCTGTTGAGCCAGGCGCGGTTGGCACGGTGGTCGTAGAACCAGCCGGTCTTCTGACCATCCAGCACCGGCGCCACGAAACGAACGCCGTTCTCTTCCAGCAGTACCTCGTCCGGCAATTCTCCGTGAACCACCGCCACCTCTGACTCTAGCTGCTCGAGCCGACGCCCGCTGGAGTCGTTCTTGAACACGATCGCCCGAGGCGCCAGCACCTTGTCCAGCGCCGCGATCACCTCGTCGCGCACCGTCTCCATGCCAAGGGTGTTGAGCTGCACGACCAACACGTCACCGAAACGGTCGACGATCAGTCCCGGCAGCAGATCGCCCTCGCCGTGAACCAGACGATAGAACGGCTTGGCGAAGAGTCGTTCACGCAGCGCCAGCGCCTGATTGAAGCGATGGACTAGTAGCGAACGATCCAACCGCACACCGGCGTCGCGGGAGACGACGCGGGCGCAGATCAAGGAGTTCGGATTGACGTATGCCACACCCAGCGCCTTGCCGTTGGCCGCTTCGATGGTCACCTGCGCCCCCGGCTCCAGGCCCTTGAGCGGCGTGGCCTGAATATCGATCTCGTTGGAGTAGAGCCAGAGATGGCCTGCCTTCAAGCGTCGATCGGCGTTCTTCTTGAGACGCAGGGTCTGGGTCACGGTTGACTCCATGTGCAGGACTCCATCAGGTAAAGAGGTTGTGGCGTTGCGAGGAAATGCAGGCGTAGAGAGAGCGTTCGGGCGTATTCTACCGCGCCAGCGCTGGGGGCGAACCCACCGAGACGATATCACCGGATCGAAGACCGATCGTTAGAGGCAACACCCTCGCCGATGTGCCCTCGGCGCGAGACCGGTCTCCAGGGTCAAGTCTGGCAGATCGCGCAAAACACGCTGGCACGCTGACCCAGCACGGTCTGGCGCAGTTCCAGGCCGCAATGCCGGCAGGGTTCGCCTCCGCGTCCATAGACGTTGAGCCGCTGGGCGAAGTAACCCGGTTCGCCGGTGCCGCTGACGAAATCCCGCAGCGTCGTTCCGCCCTGGGCGATCGCCGAGGCCAGCACCGTCTTGATCGCGACGGCCAGGCGTTCGAAACGCTCGAGGGAGACGCGTCCGGCGGCGCGGCGCGGATCGATCCCGGCCATGAACAGCGCCTCGGTGGCGTAGATATTGCCCACCCCCACGACCACGGCGTTGTCCATGATAAAGGTCTTGACGGCCGCGCGACGACCCCGGGACAGCCGATAGAGCCGCTGCCCGTCGAAATCCGGCGACAGCGGCTCCGGCCCCAGCCTCGACAGTCGGACGTCCGAGGCGACGTCTCCCGCCAGCCAATCGACGAAGCCGAAGCGGCGGGGATCGTGGTAGCGCAGGATATTGCCGCCCTCGAACACCACATCGACGTGGTCGTGCTTCTTGGGCTGATCGCCGACGCGGGCAATGCGCAGGCTGCCGGACATCCCCAAATGCCACAGCAGCTTGCGCTCGCCCAGCGGCAACAGCAGATACTTGGCGCGCCGGGCCAGCTCGCCGAGGCGCTGGCCGATCAGCGACGACTCCAGATCGCCGGGGACCGGTACGCGCAGGCTGCGCTGGCGCACGATCACCTCGACGATCTCGCGCCTCTCGACGTGGGGCGCAATACCGCGCCGGGTGGTTTCGACTTCGGGAAGCTCGGGCATGCGACTGGTCTCGCGATTCGTTCACCGCAAACGAGAAAACCCGGTCGAGGACCGGGTTTCCGTACTGTCATCCCAGCGCTGACATTTCAGCGCTATCGGAAAGCTAGATCACTTGATCTTGGCTTCCTTGTAGATGACGTGCTTGCGAACGACCGGATCGTACTTCTTGAATTCCAGCTTGTCCGGGGTGTTACGCTTGTTCTTCGCGGTGGTGTAGAAGTGGCCGGTACCGGCACTGGACACCAACTTGATCTTGTCACGCATGTCTCGACTCCTTAAAGGCTGGCGCCACGCTTGCGAATGTCGCTGAGCACTGCTTCGATGCCCTTCTTGTCGATGATGCGCATGCCCTTGGAGGACAGACGCAGCTTGACGAAACGCTTCTCGGATTCGACCCAGAAACGATGCGTATGCAGGTTCGGGACGAAACGACGACGTGTCTTGCGCTGTGAGTGCGAGACGTTGTTACCAGTCACCGGACGCTTACCGGTAACCTGACAAACTTGGGACATGGAAGCCTCCGACCACTGACGGGTTGGGTTGTTCGGTTTATCTCGGGCATCTGGGAAGGCGCGAAATGAGTTGCTCTCGCCGTATGCCCCGATTCAAAGGGCGTACTTTATACCAGAGCCCCCTGCGCTTCGCAACAATTTGGCGCCCTGCAACTGCAGCGTCCATCGTTGCCGACACGCCGCCGCAGCGGCGACCACCCGAGAACATGGCGCGGCATGTTACCCGAATCCGGCACGTCTTCCCATCCGAATCTCGAAATCGATGCGCTGCTTACAGCCATCCCCGTTCGGCGAAGGAGATCACCTCGCTGTCTCCGATCACGAAGTGGTCCAGCACCCGAATGTCGAACAGCGCCAGCGCCTCGCGCAGGCGCTCGGTAATCCGACGGTCGGCGTCGCTGGGCTCGGCCACGCCGGAGGGGTGATTATGGGCGAAGATCACCGCGCCGGCATTGTGCGCAAGCGTCCGTCGGGCGACTTCCCGCGGATAGACGGAGGCGCTGTCCAGGGTGCCCTCGGAGAGGATCTCGAAGCGGATCACGCGATGCTGGGTGTCCAGGAACAGCGCCGCGAACGCCTCATGCTCCAGATGCCGCAGCTGCGCACTCAGGAAGGTCCGTACCAGCGCCGGCGAGGTCAGCGCCGCCTCCCGCTCGAGCAGGCTGCCCAGATGACGGCGCGACAGCTCGAGCGTGGCCTGGAGCTGCACGAACTTCGCTTCACCCAAACCATGCTCGGCACAGAATCGCTGGCGACTCGCTTCCAGCAATTGGCGTAGCCCACCGAAGCTGCTCAGCAAATCCCGCGCCAGATCCACCGCCGAGCGCCCCTTGACCCCGACGCGCAGAAAGATCGCCAGCAACTCGGCGTCGGACAGTGCCGCGGCCCCCAGCGTCAACAGTTTCTCCCGCGGTCGCTCCCCCTCCGGCCAATCGCGTATGCCCATCGCTGCCCCACCTCCTTCGATGACGAATCTTGGCTATGGGCCTTGGCCCGTAGCCGATTGCAAGAGACATCGGCAGAGCCGGCTAAAACTGTGATGGTGTCCACTGTCGTTCATGCGCCCAAAGTCGAATCGTCAGCACGGCAAGAGAACTACCATACTAGTCAGACAAGACAGTCAGCCATGAACACCGGAGCGCCCTTGACCACGACGACCCTGCAGACACTCTGGAACGCCTCGGAAGCCGGACACGTGCGTCAGCGGCTCTACGACGTGCTGCGCCACGCCATCATCCGGCTGGTGCTGGCACCGGGCCAGGCACTCTCCGAAAAGGAGATCGCCGACACTTTCGAGGTCAGCCGCCAGCCAGTTCGCGAAGCGTTCATCCGACTCTCGGAAGCGGGGCTGGTCGAGGTTCGCCCCCAGCGCGGCACCTTCGTGGTCAAGATTTCGCCACAAGCCGTCTATAGCGCGCGTTTCGTGCGCGAGGCGATCGAGGTGGCCGTGGCTAAGTCGGCCGCCGAACAGGGACTCTCCCGGCGCGGGATGGAGGACCTCCTGGAACTGGTCGAACGCCAGCGCCGAACCATCGACAGCGGCGATTACGACCGTTTCTACGTACTCGACGAAGCCTTCCACCAGACCCTCTCCCGGGAAGCGGGGCATGAATCGGCCTGGCGTTTCACCGAGGAGGTCAAGGCGCATTTCGACCGCGTTCGGTACATCAGCGTGCCCGACGGCACGCCGCTGGAAACGCTGGTCGACCAGCACGCCAGCATCGTCGCGGCGATCGACGCTCGCGATCCGGAAGCCGCCGAGAGAGCCGTGCAGGCACACCTGAGAGAGCTGCTGACATCGCTGCCTCGCCTGATCGATCGCTTCCCCGACCTGTTCGCCACCCACTGAAGCTGCCGCTTTCCCCAGCCGGAGACTCCATGAAAATCATCGACGCCCGCGTCATCGTCACCAGCCCGGGACGCAATTTCGTCACCCTCAAGCTGATTACCGAATCAGGCACTTACGGTATCGGCGACGCCACGCTCAACGGCCGCGAAATGGCGGTCGCGGCCTATCTGGAAGAGCACGTGGTGCCGGCGCTGATCGGCCGCGATGCCAGCCGTATCGAAGACACCTGGCAGTACCTCTATCGCGGCGCCTACTGGCGCCGCGGCCCGGTGACCATGAGCGCCATCGGCGCCGTCGACATGGCGCTGTGGGACATCAAGGCCAAGGCCGCCAACATGCCGCTCTACCAGTTGCTGGGCGGCAAGAGTCGCGAGCGGGTGATGACCTACGCCCACTGCACCGGCAAGGACATCGACAGCTGCCTGGAGGAAGTCGCCCGTCACGTCGAGCTGGGCTACAAGGCGGTGCGCGTTCAGGCCGGCGTCCCCGGAATCGAGACGATCTACGGCGTCGCCAAGCGGGAAGGCGAGCGCTACGAGCCGGCCGATGCCGAGCTCCCTGCCGAACACGTCTGGAGCACCGAAAAATATCTCAACCACGTGCCGCAGCTGTTCGCCGCGGTGCGCGAGCGCTTCGGCCACGAGCTGCACCTGCTGCATGACGTCCACCACCGGCTGACACCGATCGAAGCCGCACGGCTGGGCAAAGCGGTGGAGCCTTACCACCTGTTCTGGCTCGAGGACTGCGTGCCGGCCGAAAACCAGGAGAGCCTGCGTCTGATCCGCGAACACACCACCACGCCGTTGGCCATCGGCGAGGTGTTCAACTCGATCCACGACTGCCGCGAGATGATCCAGAACCAGTGGATCGACTACATCCGCACACCGCTGACCCACGGCGGCGGCATTACCCATGTGCGCCGGATCGCCGACCTGGCATCGCTCTACCATGTGCGCACCGGCTTCCACGGCCCCACCGACCTGTCACCGGTGTGCCTCGGCGCCGCGATCCACTTCGATACCTGGGTGCCCAACTTCGGCATTCAGGAACACATGCCCCACGACGAACTGACCGATTCGGTCTTTCCCCACGACTATCGCTTCGAGGATGGCCACTTCCTGGTCGGCGAAACCCCGGGGCATGGCGTCGATATCGACGAGGAAGCCGCCGCCCGGCATCCGTTCAAGCGTGCCAGCCTGCCGGTCAACCGGCTCGAGGACGGCACACTTTGGCATTGGTGAACACGGCACCGGTGAGCCCGCGCCAGGCCGATTGCGACACATTCAGGAGAGTCATCGATGCAAGCCTTTGGAGTCAGCGCCCCGCATACATTTGCCGTCGGCGATCAGCCTGCACCGCGTGCGGCAGCAGGTGAAGTGGTCGTCGACGTCGCGTTCGCCGGCATCTGTGGCTCGGACATGCACATCATCCACGGCGACAACGCCTTCGTGCAGTTTCCGCGGATCACCGGCCACGAGTTCGCCGGGGTGATCCGCGCCGTGGGCGATGGCGTCGATCTCGCCCGTGTCGGCGAGCGGGTCTGCATCGACCCGGTGGTCAACTGCGGCCGATGCTATCCCTGCCGTATCGGCCGGCCCAACGTCTGCAGCGCGATGCAGGTGATCGGCGTTCACAGAAATGGCGGCTTTGCCGAGCAGGTCAACGTGCCGGCGGCCAACGCCCACTGCATCCCCGACGATCTCGATCTCGACGCTGCCGCCCTGGTCGAGCCCTACTCGATCGCCGCCAACGTGCTCGCGCGGATGGCGCCACACCCGGGCGACCGTCTGCTGGTGATCGGTGCCGGCGTGATCGGCCTGACCGTGCTGCAGATGGCGCGCGCCATGGGCCTCGAGGAGGTGATCGTCACCGACATCCTCGACGAACGCCTCGCCACGGCGCGCGAGCTGGGTGCCAGCCACGTGATCAACGGTCGCCGCGAAGATCTCGAACAGGCGGTGCTGGCCGCCACCGATGGCGAGGGCATTCCGCTGATCGCCGATGCCGCCTGCGTACCGGCCATGCTGCCCGCCATGCTGCGGATGGCCTGCCCCGCCGGACGCATCGGCCTACTCGGTTTCAGCCCGACGCCCAGCGACCTGGTTCAGCTGGAAGTGATCAAGAAGGAGCTGACGCTGGTCGGCTCCCGCCTGAACAACCGCAAATTCCCGGAGGTGATCGAGCATATCGCCGCGGGTCGTCTCGAGCCCCGGGCGCTGATCAGTCATCGCGTCCCGCTCACCGAGATGCCCGGCGCCATCGATCTGCTCGAGAACCACCCGGAACGGGCGCGCAAGGTGCTGGTGAAAATCTCGCCTTGAACGTCCGATCGAGTCCGCCACCCATGCCGGAAGAGACCCGGAATAGCGCTGGCCCGGACAACAACACCGACGCGTATCAACGCGACAGGAGACTCACGCCATGTTGACGACGACAACCCTCAAGCATCTGCTGGCCGGCGCTGCCCTCGGCGCCACGCTGCTGGGCAGCCACGCGGCAATGGCTGCGGACTACACGCTGAAATTCGGCCATCTGGCCAACGAGCAGAACATCTGGAACCAGGCCGCGCTGAAGTTCAAGGAGCTGGTGGAAGCCAACTCCGACGGCCGGATCGAGGTCCAGGTGTTCCCCAACGAGCAGCTCGGCAGCGAAATGGATGTGATCAACAGCATCCAGCTGGGCACCGCCGACATGACCATCACCGGCGAGAGTCTCCAGAACTGGGCGCCCAAGGCGGCGATGATGGCCGTGCCCTACCTGTTCCGTGATGCGGACCAGATGCGCAAGGCCGTGGAAGGCGACGTCGGCAAGCAGATCGAGGCGCAGATCACCGAGCGCACCGGGCTGGTGCCGATCGCCTGGTTCGAGCGCGGTCCGCGCGAACTGACCTCCAACCGCCCGATCAAGACCCCTGACGACCTCGACGGCCTGCGCATTCGCGTGCCCAACGTGCCGCTGTTCGTCGATACCTGGGAAGCGCTGGGCGCCCGCCCGACCCCGATGGCCTTCAGCGAAGTCTTTACCTCGCTGCAGCAGAACACCATCGAGGCCCAGGAGAACCCGCTCAGCCTGATCGAAAGCGCCAGCTTCAACGAAGTCCAGCAGTACGTGGACATGACCGACCACGTGCGCAGCTGGATCTACGTGGTGATCGGCAAGCAGAAGCTCGAGTCGATGCCGGACGACCTGCAGAGCGTGGTGAGAGACGCCGCCAGCGAGATGCAGTCCTATGAGGAAAAACTGTTCGTCGAGGACCAGAAGCGTCTCGAACAGGCGCTCAAGGACAAGGGCATGGAGTTCGTCGAGGTGGATCAGGCCGCCTTCGCCAAGAAAGCCGAGCCCGCCGTGCTCGACGCCTTGAATGACGACCAAAAAGCGCTCTACAAGGCCATCCAGGATCTGTAATCCCCCTTCGGATTACCGCGCCAAGGCATGCGGGGGCAGCGCGATCGCCGCTCCCGTTTCTCATCTCGTTCGGAGACCGCCATGTCGGAACAAGAGACGGACATTCATCAGGACATCCAGGAAAATCTCGAGATACTGACTCGCGTTCCGCGACTGGGCGGCCCCATTGGCCGACTAGCCAACGCGCTCGACCGCGTTCTGCTGACACTGGCCGTCATCGCGCTGGTGAGCCTGTCGCTGACCGTGCTGCTGCAGGTCGCGTCACGCCTGTTCCTGCCAATCACGCTGTCGTGGACCGAAGAGCTCACCCGCTACCTCTTCATCTACATGGTGGCGCTGGGTGCCGGCGTCGTGCAGCACCGTCACCGCCACGTCAATGTGGAGCTGTTCCACGGCTGGCTCGGTTTCCGTGGTCGGGCCGCCTACCTTGCGCTGATCTCGGCAATCACCTTCGCCTTCACGCTGGTGGTACTGCCCAACGCCTGGCAGTTCGCCCAGATCGGCGCGTTCCAGACCTCGCCGACGCTGCGCATCCCCATGCTCTACATCTTTCTCTCTTCGGTGGTGCTGTTCGGGGCGCTGTTGCTCTACAGCCTGATCGGCCTCGCCGAGGGCATCACCGCCATGGTTCGTGGCGACCGCGCCGAAGCCACCCGACAGGAGGCGCTCTGATGGAAATCGCCGTTCTCTTCATCACCTTTCTGGCACTGCTGCTGATCGGTCTGCCGATCGCCTTCTGCCTCGGCGTGTCGTCACTCGCCTACCTGATGCTGGGCGGCATCTCGTTGACCATCGTGCCGCAGCGCATGTTTTCCGGCATCGACTCCTTCGTGCTGCTCTGCATTCCCGGCTTCGTGATGGCCGGCAACCTGATGAACGTGGGTAATATCACCCAGCATATCGTGCGCTTCTCCAACGCTCTGGTCGGCCATATCCGCGGCGGCCTGGGCCTGGCCAACGTCGGCGGTTCGATGATCTTCAGCGGCATCTCCGGCACCGCGGTGGCGGACGCCGCCAGCATCGGCTCGGTGATGATTCCGGGCATGTCCAAGGCCGGCTACGACAAGCCGTTCGCCGCTGCCGTGACTGCCGCCTCCTCCACCATCGGCCCGATCATTCCACCCAGCGTACCGATGATCATCGTCGGTTCGCTCTCCGGCATCTCCGTCGGCCGCATGTTCCTCGCCGGTGCGCTGCCCGGCCTGCTGCTGGGCGTGGCGATGATGATCACCGCGTACTGGCTGGCGGTGCGGCGCGGCTACCCCAAGGAGAAGCGCGCCACCGCCAGGGAGTTGCTCAAGGAGGGCCGCAGCGCGTTCTGGGCGCTGCTGATGACCTTCATCATCCTCTACGGCATCATCGGCGGCCTGTTCACGCCGACCGAGGCGTCGATCGTCGCCAGCCTCTACGCTCTGCTGGTGGGCACCTTCATCTACAAGGGCATCAACTGGCGCAACCTGGGCGGCATCCTTTCCGATACCGTCATCACCTCCGCCTCGCTGATGCTGCTGGTCGGCCTGGCCAATCTGTTCGGCTGGATCCTGACCAGCCAGCAGATCCCCCAGATGCTCGCCGATGCCATTCTCGGCATCAGCAGCAACCCGATCGTGGTCATCCTGATCCTCAACCTGATCCTGCTGTTCGTCGGCGCCTTCATGGAGACCATCGCCGCGCTGATCATCCTGTTCCCGGCGCTGCTGGGCGTGGCGACGGGGATCGGCATGGACCCGATCCACTTCGGCGTGATGGCGGTACTCAACCTGATGATCGGCCTGACCACGCCGCCGGTGGGCGTCTGCCTGTTCGTGGTATCGAGCATCGGCAAGCTGCCCATGCTGCGGGTGGCGAAAGCCATCGTGCCCTTCCTGATCTGCAACCTGATCGTGCTGATGCTGGTGTCGTTCGTGCCGGCGCTGTCGCTATGGTTGCCCAATCTGCTGATGGGGAAATAGCCTCATGGCCGCAGCCGACATCCATATCGAGCGAGAACCGAGCCGACGGCCCCCGAGCGGGATCGGCATCGTCCACCTGGGCCTGGGCGCCTTTCACCGCGCTCATCAGGCGGTGTACCTGCAGCGACACCTCGACCGAACCGGTGCGGACGACTGGGGCATCAGCAGCGCCAATATCCGCGCCAATCGCACCCTGGTCGATCAACTGCGCGACGGCGACTGCCGCTATCACGTGGCCGAATTCAGCGACAGCGAGCATGTCACGCTGCGGGAGGTCACCGCCATCCGTGAAGCGCTCTACGCGGGGCCGGACGGCCCGGACCGGGAACGGCTGCTGGCGCGGATGAGCGATCCTGCCGTGCGCATCGTCACCCTCACCGTGACCGAAAAAGGCTACTTCCTCAGCCCGGGCAGCGGCGAGCTGCTGACCAACGCGCCAGCGATCGCCCACGACATCGCCCATCCCGAATCGCCGGATACCGCACCGGGCACGCTGTTGGAGGCACTGGCGCGACGCCGCTCGGCAGGCGTCCCACCGTTCGCCGTGCTCTGTTGCGACAACATGCCCCATAACGGCCGGCGCACGCGGCGTGCAGTGGTCTCGCTGGCCCGGCATCGCGATGGCGAACTGGCCGACTGGATCGACGCCAGCGTCGCCTTCCCCTCGAGCATGGTGGATCGCATCGTGCCGGCGATGACCGACGCGGACAGAACACGTCTGGCCGGACTGGGCATCGACGACCCTGCCGCCGTGGTCTGCGAGACCTTCAGCCAGTGGGTGGTCGAGGACGATTTCCCGCTGGGCCGGCCGGACTGGGGGGCCGAAGGCGTCGAGATGGTCGCCGATGTCACCCCATTCGAGACCATGAAGCTGCGTTTGCTCAACGGCGCCCACTCGCTGCTCGCCTATCTCGGCGCGCTGGCCGGTATCGAGACGGTGGACGCCGCCGTCGCGCGCCCCGCTTTCCGCCAGCTGCTCCGGCACTACTGGCAGCAGGACGCGACCCCGACGCTGTCGTTGCCGGCGGCAACCGATGTCGCTGCCTACACCGACGGTCTGCTGGCCCGCTTCGGCAACGACAGCCTGCGTCATCGACTGCAGCAGATCGCCATGGACGGCTCCCAGAAGCTGCCCCAGCGCTGGCTGGCCGGCGGTGTCGAGCGGTCGATCGACGGCGCCGACATCAACGTCACCGCGCTGGGCGTCGCCGGCTGGATTCGCTACACCGCCGGCACCGACCTCAGCGGCCAGCCGCACCCGGTGGACGACCCCATGGCCGAGACGTTAGCCGCGCTCCATCGTCGCCATGGCGACAACCACGCCGCGCTGATCGACGCCTTCCTCGCCCTCGAGGCCGTCTTCCCCGCCGCGCTGCGCGATGATCGACGGTTCGCCCAACAGATCGTCGGCGCGCTGACGCGACTGGAACGCGATGGCGTGGAAGCCACGATTACCGCTCTGACACTCACCTCTTCTGATCGGGATGCTTGATCATGGAACATACCTGGCGCTGGTTCGGTCCGGCCGATCCCATCACCCTCGACGACATCCGCCAGGCCGGCGCCACCGGCATCGTCACGGCCCTGCACGAGATCCCCAACGGCGAGGTGTGGCCGGTGGAAGCGATCGCCGAGCGCAAACGCCTGATCGAATCCGCCGGTCTGACCTGGTCGGTGGTCGAAAGTGTGCCGATTCACGAGGCGATCAAACAGGGCCTGCCCGAAGCCCAGGGCTACATCGACAACTACCGCCAGACGCTCGCCAACCTGGGCCAGTGCGGGATCGACGTGGTCTGCTACAACTTCATGCCGATCCTCGACTGGACTCGCACCGATCTGGCCTGGCCGCTACCCAACGGCGGCACCGCGCTGCGCTTCGACCAGACCGCCTTCGCCGCCTTCGATCTGTTTCTGCTCGAGCGCGAAGGAGCAGCAACCGATTACAGCGAGACCGAGCGGGAAGCGGCCAGCGCCTATCTGGAGACACTCGACGCGGCGGCACGAACGCAGCTGGTCGACACCGTCATCGCCGGGCTGCCCGGCACCGAAGAGCACTATACGCTGGAAGATTTTCGCCAGGCGCTCGATGCCTACCGCGATATCGACGCGACTGCGCTGCGCGAGAATCTGAGCACCTTCCTGCGCGCTATCGTGCCCACGGCGGAGGAAGCCGGCGTGCGCCTGGCGATTCACCCGGACGACCCGCCCCGGGAACTGCTGGGGCTGCCGCGCGTGGTCTCGACCGCCGAGGACGCCCAGTACGTGCTCGATAGTGCGCCCAGCCCCGCCAATGGCCTGACTTTCTGCACCGGCTCCTACGGCGTGCGCGAGGACAACGACCTGGTCGCCATGGCCCAGCGTTTCGCGCCGCATATCCATTTCGTGCATCTGCGCGCTACCCGTCGCGAAGCCAACCCGCTCAGTTTCCACGAGGCCGAGCATCTGGACGGCGACGTCGATATGGTCGGGGTGATTGGCGCGCTGGTTCAGGAACAGCGCCGACGCCAGCGTGAAGGCGGCAACCGACTACCGATGCGCCCGGATCACGGCCATCATCTGCTCGATGACCTGACTCGCGACAGCCGCCCCGGCTATCCGCTGATCGGCCGGCTCAAGGGGCTGGCCGAGCTGTGTGGTGTCGAGCTCGCCGTCGAGCGTCTGCTGCCGCGGGATTAGATTCCAGCCCGGCTTTTCGGCGCACTGGCACGCTACGCAAATCCCCGGCGCCGGTGGTAAGGTGAGCGTCTGCATTTCCAGGACGCCTACCATGTCGCTACCGCTTGCCCCGGGGCTGGCCGGAACCCGAATTCTGCTTGGCATCAGCGCCGGCATCGCCGCCTACAAGAGTGCCCACCTCGCCCGCCTGCTGAAGAAGTCGGGCTTCGAGGTGCGCGTGGTCATGACCGAAGGCGCGCAGGCTTTCATTACCCCGCTGACACTGCAGGCGTTGACCGGCGAGCCGGTGCGGACGTCGCTGCTGGATCCGGAAGCCGAAGCCGGCATGGGCCACATCGAGCTGGCGAAATGGGCGGATGTCATTCTGATCGCCCCCGCTACCGCCGACCTGATGGCACGCCTGGCCCACGGTCACGCCGACGACCTGCTGACCACTCTCTGCCTCGCCACCGAAGCCCGCTGCCTGATGGCGCCCGCCATGAACCAGGCGATGTGGCGTCACCCGGCGACCCTGGCCAATGCCGACCGGCTGGTTGAGCTGGGCTGGATCCTGCTGGGCCCCGACGCCGGCGACCAGGCCTGCGGCGATGTCGGCCTCGGCCGCATGCTCGAACCGGAAACCATTCTCGCCCAGTTGCTGGACGAGCTCGAACCGGCCCGGGACGAGGCGTTACGGGTGATGCCCGTGCACCGGGATCTGGTCGGCAGGCGCGTGGTCATCACCGCCGGGCCGACCCGCGAAGCGCTGGACCCGGTGCGCTATCTCTCCAACCACAGCTCCGGCAAGATGGGCTACGCCCTGGCTGCGGCCTGCGCCGAGCGTGGCGCCAGCGTCACGCTGGTCAGCGGCCCGGTGACGCTCTCGACGCCACCCGGTGTCGAACGGATCGAGGTGATCTCGGCTGCCGAGATGCTGACCGCGGTCGAATCCCGCATGCCCTGCGATCTGTTCATCGGTTGCGCCGCGGTGGCCGACTATCGCGCCGCCGCCATCAGCGAACACAAGCTGAAGAAGACGGAAGATGCCAGCGGGCTGACCCTCGAGCTGGTGCGCAATCCGGATATCGTCGCCACGATCGCGGCACGCCCGGACCGACCGTTCACGGTCGGCTTTGCCGCCGAGACGCAGGCACTGGAGACGCACGCCGGCAGCAAGCTCGAACGCAAGCGCCTGGATCTGGTCGTCGCCAACGATGTCTCCCGCGAAGGGGTCGGCTTCGGCGGCGACGACAATGCCGCCACGCTGCTGTGGAGAGAGCGGGAGCGGACTCGGCGCCACACGCTACCGCGGCAGCCCAAGACGGCGTTGGCCAACGCCATCGTCGACCACATTGCCGATCGGATGCGCTAGCGCATCCGATCGGCGTCCCAGCGGTGGTAAGCTGGGCGACTTGCTCGTCATCTCACTTCATGCGCCATCAGGAACGACGCTACATGTCACTCAGCACTTCGCCCGCCAGACCCAAGCTCTCGGTCAAGATTCTCGATGAGCGGGTACACGACTACCCGCTGCCCCACTACGCCACCGCAGGCAGCGCCGGCATGGACCTGCGCGCACTGCTCGACGAAGCGTTGACGCTGGCTCCCGGCGACAGCGCCTTGGTCCGCACCGGCCTCGCCATCCACATCGGCGACCCGGGGCTGGCCGGCGTGGTATTGCCACGCTCCGGACTCGGCCACAAGCACGGCATCGTGCTGGGCAACCTGGTCGGGCTGATCGATTCCGACTACCAAGGCGAGCTGATGATCTCGGTGTGGAACCGTGGCCGGGACACTTTCGTGCTCGAGCCCGGCGAGCGGCTGGCGCAGTACGTGCTGGTGCCGGTGGTCCAGGCCGAGCTCGACCTCGTCGAGGAGTTCGTCGCCACCGAGCGCGCGGGCGGCGGGTTCGGCCACTCCGGCCGGCAGTGAATCGTCTCCCGTCTCCCACAACCGCTCTCTGCGAGGACATGTCACGTGGCGCTAAGCGCAACCATCTATAAAGCGAGACTCAACGTCAGCGATCTGGATCGCCACTACTATGGCGATCATGCGCTGACCGTGGCCTGTCACCCGTCCGAGACGGCGACGCGCCTGATGGTGCGCCTGCTGGCATTCATCGACAATGCCCACGCCATCGGCACGGACAACGATCTCGCCATGACGCGCGGCCTGAGCAGCGAAGACGAGCCGGATCTCTGGCTCAAGGCGGCGGATGGGCGAATCCTGTCATGGATAGAGCTGGGCGAACCGTCGCTGAAGCGCATCAAGCAGGGCCTTTCCCGGGCGGAACGGGTGCTGGTCTATCCCTATGCGCCGCGCAGTGCCGCACAGTGGTGGAAGAAGCTCGAAAGCGATGTTCGGGCGCTGCCCCGGGTGACGGTCTGGAGTCCGCCGGCAGAACCGTTGGCGGCGCTGACCACGCTCGTCGATCGCAACCTGAGCCTCGATGCCACCCGAATGGAAGACCAGTGGCTGATTACCGACGGCCAGGCTTCGGTGGCGCTGGAGTTCGAGCGCTGGACATGAACTCGAATCGAAGCCGTTCGGTGGCGAAGACAAAGGAAGGTTGGAAAATGACGACGAATGAACGGCCCGGTGCCGACGTACCGGCCTCGATCTTCAGGGCCTACGATATTCGCGGCATCGTCGACGAGACGTTGACCGAGGAAACCGTGGAATGGATCGGTCGCGCGGTGGGTAGCGAAGCGGCGGCAAGAGGTCAGCGAACCGTGATCGTCGCCCGTGATGGTCGCCACTCCGGTCCTCGCCTCCAGGCGGCGCTGATCCGCGGCCTGCGCTCCGCCGGGAGGGACGTGATCGATATCGGGCGCGTACCGACCCCGGTACTCTACTTCGCCACCGCGACGCTGGACGAGAGCCGTAGCGGCGTGATGGTGACCGGCAGCCACAACCCGCCGGACTACAACGGCTTCAAGATCGTGCTCGACGGCGTGGCGATCTCCGGTAAGGCGATCACCGGCCTGCTCGCTCGCATTCGCAGCGGCGAGTTGAGCGAAGGCGAAGGTGCTCTCGAACGGCGCGATATCCGCGACGCCTATCTTCAGCGCATCCTGGGCGATGCCTCTCTCGACCGGAGCCAACGCGAGCGACCGCTCAAGGTGGTCGTGGATTGCGGCAACGGTGTCGCCGGCGAACTGGGCCCCCGACTGATCGAGGCGCTGGGGGCGGAAACCATACCTCTGTTTGCCGAGATCGACGGGGACTTCCCCAATCATCACCCCGATCCCGGCAAGCCGGAAAATCTGGTCGACCTGATTGCCAAGGTCAAGGAGTCCGGTGCCGATATCGGGCTGGCTTTCGATGGCGATGGCGATCGCCTGGGTGTGGTGACGCCGGCCGGCGAGATGATCTATCCGGATCGGTTGATGATGGCATTCGCCACCGATCTGCTTGAACGCGAGCCTGGCGCGCGTATCGTCTTCGACATCAAGTGCACCGGCAACCTGGCCCGGATCATCGAACGGGCCGGGGGCGAGCCAGAGATGTGGCGCACCGGCCACTCCTTGATCAAGGCGCGCATGAAGGAGACTGGCGCGCAGCTGGGCGGCGAGATGAGTGGCCATATCTTCTTCGCCGAACGCTGGTATGGCTTCGATGATGGATTGTATGCCGCTGCCCGGCTGCTGGAAATTCTGTCGCGCCAGACGGTGGATGCCGACCGCTACTTCAGCGCGTTTCCGCAGGACGTCAGCACGCCGGAGTTGAACGCGCCGGTGACCGACGAGGAGAAGTTCGCGATCGTAGAGCGACTGGCCGAGAATGGCGACTTCGGTCAGGATGGCATCAAGACGACGCTGGACGGTATTCGCGTCGACTACCCCGACGGCTGGGGACTCTGCCGGGCCTCCAACACTACGCCGATGCTGGTTCTGCGGTTCGAAGGCAAGGACCGGGCGGCACTGGCGCGCATCCAGCAGCGGTTCGGCGCCGCTCTGCTGGCAGTGGCACCAGACGTCGAACTGCCGTTCTGAGATCGCAGAGTACGAGACGTACGCACAACAGGGAACGCACCGCCGGTTTCGATAGACTCACGGCGCATAGCATAGACAGTGGAGAGATAACGCCTCATGAACGAGAGCCCGCGCGACCCGCGTCAAGTGGTCGAGATCCTGTCAGAGGCGCTGCCCTACATCCAGCGCTATTCCGGCAAGACGGTGGTGGTCAAGTATGGCGGCAATGCCATGACCGAGGACACGCTGATCGACTCCTTCGCCCGCGACATGGTGTTGATGAAGGAGGTCGGCATCAACCCGGTGGTGGTTCATGGCGGTGGCCCGCAGATCGGCCAGTTGCTGGCAAGGCTCAACATCGAATCTCGCTTCGTCAACGGTATGCGCGTGACCGATGCCGAAACCATGGACGTGGTCGAGATGGTGCTGGGCGGGCTGGTCAACAAGAGCATCGTCACCCAGATCAACCAGTGCGGCGGCAAGGCGATTGGCCTGACCGGCAAGGACAACGCGCAGATCCTGGCGCGCCAGCTCAAGGTCGAGCACCGCACGCCGGAAATGACCGCGTCGGAGATCATCGATATCGGCCATGTCGGAGAAGTGGAGCACATCTCGACCGACCTGATCGAGATGCTCGCCGAGCGTGACTTCATCCCCGTCATCGCCCCGATCGGCGTCGACCGCAAAGGCAACAGCTACAACATCAATGCCGATCTCGTCGCCGGCAAGGTCGCCGAAGCGCTCAAGGCCGAGAAGCTGATGCTGTTGACCAACGTCGCGGGGTTGCAGGATGCCGAGGGCAAGGTGATGACCGGCCTCTCGACCGAACAGGTCGACGCATTGATTGCCGACGGGACGATATACGGCGGCATGCTGCCGAAGATCCGTTGCGCGCTGGATGCCGTCAAGGGCGGTGTCGACAGCGCCGTTATCGTCGATGGCCGCGTTGTCCATTCGACACTGCTGGAGATCTTCACCGATGCCGGGGTCGGCACGCAGATCACGGATCATCGCGACTGAACCCGACAATATCCCCTTCCAATACATCGCGGGCGTGGAAGGCCCTCCCGGGCGCCAGACAGTGGACGAACTACCCGGGACGCTCCAGGAAGGAGCCTCGACGAGACGACAGATAAGAATCGCCATGACGCAGGCACCCCCCCAACTCTCCCGCCGTGAACAGATCCTTCAGGCACTGGCACTGATGCTCGAGGAGGACAGCGGCAAACGTATCACCACGGCCGCGCTGGCCCGCCAGGTCGGCGTCAGCGAGGCAGCACTCTACCGCCACTTCCCGAGCAAGGCGCGCATGTTCGAGGGATTGATCGAGTTCATCGAGGATAGCCTGTTCGAGCGCATCCGGCGCATCCTCGACGACGAGCCGTCAGCTCTCGCTCGCTGCGAGACGATCGTTCAGCTCGTGCTGGTCTTCGCCGAGAAGAACCCGGGTCTCAGCCGGCTGATGGACGGCGACGTACTGACGGGCGAAACCGCTCGGCTGCGCACCCGCATGTCGCAACTGTTCGAGCGGCTCGAAACCCAGTTGAAGCAGATCCTGCGCGAGGCCGAACTGCGCGAGGGGTTGCGCCCTCAACTGCCGGTCTCCGCCGCCGCCAACCTACTCTCGTCCTTCGTCGAGGGTCGGATCAGCCAGTACGTGCGCAGCGACTTCCGTCACCGGCCCACCGCTCACTGGGAGGATCAGTGGCGCCTTCTGGGCGGGGGACTACTGACCACGACACACCAGACGACGCCGATCTAGCAGCGAGTTCGAATCGTCCGACCGCGAAAAGCCCGGCAATTGCCGGGCTTTTCGTGTCTAGCTGTCGTGATGTACCCACTCGGGCCTGTCTGGGGCTTGCCACCCCCAATACATCAGCCACGGGAGTTTCTACGCCGCGATGGTGTCGCCGAGCTGCTGCTTGATCTTCTTCATCGCATTCTTCTCGAGCTGACGAATGCGCTCGGCGGAAACGCCGTAGACATCCGCCAGTTCGTGCAGCGTGGACTTGTGCTCGGAGAGCCAGCGCCGCTGCAGGATATCGCGAGAGCGGTCGTCCAGCTCGCCCAGTGCTTCCCGCAGGCGGCGCGTGTAGTCGGCTTCCCAGTCGTCCGCCTCGAGCTGTGCCGCCGGATCGAAGCTATGATCCTCGAGGTACTGTGCCGGCGCCTGATAGCTCTGCTCGTCGTCCTCGCCAGGCGAGGCGTCGAAGCCGGCGTCATAGGATGCCAGACGGCCTTCCATCTCGCGCACCACCTTGGGTTTGACATCGAGATCCTTGGCAATGGCATCGACCTCGTCGTTATTCAACCAGGCCAGACGCTTCTTGGCACTGCGCAGGTTGAAGAACAGCTTGCGCTGGGCCTTGGTGGTGGCGATCTTGACGATACGCCAGTTGCGCAGCACGTACTCGTGAATCTCCGCCTTGATCCAGTGCACTGCGAACGACACCAGACGCACGCCCTGATACGGATCGAAACGCTTGACGGCCTTCATCAGGCCGACATTGCCTTCCTGGATCAGGTCCGCCTGTGGCAGGCCATAACCGGAGTAGCTACGTGCGATGTGAACGACGAAGCGGAGATGGGACATGATCAGACGACGGGCCGACTCGAGATCGTCTTCCTCGTGCAGCCGCACGGCAAGGTCATGCTCCTCGTCCGCCGTCAGTACGGGAATGCCGTTGACGGCCTGAATGTAGCCATTGAGATCGTGACCCGGGGAAAGGTTCCCGATGGATTGAAGACTGGTGCTCATGTGCGTTGTCTCCATGGTTGACGGCGTGCCGGTATGGAGAGCCAGTCGGCTCGATCCATCCGAACACACACCGCAACAGGTTATTCTGCCTGTCTGCGAGGATATCTGATGAGACCCTCAATCTAGACAAAAGTTCAAGATGTTTGCCAGTCTCGATGACTCGGAAACTAGGCGTCGACTGATGGTGACCCAGAATCCTGGGTGACCTTCTTACCGTATTCCGCCCTCGCTTGACCAGCGTTAGGGCATCCGCTTCCCAGCCTAGCGCGGCTTGATGTCCGCCAGATGACGTCCAACGGCCAGCCACGCGCCCAGCCAGCCCAACAGTGTACTAAAAAGCAGCAGAAAAGCCGAGTGGCTGACGCCCAGGGAAGGTAGTGCAAACTGGGCGCCGTAGCTCTCCGCCAGCGCCGCGACGGGCGATGCCAGCCAATTGCCCCCGACAACCAGTATGATCAATGCCAGAACGCCGCCTCCCAGCCCGTACCAGGCGCCACTGTAGAGGAATGGGCGTCGCACGAAAGCGTGGGTCGCGCCGATCAGGGTCACGACTTCGATCTCCTGACGCCGACTCTCCACCGCCAACCTGATCGTGTTGCCAACCACCAGCAGCACGCCCAGGCCGAATAGCAGCGCCAGCGCCAGCGCGACACGTTGACCGAGCGCCGCCAGTTGCTGAAGCCGATCCAGCCACGCCAGGTCCAGACGAACTTCATCGATGCCATCGAGCTTCTGCAGATGCTGGCTCAGCGACTGCACGGCGGCGGGATCGGTATCGTCGGGAGTCACCACGACGCTTGCCGGCAGCGGGTTGGACTCGAGCTGAGAGAGTGCATCCTCGACACCCAGCGTCTGCTGGAACTCTGCCAGCCCCTCCGCCGCCGTCACCAGGCGAGTCCCCGCGACCCCACTCTGCTCGCCGACTTCGGCCGCCAGGCTCATCGCCCGGGATTCATCGACATCGGCGTCGAAGTAGACCGTCAGCGTGGCGCTCTCGTCCAGCTCGGCATCGACCAACCGCGCACTGTCCAGGGCCAGCCACAGGCCTGCGGGCAGAATCAACGCGATGGCGATCGCGAGCATGGTCAGTAACGTCGATATCGGGCGTCTGACCAGACGCAGGGCGCTGTCGCTCATCATGGCCCGGTGATGCCGCAACCAGGCCCGGCCGCCGCCGGACGCCCGACGCGTGGGCTTCTGTGCGCCTCGCCGGGAGACGCCGGTGGATTGGCGCTCGCTCATGCCGCCTCCCCGTCGCCGACAAGCCGGCCATCCCGCAACTTCAGCACCCGGTGGCGTAACCGGGCGATGAGGGCGAGATCGTGACTCGCCACCAGGACCGTCGTACCGATGTGATTGAAATCCTCGAACAGCCGCATGATGTCGGTGGAGAGCTGGGGATCGAGATTACCGGTCGGCTCATCGGCCAGCAGCAACGCCGGCTTGTTGACCACTGCACGCGCAATGCCCACGCGCTGCTGCTCGCCGGTGGAGAGCTCGATCGGCAGCGCTCGCTCGCGATGCAGCAGACCAACCTTGTCCAGAGCGGCCCGCACGCGCCTGGCGGCATCGATGGGCTCGACGCCCTGGATGGTCAACGGCAGGGCGACATTGGCGAAGATATCGCGATCGAACAGCAGCTGATGATCCTGGAACACGACGCCGATCTGACGCCGGTAATAGGGAACCTGACTGATGTGCAGCCGATCCAGGTCGTGGCCGGCGACCAGCACTCGACCGCGTGAAGGGCGTTCGAGCCGCATGATCAGCCGCAGCAGCGAGCTCTTGCCGGCACCAGAGTGGCCGGTGAGGAAGAGCATCTCGCCGCGTTCGACACGGAAATTGATATCGGCCAGCGCCTCGAAACGGCCGCCGTAACGTTTGCCGACGTGCTCGAACGCGATCATGAGTCGGTGTCGCCGTCCCGCTCGAACAGCGCCTTGACGAATGTCTCGGCGTCGAACGGGCGCAGATCCTCCAGCGACTCGCCGACACCGATGAAGCGAATCGGCGTTCCCATCTTCTTGGCCAGGGCAAAGATGATGCCGCCCTTGGCGGTGCCGTCAAGCTTGGTCAGGGTAATGCCGGTCACCGGGATCGCTTCATCGAACGTGGTGGCCTGGGAGATCGCGTTCTGCCCCGTTCCCGCGTCAAGCACCAGCATCACTTCATGGGGGGCGCTGGCGTCGAGCTTGGCCATGACCCGCCGCACCTTCTTGAGCTCTTCCATCAGATGGCTCTTGTTGTGCAGACGCCCGGCCGTGTCGGCGATCAGCACATCGACCTTGCGCGCGCGTGCGGCGGCGACCGCATCGTAGATGACCGAGGCGCTGTCAGCGCCAGTGTGCTGGGCGATCACCGGCACCCGGTTACGCTCGCCCCAGACCTTGAGCTGCTCCACTGCCGCGGCACGGAAAGTATCGCCGGCAGCCAGCATCACGCTGCGCCCCTCGTTCTGGAAACGCTGGGTCAGTTTGCCGATGGTCGTGGTCTTGCCGACGCCGTTGACGCCGACCATCAGAATCACGAACGGCCCTTCTCCTTTAGCCGGCAGTTGCAGCGGCTGGGAAACCGGTTCGAGCAACGCCGCCAGCTCTTCCTGAAGCGCGCAGTACAACGCATCGGCATCGGCCAGTTCCTTGCGCGAGACCCGACCGGCCAAGCGCTCGATGATCTCGCTGGTGGCCTCGATACCCACGTCCGCCAGCAGCAGTTGGGTCTCGAGGTCCTCCATCAGTTCATCGTCGATCTGCTTCTTGCCCAGCAGCAGGTCGGCGATGCCGTCGGTCAGGTTGGCTCGCGTGCGCCCGAGACCGGCGCGCACACGCGAGAGCCAGCCACCCTTGGGTTTTTCCCTCGGCGCGGGCGGGCTCTGCCCGACTGTCGTCTCCGCCGGGGGCGCTGGCGTCACGTCGGTCGCCAAGTCGGCCTCGCGCGTACCATCCGCCGGAAATTCCTGCAGGGCCGATTGCGGCGATTCCTGCCCCAGCGGCTGACCCAGTGCCTCCTCGGCGGCCGTTTCCTCGACCGGCGAGGGCTGGTAGTCCACCGGCACCGAACGATCGGGAGATTCGGTCTCGATGATCGACTCCGCGGCAGGCGTGGCGGTTTCGATCACCGAAATGGCGTCCGCCTCTCGGGAGGGGGTCGCTTCGGCCTCCCCGGCGGCGACGTCCCGGTCGTCTTGCCCGGCTGCCGGCTGCGGTTCGTCGGCAGCAGTCCCTGCGGATCTATTGCCCTCAACCTCCCCTTCTCCGACAACACCCGCTTCCGAGATTTCTTCTGCCGCCGACGCCTCGGCCCGCTCCGACTCGCGCCGACGTGCCTCTTCTTCCTGCTGCTGTTTTTTACGACTCTTGAATAGTCCGAACATGGATGGCTTCACTGCTGAAAAGCCGTGCTCGCGTCACTCATCAGTGTCGACCGTCACGGCTTCGGAGAATATCGTTATCGAGGGTTCATCCTATCACCGCGAGGGTTGCGGGGGTACAATTGCGCGCC
Source organism: Salinicola corii (assembly GCF_008298015.1). GTDB lineage: Bacteria > Pseudomonadota > Gammaproteobacteria > Pseudomonadales > Halomonadaceae > Salinicola > Salinicola corii. The sequence goes on along the minus strand of NZ_VTPX01000002.1, from coordinate 405,580 downwards.
ATGAATCGACGCCGCCCACGCCGGGTTTCCGACAGCGCTCGCTCGCGCCAGCGCCCTCATGCCACCTCTCGCAGTGGCCGTGGCCAGTTGCGCCTGATAGGCGGCGAATTTCGTCGCCGCAAGCTGCCGATACCGGACAGCCCCGGTCTGCGCCCGACGCCGGACCGGGTGCGCGAAACCCTGTTCAACTGGCTGGCTTTCGACATTGCCGGACGGCGAGTCCTGGACCTCTACTCGGGCACCGGCGCGCTCGGCCTGGAAGCGTTGTCACGCGGGGCCGCCCAAGCCACGTTCGTCGAGTCCACCGCCCCGGTGGCCAAGGCGCTGGAGGCGAATATCGCAACACTGGGTGCCGCCGGACACGTCTTCAGCGTCCCCGTCGAGCGGTTCCTGGCAACCAGTTCCAGCAAGTTCGATCTCGTCTTTCTCGACCCACCTTTCCGCCAGGGGCTCGCCGTAAAAACCTGCCTCGACCTCGAGATGGGCGATTGGCTGGCGTCCGATGCGGTCATCTATGTCGAGACGGAACACGAGCTTGCCTGGTCCCCGCCGGTCCCTTGGCAACTTCATCGCGAAATCATCGCGGGAGACAGCCATGGGCGGCTTTTCAGACGTCAATCCGGAACCGGCTGACGTCGCCACTTCGAGACGCTTGTCGTCGGCTTCGGCGCCACGTAGGCTGCGGCCATCGAGCCAGCGGATATCCCTCGGGAACGAGTCACGAACTTTCAAGGAGAGTGCAGATGAATGGTGAAATCTTCGCCAAGCTGGAACAGAAAATTCAGGATGCCGTCGACAGCATCGAGATGCTGAAGATGGAGAACGAGGAACTCAAGGCAGAGAACGTCCGCTTCCAGCAGGAGCGAGACGAGTGGGAACAGCGCCTCGGTGGCCTGCTCGACAAGCTGCAGTCGCTGGACAGCACCACGACTGGCGATAACGGCTGAAGCGCTCAATGGGGCGCCCGTGCGGGCAGCCCCGTTGCCGCTGCTGGATCGACGATCAGGAATATCACCTCTCCCGACGTCCTCGCTATGCGAGCGCCCGCGACATCAGCAGTGCATCCTCGCTTCTGCCATCCTCCCGCCGGTAGTAGCCTCGGCGTTGTCCATCGACCTCGAAACCAACGCTTTCGTAGAGCTTCCGGGCCGCGACGTTGGAGGCTCTGAGTTCGAGCAGCAGGTGTTCGGCGCCTTGGGTACGGGCGCATCGCATGATCCAACCCAGCATCTCCCGCGCCAGACCTTGGCGTCGTGCATCGGGTAGCACGCAGATCGACTGCAGTTCGGCGTCAAAAGGCAGGTAGGCCAGGATGGCAACGGCCCACAGCGCGCTGTCTTCGGCCGATCGGGCCCCCCAGACCGCGTAGCCCTCGCCCCTCAGTGCCGCCTCCAGCAGTGCTTCCGACCAGGCGTCATCGTTGGCCTGGCGTTCGAACGCCACCAGCGCCGGCAGGTCGTCCGCGCCAAGCCGGACCAGCGAGATCCTGCCATGGTAGGCCTCGGAATGAAAAGCGTCGATGGGCATGGAATGCTACTCGAGGAGGATTGTTCAAGGTCTCCAAGACCGGCAGGCGGTGCCTGCTATTCAGGAGAGCTCAAGCCCTGCTGCCAGGCGCTTCCCGCCGCCTGCAACAGAGGCCAGCACTCACGCTTGGCATTGGCGGAGGCCAGCAGATCGTCGGGGTGCGGCAGATGATGGCAGGCCCATTCGAACTCGTTCGCCGGATCGCTCAGCAGAGAAGACCAGACCTCGTCGCCCACGACGATGGCACCATCGACGTTCATGCCGTGGCGGCGCGCCTGTCCGGCGCAGAAAACTTGGATGCCCTCGCGCGCCTCATCGATGGGATCGCTGGCCGGCATGTCCATCAACGGCCAAGTCAGACTCGACAACGGTGCCCCGCCAGCGGGCATGCCGACACTCTTCAGCATCTGTCCCAGCAGCGTCTGCCCCGCGGCGGAGATCAACCGCTCGCCGGGAAGCATCAACCACCAGCGCTCACCGATGACCGAGAGCGACAAGGTGAATCGAAGCGGATCGACGGCGGGCGCAGCTTCCTTGGCAACGTCCGCGAGGGCCTGCTCGGGCCCAGAGGCCTTTGACGCCGGCGAAACCGCCGCGGCATCAGAGCCAGCAGTGCGGTCGGGAGACGGTCGGGGAGATACGGCCCGGGCCGTATCTCCCCCGAGCAAGGCCCGGGCTCGCGACAGCGGCGCTGCGGTTTCCTGTGCCGACGATTCATCGGCGACACGATTACGCTCGACCGGCCGTGCCGGCGTCTCCAGCAACGCCTGCAGCCGCTGTCCCGGTGCCGGTTCTTCCGGCTCGGGAGCAGCTTCCCATTCGACCTGCGCGGTCGGCTTGGCATTGACGAAGCGATACCGCGAAGTCCAGCTGGCAATCCCCATGGCTTCGAGGTACTGCAGACGTTGGGGATCGCCGATCACTGGCCGCCCCCACCGCGACAGTTGGGCGAATCCGGACGTACGCCACCACGGGTCGACCACTGCTGCGGCGTGTAGAGATGCAGCGCTAATGCGTGAACGGGACCCGCGAGTTCATCGGCCAACAGGCTGTAGATCAACTGGTGGCGCTTGACCGGCATCAGCCCGGCGAACCGCTCGGAGACCAGCGTCACCTTGAAGTGGGTTTCGGAATCCGGTGGCACATGATGCATGTAGCTCTCGTTCTCGACCGCCATTTCGACCGGTTCGAGCGTCGCGAGTTTTTCTTCGATACGTGCCTGAACACTCATGACAGTTTCTCCTGAACCAACCGGACCATTGTAACGCCTTGCTCGGGGGTTGGGTGAAACCTCGAGAAAAGGGCTCAGCGCCGAAGCCCCTTGACGGCCATCGGCGTGCGATAGAGGCTCAACGCCAGTGCGATCACCACCGATGCACACCCCACCCACAGTGATAGCGTGAGCGAACCGAACGAGAGACCGAGGATCAGCCCGACCAATGCCGTCCCCAGCGACTGCCCGAAGGTGCGTACCGACGCCAGCACGCCTGAGGCATTGGCACTCAACTCTACCGACACACTCCCGATCATCTCGCGATTGTTCGGTGCCTGGAACAACCCATATCCGACACCGCATAGCGCGGTTCGCCAGATCACATCGATATACTCGGAGTCGGCATCCAATCCGGTCAATGCCAACATGCCCAACAGAAATAGCAGGAGTCCGGTAGAACTGATCAGCGCCGGATTACCCTTGTCGGCCAGGCGCCCGGCCAGTGGCCCGATAATCATGATGACCAGCGGCCAGGGCGTAAACAGCACCGCCGACATGATCGGCGATACCCCCATGACGGTCTGATAGAGGAACGGCAGCCCCACGAAGGCAACGCCTTGGGCGAGAAACGCAAACATCGACACGATCGCGGCAAACGAGAAACGCGGCTCGGCGAATAGAGCCAACGGCACCAGCGGTTTGGCGACATGGCGTTGACGATAGACGAATCCCACCAGGGAGATCACGCTGAGCGTCAGCGTCACCAGGGCGAGCGTTCCGCCCTTGCCATGGCCGAACTGGTCCAGGGCAAAGACGCTGCCACTGAGCATGACGATCGACATCAACGCGCCCCAGACATCGATTCTTCCCGGGATCGGCTTCTCTCGCGGCAAGGCGCGAATGCCCAGCGTCAGTGCCAGCAGCCCGATCGGCACGTTGATGGCGAACAGCCACGGCCAGCTCGCCACATGCAGGATCAGACCGCCCAGCGAGGGCCCCGCGGCAATACCGAACGCCACCGTCAGCGCACTGAGTCCGATGGCCGACCCCAGCAGCCGGGTGGGAAAGATGATTCGGTAGAGAGATGGTCCGATGCTCAACATCGCGGCGGCGCCGATCGCCTGCAGTCCTCGCATCACCAACAGAAATTCGAACGAGCGAGCCAGCGCGCAGCCGAGCGACGCCAGGGTGAAGAACGCCAGTCCGCCGATATAGAGCCGGTGACGACCGACGCGTCGGCTCACCGCGGCGAAGGTCAGGAGCAACGCGGCGGTCACCAGTTGATAGACATTGGCGATCCAGATCGATTCGGAACCGCTGATCGAAAGCTCTTCCGCTAACGTGGGAAGCGCAATATTGACGATGCCATTATCCAGTACCGCCATCTGGGTACCGGTGATCATCGCCAACAGCGCTAGCTTGCGTTCACGCCCGGGTAGACCGTCGTCGCCCGGGCGCTCCTCAAACAGACGCTTCAGCATATCTTCGGGAAGCGGCGAATACCGCTGTCAAGCCACGTCCGAACCCTCACTCCTCGTCGGTCTCCATCAGCAGCTCGTCGTCGACTTCGGAGGTTTCCAACTCTGCCTCGTCGTCAAGATCCACTGCCAGGTAGCTATGCTCGAGGGTGAGGAATGCCTGGAACAGTGACCAATCGAGGCTTTCCGGCCACTGGCGCTCATCCTCTTCCCACGCCCGCAGCTCGGTTTCGAGAATATCGTAGTAGCGCTCCCCGACATAGGCTTGCAGAGCCTCAGGCGTATCCATCTCGGGGATCAGATAGACGGTATTTTCACCAGCGATGTCGTCGAGCGTCAGGTCGTCTTCACCGACGGTCGGCTCCAACGAGTTGACCCAGTCGACGAACGCCTGGGTCGGCTTGACGCTCAGCGCGGAACGATTGAGCAGCTTCATCGGTGTCACCTCTTTTTGGGAACCGCACGGAGTCGGCGGAATTCGAACCGCAGCCATTATGGGCGTTCGCTGCGCTCGTGACCAACAACTCTTGCCTTGGCTTCCATGCGCGAGAAGCATATGCCTGAAGGTGGCGAGCTAGTGGTGGGCTAGGCGCGCGGCAAGACATTGGCGGAGTGGACGAGGTTGTCCATGAGCAAGATGTATTGTCGCGCAACAACGCCCGGCCAGCGCACAGTCCCTTCAGCGGTTATGGTTATTCCGGGCGCATCGCCGGGAACAGCAGCACATCTCTGATCGACGGACTATCCGTCAGCAGCATCACCAGACGGTCGATGCCGATACCTTCACCGGCGGTCGGCGGCATGCCGTACTCCAGCGCGCGCACGTAGTCGGCATCGTAGTACATCGCCTCGAGGTCACCGGCGTCCTTCTCGGCGGCCTGGGCCGCGAAGCGTTCGGCCTGGTCCTCGGCATCGTTGAGCTCGGAGAAGCCATTGGCGATCTCGCGTCCGCCGACGAAGAACTCGAACCGATCGGTGACATGGGGATTGATATCGTTGCGTCGCGCCAGCGGGCTGACCTCGGCCGGATATTCGGTGATGAAGGTCGGCTGATCGAGCCTGGCTTCGGCGACTTCCTCGAATATCTCGGTCTGCAGCTTGCCCAGCCCCCAGCTCGGTTTGATCGCGATGCCCAGGCGTTCGCAGGTCGCCCTGGCGGCTTCGAGAGTGTCGATGTCGGCTTCGCCGATGGCGCCGCCCTCGGCCTCGACACCGTATTCGAGAATCGACTGGCGCAGGGTCAGGCGGCGGAATGGCTGTCCCAGATCGTAGTCTGTGCCCTGGTAGGTAACGGTAGTCATACCCAGCACCTGCTCGGCCGCGTCGCGGATCATCGCCTCGGTCAGGTCGAGCAGATCGCGATAATCGGCGTAGGCCCAGTAGAACTCGAGCATGGTGAATTCGGGATTGTGCCGCGTCGACAGGCCTTCATTGCGGAAATTGCGGTTGATCTCGAATACCCGCTCGAACCCGCCGACGACCAGCCGCTTGAGATAGAGCTCCGGCGCGATGCGCAGATACATGTCGATATCCAGCGCATTGTGATGCGTCGTGAAAGGGCGCGCCGTGGCACCGCCGGGGATCGGTTGCAGCATCGGCGTTTCGACTTCCATGAAGCCCCGCTCGACCATGAACCGACGGATCGCGGCGATGACACCGGAGCGCACCTCGAACACCCGTCGCGACTGCGGATTCATGATCAGGTCGACGTAGCGCTGACGATAGCGCGCTTCCAGATCGGTCAGGCCGTGGAACTTGTCCGGCAGCGGCCGCAGGCTCTTGGTCAGCAGCTTGGCCTCGACCAGCATCACGTAAAGATCGCCCTTGCCGGACTTGTGGACCGGGCCGCGCCCGGCGACGATATCGCCGATATCCCAGCTCTGGATATCTTCGAGCAGGTCTGCCGGCAGCCCCTTCTTGTCGACGTAGAACTGGATCTGGCCGGAGACGTCCTGAATCACCACGAACGGCCCGCGCTTGCGCATGATGCGCCCGGCAACGGAAGCCTGGCGGTCGAGCGCCTCGAGCTCGGGTTTCTCCTTGTCACCCAGTTCCGCCTGCAGATCCGCCGCCAGACTGTCGCGTCGGAAATCGTTGGGGAAGGCGCTGCCGCCCTGCTCGGCCGCCTGTTCACGGCGCGCCGCCAGTTTGGCACGGCGCTCCGCGATCAGCCGGTTTTCTTCCTGAGCTTCATGCTGTGCATCGGAAGGAGATTGCGGGTTGTTCTGGTTCGCCATGTCGTCGCCTGTCGAAAATTGAAATAAAGCCGCAAGCCGCGAACGCATGTCTCAGCCAAAACATAACGCGCGTAGCTCGTAGCTCGTAGCTCGTAGCTAGAGACCTTGCTTCAAACTCGCTTCGATGAACTGATCCAGATCGCCGTCGAGCACCTTGTCGCAGTTGCTGCTCTGCACGCCGGTGCGCAGGTCCTTGATCCGCTGGTCGTCGAGGACGTAGGAGCGAATCTGGCTGCCCCAGCCGATATCGGCCTTGCTGTCCTCTGCCTGCTGCTTGGCGGCGTTGCGTTTCTGCATCTCGTGCTCCCATAACTTCGCCTTCAACTGCTTCATCGCGAAGTCGCGGTTGGCGTGCTGGCTGCGCTGACTCTGGCAGGCCACCACGATACCCGTCGGCTCGTGGGTGATTCGCACCGCCGAGTCGGTGGTGTTGACGTGCTGGCCGCCGGCGCCGGAGGAGCGGTAGGTGTCGGTACGCAGGTCGGCCGGGTTGATCTCGACCTCGAAGCTGTCGTCCACTTCGGGCGATAGAAACACCGAGGCGAAAGAGGTGTGCCGCCGGCCGCCGGAGTCGAACGGACTCTTGCGCACCAGCCGATGGACACCGGTCTCGGTCCTGAGCCAGCCGAAGGCGTACTCGCCCTGAACATGGAGGGTGGCGGACTTGATACCCGCGACCTCGCCCGCGGAGACTTCGGTCAGTTCCGCCTTGAAGCCGTGATGCTCGGCCCAGCGCAGGTACATGCGCAGCAGCATGTTGGCCCAGTCCTGGGCCTCGGTACCGCCGGAGCCGGCCTGGATGTCGAGATAGGCGTTGTTCTCGTCCATCTCGCCGGAAAACATGCGCCGGAACTCCAGCTTGTCGAGCTGTCCCTCGAGATACGACAGTTCCTTGCGAACCTCGTCGATGGTGGCGTCGTCCTCCTCCATCACCGCCAGCTCGAGCAGCTCGCGGTTGTCGGCCAGGCCGCTGTCGAGGGTGTCGATGGTCTCGACCACGGCTTCCAGCGAGGCCCGCTCCTTGCCCAGTTTCTGGGCATAGTCGGGATCGTTCCAGACGTCCGGGTTTTCCAGCTCTCGGGAGACTTCTTCTAGCCGGTCTTTCTTCTCGGCATAGTCAAAGATACCCCCTCAGGACGTCTGTCCGTTCGGACAGGTCCTTGATGAGGTTGTTGATCGGATTGATCTCTTGCATGGGGCTCCTGCCAACGTCGCCACCGGCGCGTCGAACCTCCCCGGCAAACGGGGAGTGATCGACTCGCCGAAAAAAGGACGCCTATTGTAGCCAAACCCCGGCATAGCGTCATCCTGCCATCGACCGTGTCACGCTGTGCGAATCGAGACGATGCGCTAAGGTGGAAAGCATAGAAACCTGATCATCCATCACCATTCGAGGGATCCCACTTTGATATCACCGACTCGCCTGGCAGCCGCCATCGGTTTCGCAGCCACCCTGAGCACCCTGCCCATCCAGGCAGCCACGCTGCACATGGGCATATCCGGCGATCCCGCTTCGCTGAGCCCGGCCAAGATCACTGGCGGCGTGTGGGAAGAGGACGTGCTGCGGGACATCTTCGAAGGCCCGATCGCCATCGACGCCGACGGCCAGATCATCCCCGGCGCCGCCGAAAGCTGGGAGATCTCCGACGATGGCAAGACCTACACCTTTCACCTTCGCGATGGGCTCGAATGGTCCGACGGCGAGCCGTTGACCGCCGACGACTTCGTCTATGCCTACCGTCATCAGGTCGATCCCAAGACCGCTTCCAACTACGCCCACCGCCTCTATCCGGTGGTCAATGCCCAGGCGATCAACTCAGGCAGCAAGCCGCTCGACTCGCTCGGCGTGGAATCCCTGGACGACGGCAAGACGCTCCAGATCACCCTCAACGCCCCCACCGTCTATTTCCTCAAGACGCTGGTGCTGCCGTTCGCCTACCCGATCCCCAAGCATGTGGTGGATGAGTTCGGCGACGACTGGAGCGATCCTTCCCACATCGCGGTCAACGGCGCTTTCAAGCCGGTGAAGTGGGTTTCCAATACCGAGCTGGAAACGGTCAAGAACGACCGCTTCCATGACGCCGACAACGTCAGCCTGGATGGCGTCGACTACTACCCGCTGGAGGACAAGAACGCCGGCATCCAGCGCTTTCGTGCCGGCGAGCTGGATATCCTGCGCGACTATCCCGCGGCGCAGTATCCACGGCTCTCCGAAAACCTGCCCGATGCCACCCATCTGTTCCCGTCGCTGGGCACCTACTACTACGTGTTCAACCTGCGCGACGGCTCGCCGGTGGCGGACAAGCGCGTCCGCGAGGCGCTGAGCCTGGCGATTCGCCGCGACGTCATCGCCAGCCAGTTGCTGAAAGGCGGCGTCGAGCCGGCCACCTCACTGGTACCGCCGGGAACCAGCGACTATGAGGCCCAGTCCCAGCCCGGGCTCGATGACGACATGGATAGCCGCCTGGCCCGAGCCAAATCGCTGATGGAAGAGGCCGGCTACGATCCGGACAAGCCGCTCGAACTGACGCTACGCTTCAACAGCGGCGACGAGCACCGTCAGATCGCCGTGGCTGTCGCCGCGATGTGGAAGCCCCTGGGGGTCGATGTCGAACTCAGAAACACCGAGGCCAACGTCCACTACGCCGACCTGATGGAGGGCGATTTCCAGGTTGCCCGCGCCGCCTGGATCTCCAGCTACGACGACGCCCAGAACTTCCTTCAACTGCTGTCGGCGGAAACCAACAATTACGGCGGCTATCAGGATGACGACTACAATCGACTGGTCAGCCAATCGGATGCGGAACAGGATCCGGCCAAGCGCGCCCAACTGATGCAGCAGGCCGAGGCACTGGCGCTGGCCGACTATCCGCTGACGCCGATCTACACCTACAGCTCGCGCAACCTGGTCGATCCCGAAATCAATGGCTGGAACGACAACGCGTTGGATATGCATGCCTCGCGCTGGATCAATCTGCCGGAGTGACTAGACCAACGTCTATCTGTGACTGAAATCACAGCAGAAGTGGCATCACTAACCACTCCCGACGTCTATATGCATGAAATGAAACGGTCTATCGAGCATTTGAATTAGACGGGTCATGAGGTTCGCGCGAAGGTGTCGCATCGATCCTCGGGTGTCATTGCCCTCTTCACTGATGGCACATTCGCGGCGATCACCCTACAGCGAGCCTTTCACAACGGATTTTCACAACAACAAGTCGGAGCTTTCCAAAGATGTCGAAGCTGCAACTCCCCCGCACCCTGTTTCCCCTGGGCGCCCTGGCGCTGACCACCTCTTTGATGGCCTCGCCAGCGCTGGCCGAGACACTCAATATCGGCGTCATGGGCGAACTCGCCTCGTTCGACACCTCCCAGGTCTCCGGCGGCGTGTGGGAATCCCAGGTGCTGATGGATGTCTACGAAGGGCTGTTCAAGAAGTCGCCGGATGGCGAACTGCTGCCGGGCATGGCCACCGAGTGGGAGGTCTCCGACGACGGCAAGACCTACACCTTCCATATGCGGGAAGGCGCGAAGTGGTCCGACGGCGAGCCGGTCACCGCCGAGGACTTCGTGTTCGGCTGGCAGCATCTGCTGGCGCCGGAGAACGCCTCCAAGTACGCCTACATGCTCTATCCGATCGTCAACGCGGAAGCGATCAACACCGGCGACAAGGCCGCCGACACGCTGGGCGCCGAATCGCTGGATGGCGGCAAGACGCTCAAGGTCACCCTCAATCACGCCACACCCTATTTTCCGCAGTTGCTGACCCACTACACCTCCTACCCGGTGCCCAAGCACCTGGTCGACGAGTACGGCAAGGATTGGGTCAAGCTCGACCACATCGCCACCAACGGCGCGTTCAAGCCGGTTGACTGGGTCTCGCAGTCGAAGATCAGCGTCGAGAAGAGCTCGACCTACTACGATGCCGACGAAGTCTCCCTGGATGGCGTCAACTACTTCACCACGGAAGATCGCAACGCCGGTATCTCGCGCTTCCGCGCCGGTGAGCTGGACGTGCTGCGAGAGTACCCCTCCAGCCGTTACCAGTGGCTGAGCGAGAACCTCCCCGACGCCACCCACATGAGCCCGTATCTCGGCTCCTACTACTACGTGCTCAACAACCGCGAGGGCAGCCCCACCGCCGACAAGCGCGTGCGTGAAGCGCTCAACCTGGCGATCCGTCGCAACGTGCTCTCCGAGCAGATCATGGCCGGCAGCTTCAAGGCTTCCACCGCCATGGTCCCGCCCGGTACCAGCCACTATGACACTCAGCACATGGACCTCGGCAGCGACGACATGAACGCGCGCATGGCCAAGGCCAAGGCGCTGCTGCAGGAAGCGGGCTATGGCCCCGATCATCCGCTGAATCTGCGCCTGCGCTACAACACCAGCGACGAGCACAAGAAGATCGCCATCGCCGTTGCCGCGATGTGGAAGCCGCTGGGCGTCAACGTGCAGATGATCAACTCCGAAGCCACCGTCCACTACCAGACCATTCAGCAGGGCGATTTCGACGTCGCCCGGGCCGGCTGGATCGCCGACTACGACGATGCCGAGAACTTCCTCACCCTGCTGCACACCGGTGTCGGCAACAACTACGGCGCCTACTCCAACCCCGAGTACGACAAGCTGATGGACCAGGCCGCCCAGACGCTGGATCTGGATGCCCGCGAGAAGCTGCTCGAGAAAGCGGAGAACGTGGCGCTGGACGACTACGCGTTCATTCCCATGCTGACCTACGTCACCCGCAACCTGGTGAACCCGAAGCTCGAAGGCTGGGAAGACAACGTGGAGGACGATCATCCGTCACGTTGGGTTCACTTCACCGAGTAACGACTTGAGCGGTCTTCCGGAAGCACTGGCATGAGTCATCAGGGGACATCGACATGAGCTGCGTGGCCGTCGCCGTGGCGGGATTGTGGACCTCCCCCGACGCACCCCGGGCCATCGATGCCCCAGCGCTGGGCAATCCGGTTCTGCTCGAGCGCTGGTTGGCCGCGCTGGACGACGAGACCCGTCTGACGCTGTGCAAGGAGAAGCGGCTCGCCACCCAGGTGCTGCTGGACACGCCGGTCGGGATCCTCGAACACCATCGTGACGGTCACGGCAACGACTGGTGTCGCGTGGTGGTTCCGAGCCAGCGGTCCTCGCTGGACGAGCGCGGCTACCCCGGCTGGATCCCGGCGGCGCAGCTCGTCGAGGCAGAGGGCTGCCCGGCCGATGCCGAGTCGGTGGTGGTGATGGCTCCCATCGCCTGGCTGCAGGGTCTGCCCCAGGAACGCTCGCTGAAACTGAGTTTTCTGACTCGGCTGAAACTGGCCGAACCGGTGCCGGAAGTCGCTGACCGGAGAGCGTCCCGCGTCTGGGTGGAGACATCGCTGGGACGCGGCTGGCTGCCACGCGACAGTGTTCAGTTGCCGGGCGAGGGCCTGCCGGCGACTACCGCGACGCTGGAAACGCTGGGTCGGCGCTTCGACGGGCTGCGCTATCTGTGGGCCGGTAACTCGAGCTTCGGCTACGACTGCTCGGGGCTGGTTCACAGCCTGTTCGCCGCCATCGGCATCCGTCTGCCTCGGGACGCCCACGACCAGGTCGAGACGGGGCTTCCGGTCGCGCTGGACGAGCGCCGTGGGGGCGATCTGCTGTTCTTCGAGAAGCCCGACGACGCAGGCCGGCTGGTGGTGGATCACGTCGCGCTCTATCTCGGCGAGGATCGCATGCTGCACTCGCCGACCAATAACGCGCGGATCGAATGTCGTCGCCTCGGCGGCAGCGATTATGAAAGACAATTGTGCGCCGTGCGCCGCTATCTCTGACGGGCTATGTCTGACGAGAGAATCGGCGGCAGACGCAGGGTAGCGCTAGTATCGAGTCGGGAGAGGCTTCCCAGTACGACCATCGACGACAACGGACGAACTCGATCATGCACGAATTCCATTACCGCGCCGGACGCCGGCGCCGCCTGTGGCTACCCCTGCTGCTGGGTACGCTCGCGTTTGCCAACACAGCACTGGCCGCCACGCTGAGCATCGGCATCCAGGGTGAACCGGCGTCGCTGGACACCGCCCGGATCGGGGGGACCACCTGGGAGAACGACGTCCTCGGCGACCTGTTCGAGGGCCTGGTCACGCTGGACCCGGCCGGCGAGTACATTCCCGGCGCCGCCAGCCGTTGGGACATCAGTGACGACGGCACCGTCTATACCTTCAAGCTGCGCGATGACGCCAACTGGTCGGACGGTGAACCCGTGGTCGCCAAGGACTTCGTGCTCGCCTTCCAGCGGCTGTTCGATCCGGCCAACGGCGCCGTCTACGCCAGCCTGTTCTATCCGATTCGCGGCGCCGAAGCGCATACCAAGGGCGAGCAGGACGCCCCTGAACTCGGTGTCGAAGCGGTCGATGCCAAGACCTTGAAGATCACCCTGAACCAGCCGACGCCCTACTTTCCGACGCTGCTGGCACATATCGCGGCGTCACCGGTGCCCTCGCATCTGATCGAGCAGTTCGGCAACGACTGGACCCAGATGGACCACATCGCGACCAACGGCGCCTTCGCCCCGACAAGCTGGACCTCTCACGATCACATCGCGGCGCGCAAGAATCCCGAATTCCACGACGCCGACGACGTCGCCCTCGATGGCGTCGACTACTATCCAGTCGAGGATCGCAGCGCCGGCCTGCAACGCTTCCGCGCCGGCGGTCTCGATATCGTCCGCGACTTCTCGCCGGATCGATATCAGTGGCTGCAGGAGAACCTGCCCGGCGCCGTGCACCTCGCGCCGCAGCTGGCCAACTACTACTTCGCGCTCAACCAGCGCGATGGCCACCCCACCGCCGACAAGCGCGTCCGGGAAGCGCTCAACCTGGCGATCCGCCGGGACGTCATCGCCGACAAGATCATGGGCGGCGTCGTCTCCCCGGCCGGCGGCTTCGTCCCCGGTGGCGTCAGCCACTATGACGCCCAGACCATGCCAGGCCTGGACCGGACGATGGATAAGCGGGTCGCCGAGGCCAGGAGCCTGCTCGCGGACGCCGGCTACGGCCCCGATCATCCGCTCGAACTGACCCTGCGCTACTCCACCACCGAGGCCAACAAGCGCATCGCCGTGGCGCTGGCCGCGATGTGGCAGCCGCTGGGGGTCGAGACGCAACTGATCAACGCCGAGGGCGCGGTGCACTACGCCGAGCTCGCCAACGGCAACTTCGACGTCGGCCGCGGCAGTTGGGTCGCGGACTTCGACGACGCCAGCAACTTCCTCGGCATCCTGCAGAGCGACTCGCCCAAGAATTACGGCGGCTATCGCAGTCAGGCGTTCGACGAGCTGATGGCCAAAGCCAGCCGCGAGACCGACATCGCCGCCCGCCAGCAACTGCTGCAGCAGGCGGAGCGGCAGGCGCTCTCCGACTATGCGGTGGCACCGATCTACGTCGACGTCTCGCGCAACCTGGTCAACCCCGGGCTGGAGGGCTGGGAAAACAATGCGCTCAACCGGCACCTGTCGCGCTGGCTTTCGCTAGCTCAGGGGAACTGAGGCCCATCCCGAGCGGCGTTGGCAAAGATGCACTCATGACAACAACAAGAGACACCGCTGGAGCGAGGGCGGAATCAGGCATGACGAAAACAACATTCAGAAAACTGCTCGTTATCGCGAGCTGCGCGATGTTCACACTGATGCCGCCGATGGCAGTGGCCGATATCGAAGGGGGCAAGCAGGTCCTGCGCCGCGCCAATGGGGCCGAACCCTCGTCGCTGGATCCGCAACTGACGACGGGGACCTGGGAGTCAGCCATCGTCGCCGACCTGTTCGAAGGTCTGCTGGCTCGAGACGCCGCTGGCGGGTCGATCCCGGGCGTCGCCGAATCCTGGGACGTCTCCGACGACGGGCTGCACTACACCTTCCATTTGCGTGACGATGCAAAATGGTCGGACGGAACGCCGCTGACCGCCGACGACTTCGTCTATGCCTGGCGTCGAATCCTAAGCCCGGAACTCGCCGCCCCCTACGCCTACATGCTCTATCCGATCCTCAACGCCCGTGCCTATAACCAGGGCGAACAACCAGCCAATGCGCTGGGTGTCAAAGCCAGCGATGACCACACGCTGAGCGTCACACTGGCCCGCCCCACGGGCTATTTTCTGGAGATGCTGAGCCACGCATCGACCTACCCGGTTCCACGCACCGCCATCGAGCGGTACGGCAGCGACTGGACCAAGCCCGGTCACATGATCTCCAACGGCGCCTTCGAACTAACCGAGTGGGTCTCCCACGACCACATCGCCGCAGTGAAGAACCCCGACTTCCACGACGCCGCCAATGTCGCGCTCGACGAGGTCCGGTTTCTGCCCATCGACGACGGTCGCGCCGCCCTCAATCGCTTTCGCGCCGGTGAGGTCGACATGACCAGCAGTGTGCCGACCGATCGCATCGAGTGGGCACGCGAGAATCTGCCCGACGCGCTGCATGAAACGCCGACGCTGGCGACGTTCTATTTCGCGTTCAACCAGCGCCCGGGCAGCGTTCTTGATGATCCCCGTATTCGCGAGGCGCTCAACCTTGCCGTTCGTCGTGACATCATCACGACGCAAATCACCAAACTCAATCAGCCCCTCGCCTACAGCCTGGTGCCCACCGCAATCAGCCATTATGACGGCCCCGAGTTCGACTTTGCCCGGGAGCCGATGGCTGAGCGGCTCGCCGAAGCGAAAGCGCTCATGCAGGACGCCGGCTACGGCCCCGATCACCCCCTGCATCTGACGATCGACTACATCACCAACCAGGACACCAAGCGCATCCCGGTTGCCATGGCCGCGATGTGGAAACCGCTCGGGGTCGAGGTAACGCTCACCAACAGCGACGCCGCCGTCTACTACTCGAAATTGCGCCAGGGCGACTTCCAGATCGGCATGGCGCCGTGGAACGCCGACTACAACGACGCCAGCAACTTTCTGGATCTGTTCCGCACCGGCGTGCCCAACAATCACTCCGGCTATAGCAACGCCGACTACGACGCCATGATGGAGCGCGCCTCGAACGAGTTGGATCTGGACAAGCGCGCGCAGCTCATGGCCGACGCGGAGGGCATTCTGCTGGACGACTACGCCATGTTGCCGCTCTACTTCTACATTCGACCGGCACTGGTCTCGCCGTCGCTCTCCGGCTGGAAGGAGAGCCCGATGGACGATCATCTGAGCCGCTGGATGCACTTCGAAGATCCCGAATGACCCATCTGAATGACGATGCCGACGAGTGAATTACGCATGACCGCAGCCAAGCCGAGAAGAGACCGCAACACATGCTGATCTACACCCTCAAGCGCCTGCTGCAGGCGATTCCCACCCTGCTGATCGTGATCACGATCTCGTTCTTCCTGATGCGGGTGGCGCCGGGCGGCCCGTTCGACGGCGAGCGCCAGCTGCCGCCGGAGATCGAGGCCAACCTGATGGCCGCCTACCATCTCGACGAGCCGCTGCCGATGCAGTACCTGCGCTACATGGGCAACCTGCTCCAGGGCGATTTCGGACCGTCGTTCAAGTACAAGGACTTCTCGGTCACCGAGCTGATCATGCAGGGGTTCCCGGTCAGCCTGGAGATCGGCGGGCTGGCGATTCTACTCGCCCTGATCATCGGGTTGCCGCTGGGGATCGCGGCAGCGATCAAGCGTAACTCCACCGTGGATTACCTGGTCATGGGCACCGCGCTGACCGGTATCGCCGTCCCCAACTTCGTGATCGCGCCGATCTTCGCGCTGGTGTTCGGCGTCCTGCTGGGCTGGCTGCCGGCCGGGGGCTGGAACGGTGGCGCCCTGCCCAACCTGGTGCTGCCGGTGGTGGCGCTGTCGATCCAGCAGATCGCCTATATCGCGCGGATGATGCGCGCCAGCATGATCGAGGTACTGGGCAGCCACTTCATCCGTACCGCGCGGGCCAAGGGTCTCAACGAGGGCGAAGTGATCTGGCGCCACGCGATTCGCCCCGCCCTGCTGCCGGTGATGTCCTACCTCGGCCCGGCCATCGCCGGGATCATCACCGGTTCCGTAGTGATCGAGCAGATCTTCGGCATCCCCGGGATCGGCCGCTACTTCGTGCAGGGCGCGCTCAACCGCGACTACACCCTGGTGATGGGCACGGTGGTCTTCTACGGCGTGCTGATCGTGCTGATGAACCTGATCGTCGACCTGCTCTATTCGGCGCTCGACCCGCAGATCCGCTATGACGACTAACCCCCCCGACAACGACACCCATGACAACAACGCCCACGACAACCAACAGGGAGGCCGCTGATGACATCCGAATCCAAGCCCTATAGCGGCGAACAGCGGGATGGCGCGCCGTTACCCGCCGGCGGCCCCAATCCGCCCCGCGCGCCGGAGCCAGAGGCCGGCGCTGCCCCTATTGGTGAAAGCCTGGCCCGCGACGCCTGGCGCCGCCTCAGCCAGAACCGCGCCGCCATGGCCAGCCTGGCCTTGCTGATCGCGATCATCGTGGTCTGCATCGTCGGCCCGTGGCTGCTGCCCTGGGGGCTGGCCGAGGTCGACTGGAATGCCTTCGGCACCGGCCCCACGCTGGAAGGCGCCCACTACCTCGGCACCGACGCCAACGGCCGCGACCTGCTCACCCGCGTGCTGTATGGCGGACGGATCTCGCTCTCGGTGGCGCTGGTCGCCTCTCTCGTCAGTCTGGTCATCGGCGTGCTCTACGGCGCCATCTCGGGCTACCTGGGCGGGCGCGTCGACAACTACATGATGCGCTTCGTCGACATCATGTATTCGCTGCCCTTCATGTTCATGGTGATCCTGTTGATGGTGGTGTTCGGCCGCAACATCTTCCTGATCTACGCCGCCATCGGCGCCGTGGAGTGGCTCGACATGGCCCGCATCGTGCGCGGCCAGACCCTGGCGCTGAAGCGTCGCGAGTTCATCGAGGCGGCCCATGCGCTGGGCGTGCGCGATACCAAGATCGTCACCCGCCACCTGATCCCCAACGCCATCGGCCCGGTGATCATCTACGTCACCCTGACCGTACCCAAGGTGATCCTGCTGGAGAGCTTCCTGTCGTTCCTGGGGCTCGGCGTGCAGGAGCCGCTGACCAGCTGGGGCGTGCTGATCTCCGAGGGCGTGGACATGATGGAGAGTGCACCGTGGATGCTGCTGGTACCGTCGTTTTTCCTCGCCGCCACGCTGTTCTGTCTCAACTTCCTGGGTGATGGGTTGCGTGATGCCCTCGACCCGCGCACACGCTGAGGAGCCCGAAAAATGCCTGCGCTCGCCCAGCCATTGTTGAACAGCCCCTCAGGCTGCTCATTGATACCCCATCAACTCCGCGCCTTCGAAGCTGTTCGCCGCGGCTGGCCATCGCTCGCCGATTTTTCGCCGGCGTGCGACTCTCCAACAACGTCGGGAGCCGTTTCATGAGTTCTCTGCTCGAAATCGACAAGCTCAGCGTGACGTTTCAATTGCCCACCGGGCCGGTGACGGCGGTCAAGGACGTGAGCTTCACCATCGCCGAGGGCGAGACGATGGCACTCGTCGGCGAGTCCGGCTCCGGCAAGTCGGTCACCTCCACCGCCGCCATGCGCCTGCTGCCCGAACTCGCCGAGACCACCGGCGCGATCCGCTTCAACGGCGAGAACCTGCTGGAGGTCACGCCCAAGCGCATGCGTCGCGTGCGCGGCAACGACATCTCGATGATCTTCCAGGAGCCGATGACCTCGCTCAACCCGCTGCACCGCATCGGCAAGCAGATCGGTGAAGTGCTGATCCGGCACAAGCAGCTCAAGGGCCAGGCCAATCGGCAGCGCGTCCTGGAACTCCTGAACCAGGTCGGTATCCCCGAGCCGGAACGGCGCATCGACAGCTACCCCTACGAGCTCTCCGGCGGCCAGCGTCAACGGGTGATGATCGCCATGGCGCTGGCCTGCGAGCCGAAACTGCTGATCGCCGACGAGCCGACCACCGCACTCGACGTCACCGTGCAGGCGCAGATCCTCGATCTGCTCAAGTCGCTGCAGGCCGAATACGGCATGGCGATCCTGTTCATCACTCACGACCTGAGCATCGTTCGCCACTTCGCCGATCGTGTGGCGGTGATGCGTTACGGCGAGGTGGTCGAGAGCGGCCGCACGCTGGACGTGTTCGAAGCGCCCCAGCACGACTACACCCGCATGCTGCTGGACGCCATTCCGCGCGGGCGCAAGGAGCCCGCCCCGGCAGACGCACCGGTGCTGATGAGCGGCCGCGACATCAAGGTGCGCTTCGCGCTGAAGAAGCGCCTGTTCGGCAAGAGTGAGTACTTCGAGGCGGTTCGCGGGATCGATCTCTCCATCCGCCGCGGCGAGACGCTGGGCATCGTCGGCGAGTCCGGCTCGGGCAAATCGACGCTCGGCCGCGCCCTGCTGCGACTGCTGAAATCCGAGGGCGAGATCCGCTTCGAGGAGGCCGACATCTCCGGACTCGACAAGTCCGGCATGCGTCCGCTGCGTTCACGCCTGCAGGTGGTGTTCCAGGACCCCTTCGGTTCGCTCTCCCCGCGCATGACGGTGGGCGACATCATCAGCGAAGGCCTCAAGGTGCATCACCCGGCGCTGAACCGCCGCCAGCGCGAGGCCGAGGTCATCGCCGCGCTGGAAGAGGTCGCCCTCGATCCGGCCATGCGCAACCGCTACCCGCACGAGTTCTCCGGCGGCCAGCGCCAGCGCATCGCCATCGCCCGCGCGCTGATCCTGAAGCCCGAGCTGCTGCTGCTCGACGAGCCGACCTCGGCCCTCGACCGCTCGGTCCAGGTGCGGGTCATCGACCTGCTACGGGATCTGCAGAAGAAGCACGGCCTGACCTATCTGTTCATCAGCCACGACCTGTCGGTGGTTCGCGCGCTCTCCGACGACGTGATGGTGATGAAGGAGGGGCGGGTCATCGAACACGGCTCGGCGGAAACGATCTTCTCGAATCCCCGGGAACCCTATACCCAGGCGCTGCTGAAAGCGGCATTTCTGGAGAGCGAAGCCGCCGCCTGACATAACCGACTGCAACCAACGACAGACGACCAACAACAACAATCGACTCGAGAGGCCATCGTGGTTTTCAACAGACTCACCGACAACAAGACAGTCACGTCATTGATCCTCGGCGCGCTACTGACGAGCGCCTCGTTCACGGCATCCTCGGGCGCGTTGGCGCAGTCACCACCGCCGTCCGCGGAGAATGGTGTGTGGGATCTCACAGATCTCTATCCGTCCCTGGATGACTGGCAGCAGGCGCTGAAGGATGTCGACCGGCGTATCCAGAGCCTCGGCGACTATCAGACGACGCTGACCGAAAGTCCGAAAGCGCTGGCCACGGCTCTGGATGCCATTCGCTCGGTCGAAAAATCCGCGAGCCGAGCCCAGACCTATGCCTCCCTCCAGGCAGACGAAGACCTGCGCGATGGCCAGGCTCAGGAGCGACGGGGACGGGCCGAACAGTTGATGGCGCGTTTCGAATCCGCCATTGGCTACCTGCGCCCGACGCTGATCCAGATGGACCGGGACACCCTGTCGAGCTGGCTCTCCAACCCGCAACTTCAGGATCATCGCCGCTTTCTGGAAAACGTGATTCGCGAAGCCCCGCACACGCTTTCGAAGCAGACCGAAACCGCGCTGGCGGCCCTCGGCCCGGTGATGAGTCACGAGACACCCTATTCGCTGCTGGCGAACTCCGATATCGACTGGCCCACCATTACCATTGACGGGAAGAGCGTGCGGCTCGATGCGGCCGGTTACAGCCACTGGCGAGAATCCAAGGATCGCGACGTGCGCCAGCGGGTGTTCGATGCCTACTGGCCGGCTTGGCAGCAGTTCACCTCCACCTTCGGATCGCTGCTAAATTCCCAGGTACAGCAGCACGTCACCGAGTCGAGGCTGCGCCACTACGAAAGCGCCATGGCCGCCGCGGTTTCTCGCGATGACATTCCTCCAGCGGTCTATCAACAACTGATCGACTCGACCAACGACCATCTGGGCACGCTGCACCGCTATCTTAAACTGCGTCAGCGCATTCTCGGTGTCGACCAACTGCACTACTACGATATCTATCCGCCACTCGCGGAACTCGACAAAACGTTCGATCTCGACGATGCACGTCAGTTGACCCGAGAAGCGACGGCACCGTTGGGTCCGCATTACGCCGAGCTGCTCAAGCGGGCCACCGATTCACCCTGGACCAGCGCCTACCCGAGTCAGGGCAAACGCTCCGGCGCCTATATGAATGGCTCGGCCTACGACGTGCATCCCTACGTGCTGATGAACTTCAACGGCAGCTATGGCGATGTCTCGACCTATGCTCACGAGTGGGGACACGGCGTCCACAGCATGCTGACCGAGGAGAATCAGCCCTATCCGACCTCGGACTACTCGATCTTCACTGCCGAAGTCGCCTCGACGACCAACGAGCAGTTGCTGGTCGATCGTATGATTCAGCAGGCGAAGGCCCCGGAGGAAAAGCTCTTCTATATCGGCCAGGCACTCGAGGCGATTCGCGGGACTTATTTTCGCCAGGCGCAATTTGCAGAGTTCGAGCTAGCCATTCATCGCGCGGCGGAGAATGGTGAACAGCTATCAGGTGACCGACTGACCCAGATGTACGGAGAAATTCTTCGCAAGTACTACGGCGTCGACAAGGGCATTACCACCATCGACGAGGCGGACTATGCCGAGTGGGCCTACATTCCTCATTTCTACTACGACTTTTACGTCTATCAATACGCCACATCGATAACGGCGGCGCAGATGTTTGCCCATGGACTCGAGAGAGATCCCAAAGCATGGCGAGATCGCTACCTCAACGTCCTTTCCCAGGGCGGCTCTCAGAGTGGCTATCAACTGCTGAAAAAGGCGGGCGTCGATCTGGCCACCCCGGCCCCCTATGATAATTTGATTCAAGACATGAACAAACTCATCGATGAGGCGGAAGACATTCTGGACCGGCTGGATGAAGACTAAGACAAGAACTACCGGATCCTGGACACTATGAAAAACCTTCCATGCCTTTCGTCATCCACGACGCCCTCCACTGGAGGGCGTTTTTCGTTCTCATAGCCGCACGCTTCAAAATCATTTCGACCTGAATCACCAAAGTCATCACGCACCATCACCATTCAAAACTTCTATATTATCATTCAACAAATGCATGTTTTCTTTGAGTGCAAATTATGAAAAATCGCACAAACAAAGTGCAATAAACACCCAGAACCAGGGCTTTCTTGAGCGCGGTTACACAACTCTAATCGACGACACGTAAAGACAACGGTGACGCCTAATCATCGACCGATATGACGGAATGCCGAACAATCACCTTTTACACCTCACAGTGCGTTAACCTAGCCATTTTTATAAAAATACTTCACATAAAACAAACGATTACTTTAACCCACACCTTGCCAGCCATTTTGTATAAAATATTCGATATTGCTGTCATCGCCTAGTCGTCTGATGTCTTAACCCCTTCCTGAAAAATCGACGACCTTTACATCATTTGGCACATAAATTGCTGTACATCCGGCATGGGAACGCGGCTCCTCATTGATGGGCCGCAAATAAGCAGTCACTAGAACAATCGAGAAGATATGACCGCGATCGAGAACTCGCTTTCCATTCAGGGATTCACGCAGAAAAACAGACGCTCGATATCGCGACCGGAAGTGCTGGTCCTGATAGCGATATCGGCACTGATTCACGGATTGATATGGTGGTCGCTGAATCGCCAACCCATCATTGCCGCTGAAGTGCTGCCCAACCAGGCATCCCAGGCATCGGAAGTCACGGTCTCGCTGACCAGCGCACCTCCGCCAGCACCGCCCCCACCGCCGCCGCCCCCTCCCGTGCAGGAGGCACCAGTCGTGGATGACGTCGCTGTCACACCCGCCGAAGAGGACGTAGCACCGGAACCCGAGCCGGAGCCAGAACCTGAGCCCGAGCCGCAACCCGAGCCGGAGCCAGAGACGCAACCTGAGCCCGAGCCAGAGCCGCAACCTGAGCCCGAGCCTCAATCGAAGCCAGCGCCTAAACCGGCCCCAAAGAAGTCTGCGCCGACAGAAAAACAGGCTCAGACTTCTCGGCCGACGCAGAGCACAAGCGCATCGTCGAGCAACGAGGTCACTCCCGCGGTATCCGGCATGCAGAGCCTGGGCAATCCACCGCCGCGCTATCCCTCTCTGGCACTGCGCCGCGGCTACGAGGGCAATGTGCAGTTGAAGATACTGGTCATGCCCGATGGCACAGCGGGTCAGGTACAGGTCACTCAATCCAGTGGGCATCGAGAACTGGATGAAGCCGCCGTCGAGACGGTTCGCGGCTGGACGTTCAAGCCGGCAAGACGTGGCGATACCCCGATCAAGGGCTGGGCACTGCAAACCATCGCGTTCCAGCTCCCCAACTGACGAACAACAATGATGCAACACCTTCAGCAAGGAAAAACACCATGATGGAATCCAACGATATCACCGCCATGATCGTACCCGGCGTGCTCTGGACGCTGATTGTCTTCTCCATCGCGACCTGGGCCATTCTTCTGATAAAGGGCCTTCAGTTCGCCAGGAATCGTGTCGAGAACAAGCGGTTCCAGAAAGTATTCTGGGAAGCCAAGAGCATGGAGGAAGGTGAATCCATTAGTGAAAAGCGCCCGGGCACCATGGCTTCGATTGCTCGTGCCGGCTTCGCAGTAGTCACCGGAAGGGATATTGCGCCGAAGAATCAGGCTCTGGCGCAAAAAATCAATCGATCCGACCGCCTCGAGCGCAGCCTGAGACAGCAGATTCAACGCGAGCGTCGCTCGCTCGAAGGTGGTCTGGCGATCCTTGCCAGTATCGGTAGCACCTCTCCTTTTATCGGTCTATTCGGCACAGTTTGGGGGATCATGGAGGCGTTGATCACGATCGGTGAAACCGGTGAGGCGGGTCTGGATACCGTGGCCGGGCCTATCGGTCACGCACTGATCGCCACCGGGGTCGGTATCGCTGCCGCGGTTCCCGCGGTACTGGTTTACAACTACTTCACGCGGCGCCTTAAACTCACCGTTTCGCTGATGGATGACTTCGCTCACGATTTCTACAGCCTGGCACAGCAGCATGCCTTTCAAAGCCAAGCTCCCAGACCTGTCGCGCAGGAAGTGTCATCGCCTTCACCGGCAATGGGATGATCCAGACTCATCGGGACTTTCCCTAAACCTACATGAAAAGGTAACCACAAATGGCTTTCTCCAGTCACGACGATGATGAAGTTCTCAGCGAGATGAACGTCACGCCGTTGGTCGATGTGATGCTGGTTCTGCTGGTGGTATTCATCGTCACCGCACCGCTCATGACCAATGCCGTACACGTCAATTTGCCCAAGACGGGTGCTGTTGCCCCACCCGAAACCAAGGAGCCGATGGTCGTTAGCGTCGATGCCGATGGTGCTTATTTCATCGGCAAGGAGGAGTACAGCTTCGAGGATCTGGAGCAAGCACTGGTCCAGGCCCATGACGACAATCCCGATCAAGCCGTACAGCTTCAGGCGGATGAAGGAGTGGAATACGGCACGGTTGCCAAGGCGATGGCGGCACTGGAGCGATCAGGCATTCAGAAAGTGGCCGTTCTGACCCAACAATGATCATGAGTGTTGAACCTTACAACTCACGATCCATTTCATTCACAAAGGAGGACCGGCACTACCACATAACAACAATCTAGAACATCCGAATAATAGCTATTGACTATTGAATACCAACAACTGCTATTCAAGGAACACCAGACAATGACAACTCGAAAAATTTGGGATGCCAAGCATCCCACGGACCCACTTTGCCCGAAATTCGGGTGGCGAAGCTCGACCCTGCGTCCCGGCGTATGGCGTAAATCATCCCTACTGGCGTCGACCTGTCTGATCCTGGCTGCGGCACCACTGGCCATCGCGCAGAGCAGTGACGACGATTACGTCGCCCCACCGGCCAGTGCCTCCGAGGAGATTGCCGAGCCGGCGCCAGCCGCTCCAGCCGAAGCGGCACCCGCTGCGGCTGCCGCCCCTGCCGCGGCCGTCGCGGCGCCCGCAGCGGCACCGACGCAGAATCTCGGCCGCATGGAGGTGACCGGTTCGGCCATCGCCCGAACCGATGCCGAGACTGCAGTGCCCGTGACGATCATCGAAGCCGAGGAGATGCGACAACAGGGCATCACCTCGACCGCCCAGTTGCTCTCGCAGATTTCCGCCAACGACACTAGCTACGGGCCCGGTTATGGCACAGGCACAGCCATCACCGGCGGTGCCAGTTTCGCCAACTTGCGCGGCATCGGCACCGACAAGACATTGGTATTACTCAATGGTCGGCGACTGGCGAACAACTCTCTCGATGGCAGCGCCGTCGATCTCAACTCGATTCCGTTCGGCGCCATCGAACGCGTGGAAGTACTACGTGACGGCGCTTCCGCGATCTACGGCACCGATGCCATCGGTGGTGTAATCAACTTCATTACCAAGAAAAATCTCACCGGTGGCAACGTCGAATTTGGCTACGATGCACCAACCCACAGTGGTGGCGGCGACAGCGGCGATATCAGCGCTACCTGGGGCAACGGCGATCTCGAGGAAGACGGCTTCAACATCATGGGGTCGATGCGCTACCGCAAACAGGATGACGTCGACTATACCGATCGCAGCAACATCCGCCAGATCTACGACCCCTCCAGCGGCATTAATGGCACCTCTTCCTACGCCTATCCTGGCAATTATTATCAGGGCGGAGTCGCGGGCAACCCGCTTGCCGGTAACGGATGTGACGGAGAGGGACTAGTCGATACCGGCGGCGGCACCTGCACCTACGACTACGGTCGCTACGGTCAGATTCAACAGGAGACGGAGAACACATCTCTCTATACGCGAGCGGCAGCCAAGCTGGCGGAGAACCATACGGTCTCGCTCTCCTACCTGTGGTCGCGCAACAAGAACACCTCATTGAGCGCGCCGTCACCGACTTCCGGTGGCCCTGTCATCCAACCCGGGACACCGTTTTATCCCGATGATCCCGCGCTTGATCCAACACAGCCAGTTGATGTGCGCTGGCGCGGCATCCCCGCAGGGCCCCGTGTGACCGACAACACCATTGACGCCCAGCGTCTGGTGTTGGATTTCACCGGCGATTTCTCCGGTTTCAACTACGACAGCGCCGTCTCCTGGAACCGCAGTGATACCGATCTGAACTATCGCAGCGGTTATCTCTCTGATGATGATCTGGAAGATGCTTTCAATAACGGGCTGATCGATCCGTTCTCTACCGATCCGCTGACCAAAGCCGGTCAACAGGCGCTGGAGGATGCCGAGGCTAGCGGTCTCGTGTGGACTGCGCAGAACGACGTCTATGCCTGGGACGGCAAGATCAGTCGCGAAATCGGTGACTGGTTCGGCGCGGGGTCCTCGGCCTTCGCGCTAGGTGCCGACTATCGCCATGAGCGGTTGAAACTCGAGACCGACCCGGACATCGCCTCCCGCGCCACCAGCGGAGGGCTGTCGCCGGATGCCTCGATCAACGAAAGTCGTGATGTCAAAGGCATCTACAGTGAATTGAACGTTCCGATTATCGACGGCCTCGAAGTCACGGCGGCTGTGCGCTACGACGACTATAGTGACGTCGGCGATACCACCAACCCCAAAATTTCCTTCCGCTGGCAACCATTTCAGCAACTGCTGGTGCGTGGGGCCTATAGCGAAGGCTTCCGCGCGCCTTCCCTGTATGAGCTCTATGATCCTGCGGCGCAGACGTTCTCGCCAGGCGGCCTCAATGATCCCAGACTTTGCCCCGGTGGCTCACCCGCCAACGGCGGCGTTGCCAGCCGCGACTGTAACACTCAGTTCCTGGAGGAGCAGGGCGGCAACGAGGACCTAAAGCCGGAAGAGGCCAAAAACTGGACACTCGGCTTCGTCTATCAGCCGTTCCAGAGCTTCTCGGCGGGGTTGGATTTCTGGTGGATCGAGATCGAAAACGAAGTGGCCCTTCCGACCTCCGATTACATTATCGACAACGAGCCCGATACCATCGTCCGTAACGACGACGACGGAGCCATCAACTACATCCCGGTTCGCTATCAGAATCTCGGCACAACCAAGACCAACGGAGTGGATGTCTCGGCCAACTACCGGCTACCGACGAGCCTCGGACTGTTCACCGTTGGCTATACCGGCACCTATGTAGATCGCTATGACTTTCAGGAAACCCCGGATGGAGACTACGTCAGTCGTGCCGGTCACTACCGTAGCGGTTACGGCACTATATTCCGCTGGAAGCACAAACTATCCGTCAACTGGAACAAGGGCCACTGGGGCGCCGGCGTTGTGAACCACTACATGACCGGTTACGACGACTACGATACCTCGACCCATAGCAAAGTGGGCTCTTATACCACCTGGGATGCGCTAGGGGCCTACACCTTTAGTGCAGGACCGCGCATCACCATGGGGGTCAAAAACATGTTCGACCGCGATCCGCCGTTCTCCAATCAGCCTGAGGTCGGTCAACTCGGTTACGATGCCCGCTATGCCGATGCTTTGGGCCGCACAGTCTACGCCCGTTTCAATTACGCTTTCTGACGAATACCGCGTTCCTTATCGATCGGTTGCCGCTACCCTGGGTAGCGGCTTTTTTATCCATGTACACAAGGGTTCGAGGGGTTATGGCTCACAAACGCATCGTTTCATCCCTGGCATCGGCGTGTGCCTTGGCCGTCATCGCGATTGCCGGCACGACGGGTGCAGACGCTTTCGCCGATACACCGGACCTCGCCCCCGTTATGGGCAAGTGGGGCATCGACCTGAGCGCCCGCGACACCAGCGTCGCCCCTGGCGACGACTTCTACCACTACGTCAACGGCGGCTGGCTGGCACGCACGTCAATTCCGCCCGATCGCAGCAACTACGGCGCCTTTACGCAGCTGGCGGAGCGCGCCGAGCAGCAGGTGCGCGATATTCTCCTCCAGCTCGATGGCGCCAACACACCACCGAACTCGCCCCAGCAACGGCTGGGCGATTTCTACCATGCCTGGATGGACGAGGGCGCCGTCGAAGCCAAGGGCGTCACGCCGCTGATGCCGGACCTGGAGCGCCTGGCGGAAATCGAGAGCAAGGCGGATCTGGTCCGGTTCAACGCCGACAGCCGCCTGGGGGTGCCGACCATCGTGACACCGGGCATCGATATCGACGTCAAGGCACCGGATCGCTACGCCGTCTATCTGTCGCAGATACCGCTGATCCTGCCGACCCGGGACTATTACCTCGGCGACAATCCGCGCTTCGACGCAATTCGCCAGGCCTACCTCGGCTACATCGACAGACTGCTCACATTGGCCGGGCAGCCCCATCCCCGGCAGAGCGCACAACGCATCCTAGAGCTGGAAACCGCCATGGCGAGAGTCGAGTGGGCGCCGGCCAAACAGCGTGACCGCGATTTGACCTACAACCCGCTGCAGCAGAATCAACTCGACGAATACGCCCCCGGGTTTCCTTGGCAGACATGGCTAGCGGCCAGCGGACTCGCCGGGCAGGACAAAGTCGTACTAGCGGAAAACACCGCCATTCGCGACCTGGCACGACTTTTCGAGAAAACACCGCTCTCGACGCTCAAGACCTACTCGACGTTCCGACTGCTGAACGCCAACAGTCCGTACCTCTCGAGCGACTTCAGCCGGGCACATTTCGATTTCCACGGCAAGCGTCTGTCCGGGCAGCCGGAGCAGCGCGAACGCTGGAAACGCGGCGTATCGCTGATCAACGATTTCTTGGGCCAGGCTGCCGGCAAGCTCTATGTAATGCTGCATTTCCCGCCCCGTGCCAAGAGCGAGATGGAGACGCTGGTCGCCAATCTCGAGGACGCCTACCGCGATCGTCTACAACACCGGGTGAGTTGGATGACCGACCAGACCCGCCAACGAGCGCTGGACAAGCTCGACGCCTTCACCGCCAAGATCGCCTATCCCGACGAATGGGAAACCTACGCAGGGATGCGCATTCGTGCGGACGATCTTTACGGCGACGTCGGTGCGGCGCGCCATTGGCACTGGCAGGACGACCTCGCCAAACTCGACGGTCCGGTGGACCGGGACGAGTGGTTCATGAACCCGCAGACCGTCAACGCCTACTATTCGCCATCGCGCAACGAGATCGTCTTTCCGGCGGCGATCCTGCAACCGCCCTTCTTCGATCCCAATGCCGATGCGGCCGTCAATTACGGTGGTATCGGCTCGGTGATCGGTCACGAGATGAGCCATGGCTTCGACGACCAGGGCCGCAAGTCCGATGGCTCGGGGATGTTAGTCGATTGGTGGACGCCGACCGACGCCGAGCATTTCGATGCGCTGGCGAAACGCCTAGGGCAGCAATATGCCGAGTATGAGCCGGTGCCCGGTTATTCGTTGAACCCGCAGTTGACAATGGGCGAGAACATCGGTGATCTCGGTGGGCTCAACATCGCCCTCGGCGCCTATCACCGCTCACTCGATGGCGACCCTGCGCCAGTCATCGACGGCTTCACTGGTGATCAACGCTTCTTCCTGGCCTGGGGGCAGGTCTGGCGTCGCCTGATGCGCGAAGAAGAGATGATCAATCGGGTGCAGAGCGATCCCCACTCGCCGTCGCAGTTCCGCGTCAACGGCATCGTGCGCAACATGGTTACGTGGTACGACGCCTTCGATGTATCTCCGGCCGACGCGCTCTATCTGCCGCCGAAAGATCGCGTCGTGATCTGGTAGGGTCTGTTTAATGGATAGAAAGCAACCCGAACGACGAATCCCGGCCATTTGGCCGGGATTCGAATCTGCCAGACTTCATCAAAAATCAGCCCGATCTCAGGCGCGCTCCTCGCGCTTATTCAAAGCGATAAAAACGGATGAGTCATTTTTACACTTAACCCTCCGCCGGCATACCAACATCTTTTTCCTGGTGCCAATCAATAGGAATCAAGCATGTGCGCGTCACATCCACTGCTCGCGCCATTTATTGAGATCCTTGCTACTTATCTTGCCGTCCCCATCACCGCCTTTGGCGAAGGTATCGAGTAGATCAAAAAAGAAAGGATCATCCATGAGCCATTGAACGGCTTCTTTCTCCTCATCCGAGGTATCGTCGCTGTCCAATATTTTCTCGAAATCCTTACGACTGACAATATCGTCACTGCCATCCCAGTCAGTCCATTTTTGACTGATAAACTCGATCGTATCCCGATACTCGTCATAAAAACTCTGAGAGTAGTTATTCTCGACCTTTTCTTCGTGCTCTTTCTCTATCCACTGCTCACGCCACTGATTTAGATCTTTGCTGCTGATCTTTCCATCTGTTTTACCACCTTTGGCGAAGGTATCGAGCAGATCAAAAAAGAAAGGATCATCCATTAGCCACTGAACCGCCTCTTTTTCCTCGCCGGAGGTTTCATCACTATCCAATAGTTTCTCAAAATCCTTACGACTAACGATATCATCACTGCCATCCCAGTCAGTCCATTTTCGACTGATATATTCTATGACATCTCTATTCTCGTCGTAAAAATCATGAGAGTATTCTTTTTCGACCTTGTCTTCACGTTCCTGATCTATCCAAAGATGTCGCCATTGATTTAGATCTTTACTACTGATTTTACCATCTGTCCCCTTCGGTCTTCCCCCAGACCACTGAGAATTGAAGGTGTCCAACAAATCGAAAAAAGCATTATCACTCAAGAGAAGGTTGATGGCCTCTCTTTCTTCTTTTGTCGTGCTCTCATCATCCAGAATTTTTTCGAAATCTTTACGACTAACGATATCATCGCTGCCATCCCACTCTGTCCACTTCCGGCTCAAAAGTTCGATTTTGTCGCGATTTTTATCGTAAAAATCATGCCCGTACTTGTGCATCACGAGATCAGGCTTATCTCCATTGAAATCGCTAATCCAGCTCTCGCTAATTTCTCCATCTTCACTGACTGTTTCGGTAAATTCCTTATACTTATCTGGCTGAGCCTCCCAGGTGGGAATATCTTCGGGAAACCAGCTTTCGAAGAGCGCATCGCGCCGTCCATCGTGCTCCGTCGATTTACTGTACTCCACATGGATCGTGAAATTGAATTTGTCGCCCCAGTCATCTTCGGTGACTCCATCATCAGACAAATCCCTGAAAACATCACGAATATCTTCTGTGACGCCCTCCTTTTTCTTGTCCGCCAGCGCGGCCATGACCCCTCCGAGAATGGCTCCAACAAACCCAAGAACAGAGCCGGCCAATCCAGCAGCCGCAGCCACTCGGGTAGCAATTTGCGGAGCGATTCCCAAAGCTTCCGATGCACTGGACAATCCCATGACGCTGGAAAAAGAACCAGAACCAACCTGCAGCGACCTTTGCGCAAATTCGATAGGCTCTCCGCCATTCTTACGCAAATCGTCAAGTCCTCTCGCTCCCAAGACGATATCAAGCGTGCCGCCTCCGGCATCCGCAAGCCCTCCCAGCAGACTCAAAGAGCCGCCGACCAATTGAGTTTTTGTTTTTTTATCAAGATCGGGAATATCCGGTCCTCGGATGTCTTTTGCGATACTATCGATATTTCTACGAACGCGATCCTGCTCGTCATCACTGAGTTCTGAAAGATTGTCCTCGACAGGAGTGACAGTCTCTCCCAGATTCTCACTGACCTGCCCCCAGATATCTTTGGAAAAGCTTTCCTTACCAAAATCAAAATCTGGATGCACGAATTCTGAAGGAATAGAGGACTTCGGCGGCGCATCGGAGTTAGTGGGAAAGTTTTTATTCCAAGTATCCTTGAGGTTTTTCCCGATCCCCAAGGCATCTCCCATCCCAGGATTACCAGAAAGACCTTTATAAACTTCGTTAGTCATATTAAGTAGCGAAGGAGTTACGCCAACCAATGAGAGAAAATTACGCGCGACTTCGATGCGCTCATTTTCCGTTTCTCCTAAGCTAAGTCCTCCGTCGGACATTTTATAGATGCCCGCCGCCATCGAGACCAATCCTCCAGCACCGGACAAAGTGCCGGACTTTACCAAGCCACCAAGCAGTCCTTTAACACCGCCACGCTGGTCCAGCGGCACGTTGGCCTTGTCGATGGCTTTATCAATATCGTCAATGGATAGGGGCTTGGGAGAACGCCCATTATCGGACTCCAAGTTTCGCCCAGCCTGATCGTTGAGCGCATTGGTCAACGCTTGATGAGCGCTCTTGATGACGTCGAGCTTCTTTCGCTCCTCTGGAGTCACATCGACTTTTTCACCATTGATAATTTTATTATATACATCCACACCTCGTTTTGTACCGAAGAGTGTTGTCACTATTCCCTGTAGAAGAGAAGATGCCACGTCGCCCGACGCGTTTAAAAGATTATCCTCTCCTACGCCATCGACGCCTTCCTTGTATATTTCGTTAAGCTCGCTAATAGGAACTCGAAACTTAAGTGTATTCTGGACTTCTTCTGCCCTGTCGGCGTTAAGAAGTTTGAGACCTTCCAAATCACTGGAAAATCTCGACTGGGCCCCTTCCGCATGATCTTCACCCAACGACTCTATGGTCTCTAAATACGACTCATCCAGCATCGAATCGGCGATCTTGTCCTCTAATTCGTCTTTATTCTTGATCTTGTCGACCGCGTCGTCGAGAAATTTTTCGCTATCCGCGATAATATCTTCATCAGTCAAGAGGCCGGCCAACTCATCTCCCAACGTGCCTTCGTCCAACATTCCACGCGCGTCGGCAGCCTTTAGTTCCGACATTCCGTCAGCGTATTCCGTTTCAGACCCACCATATCGACCGGGCCCTGTATTGTAAGGCAGATACTGAAAACCACCCGAAAGCATATTTTCGGCTTCCAGCAGGCGCATGTACTTTGCTTTTTTGGAATCCTTTGGAAGATCCTTATATGCCTCTTCCATATATTCCTGATAAAGCTCACTGACGCTTTTTCCGTCTTCCGTGGTCTCTGCCATCATGATGTCGGTTTCTTCGCCTTTGGGTAGACCCGCATCGGCGAATGCATCATCCACGGCATCTGTTTGTAGTGAAACCTGGTCGCTGGTGATAATCGAATAGTGCTCCGATGTGTAGTCCTCCATCACGACATACTGTCCACGCTCGGGTATGTCGATCAGTTTCACGCCATCCGAGAGCATCTTGACCTTCGTGTCACCGGTCAGGACAGGGATGTTATCATCGGGTGAAAGCAACTTGGCACCGTCACTGATAGCCTCTTTGACATCTCCCCACTCAGTGTGCAATGTCTTCAGTTGATCAAAAGCTTCGGGATTATTTTCCTTGGAAACCAGATAGCGTTTCCCATCTTGGGTTTCAAAACGTATCTCATCGTCTTTACGTTGTATGGCATAAGCAGGACCATCTTCGCTTGAAAATATCTTGTACTGATCTTTTTTGAGATCGCTTTCGTTAACGAGTTTGATATCCGACAGTGACTCAGGAATCTCGGCGTCTTCCGGCAGTTTGGAAAATGCCTCGGAATTCCCCTTATTATTCGAACTGTCTAACACATTTTTCAGAATCGGGGCAGGGAGTGGAAGCACTACATTATTCAGTGCACTCAAGAAAGTTTTTTCGCTTTCCGTCTCTCTCGCGACTCCATCGCCATGACTGAATGACTCGATACGATTTGCCATTGGAATTCTCGCTATCTCCGTTCCCCGAAGCGTTCATGCTTCGGCGATAATGCGAGCAATTCCAGTAACTCTATATAAAATCTGGGTGTACTGGAATCGCTCATCCTGCGTGTACGCTTAGTATCCCTTGATCTAGGGGCTAGCCAACCCCTCTACTGTATCAATGGCTATCAATATGTATCAAAGTGCGTATTTATGACTCCTGCCTTTACGTTCCTGAGCACCGCTATCACTTCGGCCTCTAAGCGCATGACTCGAGAACTACTGAAAACTGTCCAGCATATTGATACTCCACTCATGCTCAAAAAAAACCCCGGCCGGAGCCAGGGCGAATTCATCAAATCCTGTCTCGGTTAGAATCGATAGGTCGCCTGCAGGCCGAACAGGCTCAGGCTGTTGTCGTATTTGGCACGGTAGGAGGTACCGTTGGCATCCTGAAGATCGATATCCGCCCTATCCTCCCAGATATAACTGTAGGCAGCGTCAATAGTCAGAGCGTCGATCGGAGTCCACCCCGCACCGATGGAGACGAGCGTGCGGTCGGCAGAGGGAACGCGAGGGCTACGATGTTCGTCCTTGATCGGCGATTCGTCGTAGCCAATCCCGGTACGCAGAATCCACTGGGGATTGACCCGATATGACAGGCCGGCGCGATACTGCCAGACATCATCGTAATCTTGTTCCTCGACGATATCTCCTGTCGGGGCGCCCGGACCGACATCCACCTTGATTTCGTCGAAACGACTCCAGCGGATGTAACTCGCGCCGGCCATCAGCGTCCAGCGCTCGTCAAGCTGGTGCGTCACGGAGAAGTCGATCGTCTCCGGTAGCGTGATCGCCAGTCCGGCATCGGCACTGGTATTGATGGGGCCTGCCAAAGGATCGGCACTATTGAAGATATTGTCGTAATCGACGTCACCATCGAGATCGAAATCGACCTTGGAGTGATAGGTCAGGCCGAGCGTCGTCGACTCGACCGGCCGGTAGATCATGCCGATGTTGTAACCCCAGGCGTCATCGTCGCCCTCGACGTTGACGGTGCCGTCACCGGTACCGCCCAGCGCGGCCGGCAAAGGGTTGGGCGTCTTGCTCTCGAGTTCGCCCTTGATATGGTTCCATGTCACACCGACCCCGATCGCGAACTGATCGCTGAAACGGTAGGAGAGCGTCGGCTGGACGGTGATGACTTCGACCTCGCTGTAATTGCCGAAATAGCGCCCCTGGAAATCGTCGTCGTAGTCGGTGATCAGCCCGAACGGCACGTAGGCACCGAGGCCAAAGGTCCAGCGCTCGTTGATCGGCTGCACGTAATAACCGAACGGGATCGCCTTGTGCGGGATCATGTCACCGTCGTTGCTACCCTGGGAGGCAACAGCCCCGACGACAGGGCCACCCGGCCCGATCCCGGTCACTGCGGGCTGGGTCCCGCTGGCATCGTCGATATCGGCACTGGCATCGATGAGATTGGCGCCAGCCGTGATCTGGGCTCGATCGAGAAAGGACATGCCCGCTGGGTTGCCGTAGACGATGGAAGCATCCTGCACATTGGAAGCGCGTCCTGCCCAGGACGTGCCCTGCCCACTGACGCTTTGTTCCTGTAGCTGAAAAGAAGCGGCGAAGACCGGCCCCGATGCGGCGGCGCTCACCAGTGCAATGGCCAACGATAGACGACGATAACGAATGATCATGATTGGTTCCCCCTGGACTCGGGAAGCCCGCCGCGGCGTCTTGCCAGCCTTGGAATGCGGTCGGTGATTCCGTTTTTCTCTGAGCCATTTCCCTGGATGAGAAGGCCCGACTTGTCGCTTTCCGTTGTGACGGAATGGCGGTTTAGCGTCAATTAGCAAACGGTCGTTTTAATCGAGTTTTGGACATTTCTTTGGTCGTAAGACCAACGGCTATAGCCGATCGGTAGTGAAAACGAGTGCCTGGTAACACGCCTTGACTAATGTGTGACACCCAGGTTTTAGACTCATGTTCATGACAGGCTCAGCGAGGATATCCGATGAAGGTCACTGAACTAGCCCGGGCGGCCGGCGTCACGGCCGAGACGGTGCGCCACTACACGCGTCAGGCGCTGTTGAAACCGCGCCGTGACCCCGACAACGGCTATCAACTGTTCAATCAACGCGACCTCGACCGGCTGCGCTTCATCCAGCGAGCGAGAACGCTGGGTTTCAGCCTCAAGGAGATCGCCGACATTCTCGAGCAGGCCGATCAGGGTGACTCCCCCTGCCCGCTGGTACGCGACCTACTGGCCGCTCGCCTGCCGCAGATCCATGCCCGGATCCGCGAGCTCCAGGCACTGGCGGATCGCATGGAGCGAGCAATGAGCGACTGGTCACGACTGCCGGATGGCACGCCCGATGGGCACAGCATATGTCGACTGATCGAGCAGACGCCCGATACCCATGGTGAGTGCTGCGCTCCGAGAAGGAGGGACTCATGAACCGCTACCAATATCGCGTCGATGCCATGCATTGCCAGGGCTGCGTCAAGCGCATGCGCGAAGCCATTCAGGCCGAGGATGCCCAGGCCGAAGTCAGCGGTGAGCCGACCGACCATCAACTTCAGGTAGATAGCACGCTGCCACGGGATCGGATCGCTCAGCTGTTGACCAGTGCCGGCTATCCGCCCGCAGACGAGGCAGTTGCCGAGACCGAGACGCGTGAGAGCGAGCCCGACCGGGCCGACGGTACCCAGCCATCCGACGCCGCCGCTTTATCCGCTAGCCAGGCGGACGCAACGACGGAGAGCGGTCATCTGCAGCGGCTATCGATCAGCGGCATGACCTGCGCCGGGTGCGTCAACGCGGTACAGAAGGCGCTCTCGAAAACACCCGGCGTCCAGCATGCCCAGGTCAACTTCGCCAGCGAGACGGCCCAGGTCAGTGGTCAGGCCAGAACCGCCGATCTGATCGCGGCGGTCGAGAGCGCCGGCTATGGCGCCTCACCGATCGAGGATCTGCGCGAGGCATCCGCCAAGCGTCAGCAGAACGCCTCCCGTCAGGCCCGCCGCCATGCCATCGAATCGACGGTCAGCCTGGCACTAGGCGTACCGATGATGCTGGCGATGTTCTTTCACACCCCGCAGCTCGAGGGGAGCGAACGCTGGATCTGGCTGCTCCTGGGGCTGGCCACGCTGGGCGTACTGGCTACCGCGGGTCGTCGCTTCTTCGACGGCGCCTGGAAAGCGTTTCGTCATCATCAGGCCAACATGGATACGCTGATCGCCCTGGGCAGTGCCGCCGCCTGGCTCTATTCGATGGCCGTGGTGCTGTTCCCGACGGCGATGCCCGAGGGATCCCGGCATCTCTATTTCGAAGCGTCGTTGATGATCATCGGTCTGATCGGCATCGGCCAGATGCTGGAACTCAAGGTTCGGGGACGTACCAGCCTGGCGCTGTCCCGTCTGCTCGACCTGCAAAGCAAGACGGCTCGGGTGATCCGTGACGGACAGGAGCGCGATATCGAGATCGAGCAGGTTCAGGTGAACGATCGAATCCGGGTGCGCCCGGGCGAACGCCTGCCGGTCGATGGCGACGTCGAGGAGGGAGAGAGCTTCATCGACGAGTCGATGCTCACCGGCGAACCGGAATCGGTACGCAAGGCGACCGGAGACCGGGTCAGCGCCGGCACCGTCAACGGCAAGGGAACCCTCGTCTATCGTACGAGCCATGTCGGCGACGACACTCGACTGGGACGTATCGTCGACCAGGTCTCCCGCGCCCAGGAGTCGCGGCCGCCGATCGGCGCGCTGGCGGACAAGGTATCGGCGATCTTCGTGCCCAGCGTGATGATCATCGCCGTCATCACCGCGCTGCTCTGGTTCGACTTCGGCCCAGCGCCGCAGCTGATGCACATGCTGGTGGCGGCGACCACTGTACTGATCATTGCCTGCCCTTGCGCCCTGGGCCTCGCGACACCGATTTCGACCATGATCGGCATTGGTAAGGCCGCCGAGTACGGCATCCTGATCCGCGATGGCGAAGCGCTACAGACCGCAAGCCAGTTGACCACCCTGGTGGTCGACAAGACCGGCACCCTGACCGAGGGCAAGCCGCGGGTCACCGATAGCCGCTACTGGCAGGAGCAAGCGCGCCTCGATGCCGTGGTGGCCGCCCTGGAGCGCGGCTCGGAGCATCCGCTGGCCGATGCCTTGCTGGGGCACGTCGGCGATACAGCGGACGCGGTGGCGATCCGTGATTTCCAGAGCCTGACCGGCCGTGGCGTCAGCGCGGCTCTGGATGACGGTAGTCAAGTGTTCCTGGGCAACGCCGCGCTGATGCACGAGCACGGCATCGATGTGGCCACTGCGGCGTCCGACGCCGAAAAGTGGCAGGCACAGGCGACCAGCGTGATCTATCTCGCTATCGGCGGCGAGCTGGCAGCCCTTTATGCTATTCGCGATGCGCTGCGGGCGGACAGCCGAGCGGCGATCTCGCGACTGAAGGCCGAGGGTCTGACAGTGGTAATGCTGAGCGGCGACAATCGCGCCACCGCCGAAGCCATCGCCCGGGAAGCGGGTATCGACGAGGTTCGTGCCGAACTGATGCCCAGCGACAAGCAACAGGCCATTGCCGAGCTGCAGCAACGCGGTGAACGCGTCGGCATGGTCGGTGACGGCATCAACGATGCCCCGGCGCTGGCACAGGCCGAGGTCGGCTTCGCCATCGGCCAGGGCACCGATATCGCTATCGAGAGCGCCGGCATGACACTGATGCGAAACTCGCTGCACGGCGTCGGTGACGCCATCGCCATCAGCCGCGCCACGCTCTCCAACATCAAGCAGAACCTGTGGGGCGCCTTCGGCTACAACGCGTTGGGCATCCCGATTGCCGCCGGTATACTCTACCCGTTCACCGGCATGCTGCTGTCGCCGATGATCGCGGCCCTGGCGATGTCGCTCTCCTCGGTCACGGTGGTCAGCAATGCCAACCGTCTACGGTTGTTCCGGCCCGGTGACGGCCAAGATTCGACAACCCAGACCAACGCAAAGGAAGCGAGGGCATGACACTTCTGCTCAATACCCTGGGCATCGCCGTAATTCTATTCATCGTCTGGTGGTTCTGGCTGCGAGGCTGATCGCAGCCAGCCAGGGACGAAGCCAGCAAGGAGAAAACGATGACTTCACCACACCACGCCCCACCGCTGGGCGGCGTCATCGAGAGCGTTCTCTATACGGCCGACATGCAGCAGGCCCGGGACTTCTTCACGCGAGTGCTCGGGCTCGAGCCTCATCTCGAGGACGAGCGCTTCACCGCCTACCCCACCGGCAACACCATGCTGCTGGTGTTCCAGCAGGGCCAGACCGGCGAAACGGTCCGCCTGCCGGATGACATGGGGACCATCCCGCCCCACGACGGCGAGGGTCGCCAACACTTGGCGCTGGCGATTCCGACCGAAAGTCTCGACGACTGGGAGGTGCATCTGGCCGCTCGGGGCATTGAGATCGAAGGCCGGACACGCTGGCCGAAAGGGGGCGCGAGTCTCTATTTTCGCGATCCGGACAACCACCTGCTCGAGCTGGTCACGCCGGGGTTGTGGCCCAACTATTGAACGCCAGCGCCGGTTGAAGCCGCCTTCGCACCTGGCCCTTCAACTCTGGCTGACGCCGGTGTAGAGCCCCGGGCGGTGGTTGATGGTGAGAATCGCCCCCAGCACCACGGTACCGACGATCGAATAGAGCACGTTGGTCACCGGCAGCACGAAGAACGCGGCCAGCATGATCAAGCCGTCCAGGCCCATCTGCACCTTGCCCGCCGGCCAGCCGTAACGATCCTGCAGGTAGACCGCAAGAATGTTGAAACCGCCGAGGCTGCCTCGGTGGCGGAACAGGAACAGAACGCCCAGGCCGATCAGGCTGCCCCCTGCCAGCGCTGCGAACAGCGGATCGACCGCTCCAATCTGCAGCCAGTCCGGCAGCATCCAGGATATCCATGACAGCAACGCCACCGCACCAAAGGTCTTGAACGTGAAATGGTGGCCGATACGTCGCCAGGCCAACCAATAGAACGGTAGATTGATGACGAAGAAGACGAGCCCGAAACTCCAGCCAGTGAGATAAGTCACCAACAACGCCAGCCCCGCGGTGCTGCCGATCAGAATTTGGGCATGGTGATAGAGAGCCAACCCCAACGCCGCGCACGACGATCCCAGTAAAATGGCCAGTACGTCCTCGTAGGAACGGTGACGTTGCGTCGCTTCCATCGGGAAATCCTTGTTGTCGTATTGCTGCCGGGTAGGCAGCCGAATTCAGGCCCGGCGCTTGTGGCGCCGAGGGAATTATAACGCCAACAACTCTCCCAGGTGGAGAACCGCGATGCCAAGAAGGCGGCCGGACAAACGGGACGAAAGAGGAATTCTCGGGCTGGCGCCGGGCGGGTCAGGGCGGCAGGCGCTCGGCGTGCTCGACCATCAACTGCAACGACTCCCGTCCTTTCCAGCGATTGCGAGACAGCTTGAAGGCGCAACGCACCCTATCGCCCAGCGAGATCGGCGCGGCTTCGCCGGGATTGAGCGCGCGGAACCAGATCGCCCGGCAGACGACCGCGTCGCAGGAGAGTTCCAGCATCAGATGATTGCCCTCGGCACCTACCGGGCGCAGTTGTTCGACGAAGAACTCGGCTTCGAACAGCGGAGCATCGAACTCGCGGCCGTAGGGCGCCAGCGCTTCGAGCTCGTCCAGCGTCGAGAGGCTCAATTGCGAGGCTGCCAGGGCACCATCGGTCCATACGACGGGAAACAGTTCCCGCTCGCCGAGCTGTTCCCGTACCGCCTGCAGGAACGCGCGCCGAAATGCCTCCATCTCGGCCAGCGGTACGCCCACGCCGGCGGCCCCCCGATGCCCGCCGAAACGTGGCAGGCTCGATGGCGAGAGCTCGTGCGCGCGCTGCAGCGCATCGCGTAGATGTAACGCCTCGATCGAGCGCCCGGACCCGGTGAGCATGTCCGGCGCGGTAGCGGGCGTCAGCACCAGCGCCGGGCGCCCGTAGGACTGGACCAGCCGGGAAGCGACGATGCCCTGCACGCCGGCGTGTCCTTCCGGCAGATGGATCACCAGCGCCGGCCAGTTCTCGTCCAGCTGTGGCCTGGCCAGCGCCCGGGCGCTCTCGACCATGTCCGCTTCGAGCGCCTTGCGTGCCTGGTTGTCATCGTCGAGGACCTGAAGATGCTGGCGAGCGATGCCGTCGTCCACCGCCAGCATGTAGTGCAGTGCCGCATAGGGGTCGTCCAGGCGCGAGCGGGCGTTGATGCGCGGCCCCATCTGGAACGCCAGCGTCTCGGCATCGAACGGTACGCTGTCGGCACCGAGGCGCTCCGCCATGACGCGCCAGCAGGCGGATTCCATCCGATTGATCAGCTTCAAGCCGTAGGTCACCACGGCGCGATTGGCGGCACTCGCCCCCAGCGAGACGCAGTCGGCCACCGTACCCAGCGCCACGTAGGAGAGCCACGGCGAGAGCTTCGGCGTCGATGCCGACAGCACGCCCTGCTCCACCAGCACCGAGCGGGTCAGCGACATCATCAGCCAGGCGACCATGCATCCGGCAATGGTCTTGTCGGGATAGCCGCAATCGGGGCGCGTGGGATTGATGGTGGCATAGGCGGAGGTCGGGGGGCCCTCCACCGGCAGCGCATGGTGATCGGTCACCACCACGTCGATTCCGGCCTCGCG
Organism: Salinicola corii; assembly: GCF_008298015.1. Classification (GTDB taxonomy): domain Bacteria; phylum Pseudomonadota; class Gammaproteobacteria; order Pseudomonadales; family Halomonadaceae; genus Salinicola; species Salinicola corii. Next base: position 364,814 of record NZ_VTPX01000002.1, on the reverse strand, counting down.
CAGCCGGGCGATCCGTGGCTCGTCCGATGAGCCGCAATCGGCGGTGATCACCAGGCTGGGGCGCGGCTTCAGCGCCAGGGTGCGCTCGACCAGCGGCAGGCTGATGCCGTAGCCGTCGTTGATTCGATGCCCGATCAGGCTGTGCAGCTTTGCCGCCGGCACGCCGAACAGCTCGATCATCGAACGCAGCATCACCACGTGGGAAGTGATGCCGTCGACATCGTAGTCGGTGAGAATGCCGATGTGTTCGCCCTCGCTCACCGCCCGCGCGATGCGCTCGGCGCCACGGCGAGCGTCGCAAAGCTGCTCGGGATGGCTGAGGTAGCGCAGCGCCGGCGCGGTCAGCGCCTCGAGCGGGCCCTCGTGGCCGTGAAGGCGGCCGGCGAGAATCCGCGCCTGAAGCTCGGAGAGCCCGGCGGCCAGTCCGCGCCGATAGACGTCTTCGTCGCGGGAGCGCGGCTGAATGCGACGACGGGAGTGGTCGCGAATCGCAGCGGGCGAAGTTGGGAAAACAGGCATCGAGAACTCAGGTGAGTGCGGTCATGACGTGCTGGCGATAGGCCGGGCGCGACTGCAGCCGCGTGTACCAAGCTGCCAGGTGCGGCAGGTCGGGACGCGCGATATCCATCTCGAACCAGGCGTAGGCGAAGCAGCCCAGCGGGATATCCCCCATCCCCCACTCCGGCCCCGACAAAAAAGGCCGTTCGGCCAATGTCCGGTCTGCCATGCCGAGTAGCGCGCCGCAGGCGGCAAGCCCTTTTTCGGCAGCCTTGTCGTCGCGCTGCTCGACCGGCAGGCGCACCGTATTCCAGAACAGATCCCTGAAGGGCGATGCCAGTGACGATGTCGTCCAGTCCATCCACTTGTCGGCCCCGGCGCGCACTGCGGGATCCTCGTCATGCAGGGAGTCGCGACCATATCTGGCACACAGATAGCGCACGATGGCGTTGGATTCCCAAAGCACGAGGTCGTCATCCTGTATACAAGGGATCAGGCCGTTGGGGTTCATGGCCCGGTAGGCGGGTTCGTTGACCACGCCATAGGCACCGCCCGCATCGAGCCGTTCGAAGGGCAGCTCCAGCTCGGCGGCACACCACAGCACCTTCTTGACGTTGGTGGAGTTCGCCCGTCCCCAGATCTTCAACATGACTTGTCCTCGCTCTGCCATCCCAAGACTGCGTTTCGCGCCGTGCGCCTCGGCTCAGCGCCGGTTGTCGGCGACGAACGCCTGCACGGCTTTCAGGTCGGCAGGCAGTACGCTGTAGCGCTCTTCGCGCTCGAGCAGGTCGTCCATGTGCGGTGGCAGCGGCACGCCGGAGAATCCCGCCTTGACCACCGCCTCGGCGAACTTGGCCGGGTGCGCCGTTGCCAGCGTGATCATCGGCGTCAGGGCATCGGCACGTGCGCGCTCCGCTGCCCGGTAGCCGGTGGCGGTATGCGGGTCGAGCAGCTCCTTGGTGCGATGATGCGCATCGCGAATCGCGGCGAGGATGGCGTCGTCGTCGACGCTGAAGCTCGAGAATTTCTCGCGCAGCCTGGCCAGTGGCGCGTCCGCCAGCACGGCCGGCTCCCGCTGGAAGCGCTCGAGCAGGTCGCGCACGGCATCGCCGTCGCGGTCATAGGCGTCGAACAGCAGCCGCTCGAAATTCGACGACACCACGATATCCATCGACGGTGCCAGCGTCGCCGCCAGTTCACGCTTGGAGAAGTCGTTGTCGGCCAGCGTGCGGTGAAGAATGTCGTTGGCGTTGGTGGCGATGACGAACTGCTTGACCGGCAGGCCCATCCGGTAGGCCATGTAGCCGGCAAACAGGTTGCCGAAGTTGGCCGACGGCACGCAGAAACTGACCTCGCGATGCGGTGCACCCAGCGCCACGCCGGCAGCCACGTAGTAGACGATCTGGGCCATGATCCGCGCCCAGTTGATCGAGTTGACCGCCACCAGTCGCTCGCCGTCGAGGAAAGCCTGATCGGCGAAGCTCGCCTTGACCATCGCCTGGGCATCGTCGAAGTTGCCCTCGATGGCGATGTTGAAGACGTTGTCCGCCAGTACCGTGGTCATCTGGCGTCGCTGCACCTCGGAGACCCGGTTGTGCGGATGCAGGATGAAAATATCCAAATGATCGCAGTGGCGACAGCCCTCGATCGCCGCCGAGCCGGTATCGCCGGAGGTGGCGCCCATGATCACCGCACGCTCGCCGCGCTTGGCCAGGAAGTGATCGAGAATGCGCCCCAGCAGCTGCAGCGCGACATCCTTGAACGCCAGGGTCGGACCATGGAACAACTCGAGCAGGAAGTGGTTGGCGTCGAGCTGATTCAGCGGCACCACCGCATCGTGGCTGAACGTCGCGTAGGCGTCGCGCACCAGCCCACGGAACGTCTCGTCGTCAATCTCGCCGCCAACGAACGGCTTCATCACCCGGAAGGCGATCTCGGCATAGGAGAGCCCGGCCATGGAGGCGAGCTCTTCAGGCGACAGTTGCGGTACCGTCTCCGGTACGTAGAGCCCGCCGTCGACCGCCATGCCGGTCAGCACCACTTCCTCGAAATTCAGCGCCGGCGCCTGGCCGCGCGTACTGATATAACGCATATTTCACTCCGTGAGTGACGAGCTTCGAGCTGCGGGCTTCGAGCACGACACGCTCGCGGCTTACGGCTCGGAACTGAAGTTATTCCTGTTCGTCCAGCGACTCGACGCGGATTCGCGTCACCGGCCCGGCGATGTCGGCCAGCGATTCCAACTGACGGATCGCCTCGTTCATGTGTTTCTCGCGGGTCCGGTGCGTCAGCAGAATGATCGGCACCAGTTCACCTTCGGTGGCTTCCTTCTGGATGATCGCCTCGATCGAGATACCCTGCTCGGCGAGGATTGTCGCCACTCGCGCCAGCACTCCGGGGCGATCCACCGCCAGCAACCGCAGATAATACGCCGTGACGATCTCTTCCATCGGCAGGATCGGCAGCGCATTGGCTTCGTCGTTGACGCCGCTGAAGGCGAGGTAGGGCACCCGATAGCTGTGGGCGGTGGCGATATTACGGGCCACGTCAAGCAGATCGGCAACGACGGCCGAGGCCGTGGGCTCGGCACCCGCGCCGGCACCATAGTAGAGGGTCGGCCCCACGGCGTCGCCCATCACGGCGATGGCGTTCTTGACTCCATGCACGTTGGCCAGCAGCCGCTCCTTCGGAATCAATGTCGGGTGCACGCGCAGCTCGACACCGCTGTCGCCACGACGGGTGATTCCCAGATGCTTGATGGTGTAGCCCAGGTTGTCGGCCTGCTCGACGTCTTCGGCAGTGATTCGCGCAATGCCCTCGGTATAGGCGCGATCGAACTGCAGCGGCACACCGTAGGCGATGGAGGCAAGAATCGTCAGCTTGTGGGCGGCGTCGATGCCCTCGACGTCGAAGGTCGGATCGGCCTCGGCATAGCCCAGCGCCTGGGCTTCGGCGAGGACGTCCTCGAAGGCTCGTCCTTCGTCGCGCATGTGGGTCAGGATGTAGTTGCCGGTACCGTTGATGATGCCAGCCAGCCACTGAATGCGATTGGCTCCGAGGCCTTCGCGCAGCGACTTGATCACCGGGATACCGCCGGCCACGGCCGCTTCGAAGGCGACGATGACGCCCTTCTTGTGGGCGGCGTGGAAGATCTCGTTGCCGTGGACGGCGATCAGCGCCTTGTTGGCGGTGACCACGTGCTTGCCGTGCTCGATCGCCGTCATCACCAGCTCGCGGGCGACGTCGTAGCCGCCAATCAGTTCGACCAGCACATCGATATCGGGATTGCGCGCGACCTCGAAGATGTCACGCGTCACCTTGACCCCGGAGGTGTCGCAATGGGGATTGTCACGACGCGCACCCACCTGCTCGATGACGATGGGACGACCCGCGCGACGGGCGATCTCGTCGGCGTTGCGTGTCAGAACGTCGAAGGTGCCACCGCCCACGGTGCCCAGCCCGCAGATACCCACTCTCACCGGATCCAAGATGTCGCTCTCCCCTACTCAGTTGTACTGGCCGCACCACCCTCCGGAGCGGTGACCGCGGTCACGGCACCTGTTCTTTGCCGAACGGATTTCATCCACAAAGCGCCCTGAAGGGCGGTCACGGTAGAAAGCCCAGCCCCCCTTGTCAAGCTGACTCGGGGGGATTCACGCAGGCGTATCAGCTGTCGCCGTCGGCGTTCACGTCGAGCATCGCCGCCAGACGCTTCGCCGGCAGGTAGCCAGGCACCATCTTGCCGTCGGGGAAGATGATCGCGGGCGTCCCCTGGATGCCAGATTCGACGCCGAGCCGATACTGGGACGCGATGGGAGCATCGCAGCTTTTCGACGCGCCTACCTCGTCTCCGCGGAACGCAGCACTCATCGCTTCGGAGCGATTGTCGGCACACCACACCTGGGCGAGCTGCCGTGCCACGTCCGAATTGGGGCCCATGCGCGGAAAGGCCAGGTAGTCCACCTCGATCCCCATGTCGTTGAGCTGGGACATCTCGGCATGCAGCTTGTGACAATACGGGCAGGTGGGATCGGTGAACACGGTGAGCCTGGCCTTCACCTTCCCGGCCGGCTTGTAGACCACACGCTGATCTTCGGGAATGGCGTCGACCAGGGCCTTGCGTCGCTGGTTGGCTGCCTGTTCTGTCAGGTTGACCATGCCGTCATCGGCGTTTTCGTAGAGATCGCCGACGATCAGGTACTGGCCATCGGCGTCCGAGTAGAGCGTGTTACCGCCGCGCAAGCGCACCTCGTAGAGCCCCGGTACCGGTGAATCGTCGATGGCCTCGATCGGCAACGGCTGCCCGCCATGGGCATTCAACTTGTCGGCGAGATCAGCGGGGGGCTCGGCGAACGCACTCGGCGCCAGAACCACGCCTACCAGGGCAAGTGCGGGCAGTAAACGACTTCTCATGTTCAACCTCTCGGATGGTGTTGGGCGTGCAGCGCCTCCAGGCGTGCCTGGGCCACATGGGTATAAATCTGCGTGGTCGACAGGTCACTGTGACCCAGCAGCAACTGTACGACACGTAAATTGGCCCCATGATTCAATAAATGGGTCGCGAAGGCGTGGCGAAGCGTATGTGGCGACAGCGGCTTGTCGATGGCCGCAAGCTGCGCGTAGTGCTTGAGCCGGTACCAGAAGGTCTGGCGGGTCATGAAACCGTCGTGTCGCCCGGGAAACAGCGGCGGCTGGCGAATGTCCTGCATCAGTTCGTTGCGGCCCTGACGCAGATAGCGATCGACCCATGCCAGGGCCTCTTCGCCCAGCGGCACCAGACGTTCCTTGTCGCCCTTGCCGCGAACCATCACCACCCCCTGGCGCAGATTGACCGCGTTCAGCGTCAGCCCGACCAGTTCCGACACCCGCAACCCACAGGCGTAGAGCACTTCCAGCATGGCGCGATCACGCAATCCCAGGGCGGTTTTCACATCCGGGGCTAGCAGCAGGCGATCGACATCGTGCTCCTCGAGCGTCGATGGCAACCCCGGCTGCACTCGCGGTGCCTGAATCTCCGCCAGCGGGTCGTGAGTCATCAACCCTTCGGCCAGGGCCCAGCGGTAGAAGCGCCGCAGGCAGGAGAGCTGGCGGGCGATGGACCGCGCATGATAGCGCTCGCGACATGCCTCGACGAACGCCACCAGCGTGCTATCGCCCGGCGCGAGCAGCCGTTCGTCCTGCGCTTCGAGATAACCGATCCAGGCTGTCAGATCCCGGCGATAGGCACTCAGCGTGTGTTCGCTGGCGCCGCGCTCCAGCCACAGCGCGTCGAGGAAGGCATCGCGTCGATCGTGATCGTTCATGCGGCTCCGTGACGGAAAAATGGCGTGGCCAAAGCACCATCATAACGCGGAAACCCCGCGAGCCGAACGACTCGCGGGGTTTCTGCCTGCGGACTTGCCGGATGCGCCTCCGCTCGGAGGCGCTGGCCGGATCAGCCCAGCTTTTCCTTGATGCGGGCGGACTTGCCGCTGCGCTCGCGGAGGTAGTAAAGCTTGGCCTGGCGCACGTCACCACGACGCTTGACCTCGATACCGGCCACCAGCGGGCTGTAAGTCTGGAAGGTACGCTCGACGCCGACACCATGGGAGATCTTGCGCACGGTAAAGGCGGAGTTCAGGCCGCGGTTACGCTTGCCAATGACGACGCCTTCGAAAGCCTGGAGACGCTCGCGGCTGCCTTCCACGACCTTGACCTGGACGACGATGGTGTCGCCGGGCGCAAACACCGGGATTTCCTTGCTCATCTGCTCGTTCTCGAGCGCCTGGATCACCTTGTTCTTGCTACTCATGTCTTGCTCCTCGTTGAAGAAACGTCCCTGGAGGGCGTTTCGTGATCCCGGCGCCCGTCCGACGAACGGTCGGGGCGGAATCGGACTCGTGGATGACACATGTCGACGGTCGCTCTGTTCGAGACTCTACCGCCTCATGCACCGCCGTCGCGGGAGGACGTGCTTCCCGCGACGTGTTCGTCGATGAATTCGTCGAGCAACTTGCGCTGTTCGCGATCCAACGTCCGGCTCTCCAGCATATCCGGGCGCCTGAGCCAGGTGCGCCCGAGAGATTGCTTCAACCGCCAGCGACGAATCAACTCGTGATTGCCGCTAAGCAGGACGTCCGGCACGCGGTGACCGTCGATTACCTCGGGCCGCGTATAGTGCGGGCAGTCCAGCAGGCCATCGGCGAACGAATCCTCGCTGGCCGAATCGCTGTGGCCCAGTACCCCAGGCACTTCACGCGCCAGCGCATCGATCATCACCATGGCCGGCAGTTCGCCGCCGCTGAGCACATAGTCGCCGATCGACCACTCTTCATCGATATCGGCCTCGACCACGCGCTCGTCGATACCTTCGTAACGACCCGCCACGACGATCAACCCGTCACGTGTCGCCAGCTCCCGCGCCCCTGCCTGATCCAGTCTGCGTCCTTGGGGAGACAGATAGATCACGCTGGGCCGACGGCCGGCGGATTCGGCACCGACGCGAGCCGCAGCCAATGCACCGCGCAAGGTGTCGACCTTCATCAGCATGCCGGGGCCACCGCCGTAGGGGCGGTCATCGACCGTGCGATGCCTATCGGTGGCGTAATCCCGAGGATTCCAGAACGCCAGTTCCAGCAGGCCGCGCTCCACGGCGCGCCCCGTGACACCGTGCCGGGTAATAGCCTCGAACATTTCCGGGAACAGGGATACGACACCAATCCACACGGTACGCTTCTCCTACCCGTCGTCGACCGCTTGGCCCTCGCTGACCTGGACAGCGGCACCGGCACATGGTGCCAGCACTGGAGTCGTCAGAAGGAGGGATCCCAATCGACGATCATGGAGCGATCGGCCAGATCGACCTGGACGATGACATCGTCAGGCAAGAACGGCAGCAGCCGCTCTCGATCGTCGAGACTCCCCTCGAAGGGCCTGACCACCAGCACATCGTTGGCGCCGGTCTCGAACAAGTGGTCGACGCGACCCAGCTTGACGCCGTCGCGGGTCTCCACCTCGAGGCCTTCCAACTGATGCCAGTAATATTCGCCGCTATCCAGTTCGGGTAGCGCCGTCTTTGCCACCGCCACTTCGGCACCGGCCCACTGCTCGGCCAGTTCCCGCGTGTCGATACCTTCCAATCGCACCACCAGACCCTTACCCTGCGGTCGCGCCTCGAGCAGACGTCGCGACTGCCGCTGCCCCCGCATCGACAACATCCACATTGGATAGTCGAAGATGCCCTGGGCCGGGCTGGTGTACGAGTAGACCTTGAGCCACCCTTTCACGCCGTGTGGGCTGGTCAATCGACCCAGCACCACATGTTGCGTCTCGTCACCCTGCATGGGTCTGTCCTGCTCGGATTCTTTCGGCAAGGGTTCACCCGACAGTGTTTTGCGAGCCGCCTGCGGCATGACGATCGAACTCAGGCCTGTGCTTTGCGAGCTTCTTTGACCAGCTCGGCAACGCGATCGGAGACCTGTGCACCCTGGGACTGCCAATGAGTGACACGGTCCAGATCGACACGCAGGCGCTCTTCCTGGCCGCGGGCGACCGGATTGAAGAAGCCGACGCGCTCGATGAAGCGTCCATCGCGGGAAACGCGAGAATCGCTGACGGTCAGGTGATAGAAGGGACGCTTCTTGGCGCCACCACGTGCCAGACGAATGGTTACCATTGCGTTGATAATCCTTCGGTTAAGTTAATCGTTACGCCACGAAATCGAGTCTTCTCGGACACTCGCCCGAGACGAAGACGCAGCATTCTACGGAAAACACCGTGTATTGGAAACCTTTTAGTTACGGGCGGACGAATCAGCGCCGGGGGAAACCGCCACCACCCATGCCTCCCATCCCGCCGGGGCCTCCGGGGCCTCCGCCTCCCATCATGCCGGACATGCCACGCATCATCTTCTGCATGCCGCCTTTCTGGCCGGCTTTCTTCATCATCTTCTGCATCTGCTTGTGTTGCTTGAGCAGGCGATTGAGATCGGGCACCTGCAGCCCCGCCCCCATGGCGATACGACGCTTGCGCGAGCCGTTGATGATCTCGGGCTTGCGGCGCTCTTGCGGGGTCATCGAGTTAATCAGTGACTCAAGCTTGCCGAACTCCTGCTCGGCGCCCTTGTTCTGGGCCATATCCGCCATCTGCCCCATGCCCGGCAGCTTGGACATCAGGCCGCCCATGCCGCCCATCTTCTTGAGCTGCTGAAGCTGATCGCGGAAGTCCTCGAGGTCGAACCCCTGGCCCTTCTTGACCTTCTTGGCCAGCCGATCGGCCTTGCCCTTGTCGACGTTGCGCTCAGCCTCCTCGATCAGCGACAACACATCGCCCATGCCGAGGATGCGCGAGGCCACGCGGTCGGGATGGAACGGCTCGAGCGCATCGACCTTCTCGCCCATCCCCATGAACTTGATCGGCTTGCCGGTGATATGACGCACCGACAGTGCCGCACCGCCACGCGCATCACCGTCGGCCTTGGTCAGGATGACTCCGGTCAGCGGCAACGCGTCATGAAACGCCTTGGCGGTATTGGCAGCGTCCTGGCCGGTCATCGCGTCGACGACGAACAGCGTCTCCTGGGGCTGAATCGCCTGATTCAGGGCCTGAATCTCCGCCATCATCGCCTGGTCCACCGCCAGTCGCCCGGCGGTGTCGACGATCACCACGTCATGGAACTGGATCTTGGCATGCTTGATCGCCGCCTCGGCGATCGCTACCGGCTGCTGGGCGCTGGTCGACGGAAAGAAGTCGACCTCGACTTCCCCGGCCAGCGTCTCGAGTTGATCGATGGCCGCCGGGCGGTAAACGTCGGCGGAGACCACCAACACCTTCTTATTCTCGCGCTCACGCAGATACTTGGCCAGCTTGGCGACGGAGGTGGTCTTGCCCGCGCCCTGTAGGCCGGCCATCAGCACGACAGCGGGCGTGCCCTTGAGCGTCAGCGCTTCGTTGGTCTGGCCCATGATCGACTCCAGCTCCTGCTGGACGATCTTGACGAACTGCTGGCCCGGCGACAGGCTCCTGGAGACCTCTTGTCCGACCGCACGCTCTCGCACGCGATCGACGAAGTCCTTGACCACAGGCAAGGCAACGTCGGCTTCCAGCAAGGCACGGCGCACTTCACGCAAGGTGTCCTTGATGTTGTCTTCGGTCAGACGCGCCTGGCCGGTGATCGACTTGAGCGTCTGCGACAGGCGATTGGAGAGACTTTCGAACATGAAACGCTCCGGGCAGCGATGCCTGGCGCCACCAAGGCTCGAACTCGAGCCCGCGACGCCGCTAGAAAGGAATGTGGCCAGCATTATACGCATGGATGCGGCTCGGCTCCATGCAGCGCGGCGCCACAAGTCGATGGCTGGGCGAGTTGGCGGTGATTGGGTATAGTAGCGGCGGAACGCGATTGCCTATCATCCAGGGTCCGTTGCCACCGGCAAAAGCCCCTGGCACATCCGCATCTCGTACTCTTTTCATCGTCATGGCGGCTGCTCGAAAAACCGCCCACGAGGCCAAAACACCGATGCCGGCGCTTCCTTTCGCCCTTGTCGCTATTGTCTGTTATCTCGCCGCCGGGTTGTGGCAGAGTCTGAGCCTTGCCCGCCGGGTCGCCGAACGCCCGGCCTGGGTACGCAGCGCCGGGTTGATCGCTCTGGTATGCCATAGCCTCATCGTCGCTCTGGCCATCATCGGCCCGCACGGCTTGCACCTGGGACTAACCCAGAGTGCAGCACTGGTAGGCTGGCTGGTCGTGGCCCTGCTGCTAATCGCCAGCCTGTTCAAACCCGTGCTCAATGCCGGCGTCTGCGTCTTCCCGCTGGCAGCCATCACCATCGTTGGCGTCGTGGGCATGCCCAGTCGGATGATCGAGTCCGGCGTCTCCCCCGGCCTCTATTTTCATATTCTGAGTTCGATCGCCGCATTCTCCTTCCTGGCTATTGCCGCGGTCCAGGCCGCGCTGCTCGGCTTTCAGCACCATGCCCTGAAGCGCCGTCAGACCAGCGGCATCGTCCAGGTACTGCCACCGCTGACCCGCATGGAGCAACTCCTGTTCGAGCTGATCTGGTGTGGCATGCTGTTGTTGACGGTAGCCATCGTCAGCGGGTTCGTGTTTCTCGACAACCTGTTCGCCCAACACCTGGCCCACAAGACCATTCTGTCGCTGTTGGCGTGGCTGATATTCGCCGGCCTGCTGGCAGGGCATCACTTTCTCGGCTGGCGGGGGCCCAAGGCGGTACGCTGGACACTGACCGGTGCCGCGACGCTGGTGCTGGCATTCTTCGGCACCAAGTTCGTGCTCGAATACATCTTCCATTACAACGCCTGATTCCGGCCGGGGTGGTGCCCCACGCGGTCATCGGCCGCGTTGACAGGCTTCGGTTAACCCCCTACAACAATCTGACAACTCCACGAGGAATTCTCCGCCTTGAGCGACGACATACCCTTGGGCCTTATGCTGGGCCTGCTGTTTGTTCTGGTCTGCCTGTCAGCATTCTTCTCCAGCTCCGAAACCGGCATGATGTCGATCAATCGCTATCGATTGAATCATCAGGCCAACGCCGGTTCCCGCTCCGCTGGCCGCGTCGTCGAGCTGCTCAAGCGCCCCGACCGCCTGCTGGGCGTGATACTCATCGGCAACAACCTGGTCAACAACCTCGCCGCCTCCATTGCCACCATCGTCGCCATTCATTTCTTCGGCGACGTCTCCGGGCCGGCTATCGCCACACTGGTTCTCACCATCGTCGTACTGATTTTCGGCGAGGTCACGCCCAAGACCTACGCCGCCGTCAAACCGGACCACATCGCACTACCCGCGTCGTTGATACTCGCACCACTGCTACGGCTGCTCTACCCGGTGGTGTGGCTGGTCAACGCCATCTCCAATGGTCTACTGCGACTCATCGGCGTCCGTCACCTGGATGCCGGTGCCGACAATCTGACCCGCGACGAGCTGCGCAGTGTGGTCCACGAAGCCGGCTCGCTCATCCCCAGCCGCCACCAGGCGATGCTGCTGTCGATTCTCGATCTCGAGAACGTCACCGTTAACGACATCATGGTACCCCGCCATGAGATCGTCGGTCTCGATCTGGACGATGACCTGGAGACACTGCTCGCCCAGATCCGCCAGAGCCAGCACACTCGCCTGCCAATCTTCAAGGGCGACATCAACAACATCATCGGCATTCTGCATCTGCGTAACGCTTCGCGCTTCCTCTCCAAACCGGACCTCAACAAGGCCGCAATCGTTCAGGAAGCCCGGGAACCGTACTTCATTCCGGAGTCGACGCCCCTGCACACGCAACTGCTCAATTTTCAGCAGCAGAAGCGCCGCATCGGCGTCGTGGTGGACGAGTACGGCGATGTCGAGGGGCTGGCCACGCTGGAGGACATCCTGGAAGAGATCGTCGGCGAGTTCACCACCGACGTCGCCGGCACCTACAAGGACATTCACCCGCAGACGGATGGCGGCTACATCATCGAAGGCACGGCCAACATTCGCGAGGTCAACAAGGCGCTCGGCTGGCAATTGCCGACGGATGGCCCCAAGACCCTCAACGGGCTGATCCTGGAGGAGCTGGAATCCTTCCCCGATGCCCAGGCCTGCCTGCAGATCGGTGCAACCCGGCTGGAAATCCTCGAGATCGGGGACAACCTGATCACATCGGTGCGCTGCTGGCAGCAGGGTGTGCGGCGGCGAAGCAGCGAATGAGCCGATAAAGCGCGGACAGGACGTCGATCGCGACCGACGCGGGTTAGGGTTTGTACGAAAAGTCGGCGAGCGAAGGCCAGACTGGGGCGCGTAGCTAAGGCAAACATCGGCGAAGACGAACCCGGGCTGGCGCACCAGCCGATTTTAACGCCGTATTGCCGAGCGCAGACAGTTTTCGCGCAGAGCCTAGATCGGGCCACCCAGCTTCCGGGACAAGCTCTGATCCGCCGCCCGCTTGAGCCCTCGAACCCGGCGCTCGAGGGTGCGCCTCGGCGAGTACCCCGCGGGAATCGGCTCGCCGAAAACCAGCAGCACTCGCGCTCTCAGCCGGCGCGGCCACTTGGTCAGTGCCTTGCCATCCTTGTTGGATGTCCACGACCCCCACAGACCCGACAGCGCCGCCGGTACCACCGGCACCGGGTCCCGCGTCAGCACTAGATCCAATCCTCGCCGAAAAGCGTGCACGTCGCCATCCGGCGTCAATCGCCCTTCCGGGAAGATCATCACCACCTCGCCATTGCGCAAAGCTCGACTGACCTCTTCCAGCGCGCGGCGCACGCCGCCGGGATCACGCCGGTCGGAATCGACGGGAATGGCACCCGCGATCCGGAAGAACCAGTTGACCCAGGGGTTTTCGTAGATCGGCCGATCCATCATGAAGCGCAGCGGACGGGGGCAGGCACCGCCGAGAACCAGTGCGTCCATGAAACTGACGTGATTGCAGACTACCAACGCCGGACCGGTGGCCGGTACATGCTGCCGGCCACGACACCGAAGCCGGTAGAGCATTTGAATCAGGGCAAAAATCAGCAGGCGTAGTGCAGGCCGGGGGTTCCGCATCAGCAGCGCCACGCCTACCACCAGTGCCGACCATCCCAGACAAGCGAACAGCACGAAGAGCGACAGTTCCATCACGCTCAGCACCACGATCCCGAACACGGCGGACAGAATCATGAACAGCGCGTTGAGGATATTGTTGGCGGCGATCATGCGGGCCCGACGCTCATCGCGACTGGCCAGTTGCATCAGAGTGTAGAGCGGTACGCTATAGAGGCCGCCGCCAAGTCCCACCAGCGCAAACAGCGTACTCATGCGCCAGAAATCGGTCATCGCCAGCAGTTCGACCAACGTCAACTGCTCCCCGACGAAGCTCGACTGCGCGGCCAGCTCAATCCCGGAGACCCCGATGACCAGCGCCCCGATCGGCACCAACCCTAGCTCCAGACGCCCTGCCGATAGCCGCGAGCAGAGCAGTGCTCCCAACCCCACGCCGACCGCGAAGGCACCCAGCAAGAAGCTGACGGCCCCCTCGCTTCCGTGAATCACGTCTTTCACCCATGCCGGCAACTGAGTCAGGTAACAGGCGCCCAGGAACCAGAAGAAGCTGATCCCGATCAGCGCCGGCCTGACCTTCTTCTCGGCGAGACCGTCGCGCATCACTCGCCAGGTACCTGAGAGCGGACGCCATCGCACGCGGCCGGTAGCGCTCGGCGGCGCCGCGGGAATCTTCAGGCTGATGACGACACCGACCACGGCAATCGCGACCAGACTGGTCGCAATGGCCGCTCTTCCCAGCGCGCCTTCCAGCGAAGCCAGCACACCTGCCAACAAGGTGCCCAGCAGAATCGACACGAAAGTGCCCAGGTTGACCCAGGCATTACCCTTGACCAGTTCAGTGGCAGCGAGATGTTGCGGCAATATGGCGTACTTGACCGGACCGAACAGCGCCGACTGCGTGCCCATCATGAACAGCAGCGCCAGCAACAGGCCGAACAGCTCGAACCAGACCGCCACCGCAGCCGCGATCATCGTCGCCAGCTCCAGCAACTTGAGACGACGCACCAGCCTCTGCTTGTCGAGGTGATCGGCGAGCGTGCCGCCCCAGGCGGAAAACAGGAAGAACGGCAGGATGAAGAGTCCCGCCGCCAGGTTGTTCAGCAGCCCCGTATCCCAGCCGTACCGGGGTACGGCGACGAAGGTCAGCAGCAGCAGCAGGACGTTCTTGAACAGGTTGTCGTTGAAAGCGCCCAGGGCCTGGGTCCAGAAGAACGGCGCGAAGCGGCGCTGGGCCAGTAACCCCGAATTCACGAGTCGTCCGACAGGTAGCGCAGGCCGTTCAGTGTCATCGACAACAGCTGATCGAGCAGCTCTCCCACTTCCATCGGCTGCCCCTGCCAATAGCCGAGGCGATCGTTGAGCCCCAGCTGCACCAGGCCATGCACGCTGCCCCAGAGCGTCCTTGCCATGCGCCGGGCAGTGGCATCGTCGAGTGCCGGCTGATGGGCCTTGAGCGCGCTCTCGACGCGCAGAAACAGTGCGTCGATGATATGGCTCTGGCGCTCGTCGAGTTCACCCTCGTCCGCGAGCGGGTACTCGAACAGCATCTGCCAGCGGTGAGGCTCGTGCTGGGCGAATTGCCAGTATGCCGTCGCCAGGGCCTTGAGCTGCGGCTCCGGATCGGCATCCTCGAGCCAGGATACCGCCGCCCCCATCCTGTCGAGGGTCTCGATATTGACGTACTGCAGCAGGTTGCTGAAGCTGCCGTAGAGTTTGAGCAGCGTACTCGGCGCGCAGCCCACATCGCGAGCCAGCGAGCGCAGCGACAGCGTGTGCACGGGATTGTCTCTCAGCCAGGCATCGCAGGCCGCCATGACCTGGGCATGGAGCGCCTCGGGGGCGTGCTGTCGCGGTCGAGCCATGAAATTCCTCGCTCGGAATGGTGTCGAATCGCTGCCGACGAGTCGGAAGCCGGAAAATATTGTTGTCGACTTAAAATCGAACAGCGTTTCCCAGCATATCGCCATACCGCGCAAACGCAAGCATCGAGCGGATTAACGTGACGATTTCGTGAGGGTTTTACACCGCCGGCGTCCGCAGGCGAGCGCCCTTCCCCATCTCGCCCCGGCAGGTGAATAACGCCTTGGCCCGGCGCACGCTGTGGCATAGGCTGTTGCCCTCGCCACTCGATCGTCCAAGAGGAGACACCATGGCTGGTCGACTGCATGTCGACGATTGGACCCGTCATCCGGCAAGCCCCGCTTTTCGCGGCATCGACCCGCCGATCCTCGGCCCCAACCTGGCGCCGCGCCGCTGGCTGTCGATCCTGCGCCACGAGGCAGGGGTCACCGTGCTGCGCGACGCGTTCTGGGGGCTCACTCCGACGTGGCTGAAAGTGCTGGATCAGGCGCCGCACTGCGCCCGTGCCGAATCGCTCGACGAGCGACCGATGTTTCGCGAGGCGCTGGCCGAGCGCCGGTGCCTGCTCCCCGTGACCGGCATTTACGTCTGGCAGAACGGGCTACGGGGCAAGCAGCCCTTCCTGGTGACCCATACCGACCGGTCGCCACTGCTGCTGGCCGGCATCTGGAGTCGCTACGCGCCGGACACGGGCTCGACACGCGACTCTTTCGCCCTGATCACGGTGCCCACGACGGAAGTCATCGCCCCCATGAGCGATCGCCTGCCCACGGTCATCGCCCCCGACGAGACCGACGCCTGGCTCTCGCCGGATACGTCGCCAGCGTCGGTTCGCGGGCTCATCGGTCCGGCCGACCGGGAACTGCTGGGCGCGTTTCCGGTATCAAAGCAGGTGAACGATCCCGCGCATCAGGAGTGGGCCTGCGGTTATCCCACCGGCCCCATGCGCGTCTGGACGACATGAACGGCCCGCCGAGGCAAGCATCGTTTCAGGGCCCCGGTTTGATTTTCACACCCCCGGTCATCAGCGAGAGAGTCCGTATGCAGGAACCCCGTCTTCACTCCCCGCGCCATCGTCCGGCGCTCACCGGCATGACGTCGCCAACACGTACCGCACTGGGCATCCGGTATCTTGCCGGTTGCCTGGCGCTGGCCCTGGGGCTGGTGGCGCTCCCCGTTACGGCGACCGCCGCTCCCGACCCTGGATCGGCCGATCGTGCTGCCGTCAGTCAGGGCCCCATCATCCAGAGTCCCAATGACGACCGCCAGTACCGCGCCATCACCCTCGACAACGGCCTGCAGGCGCTGCTGGTCAGCGACCCCGAGGCCGACAAGGCCGCGGCGGCCATGGACGTCTCCGTGGGCAGCAACAACGATCCGTCCGACATGCCTGGTCTCGCGCACTTCCTCGAGCACATGCTGTTCCTGGGAACCGAGGGCTACCCGGATCCGGACGGCTACCAGCGCTTCATTTCCCAGAACGGGGGTTCTCACAACGCCTTCACCGCCGACCAGGACACCAACTTCTACTTCGACGTGGATCCGGGCGCCTTTCCCGACGCACTCGATCGATTCTCGCAGTTCTTCGTCTCTCCGCAGTTCAATCCCGACTATGTCGACCGCGAACGCCACGCGGTGAACTCCGAATACCAGGCCAGGCGCGACGACGATGCCCGCCGCATCAACGAGGCGCTGGGCAAGGCGCTCAATCCCGAGCACCCGCTCAATCACTTTTCGGTGGGTAGCCTGGAGACGCTCAACAGCGACAAACGCCCGCTGCGCCAGGCGCTGCTCGATTTCTACCACCGCCATTACGATGCCAATGTCATGCATCTGACCGTGCTCGCCCCCGAGCCGCTGGATGCCATGGAGCGGCTGATCCGCCAACGTTTCGCCGCGATACCCGATCGCGGCCTGCAAAAGCCCGTGGTCGATCAGCCACTGGCGAGGGCCGACGACCTGCCGGCATCGATTCGCATCAAGAGCAATGAGGCGCGTCGCCAGCTGGAATTTCTCTTTCCCATCGACGACCCCACCCTCGAATACGCCGACAAGCCGGACGACTATCTCGCCAACCTGCTCGGGTACGAGGGCGAGGGCAGCCTTCTGGCTGCCCTGCGCAAGGCAGGCTGGGCCGACGCCTTGTCCGCCGGCACCCGCGCGGGTGACGGTCGACACGCGCTGTTCGACGTCTCGATCAGCCTGACGCCGGAGGGGGAACATCATCTCGACGACATCCAGGCCAGCCTGTTCGATCAGATCCGGCGCATCCGCGACCACGGAGTCGAAGACTGGCGCTACCGGGAACAGGCCAAGCTGGCCGAGCAGAGCTTTCGTTTCCAACAACGTAGTGAGCCGATCGACACCGTCAGAGGCATGGCGATGAGCCTGGCACACTACCCGCTCCAGGACGTGCAGTACGCGCCCTACCGTATGGACCGGTTCGACGCGGCGGCAATCGACGATATTCTCGAACGGCTGACGCCGGACAACCTGCTGCGGGTCTACAGCGGCCCGGACGTCTCAGGTGACGAGACGACCCGCTACTTTTCGACGCCCTATACCCTGACGCGACGCGATGACTGGCCCGAAGGCGCCCCCCTCGATGGCCTGGGGCTCCCCGACGCCAACCCTTACATCGCCGAAGACCTGAGCGTGCAGCCGTTCGATAGCGCCGAACCCGAACGCCTCGTCGACTCACCCAGTGTCGAGATCTGGCATCAGGCCGACAGCGACTTCGGCGCCCCGCGCGTCGAATGGCGCTTCAGCCTGCAGAATCCGGATGCGTCCCGAGACGCCCGCCATGCGGTGCTGACACGGCTGCTCGCCGGCTGGCTGAACGACGGCCTCAACGAGCGCTTCTACCCGGCGTCGCTGGCCGGGCAGGAGTTCGCCGCCTACGCCCACGGTCGCGGTATCACGCTGGCCTTCTCCGGCTGGCGCGATCACCAGGACCGCCTGATGCGTACCGTCGTCGAGCAGTTGCGGCAGGGCGAGATCACCGACGCCAGCGTCGAGCGGGTCAAGCAGGGCCTGGAACGCCGCTGGGAGAATGCCCCCCAGGATGCCCTCTACCAACAGATGCAACGAACGCTAGGCGAGGCTTTGATGCGCCCTCAGATCAGCACTCCCAACATGCTGGCAGCGATCGACGACATCAGCGCCCAGGACGTACGCGCTTATCGACAGCAATTCCTCGCCAAGCTCTATGTGCAGACCATGGCGGTGGGCAATCTCGATGCGACGCTTGCCAAGCGCGAGGGACTGCTGGTCGCCAATGCGTTGGCGCCCGAACTTCGCGCCAACGACATCCCCCCCCTGACCGTCCTCGACGTGCCGCCAGAAGCACCGCGCCTGCACCCAGCAACGGCGCGGGACGACTCGGCGGTGCTGCGCTATCTCCAGGGCCCCGATCTCGCGCTGCAAAGCCAGGCCAGCCTGGCCGTGATCGGACAACTGATCGGCCCGCCATTCTTTGCCAAACTGCGCACCGACGAGCAGCTCGGCTACATCGTCAGCGCCGGTTACGCACCCTTCATGAACGCGCCTGGCCTGATGATGCTGGTGCAGTCGCCGAGCGTCGCAAGCGACACCATCGGTGAGCGCATGGATGCTTTCCTGGAAACGTTCGATCAGCGTATCGACGCGTTGAGCGATGACGATCTAACGCCCTACCGCCAGGCCGTGCGCCAGCAACTCCTGCAACGCGATCAGTCGCTCTCGGCGCGGGCCGATCGACTATGGCAGACACTGGCCTACCCGCAGGCCGACTTCGATCGTCGCCAGCAACTGGCCGCCGCGGTCGACAAGCTGAATGCCGCCGACATCCGCAGCGCGTGGCAGACATTGCGCCAAAGCCCGGCGCTCGATGTCACCGCAGACGCCGGCGACCAGGCCAGCGACACCGATTCGATGACGAAAGGCTTCGTTCCGCTGACGCAGCGGTAGCGTTAGGCTCGGCAGGCGTCGACACCAACGCAAGCCGCCCCAGATGAGTGTTCGGGGCGGCTTGCATTCTCATGCCGCTTGTCGGGTGCGTCAGCCCGCGACTCAGTAGGCGTCGAACGCCTGCTCCGGCATGATCGATTCGACGTACATCACCAGTTCCTCGAGAATCTGCCGCTCTCGGTCCTCGAGCGACGTCTGGTTGAGCCGCTCGATCTCGCGGGCAAAGTCCTTGAGGGTCATGCCGCCGCTCTTGGGGTCATTCAAGCGTGCCCAACGAAACGCATCCCACTGGGCCTTTTCCTCGCTGCTGAGCGTGTCGGGATAGCTGCGAGCCCGCATTCGAAACAGCATCTCCTCGAGGCGCGGATCCTGGAAAGCAAACCCGCTCTCGCCCAGTTCGCCGGGCGGCGTAACGTGCACACGCTCCATGGCCTGACGGTCGTGCGGCGAAAAGAAACCACCCGAATAGAGCATCAAGTCGGGATCCTGCGGCGGCTCTGCAGGTCCATCGGCAAACGCCGCCGCAGCCTTGCTCGCTGACTCCGGGTTCTGCAACAAGGCCTGCCAGTGCCGCTCGCACAGCGGCCGATCGAGCCCCAGACGCTTGGCCACTGTGTCATCTGCCGTGGCGATCGGCAGCAGCACGGGGCTGCGATTGAGATGTACCACTTTCAGCGGTATCCGCGCCTCGCCCTCGGCCAGCTCGCTGTCGCTGACAAAGATACGCCCACGAATCTCCGCCGGGGTCAGCGCAAACAGCGGTGCGGGATCGACGGCAAGATCGTAGACGATGATCCCATTCGGATTCGAGGGATGTCTGGCCAAGGGGACGACCAGAGCGCTGCAGCCACGACTGGCGGGGTAGCGACGGGAGATATGCAGCATGGGCTTGCGCGCGTCGACATCGAGCAACGCCGCCACCTGACGCTTGCTGCGTAGCGATAGCAGGTAGTCGAAGAACTTGGCATTTCGGGTTCGCAGAAGCCGAGCCGTGTCGATCGTGGCGCGTACGTCCGCCAACGCGTCGTGTGCGCCCTCGTGCGCAATGCCGTTGGCTGCAGTCAGGTGCTCAAGCTTGAAGCTCGGCGCGCCGTCGTCGCGCTTCGGCCACTCGATACCCTCCGGGCGCACGGCATAGAAGGCCCGTACGGCATCGATCAGATCCCAGCGGGAATTGCCGTTCTGCCACTCCCGGGCATAGGGATCGAAAAGGTTGCGATAGAACAGGTGACGACTGACCTCGTCATCGAAACGCAGACTGTTGTAACCCAATGAGCAGGTGCCGGGCACACTCATTTCGGCCTGAATACGCGCGGCGAATTCCACCTCGGGCAGGCCGCGACGCATCGCGGCCTGCGGCGTAATTCCGGTGATCAGGCAAGCCTGGGGGTTGGGCAGATCGTCGTCGGCCGGACGCGCGTAGAGCGTCAGCGGCTCGCCGATTTCGTTGAATTCGGCATCGGTACGAATCGCGGCGAACTGCGAGGCCCGATGCCGACGTGGATCGGCACCGAAGGTTTCGTAGTCATGCCAAAGGAATGTGGGCTCTGCCTGAGACCGGGCTTTTCTGCTACGGTCCGCTCCGCTGTTGGCCATTCCGCTCTCCGGCTTCGCAAAAGGCCAAGCCTAGCACAGCCGGCGATGCGACTCATGCACCCCACCCTGGGCATTCAACACACCGACAGACCTAGCCTTTAACGGTCTCGCCCTCGTTGGGCAGCGTGACGTTAAGTTCGAGCACCGAGCAGTCATTATCGCTGTCGAGACTGATATTGATGGCGTCCTGGTCAACCTTGACGTAGCGCCGAATGACTTCGAGCAACTCCTGCTCGAGCATCGGCATGTAATCGGGCTGCCCCCGATGCCCACGCTGGTGCGCAACGATGATCTGCAGCCGTTCCTTGGCGACGGATGCGGATTTCTTGCGTTCGCCCTTGAGAAAATCGAGTAGCCTCACCGGCGGCCTCCTCCTCCGAACATGCGTGCGATCAGCCCGCGCTTCTGCACCGACTGGAAACGAAGCGGCACGTCTTCACCCATCAGGCGCGATACGGTATCGGCGTAGGCCTGACCGGCATCGCTCTTGTCGTCGTGGATGACCGGCACCCCCTGGTTGGAAGCACGCAGCACCGCCTCCGACTCCGGAATCAGACCGACCAGATCGATCGCCAGAATCTCGCGGATATCCTCCAGGTTGAGCATGTCGCCATCGTCGACCCGGTTGGGGTTGTAGCGAGTAACCAGCAGGTGCTCCTTGATCGGATCGCGGTTCTGCTCGGCGCGACGCGACTTGGAAGAGAGCAGTCCGAGGATACGGTCGGAGTCACGTACCGAGGAAACCTCCGGATTGGTCACCACCACCGCCTCGTCGGCAAAATAGAGCGCCAGCTGAGCGCCCCGTTCGATGCCGGCGGGCGAGTCGCAGATGATGTAATCGAACTCTTCGGAGAGATCCATCAACACCTTCTCGACGCCTTCCAGCGTCAGCGCATCCTTGTCCCGCGTCTGGGAAGCGGGAAGGATATGCAGGTTCTCGGAGCGCTTGTCGCGAATCATGGCCTGCTTGAGACCGGCCTCGCCCTGGATGACATTGACCAGGTCATAGACGACGCGGCGCTCGCAGCCCATGATCAGATCCAGGTTTCGCAGACCCACGTCGAAGTCGATGACCACGGTCTTGTTGCCGCGCAGTGCCAGCCCTGTGGCAATAGCCGCCGCGCTGGTCGTTTTACCGACGCCACCTTTACCGGATGTTACAACGATGATCTTGGCCAAGATGAGCTTCCTGTTACCCGATAACTATTGATCGTTCCCGCGCCATTCAGGTCAGCGCCGAGATCCTTAACTGGTCTTCCTTGAGCTGCACCTGCACCGAACATCCCAGCATCTTGGGGTCGATATCCTCGAGGCGCTTGTAGGTTCCTGCCACGGAGAGCAGTTCGGCATGCAAATCGTGGCAGAAGATACCGGCTTCGCGATCACCATGGATACCAGCCAGCGCCCGTCCCCGCAACGACCCGTAGACATGCACGCTCCCCGCCGCCAGCACCTCGGCGCCGGGATTGACGGCCCCGATCACGACCAGGTCACCTTCCGAAGCAGAAATCTGCTGGCCGGAACGCACCGTGCCGCGATGGATGCGCCCTCCCGCCTGCACGGCCGTTTCCGGGGGCGGCACCGGCAATTCCGCTTCGGCCGCTGCTTCGACCGGTTTGGTCTCGACAGCTCGTGGACGGCTCTCCTGCGGCGGAAACCAACCCAGCCCCAGCGCCCACGCCGACTGCTTGACCGGGTCCGTGCCGCCACGTACCGCTACCGGCAGCAGCTTGTGTGCGCGACACACGGCGCAGATGCGCTCGAGAGCAAGATGGGGCTCATCGAGCTGCTCGACACTCAACACCACCGGCGTATGCTGAAAAAAGGCTGGCGCCTGATTGATCTTGCCGGCCAACTGCGCACGGATGCGCTCCGGATCGCCACTGGCCAATTCCATGACTGTCATCGGCAGCATGCCACCCTTGAATGTAAAGGCAGTATCTGCCCGATCCCTGTTGAGACTCATGACCGAACTCCGCAGCGGGGGAAATGGCGTTTACAGGCCCTAAGCTAAGCGAGGGCGGATGTCGCTGCAACCGATCATAAGGTTCCTCATACCTTTTGTCAGGTGTCTCCGCTAACCGACGCCACCGGCGAATCGGGCTTTTACCGCCGGCCGTCAAATGGTTAGATAGATAGTTGCCGTCGGCGCCGCGAAATTGCGAGGCCGACCTCTGCCAGCCCGTCGTTTTTCAGGATGCCACACCGGCCATGCCAGGACTTTTTCAACGTCTGTTCTCTCCCCGTTGGCGACACAAGGATCCCGCCGTCCGAGCACAAGCCGCGTCACAGCTGAGCCCGGATGAACTCGATACGCTCCGTCGGCTCGCTCTGGACGAGTCGGCCAGCGTTCGCCAGGCGGCATTGGCACGGGTGCAGGATCTCGACCCGCTGTTCCAATGGCACGGCCAGTCGCCCAGCGAAGAGTCTTTCCAGCGCCTCGTCGATCTTCTCGGCGGGCGGGTCTCGCCCAGCCCGGATCTCAACACACGTCTGGCGACGGTCGAACAACTCCAGGATCTGGCACTGATCGATGCGTTGATCAGCCATGGTGACAACCAGGCCTTGCGCTTGTCCGCCCTGACCCATATCGATGACGAGAGCCGCCTGATCCACCACGCCTGTGAAAACGGCATCACTGCCGTGCGTCACGCCGCGGCGGAACGCGTCACCTCTTCCGAGGGCCTGGCGCTGCTTATCAAGCGGGCTCGCAGAGACAAGCAGGTCGCGCGTCTCGCCCGCGAGCGCCTGGCGAGTCTGCGCGCCGATGCCGAGCAGCAGACCCGGGAAGAGGCCGAGCGCGAAAAACTGCTGGAGACGCTGGAAACCCAGGCTCACCGGCCCTGGGAGCCTATGTTCGAGGCGCGCCTGAAGCACTGGGTCAAGAACTGGGAGGCGCTGACGGGCAACGCCGACGACATGCAGCATGCGCGGTTCGATGCCGCCGTGACGCGCTGCCGCCAGCGAATCGCCGAGCACGAGCATCGACATCACGAGATCGAACGCGTCAAGCGTGAGAAATCCGAGGCGCAAGCAACCCGCGAGGGCATTCTCGACGCCCTGGACCAGGCGTTGAAGATTGCCCTGGAGGCAGAACGTCTGACTCCCGAAGTGCTGCAAGCCCTGCAAGGCAAGTGGCATCTGCAGGAGGAGCGCTGGCAGGACGTCTCGGACCACTACGGTGTGAGCGAGTCTTTCCAGCAACGCTATCTGGCCCTCGATCATCGCGCGCAGTCGATCTGGCAGGCCTGGGAGCGACTTCAGGCCGAAGCGCCCGCCCTTCGCGCGGGTCTGAAGGGCGAACAACCGCTACAGCCGGTTCTCGACCGACTGGCGTGGCCGAGCGAACTGCCGCCAACCGAACTGGTACTCGATGCCCAGCGCCAGGCTGCGGTCGACCAGCACGGCGCCAACATGGAAAACACCGCCAAGACCGAAAACCGCTGGCCGGAGGAAGAGGTTGCGGCTCAACTCGAGGCGCTGACGCAAGAACTCGATCAGGGTCGTTACCGACCAGCCTCGCAGTTGCATCGCCGTATACGCCAGCACCTGGAAACGAGCGACCAGGCGCTGTCGCCGACTCATGATCAGGTATACAAACAGCAGACCGCTCGGCTCGCCGAGCTGAGAGACTGGCGGGGTTTTGCCGCGGCGCCGAAGCGTGAAGCCCTGCTGGCGGCCATAGAAGGGTTGGCCGAGGCGCGTGAGCGCTCCGACGCAGAGCGCCATCGCCACCATCAGCAACTGATTCGGGAATGGCGCCAACTCGGCGATGCCGCAGCGACTCGTGAGCTGGCTCAGCGCTTCCGCAACGCATCCGATGCCCTGCATGGGCAACTGGCAGATTGGGAAGCCGAGCTAGAGTCGCGGGAACAGGATAACCTCGTCGCCCGGCAGTCCCTGTGCGAGCAGCTGGAAGCGCTGCTGGCCAACCCCTCCTCCGACGCCGATCCGGACGGACTGCGCAAGGTCCGCGATGCCGCCCAGGAGCAGTGGGACCATCACTGGCCGGTGCCGCGACGCCAGGCGGCCTCGACCGGCCGTCGCTACGCGCGTCTGCGCCGGCAATTGCAGTCGCTGATCGACGAACGTGCCGGTGATGTCGCTGGGCACAAGCGCGACTTGGTAGAGCAGGCAAGGCGGCTGGCGGAAGACTCGGCCCCGGCCAATCAACGCGCCGAGCAGGCCAAGTCGCTGCAACAGCGCTGGCGAGACCTTGGCCGCGCCCCCAAGGGCATCGAGCAGACGCTGTGGCGCCAGTTCCGAAGCCATTGCGACGACATCTTCACGGCCCGCGACGCCGCCCGTGGCGAGCAGCAGACACGTCAGCAGCAACGCTTCGACGATATGCAGGCGCTGATCGACCGCGTGGACGCCTGGCAGCCGGATTCCGCCACAGAGCGTCATGTGCTCGATGCGGCCCTGGCGGAAGCCCAACGGCTGGCGCCGCTGCCCCGCAGCCGGCGTAGCGACGGCATGGAAAAGCGCTGGCAGGGAATCGTCCACGCCCGCGAGATCACGCTGGATCGTCTCGCGCTGGTGGAAGAAGCAAAGCAGTGGCCGGACTACCGCCATTGGATGCGTCAGTCGCTCCGGGGCGAGCTCGATACCAGCCAGCTCGCCGGAGACCTGCGCCAGGCAATCGAGACCCAGACCGAGCAGTGCCGGGCACAATCACCGGCGCAGGCCGAAGAGACCCTGCAACGCTGCCTGGTCCAATTGGCGTTGCTGGCGGGAGACGCCATCCCCGAAGCACTGGAGCCACTGCGCCTCGAGGTGCAGGTCGCGCGGCTCAACGATGGACTGGGCCGGCCACCGACACCCCCTGAAGAGCTCCGGCAGACCCTGTTGCGCCTGATGTCGACGGCCCCGCTAACAATGGAGACCTGGGAGCGCTATGAACCGGCTTTCGATAGCGTGATGGCGCACCTGGGACAAAATGGTCGTCATCGTGATGCCGAGGCCATTGACATCATCTAATCCATACGTATAATACGCCACACATTGATGCGGGGTGGAGCAGTCTGGTAGCTCGTCGGGCTCATAACCCGAAGGTCGTCGGTTCAAATCCGGCCCCCGCTACCAAATTATTTGACCGGTGCCTTCCCCAGGCGCCGGTTTTTTTTGGTCTCCGCTCTTTGCCCCACACCTCCCACCACGCCGAGCACGCTTCCGTCAGGCCCGCTCACCGATCGCCCCCTCCATGTGATCACGGGACGTCCTGATCGACGCTTTTCTCTCCCGAGCTCCCCGTCGGCTGGGCCATGCCGACCCGACCGACACCGGGCAGCTTGAGCGCCGGCGACTGCCAGTCGAACCCGACCGTCAGCCCCAGCACGTTCAGCTCGAAGCCCTCGTCCCAGGCCAGCATCACGCCAAACAGACCACCCAGCGAGAACTGATAGCCGGTATGTGTCGGTGCCTTCGCCACGACCCGGCCCGGGAGATAATCCTTGCCGATGGCATTGGGAGGAAAATCCACGGAGAGTTCCGGCACTTGTCGCACGACCCAAGCGATGAACGTATTGCTGTTGGGGCCCGGCCAGATCCGATAGCGATCGGCTTCCGGATAGTCGGGCACGACCTCCTCGATGCGGTCGATCGCTCGCGCCGCCCTATCGCCCCGGAGCTCGGCGAGCAGCGTCGGCGGATTGCCGTACCACCGACGATCCGGCGGCGCATATTCGGATTCCACCGTGGGCCGGCGCCAGCTCAGCACCTGATAGACGCGGTACCGTTCGGCACCTTCGGCCTTGGTTGCGAGCCAGGTATGCACGCCGAAGGCGCCCCGCCATTCGAAGGCGCGCGCCGCATAGACCTGAACCACGGCCTCGTTAACCTCGCCCGGATCGGGAGCCAATCCACTGGACGAACGATCGGCGTCATGCCAGTTGGCATGTAGCGGCACCTGCTGGGAAGCGAGCATATAGGCCGGCCCCGACAACAGTGCCACGACCAGGACGATCGACAACGTCGCACTCACCAGAATGCGCTTGAGTAGACTGGGAAGAGACATCGAGAAGGCGGGTTCCGAAGCTTAAGTCGAGCGCTGGGGTTGAATCGATACGAGACAACCCGCATAACAGTCCCCAATCTCGAATCGAACATCAAGGGTTTTTCGCATGGCTATCGTCGATCCTCGCACCGGGCAGCCGCTGACCGGACCGGAAGAAAGCAGCCACAACGGCGCCGGCAACAATGTCGCCCCGGATGACGTCATCGTCGACGTCACGCTGGAAAACTTTCAGCAGGTCGTGCTGGAGGGTTCGATGCAGCATCCGGTGCTGCTGCAGAGCTGGGCCTCCTGGTGCGAGCCCTGCAAGAACCTGAAGCCGGTACTCGAGAAGCTGGCCCAGGAGTACGCCGGGGCGTTCGTTCTGGCCCGACTCGATATCGAAGCATTCCCGCAGATCGCCTCGCAGCTGGGTGTGCGCTCGGTACCGGACGTCAAGCTCATTTCCCAGGGCCAACTCTACGACCAGTTCCAGGGCGCGCTCCCGGAAAAGCAGGTCCGCGAATGGCTGGGAAAATATCTGGAAGCGCCCGCGGAGGCGTCCCAAAGCCCCGAAGAGATGGCAGAAGCAGCACTGGCCTCCGGCGACACCGAAACCGCCCAGGCCATCTACCAGGAACTGATACAGCAGTATCCCGAGCATTACGACTACCAGATCGATCTGGCCGGGGTGCTGGTGGCAGCGGGTCGGGCCGACGATGCGAAACGCAAGCTCGACGACCTGCCGCCGGAACATCGCGATGCGGCGAAGGCGCGCGGCGTGCGTGCACGCATCGAGTTTGGCGAAGAGGCCTGGAGCCAGGCCGACATCGACGCCCTGGGCGAGCGCGACGATAGCGAGGCGCAGTACCAGCGAGCCATGCGCCAGATCGCCGACGGCCAGTACGAAGCGGGCCTGGAGGCGCTGCTGGCCGTCATGAAACGCGACCGCGCCTACGGCGAAGACGCGGCACGCAAGACGCTGCTGCGCGTTTTCGACGCGCTGGGCGCCGAGCACCCGCTGACGGTCGCCTACCGCCGTCGTCTATTCGCCATGCTCTACTGAGTGGCAACAGCAATGCAGGCAACGCCCGGCGCTGGCGCCGGGCGTTGCTTTTCGGTCACGGCGCCAGCAGCCGGTCCAGCCTCATCAGCGCCTCCTCCAGCCAGCTCCTCGGCATACCGAAGTTGAGCCTGACGAATCCCGGCCAGCCGAAATCGGCGCCATCGGAGAGAGCGACGCGAGCCTCCTCGAGCAGCCGCTGCTGAGGCGCATCGGCCAACGCGCTGTGACGCAGGTCCAGCCACGCCAGATAGGTCGCTTCCGGAGCCGTCATGGTCACGCCCGGCCACCGCGAAACGTGTGCTTCCACCAGTGAAAGATGGCTTCGCAGCTCGCCCAGCAGCGCCTGCCTCCACTCCTCGCATTCGCCGTAGGCGGCCTGCGACGCGCTCAGGCCAAGCACGTTGACGCTCGGCAACAGACCGGCAGCCGCGGCCTTGAAGCGCTGGCGCAGGCCGTCGTTGGCGATGATCGCGCACGCGGAGGACAGCCCAGCGATATTGAACGTTTTGGAGGGCGCCCACAGCGTGATCAGTCGCTCTGACAGCTCGGGGCAAAGCCGGCCCAGGGGCCGGTGCGCTATCGACGGGTCGAGGATCAGGTCGCAATGCAGCTCGTCGGAGATGACGACCAGGTCGTGACGTACCGCCAGTTCAGCCAGCCCTTTCAGCTCCTCGACCGTCCATACCCGGCCGGTGGGGTTGTGCGGATGGCACCACAGCAATACGCGGGTGTTGGGCTGAATCGCCGCCTCCAGTGCCTCGAGATCGAGCCGCCATGGCCCGCCTGCGGTGGAGGGTGAGGCCAGCTCGAAGGTTTGCGCCTCTCGCCCCGTGTTTCTGGCCACGCTCAGGAAGGGCGGATAGATCGGCGTCGCGGTGAGCACGCCCTGGCCAGGATCGCTGAACGCCATCGCCGCCAGGTTGAGCGCCGGCACCACGCCCGGCACCCATAGCTGCCAGGCATCGTCGATCGCCCAGTCGTAGTGATGCCGGCTCCACTCGCACAGCGTTTGCTTTAGACTCTCCGGCACGCCAGCGTATCCGAACACCCCATGGTCGACGCGTCGCGCCAGCGCCTCGAGCACCGCTGGCGGCGAGCGGAAATCCATGTCGGCGACCCACAGTGGCAGCACGTCCTCCTCGTACTGCTGCCATTTCGTGGAGGGGTGCTGGCGGCGATCGATACGCGTGGCAAAATCGAAATTCACGATAGTGATCTCATCATCGGAATGGATGGACAAACATGTGCGAGCGGCCTGACGAGCCCGACAGCGCTTCTTCCCGATCGTTCTACACTCGGGTCCTGGCCGGTAGTTCGAAACTGGTCGGCCACTGGCTGATGCTGGGCCAGGCCGACCCGGACCGCCTGGCCATGATTCTGGCCGATACGGCGCGCATCGCCAAATTGGGCGAGCCTGAGTCGACGCCGAACGGCGAAATGCTGACTCACTGGAGCGGTGACGCCACCCCGCCGCGCTGGGCGGCCAGAACGGCACTGTTCCTGCTGGTGCAGATGCCGGCCAAACCACTGCCTCGGGATCACGACGAAGCCTGCGCCTGGGCCTACTGCTGGCTGCACAATCGAGAATTCGAAGCCTGCGAGACGGCTCGCGACAGCTTGCCCGAGCATTTGCGCGAATGCCTGGCGGCGCCGCTGGCCGAAGCCTGGCAGGATTATCGGGGCCTGCGGCTGATTTGACGCCGGTCAGCGACTGGCGCCGTAACGCGGTGATTTCGGTGCGAAACATTCGGGCTTGCGATAGCGCGGCTTGCGGTGCAACGTTCTGGAAATGGGATTGAAGACGCATCAACGGCACTTCGCGTTGGCACCGTACGCAGCGTTCGGTCATCTCGGCATCCATCACCATCGGCAGGGAGTCTCCATAGCGTGATCGGCTTAGAAACATCCACTGGTCTTCCGCAACCCGTCCCGGCAGCGACGGGAGTCGCGCCATGACCCCCGCGATTCGCCTGCTCGAGTCACGCGGTGTCGCCCACCAGGTCACCAGCTACGACCTGACGAGCGAATCCGACGCCGCCTCCCAGGGCTCCTATGGCCTCGATGCCGCGCGAGCGCTCTCGCTGTCGCCCGCCAGCGTGTTCAAGACCCTGCTCGCCCAGTTGGATGACGATCGCCTGGTGGTCGCCCTGGTGCCCGTCGATGCCACGCTGGATCTCAAGGCGCTGGCCAGGGCTGCCGGCGTCCGCAAGGCGCGGATGGCTGAAGTCCCGGTGGCCGAGCGCACCACCGGCTACCTGGTCGGAGGCATCAGCCCGCTGGGCCAGAAGAAGCGCCTGCCCACCTTCATCGACGCAAGCGCCCTGACGCTGGACACGGTGCACGTCAGCGGCGGCCGGCGCGGGCTGGAACTGTCGCTGGCGCGCGACGACCTGATCGCCCTGACCGCGGCCCGCCCCGCGGATCTGGCGCGGCGCGGGTAGCCCTTCGCATGTCGATAGACTTCGACCTATGGATCGATCCCGACGATCTCGATCGCCACCGCGCCGTCGAGCGCGTGCTGGAACACTACTTCATGGAGCGACTGGCCGATTACCCCCATCTGCGTTTGCCGGGCCCCGACCCCTACGACTATGATGCGCCGTTCAATCGGCTGCACACCGTGCTGGTCGAGCGCGCCCGCGACTATCTGCTGCGCGAATACCTCTACTCGCCCACGCCGATGCAGCTGAGCCAGGCCTTCTACCGCGCCGTGGCTCGTTCCAACAAGGTCATACTGGATTCCCCCGATGGTGATTCACACCGATCAGATACCGACTGACGCCCAACTGGCGATCATCGCCGAGCAGTTGGGCCGCCCGCCGCGGGGCCTCGAGGCGGTCGCCGCCACCGACGGCCACGGTCGTCCGCTGGTGCTGCGCATGGCGCCGATCGTCGACGATGCGCCCTTTCCGACGCTCTACTGGCTCTCCTGCGAGCGCCTCAAGGTGGTGCTGTCGCGCCTCGAGGCCAGCGGCGTGATCAAGGAGCTGGAGGCCCGGCTGCAGCAGGATCCCGAGTGGCTCGCCAGCTACCACCGGAGCCATGCCGATTACGTACGCCAGCGCTGGCACTTCATGACCGACGAACAGCGCCACGCGGTCGAGCAGCGCGGCTACACGCAACTGATGCGCGAACGGGGTGTCGGTGGCATCACCAACTGGGATCAGGTGCGCTGCCTGCACACCCAGTACGCCCATCACCTGTGCGGGGACAACGCCATCGGCCGCTGGCTCGATGCGGAGCACGGCGTGGCCGCCACCATTCCCTGAGCGGGGGTGCGGGCGGAACCTTTACTCTTTCCACTGGTTTTTCTCAGGAGCGATAGCGTGCAAATCTGTGTTTACCTGGGTTCACGTGAAGGCAATGACGACCGCTTCGCCGCGGCGACGGAAGCGCTGGGTACGGCGATTGCCAGACGCGGCTGGGGGCTGGTCTACGGCGGTGCCCGTAACGGCCTGATGGGGAGGCTGGCCAACGCCTGTCTCGCCGAGGGCGGCGAGGTGATCGGCGTGATGCCCGAGCACCTGGTCCAGCGCGAGGTCTCGCATCACGGTCTGACCCGGCTGATTCGCGTCGACAACATGCACGAACGCAAGGCCGCCATGGCCGCACACGCCGACGCATTCGTCGCTCTGCCCGGCGGCATAGGCACACTGGAGGAGCTATTCGAGATCTGGACCTGGCGCTACCTCGACCTCCACCGCAAACCGATCGGCGTGCTCAATGTCGCCGACTTCTACTCGCCACTGCTGACCTTTCTCGATACCACCGTCGAACACGGCTTCCTCGATGCATCGACCCGACGCGCGCTGTGCGCCGAGGCCGACACGGACATCCTGCTCGACCGCCTTCACGCGGCGGCAGGGCTTGCCTAATCACGCTGTTTGCGTCGGCAGTGACCGGCGCGAGACCGGCCGACTGGCGGTGGCGAAGTCCTCACCGCCCGCCGGGGCGACACTCGCGTCGGTACCGATGTAACGCCGTCGCTTTTCGGGCTTCAGCCGTGTCACGTCGACCACCACCAGGCCATCCAGGCAATAGCCGAAATCGGCATCGACACCGAAATCCATGAAGCGTACGCCCCCCGGTTCGGCCACGTCGCAGTACTGCTTGTAGAGGACGGGCACACTCACGCCCAAGGCCTCCAACTGATCGCGCAGTCGTCTGAAATCCTCGTCGCGATCATTGCCGCCGAACAGCCGCTCCGCCTCCATGCGCCCCGCCTCCGAGAGACTGAACGGTGCCCTGGCGCGCACACATTCGCTCAAGTCGCCGTAATAGTGACGGTAGTAGCCGACCAACAACTCTCGCGCTCGCAGCGGCACGCGTCCCGAGATCGTCACTGGACCGAACAGCCAGCGTATCTCGGGATGGTGGCGCAGATAGGCACCGAGCCCGAGCCACAGATAGTCGAGACTACGACGCCCCCAGTATCGCGGTTGGACGAAACTGCGCCCCAGCTCCAGCCCATGACGCCATTCCGACCAGGGCGCGTTCTCCATGTGGAAAATGGTTGGCGAGTAGAGCCCTTCCATGCCATGCGCGTCGAGGATCCGTCCGACCTCGCCCAGCCGGTACGCGCCGGCAATCTCCAGGTCCCTGTCGTCCCACACCAGCAGGTGCCGATAATGCGCATCGAAGGCATCCATATCGCGGCGCCGCCCCGTGCCTTCACCGACACGGCGAAAAGCGATTTCGCGCAGCCGCCCCAGCTCGCGCATGACCACGCTGTCCATCTGGCCGTCACACAACAGTATCTGCTTGCCATCGGCGGTCTCCCCCAGGTGCTGGGCATCACGCAGCGCCTCCCGCAATGCCAGGCGGCTCTCCGGGTGCGCGATGCCCGCCTCCCCCAGGAACACCGGTTTGCGTCCGCGCCCCAGCCGATAGACATGCTTGCGCAGCAACTTGAGCTTGACCGCGGTGGAGAGCCCATCGCGATCGATCCGCTCCATCGACAGCAGCGCACCGGCGCGCACGCAAAGTTGACGATCACGCTGGCGGAACATCTCGTGCGGCAGCATCAGTGTGCCCAGGTCGTTCCGCAGCATCGTCAGCGCATAGAACAGCCAGGAGTTCCTGCCCTGCACGTGCAGCGGCAGGATCGGGGCGTTGTAACGCCGCGCCAGGTGCAGGAAACCGCCTTGCCAACGCCGGTCGCGCACGCCATGGGGACCGGCTCGCGACACCTCGCCGGCCGGGAACACGATGACCGCCTCCTCCCGGTCCAGCGCCCCGCCGATTTCGGCAAGGCTGCGGCGAAAGCCCCGGCGAGAGAGGTTGTCCACCGGCAGCAGACAGTCGCGCAGCGGCTCCAGCTGCATCAACAGGCTACTGGCCAGGATCTTGACGTCCGGACGCACCTCGGAAACCATCTTCAACAGTGCCAGGCCATCCAACGCCCCCAGCGGATGGTTCGCCACGATCAGTACCCGTCCGGTCACCGGGATGTTCTCCCGCTCCCGCGACGGCAGCGTGTAGCCGAAGCGAAACTCATCGAGCACCCGTTCGACGAAACCGATACCTCGGGTATCGGCGTGCGCACTCAGAAACCGGTTGATCTCTCTCTCGCGGACCAATCCGCGGATCAGTGCGATACTCAGCCGCTGCACCCAACGCGGCAGCTTGGGGAACGGCTTGACGTGATTTTCGAGTGTCTCGGCAATGTCGATCATATCGCTTCCTCCCGACCGTCGCGGCCTGGCCGGTAGCATGACGGCGAGATATGACAACGACGTGGCCGCTGACTAGAGTGGATGAATCGATCAAAACGAGGAGCGAGTCATGCAGGCCATCGCCATCGAAGCCAACCAGATGATATGGCGCGAGCACGATGACCCCGGCGCGCTGCGCGCCAGTGAAGTGCGCATCGAAGTCGCCTGGGCAGGCATCAACCGGGCCGACCTGATGCAGCGTGGCGGCAACTACCCGCCGCCGCCAGGTGCATCGGAGATCCCCGGGCTGGAAGTCAGTGGAACGATCGTCGAAATCGGCCGCGGCGTCGAGCGCTTCCGGCGCGGCGATCGCGTTTGCGCCCTGCTGGCCGGTGGCGGCTACGCCGAACAGGTAACGGTCGACGAGGCCCAGGTGCTGCCCATTCCTCAGGGCCTGGGGTTACGAGAAGCGGCGGCGCTACCGGAGGTCTTCGCCACCGCCTGGCTCAACCTCTACATGGAGGGTGCGGTGCAGACCGGCCAGCGCGTCCTGCTGCACGCCGCCGCCAGCGGCGTCGGCACCGCCGCGATCCAGCTCTGCCGCGCGTTCGGCAACCCCTGCTTCGTGACCGCGGGTAGCGCCGACAAGCTGGAGACCTGCTATCGACTGGGTGCCGATGCCGGCTGGAACCGCCACGACGGCAGTTTCGTCGACCCGGTCAAGGCCTGGGGCGGTGCCGATATGATCCTCGATCCCGTGGGGGGAGACTACATCGCGCAGGATCTCGCGGTACTCAATCCCGACGGTCGACTGGTGCTGATCGGATTGATGGGTGGTGCCGAGGCACAGGTCAATCTGGGACGCATGCTGATGAAGCGTCAACGCCTGATCGGCTCCACCTTGCGTTCGCGCTCGGCGAAGGCCAAGGGTGCCATTCTCGACGCGCTCCATGCCCACGTCTGGCCCAAGCTGGCCAGTGGCGAGATCAAGCCCCTGATCGCCGGCACCTGGTCAGTGCAGGAAGCGGAGACGGCCATGCAACATCTTTCGGACAACGCCAATACCGGCAAGATCCTATTGAGCGTCAGCGGGGAGGGTTGAGCCGGCGCGGTACGCTAGTCGACGCCCAGCGTGGCCTTGTAGGTCAACTGCAGCAGACGGGCATCGTCGCCGGCACGATGACGACGGATGTCGTGCTCCGCGGCTATCCGCTCCTTGGTTTCGGCCCAGCACTCGGTCTGGGCCTCGCTCAGCAGACGCCGCAGGGCCTCCAGTCGAAACCGCGGCAGCATGCGGGCCTGATCGAAAAGCAGCGACAGCCAGGTATTGTCGTAGCCCCAGCTATCGCTGTAGGCGATGCCGCTCTCCGCCAGTTCGTCGTTGAGCCAGCGCGCGACCTCGATCGGCGGATGGCCTTCGCGGATCAATCGGGCACGGGATATCCCGTGCAGCAGTTCGGCCTTGGGGTCCCAATGGGTCCACTCCTGCACCGGCTGGATCAGGAACGCGCAACGGCTGCCATCGGATCGGGCCAAGCCGACCTCGATAGGGTAACTGCCGCGGCCAAAGCCGGAGGCCTCGATATCTAGCAGGGTGGGCAGCAACACGTCACGGGCTCCTTCCATGATGCCGTCTCATCTTGCGACGCCGATGATGCGCCATCATGACAGTGTTGAAGCGCGACTGCATCCAGCCACCCGGCTGGTGGCGGAGGTCACGCAGAAGGCCCCGGAAGGTTGTGGGTGCCTCAGTACGCCGTGAGC
This sequence comes from Salinicola corii, assembly GCF_008298015.1. Taxonomy (GTDB): domain Bacteria; phylum Pseudomonadota; class Gammaproteobacteria; order Pseudomonadales; family Halomonadaceae; genus Salinicola; species Salinicola corii. The sequence continues at coordinate 329,916 of NZ_VTPX01000002.1, read as the reverse complement.
GCGGCTGGCGCCTCGCCGGTGGGACTGTCTTCGGTAAGGTGTTGGGCCCAGCGCTGCCAATCGTCCGCGCGAGCGGGGTCGTGGGGCAGGCCCAGTCCGCCATGCCGATACGCATCGGCCAGCCGCTTTGCGGCCTGGACATGGCCGTTCTCGCCCGCGCGGGCATACCAGGTCACTGCATGGTGCTCGTTGGGCTGGTACTGCGAACAACCCAGTTCGTAGATGCGCCCGGCCTGGTATTGCGCATGGCGATCCCCCTGTTGGGCCGCCTGCAGGACATAACGCGCGCCGGTGGACTTGTCGCGGGGGGAGATCCCACGATGCATCAGCACCCGGCCGTAGAGCGACCGCGCGGGGACATGGCCGGCATCGGCGCAACGCTTGAACCAGCGCAGCATCAACCGCTGCTTGCCCGGCGAACGCGTCATCCAGCGCGTGTGGCTGAGCTGCGTGGCCAGACGGAACTCGAATCGCGTAAAGAAAGAAAACGTCTGTGGCATAACTGACAGTGACCCTGGAGACTGGGACCCGTTAACGGTCCGAACTACCGTGTCGATCTGAACGCATCTTGTTTTCTATTACCGCAACACCAGGCAACGCTCTATGGCGCGTCGGAATCGACCCTTCACAGGCGCGCACGGCCGAGGCCGGGCGGCGAAAGGCCGCAAGGATACGCCTGCCCGCGTGGCGACTCAACCCCTCGCGCCCGGCGCCGGTTTGCCGCTTTCCAGCGGCGCCAGTAACATACGATTTCCAACGGCTTTTTCATCACGCCTCAGAGGGTGTTTACAAATTCGGCGAGCGAAGGCAAGACAAGGCAAAATCGGTCGAAAAGGCGGAGTTTACACGGGGTAAATGAGCATTTGAGGCCGATTTTAACGCCGTATTGCCGAGCGCAGGCATTTTGTAAACACCCTCTCAGGCTCGTCAACATCCGTTTTCCCATCTGGAGCGCAACATGCAGCGACGCCCCCTAGGCAAGACCGACATCCAGGTTTCGCGCCTGTGCCTCGGCACCATGACGTTCGGCGAACAGAACACCGAGGCCGAGGCGCACGAGCAGCTCGATCGTGCCGTTGCCGCCGGCATCAACTTCATCGACGCCGCCGAGATGTACCCGGTACCGCCCAAACCCGAGACCCAGGGCCGCACCGAGGCCTATATCGGCAGCTGGTTGAAGCAGCGCGGCAAGCGCGACGACCTGATCATCGCCAGCAAGGCGGCGGGTGCCGGACGCGGCATGGAGCATCTTCGCGGCGGCCCGCGACACACCCGCGAACAGATTCACCAGGCGCTGGACGCGAGCCTCGAGCGCCTGCAGACCGACTATCTCGATCTCTATCAGCTCCACTGGCCGGACCGTCACGTCAACTGCTTCGGCCAGCTGGGCTACCTGCCGGGCGACGACAGCGACGCCACGCCGTTGGAAGAGACCCTGGGCGCACTGAAAGAGGCCGTCGACGCCGGTAAGATCCGCGCCGTCGGGCTCTCCAACGACACCCCCTGGGGCGTCATGCGCTGTCTCCATCTGGCCGAGACCCAGGGTCTGCCGCGCGTCGCCAGTATCCAGAACCCTTACAACCTGCTCAACCGCAGCTTCGAGATCGGCCTGTCCGAAATCGCCCACCGCGAATCCGTCGGTCTGCTGGCCTACTCGCCGCTGGCCTTCGGGGTGCTGTCAGGCAAATATCTCGAAGGCCGGAAGCCGCCCAAGAGCCGTCTGACCCTGTTCGAGCGCTTCTCGCGCTATACCTCCGAGCTGGCCCAGGAGGCGACCCAGGCCTACGTCGACATCGCCCACGAGCACGGACTGGACCCGGCCCGGATGGCGCTGGCCTACGTGACGTCTCGGCCGTTCGTGACCAGCAATATCATCGGTGCGACGACCCTCGAGCAGCTCGATGCCAATATCGACAGCGATGGGCTCGAGCTGTCCGCCGAAGTCGTCGAGGCGATCGAGGGCGTGCATCGACGAATTTCCAATCCCTGCCCATGAAACTCGGCCCTGGGACTCATTTTCGAAACTCGGTCCTGATGGTCGCCGCCGGCGACCGATAACGCCACTTCCAACACGGGTAAGCGCGCCATGCTCAGCATCATCTCTCCCGCCAAGACGCTGGATTTCGAGACGCCTTCGACGACCCGAGACGTCACCCAGCCCGACTATCTCGACCTGAGTCGAGAGCTGATCGGCATCCTGCGCGGCTATTCCCCCCAGCAGCTGTCGCAACTGATGGGCATCAGCGACAAGCTCGCCGGGCTCAACGCCGCCCGTTACGCCGACTGGAAGACACCGTTCTCGCTGGATAATGCCAAGCCAGCGGCGCAGGCCTTCCAGGGCGATGTCTACGTCGGGTTGGAGGCGGCCTCCTTCAGCAAGGCAGACAACGCTTTCGCTCAGGATCATCTGCGGATTCTATCCGGGCTCTACGGCATGCTACGGCCGCTGGATCTGATCCAGCCCTATCGCCTGGAAATGGGCATCCGGCTGGAGAACACCGCCGGTAAGGATCTCTACGCCTATTGGCGGGAGCGACTGACTCTCGACCTGGACCAGGCCGTTGCCGCCAGCGGCAGTTCGACGCTGGTCAACCTCGCCTCCAACGAATACAGCAAGGCGATCGACTTCAAGAAACTCGAGGCCGACGTGGTCTCGCCGGTGTTTCAGGACGAGAAGAACGGCCAGTTCAAGATCATCAGCTTCTATGCGAAGAAGGCACGCGGCCTGATGGCCGCGTGGCTGATTCGTGAGCGAGTCGAGGAACCAGCGAGACTGACCGAATTCGATATCGCCGGCTATCGCCATGTACCCGACGAGTCCAAACCGGGAAAACCCGTCTTTCGCCGTCGCGAACGGGATCGCGGATAGTAGAGACGCGACGAAAGAATCAGGGGGGAATGCCGCCCGTTCAGCTTCCATTCACGCCAGTCTGCAACAATGCCCGCAGCAACGAGTGCACGAAGTGGGCACTCGGCCCGGAATAACGTTGATTTTCAGGAGAACGCCATGCGTCATCTGCTCGTCATGTTGATGGTCGGTCTGCTCGGCTTTACCGCCGCCGTCGACCACGCCGAGGCTCGCCGCATGGGCGGCGGCAAGAGCTTCGGCTCCTACTCACGCTCGGTGCAGCAGCCAACCCCGACCACGACACGCAGCAACGCCTCCACCCCGCCCCGCCAGCCCAGCGCCGGACTGTCGCGCTTCGCCGGCCCGCTGGCGGGAATGCTCGCGGGCGGTCTGCTGGCGTCGCTGTTCTTCGGTGGCGCCTTCGACGGGTTGCGGATGATGGACTTCCTGCTGATCGCGCTGGTCGCTTTCATCGGCTTCCGGCTACTGGCTGGCCGTCGTCGGCACGCACCGGCCGGTCATCGTGATGACGGTCAACCGCACCATGACACCAGCGCCCAGCCGGCTCCGTTCATGGGCACCGGCGCCTCGGGCACGAGCACCGGCGGCATCGCCACCGAGCCTGCATGGTTCGATCGCGAACGTTTCCTGGCCGGCGCCAAGGAGCACTTCACTACCCTTCAGCGCGCCTGGGACAACAACGACCTGAGCCGGATTCAGGAGTACGTCACGCCCGAACTCTACAACCTGCTGAAAGCGGAGCGCATGGAGCAGCCGGCCAACAATCGCACCGAAATCGTGCGCCTGTTCGCCGAACTGGGCAGCGTGCAGGAGTTCAAGGACGAAGCCGAGGCCACCGTGCTGTTCCATGGCGTGCTCGAGGAAAACGGCGAGGAGACCGAGTTCAACGAAACCTGGCACCTGAAACGGGCGCTGCGTGACGGCGCGCCGTGGTACGTTCAGGGCATCGAGCAGAATCCGAGCACCTGACGAGCCCGGAGCCGCCCTGAACGAAAAGACCCGAGCCCTGCGAATGACAGGCTCGGGTCTTTCTCGTTGTGGCCGCGACCATCGCCGAGGCGGCGCCGCGACTAATGTCAGTCGTCGCGATCGATGGCGAAAGCCGACCAGGCCTGTCGCGTCGGCATCACTTCCACGCGGTTGAAGTTGATGTGCGCCGGCAGTGTCGCGATGTAGAACATCTGCTCGGCGATGTCCTCGGCGGTCAGCGCCGTGGTGCCCCGATAGAGATTGTCGGACGCGGTCTGATCGCCACCGGTGCGCACCAGGGTGAACTCGGTCTCGGCCATGCCCGGGGCCAGATCGGTGACCCTCACGCCGGTGCCCTGCAGGTCGCAGCGCAGGTTGTAGCTGAACTGCTGAACGAACGCCTTGGACGCGCCGTAGACGTGGCTGCCCGGATACGGCCACTGACCGGCGATGGAGCCCACGTTGACGATCGTCGCCCCTTCACCCACCCCGATCAGCGTCGGCAACAGCGCATGGGTCACGTTGACCAGCCCGGTGACGTTGGTATCGATCATGGTGTGCCAGTCCTTCAGCGCCACCTTCTGTGCCGGCTGGGGCGCCAGCGCCAGTCCGGCGTTGTTGACCAGCGTGCGTACCCGCTTGAAGTCTTCCGGCAGGCTATCGACGGCCCTCTGCACGGCTTCATCGTCACGCACGTCGAGCACGATGGTATGCACCGCGACCTTGTCGGCCAATTCGGCTTTCAGCGCCTCCAGACGCTCGTCACGGCGACCGGATAGCACCAGCGACCAGCCGGCCCCGGCGAAACGATGGGCTGCGGCACGACCGAAACCGGAGGTCGCCCCGGTAATGAAAACAACATCGCTCACGTCATTCTCCTTCATATCTCGATAGAAAGGGGCATCTCCGCCCCATGTCACGTTGCCGGCGCTCCCCGAGCACAGCTAACCCTGCCACGCCTCATGGGCCAGCACCCAGAGCGACAGCACCATCAGCAGCGGCGCCACGGCGAGTTTCATCGAGCGCGGCGGGGAGCGTTCGAAGAACCATTGCCCCAACAGGTTGCCGACCAGCGCAGGTATCAGCAGCCAGGCCGCCCGAACCCAGGTCTCTCGCCCCAATTCCCCCGCCATCTCCAGTCCGATCAGCGATGCGCTACTGCTGGCGGCGAAGAACAGGATAGCAATCGCGCGTAATTTCAGCGGAGGGATACGCCGATGCAACAGATAGAGCATCAGCGGTGGGCCCCCCGAAGAATCCAGTGTCATGCACAATCCCGAAAAGGCGCCAGCCGCGACACTAGGCCACGTCCCTTGCCCTCGCGACACGGTTACTACCGGGTCATCGTTGGCGGACGACTCGCGACGCACCAGCAGCGCCAGCGCACCAAGGAGCGCCAGCACGGCAATGGCGACCCGCATCGGCGCGGCCGGCAACATGGCCATCAGGCTCACGCCGACGGCGGTCGCCACCAGCATGCCGCACAGCAACCGGCGCAGGAGGCGCCACTCCGCCAGCCGGCTGGCCCGGCGCCACAGGCCGACGCTGGTCAAAAGGTCCAGCAGCAGCGCCAGCGGCACCGCCTCGATCGGCGGCAGCAACAGCGTCAGCCCCAGCGCCAGCAACATGGCGAAGCCAAAGCCGCAATAGCCCCTGACGAGTCCGGCGAAGCACGCCAGCGCCATGGCCGATCCCAGCAGCGGCATCGATGACATCATGGGGACGAACTCCTCCCGCCGTTTTCCTGGCCACCGATATCGTGGAATCAGCCACCCTACCCAGCCAACACCGCGCCGGGTAGGGCCAGTTCGGCAACCAGGTCGGGACATCTTTCCATGACTGTCACGGTCGCCACCGCATTCTGGCTCTACGCGATCGAACCATCGCCCCCTAGTCTTGAATCGAGACAGTGAACGCCACACAACAGGAACCCTGCCATGACCGACACCTTCATCAACGACGACGTTTCCAATGAGCATGTCCATCGGCTCGACCGCCGGCACGTGTTCCACTCCTGGTCGTCGCAGGGCAACCTGTCGCCCCTGGTGATCGCCGGGGGCAAGGGCTGCCGGCTGTGGGACTACGCTGGCAAGGAGTACCTGGACTTCAGCAGCCAACTGGTCAATACCAACATCGGTCACCAGCATCCCAAGGTGATCGCCGCCATCCAGGCCCAGGCGGAGCAGCTGACCACCATCGCCCCGGCGCACGCCAATCTCGCTCGCGGCGAGGCGGCCAGGCGGATTCTCGATCGGGCGCCATCCGGCTTCGGCAAGGTGTTCTTCACCAACGCCGGCGCCGACGCCAACGAAAACGCCATGCGCATGGCGCGCAGCGTGACCGGTCGCGACAAGATCCTGTCGGCCTACCGCTCCTATCACGGCAACACCGGCTCGGCCATCGTCGCCACCGGCGATCCGCGGCGGGTGCCCAACGAGTTCGCCCGAGGGCATGCGCACTTCTTCAATCCGTTTCTCTACCGCAGTGACTTCTGGGCCGGCAACGAGGAAGAGGAGTGCCAGCGCGCGCTGCAGCACCTGAAGCGGGTAATCGAATGCGAGGGGCCGAACGCCATCGCTGCCATCCTGCTGGAATCGATTCCGGGCACCGCCGGCGTGCTGATTCCGCCTAGGGGCTACCTGGAAGGCGTGCGCCAGCTGGCCGACCAGTACGGCATTCTGGTGATCTTCGACGAGGTCATGGCCGGCTTCGGCCGTACCGGCAAATGGTTCGCACTGGAGCACTTCGGCGCCAGGCCGGACCTGATCGTGTTCGCCAAGGGGGTCAACTCCGGCTACGTGCCGGCCGGCGGGGTGATCATCTCCGACGAGATCTGCCGCCATTTCGACGATCACATGTTCTTCGGCGGGCTGACCTACTCGGGCCATCCGCTGGCGATGGCCTCGATCGTCGCCACGCTGGATGCGATGAGCGACGAAGGGATCGTGGAAAACGCCGACCGCATCGGCAACGGTCCACTGGCTGCCGGCCTCCAGCAGCTGGCACGGGATCACGCCATCATCGGCGAAACCCGCGGCCTCGGCGTGTTCCACGCGCTGGAGCTGGTCAGCGATCGCAATACCCGTACCCCATTACCGGCTGCTCGAATGGGCGCCATCAAGAACGCGCTGATCGCCAAGGGACTGCTACCGTTCGTGGTCGAGAATCGCATTCACGTGGTGCCGCCGTGCATCGTCAGCGACGCGGAAGTCGCAGAGGGGCTGGCGATCCTCGATGACGTGCTGGGCGAGTTTGCGGCTGGCTGATCGGGTTCGCGAGATCGGACTGGCGACCGGCGACTTGCCGGTCGCTGTCGTCTGGGGTCGGGGCTAGCCGAAGGCCTGCGCCAGTCGCTGGATCCCGGGTTCGATACGCTCGGCATCGATGGCGCCGAACCCGAGGCGCATGTAGTTGCGTGGCGGTGCCGGGTCGAAGAAGTGCTGGAAGCCCGGCTCGATCAGCACGCCGCGCTGCGCCGCTTGCCAGGCCAGCCGCTGCGTATCGATCGCATCCGGTGTCTCCAGCCAGAACACGCTGGCATGATCTCCCCCGACCCGACGACAGTCGGGCAGTTCGCGAGTGATCGCGGCATCCATGATCTCCCAGCGGTGACGCATCTCGTCGGAGAACTGTCGCAAATACCGGTCGTAGTGTCCCTGGGAGAGAAACTGCGCCAACTGCTGCTGCAGACCGGAGGGCGGATGGCGATACATCAACCGCCGTAGCGCCCGCAACTCCTCGATCAGTTCGGCATCGGCCACCACGTATCCCAGCCGCAATCCGGGAGACAGCGGTTTCGACAGACTGCTCATGTAGATCACGCGGGAACCCGCCCGGCTCGCCTTCAATGCCGGCTGGGCGTGACGATCGAAATTGACCTCGGCGTCGTAGTCGTCCTCCAGCACGATCTGGTCGCGGCGCTGGACCTGCTCGATCAGCGCCTCGCGTCGACGGCGGCTCATGGTGATCCCGGTCGGTCCCTGGTGGCTGGGCGTCACGTAGAGATAGTCGCTCCTGGCCGCTGCCGCATCCAGGCACATGCCTTCAGCGTCGATCCGCTGATAGCTCAGTCGTGCCCCCTGGCGCAGGAAGACGTTGGCCGCTTCGCGGTAGCCGGGATTCTCCATCGCCACCCGGGTGCGCGTGTCGAACAGCAGTTGGGCGATCAGGAACAGGGCGTTCTGGGAGCCGAGCGTGATCAGTATCTCGTCGCTGCGCGCATGGATGCCGCGCTTGGGCAGCACCCGCGTACGCAACTGCTCGACCAGCATCGGGTCGTCCTGATCGTAACGGTCGCCCAACCAGTGTCGTTCGCGCCGTCCACCGAGCAGCCGCCGCGAGGTCTCGCGCCACTGCTCCAGCGGAAACAGCCGGGTATCCAACTGGCCATAGACGAAGGGAAATTCGTAACTCATCCAGTTACTGGGGCGCAGAACACCCTGCAGATGGCTGGGCCGATGGGTGAAACGACCGCCCCAAAAAGGTGCATCGACGATCTCGTCGTGCGTTGCCGGGTTCGTTTCCAGTGCATCGGGCTCGTGATAGGCATCGTGCAGGTAGTAACCGCTGCGCGGCCGGCTGACCAGGTACCCATCCTCCACCAGCCCTTCGTAGACCAGCGCCACCGTGTTACGCGAGATGCCGAGCTGCAGCGACAGCTTGCGGCACGAGGGCAGCGCCTCCTCGGTGGGGATGGTACCGGTGTGAATCGCGTCGAGCAGCGCCTCGCGCAGTTGCTCCTGAAGGCCGCGCCGGGTGTCGAAGTCGAGATGAAAATAGTGGTCGAGCATGCCGAGCTCCCGCCCCGTGGCTGAGCTCTACACGTAGCAAGATCCGCGCCAGTCGACCTGTTCGACAGGCGGCCGGGGTTCGGAACTGTCCCGAGCATGACGAGAATCTGGCCTGTAGCGCCATGCATCCCGAACTTTAGTATGACCTGACCATAACAACGTCAATCACGAGGACTACATCATGGGCAGTACCTTCCATGGCGTCATCGCCTTTGCGCTGATCGCCGCCCTGCTGGTCGTCGGCAGCCTGCTGCGCAGCCGTATTCCCTGGCTGCGTGCCAGCCTGATTCCCGGCAGTATCGTCGCGGGGATCATCGGCTTCGTCGGACTCTCCTCGGGGTTGATTCCTGGCTACGGCCCTTCCGATTTCACCGCGCTGGCCTTCCACTTCTTCACCCTGAGCTTCATGTCGCTGTGTCTGACCGGCAGCCCCAAACCGGCCGCGAGCGAGCAGCGCCAGGGCATCGTCGGCGGCGGGCTGTGGCTGACGCTGATCTGGACCGCCAGCCTCGGCGCCCAGGCGGTGATCGGATTCGGGCTGATGGCGGGCTACGACCTGGTCACCGGCAGCGATCTCAGTCCGCTGCTCGGCGCCATCGTCACCCATGGATTCACCCAGGGGCCGGGCCAGGCACTGACCTACGGCACGATCTGGGAGAACGACTACGGCATCGCCAACGCCGCGCAGGTGGGCGTCATCTTCGCCTCGCTGGGCTTCGTGGCCGCCTTCGTCGTCGGCGTGCCGGCCGCGCGCCATTTCCTCAAGCGGGGGCTCAACACCAACCGCCATTCGACGCTGGACGACGATTTCGTGCGCGGCTTTCACACGCCCGAGACTCAACCTTCGGCCGGCAAGCAGATCTCGCACGCCGGCACCGTCGACTCGCTGGCCTGGCATCTGGGCCTGCTGGGCGTGGCCTATGTCATCACCTACGTCTGGCTGACCGCGATGCAACCGCTGGTGGCGGGCAATCAGGTGCTGTCGGTATTCTTCAGCTACAACCTGTTCTTCATTCACGGGCTGACGGTCTGCGTGCTGATGCGAATGGCGATCGATCGGTTCGGCTGGGCCGACAAGGTCGACAACGACACGCTCAAGCGCATCACCAGCGGGTCGGTTGACTTTATGGTCGTCGCCACCCTGATGAGCATCCAGATTGCCGTACTATCCGCCCTGCTGGTACCGATCCTGCTCATCGCGGTCGCGGTGACGCTGGTCACCTTCCTCGGTGCGATGGCCATCGGTCGGCTCAGCGGCCGGCTCGGGCCGGAGCGTGCCGTCACCGCCTTCGGCTGCTGCTGTGGCTCCACCGGTACCGGCTTGCTGTTGCTGCGCATGCTGGATGCTGACTTCAGCACCTCGGTGCCCAAGGAGCTGGCGTTCTTCAATATCGCCATCATCGTGGTCAATATTCCGACGCTTTTCTTCTTCACTCCAATCGCTCCGACGCTGGCGACATGGCAGTATCTCACTATCTTCGGTGGCTATGCCCTCATCACGCTGGCGTGCATTCCCTTGCTGATGAGATGGCAGCGTAGCCGGGGCGGTCAGATATCCCCCGTTCAGGAGCCGAATCCCTCATGAGTCATCGCATTTTTGCCGCCCGGCGCATCCTGACCATGAATCCTTCGCAGCCGGAAGCCACCCACATCGCGGTGCGAGACGGCCGGATTCTCGGCGTCGGCTCATTGGAAACGCTGTCGGACCTGGGTGACTTCGAGCTCGACGAGCGCTTCGCCGACAAGGTCATCCTGCCCGGCTTCGTCGAGGGCCACAGCCACGCGCTGGAAGGCGTGCTGTGGGAGTATCCCTACGCCGGCTTCTTCCCGCGCCAGGACCCTGACGGCCATACCTGGCCGGGACTGACCGACATCGCCGCCCTACAGCACCATCTCGGCGAGCAAGTAGCCAAGCTGCCGGCGGATTCGCCTCTGATCGCCTGGGGCTTCGACCCGATCTACTTCCCCCAGCGCCGACTCGACCGCGACGATCTCGATGCCGTCGACGCCGAGCGCCCGATCGTCGTCATCCATGCCAACCTGCACATGATGACGGTCAACGGCGCCATGTTGCGTTTCGCCGGTCTCGAGTCGCAGGCTGGTATCGAGGGCGTACGGACCTTCGACGACGGCCGGCCCAACGGCGAGCTGCGCGAGATGGCAGCGATGTTCGCGATCTTCGACATACTGGACCTCGACCTCTTCGACCGCGGCAGCGAGGAAGCGACGCTGGAACGCTACGCGCGCATCGGCCAGCGCCACGGCGTGACCACGTTGACCGACCTCTATAACCCACTGAGCGAGACCGGCGTCGAAAGCATGCAGCGCACCTGCAACCGGGACGACGTGCCGATGCGCCTGGCGCCGGCCATGAGCGCGCTGACCTACACGCCGGAAGACGGCATCGAGCGGGTGCTGGGCTGTCGCGACAAGGGCAGCGACAAGCTCCATTTCGGACTGGTCAAGCTGATGACCGATGGCTCGATCCAGGGCTACACCGCACGCCTGAAGTGGCCCGGCTATCACGACGGCTCGCCCAATGGCATGTGGAACGCCGAACCGGAACGTTTGACCGAAATCGTCCACCGCTATCATCAGGCCGGGCTGCAGCTGCATATCCACACCAACGGCGACGAAGCCGTCGAGCTGATGCTGGACGCCATCGAATCAGCGCTGGAGCTGTGGCCACGCGCCGATCACCGCCACACCCTCCAGCACTGCCAGATCATCGATCATGCGCAGCTAAAACGTGCCGCGCGGCTCGGGGTGTGTCTCAACATGTTCGCCAATCATCTCTACTACTGGGGCGACATCCACCGCTCGCGCACGCTGGGCTTCGAACGCTGTCAGCGTCTCGAACCGCTGGCCTCGGCGGATCGTCTGGGCATTCCCATCGCCGCCCACTGTGACGCACCGGTCACACCGCTGGCGCCGCTGTTCACGGCGTGGTGTGCCATCGCCCGCCAGACCGCCAGCGGCGACGTGCTGGGGCCTCTCGAGGCGCTGAGCGTGGAACGGGCGCTGCGACTGATCACGCTGGACGCGGCCTATACCCTGAAACTCGACGACTGCGTCGGCAGCCTGGAGGTGGGTAAATTCGCCGACATGGCGGTGCTCGACGAAGATCCGCACGACGTGCCGCTGGAGCGGCTGGCATCGATCGGCGTCGCGGCAACGGTCGTCGGCGGCCACGTCTTCAGCAATGCCTGAGCTCGACAACAGCCCGACCCCCAGCGAATCCCCGGACTCGATTCCGGTAACACTAGTGGCCGGTTATCTGGGCGCGGGAAAGACTACTTGGCTCAACGCGCATCTGCGAGACGGCGTGGCGCCGGACACACTGGTGCTGGTCAACGACTTCGGCACCATCAATGTCGATGCCGAGCTGATCGACTACGCTGGGGAGCGCCTGCTCCAGCTCAGTAGTGGCTGCCTATGCTGCTCGCTGAGCGACGAACTGGGCACCCAGCTTTCGCGTATCGGCCGCTGGCCGGAGCCGCCCGCGGCGCTGATCATTGAGACCAGCGGCGTGGCCCGGCCTCAACGCATCGCCGACATGATTCGCGTGGCACGCCGCTTCCGGTTGGAACGCATCGTCACGCTGGTCGACCTGGCAAGTCTGGCGCGGCGCCTGAATGACAGTCGCGTCGGCGAACTGGTGGCAGGCCAAATCGCCAGCGCCGGCCAGCTCTCCCTCAATCGTGGTGATGAGCTCAAGGTCATTGAGCGCGATGACTTGATGCGTCGGCTACGGTCACTCAACGCCATGGCTCACGTCGAACACGCCGACTCCGGTGATGTCAGATCACCGAAACCCGCGACGTCTCGATTGCTGACTCTGCGTTCCGCTACCGACGAACACGACCCCGACTGGCAACGCTTTGCGATCGAACTTCCCGCATCCCTGAACCGCCAAACGCTGGAGTCTCTGCTCGCCGAGCATACCGAGGGCCTGGCGCGCGCCAAGGGATTCATCCAGGCCGATGGCCGATACTACGTCTTTCAATGGAGCGGCAGGCACGTCGAGTGGACGCCCACCTCGCCACGCCCGGGCGCCAGTCAGCTGGTGGGAATCGGTTTTGCCGGCGAGTCCCTCGACGCGCTGATCGCGGCACTGAAAGCGCTCGACTGATTGGCGAGTGGCAACCCCGATCTGGCCAGCCGACGTTCGGCAACTGGCTCTACAGCAACCGCTCCCGGATTCTTTAGGGTGGAATCACGCTACGCAATCACCGACACCATCACCAACAACAATGAGAGGGTGTATTCCATGCTGCGCTTCCCGACCTGTAAACCCACCGCCCGGTTTCACCTGCCCCGTCTCGCCGCCAAGGCCATGGCCGGTACGCTGATGGCGCTGTCGTTGTCGACTGTGTCGCTGGCGACGTTCGCCGCCGACCTGCCCGAGATCGAAAGCCGCGGCTATTTGAGCGTGGCGACGGAGGATAATTACGCCCCGTTCAACTTCATCGAGGACGGCAACGCCAAGGGCTTCAACACCGACATGCTCGAGGAGCTGCGCAACTACGCCGACTTCGAGGTCCGCCAGGACATTCTCCCCTGGACCGGGCTGCTGGCCGCCGTCTCCACCGGCCAGTACGACATGGCGCTGACCGGCGCCTCGGTCTCCGACGAGCGCCTGCGGGTGTTCAACTACACCCCGCCCTATGCCTCCGCCCAGCATTTCGCCATCAAGCGCGCCGACGACGACAGCATCAGCGATGTCGACGATCTCAGCGGCAAGAAAGTGGGCGTTCAGGCCGGCAGCGTGCTGCTGTCGCGGCTGCCGGAGCTGAAGAAGATGCTCGAGGACGACGGCGGCGAGCTGGGTGAGGTGGTGCAGTACGAATCCTACCCCGAGGCCTTCGCCGACCTGGCCAACGGTCGTCTCGACTTCGTCATCGACTCGGCAGTGCCGGTCAATACCCTGGTCGCCTCCAAGCCGGACGTCTTCGCCAAGGGCCCGGCGGTTTCCGGTGCCGGCTACGTTTCCTGGCCGATCCCCAAGTCGAGCCCGGAACTGCTCGCCTACATGACAGAATTCCTGGACCACATGAAGGAGACCGGACGCCTGGCCGAGCTGCAGGAGAAATGGTTCGGCGAGAGCTTCCCGGACCTGCCCGACGAACCGCTCGAAAGTGTCGACCAGTTCCACGAACTGGCGGGCCTGGACGACTGAGCGCGGTGGCCCGATCGTCGGGTCCCATGACACACCCCATCGCCTGACACGTCATACCGTCAGCGGCGCCGCGGGTTCGCGCGGCGCCTTCCCTGTTCTCAAGCCTTCGGGAGCCGCCCATGAACGCCAGTGCCTGGCACATGCTGCTGGAAGGCGCCTGGACGACCGTCTGGATCTCCGGCATCTCCATCGCCATGGGGGTCACGGCCGGGCTGATACTGGCCCTGATCCGCCTCGCCCGCATTCCCGTCGTCGACCAGCTCCTGGTCCTCTACATCAGCCTGGCGCGCGCCACGCCGCTGGTCACGCTGGCGCTGTTCATCTTTCTCAGCGCCCCGACCTTCGGCATCAATCTCGACCGCAACGTCGCCGGCATCCTGGCGCTGACGCTCAACACCACGGCGTTCAACGCCGAGATCTGGCGCAGCGCCTTCCGCAACTTCTCCCGCGAGCAGCGCGAGGCGGCCATGGCCGCCGGCATGACGCCGTGGATCATCTTCCGGCGCATCATGCTGCCGCAGATGATGATCACCAGCCTGCCGGGGCTGATCAACGAGATGTCGTTCCTGATCAAGGGCAGCCCGGCGATCGCGGTGATCGGGATCGTCGACCTGACCCGGGTCACCAATCGCATCTCGGCCGTCACCTACGAACCCCTGCCACCGATTCTGGTCGCCTGCGCGCTCTACATGGCCGCGATCGGCTCCCTGGTCTGGCTGCAGCGGATCGCCGAACGCCGCGCCAACCGGCTGGCGGTGTGATGAGCCGACGACGACAAGGCGGCGGGACCCCAACGCCGAGGAGGCGCCATGAGTAACTGGGAGATTCTGTGGAGCGCCCGCGATCAGTTCTGGCGCGGATTCTTCAGCACGATGGAGATCTTCGGGCTGTCGATCAGCGCCGCGTTCGCGATCGGCTGCGGCATGCTCTATCTGCTGGAGGGCAGCCGGCCCCGCCTCACCGTGCCACTCCGGGTGTTCATCGACGGCATGCGGATGCTGCCGTTTCTGATCCTGGCTTATCTGCTCTACTACGGCCTGCCGGCGTTCGATGTCCGGCTGGACGCCTGGTGGTCCGGCGTCGGCGCGCTGGCGGTCTATCACGGCTGCTACTTCGCCGAGATCTTTCGCGGCGCCCGGTTGACCTTCCCGCCCGGTCAGGTCGAAGCCGCCAAGGCCCACGGCTTCACCAAGGGCAAGATGTTCTTTCGTCTGATCCTGCCGCAGATCGTGATGCAGACCCGGCCGCTGCTGGGCAACCAGTTGATCTACGCGCTCAAGGATACCGCCTTTCTGGTGATCATCACCGTGCAGGAACTCACCGCTGCCGCCAACAGCCTGTCGGGAACCTATTTCATTCCCACCGAAGCCTTCATCGTGGTCATCGGCTTCTACTGGGTGGTCAGCGTGGTCATGGAGATCATCATCAAGCAATGTGGCCGCTTCAGCGCCAAACGGGGATTCGACAATGTTTGAGAAAAACACGTCTGAACAAACCGCGTCTGAAAAAACCGTGCCCGACGACGCTGCCCGCACCGACCGGACCGCGGTCTCGATTCGTCATCTTTCGAAGAGCTTCGACGGCGTCGAGGTCCTGCGCGACGTGGATCTGGAAGTGCGCGAGGGCGACGTGGTGACGATCCTGGGCTCCTCCGGTTCCGGCAAATCGACGCTGTTACGCTGTATCAACTGGCTCGAGCAGCCCGACAGCGGCAGCATTCATATCGGCGGCCAGCGTATCGGCGTCAACGATGCCGGCCGGCCGATGCCGGTGCGCGAGCTAGCCCAGGTTCGCGCCCGTACCGGCATGGTCTTCCAGAGTTTCAACCTGTGGCCGCACCTCAACGTGCTGCACAACGTCACCGAGGCGCCAATCTACGTGCTGGGCAAATCGAAGGCAGAGGCAGAGGCCCACGCCCGCGAACTGCTGGAGAAGGTCGGCATGTCTGCCAAGGCCAATGCCTACCCCAGCACCCTCTCCGGCGGCCAGAAGCAGCGCGTGGCGATCGCTCGCGCCCTGGCGATGCAGCCCGAGGTGATGCTGTTCGACGAGCCCACGTCGGCGCTGGACCCGGAGCTGGTCGGCGAGGTGCTGGCGGTGATTAAGGATCTCTCCGCCGAAGGCTACACCATGATCATCGTCACCCACGAGATGGCCTTCTCCCGGGCGGTGTCCGACAAGGTCGTGTTCCTGGACAAGGGCCTGATCATCGAACAGGCGGACCCGGAGACCTTCTTCACCAACCCCAGTACCGAGCGGGTACGCAAGTTCCTGGAGCGGGAAGTGATTTGAACCGAGGACCGGCAATCGAAGACGGTGAAAGCGACTCGACAGCCGATGGCGAAAGTGCCAACAATGCGACAACGCCATCATTTCGAGGGAGCTGTCATGTCGATAACGGTTACGGTCTTGGACGACTATCAGGGATGCTGTGCCTTTCTCGACGCCGCCCACGAACTCGACGGCAGCGACGTCCGTCTGGACATCGAACATCGACATCTCGACGACCAGGCGCTGCCCGCTCGCCTGTTGGACAGCGACGCCATCATCCTGATCCGCGAACGCACCTCGTTGACCCGCGAACTGCTTGAGCAGTTGCCGAATCTCAAGCTGGTGGTCCAGACCGGGCGACTCTCCTCGGCCATCGATGTCGAGGCCTGCAAGGAACTGGGCATCGCCGTACGCGACGGTGGCGGCTCGCCGATCGCGCCGGCGGAGCTCACCTGGCTGCTGATCATGGCGGGCTGTCGGCGTCTGGGCGGCTATCTCGCCCGACAGGCCGAGGGCGACTGGCAGCGCACCAACCAGCTTCTGGAGGCGGAGTCGCTGGGCCACGCCGTCCACGGGCGCACACTGGGCATCTGGGGGCTGGGCAAGATCGGTGGCCTGGTCGCCGGCTATGCCCAGGCCTTCGGCATGAACGTCGTCGCCCACGGCCGCGAGAGCAGCGCCGGGCGCGCCTTCGAGCTGGGCGTCGAATTCGAGCCCGATCGACACGCCTTCCTGGCCCGCTGCGATGTGATCAGCTTGCATCTCAAGCTCAACGGCGACACGCGCGGCATGATCACCCCGGCCGACCTCGCCGCAATGCGCGCCGACGCGCTCTTGGTCAATACCAGCCGCGCCGAGCTGATCCGCCCCTGTGCGCTGCTCGACGCCCTCGATGCCGGGCGGCCGGGTGCGGCGGCACTGGATGTGTTCGAGAACGAGCCCGATGGTGCCAGCGCCTACCAGGCCCACCCCCGCGTGCTGGCCACGCCACATATCGGGTTCGTCGAGAAAGACACCTATGAACTCTATTTCTCGACCGCGTTTCGCCAGGTCCGGGAGTTTTTTGCCGGCTAGAGCGCAAAACGACAACCCTGGCCGAGGCCGGGGTTGTCGTCGATATCGCCAAGTCTGGCGTCGTGGCGCAGGCGCTACTGCCCGAACAGGTGCTTGCGCGCCTCGTCGGTCATTTCCACGTTGTTCTGCGGATTGATCTCTTCCGCCTTGGCGTAGGCGACCCTGACCGCCTCGCGCTGGCCGATCTGCTCGAACCAGCGCTGCAGGCTGGGGTAATCCTCCAGATCCTGGCCCTGTTTCTCGTAGGGCTTGATCCACGGCCAGATCGCCATGTCGGCGATGGAGTAGTCGTCACCAGCGACGAAGTCATTGTCGTCGAGCTGCTTGTCCAGCACGCGATAGAGCCGCGAGGTCTCGTTCATGTAGCGCTCGACGGCATAATCGATCTTCTTCGGCGCATAGTGGCGGAAATGGTGGTTCTGCCCCGCCATCGGCCCCAGCCCGCCCATCTGCCAGTGCAGCCACTGCAGCACCCGATAGCGTTGGCGCCCACTCTTGGGCAGGAACTTGCCGCTCTTGTCGGCCAGATACTCGAGGATCGCGCCGGACTCGAACAGCGACAGCGGCTGACCGCCGTCGGCCGGGGCACGATCGACGATCGCGGGAATGCGGTTGTTGGGGGCGATCTCGAGAAATTCCGGCGTGAACTGCTCGCCCTTGCCGATATTGACCGGATGAATACGGTAGTCGAGCCCAGCTTCCTCGAGGAACAGCGTGATCTTGTGACCGTTGGGGGTCGTCCAGTAGTAGAGATCGATCATCACAGGCTCCTGTCGTGACGCCCGGCGATAAGCCGGATGCTGTCAGGATAGGCTTTGCGGGGGGCGGCGTCTTCCGACATCGCCCCGCGCCGTTCAAAAGCCTCTTCTCTGTGAGTCCAACCCTCCTGCTCGAAGGGTCAAAAACCCCTGCGCGATCGGCCAAGCTTGCGATCAGTTGGCATAGGCGCCGTCGACATCGACGATCCGCGTGGCGTTGCGGCCGACGCCGCCATGCAGGTCCAGCATCCGCTGGAACCAGGCGTAGACCGGATCGGCGTTGGAGACCAGATCGGCAGCGGAGGTGACCCGCGCCCACATGAAGGCGCCCACCACCAGATAGTCCGCTGCGCCGGCCTCGTCGCCCTCCAGGAACGGCGATTCGTCCAGCCGCCCGCGCATCGGCTCCAGTGCCTTATCGAGCATCGATAGCCCCTGGCTCGGCGAGTGCATCTCCTCCAGCGTGCGACCGAATGCCTTTTCGCGCGAGGTACGGAAATAGTCGCGGTCGTCGGGGTGCACGGCGTTGAACACGTCCATCAGGATGGTGCGCATCACCCCCGGCGCCAGCGAACGTTCGGCGTAGAACTTGAAGAACCGCGCCCGTTCCGCGGCAGCCCCTTCGCCCAGCAATGGCTTGTCCGGATAGACGCGATCGAGATAGCGGAAGATTTCATAGCTGTCGACGACCGTCTGGTCACCATCGACGAATACCGGCACCTTCGTCTGATCCGAGAAGGCGATCGCCTCCTTGTCGGTGAACTTCCACGGCACGAATTCGCAATCGAGCCCTTTATGCGCCAGCGCATACTTGACCCGCCAGCAGTAGGGCGAGAATCGCAGTCGCTCGTCGCGCCCGCACAGATCGAACATCTTACGGCCCATATCACACTCCTCGTCGGATTTCGGTTGTCGCGGTTCCGGTCATCGCAGCATGTCCAAGGGAGAGTATGCCGTCAAACACGATGAACGTGCGCTGGCTTATCCGAGACTCGTACCCCCCGGAAGCCATTGCCATGACGTACCCGATGGCGGCTCCCTCATGTTCCCGGCTCGACGTCGCCGTCCCAGCGTTCGGATCGAACGGCGATGTCCATTAGTCGCACCACGCGCGCCTCCGGCGCCCGATATCGCTTCGCTAACTGGCCTCTAAACCCTTCAAAGTCAGCCACTTGAAGGGCATTCATTCCATTCTCCAACTATTGGTAAGACCATTTAGCCATGATTGGCACTGCCCTTTTCTGTGGTTATCTTCCGAGTCAATCGCCGCGGTCCCATGTTGAGAGAGATAACGAAGTGGGCCGGCGATTGAAAAGCGCCATCGTGACGTTGCAATGACCACCCCGGCGACAACCGACGCTGATAATAACGACTCAGGGGCTCTCGATATGGATCACACGCTTCTCTCGTTGCTTGCCTTTCTGCCGCTGGTGCTGGCAGGGGTCTTGCTGATCGGATTCCGCATGGCGGCACGGACGGCGATGCCGATCGTATTCGTCGTTGCGGTACTGATCGCGCTGCTGGCCTGGGACATGACCGGGACTCGCGTGCTGGCCTCGACGCTGCAGGGGCTGATCATGACGGTCTCGCTGCTGTGGAT
Source organism: Salinicola corii (assembly GCF_008298015.1). Classification (GTDB taxonomy): domain Bacteria; phylum Pseudomonadota; class Gammaproteobacteria; order Pseudomonadales; family Halomonadaceae; genus Salinicola; species Salinicola corii. The sequence goes on along the minus strand of NZ_VTPX01000002.1, from coordinate 310,406 downwards.
CATCTTCGGCGCCATTCTGCTGCTCAACACGCTGAAGCATTCGGGTGGCATCATGGCGATTCGCAACGGCTTCTCCGGTATCAGTCCGGACCGCCGCGTCCAGGCACTGATCGTCGCCTGGCTGTTCGGCTGTTTCATCGAGGGCGCCTCGGGCTTCGGCACGCCGGCCGCCGTGGCCGCGCCGCTGATGGTGGCGCTGGGCTTCCCCGCCCTGGCCGCCGTGGTCGTCGGCATGATGCTGCAGTCGACGCCGGTCTCGTTCGGCGCCGTGGGCACGCCGATCGTGGTTGGTGTCACCGGCGGCGTGAACCAGTCTGCGATCGCCGAACAGCTCACCGCCAACGGCTCGACCTGGGAGACCTATTTCCGCCTGATCACCTCCGAGGTCGTCATCACTCACGGCATCATCGGCGTGTTCATGCCGCTGATCCTGGTCATCGTGATGGTGCGCTTCTTCGGCGAGAACCGCTCCTGGACCGAGGGCCTGTCGATCACACCGTTCGCGCTATTCGTCGGTGCCTGTTTCGTAGTGCCGTCGATGTTGGTCGGCGTCTTGCTGGGCCCGGAGTTTCCGTCGTTGCTGGGCGGTCTCATCGGTCTGGCGATCGTGGTGCCGGCCGCACGCAAGGGCTTCCTGCTGCCGAAGGACACCTGGGACTTCCCGGAGCGCTCGAAGTGGCCGACCGAGTGGTTGGGCACGATCGAGATCAAGGTCGACGACGTGGCCGGTCGCGCGCCGATGTCGACGCTGCGAGGCTGGCTGCCCTACGTTATCGTTGCCATTTTGCTGGTGATCTCGCGCACCATTCCCTCGGTCAAGGCAGGGCTCTCCTCGATCAGCACCGGCTGGAGCAACATTCTCGGCGAGCAGGGCATCTCCGGTAGCGTCGAGTGGCTCTATCTCCCCGGCGGTATCATCCTGATCGCGGTAATCTGCACGATCTTCCTGCATCGCATGCGCGCCCAACAGGTCACGGCGGCCTTCGCCGAATCCTCGAAAACCATCTTCGGTGCCGGCTTCGTGCTGCTGTTCACCATTCCGATGGTACGCATCCTGATCAACTCCGGCGTCAACGAGTCCGACCTGGTCTCGATGCCGGTCGCCATGGCGCAACTGGTCGCCGACGGTGTCGGTCAGATCTACCCGCTGTTCGCTCCGGCGGTCGGCGCGCTGGGTGCCTTCATTGCCGGATCCAATACCGTTTCCAACCTGATGCTGTCGGCGTTCCAGTTCAACGTCGCCGAAGTGCTGGGAGTCTCCACCGCGATGATGGTCTCGCTGCAGGCCGTGGGAGCCGCCGCCGGCAACATGATCGCGATCCACAACGTGGTGGCGGCTTCGGCCACCGTCGGCCTGCTCGGTCGCGAAGGCACGACGCTGCGCAAGACGATCCTGCCGACGCTCTACTACTGCCTGTTCGCCGGCATTATCGGGCTGCTGGCCTTGTATGTCTTCGGCCTCACCGACCCGCTCATGGGCGGGTGATCCCATCCTCCCGGCTGCGGCTGGGAGGATTTCGCTCCTCTATTTGGTCTGACCATTTGCCAGCACGTTGGGCTTTTGGCTAATAGCCGCCACCGGCGGCCTTCCACAGAATGACCGCAGTGCAATGTGGAAAGGCCTTCCACAAACCGGATCTTCACCCGCCGCCAGCGATATCCGAGCTTTCGAGGAGACGTCATGGAACTGCTTTACGATGAGCGCATCGATGGCGAGATCGCCGACGTCGACAAGTCCGGCCTGATGGCGGCCATCCTGGCGGTCGCGCCCAGACTGACCCTGCTCGATCGCGAGGAGGACCTGCGCCCGTTCGAGTGCGACGGGCTGTCGGCCTATCGCGTGCTGCCGATGCTGGTGGCCATGCCGACGACACTGGCCGAGGTCGAGGCGTTGATGCGGGTCTGCTACGAGCACGCCGTGCCGGTGGTGACGCGAGGTGCCGGCACTGGCCTGTCCGGTGGCGCGCTGCCGCTGGAGAAGGGCGTGCTGCTGGTGATGTCGCGCTTCAACCAGATCCTGAGCGTCGATCCCGATGCTCGCCTCGCCCGGGTCCAGCCAGGCGTGCGCAACCTGGCGATCAGCGAGGCGGCCGCCCCTCATGGCCTCTACTACGCCCCCGATCCCTCCTCGCAGATTGCCTGCTCGATCGGTGGCAACGTGGCCGAGAATGCCGGCGGCGTTCACTGCCTGAAGTACGGTCTCACGGTCCATAACGTGCTGAGCGTGGAGATCGTCACCATCGAGGGCGAGCGCATGACCCTCGGCGGCGAGTCGCTGGATACCCCCGGCTACGATCTGCTGGCGCTGTTCATGGGCTCGGAAGGCATGCTCGGCGTGATCACCGAAGTGACGGTGCGCCTGCTGCCGAAGCCGGAAGTGGCCAAGGTGCTGATGGCCTGCTTCGACGACGTCGAGCGGGCCGGCAAGGCGGTGGGCGACATCATCGCCGCCGGCTGCATCCCCGGCGGTCTCGAGATGATGGACAACCTGGCGATTCGCGCCGCCGAGGATTTCGTCCACGCCGGCTATCCGGTTGACGCCCAGGCGATCCTGCTGTGCGAGCTCGACGGCGTGGAGAGCGACGTCCAGGCCGACTGCGAGCGAGTCCGCCAGTTGCTCGAGACGGCGGGCGCCACCCAGATCCGGCTCGCCCGGGACGACGCCGAGCGCCAGCTGTTCTGGGCCGGGCGCAAGGCGGCGTTTCCGGCCGTCGGCCGCATGTCGCCGGACTACTACTGCATCGACGGCACTATTCCCCGCCGTGAGCTGCCCCGGGTGCTCAAGGGCATCAACGATCTCTCGGCCCAGTACGGACTGCGGGTCGCCAACGTCTTTCATGCCGGCGACGGCAACCTCCATCCGCTGATCCTGTTCGATGCCAACCAGCCCGGCGAGCTGGAGTCCACGGAGACGCTCGGCGGCAGGATTCTCGAACTCTGCGTCGACGCCGGCGGCAGCATCACCGGCGAGCACGGCGTCGGCCGCGAGAAGCTCAACCAGATGTGTACCCAGTTCGCCGCCGACGAGATCACCCTCTTCCACGCGGTGAAGTCGGCATTCGACGAGCGCCGTCTGCTCAACCCCGGCAAGAACATCCCGACACTGGCACGCTGCGCCGAGTTCGGCGCCATGCACGTACATCACGGCGAACTGCCGCACCCCGAACTGCCGCGATTCTGATATCGGAGGCGGCATGAGTCGCAAGGAGATCGCCATGACCCACCTGCAGGACCGGCAGCCGGAATACACGCCGCCGAACGAGTCCGGTCCCGATGCGCTCGCGGGCCGCGACGATAGCGAAGCCTTGTGCGAACAGGTGGTTCGGGCTCGGGCCGAGCGCGCCACGCTGCGCATCGTCGGCGGCGATACCAAGGCGTTCTACGGCCGCCGGGTCGAGACGGCGCAAGCGCTCTCCACCACCGGCCACCACGGCATCGTCCACTACGATCCGGTGGAGCTGGTCGCCACCGTGCGCGCCGGTACGCGGCTGCGGGATCTCGAGCGGGCGCTTGCCGACAACGGCCAGCGCCTCGCCTTCGAGCCGCCGCACTTCGGCGACGACGCCACCGTCGGCGGCATGGTCGCCGCCGGGCTTTCCGGCCCTCGCCGACCCTGGGTCGGCGCCGTGCGCGATTTCGTGCTCGGCGTGCGGATCATCACCTTTGATGGCAAGCAGTTGCGCTTCGGCGGCGAGGTGATGAAGAACGTCGCCGGCTACGACCTCTCCCGGCTGATGGTCGGCGCCCAGGGTACGCTCGGGGTATTGACCGAAGTCTCGTTCAAGGTGCTTCCCATTCCCCATGCGCATGCCTGCCTGCGACTCGAACTGCCGCTGGCCGGAGCTTTCGAGCGCTTGACGGCCTGGGGCCGCGAGCCGATGCCCATTACCGGCGCCGCCCACGATGGTGAAGCGCTGCATCTGCGACTCGAAGGTGGCGAGGGCTCCGTCTCGGCCACGCGCCAACGCCTTGGCGGTGAAACGGAAGATTCATGCTTCTGGTCGCAGCTTCGCGAGCTGCAACTGCCCTTCTTCAATGGCGCCTTCGATAACGACGCCCATGTCCTGTGGCGCTTGTCGCTGCCGGCGCTGGCGCGCACGCCGGCGCTCGAGGGTGACTGGCTGGTCGACTGGGCCGGTGCCCAGCGCTGGCTGAAAAGTTCCGAGGGACGCGGTTTCGAGGACGAACCGCGGGCCGACGCCCACATTCACGAGGCCGCCATTGCCGCCGGCGGCCATGCCACGCGCTTCACGCCGACCGCCAACGGAGACTCGCCTTTCACGCCCCTGCCGCCGGTGCTGGCCAAGTACCACCGCCAGCTCAAGCAACGGCTCGATCCACAGGCGATCTTCAACCCTGGCCGGCTCTATGCCGAGTGGTGAGGAGACCTCTACCCCATGCAGACCCATTTTTCCGAGGCCGCCCGTGCCAAGCCCCACATCCACGAGGCCGACCGCATCCTGCGTACCTGCGTGCACTGCGGCTTCTGCAATGCCACCTGCCCGACCTACCAGTTGCTGGGCGACGAGCGCGATGGCCCGCGCGGGCGCATCTATCTGATCAAGGAGCTGCTGGAGAGCGACGACGGCGATGAACAGGTCACCCAGGAGACGCAGTTGCACCTGGACCGCTGCCTGAGCTGCCGCAGCTGCGAGACCACCTGCCCCTCCGGCGTCGAGTATCACAAGCTGCTGGATATCGGGCGTGCCGAAGTCGACCGTCGGGTCGGCCGCAGGCCCGGCGAGCGCGCCCTGCGACTGGGGCTGCGCACCGCGCTGGTCGAGCCCAAGCGGTTCCAGGCACTGCTCGCCCTGGGGCAGACGTTCCGCCCGCTGGCGCCTCACGATCTGCGCGACAAGATCCCCCCGCGCCAGCGGCCGGGTTCGCGCGGGCGCCAGGCGCGCCCCGCCCCGACCCGACACGCCCGCCAGATGCTGATCCTGGAAGGCTGCGTTCAACCCGGCCTGGCGCCCAATACCAACGACGCCACGGCGCGGGTACTCGATCGTCTCGGCATCGGGGTGAGTGCCGCCCCGGAAGCGGGCTGCTGCGGCGCCATCGACTTCCATCTCAATGCCCAGGCCGCCGGACGCCAGCGCATGCGCGCCAATATCGATGCCTGGTGGCCGCTGATCGAGCAACGCGGCGGGACGTCCTCCGCGCAAGCCGGAGTGGAGGCGATCATCCAGACCGCCAGCGGCTGCGGCGCCTTCGTCAAGGAGTACGGCGAGATGCTGGCCGACGATCCCGAATACGCCGCCAAGGCCAGACGGATCAGCGAGCTGGCCAAGGATCTGGTCGAGATCTTGCGCGAGGAGGACCTGGAGGCGTTGGGCACGAGTGACTCGTCCGCGCGGCTGGCGTTCCACTGCCCGTGTACGCTACAGCATGCCCAGAAGCTGGGGGGCGCCGTCGAAGGCGTGCTCGCGCGGCTGGGATTCGGTCTCGCACCGGTGCGGGACTCGCACCTCTGCTGCGGCTCCGCCGGCACCTATTCGATCACCCAACCGACGCTGGCCCGGCAACTGCGCGACAACAAGATGAACGCCCTGGAGGCCCAGTCGCCGGATACCATCGTCACCGCCAATATCGGCTGCCAGAGCCATCTCAACGGCGCCGGACGAACCCCGGTAAAGCATTGGATCGAAGTCGTCGACGAAGCGCTCATGGCGTAGAACCAACGCTCTCGGCGTCCGACGCCGGCGACTCACTCATGACCGCGCAAGGCCAGCTCGCTGCGGCACCCGGCGAGTTGGCTTTTCGCTTTTTCTCGTAGCTCGTAGCTCGTAGCTCGACGCTGCCCTGACCATGGAACTGGAGTCCTCACCATGCAGACCAAAGCCGCACTCGAACTCAACGATGTCAATGCCATCCTCGATGCCGCCCAGACCGAAGCCGAAGCCCAGGGCTGGGCAGTCACCATCGCCGTCGCCGACGATGGCGGCCATCTGCTGGGCCTGCGCCGGATGAACGGTGCCGCCCCCTTCAGCGCCGGCGTCGCCACCGAAAAGGCGCGCAACGCGGCGATCGGCCGCAAGGAGACCCAGGTCTTCGAGGAGATGATCAACAACGGCCGCACCGCCTTCGTGACGGCACCGATGACCGCGCTGCTCTCGGGCGGCGTGCCGGTCATTCACGACGGCCAGGTGATCGGCAGCGTCGGCGTTTCCGGGGTCAAGCCGGAGCAGGACGTGCAGGTCGCGAAAGCCGGCGTCAAGGCCATCGGCTGAAGCCGTCGCCGACGCTTTGTCAGCGCTTCTTGGAGGGGGCGCCCCTGGCACGACTGCCGGGGCCGGCCTTGCCTGAACGCTTCCTGTCGCCGGGCTTGACGCCAGCCTTGCCCCTGGCATCGGGCTTTCCCGCTTTGGCGCTGGGGTGTGACTTACCTGCCGCATGACTCTTGCCACCGGGCGACGCTTTGCCGCTCGCGGCTTTTTTACCCTTGGGGTGGGCCTTGGTGGCAGCGGCTTTGCCGCCCGCCTTGACACCGGCCTTCGCCCCGGGCCCTGCCGATACCCTGCCTACCTTGGAGGCCGGCTGCCTGGCCTTTCCCGAGCGAGCGCCGGAGTTGAGCTTGGCGCGACCACGCTTCTCCGGAGCGGCGTCGGAGTTTTCCGTCAGCGCGATGATGGTGTCGATCTCTTTCGGGGTCAGGTCCCGCCAGTCACCCAGCGCCAGCCCCTTGAGCGAGACGTTCATGATGCGCGTGCGGATCAGCTGAGTGACTTCGTAGCCGAAATACTCGCACATGCGGCGTATCTGGCGGTTGAGCCCCTGCACCAGCGTGATGGTGAAGACGAACGTCGACTCCCTGCGCACCTGGCAGCGCTTCGTCACCTGGCCGAGGATCGGCACGCCACGCTGCATGCCCTCGACGAACTCGTCGGTGACCGGCTTGTCGACCGTCACCCGATACGCTTTCTCGTGGTGGTTGTTGGCACGCAGGATCTTGTTGACCAGGTCGCCGTCGTTGGTCAGGAAGATCAGCCCCTGGGAATCCTTGTCGAGCCGGCCGATGGGAAAGATCCGCGCCCCGTGCTTGACGAACTCGACAATATTGTCCTTCTCCCCCGACTCGGTGGTGCTGACGATACCCACCGGCTTGTTGAGCGCGATCAGGACCAGATCCTCCGCTTCCCGGGGCTCGATCTCCTGGCCGTTGACCTTGACCCGATCGCCGGCGGCCACCTGGTCGCCGGTGGTGGCACGGCGGCCGTTGATCCACACGTTGCCCTGCTCCACGAAGCGATCGGCTTCACGACGGGAGCACATCCCGCTCTCGCTGATGTACTTGTTGATACGGGTCGATTGTCGTAACGCCATAAAGGGTCGTCCAGCCAGAAGAAAGGTGACTCAGCATCCGGTCACAACCACCGGACCTGCGCCGGCCCGCAACGGGCCGGCGCACCCGGACAGTTTGACGCTTCCTCCGTGTCGATAAAACCGGCCGGGGTTCAAAAGCCGCATGGCGGCCATCGCCGGGAAACGCCCGGCTGCGTGACCGGGGGCGGTCAAGCCGGCTTCCCGAGCCCTTTTGTTCTGACAGACAGAATCATATAGCTTTTGGCGACATTCTTTAGTCGCAATTCGCAGTACCGAGATTGACCCGGCATCTCGGCGGCCCTAATTTCTACTGTCGCAACACGTTCTACAAAAGAGAATAACGGAGACGCCATGAATTTGTCCTTGAAGCCTTCCGCGCTGTGCCTCGCACTCTCGCTGGCGACGCTGCCGATGCTGGCGCAGGCGGCCGGCCCGAGCGGGAAGATCGACTGCATCGCCCCCGCCAACCCCGGCGGCGGCTGGGACTTCACCTGCCGCAGCGTGGGCCAGGTTCTGAGCGAGACCGGCGCCATCGATGGCAGCGTCCAGACCACCAACATGCCGGGCGCCAGCGGTGGTGTCGCGTTTTCACACGTGGTCACGAAACGGGCCGGACAGAACGACGTCATCGTCTCGGCTTCGACATCGACCACCACCCGTCTGGCCCAGCATCAGTTCCCCGGCCTGAACGCCGACATGGTCAACTGGGCCGGCACCGTCGGGGCGGATTATGGCGTGATCGCCGTGAGCAAGGACTCGCCTTACCAGGACCTCGAGTCGCTGCTAGATGCGATGGAGGAGAAGCCCTCCAGCGTCAGTTTTGCCGGCGGCAGCGCCAGCGGCGGTTGGGATCACCTCAAGGTCCTGATGATGGCCCGCGCCGATGGCATCGAGCCGCTGAACAAGATCAAGTATCTGCCCTTCGACGGTGGCGGCGAGGCGATGACCCAGGTCGTCGGCGGCCATATCGACGCCTTCTCCGGAGATGCCTCGGAGACCCTGGGCTTCGTCGAATCCGGCGACCTTCGGGTGCTCGCCGTGCTCGCCGACGGCCGCCTGCCCGGCGCGCTGAGTGAATTCCCCACCGCCAAGGAGCAGGGCGTGGATGTCGAAGGGATCAACTGGCGCGGCTTCTACCTGCCACCGAAGCTCTCCGACGAGGACGTGGCCTGGTGGGAGGAGACGCTGCACAAGGTCTACGAGAGCCCGGAGTGGAAGGAGGTCATGAGCAAGAACGGCTTGATCCCCTTCGACCGCAGCGGCGAGGCGTTCAAGGCGTACGTTCATCAGCAGATCGCCGATATCGAGGAGATCTCCAAGGAAGTCGGTCTGATCCAGTAAGGCCGGCTCCCGCCAGGGTGGGGCTTGTCACCTCACCTGGTCGTCGGTGCCGGGCTTGCGGCGCCGACGACATCGGCAGCGTCAGGAAGCGCGCAACGCGCGCGGCCACTGGCGCTCGAGACGCGGCGCATACTGGGCCAGCAGGGGCACATGGCGATCCTTGGCCGCCAGGTTGAAGCGCTCGCTGGGGCCCGATAGCGCCAGCGCCCCCATCAGCTCACCCTCGCCGTTGTAGATACCGATGGCGGCCGCCGACAGCCCGGCCTGGCGCTCTCCGCTGGATACGGCAACCTGGCCGCGAGGGGTTTCGTAATTGAGCACCCGCCCAGCGGCACCTCGCCCCAGCGGCAGCCTCACGCCCTCCTCAAGATGGTGCCTGACCTCCAGTCGGCCATTTTCGCGCAGCCGGCAGATCCGGTGATCGCCATCGCGAACATAGAAGGAAGCGGTCTCCTCGCTGGCGTCCCGCAGCGACTCGAGTATCGGCCGTACCAGATTCTCGAGCTGCGGCCCGTCGCCCGCCAGTGGGGCCAGACGCGAGACCGCCGGGCCGATTCGATAGATACCGCGTTCGTCGCGGGTGACATAGCCGAAATGCTCCAACGAGGCCATCAGCCGCAGGATGGTGCTCTTGTAGAACCCCGAGGCATTGGCGAGTTCGGTCAGAGAGAACTCTCGCCGCTCCTGGGAGAAGGCCTCTAGCAGAGTCAGCGCTCGTTCGACGGCCTCGACACGTCTCTGGGCCATGGGACGCTCCTATCTATCAGTTAATCGGGCTATCAGTTAATCGGGACTTGCTATCAGGTCACCGGGACTTGGACTAATGGCGGATGTTGCGACAGACAAAACGGTATTGCAACTCATCCGATGGAACCATATTCTCTCAGAAAGAAATCGTTTCACCAGGAGGAATAATGCCATCACCATTGACCGGTTACCGGGTACTCGATCTAACCAATGTGCTGGCCGGGCCGTTCTGCTGTCACCAGTTGGCCCATCTCGGCGCCGAGGTGATCAAGGTCGAGCGGCCCCAGGGCGGTGACCTGGCTCGTCAACTGGGTGCCGACCCCGCGCTCAACCGGGAACTGATGGGGGTCTCGTTCCTCGCCCAGAACGCCGGCAAGCATTCGGTGACGCTCGATCTCAAGAGACCGGCCGATCGCGAAACCTTCCTCGAACTGGTGGCGACGGCCGACGTGGTGGTCGAAAACTTTCGTCCCGGCGTCATGCGCCGACTGGGGCTCGGGTTCGAGACGCTGTGCGAGGCCAACCCCGAGCTGGTCTACTGCGCGATTTCCGGCTTCGGGCAAGACGGCCCCTTGGCCAACTACCCGGCCTACGACCAGATCATCCAGGGCATGGCAGGGGTGATGAGCATCACCGGCGCGCCCGAGAACGCGCCCTACCGGGTTGGCTATCCGCTGGCCGACACGGTCGGCGGCCTGACCGCGGCGATGGCGATCAATGCCGCTCTGGCCGAGCGACCGCGCAAGGCGCACTTCGTCGACATCTCGATGCTCGAATCGGTGCTGGCCACCATGGGCTGGGCAGTCTCCAACCTGCTGGTCGCCGGCAAGCCGCCCCAACCGATGGGCAACGACAATGTCACCGCCAGCCCCTCCGGCACCTTCGCCACCGCCGACGGCTTGATCAACATCGCCGCCAACAAGCAGGAGCAGTTCGAGGCGATCTGCCACCTGCTCGAACGCCCGGAATGGCTCACCGACGCCCGCTTCGCCCAGCGCCAGGCGCGCCTGGAGAACCGTCAGGCGTTGAGCGACTGCATCGAAGCGGTACTGAAACGGGAAACGACCGAGTACTGGTGGCCGCGGCTGGTCGAGGCCGGTGTGCCCGCCGGTCCCGTCTACAGCGTCGCCGAAGCCTTGGCGCACCCACAGGTTCGCGATCGCGGGCTGATCGAGCGGTTCGGGAACGACACGATCGGCCGGCCGCTGGAGGTGGTCAGCGGCGGGTATCGTTTCGACGGCCAGGCGCCTCGCGTTGCCTCCCCGCCGCCCCGGCTGGGCCAGGACAACGACATCCTGCTGCCCACCCGCGCCGCCAACGACGAATAGACCGGAGACATCTCATGACCGATACCCTCACCCCCGAATATCAGGCCCGGCAGTGGTGGAAGACCGACATCATCGACATGCGGCCCGGTGAGATCCGCTATCGCGGCTACCCGATCGAGGAGCTGATCGGCAACGTCGGCTTTACCGACATGGTCTGGCTGATGACTCGCGGCGAACTGCCCGGCCGGCCCCAGGCCGCACTGCTGGAAGCGGCTCTGATGAGCGCCGTCGACCACGGTCCGCAGGCGCCGAGCATCGCCATCGCCCGGATGGCCGTGACCTGCGGCAGCAGCCTCAACAACGCCATGGCTTCCGCGGTCAACGTGCTCGATGACGTCCACGGTGGCGCTGGCGAACAGGCCGTCGAGCTGTACCAGTCGATCCTCGAGTACCAGATCGGCGGACACCCTCTGGAGATCGCGGTGCAGGAAGGCATCGCCATCTGGCAGCGCGAGCGGACCCGGATCATTCCCGGCTTCGGCCACCGCTTCCACCCGGTCGACCCCCGCGGGCCGCGGCTGCTGCAGCTGGTCGAGGAGGCCGCCGCTCGCGGCGAGGTCGACGGCAACTTCGTCGCCATCGCCCGCGAGGTCGAACGCCAGCTCATCGCCATGAAGGGAAAACCGATCCCGCTCAACATCGACGGCGCCACCGCCGTCATCTACGCCGAGCTCGGATTCCCCGCTCCGCTGGCCCGAGGCCTGTTCTGCCTGTCCCGCTCGGTGGGCATCCTCGCCCACGCCTGGGAGCAGCAGTGCCAGGGCGGGCGCAACAAGGGCCCGATGCCCAAGGGCTGGCTGTGGCCCTATGGCGGCCCGGCACAACGCCCGGTGCCAAACCGGGGCTGATCTCTCTCGAACGACGACCGTTCAAGCCTGGTGAAACTTGCGCCCGGCCGTGGTCTCGTGGATCACTCCGGCGCGAATGACGAAGTCTCCGAACGGTTCACCCGCCTCGCGCTCGACGGCGTAGCGCTGGATCAGCGGCGTCAGTGCCTCGAGGATGGTCGCTTCATCGATGTTCTCGCGGTAGAGCTTGTTGAGGCGTTGGCCGCTGAAGCCGCCGCCGAGATAGAGGTTATAACGCCCCGGCGCCTTGCCGACGAAGCCGATCTCGGCGAGATAGGGGCGTGCGCAGCCGTTGGGGCAGCCGGTCATGCGCAAGATGATAGCGTCGTCGGTCAGCCCCGCCTCGCGCATCACCTCCTCGAGCTTGTCGATCAATGACGGCAGGTAGCGCTCGCTTTCCGCCATTGCCAGCCCGCAGGTCGGGAATGCCACGCAGGCCATCGCGTTACGTCGCAGCGGCGAGGTCTCCGCCACCAGCCGATGACGATCCAGCAACGCGTCGATGGCCTCACGGCGAGACTCGTCGACCTGGGTGATGATCACGTTCTGGTTGGTGGTGAGTACCAGATCGCCGTCATGCTGCTCGGCGATCTCGCGCAATCCGGTGCGTAGCTGCGGGCCGTCGGAGAAGTCGGCGATACGTCCGTTCTGGACGAACAGCCCATAGTGCCAAAGGCCGTCGTCGCCCTGGACCCAGCCCAGCCGATCGCCGTTGTTGTCGAAGTGATAATCGCGCGCCGGTGCCAGCGCTTCGCCGAGGTGCCCTTCGACCTCGGTCTTGAACGCCTCGAGCCCCATCTCCTCGACGGTATATTTCAGTCGTGCCTGCTTGCGGTCGCGGCGATTGCCGTTGTCGCGCTGCACCCGCATGATCGCTTCCGCCACGGCGGGCGCGGCTTCCGGCGAGCAGTATCCGATGGGGTCGGAGAGCCGCGGAAAGGTCGTCGGCTCGCCGTGGGTCATACCCATGCCGCCGCCGATACACACCGTGAAGCCGCTCAGTTCGCCCTCCACCACATCGGCGATGAAGCCGACGTCGTGGGCGAACAGGTCGACATCGTTCTCCGGCGGAATCGCCAGCGCCACCTTGAACTTGCGTGGCAGGTAATGGCGGGTGTAGAGCGGCTCGTTGGGATCGAGCGCCGGCGCATCCGGGCGTTCCTCGGCGCCGCCGGCGACGCGCTCCTCACCCAGGAAAATCTCGTGATAGGCCCGGGTGCGAGGCAGCAGGCGAGCGCTGATCCGGTGACTCAACTCGTACACCTGGCGATGAATGGCGGAGCGATGCGGATTGGCGGTGCAGATCACGTTGCGATTGACGTCTCCACAGGCGGCGATGGTATCCACCATGGCCTGATGGATGGTCTGCAGGTGCGGGCGCAGGTTCTCCTTGAGTACGCCGTGATACTGAAAGGTCTGGCGTGTGGTAACGCGCAGCGTGCCGTTGGCGTACCGTGAGGCCACGTCGTCGAGCGTCTGCCACTGCTCGGGTGTTACCAGGCCGCCGGGCAGCCGCAAGCGCACCATGAAACTGTAGAGCGGCTCGAGCTTCTGGTGCCGGCGTTCGTCGCGCAGGTCGCGATCGTCCTGCTGGTAGAAGCCGTGAAACTTGGTCAGTTGGGTATCGTTCTCGGCGACGGCACCGGTGGCGCGATCGGCCAGGCTCTCTTCCAGCGTGCCGCGCAGATAGTCGCTCTCCATCTTGAGCCGCTCGTTGGGATGCAGCTCATCGAGTGGGATGTCACGCAGTTTGGCGATGATGTCCATGTCGGCCTCCTCTACTGGAGCTAGATGTCGTATCTATTGGATCGTCGTACCGCAATCGCCAGAAAACTGATCGAACGAAGGCCAGACTAGGCAAAAGTCGGCGCTCGAGCGGAATTAACGTGGTTGTTAATGAGCATTGAGGGCCGATTTTTAACGCCGTATTGCCAAGCGTAGGCAGTTTTCGTACAAAGCCTAATAGATGTCGCGCTGATAACGCTTCTCCTGCTGCAACTGGCGCAGGTAATCATCGGCGCCGGCTTCGCCGTGCCCGCCCTGCTCGCGGATGATGTCGCGCAGTGCCTGGTGCACGTCCGGCGCCATGAACTCGGCATCGCCACAGACGTAGACGTAGGCGCCGGTTTCCAGCCAGGCATAGAGCCTCTCGGCCTGCTCGCGCATCCTGTCCTGAACGTAGACCTTGTCGGCCTGATCGCGAGAGAAAGCGACATCAAGGCGCGTCAGCAGCCCCTGCTGTCGCCACTTGAGCCACTCCGCCTGATAGAGGAAATCGCTGCGAAAGTGCCGATCGCCGAAGAACAGCCAGTTGTCGCCGCCAGCGCCGCGCTCCTCGCGCTCCTGCAGGAAGGCGCGAAACGGCGCGACGCCGGTGCCGGGGCCGATCATGATCAGCGGCGCCTCGTCATCGTCGGGCAGCTTGAACTGCTTGTTGCGGTCGATATAGATCGGCACCCGGTCGCCGGGTTCGATCCGGTCGGCCAGATAGCTCGTGGTCACGCCGTTACGAGCCCGGCCGTGGGTTTCGTAGCGCACCACGGCGACCGTGAGATGCACTTCGTCGGAGGCCGCCGCCTGGCTCGAGGCGATGGAGTAGAGGCGCGGTGGCAACTTGCGCAGTGCCGCCGAAAACTGGGTGGCATCGATCCCGTCGACCGGGAACTGTTCGATCACGTCGATGATCTGGCGTCCGTGGAGCCAGTCACGCAGTTCATCGCGGGCCTCGTCACCCAGCAGGCGCTGGAGCTCCGGCGCCTGGGACCACTCCGCCCACTGCTTGAGAAACGGGCGCGTCAGCGTGGTCACCTCGAAATCCGCCAGCAGCGCGTCGCGCAGCACCCGGCCTTCCTCCAGTGGTGACTCGGCATCGAGCTTGAGCATCGCGATCAGCTCGTCGACATGGGCGGGGTCGTTCTGCGGCACCACACCGACAGCATCGCCCGGCAGATACTCCAGCCCGGAATCCTCCAGCGACAGTTCGAGATGCAAGGTCTGCTTGTCGGAGCCACGCCCGTTGAGCGGTTGACGTGTCAACACCTCGGCCATGAACGGATGTTTCTTCGAGTACGACGGCTGAGCGCCTTGCGCAGCGTCGGTTTCGGCGACCTGAGCAGGTGGCGGCGTGGCGAGATCGCCGGCCAGCGACTCGAGCACCTCGTCGATCCAAGCCTCGGCACGCTCCTCGTAATCGACATCGCAATCGGCGCGATCCCTGAGCCGTTCTCCACCCAGCTCGGCAAGACGAGCGTCGAACTCCTTGCCGGTCTGGCAGAAGTGTTCGTAGCTGGCATCGCCCAGCCCCAGCACGGCAAAGCGAACCCCCGTCAGTTTCGGCGCCTTGCGCCCCATCACCAGTTCGTGGAATTCGAGCGCCGGATCGGGCGGATCGCCGTCGCCCTGGGTACTGACCACGACCAGCAGACGCTCGACGGTCTTCAGCGTCTTCTTTCCGGCGTCCGCCATGCTGGTGAGGGTTACCTCGAATCCCTTGGCGCGAGCGCGCTCGGCGGCCAGCTCGGCCACTCCCTCGGCATTGCCGGTCTGGCTGCCATAGAGCACGGTCAGCGCCGTGGTGGCGGCCGGCGCTGGCGACGAATCGCCCGTCGGCGACTCACCAGCCGACTGGGCACCGAGCCCCGCCAGATAGCCACTCAACCACTGCCGCTGCGCGTCGTTCAGATCCGCCAGCGCCTGCTGCACGCGCCTGGCCTGGTCAGCGTTCAGCGGGCTGTTGGTGTCGGTCAGTGTCATGGGCGCCACGCCTATCCTCTCGTTGACGAAATGATCGGAACCGTCGGCAGAGCGCGCGGACCGAAATCAGGTAACCCATTAGTGTTAGGGCAACCGTCGAGAATCAAAAAGGCTAAAACGCACTGTCGTTATTCGATGACGTCATGACGGCTTTTCGTCGGTCGCAGATCCCCGCATACTCGGTCGCCCACCCTTTTTCCGGAGACTGCCATGGCTTATCGACTCTTCATCGCCAACAAGAACTACTCATCCTGGTCGATGCGACCCTGGGTGCTGCTGCGGGCCCTGCAGATCCCGTTCGAGGAGGTGCTGACGCCATTCGACGGCGCCGGCAGTCAGCAGGCATTCACGCACTTCTCGCCCACCGCCAAGGTCCCCTGCCTGCACGACGGCGAGCGGGTGGTATGGGATTCGCTGGCGATTCTCGAATACGTCGCCGAGGATCACGCGACGACCTGGCCCGGTGATCGCGCCGCCCGTGCCTGGGCCCGCTGCGCCAGCGCCGAAATGCATTCCGGCTTTGCCGCCCTGCGCGACGAATGTTCGATGAACTGCGCGCTGAGCATCGATCTGGGCACGCCGAGCGAGGCGCTGGAGAAGGATCTGACTCGGCTCGATTTGCTATGGCAGGAAGGGCTGGACACTTTCGGCGGCCCGTGGCTCGCTGGCGACGCCTTCACCGCCGTGGATGCCATGTTCGCCCCGGTCGCGGTGCGCATCCGCGGTTACGGCATCAAACTCGGGGCGACAGCCATGACCTACAACGAGCGTCTGCTCGCGCACCCGTCGGTCGCCGACTGGATCGAGCAGGGTGTCGCCGAACCGTGGGTCGACGAGCCGCACGAAGCCGACTGCATTCGTGGACGGCGTATCATCGCGGATCGGCGCCGACAAGCCTGAAGCCGATCCTTCGAGGGGAGACCCCGTCGGCTCGAGAGCTCTCGGGGTCGGATCGAAATGCCACGACCTCGAGCGCCGACCGGCTGCTGGACCACCCTGCGGTGGTCCGAGCCCGTTGCGGAGATCGAATGCCGAATCAGTACAGCTCGGCCAACGCCTCCT
The DNA here is from genome assembly GCF_008298015.1 of Salinicola corii. Lineage (GTDB taxonomy): Bacteria > Pseudomonadota > Gammaproteobacteria > Pseudomonadales > Halomonadaceae > Salinicola > Salinicola corii. The sequence goes on along the minus strand of NZ_VTPX01000002.1, from coordinate 294,004 downwards.
TGGTGAAATCGCTCAACGACTCCTCATCGCGGGCATGGACCTTCCTCACCCACGCCGGATCGCTCAGCAACGCGCGACCGACAGCGATCAGATCGAATTCGTCGCGCTCCATCCGGGCCACGAGCTTGTCCAGGCTGGCCGGGCTCGAGCTCTCGCCGCTGAAGGCGCCCATGAAATCACCGGACAGGCCGACCGAACCGACACTGATGGTGGGCGCCCCCGTGAGTTTCTTGGCCCAGCCGGCAAAATTCAGGCCATCGGGGCCGTCGATTTCCGGATACTCCGGCTCCCAGAACCGTCGCTGCGAGCAGTGCAGGATATCCGCGCCGGCTTCCACGAGCGGGGCGAGCCAGTCGGTCATCTCATCCGGCGTGTTGGCCAGACGTACGTCGAAGTCCTGCTGTTTCCACTGACTCACGCGCAGGATGATCGGCAGATCGGGGCCGACGGCAGCGCGCACGCTCTTGACGACTTCCGCGGCGAAGCGGGAATGCTCCTTGAGGGTAGTGCCGCCGTAGCGATCGCTGCGCCGATTGGTGGCCGCCCAGAAGAACTGATCGATCAGATAGCCGTGGGCGGCGTGAATTTCCACCGTGTCGAAACCGAGCCGCTTGGCGTCGGCCGCGGCGCGGGCATAGGCATCCAGCGTGTCGGCGATAGCCTCTTCACTCATGGCCTCGCCGCGCGGCTGACCGGGCGCGACCAGACCGGACGGGCTTTCGACAGCTACGTCCTGTACCCAGTCCGTGAGAAAACTGGCGACCGAGCCCACGTGCCAGATCTGCGGCCCCATGCGGCCACCCACTTCATGCACGCCATCGATGACGTTCTGCCAACCGGCCAGCGCCTCTTCGCCATGAAAGAACGGGATGTTGGGCTCGTTGCGGGCGGCCGGCCGATCGATGGTGGTGCCTTCGGACAGGATCAGGCCAACCTCGTTCTCGGCCCGCCGGCGGTAGTAGGCGGCGACGTTGTCGCCAGGTATGCCCGCCGGCGAAAACGACCGCGTCATCGGCGCCATGACGATACGGTTCTTGAGCGAGAGGGATTTCAGTTGAAAGGGCCGAAACAGCACATCGACGTTGGATGAGGCCATGGGAATACTCCGAGTGATAAGATGGAAACCGCGGTATATGGTTTATACCTGATACCCATCGGCTACTTTCAACTCACCAGGTATCCTCGAGGAAACCGCCATGCCCAACTCACCATGCCAGACGGCGGCGGCCAATTGCCCCAGCCGCGTGATTCTCGATCAGATCGCCGACAAGTGGTCGGTACTGGTGCTGGCGGCACTATGCAGCGAGCCGCTGCGCTTCAATGCGCTCAAGCGCCAGTTGGAGGGCATTACTCAGAAGGCACTCAGCCAAACGCTACGTCGGCTGGAGCGCAATGGCATCGTCGAGCGCCGCGTGATCGCATCGGCTCCGGTGGCCGTGGAATACCGGATCACGCCGCTCGGCCGAACGCTCGAGGCGCCTTTTCACGCGCTGCATCAATGGACGCTGCAACACCACCATGAAATCGAAAAGGCGCGAAGCGTCTACGATGCGCGCCAGCAGGCACTCGATGACGAAACCGCGTGGGGTTAGTGTGATGTCTCACAAATATCATCCAATAATATCGGCGCCTGGCACCGCCATACCGCGTTGCGCGTCGTTGCCATAGACCCCGATATGACGCCTCCTCGCGCCTTGTCTGGCAACACCATGCATCCGATATTTCTTCGCGTTACTTGCGAGACATCACACTAGCGATCCTTTGACGATCTTACGAGGAGAGCGGTGGACCTGCGGACCCACGCCACGAGACCAAGGCGACCCCGTCAACCGGGCTGAGGCCGGCGCTTGGCGCGCTGGATTCGCCACATGGTGACGAGATTTGTACCCAGTGCCAGCAGCTCGGCGATGAAGCCACCTATCGAGCCGATGATCAGCGCGTTGGCGAGCCAGCATAGCGCCACACCCGCCAGCAGCACCCGCATGGGCAGGCCGCGCAGCAGAAACATCGCCAGGGTGCCGAAGACGGCGGCGAGCAGCGGGAAGATGTCGTACCAGGAGTGCCAGGTCGCCACGGCGACCGCCACCGTTGCGATCAGCACCAGCCACATGAGCGGCTGGCGTCGCGGAAACCGCCGCGCCAGCCAGATCCGGACGACGACCAGGACCGACATGCCGGCGGCAACGGCCTCCCCGAACAGCAGAAAATGCACGGCGAAGGCGACGTTGGCGAAGATGAGATAGAGCAGTAGCCGATCGTCCTGACGGCTGGCGAACGCCGCGATGATGAAGCCGAGGGCGACGAACCCGCCGATTTGAGCGGCAATCCAGATTGGGCTGTGTGCGTCCATGCGGCTCCTAATGTCGTGGCAGGATTGGCGTGACAGCCCTCAAGCCTAGACGGTTCGGACCGTGAGCGATGCATTTGCCGAAATTTCAAAACCACTAGCGCCATGAGCCCAGTTTGGTAAAACCGAGATAGGCCGGTGACCCGAGTCTGGCGGAAGGGTTGGCCGAGGGTTCCCATCTCGCTCTCGGCGACCGCGCTGCGGTTTTCCCATCAGACCCGATTACCCGGAATGGTATAACCGCCATCAACCAGCAGGTTCTGACCGGTCACAAAGCGAGACGCGTCAGAGCTCAGCCAAACCACGGCTTCAGCGACTTCCTCGGGGCTACCCACCCGACTCATGGGAGTGTGAGCGATAAACGGCTTACGGCTGGCTTCGTCGGTATTCTGACGATACATATCCGTGTCGATCACGCCTGGATTGACATTGTTGATCCGGATTCCCTGACGGCTGGTCTCCAGCGCCAGCGCCCGAACCATATTGTCGAGACCGGCCTTGCTGAGCGAATATAGCGTCGACCCCTCGAGCGCACCATGCGCAAGCCAAGATGAGGTATTCACGATGGCACCCCCGGTCTGCTGTTTGGCCATCTGGGCAATCTCGGCCTGACAACACAACCAGGTACCTCGCAGATTGATGCCGATGGCCTGGTCGAAATCCTCGACCGTCAGTGACTCACTGAGCCCCCACTTACCCATGATGCCCGCGTTGTTGAAGGCGATATCCAATTGCCCGTATCGCTCGACGACACTGGCAATTAGCGATTCCACGTCCGAAGCCAGGGCAATGTCGGCGCGGAACTCCGCGGCATCACCGCCAGCCGCCTGAATCTCGGCAACGGTCTGTTCGAGCACTTCCGGCCGTCGGGCCGCGATGGCCACTCGCGCTCCCCGACGGGCGAACTGCATCGCCGCGGCCTTGCCGATCCCGGTACCACCGCCGGTCACGAGCACGACTTTCTGGGCGAAATCCTGTGGTGTAGACATAGCAATCTTCCTCATGATCAGGTCGTGTCGAATGAATCAGGGTTGATCCGTGGGCCTGACGACGATCTCGTTGATCGCCACTCGCCGGGGATTGGTCACGATGAAGGCAGCGGCCTCGGCGATATCTTCCGCATGCAGGCGCTCCACCTCGCCAAACATGCTGGTGAAACCTTCCCACTGTCCGTCTTTCTGCTCGAAGAGCTCGGTCGCGGTCGCGCCGGGTTCGATCACCGAAAAGCGTAGCGATTGCTTGGTGAACTCCTGACGCCAGGCTTCGGTGGCTGCGGTGACGGCAAACTTGGTGGCGTTGTAGATGGCGACCTGGGGAGCAGCGATACGCCCGGCAACCGAGGAGATATTGACGACATCCGCCACAGCACGCGGACTCGACGTCACGGCCTGAAGAAGATGCGGCAGGGCCTGTTTGGTGAGGTACATCAACCCCCGCAGGTTGACGTCCACCATGCGATCCCACTCTTCAAGCGGCGATTCCACGGAGGGGCCATTGAGCATCAGCCCCGCCGCGTTGACCAAGGTATCCAGGCGACCGAAGCGTTCGATTACCTGATCCACCACACGCTCTGCTTCGTGGTTGTCTGTGATGTCGGCAGCGATCACCAACGCGGTGCCGCCAGCGGCGGCGATCCTGTTGGCAAGCGACTCGAGCCTATCCTGGCGTCTGGCCACCAGCGCAACGCTGGCTCCCAGATTCGCCAGTCGAATAGCCGTCGCCTGCCCGATACCGCTGGACGCGCCGGTGATGAGGGCTACGGTTCCGGTGAGCTTCTCGGCGTTGTTCATGGAGTTCCTCCGTTTGGGTCGACATGGATCCCGGACACTCGGTACCGCTGTCCGTATCCGCGCATTTAATTCAAGGGACGATCCAAAGGTTAGGGTTCTCGAGGAGGAACTCGTGACGCCAATTCTTCCCATTGATTGCCTAGTTCTCTTGATCCCGGGAAAAATCGGAAATCTGGTCAGTCATCGATCTAGAATGGAATATGCCCATTAAGGCAGGAGCAAACAGTGATCATCGAACTCGGTACAGAAGACCAGGCACGGCGAGAAGAAACGGCCGCCATCCGCGATGAGATGGCGGGCCTCATTTCAAGCTTCGTCGGCAATCAGATGGAGCGTGAAACTAGTTTGCCGGGCCTGAGTTTTTTCAAGGTAACGACGCCACAGCCACCGACGCCCTATCTGTACGAGCCCAGCCTCGCCATCATCATTCGCGGGAGGAAACGCGTCGTGCTGGGGAACACGACGTATATCTACGACGCGTCACGATTTCTGCTGACGGCAGTGAACCTGCCCACGATTACCGAAGTCACTGAAGCATCGCCCGAGCGGTCCTATCTCTCTTTACTGATGAAGATTGACTTGCAGATGGCTCGCCAGTTGATTGCGGATGTCGAGACGCTTGGCCCGAAAGCAGAGATACCGCACAAAGCCATGGCGACCGGCCCCGCGACCGTCGACTTGATGGACGCGACGAGCAGACTGGTTCGGCTACTCGACCAGCCACACGACATGCTCCACCTGGGCAGTCTTGTCCAGCGAGAGATTCTTTATCGGGTACTGACTAGCTCTGCCGGCGGCCGTTTTCGCGACACCGTCATGATGGGAACGCAAAGCCAGCGTGTCGCCAAGGCCGTTACCTGGTTGCGTGATCACTATACGCAACCGTTGAAAATCGAAGCCCTGGCGGAACTGGCCGAGATGGGCGTATCTACGCTTCACCACCATTTCCGTAAAGTGACCTCGATGAGCCCGCTTCAGTACCAGAAACATCTACGCCTTTATGAGGCGAGAAGGCTGCTGATCGCGGAAAATATCGATGCTGCAACGGCGGGTATCCGGGTTGGCTACGAAAGCATTAGCCAATTCAACCGGGAATACCGACGGATGTTCGGTGCGCCACCCATTCGAGACGTCGCACCATTGCGGTCAACCTGACTACTGACTCGAGTAGGGCCAGGGCGAGAAACTGAGCTATTCGTCACCATGTTGGAGGGAGTGAGCAGCTTCGCTAGTAGGGGCACATAGCCCGCCGATGGTAGGTGGCGATAGCCAGGCTCGCCAAGATAGAAGCCTTCAGGCCCGGCCATCATAGCGCAGCATGTCGATCACGGCGCGCACCGCCGGACGCATCTGGCGACGCCCCGGGTAGTACAGAAAGCTGCCGGTATGGCGCACGGACCATCGCGGCAGGAGTTCCACCAACCTTCCGCAGGCGAGGTGCGTCGCAACCTGCTCACGCAGCAAATAGCCCACACCAATGCCTTGCAGCGTTGCCTCTATCAGAAGATCCATGTCGTTGGTGATGAAGGTCGGCTTTATCGCGACGTCGAACGTGCGCGATCCGCGCTGGAACTGCCAGCGTAACAAGGTGCTGGACGTGCTCATTCGATAGGCGATACAGGCTTGTTGCACCAGATCCTGGGGACCTGCAATGGCAGGTGCGGTCTCCAGGTACTCGGGCGTGGCGACGACGACCGTTCTGTAGTCGGGGCCGATACGCACGGCCACCATGTCCTGGGCCAATTGCTCTCCATTGCGGATGCCTGCATCGTAGCCAGCCGAAACGATATCGACCAGCCCCTCGTTGGTCGTGATATCCAGGGTGATGCCGGGGTAGGTCTGACGTAGCGCTTGCAGCTTCGGAACCACATAGAGCGCCGCCGCGCTGTGGTGGGTATTGATGCGCACGAGTCCACTGGGTCCGGTGTGCTCGTCTGCAAGTTCTTCGAGTCCGTCCCCGATTTCCTGGAGCGCCGGCTGCAGACGCGCGAGGAGACGTTCGCCGGCAGCCGTGGGGGCGACGCTTCGGGTGGTTCTGTTCAGCAACTTGGCATCCAGGCGCTCCTCCAACTGGCGCATGGCATGACTGAGCGCGGAACTTGAAATACCCAGCCTATTGCCCGCCCGGGTAAAGCTCCGCTCCTCGGCGATCACCGCAAACGCCATCAGGTCCGCAAAATCTGAGCGCTTCATTACTGAATCTCACTCATAAGCTCATCAATCAAACACCACCTTATCAAGTAATGGAGGCGTTCCTATAGTTATTTGAGTGCCTGGCAGTGCATGAGAAGTAGCTGCCTGAGCGACATCTCGAATGATCTGATCAGGAGCGAAAACCATGAAACGCTGGGTTCTGAAGAGCGGAGAGACCACTCTGGAGGGGCTGATCCTTGAAGACGTCGTGAAACCGGAACCGGGGCCCGGTGAAGTCCGCGTACGCATTCGGGCGGTGTCGTTGAACTACCGCGAACAACTGATCCTGGGCAATGCCGGTGGCAACTGGCGCATGGACCGCGACTTGATCCCGGTAGCCGATGGCGCCGGCGATATCGATGCGGTTGGAGAAGGCGTGGAGCAGTGGTCCCCGGGCGACAAGGTCATCACGGTCTACCTGCGCGACTTCATTCATTGGCCGCCCCATGCGGGTATCGGTCTGGGCTTGGGTTCGCTGGATGAGGATGGCGTGCTGGCCGAGTACGTCGTGTTGCCGGCGGATCGCCTGAGCCGCGCGCCGGGCACGCTCAACGATGTGGAAGCGTCGACCCTGCCTTGCGCTGCGCTGACGGCATGGACGGCGTTGCAGAACGCCAATCCGGTTGCACCGGGTCAGACGGTGCTGTCGTTGGGCACCGGTAGCGTATCGCTGTTCGCGATGGCGTTCGCGCAAGCACTGGGGGCGAAAACCTACCTTACCACCAGCCAGGACAACAAGCGTTCGCGCTTGCTCGAGCTCGGTGCCGAGGATGTCTTCAACTATCGCACCGACGAGAACTGGGGCCAGTCCGTCTACGCGGCTACCGGCGGCGTGGATAAGGTGGTGAATACTGCCGGCTTCGGTTCCATGAACCAATCCGTCCAGGCTCTGGCCTTTGGCGGCGACATTGGCTTGGTTGGCCTGTTCAACTTCGGTGATGTGATCGAGCCCGGCTTGTTTCTCGCCAAGGGCGTCAGCATTCGCGGCATCCCGGTCGGCTCGCGCGACGGCCTGGACGATATGGTCGACTTCGTTGACAAGCATCAGATCAAGCCAGTGATCGACAGGGTGGTCCCGTTCGCCGATGCGAAACATGCCTACCAGGCCCAGAGTGCCCCAGACCTGTTTGGCAAGATCGTCATCAAAATCGCCTAAATCAGCGACGGGAGCTAACGATGGCACGGCGAGTCCTGGCTTTGTCTTCCCAGAAATTCAGCGATTTAGTGGGAAGCCAAGATAATTGAGCAATGATCGGGAAGGATCGGAGTGCCACGCGCAGCACTGACTTCTTTAGATTGAATTCGAGTAGCGCTGCTCCTGCTTGGTGCTCCGCGCTCATCTAAACGCAAAGCGGATCGGCTAATCCCCAGCTTCGAAGGGGGCCGTCTATATGCGAGAAAGACAATCCCGGCGCCTGCCCCCAACAACGAAGGAATTCGTTATGAATATGGAATCCGAAATTGACCGTGTGTTCGCATTACAGCAAGCCCATCAATGGCATCTAAGGACTTCGACCGCAGAACAGCGAAAGGATCGTCTCCGACGTTTCAGGGAAGTATTAGTCAAATACGAGGAGGAAATCCGTAACGCGCTTGCCTCTGATTTGGGACGCCCAGCCGAAGAGCCGATGCCGTTCGAGCTGGCCGTCACCCTGGAAGATATCGATGAGGCCATCGAGCATCTTGACGAGTGGATGAAGCCCGTACCTGTCCAGACCTCCGCGCCCGTGGGGCAAGCGTATATGATCTATGAACCGCGGGGCGTCGTTCTCGTCTTCGGTTCATGGAATTTCCCGATAAGCCTGCTCCTTACCCCCATGGTGCCGATGATCGCCGCGGGCAACTGCGTCATCGCCAAGCCAAACGAACTCACACCCGCATCCAGCGCCGTAGCAGCCAAAATCATTCGCGAGGCTTTCGACGAGCGCGAGGTCGCAGTGTTTGAAGGCGGTGTCGATGTTGCCAACGCACTGCTGGAACGCCCCTTCGATCACATTTTCCTTACCGGAAGCCCAGCGGTCGGCAAGATTGTGATGGCTGCAGCGGCCAGGCATCTGGCCTCGGTGACATTGGAGCTCGGTGGCAAATGCCCTGCCATTCTGGACGACAGCGCCAACTTCGACACCGCCGTTTCCGAGATCGGCATGGGGCGAATGACGAATAATGGCCAAACCTGTCTCTGCGTCGATTATGTCGCATTGCCCGAATCACTACGCGACCCGTTCGTCGAGGCGCTCGGAAACCAATGGCGAGACAGCTTTTATGATGGCGAGACGTTCATGGCGGACCGAAATTCCCGCATGGTCAACTCGCGCAACTTCTCACGTGTAAAAGGATATATTGATGACGCCGTTGCACGTGGCGCGAGGGTGGCTTTTGGCGGAAACTGCGATGAAGAGAACCTGACGATAGAGCCGACCATACTGCTTGATACGCCGCTTGATGCATTGGTCATGCAGGAGGAGATATTTGGCCCCGTTCTCCCAATTGTCACTTATCGCGATGTCTCAGAGGTCTACACATTCATTCGGAAGAGCGGCAAGCCGCTGGGTATGAACATTTTTTCAGAGCGACGCGACTTTATTGAAGATGTACTCCGCAACACCTCGTCCGGGGGCGTATCAGTCAACGGCTGGGCGAGAAACTGGCCTGAGAGCCATCTACCGTTTGGTGGGGTCAACACTAGTGGAACAGGTCGTTATCACAGCATTCATGGATTCCGCGAGCTTTCTCATGAACGTGCAGTGTTCGAAGTCATCTGACCGTACGGGCCAGCAACCTTAATCCGGGCAATGATACTGGCACACCACTTCCACATTGATGCCGTCCGGGTCCAGCACGTAGGCCGCGTAGTAGTCCTCGTGATAGTGCGTTCGGACGCCGGGCGGGCCGTTGTCGATACCACCGGCCTTCAGCGCGGCTCGATGGAAAGCATCGACGATGGCCCGATCCCGTGTCGCGAAGGCAATGTGCGTGCCGGCGCCTGGAGGCTCGTTGTCATGGATCCAGAGGCTCGGGTAGCCGTCCTTGCCGAAACCGTGGCGCGTGCCCCCGGTGCGGGTGCGCTCGGGCCCGAGGGTAATGACCCGGACGATATCCAGCGGCGCGAGGGCAAGTTCATAAAAGCGCCGAGATACCTCGGCGTCGCCCACGGCGAATTCGATGTGGTCGAGAATGCTCATGGTTTTGCGCAGAGGCTCCAGTGGTATGGGTTACCGGCTCGCTGGGTGATCAGACCTGGGACGCCCCACCATCGGCGAACAGTTCGACGCCGTTGATATAGCTCGAGGCATCGCTCGCCAGGAACGCCGCCGCCTTGCCGATTTCGTGTGCCTCGCCTATCCGCCCCAGGGTACTTTTTTCGCTGAACGCTTGAATGATCTGCTCCGCGTCATCGGCCAGCATGCTTCGCAGAGATTGCGTATCGACAGGGCCGGGACTGAGAAGATTGATCCGAATGCCGGAACCCTTGATGTCCAGGATCCAGCTTCTGACCATGGCACGCAGAGCCGCCTTGGTGGCGCCGTAGACGCTCAAGCCCGGGCCGGGGTTCATCGAGGCAGTCGAGCCGATGATGACGATGCTGGACCCTTTGGGCATCAAGGGCAGCGCGCCCTGGACGGTAAACGTCACCCCTTTCACGTTGATATCGAAAAGCCGATCGAAGCTTGCTTCGGTGATCGTACCCAGTGGCGTGATTTCCCCCGTCCCGGCGTTGGCGATCAGGACATCGAGACGGCCATGAAGCGACTCGATACGACCAAAGAGCGAGGCCAGATCGGAGGTGTTCGAAACATCGGCGGCAAACGCGACCGCGTTGTCGCCCAAGCTGGACAAGGCTTCGTCCAGCGCCTCCTGTCGGCGCCCGGTGATGACCACGTGAGCGCCCTGCTCGGCGAACTCCTGCGCAATCGCGAGCCCCAGACCGGATGAGCCACCGGTAACCAGCACGACTTTATCTTGGAATGACATGGAAATTTTCCTGTACGAGGAAGGAGACGGAAACGCCACATGTAGTGAACGCTACATGACAAGATGTGTCACGCACTTTATTTAGCGGTCGATATATAGAAGTCCTTGCTCATGCATTGGAGCTTTGATATAGCAGTCGCTACAATGTGGTTTTCATTTCGCGAGGTCCCATGAACGCCAAGACCCGGCAGCGTCGCCCGGCCTTTGATCGCGAAGCGGGCGTCGCTATCGCCCAGGCGCTTTTTCATGAGCGTGGTTATGACGCGGTCAGCCTTGCGGATCTGACCAACGCCATGGACATCAAACCGCCCAGTTTTTATGCCGCCTATGGCAGCAAGGCAGAGCTGTTCGAACGGGCGATGCTGCGCTATGCGCAGGAAAACGCCCTGCCGCTGGACGAACTTCTGGCACCGGACCGCCCCCCTGCTGAAGCGCTTCCCGCGCTGCTGCTCGCCGCTGCCAAACAATACGGTCGAGATAGCGTGCTGCGAGGCTGCATGATCACGGAGGGAATGCGAGCGGATGACCCGGCGGCCCGTCGGATGGCCGAGAGTCTTGCCAGCGGCGGACTCCAGGCGATTCGCGCTTACCTCGACCAGGCCCATCCGCAGGATGCGGAGTCTCTGGCCGACTATGTTTCGGTCACCTTGCGCGGGCTGTCGGCCTCGGCCTGCAACGGCATGCCCCACGAGCGCCTGACGCAAGTCGCCCGGACCGCCGGCCGATTTATCGCGCATGAACTGGAAGCCGACGAGCCCACGACAGCTTCTTGAGCCGTGAAGCCGTTGTGGGTGGTTGTGGGGTGAGTCGCTTCTCTCTACTGGTCTGTCTATAAATCGGTCTCTACAGATCTGTGATTGTCGTCCCCTCGATCGTCTCGGCGAATCCGCCACCGAATAGCCGCGCTGGCGTTTCGAAACCGGTTCGACGCTCCCCTTCGAGTACCCGGCGCGCGGCCTCTAAGGCCGCCAGCGGCGTATAGGAATAGCCGTTGACGGTTTCGATCATCGAATGGGCCACCGTGCCGTCGGCACCCCTCACCTCGGCCACGGCGCGGGCGCGATGGGCATCGCGTTGCTCCGCGGTCGGGCCATCGGGCAGTTGCGATAAATCGCCCTCAGGGAACGCATCGCCACTGACATGCACGAACATGGCGATATTGGGGATGCCGGTGGAGTGCCAGCCGGTGACCAGATCCGCGAACGACAGCGGCGCACACGGCACCAAACCCTCGCCGAAATCGAACTCTTGCGGCTTCGCATCGGGGGCCGAAACCAGATGGCCGTCGATTCTCGTCATCAGACCCGCGCCGATGATCTCGCTGACGCTCATGGCAGAGCCTCGCGACATGGAACCGGGAACCTGAAGCGCCACTTTAAGCGACTGCGGCTCTTGCACGCGCTGCGCAACGTGCACCGCCAGGCAATCGGTCGGCACCACGTCCCAGCCAACGCCGGGCAGCAGCATGACGCCGGCCTCGGCCGCTTCGGCGCCCAGCCGTTCCGCCAGCCGGTAGACGTTAATCTCGGCGGCGATATCCAGGTAATCGACACCGGCTTCGAGGCACGCCCGCATCAACGGCTCCGCGGTTTTCGCGAAAGGGCCTGCGAAGTTCAGCAGCACATCGATACCGGCCAGTGCCTGCGCTGCCCCGGCATCGGCCTCAAATACCCGCAACGAAACCCCCAGCTGTTCAGCGAGGGATGCCAGCCTTGGCTGGTTGCGCCCGGCAATCTCGAAATCGAGCCCCAACGCCTTGGCACGGTCTGCCGCCATGCGGCCGGTATAGCCGGTCGCGCCGTAGGTCAGAAGTTTTTTCATTGGGTGTGCTGCCAATTCTTGTAGACGAATTCGAGACTGTAGCCATCGGGATCCAGAACGTTGGCGGCGTAGTAGTCGGGGTCGTAATGCAGCCGGGCCCCAGGCGCGCCGTTGTCGATGGAACCATTGTCGGTCGCACCGTTTTTGATGGCCGTGGCATAGGCCGCCTCGACCTCTGCCTTGCTGTTCGCCACGAAACCGACGTGAACGGCTTTGCCTTCCACCACACCCTCACGCAGCCAGAAGAACATCCGGCCATTGGCGCCGAATCCCTTGAGATCCGGGTGGCCTGGCGGGCCATCTTTGCCGTCATAATCGAGCCGCGCCGTGATCCCCAGAGGGGCGAGCACGGCCTCGTAGAAGCGAATCGAGCGTTCGATGTCGCTGACGGAAAGAAAGAGATGATCAAGCATGTAGTAGCCTCACTGTGCAGACGATGTCGCCAGCCACTACCATAGATCTTCCGCCTATCGGGGACCCAGCCGTTCCTGCTCGAAACCTGCCTGTTTCTGCTTTGTACTTGCGCGGACTCGTCCCGCCTTACATGGAAGATCTCATGAACGATCAACTGCTCGAGCTTCGCTCTTTGGCTGCCAAGGCTGAGAACCACCGTACCGAAACGGGCATCCCGCGCGTGGCCATGATTCAGGGCGAGATCCCGGAACATATGCTGGCCGCGGTCTACGATCCGATGATCAACCTGATCCTGCAGGGCAGCAAGACGATGACCGTCGGCAACCGCACGCTGCGCTACGACCCAGCCACGTATTTCGTCATGTCGATCGAATTGCCGGCGGTGGGCAAGGTTCATCCGGCGGCTTCGGGGGAACCCTACCTCGCGTTGAGTCTGACGCTCGATCCCACGGTACTCTCGACGCTGCTGACCGACCTGCCCACTCCTGCCTGGCATAGCGAGAACGAGAGCGACAACAATGCAGGATTTTCGGTGGCTGCGGTCACGCCGGGATTGGTGGACGCGTGGCTACGCATGCTGCGATTGATGGGCAAACCCGACGAAATCGCGGCCCTCGCGCCGGTATATGAGCGGGAGATTCTCTATCGGGTTCTGCAGGGACCCCACGGCTGGATGCTTCGCGAAATCGCGGCGCCGAATGCCGCCATGGCACGCATCAGCCAGGCCATCCAGTGGATTCGGCGGAACTTCGCCGAGCCGATCCGAGTGGAGACACTGGCCGAGAAAGCGTCGATGAGCGTGTCGGCTTTCCATCGCCATTTCAAAGCGGTCACCACGCTGAGCCCGTTGCAGTATCAAAAGCGGGTTCGATTGCTCCAGGCAAGAATGCTCATGGTGGCCAGTGCCAAAAGCGTTACCAACGCGGCCTTCGAGGTCGGCTATGAAAGCGCCACCCAGTTCAGCCGTGACTACTCTCGGATATTCGGGCTCCCGCCCGCTCGGGATACCGCGAGAATTCTGGGTGAGACGCAACGATAAGTGACGCTGCGGTGCCAGGCCAACCACTATCCTCCGTTTGATCTGTCTGCCACCTAGTGGATCGACGATCGTCATGCGCTCGTCTTTTCCATTGCCTGCTAAACTTCCTGGCTCGGGCTTCACCGTTTATCGAAAGCGTTCATCTCAAAGTTAAGCCAACCGCCCACAAGGAGAACCCCATGTCTCAGAGCGACTCCCAAACGAACATCAAGACCGAGTGGATCGAGATCACCGCCGAAGACGGCAAGACCTTCAAGGCATACCAGGCCCTCCCGCACAAGGGCAAAGGCCCCGGCATCCTGTTGATCCAGGAGATCTTCGGCGTCAACGGCCACATTCGCGGCGTCGCCGAGCAGTACGCCATGGATGGCTATAGCGTGATCGCACCGGACGTGTTCTGGCGCGACGAGCCGGGCGTGGAACTCGGCTACGACGGCGACGACTGGAAAGCGGCGGTAGCTCACAAGCAGGCGCTGGATTATCCCACCGCGATCAGCGATCTCCGTGCCGCGGTCAAGGCGCTACGTGCAAGCCCCGTCTGCGACGGCCCGGTCGCTTCGATCGGCTACTGCATGGGCGGCGTGCTCTCCTACCTCTGCGGCCTGGATGCCGGCGTCGATGCGTCGGTCTGCTACTACGCCGGCGGGGTGACCGAATACCTGCCGCGTGCCGACGAGCTCAAGGTCCCGGCCCAGTTCCACTTCGGCGCCGAGGATGATCACATCCCGCTCGAGCACGTCGAACAGACCCGCCAGGCGTTTGCCGGCAACACGGATGTCGAAGTGCATCTGTACGGTGGCGCCGAGCACGGCTTCAACTGCTGGGCGCGGGCGAGCTACAACCAGCATGCTTCCGCGCTGGCCCATGGCCGCACGCTGACTTTCCTGGCAAGTCGCTCCGATTGAGAAGCGAGTCGAGCTCGTGTCGGAGCGGATAGGATCGTTTCAGCGCGAGTCTTGAACGGTCAGGACTGATGAAAATGCGGCAGGACGTGGGTGGCCAGTTCCTCGATGATGGCATCGGCTGGCCGTTCCTCGAGACGTAGATTCAGGGACACGTGGTGAACGCCCATCCCTCTGAGCGCGTCGAGCACCTCGACAAGGGCATCACGGCCGGCACGATAGCCCAGATCGATCGGCGTCGCCGGAGCACCCGGGTCGGCGTCAAGATCGAGACGCATCGCCTCGCCGAACCCGCGGAATTTACCGGGTACGCTCTGCTCCACGGCGGTTCGCCACATCCGGTAACGATCGAGCTGCTGGGCCGGCTCGCGATGATAGGTCATCCAGCCAATGGCATTGCGGGCGATCCAGTTGACGCTCTGGCCGCCCGAGCCGACTGCCAGTAGCGGCACGGGCTCCGGTGGCTGCGGCCGCAGCTGGAATTCCGGAGAATCCGCCTCGCGGCGGTCGGGGACGACTCGCTGCGGCGAACCCAGTGCCTTCGCCACCACCTGCCAGTGATCCGCAAACAGGCGCCGCCGCTCGGCGACGTTCTCGCCGAAAGCGGCAAACTCGGGCGGCCGGTCGCCGGACCCCAACCCCAGGATGAAGCGACCTTCCGAGAGCGTGGAAACCGATGCTGCCGCCTTGGCGATATGCAGGGGATGTCGCAGCGTGAGCACGATGGCGCCACTGATCAGCGCGGTCCGGCTCGTTTCCACCGCCAGCGCACCCAGCCAGCTCCACGGATCCAGATGGCCAATCGGATCGGGATAGTCGCGGCTGTTGAGCGGCACGTCTCGAATCCACAACGCGCGAAATCCGGCGTCGTCGGCAAGTCTGGCCAGACGCCGCTGTTCGATGGCGTCGACCATCGCCTGACCACTCGGCATCAGCGGCAACGTCAATCCGATCGACAACCGATCCGGCGTCAACACACGCCGAGCGATCGCCTGTCCGGCTCCACCTGCAGACATGACTCCCTCCTTCCCCATTCGATTGACTCCTCGAGGTGCGTCTCCCGGGCGCGATCTCTGCACCATGATGCCCG
This sequence comes from Salinicola corii, assembly GCF_008298015.1. Lineage (GTDB taxonomy): Bacteria > Pseudomonadota > Gammaproteobacteria > Pseudomonadales > Halomonadaceae > Salinicola > Salinicola corii. The sequence continues at coordinate 278,436 of NZ_VTPX01000002.1, read as the reverse complement.
GAAACAAAGCGCAGGACATGATGATAGCGCCGATCCGCGCTTGTCGTTTTCACCATCTACGACTAGTTTCCGAGAAGGCATGTCAGGACGCATGCCGCTGGCATGAAAGACTTACCATGAATCAACAGGGACAGACGCCATGGGAATTATTGCGTGGATCATCTTCGGCCTGATCGCCGGTGCCATTGCCAAACTGATCATGCCGGGCAAGGATCCGGGTGGCTTCATCGTCACCATCATCCTCGGTATTCTCGGGGCAGTCGTCGGCGGCTGGATCGGCACCGCACTCGGCTTCGGTGACGTTTCCGGTTTCAACTTCGGCAGTTTCGTGATCGCCGTGATCGGCGCGATCGTGCTGCTCGGTATCTATCGCATCGTGCGCAAGTAACGTCCGGCGGACTTCCGGCCCGGTTGCACCGTCTACCGGGCCGTTGCTTTCCATCGCCCCCGATCCAGTTTCCGCCACTCCCCTCAATCGACACGACCTCCTCTCAGGATTTTCCGGTATGCCGAGCAACGCGCATTTCTACGAACCCAGCCGTGGACACGATCTGCCGCACAACCCATTCAAGGCGATCGTCGGGCCGCGACCGATCGGTTGGATCTCTTCCCGAAACCTCGACGGCCAGTTGAATCTGGCGCCCTACAGCTTTTTCAATGCTCTCGCCGACACACCACCCGTCATCGGCTTCTCGAGCGCTGGCTACAAGGACAGCGTGCGCAATATCGAATCGACGGGTGAATTCTGCTGGCAGCTCTCGACCCGGCCGCTGGCCGAAGCAATGAACCGGAGCTCGGCATCGGTAGCCCCCGAGATCGACGAATTCGAACTGGCGGGCCTGACGCCGGGCGAGTCCCGGGTGGTCGGCGTTCCCCATGTAAAGGAAGCCCAGGTGGTGTTCGAGTGCCGGCTGACCCAGGTCATCCAGTTGCAGTCCGCTGCCGGTGACAAGATCGACAACTGGCTGGTACTCGGTGAAGTGGTCGGCGTACATATCGACCCGACGCTGTTGAAAGATGGCATCTACCAGACCGCCGCAGCGCGGCCGATCCTGCGTGGTGGAGGACGGGCCGACTACTTCGAGATCGGCTCGGAGCAGAATTTTCAGATGTCTCGGCCCGGCTGAAAGCGACTTTCAGGCCAGACTTGCGGCCTCGTAGAACCGCCAGCTATTGCGTCCGGCACGCTTGGCGGCATACATCGCAATACCGGAAAACTGGATCGCCTGCCCAGCATCAGCGGTAGCCTGCCCCAACATGGCGATATCGATACTGCCCCCGATCACGATCTCGAATCGCCCTGCACCTCAAGCGGCATTCGCAGGCGGTCGAGGAAGCGCTCCAGGGCGTGACGCGCTCGATGCGATAGCCCGCCGCGAATCCTGAGTCCACGGCACCGCTTCGAGGTTCGTCACCGACAGGATCAGCCCCAGACAGACCGTCTCATGCAGCATCTCCGGTGGCGCGCTCGACCTGTCTCCGCCGCAAAGAAAAATTAAGTTCGCGGGAGACATTGTCGCCATATCGGCATCTTCCTGAAGGGTCGACTAGCGTGGGTTTGGCGATTCAAGTCCCGATAACCGCAGGGGCGCGGGGAACTCGGCGTGTTAGACTTTGTCATTAAACGCTCGGTGGTCAGAGCCTCGTTGGCGACGCCCTATTTCTTTTCTCGGATGGAGTCAGGCGCTCAATGTCTTTGGAAGAACTGCACCTCAATCTGCGCAACCTCACGCCCGAGGACTATCCGCAGCTCAAGCGGCTGATGGATGCCGTCTACAACGACATCGGCGGCGCCTGGTCGAAGCTCACGATCGACAAGCTGATCGGCGAGTTCGCCGACGGCCAGATCATCATCGAGGACGACGGCAAGATCGTCGGTGTCGCGCTGACGGTGCTGGTCGACTACGACCGCTTCTCCAACCCGCACAAGTACGACGAGCTGATCGGGCATCGCGAGATCATCCTCAATGATGCCAACGGCGATGCGCTCTACGGGCTCGATGTGCTGATCGATCCGGCCTATCGCGGCTACCGCCTCGGCCGGCGTCTCTACGAAGCGCGCAAGGACCTGTGCCGATCGATGAACCTGCGCGCGATTCTCGCTGGCGGCCGGATCCCGAACTACCACCAGCACGCCGACGAGATGCCCCCCGCCGAGTACATCGATCGGGTGGCGCGCAAGGAGTTCTACGACCCGATCCTGTCGTTCCAACTGGCCAATGATTTCCTGGTCAAGCGCCTGCTGACCAAGTATCTGCCCGAAGACGAGAAGTCGATGGGCTATGCCACTCTGCTCGAGTGGAACAACATCCTCTACGAACCGGCCAGCCGGATCATCGAGACCCGCCGCACCCAGGTTCGCGTCGGCGCGGTGCAGTGGCAGATGCGCGAATTCGACTCGGTGGAGGCGGTGCTCCAGCAGGTGGAGTTCTACGTCGACGCAATCTCCGACTACCAGAGCGATTTCGCGGTCTTCCCGGAGCTGTTCAACACCCCGCTGATGGGGTTGACCGACCAGACCGACCAGGTCGCCGCCATTCACTTCCTGGCCGGCTTCACCGAGCGCTTCAAGACCGAGATCTCGCGTATGGCGATCTCCTACAACATCAACATCGTGGCCGGTTCGATGGTCGAGCTGGGTGAGGACGGCAAGCTCTACAATGTTGCCTACTTGTGCCACCGCGATGGCGAAATCGACCGTCAGGCCAAGCTGCACATCACTCCGCAGGAGCGGCGCGACTGGGTGGTCGAGGGCGGCGACGAGCTGCAGGTGTTCGAGACCGATGCCGGCCGCGTCGGCATGCTGATCTGCTACGACGTCGAGTTCCCCGAACTGCCGCGGCTGCTGGCCGAGCAGGACATGGACATCCTGATCGTGCCGTTCTGGACCGACACCAAGAACAGCTACCTGCGCGTGCGCCACTGCGCCCAGGCCCGCGCCATCGAGAACGAGTGCTACGTGGTGGTCTGCGGCAGCGTGGGCAACGTGCCCTCGATCGAGAATCTGGACATCCAGTACGCCCAGTCCTCGGTGTTCTCGCCGTCGGACTTCGCCTTCCCCCACGATGCGGTACTGTCGGAAACCACGCCCAACACCGAAATGGTGATGTTCTCCGATCTCGACCTGACCAAGCTCAAGCTGGTGCGCTCCGAAGGCGCGGTGACCAACCTCAAGGATCGCCGTCTCGACCTGTTCGATCTGCGCCTGCGCGACTGGTCGTGGAAATCCGGGGCGCGCCAGGAAGAGACCTGATCCATGGGCTTGCGGAGCGGTTCGTGGAAAGCCTGGTGGGGCCGTCGACACGACGCCCGACAACGCTCGCGCCAGCCGTTCGACCCGGAGGCATGGCGGCCGATTCGCCACGGCCTGCCGCTGCTGGCCGACCTCGACGACTTGGATGCCGAGCGTCTCGGTCCGCGCGCCTGGCAACTGCTGCAGGACAAGCGCTGGGTGGCGGGTGACGGGGTCGAAGTCGACGATGCCGCCCTGCTCGCCATCGCCGCGCAGGCCAGCCTGCTCACCCTGGGCTGGTCGGACCGCGACGCCAGCGCCGCCTTCGACAACGTCACCGAGATCGTCCTGCTGCCGGACGCCTTCCATCGCCACGTCGAGGAGATGGACGACTTTGGTGTGATGCACGAATACATGGATGAACGCGCCGGGGAAACCTCCTGGCGCGGCCCCGTGGTGCTGGCGATTCCCGATGTCGCCGACAGCGGTGACTACACCGGCTATAACGTCATCATTCACGAATTCGCGCACAAGCTCGATCTGGGCAACTCGCAGGATGTCGACGGCTTCCCGCCACTTGCCGCCGCGAGCGACGTCACCTCACAAGAGTGGCACCGCGTCTTCACCGCCGTGTGGGACGACCTGCAAGCCCACATCGCCCGCGACGAACCCACCCCCATCGACGACTACGCCGCCACCCACCCCGGCGAATGCTTCGCGGTGTGCTGCGAACTCTTCTTCACCGCCCCGGATCAGCTGGTCGATGTCTACCTCGAGCTTTATGACCTGCTGAAGCGCTACTTCCGACAGGAAACGCTGGCGCGGTTTGAGCGGAGGCAGACGGCTGGGGTCGATCAGTCGTGGGATTGATCCTGCTCGCCTCCCGACAATCCCCTCCGCGCAACAGTCATCCCCTCGCCTTACTGACTATCGCGACCAAGCCGATCCTGACTAGAGAATTGGTCTCAATGGGCGTTACTCATGATGAACATTGTTTTACGGTGATACGAGGATAGTTCCGTTCGATTGGGCATGCAGTCGGCACAATGATTGACACCATACATCAATATCACTAAAACTGATTAGAAACATACTCTTATTAGCCTAAACACAACTATGCAACATGCCTCTGCAGGCCATTTTACACACCGTTATTTTCAGAAGCCGGGGGATAGAAATGGTAGCGCAAGCTACATCACCACTTGATGTTGGCCAAGTGCTTGAGATCAGCTTTCAGCCGTTCACACCACGGATGACTATCCATTCGGAGTGGGAGCTGACGGTAGAAATCGTTTCAGGCGACAATGTCGGCTTCTCTGATAGAGTCGAATACGAGGCAGTCGCGATCCGCGATAATCTAGTACTGCTCTCTTGGCAGGAGCATATTGGAAGCACGATCGTCCATGTTCTCGATTTTCATTCTGGAGAAGCCCACACAGTCGTAACGCCAGATGAGGGCGATGTTATGCGTCTCAAAGGATGTATTGAAAACAAATAGGCCATGCCTGGGAGGCGAGCTGCCCCTTTTCCGATAGCGGAAAATAGAGCGCTATCAGCGCACGTCTTGGCTGTTTTCCCCTATCGAAGGCGGTCGATTATGCTGGCTTCATAGCGACGCGTCTTACCGCGAAAGGCTTGATTTGACACCCATCTGCGCCAGCTTTGAGGCCCCATGCGAAAGATTCTGCTCGTCGACAACGGTTCCCTGCGTCCTGCCGCGACGCTCAACCTGCGTCGTCTTGCCGATGCCTTGAGCCAGGCCACGGGAGAGGCGGTAAAGGCTGCATCGCTACTCCACTCCTTCAAGATTTCGCCCGAGCAGCTCGGTGGTCGCAAGGCGGATTCCCTGGGGCCGCTGGCCGAACGATATGCGGCCGAGGGCGTGACCGAGCTGCTGATCCTGCCCTTCTTCTTCGGGCCCAGCCAGGCGCTGACCCGCTACCTGCCGGAGCGTCTGGCCGAGGTGCAGGCCAGCTACCCGCAGCTGTCGGTGAGGGTCGCCCCGCCGCTGGTCGATACGCTGCTGGCGCCGGATCTGTGTCTGGCCCGGCTGCTGGCGGACAACATCCGCGAGCGCATGGCCAACCTGTCGCGGCCAAAGGTCGTGCTGGTCGACCACGGCAGCCCGATCCCGGAGGTCACGGCGGTGCGCAACTATCTCGCCGGGCAACTGAGTACGCTGCTGGCCGATGAGGCCGAGTGTGTGACCTTTGCCTCCATGGAGCGCCGCGAGGGCGATGCCTACCGCTTCAACGAGCCACTGCTGGAGACGTTGCTGGCCTCACCCGTGCTGGCCGAAGGTGACGTGATTTTGTCCTTGCTGTTTCTTTCCCCGGGCCGTCACGCTGGCGAAGGCGGCGATATTGCGGAGATCTGCGCGCAGGCGATGTCACGTGCCCCCAGCCTGAATGTCGTGACGACCCGGCTGGTGGGTGAGAACGACGCCATCCTGGAACTCCTCGCCACTCGCCTGCAGCAGGCGCTGGCCGGTGGGCCACTATTGATGGAACTACCGGCGACTGGCACCAAGGACACATGATCCACGCCTCAGCTTGAATCGGCAGTTGGCAGCGTGCGCTTATGCCTTCGCCGCCAGCACACGCTCGAACTCCTGCCGCCAGGCCTTGGCATATTGCGCCGGGCCGGCGGGAAATCGCCCCAGCTCCACCGCGAGATCGAAGAAACCCTGCGCCGGCAGCCCTTCACCACGGCGGCTGACGACCAGCGCGGCGATAAAGGGCCGGTCTTGCTGGGCATCCTCGCGCATCGTGCTCTCCAGTGCCTGGGCGACGCGCTGGATGGTGCGCGGCGGTCGCAATCCCAACGCCTCGGCGAGTTGCTGGTAGGTCAGCGGCAGAGTCTCGCGAGGCGCCGTCTCTAGCAGCTGGCGAACCTGCGCGGGGAGGGATTGAGCGTCGGTCATGATTCTCAGGCGTTCGGATCGAAGAGCTTCACTTCGCGAATGTCGATTCGCTCCCATACCCGCCCGGTCATATAGGGCTCGGTCTCGAGCCACGCTTCGAGATCGGCGCGGTCGTCGAAGCGAAAGTGCGCGTTGGAGCCGACCATCTTGCCGTCATCATCCAGGATCGCGCCGCCGCTGAGGAACTTCCCCTGTTTGGTTAGCTCCCGTACGCCTGCCAGATGCGCATCCCGATTGGCCAGCCGGCGCTCGAGCGCGTCGTCGTCGGTGTAGTCGTAAGCCACCACGGCATACTGCTTCATGCGGTGCTCCTGCCGTTCGTTGATCATTGGAGAGAATTGGCATCATGCGTCAGCTTTCTTGACCAAGCAAATTGGCCTCGATGGTCAACCTTGGCTTTATATTTTCCGAAGGTGTCTTACACCCGAGACATCAATCTGCGCACCTGTTATTCGTCGGTCTGTTGCCACGATAAGTAGTTGTCTCCCCACGCTTTCATGGCGTCAAGTACAGGGGAAAGAGTCAACCCAAGCTCCGTGAGTGAGTACTCTACGCGAGGAGGAACTTCCGCAAACACTTCGCGGGAGATGATGCCATGTGCTTCAAGCTCTCGAAGTTGCAACGTCAAAGACCGTTGAGTGACACCACCGATAAGCTTGCGAAGCTCCCCGAACCGTTTCGTCCCACTCAATAAATAGTAAATAACAAGCGGCTTCCATTTACCGCCGGCGACCGCAACGGTTGCTTCCACAGTGCATCGGTATTCGTGCATTTCTTGATTTTTCATCGTTCGAAAAGCGCCCATTAGTATAAATTTTATACCTATGTATAAACAATGTACCTACTTTTCAGCGCGCATGAAAGACTCCAGAATCCATCTCCGCGGCGACTAACAGCCTTGTCGCGTACATTTCTGATACAGGGCGTGGAGAGAATACTGATGAAAGCAGCCTACTATGAGGCCCAGGGCAGTGCCCGGGAGGTATTGGTTGTCGACGAGTTTCCGACTCCAGAGCCCGGGCCGGATGAGGTCCGGGTGCGCATTCATGTTTCCGGATTGAATCCGACTGATATCAAGGCGAGAACCGGCTTCTCAGCGGAAATGCCCTACCCGCGAATCATTCCTCACCAGGATGGCGCAGGCGTTATTGATGCTGTCGGCGCCAATGTATCACCCGAAAGACGTGGTGAGCGGGTTTGGGTTTATGAAGCGCAGTTTGGTCGAGCAATGGGAACGGCAGCAGAATACGTTGTATTACCATCGAGCCAAGCCGTTCATTTGCCTGACGCGGTATCGTTCGAAGTGGGTGCTTCGCTTGGCATTCCGGCGTTAACCGCTCACCGCTGCCTGTTTTCCGATGGCAATCTCGAAGGTCGGCGGGTATTGATACATGGCGGTGCCGGAGTGGTCGGAACAGCAGCAACTCTGTTGGCAAAATGGGCTGGCGCGTGGGTTTCGACAACGGTGACGAATGCTGATCAGGCCACTGTAGCAAAGGCAAATGGTGCGGACCTGGTGCTCGACCGAGCATCAGGAGATGTTGCGAATCTCGTTCTACAAGCAACCAATGGACTCGGCGTCGATCACATTGTCGATGTCGCTTTGAAGTCCAATCTTGCCATCAACCTGGCCTGCTTGTCTCAAGGCGGAGTTATTGGCGCCTATGCAACCGATAGCGCGATGGACGAATTATCCATTCCGTTACTGCAGTCCATGATCCATGGATGCGTCTTCCGCTTCGTCTATATCTACAACGTGCCTGACGAGGCAAAGCAGAAAGCCATAAAGGACATCACCTCTTGTCTATTGGCGGGGAGGTATTTTCCCAAAATCGGGTTGAACTTACCTCTAGAAAGCATCATCCATGCTCACGAGACACTGGAGCGTCATAAAGTCATAGGGAAAGTTCTTGTACATATATAAATCGACAGACTTGAGTGCCCGCTCTCGCTCTTTACAGAGATAAACCAGGCGTATTGCTGCATCAAGTCCATGCCTCTTGAAAGCAGGCGGCCAGATAGTCGATCAGGGCGCGGACTCGTGCGGGCTGATGGTGGCGATCGGTATAAACGATCTGCAGGTCGAGTCGTGTCGCTTGGTGATCGGCCAGGAGCCGTACCAGGCGGCCGTCTTTCAGCGGCTCGTCGAGCACGAACATGGGCGCGTACACGATACCGAGGCCTTCGATCGCCGCACGAACCAGCAGGATGATGTCATCCGAGCGCATGACGGCAGGGCCGTCGATCACGTGCGCACCATTTTTACCATCACTTACCATCCAGTCGCCGGGCGAGCGGGCCTCCGTGAACACCAGTCGTGGTAACTGGCAAATGTGCGAAACATCTCGCCTCGCGCCAGGGGCTAGCAAGCCGGGCGCACAGCAGAGGCCCATACGGATACTCCCGAGCGGGCGGGTATGCAAAGCCGAATCGGGGAGTTGCCCGATGCGCACGGCAAGGTCCAGCCGGCCATCGACCAGATCCACGTAGCGCTCATCCGTGTGCAGGTTCAGCGTGATCCTTGGGTGAGCGCTGCAGAACGCAGCCAGCATCGGCGCCAGCGTCAACGTACCGAAGGCGCGCGGCACGCCGAGACGAATCTCCCCGGCAAGCTGACTGCGGCCCTCGCGTGCCTCGGCGTCCGCCTCCAACAGAGCATCGATAATGCGCTCTGACGCCACCAGGTATTGCTGGCCGGCCTCGGTTAGCGACAACGCGCGGGTGCTGCGATGCATGAGTCGCGTTCCCAGCGTCGATTCGAGCGCACTCAGATATTTGCCAGCCATGGCAGGCGAAAGATCCAACGCTCTTCCGGCAGCGGCGATGCTGCCGTGTTCGACCGCTGCGATGAAGACTTCGATTTGTCGGAAACGATCCATGAACCCGATTCCCTCATTGCATGATCGATGGCATTTCATTTTTGCCACATTCCATCGCTTGGCGATCTTATTCAGGATAGCGACTCCTCGTACGTGTTGGGAGTAGAAAGAGATGATGATCGAAACGGATGGTGCCACTCTTCATGTCTCGGAGCATGGCGCTGCGCATCGCACGCTCGTGTTTCTGCACTACTGGGGCGGTTCTGGTCGCACTTGGACCGATGTGGCCACGGCACTTGGCGGGCAGGGTCGTTGCCTGATGCCGGATCTGCCGGGTTGGGGGCAGTCCAGCCCTTCGCGGCACGGGTATCGGATTGCGGACCTGGCCGAGTCGGTTAGCGGGATGATTGACGCGTATCAGCTCCGCGATGTCGTACTGGTCGGTCATTCCATGGGTGGCAAGATTGCCCAGTATCTCGCGGGCCAGCGGCCGGCCTGGCTGAAGAAACTGGTGCTGGTGGCATCGTCCCCCGCCCTGCCAATGGATGTTCCGGAGCCTCAGCGTCTTGCCATGCAATCGGCCTATGACAGCCGCGCGAGTGTCGAAGAGACACTCGATAATGTGCTCACGGAGACGCCGCTCGCCGGGATGATGCGCGAACGCGCCATTGCCGACAGTTTGGCCGGCGATCCGGCTGCCAAGGCCGCCTGGCCTGCCGCCGCCATGCTCGAAGACATCAGCGAGACGACACAATGCATCAATGTGCCGACGCTGCTGTTGACCGGTGAGTGCGATCGAGTGGATCCTCCAGCCGTTCTCGCCGACCGGCTCGTGCCCTTTCTACCGACCCCGGAAATACAGGAACTGGCAGGTATCGGCCACTTGTTGCCGCTGGAAGCGCCGAAGGAAGTCGCAGGGCATATCCAGCGGTGGCTGGACGAGTTGGAAAACAGAGTCCGTAAATGATGGATACTAGGGGCTAGTCATCGAAGCATAAATCGACGCCTACCATATAACTCTCACAAGGCTATCACCATGATCGATCTCCGCAGCGACACCGTCACCCGCCCCAGCGAGGCGATGCGCCAGGTAATGTTCGACGCCCCGCTCGGTGACGACGTGTGGGGCGACGACCCGAGCGTGGCGCACCTGGAAGCCTATATCGCCGAGCGTACCGGCAAGGCGGCGGCACTGTTCTTCCCCTCCGGCACCCAGAGCAACCTGGTGGCGCTGTTGAGCCACTGCCAGCGCGGCGACGAGTACATCGTCGGCCAGCAGGCGCACACCTATCGCATGGAGGGCGGTGGCGCGGCGGTGCTGGGCGGCATCCAGCCGCAGCCGATCGAGAACGAGGCCGACGGTACCTTGCCGCTGAAGAAGATCGAGGCCGCCGTCAAACCGATCGATCCGCACTTCGCGCGTACGCGCCTGCTGACGCTGGAGAACACCTTCCACGGCCAGGTCCTGGACGCCGGTTATGTCGAAGCGGCCACCACTCTGGCACGTCGCTTCGGCCTGGCGACGCATCTGGACGGGGCGCGAATCGGCAATGCGGCGGCGGCGACCGGTGCCAGCCTGAAAGCGCTGTGCACACCCTTCGATACGATCTCGATCTGCTGCTCGAAAGGGTTGGGGGCGCCGGCGGGATCGGTGCTGGTCGGGGCTGCCGATTTCATCGAGACGGCGCGGCGCTGGCGCAAGGTGGTCGGCGGCGGCATGCGCCAGGTCGGCATGCTGGCGGCGGCGTGCGAATACGCGCTGGAGCATCAGCTCACGCCGCTGGTGGAAGACCATGCCAAGGCCGAGCGTCTGGCGGCGGGCCTGGCGGAGATCGACGGCATCACGGTGACGGCACAGGCCACCAACATGGTATTCGTCGAATTCACCCGCCCGGCACTCGATCCGGCCGATCTGCACGCCTGGCTGAAAGCGCGCGATATCCTGGTCGGCGCACTCTACGCACCGCGCTTCGTCACCCACCGCGATGTCTCGATGGGCGATATCGACCGCGTCGTCGACGTCGTTGGCGAGTATTTCAAACGCGGGTAAAGCGGTTCGCTCAGTTGAGCCGGGTGGACGAAGACGTGCTCGGGCGGGTCGGTGTCGACGGCGAGCTCGTGGACGTATCGGGCGCTTCCCAGGCGCCGCCATCGCCGGCGGGAGCGCTGGGGTTGCAGCTCCGCCGCGCCGTGGAGACGGTCGAGCCGCCATCGTTGCCGTGGCAGATCGATCCACCACCGCTGGGCCGTTGTTCTCGCGTTTCCCGCGGATAGGTCAGCCCGGGACTGACGTGGACGTCCAGGCGCTTGGGCACGTAGTCGGCGCGTCCGTCACGGTCATTATCCGGCAGCCTGACGCGGTGGCCGGTCTGGGGATCGACGACGGAAACGCCATCGGCGACGGCGGGAGCGCTGACCAGCGTCGTGCCAGCCAGGATTAGCGTGAGACAGGTCGCGGTCAACGTGGTGCGGCGCCTGGCGGGCGTGATGAGCGTTCGCATGGTCCATCTCCGGTGAGAATCTGCTACGTCAACATAGTGTAGCGCCCGCCGCGATTCCGGGCGCGGATTCACGGCGGCGATTCGCTGGTCTGGGAGAGCCACTCCCACAGCGCCGCCGCCGACGGACGCAACTGCCGACGGCTGGGACGGACCAGCCAGAAGGCTTCGTCGGTCGGCATATCGAGATCGAACGGTGCCACCAGATCGCGGCTGGCCTCGAGCAGACGGCGATGCGACAGCGCGATGCCACCGCCGTAGGAAGCCAGCGCCAGCGTGGTCACGTGGGTGTCGCAGATCATTGCCTGGCAACGGTGTTCCAGACCAGCGAACCCCGCTTCCACCAGCCAGCGCGGCCAGCCGGCAGCGAATCCCGCCGCGTGCAGCAACGTCTTGCCGGCGAGATCCTCGGGCGTGTCGAGTGCCGCCGCCAGCGCGGTCGAGCAGACCGGCAACAGCCGCTCTTCCCCCAGACACTCCGCCATCACGTCGTTCCAGTCGCCATGGCCGTAGCGAATTTCCAGATCCGCCCCTTCGGCGCCGAAATCGTCTGCCCAGATCGCGCTGACCAGGCGCAGGGTGATCTCGGGATGCATCCGCTGGAAATGGATCAATCTCGGCGCCAACCAGGTCTGCTGCATGGCCGGCGTGGCTCGTAGAGTGACCGGCGCACCGGGGCTGGGGCCGAAGACTTCCGAGGTGCCCTCGGCAAGGCGGGTGAACGCGCCCTGCACGCTGGGCAACCACGCCTGCCCGGCCGGAGTCAGCGCCAGGCTACGTGGATAGCGCACGAACAACGACTGCCCGACTCGATCCTCGAGCAGTCGGATACGTTGGCTAATCGCCGACTGAGTGACGCCGAGCTCCCGACCCGCCTCGGTGAAGCTCAGTGTTCGCGCTGCCGCCTCGAACGCCTGCAGCCACAGTACCGGGGGAAGTTCGGACATCTCGTTTCCTGAAAGGAACTTGCTGGAAGGGTGTGGCTGAAATACCGGGAGTCAGCCGTTAGGCTAATAGACAAAGCCGGCCATTAGCCAAGCTTGGCCTTAGCGGCCAGATTAATCGTTTGTCATGGTCCGAAGCAATCCGCATTCTAGGGGCACTCAATGACACACATCGTTAACGAAGATGGCGCTGTCAGCCATCGAGGAAGTGCCCTTTGTCATCCGCTCTTTTGTCATCCGGAGGCGCCTTCAACGACGCTCTGACTGCTCGTCAGGGCCAGACGCCCATCGATATGGCCGAACTGCGCCGCTATCGCCAGGGCAGTGGTGCGCCGGCCGCCACGCTAGAGAGCGTGACGCAACAGGCGCGCCGCCTGACGCTGAACTGGTCCGACGGCCGCGCCGGCCAATTCCCGTTGATGTGGCTCCGCGATCACTGCGCCTGCGACCAGTGCCGCCATCCGCTGACCCGGGAGCGCCTCTACAAGCTGCTCGACGATCCCCTGTGGGAGCGCCTCGACGGCGGTGACGCGCTGGCATCGTTCGAGTTCGACGCCAGTGCACTGACGCTGACCTGGCGGGATGGACACGTGTCGCGATTCGATGCCGGCTGGCTCTATCAGCGCTGCCCCGGACAGGAACTCGCCACGCTGCTGCCGACACCGACGCCGTGGCCGACACACTTTACGCCGAGCCACGTCAGCCATGCCGACTTCATCGATGGCAGCGACGGTCGCAGCCGCTGGGCCACCGCCCTGCTGCGTGATGGCCTGGTCATACTCGATCAGGGGCCGTGCGAGCTGGAGGAAGTGTCGCGCATCGCCGAGAGCATTGGCCCGATGCGTTCGACCAACTTCGGCGCCCGGTTCGACGTGCGCTCGGTCCCCAATCCGAACAACGCCGCCTATACGGCGATCGGTCTCGAACTGCACACCGACCTGCCCAACTGGCGCCAACCGCCGGATATCCAGCTGCTCTACTGCCTGGAAAACGACGCCGAGGGCGGCGAATCCAGCTTCGCCGACGGCTTCGCCGCCGCCGAGACGCTGCGTGCCGAGAACCCCGAAGCCTTCCGTGTACTGTCCGAGACGCTGATCGATTTCCGCTTCCAGGACGACGGCCACGATATCGCCGTGCGCGAGCCGGTCCTCGACCTGGACGAGAGCGGCAACCCGCGCGAGATCCGCTTCAACAACTGGATTCGCGATACGCTGAGCCTGCCGCCGGACCGGATCGAGGCTTGGTACGACGCCTATCGCGCACTATGGCAGATCCTGCGTCGCCCCGAGGGCCGCGTGGAGCTGACGCTGGAACCCGGCCAGATGGTCGCTTTCGACAACCGCCGCGTGCTGCACGGTCGCAATGCCTTCGACCCCAACACCGGCAAGCGCCATCTCCAGGGCACCTATCTCGACCTGGACATGTTGCAATCACATCTGCGCGTGCTGTCGAGATGAACCGAACGGCACGGTGTTGATACGAGCCGCCCGACGTCATCACTGCGTGACCGGGCGGCTCTTCTGCGTGTATCCCCGGTACACTCTGGCCAGGGAATACACGCCCATTAGGGAACGACAGGAGACAACAAATGAAACGACCGCAAACGATTTCCGCCCTGACGCTGACCACCGGCTTGTTGATGGGCGCTGGCTTGACGTTGACCAACGCGAGCGCTGCGCACGCCGCTGACGATACCGTGACCTACGGTGTCCCGGCCTGGCCCGGCATCACTGTGAAAACCGAGATTGCCCGCCAGCTCCTGGCGCCGCTGGGGTATCAGGGCACGGCTCAGGACATCGGCCTGCAGGTGATCTATCAGGGCCTCGATACCGGCGATGTGGACGTCTTCCTGGGCGCCTGGCTGCCGGCCCAGAACTCGATGCTGGAGCCATTGGAAGACGACGGCAGTATCACCCGTCTGGCTACCAACGTGACCGGCGCGCAGATGACGCTGGCGGTGCCGGACTATGTCTACGACAGCGGCGTCACCTCCTTCGCCGATCTCGATTCGCATCGCGACGAGTTCAACGGCGAGATCTACGGGTTCGGTGCCGGATCCGCCGCCAGCGAAATCCTGAACAAGGCGATCGAGGACGATACCTGGGGCCTTGGCGACTGGACGCTGGTCGACACCAGCACCGTCGGCATGCTGAGCGCCGCCAAGAGCCATATCGCCAACGAGGAACCCATCGTCTGGGTCGGCTGGACCCCGCACTGGATGAACCTCGAACTGCCGATGCGCTACCTCAGCGACTCGAAGAACCTGTTCGGCGAGGGCAATGGAGCCAGCGACGTTCGCACGCTGATGGCAAGCGACTACGCCAAGGCCAACCCTAATCTCGTGACCTTCTTCGATCAGTTCTCGTTTTCCGCCGAGGAGCAGAGCTGGATGATCAAGCAGTACGGCCAGGCAGAGAAGCCGATGGAAGAAGTCGCCACAACCTGGATCGAAGACCATCCGAACCGCGTCGAAGCCATGATGAAAGATGTCACGACGCTCGAAGGCGAGCCGGCCTGGGAAGCGGTCCGGGAAAAATTCTCCTTGTAGATCAAGATATCGGGAGCCACCGCCGGGTCACGGTTTGACGTAGCAAAAAACCGTTACAAATTCGTGGCGATTTTTTTGTCCTCGCCTGGAACTAATGCAGCAGGGCTGACTCTGAGTAGGTGTTCCCTTGAATGATCCCTTACTTGCCCACCATCCCCTGGTGGGCATTTTTTTGTGCCCTGCCATCCCCGGCGATCACCCTTCGGGCTATCCCTGGCGCGACGTCAAAAATTCTCCCCGGAAATTCTTTATCCGTCTTTCCGACATTCAGCGCTTGGCGGTATTCTCCCGCGATCAAGGCAACGGCGGCACCCGCCCCGTCATCTCGGTCGTCATGAAATCGACGAACTGCCGAATCCGGGCACTGTCTCTTGCCCGTTCGGCGTAGAGCAGGTGAAAGTCCGCCCGGATCCCCTGCCACTGCGGCAACAACGGCACCAGCTCGCCGCTCGCCAGATGCTCGTGAACATCCCACCAGGAGCGCAGCAAGACGCCATGGCCATCGAGCGCCATTCGCGTCATCGCCTCGGCATCGTTGCTTGCCAGCCGGCCATGAACGCGGATGGCACGACGGGTGCGGGTATCGTCGGTGGCCTCGAACCGCCATAGCGAGTAGTCGGTATCGTTCTCCCGCACGATCAGGCAGCGATGCCGTGCCAGATCCTCCAGCCGCTCGAGCCTGGGTGCGCTCGCCAGATAATCGGGTGCGGCACAGAGTATCCGGCGATTGGCGAGCAGTCGCCTGGCGATCCAGCGCGACGCCGGCGGCTCACCGACGCGAATGTTGATATCGAACCCCTGCTCGTCGAGGCCGACCGGAAAGCTGGTCAGCTCCAGCAGCAGCTCCAGCTGCGGATGACACGCGGCAAAGCGCGAGATCAGCGGTGCCACATGGCGCCGGCCAAAGCCGAAGGTGGCGTTGATTCTCAGCCGACCCGAGAGCACGGCGCCCTGGTCTCGCAGCGAGTTCTCCAGATCGCCCAGGTCATCGAGGATCATCGCCCCGCGCGCCAGATAGCGCTCCCCCTCGGCTGTCAGCGACAAGCGGCGAGTCGTTCTCGCCGCCAGTGACACGCCGAGACGCCTCTCCAGCTGCTGCAGCCGCTTGCTGACCGCCGAGAGTGACAGCCCCAGTTCCCGGGCCGCGCCGGTCAGGCTGCCTGCCTGGGCGATCCGCTGGAAGAAGGCCAGATCGTCGACCGCGGACATCCAATTCTCCACCTCAACGCAATAGTTGTTCCGATTTTAACCGGATTATCCCGAATCCGGCAGCGACTACACTGGTTCCAGCGACCCAACGAGCCCATGAACGAGGCCAGACCGATGTTCGACGGATTTCGCGAGTTCGATATCGAGGTAGAACGGGACATCGCCATTCATGGCGTGATCGGGGGTGAAGGTCCACCGCTGCTGCTGCTTCACGGCCATCCGCAGACCCATGTCATCTGGCATCTTCTCGCTCCTAGGCTCGCCGAACACTACACCGTGGTCGCCACCGACCTGCGCGGCTATGGTGATTCCGGCAAGCCGGAGGGAGACGAACGGCACCTCAACTACAGCAAGCGCCGGATGGCGTTGGATCAAGTCGCGGCCATGCAGGCGCTGGGGTTCGAGCGGTTCTTCCTCTGCGGGCACGATCGCGGCGGGCGAGTCGCGCACCGGCTGGCGCTCGATCACCCCGAGCGAGTGGGCAAGCTGATGGTGCTGGACATCGCACCGACACTGGCAATGTACGAGGCCACCGATCTCGTTTTCGCCACGGCCTACTGGCACTGGTTCTTCCTGATTCAACCCAGGCCTCTGCCGGAATCCTGGATCGAAGCCGCGCCCGCCGACTATGTCACCCGGATCATGGGTGGCCGCCATGCCGGGCTGGGCCCGTTCGCCCCTCGCGCAATTGCCGAGTATCAACGCTGCCTGGCACTCCCGGGCGCGGCCCACGGCTTGTGCGAGGATTACCGGGCCTCCCGCACCATCGATCTGGAGCACGATCGCGCCGACCGCGATGCCGGCCGGCATCTTCAGGTTCCGCTGGCAGTGTGGTGGGGCGAGCACGGCACCATCGAGCGCTGCTTCGATGCCCTCGGCGAGTGGCGGGCGGTTTCCAGTCACAGCGTCGAAGGCAGTGCCCTGCCCTGCGGCCATTATCTTCCCGAGGAAGCGCCGGATGCGGTCTTCCAGCAACTCACCCACTTCATGAGGTAAGCCAGCCATGGCTCACAACCCCGCTCAAGCCAACACCCACAAAATCGCCGTCATCGCCGGCGACGGCATCGGCACCGAGGTAGTTCCGGAGGGACTGCGCGCACTGGAAGCGGCCGCCGGGCGTTTCGATATCGGTCTTGAGTTCGAGCATTTCGAATTCGGCAGCTGCGACTACTATCTCGAGCACGGCAAGATGTTGCCGGACGACTGGTTCGAGACGCTCTCCGGCTTCGATGCCATCTTCTATGGCGCGGTAGGCTGGCCGGACAAGGTGCCGGATCACATCTCGCTATGGGGCTCCCTGCTGCAGTTCCGGCGCCACTTCGACCAGTACATCAACCTTCGGCCCTGTCGCCTGATGCCCGGAATCAAGAGCCCGCTGGCCGACCGCGAGCCGGGTGACATCGACTTCTACGTGGTGCGGGAAAACACCGAGGGCGAGTATTCGAGTATCGGCGGCAAGATCTTCGAGGGCACCGAGCGGGAAACGGTCATGCAGGAGACCGTAATGACGCGCACCGGGGTCGACCGGGTGCTGAAATACGCCTTCGACCTGGCCCAGAGTCGACCGCGCCGGAAACTCACCTCCGCGACCAAGTCCAACGGTATCTCTATCACCATGCCGTACTGGGACGAACGGGTGAAAGCGATGGCCAAGGGTTATCCGGAGGTCAGCGTCGACCAGTTTCACATCGACATCCTGACCGCCAACTTCGTCCTGCATCCGGACTGGTTCGATGTCGTCGTCGCCAGCAATCTCTTCGGCGATATCCTTTCCGACCTCGGTCCCGCCTGCACCGGCACCATCGGCGTCGCGCCCTCGGCAAACATCAACCCGGAAGGCAAGTTCCCGAGTCTGTTCGAGCCGGTCCACGGCAGCGCCCCGGACATCGCCGGCAAGGGCATCGCCAACCCGATCGGCCAGATCTGGTGTGGCGCCATGATGCTCGAGCATCTGGGCTACAAGGAGGCGGGCGACGCGATGGTCAGTGCGATCGAGCAAGTCCTGGCAGATGACGACAAGTCGGCGCTCACCCCTGATCTGAAAGGCAAGGGAACGACCCAGAGCCTGGGCGAGAAGATCGCCGCAGCGATTGGTTGAAGCGAGACTGGCGACGGCGGGTCGGCTCGTCGTCGTTTTCCAATGATGGCGTCACCTTGCTCGACTACAGCAAGGCAGCATCAAAGTAGTATTTTACAAAGCGTCTTACTGCTCATAACGCCAGGGACGCTGCCTTTTTCAATGAGTTGTCGCGACAACTCATCCTGAATCGAACGATACAGGGGAAGAATCGAACCTCGCATACCATCCTCGGCATACCGCTGGTCGATATAGAACGCGGCACGCTCACCGCGAAAATGGATCGGCCGGGATACCTGGGAAAAGCGAATACCCGACCTCGCCAACAATCTTTGGAAACGATTTTCCATCATTGCAAGAACGTGAAAGCGCTCAATCAACCCCGTAAATGCCGTAGCGCATAAAAAAAGGCTAACTCCGATCATAGGGAAAAAGCGCCTTTCCTGTTGCGAAAACACAAACTCACCAAAGCCATCCACCGCCGCTTCCTCAACTCTGCTGGACCGGAAATAACTCGGGATCGCCACACGAGATATCTCGCAAAGATCCTCGGATCGAATCTCGGGATCGAGCTCAATCTCGACACCGTGTTCCTCGATAGGGAGACCATAACCACGCAGACTACGGGTATCGGGAAATACGATTCTCATACAACCCGCAGAAAGCCCTGTCGCTCTATGCTCTATCAGACAATGAAGAGATCGGCCATCGAACTCGTCCCGCTCGACTCGATTCTTCGTGTCAATAGGCTCATATCCAAGCTCTTCACAATACACTTTGTGTCTGAGAGAAAAGACTCGTAGCCGGTCACTGTCTGACGCAGCAAAAATCACATTGAAAAGGTCAAAAAATTCATTCTCCACCCCGTCCCCCTTATACCTTATAAAACTTGGCATCAGCTACAGCAGAAGGTTTCCCTAAATAAAAACCCTGGACATAGTCGACCCCATAACCTAAAAGATAGGGCAACAGCTCAGACCTATCGACAAACTCCGCCACTGTTTTCTTACCCATCCCTTTAGCGATATCCACGATGGCCTTGACGATCAACTGACTCTCTTCGCTCTCGGGAAGCTTCTGAATAAACGAACCGTCTACTTTTATATAGTCGGCAGGAAACTGCCCCAGGTAATGGAAGCTACTAAACCCAACGCCAAAATCATCCAGCGCCACCTTGCAACCCAATGCTCGGACGCTCTCCAACACGCCTCTCGCCGAGGCAAAATCAGTCACCGCGGCAGTCTCGGTAACCTCAATAATTATCCGTGCAGGATCAACCGCATGACGCACGAATTCATGCTTCATGAAGTCAGTCAAGTCACCGTCATGTAAAGACTGTCCGGATAGATTAATAGCCAAGTTGGCCGTGGTATCACCAAGCGTGGACATTAAGCGGATACCATTCGACAACACCCACCTGTCGATGGCAACGATCTGTCCGCTCTGCTCGGCGATCGGAATGAAAGTACCGGGAGACAAACTCTTACCATTGGCGTCTTTCAGCCGGAGAAGAACCTCATAGTGTTGGACGTCGAAATCGACTAGTCGAAAAATTGGCTGAACCATGAGTTCAAAATCGTCATTGAGCAGCGCATTGCGAATCATCTCGACCCAATATACGCGTTGTTTGATCTCCTCTCGTCCCTGTTGCTCAGGTGACAATAGATGCCATCGCTGCACGGCATCGTCTTTCGCCAGGTACATCGCGTAATCGGCATTGGCCATCAACTCATCGGGAAAAGCACCGTTATCCGGGTAGATCGCAATACCAATGCTGGCGCTGGCCCGATGGATACGGCCTTCGACATGCAGTGTCTTCTGTTCAAGATGGTTCGCGATTTGCTGAGCCATGTCGATAGCACTCTGCTGAGATGCATGTTCGAGGAGAATGGCGAATTCGTCGCCACCCAGGCGGGCCACGACATTGCCTTGGCCCAGTTCCGACAGGTCCGTGGCAACCGACCGCAACAGCTGGTCGCCTGACTGATGCCCACTCGTCTCGTTGACTTCCTTGAAGCGGTCTAGGTCCAGGTAGAGAACTGCACCAAACGAGCTGGGCGTGACGGCGCGAGACAGGGCCTCTTCAAAGAATCGTCGGTTGTAAAGTTCGGTCAGTGAATCTCGACTGGCCAGCCAAAGCAGTCTCGTCTCCGCCAATTTTCGCTCGGTAATATCCACCCCGACGGAGATGAGTTCCTGATAGTCACTTCGACCTTCCGTGTCCAATGGAGTGTGATACCAAACAATAGTTCTAACCTCACCATTCCCTGAGACTAACTTGCTTTCCTGTTGACCACCACCATCAAAAAACTCATCAATATTAACCAGATCCGCCGCAAACACGTCTTGGAATTTATTATCAGACAGTTGCTCACCCGACTGCCCCGTGAGCCACTCGCAAAATCGATTGGTTAAGGTAATGTGGCCATTTCGGTTATGGATAACGATCAAAACTTGAGCGGTATTGAAGAGACCTGACACAAAATCTCGTTCTCTTGCCAGCTCCTTAACGCGGTTCTCCAGTTCAACGCCACGGAGACCGATTTCTCTTTCCATATCCTCTAGCTTGGTTTCCAGCTCAATCGCCGTGCCTTCTAGCACATCGAGCTCATCTAGAAAGAAAGCTTTTGTCGGTGACATCGAATCCCGCATCACGTCGTACCTTCGCTGTGCCAACAGAGGGAGCTTCCGACTAATCAACCTCAATCTGTCCATTCGATTTTTCAACATGATGAACAGGATGACTTCCGAAGCCAGCCATCCCAGCAACGCAATTAGAAGAACCATACGTGTAGTACTGGAAATCGAACTTATCTGACTAGTGACATCCGAAACCAGCAGGAAATACCCGGGTCTTCCGCCCGTCTGTTGATTGTCTCTATCAATGGCAATCGCAGTGACTTCAAAGACCTTGTCACCCTCACTATATCGAGCGACCTTGCCATCAACGTCGGAGAACGCTATTTCTCCAGCAATGGATTTGAATAACGGCCAGCTGGTATCTTCATGTGTCAAGGCAATCAAATTCGCATTCCAGCTTCCCAAAAACCTGTCACGGTCAAAGCTGGTCAACTCCGGAGAAGTGACTAACAGCGCAACTTCGCTACCCGAGCTTCTTTGCATATAGCGAGTCACGTCGGCAAGCGAACGGGAGACCATGATGACTCCGGCGTCCGTGCCTTCTGCCAATATAGGAACGGCCACATATTGGCGACACTCTAGATAGCAGACAAGCCTTCTCATTGGCTTCTCTTCTTTGATGACTTCTCTCAGCCACTTGGCATCCACCGTTGCTCGATTGACATCCTGCCCTTGGCCCAGCGTTATTATTCTTTTGGTGTCACTATTGTAAACACTGACGTCATCAAGTCCGGCATCCAATTGAAGCGTTGGCCATTGAGGTGACAAAGCTGATTCTATATCCGAAGAATCGCCTTCAAGTAGAGCATGACTCAGGTCGGGAGAGGATGCCAATAAGCTAGCTATTTGCCGCATGGTATCCGCCGAACTTTGTAAAGTCAGTGACACTTCATACCGTTGGCGATCATAGAAAGTTTTTTGAGACTGACTGAACTGCTTTACCAAGGCGTGGTTGCTCACCCATGCGACGAGGCTTGCTAATGCCAGCAGCAAAAGACTGGTAAATGCCAATGCCCTCCATTTGAGACTAACACGAAAAACACCCTTCCGATTGTGCATTTAATCAGCCTTAAATTGGCGTCGCTAGAAAAAATAGGAAGCCTGGAATAGCAGCATGTCCCAATATTTATCTTGGTTTTCAGAAGCCCTACCACTAGTCACAGGTAGCCATCCTGTGCCTTCGACATGATGCAGTTCTGACGACAGAAGGAAACGAGGATAAACTTGCCATTGAAATCCGGTTGTCCAATCCTTGGCATATCGAGAAAACGCAGGCCGATTGGTCTGTTCCGCGAAATTTTCTCCGCGTCTATCTCCTCGGTCCACTACGTATGAATCATACCTCACAATCCAGTCCCAGGTGGTGCTCAGTCGTCTTGAGTACTGGACATACCAGCTCTCACCGGTAACGTCGTAGTTATAGGGATTGGTAAAGCCCTCAGTCTTCAAATTTCTGAGCGCGTATTCAGCCGTAAAAGACCATTTTTCCTGATTGTATTGAAAAGAAAAAATCCACGGCTCGAAGAAAAAGTCACCATTTCCCGGTGCTTCATCTGTGGAGTCGAACTCAGCTGTTACTCTGGCATTTGTCAGTGCAAGCACAACGGCACCGCCACCGTACTCGTATTTTAACTGGCCAATGTAGGAATTTTCTCCAGAGAAATCCCCCAAACCATCGCTGCCTAACAATGATCCTGCCACTTGGCTATCGAATCTGGGTTTCCCGACGCCGACCTGAAACCTGACCACGCTGTTATCCATGCGTCGTTCAGCGTATCCCATGACACCGTCAGAACTCAGCGCTGGCTTTCTGGTGCGATCAAAGTAGATAGACTGTGGCAACAGTATGCCGGGGCGTGTAATCGCGACATCTCTTGCCTGGTTATATAGCCCGAACGGGTTCTTGAATCGTCCAAACTGTACACCCATTGTATTTTCGTTATCAGTTAAAAACTGATAATCCACCACGCCATAATCGAGTTCGGGATCATTCAACTCGCCATCATCCCCGGCTTGCCTGGCCAGTAGCTGTCCCGCCACCAACACGTTGCTGAGCGGTCGAAAGGAGGCGTTCAGGCCCAGTTCGGTGTATTCCCAGCTTCCGCCGCCCTCGCTACTGGGCCCGAAGAAATCGTTATGGTCGGTCACGATGAGTGCCTGGCTCATGAAACCGTGCACCTGAAAGGTATCGGGCAGCGATGCGGCTCTGCTCACGGGTACCTGAAACAGCAGGCCGACCATGACGAGAACGGCAATGGCGGCTTTCGCAAAGTCACTTGATAACGATTTATTCAATGTCGAGCACCCGAACCTGACCATTCAGGCTTGTTTTTTTGATGTATCCGACACTGCCGGGCGTGGAGGCGACGTCCTCGATCATTTCGGCTTCGCTGGCGACCTCGTTGGGGGCCTGCCCAGTGCCGGAGAACACGGCACGATCCCAGGCGAGTCGGAGTTGATGCGGATAAACACCCAAGATTTTCTTGGAAAAATCCTCGTGAATCGGATTGTCGTCCGGCAGGACGAAGACGTGCACGGCCTGCCCGTCGGGGAAGGTTCTCTGTCGCATCGCGAAAATGGCCCTCAACGTCTCCAGCGGAAGGGAAGCCTGCTGTACCGTCTTGTTGGCGATAACGACGGTTGCGGGCTCGTCTCCGAAACTATCGACGGATAACAGAGAGAGCAGTAGCACACAGCCGGTCAATGTCCGCCGCATGCGTCACGACTCCCTGATCTGTCTGCTTTCGCCATGATGATTGTCAAAGACAAACCCCGACCCGAAATCGATTGCGTTTCAGAGACATCTGCGACTTGGTCTTATTCGATTCATCGCCCAGCATGGCCGGTCGGAGTGGCTGACGTTCCCGAAACCACACCAGGAACGGCGGCTATCTCATGGATTAGGCTACCGGCTTTCTCTTTCAGCATCGTTGCTGTCCCCTACTGCTGCATTATTATGCGCTGTCCTGTGAATTGCTTGGCCAAGCCAAAAGGCAGCCTTGACTTAGCCCCCCAATTCGCAGAGCGTCCATCACAGCATACTCATATTGCCGTGACTCGCCCAGCGACCAGACCGATCGAGGCTACTCGAGAACGATGTCGGAAGGAGTTACGATTCGTGACGGAGGCGTCAGAGGTTTTTTCGTAGCCGGCTCATGTTCATCTGACGAATGTCAGTGATGCCAAGTAGCGCCATATCCCGCGTGATCTCTGCCCGCATCAGATGGATCGCATGGCTGACACCGGCTTCTCCGGCGTAGGCGGCCGCGTAATTGAAAGGGCGACCGAAGAAGACGAAGCGGGCGCCCAATGCCAGTGCTTTCAGCACATCGGTACCGCGCCGGAAGCCGCTATCGATCATGACAGGAAAGTCACCCACGGCCTCGATGACCTCGGGGAGCGCACGCAACGGGGCAATCGTGCCGTCCAACTGCCTGCCACCGTGATTGGAAACGATGATTCCATCGACACCTTGCGCCTTGGCGCGCCGGGCATCCTCGGGATGCAGGATGCCCTTGACGATCAAGCTCCCCGGCCAGCGCTCTCGCACCAGTGCGAGGTAATCCCAGTCGAGGTGAGAGCGCCCTGAGAAGTCGCGATTGACGTGGCGTGAGATGACCGGAATGCCCCGGGTCGCGTGATTGTTTTCGAAGTGAGGAATGCCGTGGTGGCGAAGCGTCTTGTAGAAGGTGCCATAGAGCCAGCGTGGTTTGAGCAACCCATCCAGCATCAAGCGGGCACTGGGGCGGATCGGTGACGAGAAACCGCTACGCCGATTGTTGTCGGGGTTGGGGGGGACGGCATAATCGACGGTGATGACCAGATTACGAAAACCGGCTCTTTCGATGCGTGCAATCAACGCCTCGATGCCAGGCCGATCCCCCGGCAGATAAGCCTGGAACCAGTCGCTGCCATCGATCCTGGCCACCTCTTCCATCGGAATCAGTGACGAGCCGCTCATGATCATCGGCACCTCCGCCTGCGCTGCAGCGCGAGCCAGCGCCATATCCCCCCGATAAGCGGAAAGCGCACTGATCCCCATGGGCGCGATACCGAACGGCGCCGCATAGCGTCGGCCCAGCAGCTCGGTTTCCAGGGAAACGCGAGAGACATCGATCAACGCCCGCGGCAGGAAACAGTAATCGTCGAAGGCCGCGCGATTGGCGGCCAGGCTCTTGCCCTCTTCCGCTGCGTTGGCGACGTATCCGTGGATCGGCCGGGGAAGATGGCGCTCGCCGGCACGTTCGAGATCCAGGAAGTTGCGAATACGGGAAAGGCGGCGTTGTTGACGCGTCACGAATGATCCTTACGCGTAGAGCAGAGAGCTCGAGATTACGGCGGCGATGCTGTCGATGTCGACGATGGCAGCGATAGTCACTCGGCCAGCCCCGGCATCGAGAAACCGACCCGTTTCAGCGCCGTCAGCAGTTTGTTGCGCTGGCCGTCGTCGAGCGAGACCAGTGGCGGCCGCAGGCGATTCCAGGCGGAATCACCGCCGAAATGGGCGGTAGCAGCCTTGAGCGCCGGGATCATCGGCACGCTCTCGAAGATATCGCGAATCTCGTTCAACGCCTGCTGGTTCGCATCGGCATCCTCATCTTGCCAATGGGCGCCCAGCGCCGAGATCGCGCGGGGATTGACGTTGGCGGTGGCACTGATGCATCCGACACCGCCGGCCCGCAGCGTGGGCAGCAGGAAGCGCTCGCTGCCTGCGTAGACCCGAAACCCTTGCGCGCCGAAAGCATCGATGACGGCCTGGGTATTGGCCCAGTCGCCCGAGCTGTCCTTGATCCCCGCCACGACCTCGGGATAGCGCTTCAGCAGACGTTCGATCAGGCCCAGTCCGATCGGCACCTGTGCCACCGGCGGGATGTGATAGAGATAGAGACGTAATCGCTCGTCGCCCACCCGTTCGATTACCTCGCAGTAGAACCGAAACAACCCCTCTTTCGAGACGCCCTTGTAGTAAAACGGTGGCAACATCAGTACGCCTCCCGCCCCCTGGCTCACGGCATGTCGCGTCAGGGTCACGCTGTCGGGTATCGAGCAGCAGCCGGTTCCCGGCATCAGCCGGGCGGTGTCGATCCCCGCCGCGACCAGATGGTCGAGCAGCTCGAGACGCTCCTGCAGCGACAGCGAGTTGGCCTCGGAGTTGGTGCCGAAGATCGCCAGCCCGACATCGTTGGCCATCAGCCAGCGGCAGTGGTCGACGAAGCGCGTCGCATCGGGGGAAAGGTCATCGCGAAACGGCGTGATGACCGGCGAAAGTACGGTACCGCAGGGCGCATTCGACGACATGAGCACGGACCTCTGGCAGGCAGGTAATGGGTGGTGGTAGAAGCGTCGCCCCTGATCGATCGACTCAGGACCAGGGGTCGACGGCGTAGCGGGAAAGTGCCGCCTCGTCGAAATCGAACCCCAAACCCGGCGTCTGGGGCAGATGCAGACGTCCGTCGCTGAAGGTCAACTGCGTGTCGATCAGTCTACGGAAGTTAAGCACTTGATCGTCGGCAAAGAATTCGACGAAAGGCGCATTCGGCGTCGAGCCGACCAGATGCACGTGAAGATCATGGAACCAGTGCGGGCAGATCTCCACGCCATAACTGGCCGCCGTGGCGGCGATACGCCGGAATTCCGTCACCCCGCCACAGACCGCCGCATCGGTCTGCAGAATCATCGCCGCTTCCTTGTCCAGCAGCTCCTTGAAACGCCAGCGCCCGGCTTCGATCTCGCCCGTCGCCACCGGAATCGGCGTGCGCTCGGCCAGACGGCGATGATTGTCGATATCGTCCGGGCTGAACGGCTCTTCGATCCAGTAAGGGGAATAGGGCTCGGCCATGCGCGCAAATGCCAGGGCCGACGGCAGATCATGCCAGGCGTTGTTGGCGTCCATCATCAGCAGCACATCGGGCCCAATGGCTTCGCGGACGGCCGCCAGCCGCGCCTCTTCGCCAGCCAGGTCCTCGCGCCCCACCTTCATCTTGACCGCCTTGAAGCCCTTGTCCACGTAGCCGGACATCTCTTCCGCCAGCTTGGTCGGCGTCTTGCCCTCGAGGTAATAACCGCCGCTGGCATAGGCTGCCACGCTGTGTTCATCGCTGGCACCGAGAAATTTATAGAGCGGCAGATTGGCGGCGCGGGCATTGCGATCCCACAGCGCCACGTCGAGGATGCTGAGCGCCCTCATCACCGAACCCGTGCGGCCATGCAGCAAACCCTCCTGATACATCTCCTGCCACAGTCCCTCGACACGATGAGTGTCCTGCCCCATCAGCACCGGCTTGAGCAGATCGCGTACCGCCTGTGTCACCAGGTGACCGGCGTTGTTGCCGCCATAGCAGAAGCCGATGCCACTGACGCCGTCATCGCCGGTCACCTTGACCAGCGCATAGTCGCGCTTGAGCACCTGCCGGTTGGAAAAGCTGGTCGGATTCTCCAGCGCGACATTGACCGTTCGCGCCTGCACATCGGTAATTCTCGTCATCGGTCATCTCTCCAGAATGGGCTAACCCAAATGTGATGAATCCACGCGTCACGAATCAACTCTGCTTCAGGCGGCGCTTGAACGGCATGCGCAGCCAACGGAAGAACGGTGTTGCCTGCAGTATCGAGAGCAGCGCCAGAAGCAGCAGAACGGTCGCAATCGGGCTCTCCAGAAACACACCGAAGCTATCGTTGCCGATCAGCATCGACTGCTGGAAGCTGGTCTCCATCACCGGCCCCAGGATCAGGCCGATCACCATCGGCGCCGGCGATACGCCCGCCTTGCTCATCCAGTAGCCGAACAGACCGAAGCCCAGCATCAGCCCGACATCGAACAGGCTGTTGTTGATCGCGAAAGCACCGATGATGCACAGAGTGAGAATCGCGCAGGCGATGAAGCCATCGGGAATCTTGGTCACCGAGACGCTCATCTTGGTGAACGCCAGCCCCACCACCAGCAGCGCGACGTTGGCGAGAATCACTGCCCAGATCAGGGTATAGGTGACATCGCCGTAGTCGGTGAGCAGATTGGGGCCGGGCAGAATGCCCTGCACCATCAGCGCGCCGAGCAGGATTGCGGTGGAGGAGCTTCCCGGAATTCCGAGGGCGATGGTGGGAATCAGCGCACCGCCGACGACTGCGTTGTTGGCGGCCTCCGGCGCGGCAACCCCGGCGATCTCGCCCTTGCCGAAACGGCTCTTGTCCTTGGAGAAGCGCTTGGCCTCGTTGTAGGCGAACCAACTCGCGGTATCGCCACCGGTGCCGGGGATCAGCCCCACGACGATGCCGATGCCGCTGGAGCGCAGAATATTGGGCATCAACTGCTTGAGTGTGGCGAGCCGGGGCATCAAGCGGTCGGTGATACGGCTGGCCACCTTGCCGCCCTGGTGGGAGTTCTCGATCAGCGTCAGCGCCTGTGGCACCGAGAACAGACCGATCAGTGCCACCGTGAAATCGATCCCACCGAACAGGTTGATCTGATCGAAGGTCATGCGCGGCGTCCCGGTGGTCAGGTCCATCCCGACGGTGCTGAGCAGCAGCCCCAGTCCACCGGAGAGCAGACCACTGATCACCGATCCCTGAGCCAGCGAGCCGATGATGGTGATGCCCAGCACGGCGATGGCGAACAGCTCGACCGGGCCGAACTCGAGCACCAGCGTGCCCAGCAGCGGAGCCGCTGTCAGCAGCGCGATGCCGCTCATCAGCCCGCCGAAGAAAGAGGCGAACAGCGAGATGCCCAGCGCCTGTCCCGCCTTGCCCTGCTGCGACAGCGGGAAGCCGTCGAGTACGGTCGCCGCCGCCGATGGCGTGCCCGGCGTGCGTAGTAGAATCGCGGCGATGGAGCCGCCGTAGGACGCCCCAACGTAGAGCGAAGCCAGCATGCTCAGCCCGGTCGCCGGATCGAAGCTGAACGTCAGCGGCAATAGCAGGGCCAGCGCCATCGTCGCCGACAGCCCTGGCATTGCCCCGACGAACAGCCCCAGCAGCGTACCGCCGAGGATGCAGGCAATGTTGTTGACGCTGAGCACATTGGCCAGCCCGATCATCACCAGAGAGGAATCCATGCGCGTCTACACTCCTGTGCTCGAATCGAGCGTCGTGGCTACCCGTTCCGACAAGGCCTTAAAGGAAGTTCGGCAATAGCGGAATCGGCAGGCCCAGGAACTGCACGAACACCAGGCAGACCATGCCGATCAGCACCGCGCCAGCGATCAGCGCGAAGGCCCACTTCACGGTGCCCAGAATCGCCAGCGCCAGGGCCATGAACAGCGCCGTGGCCAGCACATAGCCGAGCGTCGTCATCACCGCGACGTACCCCACCGCCAGCAGGAAGATGGCGGCGACCGCCGCCCAGCGTCTAGGCGCCAGCGATGCCTCGTCAGCTTCCCGGTCGACTGGCTCGGCGACGGTGCCGCGAGTGGCCGGCGCGCGACGCTGCAGCCGCAGCTCGCTGGCCACCATCGCCAGCGACAGCAGCCCGACGGAGACCGCATAGATCATCGGCATCTGGGCGGCGGCACGGGGATATTGGCTGGCATCGAGGAAGAAGACGCCGGCCACGACGATGCCGAACACTCCCAGCAGCAAACGACTGACGTTCATGGCGCCTTACTCCTCGACGACTCGCAGGTTACTCAACGACCTATCTGATCCTTGACCGAATCCCATATCTCTCGATAGTCGCTTTCCATCTTGTCGATCATGGCGCGGTAGTCATCGCCGGTGACGACATCGAGATTCATGGCGCGCTTCTCCGCCTGGGCCTGGAAGTCGGGATCCTTGGCCAGGGTCTGGAACGCCGCGATCAGTTGCTGCCGGGCCTCGTCGGGAATGCCCGCCGGCGCGCTGTAGCCACGCGAGGAGCCCGCCACCACATCGACCCCCTTCTCTTTCATGGTGGGCACGTCAGGCAGGCTGGTCAGTCGCTTTTCGGCGAACACCGCCAGCGCCCTCAGGTTGCCGGACTCGACCTGACCGTAGACATTGCCGACGTTGTTGAAGCTGGCATCGATCTTGCCGCCCATGGCCGCCGTCGCAGAGGGGCCATCGCCCTGGAACGGCACCTTCTTGAATGACAGCCCCTTGGCCTGCTCGAGCAGGATGGTGGTGAAGAAGTCGTCGCCGCCGACGCCGGAGTTGCCGATGGTCACGGTACCCGGGCTCTGCTCGGCGGCCGCGAAGAGATCCTCGATGGTCTGATAGGGGCTGTCCGCACTGACAACGACGATGCCCGGGTCGGTCACCACGTTGGCGATCGGGGTCATCTCGTCGGTGTTGTAGGTGATGGCATCGTTCATGATGTAGTTGGTCATCAGCATCGGCGTGTTGGTGATGCTGATGGTGCTGCCGTCGTTGGGCGACTGCTTGGCCAGTCGCGTCCAGGCCACGGCCCCGGTGGCGCCAGGCATGTACTCGTTGACGAAATCGACGCCGAGGATCTCGCTCAGGCGCGGCTGGACCAGCTGTGCCAGGGCATCGCTCCCGCCCCCCGGCTTGAAACCCTGCAGAACGGTGACTTCATCGCCTCCCACGTAATCGGCGGCTTGCGCCAGGGGAGACAGACTGATGGCCACGGCGGTGATCGTCAGCCAGTGGCAAAGGGCTTTGGCGTACATGGTCGATTCCTCTCTAATGGAGTCTGTTTATCGTTGTCGTGCTTGTTCGCTGTCGTATCTGTCCTTGTCGTTTCTGTCCTTGTCGCGCCGGTTCTTGTCTTGCTGTTCTTGCCGCGATGAGAAGAACGTATTAATTTATCGATTATATTGTCAATAATATTAATGCCAATAGAGACTAAAGCAGTAACGTCGTGAAAAATGGCGCCATAAGCCGAAAAATCAGCGTCATCGTCGAAATCGGCGTGGCAGAATCGATTCTGCAGCCGGCCGTGGCGCGATATCGCCGATCCAGCAGCGTGGGACGCTTGCTCCAACCCCTGTCCGCTGCGGACAATGGCGACCGAGTGACGGGAACTTCATCGTGACGGGAACACATTCATGCCAAAGCGAGACACCGCCAGACCGACCACCGCCGACACCGGCCATCGTCTCGCCGACGAACCCGCGGACACCCAGGCCGAGGGGGCAAGCGTCGCCGATATCGTCTCGGCCATCGAAGAGGACATCGTGCTCAATCGCGCGCACCCCAAGGAGAGGCTGGTCGAGGAGGACCTGATGCAGCGCTTCGCCGGCAAGCGCCACGTGGTGCGCCAGGCGCTGTTTCAGCTCGAAAACGCCGGCCTGGTGGAGCGGATCAAGAATCGCGGGGCCTTCGTCAAGTCCTACACGCCCCAGGAGGTGGAGGGGATCTACGTCATGCGCGAGCTCCTCGAGGAGGCCGCCGCGGACCGTATTCCGATGCCGGCGCCACCCGCGTTGATCGAGGCCCTGACCGACATACAGGAGCGGCACAGCGCAGCCGTGGAGAGCGGCGACCTGCGCGCGGTGTTCCACCACAACATCGCCTTCCACCGCACGCTGTTCGCGGCCTGCGGCAACGACTACCTCGCCGATACGATCAACGAGTTCGCCCAGAAGGCCCACGCCATTCGTTTCATCGGTACCACCGACCGCCAGGCCATCCTGCTGGCCCGGGACGAGCATCTCGCCATGATCGACGCGCTCGAGCGCCAGGACCGCGCCGAGCTACATCGCCTCTGCTACCAGCATCTCCAGCCCTCGAAAGAACGTTATCTGCATCTGTACCGGATTCGGGAAGGCGGCTGATACGAGTGATCGGCCTCGAGGCCCGCCATCACTTCGGCACCCGACGCTGGATGTTCGGCGGTCGCAGGAAGGTGAAATCGCAGCCCTGATCCGCCTGGGTGATCTGTTCGAGGAACAGCTTGCGATATCCCCGTTCGGCGGTCAGCGCGACCGGTCGCCAGCCTTCCCGGCGTCGCGCCAGTTCTGCGTCATCGACCAGCAGCTCGAGGCGGCGTTCGCTGACGCTCAGGCGAATCCGGTCGCCGTTTTCGACCAGTGCCAGCGGCCCGCCCAGGGCGGCTTCCGGCGTCACGTGCAGCACGATGGAGCCCGCCGCGGTGCCGCTCATGCGGCCGTCGGAGATTCGCAACATGTCGCGCACGCCCTGCCGGGCCAGCTTGCGCGGAATCGGCAGATACCCGGCTTCGGGCATCCCCGGTGCGCCCACCGGGCCAATTCGCTTGAGCACCAGAACATCCTCCGCCGTGACGTCCAGCTCCGGATCGTCGATGCGCGCCGCCATGTCCTCGGCATCCTCGAACACCACCGCACGCCCTTCGTGCTCCATCAGCCGGGCATCCGCGGCGGACTGCTTGATGATCGCGCCGTCGGGGGCCAGGTTGCCGCGCACGAAGGCGATCCCGCCGGCGGGATAGAGCGGCGAATCGAAGCGATGTACCACCTGCTGGTCGAATACCGGCACCGCGTCGATCTCTTCGCCCAGCGTGCGACCGGTCACGGTCATGGCGTCCAGATGCAGCAACGGCTTCAGTTCACGCAGCACCGTCGACAGCCCGCCGGCACGATGCAGGTCTTCCATGTAGTGCTGACCGGATGGCTTGAGATCGACCAGCACCGGCGTCTCGCGGCTCATGCGGTCGAAGGCGGCCAGATCGATGTCGATGCCCATGCGTCCGGCGATGGCGGTCAGGTGAATGATCCCGTTGGTGGAACCACCGATCGCCAGCAGCACCCGCAGCGCATTCTCGAACGCCTTCTCGGTCAGGATACTGTCCGGCGTCACGCCTGCCCGCGCGTTGATCACGGCCTGGCGACCTGTCGCCTCCGCGACGCGCATGCGATCCGCGGTCACCGCCGGCGGCGAGGCGCTGCCCGGCAAGGCGATGCCCAGCGCTTCGCTGATACAGGCCATGGTGCTGGCCGTGCCCATGACCGAGCAGGTGCCGACACTGCCGACCAGCTTGGCGTTGACCTCCTCGATCTCCTGCTCGTCGATCTCCTGGCCGCGATACATCCCCCAGTAGCGACGACAGTCGGTACACGCGCCCACGCGGACGCCACGATGGCCGCTGGTGAGCATGGCGCCGGTCACCAGCTCGAGCATCGGCAGGTTGGCGGAAGCGGCGCCCATCAGCTGGGCGGGTACGGTCTTGTCGCAGCCGCCGATGAGCACCACCGAATCCATCGGCTGGGCGCGGATCATCTCCTCGGTATCCATCGACATCAGGTTGCGCAGGTACATGCTGGTGGGCGTCGAAAAGCTCTCCGCGATCGAGATGGTGGGGAATTCGATCGGCAGTCCGCCCTCCAGCATCACCCCGCGCTTCACCGCCTCGATCAGCTGCGCCATGTTGCCGTGACAGGGGTTGTAGCCGCTCCCCGTATTGGCGATACCGACGATGGTGCGATTGAGTGCATCGTCACTGTAGCCCGCGCCCTTGATGAAGGCCTTGCGCAGAAACAGGGAGAAACCGGCGTCGCCGTAGTTCACCAGGCCCTGGTTGAGGCCCGTCCGTCGCACCTCGTCATGATTGTCGTGCCGCTTGTCGCTGGATCCGTCGGTTGCCATGGCACCCTCATTGTCAATATTATCAATAATATTATTGACACAAATAACCACAGTTGACGCGGCAATGACATCCGACTTAAGCCGCAGCCAGCCGTGAGATGGTCATGAACTGGATTTAGCAGCCCCCATCCTCATCGCCTAACCTTGTAGCGAGCGGCGACCATGAATCGCTGCCGATACCCGCAAGGACCGCGACACAAGGATGAGGACGATGACGCTTTTCGAAGACCTACGTGAAAGTCACGACAAGCAGCGCCGCCTGCTGGATCTGCTGGTCAAGACCCACGGCGACAGTGAAGGCCGCGACGAGCTGTTCCAACGACTGCGCGCCGAACTCGAGAATCACGCCGCCGCCGAAGAACGGGCGCTCTATATTCCGATGATGGAATACGACATGACCCAAGAGAAGGCCCGGCACAGCGTTGCCGAACATCACGAGATCGACGAGCTGCTGGAAACGCTGGAAGCCACCGAATACGACTCTCCGGGTTGGCTGGCCAGCGCCAAGAAACTCCAGCATCTGGTGACGCATCATCTCGACGAGGAGGAGCATGAGGTCTTCCAGTTGGCGGGGCGCGCGCTGGATGACTCGACGAAGGCCGATCTGGCCAGGACCTACCGGCACGAGATGGAGAGCCGGGAAGCCAGCTGAATGACGGTACCTGCCGACCGCTCCAGCCGGAGCGGTCGTCTGCATTGTCTCTCCAGGATCCGGCGACGGCGGATGCAACTTTTTCTCATCGGGAAACTCTCAGCAACAGCCATAAAAGGAAGGATCCTCATGTTGCTGCCCTCGAGACTCCCGCGATATCCGCGGCTGACCTGGCTCGCCCCTTTCACTCTGCTCGCGGGTTGTACGGGCGTCCCCGAGGGAACGCAGCCCGTCGGTGACTTTCAGATCGACCAGTATCTGGGCCAGTGGTACGAAATCGCCCGGCTCGACCACGGCTTCGAGGAAGGCCTGGAGTGCGTCACCGCGGAGTACACTCGCCGCGCCGATGGCGACATCCGCGTCGTCAATCGCGGCTACGACCCTGCGAAGAGGCGCTGGGAGAGCGCCGAGGGGCACGCCAGCTTCGCCGGGGACCCCAACGTCGGCCACCTGAAGGTCAGCTTCTTCGGTCCTTTCTACGCGGGCTACAGCGTGCTGGCGCTGGACGAAAGTTATCAACATGCCCTCGTCGCCGGTCCGGACCGTGACTACCTGTGGATACTTTCGCGGGATCCGACACTGGACGAGCCCACCTATACGGCGCTGATATCGCAGGCCCGCCAACTCGAGTTTCCGGTCGACGAACTGGTCCAGGTCTCCCAGGACCCGGCTGCCTGCCCGCGTGCCGACGGGCCGGGCCAAACCCGCGGCTGAGGCTGGCACTCATGCTTTGGTCGACATCCCGGGGCCTGCGGCGGTAGCTGCCGAAAGACGTTCTATAGTGGGTACAGCCATTCTCACCCGGAGCCCACCATGACCCTCGATCGCCGCCAGCTTCTACGCAACTCTGCCCTGATCGGCGTCTCCGTCGCGTTTTCGCCCAGCCTACTGGCTCGGATCCCCGAGGCCCCTCCCGCTCGCTATCCCGATGAGGCGTGGCAGGTGCTGGACGACCGCTTCAAGCCTTACTATCTCTTCAACACGCCGCTCGAACGCCACTGGTCCGGCGGGCTGTGGCTCGAAGGCCCCGCCTGGAACGCCGTCGGCCGCTATGCGGTCTTCAGCGATATTCCTCGTGCCCGGCAGATGCGCTGGGACGAGATGACCGGACAGGTCAGCGTATTGCGCGAAGGCGTGGGCCACTCCAACGGCAATGCCTTCGACCATCACGGTCGCCTGGTCGCCTGCGAGCATTCACCGGCGCGGGTCGTGCGCTACGAATGGGATGGCACCACCACCGTGCTGGCCAGCCGTTATCAGGGCAAGCGGCTGAACGCCCCCAACGATCTGGTGATCCTGCCCAACGACGGGGTGATCTTCACCGATCCCGGCTACGGCGCCCACGTCGATTACGAGGGCGAGAAGCGAGAGCTGGAGATCAAGCCAGCGATCTACTACATCGACGACACGCTGGACGCCCCCAAACTCCTGAGCGACGAACTGGGCAAGCCCAACGGCATCGCCCTGTCCGGCGACGGCCGGACGCTCTATGCCAGCGATACCGCTCCCTCCCACTTCCCCGACCGCCCGGCAACGGTGTCGCGCTGGGCGCTCTCCCAGGACGGCCAGTCGCTCAGCAACCGCGAGACGCTGGTATCGAGCAAGGACGCCGAGACCTACGATGGCATCACCCTGGATCAGGACGACAACCTGTGGGCGGCGACATCCGGCGGCGAAGGCCACGACGGCGTCTCGATCTTCTCTCCCAACGGGGACCGCATCGGCCGGATCCTGCTGCCGGAGGTGTGCGCCAATCTCTGTTTCGTCGGCGAGCATCGCAACCGGCTGCTGATGGCGGCGAGCCGTTCGATCTATACCCTCTACACCGGCACCCGGGGGGTATGAGAGCCAACGCCACCGTCGGGTTCGGTGACCCCGGTTTTCAAGATGAGGCCGCGTTTTTTCAGTGTATCGACGAGGTCGCTTGTCGGGACCCACGATCGGGGTAAGCTGGGCTTTCCCTGAAGCAGCCGAGAATCGGCATGAACCCGATCCAACCTCTGTTCGCGCCGACCGCGTCCTTCCTGTGGTTTCAGGAGCGTTCGGGAAGCGTCTCGATGCCCCGAGATTCCCATGCTCGATGACTGGCTCTCTGCAACGCTGGAGGGCAGCGTCGCCGGTCGACCCGCCAGGGGCCAGCCCCCCGGCGGGCGCTACCGTGTCCATGGCGAGGGGATTCTCGAACTGACACCGGATGTCACCGCTCCCGATGCGCGCAGCGTGGTGATTTCCGCAGGCATCCATGGCAACGAGACGGCACCCATCGAACTGGTCGGCGAGTTGCTCGCCGCGCTGGAGGCCGGGCGTCTCGCGCTGGGCGCACCGCTGCTGATCATTCTCGGCAACATTCCCTCGATTCGCGCGCAGACCCGTTTCATCGACACCAATCTCAACCGTCTGTTCCAGCGCGGGCTCGACCAGGAGGGAGAGGAGCCCAAGCGGGCACGGGCGTTGATGCATGCGGTCGACGACTTCTTCGCCCGCCACCGCCATCGCCCGCTGCATCTCGACATGCACACCGCCATACGCGACAGTCGCTATCCGCGCTTCGCCGTGGTGCCCTATACGGACGGGCAGGCAGAGACCCGGCCTCGCTCGGCATGGCCCGATCTGGCCGCGGCCGGCATGCAGGCCGTGCTGCTGCAGCATCGACACAGCTGGACCTTCTCCCACTACTCGCGTCACTACCACGCGGCCGAGGCCTACACGCTGGAACTCGGCAAGGTGCGCCCCTTCGGCGATAACGACCTCGACGCCCTGCACGGCATGCGGGCATGGCTCGCCGCTCTGGCGCAGGGCGTCCCGCCCGCCGACGGCAACGTGGCCGACCTTCGGTTCTTCCAGGTTGCGTTCGAGCTGATGCGCACGAGCGACGACTTTCGACTCACCTTTGCCGAGGACGTCGCCAATTTCAGCGAGTTCGCGGTGGGAGAAAGGCTGGCCGAGGACGCGGTGTCAGGGCCTTTCGTGGTGGAAACGGCGCCGCTGTCGGTGGTCTTTCCCAACGCCCGCGTCGAGCTCGGCGCGCGCGCGGCACTGCTGGTCCGGCCCTGCGGGCTTCCCGGCTCGCCCTGACGACGACATCGACGACCACGATCGCCGAGTCGAGCACGACGATTTTCGATGCGTTCAACAATGACAACACGACCCAGGAGTTTTCTACAATGAACAATGACTTACCGTTCGATTACCTTCCACTGCCCTTTCCCCGCCGGCGCTCCGATCCGGCGTTGTCTGGAACCTAACGGCGAAACTGCTAGAATCGCCGGATTTTTCGCCGGGGAGTCGGCGTCGCCCACGCCATCGACGATGGCACGATCGACAGCAACAAGGGCCGTCAGACGCCAAGTCGCTCCCCGCCAGCCAGCCAACCCACTCGGTGGACAACATCATGGCCGCGACCCCCATTCCCCTGGAAGCGAAGGGCATCAAGAAGCGCTTCGGCGATCACGAGGTACTCAAGGGGATCTCTCTCCAGGCGCAGAAAGGCGACGTCATCACGCTAATCGGCGCTTCCGGTTCCGGGAAAAGCACGTTCCTGCGCTGCATGAACCTGCTGGAACAGCCCGACGAAGGCGAGCTGATCGTTCACAACGAGACGATCGGTTTCCGCGCCACCAAGCACGGCCGCGAGCCCGCCGACTGGAAACAGGTTGAGCGTATTCGCGCCAAGCTTTCGATGGTGTTTCAGAACTTCAATCTCTGGTCGCACATGACCCTGCTCGAGAACGTCATCGAGGCGCCGGTCCATGTGCTGAAGAAAACCAGGAAACAGGCCATCGACGAGGCCCGCGCCCTGCTCGACCGCGTCGGTCTGCTGGATCGCGCCGACTACTTCCCGACCCAGATGTCCGGCGGTCAGCAGCAGCGCGGCGCCATCGCCCGGGCCCTGGCGATGGACCCGGAGGTCATGCTGTTCGACGAGCCGACCTCAGCGCTCGATCCGGAGCTGGTCGGTGACGTCCTCAAGGTCATGCGCGACCTCGCCGACGAGGGCCGTACCATGATTCTGGTGACCCACGAGATCGCCTTCGCCCGGGATGTCTCCAGCCAGGTGATCTATCTGCATCAGGGCGTGGTCGAAGAGGTTGGCGAGCCGGCCGATGTCCTCGACAACCCGCGCTCCGAGCGCCTGCGCCAGTTCCTGGCGCCCAAGCACTGAGGCGGACACCATCATGATCGACCTGCAAGGCTACGGCCCGCGGCTGCTCGAGGGGGCACTGGTCACCGTCGAACTGGCCGTGCTCTCGCTGATACTGGCAGTCATCCTGGGGTTGTTGACCGCCAGCGCCAAGCTGTCGCGCAACCGGCTGGTTCACGGCATCGGCACGCTCTACACCACGCTGGTGCGCGGCGTGCCGGACCTGGTGCTGATGATGCTGCTGTTCTACGGCGGCCAGATCGGGATCAACATGCTCACCGACCAGCTCTACTACGCCTTCGATATCGACATCTTCATCAACGTCGACGCCTTCGTGGCGGGCGTCATCACCATCGGCCTGATCTTCGGGGCCTACATGGGCGAAACCTTCCGCGGCGCCTTCCAGTCGGTCGAA
The DNA here is from genome assembly GCF_008298015.1 of Salinicola corii. GTDB lineage: Bacteria > Pseudomonadota > Gammaproteobacteria > Pseudomonadales > Halomonadaceae > Salinicola > Salinicola corii. Next base: position 239,843 of record NZ_VTPX01000002.1, on the reverse strand, counting down.
GAGGGGCAGATGGAAGCCGCGCGGGCCTACGGCATGAGCCCGCTGCTGGCCTTCCGGCGCGTCCGGTTTCCGCTGATGATGCGCCATGCCCTGCCGGGGATCGGCAACAACTGGATGGTGCTGCTCAAGACCACGGCGCTGGTCTCGATCATCGGCCTGACCGACATGGTCCGGGTGGCCGCCGAGGCGACCAAGGCGACCCACGAGCCCTTCCTGTTCATGATCCCGGTGGCGCTGATCTACCTGCTGATCGCCACGCTTTCCGAGTGGGGCTTCGCCAAATTGACCAAGCGCTATAACACCGGCTTCGGGGAGTCCAGCGAATGGAACAATTGAACGGCTGGTTCACCGAACTGCTGTCCGGCAACCTGATCTTCACCGCCAATACGCTGAGCTTCTACTGGGGCGGGCTCGTCACGACGGTGCAGCTGGTCTTCCTGTCGCTGCTGATCGGCGTGATCCTGGCGGTGCCCCTGGCCATCGGCCGCGGCTCGAAGCGTCGCTGGATCAAGCTACCGATCTACGCCTACACCTACGTCTTCCGCGGCACGCCGCTGCTGATCCAGCTCTATCTGGTCTACTACGGCGTGGTCTTCTTCGACGGCATCCAGGACAGCATCTTCTGGGTGGTGTTCAAGCAGGCGTTCTTCCCGGCACTGATCGCGTTCACGCTCAACACGGCGGCCTATACCACCGAGATCTTCCATGGCGCGATCAAGAATACCGCCAAGGGCGAGATCGAGGCAGCCCGCGCCTACGGCATGTCACGCAAGCTGATGATGCGTCGTATCATCCTGCCCAGCGCCTTCCGCCGCGCCCTGCCGGCCTACGGCAACGAAGTGATCTTCATGCTCCACGCCAGCGCCGTCGCCAGCGTGGTGACGATCATGGACCTGACCGGTGCGGCGTACTACGTCTACGCCCGCTTCTACGCGCCGTTCCAGGCGTTCATCTTCGTGGCGCTGATCTATCTCTGCCTGACCTTCAGCATCATGTTCGTGTTCCGCAGGCTGGAGAAACGATTGCTGGCGCATCTGCGCCCACGGGCCTGATTGCCGGCGACACGGCCACGACGGCCCGTCTTCCCGACCATCAACTACCCATCACAAGAGAGTCGAATATGAACAAGTGGATCACCAGCGCCCTGCTCGCCGGCGCACTCGTGTCGGGCCAGATCCTCGGCCAGGCCATGGCTCAGGACGACAAGGACACCGTTCGTCTGGGCATCGACGTACCCTACGAGCCGTTCGTCATGCGCGATGCCGACGGCAAGCTCGAGGGCTTCGAGATCGACCTCGGCAACGAGCTGTGCGCTCGCGCCAACCTCGAGTGCAGCTGGGTCGAACAAAGCTGGGACGGCATCATTCCCGGCCTGCTGGCGCGCAAGTACGACGCCATCCTCTCCTCGATGGCGATCACCCCGGAGCGCGAGCGCCAGGTGATGTTCTCGCTGCCCTACTACAACACGCCGAGCGTCTGGATCACCGCACGGGATCGCGACATCGACATCGACGACAAGCAGTCCCTCGAGGGCCTCTCCGTCGGCGTGCAGCGCGGTACCATTCGCGACGTCTACGTCACCCAGGAGTACGGCGACGTCCTCGACATCCACCGCTACGGCTCCTCCCAGGAGGTGGTCAACGACCTCCAGTCCGGCCGTCTCGACCTGACCTTCGAGGACTTCCCGATCGCCGTTGATGCCATCGATTTCCGTCAGGACGACAGCCCCTACAAGCAGCTCGGCGACAGCATCAAGACGCCGACGTCGATCTTCGGCAAGGGTGCCGCCATGGCGTTCCGCCAGCGCGACAAGGCGCTGGCCGCCAAGTTCGACAAGGCGATCTGCGAGGTGTACGCCGACGGCACCTTCGACAAGCTGATGGAGCAGTACTTCGACTACGATCTGTCGGTGCGTCCCAGCGAAGCCGACTGCGCCCAGTAACCCAGCCCCGCCCGGTCGATGCCGCGCCAGCGACCGGGCCTCCCGATTCTCGAGCCGAGGAAGCGTCGTGGAACACCGGAAACACCCATTGACCAGCCCGGTGCCAGGCACCGAGCGACAGATCGACAGCTTTCACTACGGCCCGGCGGACGCCGAGCGCCATCTGTACATACAGGGTGCCCTGCACGCCGACGAGCTGCCCGGCATGCTGGTGGCCTGGACCCTGAAACAGCGCCTGGCCGAACTCGAAGCCCAGGGCCAGCTGGCCTGTCGTGTCACCCTCGTCCCGGTGGCCAACCCGGTGGGCCTGGACCAGCAGTTGATGGATACGCCGCTGGGCCGCTATGACTTCGAGAGCCTGACCAATTTCAACCGCCGCTACGCCAACGTCGCCGACGAGATCGCCGATGGCCTGGACGCCGCGCTGAACGACGACATCGCCCACAACCGCGACGTGATTCGCGACCGGTTCGAGGCCGCGCTCGATGCGGCTCTCGGGAAGACCGGGCCGACCACCACGCTGGAGTCGATGCGTCTGACCCTGCAGCGCCTGGCCTGTCGCGCCGATTTCGTGCTCGACCTGCACTGCGATTTCGATGCGGTGGAGCACCTCTACACCACCCCGGCGGCGTGGCCGGTGTTCGAGCCGCTGGCACGCTACTTCGGCGCCAAGGCCAACATGCTGGCGACCGATTCCGGCGGGCAGTCGTTCGACGAGTGCTTCACGCTGGTGTGGGAGCGGCTGCAGCAGACCTTCGGCGACCGTTTCCCACTCGATTACGGCTGCCAGTCGGTGACGCTGGAGCTACGCGGCCAGCGCGACGTCGATCACGATCTCGCCGCGCACGACGCCCAGGCGATCATCGACTGGCTCCGGCACCTGGGACTCGTCGCCGGCGAGGCGCCGCCCCTGCCCGGGCTGCCCTATCCCGCCACCGAACTGGCGGCGATGGACTTCCTGCATGCGCCGATCGGCGGGCTGCTGGTTTTCCACGCCACGCCAGGCATGACCGTCGAAGCCGGGCAGCTCATCGCCGAGATCATCGACCCGATCAGCGATCGCGTCGAGCCGGTCCGCGCACCGCAGGCGGGCATGTTCTACGCGCGCAGCCAGCGCCGCATGGCCACGGCGGGCATGATCGTCGCCGATATCGCCGGCCACCGCAGTCACCGCAGTGGCTACCTGCTGGCGCCGTGAGCCAAGCGTTGATCGGGGTGATATTCAACCGTGTAAGCTTTCGTTATGCTGCGGTTGTCATCCATCGGATGTCGTGGATCGTTCGCCGCCCACGAAGCGTCGGACGGACCGGGACCGAGTCGCGACACACAAGAACACACGCATCACAAGAGAGAAGCGATCCATGAAAAAACTGCTGACCACCAGCCTGCTCGGCGCCGCGCTGATCGCGGGCGTCGCCCAGGCCCAGGACACCGAACAACTGCGTATCGGTGTCGACGTTCCCTACGAGCCGATGGAATATCGCACCCCGGACGGCGAACTGACCGGCTTCGACATCGAGCTCGGCAACGCCATGTGCGAACAGATCAAGGCCGACTGCGAGTGGGTCGTCCAGGCCTGGGACGGCATCATCCCCGGCCTGCTGGCACGCAAGTACGACGCCATCATGTCGTCGATGACGATCAACGACGAGCGCCGCCAGACCGTGCTCTTCTCCGATCCGTACATCAAGCCGCCCTCCGCCTGGTTCGCGGCTGCCGACAGCGGCATCGAAACCACCTACCCCGAGTCGCTCAAGGGCAAGACCATCGGCGTCCAGCGCGGCACGCTGCAGGACAACTACGTGACCGACATGTACGGTGACGATGCCAACATCAGCCGCTACACCACCGCCGACGACCTGGTACTGGACATGGATGCCGGACGCGTCGACATCGCCTTCCTCGATTTCCCGGTGGGCAAATCCACGCTGCTGGACAGCAAGGATGGCAACTACGTCACCGTCGGCGACATGATCAGCGAGCCGGAAAAATACTTCGGCGAAGGCTTCGGTATCGCCTTCCGTCCCCGCGACAAGGAACTCGCCGAGCGCTTCGACGATGCCCTGGCCACGCTGAAGGACAACGGCACCTACCAGACGATCTACGACAAGTACTTCAAGACCCAGCAGTGATTGCCGTCGGCGGCGGCGTTTTCCGCCTCCCGTCAGGTCCTCGAGCGCAAGGCCCCGATCCCCGGATCGGGGCCTTGTCGTTTGCGCCATCCGATGCGATCAGCTTCCCGGCCGTATGGCGGGTGCCGTCTCGGCATCCTCGCCTGTCGCCTCGCGTCGCGCCATGGCGAACTCCTCCTCCGGCGACAGGATCAGCCGATGACGACCGACCAGGGCGAAATAGGCGATCGCCACGGCGAACCAGACGATGACGCCGAGGATGCCGATACGGTAGGTGGGATCGCTCAACTGGAAAAATAGCGTCACCAGCGCGATGACGATGGTGACCCAGGCGCCGGACACCCCGAACGGGCTGCGGTAGGGGCGCGGAATGTCGGAGCGGTTCTTGCGCAGCAGGATGAACGACGCGGCCTGGGCGATGTAGGAGCACATGGCACCGAACACCGCCATGTTGAGCAGGGTGCCGCCGATCACCGCCGACCCCTGATCGATTCCCAGGCCGGTGAACAGTATCAGCATGATGACGAGCCCCAGGCAGGCACCGGCGATCATCGCCACGTGCGGCGTCTTGCGGGTGCCGTGGGTGACCGACAGCCAGGTGGGAAAGTAGCCGGCACGCGACAGCGAATAGATCTGACGACCCTGGGCGAAGATGATGGTGTGGAAGCTGGAGATCAGCCCGATGATCGCCACCAGCGCCAGTACCTTGGCCAGGCCACTACCGTAGATCGCCGCGAAGCCGTCCAGCAGCGGTTCGCCGCTCCGGCCGAGGGCGTAGGCCCCGACGCCGACCAACGAGGGGTTGAGGAACAGCACCATCGAGGCGGAGACGATCAGTGTGATCATCCCCAGAATGATGCCCTTGGGCATGTCCCGCTTGGGGTCGACCGACTCCTCCGCCGCCAGTGGCAATTGCTCGATCGCCAGGAACAGCCACACCGCAAACGGCATCGCCGCCAGCGCACCGCCGAGGCCCATCGGCAACAAAGGTCCGCCGCCGCCCTCCAACCGTTCGCCGTCGCTGCCGATATTGAGCGCCCAGGTGGAGAAGTCGATGTTGGGAATCGCCGATACCCAGAACACGATCAGCACCGCCAGCGCCATCAGTGTCACCGTCAGGGTCACCTTGAACGACAGCTCAACGCCGACGATGTTGAGCCCCACGAACAGGATATAGCCTATCACCCACCATAGCGGCTGCATCGCCGCCGGCGTTTCGAAGATGCTGCCCAGATAGGAGCCGATGAAGAAGACGATGACCGCCGGCGTCAGGATGTACTCGACGTTCTCGCACAGGCCGGTGATGAAGCCACCCCACGGCCCCATCGAAGAGCGCGCGAAGGAGTACGCCGCACCCGTGTGCGGTAACGCCGGGGACATCTCGGCGATACAGAATGTCAGCCCCAGATACATGATCGCAATCAAGGCGGTCGCGATCGCCATGCCGCCCCATCCGCCGATGGAGAGCCCCAGATTCCAGCCGGAATAGTGCCCGGAAATGACCGCCCCGACGCCCAGTGCCCATAGCGACCAGGGCCCGGCATATCGGCTAAGCCCGCGCTGTTCGAAGTAACTGGCGTCTTCCTGCCGGTATTGAATGTTGGAGGATTGCTGTTTCATGTCCGCCTCTCGCCGCTGTCGTTGTCATTGTTGTCGACGGTGCCGGCTCGTGAGGTCGGCCGCCGCATGCCACGTTCTGTCTCCCCATGACACGAGGAGAGCCTGCGCTTTCAGAAATACTGCAGACCCTGCTCGCCCGCAAATCCCATGACGCAAATGGAACAGTGACTAAGAGGAAGGAACGAGGAGAGCCGTCTCGCGGGTCGGGAAATCACCGCAATAATCACTGTGGACCGCTACGTAAGACAGCAATTGTTTACCGTTCTGATGTGGAGAGCCGCACTGGCTATCCGTATTCTGCTGGTAACGATAGCGCGTAGAACCAGTAGAGACAGACGGGGCTCTTGAAGGCACCGCAGATAAGGACGATTGCCCATCACTGGACGCTATCGCCACCGAATCGCAGGGGGTTCCATGGAGCAATGGCTCAGTACAACGTCGGGAGAGATCATCTTTTGGCTGGGGCTGTGCTCGATTGCCGTGATCTTTCGATATCGCATGCCAGGCTGGATCGCCCTGTCACTCCGACCGAACAGCGGCAGCGGCGCGGAAGCCGCCGTTCAGGTTGCCACCCACCCCGTCAGTGGCAAGCTTCAGGTCTATCATCTCTCACGCTGGTTCGACGCGGTCCTGATCGATCCCGCCAACCCCCCGCTACGTGATGGCGAGACCGTCTACCTGATCCGCTGGGAAGCGCGGCAGGCTTGGGTCAGCCGTGTACGCAGCCACACGCCGGCGCCACGACGTCACAGGCACAAGCGCTGGCAATGGAGCCTCCACTAGGCTCGACTGGGCTTTGCCGAGAGAGGGTAGAGGGTCGAGGATGCCTGGCCTCGGCACCTTCATCAGGTCGTCGACGGCTTGGCGAATCGCGCCACCAATCTCGCCATCCCCGGCCCGACCAGTACGACGGTAAACAGCCGCAGCGTCTGCAACGCCACCACCAGTCCCACATCCGCATGCGTATCGATCGCGATGATCGTCATCGAATCGAGGCCGCCAGGGCTCGTGCCCAGGTAAGCGGTAATGAAGGTGGCATGCATCAACAGCGTCATCAGCCAGGCGGAAACGGCACACAACGCAATCAGGACCAGCGAAGCGAAGATCATCTTGCCGAGCGAGCGCGCGATGTTGTGGACCGTCTCCCGGTCGAAGCGCAATCCCACGTAGGCGCCGATCACCCCGTAGGCCAGTTCGAGGAGCGGCTGGGGTAGCACGATGGTGATGACGCCGCTCAGGCTCAAGACGCTACCCAGTACCACCGGGCCGAGCAACGCGCCGGCGGGCAACCGCCGGTCGAATAGCCACACGCCGCCGACGACGATGGCGAGCGTGGCGGCGAAACTGCCCAGCTCTCCCAGGCTGCCGGGCAGGCTGGCAGCGTGCTCGCCGCCGCCACTGTCCGTCACGCCAAGGTAGTGGCTGACCAGGGCGCCCACCAGCACGACGCAGACCACGCGCACGTACTGCATCGCCGCCACGATCCGTGGATCGGCATCGCTCTCCTCGGCCATCGCGACCATCGCCGCGGCGGCCCCCGGCGTGGTGCCCCAGGCGGCCGTCGAGCCGGGCAACCCGCCGTAGCGCACCAGCCCTATGCCCACAATCAGGCTCAGCAGCAGCGTGATCGTCGTGGCGATCAGCATCACCGGCCAGGCATCGAGGATCTTGAACAGGACCGACAGGGTGAGCGTCTGGGCGATCAGCACACCGATCACGCCTTGGCTGAGCTTGAAACCGGTCCGAGGCAACTTCAGGCCGCCGACCATTACCCCGTAGACGATCGACACCGCCATCGGGCCGATGAACCCGCCAGCCGGCATGTGCACCGCATTCAACAACCGGTTGGCAATGACGCAGCCGATCACGAGCAGCAGCCAACGCATCCACGCAGGAGGACGGGAGCGAGATGGCGGGTTGCGGGGCACGGGAGGATCAGCGGGCAAGTTCGAACTCCGATAAAAGGCTAATGATATCAACTTTGGCCAAGACGCGGCATCGTTTGTCGACAATCTTTGGTTTCAAACTGTCAGTGACACATCGCCCCCACGCCGGGAACCACCGCTCACACGAACTCGGAAGGCTGCTACAGTCAATGGACCAGACGCGATGCCAGCCCCCGCCATGGAGACCGACATGCTTCGAAATCTCGTGACCTTCCCCGGTGCAGCCCTGTTGTTATCGCTCAGCGGCGAAGCTTTCGCCGCTGAGCCGGTGCAGAGCGGCCCGCCCAACGCGCCGGATCAGACCCCGGCATTCGACGGCCAGACCCGCGCGCCGGCGCTCGACGACGACGTCGCGCTCACGGCAACGCCGGTCACCGAGGGGCTGGCGCATCCGTGGGGCCTGGCTTTTGTCAACAACGACATGGCGCTGGTGACAGAGCGCCCCGGACGCCTGCGTGCCGTCGACCTGCACGCCGGAACGCTGTCCGCGCCCATCGAGGGGCTGCCGGAGATCGATACCCGCGGCCAGGGAGGCCTGCTCGATGTGGTGCTCGACCCGGACTTCGCCAACAACCGACGCATCTACTTCAGCTACGCCGAGCCGAGAGACGACGGCGAGAACGGCACTGCGGTCGCCCGTGGCGTCCTGAGCCACGACCACGGCCGGTTGACGGATGTCGAAGTGATCTTTCGCCAGACACCGGCCTGGAACTCCACCAAGCATTTCGGCTCCACGCTGACCTGGGACGAGCAGGACCGGCTCTACGTGACCCTGGGTGAACGCTCGCTGCCAGAACCCCGCCAGCTGGCCCAGGATCGGGATACGCATCTGGGCAAGGTGGTGCGGATCAACGCCGACGGTTCGATTCCCGACGACAACCCGTTCGCCGATGGCAGCGCCGGTCTGCCCGAGATCTGGTCGTACGGTCATCGCAACGTGCAGGGCGCGGCGCTACAGCCCGGCACCGGCGAACTCTGGACCATCGAGCACGGACCCAAGGGCGGCGACGAGCTCAACGTGCCCGAAGCCGGCAATAACTATGGCTGGCCGGTGATCACCTACGGCGAGGACTACAGCGGGGCGCCCATCGGCGAGGGCATTACCGCCAAGGAGGGCATGGAGCAGCCCATCTATTACTGGGACCCGGTGATCGCGCCGGGCGACATGACGTTCTACCAGGGTGACCGCTTCCCCGGCTGGCAGGGCAACCTCGTCATCGCGTCGCTGTCGCCAGGCGGATTGGTGAGGCTGACGCTCGACGGCAAGCGCGTCAGCGGCGAACAGCGTCTTTTGGAGAAGCTGGGCCGCGTGCGCGACGTCGCGGAGGGCCCCGACGGCGCGCTGTGGGTGCTGACGGACTCGGCCAACGGCGCGCTGATCCGGATCACCCCCGAACAGGAGTGACTCCCGCATTCAAAGCGGCAGGTGCATGATCGCGCCACGGATACCGTTGGCGTCGATCCACAGCTTGCCCAGCGTGATCGGCAGGCGGAATCGACGCTTGCCCGCCGCGCCGGGGTTGAACCATAGCTTCCGCTCGGCACCTTCTCCCCGCCATTCGTTGCGCGGCTTGTGCGAGTGGCCATGAAGCACCGCTTCGCAAGCCAGGCTCTCGTCCACATCCGCGACATCGTGGACCAGTTGCAGCGCCCGGCCGTTGATCACCAGCAGTCGATGGAAGGGCAGCGCCGCGCACGCCCCTTCCCGGTCGATATTGCCGCGCACACTGTACAACGGCCCCCGCTCGGCCAGGCGCTCGAGAATGGCCGGATCGCCGACGTCTCCCAGGTGAATCAGCGGATGACAGTCCGCCAGCAGCGCCAGCGCCTCATCACGCAGCAATCCGTGGGTATCCGAGAGGATCCCGACCGGAGACATCGTTTCGACAATATCTGCGGTGATGCTCATCGGTGACCTCCTGATGAAAAGTCGTGGCGACCGAGGCGTGCAAACGAAAACGGCCCCGAGGGGCCGTCTGAAACGTTGCACGAGTCCGCTTCATGATTTGACGCTGGTGGACTTGCCCATGCCCTCGTAGGTCATGTTGCCGTCAGCATCGACCTGGCAGGTCAGGTTGTACTTCGCATTGCCCTCGCCGAGCAGATCGACGGTGAGTTCATACGCCTCGCCCTTCTGGTAATCGCTGGCGTTGGTCTCGTAGATGGATAGCCCCTCCATCTTCTCGGCGGCATCATCTTCCTGCAGCGCGAGATCCTGGCACTGCTGCGCCAGCGCAGGCGCGCCCTCCGACTGAGTCTCGGTTTCGTGGGCCGCCTCCTGCTCGTTGGTCTGCGCCCCCTCCTGCTTGTTCACGTTGGGCTGATCGCTCGTCTTGTCCTGCGCCATGGCGTCGCCGGCGGACAGCAGCGTAGTCAGCGCCAGGCCCAGCCCGGCATTCATCCATTTAGACGACATTGCACCTCTCCCTGTTGTGCCATTTGCCTTCGCAGTATAGGAGAGCCTCGGCATCCATGAGGTTACCGATTGCAAGAGCGCGATTCGCAGGGCGCACTCAGCCCCAGAGACGTTGGGTGGCGATCGCCGCGCCTTCGCTCAACGCCTTGAGCTTGGCCCAGGCCACGTCCTGGGCGACGAACTCGTAGCTGGCGAAGGTACCGAAGCCGCAGTCGGTGCCCGCCACCACCCGCTCGCGGTCGCCGATGGCATCGACCGAGGCGCAGATACGGTTGGCCACCACTTCGGGGTGTTCGAGATAGTTGGTGGTGACGTCGATCACCCCCGGCATCAGCAGCATGTGATCCGGCAGCGGATGGGTCTTGAACGAGACCGTCTCATGCTCGTGGCGCGGGTTGCCCAGCGGGATGCTGAGCGCCCCCACCTTGGCCCGGTAGAGGATCGGCAACAGCTCGGCCACCGGCACGTCGTCCTGGTGCGGCCCCTGCCAGTTGCCCCAGCAGACGTGCAGGCGCACCTTGTCCGCCGGGATGTTCTCCAGCGCCAGGTTGATCGCCTCGACGTGCAGCTCGACGCGCTCGAGGAAGGTGCCCAGGTCGGCATCGCCGAACAGGATCACGCGCTCCATGGCCAGGTCCGGAGCATCCAGCTGCAGCACGTGGCCGGCGGCCACGATCGCCTCGTACTCCTGCTTCAGCTCGCGGGCAACGGCGAGCACGTAGTCGCGGTCGGTGGGATAATCGGGGTTGTCCTGGGCGCGCAGCATGGTGGTGGTGACCACGCCGGGGGAGGCCGCGGTCATGAAGGTCTCCCGCGGTGCCGGCTTGCCGGCAAGCGCAACCTCGAACGAGGCCAGCTCCGCCTTGACCCCGGCCAGCGTCGGGTCGTACTGAACTGCGCGCTGTGCCAGCGGGGTGTTCCACACCTTGGCCAGATCCTCGGAGACGCCGATCTGACGCGCCATGTGCTCGGCATAGCCCGGGAACTTCTGGATATCCAGCGTCGGCTTGCGCCGCCCCTCGCCGCCGAAGCCGCTCATGCGCTCGGTGACATAGGTCGAGAAACCCACCCGCGGCGCCTCGCCGTTGTTGATGCTGTCGAGCCCGGCGGCGAGCTGGGCGCCGATCACGCCATCCAGGCAGCGCGCGACCTCGGCCTCGAACGCCGCGCTGTCGACCGGCTTGCCCTGCTCGCGCAGGACCAGCATGCGCGACAGCGCCGGCGTGCGCGGCAGGCTGCCGGTGTGGGTGGTGATGATGCGGTCGCGGCTGGTCTGCATGGGGGTTCCTCGGCGGGATCGTAGTGATGAATCAGCCGCCAAGGATACCCAAGCCAGAGGCCAAGTAGACGCACGGCTGCATGAAAGTTGTGCAGCTCTATCATGAACCGGCCTCATGATTAGCGGCAACAGGCGCCTACCCACGAAAAACGCCCCGAGGGCGAACCTCGGGGCGTTCATTCAGCGGAGGCGACCGCGCCGGCCGACTCGTCGCCGGCTCAGTCCTCCAGCGCCTCCGGCAGGTCGGTGACCGCGCCTTTCGATGCGGAACTGACCGTCTTGGCGTACTTGGCCAGCGTCCCGCGGGTGTAGCGCGGTGCCGGACGCTGCCAGGCCGCGCGACGCCGCTCCATCTCGGCATCGTCGACGTGCAGGGTCATGACATCGTTCTCGGCGTCGATGGTGATCTCGTCACCGTCCTCGACCAGGCCGATGGGGCCACCGACGAAGGCTTCCGGCGTGATGTGGCCGACCACGAAGCCGTGGCTGCCGCCGGAGAAGCGACCGTCGGTGATCAACGCCACCTTGTCGCCCAGGCCACGACCCATGATCGCGGAGGTGGGCGTCAGCATCTCGCGCATGCCCGGCCCTCCCTTCGGCCCTTCGTAGCGGATGACGACGACATCGCCGGCGACCACGGTGAGGTCGTTGATGCGCGCCTGGGCTTCCTCCTCGGAATTGAATACGCGAGCACGCCCGGTGAAGCGCGTGCCTTCCTTGCCGGTGATCTTGGCCACCGCACCTTCGGGCGCCAGGTTACCGTAGAGGATACGCAGGTGGCTGCTCGACTTGATCGGTGCATCCAGCGGCTTGATGATTTCCTGCCCCGTCGGATAAGGCGTCACGCCGGCCAGATTCTCGGCCAGTGTCTTGCCGGTCACGGTCAGACAATCGCCGTGGAGCAGTCCCGCGTCGAGCAGGATCTTCATCATCGGCTGGATGCCGCCGATCGCCACCAGTTCGCTCATCAGGTAATGGCCGCTGGGGCGAAGGTCGGCGAGCACCGGCACGCGCTTGCCGATCTCGGTGAAATCGTCGAGCGCGAGTTCGACGCCGATGGTATTGGCCATGGCGATCAGGTGCAGCACGGCATTGGTGGAGCCGCCCAGGGCGATGACCACGGTGATGGCGTTCTCGAACGCCTTGCGGGTCATGATGTCCGAAGGCTTGATGTCCAGTTCGAGCAGCTTGAGCACGGCTTCGCCGGCAGCGCGGCTATCGTCCTTCTTGCTCTGGGACACCGCGTCCTGAGCCGACGAATTGGGCAGGCTCATGCCCATGGCCTCGATCGCCGAGGCCATGGTGTTGGCGGTGTACATGCCGCCACAGGAGCCCGGCCCGGGAATGGCGACCTCCTCGATCTGCTTGACCTCGATCAGCGACTTGTTGCCCTGGGAGTAGGCGCCCATCGCCTCGAATACCGAGACCAGGTCGGTGTGCCCGGCACCGGGCTGGATGGTACCGCCGTAGACGAAGATGCTGGGCCGGTTGAGACGCGCCAGGCCGATCATGCAGCCGGGCATGTTCTTGTCGCAGCCGCCGATGGCGACCACCCCGTCGAACCCCTCGCAGCCGGAGACCGCCTCGATGGAATCGGCGATGATCTCGCGCGAGGCCATCGAGTACTTCATGCCCTCGGTGCCGTTGGCGATGCCATCGGAAATGGTAATGGTGTTGAAGATCACACCCTTGCCACCGGCAGCGTCGGCGCCGTCACTGGCCGCTTCCGCCAGCACGTTGATATGGCTGTTGCACGGCGTCACCCGGCTCCAGGTCGAGGCGATGCCCACCTGCGGTTTCTTGAAGTCCTCGTCGGTGAAACCGACGGCGCGCAGCATCGCGCGGCTGGCGGCCTTGCCGGGGCCATCGACCACGTTGGCGGAGTGGCGGCGACGGTGGTCGGTATTTTCCGGGTAATCCTGACTCATCAAGCGCTCCTGTTTTCGTCTGTTCGCCTCGAGGACGATTCGGCTGCCTCGTCGGGCTAAGGTTGAGCGACACATGCCGGCTGAAGTGATGCAGCAAGAGATGACGGTCGGCGTGCATCGAGGTGTCACGGTCACATGACAATGCTCGGACGCGATGGCTCTTGTGAAGCGGCTCTCGTGAAGCGAATCGGACGCGCCCGATACAGAAAGGGTGGCCCCATTGTAACGGCACCGAGCGCGCGCGGACATCCGACGATGCCGGAAATCGCGCGTCTCTTGAGAGCGGCCATCCATGCAATACTGACGGGCGTTGCATTTTTCGCCCTCACCGAACGCCAAACGAGGCCGCCATGTTCGACTTCAAGGAAATCGAAGCCTTCGTCTGGATCGTACGCCTGGGATCGTTCCGCCTCGCGGCACAGCACCTGTACCTGACCCAGCCTTCCATCTCGGACCGCATTGCCCGGCTCGAGGACTTCGTAGGCGGGCCGTTACTGGATCGCGCCCAGCGTCAGATCCAGCCCACGCCGAAAGGCCGACAGTTCTACCGCCACGCTCAGCACATGCTGGAGACGCGCCAGGAAGCGATGGCGATGCTCGAGGCCAACAACCCTTTCCAGGGTGTGCTGCGCCTCGGCGTGGTCGAGACCATCGCTCACAGCTGGTTGCCGGCGTTCATTGCCGAGCTCGCCAACCGCTTTCCCGACATGACGCTTCAGCTCGAGGTGGATGGCACGCCGGGGCTCGCCAACCGCCTGCTCAACCGCCAGATCGACATGGCCTTCACGCTGGGGCCGGTCGATGCCCAGGACATCCTCAATCGTCCGCTGTGCCACTACCCGACCGGCTTGATCGTCAATCCGTGCCTGGCGTTCGATCCCGACACCTTTTCACTGGCAGCGTTGGAACGCAGCGGCACGCCGCTGATCACCTTCGCCAGCGACAGCCGCCCCTATCGGGAGTTGCAGTCTCTGTTGCATCAGCAGCGCCTGGAGCGGATCAAGCTGCACTGCTCCGGCTCGGTCTGGACCATCGTGCGCCTGGCGCTGGATGGTATCGGCGTCGGTGCCATCCCGCCCCGCATCGTCGAGCAGGAGATCGCCCGCGGCGAGCTCGTCACACTGCCCTGTGATCTGCCACGACTGGACTTCGCTGCCTCCTGGCCACAGCACATCGACAAGGCGCTGGCCGATGGCGTCATCGACCTGGCGATCGAACTCGGCCAACGGGACCAGCGCGAGCACGCCTGACGCTGAAAAGACTTTGCCGATGGGCCTCATGTTGGAGGGCTTTGTCGATGAACCTGACGTTGAAAGGTTTTACCGATGAAAGGGAATCATAAAAATCGATTGGATTGATGCGCCGTGAACCCATAGCGTTGGATTGCATAAGGTGGCGTCCGGCCTTGGCGGTCGAAGCTGCCACGACAATGACAATCAGGATCGATGAAATGACCTCTCTCGACGCCACCGTCTCTCCGACCGATGCGCGCGCCGCCATCCGTCGCGGCGACTGGTCCAACACGACCACCGGTATCGCCAATGGCTACGCCCAGGCCAATCTGGTCATCATCCCCGAGGCCTACGCCAGCGCCTTCCTGCGTTTCTGTATGGCCAATCGAGCGGCCTGTCCGGTGCTCGATGTCAGCGAACCGGGCAGCTTTCATCCGCAGGCACTGGGAGACGCGATCGACCTGCGCACCGACGTACCCCGCTACCGCGTCTACGAACACGGCGAACTGGTCGACGAGCCAGCCGATCTCGTCTCCCGCTGGCGCGACGATCTGGTGACCTTCTCGATCGGCTGCTCGTTCTCGTTCGAGGAGCCGCTGCTTGCCGAGGGCGTGCCGGTTCGCCATATGGCCGCGCGCACCATCGTACCGATGTACCGAACCCGTGTTCCGCTGATTCCCGCCGGCCCGTTCCACGGCAACTACGTCGTTTCGATGCGCGCCATGTCGCCGGCCGATGCCATCCGCGCCGTGCAGATCACCACCGACATGCCCAGCGTTCATGGCGCCCCCCTGCATCTGGCGCGACCGGAGCTGATCGGCATCGACGATATCCACAAGCCGGACTTCGGCGATCCGCCGGTGATGGAAGCCGGCGATATTCCAGTGTTCTGGGCCTGCGGGGTGACGCCGCAGGTCGCGCTGATGAATGCGAAGCTACCCTTCGCGATGGCACACGCGCCGGGGCACATGCTGATCACGGACGTGCCGAACTACCGTCTGAAGTATCGCTGAACCCGCCGCCGCGACAATGTCGCGGCCCGATTATCCATACGACCCGCACAACAACCTCAATAATGCGAGAGCCAAAGATGAAAACGATCCTCACCAGCCTGGCCCTATCTACTCTGACCCTCGGCCTGGCGCAGCCAGCGATGGCGGAGACGAATCTCAACGTCGTCGGCACCTGGAGCGCGGTCTCGCTGCACAAGAACTTCGAGGCACCGTTCTGGACCCGGACGCTGCCCGAAGCCAGCGATGGC
Source organism: Salinicola corii (assembly GCF_008298015.1). Taxonomy (GTDB): domain Bacteria; phylum Pseudomonadota; class Gammaproteobacteria; order Pseudomonadales; family Halomonadaceae; genus Salinicola; species Salinicola corii. Next base: position 224,087 of record NZ_VTPX01000002.1, on the reverse strand, counting down.
AACATCAGCGTGCAGATGACGACCTTCGATCAGATGGGTATCGAAGGCAGCGATGTCTTCAACTACCTGAAAAACGGCCTGTTCAATGTCGGCATGACGTTCTCGGACTATGTCGGCGGCGAGGCGCCGGCGTTGGAGGGGCTCGACCTGCCGATGATGACCACCGACCCCGTCAAGGCACGCGAGGTCAGCGAGGCGTTCATGCCGATCGCTGAAAAGACGATGCAGTCTCACTACAATGCGCATGTGCTAGCGATCGCGCCCAACACGCCGCAGGTGGTGTTCTGCAACACGCCGATCACGGGACTCGGCGATCTGCAGGGCAAGAAGGTTCGCGCCAGTGGCCGCACCACGGCGGAGTTCCTCTCCGCCATCGGTGCCCAGAGCACGGTCATGGCCTTCAACGAGGTACCCGGCGCGCTGGAGCGCGGCGTGATCGACTGTGCCGTCACCGGCTCGCTTTCCGGCTACAACTCCGGCTGGCAGGATGTGGCCGATTATCTGCTGCCGCTACCGATCGGCGGCTGGGACACCGTCATTACCGCGGTCAGCAACGACACCTGGAACTCGCTCGACGACGAGACCAAGCAGACCATCGAAGACCAGATCGAACCCGGCTTCATCGATCCGGTGTGGAACAACCTGGCCAAGGACGAGCAGCAGGGCATCGCCTGCCTGACCGGCAATGGAGAGTGCGAACACGGCAAGCCGGGCGACATGACACTGGTCGAAGTGACCGATGCCGACCGCGAGCGCGCCCACCAGGCGCTGGTCGGTGCCGTACTGCCGAGCTGGGCCTCGCGGATCGATGACGAGACGATCTCGCTCTGGAACGCGAACGTCGCACCGCTGGTCGCGCTCCCCATCGTCAAGTAAACGGGTCGCAGGGCCGGGCACGCCGGTGCCCGGCCCTAGACACCCGATCTCAGCCGCCTGCAGGTAGTCAACATGCTCACTCTCGTCTCTCTGGTCGACGCCCTCGTGGGCGCCGTCCGTCAAATCTCGCGCTGGGCCGCTCGGCTCATCGGTCTGCTGCTACTGGCCGTCGTGGTCATGGTCATCATGGAAGTGGTCAGTCGCAAACTGCTGGGCCGCTCCTTCGAAGGCGTCCAGGAGTATGCCGGTTATGTCCTCGCCGTTCTTTCGGCCTGGGGGCTCTCACACACGCTGGTCGAACGTGCCCATATCCGCATCGATGTCGGCTACTCGAAGCTGCCGATCGCCGCCCGTGCAGCGCTCGATCTGCTCTCGATACTCGCCGTCAATCTGGTCGGCTGGATGATCGTCATCCACGCCTGGCCGGTGTTCTCGGGGTCACTCTCCAACCACACCACCGCCAATACGCCACTGTCGACGCCGCTGTGGATACCGCAGTTGGTCTGGGTGTTGGGCTACACCTGGTTTGCCCTTGCAGCGGCGGTGCTCGCGATTCGCGCCCTGCTGGCGGCGATCGGCGGCGATAGCGCTACGATTCGGGCGCTGATCGGCATGGGCCACGACGCCGACCCGCTCGAGGCCGCACCACTCGAAACCAACCAGCTCGAGGCCAGCGAGCGCGACAACGCCGCGGCAGGAGGAAAATCCTGATGCTTGCCTATCTCTCCATCGGCATTCTGGCGTTGCTGCTGACCGGCATTCCGGTCGCCATTGCGCTGTTCCTGCTCGCCTTCGGCGTCGATCAGTTCTTCTCGTTCTTCCCGCTGATGCGGGCGCTCGGCCAGAATCTGTGGTCGGCGGCCGACTCCTTTCTGCTCATTGCGATTCCGCTGTTCGTGCTGATGGGCGAAATCATCGTGCGCGCGGGCATCGCCGAACGCGCCTATCGCGCCATGGATCACTGGCTCTCCTGGCTGCCCGGCGGTCTGCTGCATGCTAACGTGATGACCTCGATGCTGTTCTCGGCGACCTCTGGATCGTCGGTGGCCACCGCCGCGACGATCTCCACCGTGGCGCTGCCCCAGGGCGACAAGCTCGGCTATCACCCGCGGCTCTTCTGCGGCAGCATCGCCGCCGGCGGCACGCTGGGGATCCTGATCCCGCCCTCGATCAACCTGATCGTCTACGGCTTTCTGACCGAGACCTCGATCCCCAAGCTGTTCGTTGCCGGGCTGCTGCCGGGGCTGCTGTTGACCGGCCTGTTCATGCTGACGGCAATCCTGTTCTGCGCTGTCAAGCCATCGCTCGGGGGGCCACGCAGTCACTCGAGCTGGCCGGAGCGCCTGCGTCATCTGAAGTTCCTGCTGCCGCTGCTGATCCTGTTCGTCGCCATCGTCGGCTCGATCTACACCGGCTGGGCGACGCCCACCGAAGCCGCCGCCATCGGCGTGGTGGTCGCGCTGATCCTCGCCGCGTTCAATCGCCGGCTGGACTGGCACATGCTGACCGAAGCGCTCGACAACAGCGTGCGCACCACCTCGATGATTCTGTTCATCATGCTGGCGGCCTCGTTTCTCAACTTCGCGCTCGCCTCGGCGGGTCTTTCCAACCAGCTGACGCAGCTGCTGACGCAACTGGACCTGTCACCGATGGCGCTGCTGCTCTGCGTGCTGGCACTACTGGTGGTTCTCGGTTTCTTCATCGAGACGCTGTCGATGATGGTGATCACGCTGCCGATCATCGCGCCGCTGCTGTTCGCCGCCGGCTTCGACAAGGTGTGGTTCGGCGTGGTGATGATCCTGTTCGTCGAGATGGCGCTGATCACACCGCCGGTGGGGCTCAACCTCTACATCGTCCAGGCATCCCGGCGCGGCAAGCCGTTCTCCGACGTGATCATCGGTACGCTGCCGTTCATCGCCGCCATGGTCGTGATGGCCGTGCTGCTGATCCTGTTCCCCGACATCGCCCTGTGGCTGCCGAACTCGCTCTGATTCGTCGCTTCATCCATGAACAGCAACACCCGACGCCGACTTCCGATCCAACGACAATTCAGGAACCGCTCATGCTGACTTTCGAAACGCCCCAAGGCTCCCTCAGCGTCACCCCGCAACGCCTGGCCATCGCCGGCTGGGCCGGCCGCGATCAGGCCGGTGTCCAGCACCATATCGAGGAGCTGGCCGCCATCGGCGTCAAGCCGCCGTCCAGCGTGCCGCTGTTCTACCGCGCCAGCGCCCAACTGCTGACCCAGGCGGAAAACGTCGAGATGCTCGGCGGCGAGGGCTCCGGCGAAGCCGAAGTCTGTCTGATCAGCGATGGCGACGGCCGGCTGTGGGTGACGCTCGCCTCCGACCACACCGATCGCAAGCTGGAAGCCGTGGGCGTGGCCGAATCCAAGCAGCTCTGCGCCAAGCCGGTCGCCACTCGGGCCTGGCCATGGGACGAGATCCGCGATCACTGGGATTCGCTGGAGCTCGAAAGCCGGATCGACGAGAACGGCCAGACCGTCACCTATCAAAAAGGCACGCTGGCCGAGCTGCTGGATGTCGAGACGCTGCTGGCCAAACTGCCCGCCGCGCTCAAGCAAGGCGAATCGCTGGAACCCAACACGCTGCTGCTGTGCGGTACCGTGCCTGCCATCGGCGGCATCCGGCCCAGCCCGCGCTTCTCGATGACGCTCAACGACCCGGTCCTCGACCGTCGTCTGAGCCACGCCTACACCGTCATCGAACTCGAGGTCGCGCAATGAGCTCACCAGAGACGCCACAGGATGCCGCGCCAGCGTTCTGGAACCGCCCTCCCCGCCAACGCCGTCTGACCGACTGGCAGGCGGCGATCGACGGCGGCGACTTCATCCCCGCCCAGGCGCTCGAGGCGCTGATCGAGCGGGCCCAGTCACAGGCCGACGTCGCCGCCACGGCCTTCATCGAATTCAGTGCCGACAAGCTGCGCGACCGGCTGGCGCACCTCGATCCCACCGAATCCCTGGCCGGCCTGCCGATCAGCATCAAGGATCTGTTCGATGTTCGGGGCGAAGTGACCAAAGCCGGCTCCCGCGTGCTGGGTGACAGCCCGCCCGCCCGCGACGATGCGCCCGCGGTCCAGCGTCTGCGCCATGCCGGCGCGCTGCTGACCGGGCGCACCAACATGAGCGAATTCGCGTTCTCCGGACTCGGGCTCAACCGGCACTACGGCACGCCGCCCAATCCGTTCGATGCCGAGCGCATCACCGGCGGCTCGACCTCCGGCGGTGCCGCGTCGGTCGCCTTTGGCCTCGCCGCCGCCACGCTGGGCAGCGACACCGGCGGTTCGCTGCGGATCCCCGCCGCCTTCTGCGGCCTGACCGGCTTCAAGCCGAGTCAGCAAGCCGTACCGGCCGAAGGCGCCTACCCGCTCGCGCCGAGTCTCGACTGCGTCGGCCCCATCGCGCCCAGCGTCGCGTGCTGCGCAAGCCTATGGTCGATTCTGGCCGAGCGGCCGCTGCCGGCCCTGGATGCCACGCCGCGACCGCTGCGGCTGGCGATCGCCGAAGGCGGCCTGATGAGCGAGCTCGATGACGCGGTTCGCGACGGCTTCGAGGCGGCCGTCGCTGTCCTCGAAGCCAGTGGGTGTCACGTCGAGCGTCTGCCGTTCGCGGCCATCGACGCTGCGCTGGCGATCAACCGGCAGGGTGGACTGGTGGTGCCGGAAGCGGCAGCGCTGCATCGCGAGCAGCTCGGGCGTGCGGAAGCCGAATACGATCCGCTGATCGCCGAGCGTCTGAAGGGCGGCCGGGACATCAGTGCCGCCGATTATCTTCAGCGCCTGTGGCCGCGGGCCGGCTGGCAGCGGCGCTTTGCGGCCGAGATGGCCGGCTTCGACGCCGTACTGCTGCCGACGGTAGCGACGTTGCCGCCAAAGCGAGCCGAACTCGAGAACGATGCCGCCGCGTTCCAGCGGGCGAATCGGCTGGCCCTGCGCAACACCAGCGTCTTCAACTATCTCGACGCGGCCTCGATCTCGCTGCCCTACTTCGCGACCGGCGCCGAACTGCCTATCGGCCTGATGCTGTCGCGCCCCGGGGGTGACGACGCCGCGCTGCTGCAGCACGCCGGCGTGGTGGAAGCAATGTTGCAAGCCTGATCCCCCGGCAATCGGTCGCGCCAGGGCGCGCTCGCCGGTGGTGTAGAAGGCCCCCAGGCCATGGGGTCTCTCGATCGCTCAGCGCCGGTCGGTGCCGGCGCCGAGCCGGGCGTTCAGTTTCCGGCCAATCTTGTCGATCAACCCCAGCGGCGGCATCGCCGGCATGTAGAACGGCGGGATCGGCGGGCGCGATGACACCGGCATGCCTTTCAATGCCACCGGCGGGCGAGTGTCGGCACGCTTCTGCCCGTCCGCGCGGTACCCCGCCAGCATCGTCGTCACCGCGATCAGAGCAAAGGCGATGAAGCAGAAGGCGTATCCCTGGCCGCCGATCAGATAGCCGGCCAGCGGCGAACCGACGATCTGTCCCACGGCAATCATCAGAAACGGCAGCCCAAGGCCAATGGCGGGCCGATCCGCGTAGAGCCGGATGCCCCACACGAGATAGACGCCGGTAAGCATGATGTAGGCGCCACCGAAGAGCGCGGCCGAGACGAGCAGCGCCGGCAGGCTGAAGGGCAGCATGGCGAGCAGGCAGAGCGAGAGCGCCAGCGCAGCGAGCGCGCCGCGATGGACGACATCGAGACCGAGACGCTTGACCAGATCACCCGCCAGCCCGCCAGCCAAGCCGGCAACGCCGATCAGAATCCAGACGATATTGGCCGTCGCCTGATCGAAGTGCCCCAACGTGACCACGGCCTCGCTCGAGAAGGTCCAGTAGGCGGCACTGGCCATGCCCATGCCGACGGCAGCCAGGACCAGCACCGCCACGTGGGAGCGCCAGATACCGGCACCGCGACCTTTTTTCAGTGGATCCGATCGACGATCGCCGGCATCCGCTCGCGGCACGCTGATCGACAGCAGCAGTGCATTCACCAGCGCGGCGACGGCAAAGGCCGCGTAGGCGATCCGCCATTGTCCGGTGGCGGCAAAGGCCACCGGGCCGGAGATCGCGACACCCAGGCTGGTACCGGCGTTGATGACGGTGTTGGCACGCCCCTGGTGGACGTTGACGATGGTGACGGAGACGGCCTGGGCCATGGGCGGCGATGCCAGCCCGGTACTGGCACCCGCCAGCAGAATGGCGCCGGCCAGCCAAGGCGCGCTGGTGCTGACGGAGATGGCCGCCATGCCCACCGCCGCGATCAGGGCGGCGATGACGGCCACTCGCCGAGCGCCGAGGCGTTCCACCAGCAGCGCGCTGACCACGATGGCGAGACAGTAGCCGAGATAGGCACCGCTCCCGATGGCACCGGCCATGGCCGAACTCATTCCGACATCCTCACGCATGCTGGGCAGGAAGAGCCCGTAGGCGAAGCGGGCCAATCCGTAGCTCACGCCAATCAGCATGGTGCCGGCAACGACGAGTCGACGTTCTTGGCGGGTCATATCAGGATCCTTTTTTGGCTGGCGTGTCGGGCGGCAGCAAGGCCGCGAGACGACGCCCTTGATGTAAAATGATCGTTTTCCTCACAGCCGAGACGAATCCGCCGGTCTTGGGCCGGAGAATCGGATCAGGGTCGTGTCAGGTCATGCTTGGCTGCGTCAGGACGAGAGCCCTTGGGTGCGTGCGCCCTCGATCAGGCGCCGTGCGGCGCGCCGAGCGCCATCGACGGCGGCCCCACCCCGGTAGGTCGCCGCATGGGTGGCGCCCTCGAACAGCAGCAGGATCGCTTCAGCCAGTTCGTCATCGGGGCGGCCGATCTCCACCACGACGATGCCCTCGATGCGTTGCCGCAGGCGATCCTTGTGCCGGGCCATCGCCTCGGCGATTTCCTGCACGTTGCCACCGGTTTCCCCCCAGGCTCGCAGGAACAGGCATCCTCTTGCGCCCTCCTCGGCGAACCAGGTTTCCAGCGCGCCGAACAGCGCATCGACGCTGTCACCGCTAACGAGCCGATGAAAGCGACGGTCGCGCTCGTTCAGGACCGCGGCCATCAGGCCGTTCTTGCTGCCGACATGCTTGTAGAGGGTGCGGCTCGAGATGCCGGCGGCCTGGGTCAGCCGGTCCATGCCGGTGGCGGTGAAGCCGTGGCGGTCGAAGAGCTGCTCGGCGGTCGAAATGAGTCGTGTGCGAATATCCATGTCGAGAGTGTAAAACGATCATTTTACACATGCAAACCGACATCTCGACGACGGAGCGCAACCCTGTCCGCCGGCGCCTTCATCGATGCTAAGATGCGGTCCCGTCCTTCGGAGAGTCGCTACCTGTGTCGTCAGCCCCGATCCCCCGTCCCCCGCTACCGGCCTGGCTGTGGCTCGTCGCCTTCGGCCTGGCGGCGATCAATCTGCGTGCACCGGTCGTGGTGATCGGGCCGGTGCTCGAACCGATCATGGGGACACTGGCCATCGGTGCCGGTACGGCGAGCCTCTTCACCACCGGGATGATTCTCTGCTTCGGCCTGCTCTCGCCGCTGGCGCCGGGTTTCGCCGACCGCGTCGGCCTCGATCGTGCCATCGCCTGCGCGATCACGCTGATCGCCATCGGCGGCGTGATGCGCGGCGTCGAGAGTCTGACGGTCATGCTGCTCGGCACGCTGTGCGCGGGGATGGGTATCGCCTTCGGCAACGTGTTCATGCCGAGCCTGGTCAAACGCGATCGCGGCGACCGCCTGGGCCGCACCATGGGGCTCTACACGGTGATGATGGGGGTCGGCGCCACGATCAGCGCCGGCAGCGCCATTCCGTTGATGAACCTGTCGGGAAGCTGGTCCACCCCGATCTGGCTGTGGGCCGCCTTCGGGATAGGATCCGCCATCGTGTGGTGGCGCGTGGCGCTCTCGCTGGGGCCCGAGCAATCGGCCGCTACACGGCGGCCGCCGATGTCGCGACTGTTCCGCAGCCCGGTGGCGTGGACGTTGACGCTGTTCATGGGCGCCCAGTCGCTGAGCTTCTACACGCTGCAGACGTGGGTGCCGGCGGTGGCGATCCAGGCCGGCGTGCCCGAGGCGACCGCCGGCATCATGCTGTCGCTGATCAACTTCACCAGTATCCCGGGCAGCTACATCGTCGCCCGACTGGCCTCGCGGCTGGCCCATCACAGCCTGCTGGTGCTCGGTCTCTGCTCGCTGGTGGCGCTGGCCCTGCTCGGGCTGCTGCTGGCACCGACTGCCTCGCCGCTGCTATGGGCGCTGTTACTGGGCGCCGGCCAGGGCGGCTGCTTCAGCTTCGCGCTGACCATGATCGTGCTGCGAACGAGACAACCCCAGCACGCCGCGATGCTCTCGGGCATGTCCCAGAGCATCGGCTACCTGATGGGCGCCAGCGGGCCGCTGCTGTTCGGCGCACTGCACGGACTGAGCGGCGACTGGCAGCTGTCGTTGATCTTCCTGATCGTGCTGCTCGCCGGCCAGAGCGTAGCCGGCATGCTGATCGGCCGGCCCAGGATGGTCAAGCTGGGAGAGGACTGACCGCCCTCGAGGACGTTCCGGCGGAAAACGCTTATCTCTCGCAGCGGCGATCTCTGATACGCTGACCTGTCCGATGCAGGCAAAATCCTGGGGTGCTCCGCGACAGGGGTGACGAGACCGGATCCGCTGTCAACCATCGATTGCCGACCTCGAGAAGTTTCCTCCCGAATCGATCACCGAGGACCGACATGGACTGGAACGTGGCTTATGTCTGGCTGGCCGTCGCACTGCTGCTGGGGCTGGCGGAGCTGGCTTCCGGCGCGCTGGTACTGCTGGCGCTAGCGATCGCTGCCGCCACCGCGGCGCTGCTGGCCTGGCTGGGTGCCTCGATGACCTGGCAACTGCTGGGTCTGGGACTCGTCGCCGGCGTGCTGCTGCCGGTGGTCATCCGGGTGATCCGCCCCCGATTCTCGCCGCCGGGCGTCGACTACGGCACCACGGGCACCGGCGTCGAGAAGGGCAACGAATACCGCACGCTCAAGCGCGATTTCGATGGCGCCAGCGGCATCAAGATCAACGGCGATTTCTATCGACTGAGAGTCGCCGATACCGACACGACCGAACTGCCTTTGGGCAGCCCGGTCATCTTTCAGCGTTTCGACGGTACCGAAGCCATCGTGACGCTGAAACGCCCACCGGAGTAACGTATATGGATATCTTCGCCAGCCCGGGGCTGATCCTCAGCCTGATCATCGTCGCCATCGGCGTGCTGCTCATCGTCAAGGGACTGGTGATCGTTCGCCAGTCGGAGGTGATGGTCGTGGAGCGATTGGGCTCCTTCAACCGGCTGCTCGAGAGCGGAATCAACTTCATCATCCCGTTCATCGAACAGCCTCGCGCCATCAGCATGATCCGCTACCGCAAGCAGGGCGAAGAGTATTATCCCATCGCCACCGACGAGATCCGCATCGATCGCCGCGAGACGGTGATGGACTTTCCCGGCCAGCCGGTGGTGACCACCGACAACGTGACGGTCACCATCAACGGCGCACTCTACTATCAGATCATCGACCCCAAGCGGGCCGTCTACGAAGTCGCCAACATGAGCCAGGCCGTCGAGGTGCTGGCCAAGACCACGCTGCGTTCGGTGGTGGGCAAGATGGAGCTCGACAAGCTGTTCGAGTCGCGTGCCGAGGTCAACAACGCAATCCAGTCCGCCATGGAAGAGCCGGCCTCCAAGTGGGGGGTGAAGATTTCCCGCGTCGAGGTGCAGGACATCGCCATGCCGGAAGAGGTGGAGAGCGCCATGCGCCTGCAGATGGCCGCCGAGCGCAAGCGCCGCGCCACCGTGACCGAAGCCGAAGGCGAAAAATCCGCTGCCATCGCCATGGCGCAGGGTCAGCGCGAATCGTCGATCCTCAACGCCGAGGGCGACAAGCAGTCCGCGATCCTGCGCGCCCAGGGCGAGCAGGAATCGATCAAGCTGGTGCTCAATGCCATCGGCGAGAGCGAAGAGAACAAGCGTACCGTGGTGGGCTATCTGCTCGGCCAAAGCTACATCAAGGCCCTGCCGACCATGGCCAAGGACGGCGAACGCGTATTCGTGCCCTATGAATCCTCTGCCCTGCTCGGCAGCATGGGCATGTTCCGGGAGATGGCCGGCTCACCGGAGGATGTCGTGGGCCAGCATGTCAGAAATCGCACGAGTAGCGCTGACCTGCGCAGCGGGATGGTCGGCGGGGCCGCCGGCCAAGGCTGACCGGCCGGTTTACGGCGCCAGTTGAAACGGATAGACGTTGCCGATGCCCAGCAGTCGGGTCAACTCGTCCAAAGCCGTGAGTGTCTCATCGGCGAGCTGCGGGTCGGCCAGTTCGTCCGGCGTCAGGCTGTCGCGGTAATGCCGCTCGACCCAGCTCACCAGATCGGCATACAGCGCATCGTTCATCAGCACCCGGCCGCTCAAGGCCTGACGCTCTGCAGCGGAGAGCACCACTCGCAGGCGCAGACAGGCCGGGCCGCCGCCGTTGCGCATGCTCTGTTTGACGTCCTTGACCGTGACCTCGCCGATCGGATTGTAGCCAGCCAGCAGCAGGTCCTGGATCGTTCGCCATACCGCCTCGTTCTCCTGGCACTCCCCCGGTACCACCAACGTCATGCTGCCATCTGGATTGGAGAGCAGTTGCGAGTTGAACAGATAGGTCGAGACCGCATCCTCGAGTCCGATCGCCTCGCTCGGCACCCGCACCGGTATCAGCGGCGACGACATCCTGGCGCGCAGCGCGTCCAGCGTCTTCTCTTCGTCGAGAAACGCCATCTCGTGATAGAGCAGCACCGGACCGTTGCCCACCGCGATCACGTCGTTGTGGAAGACACCGGCATCGATGGCGTCGGGGTGCTGCTGGGCGAAGACGACCCGGGCATCCTCGAGGCCATGCTGGCGCGCGATCGCCTGGCTCGCTTCCAGCGTCTGGCGGGCCGGATAGCGCTTGGGGGCACGCCCGCCACCGAAGGCCTGGCGGCCGTAGACGAACAGGTGCACGCCGGCTTCCCCTGGGTCGCCACACAAACGGGTGTGATTGGCCGCGCCTTCGTCGGAAAACGCCGGCGTCGCAGGCAACTGGGCGTGATGCACGAAATGACGCTCGTCGCGGAAGATGGCGGCCAGCACGCGGCCCGTGGTCTCGGGCTCGAGATAGCGATGAAAGCTCGACTGCAGGTTGGCCGGCGTGAAGTGCACCCGACCATCCGGCGCATCGGGACTCGGCGTGATCGTCGCCGCATTGGCGGTCCACATCGACGAGGCCGAACACACCGCGCGCAGAATCTGCGGTGCTTCTTGTCCGGCCCGCGCCAGCACCTCGGCATTGCTGCCGAAAAAACCGAGCGAGCGCAGCGCGCCCAGATCCGGACGCTGCTGCGGCGGCAGCACGCCCTGGGCATAGCCGGCATCCATCAGCGACTTCATCTTGGCCAGGCCTTGCAACGCCGCCTCGCGCGGATTGGACGCAAGCCCGCCATGGCGCATCGAGGCCACGTTGCCGTGAGCCAGCCCGGCATAATTGTGGGTCGGCCCGACCAGGCCGTCGAAGTTGACCTCGAGCACGTCGTCCTTCACCAGGTCGCCGCTCATAACACGACCCCAGGCGGCAGCTCCGTGGGCATGGTCAGCGTCTCCGCTTCCATCGAGGCCACCGGATAGGCGCAATAATCCGCCGCGTAGTAGGCGCTGGGGCGATGGTTGCCACTGTCGCCGATCCCGCCGAACGGTGCATCGCTGGAAGCGCCGGTGGTCTGGCGGTTCCAGTTGACGATGCCGGCCCGAATCCGCAGCAGGAAGTCGTCCCAGTCGACCTGATCGCCGCCGATCAGGCCGGCGGAGAGCCCATAGCGGGTATCGTTGGCCAGTTCGATCGCCTCGTCCCAGTGCTGGTAGCGATGGATCTTGAGCAGCGGACCGAAATGCTCCTCGTCGGGCACGTCGCAGCCGGTGACGTCGACCAGTCCCGGTGACAACAGACTGGTACCGGCCTGCAGCGACTGCATGCGTACCAGCACCCGCCCGCCTCGGGCCTCGAGATCGCGCTGTGCATCGAGCAGCCCCTCCGCCGCCTGGGGACTGACCAGCCCGGCGTAGAACGGCGCCGGCTCGCTGAACGGTTCCGCCACGCGCAGTTCGGCCAGCGTGCGTGCGAGCTTTTCGATCAGGCGATCGCCGGCCTCGCCCTCCGGCACGATCAGGCGACGGGCACAGGTGCAGCGCTGGCCACCGGAGAGGAAGGCCGACTGCACGACGGTCAGCACCGCCGCATCGAGGTCGCGCACGTCCTTGACCACCAGCGGGTTGTTGCCGCCCAGCTCCAGCGCCAGGATCTTGCCGACCTGACCGCCGAACTGGCGATGCAGCAATCCGCCGACCTTGGCGCTGCCGGTGAACAGCAGACCGTCGATATCGGCGTTGCCCGCCAGCGCCTGCCCCACTTCCGCCGCGCCCTGGACCAGGTCGATCACGCCGGCGGGCAGCCCCGCCCGCTCCCAGCACTGCAGGGTCAGGTCGGCGGTCATCGGCGTCTGCTCGCTGGGCTTGAATACCACGCAGTTGCCCGCCAGCAGCGCCGGCACGATATGGCCGTTGGGCAGGTGGCCCGGAAAGTTGTAGGGGCCGAACACCGCCAGCACCCCGTGAGGCCGATGGCGCAGCACGGCACGCGTGCCGCCGGCGTCGCGGGCGCGCTCGCCGGTGCGCTCGTGATAGGCGGTGAGCGAGATCGCGATCTTGCCGATCATCGCGCCCACCTCGGTGCGCGCCTCCCAGATCGGCTTGCCGGTCTCGTGGGCGATGCTCCGGGCCAGCGGTTCACGATTGGCCTCCAGCTCGTCACGAAAGCGCTCGACGATGGCCTGACGCTCGGCGAACGGTCGTCGCCCCCAGCCGGGGAACGCACGCCGCGCCGCCGCGATCGCTTCGTCGACCTGCTCGGGAGACGCCGCCGCGGCCTGCCACAGCACGTCGCCCGAGATAGGATCGCGCTTGTCGAAACGCGTGGCGGCGCCGTCGATCCAGCGACCGTCGATCAGCAGTTGTTGTGTGGCGTGCATATGTCGCTCCTGATTTTTCTGAAACGAGAAGGAAGAGATAAGAGGTCAGAGAAAAGAAGCAAACCCTGCGTCTTCCTTGCCAACTTCACGGCACATGGCGCCGCCGTCTTCTAGCCGCGTAGCGGCGCTTATCTCTTCCGACTGGTGTCTTCTCAAGCTTCCAGCACCCGCAGCGCGTCGCCGCTGGTCACGCCCAGCCGCTCGGCCTCCGCGATGGTGAGCGTGATCACCCCGTCCTCGCCGGGTCCGCGACCGATCCAGCTGCAGCGGAAGTCGCTCATGCCGGTGGTCGCGGCCATCCAGCCGGGGCGTTCGGGCTGGGCGAGAGAGTCGCCGCTGACTTCCACCGTGACGCAGGACGAGTGGCGAATGGCCAGAACGTCGTCGATATAGGCCTCGACCGTGGGGCCGCCGTCGAAGATGTCGATGTAGCCTTCCCAGCGCAGCCCTTCCTTCTTGAGCATCTCCAGCGCGGGCCGGGTGTGCTCGTGGACCTGGCCGATGCACTCCCGCGCCGCCTGGGGCAGAAACGGCGTGTAGATCGGGTACTTCGGCATCAGCTCGCCGATGAAGCTCTTCTGGCCCAGCCCGGTGAGCTGATCGGCCTGCTTGAACTCCATCGGGAAGAAGTGGCTGCCGAGGCTCTCCCAGAACGGGCTGACGCCGTCAGGGCTGAACACGCCGCGCATTTCCGCCAGCACCTTGGCCGGGAAACAGTCGCGAAACTCCGCCATGAACAGCCAGCGCGCCTTGGAGAGCAGCGTGCCGTTGCGATCGCGGCGATAGGCCGGACGCAGAAACAGCGAGGCGACTTCGGCGTCGCCGGTATGGTCAGAACTCAGAAACAGCGTGTCGATGGTGCGATGCAGATCAAGCTGAACCGACGAGTGGGCCAGCTTGCCGACACGGTAGTGATAGAACGGCGTCTCGCGGCCGACCTCGGCCTCGATCGCGCAGCAGCCTGCCAGTTCACCGCTCTGCTCGTCCTCGAGCACGAAGAAGTAGAGTCGTTCCTGTTCGGGAACGCGGCCCTCGAAGGCCGCCACCGCGTTGTCGATCTTGGCCGCCAGGAATTCGCGGCTGTTGGGCAGCGAGGTGAAACCGACCCCGGTCTCCTGGGCCAGTGCCTGCAGTTCGTCGATATCGTGGTGCCCAATGGGTCGCAGCCGCATTACAGTTCTCCCTCGTCCAACGCGTCTTCGACATTGGGTAACGCCAGCGGCGCAACCAGTACGGCACGTCCCTCCTCGACACCAAGCAGCGCCGCCTGCTCTTCCGACAGCATCAGCTGGCCGGTCGGCGTGAGCGCGTAGCGCGCGACGGTACAGCGAAAGTCCGCCAGTTGCTGATTGGCCACCATCGCGGGCTCCGCATCCGGCAGCGAGGCCGCCGGGCGGATCCGCACCGGGTGCCAGCCGCAGTGGGTCAGCGTATGCAGACGTTGCCGTTCCCCTCTCACCACCGGGCCGGCGTCGAAGATATCGACATGCCGCGATCGCACGAACCCTTCGGCCAGCATCTCTTGCAACGCCTGCTCGTGAGCCGGATGCTCGCGCCCGATCGCCGCCCGGGCCTGCGGGGTCAGTAGTGGCAGATAGAGCGGGAACTGCGGCATCACCTCGGCGATGAAGCTTTTCGAGCGCACGCCCGCCAGCAGATTGATCTCGTGGTACCCCTGCTCGAAGAAGTGGCGGCCGACACTGTCCCAGAACGGCGAGCCGCCCACTTCGTCGAGATAGCCCGGGAAGGCGACGCCCAGCGTCTCCGCGAAGCGTTCGGGATACTGGGCAATGAACATCAGCCGGGCCCGTCGTAGCAGCGTAGCCGCGCTGGTTCCGCGGTAGCGAGAATCCAGTGACAACGCGCATAGCAGCGACACTTCCGACATCTCGTGGGAGAGCGACAGTGTCTGCACCTCGTGGCGCAGATTGAGCTGCTGCGAGGCGTGGATCAGGGTTTCCTGACGGTACGTGTAATAGGCATCCTGCGCCCCCGCCTGGGCCCGGATGCTGGCGGTACCGACAATCTCCCCCAGATCCCGATCCTCGAGCACGAAGGTGTAGAGCTCGTCACCGGGAAAATCGACATTGTGCGCCAGCGAGCGGGAAGAGCGGGCAATGCGCTCCTCCAGCCGGTCGCGATGGGCGGGCAGGTTGGTCAGTTTGGGCGTGGACCCGCTGGCGAGCCGTTCGATTGCGGCCAGATCGCCCGACTGCGCCGGACGAACCAGCAGATGACCGACGCTACGCGCCGCGCCCTCTGC
Organism: Salinicola corii; assembly: GCF_008298015.1. Classification (GTDB taxonomy): domain Bacteria; phylum Pseudomonadota; class Gammaproteobacteria; order Pseudomonadales; family Halomonadaceae; genus Salinicola; species Salinicola corii. The sequence goes on along the minus strand of NZ_VTPX01000002.1, from coordinate 208,883 downwards.
CATGGCCCCTGAAACAACGTCGGCGTCGATCATGACGGACCGACGAGTTGCCCGATGGCGATCTCGAGCCGCGCCATGCCCTCCTGGATATCCGCCTCCGGAATCACCAGCGACGGCGCCATGCGCAGCACGTTGGGACCGGCAACCAGAACCATCAGCCCCTGTTCGATGGCCGGCGGCAGGATGTCCCTCGCCTTGCCGTGGAAGTCATCACTCATCTCGGCGCCGATCAGCAGCCCCATGCCGCGAATCTCCTTGAACACGCCGTACTTGCGGTTGATGACCTCGAGATGCTCGCGGAACAGTGCGTGGCGACGCTCGACGCCGGACAGCACCTCCGGCGTATCGATGGTGGTCAACGCGGCCAGACCCACCGCGCAGGCCAGCGCATTGCCGCCATAGGTGGAACCGTGAGTGCCCACCGCCAGCGACGGCGCCACGCGATCGCTGGTCAGCATGGCGCCGATCGGGAAACCGCCGCCCAGCGCCTTGGCAGTGGTCAGGATGTCTGGCGTCACACCGTAGTGCATGTAGGCGTAGAGCTTGCCACTGCGGCCGACGCCGGATTGCACCTCGTCGACCACCAGCAGCGCCTGGTGCCGGTCGCACAGTTCGCGCAGGCCATGCATGAATTCCGGCGTCGCCGGGGTCACGCCGCCCTCGCCCTGGATCGGCTCGACCACGATGGCGCAGGTATCGTCGTCGATCAGCGCACGCACGCTGTCGAGGTCGTTGAACTCGGCATGCACGATGCCGCCCGGGATCGGGCCGAAGCCTTCGGAGTACTTGGGCTGACCGCCGACGCTGACGGTGAACAGCGTGCGGCCGTGAAACGCCTGCTTGAACGAGATGATCTTGTGCTTGTTCTCGCCGAAGTTGTCGAACGCCCAGCGCCGCGCCAGCTTGAACGCCGCCTCGTTGGCCTCGCCACCGGAAGAGCAGAAGTAGGCCTTGTCGGCGAAGGTCCGCTCGACCATCTGCCTGGCCAGCGCCAGGGCCGGTTCGTTGGTGTAGACGTTGGAGAGATGCCACAGCTTGTTGGCCTGCGTGGTCAGCGCGTCGACCAGCGCCGGATGGCAGTGCCCCAGCGCATTGACCGCGATACCGCCGGCGAAATCGATGTACTCCTTGCCCGCCTGATCCCACAGACGGCTCCCCTCGCCGCGCACCGGAATCGCCTGCTGCGGCGAATAGTTGGGGGTCATGTAGCGGTCGAAATCGTCACGCGTCGGGCTCGTGGCCATGTCTCTCTCCCTGGAGGTTTAGGGAAGCACTGCATAAATGCCTGCGCAGGCGAATCGCTGCGTTGCGCGGTGCTGGAGCGCCAGCCCGGTCGAATTCTCACCTACCCATAGGCTCCGGTTCCTGCGCTCCGCGCGTCTTGCGCTTCATCCTGCTCGTCGATTTATTCAGCGTTTCCTTAGGGTTGTTTCAGTTGAGTATAAGGAGGCGGCAGCCGGGCGGCTTTCAGCGATGGGACGGCGAATTGCGAAAAGCGTCCTACGCTGAAAGGCGCCACGGGGTTGTGTTCGCTGCCAATGCCCCGATGTCGAAGTGTACCCCCGCGACTTTCGTCGGAGCCATCACCCTCGCCTTCGAGACGGCATGGCTGGCGCCGGAACGCGAACCACAGCGCGGGAAAAAAGGAGAGACCTGATGAAAATCGATCTGACAGGCAAGACCGCCATCGTTACTGGCTCCACCGCCGGCATCGGGCTGGCCATCGCCGAGGGGCTGGCCGGCGCCGGTGCGACCGTCACCGTGACCGGGCGCACCCAGGCGCGGGTCGACGACGCCATCACCCAACTCGAGCGCAAGCTTTCGGGAGCAACCGTGGACGGGGTCGCTGCGGACCTGGGAACGGCCGAGGGCTGCCAGACGCTCATCGACCAGAAGCCGTCCTGCGACATCCTGATCAACAACGTCGGCATCTTCGGGCCCAAGGATTTCTTCGAGATCCCCGACGAGGAGTGGCAGCAGTTCTTCGATGTCAACGTGATGAGCGCAGTGCGGCTGTCGCGCCATTACGCTCAGGGGATGAAGCAGCGCGACTGGGGGCGTATCCAGTTCCTGTCGAGCGAGTCCGCGCTCAACATTCCCGCCGAGATGGTCCACTACGGCATGACCAAGAGCGCGGTGCAGTCGATCTCCAGAGGGCTGGCCAAGGTACTCGCCGGCACCCAGGTCACGGTCAACGCCGTGCTTCCCGGACCGACCAAGTCCGAGGGCGTCGGCAAGATGATCGCCGACATCGCCAGACAGCAGGGCATCAGCGAGGCCGAAGCGGAAGCCAACTTCGTCAAGGAGAATCGGCCGTCGTCGATCATCCAGCGCGTGGCCGAAGTCGAGGAAGTCGCCAACCTCAGTGTCTATCTCGCCTCGCCCCAGGCCAGCGCCACCACCGGCGCGGCAATGCGCGTCGAGGGCGGAATCGTCGATACGATGGCCTGAAGCCGCGAGCCACGAGCCGCGAGCCACGAGCCACGAGCCGCGAGCCACGAGCCGCGAGCCGCGAGCCGCGAGCCGCGAAGAACAGCGTGACTTTCGGAACGAAGAACGCCAGCGACGACGTCGCTGGCGTTCTTCGGTCGAAGCTCGAAGCTCGTGTCGTATTGCCGAGCGCAGCCCGTTTCAGCCCTCGTAACGTTTGAAGATCATGCTGGCGTTCACGCCCCCAAACCCGAAGCCGTTGCAGATAGCGTGCTCCATCGGCATCTGGCGCGATTCACCGTGGACCACGTCCAGATCCGCCGCCAGCGGGTCAGGATCGGTGTAGTTACGGGTCAGCGGTGCAACCTGGTCGCGCAGTGCCATCAGCGTGAAGATCGCCTCGACCCCGCCGGCGGCGCCCAGCAGGTGGCCGGTGGTCGCCTTGGTGGCGCTGATAGCGGGCGAGTGATCGCCGAACAGCCGATGAATGGCAGCCAGCTCACCCCGATCGCCCACCGGCGTCGAGGTGGCATGGGCGTTGAGATGCTGAATCTCGGACGCTTCCAGGCCGGCCTGACGCAGCGCGATCTGCATCGCCCGTGCCGCGCCGGAGCCATCCTCCGGACCCGCCGTCATGTGATAGGCGTCGGACGTGGTGCCATAGCCGACCAGCTCGGCGATAGGCGTCGCACCTCGCGCCAGAGCATGTTCAAGGGTCTCGATCACGATCAGCCCGGCGCCTTCGCCCATGACGAAGCCGTCCCGCGCCTGATCGAAGGGACGGGAAGCCTGCTCCGGGGTGGCGTTGAAATGGCTCGACAGCGCCTTGGCAGCAGCGAACCCCCCCAGACTGACGCGATCGATACAGGCTTCGCTGCCGCCGCACAACGCCACCTCGGCTTCACCGGCGTGAATCATGCGCGCGGCATCGCCGATCGCCTGCAGGCCAGCGGCACACGCCGTGACCGGCGCGCCGAGCGGCCCCTTGAAGCCGTGGCGAATCGATACCTGACCACAGGCGAGGTTGGCCAGGAACGAGGGGATAGTGAAGGGAGAGAGTCGACGCGGACCGCGGCTGTCGGTGGTACGTACCGCATCGGCGATCGCCGGGAAGCCGCCGATCCCGGAGCCGATCAAGGTCGCCGTGCGCTCCTTCTCCGCCTCCGTCTTCGGGAACCAGTTCGCCTGGGCCAGTGCCTCTTCCGCTGCCGCTACCGCCATCTGGATGAAGCGGTCCATCTTGCGCCGCTCCTTCGGGTCCATGGTCGCATCCGGATCGAAGCCGGCACTGTCCTCCTCGATGGTCGGCACCGGTCCGCCGACACCGGCGGCCAACCCCTCGACGATTTCCGCCGGTAGCCGGCGCAGACCGGAAGCGCCCGACAGCAGGCGCTGCCATACCGGTTCAATGCCGCAACCCAGCGGCGAGAGGAGCCCCATACCTGTCACTACGATACGTCGCATGACGATGTCCTTTCAGTCATTGATCGAGTCACTCGCCACCATGGCGGCGTGGCAGTCGGCGCGCGCCGCTGCTGGCTGCGAGTCGGAAGAATCGCCTCGTTCGAAGGCGTTGCGCATACGTTCGACACGGGCATGAACCGCCGGATTGGCATCGGGCCCCGGGGCCAGTCGCACGTCCCCGGGCGACAGCGGTCGCTCGTGGTGGCGGTCGTAGAGGATCGGCTCGACGGGGCGCTGGGTCCGTCGATCGATCAGATGGAAGCCATTGGCGTTGATCGGCAGATGCTGTTCCCCCCAGCGGTAGAGCATCAGAATGACCGGCGCGAGTTCGTGGCCCTTGGCCGTCAGATGATACTCGTGACGCGGCGGATGCTGCTGATAGCAGCGCTTTTCGAAAAGTTCATCAGAGACCATGCGCTCCAGGCGACGCGTCAACATGCTGGAAGCGATGCCAAGACCGCGCTGGAACTCGTCGAAGCGACGCGCGCCCTGCATGGCATCGCGCAGGATCAACAGGGTCCAGCTGTCGCCGACGCACGCCAGCGCGCGGGCCACCGGGCAGAGAGATGAGATATCGTGAGTCACTTTCATTATGGAAGTAACTCTACCGAATTTCCCGCGCCAAGGGAAATCCCGCCCGGGATCCGGGTCATGGGATCTCCGTCACCCGGCAGAAGCCGCTGGCGCGAGACGCATACGCACTCTCGGCAGTCGTTCGCCATGGCGTTCGACCCACTCCTGGCCAAGGGTTTCCCAGCCGCGCCCGGACAGCGCAGGCGCCAGCACCAGGCTTGCTTCGATCGACACCGCCGCGAATCCCGAGTCCCGCAACGCCTCGACAGACAGCGACAGCAGGCGTGTGCCTGCCCCTTGGCGCGCCACCGAGGGCCAGACGTAGAGCGTCTCGATGCGGCCCGCCGTCATATCGCGCTCGCAGAAGCCGATACAGTGGCCATCGCACTCGGCGACCAGCGTGGGATAGAGAGCCTGACGTGCCGCCCACGCCTCCGCAGTACGCGGCAGTGAGGCGGCCCAGGCCTCGCGTTGGGCCAGCGTGTACCGGCCCGCGGCCCCCTCCATGATCGCATGGTGAAAGACCTCGGCCTGATCCGAGGCATCCCTGGGCAGGGCCTGGCGGAAACGGGTTCGTTCGAGCATGGCGATCTCTCCTCCCATCGGGGACGGCATCGCGACTGTCTCAAGCCGTGACGTCGTCGACCAACTTCTCAAAGCGTGGAAATCGAAGGGCGATACGGGAGGCATCGTAGCTGCTCAACAGCGGCGGACCCCATTCACCTCGCGATAAACGCGCAAGACACTCATCCAACACATCTCCTTGGTATCATGCGAGTCTTCGAATGGCCGACGCACCCGCCACGCGAGCGCTCATGCAGTATGGCACCGTTATGAAATTTCACCTCTGGAACTGGCTTCACAATGCAATCGCCTCCCTTTGACGCCCCGCCCGCCGCCAGCGCCTTCCCGCTGGAGGCGATCGGTCACGTGGCCAGCGACTATCCCGACAAGTTCGGCATCCCCCGGCAGCCCGGGCTGGCACCGTCGGCGCGGGCGATTCTCTATCTGACACCGCCATTCGACGATCCGCTTGCCGTGGAGGGCATCGAGGCGATGAGCCATCTCTGGCTGACTTTCGTCTTCGATCGCAGCCCCCGGACATGGAAGCCCCGGGTTCGACCACCGCGCCTGGGCGGCAATCGCCGTGTCGGCGTGTTCGCCAGCCGAAGCACCCACCGTCCCAATCGGCTTGGCCAGTCGCTGGTGGAACTGGTCGGAGTGGAGCGCACCCCGCGCCCCTCTCTCGCCCGCACGCCAATTGCCGGCTCCCGCCTCGCTGGATGCGAGAGCCGGGTCAAGCTGCACTTGCGGGGGCACGATCTGTGCGATGCCACCCCGATCCTCGACATCAAGCCGTATCTCCCCTGGGCCGAGTCTCGCCCGGACGCCAATGCCGGTTTCGCCCCCGCGTCGCCGCCCCGCTACCGCGTCATCTTCGACGTCACTGCCGACGAGGCGCTTCGTCGGCATCCCGACGGCGACGCGCTGGGTCGGCTGATCGAGGAGGTGCTGGGGCAGGATCCGCGCCCTGCCTACCACGGCAGCACCGCGACCCGGCAGGGCGTGTCGAAGCGTTATGGCGTCCTGCTGCGCGACGTCAACGTCCGCTTTCGTGTCGACGAGCGCGATGGCGACACCGACATTCGGGTAGAGGCGATCGAGCCGCGCTGAACGGCTCAGCGCAGCGATCGCTCGAGCACCAGGCTGGCCGGCTCGCCCGGCGTGTCTTCCAGCGTGCCGACCTCGCGAAAGCCCAGCTTGTGCAGGACCCGAACCGACTTCGCGTGGTGCGGACGAACCAGGCCGTGGATCCTGTCCGCTGCCAGTCGCTCGGCGGCATAGTCGATCGCGCCCTGGCCCATCTCGGTGGCGTACCCCTTGCCCCACGCGGCGGGGGAGAAGCGATATCCCAGGTTCAGAATCCAGCCCCACCCCGCCTCTTTCGCCCAACCAAGGCCGCCAAAGCCGATGACGAACCCCGGATTCGCCTTCTCCTCGATGGCCCATATCCCGAAACCGTGGCGCTGCCAGTGATCGAGCCACCCGCCCAATACCGCCATCGATACCGCGGCATCGGCGTGGGGCCCGGCTGGGTTGAATTGGTGGGTCTCGGGATCGCCATAGATGGCGAACAGCCGCGGCCCGTCGGCGCTATCCGGCTTTCTCAGGATCAGCCGGTCGGTTTCATGGCGTGTCATGGTTCACCTCGTCATTGACCTTTCGGCGGGGTGACGCCCCGGCCGGCATCGCCAGCGCTGGCAAGCCTGCCCCGATGCCGCTAGGCTGGCGAATTTCGATGAAAGACTGGAGTGCCTTCGATGCGAAAGTCGCTGATCCCCCTGTGCCTGTCCGCCCTGACCCTGTTCTCGCTGCCGGCGCTCGCCGATGCCGATCACCCCCACGTGCGTCTGGAGACGAGCCAGGGCCCCATCGAGGTGGAGCTCGACGCCCAGGCAGCGCCCAAGACGGTGGAGAACTTCCTGCGGTACGTCGATGAGGACTTCTACGCCGGCACGGTCTTTCACCGTGTCATGCAGGACTTCATGATCCAGGGCGGCGGCATGACGGCGGACCTCGAGCCCAAGGAAACCCACGCACCGATCCCGCTGGAGAAGAGCGGTCTCGACAACACCCGCGGGACCATCGCCATGGCGCGGACCGCCAACCCGGATTCCGCCACCAGCCAGTTCTTCATCAACCTGGTCGACAACAGTGCGCTGAATTATCGCGACCTCTACAACCCGGGCTACACGGTGTTCGGTCATGTGGTATCCGGCATGGACGTGGTCGACGAGATCGCCGGAACGCCTACCGGGCGCCAGGGACCGCACGCCGACGTGCCTAAGACCCCGATCACCATCGAAAGCGTAAAGCGCATCGACTGACGATGGCGTGAGGCGCTAAAAGGTCTTTACTACAGCGTCCGAATAACAAGAAGCCCCGGCGGGGCTTCTAATGAGAATCAATTCTCAAGAAGCGCTGTAACAATCTCCGAGCGGAGCGAAGTGCAAGGCGTACGGCGCGCAGGAACCGGAGCCTATGAGGTATAGGTGAGGATTCCGATCGGACCGGCGCACCGGGGGCGTACAACAAAGCAATTTGCCCGCGCAGGAATTGAGACGGCGTTTCTAGAAGGTCATGCCCAGACGCCGCCCCACCTCTTCATAAGCCTCGATCACGCCGCCCAGGCCCTGGCGGAAGCGATCCTTGTCCAGCTTCTCGCGCGTCTCGGCGTCCCACAGTCGGCAACCGTCCGGCGAGAACTCGTCGCCCAGCACGATCTCACCCTCGAAGACACCGAACTCGAGCTTGTAGTCCACCAGCAGCATGCCACCGTCGAGAAACAGCTGCTTGAGCACATCGTTGACCCGGAACGTCAGCGACTTCATGGTCGCCAACTGCTGGGGGGTTGCCCAGCCGAACGTCTCCGCCAGCGACTCATTGATCATCGGATCGCCCTTCTCGTCGTTCTTCAGAAACAGTTCGAAGGTGGGCGGCGTCAGCGCAACCCCCTCTTCGACGCCGAGACGCCGCACTAGACCGCCGGCGGCGAGGTTACGCACCACGCACTCGACCGGGATCATCTCCATCTTCTTGACCACGCATTCGGTGTCCGACAGCAGTTGCTCGAAGTGCGTGGGAATGCCGGCCGCCTGGAGCTTCTCCATGATGAACGCATTGAACTGGTTGTTGACCATGCCCTTGCGTTCGAGCGCCTCCTTTTTCTTGCCGTCGAAGGCGCTGGTATCGTCGCGGAAATGCAGGACGAGCCGCTGCGGGTCGTCGCTCAGATAGACCGACTTGGCCTTGCCGGCATAGAGAAGATCGCGTTTTTGCATGGAGCTGTCTCCGTCGCGGCCCCGTGGGGCAGCAGGTTCGTGAAGAGGGTATTGGAGTATGGTGTGGCGACGGGGCGGACGGGTTCCAACGTCACGCCACCTGCTGCCAGTCGATGCCCCGATCCTGGGTCGAGACCAGCAGACGCGATTCATCGCCATCGAGCAATGGCACCAGTGCCTCCAGTACCCGCTCGGGGTGGTTATTTTGCGCCGACAGGTGCGAGCAGACAATCCGCTGCAGCCGATCGAGCCCCAGCCAACGCAGCAGGTCCGATGCCTGAGCGTTGGCCAGATGGCCCCAGCGGCCGGCGACACGCCGCTTGAGATGCGGCGGATAAGGCCCCTCTGCCAGCATGCGCGGATCGTGATTGCACTCGAGGAACAGCGCATCGCAGCCGCTAAAGGCATCGACCACGTGGGAAGTCGGATGGCCGAGATCGGTCAGCACGCCGAGACGGCGACCGTGGGCGCGAAAACAAAACTGGATCGGCTCGCGGGCATCGTGGGGTACGGTGACCGGGTCGATCTCCAGTCCGCCGATGGCGAAGCGTGCCTGCGGAACCAGCAGTTGATGGCTGGGCACCTCGCCGAGCTTGCCGGAGAGCCAGCTGCCAGCACTGAGATAGACCGGCAACTGATGGCGACGCGCCAACGCGCCAACCCCGGTGATATGGTCGCTGTGCTCGTGGGTGACCAGCACGGCGGCCAGCTGGCGCGGGTGGACGCCGACGCGAGCGAGGCGTTTCTCCGCCTCGCGTACGCCAAAGCCGCAATCCACCAGCACCAGAGTCTCGCCGTCGCTGACCAAGGTCGCGTTGCCCTTGCTACCGCTGCCCAGCGAGGCGAAGCTGAGCCCGGGTGCAGAGCGGCCCTCCGGTGAAGAATGCTGACCGGGCACCGACTGCAGCGGCATCACCGCAGCGTGGACGCGATGGCATCCAGCAGCTCCCGTGCCGCGGCGGGCTCGATTGGCTGCCCATCGGAGCCGGTCACCGTCACCACGCTGTTGCCGGCGTTCGAGTCGAGTTGGAGACGATAGCGGTTGGGCTGCGGATCGCTGCCGAACCAGTTGAACCAGCCACCGTCATCCGCGTCCAGCGGCAGGTAGTCGATGAAGAACTGGCCCGCGCTTCGGTTCTGGTCGGTCACCGTCAGGCGGTTGTCGTCGAAGCCATTCTGCAACTGATAGTAGAGTTCGGACCAGGCGCGCTCGCCATCCAGCGCCAGATCGAGTTCCCAGTTGCCGCCGCGGTTGCGCAGTTTCACGCGTTCGCTCTGGTCGAGCGGCTGGGCGGCCAACGAGACGCCGCTGTCCGCGGTGTGGTTGTTGTCCAGATAAGCCTTGATCGAACTCAGGCACTGGGCGCTGCTACCGATGTCGCAACGGACTTCGCTGGTGCCGCTACGCAGGCCCTGGCGCAGGCTCACGCTGCCCTGAGCCGTTTCGATGCGGCCGCCAGCGGCATTGATCGCCGTCGGGTTGACACCGTGATCGACGGCGAAGCCCTGCAGTCGCGGCCACACGCTGGCCGGCGCGGCATCGACCAGCAGCCAATGTTCGCTCCCCGCCTGGCGCATCTCGGCATAGGGTTGGTCATCGCCCTGCCCCGATGCCAGCGGTTGCGGACGAGGCGCATCGTCGATGGCATCCGACGCGGAGAAATCGCTGTCGGCCTCAGGCACGGGCATCGAATCCTGGTAACGCACCTGATTGCTCGAAGCCGGCAGCTCCAGCGGCTTGGCCATCTCGGCTTTCTGATACTCGACATTGCGGTCGTAATAGTAACCGTCCTGGAAAAGTCCGCAGCCGGAGAGGGCCAGCGACGAGCACAACATCAGAGGCATCCATTTGAGGATGGGCTTCATGCATCCACCTTTATTTGAAGCAATGGGCTGGTTGGCGATTCGAACCACGTCGGCAGATTTCACTTCGTTTCGATATTGGCGAGTTGCAGCGCTTCGCCGACGTTGCCGTGATAGCGCTCGGACAGCCAAGTCAGTGGCAGCCGGATGCCGGTCTCGGCATATCCCATGCGATTGAGCGCCCACTTGACCGGAATCGGATTGGATTCGATCCCGAGCGCCGTGTGCAGTGGGGCCAGGCGCGCGTTGATCTGGTGCGCCTTTTCACGTTGGCCGCTGGTCGCCGCGACGCAGAGATCGTGCATCGACTTTGGCGCGACGTTGGCGGTAACGGAAATATCGCCATGGCCGCCCATCAGCATGAAGTCGCAGGCGGTGGCGTCATCACCGGAGTAGAGCGCGAAGCCGCTACCCTCGAGACGATCGATCAGTTCCTCGGCACGTTCCAGGTTACCGGTGGCATCCTTCAGGCCAACGATCCGCTCGAGTTCCGCGAGCCGGAAAACCGTCTCGTTGTAGATGTCGGAACAGGTCCGCCCGGGAACGTTGTAGAGGATGATCGGCAGTTCGCTCGCCTCGGCGACCGCCTTGAAATGCTGATACAAGCCTTCCTGGGTCGGCTTGTTGTAATACGGCGCCACCGAGAGACAGCAGTCGGCGCCGACTTCACTGGCGTAGCGAGCCAGTTCGACCGCCTCCGCGGTGTTGTTGGCTCCCGTGCCGGCGATGACGGGGATTCGGCCGTTGACTTCTTCGACCACTGTGCGGATGACGTCGAAATGCTCGGCAAACGACATCGTGGTCGGCTCGCCAGTGGTACCGGCGGCAACGATGGCGTCCGTGCTGTGATCGAGATGGAAATTGACCAGGCGGCGCAGCGCCTCCCAATCGATCTCGCCACCGGCTTTCATCGGCGTCGCCATGGCAACGATACTGCCTGTGATCATCTTGCAGCTCTCTCTCTGTGACCGGATGGGCGGCCGGCCGCCTTATCCAATCGATATCGAACGACCGGAAACCGAATTACCGGCCGGATACACCCCGATGCCTGATTCGCTGGCGTGCCCTCCGCAGGACAGGCCAACGCTTCCCGGTTCCGGGCTCCAGCACGTCAGACATGATGTCGATGCGGTCATGGCGCCTGCCCAGGCGCGATTTCACGCCCCCAGATGGTACTCAGGCAGCCCCAACGTGTACAGCCGCCAGGTTGGCTGTCGCCGAGATCAAAGCGGCCTCCGGAAACCTGCCAGGGCATCGGCTACCGAGCATTGACCGCCAGGATCGGCTATCGTTCGCCATTCACTTCCCGGTTTCGGAGCGCCTCATGACACTCAGCGTTGGACAACCCGTAGAAGACTTCTCCGCCGAAGCGACCGGCGACACGCCCTTTCGGCTCGGCGACTATCGTGGCAAACAGGTGGTGATTTACTTCTATCCCAAGGACAGCACGCCCGGCTGCACCACCGAGGGTGGCGACTTTCGCGACAAGATCGGTGAATTCGAGGCCGCCAATACGATCGTCTTCGGTGTTTCGCGGGACGGTCTCAAGTCCCATGAGAACTTCAAGGCCAAGCAGGGCTTCCCGTTCGAGCTGATCTCCGATCGCGACGAGGCGGTCTGCCGTCAGTTCGACGTGATAAAGCTCAAGAAGATGTACGGCAAGGAGCACCTGGGCGTCGAGCGCAGCACCTTCCTGATCGACGCCGACGGCAAGCTCGCCCGCGAGTGGCGTGGCATCAAGGTCCCCGGCCACGTCGACGAAGTGCTGGAGGCCGCGCGCGAGCTCAATGGCTGAAGGTTTTCGGCTCGACCCGCTTCAAGACCAGTATGCCGTTACGCCCTAATCGAATGCAGGCCGCTGCCAGGCGGCCTGCCGCCGAAGCCCCATCAGCCTATCGCTCCCCTGGCAGCCCTGCATCACCAAGAGTCAATTTCGTTCAAGACACCCATGGCGATCTCGCGGATAGTCAATCGAGTCGCGTTCGCCGATCCACCGATCACTCATCACGGACTCGATGGCAGCTCGCTATCGATCGTGAAACGACCAGATGAAAACAATGGAAGCTACAGGACGAGCAAGGAAATCGATTATGACGCACCGAATCCATTGTACCCATGCCGGGCTGCCCGGCGTTCACTTGGTCGATATCCTGTCGGATCGTAGATTCCCCCGTCACTCACACGATGAGTACGGCATCGGCGTGATGCTCGACGGCGGACACGTCTCGTGGAGTGGACGCGGACGAGTCGAGGCAGGTCCGAGTCACGTGATTACCGTCAACCCCAACGAACTTCACGACGGCATCCCCGCCGGCGACAGTGCACGTCGCTGGCGCATGCTGTTCGTCGCCCCCCGCTTGATCACACGCGCCATCTGCCCCGATCTGGCGTCACGCGAATTCCACCATCCGGCGATGATCGACCCCGTCATGACACGGCGACTCCTTCAGGGCATGGCGGATATTCCCGACAGAGATCCCGGAGCGATCACGGAAATTATCGGCGATCTGTTCGGTTCGCTGCTCGACACACCGGAAACGGCGCCAACGGCCACAAAGCCGTCCTATGGCGTTCAACTGATGTTGGAGCGAATTCATGATGATCCACTCGAGGCGCCCTCTCTGGCGGCATTGGCCAGAATCGCCGGACTGACACCTTATACCGCGCTGCGCCGGTTCCGACGCGAAGTCGGTACCACCCCTCACGCCTACCTCAAACAGCGCCGTGTGCGCTTGGCCTGCGCCGCAATCAGTCGCAACCTTTCGCTGACCGAGGCAGCCGCCGTGACCGGGTTCGCCGATCAGAGCCATATGACGCGCGCCTTCGTGCGCCAGTTAGGCGTCACCCCAGGCCAGTGGCGCGCCTGACATGGCTGTCTAAAGAGGAACCGATACCGTCATGACGACCGAGTTTCTGTTGACCGCCCTGATCGTCGTGCTGCTGCCCGGCACCGGGGTGCTCTATACCCTGGCCAATGGGCTGGGAGGCGGGGCCCGCGCCGCCATTCTGGCAGCGCTGGGTTGCACCTTGGGCATCGCTCCTCAGTTGCTGCTGGCCACGCTGGGCTTGACCGCCGTTCTCGAGACGAGCGACGTCCTGTTCCAGGCGCTGCGCCTCGCAGGGACGCTCTATCTGCTGTTCATGGCGTGGCAGGTCGGGCGGGCTCGGGGAGTCATGAATGTCGATACCCAGCACTCACCTCGCGGCAGCCTGAGGCTGATCGGCACGGGGATCTGGCTCAATCTGCTCAACCCCAAGCTAGGTCTGTTCTTCCTCGCCTTCCTGCCCCAATTCGTACCGGCCGACAACACCGAGGCGCGCACCACGTTTTTCCTTCTCGGCCTGATATTCGTGGCCATGACGCTACTCGTGTTCATCGGCTACGGACTCATGGCGGCCTGGGTGCGCGACCACGTCATCGGCAGACCTCGGGTGATGGCGTTCATTCGTGCCAGCTTTGCCGCTGCCTTCGTGCTGCTCGCGCTGCGGCTGGGATTCGAGACACTCTGAAGTTCGACCACTGCGACAGGACAGAAGCCGCTCGATGGGCATCCTGCGTACCCGACGCAGACTCGTCCGCCGAGCACGAATCGTCACTTCTCCGCTGATATCGCGGCCTGGCCCGACTCCCCTCGCGGCCAGGCCTGCACCAGCGCCTTGATCAGGGTCGCCAGCGGAATGGCGAAGAACACCCCCCAGAACCCCCACAGCCCGCCGAAGAACAGCACCGCCAGGATGATCGAGACCGGGTGCAGGTTGACCGCTTCCGAAAACAGAATCGGCACCAGCACGTTGCCGTCGAGCGCCTGCAGGATGGCGTAGGCCACGAGCACGTAGAAGAACTGGTCCCCGACGCCGAAGTGGAAGCCGGCTACCGCCGCGACGGGCAGCGTCGCCACCGCCGCGCCAATGTAGGGCACCAGCACCGACAGGCCCACCATTAGCCCGAGCAGTGCCGAATAGGGCAACCCGAACGCCCAGAAGACGATGAAGGCCACGCTGCCGACGATGATGATCTCGATCGTCTTGCCGCGCACGTAGTTGGCGATCTGGTCGTCCATCTCCTGCCAGATGCGAGTCATCAGCGTGCGCTTGCCAGGTAGCATCGACAGCATGAAATCGATCAGCCGCTCGCGGTCCTTGAGCATGAAGAAGACCAGAATCGGCACCAGCACCAGGTAGATGATCACCGCCATCAGGTTGCCCAGCGACGCCAGCGAGAACGTCAGCGCACGCTGGCCAAGCTGTGACGCCTGGTGGCCTGCCGTGGCGATCCAGCCCTGGACCTGGTCCGGGGTGACGATGGTGGGGTATCTGGCCTGCATTTCGCCCAGCCAGCGCTGACTGCTGGCGAACATGTCGGGGGCCTCCCTCACCAGTTCGACCAGTTGGTTCCAGACCAGCGGCATCACGATCAGCGCCAGCGCCAGCAGCGCGCCCACGAACAGCAGGAAGACCAGCCCAACCGCCAGCAGTCGCGGCAATCCGCGACGTTCCAGCCAGGCCACCACGCCCTGCAGCAGGAAGGCGATCACCAGCGCGGTAAAAAACGGGGCCAGCGCGCCGCCGAGCCAGATGACGATGGCAAAGCCGCCGATCAGCAGTGCCAGCAGAACGATGGCTTCCTCGTCGGACAGATACCGCTCGAACCAGTTACGCAGGATGCCCTTCAAACTCATGCTCGCGCCTCTCCATCGGCTTTACGCAGCCAGTAGCGATACACACCCGACTTCTCTTCGCGCCCGACCAGCACATGTCGGCTATGCTCGACGAAACTGTCGAAATCCCGCCACGAACCGGCGTCCGTCGCGATCACTTCGAGCAGTTGCCCGGCCTGCATGCCCGCAAGCGCCTGCTTGGCCTTCAGCAGCGGCAACGGGCAGCTCAGACCGGAGGCATCCAGTCGACGATCCGGCTGTTGAGACATGACATACCCCAGGTTGATTGGAAAGAGGCTCGCTAGCGCGATAAGCCCGCCACGACGGCTGTTGCAAGGCCCGGATTTTCCAGGGTCTGTTCACACTATCCACGCGTCGTATAGTGTGAACAGGCCCTAGGCAACGTCTGCGACAAGCTGCGGTCGAACGCATGATAGCGCAGACCACCATCGGCCACCCCGGCTTCAGCCTGAATGAGGATCGAGATCGTCAGCATGAACCGTCAACGACTGGCATCATTCAAGCGGCGCCTGCTGGCCGTTTCACTGCTTTCCGCGGGACTGGCCGGCACCCAGCCGCCCGCACACGCCCAGCAAGGCTATCAGCTCCCGGATCTCGGCAGTACCAGCGCCGCCGTCACGTCCAACGACGAATATCGTTTGGGTCGTGCCTGGCTGCGTCAATTTCGCGCCCAGACCGATCCGTGGCAGGACCCGGTCACCCAGACCTACGTCCGCTCGATGCTGGCCAAGCTGGTGCCCTACAGCGGGGTCAACGAGCGACTCGTGGTGACGATGGTCGACAGCCGCCTGCTGAACGCGTTTGCCGTGCCCGGAGGCGTGGTCGGGATCAACGCCGGTCTGTTCGCCACGGCGCCCGACGAGGACGAGTTCGCCTCGGTGCTGGCACACGAACTGGGCCATCTGGCTCAGCGCCACTACGCCAGACGCATGGAGCGGGTCGAGGAGACGCAATTGCCCACCATGGCGGCGATGCTGGCCGGGATGATCATCGCGGCAGGCGGCGGCGGTAGTGCGGGCATTGCCGCGATGATGGGTTCGCAGGCGGCGTTCATCCAGGACCAGCTCGCCTATTCCCGCCGGTTCGAACAGGAGGCCGACCGCGTTGGCCTCAGCGCCATGGCCAAGGCCGGGTACGACCCGCAGGCCATGCCGGAGATGTTCCGCACGTTGCAGAAACTCGCCGCACTCCAGGGCGGCAATCCCCCCGAGTTCCTGCTGACCCACCCGGTCACCGAATCGCGGATCAGTGACACCCAGGCCCGGGCCGATCAGTTGCCCTCGCCGCCACCCCGGGACGACCCGACCTACGCCATGATTCGCGGGCGAGCATTGCTGATGCTCAACCGGGATAACCCGACCCAGGCGATGACGGCGCTTCGGCAGGACGATCCGCCAGCGGCTGCCGTACGCTATCTGCAAGCGCTCACCGACGCACAGCAGGCGCGTCCCGACGCGGCGCTGAAGACGCTCGACGAGCTCGCCAGAGATTATCCCGACCTTTCGATGATCCCCGTCACCGCCGCCCAGGTCGCCTACGACGCCGGGCGCCACCAGGACGCACTGGCGAGAGCACGACACATCCTGCGGCTGTCTCCCGGCTATTATCCGGCACAGTGGGTGCAGGCGGAGACGCTGGTGCAGACAGCGCCGGCGCAGGCGTTCGACGTGCTGCGAGAGATGAGCGAGCAGTATCCGGAGGATCCCAACGTGTTCGGCCTGCTGTCCGAGGCGGCCGGTCGCACCGGCCGCGATGCCTGGGGCCAGCTGGCTCGCGCCGAGCAGCTCCAGCTCGAGGGTCGCATCGACACCGCCATTCGTCAGATCGACTCCGCCGAAAAAGTCGCCAAACAGAGTGGCGACTACGCCATGGCCAGCCGCATCGAGCAACGACGCAAGGATTTCCTCGGCTACCGCGATACCATGCGGAGCTTCTGACCGAATGGCCTCAGGCTGGCCCGCCGGCCTGCCCCTCGAGATGTGCCACGACCGCATCGCAGAACACCATCGGATCGATCACCAATCTGCCGAGCGGTTTCGGCGCGGCGGCGTTCTGCGCGATCACGATGTCACGCGCCGGATTGACGTAGATGAGCTGGCCGTGAATTCCCCTCGCGGCGAAGGCGCGATCCCGGCGCGAGGGTTCCGTCCAGGCAGTCCACCACATGTAGCCATATTCCAGTGGCGATTGGCTCCCGACGAGAGTGGTGGGTCGCGTGGCTTCGTCGACCCACCCCTCGGGTAGCAGCGGTTGGCCGTCGAGCCTGCCGCCATCGAGCATGAACTGGCCGAAGCGCGCGTAATCCCTCAAGGTCGCCGCGATGCCGCTGCCGCCGATCTCGACGCCGTCGGCGGACTCCAGCCACCAGCAGGCGTCGCTCTCCATGCCGTAGGGCTGCCACAATTTCTCCGATAGATAGTCGGCCAGGGGCCGGCCCACGGCCCGCCGAACCAACTCGGCGAGAATCTGCGTCTCGCCGGTACTGTAGTTATGGAGCGTGCCCGGTCGGACGGCGCGAGGCAGCGCTGCCATCACCTTTATCGCCCTGCCCGGCTGCTGGGCGATCTGCGCCTTCAACAGCGCGCGACGATCGGATCGGGGATCGGTGTAGGTCTCGTTCCAGGCAACGCCGGACGCCATCATCAGCAGGTCGCGCAGGCTGACGCCTTCGTAGGCGCTTCCCGCCAGCGCCGGCACGTAATCGGTCACCTGTGAGGACAGGCCCTCGGGGATCAGACCGTCCCGGATTGCCATGCCGGCCAGCGTCGAACAGATGGACTTGGCCACCGACATCGACATCCAGCGGGTATCGCGCCGATTGCCGCGCTGGTAGGTCTCATGAACGATTTCTCCGTGCCGGAGCACCAACAGGCCGGTGACACTGTTCAGCGCCAGGTAGTCGTAGAGATCGTAGGCGTCGCCGTTGGCGCTGGCGATCACTCCATCGAGGCTCGTCGGCGCCTGCCCGAGCGGACGCGGGGAAGCGCCAGCGGAGATGATTCGGGTAGGAAACAAGCGGTCGATATTGCGAAAGGTGTTCACCGCCAAATCGGGTGTCAGGCGGCCGCTGTAGGCCTGCTCGATGTCACCGATCGGCTCGCCGGCATGACGGTAGATGGCGCTAGACCGGGACGGTTCGGGGCGAGACGCGTCGACCGAACAGGCGAAACCTGGCTGGAGCGAACTGGACGTCATGAGAGGTCTCCTAGGGGAATCCTCAATCATTAACACAGCCACGCGAAGACGTGCATCGATTTGTCGGCGAAGCGGGAGACCATTGAAATGGTGGGTCGTGTAGGATTCGAACCTACGACCAATTGGTTAAAAGCCAACTGCTCTACCAACTGAGCTAACGACCCGAAACGTGCAACTGACAGCGGGCGCTGCGCAGTGATGCCGAAACGGCGAGAGGGGAGATCGATGGTGGGTCGTGTAGGATTCGAACCTACGACCAATTGGTTAAAAGCCAACTGCTCTACCAACTGAGCTAACGACCCATCGTGCGACCCGTCGGAAAGTGGTGGGTCGTGTAGGATTCGAACCTACGACCAATTGGTTAAAAGCCAACTGCTCTACCAACTGAGCTAACGACCCCTTCCGACTGGGCGCACATATTACTCATAAGCCTCGGAGCAGGCAAGCGTTTTTTCCCGCCTCGAGGCCGCTGGCGCAACGCCGGAATCAGGAGTCCTGGCGACGCGGACGACGCGGTTTCTTCATCGCCGTCACCGGGCGGCGCTTGTTCTTGTCGCGACTCCAGCGGTTCTTCTCGTCCGGCGTCAGCTCGGGCACCTTGCGCGGTTCGAGGCCAGCCAGGTTCGACAGCTCGTCGATCTCGTCCTGGGTCATCTCGGTCCACTCGCCGGCCTTGGCCCGCTTGTCGAGGAAGATATTGCCGTAGCGAACCCGCTTCAGGCGGCTCACGGTCAACCCCTGGGACTCCCACAGCCGCCGAACTTCCCGGTTGCGCCCCTCCAGGATCACGACGTGGAACCAGGTGTTGATACCCTCGCCGCCGAACTCCTGGACGTCGGAGAAGCGCGCCGGGCCATCCTCGAGCATCACGCCCTCGACCATGGCGACCACGTGCTCGCGCTTCACTTCGCCCATGACGCGGACGGCATATTCACGTTCGATCTGGTGCGAGGGGTGCATCAGCCGGTTGGCCAGTTCACCGTCGGTGGTGAATAGCAGAAGCCCGCTGGTATTGATGTCGAGGCGGCCGATGGCGATCCAGCGTTCGCCCTTCAGTCGCGGCAGGCGTTCGAACACGGTCCGCCGCCCCTCCGGATCCTTGCGCGTGCACAGCTCGCCCTCCGGCTTGTTGTACATGATGACCCGGCGAGGTACCTCCTCGACGGCGCGCAGGTTGATGGCCCGGTCGTCCAGCGCCACGCGGTCGCGCGACCCGACACGATCGCCCAGCTTGGCGACCTGGCCGTTGACCTTGATCCGGCCGGCGCTGATCGCGGTTTCCATTTCGCGTCGCGAGCCATATCCGGCGCGCGCCAGCACTTTCTGCAATTTCTCGGTATTGGTATCCGTCATGATGCTTCATTGCCTCATCGGCTAGTCGCCACCTCCCCCCCGGCCTGTCGGCAGTTCGGTTCGAGGCGACTTCAGGTGTCCGTGTCCGTTCCATGCTGGTCCGAATCGGTGCCGCTACCCGGCACCTCCGATTCATCCCGACGTCTGCGGGCACGTTCGGCCAGTCGCGCTTCGAGCTCGGCAAAACTCAGCGACTCGCCGGGGGACGCCATCTCGGCGTGTTCGTCAGTGTCGGACTCAGGTTCCGACGTTGCCGATACCTCTTCCCAACCGGCCGGTGTGTCGTCGAGCGGTGCGGTGTCATCGATACCGGCTTCGGCATCGCTCTCGCCCGTCTCGTCAGCGCCGGGTCCGACATCGGGAGCGACGCCATCGGGCACATCGGCGAACGGCTGGTGCATGGCCGTTTCGAACGTCTCGAAGGACTTGAGTTCATGCATCGGCGGCAACGAATCCAGCGTCTGCAGCCCCAGGTCATCGAGAAACGCCCGGGTGGTGGCGTAGACCGCCGGCCGTCCCGGCACGTCGCGATGGCCGACGACCCGGATCCAGCCCCGCTCCACCAGCGTGCGCATGATCGAGCTGCTGACCGCCACGCCGCGCACCTCCTCGATGTCCCCGCGGGTGACCGGCTGGCGGTAGGCGATCAGCGCCAGCGTCTCGAGCAGTGCCCGCGAGTAGCGTTGCGGTTTCTCGTCCCACAGCCGCGACACCCACGGCGAATAGCGCTGACGGATCCTGATCTGGTAACCCGAAGCGGACTCCTGCAGCTCCAGCGCCCCGCCCGCCGTCAACCGGTCGCCGAGCTTGTTCAGCGACTCCCGGATGGCGGCACGGGACGGCGGCTGCCCCGAATCGAACGGGCCGTCGCCGAACAGCGCCTCGATCCGCTCCAGCGAGAGCGGCTCACCGGCGGCCAGCAGTACCGCTTCCAGAATCTCGTCCAGCGCTGGGATCACGTAAGGGTCGGTCAGGCGGTTCATGCCCGGGTCTCGCCGTCGCCGTTATCGGATTCATCGACGCCTGTCGCCGACGCGGACGTTGCGGCCTCGAAAGCCGGCTCGCCCTCGATGTCGCCATCGTCGCCTGCGGCACCGTCCTCGATCGCCAGCCTGGCACGCAGGTGTATTGGCGAGAGCGGCGCATTCTGCACGATTTCGATCATCGACTCACGCGCTAATTCGAGAATCGCCATGAAGGTGACGATGACCCCGGCGCGACCCTCGGAAAGGTCGAACAGCGCCTCGAACGGCGTGTAGCGATCGGCGTTCAATTTGGCCATGATCGACAGCATCCGCTCGCGGGTCGAGAGCACCTCGCGACTGATCCGATGGGACTGGCGCAGATCGGCCCGCTTGAGCATGCCGCCGAGGGCCCCGAGCAGATCGTTCAGCGAGACGTCGGGATGGACCACCCGAGGCTCGAGTTCCGGCAGCGCCGCCTGCGCCGGATACCAGTCGCGCCCCATGCGCGGCAGCGCGTCGAGTTCCTCGGCGGAGAGCTTGAGCTGTTCGTACTCCTGCAGACGCCGGATCAGCTCGGCCCGCGGATCGGCTTCCTCGTCCTCGTCGTCGCCCTTGGGCGGCCGTGGCAACAGCGTGCGCGACTTGATCTCGGCGAGCATCGCGGCCATCACCAGATACTCGCCGGCCAGGTCGATCTCCATCGCCTGCATCAGATCCACGTACTCGACGTACTGATGGGTGATGGCGGCGACGTTGATGGCCAGGATGTCGAGATTCTGCCGCCGGATCAGGTAGAGCAGCAGATCGAGCGGCCCCTCGAAGGTCTCGAGGAAGACCTTGAGCGCTTCCGGCGGGATATAGAGATCCTGCGGCAGCTCGGTCAGGCGCTCGCCGTTGACCCGGACCACGAAGTCGAGTGGCAGCTGCCCCGACGGCGACGCCTCGGCGGCATCGGGTCGTTCGGATTCGATCACGCTCACGCCGCCTCCCGGATCATGGCTGGATAATGAACGCAGTCTAACAAGGCAGGCAACGATGGCCTATCGACACGACGTCGACGGACCCACAGTGGACACGTCGCCATCGTCGGATATCAGGCGGGTTGGCGCGAAAATCGCCGATAGGTGAATTCGTCGTCCTTGTGGGAGTCGACGATCGCCAGCGTCTGGATCTCGTCGTGGTAGGGAGAGAGCTCGCAGACCGGGTCCATCTGGGTGGCGTCGCCGGTCAACATCAAGGCCTGGCAGCGACAGCCGCCCCAGTCGATCTCGCGCCGGTCGCAGCTTTGGCAGGCGTCCGGCATCCAGTCGGTACCGCGATAGGCATTGAAGGCGGGGCTATGCTGCCAGATATCGCCCAGCGCATGCTCGCCCACGTTCCAGAACTCGAGACCGGGGATCGTCTCGGCGGCGTGGCAAGGCAGCACCTTGCCCGCGGGCGTGACGTTGAGCGACTGTCGGCCCCAGCCGTTCATGCACGGCTTGGGCAGCCGCGCATAGTAATCCGGCACCACGGCGTCGATCACCAGCTTGCCCTTTAGGCGCTCGCGGGCCGCCTCCACCAGATCGATCGCCTCCATCACCTGTTCCCGCGGCGGCATCAGCGCGCCACGGTTCTGGAGCGCCCAGCCGTAATACTGCGCGTGAGCGATCTCGAGGCGCCGCGCGCCCAGTTCCAGTGCCAGTTCGACCAGATCGGGGATCTGATGCAGGTTGGCGCGATGGATCACAGTGTTGAGCGTCAACGGCAGCCCGACGTCGGTCACTTCCGCCGCGAAGGCGAGCTTCTTGTCGAAGGCGCCGGGCAGGTTGGCGATATGATCGTTGACCTCCGCCGTCGCACCCTGCACCGAGAGCTGGACGTGATCGAGCCCGGCGTCGGCCAGCGCTTCGAGACGCGCACGACCGATATTGACCCCGGCCGTGATCAGGTTGGAGTAGAGGCCGTGCTCGGCGCAGCTCGCCACCAGCGCTTCCAGATCCTGGCGCAACGCCGGCTCGCCGCCGGATAGATGTACCTGCAGCACGCCGAGCTCGGCTGCCTCGGCGAAGACTCGCTGCCAGGCTTGCGTGTCCAGCTCTTCACGCTTGCGGGTCAGTTCGACCGGGTTGGAGCAGTACGGGCATTGCAACGGACAGCGATGCGTGAGCTCCGCCAGCATGCCAATAGGGGGTGGCTGCATCGAGGGCGACTGACGCGCTTCCGACGGGGTATTCATGTCACTTCCAGAACGTTCTTGGTGATCAGGTCGGCGAGCATGGCACGCACATCGGCAAGAATGCGATCCCGCGGTGCAGCAAAAGCCTGCGCCAGATCGTCGACGATGGCGGCGATATCGCGCTCGCCGTCGACGCGCATCAGTACCTGCTGGGCAATGGGATCGAGCTGAAACACCCGCTCCGGCGCCAGCAGCACCCAGCCACCGCGGGCCTTGTCCTCGCGCAGGCGCACGCCGCGTGGGATCTTCACCACGTCGGACTCCTGGAGTTCGGGCACACCACCAGCGTCGATATCGGCACTCATCGGGCAAGCCTCCCTTCGCCACCCAGGCCATCCCCCTCGACGCCACTGCCCCAGGCGCCGGGCGGCACCTGGCCAGAAGACACATAGGCGTGCGAGAGCGCATCGAGCATCGCCCAGAGCACGCTGCACTTGAAGCGCAGTGCGTCGATCACCGCCTGCTGCTGGTCGGCGCGCTTGGCGTGGCGCTTGACGTAGTCGAGCGCCATCTCGGCATCCCGCGGCGCCTGGGTCAGCCGCGGCTCGAAGTAGGAGAGCGTCTCGCGGGAGACGAAATCGTAGTGTTCGAGCATGCCGCGCACGCGCTGGCCGATCACCATCGGCGAGAACAGCTCGGTCAGCGATGAGGCGATCGCCTCCAGCAGCGTCCGGTCGCGCACGAAGTGGGTATAGGCCTCCACGGCAAAGCGCGTCGCCGGGAGGATGCCGCGGGTCGAGACGACCAGCTCCCGCGACAGGCCGAGTCCGTCGGTCAGCTTCAGCCAGCGCTCGATGCCACCCTCGCCCGGCGCTTCACCGTCATGGTCGACCAGCCGCGAGCGCCAGGTGCGGCGCAGTTCGGGATCGTCGAGCCTCGCCATCAGCGAGGCGTCCTTGATCGGTATCATCGCCTGGTAGTAGTAGCGATTGAGCGCCCAGGCCTGGACCTGGCGCTTATCCAGTTCGCCGTTCTGCAACATCAGCTGGAACGGATGACGATGGTGATAGCGCGTCTCGCCGACTTCGCGCAGACGCGCCTCCAGCGCCTCGACGCTCAACGGTTCAACGAGATCGGGATGATTTTCGAAATTCAGCAAGAGAGCTCCATGCCGTCAAAGGCGATCTGCCAGCCGGCGCGTTCGGCAGCCTGGCGCTCGGTGGAGTCGGCGATCAACACCGGGTTGGTGTTGTTGATGTGAACGAAGACGCGCTGGCCCAGCGAGAGCTCGGCCAATGACGCGATGCTGCCGTCGTCCCCGGACATCGACATGTGACCCATGCGTTGGCCGGTCTTGTGGCCGACGCCCGCACGCACCATTTCATCGTCGCGCCACAAGGTGCCGTCGAACAGCAGCAGGTCGGCACCGTCGAGGCGCGCGGCGAGTGCCGGGGTCATCGCCGCACAGCCGGGAATGTAGAACGCACGCTTGTCATTGCCGATCAGCTCGACGCCCACGGTGCTCTCGCCTTCGACGCCGATCTCGACCCGGTCGCCCTCGAGATAGAGCGCGGTCTTGCCCGGCACCGCGAACAGCCGGGCTTGCAGGCCCTCGAGCAGCGCAAAGGGCTGATCCAGGGCGATCGATTCGCGGCTGACATAGTCGGGGTTCAGCACCTCGAAGATCGGACTGCCGCGCAGTACATCCTGAATCATCGGCGTCGCCAGCAGCCGGAACGGCGAGCTCTCACGGAGATTGAGCAGCCCGCCGATATGATCGACGTCGGCATTGGTCAGCAGCACGCTGGCGATCGGCGTGTGCCGACGACCCTCGCGCGGATGCAGTGCAGGCGTCTGTTGAATCTGTTTGAGAATATCGGGCGCGCAGTTGATCAGCGCCCAGTTTTCGCCGTCGACACTGACGGCAATCGAGGATTGGGTCCGTGGCGTGACGCGCTGGTCGCCTTCCCAGACCAGGCGGCACACGTCGCAGCGGCAGTTCCACTGAGGCGAACCGCCACCGGCGGCCGCCCCCAGTACGCGCAGCTGCAGGGCAGCGCCGCCGCGCGTGTCTTGCTGTTGGCTCAAAATTCAGCGGGCATGTAGTCGTTGATTTCCATGCCGACGCAGATTTCCTTCACTTCGGGGGTCGTCCAGCTCATGGGGAGCTCCTTGATCTTCGGTTTGGGGTGAGCGCTCGAACGAGCGGCACTTCATTCTAGTCAAAGGGCGCGCTTGGCCCAATGCTTTTATTAGCAAGAAAACGATTCTACCCCTCGGCACCAGCCGTGTCCGCCGTGCGATAACGCCCGACATAGTCGAACAGCTTCTCGTCGACCCGCCAGTGGCGTCCGGTCTTGCGGCCGATGACGAAATCCGGCGCTCGCAGGCGCTCCGCTTCGGCAGCCGCCTGCTCGGCCGAGCCGGGCCGCCAGCCACTGCCCGGTGCGCGCAGATGCTGGCGTAGAAAGACGCGCGCGAACACATGCTGCTGCGCCGGCGTGTCGAGCCCGAACCACTCGTCCAGCGTCTCGCCATCCTCGTCGTGGTAGGTCACCTTGAGCCGCGGTACGCCGCGCCCGTTGGTGGTCGCCTCGAGCTGCATGCCACTCACCCGCAGCACCTTGGCGTGACGCAGCTTGAGCGCATCGCGCAGCTTGTCGTCGGGGTCGACCAAGCGCTCGCCGCAGTGCCCGCAGGCACGCGCGGCGATATCGTTCTCGCCGCCGCACTGCTCGCACACCTTGAAGCGGAAGCGAAAGGTGCACTGGCGTCGACTCTCCAGAGTGCCCGACGCTGCGCTGACCTCGGCAATATCCTTTGGGTTTGCATTTCCGCTGTTCGCGCGGTCTTGGGCGCGATAAACGAGCCCCTGACAGCGCCGGCCGTGATGTTCGATCACGAAGTCGCCGTCTCGCTTACCCCAGAAGGTATTGGCGAAGCCGCATTCGGGGCATTCGACCTGCACCGGTTCGCTCTCGCCGTCCGGGCGCGCCTGGGCAATCTCCGGCGCGTAGAGCTCCCACGGATTGCCGGCGTAGTCGAGGATCAGGCAGTCGGTCTTGCCCGGCGAGAGCCGCAGGCCACGGCCGACGATCTGTTGATAGAGCCCCACCGATTCGGTCGGACGCAGAATGGCGATCACATCCACGTGCGGCGCATCGAAACCGGTCGTCAATACCGCCACGTTGACCAGGTACTTGAGCTCGCGGGCCTTGAACGCGGCGATCAGGCGCTCCCGTTCCCCCCCCGGCGTCGCGCCGGTCACCAGCGCGCTCTCCCCCGGCGGCAACTGCCCCAGCACTTCCTCGGCGTGGGCGACGGTGGCGGCGAAGATCATCACGCCCTCCCGGTCCCGGGCACGTGCGATCACGTCATCAACGATTCGCGGCGTGGCGCGGTTGCCTCGAACCACGCCGTTCAGATCGCGCTCGGCGAACTGGCCGTTGCGCTGCGGCATCAACCGGGAGAAGTCGTAGAACGCCAGGGCGCCATCGACCCGCTTGGGCTCGGCGAGATACCCCTGACGCACCATGACCCGCAGCGGCTGCTCGAACACGCAGTCGCGGAAGAAGGCGTCTTCCGGCCCCTTGACCATACCGTGATAGTGGCGGTGGTAGAGAAAGCCCTCGCCGAGCCGGTAGGGCGTGGCGGTCAGCCCAAGCACCTTGAGATTGGGCCGTGCCGCGCGCAATCGCGCAATCACCTTCTCGTAGGTGGAAGCGCTGCGCAGACGATCGTCGTCGGCCTTGCCGGCTCCGCGCGCCAGCGCCTCTTTTGACATCGATAGGCGATGGCACTCGTCGATCACCAGCAGCGTGAACTCGCCGGTGGCGAAATCGTCCAGCCCGTTGACCACCGACTGCACCGAACCGAACACCACCTGGCGCCCGCTCTCCTTGCGCCCCAGCCCGGCGCTGAAGATGTCCGCTTCGAGGCCGTAGGCCAGGTACTTGGCGTGATTCTGCTCGACCAGTTCACGCACATGGGCCAGCACCAGCACCCGGCCGCGGGCGCGCCGGGCCAGTTCGGCGATGACCAAGGACTTGCCGCTACCGGTTGGCAACACGACCACGGCCGGATCGTCACTACCACGGAAATGCGCGATGACGTTATCGACGGCCTGACGCTGATAGGGGCGGAGTCGAGGGACGGCATTTGTCGAGGAGAGTCTGGGCATGAGCGGCATGGTACTCAGGTCGCGCGGCCGAGGAAACGACTCGGCCACGGGCCACGGTGCCGTACTTTGACTGCGGCGATCAAAGGCGTGCGACCCGCCCCCTACATCTTTAGTTGAATTGCCATAAATGATCGATCCGATCAAATTAGCAAGCGTTCCGATCACTGAAAACCAGTGAACCACTCGCCATTAATGGCGCACGGGAGTCAACCCCATGAAACTGCTCGCTACGATCCAGAAGGTCCCCGGAGGTCTGATGGTGGTTCCCCTCATCTTCGGTGCCGCGCTCAATACCATCGACCAGCTCCATCTGCCCTGGGTCACCGCGATCCTGCAGTGGCTCGGCGCGGGACAGACCGACAGCGGCCAGTACGAATTCCTGCGTATCGGCGGTTTTTCCCAGGAACTGTTCAAGGACGGCGCGCTGGTACTGATCGCGCTGTTCCTGTTCTGCTCCGGTAGCCAGATGAACCTGCGCGTAGGAGGCAAGGCGCTCAAGAAAGGCGCCCTACTGGTCACCGCAAAATATCTGACCGGTCTGGCCGTGGGTGTGGGCCTGGGGCTGATGTTCGATCCGATCGACGGCCTGCTGGGTCTTTCGACGGTGGCGATCATCGCCGCCATGACCAACGGCAACGGCGGCATGTATGCGGCCCTTACCAGCCAGTACGGCAATCGCTCCGACACCGGCGCGGTGGCAATCCTGTCACTCAACGATGGCCCGTTCTTCACCCTGATGTCCCTGGGTCTGCTGGGCTCCCAGTTCCCGGTCATCGCCTTTATCGCCGTGCTGCTGCCGATCGCGCTAGGCATGCTACTGGGCAATCTCGATCACGACATTCGCGCCTTCCTCAAACCCGGCGAGATCCTGCCGGTGCCCTTCTTCGCCTTTGCCCTGGGCGCGAACATGAATCTGGCGGCCTTCTTCAATCCTGAGGTCGTGGGTGCCGGCCTGCTGCTGGGCGTCATGACTACCGTACTCACCGGCGGCGTCGGTATTCTGATCTTCAGACTGTTCCGCGAACCCAGCGTCATCGCCCCGGTCTCCGAAGCCACCACGGCGGGTAACGCAGCCGGAACGCCGGCCGCCATCGCCGCCGCAGCCGCCGTGGCTGCCAACTCGGGCATGATGAGCGCCGCCGAAGCGCAGAGTTATCACGACCTGGTCAACATCGCCACGTCGCAGATATCGATCGCCACGCTGACGACCGCCATCCTGGGGCCGATCGCCGTGATGCTGGTAGATCGCTGGCAGAAGAGACGTGGCATCGAAGGCACCCTTGAGGACGAGCCGCAATCCCGTGTCGACGAGGATCTCGGTGTCGCCCGCGACGGTTGAGCGACGCCGCTGCCGTATCGTGGCATGCTGAGACGAATGACATCATCCGGCGGCGCGCAAGCGCCGCCATCCTGGAGCCTTCATGAAAATCTCTCTGCTCTACGGCAAGGGTGAGCTGGCACTCGACCTGCCAGACGACACTTTCGTCGTCGAACCGACGACGCAGCATGCGATGGAGAATCCCGAAGCCGGCGTTCGCGAAGCACTCTCTTCGCCGATCGGTACCCCGCCGCTCAAGGAGATGGTCAAGGCCAGCGATCGCGTCGCCATCGTCATCAGCGACATCACCCGCCCGACGCCCAATCATCTACTGGTACCGCTGCTGATCGAAACGCTCGATCACGTGCCGCGTGAAAACTTCGTCATCATCAACGGCACCGGTACCCACCGCGACCAGACGGTCGAAGAGCTTCGCGGCATGCTAGGCGACTGGGTGGTGGATCACATCGAGGTCATCAACAACCACTGCGACAACTACGATGAGCTTGTCAACGTGGGAGACAACAGCTTCGGCTGCCCTTCCTGGCTCAATCGGCGCTGGGTCGAAGCCGATTTTCGTATCGTCACCGGTTTCATCGAACCCCATTTCTTCGCTGGCTTCTCCGGCGGGCCCAAGGGGGTGATGCCGGGCATCGCGGGTCTCGAGACGATCATGACGTTTCACAACGCCCGCATGATCGGCGATCCGCGTTCCACCTGGGGCAACATGAACGACAATCCGCTGCAGGCGATGACCCGCGAGATCAACGCGCTGTGCCCGCCCCATTTCATGCTCAACGTCACGTTGAATCGCGACAAGGCGATCACCCGGGTCTTTGCCGGCGATCTCACCGAAGCCCACCGTCAGGGTTGCGAACACGAGCTGGAACACGCCATGGTACGCGCCAGCCAGCGCTTCGATGTCGTGATCACCGGCAACTCCGGCTACCCGCTGGATCAGAATCTGTATCAGGCGGTCAAGGGAATGAGTGCCGCGCACAAGATCGTCAAGCGCGGCGGCACCATCCTGATGGCCTGCGAGTGTTCCGATGGCATTCCCGATCACGGCAAGTTCGCCGAGATCCTGGCCATGGCGGACTCTCCCCAGGCGTTGCTCGAAATGATCGAGGATCCAGAGTTCGCCATGCTCGATCAGTGGCAGGTGCAGAAGCAGGCGGTCATCCAGAGCTGGGCCGATGTGATGCTCTACTCGACGCTGAGCGACGCCCAGGCACGCGCCGCGCTGTTGGAGCCCGTCCATGACATCGCCGAAACGCTGCAGGCATTGAAAGCACGTTACGGCGAGGAAATGTCGATTGCCGTGATGCCGCTGGGACCGCTGACGGTACCCTATGTTGATGACTGAGCTGTGTCGATGACTGAACGTCCGGTCGACGGACACACGACGGGAGGGACCCAATGACCTCGATGGCTCGAAGCGAACGGATCGACGCCTTGAGCGTGGACGCGGCGGCGCCGTCACGCCCGCACAGCGTGTCGCTGACCGCCGACGTGACCCAGGGCGCCGAACTCGAGGCCAAGCTGGAACGCCTGCGTCACGTGCTTCGCGAGATGGGCGACGTGGTGGTGGCGTTCTCCGGTGGCGTCGACAGCACCTTCCTGCTGGCCATCGCGCTGGAGACGCTGGGCCGGGAACGCGTCCTGGCGGTCACCGCCGACTCGGAATCCTATCCGTTCGAGGAACTCGATGCCGCCCGCGAACTGGCCCGGCGTCTGGAGGCGCCGCACCGGGTCATCGAGACCTCGGAGATCGCCATTCCCGGCTACGCCGAGAACGACGCCAACCGCTGCTACTACTGCAAATCCGGCCTGTTCACCCATCTGGCGCCGATCATGGTCGACGCCGGATTCCATAATATCGTCTTCGGCCTGATCGCCGACGACGACGGCGAACATCGCCCGGGCACCCAGGCCGCCCGCGAGTATGGCGTGCGTGGTCCGCTGCATGAAGTCGGCCTGTACAAGGCCGAGATCCGCGAACTCTCCCAGGCCATGGGGTTACCGACCTGGAACAAGCCCTCGCTGGCGTGTCTGTCATCGCGGGTCGCCTACGGCGAGCGCATCACGCTGGAGAAACTCGAGCGGATCGCCGAAGCCGAGCGCCGCGTCAGAGCTCTGAACATCGGCCAGCTCCGCGTGCGCCATCATGGCGAACTGGCGCGGATCGAAGTCGAACCCCAGGACATGGCGACGGTGCTCGAACATCACGACCGGCTGGTCGCGGAACTCACGGCGCTGGGATACGCCTGGGTGACGCTGGATCTGGCCGGCTACCGCAGCGGCAGCATGAATCGACTGCTGCCTTGAATTTAGTTCGACGGGAAATTGCATGACCGAACGCCCTGACCGCCCCATTTCCGACCTGGGATTCGCCCGCGTCGATCACGCTCGCGAAGCTCGCAACGGCGTCCCCGAAGTCGTGTTCGGCGAGGGCAAGCAGGCCGATCAGATCAGCGCCATCGTCGCCCGCCTGATCGATCGTCACCAGCGGGCGCTGGTCACCCGACTCGATGCCGAGCGTGCCGAACGCGTGCTTCAGGATCATCCCCACGGCCACTACGATCCGATCAGCCGTTTGCTTTCGTGGGGTGCCTCGCCGAAGCGTCTCCCCGGCACCGTGGCAGTGATCTGCGCCGGCACCTCGGACCTGCCCGTGGCCGAGGAAGCCGCGGGTACCCTCGAGTGGCTGGGCGCCGACGTCGCCCGGCTCAACGACGTCGGCGTCGCCGGCATCGATCGCCTGCTGGCACATCGTGAAGCCCTGACCCGGGCCGACGTGCTGATCGTGATTGCCGGCATGGAAGGCGCGCTACCCAGCGTGGTCACCGGGCTGGTGCGCAATCCGGTAATCGCGGTACCCACCTCGGTGGGTTACGGCGCCAGCCTGCAAGGCGTCACCGCCCTGCTCGGCATGCTCTCGGCGTGCGCCACTGGCATGAGCGTGGTCAATATCGACAACGGCTTCGGCGCCGCCTGGCAGGCCGCCAGCATTCTCTCGCTGCTCGACCGGGGCCCCGATCCGCGGCCCGCCAGCTTCGAGAGTTCGGCAGCCGCCGCCAAGGAACCCGCCGAATCCGCCTCAACAGGGCCACGCACTCCATGAAGACGCTTCATATCGACTGCACCTTCGGCATCGCCGGCGACATGCTGCTGGCGGCGCTGGTGGACCTCGGCGCCGATCTGGAAGGGATCGCGGCGTCGCTGCGCCGCTTGCCGATCGATCCGTTCACACTCGAGACCCGGCCGGTGGATCGCTGCGGTATCCGCGCGCGGTTGCTCGACATCGCGCTCGAGCCCGCTGGTGGCGTTCATCCTCATGATCACGGTCATGAGCATGTGCACGGCCACGCCGGCCACCCTCTCCGCCGGGCGGGAGATATTCTGACGATGGTCGCCGATGCCGATCTGCCTCCTCGCGTAAGGCGCCGGGCGACGGCGATCTTCACCGCCATTGCTCAAGCCGAAGGGCGAATCCACGGGATCGATCCGGCCGAGGTACACCTGCATGAAGTGGGTGCGATGGACTCGATCATCGACATCCTCGGCGTCTGCCTGGCACTGGAAGCCCTCGATATCGATACGATCACCGCGACGCCGGTGCCGGTGGGATACGGCGTGGTCACCATGGTCCATGGCCGCTTTCCGATCCCGGCGCCGGCGACACTGGAACTGCTCAAGGGGGTGCCGCTGTCGGATTTCGATGCGCCGGGCGAACTGACCACGCCCACTGGCGCCGCGTTTCTCGGCGTGCTGGTCGAGCGCTTTGGCGGATTGCCGGCCGGGAGACCGCTGCGGATCGGCTACGGCGCCGGCAATCGCGACTCGGCTCATCCCAACGTGCTGCGCAGCGTTCTGTTCGAGGCCGAGAGATCGTCCACGACCGCCCACGACGACGAACCGCGAGAGTCGATTGCCGTCCTGGAGTGCCAGCTCGACGATGTCACTGGCGAGCAACTGGGCCACCTGATGGGCTTGCTGCTGGAAGCCGGGGCGCTGGATGTGTTCTACACCCCGGTCACGATGAAGAAATCTCGCCCCGGAACGTTGATCACGGTATTGGCACCGTGGCCGCGGGCGGACGCCCAGGAGCGACTCTTGCTTCTACACACCTCGACCTTCGGCGTGCGCCGTCATGAATCCAGCCGGCGAATTCTGGATCGCCGAATCGAAGTCGTCGAAACCGAGTGGGGCGAGGTCAGGGTCAAGATCGGCAGCCTCGACGGCCGCGATATCCGGGTGGCACCGGAATACGATGATATCCATCGCCTTGCCCTCGAGCACGACCACTCTCTCGCCGATGTCCATGCCCGCGTGCTGGAAGCCTATGCCCTACGCGGCGATTCTGGCAGTCCGGCGCTGAAGCCCTGACCTCGACGAATCGCTGGCCGAATCGTTGGCCGAATCACCAGCCCAAACACTTTCTGAATCACTGACCGAGTCACTGTCTGAGTCAGTCGAACTGAATTCGGCCTTGTTTTCCGGTTGGTGGCCACGCGTGTTCAGGCTCATGACGGGTCGTGTTCCACCTTCGTCGACTTGCCATTTATGATCGAATCGATCAATTTATACGGAAATATTTAATCGGTTCAATCATAACCATGACGATAGCGCCTGCTTCGTACCCGTCCCATCCGCCCTCGATGGCCGATCAGACATCCCTGCTCATTCTGGCCGATGATCTGACCGGCACCGCCGATTCGGCGATTGGCTGCACCCGACAAGGGCTCTCGACGCAAGTCATGCTCTCCGCTTCGGGAAGGGTCAGTGCCAGCGCCAATGCCGTCGCCATCGATCTCGACTCGCGAGCCTGCTCCCCACAGCAGGCGGTAGAGCTTCATCGCGACTGCCTGACTCAGTGGCAGGGGCGCTATCGCTATCTGTTCAAGAAGATCGATTCGACACTGCGCGGCAATGTCGCCGCCGAGATCGCGAGCCTGGTACCCAGCGCCGGCATGGCTATCGTCGCCCCGGCTTACCCGGCCACCGGACGCACCACCCGGGCCGGCCGCCAGTGGCTACACGAACGCCCGGTCGACGAGACCGAGGTCTGGACCAACGAAGGCATCCGCGGCCGCGCCGATCTGGTCGAGATGCTGGAAGGCGCGGCGCTGACCACGCGTCACCTCGACCTGGCGACGCTCTATGAAACGGATGCGGTGGTCTCGAACATGCTGCGGCAGTATCAGCAGGAAGGTGTCGAGGCCGTGATCTGCGACGCCCTGACGGATGCCGACCTGCGTCGACTGGCAATGCTATCCGCGACGCTCGACGACGTGTTCTGGGTCGGTTCGGCCGGGCTGGGCCTGGTGCTGCCGGATGCGCTGGGTCTTACCGCTTCGACGACCGAGGCCCCTTCCGCCCGCGCACCGCGTCGACGCCCGACGTTGATCGTGATCGGCAGCATGAGCGGTATCTCGCACGTCCAGGCCGACGCGCTGGTGGCCGCCAACCCTGACCTCGCGGTCGTGGAGATCACCCCGGCCGAGCTGTTCGGCGAGACGGAAGAGACCTCGTCGTCGCCCGCGCTGGCGTCGATCTCCCAGCGTCTCTCTCACCGTATCGGGGAGACGCTGCAGACGGGCAACGACGTCATGGTTCGTCTGGCCCAGAACGAGGATCGCAACGCCGCGGATGGACCGCGTCTCAGCGCCGAACTCGGCGTGATGCTCGCCCCGCATCTGGCCGCGGTCGATCGGCTGATCGCCACGGGTGGCGCCACCGCCCGGGCCATATTGATGGCCGCGGATATCACCCGGTTGACGCTGATCGACGCCCCCGATACCGGCATGGCCCGGCTGGTGACCCGCCATGGCGAGCGGCCCCTGGAGGTGATCACCAAGGCCGGCGGCTTCGGCGATGCCGAAGCCTTCCAGCGGGTCTGGCACGACACGGGATCCGCTACCCACGGGACAGTCGCCACCCACAGTGAATCCGTCACCCACTTTCAAGACTCAGCAGAGGATACGAACATGAGCGATCGCCCCATCATCGGTATCACCATGGGAGACGCCGCCGGCGTCGGCCCGGAAATCATCGTCAAGGCGCTCGCCCAGGATGCCGTCCACGACACCTGCCGGCCGCTGGTCATCGGCGATGCCGGCCGCCTGCGTCAGGCCATGGAGATCGTCGGTTCGCCCCTCGAGCTGCATGTCGTCGACGCGCCCGCCCAGGCACGATTCGAGCGCGGCACGCTCGAGTGCATCGATCTCGGTCTGATTCCCGCCGATCTGCCCTGGGGCAGGGTCTCGCCGATCGCCGGCGATGCCGCCTATCAGTACATCGCCAGGACCGTGGAGCTGATCGAAGCCGGCGAGCTCGACGCGATCTGCACCGCGCCGCTCAACAAGGAGGCGCTGCATGCCGGTGGGCACGTATTCCCGGGGCATACCGAGCTGCTGGCGCATCTGACCGGCACCGAGGAAGTCTCGATGATGCTGGTGACGCCTAAAATGAAAGTGATCCACGTCACCACCCATATCGGGATCATCGACGCCATCGCGCGTATCGAACCGGGACTGGTCACGCGTACCATCGAGCGCGCCCATGCAACGCTGGTCCGCGCCGGCCAGCCCCATCCGCGTATTGCCGTTTGCGGCATCAACCCTCACGCCGGCGAGAACGGCCTGTTCGGCTATGGTGAAGAGGAAGAGAAGATCATGCCGGCGATCAAGGCGCTCCGCGAGCGTGGCTGGGATGTCGAGGGGCCGCTGCCCGCCGACACCCTGTTCTTCCGCGCCGGTCGCGGCGATTTCGACTGCGTGGTGGCGATGTACCATGATCAGGGTCACGGCCCGGTCAAGGTGATGGGCCTCGAGGCCGGCGTCAACGTCACCGTCGGGCTGCCGGTGGTGCGCACCTCGGTGGATCACGGCACCGCCTTCGACATCGCCGGCAAGGGCATCGCCGACGATCGCAGCCTGATCGAAGCCCTGCGCCAGGCCGTCGAACTGGCGAGCCGTCACGACGCCGACGCTTGAACCTCATCTCGATCGATCAAAAAGGCGCCATCGACAACGATCCATCGATACCCAGGAGAGACATATGCCGATCATCGGTTTTGCAGGACTCGGACTCATGGGCGCCGGTATGGCCGGCAATATCCTCAAGGCGGGTTATCCGCTCAAGGTACTGGCCCACCGTAACCGCCAACCCATCGACGACCTGGTTTCCAGAGGCGCCGAAGAAGCCGCCAACGCGGCAGCGCTGGGCGCCGAATGCGATATCGTCTTTCTCTGCGTGACCGGCGCGCCTCAGGTCGAATCGCTGATCGATGGCGAGCACGGCATCCGCGTCGGTGCCAGGCAGGCGGGGCGCGACAACCTCGTCATCGTCGACTGCTCGACGTCCGAACCGACGCTGACGCGCAAGCTCGCCGAATCACTGGCACAGGATCACATCACGCTGATCGACGCTCCGCTCGGCGGCATCCCGGCACAGGCCGAGAGCGGCGAACTCCAGGCGATCATCGGTGCCGACGAAACCACTCTCGAACGAGTGCGCCCGGTCATCGAAACCTGGGCCGCGAGAATCATGCATGTCGGCCCGGTGGGCGCCGGCCATACCATGAAGCTGCTCAACAATTTCCTCGCCATGGGTTATGGCGCGATCTTCGCCGAGGCGCTGACCATCGGTGCCAAGGCCGGCATCACGCCGCAGACCTTCGACAGCGTCATTCGAGGCTCGCGCATGGATAGCGGCTTCTACCGCACCTTCTTCCAGTACGTGCTGGAACGCGACCGTGACGCGCATCGCTTCACCCTGGCGAACGCCCACAAGGACACGCGTTACCTGGCCTCGCTGGCCGAGGCAATGAACGTCGAAGCCGGCGTCGCCAAGGCCGTGCGCGACCTCTACGCCAGCGCCGAAGCCCAGGGCGACGGCGAGAAGTACGTTCCCGAGCTCTCCGACATCGTCGCGGCGCGTCATCAGCTGTCTCTGGCCGACTGAGCGCTCGCCGTTATCCACGGTAGGGCGCGGACGGTGGCGATGGCACAATAGCCGGCGACCACTGGCCAGAAACAGGTGTCGAAACCCGCCCAGGCGGGTTCGTTCGATTGCGGGGGAACCACATGAAAGTCGCCAAACGCCGCCATGACATGCTGGAAGCCGTCCATGCCGGCATCACCAGCATCGAGGCTCTCTGCCGCCACTTCGGCATCTCCGAAGCGACCGCCCGCCGCGATCTCGGCGCGCTGTCCGAGCAGGGTCTGCTGGTTCGTACCTATGGCGGTGCGGCAACGACCATCGGCCAGCGCGAGCCCGAATTGACGCTGGAACAGCGCCGCATGCGCCAAGGCGAGGTCAAGGCACGCCTCGCGGCCTGCGCACTGGCGTGCATCGAGGATGGCGATACGCTGCTGCTCGATGGCGGCACCACGACCGCGGCGCTGGCCGCCCGGCTCGGCGAGCGGCGCGGCCTTCACGTCGTGACCAACAACATGGCCGCACTGCCTTGGCTGACGCAGTTGCCGGAGGGACACACCACCGTGCTCGGCGGCGATCTGCGCGCCTCGAGCATGACCGCCTACGGTCCACTGGCCCACGCCGCGCTCTCGCGCCTGACGGTCGACCGACTGTTTCTCAGCGCCGACGGCGTCACCGAACTGGGCCTCTGCGAAGCCAGCCCGGAGCAGGCATGGCTGAAGGAGGCGATGATTGCGCGTGCCGCAGAGGTCTACGTGATGGCCGATGCCACCAAGCTGGGCCATGCCAGCCAGCAGCACTGGACGCCGTTTCCGCATCAGTGGACGCTGATCACCGATGCCACGGACGAACGCCTGGATACCTTTCGGACGCTTGGCGCCGCCGTTCTCAATCCGGAGATGGCAACAGCCCCCTGATTCATCAGTACCATGCAACGGGCTCGCCGCCGTACAACGAGGGCCACTGACGGTACAATAGAGGTCATCGGCGCCTTGTCGCCGCAACTCGACTTCGGAGCGCCTTCATGCAGTCTGACATTTCACACGAAGCTCCCACCCCGCTCGAACGTTACGTCGAACAGCTGCGCGCCATGGAGATCGACATCGAGGCAATGGACGCACAGGCCGCGCGCATCCGTCAGGACCAGCTGGAATTCGTGCTGGTCGTGGCCACCGACGAGCCGGCTTTCTTCCAATTGATGCTGCCCGGCGTATGGCAGGCTGCCGCCGCCACCAATCGCACGCTGCTGCTGGAAACCGCCAACGACGTGATGAACACCCTGAAGGCCGCCAAACTGGTCGTGCACAACGAAGCCGTGCATGTCAGCGTCGAACAGTTCGTCGAAGGGCCCGAGCAAGGCGTGGCGTTGATTCCCGGATTGCTGGAACTCCTCAAGAGCGCCGTGGCCGAATTCCAGGAACGTCTCGGCATGGGCGAGGCACCGCGCGTACACTGATTACATGGACAACGGCCTGACGGCATCGATACCGCCAGGCGCTCGACGTTACCATTCCCGTCCCCTCGATAAGGAGATCACCATGGCCGAATCCACGCACTTCGTGGTCATTGCCGAATTCAGCATCAAGCCTGGCCAGGTATCGGCCTTTCTCGCGCTGGCGCACAACGATGCCAGCGAATCCCTGACCAACGAGGAAGGCTGCCTGGCGTTCGACGTACTGACCCCGGAAGGCAGCGAAGACGTTGTCGTTCTGCACGAGGTCTATCGCGATCGTGCCGCCTTCGAGCATCACATGCAGATGCCGCACTACCCGCCGTTCAAGGAAGGCACCGCACCGTTGATCGAAGGCGAACCTTCAGTGCGTTTCTTCTACACCGCCATCCGCCCCGAATAGCGCGCCGGGGCACCTCTGCCCTACGGCCTGCGCTGGCCGCGAGACACCACCCACGGCTACACTCGGCGTTTCCTGAATTCAACCGGACGCCGTCGCATGTCCCCGAACGCCCCGCAGGTCACCTTCGGCCCCGTGCCGCTAACTCTCGAAGCGGTGGTCGCCTTGGCCGAGCGCCGCTTCACATCGAACCTCGACGACGACCCCGCTTGGCGAGCGCGGATCGATCGGGGCGCGGCGGTCGTCGAGGGCCTGCTGGACCGTGAGGGACAGATCTACGGCATCACCACCGGCTATGGCGACTCCTGCGTCACCGCCATTCCACTTTCCCTGGTCGAAGCGCTGCCGCGCCAGCTCTATACCTTTCATGGCTGCGGACTGGGCCGTTTTCTCGAAGCCGAGGCAGCGCGCGCAGTGCTCGCTGCTCGCCTGCAGTCGCTCTGCCAGGGCGTGTCCGGCGTAAGCTTCGCGCTGCTCGAGCGTCTTCACGCCTGCCTGCGGGAAGACCTGCTGCCCCGCATTCCCGAAGAGGGCTCGGTGGGCGCCAGCGGCGACCTGACGCCGCTCTCCTACGTGGCCGCCATGCTGTGCGGTGAGCGCGAAGTGATCTGGCAGGGGGAAGTGCGGACGTCGGCCGAGGCTCACGCCGAACTGGGCTGGCAGCCGCTGACGCTGCGCCCCAAGGAAGCGCTGGCGCTGATGAACGGCACCGCGGTGATGACCGCGCTGGCGTGCCAGGCGTTCGCCCGTGCCGAATATCTGTTAAAGCTCGCCACCCGTATCACCGCGCTCAACGTGGCCGCCATGCGGGGCAACCCCGACCACTTCGACGCACGGCTGTTCGCGGCCAAGCCGCATCCTGGCCAGGCCAGGATCGCCGCGTGGCTGAGAGCCGATCTGGAACTGAAAAACCTGCCACCGCAGCAGCGCCTGCAGGATCGATACTCGCTGCGCTGCGCGCCGCACGTGCTAGGCGTCCTGGCCGACAGCCTCGATTGGCTGCGCGGTTTCATCGAGATCGAACTCAACAGCGCCAACGACAATCCGCTGATCGACCCGGATGTCGGCGACGTCATGCATGGCGGCCACTTCTACGGCGGCCATATCGCCTTCGCCATGGATAGCCTCAAGACACTGACCGCCAATGTCGCCGACCTGCTCGACCGCCAGCTCGCGCTGCTGGTCGACGGCCGCTACAACCACGGCCTGCCGAGCAACCTCTCCGGCGCCCCGGCCGAGCGGGCGATGATCAATCACGGCTTCAAGGCGGTCCAGATCGGCGCCTCCGCCTGGGCCGCCGAGGCGCTCAAGGGCACCATGCCCGCCAGCGTCTTCTCGCGCTCCACCGAATGCCACAACCAGGACAAGGTGAGCATGGGCACCATCGCCGCCCGCGACGCCCTGCGCGTGCTCGAGCTCACCGAACAGGTCGCCGCCGCTGCGCTACTGGCCGGACTCCAGGGCGTCCACCTGCGTGGCGATCCCCTGCCCGCCCCGCTTGCCGCCATGGTCGACACGCTGCGTGAAGAGTTCGACCCGGTATCAGAGGACCGCGCACTGGATGGCGAACTCAGACTCTGCCTGGAGCGGATACGGGCCAGGCATTGGATGCTGTATCCAGAAGAATAAAGCAAGGGGTGACTTTCATCAGATAGCGAAGCGATCCCTACGGCTCAACAAGTCGCACTGCGTAATGACAAATCTGAGTCCCCACCGCAAAAGTTGGCATTCAATACCGTCGGGAGTGGAGCCATGGGTCATGCTCGGAGGCAGATATGCGTTACCCTTCGGCGGAGTAGCCTCCATCCACTGGCATGGCAATACCTGTTACAAAATTCGATGCCGCGCTCGCCAAAAAAACACCAGCCCCCACCAAATCCTGCGGCTGTCCCCATCGTCCTGCCGGGGTCCGCGCCAGGACCTTGTCGTGAAGCTCCGGGCTCGCTTCACGACCCCGCGCCGTGAGGTCGGTGTCAATCCAGCCAGGCAGAATGGCATTAACCTGAATATCGTACCGTGCCGAGGCCAGCGCCCGTGTCAACTGAACGACCCCACCCTTCGCCGCACCGTAAGGGGCTGTGTGCGTCGTCCCGAAAATCGAGGTCATGGAACCGACATTAATGATTTTTCCACCCTTGATGGATAGCATGGGGAACATGCATCGACTGACCAAAAACACGCTCGTCAGGTTGACATCAATCAGGGCCTTCCATTGCTCCAACGTGTAGTCCTGCGGCATTCCACGCCAGTTGGTGCCAGCATTGTTGACCAGAATATCCAGCTCACCAAACTGCTCTCGACAGTAATTGGCAAGCGCCTCGCAATCAGATTCCCGCGTCACATCTGCCGAGAAGATATCGACTCCCGCTCCAGTATCGGACAGTGCCTCTCGAGCGGCTTCCAGATGTACCGATTGACGCGCGACGAGCATGACATCAGCCCCCGCTTCCGCCAGGCCCCGTGCAAACGCCAAACCGATACCCTGCCCACCACCGGTGACGAGCGCTTTTCGATCCTTCAAATCAAATGGTGATATCGACATGCCGTGCCTCCCCAACATTACCTATTGAACGTCGCGCAATAATGACCCGCCGTCCTCCCCTTGATCGTTGTCATTGCTACCTCAACAACCAACCCCGACATCGTGAATAACGCGTCCATATTGATCAGCGGCTCGCATGGCGATGACATAATCAGCCTCGTCGTATTCGATCGGCTCATTGAACGTACACTCTCCTGGCCTCATCATGCGGCGCACGGCAACGTGCAACTTATCGTCCGTCATGTCATGCACACCGATTTCGGCGAACGTCAGCGGCAAACGTAGGGACTTGCAAAATTCGAATGTCTCGCAGATGACGCTTTCGGACTCGTTCGTGAGAAACAGGCTCGCCAATAGACCGAAAGCGACCTTTTCGCCATGTAAAAGGTCATGGGTTTCCTTCCACTCGGAAACTCCCTGATGAAAGCCATGAGCGGAAGCGAGACCACCGCTCTCGAAGCCGATGGTGCTCATCAGCGTGGCCGCCTCAACAACATCTTCCAGTGCTGGGCTGGCCCAACCATTGTCACAGTGCGACAGCGCCAATGGCCCCTGGGAGATCAATGTCTCGTAGCATAGACGCGCAATCGCTTCCGCCGTCCGGGTCGCACGATAACCGGTGAAATTGCGTCTCCCGGCCGCGATACTCGAACGGGCTTCAAACCAGGTAGCCAGCCCATCAGCAATCCCGGCGGATAGAAAGCGTGAAGGTGCGGCTGCGATGACCTGTGTATCAACGATTACGAGATCCGGGTTGGATCGGCAATGGAGACTGCCAACCACCTTATGACCTGCGCTGTAGACGACCGCATTTTTGCTGCAT
Organism: Salinicola corii; assembly: GCF_008298015.1. Taxonomy (GTDB): domain Bacteria; phylum Pseudomonadota; class Gammaproteobacteria; order Pseudomonadales; family Halomonadaceae; genus Salinicola; species Salinicola corii. The sequence continues at coordinate 167,704 of NZ_VTPX01000002.1, read as the reverse complement.
GGCGCATCCGAAGCCACGATAGTCGGTACAACGACCAGTCGAGAGCCACCGCCAAAATGGACACCGCCCTTGGCCGTGTCGATTGCCTTTCCGCCACCGACTCCGATCACAATGTCGCAGCTTTTTCCCGCGACCATTTCCGAAAGTCGCTTCATTTCATATTCGACCGGCTCGCCAGAAAAATCGAAGGACTCGACCCTGACTTCCCCGCTAATGGCCTCGATGACACGTGGCACCATCCACTGTCTTATACTCGGGTCAACGACAAGTATTGCGGCATTTCCTAGGTTCGCAAGATGAGTTCCCAATTCATTCAGCGCTTCTCTCCCCTGTATATAACGACCTGGAAATACGGCACTGGTAATCATGACGACTCCCTACAGATAATTGCCCCGTAGCACGGAGCTACCAATCGATCTCGAAGCAGGAAATTTCTGATTCGAGTTATGACCCCAGGCTCAATTCAACTGCAGTCTGTCGAATTGTTCATCGGGCGCCCCCTCCTCGCACATCATGCCGCGCAGTTTTTCGAGTAAGCGGTCGCGTGTTTCCGGTTGGCGCTGCCATAAATTATCGTGCTGTGCGGGATCTTTCCGGCGGTTGAACAAAAAATGCTCGTGACTTCTCGGGTCCACCTGAACCGGGATCTGCCATAAGGGATAGGGGATGGAGCCGTCGAAATAACCCTGTCCCGACGGCGGTTCCGGCATTTTCCCCACTCGACCATCGACCGGGTTATCGACCAGCAGAGGGCGAGCAATGAAGCTGGAGTAGGCGTGCAGCGGCTTGCCCGCGGCGGGCGACCGAAAGAGCGTCCACTCGCCATCTGTGATGCAGATACCCTGCCCGAAAGTTCCGTAGAGAATTGCCTCGCGCCCCGTGTTCTCAGAGTCGACCACCGACGGCAGAAAGCTACGGCTATGAGGCGCGCTTGCCGGGCATGGAAGGCCTGCCAGGTCCAGAAGGGTGGCGAACAGATCCACTGTCTGGGTCAACGATTCGACACGCTGTCCCGCACCGGGATGAGCCGGATGCCAGACCATGAGCGGAATGTTGGCATGGCTATCATAGTGCGGGTACTGCTTGCCGAAACCGCCGCGTTCTCCCAGGTCGTGACCATGATCGGTGGTGAAGACGACAACGGTATCGTCCCAGAGGTCGAGCTCATCGAGCTTGTTCATGAGCTTGCCGAACCAGTGATCGACCATGCTCGCCTTGCCCTTGTACTGGGTGCGAATAAAGTCGAGTTCGGCTTCGTCGGTGTGATCGAAAAACCGGGATAGGTCGTCATATTTTTGATAGGGAGGCCAGATATTGTAGCGTTGCTTAAGCGCCTTGGCGCGCTCTCCCGGCTTGAGATACTGGCTGGCATAGGGCTCGGGAACGTCGAAAGGCTCGTGAACATCGAAGCTTTCTATGTGTAGATAGAAAGGCGTTTTTCCCGCGTTTTTGTCCAGCCATTCAGTGGCCTCTGTGAAGACCCTGGCGGGGAAATAATCTTCTTCTCCCTCAAAATTCTTGACGTTAGCGTAATACTGCAAAGCGCCTTCCCGGCGATATTCCATCATCTTCCCAACCCACGGCGGGATGTTCTCCTCGGTAGCAAGTTTATGTCGGTCAAGCTCGTGACCTCGCACGAAAGTAATGGATTCAAAGTCTTCGACGTAGCCGTTAGCTTCTTCTTCCCAGTAGTGATAATGATCCGTAACAATACCCGTACGATACCCCCCTTTGGCCATATGGGAGGCTAATCGATCATCGAAAACTTCCATCGGTCCCCACGGGCGCCACAGAAAATCCTTGCGCCCGGACATGATCTCGCGACGCGCGGGCATACAGGGCAGGCTGCCGACGAAGTGGTTTTCGAAAATGCAGGCGCGTGCGGCAAAGGCTTCCAGATTGGGACAGCGCACATCACTGTCCGGGTTATAGGTTTTCAGGACGTCCTTATTGAAGCTATCAACGAGCACGGAAATGATATTCATAACGTCGTATCCTTCTATAAGCGCGCTCTATGCCTTGATGATCGTCGGCAGCCAGAGCGTGAGAGACGGGAAGAAAATCAGGATAAGGAGCGCCAGCACCAACACCGCCAGAAATGGCAATACGGCAATGGCCAAACGCCCGATCCCGATGTCAGCGATCTGGCTGGCAACGAAGAGATTGACTCCTAGCGGTGGTGTCAGAAACGCGATCTCGTTGGTCACCACCAGCAATATGCCGAACAGCACCGGATCGATGCCGTAGCTCTCCACCAGAGGTACCAGGATCGGCGCCAAAATAATGATCGACGACAACGTCTCCATGAAGGTGCCGATCACCAGCAGCACGGCGCAGATGATCAACAGCAGCACAATGGGGCTTTCTGTCACGCCGGAAAAAAGCGCAATGAACTGTTGGGGGATCTGCTCGATGGCGATCACTTTGGCAAACAGCGTCGAGCAGGCAACGATGATCATCAGCGCACCGCTAAGCTTGACGGTGGACTCGACGGCCGCGATCAACCCCTCGAGCGTGATTTGACGGTAGACCGCGAAAGACACCACCAGCGCGTAGACGACAGCGCAAACCGATGCCTCGACCGGGGTGAAGAAGCCCAGATAGATGCCACCCAGAATGAGGACCGGAAGGAACAGGGAAAATTTCGCCTCCCAGAGCAAACAGCCCAGAGGCTGGCGTTCACGACTATCATTATCTCCGCCGGACTTCGCGACGGCACCGGACCGACGTGCCATCAGGTAGGCCATGCCCGCCAGCAGGAAACTGATCATCACGCCAGGTATCACGCCGGCAGCGAACAGGTCGGCGATAGACACGTTGGCAATAACACCGTAGAGAATTAGCGGGTTGGAGGGCGGAATCATGACCCCCAGCGTACCGCCGGTAGCCGCGACGCTCGCCGCGTATGGCGCCGGATACCCCTGCCGCTGCATGGCGGGAATCATGATCGCGCCGATGGCAGCCACGGTGCCCGGCCCCGATCCGGAGATCGCGGCGAAGAACATGCACGAGAAAATGGTCACAATACCCAGGCTGCCGTGGATGTGCCCGAACAGCTTGCGGAATATCCTGATGATGTCGCCGGTTATTCCGCCCTTCTCCATGATGTTTCCGGCCAGAATGAACGATGGTATTGCCAACAGTGCAAAGTTTTCGAGTCCGTTGAGGATACCCTGCGTGGCGAAGACCATCGGGTTATTCATCAGATACGCCGCCAGCATGCCGACGATGCCGAGTGACACAAAGATCGGCACGCCAAGCAGCAGTAGCAGTGGCAGGAGTACGATGAAATCCATGTAGAGCCAGTTCATTGGATCCTCCCGCGCGCGACGACGATGTGGCCCAGCCGATAGAGCCCGTGGATCGCGATCACCGTGAAACTCGCGGCCATGATGGCGTAGAGATAGCTGCGGTTAATCCCAAGCGTCGGCGAGATATCCGGGTAGCGGAAGCCATCCATCAGGTTGGCAGTGGCGAACCACGCCACCGCCGCGCTGAAGAGAATTACTACGAGCTGCTGCCCCCCCTCGAGCAAGGGCTGGCTGAAGCGCCCCTTTACCAGCCCCGACAGCACGCCGATCTGTAGATGAGCCTTTTTCAGGGTGGCGTACGCAGCACCCGTGAAGACGCTGGCAAGAAACAGCATCTGTCCCAGCTCGGTGGTCCAGGCGACGCTCCATCCCAGCTCTCGGGAGACGACGCCATAGAAGACGACCACCACCATCAGTGTCAGCAGAGTGCCGGAGATCGCCAGGAAGAGGTTTTCCAGTATTTTGTTCATGACGTTGACCGCGTCGCTCAGTGGGATTGGTCGTACTGCGCGTTGATGCGCTTGGCTTCATCGAGCAGTTGCTGGCCGTCGCTACCCAGCGAGTCAACAAATTCTGGCCAAAGCTTCTGAGCCTGCTGCTCCCATTCGCTCTCGTCTTCGATGGCATTGATCATCAGACCTTCGTCACGAGCCTGCTGCCACCACTGCTCCTCGCGCAGTGGCTGCCACCAACGCACGTAAGCCGTCGCCTCACGCCCGGCGCGCAGTACCGCTTTCTTCTGGAAGTCGTCCAGTGACTGGAACCAGCGTTCGGAGACCACGATGGGATGGATCAGCATGTTGTAGTGCAGCGTGGTAACTCGGTTGACCACTTCGGTGAACTTGGCCCCGACAATATCTCGTATAGGGCTGTCTCCCCCCTGCACGACGCCCTGCTCCAGGGCGTTGTAGGTCTGGACCCAGTTCACCGGTGTCGGATTCGCACCCCAGGCTTCATAGGTGGCGATCATGATGGGATTCTGTGGCACCCGCATCTTGAACCGGCTGAGATCGGAGGGTTGCGAGATGGGCTCGTCGGCGTTGTAGAAAAACTCACGCCAGCCGGAATTCTCCCAGCCCACAATCCGCACGCCGGCTTCATCGATCACCCTATCGGTCACCGTTGGCCCCAGTTCGTCCTGCAAGTTGTTCATCTTGTCGGTGGAATCAACGATGTAGGGCAGCACGAAGATATTCATCGTCGGCGCCAGCGGGGCCAGGTTGTTTGCCGCAGGGATCGTGACCTGCACCGCACCCTGCTGCGCCTGCTGAATCATCTCCCGCTCGCTGCCAAGCTGCCCGCCGGGATAGATTCGGGGCCTTATCTGATTGTCACTGTAGATCGAAACGAGCTGACCAAAGCGCCGCAGTGTCGTGCCAAGCGTCGACCAGGAAATGCTGTTGGAATAGCCCATTTTCATGGCAATCTGGCCGTCGGATTCCGGTGCCCCGTCCCAGGACACCGGGTTCTCCCCGGTCTGTGCGCCAGCCGAGGCGGCCATCCCCAATAGACAACCCCCAAATACGATCGAGATCAGTGATTTATAAGTTGTCAACATACTCTCTTCTCCGTATTGCCTAACGTGTAGCGCCGACGCCGAACGCTCTGCTGCTCGGCTCAGGCGGTGACGATTTCCAAGTCGTACTCCAGCAATTCCTCGCGCGCGGAGTCGCTCAGAGAGTCGTCGGTGATCAGCATGTCCAGGTCGCCGATATCTCCGTACCGACAGACCGAGATCGCACCGTACTTGGCGGCTTCGGCGAGCAGGATGTTTGTCTCGGCAATACGCAAGATCAGACGTTTGACTGCCGCGTCAGCGGCGTCGCCGGTCGTCAATCCCGCTGTGGACGAATAAGCCAAACTGCCAAGCAATGCGGTGTCCAGGTGCAATGAGCGCAGATTCTCCAACGCCCAGTCATCCACCGTCGACATGCTGCGCGATCGCAGACGCCCACCGATCATCAGGACCTCGACGTTCTTACGTGCGCTCAGCGCCTGCGCGACCAGCAGACCGTTGGTGGCGATCAAAAAATCGCGATCATTGGGTAGGCGTTCGGCGATCATTACCGAGATCGAGGCGGCCTCCATGAACAACACGCCAGAGTCGGGAAGATGCTCCAGGGCAGCCGCGGCAATGCGCTCCTTTTCAGCTGTCTTGATCTTCGAGCGCTCGGCCATTGGCGGCTCGGGAATCGCCAGGCGAGCAATATCGACCGCGCCACCGTGGACGCGCTTGAGCAATGACTGCTGCTCAAGTGTGATGAGGTCACGCCGAATCGTCTCGACGGAAAGGTCGAGTTCACGACTCAGATCACGAACGCTGATACGCCCATTGGCCCGAAGCCGTTCCAGTATTGCTCGCTGACGCTCGACCGCGTACATCATTGCTCTTCCTCATTACCCAACAAATCCAATACCGTTTGGTTGCATTATTGTGGATATGATTGGATTTTGGCATCCAACCATAGTTTCGAGACCAATGGCGTAGACTAGACAGGAAGAAACGGAGGAAAGAGCGGGAAGTTCTGGGCGTTATCGATGGAACCGAATCGATTCGCCTTGTACTGCTCCGAAGAGCTGCCATGAATGGACATCTCCGCTGAGACCGGAGAGCTCCGGTACTGCGCGGGCGCTATTGAGGCAAACCTTCGCGGTTCGCTCTCTCAGAATCCAATACGAAAAGACCGGCCCGCCGTGAGGCGGGCCGGTCTTCGTCGAGCGAGCGTAAGGGATCAGGCATGGAGACAAGCCCGGCTCACCCTACCCAGACGCGCGCATTGCGGAACATCCGCATCCAGGCGCCGTCCTGCTTCCACGCCAGCGGCCGCCAGGAGTTGGTGACCGCGCGGGCGACGCGTTCGGGGTGCGGCATCATGATGGTGACGCGACCGTCCGGCGTGGTCAGGCCGGTGATGCCGGCCGGCGAGCCGTTGGGGTTGGCCGGATAGCGCGTCGTGACCTGACCTTCGTTGTCGATGTAGCGCAGCGCGATCTGGCCGCTGGTCTGCATGCCGCGCAGGTGGCCGCTGTCCTCGAAAAGCGCCTGGCCCTCGCCGTGGGCGACGGCGATCGGCAGGGTCGAACCGGCCATGCCGGTGAGCAGGATCGACGGGCTATCCTCGACCTGGACCATCGAGACACGGGCCTCGAACTGCTCCGAGCCGTTGCGCACGAAGCGCGGCCAGCGCTCGGCGCCGGGGATCAACTCTTTCAGCTGCGCGAACATCTGACAGCCGTTGCACACCCCGAGGCCGAAGGTGTCTTCCCGTTCGAAGAAGGCCGCGAACTGGTCGCGAGCGCGGCCGTTGAACAGCGCCGACTTGGCCCAGCCGCCGCCGGCGCCGAGCACGTCGCCGTAGGAGAAGCCGCCACAGCCGACCAGGCCTTTCATGTCGTCGAGGGTAATGCGCCCGGCGAGAATGTCGCTCATGTGCACATCGACCGCCTCGAAGCCGGCATGGTCGAACGCCGCCGCCATTTCAATATGCCCGTTGACGCCCTGCTCGCGCAGGATCGCCACCCGCGGCCGCACCCCAGTCTGGATGTAAGGCGCGGCGACGTCGTCGTCGACATCGAAGGTGGGACTGGCCGACAGCCCCGGATCGCGCAGGTTGAGCAGGCCGTCGAACTCGCTCTTGGCGGATTCGGGATTGTCGCGCAGCGCCTGCATCCGATAGCTGGTTTCCGACCAGACGCGCTGGGTCATGGCCCGGGTGGTTTCCAGCAGCGGCTCTTCGAACAGCGTCACGCGGACCTGGTCGTCGTAACGCGGGCGGGCGATGACGCCACAGGTCTCGATGCCGGCAGCGGCGAACTGCGCCAGCACGAATTCGGTATCCTGGCGGTTGACCTGAATGACCGCGCCCAGCTCCTCGGCGAACAGCGCATCCACCGCGCCGACGGCATCGTCGGTGAGCCAGTCGAGCTTGATCTCGAGCCCGCCGCGGCCGGCGAAGGCCATCTCCAGCAGGGTCACGATCAGGCCGCCGTCGCTGCGGTCATGGTAGGCGAGCAGCTTGCCGTCGGCGTTGAGCCCCTGGATGACGCTGAAGAACGCCACCAGGTCCTCGGCTTCGTCCAGATCCGGGCAGACGTTGCCGACCTGGCCGTAGACCTGCGCCAGGGCGGAGCCGCCGAGGCGATTCCGGCCGCGACCGAGATCGATCAGGATCAGGTCGCTCTCGTCCTGGTCGAGGCGCAACTGTGGCGTGAGCGTGCGCAGTGCGTCGGTGACCGGGGCAAAGCCGGTGATGTTCAACGTCAACGGCGCGGTGATGCTCTTTTCGTCACCCTCCTCCGTCTGCCAGGCGGTGCGCATGGACATCGAATCCTTGCCCACCGGTACGGCGATGCCAAGCTGAGGGCACAGCTCCATGCCCACCGCGTGAACGGCGTCATACAGCGCCTGGTTCTCGCCGACGTGATCGGCGGCGCTCATCCAGTTGGCGGAGAGCTTGATGTCGGAGAGTCTTTCGATCGGCGCGGCGGCGAGATTGGTGATCGCCTCCGCGACCGCCAGACGCGCGCTGGCCGCCGGATCGATCAGCGCCACCGGCGGGCGCTCGCCCATGGCCATCGCCTCGCCGGCGTGGGTGTCGTAGCTCGACGTGGTGACCGCGCAGTCCGCCACCGGCACCTGCCACGGGCCAACCATCTGGTCGCGCGCAACCATCCCGGTGATCGAGCGGTCGCCGATGGTGATCAAAAAGCTCTTCGACGCCACCGTCGGCAGCCGCAGCACCCGATCCAGCGCTTCGCGCAGATCGAGGTTGTCGAGCCCGAGACCCGGCAGGCTGAGTGTCTCGCGCTCGAAGCTGCGCTGCATCTTGGGTGGCTTGCCGAACAGCACGCTCATCGGCAGGTCGACCGGATCGGCCTCGAACTGACCGTCGCGAACCGCCAGATGATGCGACTCGGTAGCCTCGCCGACCACGGCATAGGGGCAGCGCTCGCGGGCGCAAAGCGCGTCGAAGCGCTCGAGCTGGTCTGGGGTCACCGCCAACACGTACCGCTCCTGGGCCTCGTTACACCAGATTTCCAGCGGGCTCATGCCCGGCTCGGCGTTGGGCACCGCGCGCAGATCGAAAAGGCCACCGCGACCGCCATCCTTGACCAGCTCCGGCAAGGCATTGGAGAGACCACCGGCACCGACGTCGTGGATGAAGGCAATGGGGTTGTCATCGCCCAGCGCCCAGCAGCGGTCGATCACTTCCTGGGCGCGACGTTCGATCTCGGGATTGTCGCGCTGCACCGAGGCGAAGTCGAGATCCTCGCTGGAGACGCCGGAGGCCATCGACGAGGCTGCACCTCCGCCCAAGCCGATCAGCATCGCCGGGCCGCCCATCACGATCAGCTTGGCGCCGACCGGGATCTCGCCCTTGAGCACGTGGCCATCGCGCACATTGCCGTAGCCGCCGGCCAGCATCACCGGTTTGTGATAGCCGCGCCGCTCGACACCGCCCGCGCCGACAGCATCGAGTTCGAAGGTGCGGAAGAAGCCGTTGAGGTTGGGGCGGCCGAACTCGTTGTTGAACGCCGCGCCGCCGATCGGCCCTTCGAGCATGATGTCGAGGGCCGACTGGATCCGCTCGGGCTTGCCGTAGTCGAACGCCTCCCACGGCTGGACGAATTCGGGAATGCGCAGGTTGGAGACGGTGAAGCCGGTCAAGCCCGCCTTGGGCTTGCCGCCACGCCCGGTGGCGCCTTCGTCGCGAATCTCGCCGCCAGCGCCGGTGGCCGCCCCCGGATGCGGAGCGATCGCGGTCGGGTGGTTGTGGGTCTCCACCTTCATCAGGATATGGATCGGCTCCCGGATGGCGGCATAGACCTGATTGTCCGGCAAAGGGAAAAAACGCCCCGCTGTCGGTCCTTCGATGATCGCCGCGTTGTCGCTGTAAGCGGAGAGTACCTTGTCGCTGGAACACTCGAAGGTGTTCTTGATCATCTTGAACAGCGAATGGGTCTGCGGCTCGCCGTCGATCACCCAGTCGGCGTTGAAGATCTTGTGGCGGCAGTGTTCGGAGTTGGCCTGGGCGAACATCATCAACTCGACATCGGTCGGGTTGCGCCCCAGGCCCCGGAAGGCCTCGACCAGATAGTCAATCTCGTCGTCGGCCAGAGCCAGCCCTAGCTTGCCATTGGCGTCCGCCAGCGCTGGACGCCCGCCCTGGATCACGTCGACCGTGGCCAGCGGCGTCGGCCGGTGATGGGAGAACAGCTTGGCCGCGTCGCTCGAGTCGAACAGCACGGTCTCCGTCATTCGATCGTGCAGGCGCGCCACCAGGGCGTCGTAGCTTTCGGGGGCCGGCGCGCTCTTCAGCGTTATCCGATAGGCGATGCCCCGCTCGATCCGCGCGATCGACTCGAGGCCGCAGTTGTGGGCGATATCGGTGGCCTTGGAGGACCACGGCGAGATCGTGCCGATACGGGGCACGACCAGAAACAGATACCCTTCGGGCGATGCGTCCCGTCCGGGTTCGGAACCGTGGCCATGGCCCAGCAACCGCTCCAGCACCTGGCGCGCCTCGGCGTCGAGCTCGTCATGATGGTCGACGAAATGAACGTAATGTGCCTTGAGGGACTCGACTTCGGGAACGACAGCGCGAAGATCGGCGAGCAGTTTGGCGTGACGGAATGCAGATAGCGCGGGAGCGCCTTGCAATTCGAGCATGGCGTGGAAAGCCTCCAGGACGGTCGAGGATCGCGTCCGTCTCGTGCGAGACGGACGGCGATGCCGGGATCAGGGCGCCATGATACTGGAAAGCGGCGACGCTCGCTAAGGCAACGGGCCTGGCGCCGTTCGAGGCCACTGCAGAGTGGCAACATCCTCTGCAACGGGAGCGAGACGCCCGCTCCTCGGGATGCCTAGCGCGGTAGCCAATGGATGACAGCGAGACGGGGGGCGGCTATGGTGTGCCGTCACGCTGTCACCGATCCCACTGCATGTCCAAGCTCATGACACGTCTGCGGCGCGCGCTGGTACTGCTGTTGGCGCTGACAATCGTCCTCTGTCCCGCTCAGTTGGCGCCACATTTCGGCGACGGGCTGGAGTCGATCCGCAAGCGCGATTTCCTGCAGGTGGCGACACGCGGCGGGCCGATCACCTTCTACGCCGGGGGGCATGGCCCGACCGGCTTCGAATACGAGCTGATGCGCCGCTTCGCACAGTCGCTGGAAGTCAGCCTGTCGGTCGATACCGAGGCCAGTATCGGCGGCGTGATCGACGACGTGAAACGTGGCGACGCGGACGTAGGTGCCGCGGCGCTGGCGCTCGACCTGGACCGAGAAGGCATTCGATACAGCCAACCGATCCTCACGCTGCAGCCGCTGGTAGTCTATCGCCGAGGCCTGCCACCGGTACGTACGCTGGACGATCTGCTAGGGTTACGGATCGGCGCCATTGCCGATTCCGGCAATGCCGAGGCGCTACGCACCCAGCAGCGCAATCTTCCGGGTCTGGGCTGGAAGGAGGCGGAGAATCTGACCATCGCCGATCTGATGGAGATGGTCGAGCGCGACGACCTCGATGCGGCCGTGATCTACACTCAGCAATTCAGGCTCAACCGGTTGTTCTTCCCCAACGTCGAACGTGGCTTCCCGCTGGGCAAACCGATGAGTCTGGCCTGGGCCTTCTCGGCGAACCAGTCGATCGATCTGCTCAGCGCCGCCAACGATTTCCTGGAAGAGCAGCGTCGCAATGGTGATCTCGATGAGCTCGTGGGACGCTACTTCGGCCACGACGATTATCTCGAGTACGTTGGTGCCCGACTCTTCATTCACCATGTCGGGACGCGGCTGCCGCGCTTCGTGCCTTACTTCAAGGAGGCCGCCCGGGAGACCGGCTTCGACTGGCACCTGCTGGCCGCGCTCGGTTTTCAGGAGTCCCACTGGGAGGCCGATGCCGAATCGCCGACCGGCGTTCGTGGATTGATGATGCTGACGCACCCCACCGCCGACGAGGTCGGCATCGATAACCGCCTCGACCCGCGTCAGAGTATCGACGGAGGCGCCAGATACCTGCTGCAAGTCAAACAGCGCCTTGCCGATGACATACCTGAACCCGATCGAACCTGGATGGCACTCGCCGCCTACAATGTCGGCCTGGGGCACCTGTTCGACGCCCAGGAGATCGTTCGCCTGCGCGGCGGCGACCCCAAGCGCTGGGCCGATGTCCGCGAAGCGCTGCCGTTGCTGCAGGAACGCGAGTGGTACTCCCGGGTGCGCCACGGTTACGCCCGTGGCGGCGAACCGGTAATCTACGTCCGTAACGTGCGCCGTTATTACGAGATATTGAAGTACGTCAACCGCAGCCAGCAGCAATTCAATCAGTTGGGCGAGCGCGCGCTGGATGGGGAGAGCACCGCGCCCTTCGAAATCGTCGCCCCGCTGCTGTAATCGGCGGCCGCGCCGTGGAGAACCATAACGCCCATGCCTATGGTGGTGTCCCGTCTGTCGTTGTACCTGGCATTTCCGGTCGCTCTATTCGCCCTCTGGCCCGCAGGCGAACCGGATCAGCGCTGGCTGCTAATGCCACTGCTGGGCACGCTCTGGCTAGGTCAAATTTTTGCATTGCACCAATGGGTCAGGACCAGCCGCTGGCTACTGATTCCTACCGGGCTCCTCACTCTGACTATCCTTGCCAGTTATCTGGTGGCGGAGACCTGGCTCAGCGTCGATGTCTGGCAGTACTGTCTCGATCGTCTCCCGGGAAACTGGGAGCTCTTCCACAGCCGGCCTCCGGTTCTCTCGCTCTGCATGATCTTCGGTCTGATGCTCAACGTCCTGCTGCTGTCACGCTTGGGCCTCGGCTCGCCGATGCTGCTGTTGCTGGTCGCTATGGGCGGCGTCTGGCTCAGCTACCGCTCGCTGGCTCCGCCCCCGGAATACGCGTCCAGCACGACGGGGCTGCCCCTGCCGATCCTGACGGCGTTGTGGCTTTACTGGTTCGCTCAGTGCCTGGCGCTTCTCCCCACGCTCCGCCGCTACTGGCGGCGAATCCTGCCGCCCCTGGCGACCGGCGGGTTGATTGCACTACTGGCCATGATCAGTTGGCAGGAGCAGCGCCAGACCGACAACCTGCGCCTGTATGACCTTGCCGCCGGCGAGGGCAACGACATCGCCACCAGGATGGCTTCGGAGACGGCCTCCCACCTCAAGGCGATGCGACGCTTCACCAGTTTCTGGAACATGCTGGGAGATGTCCCGACCCGCTCCGAATGGGAGCAACAGGCCAGGCTATACCATGACGACTTTGGCTACTTCCGCAACATCGCCTTCATCGATCTCGACGGCACCGTCATCCGCGTCTATCCACTACGCGGCAATCAGGCAGTGCTCGGCACCAACCTCTACCTGGCGGACTCACAGATCCGGGAAGCACTGGATCGTCCACTGGTCTATGGCATCGAAGGGCAGACGGGGATCGTCGATTTCATCCAGGGCGGACGCGGCGTGATCAGCTATCTCCCGGTACGCGATGTCGTCGATGGAACTCTGCGCGGTGCCGTGGGGATGGTGGTGAGCGTCGACAAGTTGCTCAATTCGCTACTGGCGCAGACGCCCAACCAGGACCGAGCGGTGACGCTCAGCGACAACCGGCAGCTCTACTTCTACTACGGCCCGCTGAGCAATCTCGCGGACTGGCAGTATCAACGACCGGTCGCCCTGGGTGCCGACCGGCTGACCCTGAGCGTGGCGCCGTCCCTGCACTGGCTGCAGGTAAAACGGAGTCGGCTGCCGGAAATCACTCTCGCCTTCGGCATCCTGCTGGCCTACCTGCTACACATGGTGCTCTACATCTATAGGCGGCTGGCCCATCAGCATCGCCTGGCCAACCGGGCCAACGCCTCGCTGCGCGAAGAGATGAAGGAGCGCGAGCGTCTTCAGCACGAGATCGAATGGATCGCCCGTCACGACGAGTTGACCCAATTGCCCAATCGGCGCGAACTGCTGCGCTGGATGGACGACCAACGGGACCCGCTACCGCTGGCCCTGCTGATCTGCGACCTGGATCACTTCAAAAGCGTCAATGACCACTTCGGGCACCTGGAGGGCGATCGCTATCTCAGGACGATCGCCCAGCGTTGTCGACGCCCGGTAGAGCACGCGGGCGGGCTGTTCGCCCGTTATGGCGGAGAGGAGTTCGTGGCCTGCCTGCCGAACTGCGATCGACAGACCGCCGGGGAGATCGCCGAGGCGCTGCGTGTGGCGGTGGCCGAGAGTGGCCTGCTCCTGCCGGGCAACGTACCGGTGACACTCAGCATTGGCGTCAGTATCACCGACGAGCCGCCGATCCGTCGCGATCGAATCTTCCAGGCCGCCGACGATTCGCTCTACCGTGCCAAACAGGGCGGACGCAATCGCGTTATCCTCACCGACGCCACCTGAGCCGCTTCACGGCTGCATGGCATCCCGCCGGCGTTCCCGAAAGAACTGCTGAAGCAGCCGCTTTGCCGGCACGGCCAGCACGCCACCTTCGACCTCGACCCGATGATTGAACCAGGGCTGCGCAAAGAGATTGGCGCGGGATTCGACCATACCGCCCTTGGGCTCCGCGGTAGCGTAGACGACCCGTCGGATGCGGGCATGGATGATCGCCCCCGTGCACATGAGGCAGGGCTCGAGGGTGACGAACAGCGTGCAGTCGTCCAGCCGATAATTGCCCAGCGCCCGCGCTGCGCTTCTCAACGCCTGCATTTCGGCATGGGCGGTCGGATCCTGGCCACCGACCGGGCAGTTGTAGCCGGCACCGATCGGCTCGCCCCGGCCGTCGACGACCACGGCGCCAACCGGCACCTCGCCCGCCTCCAGCGCCAGCCGGGCCTGCTCCAGCGCCCGGTGCATGTAGAATTCATCGTTGCGTATCATGATCATCCCGTATTGCCGCGCCCTGCGTCGCGGCGAGTCACCGCCGAGCAGGATATACTCGTGACCAGCCATCACCGACGCGCCATCAAGGATACCCGAATGACACAAGCGCTGAACGACCTTATCCAGCTTCTTGGCCTGGAAGCGCTGGAGGAGAACCTGTTCCGCGGCCAGAGCCAGGACCTGGGACTGCCGCAACTTTTCGGAGGTCAGGCCCTGGGGCAATCCGCCGCCGCCGCGACCCGCACGGTGCCCGAGGATCGCTATCTGCACTCGCTGCATGGCTATTTCCTGCGCCCCGGCGACGCCCAGCTCCCGGTGATCTATTCCGTCGATCGCGTTCGCGATGGCGGTAGCTTCACGACGCGGCGCGTCACCGCGATCCAGAAGGGCAAACCGATATTCTTCTGCAGCGCCTCCTTTCAGGGACGTGAACACGGCCTGAGCCACCAGCCCATGGCGCCCGATGTACCGACACCCGAGGCGTTGCTGGCGGAAGGCAAGGCGGTCCACCAGCGCTTTCGTGGACACCCCGTCGAATTCATCACGGTGGAAGAGCGCCATGACTGCCCCCCCTCGCGGATGATCTGGTTCCGCATGGGCGGCGATCCGATGCCGGACGATCCGGCGCTGCACCGCTACCTGCTCTCCTACAGCTCGGACTTCAACCTGCTGTTGACCTCGCTGCTGGCCCACGACGTGGAGTTCGGCGATCCACGCTTGCGCATTGCCAGCCTGGATCACGCCCTGTGGATCCACGAGGACCCCAGAATCGACGAGTGGTTGCTGTACGTGATGGAGAGCCCCTGGGCGGGCAGCGCACGCGGTTTCGCTCGCGGCAGCTTCTACGACCGCGACGGCCGCCTGGTGGCCTCGACGGCGCAGGAGGGGCTGGTGAGGGTTCAGCCCTGAGCCGCGAGCCGCGAGCCGCGAGCCGCGAGCCGCGAAGAACAGCGTGGCTGTGGAACGAAAACCGCCAGTGACGATATCACTGGCGGTTTTCTTAGCTCTTAGCTCTCTTTGATCGACGCCATGTCGATCACGAAGCGATACTTCACGTCGCCTTTCTGCATGCGGTCCCAGGCTTCGTTGATCTGATCGATGTCGATCATCTCGACGTCGCAGGTAATGCCATTCTCGGCACAGAAGTCGAGCACTTCCTGGGTTTCCGGCATGCCACCGATCAGCGAACCGGCCAGCACCCGACGACGGGAGACCAGGTTGGCACCGAATACCGCCGGATCGAGCGGCTCGAGCAGTCCGACCAGAATATGCGTGCCATCCGGCTTCAAGGCATTGAGATAAGGATTGATATCGTGCTGCACCGGCGCCGTATCGAGCATGAAGTCGAAGGTTTCGGTGATCGCGCCCATCTCGTCTTCACTGGTGGAGATCACCACATGATCGGCGCCCTGCTTTCTGGCCTCGGCCTTCTTGGACTCTGACCGCGTGAACAGCGTGACCTCGGCACCCAGCGCCTTGGCCAGCTTGACACCCATGTGGCCGAGGCCACCCATGCCGATGATGCCGACCTTGTCGCCCGGCTTGACGCCGTAGTGTTTCAGCGGCGAATAGGTGGTGATACCGGCGCACAGGATCGGCGCGGCGGACTTGAGGTCGATGCCATTGGGCATGCGTACGACGAAGCGCTCGCTAACCACGACCTTGTCGGCGTAGCCGCCCTGGGTCAGAGTGCCATCGTGCCTGTCGGGGCTGCCATAGGTCATCACGAAACCTTCGGCGCAGTAGTTCTCGAGGCCCTCGTTGCAGGCCTTGCACTGGCGGCAGGAGTCGACCATGCAACCGACCCCCACAAGATCGCCGACCTGGTACTGGCTGACGTCGTCGCCCACGGCAGTGACGCGGCCCACGATCTCGTGTCCCGGCACCACCGGATAGGAGGCCATGCCCCAATCATCGCGGGCGAAGTGGAGGTCGCTGTGGCAGACGCCGCAGTAGAGGATCTCGATCGAGACATCATCCGGGCGCGGCGCGCGGCGCTCGAAATCCCAGGGCACCAACGGCGTCGTGGCGGAGTGCGCGGCATAACCCTTGGCGAGCGCGACGGTAGTCTGAGTCATAACGGTATCCCTTGATCGAGAGGACGGATGACGCACCGTGGAACGGGGCGCGAAAACGGAGTCAGTGTGATCGATACGTTCGGCGCTCGCCATGCCGGATCCTGTCGAACATCCGCCACATTCTCTTGGAATAGTGTTTTTTGTTATCTTATAGCGTCACTTTCATGCCTAATACGATGATCTTTCATATCACCACCATCCTCAGAGGACATCATGCTCGAGCGCTCACTCCAGGTCACGCCAGGCGACAAGCCATCGAGGAACGGCAAACTCGAACCGACCCGGCCGGGCGCCGGCTGGGCTTCGCAGCTGGCCCGGACACTGGCGCCGCTGGCCAGGACCGACGGCTTCTCCGACACCGTTATCGACGGGGTGAAGCTGATCGCCTCGGAGTGCAGCTGTCCGCGCACGCCGTTGATCTACGAGCCGGGGCTGTTCGTCATCGCGCAGGGCGACAAGATCGGTTATCTGGAGGACAGGGTCATTCACTATGGTCCCGGCAACTATCTGGTACAGGCGATGCCGCTACCCTTCGAGTGCGAGACGCTCGCCCGCCCCGGGGCGCCGCTGCTGGGCCTGTCCATCGATGTGGACCCGTTGACGTTGAGCGAGCTGGTCCACCATCTGCCGGCACCGGCCAATAGCCATGGCCGCTCCCCCGAACCCATGGCGGCGGTCTCTATCGACGCCCCCATGGCAGAGGCGGTGCAACGGCTGGCCAACTGCCTGCAGGACGAGAGTACCAGCCGGGCCCTGGGCGCGGGTCGGGTGCGCGAGGTGCTGTTCGCAGCGCTCAACGGTCCGCAAGGCCAGTCGCTGCGGCAGTTGGTGCAGCAGCAGGGACACTACGCGCGCATCGCCGAGTCGCTGAACTACCTCCATCGTCATTTCGCACTGCCGCTGACGGTAGAGACGCTCGCCGAGCGTGCCAACATGAGCGCCTCGCACTTCCATCATCACTTCAAGCGCGTGACACAGTTGTCGCCGGTGCAGTACCTCAAGCGCCTGCGGCTACTGCGAGCGCGGGTTCTGCTGGGCCAGCAGCAAATCAACGTGGCCAGGGCCGCCGTCGATGTCGGCTATCGCAGCACCTCGCAGTTCAGTCGCGAGTACAAGCGCTATTTCGGTGTCAGTCCCTCTCAGGAGTAGACGTCGTGCGCGGCAACGGTCCATCGGGGGCGATCACGCCCACAGCCCCATCAGCCCCCGGATCAGGTAATAGGCACCCACCACGGTGACGATCCAGCGCGTCCAGTAGCGAAAACCGGCATCCGTCAGCCGGGACAACACCAGGTTGCCGGTGCGCGTGCCCAGGAAAGCGAAAGGAATCGCCAGCGCCACCCAGCCCCACTCACCACGATCCATCGCCAGTGCCGCCTGCCAGTAGAAGAGGATCTTGAGACTGTGGGCGATGACCTGGATGGTCGCCTTGGTCGCCACCACGGTGCGCCGATCGAGCTGGGTGCGGATGAAGCCGATATCGATGGTCGGGCCGGATACCCCGACGGCAATGGTCAACCCGCCGGAGACGAGTCCGCACAGGACGGCATGCCCCGGCCGCGCGACATTGAAGTGGAACCAGCGCTTGGGGATCCATACCATCACCGGCATCAGCCCCAGCACGATCAGCACCACCGTCTCGCTGGGGGAGTAGCGCACCAGGACCAGTAACGCGGCCGCGATCAATACGCCGCAGGCGATCATGGCGACGATGCGCCAGTCGATGAATCGCCGCGACAGCCAGGCACGCGATGCGTTGGCGGTGAGCTGGATCACCCCGTGGACGGCGATCGCCGTCGCCGCCGGTAACCAGGCCAGCAGGAAGCCCAACAGGATCAATCCGCCGGCCATGCCGAAAACCCCCGACAATACCGAGGTCGAGAACACCACGGCCAGAAACAGTAATGCAACGGGTAGTGTCATACGAGGTCTATACTCCAACGACGGGCCAAGAGTGCCCGAGAAAGATCCACGGCGGATGACGTCGTGGAGACCGACAAGCGCGATGCGCTTACGAACCTGGCAACCAGTGACACGCCACCGGTATCGCCCCCCATCGGCAACAAGGACCGTTTTCATCATGCGCCGTTCTACGCTCTCCACAACCTCCACCTGTCTCGCCACGGCCCTGCTCGCCATGGCCGGCCCCGCCCACGCCTCCAGCGATGCCGCCTGGGAGGAGCACGATCGGGCGGTCATCGAACAGTGCCAACAGGCTAGCCAGTTTCCGGATGCCGCGCCGGCTGGCAAGCCGGTGCTGTTCGACGACGAAGCCGGCATGACGGCACTGCTGATCCAGGGCCACTACCCGCAGGACCACATGAACGGTCAGGCCGGCCAGGAACTCTGCCTGTTCCTGCGCAGCAGCCAGGAGGTCTACATCGCCGACGCCGACAAGCTGGCGATGGGCTCCGATGCGCTGCCGAGTACGCCGACGGACGCCATCGACGGCGATGCCGGCAGCACCGGCCGGTCGGACACCGACGGCAATGCCCCCTGATCACTCCGCGCGGGGGTGCTCCGGCGTCGACAGGACTCGCTGGTAGAACGCCAGATCGAGCCAGCGCCCGAACTTGAAGGCTGCCTGGCGGACGGTGCCGGCGTGTACGAAGCCCAGCCGTTCGTGCAGCCCGATGCTGGGGGCGTTGGCGGCATCGATGCCGCCGATCAGGGTGTGGTACTGCTGGGCCTCGGCGCGCGCGATCAGCGCCGTCATCAGCTGTCTGGCAACGCCACGCTGGCGGAAGTCGCCATCCACGTAGACCGAGTGCTCGACGCTGTAGCGGTACGCGGCATGGGGCCGGAACGGACCATAGCTGGCGAACCCCATCAACCGGCCGCTAGCGTCATCGAGCATGCCGACGACCGGAAAGTCGCCTTCGCGCTTGGTCCGGAACCATTGCTCGACGAAGCCCCGCGTCCGTGGCTGATACTCGTAGAGCGCAGTGGTATTGAGGATGGCGTCGTTGAAGATCGCCAGCACGGCATCGCCGTGCAGGTCGAACTCGCAGTCGATCAGGGTCAAGGTACGGTTCTCGCGGTCGAATCGGGGAGCATGCGCGGGGTTCAATACAGCGCATTGGCCTTGAGCGTGGCCAGCGTTCTGTCACCCGCGTTTTTCAGCACGAGCGACTGCCCGTAGATCGAGTAATGCGCCGTCTCGGAGAGCGTCGCCAGCCACCCCTGCTCGAGGGTCGCCATCTCCCCGGGGCACGCCATTCGGGTCGAGGCCAACTGGATGAAGGTCAGCGTATCGCCCTCCAGCCGGTAACCGCCCATCAGCCGGTTGCAGCCGGTCGAGCCGGAAACGCGCCCCTGCGCGTCGAGCACCAGGTGCGCTTCGCGCTGGTTATCCGCCACCGGCACCGGCTCGCCGTCGAGCGTTGTCAGCTTCCAGTAGGTACCGACCAGGGCTTCGCTGGCGGCCGGCGCGTTGGCGTCGGTTGCGGCGCTGTCGTCATCCGGGTTCGAGGCACAACCGGCCACGCTCATGACGACGGCGGCGGCGAATAGGGAAAGGCGTGACAACACGTTGATGTCCTCATGTGGGAAGCGGAGAGCGAAAGGGGCGATTTTGCGCGCGGGCGACCGCGGAGACAATCCGGGCCGCCCCATTTCAGCGAAAAAGCCAGGTCCGTTCGCGCGAAGCACGCGGCTCGCGGCGTATCATGCGAACCGCCCTAGTGGCGATCGATCATCGCGGTCAGATCGTCGGCGACCATCGGCAGCGTCTCGCGCCAGGAGAGATAAGGCGTCGACGCGGTACCGTTGACCAGCACGGCGAAGCTGCCCCAACGACCGCTGTCGGTGCGGAAATAGCCCGCCACCGCGCGCACCGTCACCGGCTCATTGAGCGTGCCAGTCTTGAGCATCACGTGGTCCTGGAACGTCTGGCTGCCGCGACGAATGAAGTGCATCGGCCCGTTGGTGGGTACCTGCATGCCGGCCACGAAGGTGGGAAACAGCGAAGCATTACCGTACATCGCCCCCAGCAGCGCGTTGACGCTCTGCGCCGAGACCCGATTCTCCGGCGTCAGGCCGCTACCGCTGCGCAGTATCGCCGCACCGTGTCCCGGCAAGCTGGTCGCGAAACGCTCGAGCTCCCGTCCGGCGTCCGGCAGATTCTGCTGCGTGCCGGAGGTCAGATCCAGCGCCAGGGTATCGGCCATGAAATTGTTCGAGTAGTTGAGCGTGCGCAGCAGCAGCTCCTGCAACGGCTTGCCCTCGACGGCGGCCAGGCCCTTGGCGCTCGGGGGCGGCGCCTGACGACTGACGGCGTAGCCGCCGCTGACCGGAACGCCCGCCTGGCGCAGTAGCGACAGCAGCGTCTGCCCGGTCTGGTCCGCCGGATCCGAGCTCGCCTTGTAGATGGGGCGTGGATAGGTCCCGGCAGGAATCCGTCCGCTGATCTTGAGCGTGTCCCCCTGGCTGTCGGTGTCCCGCTTGGCGTAGAGGTCGGCGGAGCCACCCGCGGCGACCGTGGTGACGTCGTTCTCGATCCGCAGGGTCGGCGCCACCGTGTCGCAGCTGGTGATCCGTGCCGGCTGGCCGACCACGCCCGGCATCACCGTGGCGCACCAGCTGCCATAGTTGACCGCAGCGGAAGAGAGCAGCGACGCGTAGGCGTTGGTGCCCTCCGTCTGCGTCTTGCAGCGATCGCTGGTCTCGCAGGTCACCGGGCCGAACCGCCACTGGCTGATCACCAGTTGGCCATCGATGCTGGAGACCCCGAGCTCCCGCAGTTTCTGGATCAGCCGCCAGAGCTCTTCCGAGGTCAGCGCCGGATCCCCGCCGCCCTCGAGCACCAGGTCGCCGTGCAGGACGCCGTTGCCATCGAGCGCGCCGGTAGAGACGAAGCGGGTGGTGAAACGGTGCTGCGGCCCCCAGCGATCCAGGGCGGCGGCGGCAGTGTAGAGCTTGGTGACGGACGCCGGCGACAGCGGTTGCGAAGGGTTGAGCGCGCCCAGCACCTCCCCGCTATCCAGCAACTGCGCCTGGGCGCTGATCACGAACCCCTTGTCGGCGAGCCGGGCAACATGATCGAACCCGGCCGCCTGGGCGACGACAGAGACTACCGATAGTGACAACGCACCGAGAAACAGAGAACTCCGACCTAGCCATCGCCGCATAATGGATGCTCGCTCCAAAGGAAAATGAGGGCCCAACTGGTCCAGAGCGTACCAATTAACGCCCCTCGGAGGCGATGCCTGGTGTGGTGTCAAAGCACCAAAAGACAGAAGCGCTGAGAAAGCGCAGCCCTTCCGCACGTCAGTGCGACAGCCGTGAAAAAACCTGGATGACGACGACGCCGGCGATGATCAGACCCATGCCCAGGTAGGCGGGCAGGTCGGGTTTCTCGCCGTAGAATACGATACCGATCAACGTCACCAGCACGATACCGAGGCCGGCCCAGATCGCGTAGGTGATACCGACGGGTAGCGACTTCAGCACCAGCGACAGCGCATAGAACGAGAAACCGTAGCCCACGATCACCACGAGGCTGGGCAGCCAGCGCGTGAAACCGGCCGAGGCCTTCAGCGAACTGGTCGCCACGACTTCGGCAACGATCGCCAGGGCGAGCAGCAGATAGCTCATCGGATGGGCTCCCCGCGCGGTAGCGAGGGCGCGAGATCGACGCGATAGCGCCATAGCGTCTGGCCGCTCTCGAAGTATTTTCGTTCGAATGGCGTCATGAACGTGGCGCCAGGCGTGAAGGCAGCGATCTCGCCCTCGACCCCGAGAAGCGTCTCGACACCGAGCGCGAACTCTTCGACATAGATGGCCCAGTTGGAGCGCAACTCCAGCGCCCCGCCGAGCGCGAGCAGCGAGGGAAAGACCGGATGCCCATGCCAGCGCCTCTTGAGCTGGGTGCTCTTGGGATAAGGATTCGGATAGAGCAGATAGTGCCGCGCCGGCCGCCACCCGGCGGCAAGCGCCAGGCGCCAGAAATCGACCAGGTCGGCGCGAACCAGTCGCGCGTTGTCCGGCAGTGCACCGTGATCTCGCGACAGTCGCAGCTCGCTGCGATCCACGCCGATCACGGCGTGGTCGGGATGACGCTCGGCGAGCCGACGGGTGGAGAGCCCCACGCCGCAGCCGGCATCGAGGATCAGCGGCCGGCTCTGGGCCTCCAGCCATCGGTCCGCCTTCTCGAAGGCCAGGCGCGTATGCTCGGCGGGCGGGCGTTTCCACTCGCTATCGCGGGCGCGCTGGACGCGGCGCACCAGATCCTGGTGCGGCCCCTGCTGACTTGAGACGATGGCGCGCGATGACGCTTGCATGAGAACACCGATAGATAATAGGACTGGCGACAGGCCGAGCATTCTACCAGCCGCCGGCCCGACCTTCGCAGCGGCGATCGAACGATAGCTTGGCCCGCGTGGCATGACGGCGCGCGCGCGCAGGTGTATCATCCCTGCCCACATTCAGCCAATCCTGGCAATACGGCCTTCGATGGCATGCGCGATCACTGTCTTCCCTACTCGCTCGGGGGTTTTTCTCCACCGGCCCGGGCCGAAAGCTGAGCTCTCGGCGGGGATCTCCTTTCATCGCAGTCGATCCATCCCCATGTCATGGTCACCGATTGCCCCAATGTTCATGAGGGACGTGGCTTGTCACATTTACCGGTAATCGTCGGTATGGGCGGCGTCAACGCCGCGGGTAGAACCTCCGGGCACCAGGCCTACCGCCGCACGATTCTCGACGTTCTGCCAGCGGCCGAGCAGACCCGGACGCTCGTTGCACTGGCGACCCTGATGCAATTGGTCACTCCTTGCGGAGATGGCCAATGGCAAGGTGCCGATGGCGAGACGCTTGGCGAGGAGGCGGTCGTCACCCGCTATCGCGAGCAGATTCTCAAGCGCACGCTGATCCGGCGCATCGAGGACGACGCCTTCCGTGAAGCCGGCATCCCCGGCAATCGCGAGATGCGGCTGACGTTTTCGCAGCCCGTGAGCTTCACCACGTCTCGGCGCCAGCTGCCGCAGCCGCTGCCCGAAGGCTGGGAGATCCGCGAGCTCGACAAGCAGACCGTCGAGGTCAGCGTGCCCGCCGGCACGCTGAACACGCTGCTGCCCGAGCGGCGGCAGGCGCTGGTGCGGGCTGCCGGCTGTCTACCGGCAGGCTTCGCGCCGGAGACCTTCTATCGCAGCGTTCACCACCCGCGTGGACTGTCGATGGCGATCTTCGGCGCCAGCGACTGTCTCGGCCAGAGCGGGCTCGACTGGGAATCGCTGCGCAACCGGGTGGACCCGGATGCCATCGCCGTCTATGCCGGCAACTCCATCGGCCAGCTCGACGACGCCGGCTGGGGCGGCATGCTCAAGAGCTTCGTCACCGGAAACCGCACGACATCCAAGCAGATGCCGTTGGGCTATGGCCAGATGCCGGCGGACTTCCTCAATGCCTACGTCCTGGGCAGCGTCGGAGCCACGGGCGCGATCCAGGGCGCCTGCGCCACCTTCCTCTACAACCTGCGCCTGGGCATCGACGACATCCGCCAGGGTCGCCGCCGGATCGTCATGGTCGGCACCAGCGATGCGCCGGTGACGCCGGAGATCATCGAGGGTTTCCGCGCCATGAGCGCGCTGGCCGACGACCAGAGCCTGATGGCGCTGGATGCGCTGGAACTGCTGACCGACGAGGACTACCAGCGGGCCTGCCGCCCGTTTGCCCGCAACTGCGGCTTCACCATCGCCGAGGCTTCGCAGTTCGTGCTGCTGATGGACGATTCGCTGGTGCTGGAGACCGGCGCCCAGATCCTGGCCGCGGTGCCCGAAGTGAACGTCAATGCCGATGGCTGGAAGCGTTCGATCTCCGCCCCCGGCATCGGCAACTATCTCACCCTGGGCAAGTCGGTGGCCCTGGCCACCTCGATTCTGGGCGAGCAGAGCGTGCGGCAGCGCAGCTATCTCCACGCCCACGGCACCAGCACGCCGAAGAATCGCACCACCGAGTCGCATATCTTCGACCAGGTGGCCCGGGCCAACGGCATCGAGAACTGGCCGGTCGCCGCGGTCAAGGCGTTCATCGGCCACTCCCAGGGCAGCGCCGCCGGCGATCAGATCGCCAGTGCACTCGGCACGTTCGCCCACGGCTGGGTGCCGGGCATCCCGACCCTCGACGCCGTCGCCGACGACGTCCACGCCGAGCGGCTGCGGTTCTTCCAGCAGCCGCTCAGCTTCGACGCCGACTGCAGCTTCATCAATGCCAAGGGGTTCGGCGGCAACAATGCCACCGGCCTGCTGCTGTCGCCGCAGGTGACCGAACGCCTGCTGGCCAAGCGTCACGGCCAGCGCGCGCTCGACGACTGGCGCCATCGTCGCGAGCAGACGCTCATCGCCGCGGCGCAATACGAAGCCGCCGCCGATGCCGGACGGTTCGAGGTCATCTACCGTTTCGGCGAAGGCGTGCTGGAGGGCCCGGAGCTGGAAGTCGGTCGCGAGGCGATCCGGATACCCGGCTACGCCAACCCCGTGTCGCTGAAGGTCGACAACCCTTTCGGTACACTGGACTGAGATCGGCCCGTAAACGACGCTCGGACAGGAAATCGACTTCGACCGAGGAGTCGGCCGTCCGCCACGTTCCCGGTCAGCGCGGAGTCTCCTGAATGCAGAACATCGTCGTCTACCCCGGCACCTTCGATCCGATCACCAACGGTCATCGGGACCTGATCCATCGCGCCGCGAGGATCTTCGACAAGGTCGTGATCGCTGTCGCCGAGAGCCCGCGCAAGCAGCCGACGCTTCCCCTCGCCGAGCGCGAGGCGCTGGCGCGCGAAGTCGTTGCCGAGTGGCCCAACGTCGAGGTGATCGGCTTCAACGGCCTGCTCACCGAGCTGCTGGCCCAGCAGCGGGCGCGCATCATCCTGCGCGGGCTGCGAGCGGTGTCGGACTTCGAATACGAGATGCAGTTGGCCAACATGAACCGCGCCCAGGCACCGGATGTCGAGACGCTGTTCCTGACGCCCGAGATCGAAAATTCGTATATCTCCTCGACCCTCGTGCGCGAGATCGCGCGCCTCGGCGGGGACGTTTCCCAACACGTATCGCCGTGCGTTGTCGATGCACTCCGCCGGCGGTTCGCGGCAGACGGCGCGTGAGCGCCGCGAGGACGGTTACATGGCACTGATGATCACCGACGAATGCATCAACTGCGATGTCTGCGAGCCGGAATGCCCCAACGATGCCATCTCGCCCGGAGAGGAGATCTACGTGATCGATCCGGGCCGCTGCACCGAGTGCGTCGGCCACTTCGACGAACCCCAGTGCCAGCAGGTCTGCCCGGTGGACTGCATTCCTCTCGACCCCGAGCGCGAGGAGAGCAAGGAGCAACTGATGGAAAAATACCGGATCATCACCGCGGCCTGAGCCGGCTCGACGCCCTCCCAATGACCTGCAGACGGGCAGACCGGATATCCGGCTCGCGCTCGTCATTCGCGAAACGCCCACCATGAAGATCAACGTCGTCGGTACCAGTGGCAGCGGCAAGAGCACGCTGGCGAGGCAGCTCGCCAGCGTGCTGGAGATCCCGCATATCCAGCTCGACCAGCTCTACTGGCAAGCCGGCTGGCAGGGCACGCCCGACGACGAATTCTTCGCTCGCCTCCGCCGGGCCATGGCTGCGTCGCCGGACGGCTGGGTCATCGACGGCAATTTCGATCGCACCCGTCATATCAAGTGGCACGAGGCGGATATCGTCATCTGGCTCGACCTGGGCTTCTGGCGGGTGATGAGCCAATCCGTTCGCCGCGCCATCGCCCGCATCGTCACCCGCGAGGAACTCTGGCCCGGCACCGGCAACCGGGAAAGCTTCCGCCAGACCTTCCTCAGTCGCCGCTCGATCCTGCTCTGGTCGCAGGGGACATGGCGTCAGAACCGCAGACGCTACCTGGAGGCCATGATCGACCCGACCTATCGCCATATCCGCTTCGTCCGACTGACTCACCAGGCCGAAGTGGACACCCTTGTCAGGCGGTTGCCCCTGCTATAGCCACCGTCTGGCGTCCTCTCCGCCCATTCCGGCATCGCGACGCGCCTCGCTTCGGCGTATTCTGTCGAACCGCCGGTATCGACCCGTGTCACGTTCGTCAGCCCAAGGAATGCCGTGGATCGCAACGCCACCGATCATCATCCCTCCCGCCGCTACACGACCCGTCACGTCTGGAAGCTGGCCTGGCCGATCATCCTCTCCAACATCACGGTACCGCTGCTGGGCCTGGTGGACACGGCCGTCGTCGGCCATCTGCCGGATTCGCGCTATCTGGCGGCGGTGACCCTCGGCGCCACGCTGTTCAGTTTCCTCTACTGGGGATTCGGCTTTCTGCGCATGGGCACCACCGGCCTGACCTCCCAGGCGGTGGGTCGCGAGAACGACAGCGACGTGCGCCTGCTGCTGGCGCAATCGCTGGTGATGGCGGCCACGATCGGACTGGCGCTGATCCTGCTGTCGAAACCGTTGATCGATTTCGGCCTGTGGCTGCTCGATGGCAGCGAGGCGGCGATGGAGCTTGCCGCCGACTACGCCCATATCCGGATCTTCTCGGCGCCGGCGGTGCTGGCCAATTACGCCATCCTGGGCTGGTTCATCGGTCAGCAGAAGACGCGCATCACGCTGGCGATCCTGCTGCTCACCAACGGTGTCAACATCGTGCTCGACCTGCTGTTCGTGGTCGGCTTCGGGCTGGCCAGCGACGGCGTGGCCTGGGCCTCGCTGATCGCCGACTACAGCGCATTGGCCTTCGGCCTGTGGCGGGTCGCCATCCACTGTCGGCAACTGGGCGGATCGCTGTCGCGTCAGGCGCTGTGGGTATGGAGCCATTACTCGGCGCTGATTCGCGTCAACCAGCATCTGTTCGTGCGAACGCTGGGACTGCTGTTTGCCCAGGCGTTCTTCACCGCGCAGGGGGCCAATTTCGGCGACACCGTCCTGGCCGCCAACGCCGTGCTGCTGCAGTTCATCATGCTCGTCTCGTTCGCCCTGGACGGCTTCGCCAACGCCGCCGAGGCGCTGACCGGGCGCTCGGTGGGACGACGCGACTGGAACGACTTCGGCGACGCCGTGAGCGCCGCCGGCAGACTGTCGCTGCTGGTGGCGGGCGGCTCGATGCTGCTGTTCGCGGTCGCCGGTGATGGGCTGATATCGCTGCTGACCGACCTGCCGGAGGTCCGCGCCACCGCCTCCGACTATCTGCCCTGGATGATCGCCATGCCGGCGCTGGCGGTATGGAGCTACCTGCTCGATGGCGTCTTCATCGGCGCTACCGAAAGCCGTGCGATGCGCGACACCGTGTGGTTGGCCATCGCCTGCTATCTGCCGGTGTGGTGGCTGACACGGGACTACGGCAACCACGGCCTGTGGTTTGCGTTCCTGTTGTTCACCCTAGTCCGCTCGACCTCTCTCGGCATCTGTTACCTGCACTACCGCAGGACCCGCTGGTCCCCGGCCGCCGGCGGCGAAACCTCCCCGGAAACAACTCGCTAGACCAAGGTTGACTGATGGCGAGTGCAGGGATGCGTTACGCTCGCCCCACGTTCACCGACGAGATACCCCTCATGCTGCAGCGCCTCTCCCGCCCGGCGGTCAAGCTGGTCGAGCGCTACCTGCCCGACCCCTACATCTTCGTGCTGCTGCTGACGATCATCGCCGCACTGGCCGCGATGCTGTTCGAACGGCAATCGCCGCTGGCGGTCATGCAGTACTGGGGCGACGGCTTCTGGGGCCTGCTGTCGTTCTCGATGCAGATGCTGATGGTGCTGGTGACCGGGTTCATGCTGGCCAACTCGCCGCCGATCAAGCGCCTGCTGGACAGACTCGCCGCGACGGTCCGGACGCCCGCCGGCGCGATCATTCTGGTGACCCTGGTGTCGCTCGCCGCGAGCTGGATCAACTGGGGCTTCGGGCTGGTCATCGGGGCCCTGTTCGCCAAGGCGCTGGCGCGTCAGATTCGGGTCGATTACCGGCTGCTGATCGCCAGCGCCTACTCCGGTTTCGTCGTGTGGCACGGAGGGCTGGCCGGTTCGATCCCGCTGACCATCGCCACGCCGGGGCACTTCAGCGAGGCCCAGATCGGCATCATCCCCACCTCGCAGACGATCTTCGCGGGCTACAACCTGGCCATCGTCGTCGCCCTGTTCGTCATCATGCCGCTGATCAATCGCTGGATGCTGCCACCGGAGAACGAGAGCGTCTTCGTCAGCCGCGACCAGCTCTCGGAACCGGAAGCCCCGGACGCCAGCCAGGCCCAGCGACCCGCCGAGCGCCTGGAGAACAGCACCCTGCTGTCGCTGCTGGTGGGCGTGCCGGGACTGCTCTACATGGTCCACTACTTCGTCTTCGCCGGCGGCGGACTCAACCTCAACAGCGTCAACTTCCTGTTCCTGTCGCTCGCCATCGTGTTCCATCGCACCCCGCGCAGCCTGCTTGCCAGCCTCAACGAGGCGATCCGGGGCGGCGCCGGGATCGTGATCCAGTTTCCGTTCTATGCCGGCATCATGGGCATCATGATGCAGTCCGGTCTGGCGCAGTCGCTCTCCGAGATGTTCGTTGCCATCGCCACTGCCGATACGCTGCCTTTCTGGTCGTTCATCAGCGCCGGCATCGTCAACCTGTTCGTCCCCTCCGGCGGCGGCCAGTGGGCGGTTCAGGCACCGGTCATGCTGCCGGCGGCCGAAGCACTGGGAGCCGATGTCTCGCGCGTCGCCATGGGCGTTGCCTGGGGCGACGCCTGGACCAACCTGCTGCAGCCGTTCTGGGCCTTGCCGGTGCTCGCCATCGCCGGGCTCAAGGCCAAGGACATCATGGGCTTCTGCCTGATCCAGCTGGCGGTCACGGGGGTGGTGATCGGGCTGGGGCTGACCCTGATCTAGCCGCCCTCGAGGCTCACGCCCGGGAGCGGACGTGAGCGACCATGCGGGACGATCGATGGGCAGCCCGGGCCAAACGTGGTACATCTGGCGCATAAAAATGCCGCACCAGACGAGACCGAGGATACCGTGACGCCCGATGATCTGCCCCGACAGCACGAGCTGTCGATGACCGTACTCATGACCCCCGACATGGCCAACTTCAGCGGCAAGGTGCATGGCGGGGCGATTCTCAAGAAGCTCGACGAAGTCGCCTACGCTTGCGCCAGCCGCTATGCCGGCAGCTACGTGGTGACGCTCTCCGTCGATCAGGTCCTGTTCAAGCAGCCGATCCACGTCGGCGAACTGGTGACCTTCCTGGCGATGATCAACCACGTCGGCCGCTCGTCGATGGAGGTCGGCATCAAGGTGCTGGCCGAATCGATCCAGGAACGGGTGATACGGCACACCAACAGCTGCTACCTGACCATGGTCGCGGTCGACAGTGACGGCAGGCCGGTCCCGGTGCCCTCGCTGGAATTGAAGACCCCGCTGCAAAAGCTACGCTTCGAGAAGGCTGCGCTACGCAAGAAGTTGCGCAAGCAGGAAGCCGAGGAGGAGCGCAACGCCATGGCCGAACATCTCAAGGCCTATCCGGCCGGACAGTGACATCCCACCCTTTTGCCATAGCGTCGCCAACCCGACGGACAAGGACGTTCGATGCCTGAAACCGAATTCCAGCAATCCCGCGCCACCAGGCGGCCCAGCCGGCTCGGCGAGCGGCTGTTGATGATCTGGGACCTTGCCGTCGTCGTGCTGGTGGCGATCAATCTGGCGCTGCTGCTGTTCGACAGTCTGTTCCTGATCCCGCCGCTCAACACCGCTTTCCATGCCGTGGCGCCGGGTCTTCACGCCGCCTACGACACCAGCATCAGAGCCAATTTCGTCGAGATCGACCTCTGTTTCGTCGCCATCTTTCTGCTCGACGTGCTGCTGGGCTGGGTCATCGCCATCGCCCAGCGCCGCTATGCCCGCTGGTTCTTCTACCCCTTCGTGCACTGGTACGACGTGCTCGGCTGCATCCCGCTGGCCGGATTCCGCCTGCTGCGCGTCCTGCGTGTCATCTCGCTGTTGATCCGCCTGCAGCGCCTGGGCCTCATCGACGTGACACGCTGGCGCCTCTATCGCTTCTATCGCACCTACTACGGCGTGCTGATGGAGGAGATCTCCGATCGCGTCGCCATCAACCTGCTCGGCGAGATGCAGGACGAGATCCATCACAGCGAACATCTGACCCGGCGCATCTCGACCGAGGTGATCCAGCCCCGCAAGGCGGCAATGGTCGATGAAATCGCCACTCGGCTTGAGCGCACGATCAGCAAGGGGTACGCCGAGAACCACCATCAGGTGCATCGCTACGTGGCGGCCCTGGTCGCCAGGACGATGGAGGAGAACGACGAGCTGCGCCGCCTGCGCCGATTGCCGATGGGCGATGCCGTCGCGGAGAGCATCGAGCGCAGCCTCAGCGACATTGCCAGCCGCGTCGTCCACGAAGCCATCGATGGCCTGAACTCGCCGCATTTCCACTCGCTGCTGGCAGAGCTGGTCAGCAGCGGCGTCGATGCCTGGCTGCAGGTCGACGACAAGACCGATCGGGTTACCCAGCAGGTGCTGATCGACATGCTGGAGCTGCTCAAGGAGCAGATGGCGGTCAAACGCTGGAAGAGCGAGCTCAGCGAGTCTCGGACACGGCATGACGCCCCTCCGGGTCGCGAGTCCGGCGCCTGATCCGGCGAGTCAGTCGGGCGCCGGTCCGAGCATCCGGCGCAACGTGCCATCCCGAAGCCGGAAGTGGTGGTACAGCGCCATGCAGACGTGACCGACGATCATGAGCGTCAACAGCCAGGCGAAGGTCCCGTGCAGGCCGCCGAAGCTGGCGGCCCAGGGCGCATCGGCGCCTTCGAACCAGGCCTTGCCGAACACGTGGACGCCGTAACCCATGCCCCAGGTCATCAAGGCACCCGACAGCGGCATCAGGATCAGCAGGGCATACATCACGATGTGACCGCCGATGGCCAGGCGCTGCAATCTCCCTTCGTGGCGCGGGCGCTGCCGACGCTGGGAAAGCGCCCACAGCGTACGTGCCGTCATCAGTATCAGCACGCCCACCCCGATGGTGGTGTGCCACGGGAAGATCGCCTGGCTGAAGGCGTTGTCCTTCCATACGGCGTTGACGAACACGCTGCTCAACTGCGTGACGACCAGCACCGCGACCAGCCAGTGCAGGGTTCGCGTCAATCGGCCGTAGGCGCGCGGGGAATCCTTCAGCATGGTCCCGGTTTCCTGTCGTGGCTTCCGTCAACGCGCCACGAGGCGCGCCCGGTCACCGGCAAAGTCTCTGTCATCCCACGATTCGCAACAGCGTGTAGGGCGCCTCGCAGGCGTCCCGTTCGTCCCGCTCGTCGATTCGGCCCAGCGACATGTCGCGATCGTTATCGTAGGCCACGAACAGCCGCTCGGCGTCGAGCACCGCCAACCCCTCCGCCTTGTGCTCGAACTCCAGCGCCTCGCCGTGGACGTTCTCGACGATCGAGGGCCAGGCCCCGGCACTCAGGTCGGCCAGCGGCATCGACCACAGATAGCCACCGATCTGCTCGCCATGCTCGTCTTCCACCTCGAAACTGGCCATCAGGTAGAGGCGGTCGTTGAAGGGATCGTATTCGAGGCTCGACAGGCCGCAGGTGTGCCGGACCCCCGCGTACTCAGAAGGATCGAAGCGGTAGCACTCGCGGAGTTCGTCGACGAATTCCAGGTTACCGCCGGCCGTCATGCGATAGTGAACGCCCACCACGCGTGCCACGTAGTCGAAGTCATCATGCGCGCGCCCCTGCTCTCGAACGCCGAACAGCAGCATGCCATCGCAGGGTTCGCCCAGGTCGGGCGACGCCGGAACCGCCGCCAGCCCTTCGATCTTGTAGTACGGCATGCCGATGGCACCGTCGAGCTTGCGACGCAGCTCCAGCGAACCCTCGACGCCGTCGCGCGGGTCCGGGTCCACGACCTGCACCCGGTCCGGCTCGCCCACCGGCCAGATCAGCAGGTGATTGTAGGCGTTGAGATCGTGACTCTCGTCGTCGATGCGGTCGAACCCAGTGGTCGCCAGGATGTAGCGGCCATCGACGGTGAGGGCGAAGTCCTCGTACTTGACCGCGCGCCGGATGGCATCGGCGGTCAGAAACCGGTGACTCTCCGGATCCGGCAATCCCTCCACCAGGTCGAAGGCAAAGACGGCCGAGCGCCCCGCTCCCGGAATCGGCTTGTCGCTGGCCAGAATCAGACGATGGCCGTCGAACACCACGGCCGACACCTCGACGTTGACCGGCGAACCGTCTTCGTATGTCAGTCCGGGAGAAAAACAGCTCAGCGTCCCTTCGGTGATGATCTCGGTACGTAGCATGGCAACCTCCTCGACCGGCCCGCTCCATGAAAGAAAAGGGCCGAACGGGTCGGCCCTCGAAGCTTGCTGTTCCCGCGATCAACCGCAGGAGATGTCCGTGATCATGCGCTGATCGTCGACCTTGATATCGAGCCGCTCCGCACGGTAGTCCATGGTGTAGCTCTTGCCGGGCTCGAGGACTCGAATGTCGGCGGCCCGCGAACGATCCGCGATCTGCGCCTGAAGCTCATCGGTAAGGGTTTCCCCGACCAGACTACCCACCGTCTGGGCACCGCAGGCGTCTTCGGGAACGGGCTTCACATCGGGAGGCCGAGGCGCCTCGTCGGGCTTGGGTGCAGTGCTGCAGCCCGCCAATAGAAAGCCACTCACGATCAGCGCCGCGCCGGAAATTTTCATGACATGCTCCTTGTTGGAGATACCGCTTTCGTTGATTGAGGCGTCCCGAGCCGGACGCCACTTCGGGTTCGCCAAGCCTAGCAGGTCGCGCCGAACTCGGCATCGGGTGGTCGACCGGGCGCACTGCCGCTAGACTCAAACTCTCGTTGATCCGACCCTTGCCCAAGTCACCCACGCAAGCGGTCCCGGACGGACGTCCCACAACAACCGAGTCTTCAAGCTCATCGATCGCAAAGGAACGCCGCCATGCGCCCGTCGCTCTCCGCTCGTATCATCACCTCCGTCGCCGCCGCGGCGATCACCGCCAGCCTCGGCATG
The DNA here is from genome assembly GCF_008298015.1 of Salinicola corii. Classification (GTDB taxonomy): domain Bacteria; phylum Pseudomonadota; class Gammaproteobacteria; order Pseudomonadales; family Halomonadaceae; genus Salinicola; species Salinicola corii. The sequence continues at coordinate 134,433 of NZ_VTPX01000002.1, read as the reverse complement.
GGTCAGGCCGTGGCGCAGGACGACCAGCAGCCGATTCGCGTCGCCTCCAAGATCGACACCGAAGGATCTCTGCTGGGCAACATGATCGTCGACGTGCTGGAAAACGCCGATCTGCCGGTCGATAGCCGGCTGCAGCTAGGCCCGACCAATATCGTGCGCCAAGCGCTGGTGACAGGCGACATCGATCTCTATCCCGAATATACCGGCAACGGCGCGTTCTTCACCGACACCACCGACGATCCGGCCTGGAAGGACGAGCAGGCGGGGTACGACAAGATCAAGGCTGCCGACAGCGAAGCGCATCAGTTGGCATGGCTGACGCCGGCACCGGCCAACAACACCTGGGCCATCGCCGTACGCCAGGACGTGGCCGATGACAACGATCTCTCCAGCATGGCCGATTTCGGCCGATGGGTCAGTGACGGCGGCAAGATCAAGCTGGCCGCTTCGGCGGAATTCGTCGAGAGCGATGCGGCGCTGCCCAGTTTCCAGCGCGCCTACGACTTCACGCTCGGTGAGGACCAGTTGCTGGTTCTCTCGGGCGGCAACACCGCCGCCACCATCCGTGCCGCTGCCGCGGGCACCAGCGGCACCAACGCCGCCATGGTCTACGGAACCGATGGCGCCATCGCCGCCGCCGAGCTAAAGGTGATGGACGATCCCCAGGGCGTGCAGATGGTCTACGAGCCGGCTCCGGTGGTTCGTCAGTCGGTGCTCGAGGCCTATCCGCAGATCGAGGAGCTGCTGAAGCCGGTGTTCGAATCCCTTGATCGCGAGACGCTGCAGGCGCTGAACGGCAAGATCCAGGTCGACGGACTGCCGGCGGACCAGGTCGCCCATGACTATCTGACCGAGCAAGGCCTGCTGGACTGAGTTCGATCGTGACTCCGCCCGAAGGACGTCGACTGGTCGGCAACCGGGTGTTGACGACGCTGCTGGTCGCCGCCGTCGCCAGCGTCGCGCTGCTGCCCTTTGCCAGCCTGTCGCCCAATCGGCTGGTGTCGGGCCAGCCGGTCATGCTGTGGCAGGCGCTGGCCGGCTGGCAGTTCGCGACCCTCGCGCTGATCGGCATCCTGCTGCTGGTCGCGGCGCTGGCCGGACCGCTACCGAGACGCATCGCGCTGTGGCTGTCGCTGGGCGCCACCCTGCCACTGCTGGCGCTCGATCTCCAGGCACTCGGGGCCTACGCCCACCGCGCCCTGGCCGAGGCCTCGCCGGCCGCTCGTGTCTCACAGGGCGCGACCTTCTGGATTCTGCTGTTCGTCAGCGCACTGATCGCCATCGATGCTCTGCAACGGCTGCGTCTCGGCCCGTCGGGCCGTGCCCTCTACGGCGTCGCGGCGCTGGCGGTGATCGGCGTCTGCTTCTCCGGCGAGCTGCTCTCGCCGCTGTCGATCATGCGCGAATTCGCCAATCAGCGGGACAACTTCATCGACCAGTTGGTGCGACACCTGCTGCTGGTCGCCGGTGCGCTGCTGCCCGCCCTGCTGATCGGGCTGCCGCTGGGCCTGCTGGCCAATCGTCGGGCCCGCCTGCGCAACGGCCTGTTCAGCGTGCTCAACGTGTTCCAGACACTGCCGTCGATCGCCGTGTTCGGGCTGCTCATCGCGCCGCTATCGGCGCTCGGCCGGGCCGTGCCGTGGCTGGGCGAGCTGGGTGTGAGCGGCATCGGCGTGGCGCCGGCGATCATCGCCCTGGTGCTCTACTCGCTGCTGCCGATCGTGCGCAACACCTACTCCGGCCTCGCCGGCGTCTCGACCGGTGCCCTGGAGGCGGCCCGCGGCATGGGCATGACACCGCGCCAGATTCTATGGCGGGTGGAGATCCCGCTGGCGCTACCGGTGATCCTGTCGGGGCTGCGCATCGTCACCGTCCAGGCGATCGGGCTGGTGGTGGTCGCCGCGCTGATCGGCGCCGGCGGCTTCGGTGCCTTCATCTTCCAGGGGCTGGGCCAGTACGCCATCGACCTGGTGCTGCTGGGTGCCATCCCGACCATCGTGCTGGCGGTCATCGCCGACTTCGCGCTGCAGATTCTGGTCAGCCTGAGTCGTCCATCCGGTACTCGCTGACGCTGTTTCAGGCGCCGTTCAGGAAAGATCCATGATTGAATTGCAAGGGCTGACCAAGACCTACGCGGGCAAGAACGTCGTCGAGGACGTCTCGATGACGCTGGAGACCGGTGAGTTCGGCGTGCTGATCGGCCCTTCCGGCTGTGGCAAGTCGACCACCCTGAAGATGATCAATCGCCTGGTGCCGCTGAGCGGTGGTCGCATCATTCTCAACGGCGACGACGTGACCGAGCTGCCGGCCGAGCAGCTCAGGCGGCGGATCGGCTACGCCATCCAGTCGACCGGGCTGTTCCCCCACTGGAGCGTGGCCCGGAACATCGCCACCGTGCCGCAGCTGTTGAAATGGCCGAAGTCCCGTATCGACGATCGGGTCGACGAGCTGATGGCGATGTTCCATCTCGACCCGGCCGAGTTCCGTCACAAGTATCCGCACCAGCTCTCCGGCGGCCAGGCGCAGCGGGTCGGCGTGGCCCGCGCGCTCGCCGCCGATCCGGAAGTGCTGCTGATGGATGAACCGTTCGGCGCGGTCGACCCGATCACCCGCGAGGCGCTCCAGGCGGAAATGCGCCGGGTTCACCGGCAGACCGGCAAGACCATCGTCTTCGTCACCCACGACATGGACGAGGCGCTGCAGCTGGCGACCCGTATCGCGCTGCTCAACGGCGGCAGGCTGGTCCAGTACGATCGCCCCATCGAGATGATGGTGAAACCCGCGGACGACTTCGTTCGCGAGTTCTTCGGCCAGGCGGATCTGGGTCTCAAGCTGCTCTCGCGGCGCTGGGTCCATCAGTACCAGCGCCCACCGAGCCTGGCGCATCACGCCACGCTGCCCGGCCTCGATCACTGCTGGCGACTCGACGACGCCGGCCGGCCGATCGTCCTCGAGGGCGCCCGGCTGGACGACCAGCATCGGCATACCGACGTCAGGGCGGAGTGGATCGCCACGCCGGAGATGAGCATGAAGGAGGCGCTCTCGCGGATGGTCTGGTATCGCGTCATGGTACTGCCGGTCGTCGATGGGACCGGCAAGCTGATCGGCGAGGTGGGCATGCAGGGCATCATGGGAATCGAGTCAGACGGCGGGCTGCACGCCGGAGAGCCGGCCTCATGAGCGGCGCAGCTCGAAGTGCTCGACCGTTGCGTGCAGCCTCCGCCGGCAATGGCGTGCTGCTGATCCTGATTGCGCTGCTGATCGCACTGACGCTGGGAATGGCCCAGCTCGAGCCGCTGTTTCGCGCCCTGTTTCCCGATCTCGGCAACCCGCTCTACGCCCGCGACAGCTTCCTCAACCTGATGCTGGCGCATATCGGGCTGGTGCTGGTGTCGTCGCTGATCTCGGTGACGATCGGCATCGCCGCCGGCCTGTTCGTGACCCGCCCGGTGGGGCGCGAGTTCGAACCGATGGTGTCGTCGCTGGCCGCCATCGGCCAGACCTTCCCCCCCGCCGCGGTGCTCGCCATCGCCGTGCCGCTGGCCGGCTTCGGCTTCACCCCGACCATCATCGCGCTGTCGCTCTACGGCCTGCTGCCGGTGATCCAGAACACCATCGCCGGCCTCGGCACGGTACCGCAGACCACGCTGGAGGCGGCCCGCGGCAACGGCATGAGTCGCTGGCAGATCCTGCGCCGCGTCGAGCTGCCGCTGGCGATGCGGGTGATCATCGCCGGCATTCGCGTCTCGGTGATCATCAACATCGGCACCGCCACCATCGGTTCCACCGTCGGCGCCAAGAGCCTGGGCACGCCACTGATCGCCGGCCTGGTCGGCAACAACCTGGCCTACGTGATCCAGGGCGCGCTGCTGGTCGGTTTGCTGGCGATCGTCACCGACCTGCTGTTCGAGCGGCTGGAGCGGCGCTACGCGTTCGGGGTCTAGGCCGGGGAAGCGCTCCCGTTCTCATCGGGGGCAGGGTCATCGGTGGACGGGATCTGCTTGCGCAACTGGCGAAGGAACGCCTCCAGTGCCGGCGAGGCGTGCAGCGGCTTGCGCCGGAGAATGCCGATCTCCCGTGGCTCGCGCATGTTGACGGGCAGCCGGGTGATATCGTCGAGATTGAAGACATCGACGCTGGAGGCCGGCAGCAGCGCGTATCCCAGCTTCGCTCTCACCATCGCGATCGCCGAACTCATGAAGCTCACCTCCCAGGTGGGCGCGACCTGCCTGCCGGCGTGCTCCATCGCCAGATCCGCGTAGTGCCTGGCACTCGAGCCCGGGGTCATGGCGATGTACGGCATCTGGTCGAGCCCGTACCAGGGCGACTCGCTGCGCCTCACCACCCGCGGCGGCGTGATCAGCAGCAGATCGTCGTGAAACAGCGGCTGAAAATCGAGCTCCCGATCCCGCTGCAGCGGCGAACCCAGCCCCATGTCGACCTCCCCCCGGCTCACCCACTGGTGAACCTGGTCGGCCAGGCCGTCGCGCAGGACGACGGTCACCTTGGGATGACGCTTGCGAAAGGCCGCAATGGTCCTCGGCAGCAGGGACGAGGCCACCGAAGGCAGCCCGGCCACCGTGAACTTGCCCTGCTCGAGTTCGCGCACGTTGCGGGTGTCGTCCAGCGCCAGCGACATATCGGCGAGGATACGCCGGGCGTGGCCCAGGAACAGCGCGCCGCCCTCCGTCAGGACCACGGTGCGGGTATTGCGCGCGAACAGCGCAATGCCCAATTCCCCTTCCAACTTTCGTATCAGGTAGCTCAGCGCGGGCTGCGACAGGTGAATTTCCTTCGCCGCCCGCGTGAAGCTGGCCAACTCGGCGGTTCGCACGAATGCCTGCAGCTGCCGCTGATGAAACATCCTGGCTCCAAATAGAAATCTTTTATCAATTCATAAGATATATGGCTTTGCCTGATGTTGTCGCGCTGCGCCATTGTCTCTCCATCGATGAATCGACGGATCCAACATGTCCTCTCCCTCTACACGACTGGCGCATATCGGCTGCGGGGCCGGTTTTGCCGGCGACCGACCCGACGCGGCGATCGCGCTGGTGGCGGCGCTCGCCGAACGCTACGGCCCGCGCTATCTGTTCTTCGAGCTGCTGGCCGAGCGCACCCTGGCCGAGGCCCAGCTGCGGCGGCTGGACGATCCCGATCTCGGCTACGCCACGCATCTGTTCGCGTTTCTCGAGCCGATCCTCGCCTCCTGCCTGACTCACGGCATCCCGATCATCACCAACGGCGGCGCCGCCAACCCCGTGGCGGCGGCGCGACGCCTGCGGCGAGAGCTCGAATCACAGGGGCTCGAGGCCAAAATCGCCTGCGTGCTGGGCGATGACCTGGGCGATGCGCTCGACGGCACGGTGGCGACGGCCGATTGGCTTCCCGCCGACTGCCCGCGCGACGAGATCGTTTCCTGCAACGTCTACATCGGTGCGGAAGCGGTTGCCGACGCCTTGCGTGAGGGCGCCAACATCGTCATCGGCGGTCGGCTGGCGGATCCGTCGATGGTGGTCGGCGCGCTGCGTCACGCCCATGGCTGGGCCGCCGACGACTGGCAACGCCTGGCGGTGGCCACGGCCGCCGGCCATCTGCTGGAGTGCGGCACCCAGGTTACCGGCGGCTATTTCGCCGACGCGGGACGCAAGGCCATTCCCGACCCCGCCCATCTCGGCTGCCCGATCGCCGAAGTCGGCAGCGACGCCAGCCTGGTCATCACCAAGACGCCGGGCAGCGGCGGCTGCGTCACCGAGCAGACGGTCAAGGAGCAACTGCTCTACGAGGTCCACGATCCTTCGGCCTACCTGACCCCGGACGTCACCCTCGATCTCTCCCGGGCAAGCCTGGAGACGCTGGGTCCGGATCGGGTCGCGGTACACGGCATTCAGGGCCACCCGGCCCCGGCGACGCTGAAGGGCAATCTGGGGCTGCGCGGGCTGTGGTTCGGCGAGGCGGGAATCTCCTACGCCGGCCCCGGCGCGGTGGAGCGAGCCCGGCTGGCCATGGACATTCTGCGTCAGCGGCTGGACGACCGGCTGCCGCACCTGCAGCCCCATTTCGACCTGATCGGCGTCGCCAGCCTGTTCAACGATGGCGGTGGCGAGTGGCTGGCGGATCGTCTGCAGGATACCCCCGCCGTCGAGGACGTCCGCCTGCGCCTGGGCATCGTCGATCGCGACCGCGAGGCCGTCGAGCAGGCGCTGCAGGAGCTCGAGGCGCTCTACCTCAACGGGCCGGCCGGCGGTGGCGGCGTCCGCCGACAGCTCGGCGAATCGCTGCGCACCCGCTCCTTTCTGATCGCGCGCGACCGGGTGACACCGTTTGTGGCCTGGCAATGAGGTATCGACGATGAAACCGGACGTCCTGCTCGCCGACTTCGCCCACGCCCGCGCCGGCGACAAGGGCAACACGCTGAACGTGGCCGTGTTCGCCTTCGAGCGCCGTCACTACGCCTGGCTGGAGCAATATCTCTCCGCCGAGACGGTGGCGACGCGCTTCGGCCACCGCCATCCGCACAAGGTCACGCGTCACTGCCTGCCCCAGCTCGACGGCATCAACTTCGTCATCGAGGGCGCGCTGGAGGGTGGGGTCAACCAGAGCGCAACCCTCGACCGCCACGGCAAGAGCCTGAGCTACCTGCTGCTGGGCATGCGTCTGCCAGCGCCCGACGACTGAGCGCGACTGGTATCGGCGCGTCGTGACGATCACCGGACGCTGAACGGCGGTGCCATGCGCACCGTTTCCATCCAAGAGGCGCCCAAGCGCCCCGATCTACGCCAACTCACGGAGCCATCATGATAACAACGCTCGGATTCGTGATGATGCTGGGCATCATCGCACTGATACTGCTCAAACGACTGACCCCGGTGGTGGCGTTCGCCCTGGTCCCGGTCGCCGCCAGCCTGCTGGCGGGGTTCACTCCCGCCGAGACCGGCGGCTTCATCAAGGATGGCCTCACCGCCGTCGCCCCGACCGCGACGCTGTTCATCTTCGCCATTCTCTACTTCGGGATCATGCGCGAGCGCGGCATGTTCGACCCGCTGGTCAACTTCCTGATCGAGCGCACCCGGGGCGAGCCGCTCCGAGTCGCCATCGTCACCGTGCTGGTGGCCGCCATCGCCCATCTCGACGGCGTCGGCGCGGCCACCTTCCTGCTCACGATCCCGGCCTTCCTGCCGCTCTACCAGCGCCTCAACATGAGCCCGCTGATCCTGCTCTGCTTGGTCGGGCTGAGCGCCGGCGTGATCAACATGGTGCCGTGGGGCGGCCCGACGGCCCGCGCGGCGGCCACCGCCGGCGTGGACGCCTCCGAACTGTGGCTGCCGCTGATACCGGTGCAGGCGCTGGGGATCGTGCTGCTGCTGGGGCTGGCGAGCTACTTCGGCGTCAAGACGCAGCGCCACAACCGGGCCAACGGGTATGGCCATGCCGGCGGCGACATGAGCGCCTACCTGCTGCCGCCGCGGAAAACGGCACTGCCGATCAGCGACTGGCGCTATTGGGCCAACGTGGCGCTGACGTTGATCATTCTGCTGATCCTGTTCACCGGCGCCTTTCCGCTCTATGCCAGCTTCATGGTCGGTCTCGGCATCGCCCTGCTGCTCAACTACCCGCGTCCGGAAGCCCAGGGCAAGGAACTGGCCAGGCATGCCAACGATGCCCTGCAGATGGCGCTGGTGATGCTGGCGGCCGGCATCCTGCTCGGTATCCTGGCCGGCGCGGGCATGTCGGAAGGCATGGCCGGTGCGCTGATCGAGCTGCTGCCCGCGGGGTCGGCGAGCGTGCTGCACCTGATCGTCGGCGTCTTCGGCGTGCCGCTGGGCATGCTGTTCTCGCCGGACGCCTACTATTTCGCGTTGATGCCGATCGTGCGCGACATCGCCACCGCCGCCGGCGTTCCCGTGGAGGCGGTCGCCCGGGCGATGCTGATCGGCGAGAACACCGGCTTCAGCATCAGCCCGGTGGTGCCCAGCGTCTATCTGGCCATCGGCCTGGCCGGCGTCGAGCTGCGCGAGCATCTCAAGTTCACCTTCCTGTGGGCCTGGGGCATCGGCATCATCCTGCTTGCCTTCGCCTGGCTGATCGGCGCCATCGGTGGCTGATCGCGTCGGCGGCGGGCCAGGACGATTGATGGCACTGCCCGGCACGCTGCTGCCACCGACGATCTTCGCTCCGGTAGCGCTCGCGGCCGGCTGGACGTGGCAGCCGCTCGACTGGCTGGCCGGGCCGGGCGACGGCGACCTGGAGGTCGCCGCCAGCGAGATCGTCGCCCGCTGGCCGGCACGAGAGCTGGGCCATCGGGTTCTGGTAGGCCACTCGGCCGGCGGGGTCGTTGCGTTGCAGGTCGCGGCAGCACTGGGCGCTCGCCTCGACGGACTGGTATTGATCGGTACCGGGGCCAGCGCCGTCGATCACGGCGATCCCGATCTGCCGCAGCGCCTGCTGGCACAGTGGGGGGAGGCTTTCATCAATGCCTTCCTGTTGCGCTGCGTCGGACGGGCAGCGCTGGATCGTCACGGCGATGCACTGCGTCGCTACGCTCTCGCCACCGGCCCCGAGCGCGCCCATCGCGCCATGACCAGCCTGCGCGGCCTCGATCTCACCCCGCAGTTAGGCGAGATCCGCTGCCCGACGCTCATCGTCCATGGCCAACAGGATCCGGCACGCTCTCTTCGACACGCCCAGGTACTGGCTTCAGGTATCGCCGATGCGAGGCTCGAGACGCTCGATGCCGGCCATACGCCGATGCTCGAATGCCCCGACGCGCTGGCCGCCTGCCTCGACGATTTTCTCAGCGAGCTCGGCTAGCCAGAGTAACGTCAGCCAAAGTACCGTCAACCAAAGTACTGGGCGCCGTTGATGTCGACGATGGTGCCGGAGACGAAAGCGGCACCGTCGCTGGCCAGCCACAGCGCCGCCGAAGCGACGTCCTCGGGCAATCCGGCCCGCCCGGCGGGAATCGTCTCGATGGTGGCGCGTTTGGATTCGTCGGTGGTGAAGGTCGCGTGGAACGGCGTCGCCTCGATGAAGCCCGGCGCCAGCGCATTGACGGTGATGCCGCGACCGGCCACTTCCTTGGCCAGCCCCCGGGTGAAGCCGAACAGCGCCGCCTTGGCGGTGGCGTAGGCCGTCGCACCGGGATGGCCGCCGTTGCGTCCGGCCAGCGAGGAGACGGTCACGATGCGTCCACCATCGCGAAACAGCGGTAGCAGGTGGTGAGTGACCAGGAAGACCGAATCCACGTTGAGCGCCTGCACCTGACGCCACAGCGACAACGGCATCTCTTCGATGGTCGAACGCTGGACCAGACCGCCGGCGTTGTTGATCAGGATATCGATCGCGCCGATCTCGGCTTGCAGCCAGCTCGCGAAGCCCTCGACGGCCGACTCATCGGTCACGTCCAGCGACCGGGCCAGCGCCGTGTCGCCGCCGCTCGCGGTCAGCGCTGCCAGCACCTCGGCATCGGGCTCGTGGGAGCGATAGGTAATAACCACTCGCGCCCCGGCAGCGGCCAGCGCCTGGGCGATGGCGAAACCGATCCCCACCCCGCCGCCGGTGACGACGGCGACCCTTCCCTTCAGTTGATCGTCTGGCATATCGCTCCCTCTTGGCGGTTATCGTGACAGTCGTCGATACCGGCATTGAGTCAGCAAGTGGCGGGCAAAATCAACCGCAGGGCAGGACTGGCGCCACCGGCCGGCGTGGCCGTGACCCAGCCGCCAGCTTCGAGCTCGGCCGCCGCGCGACGAATCAGAGCGTGTTCGATTCCCAGCCGACGGGACATCAGCGCCGTGGAGACACCGCTTTCCCTCGCCGCGTCGGACTGGCGAACCGCCAGCAGCACCAGCACCGCCAGCGGGTCGAGTTCGGGGTGTTCCGCCTGCAGCGCCACCAGCCGGCGCTGCAGGGCTTGCGGGTCGAGCGGATCAGGCAAGCCGCGCGCTCGCCTCGAGCCTGACGGCAATCGACTTGGAGGCCGGGGTGTGGCTGAAGTCGCCCTTGTGGGCGAGCGGAATCAGCGGGTTGGTCTCCGGATAGTAGGCGGCGGCACACCCCTGCGGGGTGTCGTAGGCGACGATCTTGAAACCGTCGACACGGCGGACGACACCATCGCCGGACTCGCCCACCAGATCGACCCACTGCCCCGCCTCGAAGCCGAGGCGCGCGATGTCGTCACGGTTGAGGAAGATCACCTGTCGGCCACCCTCGATGCCGCGATAGCGGTCGTCGTAGCCGTAGACGGTGGTGTTGTACTGGTCGTGGGAGCGCATCGTCTGCAGCGTCAGCCAGCCTTCCCGCGAGGCCAGCTGCTGGTGCATCACCTCGCTCGGCAGCGGATCGTCGGAAAACTCGGCCTTGCCGGTCGCGGTGCCGAATTCAAGCCGGACAACCGGATTGGCGAGCCAGAAGCCGCGCGGCACCCGAACGCGGGCGTTGAAGTCGTGGAACCCAGGAATCACCGCGGCGATATGCTCGCGAATGACGTCGTAATCCTCGCGCATCGCGGCCCAGTCGACCGCCTCGCTGCCGCGATCTTGATCGCCGATCCCATCGCTGGCGAACAGCCGCTCGGCGATGCCGGTCAGGATGGCGATCTCGGAACGCAGCGCGCTGTCCGCCGGCTTGTTGATGCCGGCGGAGCCGTGGACCATGCTCATCGAGTCCTCCACCGTGATCAGCTGGGACTTCCCGGCCGCGTTGCGGTCGATCTCGCTGCGGCCGATGCATGGCAGGATCAGCGCCTTCTCGCCGGTCACCAGGTGGCTGCGGTTGAGCTTGGTGCTGATGAACGCCGTCAATCGGCAGTTGGCCATCGCCTGTTCGGTGACGACGCTATCGGAGATCGCGCGGGTGAAGTTGCCCCCCAGACCGAGGAAGACCTTGCCCGGCTGGTCGCGCATCGCCTCGACCGCGGCGACGGAATCGACCCCGTGTTCGCGTGGCATCGGCCGCGCGTACTGCGCTTCGAGCGCATCCAGCAGCGCATCCGAGGGCTTCTCGTAGATGCCCATGGTGCGGTCGCCCTGAACGTTGGAGTGGCCACGAACCGGCGAGGTGCCGGCGCCGGGCTTGCCCAGGTTGCCGCGCAGCATCAGCAGGTTGACGATCTCGCGCACCGTCGGCACCGAGTGGACGTGCTGGGTGATCCCCATCGCCCAGCAGGCGATGGTGGCGTTGGAGCGCGCATAGAGCTCGGCGGCCTGCTCCATCTCCTCCCGGGTCAGACCGGACTGGGCTTCCAGCGTCGTCCACTCGGTCGCCTCGACGCGAGCGCGATAGGCTTCCAGGTGCGCGGTGTGCTGGGCCATGAACTGGTGGTCGAGCACGGCTTCCCCGGCGGCGTCGCGGGCGAACAGCGCCTTGGCCATGCCCCGCACCACCGCCATGTCGCCGCCCAGCTTGGGCCGGAAGTAGTGGCTGCTGATGCGGTGGCTGCCGTTGTGCAGCATCTCCAGCGGCTTCTGCGGATCGGCGAATTTCTCGAGCCCGCGCTCCTTCAGGGTATTGAAGGTGACGATGGTCGCCCCGCGCTCCGCCGCCTCCCGCAGCACGCCGAGCATGCGCGGATGGTTGGTGCCCGGGTTCTGTCCGAAGACAAAGATTGCCTCCGCCTTCTCGAAATCTTCCAGCCGCACGCTGCCCTTGCCGGTGCCCAGCGCAGCGTTGAGCGCCACGCCGCTGGCTTCGTGGCACATGTTGGAGCAGTCCGGCAGGTTGTTGGTACCCGACAGACGCGCCAGCAGCTGGAACACGTAGGCGGATTCGTTGCAGGCCTTGCCGGAGGTGTAGAAGATGCCGTCGTCCGGGGTCGGCAGCGCCTTGAGCTCGGCGGCGATCAGATCGAGCGCCTCGTCCCACGCCACCGGCTCGTAATGATCGGTCTCGGCGTTGTAGCGCATCGGCTCGACCAGACGCCCCTGGTCCTCGAGCCGATAGTCGTCCCAGGTCTTCAGTTCGCTGACGCTGTACCTGGCGAAAAACTGCCGGGTGACGCGCTTGGCGGTCGCTTCCCAGGTTACCGCCTTGACACCGTTCTCGCAGAACTCGAACGACGAGCCGTGCTCCGGATCTCCCCAGGCGCAACCCGGGCAGTCGAATCCGTCCGGCTGGTTGAGCTTGAACAGCGAGCGCGCATTGAGTGCCGGCGATCGGCTGTGCAACAGATGCCTGCCCACCGACTTCAGCGCGCCCCAGCCACCGGCCGGATTGTGATAGTTGAATATCCTGGGTGCCTTGGCCACCACGCTGCTCGAGACATCCTCGGCGGGGGACTCGCGACGGGGCTCTCGTTGAAACTGGGACATGCTTTTCCTTACACGTTCGGTGACGACCGGAAATCGCGGACGCCCGCCCGTCGGCGCGCAGCGATACGATCGGCATGGGGCCGGCATGAGATACTGGATTCGGTGTCGGCGCAAAGCGCCTGCTGCACTCGAGACGCGACGAGCTCGCTTCAGACGTTGGTCGTAATACAAAAGTATATTACGCCGCTAACGTTTCGGCTGTCGACAACTTGCGGGAGCAGGCAGGCGCGCGGGACGGGATAACGTATCGGCCAATACGCGCCGGGCTTGAGAGGGAGGTAAGGTCGAGGGCCTGATTCAGCCGTCGCCGCGGCTCAGCAGTTCGAGCCGCCTGCCCCGATGGCAGTTGATCAGGGTCAGATTGCAGGTTCGCGCGACTTCCACCGCGAGCCGCGAGGGATAGGAGAGCGTCGCCAGCGCCGGAATCCTGGCCCGGACGCTCTTCTGCACGAGCTCGAGGCTGCAGCGACTGGAGGTCATCACCAGCGCCGGCATGAGGCCGGCCATCAGGCTTTCGCCGATCACCTTGTCCAGCGCGTTGTGGCGCCCGATATCGCGGCCGACGGTGACGATCCGGCCATGCTCGGAAAGCCCCAGGGCCAGATGCACGCCGGGCGAGGACTCGGTTCGCAGCGCCTCCAATCCCGAACCGAGACTCTCGACGGGCGGCAAGGCCGCCACAGGAAGCCGGGTCAGTCCGAACAGCAGTTGCGACTCCTCCTGCACCCCACAGGCGCCGCAGCCGCTGGTCGACAGGGTCGCCCTCGCCTGGCTGCCGGCGCGTCGGGCAATCCGCTCGGCCACTTGCAGCCGCACCCGAAAGCCGTGCCGGCTGGTCTCGACCGCGATCGCTCCGACATCGGCGTATCGGTCGATCACCCCCTCGCTGAACGCGAAACCGACCGCCAACGCCTCGAGCTGATCCGGCGTCGCCAGCACGGTGGCGTAGGCGGTGTCGTTGAAAACGATGGAAACGGGGGACTCCTGCGGTCCGGGCAGCGTGTCGAGGGAGAGCGGGCTGGCATCATCGTAGCTGGCCAGCGGTTCGCGGTCGCTTGCGTGACCAGACGGGCTGGATTCGGTGCCGAGAGGAGATGTCATGGTGGACTCCGGTCTATCGATGGTTGCCGGGGAGGCAATCTGACGATATCACGCGGCGGAGGGATGGGACGGGGAATCTCCAGGTCGAATAAGAGGAGAAACCAACGCCCGAACCTCGAGGATCGGGCATTCGGCTATCAGCTGGCTGCGTCCTGGACGGCTTCGCCACCGGCTTCGACGTCCTTGCCGGCGCCATCGACCGTGTTACAGCCTGCCAGGATACCAGCGCTGAACAGTGCGAACAGAGAGAAAGCAATTAGGCGTTTCATGATGTCGTCCTCCTTAACGTTTTGGGCGGATGGACGCGTGGCCCATCCGGGCCGTTTTGTTAGCCAGCCTGTGATCAAAATAGCAGAGAGACGCGCGACGCGTACGATATCTTGCCTAACTCGCGGATTTAACGTCCAAACCGCTATTGCGACGCATTCTGGATCTTCTCGCCGCCGCGCTCGATGTCCTTGCCCAGGCCATGCATCGTATTGCAGGCGCTCAGCATCAATATCAGGCAGCCGACGGCCAGCCATCCCAATCCAGCTTTCATCACGGTGTTCCTCGTTCCGGGACCGCCGCCGCGCCCGACCACTCACGAGCAAAGCGGCAAAAACGAAAGCTTACCACCGTTGCCCCCGTTCGCGGCGCAACTCGACGCTCCCGCAGCCTCGACGTAGAGTGACGCCTTGCGATCCGCTTCTCCCCTTCACCGTCGGAGGCGTCATGCCCAACTTCACGCTCGACTCTCGCTTGCAACAGGACAGCATTCATGTCGTCGACCTGCCCTTGTGTCAGGTTCGCCTGAGCGGTGATGCCCGCTATCCCTGGGTCATCCTGATCCCGCAGCGCGCGGATGTCGTCGAAATCTACGATCTGCCGGGCGACGAGCAGGTGCGCCTGTGGCAGGAAGCCACACGGCTGGGAAAAGCGATGATGGCGTTCTACGAAGGAGACAAATTGAACATCGCCACGCTCGGAAACGTGGTAGCGCAGTTTCACCTCCACGTCATCGTGCGATTCTCCGGCGATGCCGCCTGGCCCGGCCCGGTCTGGGGCCACGGCAGCGCCGAAGCCTATTCGGGCGATGCCCTCGAGCAGCGTCGTGCAGAGATCGCTCGACTGGCGAGCGCGGCAATTTCGTCACCCTGATATCGACCGGGAGAAGCAACGCTACCACGGCGGAAGTCAGCCTCGTCCCGCGCCGAACGGGCCCGGTGTGGGGTCGGATTGCTGCGCGGTGGGCGCGCCAAGCATGGGTGGACCGGCGGCCGGCCCTCGCTGCCACTGGGCCAGCGTCAGCGACAGGCCCAGCACCAGTATCAGCGCCCCGCCCGCCAAGCCGACCCACGACTGCCAGTGGCCGCCCCCCTTGGCGGGCTTGAGATGGCGCTTGACCCAGTCGCGCGCCAGCACGCTGAGCAGGGCCAGCGAGGAGACGGTCAGCGCCGTTCCCAGCGACATCGCCAGTACCGCGACCACGCCCTTGCCGAACTGGTCCAGCAGTGAGGCCGCGCCCAGCAGCAGCACCGCACCGCTGCAGGGACGGATGCCGATCGACAGTACCGTCAGCAGCGCCACGCACCAGTCTCCCGCCTGCCGGGGATCGATATGGTGATCGTGACCGCAACCGCAGTGGGCATCGTGGGTATGTCGCTGCGATGGCACCATCGGGCCCAGCGGCGAATGACTCGACACCGGGCTGGTCGCGACGGGCGTGAAAGCCGGGGTCGTGGTGGTCGCGGCAGGGTTGCTGGCGGTATGACACGATTGCCACAGCCGCCGCAGCGACCGGATACAGAGCCACAGCCCGACCAGGGTGACGATCGCGAAACTCGCCAGCTCCGCCTGATCGATGCTGCCCATCGCCTGCCGGGTCAACCATCCCAGACCGAACACCAGGACACCGATGATGGCGATCGCCATCACGCCCTGCAGCAGTGCCGCCAGCGCGGAGAGGCCCAGCGCGCGGCGCCAGGCGCCCCCCTGCGACGCCAGGTAGGTACTCAACACCACCTTGCCGTGGCCCGGCCCTGCGGCATGGAAGACGCCATAGCCGAAGCTCACCCCGAGCAGCACGCCCCAGGTCGTCACGTCGGGAGCATGCTTCAGCGCACTGACGGCCTCGACCAGGGCGTGATAGAACTCGCCCTGCCAGAAGACGATCTGCACCGCGACCTGCTGCCACCACCCCAATGCATAACCAACCCCGCCCGCGGCGATCAGCATCGCCAGCGGCACCAGGAACCTCAGTGTCGTTCTCAACCCGGGCACGCGATCTCTCCTGTCTCGGCAAAGAAACGCCCGAGGTTCGGCTCGCCGCTATCGCCCTTGTCCAGCATGGCCGCCTCCATCACCTTCTGCGGGTCCGGGGTCGCCTTGACGATCCGGGTGGTGCAGCCTGCCGGCGGGTGGTCGAGCTTCAGGGCATCGGGCAGTGGCTGGGAGCCGTCCTCGTTGGCCTCGTGCACCATCTCGATGTAGTAGGTGGGATCGAAGATCCGATAGCTCAGGGTATGGCCGGCCAGCCGTTGCGGTGTCGACAGCGGCAGCACGAACTCGTACACCAGCCGGTCGTCGCGATAGTCGGTATTGGTGTCGGTGACCTCCCCCTGAGCGACGGGCTGACCGTCGAGCGTGATATTGGTCAGATTGTGCTGGGTGGCGAGATTGTTGCGGATCTCCACGCCCAGCGCATCGAGACGCTGCGCCATGCTGGTACCGTCCTTGACGGTCGCCATCTCCTCCATCACCACCTGGCTGTAGAATGGATCCATGCGCCAGCGCTGGCGAAGCGCGGTCAGGTTGCCTTGATCATCGAAGACACCCTCGACGCTCATGTCCACCCAGCCGTGGGGATGAGCCAACGCCGCCGGCGACGTCCCCAGCAGCAAGCCCATCGCCAACCCCAGCCACGCGCAGTGTCGCCAAACAAACAGTCTTCTCAAGGCAGCAATCCCAGCCGGTTCTGGACGTCGACGAACAAGGGGTCGAGCGCCAGCGCGTCCAGGGGCTGGCCGCCGCGTCGACCGCTCAAGGTAAGGTAGGTATCGCCATTCTGCATCACGAGCCCCGGGGGACGTTCGCCGCCGCTGGTAACCTGGGCGTGAACTTCGTAGCCCGAGCGAGAGGCCAGCACCGCATCGATCTGGCCCAGGTCGCCGTCGCCGTGGCGAATCACGAACCCGCGCTCGGCCAGCATCGCGAGTGTCGCCTTGAGCGTCTCTCCCGCCGTGGCCTGGACGGCGATACTCCGCGGCTGTGGTTGCGGCGACACCGCACAGGCCGTCAGCAGCACCCCCCCCGCCAGCAGGCCCAGCCAGGCGATCCTGCGCGCCCCGGACCGCCATGTCACGGCTTGCCGGCGGGGTGTCGTCTCGCGATATCTCATGGCGTCACTCCGGTGGCGGACGGGTTCAGACGAGATTCGATATCCTGACGCAACTGCTGGCAAAACGAAGGTTGATTGTAGCTACGCGCGTCGATCAGATAACCGTTGTAATCGACCACCACCGAATCACGGTCGACCAGCGTCGTCTTCTCCGGTGTCACCACCGACACACGCTCGATCTGCACCGGATCGGTGTTGTAGCCACCGCCGAAGTTCTGGAACACCCCCAGCGAATAACCGTTCCTGCCCCCCAGGCCGAAACCGCCCCAGAAGCCGCTACGTCCGAACGGGCTATTCACTGCGCCCAGGCCGGGCTGTGCGGTCTTGCGCTCGGCGCTGACCAGACCCAGGGTGGCATCGGTATCGAGAATCGCATAGCCCTGGCTCTCCAGGGCATCCCGCGTGGCCCGCAGGCGCGCCAGCGGATCGCCGCTGCCGGCCGGCCAACGGCAGGCGGCGGGCAAGGCGTTGCCACCCATCGCCGAGGTAGGTTCCGGTGCCGACATGGCCTGGCATCCGCTCAATACGCCGAGTCCGACGCACATCGCTGCCCAGCAACCTAGCCGATATCGCAGATCGTTCATCACGGCATCCTCGCAGGAGATTGCGAACGGTGTTCAGCATGCCAGTTTCCCGATTCCCGTTCCATGCTCACCACCTGCGCTTCCGGCTCGGCCGATATCTCACTTCTCCTCGGGCCCCTCCATGCCCCCGTCGCTGCCGACGCGCAACAACGTTATGCTGGGCGCTGCCACGATGCGTTTCGATTCACTCCCAGCCGAGGATGCCATGAACATCGTCATCGCCCCCGATAGCTTCAAGGATGCACTTCCCGCCCGCGACGCCGCTGCCGCCATCGCCGCCGGCATCGAGCGGGAACTGCCCGACGCCATCCTGCATCAGTGTCCGATGGGCGACGGCGGCGAAGGCACGCTGGATGCCCTGCTGGCGGCGACGAACGCGGAGCGAAGGACGGCAAGTGTGCGGGATGCGCTGGGACGCGAGACCACCGCGACCTGGGGCTGGCACGAGGCTTCGCGCACCGCGTTCGTCGAGCTGGCGGAGGCCAGTGGCCTGCAGCAGCTCAAGCGTGACGAGCGTACTGCGCTCCACAGTTCGACCTTCGGGGTCGGGCAGCTGATCGTGGCAGCGCTGGACGCCGGAGCGGAGTCACTGGTACTGACCCTGGGCGGCAGTGCCACCAACGACGCTGGCGCCGGCATGCTGGAGGCCCTCGGCGGACGACTGCTCGATGATGAAGGCAACGCCCTGCCTCCCGGCGGTGCCGCACTGGCCAAACTGGCGACACTCGATCTCGATGGCCTCGACCCGCGGCTGGCCTCACTGACGGTGCAGACCGCCGTCGATGTCGACAACCCGCTGCTCGGGCCACGCGGTGCCAGTGCCGTGTTCGGCCCGCAAAAGGGGGCGACGGAGGTCGATGTCGACAGGCTGGACCGGGCGCTGTCACATTTCGCCGATCATGCCGCCAGAATTCTGGGCGAGGATTTCCGGGAACTGCCGGGAGCTGGCGCTGCTGGTGGGATGGGCTTCGCGGCTCGCGCCTTTCTCGGCGCCACTCTGCGTCCTGGCATCGAACTGATGATGGATCAGGTGGCCTTCGACGCATTGCTGGCCGACGCCGACTGGGTGATCACCGGCGAAGGACAGCTGGACGGCCAGAGCCTGTCGGGCAAGACGCCGATCGGTATCGCTCGCCGCGCCGAGCGTTTCGGCGTTCCCGTCGTCGTGCTGGCCGGACGACTGGGCGACCAGTGGCAAGTGTCTTTCGACCATGGCGTCACCGCAGCGTTTGCCCTGGCTGACGGCCCGATAACGCTGGACGAGGCGCTGGCTCGCTGTGGCGAACTGCTGGGCGATCGCGCGCGGACGCTGGCGAGGCTATGGCGGGCCGGCCCCAAAGGATGACGCGCCGGCGGGCGATCTTCCGCAAGGCTTGTATTGTCGTCATGTGGCCCTGATATACCTTGATACGGAACGCGCTTAACGTCCTGATAGAACGACGCTATCCACGCCATATCGACACTTGGATGGGGCTCCGCAGGGCGCCCGGTTACACTGTCACCATCACCTTTCAGGAGAGATACCATGTCCGACATCGATACCAATGCCATCGGTCTGCACACCTCCAGCGCCGAGCAGCTCGCGGAGAAGCTCAACACGCTGCTCGCCAACTACCAAGTGTTCTACATGAACACCCGCGGCTACCACTGGAACGTCAAGGGCGAGCAGTTCTTCGAGCTCCACGCCAAGTTCGAAGAGATCTACACCGACCTGCTGACCAAGGTCGACGAAGTGGCTGAGCGCATCCTGACCCTGGGTTACCAGCCGCTGCACGCCTACAGCGACTACGCCAAGGTTTCCCAGATTCAGGAGGACAAGCAGGTCGCCGACGGCAAGCAGTGCGTCCAGGGTCTGGTGAAGGGTTTTCAGGTCCTGATCGAACTCCAGCGCGAGCTGCTCTCCCAGGCCAGCGACGCCGACGACGAAGGCACCGCCTCCCTGGCCAGCGACTATATACGCGAGCAGGAGAAGACCGTGTGGATGCTCAACGCCTATCTGGGTTGATCACCTCTCTTCCGAACCGATCAACGCTCATGATCGAGCGCGCCTGACAGCCGCCGCCCCACGGGCGGCGGTCTGCGTTCACGATGCCGGGCTGTCATTGCCAGGACGGGCATCCTCAGGCTGGTCATCACGAGATTGGCTATCGGGAGGCTGGTCGTCGCGGACGGCGTCACCGACCCGTCGTGAGCCATCGTCGCCTCCAGGGTGACCCGCTTCGTCAGCGACATCGCCCTCTGCATCGACATCGGCATCCCGGGTCAGGTGCGCCGGAAGGTCGCGCTTCATCCGCACGCCCAGTTTGTTGAGTGCCAGCGCCTGACCGACCAGGCTGCCCTGCCCGGTCGATAGCCGTCCCATCGCCTGATCGTAGCTGCCCTGTGCTCGGCCCAGGTGGCGGCCGACATCCTCGAGGCTCGACACGAACCCCTGGAACTTGTCGAGTAGCTTGCCGGCACGCTCGGCGATATGGCGCGCGTTCTCGTTCTGGCGTTCCAGATTCCACAGGCTTGCCACAGTGCGCAGGCTGGCCAGCAGTGTGGTCGGCGTAACCACGATGATGTCGCGGGAGAAAGCCTCTTGAAACAGGCTTTCGTCATGCTGGAAGGCGACCGCGAAGGCCGGTTCGACCGGCATGAACAAGAATACGAAATCGGGCGAACGCAGTCCCGGCAATCGCGGATAGTCGCGTCCGGAGAGGGCGTCGATATGGCTTCTCACCGCTTGAACGTGCGCGCGTAGCGCCTGCTCGCGCTCGGTCTCGTCCTCGGCGTTGACGTAGCGCACGTAGGCGTTGAGCGAAACCTTGGCATCGACGATCAGGTGCTTGTCGTCGGGCAGGTAGATGACCGCATCCGGGCGCTGGCGACCCTGCTCGCCGTCGATCGAGACTTCGCGCCGGTATTCGATGTCGCGGCGCAGGCCCGAGCGCTCCAGTACCGACTCCAGCATCATTTCGCCCCAGTTGCCCTGCATCTTCTTGTCGCCCTTGAGGGCGCGGGTGAGATTGGCGGCCTCTTCGGTGATCTGGCGGTTGAGCGAGGCGAGTTGATCGATCTGCACCTTGAGCGTGGTGCGTTCGCGCACTTCCTGGCCGTGAAGCTCCTCGAAACGCTGGCGAAAGCCGCTGACCTGCTCGCGAAACGGTTTCAGCAAGGCTTCCAGGCTGTCCCGGCTCTGGGCGCTGTAGGCGCGCTGGCGCTCGTCGAAGATGCGCCCGGCAAGCGATTCGAACTCGTGCCCCATTCGCGTCTTCGCCTGCTCCAGCAACTGGAGCTGTTCCGCGTGCTGATTCTGCTGCTGCTCGTGGCGGGTCTCGAGCCGACCGTACTGCTCGCGCAGTGTCGCCAGGCGCTCGTTGAGGGCCTCGATTTGCTGCTCGCGGGTGCCGAGCTGCTGCTGCAGTTGCGCCTGGCGCTCGCGCAGATCGTCCTGCTGGCCGTCGCTCTGGGCCAACTCCTGCTCCAGGCGCTGGCACTGTGCCTCGCTGGCCTGGAGCCGCGTCAGCAGGCTGTCGCGCTCGCGTGCGAAACGCTGGCGCTGCCACACCACGACGCCGATCAGGATCGTCACCAGGCCACCGGTCAGGACGAGCCCGCCGGCCGACTGCAACAGCCATTCCCCCACTCCGCCATTCATCGCATCGCTTCCTCTTGACCTGGCGCCCACTCGCCACCCCGCGGCGGCCACCATCCCCGAGTCGGCGCCGGCGCGCAAGCCGCGAGCTCCAGACCGGGAGTGTCCAACGCGCGTTTTTCCTTGAACTTTGCCCAGACTATCCCAAACTTTCGAGGTAAGCCGAGACATGGACCGGGATGGCCCATGGGCTTGCTATTCATCGAAACATCAAGCCGCTATATCAAGACCAGGAGGTCAAGATGGCTCAGCAACTCAACGGCAAGCGTGTCGCAATCCTCGCCGCCAACGGCTTCGAGGAGTCAGAACTTTCCTCCCCTAGTGCCGCGCTGCAAGGCCAAGGCGTCGAGACTCACGTTATCACCCCGGACGGCAAGGGCATTCGCGCCTGGGCCGAGACGGATTGGGGCGACACCTACGAGGCGGACAAGAGTCTCGATGCGGTCAACGAATCCGACTACCATGCCCTGGTGCTGCCGGGTGGTCTGTTCAACCCTGATACGCTGCGACTCAACGACAAGGCCCTGGCGTTAGTCAGGCACTTCTTCGAAGCCGGCAAGCCGGTCGCGGCGATCTGTCACGCACCGTGGATCCTGATCAACGCCGGCGTCGTCGAGGGCCGCAAGATGACCTCGGTGCCCTCGGTCGCGCAGGATCTGAAAAATGCCGGCGCCCAGTGGTTCGACGAATCGGTCGTGGTCGACAGCGGCCTGGTCACCAGCCGCACGCCGAAGGATCTCGACGACTTCAACGGCAAGTTGCTGGAAGAGTTGGCCGAGGGCCGGCACAGCAAGCAGCACGCCTGATCGACGCTCGACAATGACCGTCCGGACGCCCACCCGAAGGTGGGCGTTTTTCGTGGGCCAACGCCCCGCTCTTCCGGCTGCCCGCCGGATCCTGACCTGGAGTCCCGCATGCTTGCCGACACCCACTTCTTCCCGAGGCCGACGATCTTCCGCTGCGCTGTCGCCCTAATCCTCACGCTTCCGATGACCTCGCAGGCCGTAGCGTCCGATATCGGCTGCGATGCCAAGCGCAAGCATCTGGAGCAGCAGCTCGCGCAAGCCAATGCCAGCGGTCAGTCTCACCATGCCGCAGGGCTGCGTCGCGCGCTGAGCGCCGTCGAGGAGCACTGCACGACGGCTTCATTGATCGACGACAGCCGCCAAACGCTTGCGGATCTTGAAGATGAACGCAAGGAGCAGCGCGAAGCGCTCGACGAAGCCACGCAGGATGACGACCGGGAGGATATCGCCAAACACCAGCGCAAACTCAAGAGACTCGATGCCGAAATCATCTCGGAGCAGCATCGATTGACAGCGCTGGAAGCGCTCGAGGAATAGACCAATGGGCCGAGACTTTGCACGATAACCCGCGAGTTCCCATACTCTTCGTTGATCAGACCGAGGATTGCCAGCTATCGTGCCCCACGCTTCCGACACTGCCTCCGAAACCGCCCGCGCTGGATCGCTCCCTCGGCTGTTCGTGACCAAGCTCGTCCACTTCACCAAGAAGCTGGTTCGCCTGTTCATCCGCCCCATGCGCGGAGGCGACAAGGGCGAGGGTGGTGTGATCGTACATCCTTATCGCGGCTACGGCTCGCATACGGAAGCCTTCATCATGGGCCGTGTCTTCCGCCAGCCCGGACGCTTGATGAAGTGGGAGAAAGGAGGGACGGCGCGCGATCTGGTCGACGTCACGCGTCGCCTGGTCAGGCATGGCGTCAGGGATGCGCGTGTCGACATCCGGCTCGGCGCGACCCATGCCACCGTCACCACCGATCGTGACGGTTACTTCCACGCCCATATCGATATCACGCACACGCTTCCGGCCGAAGCGACCTGGCACTCGGTCAAGCTGCAGGTCGTCTCCGAGGATGACGCCATCAGCACCGAGACCGAGATCTACATTCCGCCGGCGAGCACCGATCTGATCGTGATCAGCGATATCGACGATACGGTGATGTACACCGGTGTCGCCAACAAGCTGAAGATGCTCTATCGGCTATTCATGGAGAAGGCGGACCAACGCACGGCCTTCCCCGGCGTCGCGGCGCTGTATCGCGCGCTCTACGGCGGTGCCGAGGGCAATCGCAAACGCCCGATGCTGTATGTCTCGCGGGGGCCCTGGAGCATCTACGAAGTTCTCGAGATGTTCTTCAACATGAACCGTATCCCGGTCGGGCCGATCCTGTTCCTGCGCGAGTGGGGCATGACGCTCAAGCGGCCCTGGCCACGCAAGGCCGAGGATCACAAGTCCGACGTCATCTGCAACATGCTATCGCTCTACGACACGCTGCCGTTCATTCTGATCGGCGACAGCGGCCAGCGCGATCCAGAGGTCTACACCGAGATCGTCAAAATGCACCCGGATCGCGTCCGCGCCATCTACATTCGCAAGGTGGACGACGACCCGGAGCGGGACGCCGCGATCGAAGCCCTGGCCAATGAAGTCAGGCACGCCGGTTGCGAACTGATCCTCGCCCGGGATAGCGTCAGCATCGCCGAGCACGCGCTGGCGAAAGGCTATATCTCGGAAGAGGGCTGCGAAGCGGTACGCGAGGACACGCACCGCCAGCAGCAGCAATAAGGCGTTTTTATCGCTCTTTTGCTACCTGTATTGCCGCCGTTCGTAAAAGAGAGATCCGCCCCCGTGCTGGCCGTCTGATTCATGGCAATGGATCGATGCGGATTGGCGTAAAGATACTCATGCTGCGCGGCCTCTTGCAGTACCCGTTGGCCGCTGCGTTATGCAAAACTACTTGAGCTGGGGAACACCTGGCAGGATGTTGCGTTGGCGGGTTCGAGAAGTGTGCTGGCCGGCCATTCGGCTCGGCACGGACGGGGCCTTGGCAGTAGAGCGCTTGGGGAGTGGGGCCTCACCATGGCGAGCGGTCCTCCTGAGAGCGACCCGGCGGGAACGCATTGCTTCGAGGGAACCACTCGCCCTATCCGTTTTCGGATCGGTGTCAGGCGGCCTTGCCGGAGGCGATGTCGGCGACCAGCGCCTTGAGCACCTTCCAGAACTCCTCGACCGAGGCCAGCTCGGTACGCTCGGTGGGCGAGTGGGCGCCGCGAATCACCGGGCCGAAGGAGATCATCTCCAGCTGCGGGTACTTGCCACCGATGATGCCGCACTCGAGGCCGGCATGGATCACCTTCACCGCAGGATCGCTGCCCAGCTGCTCCTGGTGGAGCCGGCGAAAGCGGGTCAGCAGCGTGCTGTCGGCGCTGGGCGTCCAGCCAGGGTAGACGTTCTCGACCCGCGTCTGGGCGCCGATCAGGCCGAACAGCGCCGTGAAACGGTCCGCCAGGTTGCGCGTCGCGCTATCCCGCAGCGATCGCACCAGCGCGCAGAGATGGAAGCGTCCCTTCTCCAGCGACACCACCCCCAGGTTGTTGGAGGTCTCCACCACGCCCGGCACCTCGACGCTCATGCGCTCGACACCGTAAGGCGCGGCGTGGAGGGCGGAAACCAGCAACTGGGTAGCGGTGTCGGTCAGTGCGTCCACGTCCTCGCAGGAGACCGCTGCCGGCGACAGCGAGAGCGTCACGTCGTCGTCGACGCCGGCCAGCTCCTCGCGGTAGAGCGCCTGCAGGTCGGCGAGCGCCTGCTCCACCGCCGGCAGATGGTGTTCGTCCACCACGATGGTGGCGAACGCCTCACGAGGCAGCGCATTGCGCAGCGTGCCCCCCTGGTAGCCCACCAGTCGAATCTCGAACTCGCCCAGTCCTCGCAGCGCCCTTACCAGCAACTGATTGGCGTTGCCCCGCTCTTTGTGAATATCGGCGCCGGAGTGCCCGCCGACCAGGCCGGTCAGTGAGATGCGACGCATCACCTCCTCCTCGTCGCAGCCGCGCATCGGCAAGTCGGCGTCGACCACGACATCGGCGCCGCCGGCGCAGCCGATATAGACTTCGCCGCGATCCTCGGAGTCGAGGTTGAGCAGGTAGCGCCCCTCCAGCCAGTTCTCGTCCAGCGACAGCGCGCCCTGCAACGAGGTCTCCTCCTCCAGCGTGAACAGCGCCTCTATCGGACCGTGGTCGATGTCATCCGCCTCGAGAATCGCCAGCGCCGCCGCGACACCGAGACCATTGTCGGCGCCCAGCGTGGTACCGCGGGCATGCAGCCAGCCATCCTCGACGTAGGTATCGAGCGGATCGTTGAGGAAATCGTGAGGGTGGTCACTGTTGGCCTGCGTGACCATGTCGAGATGGCCCTGCAAGATCACGCCGGGCACGGCCTCGCAGCCCGGACTTGCCGCCTTGCGGATCCGCAAGTTGCCGTAGCTATCGCGATCATGGGTCAAGCCGTTGTCGTCGGCCCAGCGCTGCAGGGTGTCGATCAACTTCGCTTCGTGGCCAGAGGAGCGCGGCGTATTGCAGAGCGTACGAAAATGACGCCACACGGGCTCGGGGGAGAGTTGCAGCAGATGATCGTTCATGGTCGATTCCAGCCTCGTCGCGCGGCGAGCAACTCGCCGCAACGGGTGTCGAAAGAGTGATGAATGAAACCCGAGCCGCCAGCGGACCACGGCTCGTTTTGAGGTGCAAATACCTTACTCGTCTGACTGCGGCTTGACCATATGTGCCGAATGCTCGCGCACCTCAGCCAGGCACCGGTGCGGTGCCGCCGGCATCGCGACGGTCGTAGTGCCAGGCCAGCAAGTCCGCCGCCAGCCCACGCGCGGTCGCCAGGCGTTCGCGCCGCCCCTGCCGCAACAGCGTCTCGTCGCGATACTGGAACAGCGCCGGGACGGCCACCCACGCCGATCGCGTCAGGTCGCCAGGCGTCGGAGGCCCGCTCTCCTCGCACGCCAGCGAGCGCTCGACCGCGGCCAACGGCTGTTGCCGCCACCAGCCGAGCCACGCTTCCCGCAACCAGGGGCGGGCCGGGGCCAGCTCGCCGCCGGCAGCAAACCAGGCCAGTCGCTCGTGGAGATCGGCGGACAGGACCGGCGCTGCCCCCTCATGCAGCCAGGCCGCCACGACGGGAGCGTCCATGTCCCGCAATTCACCTGCCAGCAGGTCCGGCAGATGGCGCACGAAATCGTCATGCATCCGGTCGAGGAGCCGCGCCGATTCTTCCGTCAGCGCCAGAGCCATCATCTGCGCCGGTTCGCCGCTGGAGGCCTCCCGGGTCAGCCCGATCCGCAGCGAGCGAAACCCCTGCCGACGCCAGAAACGGGTTAAAGAAGGCTCCGCACCGAAGCTCACGCCCAGATGATCGACAGCGCGCTCCCGTGCCGCCGTGGCGACCCGCTCGATCATCGCCGAGCCGGTTCCCTCGCGCCTGGCCAGCGGGTGAACGGCGATCCGCATGATGCGCCACCAGCTGGCGAGCGCGGCCTCCCGGTAACCGCCGTGGGCGGCCAGCGACTGCGCCAGCAGATGACCTCGCGGTCGCCGTTGCCCCCGGTGGATCGCGTCGGCCAGAGCCGCATCGAAGCCCCCCTCCTGCTGCACCACGCAGATGCCGACGACCATGTCGCCGACGAAAGCCGCCAGCAGGTGAACATCGGGTCCGTCCAGCAGATGTCGCAGATCGCTCGGCGACGTGCGGTAGTGGGCCTGCACCAGCAGCCCGAAAATCGATCTCAGCAAGTCGTCGTCCCGGACGAGTGCCGCCCGGTCCAGCCAGACATAGGCGACCGGCATCGGGCTCGCGACAGCGGCGACGGACTCGGCGGCGACGATCTCGGCATCCAGGCACAGCAGGTCGCGGGTCAACGCTTCCAGCGGGTCACCGGCCGCCCAACGAATGGGGGTATCCAGCTGTAGCCGCCGCCACTCCGGCGTCAGCCGATCCAGCGCATCGCGCAGACGAACCTCGAACCCGCGACCGGTGCCTTCGTAGCCATGCACCGTGGTGGCGAAGGCGATCCGCGGGAAGCGACGCAACCAGTCGACCAGACGTGCCGCGGGAATCGCTGCCGCCTCGTCGACGAACAGCGTCGGCGGCGACTGCGTGTCGATATCGAGCGCCGCCAGCGCGGGAACGACCTGCTCCGGGGCCAGCCACTCGACCCGGCAGTCCCGATCGTCGACGCGAACCTCGAAACGCCCCGCGTCACGCTCGCCGCCGGGCAGTAACCGCTGGAGATGTTCGAACACTGCCTCCACCGCAATCGAACTCGATGCCGCGATCCACAGCCGTCGCTCGCCGCGCATCAGCCGACGCGCGGCCGCGATGCCCAATGCCGCACTCTTGCCACGGCCGCGATCGGCCACCAGCACCACCGGCCGACGCCGCCGCATTCGCGTCAGTCGCGAAACCGCTTCGGCCTGGTCCCGGGTCAGGCAGTCGCTGTCATCGCAGGCGCCCGCTGGGTAGTGGCTGTCGACGCCAGCGGGCGGCGAACCGGCAGTCTCCGTCTTCGGAGGCGGGCCCGGTAAGCCAGCGTCGGCTGGCCATACCACGAGTCGAGCGTCATCGCGCAGCCTTGCGCCCAGACGCTGAAGATATCGTGCCGAGAGGGTCTCCACGGGGTGAGGCCAATGCGCGAGGCGCTGGTAGTCGGCGTCCGGCGGCCACTCCGCGTCGGTCGGTCGCTGCCAGTGTCCCGGCGTCAACAGTACCAGCCAGCCCCCGGCCAGGATGGTCCCGCTGATGGCGCCGAAGGCATCCGGATCGAATCCCGCCACGGGGGAAACCGCATCGAAGATCACCAGATCGTGCTCGCTGCCCAACTGGCTGCGGGCGCGAGAGCCGCTCAGCCGCGTCACGCCCTCCGGCAATGGCAAGGCATGGCCGGAGGATGCCAACTCGGGGCCGATCCACAGCGGAGACTGCCAGCGTCCCGCCGCAATCCAGGCCCACGCCTTGCGGACCGCCTGTGGCGCGTCGTCGGCGATCCACAGCACGCCTCGCCAGCGACGGCGCCGCAGGTCGTCGCTGCGACCGGCCAGCCAGTCGCGGAGCGGGGGATGAGCATTCGAAGCGGCCATGGGCGGAGCCTAGCCGAATGCGTCGCCCAGATCGGGTTTCATCGTGGGGCAGTAACGGGCGACGGCCACCGCGAGGACGACACCGCCCAGGGTCAGCGCGACCGGCAACCAGCTGAACACGACACCGGAGGAGACGTAGAGATAGAGGAAGAACACCGTCATCACGCCGCCACCCAGCAGCCGACCGGCTCTGGTGCCGGCCAGGTAGACGCTGGCCAGCACGCCGACGAACGGGATCAACACGCTGAACAGGTTGATCACGAACTCGCGCCCGCCTTCGGCCACGCCGGGGAGGATCAGCCGCGCCACCAGTTCCCATGCCACCAGGTAGATCGCCACCGGCGCGGCAAAGCTGCCGATCAGGCGCAGCACGGTGCGGGTCGGCTCGTCGGCGCCGGGTTTGTTTGACTGAGGCGTTTTCATAGCGGCAAACCATCCTGAACGATCGAACGAAACGCTGAGGCGGGTCAGCAGGAAAGCCAGATTACAGAAAGAAGCTTCGAGCTTCGAGCTTCGAGCTTCGAGCTTCGTCAGAATGCTGCGCCGACGATCCCGGCCCGCAGCCCGCAGCCCGCAGCCCGCAGCCCGCAGCCCGCAGCCCGCAGCCCGCAGTCAATGCTCGATCTTCTTGAGCAGGAACACCAGCGGCACGCACAACAGGTAGATGCAGCCCAGCCACAGAAAGATGTCGTTGTAGGCGAGCACCTGGGCCTGGATGCCGAAGCGCTGGCCGAGCAGAGCCACCGCGCTGTGGTAAGGGTCGGCGACATGGCCGATCAGCATCGCCTGATAATTGTCGATCTGCTGCTGAACCACGACTCGCCCCTCGTTGAGCGCGGGGATCAGCTGGTTCCAGTGATAGTCCTCGCGCCAGTCGCGCACGGTGTCGAGCATCGCCAGGCCCACCGCGCCACCGAGGTTGCGCATCACGCTGAAGAGTCCGGCGGCGTTGCCCAGCTCCTGCGGCGGCAGCGTGCCCAGCGCGATCCGCGAAGCCGGGATGATGCACAGGATCATGCCCATGCCGCGCACGATCTGCGGCCAGAAGAACTCCCAGAAACCCGACTCGCTGGTCAGGTTGTTGTTCATCACCGTACCGATTCCGATCAGCGTCAGACCGAAGAACAGCAGTACGCGCAGGTCCACCGAGTTGGTCAGACGCCCCACGATCGGGGCGGTAAAGAACATCGCCACCCCGGTGACGAACATCACCTCGCCGATCTGCAGGCTCGAGTACCCCCTGACCCCGCCCAGGAACAGCGGCATCAGATAGACCAGACCATACATCGCGATCCCCACCACGAATACCAGCCCGGTGCCGATCGAGAAATTGAGATTGCGGAAGGCGTGGAGATCCACGATCGGCGAATGATAGGTGAACACCCGCCAGAAGAAGCCGATGCAGGAGGCGACGCAAAGCAGTGTCATCCACACGATCAGCTCGCTTGCGAACCAGTCGTCGCCGGGCCCCTCCTCGAGCACGAACTCGAGGCTGCCGAGAAACAGCGCGATCAGGATCAGGCCGCGAAAGTCGAGCCGCTTGGCGACACTCGCATCGCCTTCATCGATATCGAGGAAGCGCCACGCCGCCAGCGTGACCAGGATTCCCGGCACCACGTTGGCCAGAAACAACCAGTGCCAGCTGAACAGCTCGGTGACATAGCCCCCAACGGTGGGGCCGATCGACGGCGCCATGGTCACCACCATGCCGATCACGCCCTGGACGGCCCCCATGGCGCGACGCGGGAACAGTGAGAAGCTGATCGCCTGGGTGATCGGAATCATCGCGCCCCCCATGAAGCCCTGGATGGCACGTAGCACGATCAGCTGTTCGATACTGTTGGCCAGCGCACAGCCGAGGCTGGCCAGGGTGAAACCGGCACAGGAGATGACGAAGGCCACCCGCGTCGACAGCCAGCGCATCAGTACGCCGGAGAGCGGGATCATGATGATTTCAGCGACCAGGTAGGAGGTCTGGATCCAGGATATCTCGTCGCTCGAGGCCGAGACGCCGGCCTGGATCTCGTTCAGCGAGCTGGCGACGATCTGGATGTCCAGAATCGCCATGAACATGCCGAACACCGCCGCGATGAAGCCGAAGCGGTAGTGCCAGGACGGCATCTCCTGTGGGCCAGCGCCGCCTGGTGCCGCCACTTCACTCATGCCATGGACTCACGACGCAGCGTCATGACTGCGGCCCGTCGTCCAGGTCGGGGCCGGGATCGAAGTAGATCGCCTGGCCATCGACCTCACGGGTATCCACCGAGGGCTCGACCGAGAGACCGGACTGCAGCCGCCATAGCTGATCCTTGGGTCCAGTGACCCGGATCTTGACCGGCACGCGCTGAACGATCTTGTTGAAGTTGCCGGTGGCGTTGTCCTGGGGCAGCAGGCTGAACTGGGTGCCGGTCGCCGGCGCCACGCTGTCGACCTTGCCGGTGAAGTCGATATCCGGGTAGGCATCCACCGCCAGTGCCACCGGCTGGCCCACGCGCATGCGCTCGATCTCGGTCTCCTTGTAGTTGGCGACCACGTAGGCGCTGGAGACCGGGACCAGTTGCATCAAGGTGAGCGACGGCTGGGCGAGATCGCCGGGCTCGACGGTCAGATTGCCGATGACACCGTCGCGCCGGGCGACGATACGCGTCTTGGCGAGCTGGCTCTGGTTGTATTCGATGTCCGCTTCGGCGGCGTCCCGGTTGGCCTTGGCGCTGTCGATGGAGGCCTGGTCGGCCGATAGCCGCCGTTTGGCCGATTCGACGCTCGCCTGGCGCGCCGCCAGCGTCGCCTGGGCGACCCGCAGCGACGCCTGATCGTCCTGCAACTGCTGGCGCGAGGCGTAGTTGTTCGCCGCCAGCGACTGCGAGCGTTCGAGATGCTGACGCGCCTGGGCGACATCGGACTGGGCTGCGGTCACCTGGGCCTGGGCTTCGTCGATGCTGGCCCGATCGAGCTCGACCTGACGCTGCGCCTGGGTCACGTTGGCCGAACTGACGGCCAGTTGCGCCTGGGCTTGGGCCAGCTGGCTGCGAGTATCCCGATCGTCGAGCTGAACCAGCAGGTCGCCCTGCTTAACCCGCTGGTTGTCGTCCACTGGCACTTCGGTCACTCGCGCGCTGATCTCCGCACGCACCGCGACGCTATCGGTGTGCACGTAGGCGTTGTCGGTCTCGATGAAGAAGCGTCCGGTCTGCCACCAGTGCCACGCGAAGACAAGCGCCACCGCCAGCGCGACCAGTATCACGACTGCCGTGTAGAGTTTCTTTTTGATCTTCATGCCGAGCCTATTTTCCTGCCAGAAGTGCGCGCCCATTCGATGTGTAGTGTAGACTACACTATCTTATCGAAAACGCCACCGCGTCGTATCGAAAAAATCCAGCGTTGCCGACACGAGGGAAAGCCATGTCGCCGTCACTTCCCAAAGATTCCCCCCCGACGACCGAGCGGGGCCGTCAGCGTCGGGACGCCCTGCTCGACGCGGCACAGCAACTGTTTCTCGAGCGCGGCTACGGTCAGGTCAGCGTCAACGACATCGTCGGTCGCGCCGGCGGCTCGCTTTCCACTCTCTATCGCCACTTCGGCAACAAGGAAGGCCTGTTCCAGGCCATGATCGAACGCCGTTCCCATCATATCTACGGCACGCTGACCGACGAAGGTGTCGACGAACTGACCATCGAGGCGGCGCTGCAGCGTCTCGGCATCGAGCTGCTGGTCAAGGTCATGGACGAGGAAACCCTGGGCATCTACCGCGAAGTCGTGGCCGAGAGCCCCCGCCAGTCGCAACTGGCACGGCTGTTCTTCGATGGTGGCCCCGGTCGTGTCCGGCTCGCCCTGGCGGACTACTTCGAGCGCCGGGTGCAAAGGCAACTGATGCCGGCATGCGATACCGTCGAACTCGCCGGCGCCTTTCTCGGCATGCTGCTGGGGGAGTGGCACCTCATTCGCGTACTACAGCTGGAGTCGCCGCCTTCGAGGACGGCGATCGAGAATCGGGTGACACGCTGTGTCGACCTTTTCCTGCATGGCGTCCAGGGGCGTCCCTCACGACGAAGCCAGTAGCGCTTCGATGGTGATCGGCAGGTCACGATGGCGCTTGCCAGTGGCGTGATAGAGCGCGTTGGAGATCGCCGGGGCGACGCCGGTCAAACCGATCTCGCCAACGCCGCGAGCGCCAAATTCGTTGAACTCGAAGTCGGGATAATCGAGCAGTTCGACGTCGATCTCCGGCGCATCGGCATGGGTCGGCAAAATGTAGTCGGCCACGTTCGAATTGATCAACCGGGCATCGCGGGGATCGTATTCGAGCTGTTCGAACAGGCCCATGCCGATTCCCATGATGATACCGCCCTCGACCTGGTTGCGCGCCGCTGGAGGATTGATCGCGCGACCGATGTCCATGCTGCTGACCACCCGTGCCACGCGTACCCGCGAGATCCCCGGATCGAAACGCACCTCAACGAAATGTGCGCCAAACGAGCGGAAACTGTAGGCGTTCTGCTCGGCGCCCGGCGCCGTGCTGCCCTGGCCGTTGACGCTGGCCAGCTTGTTGGTCTTGAGCACCTCGGCGAAGCTGACCCGATGCTCGCCATGACTCAAGCCACCCTGCCCTACTTCGAGATCGTCCGCGGAGAGCCCCTCGAAGGCACCACCGTTGCCGGTCGCGACTTCCTTGAGCGCATCCAGCGCGTCACGCACCGCCGCGGCCACTGCCGGTAACGTCGAGGCGGTTGCCATCGAGCCGCCGGAAAGCGGGCCGGATGGCAGGCCGGACTCGCCCAGCTTGACCTCGATATCGGCCAGCGGCATACCGGTCAGTTCGGCCGCCGTCTGCGCCACGATGGTATAGGTGCCGGTACCGATGTCCTGGGTGCCGCAGCCGACGAACAGCGAGCCATCGGCACGCAGTTCGACCCGAGCCTGGCACGGCTGGCGGCCAGCGAACCAGGTGCAGGAAGCCATGCCATAACCAATGATTTCATCGCCGTCGCGCATCGAGCCCACCTCGGGATTGCGCTTGTCCCATCCGAAGCGCTCGGCGGCACTCTGGAGGCACTTGTCCAACTGCTTGCTCGACCAGGGCAGTCCGCTTTCGGGATCCGACTCGGCATAGTTCCTGAGTCTCAACTCGACTGGATCCATCTTCAGCTCGACCGCCAGTTCGTCCATGGCAGTCTCCAGCGCGAAGATGCCGGAGACCTCTCCCGGCGCTCGCATCGGGCAGGGCGTGCCGTGATTGACGGGAAGAATACGCTGGCTGACGGCCAGGTTGTCGCAGGCATAGAAACTCGGCGTGGCGCTGCCACACGAGTCGATGTACCGATCCACCAGCGAGGTTTCGGTGATGCTGTCGTGGATGACCGAGGTCAACCGGCCATCGCGCCCGGCGCCCAGGCGAATATGCTGGCGCGAGGCCGGGCGGTTGCCGCCGGACATCATGTCCTGCTGACGCGGCAGCACGACCTTCACCGGTCGCTGCAGGCGACGCGCGGCCACGGCAGTTGCCACGGCGTGCGGCCACATGAACAACTTGTTGCCGAAGCCGGAACCGATGTAGTGAGAGATGACCTCGAGATCCTCCTGCGCCAGATCGAAGATCCGGGCCATGGCGTTACGCTGATAGACCACACCCTGGGTCGACTCGTGTACCACCAGCCGCCGGCCGCCGTCATGCCACTCCGCCAGCGTCGCGTGCATCTCCATCTGCAGATGGCTCTCGGCGGCGATGTGGTAGGTTCGATCGATCTTGACTGGCGCCCCCGAGAACGCCGCTTCCGGATCGCCTCGTGAACTGCCTTCGCTCTCGATCGGCAATCCTTCGTCGTCACGCCCCAGCAGGCTCGGAACGGCGCCGGACGCTTGGCGGTAGCGTGCAACCACGCGGTAGGCGGCAGCACGCGCCTGCTCGAAGGTTTTCGCCACCACCAGCGCCACGTACTGACCGTGGTAATGGATCGTCTCGTCCTCGAACGGCAGCCTCACCTCGCTGACCTGATCGCCATGGCCCATGGAGTTGGGCGATCGATGCAGCGTGTCGAAGTTGCCGTGATGGAAGATATCCACGACACCGGGCATGGCCTGGGCCTCGTCGAGCTCCAGTGCCTCGAGCTTGCCATGGGCGATCGTCGCCGGGACCGGATAGCCATAGAGCATCCCCTCGGCATGCAACTCGCCGGTGTAGCCGGCGCGGCCGGTAAGCTTGAATTCGCCGTCGATGCGCGGGGTGCGCTGTCCGATCACGCGCGGCCGTGTCAAATCGTTCATACCTGGCCCTCCTGTTTCCCTTCGTCACGGGCGAGACGCGTCGCCTCGCGGAGCGCGCGAACGATGGATTGTCGCGCCAGCGGAATCTTGAAGGCGTTGTGCTCGAGCGGTGTGGCATCGCGCAGGGCGATCTCCGCCGCGCGTTCGAACGTGGCGATCTGGGCAGGCTGGCCGACCAGCGCCGCCTCGGCATCGGGACAGCGCCAGGGTTTGGTGCCGACCCCACCGAGCGCGACCCGGGCTTCGCCGATCATCTCGCCGTCCAGCGACAGCTGCGCCGCCGCCGATGCCAGGGCGAATTCATACGACGCTCGATCCCGAAGCTTGAGGTAGTAGGAGCCTGCCGGGGCCAGCGGCGGCTCCAGCGTGATGGCGGTGATCAGCTCGCCGTCGGCGAGGTCATGCTCGATGTGGGGCGTGTCGCCGGGCAGACGATGGAAATCCCCGAACGCCACTTCTCGCTCCCCGTCGGCGCTACTCAGCGTCAGCGTCGCGCCAATCGCGGCCATCGCCACGCACATGTCGGAGGGGTGGACGGCGACACAAGCGTCGCTCCCCCCCAACACGGCATTCAACCGGTTCAGCCCGCCCCGAGCGTCGCAGCCGCTGCCCGGCTCGCGCCGATTGCAGGCCGCGGCGGCATCGCGGTAATACGGACAACGCGTGCGCTGCATCACGTTGCCGGCCGTGGTCGCCATGTTGCGGAGCTGGGTGGAGGCCCCCGCCAGCAGCGCCTGGGACAGTAGTGGATAATGTCGCTTGACCTCGGGGTGGTGGGCCAGGTCGGTATTGGTGACCAGCGCTCCGATCCTGAGCCGACCGTCGTCGAGCCGTTCGACGCGCTTGAGCGGCAGCGCGTTGATGTCGACCACGTTTTTCGGCTTCAGCACGTCGAGCTTGATCAGATCCAGCAGTGTGGTGCCACCGGCGACGAAGGCCGCGTCGTGCGTGATGCGATGCGCGGCGTGATCGACACTATCGGCGCGGGAATAGGCGAAGGCTCTCATGCGACATCCTCCTTGCGGGGCGTCGTGGCGTCGTGACCCAATTGCACCCGGGCCTGCTGGATCGCCTCGAGAATGTTCTTGTAGGCCCCGCAACGGCAGATATTGCCGCTCATGGCCTCCTTGACCGAGGCGTCGTCGGCGCCGATGCGATCGTCCGCGAGCAGCGCGGTGGCCGACATCATCTGGCCGGGAGTGCAGTAACCGCACTGGTAGGCGTCGCACTCGAGAAAGCTCTGCTGCACCGGATGAAGCTGGCCATCCTTCGCCAAGCCTTCGATCGTCGTGACCTGCTGTCCCTGGCACATGATCGCCAGGCGCAGACAGGAGTTCATCGCCAGGCCATCGACATGCACGGTGCAGGCGCCGCACTGGCCGTGATCGCAGCCCTTCTTGGTACCGCCGAGCCCGAGCTGCTCGCGCAGCACATCGAGCAGTACCGCATTGGGCGCGACCTCGATCGTGCGGGGCTCGCCGTTGAGCGTAAAATCGAGCCTGACGGTCTCGTCGGAAGGGCGGGGGGAATGCGCGGAATCGTCCATCATGCCGGCTCCTCATCTGGATTGGGAGAGCCGCGGGTGTCAGGCGCGTCACTGCGCCTCGCCACGGCTCGTCGTCTCGAGCGATGATGCCGCACACCGAAACGATGTCCTGGAAGGCAGGATCACGGGCGCGCGTACATCGTCGATGATCGCCGGCTGCGTCGCGAGCCAGCGAGACAAGCGTTTCGTCACGGGGTGATCGGGCAGCCGGTGTTGTCAGGACCCAGTGCCGCCCATCGACAACAGCATAGACAGCTCATCCCGATCCCGCCCAATGCATCGCCAGAAAATTTTGTCGCTCGGCGCCCTAAAGCATTCGACTTCCGTTAAGCTCGTCGGCTAACGAATTTCTACCGGTCGATCGGGTCGATGGATACGCTATTTCTGGTTCTGATTCTGCTGCTGGTTGCCTCGGCGACCGGGGTCGTGACACGGTTCGTTCCCGCCCTCCCGACACCGCTGGTGCAGATATTTCTCGGCGCCCTGCTGGCATGGCCGGCATCGGGCCTGCACGTCGAACTCGAGCCGGAGATATTCCTGCTGCTGTTCATCGCGCCACTGCTGTTTTCCGATGCCCGGCGCTTCCCCCAGCGCGAGTTCATGATCCTGCGCGGGCCGATCCTGGCCCTGGCGCTGGGGCTGGTGCTGTTCACGGTGGTCGGGGTCGGCTACTTCATCCATCTCCTGTTCCCGGCGCTGCCGCTGGCGATCTGCTTTGCCCTGGCGGCGATCCTCTCCCCCACCGATGCGGTGGCGGTATCGTCGATCTCCGGCCGCCTGCCGGTGCCGCCGCGCTTGATGCGAATCCTCGAGGGGGAGTCGTTGATGAACGACGCCTCCGGCCTGGTGGCGTTCAAGTTCGCCGTCGCGGCGGCGCTGACCGGCACCTTCTCGCTGACCGACGCGGCCGGGAGCTTCCTGCTGATCTCGATCGGCGGCCTGGCGGTGGGCGGGCTGCTGGCCTTCGGCTTCAATGTCCTGCGCACGCGGCTGATCGAACGCCACCTGGGCGAGGCCACCACGGTCCAGGTCATCCTGCTGGTGCTGCTGCTCCCCTTCGCCGCCTACCTGCTGGCCGAACATCTCGGCATGTCCGGCATCCTCTCCGCCGTGGCCGCGGGCATGGTGATGAATCGTGCCGACATCAAGCGCGTCGGCCAGCTCCACACCCGCATGCAGACCCAGGCGGTGTGGGAGATGCTCGAATTCGTCCTCAACGCGCTGGTCTTTTTGCTGCTGGGGTTCCAGCTGCCGGCGATCATCAGCGGGGCGCTGGACCATTCGCTGCACGATATCGGCGACTACGAATTCCTGCGCCTGCTGGGCTACGTGGCGGCGATCTCGCTCGCCCTGCTCGCCTCGCGCTTCATCTGGATCTGGCTCGCCAGCGCCATCGGGCGGGGGCTGTCGAGAGTGATGGGCTTCATCAAGCGTCAGCCGCGCCTCCCCCCGCCGGCGAGCACCGGGCAGATTCCGGTGAAGCTGATGCTGGCGGCGACGCTGGCCGGTATTCGCGGCACGATCACCCTGGCGGCGGCGCTGTCACTGCCGCACCTGATGAACGACGGCACCGACTTCCCGGCGCGGGAGTTGATGATCTTCCTGGCGACCGGCGTGATCCTGTTCACGCTGATCACCGGCAGCATCGGCTTGCCGCTGGTACTGCGAAACCTCAAGCTCCCCAACGACACCCATGAATTCGAGGAGGAGCGTAAGGCGCGCATCGCCGGTGCCGAGGCCGCCATCTACCGCATCGAACGCTACCATCACGATCGCACCGGCGAGTTCGCCCGCAACAAGACCAACGACGAGACGATCATGGCGTTCAACGACATCAGCTCCCAGTTGATGAGCTACTACCGGGAGCGTCTGAACCTGCACTCCGCCGACACCGCCACGCCGCAGCTCGCCACCTCCCGCCAGTTGGAGCGCGACACCCGCCTGGAGGCGCTGCGCGCCGAGCGGCGCCAGTACTACAAGCTGCGCCAGCGCGACCGTATCAACGACAATGTCCTGCGCAAGCTGGTCCGCGAGGTCGATCTGGCCGAAGCGGCGCTGACCGGGGACCAGGGTGTGGCGCATCACTGATCGACACGCTGAACACGCACGCTCGAGCGACATTCTCGAGCGACACCACCGAACGACATCCTCGACCCGGAGACGACACATGCCCCGACCGTTCTTCCGCCAACTGCGCCTCGCGCTGATCACCGCCGGCCTGCTGGGTTTCACCGCCGGCGTATCGGCGCAGTCGACACCGCCGGCCGAATCCGCACAGGAGACGACGCCATCCGTTCCCGGCATGATCGTCGCCAGGAGCGACGCCGGCGTGCACGAAACCGCCATCCGCTTCGCCGAGCAGGCACGGACCAGCGGCATGACCGTATTCGCCCGGGTCGATCACCGCCAGGGCGCGATGTCTCGCAGCATGGCGCTGCTGCCCAATGAAGTGATCATCTTCGGCGATCCCAAGGGTGGCACGCCGCTGATGCAGTGCGCCCCGACCGCCGGGATCGACCTGCCAATGAAGGCGCTGGTCTGGCAGGATGCCGACGGCCAGACCTGGCTCGGCTACAACGACCCGGCCTGGATCGCCCAGCGCCATGGCGTCGCCGACTGCCCCGCCGTCAAACCGCTCCAGCAGGCGATGCGGAAGCTGGTCGAGGCGACGCTGCAGGAGTGATGTCGTGATGAAGGGCCGTCACCCCATGGCCAGGAAAGGAGAGCCGGTGGCGGTGCGGGAACCGGCCCGGCTTCGGTACAGCTACGCTCTCAACCCTGCGCTGACGAACCCGCCATCGACGGCCAGGACCTGCCCCGTGACGTAGGAAGCCTCGTCGGAGAGCAGGAACGCCACCGCATTGGCGACTTCATCGGGCTGGCCGTATCGATTCAGCGAGACGCGCTGATGCCACTGGTCGCGCACGTCGTCGGTATGGATGGCGCGCGCCAGCGGGGTGTCTATCGGCCCGGGGGCCACGGAGTTGACGCGGATCCCCCGCGAGCCCAGTTCGCACGCCATCACGCGGGTCAGCGCATCCTGCCCGGCCTTGGAGGCGCCGTAGGCACTGCGCCCCTTGTTGCCACAGAGGCCCGAAACCGACGAAATATTGACGATGCTCCCGGCGAGCCCTCGCGTCGTCCAGTAGCGGGCCAGCTCGCGCGACACCACAAAGGATCCGACCACGTTGACGTCGAGTATCCTGCGGAACTCCTCGACGCCCGTTTCGATGGTCGACTTGTCGATGCCGATACCGGCGCAATTGACGACGCCGACCAGTCGGTAGCGCTCGGACAAGGCCGCGATGGCCGCTTCGATGGCCGCCTCGTCGGTGACGTCGCACGCGATGCCATCGCACGATGGCGCGTCCAGCCCGGCGCAGGCTTCCGCCAGGCCGGCTTCGGAGCGATCGATGAGGCATACCGCCAATCCCCGCGTCTTCAACGTTCTTGCCACGGCCAAACCGATACCGGAGGCCCCTCCGGTCACCACCACTGCCTCTTGCATAGCGCTATCCTCGTGAGCTTTCGATTCGCGACCCGCCACTGACACTCAAGCCGGCTCTTCACCGTCGGGTATCCACTCCTCCAGCGTCACCTCGAAGGTCATGCAGACGGGATTCCAGCCGGCCAGGAAGGGCCCGCCGTAGACGTTGCCATCGGTGTCCGCGACGATACCCGCCAGCGAGGCGACGGGAACGCCGTCGGCTCCGGAGCGGACCTCACCGGCGATACTGACCACCTCCACCGCCGGACCGGATATCTGCTGATAGCCACCATCGCGCGTGCCCAGGCTGGCGTCGACCAGACTCCCCAGTCCGCCTCGCACGAAGGCGTTCCGGAACCCCTCGGCCAAGCACATCTTCTCGACGCCCTGGACGAGGTCCTCGTTCGGCGCAATGCGGGCGTAGGCCACGCGCCCCATCCGCCCCGACTCTGTGATCACGACTCGCGTCGTCTCCGTAGTCGACATGTCACGACTCCTTGAACGGCTTCAACAAGGGAATGTTGGTCTCGTCGTCGAACGCCTGGCGCAGCTCGAACCCTTCGAGCGCCGTGACCAGCACGGAAATCGGCGTGGCGCCGATGATCGATGCCTGAGGCACGATATGGCCGCCCTTGACGCTGCCGTCCTCGACGCGAACGGAAGCGTGGCAATGGACCAGGGGCCGCCCTTCCATGTCCTTGCCCAGGGTGGCATTGCCGAACACCATGAACGACGCCCCCGCGTCGATGGGGCTGGAGTAGGCGATGACGGCCTTGCCGCTCGGGTCGGGAGGCGCGA
This sequence comes from Salinicola corii, assembly GCF_008298015.1. GTDB lineage: Bacteria > Pseudomonadota > Gammaproteobacteria > Pseudomonadales > Halomonadaceae > Salinicola > Salinicola corii. The sequence continues at coordinate 94,385 of NZ_VTPX01000002.1, read as the reverse complement.
CGCAGTACTCGAGATGATCGAAGTGGCCACCCAGGATGGTGGTCGATGCGCTGGTGACGCCGATGGCCTGCAACGGCCGGACCAGCGCGTCATAGAGCGAGCGCCCAGGCTGGAGCAGCAGCCGGATATGACGGCCGCTTTGATAGTGCATGCTCTGGATCCGCACCGGACTGAAGCGACCGACATGGCGCAGCATGCGGGGCCGGTGATAACCGGACTGCAGCGTGCGGCTCATGAGCGTGCCTCCCGATCCTCGATGGCTTGCCGGATGATCTTCTTGGTGATCTTGCCGTAGTTGGATTTCGGCAACGTCTCGAAGAGGTGATAACGGCGCGGCACCTTGTAGCTCGAGACTCGCTCCTTGACCCAAGCCTGCAGCGCTTCCACGTCCAGTTGGCTACCCTCGGACGGCACCACCGCCGCGACGCCGACCTCCCCCCACTGCTCGTCCGGCATCCCGACGATCGCCACTTCCCGAATCCCGGGATGGGTCAGCATCTTCTCCTCGATCTCCCGCGGATAGATGTTGGAGCCCCCCGAAATGAACATGTCGGAAGCGCGCCCGGTGATATAGAGAAATCCCTCTTCATCGAGATGCCCCAGGTCGCCGGTACGGAACCAGCCATGGCGGAACGACTTCGCATTGGCTTCCGGATTGGCGTAGTAGCCGGCGAAGACACCGAGGCCACAGACACAGATCTCCCCCGTTTCATGGGGTGGCAGTTCACGCCCTTCGTCATCCTGCACGGAAACCTGCATGGCGGTTCTGTCGTAGCCGCAGGTGCCGATCTTGAAGCCGCCGTCATCGGCGCTATGGAGGCTCGGTGGCAGCACGGTGATGTTTCCAGTGACCTCGCCCAGGCCGTAATACTGCACCAGCACCTTGCCGAGCCGCTCGAGCGCCCGTTTCTGATCGGCGCGATACATCGGCGCGCCGGCATAGATGATGTAGCGCAGCGATGAATGGTCGTAGCGCTCGCAGGCGGGATCCTCGACCAGCATCTTGACGATGGTCGGCACGGTAAACAGGTTGGTGATGCGATGCGTCTCGATCAGACGCCAGATCTCGTCGCCATCGAAGCCACTGGCCGTGGGCAACACGGTCTTGACCCCACGCGCCAGTTGGGTGAGGTAGTGTATTCCCGAGCCGTGGGACAGCGGTGCCACGACCAGACTGGCATCGGTCGCCTGATCCGTGCCGGGCATGAGATCGCAGAGGTGATTGGTGGTGATGAACCCCATCTGGCCATGCGTCAGCACCGCCGCCTTCGACTTTCCCGTCGTGCCCGAGGTGAAGAAGAACCAGCAGGGGTCATCGTGCTCCACGTCGGCGTTGGCGCACGCCTGACCCTCGTACTCGCGCAGGAAGTCGTCGTATGCGGCATCGCCGAACGTCCCCTCACCAATTCTTACGGTAAAGGCGAGACCCGGGCCGATGTCGCGAATGGCCTCGTAGTGGCGCTCGAATTCCGCCCCGATGACAAGGATCCTGGCTTCGGTCAATTCGGCAAGCCACTGGGCCTCGCCGGGGGAGATCCGAAAGTTCGCCGGTGCCCACACAGCCCCCAGCCGAAACGCCGCCAGCTGGGTCTCCACCATCTCGAAACCGTTACGGCTATGGACCAGCAATCGATCCCCTTTGCCCAGGCCCCGTGCTTTCAGCGCCAGCGCCAGCGCGCTGACGCGCCGATCCAACTCGCGCCATGACAGAGAGGCTTCGCCCATCACCAATGCCGGTGCATCGGGATATCGCCGCATCGCCTGGCTCAGGAAGTTGGCGAGGTTCATCACTCGCTTGCTGACCGGCACGATGCCGCATGCCGGCTGTCGTACCGCCCCGCTCATCGGCTGCGCTCCATGACGCTGACGTAGTTCGCCACGGCGGCTCCGCCCATGTTGAACACACCGGCCAGGTTGGCACCGGGGATTTGCATGTCGCCGGCCTCACCCATCAGCTGCATGCAGGCCATCACGTGCATCGAGACGCCGGTAGCCCCCACGGGATGGCCCTTGGCCTTGAGCCCGCCGGAAGGGTTGACCGGCAGCCGGCCATCCTTGTAAGTCCAGCCCTCGCGAATGGCACGATGGCCTTCACCGGGAGCCGTCAGCCCCATGGCTTCGTACTCGATCAATTCGGCGATCGTGAAACAGTCATGGGTTTCCACGAAATCGAGGTCATCGAGGGTAATCCGGGCACTCTCCAATGCTGCGCGCCAGGCGCCGGCCGCACCGGCAAACGCCAGGGGATCACGGCGACTCAAGGCCATGATGTCGTTTTTCTGAACCCGGGAACGGAAAGCGATGGCCCGCTCCAGCGTCAGCGCCGTCTCCTCGTCGGCGAGCAGGATCGCCGCGGCACCATCGGAGACCAGCGAACAATCGGTACGGCGCAACGGATCGGCCACGATGGGATTGTTGTCGCTGACGGTATGGCAGAACTCGAACCCCAGATCCTTGCGCACATGGGCGAAAGGATTGGCAACGCCGTTGCGGTGGTTTTTGGCAGCGATGAGCGCCAGTTCCTCGCGCCGGTCGCCGTAGCGACGAAAATACTCATCCGCGATGCTCGCGAAGACACCAGGAAAGCCGCCTGCGGTCATCTCTTCCTTGCGATAGCTGGCACCCAGCAGGACGTCGCCGACCTCCGAGGTCGGCAGTGACGTCATTTTCTCCGCCCCTACCACCAGGGCGATTCTGCCGCGGCCGGATTCGATGAAATCCAGCCCCGCATGCAGGGCGGCGGAGCCGGTGGCGCAAGCGTTCTCGAGCCGTGTCGCCGGCGTGTGCATGAGCTCGTCGTCCGCCATCGCCACCAGGGCGGCCTGGAAATCCTGTTTGGAGAATCCGTTGTTCATGACCCCCAGGTAGACGGCGTCGACATCGGCTGCCGGCACGCCTCCATGCTGCAGAACGTCCTTCACGACCTGGCCGATCATCGCTTCCGTGTCCGGCTCGGTACGTTTCCCGAAGGGAAGATGCGACCAACCGACTATCCGCGCTCGAGTTGACATATTTTCTCCTGATTCCATAAAATGGAATAAACAAATCGGCTTTATTTCAAGTTATTCGCCGACTATCAGGCCTTCAACATAAAAATCGATGATATCGACCAAATAATTAGGCCACATTATGGAACACGAGGATCAACGTGATGAGTTCAGGCCATATTCAGGGGGCTCAGTCCACCTATCGCACCATGCAAGTGCTTCGCGCCATCGCCGGACAACTGGGCAAGGGGGTTTCGCTCGCCTACATCACCCAGCAGACGACGCTCTCCAAACCCACCGTACATCGCCTGCTTCAAGCGCTCATGGCCGAAGGCATGGTCGAGAGAAGCGACAAGGAGGGGTACTTTCTCGGCCCGGAGTGCTATGCACTGGGCGTGATCGCCAACCAGCGCTATGGACTGAGCCAGATCGCCTCGACGCCGGTGGCACGAATCGCCGCCGACACTGGTGACAGCGCCTTCTTCTCGCTGCGCAGCGAATGGCATTCGATCTGCCTGATCCGCGAGGACGGCAGCTATCCGATCAAGACGCATGTGCTGCAACCGGGCACGCGGCTACCACTCGGGGTCGGCGGCGGCGGCATCGCCATGCTCGCCGCCATGGACGACGACGAGATCGAGCAGTGCCTGGAGGCCAACGCGGAGGAGTGCGCTGCGTGCTTCCCCAACGATCAGCGCGAGGATCATCGCCCCCGCATTGCCGAGTGCCGCGCACTGGGTTACGGCATCAACCGCGGCTCGGTGGTTTCCGGCTCGTGGGGGATCGGTGCCGCGGTGCGTGATTGTCACGGCCGGGTGCTGGGCTCTCTCTCGGTTGCCGCCATCGAGAGCCGCATGCAACCGGATCGCCAGCGCGAGCTGGGCCCGCGCCTGGTAAAGGAAGCCCAGGCCCTCAAGGCGAAGATCCGAAAAGCCCAGATGACCAGGTGAGCCGGACTGTCCGGCTCATCCGACGGCGGCACGCAGCGAGAACCCTCCGTCGACATTCAGGCTGACGCCGGTGACATATCGTGCCATGTCGGAGGCGAGAAACAGCGAGGCGTTGGCAACGTCCCAGGCATCCCCCATGAACCCCATGGGACATTGGCGATTGCGCTTCTCGATCATCGCCTCGGCATCACCACCGTAGGCCGCCGTCAATGGCGCATGGATCATTGGCGTGTTCATGAGCCCAGGCAGTATGCAGTTGGCGCGGATGCCGTCGGCAGCATACTGAGCCGCCAGATTCTCGGTGAAGGCGACGATCGCCGCCTTGGAAGTGGTGTAGGCCGAGTAGGCGAAACCGATCCAGCGCAGCGCGGCAATCGAGGAGATATTCACGATGCTTCCCGCGCCTTGCCGGCGCATGATCGGCAGTACGTGCTTGCAGATCAGAAAAACGCTGGTCTGATTGATTCGCAAGACACGCTCCCACTCCTCCTCCGACGTCTCCTCGGGGCCTCCCGTGATGGCAATGCCCACGTTGTTGTGCAGCACATCGATACCCCCCAGATGCCCCATTGCGGCTTCGACCATTGCAATGATGTCATCGGTTCGGCTCACGTCTGCCGCTACCGTTTCGCAGAATCCCCCTTCGGCCTGAATCAAGGCCTGGGTTGCGCGCGCCGCCTCCAGGTCGCGATCCACGGCGATCACGCGAGCACCTTCACGGGCGTAGGCCACAGCCGCTGCCTTACCATTCCCCCAGCCCTCACCACAGGAGCCGGCCCCCACAACCATAACGCGCCTGTCATTCAGCAACGCCTTCATGTTCGCCTCCTCGCAACTGTTGTGCACCGGCCGATGGACATGACGGCCGGCTCGATGCCCGATGCCGAGTCATTCAGCGTCACGCACCCCAGCTATGGTTTGCTCGAAACTTTCGACCAGCTCAGGGCCGACCTTCCGGGACCAGGAATCGAACGTCTGGCGCGTGGCCTGCTGAAAAGCCGCCAGCTCGGCATCCTCCAGCCGCGTGACCTTCATGCCATGCTCGACAAGGATGTCGTATCCGGACTCGGTCTGTTCGCGAGTGAGTGATTTCTGATACGCCATCGCCTCCTCGGCGGCCTGGCGCATAGTCGTCTGCATATCGGGACTCCAGGAGTCCCATTTCGCCCGACTGACGGCAAGGAAGGCGGGATCGTATGAGTAGTGCCAGTCGGTCAGGTAAGTCTGAACCTCGTAAATCCGCTGCGGCACGATGATGGCGCCGACAGGATTCTCCTGCCCATCGACCACACCCTGCTGCAGCGCCGAAAAGGTTTCGGTCCACTGGATCTGCTGCGGGTTGGCACCCAGCTCATCCATGACGTCGATGAACATCGGACCGGCAACGCGAACCTTCATGCCGCGCAGATCGTCGGGCGAGGATACCGGCTTGACGCTGTTGGTCAGCTCGCGGAAACCGCTCTCCCCCCAGCCGAGCACGACCAGACCATGCTCTGCCATGATCTGCTCCATCCGACGAGCCGGTTCGCCCTCGAGCGTGGCATCGACCTCGTCGTAGTTGCGATACAGGTAAGGCAGGGAGAAGACCGCCATTTCCGGTATCAACGGCGACACCGATATAGCGGTCGAGAGCACGAAGTCGATGTCCCCACGCCCCACCATTTCCGCCTGGCGCAATTGATCGCCGCCAGACAGCACCGCATTGCCGAATACACGAACCTGCATGTCACCGTTGGTCGCCTCATCGACTAGCTGGGCAAAACGCTCGGCGCCCATATTGCGGCTGGTGGAGTCACTGGTTTCACTGGACAGCCTGAGCGTTTCGGCACTGACTGCTGCCGACGCCACGAGAGTGGCGCAACCTAACGCAACGATCCAAGCCTGTCTGAATACTGGCATAACGATCTCCTGATCCTTCGAAAGTGGGTGCCGAGTCATGACCGACTCCCGGAGCATCGTGAACCCACACCCACCTCAGCAATACGACATATTAACTACATTCCATTTTATGGAACATAGAAAGCCCACGTCGTAGCGCCATGCAATGCCGAAACGTCGATAACAACGCCCCTGTCCATCGGGGAAACAAGCGTGCCATGACGCCGAATGAAGTGAAAAACTGGAAATAACTGGACGCTATTTACAACCATCGTCCAATTTCGCAGACAGATGGCGTCAGTCACTCTTCGCTCAACAAGAAATAAAATTCCACTTTGCGGAACATTAAAGGCGAACGACGATGAAGCTCTCGATAATCCCGACGGCAGTCGCACTGTGCTTGGCGCTATCATCCAACTTGGCTCAGGCGGAGACCTATCGCCTGACGCACAACACTTCCGATGCCACGTCCTGGCAAAAAGGCGCAGAGAAATTCAACGAGCTGCTGGCACAGGCTTCCGATGGCGACATCGGCGTGCGCATCTTCCCCAATGCCGTGCTCTCCGGCGGCGACCAGATGAAGCAGTCGGAGATGGTGGGGCGTGGGGACATCGATTTCGTCATCACCTCGGCCATCAATGTCACCCCGCTGATTCCGGAGATGGCGGTGTTCTCGCTCCCCTATCTGTTCACCGACTACGAACAGGTGGATCGCGCCATCCAGGGCGAGCCGGGCGATGCCGTGAAGGATATCGCCCGGGATAAAGGTATCGAGATTCTCGCCTGGGGCGAGAACGGTTTCCGCGAGCTGACCAACAGCGTCAAGCCGGTATCCTCGCCCGACGATCTGCGCGGCATGAAGATCCGCGTCGCCGGACCGATGTATATCGATGTGTTCGACGCGCTGGGCGCCAACCCGCAACAGATCCAGTGGACCGAGACCTTTTCGGCGCTCCAGCAGGGCGTGGTCGATGGGCAGGAGAACCCGGTGGGATCGATCATCGTGCCGCAGCGCCTCTACGAGGTGCAGGACTACCTCACCGAGTGGCACTACTCCTACGACCCGATCTTCGTCGGCGTCAGCGAACGACTCTGGAACAGCTGGGACGCCGACACGCAGTCCCTGGTACGAGACGCCGCCCAGCAGGCGATGGCCTACCAGCGAAACCTGGCCCGCGAGCAGACGAGCACCGGGGTGGACACACTGAAGCAGAACGGCATGGAGATCACCACGCTGGATGAAGATCAGCTGCAGGCCTTCCGGGATGCTACCAGCGACGTCTACGACCAGTGGGCAGCGCGCGTGGGTGAGGATCTGGTGCAGACCTTCGAGCAGTCGGTCGGCGAAGCGGACAGCCAGTAGCCGGGTGTCCAGGCAGAACGAGGGTGGAACATCATGCGATCAGTCTGGCGTCATCTCGAGGAAGTCATCTGCGGCTGCGTGTTTCTCTGCATGACGCTACTGGGCTTCATCAATGTCGCGGTACGTAATCTCACCAACTACTCGCTGGCATCGACCCAGGAGCTGATCATCAACGGCATGGTGCTGCTGACGGTCTTCGGCGCGGCGATCGCCGCGAAGAAAGGACAGCACCTCGCGGTCACGGTGTTCTACGACCTCGTTCCCGCTTCCTTCAAGCGGGCTCTGGTCGTCCTGTCGACGCTGTTGATCATTGCGACCCTGGCGCTATGCACGCTGTTCACGGTGACGCTGCTGAGCCACCAATTCACCAGCGGCGTCGTTTCCAGCGCGCTGCAGATACCGCAGTGGTACTACACGCTGATCGTGCCGCTGGGGTTCCTCATGCTGATGATCCGCCAGCTCGAGCTGGCCATCGCCGAATTCCGCCGGCCGGGAGACGCCTCATGCTAGACCTCTCAGCCGGTACGCAGATGATCATCCTGTTCTTCGTGCTGGTCCTCATTCGCGTTCCGGTGGCATTCAGCCTGGCGCTCTCCGCGATGGCCGCCATGTACGTGATGGGCTTCGGCCTCGACATGGTCGGTGACCTGATCGTCTCCGGCATCGCCAAATACTCGCTGCTGGCCATTCCGTTCTTCATCCTCGCCGGCAACATCATGGGTATCACCGGCATTGCCGAGAAGATGATCAACTTCTTCCGCACACTGGTGGGCGGTCTTCCGGGTGGGATGGGGCTGGTCGGCACCGTCGTCTGCCTGTTCTGGGGAGCGGTCAGCGGCTCAGGGCCGGCGTCGGTGGCGGCGATCGGGCCGCTGATCATTCGCGGCATGGTCGCCGACGGCTACTCCCGCGCCTTCGCGGCGGGCCTGGTCTGCACGGGCGCCGCCCTGTCCCTGATCATTCCGCCCTCCATCGGTTTGGTGATCTACGGGATTCTGGCGGGCACGTCCATTTCGGACCTGTTCCTGGCCGCCATTCTGCCGGGCTTGATGCTTGGCGTACTGATGCTCTGCGCGCTGCCGTTCGCCAAACTGATGCCCCCGCCGACAGCCGGCGAAAGCGCAGCGGCAGACACCTCCTTTCGACAGGTAGTGGAACGAGGAGACGGGCAACCCTACGCCAAACGTCTATTACGCTCGTTCCGTGAAGCCTTCTGGGGTCTGCTCACACCCGTCGTCATTCTCGGCGGTATCTACGGCGGGCTGTTCACGCCCACCGAGGCGGCTATCGTGGCGACGGTATTCGCCATGTTCGTCGGCTTCTTCGTCTATCGCACACTCAGCCTGCGCTCGTTGTTCGCCTGCGTGGCGGAATCGGCAGGGTCATCGGCGGTGGTCATGCTGGTCGTGGCGTTCGCCAGCCTCTTCGGTTGGGTAGTGGTCGTGGACGGGCTGGTCAACGACTACTCTGACGCCCTGCTCGGCGTGAGCCAGAGCCCCTGGGTCATCGTTCTGATGATGATGATGATTCTGCTGCTGGCCGGCATGTTCATGGACGCCATCACCATCATGTTCATCACCCTGCCGATCTTCATGCCGGTGGTTCAGCAACTGGGGCTCGATCCGACCTGGTTTGGCGTGGCACTGATGACGGCGCTCTCCATCGGCCTCATCACCCCACCAGTGGGCATCAACCTGTTCGTGGCGGCCAATATCACCGGCCTGCCATTGGGGCGTATCGCCCGAGGCGTTGTCCCTTTCCTGATCGTCTCTTTGATCGGCTTGCTGATCGTCACCTACGTGCCGGCCATCTCGCTGATTGCGCTGTAAGCCCATCGATCGGAACAACGCCGGCCATGAGGCCGGCGTCGTCGTTTCGCAGTCGCTGGTCACGCTCGCGCTTGGCGTCGCTCTCTCCGCCGCGCACTCCACGCCCCTCTATCCGTCAGGCATTTCGTGCCGTTCTACATCACGCGCTTCGCACCTTTCTCTCTGTCATGCACTCCGTGCCTGGGGCACGTCGCCCATCAGCTTGTCGAGGGTGATAGGCAGTTCGCGGATACGCTTGCCAGTGGCGTGATGGACCGCGTTGGCAATGGCCGCCGCGAGCCCGGTGGTACCGATCTCGCCGATACCACGGGCGCCGTACTCGTTGAACGCCAGATCCGGGTAGTCGAGCAGGATCACGTCGATCTCCGGTTGGTCGGCATGCACCGGCACCACGTATTCGGCGTAGTCGTTGTTGACCGGCCGCGCGTTGCGCTCGTCGTACTCGGTGGCCTCGAACAACCCCATGCCAATGCCCATCACCACGGCGCCTTCGACCTGGTTGCGTGCGGTGGTTTCGTTGATCACCTTGCCCACGTCAATGGCGCTGACCACCCGCGCCACGCGCAGACGCGAAATGCCGGGATCCCAGCGCACCTCGACGAAATGAGCGCCGAAGGAGCGATAGGAGTACTTAGAGTCGGCAGCCTCGGTATGCGCTTCACCGTCGGCGCTACCGTAACGCCCGGCCTCGAGAATCTCGGCGAAGCTCACCTGCTTGCCGGCGGCGTTGCGCAGGCCGCCGGCGGTGGCATCCAGCGCGTCGCTGGATGCTCCGGCGAAGGCGCCATTGCTGCCGGTGGCGTAGCGTTTCATCTCGTCGAGGGCATTGCGTGCCGCCCCGGCGATGGCCGGCAGCGTGGTCGCCGTCGCCCAGGAGCCGCCGGAGATAGGACCATCCGGGTAGGAGGAGTCGCCGAGCTTGACGGTAATGCGGTCGATGGGAATGCCGGTCACGTCGCTGACCGTCTGGGCCACGATGGTGTATGTGCCGGTGCCGATGTCCTGCGTGGCGCAGGAGGCGAACGCCGTGCCGTCGGCGCGGATCGAGACGCGCGCGTCGCAGGCCATCTTCAGCGCCTCCCAATTGCACGCCGCCACGCCATAACCGACGATCTCGCGTCCCTCGCGCATACTGCCGATCTGCGGGTTGCGATCGGCCCAGCCGAAGCGTTCGGCAGCCCGTTTCGTCGCTTCGACGATATGGTTGCTGGAGAAGTCGAGATCCTTGCTCTCGTCGCGCTCGGCGTAGTTGTCGAGCCGGAACTGCAGCGGATCGACACCGGCGGCGGCGGCCATCTCGTCGATCGCCGACTCCAGCGCGAACAGCCCCGGCGCGGCACCGGGGGCTCGCATCGAGGTCGGCGTGCCGCGATTCACCTGGGTGGTCTCGTGGCTCACCGTCAGATTGGGGCAACTGTAGAGACTTTTGGTCACGCTGCCGCAGGTCTCGACGTACTGGTCGGTAAAGGACGTCGTGTTGATCGACTCATGACGCAGCGAGACTAGCTTTCCGTTGTCGTCCGTGGCCAGACGCAGGCGCTGGCGCGTTTCCGGCCGGTGGCCTGTCGTGGTGAACATCTGCTGACGTGGCACGACGAGTTGCACCGGACGCTCGAGTTCACGCGACGCCGCCGCCGCGGCGATGGCATGCGGCCAGGTCCACAGCTTGCCGCCGAAGCCGGAGCCGATGTAAGGCGCGTACACGGTAACGCGCTCCGGCGCAATGGCGAAGATCTTGGAGAGCGCGTTGCGCGCCACCACCACGCCCTGGGTGGCGTCGAAGATCGTCAGGTCGCCGTTGTCCCACCAGGCAGTGGAAGCGTGCATCTCCATCGGATTATGGGTCTCCACCGGCGTGCGGTAGGTCACATCGATGGTGGTCGCCGCGCCATCGAACGCCGAGGCCGCATCGCCGCGATCATGATTGCCGCTGCCCGCCTGGGTGCCGTTGGCCTCGACGCCCTGGTCGAGATTGGCCACGGCCTGGTCGGCCGAGTAGGTCACCTTGACCCGCCGTGCCGCGGCCCGGGCGTTCTCGAAGGTGTCCGCGACCACCAGTGCCACGAACTGCCCTTCGTAGTAGACGCGTTCGTCCTCGAACGGTAGCCGGGTCTCCTCGACCTTGTTGCCCTGGGCGAAGCTCGATGGCGTCCGGTACAGCGACGGAAAGTGGCCGTGATGGAAGATATCGACGACGCCGGGCATCTTGCGGGCCTCGTCGACGCTCAACTGCGAGACCCTGCCACTGGCAATGGTACTGAAGACGCCGTAGCCGTAGGCCAGGTCGGGCGGCAGGTTGTCGGCGGCATAGTTGGCGCGGCCGGAGAGCTTGTCCGGGCCGTCGATACGCGGCACGCCTGCGCCGATGATGCTCTGCTGTTTGTCGCTCATGGTCGGTTCTCCTCGCGGGCGATCAGGCGGCGGTCAGGTCGGACAGATTGCGCACGATGGCCTGCTGGCCGAGCGGAATCTTGTAGCCGTTGTGGGCGTAGGCGATGGCATTCTGGAACGCGCGTTTGGCCGCATCGGCAAACACGGCTTCGCTCGCGGTCTTGTCCTTGAGCGCCGCTTCCACCTCCGGGGCGCGCCACGGCTTGGTGCCCACGCCCCCCATCGCCACTCGCGCTTCGCGAATGGTGTCGCCCTCCATCCGTACGATCACCGCGCTGGAGGCGAGGGCGAACTGATAGGACTGGCGATCGCGCAGCTTGAGATAGCCCGACCGGCTGCCTTCGAGTGGCGCGTCGAGGATGACATGGGTGATCAACTCACCAGGCTCGAGGGCGTGCTCCCGCGCCGGCGTGTCGCCGGGCAGCAGGTGGAAGTCGGCGAAGTCGATCTCGCGGGTGCCTTCCGGCCCCTGAACCTCGACGGTGGCGCCGATCGCGGCCATCGCCACGCACATGTCCGAGGGGTGCGTGGCGATGCAGGCGTCGCTGGTACCGAGCACGGCGTGAACGGTGCGATTGACGCCCTCGATAGCGGCACAGCCACTGCCGGGTTCGCGCTTGTTGCAGTCGGAAACGCCATCGCGGAAATAGGGGCAGCGCACCCGCTGCATGATGTTGCCGCCGGTGGTGGCCTTGTTGCGCAGTTGGGTCGAGGCCCCCGCCAGCAGGGCCTGGGACAGCACGGTGTAGTTCTCGACCACACGCTTGTCGCGCGCCAGGGCGGTGTTGGTCACCATCGCGCCGACACGCAGGCGACCATCGTCGAGCCGCTCGATCTCGTCGAGGGCGACACCGTTGATGTCGACGATCTTGTCGGGCTGCATGACGTCGAGCTTGACCAGGTCCAGCAGGGTGGTGCCACCGGCCAGGAACGAGACGGCGCGGTCGCTGCCGTGGGCGGCGATAGCCTGTTGCGCGCTCCCGGCGCGGGCATAGTCGAAATGTCTCATGCGTTGCCTCCCGTCATCGAGCCACGGGCGGACTGGATCGCCGCGACGATGTTCTTGTAGGCGCCGCAGCGACAGATGTTGCCGCTCATCGCCTCGCGCACGTCGGCATCGCTGGTGCCGATCGATTCGTCCTGCAGGATCGCCACGGCGCTCATCATCTGCCCTGCCGTGCAGTAGCCGCACTGATAGGCATCGTGTTCGAGAAACGCCTGCTGAATGGGATGCTGCTGCCCGCTCTTCTCGAGCCCTTCGACAGTGGTGATCTCGTCGCCGTCGTGGGTGACCGCCAGGCTGAGACAGGAGTTGATCGCGGTGCCATTGACCAGGATCGTGCAGGCACCGCACTGGCCGTGGTCGCAGCCTTTCTTGGTACCGGTGAGGCCAAGGCCGTGGCGCAGCGCGTCGAGCAGAATCACGTTGGGGGTCACGTCCAGCTGCTGGCGCTGGCCGTTGACGGTCAGCGTGATGCGCTTTTTCCCCTCAGCAGGTGGCGCATCAGTCTGCGTTGCCGGCTGGTCCGGCGAGCCGGCGTAGCTCACCTGGGAGAGCGCCGGGGCCGCCGCCACGGCCAAGCCGGAAACCCCCGCCGTCTGCAGAAACCGCCGGCGGCCCGGAGAGCGGGGCTGAGTCGAGTCGTTTCCGGGCTCGTAGATACCCACGCCCGTGCTCGATCGTTGATTATCGTCCATGGAGTCATCCTCATCAGTTTCCGCCCGATCCTGTTCGTTATTGCTATCGAGTCGTTATCGCTATCGAGATCGTTCGTGTCGGGCGCGCCTCATGTCGCCCGCGCGCGTTTGGCAAGCCCGCGAGGCAGAGGCAGGCAGCGAGAGTTCGCTGGCCGGGGAGTCGGTTGGACGCCGTCGTGTCAGGCGGCGGCATCACAGTCAACTTAGAGGAGGTTGGCGATGATCGCAAAGCGACGGATGGCATTCAGGAGCAATCCGCCGCGATCGTGGAGGAATGAGCATGATGCTCAACAGGCTGGCGTTTTTACCTACACTACCGTATGTTTTTGCCGAACCCGCTTCGTCACAGGGATATGAGACATGACTGCTTCACGGAATGGCATCTGGTTGCTGGCAATCGCTGGTGGCCTATCGATCAGCGCCTCGGCCGCCGCCGCCCAGCCCGAATGGGAAGGCACCGTCGGCGCCGGGGCCATCTACAGCCCGGACTACCTGGGTAGCGACGACTATGAATGGAACGCCTGGCCGTCGCTGGATGCCACCTACGGCGACACCTTCTTCGTCAGCGTCACCGACGGCATCGGCTGGAACGTGATCAAGCAGGACAACTGGCGGGTCGCGCCGTTCATCGGCTACACCTTCGGCCGTGACGATACCGGCGACATCGATGACCTCGACCAGGTCGACGGCGGCGCCACCGCCGGACTCCGCGTCAGCTATCTCGACGAGGCGTGGCGCTACAGTGCCGCTGCGGAGACGCCCTTCAGCGGCGATATCGATGGCTACCGCGTCAGGTTCAAGGCGACTCACGTCACCAAGCTCGGCGAACGCATGGCCTTCACCATCGGGCCACGTTTCGAGTACACCAGCGCCGCCTGGACGGACGACATGTTCGGCGTCTCGAACCGCGAGAGCGCGCGCTCGGGTATCGATGCCTATGACCCGGATGACGGCTATTTCTCGATCGGTGGCGACGCCTCGCTCAGCTACTACCTCACCCGGCAGTGGTCGATCACCGGCCTGGTCGGCGTCTCGCGCCTGACCGGCGATGCCGCAGACAGCTCGATCGTCGACGATATCGGCGATGCCACCCAGTGGCGGGCGGGAGCATTCATCAACTACCACTTCTAAATCGTAGAGACATAAAAGCGCCCGTCCCGGTGTCAGCCGGGGCGGGCGCTTTAGTTTTTCATCGAAACAGATTTAGCGGCGCTTCAGTTCGGCACCGAACGCTAGCATTCGATCCAGCGGCACCAGCGCCTGGCGTGCGATCTCGGGGTCGACGTGAATCTCCTGGCCGCAGCCGTTGGCGTCTTCCAGCACCGCCAGGGTATTTTCGAGCCCGTTCATCGCCATCCACGGGCAGTTGGCACAACTGCGACAGGTGGCGCCGTTGCCCGCCGTGGGTGCGGCCATGAAGGTCTTGCCAGGCATCAACTGCTGCATCTTGTAGAAGATGCCGCGATCGGTGGCGACGATGAAGCTGGGGTTGTCGAGCTGCTGAGCCGCACTGATCAGCTGCGAGGTGGAGCCTACCACATCGGCGATCTCCACCACCGACGCCGGCGATTCCGGGTGCACGAGCACCGCCGCTTCCGGATGCAGCGCCTTGAGCTCGAGAATCCCCTTGGCCTTGAACTCGTCGTGGACGATGCACTCGCCGTCCCAGCAGAGCACGTCGGCACCGGTGCGCTCGCGGACATAGTTGCCCAGATGGCGGTCCGGCGCCCACAGGATCTTCTCGCCCTGCCGGTCGAGATGGTCGATCAGCTCCACCGCGATCGACGAAGTCACTACCCAGTCGGCGCGCGCCTTCACCGCCGCCGAGGTGTTGGCGTAGACCACCACGGTACGCTCCGGATGCTGGTCGCAGAAGTCGGAGAAGACATCCGCCGGACAGCCGATATCCAGCGAGCAGGTCGCCTCCAGCGTCGGCATGAAGACCCACTTCTCCGGGCTGAGGATCTTGGCGGTCTCGCCCATGAAACGCACGCCGGCGACGATCAGCGTGGTCGCCGGGTGATTCTTGCCGAAGCGAGCCATCTCCAGCGAATCGGCCACGCAGCCACCGGTCGCTTCCGCCAGCGCCTGGATCTCGGGATCGGTGTAGTAGTGCGCCACCAGTACCGCGTTACGGGCCTTCAATTGCGCCGCGATACGCTCCCGATAGTGCGCTCGGGCGCCGTCGTCGAGCGTCGGCTGCGCATGGCCCGCCAGATACTCGCGAACCCGATCCCGTTCCAGCTCCGCCATCGCTTCGTCTCCGTCAGTCCTGCAGCCACTCGGTGTGGAACGTCCCTTCCCGATCGACACGCTTGTAGGTATGGGCGCCGAAGAAGTCGCGCTGGGCCTGGATCAGGTTGGCCGGCAGTTTCTCGCTGCGGTAGCTGTCGTAGTAGGCGATCGCCGAGGAGAAGGTCGGCACCGGGATGCCGTTCTGGACGGCATGGGCGATCACGTCCCGCAGCGCCTGCTGGTAGTTGCCGGCGATCTCGCCGAAGTACGGCGCCATCAACAGGTTCTTGAGCCCGGGATTCTCCTGGTAGGCGTCGGTGATCTTCTGCAGGAAGCGGGCGCGGATGATGCAGCCAGCGCGGAACAGCTTGGCGACCTCGCCGTAGTCGAGATTCCAGTCGTACTGCTCGGAAGCCGCGCGCATCTGCGCGAAGCCCTGGGCGTAGGAGGCGATTTTGCTGAAGAAGAGCGCCTTGCGCACCTTCTCGATGAATTCCTGCCTGTCACCTTCGAGCGGCGTCTCCGCTGGCCCTTTCAGCACCTTGGAGGCTTCGACGCGCTCGTCCTTCAGCGCCGAGATGAAACGCGCGAAGACCGACTCGGTGATCAGCGGCAGCGGCACGCCGAGATCCAGCGCGCTCTTGCTGGTCCACTTGCCAGTGCCCTTCTGGCCCGCCGAATCGAGGATGATGTCGACCACGTCCTGGTCGCTCTGGTCATCCTTCTTGGTGAAGATCTTGGCGGTGATATCGATCAGGTAGCTGTCGAGTTCGCCCTCGTTCCAGTCGCTGAAGACCTCGGCCAGCTCGGCGTTGGAGAGCCCCAGCGAGCCCTTGAGGATCGCGTAGGCTTCACTGATCAGCTGCATGTCGCCGTATTCGATGCCGTTGTGGACCATCTTGACGTAGTGACCGGCGCCATCCGGGCCGACATAGGCCACGCAGGGCTCGCCGTCGTCGGCGCGGGCGGCGATCTTCTCGAGGATCGGCGCCACCATGTCGTAGGCTTCCTTCTGCCCGCCCGGCATGATCGACGGCCCTTTCAGCGCGCCCTCCTCGCCGCCGGAAACGCCGGTGCCGATAAAGTTGAAGCCCGCTTCCGAGAGCTCCTTGTTGCGGCGAATGGTGTCCTCGAACGGCGTATTGCCGCCATCGATCAGGATATCGCCCTGGTCCAGATGCGGTGTCAGCGAGGCGATCGTCTTGTCGGTGGCATCGCCCGCCTTGACCATCAGCAGAATGCGGCGCGGCGTTTCCAGTGAGGCGACAAACTCCTCGACGCTATAGAACGGTACCAGCTTGCTGTCGGGATTCTCCTGCATCACCTCATCGGTCTTTTCCCGCGAGCGGTTGAAGATCGACACCGTGTAGTCGCGGCTCTCGATATTGAGCGCCAGATTGCGCCCCATGACGGCCATGCCGACGACACCGATTTGCTGTTTGGCCATTACCTTGTGCTCCTTGCGAAAATAATGCCGTCATGCGGCGATAAACGACACGTCAGTGTAAGTCGAACCAGTGTAAGACAGCCAAGCGCAGGTTTCAGTGCGCCTCGTCCCAATTGGCCCCACTATTGGCATCGACGATCAGCGGGACATTGAGTTTGGCCGCGTCCTGCATCCTGCTCCGGATCGCAATGAGGAAGTCATCGACCTGGCTATCCTTGACCTCGAATACCAGTTCGTCATGGACCTGCATCACCATCCACGCGTCGAATGCCGCCTTACCCTTGGCCGGGTTGAGCCAGTGGTGCACGTCGATCATTGCCAGCTTGATAATGTCCGCCGCCGTACCCTGCATCGGCGCGTTGATCGCGGTGCGCTCGGCAGCCTGGCGGCGAGCGTGATTCTGGGCCTTGATCTCCGGCAGGTAGAGACGGCGGCCGAACACGGTCTCGACGAAGCCGTCCTCGCCGGCCTGGGCGCGGATGTTGTCCATGAACCTGGCCACGCCCGGATAACGGTCGAAGTAGCGGTCGATGTAGACCTTGGCCTGCTTGGCTTCGATGTGCAGCTGCCGTGAGAGCCCCCAGGCGCTCATGCCATAAATCAGCCCGAAGTTGATCGCCTTGGCGCTGCGGCGCTGATCCGAGGTGACCTTGTCGAGAGCCACGCCGAAGACTTCCGCCGCAGTGGCGGCGTGGATGTCGCGGTCGTTGGCGAAGGCATCGAGCAGGCCCTTGTCGTCGGAAAGATGTGCCATGATTCGCAGCTCGATCTGCGAGTAGTCGGCGGCAACGATCCTGTAGCCGTCACGGGCGACGAACGCCTGGCGGATCTTGCGCCCTTCCTCGGTGCGAATCGGGATGTTCTGCAGGTTGGGATCAGAAGACGACAGCCGCCCGGTCGCCGTCACCGCCTGGTGATAGCTGGTGTGCAGCCGGTTGGTCGCCGGGTTGACCAGTCGCGGCAGCTTGTCGGTGTAGGTCGACTTGAGCTTGGTCATGCCGCGATGCGCCATGATCAACTTGGGCAGCGGGTAATCCAGCGCCAGTTCCTCGAGCACGGCCTCGGCGGTGCTCGGCGCGCCCTTGGGTGTCTTCTTGATCACCGGGATCTTCTGCTCCTCGAACAGAATCTCCGCCAGTTGCTTGGGCGAGCCCAGGTTGAACTCCTTGCCAGCGAGTTCGAAGGCCTCGGTTTCCAGTTCGCGAATCCGCCCTTCCAGCTCCTGACTCTGGGTGTGCAGGCGCCTGGCATCCAGCGCGACGCCATTGCGCTCCATATGCGAGAGCACCGGAATCAGCGGGCGCTCGAGGGTATCGAGCACTTCGGCAAGACGGCCGGACGCCTCCACCTTCGGCCGCAGTTCGCGATGCAGACGCAGGGTAATGTCGACGTCCTCGCAGGCGTAGGGCACGGCCTCTTCCAGCGCGATCTGGTTGAAGGTGAGCTGCTTGGCGCCTTTGCCGGCGATCTCCTCGAAACCGATGGTCTTCTCGCCGAGATACTTGAGCGCCAGCGAATCCATGTCGTGGCGCGTCGCGGTGGAATTCAGCACGTAGGACTCGAGCATGGTGTCGTTCAGCGCGCCGGCGACCCGGATCCGGTAGCGCGCCAGCACCGAAATATCGTACTTGAGGTTCTGGCCGATCTTGCCGATCTCGGGGTCTTCCAGCAGCGGCTTGAGCGCCGCCAGCACGGCGTCGCGATCCAGCTGCGCCGGCGCGTCGAGATAGTCATGACCGACGGGAATGTAGGCCGCCTCGCCGGGCTCCAGCGAGAGGCCGATACCGACGATATCGGCCTCCATGTAGTTGAGACTCGTGGTTTCCAGATCGAAGCAGAACGCTTCGCTGGCTTTCAGCCGCTCGAGCCAGGTATCGAATTCCGCCTGCGTCAGCAGCGTCTGGTCGTGGCGCGCCGGCTTGGTCAGCGTCACGTCCTCGTCGATTTCCGACTTGCCGGCGTTCTCGGCGCCCACATCATCCACGCCCTCGTCCTTGCCTTCGAGCAACTCGCCCAGCCAGTTCTTGAACTCGAGCCGGGTGTAGAGCGCCTTCAGCGCCTCGCGGTCGGGTGAGGCCAAGTGCAGGTCGTCGAGCCCCACCGGCAGCTCGCAGTCGGTCTTGATGGTGGCCAGCTGGTAGGAGAGATAGGCCTGCTCGCGATTCTCCTCCAGCTTCTTCGGCATCGTCTTGGCGCCGCGGAAACTCAGCGTGGTGACTTTCTCGAGGTCGGCATAGATCGCGTCCAGCCCGCCGCCGATGCCCTGCAACAGGCCCAGCGCCGTCTTCTCCCCCACCCCCGGCACGCCGGGAATGTTGTCGATCTTGTCCCCCATCAGCGCCAGGTAGTCGATGATCAGCGACGGCGGAATCCCGAACTTGGCCTCGACGCCGGCGACATCCAGGGTCTCGCCCTTCATGGTGTTGACCAGGGTGATGTGCTGGTTGACCAGTTGGGCCATGTCCTTGTCGCCGGTGGAGATCACCGCATCGCGGCCGGAATCCGTCGCCAGCCGCGCCAGTGTGCCGATCACGTCGTCCGCCTCCACGCCCTCGATGCACAGCAGCGGCAGGCCGAGGGCGCGGACGCAGTCGTGCAGCGGCTCGACCTGCGGGCGCAGGTCGTCCGGCATCGGCGGCCGGTGGGCCTTGTACTCGGCGTAGATCTCGTCGCGGAAGGTCTTGCCCTTGGCATCGAACACCACCGCCATCGGGCTCTGCGGATACTGCTTGATCAGGCTCTTGAGCATCGCGAGGACGCCGCGCACGGCGCCGGTGGGCTGCCCATCGGAGGTGGAGAGCGGCGGCAGCGCGTGAAAGGCGCGATAGAGATAGGACGATCCGTCGACGAGGACGATGGGGGCATCTGCCATGAGCTGCGTGATCCGTGGCTGGCTTTCGATCTCCTCATGATACGCAAGCCACGGCTCGGCGTCAGGGCGTTCGCCCCCCTGCGCCGGCAGGGTGGAAAGCGATACACTGGATGCGTCCGTCTCCCCGGGGGCCTGTGCCCCGAGACCAGCGAAGGAGTCCGCCATGTCACGATGGCCGCGAATGACCTCAAGATCGAGAACGACGGCACCGCTGACGAGCCTGCTGCTGACGCTGCTGATCGCTGGGTCGGTGCTGCCTGCATGGGCACAGCCCGCGGAGCAGCCCAGCATCACGTCCCAGCAGGACGGCCAGCGCACGATCGACGAGTACCGCGTCAACGGCAAGCTCTATGCGATCCGCATCGTGCCCGCCGACAGCAAGCCCTACTTCCTCTACGACGACAACGGCGACGGCGACTTCACCCGCGTCGAGGCGTCCCGCGTTGCAGTACCGGCGTGGGTCGAGCAGGAGTGATGCCGGCACCGGACCGCGGGCGGTTCGGCTCGAGGCGCCCGCGGTTCGGCCCGCAGCCTGGATAGCCGGTAGGAGAGCGCCTCGCGAGCCGCTACAATGCGCGCTGCGTTTTTATCCTGCGGTTTTTCATCAGCGGTTTTTTATCACTAACTGTCCGCCCCAGATTCCGAGATCCCATGGCCGTATTCACCCCATTGAGCGACGATCAGGTCGCCGAGTTTCTCGAACGCTACACCGTCGGCCGCCTGCAGACGCTCAAGGGCGTGCCGCAGGGCACCGAGAACAGCACCTTCTTCGTCACGACAGAACAGGGCGAGTGGGTGCTGACGCTGTTCGAGCAGGGAGGGTTCGAGGATCTGCCGTTCTTCGTCGACCTGCTGGACTATCTGGCTGCGCGGCGGTTGCCGGTGCCGGGACCGGTTCACGATCGCGACGGCGTCGCCCTGCAGCGCCTGGCCGGGCGCCCCGCACTGCTGTTCCCGCGCATGCCGGGCAGCCACCCCAGCGCCCCGAACCTGGCCCAGTGCGCCGCGCTCGGCGATGCCCTGGGCCGGATGCACCAGGCCTCGCAGCATTTCACCGGCGAGCGCGCCAACCCGCGCGATCTCGACTGGCTCACGCGGCGCCATCGCGAGGTGCTGCCGTTTCTGTCCGGCGACGACCAGGCCCTGATGAGCCGCGAGATC
The DNA here is from genome assembly GCF_008298015.1 of Salinicola corii. GTDB lineage: Bacteria > Pseudomonadota > Gammaproteobacteria > Pseudomonadales > Halomonadaceae > Salinicola > Salinicola corii. The sequence continues at coordinate 73,574 of NZ_VTPX01000002.1, read as the reverse complement.
GCCGACTACACTCAGGCGTTCGACGGCATCGAGCTGCCCTCGGGGGCGATCCACGGCGATCTGTTCCGCGACAATACCCTCTACGACGGTGACCGCCTCGGCGGCATCATCGATTTCTACAACGGCTGCACCGGGGAGTTGCTGTTCGATCTGGCGATCGTGATCAACGACTGGGCCAGCGACGAAACCGGCGATCTCGATGCCGATCGCTACGAGGCCATCCTTGGCGCCTATCTCGCGCATCGCCCGCTGACCGGGCAGGAACGCGAACTGTGGCCAACCATGCTGCGGATGACGGCGCTGCGTTACTGGCTGTCGCGGCTGTTGGTGATCCACGTCGATCCGCCGGCCCACGACATCACGCCCCACGACCCGGCGCGCTTCCGCACGCTGCTGGGCAAACGGCTCGAGGCCGCGCCCCCCGGTTTCCCCGACGCCATGGCCTGAGCCGTCGTCGGCAGACGAGCCAACGACGCCGATCACTGTACCTGTGGCGACTTTCGACTAGCTTTTCCCTGACATCCAGGGCCGTGATCGTCATAATGCGCGCCAAATGCGTTCCCGGCACCGTCATCGTTCACGCCGGGGTTCATCACCGCCGGTTGTTCGGAGAACGTCATGAAGCACTCTTCCCCCGCCGCACAAGCCCGCCGCACCTACAACATCGACCAGTGGGGCAGCGGCTATTTCGATGTCGACGATCAGGGCCGCACGCTGGTCCGCCCGCTGGGCAGTGAGGTGCCCGGGCCGACGCTGGTGCTCGACACCCTGGTCGACCGCCTGCGCGACGCCGGGCTGCGTCTGCCGGTGCTGGTGCGATTCATCGATATCCTCCACGATCGCGTCGAACAGCTCTGCATGGCCTTCGACCGAGCGATGAAGGAGGAGGACTACCAGAGCAGCTATACCGCGGTCTATCCGATCAAGGTCAACCAGCAGCGTCGCGTGGTCGAGGAGATTCTCGCCACCCAGGAGCGTGGCCATGGCCGGGTCGGGCTGGAAGCGGGCAGCAAGCCGGAACTGATGGCGGTGCTGGCGCTCTCCGGCGACGAGGGCTCGTCGCTGATCGTCTGCAACGGCTACAAGGATCGCGAGTACATCCGCCTGGCGCTGATGGGGGAAAAGCTCGGCCACAAGGTCTACCTGGTGGTCGAGAAATACTCCGAATTGAGCCTGATCCTGGAAGAGGCCAAAAAGCTCAAGGTCAAACCGCGCATCGGCCTGCGTGCCCGACTCTCCTCCGTCGGCAAAGGCAAGTGGCAGGACACCGGCGGCGAGAAATCCAAGTTCGGTCTTACCGCCAGCCAGTTGCTGGCCATCACCGAACGGCTGCGCGACGCCGATGCGCTGGACAGCCTGCAACTGGTGCACTTCCACCTCGGCTCGCAGATCGCCAACATCCGTGATATCCAGCGCGGCCTGCGCGAATGCGCCCGCTTCTACCACAGCCTGCGCGAACTGGGCGCGCCGATCGATACGGTGGACGTCGGCGGCGGCCTGGGCGTGGATTACGAAGGCACCCGCTCGCGCAGTTTCTGTTCGATCAACTACTCGATGCAGGAGTACGCCACCAACGTGGTGTGGGCCTTCCGTCAGATCTGCAAAACCCACAATCTGCCGCATCCCCAGTTGATCTCCGAATCCGGCCGGGCGCTGACCGCGCATCACGCGGTACTGGTCACCAACGTGATCGGCGAGGAGCGGCTCGGGCACATCGAACCGGAGCGCCGGGTCGAAGGAGACGCCCACGTTGCCGAACTATGGCGGGTCTACGATCGCCTCGAGGGCATGCGCGAGCCGCGGGACCTGGTCGAGGCCTATCACGACGTGGTCCAGGCCGTGGGGGAACTGCAGGATCGCTTCGTGCTGGGACTGGCCGACATGCAGGCCCGCGCCGAGGGCGAGTCGGTCTACTTCGCCGCGTGCCAGCGCCTGCACAAGCGACTCGACAGCCGCAACCGCGCCCACCGGGAAATCGCCGACGAGCTGGCGGAGAAGCTCGCCGACAAGCTGTTCGCCAACTTCTCGCTGTTCCAGTCGCTGCCGGACGTGTGGGGGATCGACCAGGTGTTCCCGGTGCTGCCGCTGACCGGGCTGGATCGCGAACCGACCCGCCGCGGCGTGATCCAGGACATCACCTGCGACTCCGACGGCCGGATCGATCTCTACGTCGACGGCCAGGGACTCGAGAGCACGCTGCCGCTGCCGGAGTGGGACGACGATGACGACAAGCTGATCGGGCTGTTTCTGGTCGGCGCCTATCAGGAGATCCTCGGCGACCTGCACAATCTGTTCGGCGACACCGACTCGGTGGACGTCGCCCTCGACCATAACGGCGAGTGGCGGCTCTCCCACGTCCAGCAGGGTGACGCGGTCGCCGACGTGCTCGGCTACGTCAACTTCGACGCCGTGGCGCTCAAGCAGAAGCTCACCGAGCAACTGATCGCCAGCCCGCTGAGCGTCGAAGAGCGCGAACTGTTCGTCAGTGAACTGTCGGAAGGGCTCAGTGGCTATACGTATCTGGAGTAACGAGCCGCGAGAGCAAGAGGGTCTCCGGTAAGAGAAGAGCGCCAGCGGTGAATGCCGCTGGCGCTCTTCGTGGCCCGTAGCCCGTAGCCCGTAGCCCGTAGCCCGTAGCCCGTAGCCCGTAGCCCGTAGCGGGTTTTATCGCGTACGCGTGCCGACATCCAAGCCCAGCGACAGGGATAGCCCGAGAACGGCATCGCGCGGAAGCTGTCCCACGCCGGAAGGCGTGCCGGTCAGGATCACGTCGCCCGGCTCGAGAGTGAAGGTCCGGGTCATCTCTTCGATCAACGCCGGCATGTCGAACAGCATGTCGCTGGTCTTGCCGCTCTGCTGGCGCTCGCCGTTGATGTCGAGGTGAAAAGTGATCGCGCCCCAGTCGATCTCGCCCTCCACCGGCACGAACCGCGAGATCGGGCAGGCGCCGTCGAACGCCTTGGCCCGCTCCCATGGATGCCCCTTCTCCTTGAGCGCGGACTGCACGTCGCGCAGCGTCAGATCCAGCGCCAGGCCGACCCCTGCCACGCCGTTCATCGCCTCCTCCGCACTGACCCGACTCATACGTTCGCCGATCAGCAGCGCCAGTTCGGTCTCGAAATGCACCTCGCCGTGGCTGAACTGACGCTCGATCGGCTCTTCCAGTTCGACGGCACTGGTCGGGGGCTTGATGAACAGGATCGGCGACTTGGGAACCGGGTTGTTGAGTTCCTTGGCATGTTCCGCGTAGTTGCGTCCCACGCAGAGAATCTTGCCCAGCGGCAGGCCGGTCTCGAGACCGTCGAGGAATCGGGTGATAAAGGGCATGTCGAACTCCAAAGTCATGGCGATGAACGTGACGAACCGCCCGACGACTCGAAGTTCTCGTCGAAACGGCAACCTCCAGACACAAGAAGCCGCCGCTGGCGGCAACTCATCGAGTCTACCTCCAACGGCGGCTTATGGCATCACGCGCCGGCCCGGGCTGGATGCTTCAAGGCCGAGAGACGGCGATCAAGGGCGCCTCAGTGAGTACCCTGCTGCGGCGTCCACACGTCGTCTGGCTGGTGGGCCAGGAACGACGGCCGCTGCTTCCTGGCACCGAATGGCTGGACGCAGGCGTTGTCGCGACGGTTGTAGACGAAGAACGCGTTGCTGCGCGGATCCGGTGACATGTTGGCATTGGAGCCATGCAGCGTGTTGCAGTCGAACAGCAGTAGCCCGCCAGCTGCGCCGGTGGGCGCATCGATACCACGCGCCTTGATCAACTCACGCAGCGCATCGTTGCTCGGCACCCCGAGCTCCTGCTGTTTCAGCGACTGCTTGTGATTGTCATCCGGCGTTTCGCCGAGGCAGTGCACGAACACCTTGTGCGAGCCGGGGATTAGCATCAACGGGCCGTTGAAATGATGGTTGTCCGTCAGAACGATGGAGGCGCTGACAGCATGCATTTCCGGCATGCCGTCTTCGGCGTGCCAGGTTTCGAAGTCAGAGTGCCAGTTGAAGCCCTTGCCGTGGAAGCCGGGTTTGTAGTTGATCCGCGACTGATGTACGTAGACGTCGCCACCGACGATCTGCCGGGCGCGGCCCACCATGCGTTCGTCTTCTGCCAATTCGGCAAAACGGCGGGATAGGTGGTGGACAGCGAACAGCGAGCGGATCTCGTGACTCTGGGGTTCGGTGATCGAGAAATCCCGATCGCGGAAGTCGTCTCGGTCCAGCATGGCGGCCAGCTCGGCGCGTAGTGCGTCGAGTTCCGCCTGGCCCAGAAAGTTGGGCTCGAACAGGAAACCGTCACGTTCGAAACGATCCAGTTGCTCGCCGTTCAGCGGGCCATCGAGATGACGCCCCTTGACGACGTCCTCCTGACGCTGTTGCCAGAGCGCGTCCTGCGGCTGACGCAAGCGTGTCGGATAGTGATCCTGCTTCGTCCACGCGGAGTTTCGGGTTTTAGGGGATGCGGTCTGTACTGACATCCAATCACCTCCAAGTTTGTGATCAGGGTTCAGATCCAGTCCTAGGTGCGCTGCGCCGAACGGAATGATGCGCCGCACTAAACTTGATTAGGAAAGGGTCAAAGGATCCTCAGTTGTCTTTCAGTGGGACACCCATCCTAGAAAAGAGCCAAGGAATTTCAACCTCGAGGTCTCTCGTCCGGAGACGCCACGGTGACACTCACCGATCACGCCAACGATAACGTAAATCAAATAACCCTTAATTACCTCCCGACGGGAAGTGGAGGAGAAAAGCACACGGGACAATGCGGCCTTCATCATCGCGTCACACACGCCCGCCACACTACGGCCCACGCAACGACGATGACCAAACCTTCACCCTCTAGAGGTGCGCCATGATTCGCGTCACGCTCGATCTCACCTGCTCGATCTGCGACCACGACCAGTTCCATCTCCCGGTGCGAGCCGACGAGAGACAACAGGTGCGGTGCGCCAACTGTACGGCGTTCAAGTGTTACTCCGCGGATCTGGAGAAAGCGATGATCGCCCTGTCTCGCGACAGGAAACGACGTTCCGGACAAGGGCAAGCCAACGCTGCGTGACGATCAGGGCGTCGTTACCACGCAAGTCAATCCAAACGCATGACACCTCGAGGCAGAACGTAAAAGACCAGAGGCAGGACGATCACTCCCGAGCTGATGATCTGCGCACCGCCGCCTCATCGGAAGGGTTATCCCGGGGAGATCGGGATACCGGCAGTTGCCAGGCCGTGGGCTCCCGGTCGTGGTAAGGCCGCATCGGCTTGATGACCTGGTCCCGATAGAAAGAAACGAACGGCTCCGCGATCAATGGCAGATCGGCCTTGGGCGCATCCCCGAAATGGCAACGGAAGTCGGTGCAGTCCATCGGCGCCTGCGCATCCACACCCTTGGCCCAGGCCGCGCTTCCACCGAGGCCCCAACTCACCACGCCGATCACGGTCATGACATAGCGAAAGGTTTTCATGGCACCCCCGTCTCATTAGCCCGTCAATATCGACCGTCAGCACCGACCCATCCGGATCGACCCGCCCGCATCGACCCGCCTTCGAGGCGAAATTCCGACGAAAAGCCTGAGTGTAAGGAGCACCACCGCCGGCTGCCGCCTGAAAGGTGTGGTACTGCGATCGCGAAAAGGGTGAGGAACCGACCTCTCGAGCGCCCTACCACCAGTGCAGCGGGTATCGACGATGCCTCGCCAGGTTGTTGATCAACACCGCGATCAGCAGCATCAGCAGGCAGCCGGTCGCGACCGCCAAAAAGGCGTACGACCAGCCCAGAGCATGGAGTTCTGCGACGCCGATCACCGCGATGAGAGCGGTGGCGCCACCCGGCGGATGGAGCGTATGGGTCATCTGCATGAGCAGGATGGAAGTCGATACCGCCACTCGCCGCGAACCAGCTATCGCCTAGCAGCTTCTTTGCCATGCGGACAGAATCAAGGTATCTCCAGGCTGTCGACTGCCGCGGCCGGACATGACGCAAGGAGGTAGGAAGCAAGAGGTAAGGAAGGAAAACCTGGTGCCGGTAAGTGGACTCGAACCACCGACCTACGCATTACGAATGCGTTGCTCTGCCAACTGAGCTATACCGGCTAGGCGGCGCCTATCATAATCACCAAACCCGTGGCGGACAACTGGGGCGGGGCTTCCGATCTCGTCGGCGTCTGCTGCGGTTCGAGCCCCGCATAGTTGGTACAGCCTCCCGCAAGTGTGGCCCCAACGGCCCATCGAGCCGTGGTGTCGGGAAATGGAGAGAAGTCAGACATCCGTGTCCTGATCAGAGAAGCCCTAAAATTTAGTTAGCACTATAACAATGGTATCGCCTAGCCATCCACCGATGTACCGCGCTCGCGAGATTCGGGAATCGCCTCGTTCGCCACACCCTCGCGTGAAGACATCTCGGCCTCCTGCTGCTGCTCCTGTCGGAACAGCGACCAGACGACGATGAACAGCGCGGCGATGAGCGGGCCGAGCACGAATCCGTTGATCCCCATCAGCGTCATCCCGCCGACGGTGGAAATCAGCACCACGTAATCGGGCAGCTTGGTCTCCTTGCCCACCAACGGTGGGCGCAGGAAATTGTCGACGAGCCCGATGACCACCACGCCGACGAAGACCAGAATCACGCCTTTCACGTAGGCCCCGCTGAGCAGCAGATAAGCAGCCACCGGAACCCAGACGATCGCCGAGCCGATCGCCGGTAGCAACGACAGGAACGCCATCATCACGCCCCACAGCAGCGCGGCTTCGATACCCAGCGCCCAGAACGCAACGCCCCCGATCGCCCCCTGGACAATGGCGATGATCACATTGCCTTTCACGGTGGAACGCACCACGGCAGTGAACTTTTCGATCAGCTTGTAGGTGTACTCATCACTCAGCGGGATCGTCGTGCGTATCAGTTGTCCGAGCAAACGCCCGTCCCGGAACAGGAAGAACAATAGATAGAGCATGATCCCGGCACTGACCAGGAACTGGAGCGTATTCTGACCGATGCTCAGCATATGCGTGGCGATCAGCCGGCTCCCCTGCTCGAGCGCGGAAGCCAGACGGTTGCTGATATCGGACAAGCTCCCGAAGCCCGCATCACCCAGCCAGCTCTGAACCGAAACCGGTAGCGATCCCTGGAACTGCTGAATGTACTGATTGAAGTCGATATCGCCGCTGCCCACGCGCTGGTACACGCTCGCCCCCTCACGTACCAAGGCACCGAAAATCAGCGACATGGGGATGATGACGATGAATACGCACGCCATCACGCTGATGAGCGCAGCCCAGTTGTTCCGGCCCTTGAGTCGGACGACCAGACGGCGATGCATGGGTTGGAAGAGGATGGCCAGGATCACGGCCCACAGCACGGCGCCGTAGAAAGGCAGCAGTAGCCAGATGAACGCGATGGACACCAGCGTTAGCAAGAGAATGAACGCTTTATGTTGGCTTAGAGAACTCATGGGGATTCCGAATTGATGGGTCACTGACGCTAAGCATAGCGTTCTCGACACCTCGGCGTTCAATTAAGAATGCCGACAATCCGATATCGTCCTGTCCAAGCGCTCTAGCCACCCGAGCCAAACGGCAACGAAGAAGCGCCAAGCCTCACGGCTGAGCGCTGGTACTGACCCATCTTCCCTGATATCGAACCGAGCCTCCTGCTTCGCGCCTCCCTGCGTGTCGATACCATCCTAGTATCACATCAACACTCTAGTCCCCGATAGATGACAAAACGTTAACAACGGCGTGAATATACGTGAAAGTGAGTGTCTAGATTTCGGAATTCAGACGATTTACAAAAAATTTCAATTCGCATGATTGGACATCAGCCTAGCTGATTCAGCGACTTACCAGACACTGTTTAACACAGGATAATAAGACATAAACCCCATTACCGTACAACCCTTGGACAGCATAAGTTGCTGTGCCAGCATGAAATGTGTATTCGGCAGGGAAAGCCGGATCGATCGGGCAGGGATGCTCTGCATCAATCAGCAAGGATTGCCACCGTCTGGTTAGGCCAGAATACCACCCCCCAAGCCAAGGAGGGCTGACCGTGAAAGACATCATCGCTTGCACCCGTTGCGTTCACAGCCAACCGATCTTGCTCGAGTCGCATGTCGAGTGGGACGAGATAAACTGCGCCGAATGCGGAGAGTTTCTCGATACCGTCGGGCAAAAGACATCATGGTTGACATCGAGCAGTTTAAAAACCATATCAAAGATGAAGCTATCGTCTGCCAACAGCGTCTGACATCGTTCCAAAAAGAGTTAGAAAATCGTAAAAAATACTTGCACCTATTGCAGGCTAATATCAAAAACATTGGTTAGTTAACCAGGCCTAAAAGATATCGATATCCACTACGACAAAAACATCCATATGCTGGAAAAATTCGACGAAATCTTCGAACCAACGCTGCAGGAACTGACTTTTTCTTTCGGCAGTTGCAAGTTGCACATCGTTCCCGATGAGTAATTTCTTCATGGTTCTCGAATACTACTGTTTTCATCTTCCGATGAGGACGACACCAAGGAGGTCATCAAGGCGGAGGACGAGTTATACTTCACTGAGTTGCAATTCGGCCAAAAGCGCGATCTATCGCGATACCATCAACTGACCGACACAGCGTTCTACAAACTGCTTTATCGTTGGCTTCGCACCTGAGGCTGTGATGACCGGGCGGTTGAGCCGCAGCTTCGCCAACGTCCGATATCGCCGAGTTCGTAATCCTTATGCGGGTATCGAGCCACAAAAAAGCCCCGACCGAAATCGGGGCCAAGGAATGGTTCCGCAGGAAACGAAACGACGAGCAGTCTATCCAATAGACTTCTCGGCAAAAGCCCGACGAGAGCAGGCTTTGGCCTGTAATTCCCCATTCACCACCGTGTCAGGCCGGGTCGACCTCGCGTCGAAGGCCAGGAGCGTCGAACCGTCACCCGAACCCCGCGCATTCCATGACCGACTTCCCCTTTCGCAATAGAAGCGTCTCGATAAAGTCTTGAATGCTTAGACCTTTCTTGGCCGCCCCTGCGGGCCGATGGGACGGCCCAGCGCGACCTCGATCGCACGATCCCTGTCGAGACCGCTCTCGACGAGTTTCCTGATGCGTGTCTTGAGGGTGCCTACCGGCACCTTACTCAATGTCGCCTTGGTCGTGAGACTCCCCTCCTTGGGGGCATTTCTCTTTCTCAAAACGAGCACTCGCTGCTCGTACGGGGTGATCTTCATCGCGACTTCCTCGGAGGCGCGCCTCCTGTTCTCGAACGAGAGGAAAACGGTATGGCCGGGAGATTCGAAACTGCACGACTCGACAGAGCCGAGCCTCTCGAAACTAGTCGCTTATCCCAAGGCTGACCACTACTTTCTCGGCAGGATGCCCAACTCGCAAAGGGCGCACCGTGTCGCCGCGCCGAACGCCCTGTCTGGCGCCGAAGTTAGTATTCGCTAATTCGCCATCCAGCATCCATACTGACTTCACGATCTGCTCGGACTCTCGCCAGGCGCGTGCCGATCATTCGTGGTCGGCCTGCACCTCTCGTGATTCCCCCATCTCGTCGCACGCCGTGACGGTCGGTCATGGCGCTTTCCACTTCGACACTCGACGAACTTTCGAGTGACACCGCCTAACGCCAGCAGGCGTGCTTCGTTTTTCACCATGGCATGGCGTTACCGCCTCGACCCGAGCTCTGGTCCTCTCGGTCGGCGGCAGGAGATCACCAATGCATCGATGCTACGATTTGCCGATCGCGCTTCCCCGCCCCTCTCCGCACGGGGGCAGACCATGAACGCCTGGTGGCGCCGAGGCGACGCCATTGCCAGCCCGCGCCCCCCCTGGGATGACGAAATCCCGGTCCGCGAAGAGCTCTTCGGCCCGGAACGGCTCGAACAGCACGCCCAGAGCCTCGCGCTGGCACAGCCGATCACCCTGCATCCGCCAGCGGTACTGCCCCTGCATCGACGACTGCACGACAACACGGTGGCACTGGGCGCCGCTTATCGCAGCATTGCCAACGAAGTCGCCCAGCGCCGCAGCATCGTGCCAGCCGCGGAGTGGCTGCTCGACCACTACCACCATGTCGAGAAACACGTCAGCGACATCGGGGAGGATCTGCCGCCGGGTTACTACCGCCAGTTGCCCAAGCTGGCCGACGGTCCCTTCGCCGGCTACCCGCGCGTGCTCGGCCTGACCTGGGCCTACGTCGCCCATACCGACAGCCATTTCGATCCCCTCACCCTGTCCCGGTTCATCAACGCCTACCAGCGTATCGAAGCGCTGACCATCGGCGAATTGTGGGCGATCGCCATCAGTCTGCGCCTGGTGCTGGTGGAGAACCTGCGCCGACTCTCGGACCAGATCATCCGTGCGCGGGAAGCCCGGGACGAGGCCGACACCCTGTGCGAAAGCCTGCTGCGACGGGAGGCCGATGGCCATTTGCTGCAGGCTTACGCCCATCTCGACATCACCGACCCCTTTGCCGCCCACTTCTACGCCCAGATGGTCAAGCGCCTCAAGGATCAGGATCCCGGCAAGGTGCCGGCGCTGGTCTGGCTGGAGCAGGAGTTCGCCCGCCAGGACACGTCGATCGCCAACGTCGTGCATAACGCCCATCAACGCCAGGGCGCATCCAACGTCAGCGTACGCAACGCGATCACCAGCCTTCGGCATATCGCCGATTTCGACTGGGCGACCCAGGTCGAGCAGGTTAGTTTGGTCGATCAACGTCTGCGGGCGCACAGCCGCTTCGCGGAGATGGACTTCGTCACCCGTGACCGCTATCGCAATGCCATCGAACAACTGGCCCGCGGCTCGCGTCGGGACGAGCTGTTCGTGACCGAACAGGCCCTGGACGGCGCGCTATCGCCACCGCCGCCGGATTGCCCGCCGGCCGAAGCGGAGCGACGCGCCGATCCGGGCTACTACCTGGTCGCCGACGGTCGCAGCGAGCTGGAACGCTCGCTCGGCTTTCGACCACCGGTGGGCCTGCGAGTCCGGCGCGCCATGCTGAAGCTGGGCTTGGCCGGCTATATCTGCGCCACCAGCGTCATTACGTTACTGTTGCTGGGATCGGCCGTATGGGCACTGGATGCGACCGGACTACCGCCAGCCTGGCAGCTACCTTGGCTGGCGCTGATTTTCCTGCCCGCCTATGAGGTCGCGACAGCCTTGGCCAATCGGGCCCTGGGCGAGGGGGTCGGCGGCGAGGCGCTTCCCGGGCTGGCGCTAGAGGAGGGCGTTCCCGCCACGTTGAGAACGCTGGTCGTGATCCCGTCCATGCTGACCGAAGCGGTTGCCCTGCGCGAGCTGATCGAGCGGCTGGAAGTGCACTATCTTTCCGGAACCGGCGGCGATATCACCTTTGCCCTGCTGCTGGACGGCCGCGACGCCGATACCGCCGAACTCGCCAGCGACGACATCCTGCTGGCCAGTGCGGTGGACGCCATGGCGCGCCTCAACCAGCGTCATGGCAACGGCCCGGCAGGCCCGCGCTTCCTGCTGCTCTGTCGCCGCCGACTCTACAATGCCAGCGAGGGCTGCTGGATGGGCTGGGAGCGCAAGCGCGGCAAATTGACCGAGCTCAACCGCCTGCTGCGTGGCGCCGATGATACCTCCTATATCTCCGTCGATGGCCACACGCCCTGGGTGCCGCCCGGCGTGCGCTACGTGGTCACGCTGGACAGCGACACCCGCCTGCCTCGCGACACCATCGCCAGGCTGGTCGGCAAGATGGCGCACCCGCTCAATCAGCCGGTTTTCGGGCCCAACGATCGGGTCGTTCGCGGCCACGCCATTCTCCAGCCCCGGGTGACGCCCTCGCTGCCCATCGGCCGGCAGGGGTCGCGCTACCAGCGGCTGTTTTCCGCTCCCGGCGGCATGGACGTCTATACCGCCGCGGTGTCGGATCTCTATCAGGATCTGTTCGGCGAGGGGTCGTTCGCGGGCAAGGGTATCTACGCCGTGGACGCCTACGAGCGCTCGCTAGTGGGCCGGATTCCCGAGAACAGCCTGCTCAGCCACGATCTGCTGGAGGGCCTCTTCGCGCGGGCCGGTCTGGCGTCGGATGTCGAAGTCGTCGAAGCCTACCCGGAACGTTACGACGTCGCGTCCAGACGCCAGCACCGCTGGACACGGGGTGATTGGCAGCTACTGCCCTGGTTCTGGGGGAAGCGTTCGGACCGCCAGGCGCTGACCGCCGTCGGCTGCTGGAAGATCGCCGACAACCTGCGCCGATCGCTGCTGGCGCCGAGCCTGTTCGGCGCGCTGATGATCTGCGCCTGGCTGCCGACGTCGGCCGCGATCACTGCCATGGCACTGACCCTGGCGTGTCTGGTGATCCCCGCGCTGATCCCGGTCGCTTCCGCGCTCAAGCCGCATCGCCGCGACGGTAACTGGCGCCATCACTGGCGGACACTGGCCCGGGACCTGCGAACCGAGATGGGACGCTGCCTGCTGAGCCTGACCCTGCTGGCGGATCAGGCGTGGCAGATGGGCGATGCCATCCTCCGCACGCTCTTTCGCGTCTACGTCTCCCAGCGCCATCTGCTGGAGTGGACGACGGCGTCGCAGCTGGCCGGCAACGAGCGTCTCGGCGCGGCCGGCTTCGGCCGCGAAATGGCCGGCGGCACGCTGTTGAGCCTGGCGCTGGCGCTGGGCCTCGCGATCGTCGAACCGCCTGCATGGGCCCTCGTTCTGCCGCTGCTGGCACTCTGGCTGATCGCGCCACTGATCGCGCTGTGGACCAGCCGAGCCCCGGCCGATACCACCGACAACCTGCGCCTGTCGCCGCCACAGGCGCGGGCATTGCGCCGTATCGCCCGGCGCACCTGGCAGTTCTTCGACACCTTCGTGACCGCGGACTCCCATGCGTTGCCACCGGACAATTTCCAGCTGGACCCCAAACCGGTCATCGCCCAGCGCACCTCACCGACCAATATCGGCCTCTATCTGCTGGCGTGCGTCGCCGCCAGGGATTTCGCCTGGATCGGCACCCATCGCGCGGTGGAACGACTGGAAGCTACGCTGACCACGCTGCTCGGGATGGAGCGCTGCAAGGGCCATTTCTACAACTGGTACGATACGGGAACGCTCGCCCCGCTCGATCCCCTCTATGTCTCCACGGTCGACAGCGGCAACCTGGCCGGCCACCTGATCACTCTGGCCAACGCCTGCGAAGCGTGGATAACCCATCCCCACGTTCTCGACCCTCGCGAGGGCCTCGCCGACACCCTGCTGCTATGCCGGGAGGATATCGCCGCCACGGAGAGTCTGGACGCCGAGACCCGAACGGCGCTGCTCGACGAACTGGACACGCTCTCGAGCCACCTCGATACGACCGACTACGGTATCGAGTACTGCGATTCTCTACGTCGATCGATCGACGACTGCCTGCGTCTGCTCGACGCCCAACAGAGCACCGCGGCGGAGATCGACGGCGCGACCGGGGAGGTGTCGCCACGACACTGGATGTCGATACTGCGGCAGTGTCTGGATGAGCATCGCCGCGACGCCGAGGACACCGCACCGCTGTCCTCCCTGCGCAAAACGGGTGGCAACGTACCATCGGGAGTCGATGAACCCGCGCAAGAAGCTAGTCTGCGGCAGCGGCTTGTCGCCCTTGCGGATCTGTCGCGCCGACTGGCCCTGGCAATGGACTTCAAGTTCCTGATGGTGCCGGAGCGAAAGCTGATGTCGATCGGTTACGCCCCGCGGGAGGATCTGGTCGACGAAGGCTGCTACGACCTGCTCGCCTCCGAGGCCCGCCTGGCCAGCCTTCTGGCGATCGCCAAGGGCGACCTGCCCACCCGCCACTGGTTCCGTCTGGGGCGGGCGGTGACACCGCTGAAGGATGGCGTCGCGCTGATCTCCTGGTCGGGATCGATGTTCGAATACCTGATGCCCTCTCTCGTCATGCGTGCGCCACTGGGCAGCCTACTCGAGCAGACCAATCGACTGGTCGTGGCCAGCCAGCGCTTCTACGCCAAGCGCCAGGATATCCCCTGGGGCATTTCCGAATCCGCTTACAACGCCAGGGATATTGACTTCACCTATCAGTATTCCAACTTCGGCGTACCGGAACTGGGCCTCAAGCGCGGGCTGGGCGACAACCTCGTCATTGCCCCCTATGCCACCGCGCTGGCGACCATGGTGGCTCCCCGCGCGGCGCTGGAGAACTTCGCCCGCCTGCGCTCGATGAAGGCGGAAAGCCACTTCGGGTTCTTCGAAGCGATCGACTTCACGCCGACGCGACTGCCCCTCGAACGAACCTTCGTCATCGTGCGCAACGTCATGGCACACCACCAGGGGATGACCATCGCGGCCATCGCCAATAGCCTGCTGGAGGGGCGACTGCGTGGCCATTTCCACAGAGAGCCGATGATCCAGGCCAGCGAGTTGCTGCTGCAGGAACGCCTACCGCGGGAAGTCGCGACCCTGCCATCTCCCAACGATGCCGATCACGCGACCCCCTCGAGCGCCATCGCGCCCGCGGCCGCCGTACGTCGACTCGAGGGCGAGCCCACCGCGCCGCCACTGACCCATCTGCTATCCAATGGCCGTTACAGCGTGATGCTGACCGCGGCCGGCGCCGGCTATAGCCGCTGGCAGCGCCAGGCGATCACCCGCTGGCGTGAAGACCCCACCTGCGATGACTGGGGCGGCTTCATCCTGCTGCGCGATCGAGACAGCAACGTTTGCTGGTCCGCCGGCGCGCATCCGCTGGCCAAGGCAGCCGATTGGCGAGAGGTGGTTTTCGCCGAGGATCACGCTCATTTCACGCGCCGCGACGGCGACCTCACCACCACGCTGGAGGTGCTGGTATCCGGCGAGGACGACGGCGAAGTCCGCCGTGTCTCGGTGACCAATGGCGGCCGTCATGCCGCAACGATCGAGGTGACCTCCTACGCCGAGATCGTGCTGACCCAGCCGTCCACCGATGACGCCCACCCGGCCTTCGCCAAAATGTTCGTCGAAACGGAATTCGTCGCCGAATACGGCGCGCTGACCGCGACCCGTCGTCGTCGGGATGCCCAGGAAGCACCGATCTGGGCGGCGCATTTCGCGGTGTTCAAGGGTGAGGGCGAAGCGCTTCAATATGAGACGGATCGCGCACGCTTCCTGGGGCGGGGGCGCCGGCTCGGCCATGCCCTGGCGCTGGGCGGCCAGCCGCTGTCGAACACGACCGGTGTCGTGCTGGACCCCATCTTTTCGCTGCGGCACGTCCTGCATATCACGCCGGGGCACATCGCCCACATCGACTTCTGGACCGTGGTCGCCGACAGCCGCGAGTCATTGCTGGCACTGATCGACAAGCATCACGACACTAGCGCCTTCGACCGCGCCCGCACGCTTGCCTGGACCCAGGCCCAGGTGCAATTGCGCCACCTCGATATCGACCTGGAGGAAGCCGCCGATTTTCAGCGCCTGGCGGCGCCGATCCTTTACAGCGACCCCCGTTTCCGGCCAGCTTCCGAGACCCTGAAGCGCGGGTTGTCGATGCAATCCAACCTCTGGCCGATGGGCATCTCCGGGGATCTGCCGATCGTGCTGCTACGGCTTGGCGATCTCGAGGAAGTGGCCTGGCTGAAGACGCTGCTGCGCGCCCACGAATACTGGCGCGCCAAGGGGCTCGGCGTCGACCTGGTGGTACTCAACGAGCGCGCCCACTCCTATCTGCAGGAGTTGCAGGAGGCGATCGAATCGGCGGTTCGCTCCAACCGCCCGCCCACGCATGTCGATGGCAATCCGCCGCTGGGCTCCGTCTACCCCTTGCGTGCCACCCAACTGGGTCTGGCCAGTCACGAACTGCTGCTGTCGGTCGCCCGCGTCGTGCTGACGGCACGCAAGGGCGCCCTGACCGCCCAGCTCGACACGCTGCTGGCAAGGCCAGCCGACAAGCTACCGGGCGGATTCGCCACCCGGACCGACGCCCCCGAGCACGACCACGTCGTACCCAATGGAGGAGCCGACGCGCCGGCGTTCCTGCCCCGCCCGGTGACAGCGCCCTCGACACGCCCACCACTGGGGGAGCTGACGTTCTTCAACGGCACCGGCGGCTTCGATCACGAAGGCCGCGAGTATGTCTGCGTGCTCGACAATGGCGATACCACGCCGCAACCCTGGATCAACGTGATCGCCAATGCCGGATTCGGCTTCCAGGTATCCGCGGAAGGCGGCGGCTATACCTGGGCGGACAACAGCCGCGAGAACCAGCTCACCCCATGGTCCAACGATCCGGTCAGCGACCTGCCCGGCGAGGTGATCTACGTCCAGGACGCCGACAGCGGCGCGCTGACGACCGTCACCGCCCGCCCGTGCCGGACGCGCCCCGGACATCAGGCCCGACATGTCGCTCGTCACGGCTTTGGCTACAGCCGCTTCGAGCACGACACGCCGCAGCTCTCCATGGTGCTGTTGCAGTACGTGCCACTGAACGACCCGATCAAGATATCGCGGCTGACGCTGGAAAACCGCACCGCGACCTCTCGCAGACTGATCGTCACCGCCTACACCGCGTGGGTGATGGGCACTTCGCGTGCCAAAACGGCACCTTACCTGGTATCCCGGCACGATGCCGCCACTGGCGCGCTGCTGATGCGCAACCCCTGGAGCCAGGCATTCCCGGGGCGGGTTGGATTCGCCGACATGGATGGCCGCCAAACGGGCTGGACGGCGGATCGCCACGAGTTCCTGGGTCAGGGGTCGCTCGCCGCCCCGGAAGCGTTGACCGACCTCCGCCCGCTGACCGCCAGCACCGGCGCGGGCTACGACCCATGCACGGTGCAGCAGTGCTCGCTGACACTGGCGCCGGGCGAATCGGTCGAAATCGTGGTTTTCATGGGCCAGGCCAACGACGACGAGGCCGCCCGCGAGCTGATAACGCGCTACCGGCACGCCGATCTCGATGCCAAGCTGGGCGAGGTCGAAGCCTACTGGCAGACGCTGCATGGCACGCTGCAGGTGACGACGCCGGACCCGGCGATGGACGTGATGCTCAACGGCTGGCTGCTGTATCAGACGCTGGCCTGCCGCATCGTCGCGCGTTCGGCGTTCTATCAGGCCAGCGGCGCCTACGGCTTCCGCGACCAGTTGCAGGATGGCATGGCGATGACCTTCGCCATGCCGGCGCTGGCCCGCCATCACCTGCTTCGCGCGGCCGGTCGCCAGTTCGTCGAAGGCGACGTCCAGCACTGGTGGCTTCCACACTCCGGTCAGGGCGTTCGTACTCGAATCTCCGACGACCGGGTGTGGCTCGCGTTTGCGACCGCCAGCTACATTCGGACCACGGACGATCCCGACGTGCTGGACGAAGGTGTCGGCTTCCTGGAAGGCCCGCCACTCGCCCCCGGGGCGCACGATGACTTCGCCCAGCCGCTGGTGGCCGACGAGCGGGCCTGCCTGTTCGAGCACTGCGCCCGCGCCCTGGATCAGGCGCTCGAGCAGTTCGGCGAACACGGTCTGCCGCTGATCGGCACCGGTGACTGGAACGATGGCTTCAACCGTATCGGCGAGGCCGGGCGCGGCGAGAGTGTGTGGCTGGGGTGGCTGCTGCTGCGCACGCTGAAACTGTTCGCGCCGCTGGCCGAGGCGCGCGATGCGCCGGAAGCACGCGCCCGAGCCGAACGCTGGCGGGAGCGCGCCGAGACGCTGCGCCAGGCGCTGGAAAACCACGCCTGGGACGGCGAGTGGTATCGCCGCGCCACCTTCGACGACGGCCAGTGGCTGGGCACCCGCGACAACGACGCCTGCCGCATCGACGCCATCGCCCAGTCCTGGGCGGTCCTTTCGGAAGGCGCGGACCCCGCTCGTGCGGCACAGGCGATGGCATCGGTGGAGCGCCACCTGATTCGCCATGACGATCGTCTGGCAATGCTGTTCACGCCGGCGTTCGACCAGACGGCGATGGAGCCCGGCTACATCAAGGGCTATCCGCCCGGCCTACGCGAGAATGGCGGACAGTACACCCACGCCGCGATGTGGTCGATCCTGGCCTTCGCCAAGCTGGGGCAGGCGGACAAGGCCCACGCACTATTCTCGCTGCTCAACCCAATCAACCATGCCTTGACCCCAGAAGCCGTGGCGCGCTACCGGGTCGAACCCTACGTGATCGCCGCCGACGTCTACTCCGAACCGCCGCACGTCGGCCACGGCGGCTGGACCTGGTACACCGGCTCCGCCGGATGGATGTATCAGGCGGGCGTGGCCGGCATCCTGGGAATCCGGCGCGAAGGGCGCACGCTGATCGTCGCCCCCTGCATCCCGGATGCCTGGCCGGGGTTCTCGGCCACCGTCAACCTCGAGGGCAGCGCCTGCATGATCCGTGTCGAGCGGGCCTCCGAAGACAATCCCGCCGGCGCCACGCTGGATGGCGAGCCGCTGGCCGACAGCGCTTTCGAAGCATGGCTGACACTGGATGGCGAACCTCATCTGCTAATCCTTCGTCTCGCCGAGCGCGGCCCCGATCCGGCACTGCCATGTCGTGAGACGCTCCATTGGCCGCTGTACAAATAAAGTTAATTAAATTTAGAGAACGAGGCTCTTTCCTGATCGCCAAGTGCAGTCAAAAGCCATATAAAACGATAATAAAAAAGGATAAAAACCTTTATTAAAAACCGATAAAGACGTAAACACGCTGCCGATAAACAGCTCCCTTTCCATGGAATCGGGCTGTTTATCGATACAAAAACTGCACGAAAAATATATATTGTACAATGTTAATGGCTATGCCAAAGTGTTTCAACGCTAGCAGGGATCGCTGGCCAGAATCGACAAGGATCGTCGAACCGCACGAGGCAGGGACTGCCTAAACTCGCTGGCCAGGACGGCCAGCAACCACCAAGGAGGGATGGTCATGAAACATCACATTTCATGCACCCGCTGTGGCAATACCCACTCTGTATCCGCAGACAGCCCCCGGGACTGGGATGAAATCACCTGTAAGGAGTGCGGTGAATTTATCGATACCTACGGCCATCAGGCCGATCTTGCCTCGCCCAGCTACACGCTTCACGCGCTGAACCTGTCGCGCGGACTGATTCTGCAGATGGCGAGGGAGAGTGTCGGCCGGCTGGAGCGACAGCCGGCGACGCGACGTTCGGCATGATGACCGTCACCCTGAACCTCGACTGCAGCGTCTGCGGCCATGACCGGTTTCGTCTGCCCATCAAGCAGAAGGGAGGGGCTCACGTCACTTGCGCGAACTGCTCGGCCTACAAGTGCCAGATACGGGATCTCGAGAAGGCCCTGATCGCCGCTGGTCGACACCGCACGGCTGTCTCCGCCGCCTGATGTTGCATTCGCTCGTACTTGCTTGGCCGCCTTCCTGTCCCGGCGGTTTTCTGCCCAGTCGGAAGGGTCGGTCAGGCAACGTCGCCACCGATGGCAGATCAAAGAGGTGTGAATATTCCAGCCATTCCGGTGCCGATCGCCAGATCTATTCACCTTGTCGTAGCGCCCCGATCAGTTGCGTCCTGTTCATGCCGCTGCGGCCGTCGTGGTCACGTGGCGCGCCGACATGGGCCTTGTGCCGCATCACCCAGTGAACGGTCCCCTCCCCCGCTGTTGGCGAGTGCGGCGTCGGACGTCTCGCCATCGCCATCCGGCCCGAGAAAGTAGAGGTACTGATACCACTGATGGTCGATCGCGCCTTCAGGCAGAAAGTGCACCACCTCGATATCCCGCGGAGGCGTCGGCACCAGTTCGTCAGTGTCGAAGAGAACTCGGTCCTGCTTGCCGACGTCCGCCTTGTGCCAGTCGTTGCGCGACACGATCTTCCCGACCTCGGTCCCGTCAGCCATTCAGACCTCCATTCCGGCAGCGCCTCTGGGTCAATCGCTCGCGGACGTCGTCGAATCCTGCCCACGGGTCGTGCTTGAGCGAAGCCAGCCGGCGCGGCAGATTGGCCAGCGTGTAATTATCGGCCCTCAGTTTCGGCCCGAGCTCCTCCCAGCGAATCGGCGTCGCCACCGGCGCGCCGGGCTTGGCGCGTACCGAATAGGAAGCCACCGCCGTGGCGCCACGACCGTTGCGCAGATAATCGAGGAACACCTTGCCGCGGCGAGCCTGCTTGGACATGTTGAGCGTCAACTGGTCGGGATGACGGTCGGCGCAGCGTTCACATACGGCTTCGGCAAACCCCTTGGCGGTCTCCCAATCGGCATGCGGTTTGAGCGGGACTACCAGATGCAGGCCCTTGCCGCCGGTGGTGCGCAGGAAGGCGGTGAGTCCGAGCTCGGACAGCGCCTGGCGCAGCTCGCCGGCGACGTCGATGACCGCCTGCCACTCGCAGTCCGGTGCCGGATCGAGATCGAACACCAGTTGATCGGGGCGCTCGAGATCGTCGACGCGGCTGTTCCAGAGGTGAAATTCGACGGTGCCCATCTGGACCAGCGCCACCAGGTCGGCGGCACGGCGCGCGTAGAGATAGTCGTGTCTGCCGGATTTTTCGGCGATGGCCACGCTCGGCAGGCTGTCCGGCATGGTCTCGCTGGGATGCTTCTGGACGAAACACGTCTCGCCGACACCGCTGGGGCAGCGCAGCAGCGTCAACGGCCGCTCGGCGAGTCCGGGCAGGATCCACCCGGCATGCTCGGCATAGTATTCGGCCAGCGCCCGCTTGGTGATGCCCTGGTCCTCGAACAGCACCCGGTCGGGGTGCGTCAGCCGAATGCCCTCGATCTCGACGTCGCCGCCACCGGATCGCCTCCGGGTCGAACGCTTTTGGGGGGCAGGTTCACTCGCTTTCTCGCTCATGGACGGCTCCGTCACTCGCTGCGGGTTCAGCCGAATGTCGTGGGGATCGCGATCCTCGCGCAGGCCGCGAAAGCGCGGGTGGCGCAGGCGGCCATCGTTGGTCCATTCGCTGAAATTGACGTCGATCACGCGCTTGGGCGTGACCCAGTGGCTACCGGCCAGATCGGGAATATCGCGCTCGACGAAAGGCGAGGTCTTGCGCGGCGAGCGCGCCAGTTCCCGCTGCCACTCGGCGAGTTGGTCATTGGAGAAACCAGCGCCGACCCGGCCGCAGTAGCGCAGCTTGCCGTCGTCGTCGTAGGCGCCGATCAACAGCGATCCGAAGCCGCTGCGCGACCCTTTCGGATCGGTATAACCGCCGACCACGAACTCGGCCTGACGCTCGGTCTTGGCCTTCAGCCAGTCCCGGTTGCGACGGCCCCGGTAGAAGGAGTCGGCACGCTTGGAAACGATGCCCTCCAGGCCCTGGCGACTCGCCTGCTGGTAGAACGCCGCGCCCTGCCCTTCGACATGATCGGTATAGCGCAGCAGACCACCATTGCCGATCTTCACCGCGTCACAGGTCTGCGCCAACAGCGCCTTGCGGTCGCGCAGGGCGACGTTGTCGAGCGCCATACCCTCGAGCCCGAGGCCGTCGAGATAACGCAGATCGAAGATCTGATACACCAGTCCGGCGGTCTTCTCGTCGCTCAGTGCCCCCTGCAGGCGCCGGAAGTCGCTGATGCCGTCGCGTCTCAGCGCGACGACCTCACCATCGAACAGCGCCTTCTCCAGCGGCAGCGCTTCGATCGCCTCGGCGATCTCCGGAAACCGGTCCCGCCAGTCGTGGCCGTTGCGCGTCAGCAGGCTCACTTTGCCTCGGTCGAGTCGCGCCAGAATGCGGTAGCCATCGAACTTGATCTCGTGGAACCAGTCGTCATCGGCCGGTGCTTCCTCGACCAGCGTGGCCAACTGCGCCGCAGGACGGGGCGGTAGGTTGGCCTTGCGTGCGCCCTCGAGCTGACCGGGATCGATCTTGATGGTCCGGGCCTTGCGGCCACCGGTCGAGCGCTTGCTCTCGGTTTTCGATGAGGTTCTTGACGATGAGGATCGAGGGGATGAGGCGTTCTTCGACGAGGACTTCGATGCCGAGGTGGTTGATGACGAGGCTGCTGGTGACGAACCTGCCGTTGATGAAGAGCCTGTCAATGGAGAGGATGGGGACTTCCCTTCGGCGATCTCCGTCATGCGCCGGTTCGAAGCCACGCTGATGTCGTCCAGGCTGTCGGGCACGTGGGAATCGGTGGCGTCATGGCGTTTGATCATCAGCCACTGTTTGCCGTCCTGCCGCTTTCCGCCGCTTCCTCGGCCACTCATTCGCTTGAGCGTCCAGGCCCCCTTGAGCTTGGCGCCGTCGAGCTCGAAATCGATCTGGCCGTCGTCGTGCTTGCCGGTCACCCGCCATTCGCCACGATCCCAGAGCATCACCGTGCCGGCACCGTAGCCGTCAGGGATCACCCCCTCGAAATCGCCGTAGTCGAGCGGGTGATCCTCGACCTGAACCGCCAGGTGCTTCTCGCCGGGATCGAGACCGGGCCCCTTCGGCAGCGCCCAGCTGCGCAACACGCCGTCTTCTTCCAACCGCAGGTCATAGTGCAGTTGGCTGGCGTCATGCTTGTGAATCACGAAACTCAACCGCGAACGCTGCTTGCCGCGTTTGCCGCGGGGCTCCGGCGAGCGCGAGAAGTCACGCTTGTTGCGATAGGTCTCGAGATCAGCCATCCGTTGACTCCGCGATGATCCTGCAAATCGATAGCTTTCAGCCTAGTCAACGCCGCTTTACGCGCCAGAGCATTAACCCAGGTCAGTCGGCGATACGCTTTAGCTTCGACCCCGTATCCACTCGTTCCTTTAATCTGGATCAGTCACCTCGCCCTTTGAACCCGCTAACTTACGGGAGTCCGACATCGCTCATCACGCGGCTCCGATACGCATTCCCCGGTTCCCGTGAAAGTTACCTATGAGAGTGACGGGCGTCAGGAGGCACCATGCGGGACCCGGCACTGCCGTGCCGCCTCCCGAGAAGAGCGCCGAGATCGAGGCTGGGCGCCTTCTTGATTTGAAGGGTGGGCTCGGGTCGACCACGCTGATACTCATTCGCCCCTATCGCAGTCTCGCCGTCGGTTCGTCGCGATGGCAGTTCAACCGTCGTGACGGAAGGAGATGCCCTCATGGCAGCAGCGCGTCCTTGCATCATTGCCCTCAACGCCGGCTCCTCCAGCATCAAGCTATCGCTGTACCATCTCGACGGGACGGCGCCGCCCGAATTCGTGGCCAGGGTTCAGGCCGAAGAGATCGGCGATTCGCCGCATCTGTCCGGCAGGCTGGCCGATGGAACGGATTTTCTCGACGAGACGCCGGCCAACCACGCCCTCGCGGATCACGACAGCGCCTTCGCCCGGTTGCACGAAGCCCTCGCGCAACAGTTCGGCGAGCTGAAACTGGCGGCGGTCGGCCACCGTATCGTCCACGGCGGCAGCCGCTTCCCCCGCCCGACGATCATCGACGCCGCAACGCGTGAAGATATCGCGGCGCTGAGCCCGATGGCACCGCTGCACCAGCCCCACCATCTGGAGGGGATCGACGCCGTCAGCCGGTTCGCGCCCAGGACGCTGCAGGTCGCCTGTTTCGATACCAGTTTCCACCTCGAGATGCCGATCGTGGCCCAGCTGACCGGCCTGCCCTACCGCTTCTTCGAGCAGGGCCTTCGTCGCTTCGGCTTTCACGGTCTCTCCTACGAATACATCGCCGGACGCCTGGACGATGTCGATGAACGGTTGGCGAAGGGTCGCACCATCGTTGCGCACCTTGGCAATGGGGCCAGCCTGTGTGCCTTGCAGGCCGGCAGGAGCGTCGACACCACCATGGGTTTCACCCCGCTCGAGGGCCTGCCGATGGGCACGCGCCCAGGGAATATCGATCCAGGACTGATGCTTCATCTCGAACAGGAACTCGGGTTTACCCCCGAGACACTCCAGCCGTTGCTCTACCAGCAGTCTGGGCTGCTCGGGGTGTCCGGCATCGACAGCGACATGCAGACGCTGCTGGAGAGCGATTCCCCCCGCGCGCATCTGGCGATCGAATTCTTCGTCCACCGCGTTGCCCAGGAGATGGCACGCATGGCGGTCAGCCTGGGCGGTATCGACGGCATCGTCTTCACCGCCGGGATTGGCGAGCATGCCGCTCCGATCCGCGCGGCCGTCGTCGATCGGCTGGCACCGCTATGGCCGGTCGCGTTGGACGAATCCGCCAACCGGGCTACCGAACCTGGGCGCATTTCGTCCCGGAACAGCGCCATCGCCGTTCATGTCATTCCCACCGACGAGGAGGCGCCGATCGCCCGCCACACCTGGCGACTCCATCGGGAGCAGTCGGCGCATGCGTAGCCCCAGGCGCCGTTCCAGCCACCGTTACCCCAGGAGAACTCGCATGACTTCCTCCATGAGCCAATCCACGACGATCCGCCGACTTCCGATCGACAAGGACGAGGAGCTGCTGAAGCGGGTCGATCACTGGTGGCGTGCCGCCAATTATCTCGCCGTCGGCCAGATCTACCTCACCGACAACCCTCTGCTCGAGAAACCGCTGACGCTCGACCACATCAAGCCACGCCTGCTCGGGCATTGGGGTACGGTGCCGGGGCTCAACCTGATCTATGCCCATCTCAACGCCCAGATCCAGCGTCGCGATCTCGACGTGATCTATCTCGCCGGCCCCGGCCACGGCGGCCCGGCGCTGCTGGCCAATCTGTGGCTGGAAAACAGCTACAGCGAACATTTCGAGCACGTGCCACGCGATGCCGAGGGCATGCGGCGACTGTTCCGCCAGTTCTCCACGCCCGGCGGCGTGCCCAGCCACGTCAGCGTGCCGACGCCAGGCTCGATCCACGAAGGCGGCGAGCTGGGTTACGTGTTGACCCACGCCTTCGGCGCCGTATTCGACAACCCCGGGCTGATCGCGGCCGCCGTGGTGGGCGACGGCGAGGCGGAAACCGGCCCGCTGGAGGGCTCCTGGAAGGGCGTCAACTATCTCAACCCGACCCGGGACGGCGCGGTGTTGCCGATCCTCCACCTCAACGGCTACAAGATCGGCTCGGCGACGGTGCTGGCGCGCAAGAGCGACGACGAGCTCGACCACTACTTTCGCGGCCACGGCTACGCGCCGATCTTCGTCGAGGGCAACGAGCCGGATAGCGTCCATCGCGACTTCGCGGCGGCGCTTTCCAAGGGGCTCGATCAGATTCACGAGATTCAGCAACGAGCACGCCACGAAGGCATCGATCGCCGTCCGGTTTGGCCGATGATCGTACTGCGCACCCCCAAGGGCTGGACCGGGCCGGTCTCCGTGGGCGAGTTGCCGGTGGAAGGCACCTTCCGTGCCCACCAGGTGCCCATGAGCGGGCTGAAGGAGCATCCCGAGCGCCTGCAGCAGCTGCAACGGTGGATGCACTCCTACCGCCCGGAAGAGCTCTTCGACCCACAGGGCAGGCCCAGAAAGATCATCACCGCACTCTGCCCTGCCGGCGAGCGGCGCATGGGCTCCAACCCGCACGCCAACGGCGGCAGGCTGCGCCAGGCGCTGGCTTACCGGCCACTCGCGAACTACGCCGTCGAGCTCGCCGAGGCGCAGCGGGGTCGCGAGCTTCATGGCTCCACCGAGCGCCTGGGCCGATTCATGCGCGATATCTACATCGACAATCCGCACAACTTCCGGCTGTTCTGCCCCGACGAGATCAAGTCCAACCGGCTCGACGCCGTGCTGGAAGCCACCGATCGCTGCTTCATGGGGCCATTCGACGACAACGACGAGAAGCTCTCCATGGGCGGCCGCATGCTCGAGGTATTGAGCGAGCACAACTGCAACGGCTGGCTCGAAGGCTATGTCCTGACCGGCCGTCACGGCCTGTTCGCCAGCTACGAAGCGTTCACCTCGATCATCGACTCCATGGCGATCCAGCACGCCAAGTGGCTGGAGCGCGCCCGCGACGTACCGTGGCGCGCCTCGGTCCCGTCGATGAACTATCTGCTGACCTCGACCTGCTGGCGCAACGACCACAACGGCTTCAGCCACCAGGGGCCGGGGTTCATCGACACGCTGCTGAGCAAACAGCCGCAGGTGGTCAGGATCTACCTGCCGCCGGATGCCAACACGCTACTGGCCACCGCCCGTCACTGTTTCGACAGTGTCGACCACCTCAACGCCATCGTGATCGACAAGCATCCCCAGCTGCAGTACCTGACCATGGACGAGGCCGCGGAGCACTGTCGCCAAGGTCTCGGCATCTGGGAGTGGGCCGGCAACGACGGCGAAGACGATCCGGATATCGTGATGGCCTGTGCCGGTGATATCGCCACTCAGGAGACCCTGGCGGCGGTGGACATCCTGCGTACCTACCTGCCGGAGCTGGCCGTGCGCGTGGTCAACGTGGTCGATCTCATGACGCTGCGCCTCGACCATCCCCACGGCATCGACCAGGATCGTTTCGTCGAGCTGTTCACGGCCGACCGGCCGGTGGTCTTCGCCTTCCATGGCTTTCGCGGCGTGGTCCATCAGCTGATTCACAATCGTCCCGAGACCGAGCGCTTTCACGTCCGCGGCTATCAGGAGGAAGGCACCACCACGACGCCGTTCGACATGACGGTACTCAACCAGATGAGCCGCATGCATCTGGCGCTCGATGCCCTGCGCTATCTGCCGGAACAGTGGGAGGGTGCCGCCGGGCTCGTCGGGGATCTGCAGGCGTTACTGCAGAAACACCATTCCTATATTCGCGAGCACTTCGACGATATACCGGGAATCACCCAATGGGTCTGGTCGGGAGGCAACGTCCAACTGCCTGTGGATAAGGACATTTGAGGAGAGAGCAGCGGCGTCACGAAGGCGGCAGCTAGTGCGCCTATCGTGGTGCCATTGACTCCCGGGGTGCGATCGATGCCGTCTCACGATAGCGCGACCGCCCCCATTGGCACGCCAGCAGATAGACCAGCACGGGTTCGGGCAACTCGCCGGTGGCGTTCCAGGCAAGGTCATACATCAACAGATTATCCACGTAGCGGACCTGATACAGCCCCAGTATCTTGTGGTCGACGATGCCATCGAAGAGCTGAAAGCCGCCCATCCCCAGCAGGAACCCCGCGCCTCGAAATCCAGCCGCGTGCCGCCCGGTCTCGTGGAGACGCAACATCAGCGTAGCGCCGATAATCAGCACTACCAGCTCCAGCGTATGCAGGAGCCCGTCCGACGCCAGCGCCGAGTTGTCGGTTTCGACGAAATGATGCCAAGCCAGTACCTGATGAAAGACGATCTCGTCGAGCGCCGCCATGGTGCCGATACCCAACAGGATGGCGGCCAGCATCGTCGTACCGCTTCGCCGCTGAACCCGCTCGCTCATATCGATCTCCTCGTGCAGATGCGCCTTCATTTCGCGACCGCCCCAGGTGATGCCCACAAAAAAACCCCGGCCGCAGGGGTCGGGGTTAGATCGTGGCGGTTCCTTGCCTACCCGCCATGGCATCCTGCCATGCGTCCTTGTGAACATCGCTTCCCGCGACTCCTTCCTTGGCACTGCGTCTTCCTGACGCTGCAAGATTAGCGTACGCCTTCACGCCATCAATGAAGTTCATACAGGTTAAAGAAGAACGGAAGATATGTTTCGTTATGTAACATCGCCATGCTCGGTCGCTCGACATCAACCGATGGCTCGTCCCTCGCCCCGTCAACCTGTCAGGACACTGGCCAAGGGAAGCGCGATCACGACCAGCCACGCCGGCCAGCGCCATACCGTCAGCAGCAGGAAGCCGGCCAGGGCCAGCGCGAAATCGGCCGGCTCGACAATGGCGCCTTGCCAGATTGGGGCGTACAGCGCGGCCCCCAGAATGCCGACCACCGCCGCATTCGTTCCCTGGATCAGCGTCTGCGCGGTCGACGAGGCGCGCAATCGGTCCCAATGCGGAAGGACGCCCACCAGCAATAGCATGCCCGGCAAAAAAATCATGACCGTCGCCACTGCCGCCAGTATCCCGCCATGGACGCCGGGCGCCATCGCCACCCCCAGATAGGCGGAGAAGGTAAATAGCGGACCCGGCACGGCCTGCGCTGCCCCGTAACCGGTCAGGAACGTGCTCTCCGATATCCAACCGGGATCGACCACCTCGGCCTGCAGCAGCGGCAGCACGACATGGCCGCCACCGAAGACGAGCGCTCCGGCTCGATAGAACGCATCCATGACCGCGACGACCTCGCCTCCCCCTGTCGCCGCCAGCGGAAGCAGCAGCAGGAGAAGGAAGAACAGCGCAAGCGCGAAGAAGCTAGCGCGCCCGGAGAGCTCGCGGCGATCGGGCCGGGTCATCGCCGTCGCCGGCCGACACCACCAGACGCCGAGGCCGGCTCCCGCCGCGATGGCGCCCAACTGGCCTGCCGTGCCGCCGATGAAGACGGCCATGAACACGGCCACCAGGGCGATCCCGGCCCGAGTCCGGTCGGGACACAGTTTTCCGGCCATCCCCCAGACCGCATTGGCGACCACGGCGACGGCCACCAGCTTGAGACCATGAATCAGGGACTGGCCGACATCGCCCCCCAGCGCCGACGCGCCGGAGGCGAACAGCGCCAGCGCGATGGCCGAGGGCAACGTGAACGCACACCAGGCAGCGAGCGCGCCGGGTAGGCCGCCCCGTCGCAGGCCGATGGCGAAGCCGACCTGGCTGCTGGCGGGACCGGGCAGGAACTGGCACAGCGCGACGAGGTCGGCGAAATCCGACTCGGAAAGCCACCCCCGACGCACCACGAAAGCCTCGCGGAAATACCCCAGGTGCGCGATGGGGCCGCCGAAGGAGGTCAGGCCGAGAAGCAGAAACGTCCGAAATATCTCCCCACGGCGGGAGTGGGGATGCCGGGTCCCGGTCATGTCGACACTCCTTGTTTGCGGCGACCTTTGTCACCGCACACCTTACGGTGTGGAAATGACAGGCAGCCACAACGCCAGCGCGACGAGCGTCGCCAGCAGTACCGGCGGGGTGATCAGAAGGCCGATCTTCATGTACTGCCCCCAGCCGATCCTGTAACCCTTGCCGGCCAGTACGTGCAGCCACAGAAGCGTCGCCAGGCTGCCGATGGGGGTGAACTTCGGCCCCAGATCGTTGCCGATCACGTTGGCGTAGACCATCAGTTCCTGGGTCACCGCTGGCACCTGGGCCCGGTCAATGGCCAGCGCCCCCACCAGCGTCGACGGCATGTTGTTCATCACCGAGGCGACGATGGCGGAGAGGAACCCGGTACCGATGGTGGCGACGAAGTCACCCTGCCCGGCCAGCCACTGCAACGCCCGGGCGCCGTAGTCGGTCAGGCCCGCGTTGCCCAGGCCGTAGACCACCAGATACATGCCGATGGAGAACAGCACGATCTGCCACGGTGCACCCTTCAACGCCGCGGTCACCGAAACGGCGGCGCCCTTGCCGCCCTGCCACCAGCGACCGGCGATCGCCATCAGCAGGATCGCCGCCGCGCCGGTCACGAAGGCGATGGGAATGCCCAGCGGCGCGGTGACGAAATAGGCGACGAGCAACACCCCCAGCAGCGGAAATGCGGCACGGAAGATCAGCAGATCCTTGATCGCCGAACGCGGGGCATCGAGCTCTTCGACCGAATAATGCCTGGGAATCCGCCGGCCGAAGGCGATCCAGAGCACGCCCAGCGTCGCCGCCAGCGAGACCAGGTTGACCGGGACCATGACCGCAGCATAGCGGTCGAAGCCAATATCGAAGTAGTTGGCACTGACGATATTGACCAGATTGGAGATGATCAGCGGCAGGCTGGTGGTGTCGGCGACGAAGCCGGTGGCGATGATGAACGCCAGCGCTGCCGGCGGCGAGAAGTTCAGTCGCAGCAGGATCGCGATCACGATCGGGGTCAGCAGTAGCGCCGCACCATCGTTGGCGAAAAACGCCGCGATCACCGCGCCCAGCACCACCACCAACGGAAACAGCAGATGCCCCCTGCCATTGCCCCAGCGGGCGACATGCAGCGCCGCCCAGGCAAAGAATCCGGCCTCGTCCAGAATCAGAGAGATGACGATCAGCGCCACGAAGGTGAACGTCGCGTCCCAGACGATATCCCATACCACACCGACATCGGACAACTGCACGACGCCTGCCAGCAATGCCACCAGCGCCCCACCGAGGGCGCTCCAGCCAATCCCCAAACCCTTGGGCTGCCAGATCACCAGAATCAGGGTGACGACGAAAATAGCCAGTGCCAGCATCGAATTCCCCTGCGTTCAGTGAGTGCTTTGATTGACGCGACGCGAGAGCGCTTCGGCACTCTCGACCCGCTCGGAATAACGATCGGTGAGATAGGCCGAGCTTCCCCGCGTCAGCCAGGTGAACTTCACGAGTTCCTCGCAGACATCGACAATGCGCATATAGAGCGGCGACGGCTTCATGCGTCCGGCGTCGTCGAACTCGTTGAACGCCTTGGGCACGGAAGACTGGTTGGGGATGGTGATCATCCGCATCCAGCGCCCCAGGATCCGCAACTGATTGACGGCGTTGAAGCTCTGGCTACCGCCGGAGACCTCCATCACTGCCAGCGTCTTGCCCTGAGTGGGGCGAACGCCGCCCAGCGACAGCGGAATCCAGTCGACCTGGGCCTTCATGACCCCGGTCATGGCGCCGTGGCGCTCCGGGCTGACCCACAGCATGCCGTCGGACCACTCGGCGAGTTCGCGCAGCTCCTGCACCTTGGGATGTTCCGCCTCGGCATCGTCCGGCAGTGGCAGGCCAGAGGGATTGAAGGTTCGCACTTCGCAGCCGTACCAGCGCAGCAGTCGGCCCGCCTCTTCGGAGGCCAGCCGCGAGAAGGAGCGCTCGCGCAGCGAACCGTAGAGCACCAAAATCTTCGGCGGATGGCGTGGCGCGTCGGCGCCGACCAGCGCCTCGATATCGATCGAGTGCAGCTTCTCCGGGTCGATATTGGGCAGATCGTCGAGGTTGGCGGAGTCGTTCACAGCCCTATCCCACAGACTCTTGTCACGCATGCCCCGCCCCATCGGCACGTACGACCTCGCCGTCTTCCTTGGTAAACGTCGCGACCGGGTTGGCCAGCAGCGCCAGCACGCGCTCCGAAGGTCGGCATAGCCGGGCGCCCTTGTCGGTGACCACGATCGGACGATTGATCAGGATCGGATGCACCATCATGGCGTCGATCAACTGGTCATCGCTCAGGGCCGGATCGTCGAGGCCGAGTTCCTCGAACGGCGTTCCCTTGCGACGCAGAAGCTCTCGCGGAGTGATACTCATCATCGAGATCAGTTCGACCAGGCGCTCGCGAGTGGGCGGCGTCTGCAGGTATTCGATTATCTCCGGCGTCTCGCCGGAAGCCTCGATCATCGCCAGCGTATTGCGCGAGGTACCGCAGGCAGGGTTGTGGTAAATCGTCGGGTTCATGGCACTCTCACTGTTTGTCTTTGGCGTTATGCTTGTCTTCGATATTCTGCTTGTCTTGGGCGCTCTGTATGTCATCGGCGTTCCGTTCGTCTTCAGCGGAACAGTCACCCAGCACAGACAGAAACGGCTCGCAGACCTCCGGATGCCCCGCGCAGCAGTCTCGCACCAGGAACCGGATCGTCTCTTTCATGTGCGAGAGGTCGGCGCGATAGATGATCGACCGACTCTGACGCTGGGAGACGACCCACCCCGCCCGTGCCAGCACCGAAAGGTGCGCCGACATCGTGTTATGCGGCACGCCAAGCTGACGGGCAATCTCGCCGGCGGGCAAGCCCTCGGGTTCATGACGCACGAGCAGCCGGTAGGCCTCGAGCCGCGTCTCCTGAGACAGGGCAGCAAAACTGGCGATGACACTGTTAGTTTCCATATGTCCAGAATAGAGGACACATTAAAGCATGACAATAGTGTCATCAGACAGAGACCAAACGAAAGTACCCCCCTCGGGAGCCACCCGTTGCACCAAACTCAGCCGTTCTTTGCGTTCAACTGACCAAAGTAGACGGGCCGGCAGATACAGAAAACCGGGGCACCAGTTTCCTCGACGGCGGCAACGAAGCATTCCGCCTTCTCTTCGTCCATCGCGTACATCAGCTCGATGGGCTGATCCGCCAGATCGAAGAAATGAGCGGAATGCAGCTTGCCATCCTCCCCGGCTCCCTCGACATCGCTGCGCTTGGTCATCCGGCCGATGTCCAGGCTCTTCGCCGTCTCGACGACCCAGTCGTAGACTCGCTTGCCGCCGTGCCGACGTGATTCGGGCACGATGAATATCACCTCGTAACCGCTTTTCAGACGATTCATTGTTGCGATCCTCCCAGCAGGTTCTGGATGACGCCGTAGGTCAAAAAGCCCAGTCCGGTCATGGCGAGCGAGCCCAGCACATGAATGCCGATTCCCAGAAGCGCCATGCCGTAACGTTCCGCCTGGATGTTGCCGAACATCTCGGCGGAGAAGGTGGAGAACGTGGTCAACGCGCCCAGGAAGCCGGTGATCACGAATAGCCGGACTTCCGGCGACAAGGAGGGCAGTTGCGCGAAAAGCGCGAGACCGATACCGATCAGCCAGGCCCCCAGCAGGTTCGCCACCAGCGTGCCAGGCGGAATCGCCGGAAACAGAGCATTGAGCCAGATACCCAACAGCCATCGCAGGTTCGCACCGATCGCGGCACCGGCCCCAATCGACAATACGGACAACCACATACCTGACGTCCTCGATAGATC
This sequence comes from Salinicola corii, assembly GCF_008298015.1. GTDB lineage: Bacteria > Pseudomonadota > Gammaproteobacteria > Pseudomonadales > Halomonadaceae > Salinicola > Salinicola corii. The sequence continues at coordinate 41,081 of NZ_VTPX01000002.1, read as the reverse complement.
CATTTCGTGAAATGATTCGCTCGAGGAGACGAGCCAGCAAGGAAGGAAACACGGACACCTGCTGACACGCCTCGACCGAAGCGCCTCGCAGGCATCATTAACCGATAGACGGTGGTTCGAGCGAACGGGAAAGCCGCTCGGGAGGAATGCCATCTCCCACCGCCAGACCTTAGCACCGAAGGCGATGGACGGCCACTGCCGGCAAGCGAGATCGCAGCCAGTCAGGAATCAGAGAGTGTGTGCGGCGAACCTGGGGTCGCCAACTCGGCGCTCCGAGTTTGCCGCGAACCAGCCCATGGAGTCGAGCTACCGCAATGAGGGGCGCTTGTCCATTTTGCCCCTGTCGAGATTTCTAAAAATAATAACGATATTCAATAAATGAATATGTGCTGCAAGTCGCGATGGCATGGGTTCATTTTCAGCTCATCCTCATGGGTCAATCTGTCGGCGTCTAACCAGGAGCGAAGGAGGAGTTGATGCAATCAAGGCTAGTCCGGTGGATCATGATGCTGGCATTGCTCGGTGTTGCCACGCTGGCCGTGGCACAGGATCCGTTCGGACAACAGGGCGACTTCCTGCCACCGGATCAGGCCTTCAAACCGACGCTGGTACAAGACGGCGACGCGGTAGAAATCGACTGGCAGATCGAGCCCGGTTACTATCTTTATCGCCACAGCTTCTCCGCACAGGTCGGCGAGCGCGCACTGCCGCTCGAGATCCCCGATGGGGAGACAATCGAGGACGAGTACTTTGGTCGTTCCGAGATCTACCGTCATGCGTTGAGCATGACTACGCAGCCCGGGGAAGCCGATACCCTCACCCTTCATTGGCAAGGTTGCGCCGATGCCGGTCTCTGCTATCCCCCCCAGCAGCGGACTTTCGAGCTGGAGTCCGTCGCCGGTGCCTCGGGGAGCGACACCACGGACGCGCGGAAAACGGATATCTCGGCCGATGTGCCGAATACGTCATCCACGACGCCATCCTCTGTCGTGCCAAGTCCCACCTCCCAGCCTCAGCCCCAAGCAGCGGCGGAGATGGCGGAAGATCAGCAGCTAGCAGCGCAGCTCGCCGGTGGCAACTGGGTCTGGACGCTGACGGTTTTCTTCGGCCTGGGTCTGCTGTTGACCTTCACGCCTTGCGTACTGCCGATGATTCCCATTCTCTCCAGCCTGATCGTCGGCCAACGTCGCGACGGGGAGAATCGGCGCGCCGCCGGCTTCGTGCTCTCGCTCGCCTATGCCCTGCCCATGGCCGCGACCTACGCGATACTGGGGGTTGCCGCGGCCATGGCCGGCGCCAATCTACAGATGCTGTTTCAGAATGCCTGGTTCATCGGCATCTTCTCGGTGCTGTTCGTGGTGCTGGCGCTCGCCATGTTCGGTGTCTTCGAGCTCGAACTGCCACGAGCGCTGCGTCAACGCCTGGATGCGGGACTGTCGAAACAGCGCGGTGGGCGTTTCAAGGGCGTCGCCGTCATGGGGGTGCTCTCCGCCCTGCTGGTCGGCCCCTGCATGACCGCCCCGCTCGCTGGCGCCCTGCTCTTCATCGCCGAAACCGGCAATCCGTGGCTTGGCGGCGCGGCGCTGCTCGCGCTGGGCCTGGGCATGGGCGCCCCGCTGGTTCTGATCGGCTCGGTCGGCAGCCAGTTGCTGCCCAAGCCCGGTGCCTGGATGACGCGCGTCAAGACCCTGTTCGGCTTCGTACTACTGGGCATGGCGATCTGGTTCATCGCCCGAATTCTCGCGGATGCCATCGTTCTTGGCTTGTGGGGCGCGCTGGGCCTAGGCGCGGCGATCTCTCTCGTCGCCATGACGCGTGGCATCGATCCAAGAGGAAATGATTCGAATATCAATAGGTCAGGAGGCGTTTCCCCCCCGGTTGCGACAGCCGGTGCTGCCATCATCGGCCTGTGGAGCGCGCTGATCCTGATCGGTGCCGCCGGTGGCGCCCACGATCCGTGGCGGCCACTGTCAGTCTACGTCCCGAGCGGTGCGGAAGCGACCTCCGAAGATACCCGCGGGTCCGAGCCTATCGCGTTCGACGATGTGAAGGATCTGGCTACGCTCGAACGCCGTGTCCAGGCAACCGCCAACAGCGGCCAGATGACGCTGGTCGAATTCACCGCGGACTGGTGTATCTCCTGCGAGGTCATCGAACGGGAAGTGTTCAGCGACCCGAGCGTCAAGAATGCGATCCAGGGCGTGCAGCGGCTGAGTATCGACGTCACGGATTATGACACCGAAGACCAGGCCATCATGCAGCGCTTCGGTATCGTCGGTCCGCCGACCCTGATGTGGTTCGGCCCCGGCGGTCAGGAGCAGCGCGGCGCTCGCATCATCGGCGAACTGGATGCCGAGGCCTTTCTCGACCGCTATGCACAGGCCAGACGGAGCGCCATCGAATCCGAGGAGAGCTCATCGTGAATCCGCTCGATCGCAGTATCGCGCTAGGGCCCCTGGGCGTAAGCCTGGGTCAGCTTCTGCTGGTCCTGGCCATGATCGTCGCCCTGATCGTAGGTGCCTGGATGGGCCGCCGTCGACAGGTCAGCGTCGGCGATCTTCTATTCAATGCGCTGTTGATCGGCGTGATCGGCGCACGTGTCGTTTTCGTGGCCCGCTACTGGCAGAGCTACGACACATTCTGGTCCTGGCTCGACATCCGGGATCGCGGGTTCGAGCCGCTGGCGGGGCTGGCTGTCGCTTTCGTCTATCTGGCCTGGCGTTTCTGGCGGCAGCCGACTGCGCGTCGCCCCTTGGGCGCAGCGGTTCTCTCGGGTGCATTGGCGTGGTCGGTGACGGCCGGCACGCTGACGCTGACGGCGCCTCGCGGCGCGGGCCTGCCCTCGATCCCGCTGACGGCTCTCGATGGGTCACAGGTGACCCTGACCACCGTGTTGCAAGCATCCGATCGGCCCATGGTGGTCAATCTCTGGGCAAGCTGGTGCCCACCCTGTCGTCGCGAGATGCCGATGCTGGCACAGGCCCAGCAGGCGCGGGACGACGTGTCGTTCGTGTTCGTCAATCAGGGCGAGAGCATCGACGCCGTCGAGACGTTTCTGCAACGGGAGTCCCTCTCGCTCGATCACCTCTATCGCGATCCGAATATGGATTTTGGCCAGGCAGTGGGCGCCATGGCCATGCCGACCACGCTCTACTACGACACCGACGGTCAACTCGTCGATACCCACTTCGGTGAGCTTTCCCGTGCCACGCTCGATCGCAGTCTTGAGCGCTTCGCACGCTGACGGCCAGCGTCCCGCTCTTGCACGCCGCAGCCAAACCCGGCGCTCTCGCTGCCCCTGGCGAATCAGGCCAGGGGCAGCGAGAGCGTGACCCGCAGTCCGATACCATCGCCGGAGGCGAGCCGCACGCTCCCGCCGGCCCGTGTGGCGATCGCCTCGACGATGGAGAGCCCCAGACCGCAGCCCCGCGGATGATTGCCGCGATGAAAGCGCTTCGTCAGGCGGGCGATCTGCTCGGGCGGGATGGTCTCGCCCTGGTTGACGATGTCGATCACGGCCATGCCATTCGTCGCGTGCGTCTCGATCCCGATCGGGGTGTCGGGCGAACCGTGACGCATGGCGTTCTCGAGCAGATTGCGGAGTGCAATCACCAGCAATTCCCCGGATAACCCAACGTGGAGCCGATCGACCGACTCGTGCCAGTGGCAGCGATCACGACTGCCGGTTTCCACCATCGCGGCCTCCAGGGTCTCGCCCAGCAGCGCGGGGGCGACACTCCCCCGCGTGGCCTCCTCGCTCTCCATGCGTGCCAGCAACAGCAACTGGTCGAGCGTCTTCGTCAGCCGCCCCACCCCTGCCTCGGCCTGCTGCATCGCCTCCCGGCGTGGATCGCCATCGACGCGTCGTGCGATCTGCAGATGAGTACGAATCGCGGTCAGCGGCGTGCGCAGTTCATGCGCGGCATCGTCGGTAAAGCGCTGCTCCAGCTCCAGCATGCGCCGGGTGCGCGCGAGCAGGGTATTGAACCCCTCGATCAGTGGGCGAATTTCCCCCGGCAAACCCCGGATCGGCAGTGCCGAGAGATCGTCGTGATCACGTGACATCAGACGCCGCTGTAACCTCGAAAGCGGCGACAGCCCCCGCGTCACGCCCCACCACAGCGCGATCAGGCTACCGATCGAAGCAAGCAGGAATGGATAGAACGCCGCACGGCGCACCTGGGCCAGCAGCGACTCCCGCTCCCGCAGACGATCCGCCACGGTAATGCGTTTATCGTCGTCGACCAGGGTATAGACGCGCCAACGCTGACCGCTGTGCTCGCGATAGCTGTAGCCTTCGTTATCGACCGCGAGAACATCGTTCATTTCCGGGTGCGTGCCCGCCACCACCTGCCCACGCAGCGACGACACGCGGCAGGCGATGCCCTCGAGCGCGGGGATGGTCGACGTCTCGCCCACTTCCCCACCCCAAGCCGCCGCCGGCACGCGATCGAGCAGGCCGGACACCATTCGCGCCGATTGTGCCAGACGCTGATCCAGCGAACGCTCGAGCTGGGTCGAGAGATCTCGCATCGACCACGCTGCCGTAAGCCCCCACAGCAGCATCAGCGTGATCCCGAGCGTGGCGACGAGACGCAGCCGCAGGCTCATGAGGGCGTGTCGCCATGACGTGGCCGGTCGATGGGAAGCGCACCGAGACGGTAGCCGATGCCCCGAACCGTCTCGATGGCATCGCGCCCCAGCTTGCGACGCAACTGGTAGATATGCACGTTGAGGGCATTGCTCTCGATCTCGTCATCGATGCCGTAGAGGCGATCCTTCAACTGGTCGGCGCTCAAAATTCGCCCGCGCGCGCGAATGAGCGCCTCCAGCAGCATCAGCTCGCGGCGTACCAGCGCCACCGGAGCGCCATCCAGCGTCACGCTGCGAGCGACGGGATCCAGCGCCAGGCGCCCGTGGCGAAGGGAACGGTCGACCTGCCCGGCGGTTCGGCGCAACAGCGCCTGCAGGCGCGCCGTCAACTCATCCAGATCGAACGGTTTGATCAGATAGTCGTCGGCCCCGCCCTGCAGCCCTTCGACACGGCTGGCCACGGCATCTTTCGCCGTCAGCATCAGCACCGGCGTGGCAACGCACGCACGACGCCACTGTTGCAGCAGCGTTAGGCCATCGCCATCAGGCAGACGGCGATCGAGCACCACGGCATCGTAGTCGATCGCGGCCAGCGCCCCGCGTGCACCATCCAGCGTGGTCACGGTATCGACGACGAAGTCGCTCAGCGCCAGCCCCGCTTCGATGCCTGCCGCCACCGGCGCATCGTCCTCGACGAGTAGTACGCGCATGCCCCTCCCTTATTCTACCCGACCCGCTCCCGCCACAGTTTGGCAAACGGCGATGATGTCAGGATGAGTTCGACGATCAATGAGCGGACGAGCACCGACGGGCCAGCCACCACCCAGCCACCATGGCGACCAGAACAGCGCCAGCGGCCAGCTCAGCCCCGCCAGCGAGGCGACCATCGGTCCCCGGGCAGTAACCGGTCAGCCCCCAGCCGATGCCGAAGAGCGTGGCGGCGCCCAACAGCCGGGTATCGAGGTCACGGCGGATGGGCAACTGAAACCAGGATTCGAATAGCGGCATGTGGCGTCGCCAGACGAGCCGGTAACCGATAAACGTAGTAACGACTGCACCGCCCAGTAACCCCTGCAACGCACTTATCGTTTCCATCTCGTTCCTCTTGCCATTATCTCCACCACCATCGTCATCAACCGGCAGTCACCGAATGACCGGGTATCGGTGATTCGATACAGGGATGGCTCAGCGGTGCCGAGCCGCGGCCATGCAGCTCGCACCACGCATCGAAAGTGCTCAGGAAGACGCGACCATTTAGCGTCTCGAGCAGTTCGGTACGTCGCAGCCGATCCATCACCGGTCCTTTCACTTCAGCGAGATGCAGCCGGATATGCCGATCCCGAAGGCGCCGGTTGAGCGCCTCGAGGCTCTCCAGCGCCGTCGCGTCGATAACGTTGATCGCCTGGCAGGCCAGCACCAGATCCCGAGGCGGGGGATTGCGATTGACCACCGCCGTGACCAGGTCCTCCAGATGGCGAACGTTGGCGAAATAGAGACTCTCGTCGACGCGCAGAATGGCGACCCCGGCATCGGTTTCCACGGCGTGACGGCGGACATTGCGAAAATGCTCGGTGCCGGGAATGCGGCCGACTTCCGCACTGTGAGGCCGACTCGTGCGATAGAGATGCAACGCCAGCGACATGGCAACGCCGACCAGGATGCCTACGTCAACGCCCAGCATCAGCGTCGCCAGCGCGGTCACCGACATGGCGATGCCCTCGCCGCGGGCATAGCGCCAGACGCGCCTGAACGCCGACAGATCGATCAGCGAGATGGCGGCAATGACGATGGTCGCCGCCAGCGTCGCCATCGGCAGTTCCCGCAGCCAGGGCGACAGAAACAGCATGGCCAGCGCGACGCCCATGGCGGTGAATGCGCTGGAGGCCGGGGTGCGGGCGCCGGCATCGAAATTGACCACGGAGCGGGAAAAGCCGCCGGTGATCGGCATGCCGCCGGTGAACGAAGCCGCCAGGTTGGCCCCGCCCAGCCCGATCAGTTCCTGGTCCGGGTCGACGCGCTCGCCGCGGCGCACCGCCAGCGCCTGCGCCACCGAGACCGATTCCACGTAGCCGACGATGCTGATCAGCACCGCCGAGCCGATCAGCGACCGCCACAGCCCCGGTTCCCAGTCGGGCAAGGTCAACGGTGGTAGCCCGGCGGGAATCTCGCCGATGACGGCAACGTCGCGGCCCAACCATCCCGCCGCGCTGGCAACCAACGCCGCCAGCACGATGGTGGCAATCGGCGCCAGTTTGACCAGCATGCCCGCCGTCCCGGCCGGTATGTGGCAGCGTTCCAGCGCGGACTTGCCCCACCGCCGTATCAGCCACAGCAGCAGGAGCGACCCCAGCCCGATGATGACGGTCGGCAGACTGACATCGCCCAGCGCCGAAGGTAAATGGGACAACAGGGCCGGCAGCGTCGAACCGGAAAGCTCGACACCGAGAAGTTGTTTGAGCTGGCTCGCCGCGATCAGCACGCCCGAAGCACTGACGAAGCCAGTCATTACCGGATGGCTCAGGAAGTTGACCAGAAAGCCCAGCCGACAGAGCCCCATGACCAGCAAAATGGTCCCGGAGAGCAGCGCCAGCACCAGAGCCGCGGCGATGTAATCCGGCGAGCCCGATTCGGCGACCTGTGAAAGCGCCGATGCCGTCATCAACGACACCACCGCCATCGGGCCGACCGAGAGCGTCGAGCTACTCCCCAGCAGGGTATAGACGACCAGAGGCACGAGGCTCGCGTACAGCCCCACCACTGGCGGGAGTCCCGCCAGCATGGCGTAGGCCAGCGCCTGCGGGATCAGCATCAGCGCCACGATGATGGCCGCCAGCAGATCCTCGCCCAGCCACTCGCCGTTGTAGCGCCGCCCCCAATCGAAGATCGGAAGCCAGCGTGCCAGTCCGGCTCTGTGCTGCTGATTCATGATTCGTCGGCCTCGTTATCCGCGTCGTGCCATGCTCTGAGGCTCATCTCACTCCCACGCCGCACCTTTCAGGGCATCGAGCGGCAGTTTCAGATAGCGCTTGCCGTTGTTCTCCGGCTCGGGGAGGCGGCCGCCGAGAATGTTGACCTGCAGCGCGTGCAGGATCAGCTTCGGCATCGGCAGCTCGCTATCGCGGCGGTTGCGCAACTCGACGTACTCGACTTCGCTGCTCTCGCCAAGCCGGTGCTTGTTGGTCTCGCGCTGCTCGCGCACGGTGCTTTCCCATGTTGGCTCGCGGCCGTCGGGCATGTAGTCGTGGCCGGTGAACAGTCGCGTCTCGTCGGGCAGCTTGAGGATCGCCTGAATCGAGTGCCACAGCTGGTGAGCGCTTCCCCCGGGGAAGTCGGCACGGGCGGTGCCGAAATCGGGCTGGAACAGGGTGTCGTGAACGAAGGCGGCGTCGCCGATCACGTAGGTGATCGAGGCCAGCGTATGACCCGGCGAGTGCATCACGCGGCAATCGATCTCGCCCAGCTTGAAGGCGTCCCCTTCGTCGAACAGGTGATCCCACTGGCTGCCGTCGTCCTTCAGGGCCGGCCAGTTGTAGATCGCCTTCCACAGCGCCTGAACCTGGGTGACCGGCTGTCCGGTGGCAGTGGGTGCGCCGGTCTTGTCATGCAGATAGCGCGCTGCGGAAAAGTGATCCGCGTGCGGATGGGTATCCAGAACCCAATCGACCACGAGCTCTTCGCGCTCGATGTAGGCCAGCAGCTCATCGGCATGATGGGTCGCGGTTGCGCCGGACTTCTCGTCGTAATCGAGCACTGGATCGATGATCGCGCAATGGCGCGTGGCGGGGTCGCTGACGATGTACTGAATGCTGAAGGTGCGAGGATCGAAAAAACCGGCGACGTCGGGTCGGTCTTTATCTCTGTCGCCTCGGGAGAGAGCAAAAGTATTCATGACGACTCCTTGGGAAAGCATACCCATAGAGTAACGCCAAAAAGCTCTAACGTTATATTGATTTGAAATATAAACATCGACTTGGCGTCTGCGGTTATACCTCCCGGGCATAATTACCTTAATCCGAGCATGAAAAACGGCACCGGTGTCACCGGTGCCGTCCTCGCTTTAGCGTTCTTCCTCCGGGCCCACACGAGCGGAAGCTAGAACAACATCGCGTCCAGCCAGCCCATGGGATAGTGCAGGTTCAGCAGCGCCTGCATACCAAGCAGGAAGACCCCGATACCGATGGCGATCAGTAGCGCCGCCGACCAGCGTGCCTTGGCGACGAATCGGATGAAGCCCAGCGTCATGAGGAACGCGGTGCTGATAAAACCGAGTAGCGATGCCACGACGACCAGGGCCAGCAGTCCGCCGAGCCAGGTCAGTGGCTGGCCGATGGGCTGGCTGACCCAGGTCGCCTGTCCCTTCCAGGCCTGGGCACCGGCTAACAACGCGCCGATAGCCATGATCGCGATGGCCAGCATCGGAAAGATGCCGCCGATCATCGACATGCCGCTGACGTCGTACCAGGCGGCGGCCGCCAGCGCGAGCATGCCCACGACCAGCACCAGATCGATCTTGCCGAAGGTCGGCACCGGCGTGTCGGCTGTCTGGCGGTTGACATCGGCACCCACCGCCAGCGGCTGCTGCCGTCGCTGGAACAACCGCTTGATCAGCGGGAGGGAAAACGCCAGCGCGATCAATCCCAGAATGATGATCACGCCGGGGCGAAGAAACGCCGCCATGCCATGGAATTGCACGCTCTGATAGAAGTACGTCTCGGCGCCCGGTGCGAGCACGAAACCGATCAGGAAAGCAGGACGAGACCAACCGGCCTGCTTGAACAGCAGTCCGATCGCGCCGACGGCGACCAGGGTGTACCAGTCTCCCAGCGAACGGGTGGCCTGAAAGGCGGCGAACAGAATCAGCGTGGTGATCACCGGCGCGAGTAGCACGAAGGGAATACGCGTGAGCTGGGAAACCGGACGCGCCAGCATCAGGCATAGCGCGGCACCGAGGATATTAGCCAGTGCCAGCGACCAGATGATGGTGTAGGTGAGATCCAGGTGAGTGGTAATCATGCTCACCCCGGGCTCGAGTCCCAGCAGCAGCAGTCCGCCCAGAAAAATTGCCGCCGTGCCCGACCCCGGCACACCGAACAGCAGCGTCGGCACCATGGCCCCGCAGGCACAGGCGTTGTTGGCCGACTCCGGCGCGATGACGCCGCGAATGTCACCCTGGCCAAAATGCTTCTCGCCCTTGGCCGTCTTCGACGCGAACGCATAGGTGAGCCAGTCGACGACCGAGCCGGCAAGCCCGGGGATGGTGCCGATAAGACTCCCCATGCCGGCGCACTTGGCGACCAGACCGCGATTGTCGACGACATCTCGAATGCCCTGACGCCATCCGTGTCCCAGCGAGGTCTGCTCCCGCGCGATGCTGCCGCGCCGGATGAGCAGATCGACGATCTCCGGCAACGCGAAGATCGCCAGCCCCACGACGATCAGGGGAATGCCGTCGAACAGATACTCGACGCCCAGATTCAGGCGAAACTCTCCGGTCGCTGGCGCCGTCCCGATTGCCCCGGCCAGCAACCCCAGGCCGCAGGCGGCCATGCCCTTGAACAAGCTGTCGCCGGAGAGCACCGCGACCATGGCCAGCCCCAGCAGCGTCAACACGAACAGCTCCGCCGACGAGAACGCCAGCACTAGCGGCCGCGCGACCAGGATGAACCCAGTCAGCACGATGGCGCCGATGACACCGCCACACAGCGATGACAGGAAGGCGCTGGCCAGCGCCCGCGCCGCCTGGCCCTTCTTGGCCAGCGGGAAGCCATCCATCACGGTAGCCTGGGAGGCGCTCGAACCAGGGATCCCCATGAGTACCGACGTGAACGTGTCTCCCGTGGGGATCACTGCGACCATGCCCATCAGCATGCCCAGCGCCAACCCCGGCTCCATGCCGTAGAGAAACGGCAACAGCAGCGCCATGCCGGCGATACCCCCCAGCCCGGGAATGATGCCGACCAGCAGACCGATCATCACCCCCAGGCCCATGTAGACCAGATGCGAGGCACGGAATACCTCGCCTAAACTCGCGACCAAGGCATCTATCATTGTGTTGTCTCCTCATACCGTCTCGGCGACGACGAATCAGTTAACGCGTCACGACCCGCACGCCGTAACGATCCTTGAGCCAGTCGACGACCCATTGACGACGGGCATCGCTGAGTTCCATCGCGGACGCCAGCTGCCTGGCGGCGACCTCTCCCACGACCGGCTCGTATGGCCCGACCTGCCGACGCGCGGCGGCCAGAAAGTCCGCGTTCGTCGTCAGCGCCTTGGCACCGGCGCGATAGCGCGCCAGCAGCTTGGCGTCGACCTGCTTGGGCACCAGCAGCAGCTTCTGCAGGGCGTAGCCGGAGGCGAAGAACTTGTGGAAGACCTCGTAGGCGACATCGTCTCGGCTGGCGCCGGGCTGGGCCAGGTAGAGTTCCGAGAACGTGGGCAGATCGGGGAAGGCGGGGTCACGCACGATCACGCCCTCTTCGTTCATCACGCCCAGCGAAAAGAGCGGCACGGCCTGTCCGGATTCGACCAGCGGCGTGACGCTGCTGAAGTAGGCAGAGGTGGTCTGGAAATCGACCCCGGCCTCTCCGCGCTCGAATGCCAGGCGCCCCTCGCCACGACTGCGCATGCCGAAGACCGGCTCGACCGCCAGGCCCAGCATGTCGAATGCCAGCATCACCGGCATCTCGAGCCCGGTCGGCGTCTGCATCGCGAACTTCGTCGGCTCCTCGCGCAGATTGTCGAGGATCTCGCCGGTCTCCTTGCCGAAACGTGGCTGGACGTAGACCACACCGCCGGTGGGCGCGGCAATGATCGGCGTCCATTCATCGTAATCAAAGCGGACCCGCGGATCCTGCAGCATGGCCGGGAACTGGGTGGAGGCCGAAGTGACCAGCATCTCCTCGCCATTGGGCTGAGCGCGGGTATAGAAGAGATTGGTACCGGTGATCGAACCGCCCCCGGGCACGTTGTCGATGACGATGGCGGGATGCGAGGGCAGCGACTGCGCCATCCAGTGCGACATGAAGCGCGCCCAGACATCGGTGCCCCCGCCGACCCCGAACGGCACCGTCCAGGTCAGCGTGTCGGGCGTGGGCTGGACGTCGTCGGCTTCGGCGAATAGCGGTAACAGCGCCAGCGCAAAGGCGATCCACCAGCGCCGGCAAGGCATTCGCGAGAGTTTCGGCTTGGCGTGCATATCCTCTCCTTCTCTTGGTTTTATGTTGGATGGCGTGTCCGACGTCCTCAGCCGGCGGCATCCAGCTCCAGCGTTTCCGGGACGAATACCGAACCGCTGAACAGCCGACGAGCGGTACGCACCAGCGAGCAGCGCGGCCACTGCTGCCCCGCGGGCCAATGGCTGACGACGCCCAACCGCCCGCTCGGATGCTCGAACTCCATCAGTCCGCTGTCGTCCGGCAAGCTGGCGAGACCCTCGGTGATCCCGCGTGCATCGGCGCATGCCACGGCAAGCCCCACCGCACCGGTGATGGCAAGCGCGCGATGACACCGGTGCGGCATGAAATAACGCACCTGCAGAGTACCGCCCGCTTGCGGCGCGCTGATCAGGACGGGTTTCGGGATCACCTTGTCGGCGACATCGCCCAGCCCCATGGCGGTCCCGGCCTGTCGCCGGATCGACTCCAGCCTGGCCATCAGCTCGCGATCCCCGTCGAGCTCGGCCGGCGATTCGTCACCCCGCTTGCCGAGATCCGCCGCCCGGATGAGTACCATGGGCATGGCGGCGTCGAGACAGGTCACCTCGAGGCCGTCGATGACGTCCCGTGGATGGCCGGTGGGATAGAGCTCGCCGGTCTTCGCTCCCACGGCGTTGCGAAACTCCAGCAACACCGGCGCGGCCGTGCCGGGGACACCATCGATATGCGTCTCGCCGACGTAAGTGACCCGTCCGTCCGGCGTCTGGATATCGGCGTCGATGACGCTCTGGGTGTTGACGTTGCGGATCGTGACCCGCGTGACATCGCCCTGGGCCGCCACCAGCCCCTGCTCGATGGCGAAGGGGCCGACCGCGCTCAGCATGTTGCCGCAGTTGGGGGAGGTATCCACGCGCCGCTGTTCGACCATGACCTGGACGAACAGGTAATCCACATCGATGCCGGGCTCCGACGAGGGCGACACGATGGCGACCTTGCTGGTCTGCGGATAACCGCCGCCGATGCCGTCCACCTCCAGCTCGTTGCCCGACCCCATCAGCGCCAGCAGCATCTCGTCGCGCCGGGCAGGATCCCGGGGCAGATCGCTACCCAGAAATACCGGGCCCTTCGATGTACCACCGCGCATCAGCACGCAGGGAATGGCTTGCATAGATCGTTCCTTCCACGTTTCGGCCGACCCGCGGCCACTGGTGGAGGGCAAACTCGCACGCTTGTATCAAGCGATCCAATGCAATTATCGTGGGCATTGATGCACCAGACACATCAATAGGCAGGACAAATACAACCAATTGATATTGATGAGAAAAATGACTCAGGCGCTGCAATTTACAGAGGCGTCTGCCGAGGTGGCATTAGACCAATGAACTATAAGTTTTGAGCCATGAACCATGGGTTTTAAGTCATGAACTATGAGCTGCAGCAGATCCAGGCGTTCCTCAAGGTCGCGGAACTGGAGAGCTTCCAGGCGGCGGCGCAGTCGCTCAATCTCTCCCAGCCCGCCCTGAGCCGGCGCATCAAGAAGCTGGAATCCATCCTGGGTACGCCGCTATTGGCGCGCACGACTCGCAGCGTGTCGCTCACCACCGTGGGGCGGGACTTCTTCCCCCAGGCCAAACGACTGGTGGATGAGTTCGACCATGCGCTGTTCAACATTCGCGCCCTGGCCGAGAACCGGATCGGCCAGATCACGCTGGCCTGCATTCCCACCGCCGCGTTCTATTTCCTGCCGGCGGTCATTCGGGAGTACAACGCCCGCTATCCCAATATCCGAATTCGCCTTCTCGACCTGAGCGCGAACGACGGACTCGGTGCCGTGCTCAGCGGCGAGGCGGAATTCGGCATCAACATGCTCAGCGGGCATCACCCCGATATCGTCTTTACCCCCCTGGTCGTCGAGCCGTTCGTGCTGGTGTGCCGGCACGACCATCCGCTGGCGGCGCATGACAGCGTCACCTGGAGCGAGCTCAGCACGCACAAGCTGATCGGGGTGGGAAAGATGAGCGGCAACCGGATGCTGCTGGACCATGAACTCTCGTCGCTGACCCAGCGACCGACCTGGTTCTACGAGGTCCAGCACCTGTCGACCTCGCTCGGCATGGTCGAGGCCGGACTGGGCGTGGCGGCGGTCCCCCGCTTGTCGATGCCCGACCAGGAGCACCCGCTGCTGGTCCAGCGCCCCCTGGTCGAGCCGCTGGTGAAACGGACACTGGGCATGGTGCGACGCCGGGACAGCGCGCTCTCCCCGGCCGCGGAACGCTTCGTCGAAACGCTGCTGAAACACTGGGACAAGGGCGGCGTCGAGGGCAGCACCGGGCCGATCAACTTGTAACGACGCAGCTCCCGTCGACCGATCGCCCATGGAGCCCTTGCGACGTGAGCAGGACAAGGTCGAAGTGATCGACCATGACCACGACGGGTCGAGCCGCGTCCACGGCCATGCCGGCCAAGGCCTGGCCGGGACGAGGTATCGAATCGATCATGCGTCGATACCCAAGCCCCAGCGCTGCGGGGTCTGTTCGAAGCTCTCGATCAGCAGTTCGGTGAGGGCGCGGATCTTGCGGGAGGGATACTGGCCTGGCGGCCGGACGACGTAGGCTCCTGCCGGCGGGGGCGGATGGTCCGTCATTACCGGTACCAGCGCGCCGGCGGCCACGTGCTCATGGGTGAGGCAATCAGGCAGGTAGCCGATCCCGAGCCCGGCGACAGCCGCGGCGACCAGGGCCAGACCGTTGTCGGCCTTGAAGCTGCCCTGCGGGCGAACCGTGATGGTCTTGTCGCCATCCAGGAGTTTCCAGGTCTCGGTGCCTTGCATGAGGGCCTGGTGTTCGACGAGTTCGTCCGGCGTTGCGGGCGCGCCATGCGCCTCGATATAGCTCGGGCTGGCGACGAGCTTCCCGTAGATCGGGCCGACACGTCTTGCGACCAGGTCCGAGTCCTGTAGATAGCCCACCCGTATCGCACAATCGTAGCCCTCCGAGACCAGGTCCACGAAGCGGTCGCTGTAACTGGTGTGGATGTGAAGCCGCGGGTGACGTCGCGCCATTTCCGCCAGCACGGGGGAGAAATGCGTCGGGCCGAAGGAGAGCGGAGCGGCAACACGCAAGCGGCCGCGAAGGTCGCCGGCGGGGAGGATCGTTTCCCTGGCCACGTCGATCTCGGCGCAGACTCTCGCTGCATAGTCACGAAACGTGGCTCCGGCTTCGGTAAGCGCCGCGCCGCGGGTGGTTCGTGCCAGCAGTTGGATGCCCAACTCCGATTCGAGCCGCGACAGCCGCCGGCTGACGATCGACTTGGAGACACCGAGCCGGCGTGCGGCGGGTGAGACGCCTCCCGCGTCGGCGATTTCCACGAAGGTCTGCAGTTCTTCGATATCCATTCACGTTCCCCATTCCGCGACACAGCTCGACACGGATGATCACTACCGAATCCGTTTCAGGCGCGGCAATGTCCATCCAGGCAGCGTCGCGAGCGGCGCAGCCTCCAGCACGATAACGCCAACCATCATGACAGACATAGAGAATAGCCATGACCTTTCGCAACGGCCTTGAATCGCTCCTCCGTCCCGAAGACTCGGTACTCGTTCTGATCGACCATCAGCCTTACCAGCTTGCGAACCTGAACAGCCACGATCCGCAAGCTGTGGTCAATTCCACGACTGCACTGGCGAAGTTGGCAAAAGCCTTCGATGTGCCGACCGTTCTCACCAGCGTCATCGCGGGGCGCGGTGGACTTCTGTTCAAGCAGATCACCGATGTCTTTCCGGACCAGGAAGTCATCGATCGCACCTGGGTGAACACTTGGCAGGACGAGAATGTGGTGGAAGCGGTCAAGGCGACCGGTCGCAAGCAACTGATCATCGCCGGGCTGTGGACCGAAGTCTGCGTCGCAATGCCTGCCATCCAGGCCGCCGGCGAAGGCTGGGACGTGACGGTGATCACCGACGCGTCGGGCGGAATTTCGAAGGAGTCTCACGAGGTGGCCGTCCAGCGCATGATCGCGGCCGGCGTGAACCCGATGACCGTGATGGCGCTCGCTGGCGAATGGCAGCGCGACTGGGCTCGCACCGGGCATGTCGAGGAGCTGACCGAGATTCTCATCCAACACTTCAGCGGCAGCGGCATCGCCTATCTTTGGGAACAGCAACTGCTCAATACGCCGGTGCCCACCACCGCGGGCTGATTTTATAGGGCGTGGCGGGCTCCGAACGCGACGTGTCGGGGCCCGTCACCCGCCCCTGCGCAGTAACGACACCGACCCACGCTGACCAGGAGAATATCCCGATGGCGACAATGACGACTCAGGACGGCATCAACCTCTTTTACAAGGACTGGGGAGCGAAAGCGGCCCAGCCCATCGTCTTTCACCACGGCTGGCCATTATCGTCGGACGACTGGGACAGCCAAATGCTGTTCTTTCACTCGCGGGGCTATCGCGTCGTCGCATTCGACCGGCGCGGACATGGTCGCTCCGAGCAGACCGACACGGGAAACGACATGGACACCTACGCGGCCGATGTCGCGGCCCTGGCACGCGAACTCGATCTGAAAAACGCGATTCATGTCGGCCATTCGACAGGCGGCGGGGAGGTAATCCGCTACGTCGCCCGTAGCGAGCCGGGCCGTGTCGCCAAAGCCGTGCTGATGGGTGCCGTTCCCCCGATCATGCTGGCGACGCCACAATATCCGGAAGGCTTGCCGATGGAGGTGTTCGACGGATTCCGGCAGGCGCTCTCGCACAACCGCGCGCAGTTTTTCCTCGATGTGCCCAGTGGTCCCTTCTATGGCTTCAACCGCGAGGACGCCAAGGTCAGCGAGGGCTTGATTCAAAACTGGTGGCGCCAGGGCATGATGGGCAGCGCAAAAGCTCACTTCGACTGCATTGCCGCTTTCTCGGAAACCGACTTCACCAACGATCTGAAGACGGTGTCTCTGCCGGTGCTGCTGATGCACGGCGAGGACGACCAGGTGGTACCGGTCGATGCATCGGCTCACAAGGCAATTGAGTTGTTACCCAACGGTATCTTGAAGATCTATCCAGGCCTGTCGCACGGGATGTTCGCCACACATCCAGATCTCATCAACGCCGACTTGCTAGCGTTCTTCCAGAGCTGAAACCGGGTATGGGCCGTAGCCGCTAGCACCTCATTGAAAATCGGCTTCAACTTCGACCCATGAACGCGATGGCCAGCATGCCGCTGGCCACTAAAATGGGGATGACTGGCTTATCCCAAAGTAGACCGCGCCTTCACGGCAACGCTCCGGTCCAGTGACGACAATACCTTTAGTATCATTCCCTTTTTCGAGTGAGAAAACGATGACTCATATTGTGGGTGTGGCAGGAAGCCTACGGCATGCCTCTTTCAATCTCGGCCTGCTACGGGCTGCGGCAGAAATGATGCCTGATAACACCAAGCTCGAGGTGAAAAGCATCGCGGATATCCCGCTTCTCAACACTGACGAAGAAGCCAGATTCGGCATTCCTCCGGCGGTCGATGATCTCAAGAGTGCGATAGCAGCGGCCGACGGTGTGATTCTCGCCACGCCAGAATATAACAATGGCATTCCTGGCGTTTTCAAGAATGCCATCGATTGGGTCTCACGACCCTCCACCGACATTCCGCGAGTTTTTGGTGGTAAGCCATTCGCGGTGATTGGAGCCTCACCTGGTGGTTTCGGGACATTGTTGGCACAGGATGCATGGCTTCCCGTGCTGCGAATGCTTGGCGTCGACCTCTGGTCCGGTGAGCGATTGGTAGTGTCACGTGCGGGTCAGAATTTCGATGATGATGGCAATCTCGTTGATACCGACGTACGAGACCGTCTGCAGGCATATCTAGCGCAGTTCGTTGTTCACGTTCGATCCCATATCAGGGAAAGTTGAGTTTCCAGCCACGGCCTTAAGACTCAGCCAGCACAATAATTGATAAGCGAGAGCCAGCTCGATGAACAGGATTCTCGACTGGCTCCAGGCGCAACGATCTCCGATTTTGAGACAACGCCTATGACCGATGTGGTACGCCACCCTAAGCAGCAGTCAAAGTGTGTCCGCTTGCCGACCGGTCCAGCATCTCCACCCGGTCAATCTCCGCTACGCGCCGCCGTTGATTTCGTTCCCGGTCATTCGGGCGCACCCAGGTGATATTCCTTGTTTGGCGCCAATCAATCCGGCAGCGGTATATGTTCCTCCCGGTCGTCGATCGGAAGATCGAAGCGCCCATTGCCCCAGTCTTCGGCACGCCATTCGGCCTTGGCCTCCTCGATGCGCTCGCGAGAAGACGCGACGAAGTTCCACCAGATGTAACGAGGGCCGCCGAGCGTGGCGCCACCCAGAATCATCAGTCGCGCACCGTGTCCACCGGCGGCGACGGTAATGCGGTCGCCGGGTCGAAAAACCATCATTTGAGGTGCCGCGTAATCCTGGCCGGCGATCGAGATCGAGCCCTCGACGATGTAGATGCCTCTATCCTCGTGGTCATCCGGTAGGGGCAGCAGGCTTCCCGCTTCGAGCATCACGTCAGCGTAGAAGGTCTCGGAGAACATCGTGGCAGGGGCGGTTTTGCCGTAAGCGCTACCGAGGATCAGCCGAACACGCGTACCGCCATCTTCAATGACCGGCAGCGTTGCCTTACCGTGGTGCTCGAACGAAGGAGCGATGTCCTCGTGGCTTTCGGGTAGTGCCAGCCAGGTTTGAATCCCGAACAGGCTGTTGACGGCATTTCGAGCAGCCCTCGTCGTGCGCTCGGAGTGGGTAACGCCGCGCCCAGCGACCATCCAGTTCAGCTCGCCAGGCTGAATGACCTGGTCGGCCCCGGTGCTGTCGCGGTGATGGAAATCCCCGCGAAAAAGATAGGTCACCGTGCCGAGACCGATGTGCGGGTGTGGGCGTACATCGATGCCTTGGCCGGTCAAAAGCTCGGCCGGCCCGGCCTGATCGAAGAAGATGAACGGCCCGATCATCTGCCGCTTGGGTGCCGGTAGTGCGCGTCGAACTTCGAAGCCGCCCAGGTCACGGGCGCGCGGAATGATCAATGTCTCGATCGCGTCGATGCCAACATCGTTGGGGCAGCCAGGCTCGAGTGCGGGATTCCAGCTCATGCGTGTCTTTCTCCTCGGCAGGTGCGGCAGGAGTGAAGTCGGACCCACTGCCATCAAGCGTCAATTTAGCGCCCGGGGATCCGTCAAGGCTAGTACTGGAGGCTGCCTAACCGTGTTGCTGAAAATGGAACGCTAAAGGCGCCGTGACGAGCCGGCTCCAGCCTTGAATCTGAACAGCGCCTAGCCACTCAACGCTCTTCGAGGATTCTCGATGTTCGATGCATCGTTCCCCATCGTGCGACACAGATTTGCATTCGAGGGCGCTACCGCATCCGTTCAACGAGTGACAGTCTCCTCCTGCGCTGGCGCCAACACGATGACCTCGCTGGCCACCGCGACCGTATCCATGGCTGGGCGTAGGTTCCGCAAGTCGTCGTCGACCTTTTCCGGGTCGAGAGGCAAGCTCGTCGAACATTGGGACGTCCTGCAGAACGAGGTGCCGGTCACGGCATCGCTTGGCGACATCGCGATGTTCGCCCCCGAGAAGAGCGCCCCGCAGACACGGCCCGAGGCGAAATAGTTGGCGAGTGAGTCGTCCACTGGAGTAACAGCTGATCAAGACTCGATGATCCGCATCCATCACCGACAAGAGGCAACTCGATGGCCGATGCAAGTTTGGGTCAGACAATTGGACCGGCGATAATGTTGATGGGCGCGGCCGTAATCGCCGTGCCTTTATTTCGGCGACTCGGGCTGGGATCCGTCCTGGGCTATTTTGCAGCGGGCGTGCTGGTCGGCCCCTCGGTGCTCGGGTTGTTCACCGATGCCCAGTCCATTCTGCATTTCTCGGAGCTCGGCGTGGTGATGTTCCTGTTCGTGATCGGATTGGAATTGCGGCCTGCCAAGCTATCAGCGATGCGCGGCCAGATTTTCGGCCTAGGTCTCGTGCAGGTCTTTGCGGCAATCGCCGCACTTGCTTTGACGGGGATGATATTTTTCGATTTGACCGCGTCCGTCGCTTTCGTTGCCGGGGCGGGGTTCGTGCTCTCATCCACTGCCGTCATCATGTCGCTGTTGCAGGAACGCGGCGAAATCTCGAGCGCGGAGGGCCAGAAGTCGGTAGCGATCCTGCTGTTCGAGGATTTGATGATCGTGCCGCTGCTGGCAGTCGTCGCCTTTCTGTCGCCGCTCTCGCAGGGGCAGGTGGGATGGGCGGAGATCGTGTTGGCATTGGCGGCGCTTCTGACGCTCCTGGCGGTATCGCGCTGGGGCTTGAATGCTTTCTTCGCGCTGCTGGCGCGGGCGCGAACGCGTGAAGTACTTACCGCAGGTGCGTTGCTGGTGGTGCTTGGGGCGGCTCTGCTGATGGCCGCCGTGGGTCTGTCGATGGCGATGGGCGCCTTCCTGGCCGGCGTTATGCTGTCGAACTCGAGCTATCGTCATCAGATAGAAAGCGACATCGAGCCATTTCGCGGTTTACTCATGGGGTTGTTCTTTCTCGCTGTCGGCATGTCGCTGGATCTTTCGATCGTTGCGGCTGAATGGCGACTACTTCTGTCCATGCTGGTTGCATTCACCGTCGCCAAAGGTGCCATCGTGTATACGGTCGCACGCCTGTTCGGCACTTCCGGCCATCAAGCACTGCACCGCACGTCCATGTTTTTGCAAGGCGGAGAGTTCGCTTTTGTGCTCTATGCCGCGGCGACGTCGGGCGACGTGATCGATACCCGGGAAAATGCACTATTCACCACCGTAGTGATCCTGTCCATGGCATGGACACCGCTGCTCATGATTGCAGTGGACCGGGTGCTGCGAACCGACACATCGATGGACGGCGTTGATGTAGCTCACAATCTGAAAGGGCGGATACTCGTTATCGGATTTGGCCGCTTCGGTCAGATTGCTTCCCAAGCGCTGTTGTCGAGGGGCATCGACCTCTCCGTCATCGACAAAGATCCCGACCGGATCCGCGATGCAGGACGGTTTGGATTCAAGGTCTTTTACGGTGATGGCATACGGCTCGATACCCTGCGTCACTCCGGTGCAAGCGAGGCCGATGCGATCATGATCTGCATCAACGCCCCAGAGGCAGCAATGCAAATTGTAGAGCTGGCGCAACATGAATTTCCGCAGGCCAAGCTTTTGGTACGAAGCTATGACCGCGGGCATGCAGTAGAGCTGATCCGTGCGGGTGTCGACTATCAGATCCGCGAGACGGTCGAGTCCGCCCACCTGATGGGCGCGGAAGGCCTGCGGGCATTGGGTTATGCCGAAGTCGAAATCGAAGATACCGCCGAAGACATTCGTCAGAGAGATGCCGAGCGGTTATCCGAGCAAGTACAAGGAGACTCAATGTCTGGACGTGATCGGCTGCACCTGCAACCTGTCCCCGAACCGCTAAGGAGAAGCTCGATATAGGCATTGGCAGCTATCGGAACTGAGAATGAGCCTAGTGAGTGAGCACGACATAATCGCCAGTTCGCCACTGAGAAGTTATCGACGATATGCTCTCGGCCACCCGGGAAAGGAGTAAGGCTCAATCCGCTGACGCGGTGGCGAGGCCGATCAACTCGACATCAGCCTGCCCGATCATGACGGACGCCTGGCACTCCCCCATCGCGTGCCGCTCAATGTCGCTATCAGCTGACAGGACGGACAAGGCACAAAAAAACCCGGCCAAGGGGAGTGGCCGGGGAAGTTGAAGGCGATGGGAGATCTCCCAGAAGGCGCCCCGGATAACCAGGACGCGGGACAGATGTTCTGCTATTGCGATCTTGCTTCCAGCTCAGTCAATGCTGGCGAAAGTCATTTCGACATTGCCATGACCGGACGGCTGGCCAGCGTTCTGCAATGCCTGGGCAGCTGCCACGCTCTGCCCTTCACCAACCAGGCTGCTGTCACCAGCCGAAATGCTGGTAGCGCGCATGGTGCTGGCTGAGACATAAGTCAGCGCCTGGTCAGCCGCATCGCTATGGCCACCGCTGACCGGGTTGATGCGGTACTGAGTCGGCAGCGCCTGGAATTCAGAAGTTTGCTGTGTGTTCAACGCTTGCTGCTGCTTGGCGAAAGTCTCGTCGACCTGGGCGCTGTTAGCCTGGGCGGCAGCGGGCAGAGCGATGGATAGTGCGATGGCGGCAAGGATACGGGTTTTCATGATTCGTTCTCCAATGACATATTTTTCGTTTATTCGGTTGGCCTTTTGGCCTTGACCGTTGATGCCATTATCGGAGCCAAGCAATTAGCATGCGAATCAAGTGTAGCAAAACCAGCTATCGATACGTTCGATGGATGTGGGAGGGAATATCGACCGGGCTAAAGCCTCGTTGAAACGGTAGCATCCTCTTCTCAACCGCTACACAGCCAATCAGCAGCAATCTCGAGAATCGTGAATAGAAAAGCCGCTGCCCACGAATCCTATCGATCTTCGTCAGCAGCGGCTCATCCCCAGACTTCTGATACCACTCTCGCGCCAGACCTGCTTCGCCAGGTCGTCAAGTTGCTCATTGCCCCATGGCGTTTCAGATAGCCGTTGAAAACATCGGCCTCATCATCGAAATTACCGACACGGTCTTTGAGCTGCTTTTTGGTGAATTCACTCAGATCCTCGTAGCTATCGAATTTCCCATTGATGAGATTGTATTCAAGCAAGTCCTTATAGCGATCCGCAAGATTGCCCTCTGGCCATGCCTAGCCGAGATGATCAACGGCTCTACAAGGCCGAGCTGCTCCTACGCCGGGTGCCTTGGAAATCTCGTCAGGCCGTCGAATGGGCAACCCTGCAATAGGTGGACTGGTTCAACCACGAGCGCCTGCTGGTGCCGATTGGTAATATCCCACTTGCCGAAGCTGAGGCAAACTACTGGCGTGGTCGAAGGACGACAAGTCTGTCCGAGGCCGCATGAACTTAACCAATCTGCCCTTTCAGACCCGGGGCGATTCAGCCCACCGTTGATACAGGAGCGTCAACGCCGTGGTCGAGTCGTTGTTTTCGAGCCTCAAGAACGAGCGGATCAAGAAGCGTGTTTACAACCCCCGGCAAGTCCACTTTCCGAGGGGGCGCTTTCCCAACAAGAATTGCGACCCGATCAGGGATTGACATATCGGAAAATTCCGATATGATGGAGTCATGGAATTATTTGAAGTGTTCAAAGCGCTATCAAACCGTACTCGCCTTGAAATCCTGAAGGGTTTGAAGGATCCGGTGAAAAGTTTCCCTCCGCAAGATGAGGGTGACGTGCTCACGGTTGGCGTTTGCGTCAGTAGTATCCAAGAAGGCGTTGGACTGTCTCAGTCGACGGTGTCTGATTATCTTGCAACTCTGCAACGAGCGGGGTTGGTCGAAGTCAGACGTATTGGTCAGTGGACTTACTACAAGCGCAACGAAGCAGCCATCAAGGCTCTTGCCGAGATCATAGGAACAGAGCTGTAATTTATATTTCGTTATATCGGGTATCCCGATATTTCGTTCGATCGAAATGTGGCTCAGTAATGACCCAGGGCTCGCGGACTGGTTTTTTGCTCCATAACATCGATAATTCCCGATATCCCTTTTTATAGAAATGAGGTTCCCAATGAAAGCTATGCTACTCAAGTCCTTCGGAGGCCCGGAATCGTTCGAGCTTAACGACGTTCCCAAGCCAGTGCCAGGCTCGGGACAAGTCTTGGTTCGGGTACATGCAACCTCCATCAATCCTTTGGACTATCAGGTCCGGCGCGGCGATTATCCGGACCTGGTGCCGCTTCCGACGATTACCGGGCACGACGTATCTGGCGTTATCGAAGACGTCGGGCCAGGTGTGACAGCCTTCGCTCCCGGTGACGAAGTCTGGTACACCCCGCAAATATTTGACGGCCAGGGAAGTTATGCCGAGTACCACGTTGCGGACCAAAGCATTGTCGGGAAGAAGCCTGCTTCACTGAGCCATCTTGAGGCAGCCAGTCTAAGCCTGGTCGGCGGAACGGTTTGGGAAGCTTTGACCGTGCGAGCAGAGCTAAAAGTGGGCGAAAGCATTCTGGTACACGGAGGCGCGGGAGGCGTGGGTCATGTAGCGATCCAGTTGGCCAAAGCCATTGGAGCGAGAGTCTTCACGACCGTGCGTGAAGCAAACTTTGAATTCGCACAAAGCATGGGTGCCGATGTAATCATCGATTACCAAAAGGAGGATTATGTCGACATCATCAATCGGGAAACGGATGGGCACGGAGTCGATGTAGTATTTGACACCATCGGCGGCAACACATTATCCCGTAGCCCCGATGCCCTAGCTCAACTTGGCCGAGTCGTCTCCATAGTGGACATTGCCCAGCCACAAAATCTCATTGAGGCCTGGGGTAAAAACGCGAGTTATCACTTCGTTTTTACCAGACAAAATCGCGGCAAGCTGGATGAGTTAAGCACATTGATAGCGCGCGGCCAGCTGCGCCCGCATGTTGGCGCAGTCTACTCATTGGCCGACCTTCCGCTCGCCCACGCGCGGCTGGAGAGCCCTAACAACGGGCTTCAAGGAAAAATCGCGATTGCTGTCGCGCCGTCGTCTCATCTCGTAAGCACTGAACTCACTTCAGGAGAATCCCATGATTTATGAGATCGCTATACTGCCCGTCCACAAGGAACACATCGATCTCTTCAGGCATGCATTTGCCGAGGTCGCCCATTTGCTCTGCCGCGCAAAAGGCTACCGCGGACACATGCTGGCCCAAGGGATCGAAACACCGCAGCAATTCAACCTGATCGTGCGTTGGCAATCACTCGAGGATCACACTCCAGGTTTCGAAACGAGTGAAGACCATCGGCTGTTCATGATGGGACTGCAGGCATACTTCTCGGAAGAACCGCAGGTCTATCACATTGAAGGAGCAGCTTTTGCCATGGGTGATCCTACCTTCTAAGACATTTCATAATGCGAGGACTCATCGGGCCAACTGACGTTTGCGTTCGCTGGCCCGGTACCGCCTGAGAAGCTGACCACCAGCTACGCTCCCCCCTATTGCTCAGAACAGGGCTAGATTGGCCGGATTCAACCCGTTACCTAAGCGCTCCTTTGAGTGAAGGATCGGATCTCTTCCAAGCAATTGTTTGACGGTGCGTGGGGCGTGCCACCCACTACGAGTCGATAGCAGTGAGTCTTGGCAATACCGTACCTGATCGGTTACGTGTTGTACCTGGTCATTGAGAGCGCCGTGCCGTCATGGGACGAGTGATGATCTTTCACCCGTTGAGTATGAGCGCCGTTACTTCCAATGCCTGGCGGGTGTCTAGAAGACTCGGGGCGATTCAGATGGCCCTAACAAACTCTGCTGTTCTCACTACCTCATCGTCCGGAGTATGGGCTGACATTGCGTATCAGTCAGGCGCGTTACGCATGACGGTGGATGAGGGCCTCGAGGTGTTGGCAACTACTCTTGAGGACCGCGTCCGACAGGTTAGTCACGCCAAGTAGCAGTCCACTCCTCGCCGTGCCGTTATCGGCGTACCAGGAGGACAACGGCAACGGGGCGAGCTCCAGCGCCTCGGCGGCCTCGGCGATTCTCACATCATCGGCTCCGTCTGGCAGCGTCAGCAGTAAGGATAATCCTGCCATGGTGTTGGATGAAAGCCCCTGCCCCAGTTGTTGAAGCAAGGCATCGCGACGCTGAGCATAGAGTCTCTTCATGCGCCGGATATGGCGCAGGTAGTGGCCATCACGCATGAAGGCCGCCACGGCCAACTGGGTCGCTAACGATGAGGCCGGCGACAGTGCAGCGGCGACGTCTCCGAAGAAGTTCGCCAGCGCCGATGGCACGACCATGAAGCCGAGCCGCAGAGTGGGGCTGATGGTCTTGCTGAAAGTGCCTATATAGATGACGCGTCCGTCGCCATCCAGAGATGCCAGTGCCGGCGCAGCCTTACCACTGAGTTTCAGTTCGCTAAGGTAGTCATCTTCGATGATCCAAGCACCCGCCGCAGCTCCCCATTCGAGCAGTGCACGCCGCCTAGCCGGTGAGAGAGACATGCCCAGCGGCGCCTGTTGACTAGCCGTGACAACGGCGAGAGACGCGCTTGGTGCCCGTTCCACCCCCTCGCTGACATTTAACCCTTGTGCGTCGACGGCGATGGGGACCGGCGTGTAGCCAGCCAGTGATATCGCCCGGCGAGTCAGCGGGTAGCCAGGATCCTCCACCCAGACCCGCCGGCTTCTAAGCTTCAGCGCGTGCAGAGCCAGGCCAAGCGCACCAGCATATCCATTGGTGATGATGACCTGATCGGCGGAACACTGCAGACTGCGGGCGACCGATAGATAAGCTGCAACTTCCTTTCGTAGCTCCACTTCTCCCCGAGGGTCGTGGTAGCGGGTGGCTTCCATGGCGGCCAGTCGTGAATAGCGAACGATGGTGCGCGACCACATCTTGTACGGAAACATGTCCGTGGCCGGAACGCCGACCTGAAAGGGTTTAGGTGGACTATCAAAATCACGATAGAGCTCTGGCAGTGGCAGCCGAGTGGGCACCTCGTTCTGGCGAGTCTGGACGGCGGGCAGTGGGCTCGCGACGAAGGTTCCCGCGGCGCCACGAGCGACTACCAGTTGCTCGTCGGCCAGCCGTTCATAGGCGGTTTTTACCGTGCCTCTGGCGACGCCTAGCTGCGTGGCTAGATCACGCCAGGAGGGTAGGCGCGCCCCCTCATAGAGATGCCCCTCGCGGATCGCGGTGGCAATGCTGTCGTGTATCTGCTCGGTCAGCGAGCGCCGGTGGCGGCGATCGAGGGCGATGCGGAGAGAATTCATGGTTCATGGTATATCGAGAACGCCCATTCTTGGTACTTTTTTCTGCACTGTTCGGCGCCCAAACTACTCTCCAATCTCATCACGCTCCACCCTCCATCGCCACTGCACAGCGGCAATCTGTCGCTATTCGGGGCGACAAGGAATATCAAAATGCCAACTCGAACACGTACGACCCTGTTTGGACTGTTGCTAGCGCTGATGACCAGCAGCCTTGGGCCAATCTCTATGGCAAACGCCGCCAGCGATACGCAGAGTGAGGAGCCGGCCGCCGAGGCCTACGATCAGGATGCGGACGGCGAGCGTCGCGCCAAGAGCGCCGGCGAGTCCCTGATCGGCCAACCAGGGCCCGATGTCACGATCACGACCCTGGATGGTGAACAGATCGCGTTGTCCGAGCTGTACGGCGAAAAGCCCGTTTATCTGAAGTTCTGGGCGACCTGGTGCGTGCCTTGCCGTCAGCAGATGCCCGGGTTCCAGAAAATATATGAGACATACGGCGATGACCTGCAGGTCATTGCGGTCAATACTGGTTTCAGCGATACCGCCGAAGCCGCACGTCAGTATCGCGAAGAGATGGGCCTTGGCATGCCGATCACGATAGATGATGGCACCCTCGCCGAAGCACTACATCTGCGAGTCACTCCGCAGCATGTGCTTATCGACCGTAGTGGACATATCTCTTACGTCGGGCATCTGGATGATCAGGAGTTCGAGGACGCTCTGCAGCAGGTCGTGCAGGACGGCGACAGCGATAGTGCCGCTGAAGGCTTCGATACCGCGGAGGTGGAAGCACTGGACGTTGGTGATAGCGTCGACGGGCTCACGCTCAGCACGCTTGCTGGTGATGTCGTTGAGTTGTCTGCCGATGGTAGTGGAAAACCTCGTGGCATCGTGTTCTTTGCCCCCTGGTGCGAGTGGTATCTGGAAGAGAGCCAGCCGGAAACATCCCAGGCGTGTCGCCGTGTACGTGAAACCGTGGATTCGTTGGCCGAACAAGATGACATCGACTGGATTGGTGTTTCATCCGGGCTTTGGGCATCACAAAAAGACCTTGAGGATTACCGCGAATCCAACAATATCAGCATCCCCCTCGCCCTGGATGCCAGCGGTGACGTCTATCGCGCCTTCGGTGTCAGACAGATACCCACCGTCGTGCTGATCGACCGCAATGGGAATGTGGCCAAGCGGTTAGGTCCTCAGGATACGGCATTGGCTGAAGCCACGGAGAGCGTCGCCGCCAAATGAAAGCGCTCGGCTACTGAAGCGATTACTGATGCTGATATCCATTAGATGGAGAAGCCCATCCATGATGGGCTTGTTGCGTATGCCGACCACTATGTTGCGCTGTTTCGTCGCGGTACGTCTGCTGGCGTTGATCTCTATAGTAAGTTTGCTGACCCTGATACCGATAAGCGCTGTCACGGCACAAAGCTCCCCCGAGGAGCAGGGCGATGTGATGATTCGGACGTCGCTCGTGGCGGAGAGCGCTCGTCCGGCTGCGGGAGAGCAGACGACTCTTGCCGTCGTCATGCAACCTCAGGACGGTTGGCACGGCTACTGGAAGCAGCCCGGGAACGTGGGGCTTGCGCCGCAGTTTGACTGGCAGCTGCCCGATGGCGTAACGGCAGGAGAGCCGGCTTACCCGGTCCCCGAGACTCTGCTCATCGACAACTTGATGAACCATGTCTACGAGCATCCTTACGCCATTCTGGTGCCGCTGAATGTGCCGGACCACCTGGACGAAGGGACTACGATTCCTGTCCGAGTTGACCTCCAATATCTGGCCTGTCGTGAGGATGCCTGTATCCCTGAAAGGGCGTCTCTGTCGACGGATCTGACAGTCGGCGATGGCGCTACGTCGACCCGTCACCAGCCGGACTTCGATCGTTGGCGCGAAGCGTTGCCACGACCTTTGGGAGCACGAGCGACTTACGCGCACATAGACGATCGCATTCGCATTTCCATTCCCTTGCCAGCTAGCGTCGAACTGGATCAGCCGCACCTGTTTGTCGCAAGTGATGGTGCGGTCGACCCGGCCGCCAAGCAGGACTTCAGGCGTCAGGGCGATGAGCTTATCGTTGAGACGGCGGCGGGAGAGACATCCCCGGAGCCCCTCGAAGCGGTAGTGACGCTTGCAGGGGGCACTGGATTGGCCTTTCAGGCGGATGCCGGCTCTGTACCAACGCCAAGCGTCGATAGGCATGGCACCGGTGATAGCGCCGATGAAAAGAGTTCGACTGGCACTCTAGGCGTGATACTGACGGCCTTGTTCGGAGCGGTTGCCGGCGGAGTCCTGCTGAATGTCATGCCATGCGTATTCCCTATTCTTAGTCTCAAGATATTGAGCCTGGCACGGCTGTCCGGTGGCCCTCGCGAGGCGAGGCGAGAAGCCCTTGCCTACACGGCAGGCGTCGTCGGGGTGTGCATGCTGCTCGGGGCCGGAATCATTGCCTTGCGTGCCGCTGGTATTCAGATTGGCTGGGCCTTTCAGCTACAGGATCCTCGAGTCATTGTCGGGTTAACGCTTCTGATCACGGCAATTGCCTTCAATCTCACGGGGTTATTTGAACTCGGTGGGTTCAATGGTGGCGCTCGGCTCGCCGAGAAAGGTGGCGCCACCGGTGCTTTCTGGACCGGCGTGCTGGCGGCCTTTGTCGCAACGCCCTGTTCGGGGCCTTTCATGGCGACGGCCCTGGGTGCCGCGATATTGCTGCCGCCGGTAGCGGCGCTGGCGATTTTCGCGGGGCTGGGGTTCGGCATTGCCCTGCCTTTTCTGATCGTCGGCTATTTTCCTGCGCTCAGTCGCAAGCTACCACGTCCCGGTCCCTGGATGCAGAGCGTCAGGCACTTCCTGGCTATCCCGATGTTCGTGACCGCGCTGGCACTGTTCTGGGTGCTGGGACAACAGCTCTCCAGTGACGGTGTAGTCGCTATTTTGGCTGTGGTCATGCTCCTGGTGGTTGGGCTCTGGTTGACAGGCTTGCGTCAGCGCAACGGAAGACGTTGGTCCTGGGGGCCATCAGTGGTTGCTGCAGTGATGGCGTTGAGCATTGGATGGCTGGTTCCCGCCGCGTTCTCTGCCCCTCCCAATACCACTGACGAGAGCCTGCAGCGGTTGACCTTTAATGAGCACCGCCTCGATGAGTTACGCCAGCAGAACACGCCTTTGTTCGTCTACTTTACGGCGGACTGGTGTGTCACCTGCAAGGTCAACGAGAAGAGCGCCATTGACCGCGAAGTGACGCGTGACGCTTTCCGACAGGCTGGCGTGACTACCATGGTGGGAGACTGGACCAATGGCGACTCTGACATTACGACCTTTCTCAATCGTCATGACAGAACGGGCGTGCCCCTATATCTGTGGTACGCCCCTGGGGCTGAGAAGCCCAGGGTACTACCGCAATTGCTGACACCTACATTGCTCACTGATCTAGCCGCTGAATGAAAGCCGATTGAGTGGTGCTTTATGAGTGCAGTGGCCTTGGCAGCTCTCACACCCAGTCGTGTTATGAGACCTGGATGGGAAAAGGGTATCTATCATATGAAAATGAAGGAATGGATGATGAAGAAATTACCATCGATCGTAGTGTCGTTGTTCGCTTTCATCGCCACTGTTCCGTCCTTGGCGGATGAAAATACCGCGAGTGCGTCGAGAGAGACTGTCGAACAGGAGTTCCGTTATGAAATCCCGAATATTCCGGGGAAGGTCGTTACCAGCCTTTCGGTCGAGTATCCACCTGGAGCGTCAACACCAGCGCATATGCATGGCGATGCATTCGTCATTGGCTATGTACTGGAAGGCTCGATCAGGAGTCGAGTCGACGGCAAGACGAATGTCTATGGCGTCGGGGAGAGCTGGACGGAAAATCCTGGCGCATCACACGAGCTGAGCGAGAATGCCAGTGCAACGGAGCCTGCCAAAATCCTAGCCATTTTTATATCGGACGCTCGGCAGGAGGAACTGGTGGAGATGATGAAATAGGAAGCACAAGGTGGTTCTACCCCGACATGACGGATACCCAGTTAAGAGTGGATAATCCCCACTTGAGAGAGGTATTCCATGTCCCAACGAAGACGTTACCCACCCGAGTACAAGCAATAGGCTGTACGTTTGGTGCAGCAATCCGACACACCCGTATCCCAGATCGCCCAAAATCTGGGCATCAATGACAACATGCTGCACCGGTGGGTAAAGCAGGCCTCTGAGCCAGGCAAACGAGTATTTCCTGGCCACGGCAATCCGAGAGACGAAGAAATCGCCCAGCTTCAGCGCGACCTCCGGCAGGTGAAGAAGGAACGCGATTTTTTGCGCGAAGCGGCAACCTTCTTCGCGAAGGAATCGAAGTGAGATTCCAGATGATAGAGCGTTGCCGCGGAACCTTTCCAGTCAAAATGATGTGCCGCCTATTGAAGGTGTTAACCAGTAGCTACTACGACTGGCGACATCGCCCGTGACCTGCCACCGAACTTTCATCCAGCGACTATTTGAGTCCCGTTAGTCTTCGTGTCT
Source organism: Salinicola corii (assembly GCF_008298015.1). GTDB lineage: Bacteria > Pseudomonadota > Gammaproteobacteria > Pseudomonadales > Halomonadaceae > Salinicola > Salinicola corii. The sequence goes on along the minus strand of NZ_VTPX01000002.1, from coordinate 10,006 downwards.
ATTCGTGCAGCTGTCAGCGTCTGTGCATAAGCCACCGGGGTTTGGTAATCCAGGGCCGAGTGCAGACGTTCCGTATTGTAATCATTCGCCCAGGCAGCGATTGCAACCCGCGCGTGAGCCAGGTTACGGAACAAGGTCTCGTTGAGGAGTTCGTCCCGCATCCGGCCGTTGAAGCTCTCCACAAAACCATTCTGCATGGGCTTGCCCGGTGCGATGTAGTGCCATTCGATTCGGTGCTCGGCGCACCAGCGCAGGATCGCGTTGGACGTCAGCTCCGTGCCGTTGTCCGAGACGATCATTCCGGGCTTTCCGCGCCGCTCGATCAGCGCCGCTAGCTCACGTGCCACTCGGCGTCCTGATATCGAGGTGTCCGGGATGGCGGCAAGGCACTCACGGGTGACATCGTCGACTATGTTGAGCACTCGAAAGCGCTGCCCGTCAATCAACTGATCGTGCACGAAGTCCAGCGACCACCGTGCATTGGCGCGTGCCTCGGTCAGAATTGGCGCCCGTGTTCCGACGGCTTTGCGTCGGGCTTTTCGCTTGCGCACCGTCAGCCCTTCCTCGCGGTAGAGCCGATAGATCCGGTTGATCCCGGATGATTCGCCCTCGCGACGCAGCAGAACGAAGAGTCGCCGATAGCCGAACCGTCGGCGCTCGTTGGCCAACGCCCGTAGTCGGTCACGCAGCACCGAATCGGGAGCGCGCTGCGCCTGGTATCGGATCATCGTGCGATCCGCCCCCGCAAGCCGGCATGCCCGCCGCTCAGACAGCCCGAGCAAGGCCTTCAGATGCGCGCCCGCCTCGCGCTTCACGGCGGGCGTCACCACTTTTTTGAAACCAGTTCCTTCATCGCAGCCAGGTCGAGCATCTGCTCGGCCAACAGCTTCTTCAGCTTGGCATTCTAGTCCTCGAGCGCCTTCAGCCGCTTCGCCTCCGACACCGTCATACCGCCGAACTTGGCTTTCCAGTTGTAGAAGGTACCCTCCGACATACCGTGCTTACGGCATAAGTCTGCACATCTCGCGCCCGCCTCATGCTCGGTCAGAATGCCGATGATCTGCTCTTCCGTGAATCTTGCTCGTTTCATCGTCCGTCCTCCGGTTAGATCGGACTCTAATCGACGATGGAGGAAAAATCCCGTGGCAGGTCACCGCCACAACCACACCGCCAGGGCTCAACCTGCTACGGCTTGAAGAAAGCCTGTCGGCCGCGCATCTACGGCTTGCCAGCACCTATATCGAACACCTGAGCTGGCAAGACTGCATCGCCCGCTACGACCGCGCCCACACGCTCTTCTACCTCGATCCTCCGTACTGGCAAACCGAAGGCTACGGCGTGGCGTTTGGCATCGAAGAATACGAGCAGATGGCCGATATCATCGGTAGGCTGAAAGGCAAAGCCATCATCAGCCTCAACGGCCACCCCGACATCCGCCGCGTGTTCGCTGAGTACCACATCGAGAGCACCGACATCCGCTACACCGTCGGCGGCGGCAAGGGCCAAGACGCTCGAGAGGTGCTGATATTCAGTTGGGATATCGAGGCCGAGCCGGCGGGATTGTTCTAAATATCGAGGACGGGCCAATGAGCATGCCGCAAGAACATTGGATCGTGGACTGGAGTGAGATCGAGAACCATGCTCTCGGCTCAGTTCGGGTCAGATTTTACAATCCCGATGATCCCGAGCACATCGCGGCTGAGACGTTCGATCTTTGCGGGCTTAGGCCGGAGGAGATACATCGCCTATTAGGTGGACACGGGCTTCCAACGTATGCCTTGGTCAGAATTTTCACCACCATAGTCAAGAGAAAATACTTTCGAGACCTGCTGACATTGAGGGATCTGTAACAGGCTTTTGCTCGAGGCATGGGGCAGATGAGAAATCTAATCAAGCCAATTGGAGGCTGACATGACGGGAATCGGTGAAGCAGTAACTGCCGTCCGAGGCGCGTATACCATCGCGCGAGCCGCAAAGGACGTGACGGACAAGGTAAAGCTTGATACTGCGGTAAGCGAGGTGTTGGACGCCTTGGGTAATGCTCAGTCCGCCCTGCTAGCGCTCCAGCAGCACCATTTCGAGCTGCTCGACGAAAATCGTCAGCTCAAGGAACGGCTTGCTAAAGAGGCCCGGTTCGACCGGTACTACATCGAGAAGACACCCATGGGGGGACTCGTGCTACGGCTCAAACCTGAAGAGGTCACCTCTCAACAGCCAGACCATCGGGCCTGCCCCAATTGCAGAGAGCATGGACGGTTGTCGATGCTGGCGGAGGAAGATCTGTTCTATCGGTGCTTAGTAAAAGACTGCGGATTTCTAGCCGAGCACACCGAGTCCCCAAACCTGGGCATTGATCCCATGTACTAGGGTGTCAAACAGGCTGCAAATGAGAGGTACACCAAGTCGCGAAGGTGGTGCCAAATCCGGCGTGCATTAGTGCCAAATCCGTCGCGAGGCTACACAGACATCACGCTCCTTCCACTCCACGGCATGAAGGATCGGGCTGCACGAAAAAACCGCCTCAAGGGGCGGTTTTCTTCAAGGCTAAAAAGCCTTATAAATCAATCTCTAAGCTCTGGTGCCGACACCAGGAGTCGAACCCGGGACCTACTGATTACAAGTCAGTTGCGGGTAGCTGGCCGGGTTTAGAGCAGGTCTCACCCGTTTGGGGTTGACCTCTTTCGCCATGAGCGCTCGTAGGCTGGAAATTCGTTGCTGCGGCCTACTCTGCACTGCATTGGCATGAATGAGGATGGACAAGCATTTTCTGATTGTCAAGCCAAGCATGAAGATTTCTGGAGGAGGGACTTCGCCCTCCCTCCCCCCACGTCTAGAGTCCACGTCATTATCCAACGCGTTGGTTCAAGGCTTTTCTCATTTCTTCAAGATCCGGATGAACATACTCCATCGTGGATCGTAAGTCTGTATGGTTGAGTATTTGCTGCGTCAGATGAATGTTTCGACTCGGACTGCTCATTAACGTTGTCCCAAGGTAGTGCCTAAACCTATGCGGAGAAATTCGACTACCTGTCAATCCCGACAAAGCCTGGAAAAATCTTTCTACCTGGTAGGTATCCATTCCAATGCGATGATGCCGACTGCTAAATCTATTCACATTAAACAGCTGATCCTCTCGCTTGAAACCAGAGTTATGGGCGGCAACCAATAGTTTTTGTAGATATGGGAAGAGCTCGTCAGGTATGGGTAGTGTCGTTTCCGCATTCGTCTTAGACCCTTCCGCCGAAGCTCTAAACGACTTTTTCTTGAGATTTATGTCTCCTGCCGTGATGTGTAAAAGCTGGTTCAACCTTATGCCTGTATAATAAAATGTCTCCATAACAGCCTGCCAAAACCAAGAGGGATATAGCTTTGACCGCTCTTGAAATTTTGCCTCATACGTGCGAGCAAGACTCAAAACCTCTCTTGCATACATAATCTGATCTGGTCGAAGTGATTTTTTAGGTTTTTTTGGCTGTCGCACTGACACTTTGTCGAACGGGTTGTTCTCAACCGCTATAAGGTTGTATTCAATTCCGAATTTGAACAGCGCTTTCATGTGACGTGCGTAATTATTCCAACTTGATTCCGCGATACCTTTCGGGTTGCTTTTCGAACGTATGATACGGCTGCGCCAGTTAACAACAACGTCTACAGTAATCATACTGGGGAGCGTATCCGGCCCAACGTAATGCCGAAATACTCGCACAACCCCCATATACGTTTCTATTGTTTTTGGCCGAAGGTATTTGTACGTTGCATACTGGCTAAGCAACTCCGAAAATGACACATCATTCATCTTTTTCTTCCCGCGTCGTTTGATTTTTTTCCAGCGTCAACAGCCGATTATTGATCGGCTTTCTCTTCGTTAGTAGAGACGATTCTTTTATCAAGTACCCTTGCAGCCGACTTTGCTTGTTGGGACCATCAACCAGTACTTGATGAATATTCTTGTTGTCATCCCGGATGTGGTGTCCTAGCTTCTGAAAACGCGTTTGCACAGCCTTCCAACGCGCTCCGTCACCAAGCACCTTGGCACTATATCGTTTGAAAATTCCTGGGCTCACCAGGAAATAGGTTCCTTCCACGACATGAACTTGGGCCTTCGTATCGTTGATGATGATGGAGTGGTCTTCAATTCCTGCTTGCAGCCATTGCCAGAACATTGTGCCCAAATCTGGTGCATTACCCTGATCCTCTTCTTCTCGTTCAGTTTGCGAAACCCTTGTTATATCAGAGACTTCCAAGTTGCTGTTATTGCGAATTGTTACCGAGCTATCAGATCTATCCTCATGCCCTGATTCTTGTCCCTCTCGCGTGTCTGGCAGCAGCTCAAGCAGGGAATCATCCAAATCGTCTACCAACGACGTGCTTCTATCTACTTGACCGCCTATTGGAGTGGCTTGCTGCAGGTCTGCTGAAAGGTTCCGAGCCTCCCCGGGCTTATCACCAGGTTGTCCGGGATCCCTCTCTCCTGTTGGCTCGCTGTCACCCGCCCCGCATGGTGTCACCTGCCCTTTAAAGGCATCAGGACGCTCATCAGTCCCCCAGATCAACGTGGGCGAGACCTTGATCATGTTCAGCGACTTCTGCCAATCGCCCTCCGTAATCTCGCACTTCCAAACCGATTTCCCTTCGCTCACTTGCTCAATGATTCCGTGAGCCTGGAGTTCGCCATAAAGTCGATCCAGGTCAGCCGGAATGCTTTTGATGCCTTGAGCGTAAAGATGGGCTTTCAGTTCGTGGATCGCTCGCGGGGAAACTAGCCAAAGGGTGTCACCCGTCAGCCACGCTTGGCCGCCCTTCTGATTCAGCGAGAACTGTTCTCTCACCAGATACCGCAATCCCTCTGCCAGCTTGCGCTGTATCGACACCACGGGAGCGGTCAGCGCCTGTACCGGGTCGCCCCCTAGTGCCTTGGCCACACTTGCACGGTCAGCCTGGTGAACGAGTTCGGCGATGATGCCGCCACGTTCGGTATGTCCTGAGATGGTGTACATGAAGAGGGAAAAGAGCTTGGGCTGCGTCATGAGCCAATCCATGACCTTTGCCCCCAGAACCTGCTGGCACAGCACAGGGTTCACAGCACTATGCAGGTGGTATTCGCGCCCCTGCCGATACCTCACTCGGTATGGTCCGGGGATCGCTCCATGCCATACCTGCCAGGATCGCCCGTCTTGCAACTTGATCTCGATATCGACGAGGACTTTGGCTACGTCGTGCATCAACACGCCGTAGACAAGGGCGGCACTCCAAAGCTCTCCGGCAGCACTCTGATCCTCGGGCTTGGCCCCAGGAGGTAACAGATGTTGCTGTCGCAGGCGTAGCCCATAGCAGGCCATCTCAAGCGCGTGATCCAGCATACCGCCGGTATAGGCATGGTGATGAGATTCTGAGGCGGGAATGCCTTGCACCAGTGCTGCGTAGCGCTCGACCGGTGCCAATAGGTACTCGTCGAAAACGGGGCGCGTCAGCGATGTGAGATCCCAGATCATTCTGAGCATTTGCTGACGTCGTGGTGTCGCCAACAGCGTTTGGCCTGACTCAGGCGTCAGATAGCCATCGCGCGGCTTCGCCACGGGTGCTCGTTTCAGAAGCCGGCGCAGCATAAAGCGTCCTTGTCCAAGCGTCAGGACGCCATATGACATGGAAAGAAGCTGTAGACGTAGCGAAAACGTTAAGTCCATTTCAGAAGGATTCTTGCGCGGGACTCGTCACAACGGGTTACTGTACATACGCAAAGAATTAGCAACCGGATACGCTGACGGATCAGTTCCATCTCGATCGTGCTCGGTGGCGACGACCAGGCTCTCCCGTACCTGGGACGCCCCATACTGCCGGAGTGCACGGGGACGGTCTCATCGCCAGGCTCATCCGCGTCAATGACGGAGAGATGGCGGGATGGCGAGAGGAGGCGCCTGATCGAAAACGGCTCCTTCAAGGGCATGAAGGGGCCGTCGATGTCATCCCGACGAGTTAGGTCAAAAGGCACCGGGGCGTGGCTTGAACGTTCGTGTGATCGCATCCCATAGTCCCACTGCCTCGGCATCGGTTAGAGAGGCATTGTCGAGTTTGGGACGTTCATCTTCGACTAGGCTGTACTCGCCATTTTTGAAGGTTATCGACACTAGTGGTTGGCGAGCGCCACCTCGCTTGCTGTTAGCTTCGAGGAGAAAGTTATCGCCTCTGACTTTGTCACGAGTCGTCAATGTACCGAGCCATTCCTCCGCTTGATCGATATCGTCAAGATTCACGACTCCTTTGCGCAATACCGAAAAATTATCGTCATCTTTCAATACAGACTCCGCGTCGCTAGAACGGTCTAGCAGAGTAGTACTCGTGGTAATCGCCGAATCGATATTGATGTGCATATAAACATCGCGCTTTTTCGGATCGACAAACGTCACTGCCAAGGTTTCCTTGCGCGTTGGCACCGCAGCGCCGGGAATTGCCTGATCGGCGTCGCCGGCCAGAAAGCCGTTCTCGAAACACAGGCCGGGACGCTCGGGAATCTCCCCCGCCTTTCGGGGCAACAGGTGGTTCAACAAGTACTCGACCTGTTTTTGACGTTCGGATTTATTGCTTTGGCGGAGCTTCCTCTGCGCTTTGTATTTTTCATCATCCACATCTATGGCAGTCAGTTTCACGCTGAACATGGTCAATCCCTCGAACTTGTAACCCTCCAATAGCCTTGCCGCGTCTGGCATATGAGGGCTTTCGTTACGATCGATGATGACCATGTCGTCGCTGACCTGGATGATCCGCTTGAGAAAGGGCTGATCCCCGGCATCCACGGTATGCATTGCTTCCAATTCAGCTTTGCGCTTGTCAATAAAGCGCTCGAACATCTGCCGGCTATTGGGCGTGGCACTGATTTTGGCCTCATTGACGGTCAGGCTGCTGAAGCTCAGTTTCATTTGCGACGGCATATCGACCTGAAAGCGGCCAATGCAAACCGGCGCTTGCGTGTCGGTATAGGCCTCGACGGTCTGGCGTTCCTGGTCGTTCATCTCGGGGACTCCCTGTTCCGGTGCGCCACACGCCGTGGCCAGCAGCAATAGCCCGCTAATGAGCGGTGCTCGTAATCGCGTGATCATCCGTGACGTCCTGACTGTTTTCATTCCCATTGTTCGGCGATCTCGAGCAGCGAGGCCAGGGTGAACCAGCGTGCGGCCTCCTGGTCGTAGGCTTTTTCGTGCTCGGTGGCGACGGCCAGGCTTTCTCGCGCATGGTTCACGCCCGCACGACCGGAGCGGTTGATCTGGTAAGGGCGAGTGGTTCGATGGGATTGAAAATGGCCCCCTCCAGAGAGTGAAGGGGCCGTTGCTTCGCACTGGCGAGTGAGATCAAAAAGCGCCGGGGCGGGGCTTGAATGTTCGCGTGATCGCATCCCAGAGTCCCACTGCCTCGGCATCGGTCAACGAGGCTTTGTCGATTTTAGGGCGATCATCCTCATTTATACTGTAGTCGCCGTTATTGAAGGTCATGGATATCCGCGGTTCTCGAACGGAACCACGCTCGCTGTTGGCTTCCAGGGTGAAATAATCGCCACGGATATCGGCATCGGTGGTCACCGTAGCTAACCATTCTTCTGCCTGTGCGATGTCGGTAAGATCAACTTTACCTCGACGCAAGACACTAAAGTGGTCGTCTCCTTTGGCTTGCATGGCAGCTTCGGCCTCCCCCATACGGTCCAACAGGGTATTCTCAGTGGTCACAGTCGAATTGACATTCATATGGATATTGACATCGCGATGGGCTGGATCAACGAAGATCATGGCGACGGTTTCCTTTCTCGTCGGCACCGCTGCCCCGGGAATCGCCTGGTCGGCGCCACCGGCCAGAAAGCCGTGTTCGAAACACAGACCGGGACGTTCGGGAACCTCTCCCGCCTGTCGAGGGGACAGGTGGTTCAACAAGTACTCGACCTGCTTGAGGCGTTCGGGTTTGTTGGACTTTAGGGAAGATCGCATTTGCTCATACTTACCTTCCGATAGGTCTGTAGCTGTTAACTCCACCCGGAACACGGTCAACCCCTCGAATTTGTAACCCTCCAATAGCCTTGCCGCGTCTGGCATATGAGGGCTTTCGTTACGATCGATGATGACCATGTCGTCGCTGACCTGGATGATCCGCTTGAGAAAGGGCTGATCGCCGGCATCCACGGGTTGCATGGCTTCCAGTTCAGCTTTGCGCTTGTCGATTAGGCGCTCGAACATCTGCCGGCTGTTGGGCTTGGCACTGATCTTGGCGTCATTGACGGTCAGGCTGCTGAAGCTCAGCTTCAGTTGGGACGGCATATCGACCTGAAAGCGGCCAATGCAAATCGGCGCCTGCGTGTCGGTATAGGCCTCAACGGTCTGGCGTTCCTGGTCGTTCATCTCGGGGACCCCCTGTTCCGGTGCGCCACAGGCCGTGGCCAGCAGTAATAGCCCGCTAATGAGCGGTATCCTCAATCGCGTGATCATCCGTGACGTCCTGACTGTTTTCATTCCCATTGTTCGGCGATCTCGAGCAGCGAGGCCAGGGTGAACCAGCGTGCGGCCTCCTGGTCGTAGGCTTTTTCGTGCTCGGTGGCGACGGTCAGGCTCTCCCGGGCCTGGACAACCCCCGTGCTGCCGGAGCGCTCCGGGACGGTCCCATCGCCAGGCTCATCTGCGTCGCTGATGGTGTATTGGTAAAAACGCGGGCGGCCACGGGCATCGCGCTCGGTGATCATCCGGCGTTCGCCATATTGATCCATCATTCTTGCGCTCATCAGGGTGTCGGAGCCGTAGCTGACCTCTCGTCCGTGCCAGGTGACAGTGCCATAGCTGGGATGGGCGTCGCTATCCGAATAAAACAGATAGGTATTAGTGTGAAACTGTTCGCTGAGAGCTGAATGGAAAGTCTTGACTGATAGGTTGACGATTCTCGAATAAGCCTCCCAAGCCTCATTCAATGCCCCTTGCCGGTCTGGCGCTCCTAGCCCTAGTTCCGGCATGGCCAGGGCCTCGTCCATCATGCCCCACCAGTGGTCGCGTTCGAGATAGATGTCGGTGTAAGGGTCGTTGGCCGCCGGCAGGGTCAAGGCTGACCCGCCAGGCTTTTCGATACGCAGCCAGCCGTTGCCATACTCCGGTGTCGGCACCAGCTGCAGCGGACCTGGGGCCTGCGCCAGCACGGCGGTCATCTCGCGTGACGAGGCTCCCAACACTTGACTGGTGGCCCACGATAATGGACTGAACGCTTGGCTTTCGGTGCCGGATTTCATCCGCCGGTAGAACACCGCCGCGCCCGTGGTGGGCATGACGCCATGGACGATGCCCAGCAGGTTGGCATTGCCCGGCCCCGTGTCCTTGTCTTGATAAACCTCCGAATAGTACCGCGCAACCAAGCCGCCCATGGAATGGGTCACGAGAATCGCTTGCTTGCACGTCATGCGCGCCTGGCGATAGCCCGCGATGATCTTATCGACTCGTTGGGCCAATGCGGCCGCCGAATCCGAGTTGGACTGCAGCCAGTTATAGCCACAGGCATGGACCGGGAAGTTGAAGCGCCCCAAGGTCTGGGCGTTGCGTTTGGCTCGCGCCTGGGCCTCTTCCTCGCTCAGGCCTCGGGTCTCGATATAGTGGCGAGTCAGGTTGCTTGCGAGCGTGCTGAACGCGCTTTTGGCTTCGATATTGAGCTGGTTTTCGAGCCATATCAGAAAGTCGCCGTAGGACATATTGGCCACTTCGCCCCAGCCGCGCTCTTGAAGGAGAGTTTCTGTTGGAATCGTATCTCCGCTCCGATAATCGATATAGCGGCGGGCAATAGCTTGTGGGACTTGGCCGTCAGGGTCGACAGTGGTGTGCTTGGGATTCAGCAAGGTCTTCCTATCAGCCGCCGACTTTGAGAGCCTGTAGTGGTTCACTAAAACCGGACACCCATTTAGGTGGTATCGTCGCCACCAAAGTAGAGGTGATCCATGGCCAGACAACGTCGTTCCTTTTCTACTGAGTTCAAACGAGAAGTGGCCGGGCTCGTA
>NZ_VTPX01000029.1 GCF_008298015.1 Salinicola corii | reverse complement strand
AAGACGTTGGTGAGTATCTGATGGGGTACTACAACCGACAGCGACCTCATGCCTTCAATGACAGCATGTCCCCCGTTGTGGCCGAGGAAAACCTTAAAATACTGTCCGGAAATAGTTGACCACTACAATTGCCACAGGCCCGTATCGTGGTCGATAAGTTCCACGTCGTGCGCATGGCCAACGAAGCCCTGGAGAAGATCCGCAAGGACCTCAGGAAGGAGCTGACGGCCAACCAGCGCCGAACTCTCAAGGGTGACCGGAAGATCCTGCTGAAGCGAGCTCACGATGTCTCTGACCGTGAACGCCTTATCATGGAGACCTGGACAGGGGCCTTCCCCCAGCTTTTAGCAGCCTATGAGCACAAGGAGCGATTCTTCCACATCTGGGACTGCCCCACCCGGCGTGATGCTGAGAAAGCGCTGGCTGCCTGGATTGACGACATCCCACAGGGGCAGAAGGAGGCCTGGAAGGATCTCGTCAGCGCCGTCAGTGGCTGGCGTGAGGAGATGCTGACCTACTTCGAGACTGACATCCCGATCACCAACGCCTTCACCGAGTCGATCAACCGGCTGGCCAAGGACAAGAACCGCGATGGCCGAGGCTATTCTTTCGAGGTGATGCGAGCCCGGATGCTCTACACCACAAAGCACAAGAAGAAGTCGCCGCAGACCAAGGATTCCCCGTTCTTGGGCAGGGCAACCATAGCCTACAGCATGGGCCTGCCCGAGCAAGAGAAGAACTTCGGCGTCGATCTATCAACCTTCTGGAGAGATTAAGGTCTGGGCTGGACCTAGGTGCCCCTCAACCAGTTAATCCGGATACCCGGAATACGAAAAGGATGAGATTGTTTCCTGCCAAGCAAAGCTTAATTCATCAAGAGTAGTTGAATGCTTTGATTTTTACTACAAAGATGCGTGTGCTAAAGTTGAAAGAACCTTGGAGCTTGAGGAAAATATTGAAAAAGCATACTCGTCAATTTATGATCAGCCAGATGAGTCCTCAAGCATAAACAAAAAAAATATAACCCTTTATTCCAATCCTAGCTTTTCGATTGGTAGCTCAGACATAGAATGTGAGAAAGAGAAATTTGCAGCTTATGCAACATTAAATCTTTTGAGTTATGCAATTGGCTGCATGTTTGGCAGGTACTCATTAAACAGCGATAGCTTGGTTGGTCTCAGAAAGGGGGGCGATAGCACTACAAACCCTTTCCGTCTCTACAAAGTTGATGAAAATGGCATAATTCCGTTCACCGATCAAGAATGGTTCTCTGACGACGCCACCAACCGGTTCCGCGACTTCGTTCGCATCGTCTGGGGCGAAGAGCACCTGCAAGAAAACCTCGAATTTGTCGCTGAAAGCCTTTGCCTGCATGCCATCAAGCCAAAGAAAGGTGAGGCCCCGCTGGAGACCATCCGACGCTACCTGAGCAGCCAGTTCTACAAGGATCACCGTATGCGGCCACCATCCACGACAGCGCCAACCTGCTGCTGGGACTGATCAACGAACTGCTGGATTTTTCCAAGATCGAGGCGGGGCGGCTCGAGCTGGAGTACCAGCCGCTGTCGCTTGCGGCGCTGGTGGAGGGCTCGGTGGCGATCTTCGCGGCGCGCGCCGAATCGCGGGGTATCAGGCTCGAGGCGCGGATATCCGAGGCGCTGCCCGGCTGGATGATGGGGGATCCGGCGCGGCTGCGTCAGGTGCTGCTCAACCTGGTTGCCAATGCCGTGAAGTTCACCGACGAAGGATGGGTCATCCTCGAGGCGACACTCGAGGATGCCGATACTCTGCGCCTCGAGGTACGTGATTCCGGCTGCGGGATTCCCGCCGAGCAGCGCGAGCGCATCTTCGAACCCTTCCGCCAGGGCGATGCCTCTACCGCTCGGCGCTTCGGTGGCACCGGCCTGGGCCTGGCGATTTCACGGCGCCTCGTCGAGGCCATGGGCGGCAGTATCGAGATGCACAGCGAGCCCGGTGTCGGCAGTCGCTTCTGGTGCCTGTTGCCGCTGGTGCCTGCCGCCGAGCCGGCACAGCAAGCCGCCCCGGGCCGGCTCGAGCCCGGCTGGCCGCAGGGGGCGCGATTGCTGGTGGTGGAGGATAACCCGGTCAACCAGCGGGTCGCCCAGGCGATGCTCGAGCGGCTGGGCTGCCGAGTCAGCCTGGCCGATTCCGGAGAGGAGGCGCTGGCCCTGACCCGGCGCCACTCCTTCGACCTGATCTTCATGGATGTGCAGATGCCCGGCATGGATGGCCTGGAGGTGACCCGCCGGCTGCGCCATCGTCACGGCTGGCCGGCCACGGTGCCCATCGTGGCCATGACTGCCGGCGGGCCCGGCGGCGAGAGGGCACGCTGCCTGGCCGCGGGGATGAGTGGCTACCTCACCAAGCCGCTGCTCCAGGAGGCACTGCTGGAGGTGCTGCGCCGTCATCTTGGCGGCAGTGCCATGGCGCCCACCCTCGCCATGAGCCAGCAGACACTGGCCGATCCGCTGATCCTGAATTCGCTGCGCGACTCCCTTGGCGAACAGGGAATGGCGTCGATGGTGGCGCTCTACCGCGACCAGGCCGAGGCGCACCTCGCCCAGCTCACCATGGCCCTCGAGACGGGCGATGCCGGGCGGCTGCGACATGCGGCACACCAGCTGAAGGGAGAGTCCGCGAGCCTGGGGGCGGTGAAGGTGGCGGGTCTGGCCGCGAGGCTCGAGCGACTGGCTGTCGAGGAGCAGCTCGCGGCGGCGGGTCCCGTGCTCGAGGAGTTGCACGCCTGCCTTTCCACCACCCTGGCCTCCCTGACCCGCTGGGTACAAGACTCCTCGGACTGACTCCCCGGGCATTGTGGCCGCGCCGGGCACCGACCTACACTGGATTACTGCCTCGTTCCCGGAGTCGATGATGCCCCCCGATCCCACCGCGTTCACCGGCGCGCCCCCACTGTGCAGCGCGGTCTCGCGACATGCCGACCCGGCGGCTGCCGTGGCCGAGCTGGGCGAGGCGCTGCGTCATCCGGCGCTGGGGTTCGTGCTGTTCTTCTGCAGCGCCGACTATCCTCTCGATGGCCTGTCCCGGGCGTTGGAGACCACCTTCGACCGGGTGCCGGTGGTGGGCTGTACCACCGCCGGTGAGATCAGCCCGCTGGGCTATGAGCGCGGCTGCATCGTGGCCATCGGCCTGTCGCGGGAAGCCTTTGCGGTCTCCAGCGCCCCGGTGATGGATCTCGACCGCTTCGACCTTCTCGGCGCCCAGCGGCTGGTGGATGGCCTGCTCGAGGAGTGTCGCGACGTGGTGCCGGATGGCGCCGGGTGCTTCGCCCTGACCCTGCTCGATGGTCTCTCCAGCCGCGAGGAGCAGGTGCTGGCCACCCTGGAGGCGGCGCTGGGAAGTATTCCCGACTTCGGCGGCTCCGCGGGTGACGACAACCGCCTGGCGCGCACCCACGTCTATGCCGAGGGACGCTTCCACTCCCGTGCGGCGGTGGTGGTGATGGTGGCGACGTTGCTGCCCTTCGAGGTCTTCACCACCCATCACCTGCAGCCGCTGGATCACAAGCTGGTGGTCACCCGGGCCGACAGCGCGACACGCCGGGTGCTCGAGCTCAATGCGCTGCCTGCGGCCGAGGAGTATGCGCGTCTGGTGGGGGTGCCAGTGGCGGCGCTGGATGCCGAGGCCTTCGCCCTGAATCCGCTGGCGGTGCGCATCGCCGACGCCCACTACGTGCGTTCGGTACAGCGGGTCAATTCCGACGGCAGCCTGAGCTTCTACTGCGCCGTGGAGACCGGCATCGTGCTGACCGCCATGCGCCCCGCGCCGATGCTCGAGCAACTCGAGGCGGTCCTCGCTGGCCTGGCGCAGCGTCTCGGCGAGCCGGCCCTGGTGATCGGCTGCGACTGTTTCCTGCGCCGGCTGGAGCTCGAGGCGCGCGGAGAGCTGGCCAGCGCCTCTCGCCTGCTGTCACGCTCCCGGGTCATCGGGTTCAACACCTACGGCGAGCAGCACCATGGCATGCACCTCAACCAGACCTTCACCGGAGTGGCCATTGGATCCGCGTCGCGCCCCTGAGTCCGCCACCTCGCCCGAGGCACTGGCCGAGGAGAACGCCCGGCTGAGACGTATCTGCGCCGCCCTGATCGAGCGCGTGGAGTCGGGCGGCATGCCCCACGCAGGCCCCTATGGCGCCTTCGAGCACTCGGTGCTGCTCGCCGAGCAGGTGCGCGAGCGCACCGAGACGCTGCAGCGCACCTTGGCCGCCCTGGAGCGCTCCCGGGCCGAAGCCGAGGCGGCCAACCTTTCCAAGACCCGTTTCCTCGCCGCGGTGAGCCACGACCTGCTGCAGCCGCTCAATGCGGCCCGGCTATTCGCCAGCGCCCTGGAGGGTCACCGCCTTCCCGACGAGTCGCACCGCCTGGTCGGTAGCATCAATCGCTCGCTCAAGGACGTCGAGACGCTGATCGGCAGCCTGGTGGACATTTCGCGGCTCGATGCCGGGGTGCTCAGGCCCGATGTGACCAGCTTTCCCGCCGAGGAGCTGCTCGGGGTGCTGGCCGAGGAGTATCGCCAGGTGGCCACCAGCCGGGGGCTCGAGCTGCGCCATGTGCCGAGCCGCGCGGTGATCACCTCCGACCTGGCGCTGCTGGCGCGGGTGGTGCGCAACTTCCTGAGCAATGCCATTCGCTATACCCGCCATGGGCGCATCCTGCTCGGTTGCCGTCGGCGTGGCGACTGGCTCGAGATCCTGGTCGGGGATACCGGTCCGGGTATCGAACCGGCACAGCAGCGTGTGATCTTCGACGAGTTTCACCGCCTGGAAGCCAGTGGTGAGGAGGACGACCGGGGCCTCGGGCTGGGCCTGGCGATCGTCGAGCGCATCGCCGGCATGCTGGGCCATCCGCTGGCGCTCGCCTCACGTCCGGGGCAGGGCTCGCTGTTCTCGGTGCGGGTGCCCTGCGGCACCGAGCAAGTCAATCATCAGTCGGTCGCGCACGAAGCGCCGGGGCCACTGGCGGGGGCGAATGTATGGGTGATCGACAACGATGCCGACATCCGTGACGGCATGGAGGCACTGCTGGGTGGCTGGGGATGCCGGGTGGCCAGCGCCGCCTCCCCGCAAGGGCTGCAAGGTCCGCCGCAGGTGCTGCTGGTGGACTACCACCTCGGCGAGGGGCAGCCGGATGGCCTGGCAGTGGCCGGCCGGTTGTGCCGACGCTTTCCGGGGTTACCGGTGGTGGTGATTACCGCCAACCACGATGCGGCTCTCAAGGCCCACATCCGCGAGGAGGGCTACGCCTGCCTGCACAAGCCGCTCAAACCGTTGCGCCTGAGGGTGTTGCTGGGGAACCTGCTGGAGGCTCAGCGCCCCCGGCGTTCGGCGAGGTAGGCAGCCAGGTCGAGTTCACCGGCGAGAAGCACGGCCTGGACCCGGCTGGTGACGCCGAGGCGACGCAGGATCGCCGAGACGTGAGTCTTCACCGTGGTCTCGGCGATACCGAGCTTGCGGGCGACGCCCTTGTTGGAGGCGCCCTGGCCGAGCGCTTCCAGCACCTCGAGCTGCTTGTCGGTGAGCCTCGTCAGGCGGGCGTCGAGGGAGGCCGGCGGCGTATTGCCCCGGGCAGTTGGAGGCCGGCGCATCACCTGGGGCGGCAGGTAGAGATGTCCCTCCAGGATGCGCTCCAGAGCCGCCAGCATGTCGTCGCGGGAGGTCGACTTGGGGATGTAACCCACCGCGCCGAGGTCGATGGCCTCGAGCACCGTGCGTCGATCCTGCTCGGCGGAGAGGATCGCCACCGGCAGGGAGGGCAGGGCCTCACGCAGCCGCGCCAGGCCATCGAGCCCCGCGGCGTCGGGGAGTCCCAGGTCAAGCAGCAGCAGATCGAGGCTCGCCTCGTGGCGTTGTGCCTCGCGCATGGCCTGGGCCAGGCTGTCGGCCTCCAGCAGCCGGCTGTCGGGAAGGCCGGCGGCGATTACCGCGGCGATGGCCTCGCGAAACAGCGGATGGTCGTCGGCGACCATCAGGGTGGTCATGGTGCTCTCCTTTCCTCTCCTCTGCGGGCCGGGCCCTCCTACCAAGGAAGGAGGGCGCCTCCTGCCACCGGAGTATGTCGCAGATTGCGCTTACGACCAAGACTGACAGGGCACAGCCTCTATAACGACAATTTCAGGAGCCAAGCCATGATCTACGCCAATCCCGGTGAATCCGGTGCCGTCATCGCCTTCGAGAAACGCTACGGCAACTATATCGGTGGGGAGTTCGTGCCACCGGTCAAGGGGCAGTACTTCGACAACGTCAGCCCGGTCAATGGCGAGGTGTTCTGCGAGATCCCGCGCTCGAGTGCCGAGGACATCGACCTCGCCCTGGATGCCGCCCACGCCGCCGCCCCCGCCTGGGGCAAGACCTCCGCCGCCGAGCGCTCCAACATCCTGCTCAGGATCGCCGACCGCATCGAGCAGAACCTCGAGATGCTGGCCGTGGCCGAGACCTGGGACAACGGCAAGGCGGTGCGCGAGACCCTCAACGCCGACCTGCCGCTGGCCGTCGACCACTTCCGCTACTTCGCCGGCTGCATCCGTGCCCAGGAGGGCACCGCCGCCGACATCGACGCCAACACCGTCGCCTACCACTTCCATGAGCCGCTGGGCGTGGTGGGGCAGATCATCCCCTGGAACTTCCCGCTGCTGATGGCCGTCTGGAAGCTCGCGCCGGCGCTGGCGGCGGGCAACTGCGTGGTGCTCAAGCCCGCCGAGCAGACCCCGGCCTCGATCCTGGAGCTGATGAAGCTGGTCGGCGACCTGCTGCCGCCGGGGGTGGTCAACATCGTCAACGGCTATGGCGCCGAGGCCGGCCAGGCGCTGGCCACCAGCAAGCGCATCGCCAAGATCGCCTTTACCGGCTCCACCCCGGTGGGGGCGCATATCCTCAAGTGCGCCGCCGAGAACATCATTCCCTCCACCGTGGAACTGGGCGGCAAGTCGCCGAACATCTACTTCGCCGACATCATGAACGCCGAGCCGGAGTTCATCGACAAGGCCGCCGAGGGCCTGGTGCTGGCCTTCTTCAACCAGGGCGAGGTGTGCACCTGTCCGTCCCGGGCGCTGATCCAGGAGTCGATGTACGACGCCTTCATGGCCAAGGTGATGGAGAAGGTGGGGCAGATCAAGCGCGGCAATCCGCTGGATACCGACGTCCAGGTGGGCGCCCAGGCCTCCCAGGAGCAGTTCGACAAGATCATGTCCTACATGGAGATCGCCCGGGAGGAGGGCGCCGAGGTGCTTACCGGCGGTGACAAGGCAAGCTTCGATCCGGCCTATGACAAGGGCTTCTATATCGAGCCGACGCTGCTCAAGGGCCACAACAAGATGCGCGTCTTCCAGGAGGAGATCTTCGGGCCGGTGGTGGCGGTGACCACCTTCAAGGACGAGGAGGAGGCGCTGGCGATCGCCAACGATACCGAGTTCGGCCTCGGTGCCGGCGTCTGGAGTCGCGACATCAATGTGGCCTTCCGCATGGGGCGTGGCATTCAGGCCGGCCGCGTATGGACCAACTGCTACCATCAGTATCCGGCTCACGCGGCCTTCGGGGGCTACAAGAAGTCCGGTGTCGGTCGCGAGACCCACAAGGTGGCCCTCGAGCACTACCAGCAGACCAAGAACCTGCTGGTCAGCTACGACATCAATCCGATGGGCTTCTTCTGAAGCCTCTGGCCGCTCGGTTGTTTTTCTGAGCGGCCCCCCAACGCCAAGAAGAGGGGTTGCATCGCTTCACTTGCTTCCCCTGGCGAGCATGAAGCAAAGGTGCAGCGTCAGGCTGCCCGCCAATCGAGGAGATATACAATGGATAACACGATGAAAGCTGCCGTGGTGCGAAAGTTCGGTGAGCCGCTGGCCATCGAAGAGGTCGCGACACCCCGGCCGCAGCAGGGTGAAATCCTGGTCAAGGTGGCCGCCTCCGGCGTTTGCCACACGGACCTGCATGCCGCCCACGGTGACTGGCCGGTCAAGCCCAATCCGCCCTTTATTCCAGGACATGAAGGAGTTGGCCATATCGTGGCAGTAGGTGAGGGTGTTACACATGTCAAGGAGGGCGACCGCGTCGGGGTGCCCTGGCTCTATTCGGCCTGTGGCTATTGTGAGCACTGTTTAGGAGGCTGGGAAACCCTGTGTGAATCTCAGCAGAATACCGGTTACTCGGTGAACGGCGGCTTCGCCGATTACACCTTGGCCGATGCCGGCTTCGTTGGCCGCCTGCCCGACAACGTCGACTTCCTCGAGATCGCGCCCGTGCTGTGTGCCGGAGTGACGGTCTACAAGGGGCTCAAGATGACGGATGCCCGCCCGGGGCAGTGGGTGGTGATATCAGGTATCGGCGGCCTCGGCCATATGGCGGTCCAATATGCTCATGCGATGGGCTTCAACGTAGCGGCAGTCGATATCGACGATGGCAAGTTGGCGCTGGCAGAGCGGCTGGGGGCTACAGTGACCGTCAATGCCATGAAAATCGATCCGGTTGACTATCTGAAGCGCGAGATCGGCGGCGCCCATGGTGCACTGGTCACGGCAGTATCGCCCAAGGCCTTCGATCAGGCCCAGCGCATGCTGCGCCGCGGCGGTACCCTGGTACTCAACGGCCTGCCGCCGGGCGACTTCCCCCTGCCGATCTTCGAAACCGTCCTCAACGGCATCACCGTACGCGGCTCCATCGTTGGAACCCGCCAGGATCTGCAGGAAGCGCTGGACTTCGCCGGCGAGGGCAAGGTCAAGTCCACGATCGCAACCGACAAGCTGGAGAACATCAATGAAATCTTCCAGCGCATGATCGACGGTAAGATCGAGGGACGTGTGGTGCTCGATATGACGTGAGTTGTGACACATCCTGGACCAAACCAAAGGGCGCGCAGCGCCTGACTGGCGCTGTTCCTGAGGGTGGTGCCTCGGGATGACTTGGGGGGGAAAGTCCCCTGCACGCCCGGCAAGGGGAAGTGATAGCCGACGGCAAGGGTGTCTTCCGCGAGGAAGAGTCTGAAGGAAGCCCGAGGCAAAACGCTGGCCTGACGAACAGGAAGCGGATACGAGGCGGAATGGCGGGGTGAGGTGGCCAAACCCATCAAAGCCCAGTACTTGCACGGAACGCCATGACGTATATCCGCCAGGCATAAGTGGGAAGGTCGCGCGTCTTACCCTGGGAGGTCTGGTGGTCTGCCACGGTGCTACCGGCGTCGAGAGGCGACGGGATGGACCACCAGACGTCAGCAGAGGCCATAATAAGTGCCGGTTCACCGCGACACCAAGGGCCGAACATGAAGAACCGCGAGTAGGCAATGACGTCTCGAGGATCGATCATGAAGACAGAAACTGGCGCTGATACCGTCATCCACCCAGAGGGACAGTGGCAGACCTCCGAGTCCCGGCCGGTGGGCGTCGAGACGATCCCTGTAATGGTCAACTAATTCCGGACATTGAATTGAGTGTTTCTTCTGCTCGGACGGGCGATATGCCGCCGTTGTACTGATGCGGCCGTTGCCGATTGTAGCGCTCCATCAGATAGACGCTGATATCCT
>NZ_VTPX01000028.1 GCF_008298015.1 Salinicola corii | reverse complement strand
TGGCTGGTTAAAGGAAAAGCGGCGTCTAAATACGCGATATGACAAGCTGGCCAGCAGCTTTAGAGCCATGGTGACACTGGCCTGTATCGAGCGCTGCATGAGGGCCGACTTTTCAGACAGAACCTAGTCCATTCGCGACACAAGGACGTGCCGCATAACGCAAGAGTCAGTGCTTAGCCGGTGCCGATCAAAGACCGTTATCGGGACAAAGATGATGAAAAAAGCATCATTTCATTTTGGAAAGTACACAGTAAAAACGCCGCAAGCGGGAGCGCATTGCGGCGTGTAAACAAAATAAGCGGAATTTACTGCGACTGGTCTGCAATCAGAACTCGGGGGATGCATCCGGCGGTGTATAGGGCGTTTCCCCATCATCATAGAATCGCTTACGTGTGGCCTCAGCGACTCGGTTGCACAGCACATCACCCAACTCGGCCCGTTCCGTCTTGCATTGCCGACGCAGCTCCTTCAACCGTTCCGGATTGTTGGCTAGTTCCTCCACGGTTCGTACGTCATCTTGGCGAGGCGCTTCCGATGGGCTGCAGCCGGCCAGGAGCATAACCAACAGCAATGGGATAACTTGCTTCATAGCTCGACATCCTCTTGGTCAGGTTCGAGCGGTGACACGGGCCTGACACCCTCAGGTGATGCAAGGCCCTCTACTCGCTCGATGAAGCGAGTCAAGACATCCGATGTTTCCGCTTCCCGACGCAACAGATACGTTGTCAGCATCGGCGGTCGCCCTGACAGCGGGCGGGCCACTACGCCAGACTCACGACTGGCCGTGATGTGTGGTGCACCAGCTAATCCCAAGGCAAAACCAGCCGATACCAGCGCCATCATCAGGTCGCAGGAGGCCACACGTTCGGCGATCATGGGGTCCTGCTCTACCCGTCGCAGGACGCGATCAATCTGGCGCGCATGACCTTCACAGACCTGCGGATCGCACAGCACCAAGGGATAACGCAGCACTTCGTCTAGGGGAATACGTTTGTGCTTGAGCAACGGATGCCGGGCCGGAACAGCCACCATCAGCGGATCGCTCCAAACCGCTTCAACTGCGATACCGTCGCCTACCTCGTCCGACTGAGCGAATCCCACGTCGTATAGGTCGTCATGCAGTCCTTTGATCTGCTGTGACAAAGGCACCTCGAACAAACGAATCCCTACTTCTGGTTCTTCCTGCCGACACAGCGCCAGTAAAGCTGGCAGGCGCGACGGTGTAATACCGTCGGACAGCGCGATGCGCAACTGATCATGGAACCCATTGGCGGCGGCTTTCACGCTATCTCGCGCCTGCTCCAGGGCGGTGAAAACTCGAGGCACATGCTCAAGGAACAGTTTACCCGCACGGGTCAGCCGCGTGCTGCGGCTGGTACGGACGAACAATTGTTCGCCCAGGCCTTCTTCCAGTTCTTTAATGGTGCGCGACAGTGGAGATTGCTCGATATGCAGTCGGTCAGCCGCTCTGGCGAAATGGAGTTCTTCGGCGACAGCTAAAAAACAGCGTAGGTGTCTCAGCTCCATAGACATTGCCCATCAGTTCAGTCTTGTGTCGATAGCTTTGGAAGTACCTCGCCGATTCGCACCACTCCACTTCCTGAACGTGAATCGCCTCGGGGATTCTAGACACCAATCAGGTTTAGGAGGTAATGCCACTCATATTCTATGGGTGAAAGGTAACCACTCCACATCTTGAATATCCAAAAATTCACAGTAAGTACCTATTTCTGACCAAGCAGCTGAACAAAACATTAAAATTCAGCGCACTCACCATCATCACCCTTGACACTTTCACATTCTAGAGAAATGTAGTTGGCAATCACAACAACTCATGAACTCACTAACAACCCGTTACCCGCTCTAAATACAACATCGGCTGAGGCTATAAATGCGCATGCTGACTTTCGATCTGTCTATACACATCTGGCTCATTGGCGAAAAATGACACTCGTGTA
The DNA here is from genome assembly GCF_008298015.1 of Salinicola corii. GTDB lineage: Bacteria > Pseudomonadota > Gammaproteobacteria > Pseudomonadales > Halomonadaceae > Salinicola > Salinicola corii. Next base: position 11,779 of record NZ_VTPX01000028.1, on the reverse strand, counting down.
ATCCATATGCACCTCAGCCGATCGGTCTGGGTCAATCTGCGTAAGAAATGCTCTCTCGCTCTTCAGTCCGCTCAATACTTTCGCCAACTAACCTATTGGTCACGATTGCGCCTGTCAGATCGCCAAGCACATTCGTGGTGGTGGTCCCCATGTCAAAGAACCGGTAGAATCCTGCGACCATCGCACCAATCTCGAGCGGGAGACCGAAAAACTGTAAAACAATCAATATTCGGACAATCCCGCCTCCGGGAATACCACCACCAGCGAAAGATATGACAATGGCGATAAGCACAGCTTGCATGAGATAACCAAGTCCGACATCAACCCCTGTGGCCGTCGCTGCGAGGACCACAACAGCAGGAAGGAGAAGTGCGTTTCCATCAGAATTGATTTGGGACCCTAGTGGTATTACAAATTCGCGAATACGACGCCGGACAGAGAACTGCTTATCAGCCACGTCAAGGTTGACAGGTATTGAGGCAACGCTACTCGTAGTGGCGATAGCAAACATCCAGAGTTCTGAAGCTCTAGATAAGAAGCTCATGGGGCTTAGCTTAGTCGCTATCCATACGGAACCCCCATAGACAACAAGGATCTGGATCAAAGCGCCTGAGTAGAATACTCCTAGAAGTTCCGCAATCGAGCCGAGTAAAGCTCCACCGTTCTCACCGACCGTGGCAGCCATGAGGAAGAATACGCCGATGGGAGATAGAGCAATGGCAATCCTTAGGTAAGCGAATACCCACTCGCTCATCACAGTTAATGCGTCCGCGATTTTAACTCGGGCATTTGTATCCGGTATCATCCTGACAGATATACCTAAGAGCACCGAGATAACTAAAACCTGCAACATGTTCGCCTCAGTAAGAGAGCTAAACAAATTGCTCGACACTAGTCCCGACAGGAACCCTTCAACCGTGAATTCAGGTGTGCTAATCGGAGCCTCGATAGCATTTAAATCGAGACTAAGGCCTTCGCCAGGTTGTATAAAGTACGCAAGCACACTTCCTATCAATGCGGCCATTAGTGTTGTAAATACATAGTAGGGAAGACAGGCAACAACAATTTTGCCAACACCGCCATCCCTGCCATTCCCCACTATTGCCTGCATGAGAATCACAAAGACAAGAGGAACAATGATCAACTTGATCAAATTCAGCCAAATATCACCGATAAATTTTAACCCGCTTACTTGATCTCCAAACAAGATCCCAGCTGACACGCCGAGCATTAAAGAGATAAATATCCATGTAGTTAGCGACACATTCCTCAAGCGCAAAAACATTTTTTATTTCTCCCATCGAGAATTAACAACCTTGTTTTTATCACCCAACAATTAACTATACAGTGCTTTCTCATCTAAATTTACGAAGAAGATTGATAAGTCGATCAATGTCATATCGGTTATTGTAAATATGCAAGCTGACACGAACCCTGCCGCGGCGAAGCGAAACTCGGACATTGTTCGCCTCCAGATTCGCTATCAATTGTTCGGGATTGGGCACGTCGAAGGATACGATCCCCGATTCAGCCTGTTGTAACACTGGACGTATTCCGATTTCGGATAGCTCTACTCGTAGCTGATCAGCAAGGTCGATCACAAACCTCTCAATCCCCCTCCCTCCCACTTCTTCCAAAAGTGAAAGAGAAGCATCGAAACCGAGCAATCCTGCAAAATTGGGATTACCGACCTCAAATCGTGCAGCAGAGTCGAGCAGCGAAACGCTTTCGAAGTCGCCTAATTCGGATTCATGTAACGAGCCACGATCTACCCCTGCAACAGAGAGAAAAGGAGGTCGTAAACGATCAATCCATTTGGCCCGGCAGTAAAGAATCCCCAAGCCGTACATGCCAAGCAGACCCTTTTGGGTAGCACCTGCGAGTGCATCGATTTTGTCTCGATGCACGTCTATATCGACCACGCCTAGAGCCTGAGCAGCATCGACAAGAAAGAACACATCATGTTTATGGCAGACGTCAGCGATCGCGGCCAAATTCGGTCGCGCACCAGTCCATGAGGAAACGGCGGACAAAGTCACAAGCTTTGTTGTTTCATCGATACTAGACGCCACATCTTCGGCGCTAATCGTCGAACCCGAAGGGCTCGAAATTTTACGGATGATCACGCCACGGTCTTGCATATTGACCCATGGGTATACGTTGTTTGCATGTTCGAATTCAGGGCTAACCAGAACACTGTCCCCGGCCTCCAGTCCCAAAGCCCAGCCAACCGTATTCAATCCATCAGATGTATTTTTCATGAAGGCGATTTCGTTCGCTTCAGCGCCTATAAATCGCGCTGTTCGATCTCGTAGTCCTTCGACACGAGATAGCCACTCATTCTTGTCTGCGGCTCGTCCCCGGCAAACTTCCAGATACTGGACAAGCTCCCGATAAACACGATCCGCCATCGGCGCCCTACCTGCGACGTCGAGATAGGTCAACTCGTCGAGTATTCGGAATTCCCGACGCACACGGTCGAAAATTGACGATTCGGTCTGGGTCACTGCGATTATCCTTTTTTCTACTGCGACTGTGACGCACGTGTCGTGCTGTCTATCTACCAGCTATGAGCGAAAGGGACCTTTAAGGTAGCAAGGTCGACACCGAACTGCAACATTCATTGCAAAAACTCATATTATGCAATATAATATGCAGGCATTGCAGGCTGAGATCACCGACAGGTAAAGTACTGAAAAAAGGAGGGAAAGGTGGCCAATATAGAGGATCTACGAACCCAGCTAATAGAACTTACCTCTTCACTGGGCAAGGCCCAGAAGCAAGTAGCTCGATTAATGCTTGAGAATTTCGAAGCAGTCGCCTACATGACCGCATCCGAGTTGGCCGAGCGCGCTGGCGTGCATACGGCAACGGCTATCCGGCTTGCGCAGCGTCTGGGATACGAAGGGTATCCGCAACTTCAGCGTGCAATACGTTCAACACTTTCGAATTATCCACGATTCTTGCAGTCCTTAGAGACCGATCACCGTAGTGACAGCGGAACTGCAATCACCGAGACTGTGTTTGCACATGCCCGCCGAAATCTAGAGCAGCTCTCACGGTCGGTATCTCTCGAGGATTTGGAAAAGGCTGCTGATACCTTGGCCTCCGCGCGCGAGGTTCTCGTTTTTGGTATAGGTGTTGTTGCTCCTGTCGTGGAGTACTTGGGATCTTCTTTACGTCTACTGGGCATAAGGACGAGTACTCCACGAGACTTTATTTGTGCCGCACAACAGCTCGCTCTCCTTAGCAGGGGCGATGTTCTGGTCGTTATTGACTTTCACCGATACTACCGTGCCATTCCCGAGGTTGCATCGGCCGCTGCCAGGAAGCGGGTAGAAGTCATCGCGCTCACTGACAGTGAAGTCTCACCTCTTGTTTCGACGTCGGATTTAGCGCTGTTCGTCCCTTCGGATAGCCCAGCTCCGAGGACGTCACTCCTCCCAGCACTGGCGATGGTAGAGGCACTCCTCTCGCTCGCAGCGCGAGTGGGGCAAGAGCGGGCCAGAGACTCAATGCGTCTTATCGATGATTCGTATACCGATCTGCACGTGTTCGTCGACACGTAGTGCCGAAAATGCTGTCTCCTATCACGTGATTGACTTACAACAGAGCACGACGTATCTAACCGAAAGGAGACTATGAGCGTTTTTAGAAATTAACTCTTTGATTGGCTATATTTTCCAAGTTCGAGGTCGAATGGCACAAGCGCTCATCAAGCTGATCGCGCCTCACTTGGATAGGATTCTCAAAGGTAGCGACACGCCTCACGACCACCGACATGTTATATGTGTTAGGGGTAGCCCATTGGTAGGACCGATCAGACTGACCTCCGAGTTACAAACGCCGATTCATCGGTGGCGGCGTTCACATCGACAGTCCGCGCTGCCGCCCGATTTCCCATGACACGCCGCCACCACGCACCGTGGCAGCGAGTTGTTGGCCCAGCCGCTGAGCGATCACCGGCTTCCAAGGCACCAGTGAGAATCCCATACCGTCATCGATCATTGCATAGCGCCCGCTGGCGAGCATGAGGCTGCGCCGGTAAATGCCGGCCATGCGCTGCCCGTCGGCTATAGGTCGATGCTCCAGGCCAGTTTCCGCTGCTATGTTCTTCGCGGCCTGCGCCAACTCACGTCCGCGTAGCGTCGACAGCAGGTTACGTGCCAAGATCATACGTCGGCCGCGACGCTCGGCCAGCCCCTGTTCGGCCAGGAAGTCTGCCCGTCGCTGTAGAGCCTCCTTGATCTCTCTCCCGAATCCTTGGTCGCCCAACTCCTTGCCTCCAGCAATCAACTGTCGATCCAGCCAGGTAGCTCCGATCACGCGAGCCTGTCGCTCGATGGGCAAGTGTGATTTCAGTTCCACCGTCACACCCCCCAGGCGCTGCGCGTCATACTGGCGGCCACGCTCGGGCAGATCGTTCGACACCTTCCATAGCCCCTCGGCCACGCGCTCCACAATGCCTACGCGACGTAGTGCCTCCAAGCGACGAACATGGGCCGCGACAACCTCCTGCGGATCGCGTCTAGTCTTGGCCCGACCTTGTTCGATTACCAGGTGATGGTCGGTGCGGTACAGGCCATCGCTCGCCAGCGCGATAATGTTGCGGTCGGCTGCGCGCACCTCGGCGGACCCACGCACCTCCACCACGGCGCCGGTGGGATAGTTCGTCAACTCGTCACGGGGGGTGAGTGCAACGTAGTGCGCCTTGCCATCTACGCCATCGATGACCAGGTACCCCCGGTCGTGCAGCTCATCGGCCAGCCCCTTACCAGCCACACGGCCGACGACGGGGCGCCGGCTCTCACCCGGCTCAAAGACGGCCAGCTCTCGTGACTGGCCACTCATGGATCGTTGCAGGGTGCGAATGATATCGCCACGCTCGCCTAGGGCACGCAATGTCTTCTCGGCATCGGTGTGGATGTCCCAGATACCGGGCTGCACCTCGTTCGCCAGGCCCAGGCACTGCAAGTGTTGCAAACGACCAATGAGCAGTTGTCTCTGACGTTGCAGTTTCGGGTCGTTAAAGCGTGCGATCTGTACCCGCTGGTCATCGTCAGCCTCACGTTGCAGCGTGCGATCCAAACTTGTCCACCGCTCCTGTTCCACCTCACGCTGCAAGGTCTGTTGAATCTCCAGTTCCGTGCGCCGTCCCAGCCATTCCGTCGCCAGTTCGGCAGCGCGATGGCGGACGCCATGGGCGATGTAGTCACCGGCGATGATGAGGTCTTTGCCAGTGTCGTCACGTCCACGCACCACCAAGTGCGTGTGCGGGTTGTCGGTGTTCCAGTGATCCACCGCCACCCAATCCAGCTGCGTGCCCAGATCGGCTTCCATACGGTTCATCAGATGACGTGTATAGGTGCGCAGATCGTCCAACTCGGCCCCGTCTTCGGGCGAGAGGATGAAGCGGAAATGATGCCGGTCGTCCTGACAGCGCTCCTTGAAGGCATCCATATCGGCCTCGTCGATTTGCGGTCCGTAGGCCCGACCTGACTCACCATCACGCCCCGCGCCGTCGCGTTCGATGTAGCGCAGGTGTTTCGCCAGCGACTGCGGGCTGGCCCGGCGCTGATTGACCAACAGGGTCTTGATGGTGACGCGGCGCGAGAATGGCGTCAGTGATGTGCCCGTAAAGCGCGCTGCGGTATGGCCGCGCCCCAGACGCGAGCTAGGCCGCTGACCGGTGCAGCCCGCCGATGCCTGACGACGTGCCGAGAACTTGCCGCTACTGGCTTTGCTAGTCTGCTTGAGCACCTTGGAAACGAAGCCCTGCCCCCGGTGCTTGGGTGCGCTGGGACGGATACGGAAATCATCATCGCGGTGGTCGCTCATGGCCAAGTCCCCAGTAAACTGTGGCGTGCTCTGCCGTGTGAAGCACGCGGGCAAATCAACGTTGGTGCGGGTTTGGCGCTCCACACAGCACGGCGGCGATGCCGCATCGTGCCGCACCACCCCCACGTGCAGACTGGCTTTGCGGACGGCCAGGTGCCGCCTCCTTTTGTCTTGCCTTCCGCCTTTTCCCTTCCCTGACGCTCAGGGCCTCGGCGGCCCGGCGGCGCTGTGCTGCTCGCAGCCAGCCCGCCGGCGAACGCGGTAATGGCCGCAGGCTGGGCGCGTTCGAGGCAAGACGCCTGCACATGGGAAGGCAGCGCGGATGCGCTCGCACTGCACGCGCGATGACACGCGGAAAGCCACCGGCTCGGTACGTCCGAGGGCTCCATAAGATGCACGGCAACTTGCAGCGAATCAGGGGCTATCATGGTCGGGCTTCCAGCCAGAGCGGATGCGCGATGCCGATCACGGCGGATGCGCTGACCGGCCCGAAATACCGGCTGTCGAACGACGCCGGGTTGGTTGTGCTCAAGAGAAAGAGTTCGCCAGGCCGAAGCTGCCGGCATTGCCGCCAGGATGGCAGCGGACGGCCCATACGATCAGCAGGCAGTACAGTGGCCACCAGTACACCGTCGATACGTACCTGATCGGCGATAAGACATACGTGTTGCGGTGCGACTGCACTCACACGTTTCAGCAACGGAATGTGGGCCGGCAGGTAACCGCGCTGCGCCGCCAGCGCAGCGGCTTCTGGCGGCAAGGTGGTCAGAACGATGCTGCCGACTTCCAGTCGATGTGGCAGCAAGCCGGATCGGTGTTGCAGCGAATCGAGGCGATACCAGCCCACCGACACGCTGTCGGACGGGTTGTAGATTAGTCGTGGCAGCGGCTGCACGAAAGACGCCCAGGCCAGCGCAGCAAGGCCGCAGAGGGACAAACCTGCCAACACAATGCGAGCACGCAGGCGCGAGCGAGGATGTGGTGCGGCTTCAGGGGGGCGTGCGGCGGTGCAATGGACCGTCATGGCAGCGCCCTCCCTGCCAGCCAGGCGGCGTGCCGCTCGGCAGTGTATTCGGGCAATGGCAAACGCGCAGCGAGCCGATTGGCGAGCGTACGCCAGTACGCGGGCGACGCCGTTGCCGGTGCAATACCCAGTGCCTCGATGGCATCAATGCGTTCCAGCACAGTGCGCACGATGGGGTCGCCTTCAGTGTGCAGCAGCAGGCGTGCACCGGGCCGCACGCCAGGGATGCGCTGCATGGCATCCAGTGGCGGGCCAGCTTGCATCACCATGAGCTGCCAACGCACTGTGCCGTAGTCGTTGGCCTGCAAGCGAATGCGGCAGAATATGCCGCCAGGCAGGAACACCGCCACACGCCGCCAGCGATCGAATCGGATGACGCGTTCGGGTTCGCCGAAGCGCAGGTAAAGTTTGAAGCGTGATTCGAGATAGGCCAGCGAGACGCGCGTCAGCGGTGCGTTGTCGGCCTGACCGGGGAGCGTGGCGAGGAGCGGCGGTGGCGATGCAACCGGCGTCGCCGAAGTCTGTGTATTCATGATGGGTTCTCCGGGAACTCGCGTTCCAGCAAGGCACGCAGCAACTCGGCCACGGTCACGCCTTGCGTGAAGGCCGAGACCTTGATACGCGCCCGCATCGCGGGCGTGATATCGAGGGTCAAGCGGGCGGTGTAGAGATCGCCCTTGTTGAGCACGTCGGCGTCGCCCTGGCGAATCCACGCCTCGGCGTGCGGATTGGCGAGTGGACGTGCACCGATGCCGACGCGCTTGCTGCGTGCCTTGCTCATAACGGCCACCGCAGCAGTTCATCCACCAGCGCCGTGATTTCACGGGCAGCGATGCTGTCCGACGCCGTTTCACGTGCCAGGCGGCCTGCGGCCACGCTGTCGGCGAAGACGATGCGCTGGCGTACCTCGGCGCGCAGTGCCGGCAGCGGTTGTTCGGCCAGCGCCTGCCGGGCTTCACGCCCGATCACCGTGGTACTGACGCGCCGGTTGATGGCGAAAGCCGCCGTGAGCTGCGGACGGAACACCTGGGCCTCGCGAACCAGTGCCACCATCTCGGCACTGGCCCACAGGTCATAGGGGCTGGGTTGCACCGGGATCAGTACGCGCTCAGCCGCCAACAGCGCGGAGCGCGCCAGAGCGGCGACCCTGGGTGGCCCGTCGATGATGACATGATCGGCGCGTCTGGCGAGTTCTGGCGCCTCCTGGTGCAAGGTTTCACGGGCGAGACCGACGGCACTGAACAGCCTGGGCAAGCCTTGCTGGCTTCGGCGCTGCGTCCAGTCCAGCGATGAACCCTGCGGGTCGGCATCCAGCAGGATGACGTTCTGACCGCGTAACGCGAGTTCGCCGGCAATGTGGGTGGCCAGCGTGGTCTTGCCCACGCCGCCTTTCTGATTGAGCAAAGCGACGATCATGGCGTAGCCCTCCGTGGTGGAAAGCAACACCATGAACGGCCTGAAAAACGCGTTTGTCGTTGCTGGTTGGCGGTTATCCACCGCGTCAATAGCTGTTTATTATTGGTTAGATAAGTTTTTAAGTTAGATAGTAAGTTAAGGGGCGGAAAAAGCCTTTCCACCCATAACGTTAGGTTAAATTTGCGCGCCTGATAGCACGATACTGGTGCGCCTGATAGCACGAGTCTTGGCGCGCCCGATAGCACGAGCCCATTCACATATTGTTCTGCTTTCATCCCCAGGCTTATCCCCGTGCCGTTGGCGGCACGGGCCGGAAGGCGAGAATCTCCGGTTCGCCGGGCCAGCGTTCGATGGACAGCTCGTAACCAGGCAGTGACTGCTTCGCTACCAGCGCGCGCAGATCGCGGGCAAAATCGCGCGGCTGCGCCAAGCTGCCGGACTTGCGATATAGGTAGGGAACGTCGAACTGCCAGCCATTTTCCTGGCGGCCGCCATGCTTTCGCACCAACCGGTACAGCCAGCGCTCGATGCCACCTGTCAGGCGGAAATACGTCGGGTCGATGGTCAGCACCAGGGCAGCATCGAGTACCCCCGCGTAGAACCAGTCCGGTAGGATCAGTTCGATACCCAGCGATTTGCCGTTGGCATCGGCCAGTTCCTTCCATTCGTTGATCCACGAAAAACGATGCAGGCCTCGCCCGGTAGTCTCGCGAATGGACGTGGCCACGGTGGTCGATTGCAGCCGGTCGAACGCGGCTTTGAGACGCTGGTAGTCGCGCAGCGACGTACCGCGCCGGATAAAGCGCAAAATCTCGTAGGGCGTGGCCTGCATCCGGCGCGAGGGCTGGATGCCTGCATCGCGGGCCTCCACAATCTGGCTGGCGGCCCAGATCAGGATGTCGGCGTCCCAGATGGTGGCGATGCCGTGTCCCTGGGTGCCTTCCACACGCAGGGTGATGTTGCCACTGCGGAAGTCGATCGGCGCGGTGCGCCGCGACTTGGCGAGCGAGAAGAACGGATAGGCCATCAGGTCCTGAGCGTCGCGCGGCGCCATGTCCTCGCCCGGTAGCGCGCGAAACAGATCGAGCTGCTTCCGTTGCTGCGCTGGACACTGCCCTGGCGGCAACGCTGGACTGGATATGACGCGGGCCACTGGCAAACCGTGGATCAGCGGCCATCACGGTAGTCACCCGCGTGTCGTTCGGCGTACTCGGGATCAAACGTGGCCCCGTAGCTGCGCGCATCGGCCCAGGCGTCGAGGTCCGCCACGGCGTACATGACGCGGCGGCCGAACTTGCGAAACTTGGGGCCACCGCCAATCACGCGCTGTTTTTCCAGCGTGCGCGGTGACAGGCGCAGATATTCGGCGGCTTCGTCGTTGGTCAGGTAGCGTTGGGGCTGCGCGGGCGTATCAGTAGCGGCGGCAGCAGGTCGCAAGGGAGCGGGTCGCATGGGATGCACCTCCATCGGTTGAAAACGTCCGGCCACACAGCGCGACCGGATGGAGGCAGTCTCAAACAACATGAGATGCTTGCTCAGGGACGTTTTGCGGGCACCGTCGCACGTCCCTGTTCAACGGGTGGAAGCTGTGCCAAGCAGCGATAGCCGCCGTGCATCAGCCTATTGCCTCGGCGTACCAAGCGACGCACGCGGGCACGCAAGGCGCTGTCGGCGTACCAGTCGTCCGCGACGACATCAGCACCGAACACCCCTTCGGCCACCTCGCGCAAGGACGCACCGGACAGGGTGGCGTCGAGCGCCTGCAAGGTGTGCAACTCCAGCAAGGTTGCCAGGGAGGGCCGCGGTCGTGTCTGCGCCACGGGGAGCATGCTGGTGGCGGCAGCCAACTGATTCAGGGAGGCCGACAGCGCCTTACAACGTGCCAGGGAGGTGTCGCTGGCACGGACGGCGTAGACGTAAGCCATGCCGTCAGCCAAGTCCGGCGCCAACGCGAATCGCAGGCAACCACCCGCCCAGCGGCTTACCAACAGTAAACGCTGGCCATCGTGGATCAGATACTTGTGACCCGGAAGGTGCCAAAGCGTGAAGGCTGCCGCGTCGGACGGTGGATCGGCATCCGGGTAGAGTTGAAGCACGGCATCATGGTCGGGAAACCAGGCGGGGTGCGCGTCACGCGCATCCAGGGCCGGATTTTCCAGCAGGCGCAGTCCCCAGCGATGCCCCGCATCCGGTCGGCGACGACGCCAATCCTGGCGGTAGTCAGGGTGGCGGCGCAGGTATTCCCAAGCCAGCGCCGGACCATCCAGGTGCAGGACGTAAAGATAGGCCGCCGTCGGATACCAGGACGGGGCGCAGGGATCAGCCATGGCGCAACCTCCCTCGGCTCGAGGTACGTCGCCACGGCAGACAGGCGTGCTATGGAGCGATCATCGAAACGTCATGAGGGAAACGATAAACTGTCAGCGTCAAGACCGATTGGCTCCGGTGCGTTTCTGGTTTTGTCCGAGTGCGACGACGGCTCGCCTCAAAATGGCGTGCCGTATTGGCCAGCCTGCCAAAAGCCGCGCCGGGCATCATGACTGTTTGGATCAGCTATGCACTGCATCGGTGCAAAGTCGCCCATCCAGATCGGTACGGTCTGGAGTCAGACCCAAAAAGACACGGTGGGCCGCCACTGGGGTGGTGGTTCAGTCGGTGATCGAACCGTTTTCCTCGGCCAACCGCAGATAATCCGATAATCGTCGTACCGGCTGGAAGTAGCGATCGCGCATCACGGGTTGTCCATGAGGCCCGACGATGGACGCCAGATCGGAGAGTCTTACCGTTCCCAGCTCGGGCATTCCGATCCCCAGGTCGATCAGACCATGGGCCGTGTCGCCGTCGGCATGGTCGAGCGAGGCCAGTAGCCAGGTGGCGTGCGCATCTGGGGTGAATAAGCGCAAAACGGGCACCGGGTCGGCCTCCTGATTATTGACAAGCAGTTGCGCACGCTCCGCATGAGTGACGAGTGCAGTCATAGCCGCCCATCCACCACAAAGGCACTGAACCGCAGAATTGCATCAGCGTTTGTGTACAAACAAACGCAAGCGCAATCCCTCAAATCCACGAAAACGTAGAAGCGTGAATGCGCATTGGCGTCTATCAGCAAAGGCACGAATACGGTTCCCCGCATGGCACATGATCCGCAAAAGCGGATTTACGTAAAGGCACGAAGACACAGAGCAACACCAAATGAACACTATAGTTTGTAGCACTATAGGGCGCAACAGGCTGTCATCTTGGTTTTTGAGGGGAAACCATTGGTGGCAGAACAGTACTCATTGGCGAAAGCATTGAAGGCAGTCAGAAAGGCGCGTGGCTTGAGCCAGGAAGCCTTCTCTGACGTGTCCAGCCGTACCTACATGAGCACTCTGGTGTAATGGTCAACTAATTCCGGACATTGAATTGAGTGTTTCTTCTGCTCGGACGGGCGATATGCCGCCGTTGTACTGATGCGGCCGTTGCCGATTGTAGCGCTCCATCAGATAGACGCTGATATCC
>NZ_VTPX01000027.1 GCF_008298015.1 Salinicola corii | reverse complement strand
CGAGCCCGGCCACTTCTCGTTTGAACTCAGTAGAAAAGGAACGACGTTGTCTGGCCATGGATCACCTCTACTTTGGTGGCGACGATACCACCTAAATGGGTGTCCGGTTTTAGTGAACCACTACACTCGGCTCCCTCTTCCCATCCAAACAAGGATGCCTCCCCATAAGGCCATCATCAGGGCAACGTGCCCATAGAGCATGAAGACCCCTAGCGTTCTCCCCAACAACGTTTGAATGATCAGGCTCGATGACAAGCACGTCTCACCCAGTGCCAACCCAACCACCACTGGCGATGTCCCTAGTCTTCTCGACATACCCTGGCCCCCGTCTTTCTCAGTCATCACGATCACCTCCGGATCCCCAATCGCTCGAGCATGGCTTGGCGCTTCGCCTCGGTTTCGTCGGACAGGGGTTGCGGTGTTTCCAACGGCACCACGCGATTCTGCATGGGACGAGGCTTGGACGGCGCACTACCGCACCGCTTGTCCGCGACGGATTGACCAAACTGGGTCAGTTGGAACTCTCCACTCGCCGCCCGTTTGGCCAGCGTGTGCAAGAACGCCATGGGAGATTTCACCTTTCCGGCCTCGAGACGACCGGCAGCCTCGTCGACCACGGCTTGCCGGACATCGTTTGGCAGTCCGGTCAGCATGAGCGACACGGCTTCGCGTTGGTCACTGGACAGTTCGAGTGGCCATGACCACACCAGCGACGCCTGGGGTTCCTCGCGCGCCGTAGTATTACAAACAGAATTTGTATTACCCCGTACTGTAGTACCGCGCGAAGCATCGGAAACTGCGTCATAACCCATTGAATTTCGCATGAGTTTCCGCTGGGAACTGGGGTACGTCTCGCTCGGAAACTCACTGAGTTTCCGCTGGAAACTGGGTGAATCCGACTGGGTTTCCATAGGAAACTGGGCTTCTGGGGACAGAGTTTCCTCTGGAAACTCGGTATCGATTTGCTGCCTTGCACGCCGATCGAGCCAGGCCAGCCGAGTCGGCGTGTCCAATACCCCACTGTCGGCCAACTCCTGTTTGACACATTCGGCGACCGCTGCCACAGCCCGGTTGCCATGGTGTGAGCACTGGATGACGTACTCCAGATAGCCAGGATCCAACGCCAGGGATTCACCGGCGGCCAGGGGCTCGTCATGCAACACATAGACGTTGCCGATCATCCGACCGTTGTCGGTGTTCCGAGCCTTCATGCCGAGCGTCATCCAACGAGTCAATCGGAGAATCGCAATGACGCGCGCCACTGTCTTACGCGATGCCTTGCGGTTGGCACCGGATCGCAGTAGCGGCTCGAGCTCGTCGTAGGTGGGAAAGGCGGTGGTGCGATCGCTGTTGGACAGTAGCCGGATGACCTGCCATCCGAGAACATCGACGGCACCCAGCCGACTATCGAGTAGCAGCGCTCGGGGCACCGTTTCATGGGGATTGCCCATGAACAACAGGCCGTCGAGCCCTTCCACGTCAGACGCCGTGGCATCACCACGGCGCTGGGTCATTGAGGAGGCGGCGCGTCCGATGAGCGCCTGGTAGTGCTTCATCAGGCAACTCCCGCGCGCATTACACCCTCATGTTCCTCAGCCGGCACACTATCCTGTCGGGCCTGCTCGGGCGTGGTCCACTGCTTGATCAAGCTCCAGATCACGGCCAGCGGCAAATCCGTTTCTTCGGCCAACACAATCATGCCGCGTAGATCTTCAACGGCATCCACGCTTGAAGGATCGCGACTGATTGTTTGCCATCGATTCCAGGCATCGTGTTCCACGGCTTCTTCGGGCATGGGCAAGCGCCCTTGTCGGCTGGGCACGCCCAGGAGCACCCGTCGAGACGAGCAGTCGTTCGGCGTCATGCCAAAGAAGGTGGAGAGCATCTGGACGCTGGCCCCCAGCGTGATGCATTGATCGACCTGAACATCCCGATCCTGGTCACGATCGATACGCCGGAGCGCCGCATCGAACGTCTGGTGATCCAGTTCAAAACGCGCCACGGCGGGGAACTCATGGATCAAGGCTTCAATTTGACTGGCCTGCAACCGGCTGAGACGTTGCAGCTCCTGATCATTGAAGCCAAGCGCTCGAGCACGGCGCATGTCGCCTTCCCGAATCAGGATCAGCGCCTGATTGAACAGCGCATGGTTGAATTGCGGTGTCATCATGATGCGTTCTCCCCTGCGTCCGCGGGCGTCTCCCGTAACACCCGCATCAGTCGAATGAGCCACCAGACCCGGATCAACAAGCCGTCCGGTAGACACGCTTGCGTGTCCTCCCCGTGGCTGCCGACCAGTTCGCCCAGCAGTGAGACTTCCGCCGGCATCTGGGGATCGAAGGTGCCCTGGAGTCCGGCCAGTAATTGCCAGACTCGCTGAGCGCGAACCGAGGCTTCCCCAGCCAGGGGATTCACCTCGTAGCCCAGCCCCTGGTTAGCATTGAGATGCAAGGCAGCCTCGGTGTTCGTGCCACTGACCTCGATGTCTGCCCACTCACCCAGTGCCTTGATCATCTCGCCAATCTGGACGCGCAGATCCCGTGGGCTACGCCGCCAGGTCGGTACGCTCCACAAGTCGGTGATCGGTGCCACGGGGCCACCCGACTGCAGCGGCACGCTCTTGAGGGCAGCGGCTTCGAAATCGATCGCGTCTTCGCCATGCTCTCTCGCCATCATGTGGCGAAGCTGGCGATGTCCAGGCGACTCGTGATACGGATCCAGCGTCAGGTCATCGACCAGCGTCGCCTGCTCTTCCGGCGATCGCTCCGGTTTCGGGTTGTACTCACGCATCAGCCCATCGGAATCCAACACGCCGCCGTGTCCCTCGTCCTTCCCGTCGCCCTCCCCCTCCGCCGCCACACTCGGCGGCAGCGCGGCTTGCTCTTCCAATTCGGCATTGCGGTTCTCCAACTCCGCCATGCGCGCGCGCATCTTCTTGATCTCCAGCGACTCGTCGACGCCCCCTGCACTGGGTACCGCCGGCCGGCTATCGGATACGGGCGGCGTATCGTCTGACGGGACATCAGTCTCGCCATCGCCGAAGCTCGGAAACCCGAACTCGTCATCACTGTCGTTGGCATCCAGCGACGGGAGCACCGGCGCGTTCCCGGCATCCGGGGTCGGCGCCGTGCCCGGTTTGGACTTCTCCGGCACTGGGGGATAGAGATGGCGGGCTTGGGGATTGCGGAGACGCTCGAGCTCGGCATCGACGGTGGTCCAGATATCGGCCTTGTCTTCCTCGCTGGCCGAGTGGCCGTGCTTGCGCACGATGAACCAGTTCTTCCACGACATGTCGATCGGATTGAAGTGCAGCCC
Organism: Salinicola corii; assembly: GCF_008298015.1. Lineage (GTDB taxonomy): Bacteria > Pseudomonadota > Gammaproteobacteria > Pseudomonadales > Halomonadaceae > Salinicola > Salinicola corii. The sequence goes on along the minus strand of NZ_VTPX01000027.1, from coordinate 12,507 downwards.
GGTCTGCTCATGGAGCATGCCTTTCAAGCGATCCTCGACCAGGTTCCAGGCAAACTCGGTCTGTCCCTCATGGTCGAGGTGGGACATCTCGTCGTGCCACGCCTGGGCAAAGTCCCCGTGGAGCACGTTGTCCAACCATGGCTGCCCCTCACCGGGATCGTCCTGATGGCGCTGCCAGAAGTCCCGGCAGCGGCCCCAGCACTCTTCGCAGAATTGGCGGTATGAGGTGAGCTTCTCAACCTGGGGTCTACCCATTCCCGCTTCCAACGTCATGGGAATCGTGGGCAGGAAATGCTCGATGGTATAGAGCATCCGACTGATATGACTCTGATTGATGGTGTAACCCAGTTCCTGCAGCTTGCTGGTCAAGATGCGCTGAGACACCGCCTTGCCTTCGGCCTCCTCGATCATCCGCTTGGCCTCGAAGACGCCCCGAGCGCGTTCGATCCAGGAGAGTTGGCCCCGGTTGTCGTTCTCGGCGAGGTGGCCGGCGAGCACATTGATTTCCCCCTGCCACGGGATGTAATGGCAGTCCTGTCGGAAATAACGCTCGTCGCCCGTCTCCCGGTAGAGCTCATTGAGGATGGAGAGGCGCGTATTGCCGCCATCGGAGATCATGAACTTGTCATCACCCGGGCGCTGAGTGACGGTCAGTTTCTGCTTGAGCCCGACAGCCTGGATCGACGACTTGATGTCGTCATAGGCCGGATTGCGCTGAGTCCGGGGGTTGCGGTCGTAGGGCCGCAACTGGTCCAGCGTCAGCGTCATCGACATTTCGACCGTGGGTGCCGGCAACCGATCCGCCGGCTTGGAATTGAGTGCCGGTCCCGGCTGCTTGAGCTTTGCCGTAATCTCCTCGGGCGTCACTGTGTTCTTGCTCATGGTCAAAGCTCCGGCTGCCGTGACGGGAACACATCACGGGTAAACAGGTGGTCCAACTGCCGATTCAGGCGATCGATGCCCTGAATCAAGCTGAAGAGATTCAAGTCTTGACGGGTCTCGGGGGGATGGCGTTGGTACAACGCGGTGAGGCTGCGACGCAGGTCGGACAGGTTGTCACTCACGATCACCAGCAACTCGAAATCGCTGAGCGAGTGATACTGCCACTGCGTCCAGCGCAGGCTGTGATGCGGCTGCATCTCAAACTGGCTGGCCTTGTCGCAGGCCATATGAAACACCAGCCAGGTATCGGCGAGTCGCGAACGGATCGAGTCGTCGCGAACCGAACACGCCTGGGGATGCCCCTCGAACCACTCGTCGAGCACGCGCGACCAGTCTGCGAACGGGTCCATCGCGCCTAGCACCAAACACTCACGGGGATCCAGGTAGCGCTCGACACCCATCACCGTCGCCTCTCGATAGGGGAAGTTGAGAATCTTACCCATGGGACAAAGCCCTCCGTTCGTCCTGTGCCACGCCCGTGTGCAGTCGTGCCTGCCGCCCGGCCTCGAAGCCCCGCGACATGGCCTTGCGGTCCGCCGCCTGGTGCCCTCGATCGATGGCGTTCATTTCCTTGAGCGTGGTGTAGTAGCGCTGCTTGAAGTGATCGATCGCGGCAACGCTATCGGCATCCATTTCGACCGGCACGATGTGCTCGTAGGCCCCCAATACCCAGGCCGTGGCGAAGGCATCGGAGCGTCGAATCTTGGTGATTCGCTTGGCACGCTTGCTCATGCCGGACAGAAATGCACGCCGATCCGTGACGAGCTGGCGCTGCAGCACCTCGAAGGCGTAAGCCGCAATACGGGCATGGCTTTCCTCTCCCAGGAAGGCATAAAACCCCTGCCATCCCGTGAAGGTCGGCCTGGCCTCGTAGACTGCCAACGTGCCGAACGCGGCGTTGACTAGGGACGCCAGCCGGTCCAGCCACTTGGGCGGTTTGCGCCCCGATTCGGATTGTGCCGTGGCACGCCCGATGGAGGACGCGGCAACATCGATCTCGCTGATGTCATGTTCGACCATCAAGTGCTGGGCCTGGCGTAGGGCGATGCCCGCCTCATGCTCATTGGCCGAGCGGGATAGCGCCAGGCAACGCTCGATCTTGCGAAGGATGCGGTCGGAAGTCATTGGACACCTCCCATCGCATCGTTCTGGAAAGGGTGCCGGGCGCATCCCGTGGTAGGTTGAAGAAGCTCCCCAAGAGCACATCTCAACACTGGCCACAGGAGGCCCGGCATGACAAACGAAGTAGATAAATACGATAAATTGTTGCAGGCGCTGGAAGGACGATATCCTCCCTCCAGCTCACTACCACCGGCTAGAGCCAGAGCCAGGAGACTATGGAGGCAACTATTCGCCTTATCCGTGCTCGGTAATTCATTGGCACTGGAACGTGGATGGTCGTTGGTGGGCATGGATGCCATTGATTTCGCCATCATTACGAAATACTCCTGGTTTCTGCCTCTGGTGCGAGATCTTCCGGCTGCCAGTAAATGGCTAGCACTACACGAGGATTTACAAGGGCGGGAAATCGATCCGCTTGCGCTTCAGGCATGGAATGCAAGGTACCCAGGCACAGCTGTGGATGATCTACTGGACTGGGTGGTAAACCCATCAGGTCTGCCACCTGCCTCCGATAAGGACCCATCGCATGAGTGAGATGGCATAACTCGGGACGCGTCTCTCCGGGCCTCCAAATGAGGTCCGGATCGATCTCCAAAGCGAGGTTCAATTGAGAGAACCAGCGATCCCGACAGAATTCGCGAACGGCCGTGGCTCGAGGTGTTGCTATCAGTCCCGCTTTTAGCAGTTGCTCCAACAGCTCGTGCTTATCGGGGAAGGCCTGTGATAAGGCATTCGTTCCACGTTGCAAGAAATGCTGGATGTCCGGATAAATCGCGGGATAAAGCGCCCAGACGCAATCTTCCGTTAGCCACGCACATTGCGTTTCGGCTGTATCATTTCCCATGGTCAGACGAATGGCATGGACCAGTGCCTGCTGCAGGCATTGGACGTCGAGTTTTTCAGGAATCTGACGACTATCCATGAGAGCGCTCCTGGTCCACTCGGGGATCTGCAACATCACTGGGTGACCGTTCTGCCAACTGCTGACGAATCCATTCCGGGGTGATACCGAGGTACTCGAGGACATCACGCACGTCACCGTTGAGAACGATCATCTGATCGACGGTCAATGTGCACCGACCGCGCATGCCGGGGAACGCCTGGTGTGCGCGACACCAATATCGCGTGCAGTTGGGCAAGTCGTAGATCGGCTTGCTGGACGTGCTCATGGGTTGCATCAGATCGGCCAACAATCCCCGCGCCCGAGGAGAGAGTGCTTCCAGTGCCGCGTTACGTTGATCGCTCATGCTTCGCCCTCCTGCTGTTTCTGGATCCGGCGAAGCCTGGCCAGCATGTTCTTCTCGGCTCTGGCATCGCTGGGTGAGTAGCCGGTGAACACCGGCGGGCAGCCGTCCTTGAGAAACCGCAGATGCCCCCCCGGGTCCGCTCGACGTCCCAACCGTGATGCACGGCGAAGCGCATCAGTCGCTTCATGGACTTGTTCGAGCCGTGAACGGGGAGTGAGTTAGCCATGGGCCACCTCCTGGTTGAGAAATGCCAGTTCCATCTGCCCGGCCCATTCCGCCGCGCGGGGATTGAGCCACAGACACTCGGTACGCGGCCCAGAGCCACGCTGCCCCGACGCCTGCACATGACGGCGAGCCATGCGCCAATCCCGAAGCTCATCGCGATAGAGGTCGGCGTCGTAGCCGGAGAGGATCACGTATCCCCGAGCGAGGCGAAGGCGCTCGAGCAAATCGGCATGGTGCTGGTCGCTCAATTCATGGGTGTAGACGCGCCGATGCCCCTTCTCGCGGGTCTCCTCGAGATAAGGCGGATCAACGTAATGAAGCGTGCGCGGTGAGTCATGTTGGGCAATGACGGTTATGGCGTCGCGGTTCTCGATCAGCACACCCGACAAACGTTCGGCCACAACACCGATCACAGCGGGTAAGCGCTGCCAGTGATGCTGCGTCGTGCCATGGGCACGTCGCGTATCCGTACGGAAGCCGGAATTGCCACGGGTCGCACCGGCGGATCCGAAGCCCATATGGGCACGGATCAGCAGCCGTCGAGCGCGCTCTACCGGATCCGGGGTGTCGTCCCAGGCACGCTCGAACTCGCCACGCGCATAGGGGGTTAGCGCGATCTGCTCGATCAGACCCTGCCGCTGCTCGGGCCTGCGCAGCACCTCGAACAGATTGACGACATCGGCGTCCAGGTCGTTGTATACCTCGGCGTAGCTGCGCGGCTTCTGCAGGAGGACTCCGGCTGCACCACCATAAGGCTCGACGTAGACATCGAATGCCGACATCGGTGGGAAGTGAGCAATGATCCAGGGGGCTAAGCGAAACTTGCCACCGTGGTAGCGCATCAGGGGCGTAGTCACTGTCATGACGCCATCCTCCGTGCCGAACCGTTGCCCTGGTGACGCTGGAAGAGTTCGTCAAAGCGTGCCATCCACTGCTGGTAGGCGTGATCCATCGACCAGGGCTGGATTTGGAGGGTATCCGGATTATCTGGTTGGTATGCGAGAGAGAAAGGTGGCCGACAAACTCAACCCACAACGGATTAGCTGGTTGATGGCTCGCTCAGTACGCTCACTTGCTAGAGAGCAGATACTTCACCAAACAGGCGATGCCCAGGACCAGCAGCAATAGTAGGGCAATTCCGATCACTGGCATTATCCAGCCCATCGCCCCCATCATCCCGCAATCGGGTAGTGTCGTGTTCATCGTGACAGAGCTCCCTGTGGTGTCCATGCCCAAAACCCGTGGTGCCGCCGCCCAGTGGCACCACGGTCGCGCTCATATCGTTCACCCGGCACAGCAGGACAACTGCGTCACATCCTTGGTGAAAGTCTGGGCACAGAGCTTGAGCCCTTCCACCATGGTCAGGTAGGGAAATAGCTCATTGGCGATGTCGTGTACGGTCATGCGTGCGCGTAGCGCCATCACCGCCGTCTGGATCAGCTCACCGGCTTCCCCCGCCACCGCCTGCACCCCCAGCAACCGGCCCGAGTCGCGTTCGGCCACCAGCTTGATGAAACCACCGGTGTCGAAATTCACCAGCGCACGCGGCACGTTTTCCAGGTCCAGCTCGCGGGTATCGACGCTGAAGCCTTGCTCGATGGCCTCGGCTTCCGTCAGGCCGACGGTGGCCACCTGGGGGTCGGTGAAGATCACCGCCGGCATGGCGCTCAGGTCCAGGGTGGCTTCGCCCCCGGTCATGTTGACGGCAGCCCGGCTGCCCCCGGCGGCGGCGACATAGACGAACTCCGGCTGATCGGTGCAGTCACCGGCGGCATAGAGCCCCGGCACCGTGGTGTGCAGATGCTCATCGACCAGAATCGCCCCACGTGCGGTTTCCACGCCGAGGCTCGCCAGGTTCAGGGCCTCGGTATTGGGTGTCCGTCCGGTGGCCACCAGCAGTTGATCCGCCCGCAAGGTGCCGGCGTTGGTGTCGACAATGAATTCATTGTCGGTGTAGTCCACGCGGCTCGCCTGGGTCTGCTTGAGGACCTCGATGCTCTCGCGGCGAAACGCCGCCTCCACCGCATCCCCTACCGCCGGGTCTTCCTGGGAGAGCAGGCGGCTGCGGGCCAGCACCGTGACCCGGCTGCCCAGCCGGGCGAAGGCCTGGGCCAGTTCCAGGGCCACCACCGAGGCGCCGATCACAATCAGCCGCTCGGGAAGGGTGTCCAGGGCCAGCGCACTGGTAGAGGTCAGGTAGGGGGTGTCGGCAAGACCCGGGATCGGCGGTACTGCCGGTCGGGCGCCAGTACCGATTAAGGCGCGGTCGAAGTGGACGACCTGCTCGCCGCCCTCGTTCAGCTTGACCATCAGGCTATGGGCATCGATAAACCGGGCCTCGCCGTGCAGGACCGTGATGGCCGGGTGGTCGCGCAGAATCCCCTCGTACTTGGCGTCACGCAGTTCCTCGACACGTCGCTGCTGCTGCTCGAGCAGCTTGGCCCGATCCACCACCGGCGCCTGGGCGCTCAGGCCTGCATCGAAGGGACTTTCCGTACGCAAGTGGGCAATATGGGCCGCGCGAATCATGATCTTCGAAGGCACACAGCCTGTATTGACACAAGTACCGCCGACGGTGCCGCGTTCGATCAGGGTGATCCGGGCGCCGCGCTCGGCGGCTTTCAGGGCCGCCGCCATGGCGGCGCCGCCGCTGCCGATCACCGCGATGTGCGGGGCGTCTTCATCACGGCCCTTGGACACCGATGCGCCTGCCGGGGAAGTGGGCCCACTGTTGGCCAGTCGAGCTTGGTAGCCAAGTCGGGTCACGGCAAACGTCAACGCCGAGGCCGGTGTCTCCGGATCAACGGCTACCGATGCCGTCCCCTGAGGATAGGATACCTCCACCGACTGCACGCCGGGCAGCTTCTCCAGGGCTTCCCTGACATGATCCGCACAGCGGTCACAGGTCATGCCACTCACGTTGAGTTCAATCATCACGTTTCTCCGAGTCTTCATTAGTAAAGCCGGCATCCTGCTTCCGCTTGTGGTATCGCGCGTAGAGAGGTAAGCCGATGGCCAGGGCGGCAAACAGCAGGTAATCGAGATAGCCTGCCAACGCGGCCAGGCCCGCCGTACCGAATAGCACCAGGGCGATTGGCGCGGCGCAACACAGCACCATCAACCCGGTGCCAAGCACGACGCTTAAAAATTTCTGCGAATCTTTCACGCTTATTCCTTCACCGTGGCGGGCAAGCTCGTAAACAACTCACCCGATGACCGCGATGTGCAGCTGCTTGATGTCACTCAGGGGGCGTATTCCTTGATTTGATAGAGCCGTTGTCACAACAGGCGTCGAACTGCTTCTTACGCCAAATCGCATAAATGGTCAGGCCGATGAAGAAGGCCAGGGCCGGCAATAACACAACGTCGAGATAGCCCGTCAGCCCCGCCAGGCCCACCGTGCCAAGCAGGATCACCAGGATCGGCGTAAAGCAGCACAATGCCACCAGGACGGTGCCGATCACGCTCACGCGCAGCAGGGGCTTGGGATTCTTCATGATCACTCTCGATCCGCTTGCGAGGATGTCGGGGTTGATGGATACCCAGCGTTGATGGTGGCCTCGGTCAATGCCTCCACCGACGTTCGGGCGTCGTCAAAGGTGACCACGGCCTCGAGATCCGCGTAGCTCACGTCGACTTGCGAGACGCCGTCCACCTTGTTGAGGGCGGCCTTGACGGTGATCGGGCAGGCGGCACAGGTCATGCCCGGCACCGACAGCGTCACGGTCTGCAGGGCCGCTAAGGCGGGCGTGCTGAGCAGGGCGAGTAGCGCGATGAAGGCGAAACGAGCTTTCATGGTAGATCTCCTTTTAATAGAACAGGGGCAAGATGTAGGGGAATACCAGGGCGATTAGCACCAGCAGCGATACGAGCCAGAAGATCGCCTTGTAGCCCGTCCTGACCCGTGGCACGGCACACACCTCTCCCGGCTGGCACTTTTCCACTGGCCGAAAGACGCGACGCCAGGCGAAGAACATCGCCACCAGCGCGACGCCGATAAAGAGCGGGCGATAGGGCTCCAACGCCGCCAGATTGCTGATCCAGGCGCCGGAAACGCCCAGCGTGATCAGCACCAGCGGGCCGAGGCAACACGCCGAGGCCAGGAGGGCCGCGACTCCTCCGGCGGCCAGGGGCCCTCGCCCCGTTTTAGATGTCCGCATTGACGATTCTCCTTTCGGGATGGGGGGAGCTACGATAAGGTTACTTCCGTAGCTTGGTACGGAGTCAAGCATCATGAAGAGACATGCAGATAAAGTGGCGGACACCATGACCATTGGCGGCCTGGCCAAGGCGGCCGGCGTCAATGTCGAGACAATCCGCTATTACCAGCGACGAGGGCTATTATCGGAGCCCGAACGCCCTCCCGGAGGTATTCGACGCTATAGTGCCGCCGATATCGACAGGTTGACGTTCGTGAAAACGGCGCAGCAGCTGGGCTTTAGTCTGGATGAGATCAGTGACCTACTTCGGCTGGAAGATGGCGCCCACTGTCAAGAAGCCAGTGCTCTCGCAGAGCACAAGTTAGGGGACGTTCGCGAGAAGATCGACAGGCTTGAAAGAATTGAGAAGGTGCTGAGCGAAATGGTCGACAGATGCCATGCACAACAAGGCAATATCACTTGCCCGCTAATTGCGTCATTGCATGAAGGGCTCAGAGAAGCAGAAGACCCAAGGGAGTAACTCACCTTCAGTTCGTTGAAAACAACGCGGTCAAAGAGTCGCGATCATCTATGGACCATGTCGACAAGGAAAGTTTGCATGACTAGCTTGCCTGACAACATCCTTCACCTTCCCGAGTACCACGTCCTAGGCACCAAGATGGAAGAGCATGATCTCCACTACCAGGTCGAAGCTCCTGAGCCTCTAGCTTGCGAGGAATGCGGCGTTGAGAGTGAGTTTGTCAGGTTCGGCAAGCGCGATGTGGCCTATCGCGACCTACCCATCCACGGAAAGCGGGTCACCCTCTGGGTGGTCCGTCGCCGCTACACCTGCCGGGCGTGTGGAAGGACGTTCCGGCCAGCTCTTCCGGAAATGGTAGACGATCACCGCATGACGCGGAGGCTTTACAACCACGTCGAGAAGGAAGCCTTCAATCACCCCTACGCCTACGTGGCTGATACCACGGGCCTCGACGAGAAGACTGTCCGCGAGATATTCAAGAAGAAGGCTGAGTTCCTGGCAGCCTGGCATCGTTTCGAGACACCCCGCTGCCTGGGGATCGACGAGCTGTACCTGAACCGCCGCTACCGCTGCATCCTGACCAACCTGGAGGAGCGTACCCTACTGGACCTGCTGCCCGGTCGCCAGCAGGACGCGGTGACGAGGCGCCTCATGAGCATGACCGAGCGCCACCAGGTCGAGATCGTCAGCATGGATATGTGGAAACCCTACCGCCGTGCTGTCCAGGCGGTACTGCCGCAGGCTCGCATTGTGGTCGATAAGTTCCATGTGGTGCGGATGGCCAACGAAGCCCTGGAGAAGGTGCGTAAGGGACTCAGGAAGGATCTGAAGCCAAACCAGCGGCGGACCCTCAAGGGCGATAGGAAGATCCTGCTGAAGCGTGCCCACGACGTTTCAGATCGCGAGCGGCTTATCATGGAGACATGGACAGGGGCCTTCCCTCAGCTCCTGGCGGCCTACGAGCACAAGGAGCGGTTCTACCACATCTGGGACAGCACCACCCGGCGTGATGCCGAAAAGGCGCTGGCCCGCTGGATTGACGACATTCCACAGGGGCAGAAAGAGGTGTGGAAGGATCTCGTCAGCGCCGTCAGCGGATGGCGCGAGGAGGTGCTGGCCTACTTCGAAACCGACACCCCAATCACCAACGCCTTCACGGAGTCGATCAATCGGCTGGCCAAGGACAAGAACCGCGATGGCCGGGGCTACTCATTCGAGGTGATGCGGGCCCGGATGCTCTACACCACCAAGCACAAGAAGAAGGTGCCGCAGATCAAGGAATCCCCCTTCCTGGGCAAGGCCACCATGACCTACAGCATGGGTCTTCCCGAGCCTGAGAAAAACTACGGCGTCGATCTATCAACCTTCTGGGAGAGTTAAGGGTTCGAAGGAGCAAGGGGGCTCCATCTACCACTTAATCCGGATACCCGTCACCGAAACATACTCGCCATAGGCCATTGATTGCTGCACCAGCCACTTTACAGCCTGATCAGACGCTGCCAGCAGGCCCGATATGGACAATAGGGCATACGGCGAGAGCTTTTTGCCAATAATGAGCATTATTTAACCCTTCAACGCCAAAATGCGTCTGGCACCGTTAAGTACAATGCCCCCCGCGATGGTGCCGATAATCAGATCCGGATAATTGGAACCGGTCCACGCGACCAGGGCGCCGGCGGTGATGACCCCCAGGTTGATCACCACGTCGTTGGCCGAGAATATCCAGCTTGCCTTCATGTGCGCCCCGCCTTCCCGATGTTTGGATATGAGCAGCAGACAACTGGTATTGGCAATCAATGCGACGAATGCGATAGCCATCATCACCAGCGATTCAGGCTCACTACCGAATACAAAGCGTCTCACCACCTCTACGAGCACGCCCACAGCCAAGATCAGTTGCAGTACACCAGCAAGATGCGCGGCACGTACCTGCATTTTCACGCTATGTCCAACCGCATAAAGGGCAAGCCCGTACACCGCCGCATCGGCAAAATTGTCCAGGGATTCTCCAATCAGGCCGGTGGACCGGGCGATCAGACCGGCAGTCATTTCCACCACGAACAGAAGTGCATTGATGCCGAGCAACCAGCGCAGGGTCCCGGATTCTTGCTTAGCAGAAGCTGCCGAAAACTCGGCGGCCTTGATGGTCTCCGGATTTGCAGCGACGGTTTCCTGAAGCGAGGCGCCTAGCCCCAAGGTCTTCAGTTTCGAGGTGACGGGCTCGACCTCGCCGTCATGCACGACCTTCAGCCGGCGGTTCGACAAGTCGAAGGACAGCGCCCGAATCTCCTCAAAGCCGTTCAGGGCTAGGCGAATCATTCGTTCTTCTGATGGACAGTCCATCTTCGGCACGGCATAAACACTGACCCATCTCCCTGGCGCCTCGGAGGAGGCCTGTATATCGGTATCCGCTGCGGACGTTGCATCACCGCCACAGGCGCCACCACAGGATTTGCTCATGATACGACTCCACTTGAACAATGTTGTGGTACCATTTAAAACTATAAAGCTACTATAAGGTCAATAGAGTAAAGAATCCGTTGGGGAGGAGGCTGATGCGCATTGGTCAGTTGGCGCAGTTGGTAGGGGTCGAAACACAGACGATCCGCTTCTATGAACAGCAGGGCTTGTTGCCGCCGCCTGATCGGCAGGACAACGGTTACCGTGTCTATACCGAGAAGCATGGTGAGGGGCTGGCCTTCATCCGTCGCTGCAGAATCCTGGGCCTGTCACTGGCTGAGATTCACGAACTACAGAGCTATCAGGACGACCCTCATCAGCCTTGTACCGCCGTCAACGCCTTGCTCGATGATCACATCTCTCATGTGCGGTCGCAGATAACCGCTCTGCAAGCGCTTGAGAAACAACTCGTTTCACTGAGAGCGAGTTGCAACGATGACCGGGAAGTTGAGGCGTGTGGGGTTCTTGCTGGAATTAGCGAAGGAAACATGCACCAGCAGTAGGTGAAGCATCAACCAGATAATCCGATGAGATGCCGGTCTGTCTCACTCTCATGCAAAGGTAAGATCAACCATTTAATCCGCTTACCCGATTTGGACAGGCAGCGGCACCACCCCCTCCAGGCAATCCCATGCCTCCCCTTCGCAAAGCAGGTCTCGCCGCTCGGTGGCCAGCAAGATCAGGTCGATGTTCTTAATACAGGGATCCATTGCACCGGGCAGTCCAAAGCGCGCCGCGATGGCTGCCCAGAAGCGCTCCTCGACACCTTTGAAGGCGGGGATCATGGCTTTCAGGGGCGAGACCATGTCGCCGACATAGGCTTCGGTCGCATCGTGCAGGAGCGCCGTCAGTTGATGCTCCGCCGGCACGAATTGACTGGCGAGCACACAATGCTGCGCCACGCTGTAGTGCTGACGGGTATGGCCGCCAAAGCGGCAGATACGACTCAGGGAACGACCGATGTCGGAGGGATCGATCATCTGAGGCGTTGGACTGGCCATGTGGACAGAAAGGCCGGAATGTGTGGTGATGAAAGTCATGACTCACCTCCTGCGATTACCGAAGTCGAGGGGGCATCCACCGACATCCCCATGGCCAGGTTTCGTACCCAGATTGGTGTCGAGCCCAACACGAATGTTTCGCCGCTCCACGCGAGCAAGAGTGTCTGCGCCATGACATCGGCAATCGCCTTGGCCGCCGGCGGCGGCACGGCATTACCAATACGTTCACGCCAGGCGCTATCGGACATGCCTGAGAGCAGCAGGAATTCTTCGGGCTCGATGAAGCCCTGGATCGCGGCAAGCTCCAGCGTGGTAAACGGCCGGTGCCAAGTCCCATCAAGTGATCGGATAATGGCAACGACTTTATCGAGTGGTTTGGGGAGATACTCCCCTTCCAAGGGGCGAGGATCGGCAACTGACCAGCGGCCGTTATCGTGTCCAGCGGCTGCGGATACGGCTCCGCTGGGGCGGTCCCACGGTACGACGCCGTAATGGCCCGCGGTCAGATAGCTGTCTCCCCGTTCTCGCTGCATGCCAGGGCGAGGGTCCGCGACACACTGACCGCTGCCGTGGGCTCCAATGATGCAGCGCGATGCGCTCCCCCATGGCACGATGCGATACACATTGCTGTGCTTGGCTGGGCCGTGATGGCGCGGATCAGCCACGGCAAATGCGCCCTGCCCAGGAGACTGCTGTCCAGTGATTGCACCCGTTGGGCTCTCCCATTGGCGTACACCGTAGGCCTGCCCATCATGCCAGCGTGCTGACTGGTCGAACCGGGGATCCGCGACCGAGAATGCACCATTCGTCGGCGTACTGCGGCCAGCAAC
>NZ_VTPX01000026.1 GCF_008298015.1 Salinicola corii | reverse complement strand
CGGAAGCGACCATTGGGGGCGTTGAGCAGCAATTGCTGCAACTGACTCTGGTGGTCGTTCGATACAATGATATCGAGGTTGGAGATCGCGGTACGAGAGATGATCTGGTCGAGATCGACCAGGTCGGTGGCGAGCAGCTCGTAGGCCCCACCCGGTGCCGTATCCGTGATGTCGTAGTAGGAAGAGAGGGTTGGCTGGGAGTCCAGGTCGATAAGCAGTACCCGGAACCCGGCATCGGCCAGCAGGCCGCCTAGATTGGCCGTGACGGTGGTCTTACCGACGCCGCCTTTGGAACAAACCGTTGCAAGAACACGCATTTACCCGCACCTCGTCCAGCCTGTGAATGGAGCGAGTGCAGTGCGTTCATTAGCGATAGGGTAACGACAAACGGAGGAGACTTGTGGTCAACTGGTGCTGGCACCAGGAGTCGAACCCGGGACCTGCTGATTACAAGTCAGCTGCTCTACCGACTGAGCTATACCAGCAAAATTGACTTTGGTGTCGTCGACACTGATTACAAGTCAGTTGCTCTACCAACTGAGCTATGTCGGCGAGCATAGAGACGTCAGCGATGGCTGGGGTAGCAGGATTCGAACCTGCGCATGCCGATACCAAAAACCGGTGCCTTACCACTTGGCGATACCCCAGCATTGATGGTGGCCAGAGACGGAATCGAACCGCCGACACGGGGATTTTCAATCCCCTGCTCTACCAACTGAGCTATCTGGCCCTCGCCAACGGGGACGCATTTAACCAGCATGCCGTTTGGGGGTCAAGCCTTTTTATTTCAAAAAGATGAGTTCCTTTCACCCTACTGAAAAATCACTGGCCAGGCGGTACGTAGCCCTCGGCGTGATCGGTTTCCTGATTGTCGAAGAACCGATTCATCTGCGTCGTCAGGTACTCCCGCGCTTGCGGGTCCAGCATATTGAGATGCTTCTCGTTGATCAGCCGCGTCTGCAGTGCCTGCCACTCCTCCCAGGCACGCTTGGAGACCGTTTGCTGAATTTCCTGGCCCTTGGTACCGGGCAGCGGCGGGAATGCCAGAGCTTCGAGTTCTTGCTGGTACTTGCGGCAGAATACCGTCTGCGCCATGAAAGCCTCCTCTCAGTCGATAAGTGCATGCGCCTGGGCCAACGTGGCCAACAGGGTCTTGACCGGCGCCGCCAACCCGACATTCGCCGGTGCGGCGGGATCGACCCACTGCTGGTTCGGTTCGGCCACGGTAGCGGCCCGGCGACCCGGTAGTCGAGCCGGTCTCGGCGTGATCTCCAGGCGAAAGTGGGTGAACGAGTGTATGAACGGCTGCCAGGCAGTGCCGAGGTGAGAGCCTCGATAGCGCCGCTCCAGCCAGTCATGCAGTTCACTGTCGCCATCGAACTGGGGAAAGCCCCACAGGCCGCCCCACAGGCCGCTGGGCGGACGTTGCTCGAGCAGCACCCGTCCCGTGTCATCCTGCAACAGTAACATCTGCGTCCGCCGCGTCGGCAACTCGCGTTTGGGCTTGGAGCCGGGATAGCGGCTCTCGTCGCCCTGTTCGTGGGCCACGCAGACATCCTCGAATGGGCACAGCAGGCAGCTCGGCTTCCCGCGTGTGCAGATCATGGCGCCAAGATCCATCATCGCCTGGGTGTATTCCGGCAGCCGGCGTTCCGGTGTATAGCGCTCCGCCAGCTCCCACAGCCTCGCCAGCACGTCGCTCCTGCCCGGCCAGCCCTCCACCGCGTGCAGGCGGGCCAGCACGCGCTTGACATTGCCGTCGAGGATCGCGGCACGCTGGCCGGTGCTGATGCTGACGATGGCGCCGGCCGTGGAACGACCGATCCCCGGCAGCGCCGTCATCGCCTCGAAATCGTGGGTCGGGAACTCGCCATCGTGATCGTCGACGACGACCCGGGCAGCCTTGTGCAGATTACGGGCGCGGGCGTAGTAGCCAAGCCCGGTCCACAGATGCAGCACGTCGTCCTGGGGCGCATCCGCCAGCGTCCGGACATCGGGGAAGCGCGCCATGAAACGTTCGAAGTAGGGGATGACGGTAGTGACCTGGGTCTGCTGCAGCATGATCTCCGACACCCAGACCCGGTAGGGCGTCTTGTCGTGCTGCCACGGCAGCGACTTGCGACCGTGCGCGTCGAACCAGCCGAATACTCGCTCGCGAAAGGCCTCGGCCGATAGAGCTATTCCCGCCAAACCGCACCTCTCCAGAGTGGTGGAATCGAGTTTAACATTGATGGTGAATCGATCCGGAAAATCAGAGCGCCGTTGGCCGGCTTGGCAAGAGGGCGCCGACATCGTGTCGGCGCAAGGAACCGGCTACCGGCCCGGCTCACTTGAACAGATCGCGGAGCTTGTTGCCGAGTTTCTCGGATGCGCCTTCCCCCAGTTTGTCGTCGATCTTCTGACGGGTCTCTTCATCCAGCTGCTTGTTCAGCTCTTTGTCGATACGCTCGCCAGCCTTGCGTTTGGCCTCGTCCGTGGCGAGATTCGCCAGCGAATCCTGAAACGCTTCGCGATCGAATCCACACCACTGCCCGGGTGCGTCGCTCAGGCTGCCCTGACAGCGAATCGGGAAGTCGATCTTGGCCAGTCGCGGATTGACACCGCAGGCAGCCTTGTCGGCGGTGTCGGTAAAGCGTGCCGCCGCACGGTAGTCGAAACGGTTGGTCACCAGGTTGACATCGCCCTTGCCGGTCACCGCGATGCCGGGAATGGCGATATCCAGATCGTCGTTGTGGGCCACGCCATTGTCGACTTTCACGCTGGCCTGCAGCCGATCGAAGGCGGTGTCCTCGCTCCATTCGCGGGTCGACTCACGCCCTTCCAGGGTCGCTACCGCGCTGCACAGCTGACGCGATACGTTGACGTCGAGCATGGCGCCGTCGTCGATCCGCAGCGCCGCCTGGCCATCGAGATTCTGCTTGAGTCCTTCGGCGGTATTGGTACGCGAATCGAAATCCCCCTGCAGGTTGAGCTTGCCGCGCAGCGGAGAGTCCTTACCGCTGAAGTCCTGGTAGAGCGGCGCGATGTCGACGCCATTCATGCGCTCGGTGAAGGACAGCTTCAGCGGCGGTTGGCGAAGATCAAGCGCGCTCGAGGCCTTCAGCGAGCCGCCGTAGAGCGAGGCATCGAGCGAGTCGATGCGCTGGCGACCGCCACTGCCGCTGGTGGTCAATTCGACATCCCCCATCTGAATGCCCTTGGCCTTGAGCGAATCGAGCGTCAAGTGCCCTTCCTGCTTGAGGTCGGCCAGCCAATCGACCGGCAGCAGTTCGGCACCTTCGGCCGCGGCGAGCGCCGGCTGGACACCGAGCGCAGACAGCCAGGCCGTGTCCTTGCCATCACCGCTCTGCGTCCCATCCGCGCTCTGGGTCCGGGGGGCCAGGTAGCGATCCAGGTCGAGCTGGTCACCCGCCAGATCGAAGTCCAGCTCCCGGCCGTCGAAGGCGCCCCCCAGCGAGCCCTGGAACGTGGTGTCGTCCAGCGTCAGCTGCAAGTTGTCGAAATCGATACGCTGGGCGCTGCCGGTGAAAGGCCCGCTCAACGAGAGCGCGGTAAGCGCCTTGTCGTCGGCGCTGTTCACGTCGATACCGAAGCGCGTCAGCCAGTCCCGAACCGACAGCGGCGCGAGTTCCAGCCGCCCCCGGTATCGAGGCGCGTCGTCCAGTTGCGTGACTTCCAGGTTGCCTTTCAGGTTCAACCCATCGTCTCCGCTCAGGACGACATCGCCGAGCGTGGCGGTGCGGGCCTCCAGGTCGGTCACGGCATTGGCGCGCAGATCCAGCGATAGCGGCGTTTCCTGCATGGCCGTGTGGTAGAGCGAAGCGCCCAATTCGATTCCGTCGGCCCGATACTGCTTGGCCTGGGTGTCTGCGACCAGCGTGGCGACCTTCAGGTTGAGCGACTGCGCCTGCTCAGCCAGCGCCGGCAACTGCGCCTTGCCGTTGAGCGTCACGTTCCCGAAGGTGTAGCGTCCGGCGCCGAGATCCATGCGCATCTGGCTCTTGAACTGGAGGTTGCCGTCGATGTCCGGCTGGCGCCCGTCGACATCGAACGACAGCTGGACCGGGAACGACGACTGCGGGCTGACGTTGCTGCTCTGCAGGCTGAGGTTGGCCAGCGTGACATCCAGCGATTTCTGCCGGTCGACGTAGTTCACCTGGCTGTTGGCCACCTTGACGCTGGCGATATCGAACGCCACGGCCTGATCGTCGCCCGGCTTCAGGCCGGGGCCTTTTTTCTCGGGCTGGGCCGGCTGCTCCGACCGTGCGGTATTCTGCGACGGCGTCCCGCCCGCGCTTGGCGAGGACTGGCTAGCGTTATCGTTGCCGGCCAGGCGATCCAACAGTACCTGCCAGTTGCCCTGGCCCTGCGCGTCGCGGGCCAGATTGAGCCGCATGCCATCGAGAATCAGGCCATCGACCGACACGTCTCCGGTCAGCAATGGCGTGAATGCCACGCTCACTTCGGCACTGTCGAAGCCGACGAAGGGGGCTTCTTGCTGGGATTGCGCGGGGAGCCAGGCTTCGGCGTCCTTGACGCTGACGCCGATGCGCGGATAGAAGGACCACGACAATGGGCCGTCGAGGCGCAACTCGAGCCCGCTTTGGCTGCGGACCGCCTCGATCAGACGCGGCTTGAGATCGTTCGGATCGAAGAACGTGGTGATATAGACCACGGCCACGACGACCAGAATCCCCAAGACACCGATCGCCGCCAACAGCGCTCTGACCAGCCCCTTCATTCGAATCCTCCCTGTACCCTGACGTAGGTAGGCCCTCGTTCGCTGGAGCCGATGCGCCACTCGAGCTCGATGCGGCGGAGCGTGACTCGATGATGTGACTCGACCTGCTGTGCGGCTTCCGGCATGCCCCCGGTGTCTCCCTGTCGGCGGAACGACTTGACTGCGGTGAAGAACGGCCGAATGACAGCCGCTCGATAAACACCGTCATTGTAGCGGATGCGGGGCCCGATTCACTATAATGGCCGATTCTCGTCAACCGTACCGGGAGATTTCCCCCGCATGTCCGAGCGCATCGCCACGGTGTCGCGCGACACCAACGAGACGCAGATCACGGTCACGGTGAATCTGGACGGCAGCGGCCGTCTCGATTGCCGGACCGGGGTTCCCTTCCTAGACCACATGCTGGACCAGGTGGCCCGCCACGGCATGCTCGACCTGACGATAGATGCCCAGGGCGACCTCGAGATCGACGAGCACCACACCGTCGAGGATCTCGGCATCACCCTGGGCCAGGCATTCGCCCAGGCGATCGGGGACAAGCGCGGCATTCGTCGCTACGGCCACGCCTACGTACCGCTCGACGAGGCGCTGTCCCGCGTGGTGATCGATTTCTCGGGACGGTCCGGGCTATTCATGGATGTCGAGTTCACTCGCGCGACCATCGGCCGACTCGATACCCAACTGTTCTGGGAATTCTTCCAGGGCTTCGTCAACCATGCCCAGGTCACCCTCCACATCGACAACCTGAAGGGTTTCAACGCGCACCATCAGGCGGAGACCATCTTCAAGGCGTTCGGTCGCGCACTGCGAGCGGCTGTCGAGCAGGACCCGCGCATGGCCGGCCAGATGCCGTCGACCAAAGGCAGCCTTTGATACCGGCCGGCGCCATCACCGACTCAGCGAGGAAACCGCAATGACGATCGCCGTGATCGATTACGGGATGGGCAATCTGCACTCCGTGGCCAAGGCGCTCGAGCACGTCACCCATGAAAACGTCATGGTGACCCGCGATCCGCGCTCGATTCGCGGCGCTTCGCGGCTGGTGCTGCCCGGCCAGGGGGCGATCCGCGACTGCATGGGCGAACTCCAGCGCACCGAGCTCGAGGGGTTGGTCAAGGATCTGCTCGAGGAGCAGGCCAAACCGCTGCTCGGTATCTGCGTCGGTCAGCAGATGCTGTTCGAGCGCAGCGAGGAGAACGGCGGCATCGATTGCCTCGGCTTCCTCCCCGGTGGGGTCCGTCACTTCGGCCACAAACTGGTCAGCCCCGAGGGCGAGCGCCTCAAGGTGCCCCACATGGGCTGGAACCGGGTGACGCAGCACCACGCGCATCCGCTGTGGAACGGCATCGAAGACGGCGCGAGATTCTACTTCGTGCACAGCTATTACGTCGAAGCCTTGGAAGATGCCGATATCTTCGGCAAGACCGATTACGCTGGCGCCGACGCCCACGTGGTCACCGGCCGTGGCACCGTGTTCGCGGTGCAGTTCCACCCGGAAAAGAGCGCCAGGGATGGCCTGCAACTGCTGGAAAATTTCGTCAACTGGGCGCCCTAGGCACGATCCGGGAAGTGGCTGCCTCGCCGGCTTTTCAGACGGCACCTGACTGACTCAAAGGACTCGAAACCATGCTGGTAATTCCCGCCATCGATCTCAAGGACGGCCAGTGCGTGCGGCTCAAGCAGGGCCGCATGAACGATGCCACGTCCTACGGCGACGACCCGGTGGCGATGGCCGCACGCTGGGTCGACGCCGGCGCCCGGCGGCTCCATCTGGTCGATCTCAACGGCGCCTTCGAGGGCAAGCCGGTCAACGGTGAAGCCGTCACGGCGATTGCCCGCGCCTATCCGGACCTGCCGATCCAGATCGGCGGCGGCATTCGCAGTGCCAAGACCATCGAGCACTATCTCGCCGCCGGCGTCAGCTACGTGATCATCGGCACCAAGGCGGTCAAGGAGCCGGACTTCGTCGGCGAGATGTGTCGTCGCTTCCCCGGCCATGTGATCGTCGGCCTGGACGCCCGCGACGGCTTCGTCGCGACCGATGGCTGGGCGGAAGTCTCGACGGTCAAGGCAGTGGACCTGGCCAGGCGCTTTCGAGATGACGGCGTCTCCTCGATCGTCTACACCGACATCGCCCGCGACGGGATGATGCAAGGCGTCAACGTCGAAGCCACCGCTCAACTCGCCCGCGACGGCGGCCTGCCGGTGATCGCCTCCGGCGGGGTGACCGATCTGGAAGACATCCGCGCGCTGGCCAAGGTCGCCGACAGCGGCATCATCGGCGCCATCACCGGCCGTGCCATCTACGAAGGCTCACTCGATGTCGCCGAGGCCCAGGCGCTGAGCGATTCGATTCAGGGTGATTCGATTCGGGGCGATCGGATCGATACCGAAGGAGCCCGCTCATGACATTGGCCAAGCGCATCATTCCGTGCCTCGACGTCGACGCCGGCCGCGTGGTCAAGGGTGTCAATTTCGTCGGTATTCGCGATGCGGGCGACCCGGTGGAGATCGCCAAGCGTTACAACCAGCAGGGCGCTGACGAGATCACCTTTCTCGACATCACCGCCAGCCACGAAGACCGCGACACCACCGTCGAGATGGTCGAGCGCATTGCCGGCGAGGTGTTCATCCCGCTCACCGTCGGGGGCGGCATTCGTCGCTGCGAGGATATCCGTACCATGCTCAACGCCGGGGCGGACAAGGTCTCGATCAATACCGCCGCCGTCACCAATCCGGATTTCGTGCGCGAGGCCGCTGAGCGCTTCGGCAGCCAGTGCATCGTGGTGGCGATCGACGCCAAGCGGGTCAGCGCCGAGGGCGAGACGCCGCGCTGGGAGATTTTCACTCATGGCGGCCGCCGGCCCACCGGACTGGATGCCGTCGAGTGGGCGTGCAAGATGGTCGAACACGGTGCCGGCGAACTGCTGCTCACCAGCATGGATCGCGATGGCACCAAGGTCGGTTTCGATCTCGGAATGACCCGTGCGATCAGCGATGCGGTCGAGGTACCGGTGATCGCCTCCGGCGGCGTCGGCAACCTCGATCACCTGGTTGCCGGGGTGAAGGAAGGCGGCGCCGATGCGGTACTCGCCGCCAGCATCTTCCACTTCGGTGAATACACTATTCCCGACGCCAAGCGCTACATGGCCGAGCACGGGATCGAAATGCGGCTCTAAGCGCTGTGGGCCTGCGCCGGAGGCGAGAGCGGATCGACGAACAGCGCCATCAACGGGCGCTCTCAAGGCAGGTAGCGTGGCCGGAAGATACCTTCGAGATCACCGTAGGGGATGGTCAGCACCGGCTGGCCGACGGCATAGGGCGCCAGATCGTAGACCTGATACTTGACCGCGACGGCATCCGCCAGCGGGGCGACATTGTCGGAGACGATGAACGGCCACTGGGATTCGGACAGTCCGTTAGCCTGATCGGTCTCCAGCCAGCGCTGGTGGGCCCGCTCCAGCGCCGCTTCGTAGGCCGGTCGCTTCCCCGGCTGCAGCATGTCGTCGAGATCGACGATCTGCTGCGTGTCGCGCTCGATCACCATGTAGGAGGTCAACGGCAGGCCGTGAGCACCACCACTGTATAGATAGCCGTCCAGTTCGATTACCAGCAGATCGTCGTGATCCGCCACCACGTCGGCCTTGAGATCGGCCTCGTAGCCCGGCAGTTGCGGCACATCCTCGCGAGCGCTGCGCGAAGCCGCGAAGACCTGGTCAGCAAAGGCATCGAACGAGGTGGCTTGCCCCATGGCGTTGCCGTCGGGGCTATCGCTGAGCCCACTTGCCAGCCCGAACAACCGTCGCTCGAGTTCGGCGGACAACCGCGGTGACTCGGGGAAACTCAAGTAGGCCGCATTGACGTTGGCGCAGTTGTCTTTCTCGCAACCGGGCTCGTGGGCGCTCTTTACCACCGTCTCGGTTCGCAGCGCGTCACCGCTCCATCCGGTCAGGCTCTGGCAGCCCGACAGCACGACGGCCGCCAATGTCAGACCGCCAATCAACCAGCGCTTCTGCATGATGTTCCTCCATGAACGTTCGTTGGTCCGAGGCGCTGAGTGGTCGTCAGCGTTATCCACACGCCTCAGCGTAGTCGGTTTATCCACAACCGGTAGCGGATCAGTCGAGACTCAGGCCAAGGTTGCTGACTCCCTGATTGCGACCGAGCGCGCGCAATGCCGAGAGGTCCTCGAGCCTGGGGTCGGCCTCGAGCGCTTCGAGTACCGCGTCCTGAAAATCGCGCTCGTCCTGCATCAGCTGATGCTCACGAAACAACGCATCGAGACGTTCGGCGTCCTCGCTGCCCTCAGTCATCTCGATATAGGCACGTACGCCGTTGCGCGAAACGCGACTCACCTCCAACGTCGCTTCCGGTGCCTCGCCGCGCAGGGTATCGAGCAGCGTGGTCAGTGCCATGACCGTCTCCGTCGCCCGCCGCGCACCGAAGCTGTCATCGGTCTCCGGTGGCTCGACCTCGGCAAGCTTCTCGGCCTGCTTGTCGAAATCGATCTTCGCCGCAGCGATCTTGAGCCGCTCCCACACCAGATCCAGCACGTTATGGAGCACGCTAGGGTTGCCCTGGCCGCTCATGCCAACGTAAAGCACGTAGTTGGGCACCAAACGCTCGCTCAAGGCGGCCATGAACGCGATCTGCTGGCGCGCGCCGAGCTGGCGCAATCTGGCGTTGAAGCTACCCGCGGGCTTAGTCATGAACTCTCCATCATTCTGGCCACATCAAGTGCATGGGTACGCGGCCGCTGGCGTCGAAGACGACCCCCTCGGCGCGCAGTTTCTCGTGCTGTCGCTGGGCACCGCCATGGTCCGCAATTCGGCGGCTGGCGCCAATCACCCGGTACCAGGGCAGGTCGTGCCCGGTCGGCAACTGCCGCATTGCCGTGCCGACCATGCGTGCCGTGGCGCCCTCCGTCATCCGGGCGATCCGGCCATAGGTAGTGACGCGACCCGGAGGGATCCGCGCCACGATGGTGTAGATCTGTTCGAGGATTTGGGCACGGATGGCCATGGTTAAATGCTCACTTCCCGCTTGTGGCGTCGCCCGGTCGACCCCATCATAGGCGCATCATGCATATCTATTTTCTCCAGCATAGTCCGTTGTTCGGCCCAGCCCGCATGGCGGACTGGCTCACTGGCCTGGGCCACAGCTACAACCACAGCCGACTCGACGAAGGAGAACTACCGCCGCCGTTGGCCAACTGCGATGCACTCGTGCTACTCGATGCGTTCTCGCCTCCTGATACGACGCTGCTCAAGCGTGAACGCAAGCTGGTGGATCGCGCCCTGAAGAGCAACAAGCCGGTGCTTGGTATCGGCTTCGGCGCCGGCCTGATCGCCGAGGCGCTCGGCGCCATCGTGTCGCCCGCGGTGCAGCCGGAAATCGGCTGGCAGCCGCTGACCCTGGCCGACGACAGCCCCTTCGATCTGCCGGAAACCTTCGAAGTGCTGCTCTGGCATCGCGACATTTTCGGCCTGCCAGATGGCTGCCTGCCGCTGGGCAGCACTCCGGGCGGCCCGGTCCAGGGGTTCGCCTGGGATGCGGGCCGCGTCATCGCGCTGCAGTGTCATCTGCACTTGACGGCACAGGCCACGGCGGAGCTGTGCGATCACGACCTGCCGGCAACCTCTACCGGTCGTTACGTGCAGAGCCGTGACGAGATTCTCCGCGAGCCGAAACGCTTCGATCGGCAAGCGGCGCTGCTGGACCGAGTCATGACCCAGTGGCCCGACGGCCGCTAGCTTCGAAACGAAGATGGCCGCACTAGACCACGTGCTGACGCTCCCACTGCCGGGCGACCGCCAGGCAGCTGTCCCAGTCCCCGACGTGCAGGGTCGGCCGGGGCTGGTGCTCGATCTGATGGCGATACATCGGGTCGTAGTATTCCCGTAGCAGTGGGGCCAGCCAATCATCGTGCGCCTGCACGTTGCCGAGACGCTGCGCCGCGAATGCCCGCTGTTGCGCCTCGATCAATCGCGCCAGCCGCTCGCCACCCAGGCGTTTGCCGAGACGCTTCAACGCACCGGACAGCTGCTTGCGAAACAGCACCTCGCCCAGTTGCGGGCCATAGTGGCGATGATAGATCGCGCTGAGGTCCTGAATGTAATCCTTGCGGATCTGTTCGAGGCGCCACTCCAGCGGCATCTCCACGCGAATGCACGGCGCGGCCTTCATCGACTGCCAGAAGGTTGCCGGTATCGCCAGGCGCCCGATGCGCTGCGACTCGTCCTCGACCACGCGAGCCTGCGGCAGCCGCATTAGATCCAGCGTCAGACCGTGTTCGAAATCGATCTGCGAGGGGCCGGCCAGCGGATGCTGGCCGAAGGCCGAGCCCTTGTGACGTGCATGACCTTCCAGATCGACACCCGAGCCGAGCGCGTTGATCAGTGCCGTCTTGGCGCAGCCGGTCAGACCGGCGATCAGCAGCAGAGGAGCCTGGCTATGGACCTCCAGCGTCTCGATCAGCCGACTGCGCATCGCCTTCCAACCACCGCGAATTCGCGGCAGCGGGTGGCCTCGCTCGGCCAGCCATCGCTGCGAAATCTTCGAACGCATGCCGCCACGAAAACAGTAGATCACGCTATCCGGCGCCGATGCGATCGCCTGCTCCCAGGCGGCAAGACACGATTCGCGACGGTCGCCCGATACCAGGTGGCTGCCCAGCTCCATCGCCGAGGCCTGACCGGCGTGCTTGTAACGAATCCCGACTTCGCGGCGCTCGTCGTCGTTCATCAGCGGCAGGTTGATCGCACCGGGCAAGGCGCCGGCCGAGAACTCGATCGGCGCGCGCACATCGATCAGAGGCCGCTCCAGCAGCGCAAGGTCCGCCTCGACGAATTCATTGCCCTTCAACCGCGCACCTCGATCAGTCCAGCACCGCCGCGAGGCGTGACGCACTCGCCGAAGGCCTCCAGCTTGAGCTGGTGCTGGCGCCCGATCCGTTCGACATCGTCGGCCCAGGCCGGATCCACGGCCACCAGCAACCCCCCGGAGGTCTGCGGATCGCACAGCCATTGCCAATGGGCGGCATCCATGTCCGGCAGCGCTTCGCCGATCGCCTCCCGGTTGCGCCCCGTACCGCCAGGCACCGCGCCCTGGCGCCGGTAGGCCTCGGCTTCGGCAAGCCTCGGCAGCTTGGCGAAATCGATTCGCGCCTCGACGCCGCTGGCCGCACACACCTCGCTCAGGTGGCCCGCCAGACCGAAGCCGGTGACATCGGTCATGGCATGTACACCCTGGATTCTGGCCAATTCCTTGCCGATGTCGTTGGCGACCAGCATGGTCTCGCGTGCCAGACCGTGATGCCCGGCCTGCAGCCTGCCCTGCTTCTCGGCCGTCGTCAGCAGCCCGACGCCCAGCGGCTTGGTCAGATACAGCAGATCGCCAGGCTTGGCACCGCTGTTGAGCTTGAGGTTGTCGAGATCGACCAGGCCGTTGACCGAGAGCCCGAAGATCGGCTCCGGCGCATCGATGGAGTGACCGCCCGCCAAGGCGACGCCCAGTTCACGGCAGACGGCCTGGGCGCCCGACATGACGTCACCGGCAATTTCCGCTGGCAGCTTGTCCAGTGGCCAGCCGAGGATACCCAGCGCCATGATCGGCGTACCACCCATGGCGTAGACGTCGCTGATGGCGTTGGTCGCCGCAATGCGGCCGAAATCGAACGGATCGTCAACGATCGGCATGAAGAAATCAGTGGTGGAGATCAGCCCGCGACCGTCACCGAGATCGTAGACTGCAGCATCTTCGCGTCCCTGGTTACCGACGATCAGATTCTTGCTGTTGGCGCCCGGCCCCGCCTTGGCGAGAATACGGTCGAGCACGTCAGGGGCGATCTTGCAGCCACAGCCTGCCCCGTGGCTGTATTGCGTCAGGCGAATGGCACTCATCTCTGGCTCCTCGTCCCGTTCCTGGAGATATCGATCCTGGCAATCAGTTTAACCGACCCGGCGACGCGACTCAGCGCCGACGGCCGGATCGCACCCTGTCGACTGCTTTGGCTGCAGCGGCTCTGACAAAACCCGTCCGCTCACAGCGCTTCCAGCGCCTCGGCCAGCTTGTCGACCGCCACCACCTGCATGCCGGCGGGCGCGTTCTTGGGCGCGTTTCCGCGCGGCACGATGGCCCGCGTGAAACCATGCTTGGCGGCCTCGACGATGCGCTCCTGGCCGCTCGGCACCGGCCGGATCTCCCCGGAGAGACCTACCTCCCCAAACACCACCAGTTCCCGCGGCAGCGCCCGATTCTGGAGACTGGAGACCACGGCCAGCAACACTGCCAGATCGGCGCTGGTCTCCAGCACCTTGACCCCGCCGACGACATTAAGGAAGACATCCTGATCGCCGGTAAACAGCCCGCCGTGCTTGTGCAGCACGGCTAGCAGCATGGCCAAGCGATTGTGGTCAAGCCCCACCGCCACGCGTCGCGGATTGCCCAGAGCCGACTCGTCGAGCAGCGCCTGCACTTCGACCAAAATCGGGCGGGTGCCTTCCCACACCACCATCACCAGACTGCCGGAGGCCAGCTCCTCGCCCCTCGACAGGAAGATCGCGCTAGGGTTCTTGACCTCCTTGAGCCCGAGCTCGACCATCGCGAACACGCCGAGTTCGTTGATCGCACCGAAGCGATTCTTCTGTCCGCGCAACGTGCGGAAGCGCGAGTCGCTGCCACCTTCGAGCAGCAGCGAGGCATCAATCATGTGTTCGAGCACCTTGGGACCAGCCAGCGAGCCATCCTTGGTCACATGACCGACCAGCAGCAGCACGGTATTGCTCTGCTTGGCGAACCGCGTGAGTGCCGCCGCCGATTCCCTCACCTGGGCTACGCCACCGGGCGCGGAGCCGATATCTTCCAGGTGCATGGTCTGAATTGAGTCGATGATCAGCACCTCGGGGCGCTCCCGCTCGGCCACGGCCAACAGCGTCTCGACACTGGTCTCGGCGAGCATCTTGAGCCCCTGGGTCGGCAACTGCAGGCGGTGGGCCCGCATCGCTACCTGAGACAAGGACTCTTCACCGGTGACGTACAGCACCCGCTTGGTCTGGGCCAGCCGGCAGGCCGTCTGCAGCAGCAGAGTGGACTTGCCGGCGCCGGGATGCCCACCCAACAGCACCGCCGAGCCGGGCACCAGCCCGCCGCCAAGTACCCGGTCGAACTCCTCGAACGTGGAGCTGAAACGGGGTACCTCGGTGAGATCGACGCCGGATAGATCGACGACTTCCCGCGACAGCGTACCCGCATAGCCGCCGCGAGCGCCGCTGCTACCAGGAGTCGATGCGCCAGGACGTGCACTGCCGAGGCGAATCTCGGTCAGCGTGTTCCATTCACGGCAGTTGCTGCACTGCCCTTGCCATTTGCTGTACTCCGCACCGCATTCGGTGCAGACGAAGGCGCTCTTCGCTTTTGCCACGCGTGGGGTCTCCGTCAAGGATCGCAAGACGCGTATGGTGCCACAAATGTCCAGCCCACAACGACGAGAGGCGGCCCATGGCCGCCTCTGCGATCGCCAGCGTAATGCTTACTGGCGAGTCAGGCGCAACATCTGGCCGTTCTCGAAACGACGGCGCTGAGGATCGATCAGTTCCAGCGTGCGGTCATCGATCTTCTGGAAATAGTAGATCTGGCCTTCGCCATTCGGCGTCAGCTCATAGACCGTGGCCTGCGGATCGACCGCTGTGCCCGTCATCGTTTCCCACTGGCCTTCGTACTGCTCGGGATCCGGATTCTGTGGGTGATTCACATAGTCGGCTTCGAGCGTAAAGGTGCGCTGTGACGCCGGCGAGGATTCGGAACCGTTGAGATTGACGGTCAGGTCGATGCCATCGCAGCTACGGCAAGGCAACGTGCCTTCGTAGGTGACGGCGTTCGACGACATGCCGGCGGAGGACTCGGCGGTGCCGGACTGAGTCTGAGATCCACCGCTGGCACAACCAGCCAGTACGGCTACCGTGGCGGCACTGGCCAGCAACGTCCTGATCTGCATATTGGTTCTCCTTACACTTCTGGGCCATACAGGCCGCCTTGGCGGCCACGTGTCTACAGGATAGCGGTAAGTCTCGTGCATGACATCCCATTCAGCCGAGAGCATCAGGCTGCCACGTGGGAGCGGCTCAATCCATCACTGGATAATCGGTATAGCCTTCCGCGCCACCACCATAGAAAGTCTCCGGATTCGACTCGTTGATAGCGCATCATCACCTCGGATTCCTCACCGACAGGCCGAATGACGACAAGCGTACACCGACGCGCACGGCTCCCATGACCTCGTTCACGGCATCGACGACTTCCAGCAGCCAGCGGGCTCGCTTGGCAGCCTGACTGTCATCGTCGAGTTAGAGCACTAATCAATCCTGCCACTCACATTCGGTGGGCGCGGCTTGCGCCGTTTCAGGCCAGAGGTCACTATGAGCGTAGACCCGCCACGCTTAACAAGCATCGTAGAAAACGTCCCGCGAGAGATCATGAGTCAATTCTGGAGTCCCGCCGTTCGCGCCCTGACGCCCTACGTACCGGGCGAGCAACCGCGCGAAAGACTGATCAAGCTGAATACCAACGAAAACCCTTATCCGCCATCTCCGGCCATCGAGCAGGTGCTGCAGGCGTTCGCGGTGGGCCACCTTCGTCGCTACCCCGATCCCGAATCGCTGGCGCTGCGGGAGGCTTTGGCCAAGACCCATGGCGTCGAGCCGGAACAGGTCTTCGTCGGCAATGGTTCCGACGAAGTGCTGGCGCTGGCATTCCAGGCGTTCTTCTGTCAGCCGAAGCCACTGCTGATGCCGGCCATCAGCTACAGCTTCTACCCGGTCTACTGCAAGCTCTACGATATTCATTACCGTACCGTGGCTCTGGACGACCGCTGGCAGATCGCCCTGAAGGCCTTCGATGCCGATAATGGTGGTGTGGTGTTCGCCAACCCCAATGCGCCGACCGGCCATGGGCACCCGCGTCAGGCTGTCGCGCAGCTGCTGGAGCGCATCATCGAGAGCGTGGTACTGGTCGACGAGGCTTATGTCGATTTCGGCGGCGAGAGCGTCGTTCCGCTGATCGCGGACTATCCCAATTTGCTGGTCGCCGGAACCCTGTCGAAAGGACGCAGCCTGGCCGGCTTGCGCGTGGGCTACGCCATCGGCTCGCGCGAACTGATCGAAGGATTGGAGCGCGTCAAAAACTCCTTCAACTCCTACCCGATCGACATGCTGGCCAGCGAAGTCGCCATCGCTTCGCTCGAGGATGAGTCACATTTCAAGGCATGCTGCGAACAGGTCATTGCCACCCGGGAGCGGACACGCCAGCAGTTGGAGGCGATGGCGTTCGAAGTCCTGCCATCACAGACCAACTTCCTGTTCGTGCGCCATCCTCGACACAGTGGCGCCAGCCTGTTCAGCGGTCTGCGCGAGCGCGGCATTCTGGTTCGCCATTTCAACAAGGATGGTCTCAGCGATTTCCTGCGTATCTCGATCGGCACCGATGACGAAATGGGCAGCCTGGTCGAAGCGCTACAGGCCATTCTCTAACCTCTGTCTGAAAAATCGACGAGCGATAGCCAGACAAAGCGAAAATCGGCGAAAAAAGGACCGGGCTGGCACTCCAGTCGATTTTTAACGCCGTATGGGTGAGCGCGGGCATTTTTCAGACAAAGCGTAGGCGAACGTCATCAAAATGGCACCGCCTTGCCATCCCAGCCCCAGAAACTGCCGCTCTCATCAGGGCGGCGGTCGCCCATCACCACAAGCAATCGTTCCGCCACGACGTTCGGCGTGAACAGCTTTCCCTCCGGCACTCGGCGCTGGAAGGGTTGAGACAGATCGGTGTCAGTAATGGTCGCGCTACTATTCTTCGCGGCAAAGAAAAACCCCCAGCTTCTCACGAAGCTGGGGGTTGGGATAGAAGCCTGACGATGACCTACTCTCACATGGGGAGACCCCACACTACCATCGGCGCTAAGCGGTTTCACTGCTGAGTTCGG
>NZ_VTPX01000025.1 GCF_008298015.1 Salinicola corii | reverse complement strand
CAGCTGTGCTGCTTCCTGTTTGAACTCAGGGCTGAAGGATCGTCGTTGTCTTCTTGCCATATGACACCTCGCTCAAGGTGGGAAGAATACCACCTACGCTGGTGTCCGGTTTCATTGAACCACTACAGATTGGCTTCAAGTCGGATTTGGGGCGTTTTTGTCGTACCTACTCCTATATCGCCCAACTGATTGATTTTGGCGACCCGGAGCTGGAGAACTTCGCCGCCTTCGCCAAGCTCTTGCAAAAGCGTCTATTGCACGAAGCACCTGAAACCGTGGACTTGACCGGCCTGGTGCTCACCGGTTTTGACATCAATGCTCGTTCAGATAACGCGGAGGACGAAGGCGAAACCCCGGTACTGCAACCGGTAGGTGCAGGCGGTGGTGGTGTGGCAGGCGACAAGCCGAAATTCGTCAAAGAGATTATTGAGCGGCTCAACAGCCTGTTTGGTGAGGCAACGCCGATTCAGGATCAGGTGGCCTTCGTGAATCAGATCTTTTCAATCGCCGGTGAAAGCGATGTGGTGATGGCTCAGGTGGAAAGCAACACCCGCGAACAGGCCATGAAAGGCAACTTGCCCGGCGCTGTTCAGCAAGCGGTAGTACGTGCTTTGTCCAGTCACCAGAAGCTGGCCACCCAGGTGCTCAAGTCTGATCGTCAGGGCATGGCCGCACTGGTTGACGTGGTGTATGACCTGCTGCGCGAAGGCCAAGACATCGACCTGGATATGGATTAAGCCGATGCTTGACCTGCTGAATCTCCCTGGCATAAAACCGGTGGATATGCGCCATGAGAGCAAGGGCCTTGTGATAGTTGCCGAGCCGGAAACGGTCGATGTACCGCTATGTGGGGACTGCAATACCCCCATGCACAAACACGGAACGCGCAAAAACAAGTTCATGGACACGCCGTTGTACATGGAGCCCGTCCGTCTTGAAGTTCAGCGCCCGCGCTTTCGCTGTGAGTTGTGCGGCAAAATGTCCATGCCGGAGTTGGGTTTTCTGGATGACAAACGCCGAGCCACCAAACGGCTGGTCGATGTCATTCGGCAACAGTGCCTTGGAACCACCTTCCATGCTTTAGCCGAGCAAACCGGCGTGGCGGTGAACACCGTCAAGAACATCGCTCATGACCTCATTGAGGAACTCTCCCAGACCGTTCGCTATGAAACCCCGGTCATCATGGGCATCGACGAAGTGAACCTGGCAGGCGGGTATCGCTGTGTAATTACCAACCTGGCAACCAACAACGTCTTTGATATGTTGGAGCATCGTACTCAAGAGCACCTGAAGCCCTTCTTCAAGGATTTACCGGACGCTGACAAGGTGGAATGGGTCTGTACGGATATGTGGCGGCCCTTCAAACGTTCTTTTGCTCAATACCTGCCCAACGCCAAGCTGGTTATCGACAAATTCCATGTCGTTAAAATGGCCTCCGAAGCGCTGGAAGTTGAGCGCAAGAACTATCAGGCTCAGCTAAGCAAAGAAGACCGGATTTACGTCAAAAAGTCCATTCGCTGGCTCACCCTGAAGCGGCCCGGTAACCTGACGCCCGCAGAACAAAAGGCGCTGGAGGTCGTGAAGCAGGCGATCCCAGAGCTTGCCGTAGCCTATGATTTCAAGGAAGCCTTCTTCTGCATCTACGATGAACCCGACAAGCAGAGCGCTCAGAACGCCTTTGAAGCCTGGGAGAACAGCTTGCCAGACCAAGGGCTAGTGGCATTCAAGAAGCTGGCCAAAACGGTTCACAACCATTACGACGACATCTTTGCCTACTGGGATGCACCATTCCCGATCACTAATGGTTACACCGAAGGGCTCAACGGTTTGATCAAGATGTCCAACCGATTAGGTCGGGGTTACAGCTACCCCATCATTCGAGCAAAGACGCTGTACTCCAAAGAAGCCCGAAAGGTCGGGAGTGGTATTCGAGCAGGTCACGGCAAGGTGGAATATGGGCCGCACATTCCGACGTTGTTGAAACAGGCAGAGAGTGGTGAGCTGGATTAACGCGAGAGAGTTGCATCAGAGAATCCAACCAATGTTAGATTCTGGTGAGGCAGCGAAAAACAGAGAAATCCAACCAGAGGCTACATTTGACCTGATCTCGAATCCAGGGTCAGAGCGAGGAAATTCCAACCCTAGAATGCAAATAGCCCATATCTTCCCTGATTTGGGCACCACTCCGATCTCAGTTATCAATGCCCCTCAGATCATCAACATGCTCCGGCCGCTCGAAGCCAAGGGCAGCCTTGAGACGGTTAAACGGCTGACGCAGCGACTCAACGAGATCATGACTTACGGGGTCAACTCTGGACTGATTCACGCGAACCCTCTAAGCGGCATCCGTTCCGTCTTCAAAAAACCGAAAAAGAAAAATATGGCGGCACTGCCCCCCGATGAGCTGAAAGAGCTCATGGTGGCAATTGCCAACGCCAGCATAAAAAGAACGACCCGCTGCTTGATCGAGTGGCAGCTGCACACCATGACCCGCCCAGCAGAAGCCGCAACCGCTCGCTGGGAGGACATAGATATCGAGAAGAAAATTTGGACGATCCCGCCTGAACGTATGAAGAAGCGTCGCACCCACATTATCCCGCTCACTGAACAGGCTCTCGCGCTACTGGAAGCAATCAAGCCATACAGCGGACATCGTGAATACGTATTCCCCGCAGACCGGAACCCTCGCACCCACTGCAACAGCCAGACCGCTAACATGGCACTAAAGCGAATGGGTTTTG
Source organism: Salinicola corii (assembly GCF_008298015.1). GTDB lineage: Bacteria > Pseudomonadota > Gammaproteobacteria > Pseudomonadales > Halomonadaceae > Salinicola > Salinicola corii. The sequence goes on along the minus strand of NZ_VTPX01000025.1, from coordinate 14,620 downwards.
AGGGGCGTCTGGTCAGCCATGGTATGCGCTCCATGGCCAGTACCATCCTCAACGAGCATGGTTGGGATCCCGAATTGATCGAGGTTGCGCTTGCCCACGTCGATAAAGATGCGGTACGTAGCGCGTACAACCGTGCGGACTACATCGAGCGGAGACGTCCGATGATGGCCTGGTGGAGTGAGCACATTCAGGAAGCTGCGACTGGCAATCTGTCGGTGTCAGTTATCCAGGAGAATAGGGACAGAAAAGTCGTACCGATACGCTGATCAACAATAACTGCCCCGTAGTAGCAGGTCACAACAGGCTCCTCACGACCCATAGCGGCGTTCGCGAACGCCAACCATCGGCCAAAATTGGAATTCAACTTTTTTCAGATAGCCAGCCCATTGCAGACATAGGTACATTTTGGACATCGTCAACGCCGTCGGCGGTGATTACTTGCTGACGCTGACAGAAGTGCCTGGTCCGCTGAAGCATCTCCAAGCGGGGCTGCAATTGGATGATGGTCAGCAGCGCCCCGACCTCATGTGTTGTGCCGTATGCTGGTGAATCTCGTGAAGAACGGCGTGAAACTCTCCGGCAGCGTGAAAATCCGACTGGCCGTCGAGCACGGTAGCGGCTTGTCAATTTAGCATTCTCGACGGGGCCGGGCGTTGCCGAAGAGCAACTGGCGCCGAGGCTCGACCGCGTCGAAGCTCGCGTAATCGCAGCACCGGCGGCACGGGCCAAGGCCTGAGCCCGATCATCGCTCAACAACTGAGCCAGGCGATTGCGGGGGGCTTTGGGTGCGAACCTCGATCTCGAATTGGACGTAGCCCTGGCGTCTTTGCCTAAGCGCCCAAACCCCGAAACTGCGCCCGAAATGCCGCTGGAGTGAGCCCCGTCTCCTTGCGAAATGTAGTCGTAAGATGGCTCTGGCTCGATAGCCCACAACTGTACGCAACATCCGCCAGCGCCATTGCCGAATGGGCAAGCAACCAACGCGCGCGCCGCATTCGCTGGCACAGTACATAGCGTGCTGGCGAGGTTCCCAGCACCTGGCGGAACCCGGCTATCAGATGATGGACCGGAACATCCGCCGCGCCCGCGAGCCTGGTCAAGGTCAACGGCTCGTCGAGGTGTTCCTCGACGAAGCGCTGCACCTTGGCGACTTCCACTTTTCCTGCGCCATTTTCTGGCCTTGAAACCTGACGGTTCGCTGCATGAAGGCGCAGCATATGAAGCTTGAGCGCGTGGGCGATGCTCTCGCCGAACAGATCGCTCTGCCCATCGTCCGCTTCCATCAACTTCGCCAACTCGACCACGCAGCCGAACAAAAACGGGTCGACAACACCCAAACTCGCTCGGAAAGGCGTTATGTGTTGGTTAGACGCCAAGCCCTGTTCATCAGAGAAGCCGCCAGGCCGGAACAGCACATCTGCAAAGCGAACACGGTTCGCCTGATAAACCCCTGCGAAGCGCTCCCCGGCCGGAACAACCGACAGTTCCCCGAGCGTGGGCGCCCCCGTATAGAGGCTGCCTCGCCCAAGCCGCGCCTCCATTCTTGATGTCACGCCGCCAAGGTTGACGATCACCAGATTCTCGGCGTGCTCACTGACCCACTCCACCGGGTCGACGATTCGCTCCGACGAAACGGTTACCGAAACACCGGCCCATTCCCTGGTGATTTTGCGATTCCCGAGTATCGGTTGCTCTGCAGTTTGCATGGTTAAGCGGCCTTTTCGAATTTGAAATCAGCGTGCCGATGATGAAAGACGTCGACCGCTTGGTAGCACAACCTAGCAGCCGGACAGACGCCACCTTCCCTATCCATGGTCCGTATTAAAAAGAGGATTAGTGCATGAGCCAGTTACTCGTCGATGCAGGAGTCAATCGCAACGTGGTCTGTGCAGTCAGCGGTATCATCGAGAACTCCGTAGAGCGTGTTTTCGACTTCACTGTCGCCGAGGATGTCATCACGCGGTTTCTCAAAGGCGAGCCCGCCGTGACCGGGTACGAAATTCACCAAGGCCCGTGGGGGCAACCCGATGCCTACCGTACCGTGCACTTCGCAAACAACCATGCTCGGGAGCAGATCAACTTCTTTCAGCGGCCTTACCTGTTCGACTATCAACTCACCGAGTTCTCATGGGAGTTGAAAGAACTGTGTGACCTTGCCGTGGCTCAATTCCTGTTCCGCCCAGTAGGGCCGCGCACGTTCGTCAAATGGTTCTATCAGTTCCGTGCGCGAGATGCGCAATCCGTTCAGCCATTGCATGACTTCGCCTCCACTACCTGGCTCGCCTGGATGCAGTCCTATATGGACGCGACCAAGAAAGCGCTCGACAAAGACCCCTTCTCTGCCTGACGCGCTGGCGATCAAGGCTTCCTGCCAATCGACCCCACTCAGGTGCGGTCGATTTGGCGTGCTATTTTCCAGAGCAGTAACGCCCTATCAGAGAGCGCTGCCGGTCACTAATACGTTCATGAGGCAAGCGGGCCCCTGCAGGGAACAATGGGCAGCGGCAGCGCCAACTTCGGGACTTCTTCTGCAAGATGATCGAGAAAAGCACGCACCGATGGCAGCACGCCCTGTCGGCAGGGGATAAGTGTCGTCAGATGCCCCACCCCTGCGGTCCAGTCAGGAAGGATTCGACGAAGCGTGCCCGCCTGTACCGCTTCCCTGCAGATGTAGCTCGGCAGTGCGATGACGCCCAGCCCCATGATCGCGGCTTTTTGCAGCCCTGATACATCTTCGCTCACCAGCCTCGGTGCGAGTGGGATAACGACTTCGTCCATCGTCTTGTCCACATGCCGCAGATGCCACTCCATCGGTGCACCCGAGCGATTCATGAGTATTACTGAATGCGCAGGCAGTTCCCTCGGCGTAGTGGGTTCTCCATGAGCGGCCAGGTAGGCGCTTCCGGCAAACAGGTGCCATTCGATGGTGACGAGTTTGCGCTGCACCAGGTTCGAGTCCGGCAGCGGGTCGGAGTGGGCGCGGACGGCGACATCGAAGTTCTCCCCCACGATGTCCACTGCCCTGTCGGTCGCATGGGAGAACACGTCGACCTTTGGATATTTCAGCAAGAACTGGGCGATGATTTCCGACATCGCGAATTGCATCGTGGCAATGCCCACGGTACACCGCACCAGGCCGCTCGGTTCTGCAAGGTGCTGCCGTGCGACGGTCTCTGCCATTTCGGCTTCACGCAGCATGGCGAGGGCATGATGGTAGAAGTCGCGGCCAGCGGCGGTCATGGCGATATGACGGGTCGAGCGGTTGAGCAACCGCACGCCCAGGCTGTTTTCCAGCTTGATGACGCGAATGCTCAGCGTTGACTTTGGAATACCGAGTACTTGGCTGGCCGCCGTGAAGCCACCCCGTTCAACGATCTGAGTAAAAAGAAAAATATCGTTCAAATTCAGCATGGATAACTCGCCATCGTCTGCCTCGGGCCAGTGAAAATTCTTGCCGACTTTATTATGTAACCCTATTGCAACTTGACGGGCGCTTTGCCAGTTGCATTTAAACACGCGCGCTCCAATTAGTTCAGTCGAGACATTCGGCTGGTTCTAACTTATCTAAATAAATCTTTCGTCGTGAACCCAATTACAGCCTCGCCATTTCTCGCCAAGCCACGCTGTGCTTGGCATTGCGAAAGACCGGCGCGCTCTTCAAGCGATTGTTCATTGGTGTGGACTATCTGTCCACGGCCTTATGCCTGGTTGATCGAGTATTCGCCTGTCACCCTTTCTGCCGATTACGAATTACGTACTTGAGCGCTCAGCAAGGCGTTCTCGTGAGTGAACTCAACATGGATCGATAAATAGGAGGATATTCATGACGGCTAAGACGGCAATCGGACAGGTCATCGAAAATACCTACACCACGCGTCAAAAGCCTGCGGTCATCATCGTGGGCGGTGGTTCGGCAGGTGCAGCGCTTGCCGCTCGCCTTAGCGAAGACGCTTCGCGCCACGTTTTACTGCTAGAAGCGGGCCCCGATTTTTCGACCGACAACTACCCCCCTGCCTTGACCAGTGCTGCAAGCGTTGCACCAGCAACATTCGATTGGCAGTACACCAGCGATGACAAGGCCAACCTCGGCCATGACATTCCGACCCCGCGTGGCAAGGTGGTCGGCGGTAGCTCGGCGGTGAACGGCACGGTGGCGATACGCGCTCGACCTTCGGATTTTACCCGCTGGTCTGCACGAGGGATCGAAGGGTGGTCGTGGGATGACGTACTGCCGGTGTTCAAGGCGTTGGAGAATTGCCCCACTGGCGATACGCAATGGCACGGCCGCAGCGGCCCGCTGCCCATTCGCCAACGCACAATGGAGGAGCTTTCGCCCTCAACACGCGCCTTCATCGAAAGCGCTCAGGCCGTTGGCCTCGCCACTGTGGAGGACTTCAACGCAGCGCGCACCGACGGCGTGGGGCCCTACCCACTCAATGTTGTAGATGGCGTGCGGGTGAACACTGGCATGGCCTATCTCACCGCAGCGGCCAGGTCGCGCCCCAACTTGACGATTCTCGCCGATGCGCACGTTGACCGCGTGATCCTGGAAAACAAACGCGCTACAGGTGTGGTGCTCGCAACAGGCGAGGTGCTGTCAGGCGCACAGGTGATCCTTTGCGCTGGCACATTCGGCAGCCCGGCAATTCTGATGCGCTCCGGGATCGGCCCGGCTGAGCATCTGCAAAGCCTCGACATCCCAGTGGTGGCCGATCTTCCAGTGGGTGTGAAACTGCTAGACCATCCCATCTACTACAACGTGTACGCCCTCAAACCGACCCTCAGCGCCATGCTTCCAGCCGCCGGCGCACTGGTATGGACCCGTTCGAAAAACGCAGAGGCTGACGAACTCGACCTGCAGATATCCGCCACGCACTTCTTCGACCCCGCTAATAGCCCTACCGGAGCTGCGATCGTCTTGGCCTCTGCGCTGGTCTTGCCGCATTCCATCGGCAGCTTGCAGCTCGTATCCCGTGATCCCGAGGTTGCACCGCGCATTCGCTACAACTTTCTCGACGCCCCCTCTGATCTGGAACGGATGACCGAAGTGGTGCGTCTGACGCGCGCCATCGCCGCCAGCCCGCCGTTCGCCAACGTGGTCGACAGCGAGCTATTTCCGGGCCCAGGCGTGACCGACGAGCAGTTGCGCGAACACATCCACGCCAACGTCTCGACCTACGCACACCCCACCTCGACCGTTCCGATGGGCGCCGATAACGACCCTGCGGCTGTAGTTGACGCATGGGGAGAAGTGCGCGGCATTGAGGGCCTGCGCGTGGTCGACGCCTCGATCTTGCCGGAGTTGCCTTCGGTGCCGACCAACCTGACGACGATAATGCTCGCCGAACGTATCGCCGCCCACCTCAACGCCTGATTACCCATCGAATGCTCAGCCGAGCACGATCTCGGCTGAGTGTTCATTTTCAAGTCGCACAGGAGTGAAGCATGAGTACCAACACCGAACACGATCTCGCACACGCGTTGAACTGGATCGATGGCCAATGGGTAGATTCGGACAGGGTTCGCGAATCGATCAACCCGGCGACCTATGAAGTCATCGGGACCTATGCCGATGCTGGCGTGGACATCGCAGAAGCCGCCATCGCAGCCGCGAAGCGCGCGATGCGGGAAACCGCGTGGGTGCATGACCGCAAGTTGCGCGCCCGGGTGCTCGACAAACTCGCCGACGCCTTCGAGCGCAACCGCGATGAACTCATCCGCACGCTCTATACCGAGAACGGCAAGATTCAGCCGGACGCCACCTTCGAGGTCGATCTGTGCGCGCCGTCGCTACGCTACTTCGCCGGCATCGCCCGTACCGAATCCGGGCGTCTCGTGGAGCCGAAACCCGGGCGCATCGCCCTGATGATGCGCCAGCCGCTGGGCATCGCTTGTGTTATCGCGCCGTGGAATTCACCGGTGGTGCTGATGGTCCGTTCGCTCGCGCCTGCGCTGGCGGCGGGCTGCGCGGTGATCGTGAAGATGCCCGGCAAGAGCGCTCAGATCAACGCAATGATGGCGCGGATCTTCGCCGATGTACCTGAGCTACCGCGAGGCGTCATCAACGTGATGACCGATGAGGTGGGCGATGCTGCCAAGTATCTGGTGGCCTCTCCTGACGTGCCAGTCATCAGTTTCACCGGTAGCACCTCGACCGGTAAGGCCATTGCCAAGAGTGCGGCAGCCGAGGTGAAGCGTGTCGGCTTGGAGCTGGGCGGCAAAACGCCGTCGATCGTGTTCGACGATGCTGACCTGGACCTCGTGGTGCCCATGCTGGAGACCGCACTGACACGTTTCGCTGGGCAGTTCTGCGTCACTGGCCAGCGGGTGATCGTGCAGGAAGGTATCGCTGACGCGCTGCGCGAGCGGCTGGCGCAACGCCTGCGTGCCGTCAAAGCAGGGCCCGCCTCGGACACCTCCAGCGAGATGGGGCCAATGATTGATCGCGAGAACGTGCAGCGCGTCGATCAGGTGGTGGAGCGGGCCATCGCCGAAGGCGCCGAGGTCATCGTCCGGGGTGGGCCTGTGACGCAAGGCCCGTTGGCCAAAGGCGCTTTCTACATGCCCACGTTGCTTGAAGTTCGCGACTCAAACATGCAGGTGGTTCAGGAGGAAACCTTCGGCCCCGTCCTTACCTTGCAGCGCTTCAAGACTGAACACGAAGCGATCGCCATGGCCAACGACAGCCTTTATGGCCTCGGCTCCAGCCTGTGGACACGGGATATCGCCAAGGCGCTGCGCATCGCGCCGGAAATTCAGGCTGGCCTGGTCTGGATCAATGAATGGGCGGCACTCAGCGAAGACATCGAGGAAGGCGGCACCAAGCATTCCGGCCTCGGCCGCCTCAACGGCCCAACTGCGATCGACGACTTCACCGAGATCAAGACGATCACCTTCAGCCCCGGCCTGATGAAGGGCTGAGGAACCGACCCGCCAACGCGCGAACAGAAAAGGATTGGAAAAGGCTATGTCGAATCAAGCCCGAATAGACGTTCATCACCACATTGTGCCGCCGCAGTATCGGCAATGGCTGGCCGAGCACGGTATCGACTCGGCGGGCGGCACGCCCATGCCGCAATGGTCGGTTGAAACAGCCCTGGAGCTAATGGACAAGGCAGACGTCGCGACCTCGGTCCTGTCGCTGTCTACGCCTGGCGTGCATCTGGGCAGCGCCGCCGAGGCTCGGCGCATGGCGCGTGCCGTAAACGAATTCAGCGCCGAGGTCGTCGCTCGTCAGCCGAAGCAGTTCGGGTTCTTCGCGGTCCTCACACTACCTGACCTCGATGGTGCCCTTGCCGAGTTGGAATATGCGTTCGACCATCTGCACGCGGACGGCGTGGTACTGCTGGCGAATGCTCGCGGTACTTACCTCGGCGACCCGGAGTGGGAGCCTTTGATGCACGAACTGAACCGGCGCTCGGCCGTGGTATTCGAGCACCCCGCGGGGCTTCCCGGGCGAGGGGTTCCTGGCATTCCCGATTTCGCCGCGGATTACCTGCTCGATACCGCGCGCGCCGTGATCAATCTTGCCCGGAACGGCTGCATGGAGCGCTATCCCGACATCAAGATGATCCTGGCGCACGGTGGCGGCTTCTTGCCTTACGCGGCCGAACGCTTCGCCATCGCTTGCTCCCCCGACGGGACATTCGAAAGTGGTGTCGCCCGCCTACAACGTTTCTACTTCGACACGGCGTTGTCGAGCTCGCGCTGGGCACTGCCGAGCCTGACGGCGTTCGCTGACCCGGAAAAAATCCTGTTCGGTAGCGATTGGCCCTTCGCAAACACCAACCAGGCGCTGCACTTCGTTCAGCAAGCGGACGATTTCGACATGCCCGCGCAACTGCGAAGGGGCATCTCGCGGACGAATGCCGAGAAATTGTTCCCACGCTTAGCACGGTAATACGGCAGCGAACACGCCATTCACCTCAGGATGCAAAGCCATGATCATAGACACCTTCGCAAAACGCCGGTCGCAATACGCGCTGGGGCGGCAACACGCTTATGGGCAAGCACAGATCGAGCAGATCGTCCGCGATGCGGTCAGGCAGGCGCCATCGCCATTCAACTGCCAGAGCGCGCGGGTGGTAGTCCTCTTCGCGGGCGAGCATGAACGCCTTTGGGCGATCGTCAAATCCGCGCTGGCGGCCATCGTCGACCGCGAATCGGTACAGTTGTCCTTCGACAAGATCGATACGTCGTTCGCAGCGGGTATCGGCACCGTCCTGTTCTTTGAGGACAAGACGGTAATTCAGTCGATGCAGCGCCAATGGCCGCAATACGCCGAGAACTTCCCGACGTGGTCCGAGCAGTCGTCGGGCATGGCGCAATTCGCGGTTTGGACGGCGCTGGCCGAAGCCGATCTTGGCGCCAGCCTGCAGCACTACAACCCGCTAATCGACGAGGCGGTGAGGGCGCAATGGGCACTCCCGCACAGTTGGTCTCTGCGTGCCCAGATGCCCTTCGGCTCCAATCAAGGGCCGCTTCCCGAAAAGGCTTTCATGAAGGACACAGAGCGCTTTCGCAGCTTCGGCTAGTGCAACGCCCGAGCACCTCGCGTCCTTTCATGCCTGAACCGCAACGCCGCGCTGACGATGCCAACGTCAGCGCGGCGTTGCGGTTCAGGCATGCGATCAATAGCGAAAGTTCACGGTACTGCTGACCATGTGCAGGGTCCTCGCAGGCCCGGTGTCCTTGATAAAGGCACCTGCTTCGAAAGTACTCACCGACGCGGACAGGTTCAGCTCTTGCGTCGCCTGCCAGGCCGCTGCCAGTTCGAGTTGGTGGCCGATGTAGCGGGCATCGCTGTCCTTCCCGCTGCGTATCGGTGCGCCTGACATGGCATATATCCCGTCATCGGTGCTCTCCCGCCAGTAGGCGGTGCCGGTGAGCGAGACTGCGACGTCCACGCTGGGGTGCACCGTCAGCGACGGACGCAGCAGTTTCAGATTGCGCGGGCCGATGGGGGTCAACGCGCCAAAGTACTTACCCCTTGGAAACAGCGGATTGAAGGTCCCGAAGGTGGAGTCGTCCCGGTCATCGTCTCCCGAAATGAGGTCCGCAGCGAACCCGAGTTCAGGCTGAAGCGGCGTGTGCAGGAAGCGATAAGCCACCTCTGCCCCACCGCCCCACGCTTGCACGCGGTCGCCTGCAAATGTTCCGCGCTGGATCGAGCCCTCCATGTTCCAGTACCACGCGCCTTCATCACCGAAGAAGCGCCCACCGAAGGTATGCACCCGTTGCTTGCCGGTGCCCTGGTCGTAAAACGCCTCACGGTCTCGCAGGCCCACGTAATACAAGTCAATGCCCGTCGCTTGGCCTGGCTGCAGCCACTGGGTCGCATAGGCGCCCCATACCCGTTGCTGTTGCGATGGATCGTCATTGAAGTTTCCCGGCGCCGTGTCGACTGGGCGAGCGACGAACGTCGTCAACTGTCTGGTTGACGCCAAAAGCGTTGCCTCTACCCCGTCGAATGCTTGGGGTACGCCTGGACCGTAGCGATTGTCGATAAGCCTACCGGTGCCGAACGCCATCAGCTTGCGACCGACCGATACACGCAGCGCTGTCTGGCCCACCACCTTGGTTTCGATTTCGGCGAAGGCTTGAAGCATGTCCGCGCCCGTCGTATCGACCGGCGTCTTGGGGCGATCGGTGCCGGTCATCGTTGAGAAGATCGATTGAGCGAAAAGGCGCCACTCGCCAATGTGGATGTCCGCATAAGGCATGAGCCGATGCCAGAGGTAGTCGTCGTCGGGTTCCGAACCCCAGTTGGCGTTTCTGAAACTCTCGTAGCGTGACCGCGCTTCGAGCCCCGTGGTCAAGTAGACCGAGCGGGCTTGGTTGAGCGGGATATACTTGAAGGGCTCGGTCCAGCGCCCGGTTCGCAGCGCGGGGTCGGAGAGATATGACCAGTCCTCCGTGTAGCGCTCTACGGTGAGGGTGGGTGCTCGCTCTATGTCAGTGCTGACCTGTGCCTGCGCATCGTTGCGGGACGAGAGGATGGCCACGGCTAGCGCGATACTGAGCCTTACCGCTGACAGCGCATGCGTTGACGGCAATCTCATGTGCACAATGCCTGCGCTGTCGATTCCAATATCCATCACACTCCTTGCAGATTGAGAAGCCGATCGAGGGCAAGCCCAAGCAGTTGCCGCAAGATGATGGCAGCGCTGTATCGCTGCGGCCAACTGGTTTCCCGTAGACGCTCTGTCCAAGGAGATGGACGATTTTTATGGTGCTTTGGAGGGTGGTGTTTTCGCGCAGGTGCGCTTGGGAAGCCTGGTGATGCACAAACCGATCGCCGTCCGGGCGACGCTTCGCGGGCAAGCTCCCACATTTGTTGCCACGCGCCATCGCTTGTGTGAGTGGGGGTCAGCGTTGATGCTAGGTTTTAATTAGCTGGAGTAACTGACCCGCTGGGCACCTACGTGTTCCGCACCACCGGCTTCAACAGCCTCCGCACTCTGGCCGCACGGCTGCAGTATTTCCGGGCCATCTCCAGCGGCCGGCTGGCGTGCCTGCCCTTGGAACTACGCCTGCGCGGTAAATCCACCCGGCAGAGCCATGGCACGCCGATCTTCTACCTCGATATCACCGTTCGCAGCGGCATGGCGATGGAGGTGACCCTGCAGACTGCCCACAAACTGGAGGAGAACCTCCAAGCCGCCGGTTTCGATCAGGCTGCACTGGATGCGGCTGCGCCGCAGGAATCAGATAACGGCGCTTTCGAGAAAGACACCGAACAATGTGGCGGCGTCGTTGAGGAGTTTTACCCCAAAACAATCCTGCCCGAAGATCAACCGGAATATTCCGCTACACGCTCCACTCTAGCCAAAAACTGGAATCCCAGGCTAGGCACAGCGCCCCGCTGTACATCCTCAATTAATCATTTAACAGCAAGTCGCTTGCGCCTTGCTATTCGAAGGAGTGCATGCAAATGAAATTTCAGAAAATCAAAGCTGGCGAAAACGCTGAAAGCTACATCGCTCACTCACCTGTTACCGAAGCTGAAATCCTGCGCTTAGCCTTGCAGCTAGCAGCCCGACAGATGTTCAAAGGAAAACCGTTAACTGATCCATCACGATTAGCCGAACATCTCCAAATGCTTTTACAGGATTATGAGCATGAGGTATTTGCACTAGTGATGCTCGATAAAGGACGCCGCGTAATCTCTATTGAGGAGGTGTTCCTAACTACTCCGGATAGTGACCGTATTTACCCTCGCGAAGTGGTAAGGATGGCGCTCAGGCATAATAGCTCCGCTGTCGTACTGGTTCATTACCATCCATCGGGCGACCCTACCCCCAGCTCCGAAGATCGCTTAATTACTAAAATACTAAAAACCGCACTTGACCTAATTGGCATCCGCACGCTGGACCATATTTTTATTGGCAGTGAACGCTATATATCCCTTGATCAGTTGGATTGGATCTAAAGGAGACCCCCCGAATGAACCTGATCCGCTTTTTAGGCATTCTCTTCGTATTCATCTGCATGCTAGCCGGTTGCACCATCGTCATCGCGCTATTGGTAATTGCCGTACGGTTCTGGCCTGTGCTGCTGATCCTGGTTTTGACCCTCGCTCTATTCAACTGGTTGCTCCGCCGAATCGGAATCCAAGTGTAGTCCTGAAACAAAACCTCCAATGCACCTAAAAAGGTATCTGTGCATGATCACACGATACTTCCTCTAAAACTCACTCGAAGTATTGACCTGAGAAATAGCAGAGCCCCTGATACGCACCGCAGGAGTGCTGAACAGCTTTACTTAACAAATTCAGCGCGCATCTATCGAAGCAAAAAACCACCCTCTGATATACGGCAAGAATCCATTGAACCGTATCTACAACACATTCACCGAGGATTATCCAATATCGGCATATCGAAAAGTACACCAACGATTCTATTCAAGACGAACATCGCCTTCATTTTTAGGCAACGACCACCTGTGCCTATGCTGCGGAGTGAAACACGATAGACAACCTTTACTTGCATGATGATCTCCACCCTCTCCGCGACCATCGTGTCGTGGAGAGGATGACTATATTTTTTTGTTAAATTTTAACCCCACCGACCCAAAACCGCCCAACAAGCTAATCAACTCTAAAAACCATAAACCTACATACCTTAATCACTATCATATTTCTTTTTCGATATGCCCGCGCGCCTTCCGCACACCTGTAATAAGCTAGCAAATTAAATTCAGCGCTTTATTCTCCACACGATAGTATCCCGGGCTTGCGCCTAATCTGCGGAGGTACCATCACAATGATTAAGAAGCCACTTACCCAGGAACTTCCGATCTCTTTCTGAAGCCTGCACACATGATGCGCCCCGACGCCATATCGAAAAAGTCTCCTCTATCCCAAGCTGATATAACCCCCTAGTCCGCTTTGCTGCCCTGGTTGAAATAAGCATCACGGCCGCGGAGTCCCACCCTGCGTGCTTCGTTTTCCTGAATTACCATCGCAATAGCGTCAAGATCGTCGATTGAGAGCGCGAAAACCTCTGCCTTTGGCTCAAGCGACCTAAAGCCGACGTTTCAAAACTTTACCAGACACCATCGACGAAGCCATCACTCTGACTGCTCTTTGACTGGACTGCTGACTCGACGACTTCAACCTCTGGCGCAACCGTCCGCATCAGGTGCTGACGCCCCGTTTCGTGGCCTGACCCGGTATAATACCGGCCATGCCTTCGTCTCACGACTTCAATTGCCCTGCCTGCCTCATGGAGCGCCGCATATGGATGACGCCAGCCCACGCTCAACAATCTTCGCAGCTTTCTCAGCGATGACAGCACCATCCGCAATCAGTTTCTGTCGGGCAATTGCCTCAACTGTTTACTTCACTCGACAGAGAACCCACAAGCAAAGCGGGATACGCTGATCGCCGAGACTGCCTGGGATGGCGTGACTACGAAACTCTGACAAAGAGAAGCCCGAAGGCTGGCGTAGAAAATGATTTTCACTAGGAAGCGATATGACCACTACACCGCAAGAAGATGAAAGCGATGGGGTTCCACCAGCTAGCGCTTGGGTTCGGTTTTTGCGTAGCTACGGTCCGACATCGAACAACCTGACGATGTTCGACGAGTATGTTTCGAGCGCGCTTGGGCGAGCAAGAGTTAAGCCGATTAGCTTATCCGCGCCGCAGCTAGAGGACATGGTACGGCACATCGAATCTAAGGCCCTGGGGTCTATCTTGATCGCCGGAACTGCGGGGGATGGTAAAACGTACCACTGTCGTGCTTTATGGGAACGCATCGGCGGGGCCCCCAGGGATTGGGCAGCCAAGGGCAATGTGAAAGAGCTGCATCTGGCCGATGGGCGTTTGGCTGTCTTCATTAAAGATCTTTCCGAGTTCAATGGCGAGGAAAGCGATATCCCGTTGCAGCGGCTCGAAAGGTCTGTTCTAGAAGGTGAAAATTCCGAGATCGTGATCCTTGCCGCGAACCATGGCCAGATTCTTGATCGTCTCCGCGATTTGGGCAGGCGCCAAGATCGCACCCACCCACTTCGTAAGCCGCTTCAAGAACGCTTCTTACAGGCCGGCCCGGCGCCTGCTCGTCTAGCAGTGTTCGATCTCAGCCGCTCCACCAGCCGCAAGACACTAGAGGAGGTGGTTGAGGCAGTAGCAGGGCATCCGGAGTGGGAGAGCTGCAAACGCTGCGCACTCAAGGCAGACGGAAAAGTCTGCCCCATCGACGAAAACCGCCGCAGACTCTTGGGCGAGTCGGATGGCGGCCAGCTCTCTCGCCGCTTGGGAGATTTGGTTGAAATCGCGCGGCTCAATGGGCTACACCTCCCTATGCGCGACTTGCTCGCGCTTTGCTCGAACATGATCCTCGGCTGCTCCGATGCCAAGCATGCCAAGGAGAACCTGATGACCTGTGCCGATGTCGCAAAGATCCAGGAGAGCAGCGATCTCGGTAAAGCCAGCGTCTATGTCAACGCCTTCGGGGCCAATCTGCCCAAGCGAAGGGCTTCTGACCGCCCCATTTTCAAGGCGATGTCCAGCTTTGGCGTGGGAGATGAGTCGACCAATGCAGCTGACGGACTGCTAGTTTATGGCAAGGATGACTCGCGATTGCAAGCTGACTTCGCTCGTCTGATCGCAAGGGATCCTATCTACGGGGCCACGATCGCGTTCAGTACAGCCCAAGACGCCTATTTGGAAGGGTATGAGGGCGCCCGCTTAGAAGGAGGGTCGGCCGAGTTTCTGTCGATGCTCGAAAACCAGCGGCGCAGGCTCTTCTTCACTCTTCCGGATGGGGAGGCCGGCTATCCGCATTGGTCGATGACCGCGTTCCGCTTTGCTGGCGAATACTTAGAAATCATCAATGCACTTAAAGAAAAGAGGCCTGTCAGCGAGGTAGTTCGCGGGCGTATCGCCAAAGGCCTCAACCGTGTATTGACTGGCCTTCTTCTTGAAAATGTGGACCGCATCTTTATCGCCAGCTCGGGGGGCTTCACTCAAAGCCGGGTAAGCGTGCTTTGTGTAATGGTCAACTAATTCCGGACATTGAATTGAGTGTTTCTTCTGCTCGGACGGGCGATATGCCGCCGTTGTACTGATGCGGCCGTTGCCGATTGTAGCGCTCCATCAGATAGACGCTGATATCCT
>NZ_VTPX01000024.1 GCF_008298015.1 Salinicola corii | reverse complement strand
GTGGAGAAACGATATCCTCAATCATCTGCCAGCGCTGGTCGGAAAGCTCGTAGCGGCCTGCCATGACTCTCTCCTGTTCAATGAACAGAGATAGCGTAGCAACCATGACTTTTCAGACAGAACCTAGGATGTTTTCCGTCACCGGCAACATTTCAGTCATCAGGCTGCTCCGGTGCCTGGTAGTCAGGAGTATATGGAAGATGCTGCCAGGCGAGTAGCGTTTTGGCAGCGCTTTGGCTTTTGGGTGAGAGAAGACACACATCCGAAACTACCCATGAAGGCTAATTTGGGAGACCTGCGTCTACTTGATGGACCTGATACACCTCATGGCATTCCTCGGACACTTCCCTTATCTAGATTTACTCCGATCAGCCAATCCTGAGGCCATCCACGTGGGCATTTGAGGAAAGGCAAACTTTACCTTCTTACTGGCTTGAATCAGCAAGTTCGCCAGCCTCGAGGCTTCGATTCCGTCACATACCTCGATCATCGGCAAATTGATTTCATCGAGAGAGTCAGGGATGTACGGCAGGTGAAGACGACCTGTGACAGCAATTTCGGCATATCGGTCTTCAAGGTGTTCAATCTCTGCCTCTGGAGCGCCAATTGGCCATATGTTGACCTGGAAGATGGAAACCATGGGCTCGCTTTCGAACGCTGAGCGATAGACGGTTTGCACCTTGGCTGCCACTCCAGGCGCTTTCCCCAGTAGTGGAGCCATCAGGAAACGCTGAGCCGCCTGAATCCAGGACACGAACTGGGGATCAGGGTGACAGATGCCGGAAGCCCCACCCAAAAGAGTCCGGAGGGACTGCGGATGAAAGAGCTTGATACATCGTATTGGGGGCAGAGCTCTTCAGGTGTGACCGTGAAGCTACCAACTGGCTGCTGAGAACTGGACATCGCGAGAGATTCCTGTTGCTTTGAGTCGTTAGCAACGATGCCTATAGATCTGCTTAGGAGCGACAGGGAATGTTAATCCAAATGCTCAGACATTCTCCCCAACGAGGGAAAGGGGAAATGGCTCAGGCAAAGGGTTTGAAGGGAAGTGTAGTGGTCAACTAATTCCGGACAGTGAATTGAGTGTTGCTTCCGCTTGGGCGGGCGCCATGCCGCCGTTGTACTGATGAGGCCGTTGCTGGTTGTAGCGCTCCATCAGATAGAAGCTGATATCTCGTAAAGCTTCCTGCGCTGACAAATAGCCGGTCGATGGCATCCACTCGCTCTTGTAGCTGCGGAACAGCCGCTCCATCGGGGCGTTATCCCAGCAGTTACCGCGACGGCTCATGCTCTGCTGCATCTGATAACGCCACAGCCGCTGCCGGAAGGCTCGGCTCGCATATTGACCGCCCTGATCTGAATGGAACAGCAGCCCCGGCGGCCTGCCTCGCTGCTCGAATGCCCTGTCCAGCGCATTGATGGCCAGGGCCGCATCGGGGCGATTAGATAATGCCCATCCGACGACGCGTCGTGCATACAGATCCAGCACGACGGCCAGATAGTGCCAACGGTTCTGTACCCACACGTAGGTGATATCGCCACACCACACCTGATTAGGCGCGGTGACAGTAAACTGACGGTTCAGGCGGTTGGGAATATCGGGTCGCTCGACCGTTGCCTGTCGGTAGACCGGCGGTCGTGGCTGTTTGCAGACGAGCCCCGCCTCCCGCATCAGGCGTCGAATCTTGAAACGCCCCACGTTGAGCCCTGATTCGCGTATCTGCAACATGATCGTTCGGCTACCCGCGTAACGCCGGCTCTGGTTGAACAGCTCTCTAACGGTTGCGCGCAACGTCAACCGCTCGATATCGACGCGAGATCGGCGAAGGCGATGTTCGTAATAGCTCGAACGTGCAATGCCAAAGGCGCTACAGACCATATTCACAGGCTCCTGCTCACTCAACTGGTCTATCAGCGCGTACGATCGAGATCGTACGACATCAAGAGAGCGGTAGCCTTTTTTAGTATCGCTTTCTCCCGTTCCAGCCGGTTGATGCGGCTCTCGAGCTCCTGGATTCGCTGCTGCTCGGGCGTCAGCGCTTTTGACTTTGGCGTGACACCACCGCGCTCTGCCCGGAGCTGATCTATCCAGCGTCTCAGAGGCGTTTCGCCGACATCGACGGCGCGAGCGGCTTGAGCCACGGAGTAGCCTTGGTCAAGTATGAGCCCGGCGGCTTCCCGCTTGAACTCGGTGGAGAATGAACGACGTTTTCTGGCCATGGATCACCTCTACTTTGGTGGCGACGATACCACCTAAATGGGTGTCCGGTTTTAGTGAACCACTACATTGACCACTACAAATTCTTGTGAGACAGCGGTTGAGAAGGCTCTCTCTGTAATGAAAGCGGCTGACGAACAAGCCCGCCATAGACGCAGTCACAAGCCCTCCCAAAACATCCGTCACGTAATGCGTACCTACGTAGACTCGAGAAAACATCACTAGCAGAGCTGCCAAAAAGAAGAGCGCTCCCATTTTGATGCGGCCATGGAAGAAAAATGTAACGGCTATCGCGACAGCACCGGTAGCATGGTCAGAAGGGAACGAGGGATCCATGCTGGGTGCGATTAAAAGGTGAGTGAGCCCCTCCGTATAGGGGCGAGCACGCGATATGAATAACAGTACAAGTTGATTGATTAACAGCCCCGAGGTGAGCGTCAGAGCAGCGGAAATAGCAAGATATCTCATTTCACTTCTATTAACTCGGAACCACCACAGCGGTACAACGCACAGAGCCATCAGGGGTAGCCCCAAATGGGTAATCGCGATCATTAGCCAGTCGAGTAGAGATGAGCGCCCAGATAACCCATTGATGAGAGAAGTCAAGTTGGAATCGATCGACATTTCTGAAATCCGTCACATTTTCGTAACATGACTCTAATTGAACAATTATGAAGAGATCCTTATTACTATCCAACTTTTGGTGATAACTGAGGCCAGGGATATTCTGACGATGAAAGCCAGGATGGAAATATTCTCTTAAGCTTCGCTGCTTACCCTATGCTCAGGTCAGTTTGTGAGGGGGGGGGATGAGTAGCGTGTTAACTAAAATCCGGCGTCATGATGGCATGCGCCGGCTGGGAAAATGTTTGGAGAGACGAGCCAAGAGCGGACTCTACCGCCTACTAAGCGCCACGTCTGGTTCACCTCGCCGTGCATCGTCTTTGGCATTGGTCGATGCACAGCGAGTTCTACTCATCAGGCCTAATTTTCGGCTAGGAAATGCTGTCATAGGGGCTAGGATGGTTGAGGCATTTTCGAAATGCCGACCAGAAATTCGAGTCGACTACCTGGGCACCGACACAACAGCGCGGCTATTTTCCGGGATGGGTATCTCAAAATATCATGCATACAGTCGAACGTTCTCATTTCGACCTTGGCTATTTTTGTGCATGATCTGGGAGTTGCGAAAAGAGAATTACGATTTGGCGATTCAGGTCGGCGAAGGCTCTGTGACGAGCTGGCTTTTTACGCATCTATGTGGCGCAAAAAAAAACCTGGGGCAAAGAGGGCGCTTGCAGAACACCTATGACTGGCTAGTTGATGGAAAAACTAACCACGCGTATGAGTTGCCTAGCGCTATTGCGCATTCTCTGGGTTTAAGCTGTGAATCCTTGCCGTGGATGGTTGTAAGTGAAATGGAACATGCTAGGGCCGAAGCGCTTCTTAAAGTTTCATCCAGAGGTGGTGTTGTCGGAGTTTTTGTCGGTGGCCATCTCGACAAACGTTTGCCACTAGATTTCTGGCAGGCCCAGATTAGAGAGCTCAATATGACGGGGGAGGGTTATGTAGTAATGGTTGGACCCGAAGAGGAACATTATCGTCCGTACTTGGAACAGTGCTGTGGCTCTCAAGGTCAAATATTGCCATTGATGCCGATCCGTGAATTTGCGGCTGTGCTAACTCATATAATCACGTTAATCACGCCGGATACGGGGCCTATGCACATGGCCACGGCCCTAGGAGTGCCTGTCATAGCCATACTCAACGCTAGAAAGTCGCATAAATTTTGCCCTCAGGGCATAGCCGATAAAATTCTCTTTCGCCCAACACCGCGGGACGTTACTACAGTACTTTCGGCGAGTCCGCTAATTCAGTTTGGCTGGGCGAGAACAGAGCATATGCTGGATAGAAAGCTGCTGCTGGGTGATTTTTGAGCTTTTTTCAAAAGCGGCGTTGTAACCGGTTGAAACAAATCGGCGAGTACTAATCAACACATTAGGGCGTATTGGACTCGGCTCGAAGTTCCTAGCGAGTCACCAACCTCGGCGGTCTCAATGACCAAGTGCAACACGTAACCCATCAGGTACGGTGTTGCCATGACCTACTGCTACCGCCACCTCACTGCTGAAGACCGAGCTGCCATCATGATGATGCGAATGACTCACTCGATCCGAGCTATCGCCTGTCATCTGGGCCGTGCCCCGAGTACCGTATCGCGTGAAATCGCTCGCCATACGGTTGACTCCATCAAGGGCTACGATGCCAGCCTCGCAGGCTACCGGGCTCGCTTAACGCGTCATCGGCCACGTCAGCGCCCCAAGCTGCATCCCGACGGCGAGTTGTTCGAGGTCGTAGTCCATCTGCTGCGCAAGTACTGGTCACCGCAACAGATAGCCCGCACACTGAAGCGCATGTCGCCTAATGATTCACATCGACAAGTCTCCCACAACGCGCTCTATGTGATGCCCCGCGGCAGCCTCAAGAAGGAGCTTATCGGCTGTTTGCGGCAGGGCAACGGCAAGCGTCGGCCACGCAGCCGTGGCTCGGATCGACGCCAGCAGATTCCCGATCTGGTCAGTATCCACATGCGGCCGCCTGAGATCGAAGACCGCCTGATGCCTGGCCACTGGGAGGGCGACCTCATCATTGGCGCCAATAATCGCTCCGCGGTCGGTACATTGGTGGAGCGCACCACCGCGACACCGTGGCGACGCCGCCGCCGCTTCACCATCAAGCCAGCAGCTCGGTACAGGCGGTAAATCCGCTTGTGGTTGACCTGCACACCAGCACGTCGCAGCAGGATGTGCAGGCGGCGATAGCCAAAGCGCCGACGCTCTTGAGCCAGTTCCACCAGTTGGGCTTGCAGATCGGTGTTTTGCGCGTTGGCTCGCGGTTGGTAGCGCAACACCGAGCGGGACAGCCCGATCAACTGACAGGCACGGCGCTCGGAGATGCCGGTTTGCGCCTGCATCTCGTGCACCGCCTCCCGCCGGGTTGTCGGGCTTACCCTTTTCCCCGGGCGACCACTTTGAGCGCCTCGATGTCGAGGTGGGCCTCGGCGAGAAGCTTCTTCAGCCGGCTGTTTTCCAATTCGAGAGCCTTCAGGCGTTTGGCATCCGGCACACTCATGCCACCGAACTTGGCCCGCCATGTATAGAACGAGGCATCATTGAAGCCGTGCCGGCGGCACAGCTCCTTCACTGGCACACCGGCCTCGGCCTGCCTGAGGAAGTCGAGAATCTGCTCTTCGGTAAAACGCTTTTTCACTGCCGTCTCCTGCTCGGAAAACGGACTCTACTAAGTTCAGCGTGGTACTGAAATCGGGGAGCAGGTCACAAGCGCCCCACGATGACTTCTCTTCATGCCCAGCTATCAACGTTCGGTGTTGTCACTCAGGTCTCAGGATAGCAGGCCAATCAGCGCTCATTGAGGTACTCAACAAGTCCATCGATGAACTGGCGAATCTTTGCTGCGAGATGCTTGCGGCTGGGATAGATGATCTGAATGGGTAATGTGCTGCCTTGGAAGCTGGGTAGCAACTTCACAAGACGCCCAGCATTGGTGTCGCTTTCCATGAGCGACGCGGGAAGAAAGGCAATACCCATACCATGAATTGCAGCCTCGCGGATGGCCTCGCCGCTATCGAAGCGGAATAGCCGACCTCCCTCGATCGTTATGGGCTCATCGTCTGGCGCTGCCAATGTCCAGCTGCCAGGACGTGGACTCAATCCATAGATGAGCCGCTGGTGGTGCTCCAGATCACCAGGCGTGTCTGGTGTGCCGAAGCTTTCGAGATAAGCTGGCGAAGCGTACACACCTCCCTGAGCCTGCTCGATAACCCGTGCGATCAATTGAGAGTTCTGCGCGACTTCGCCTAACCGGATGCTCAAGTCGAAGCCCTCCTCAACCAGGTCGACGATCCTGTCGGTAAAGCTTACCTCCACATCGAGTGCTGGCCACTGGTCCAGAAACCTGCTCAGGAAAGGCAGCACAACGGCACGGCCATATATTTCCGGGACCGTCAGTCGCAGTGTCCCCGTTGGCTGGGGCGTGTCCTGCCGGATACTGGCCTCGGCTTCTGCCAGATCCTGCAGAATTTGAACGCAGCACTCATAGAATCGTTGCCCATCGACTGTTAGAGACAGTCTCCTTGTAGTTCTGTGGAAGAGTCGCGTTCCGAGATGCGCCTCAAGTCTGGCCACAGCCTTTCCCGCTGCAGAGCGAGTCAGCCCTCGAGATTTTCCTCCCGCGATGAAACTACCTGACTCGGCGATGGCGACGAAGACGCGAAGCGCTCCGAGATCAAGACCGGAGGCTTGCTTGTGATCGATAGGGAACGAGCGGAAACTCATTGGAGATCCTGGTTCGACAATTTAATGTATATATTATCACTGTTGAATTCTGTTCCTCAAACGAGGTGGATGATGCTATCACGAAAATCTCAAGACGCATTGAATGGCTGGCTGAAGGTGGCCGAACCGATCGCGCTCAAGTTGAGTGGAAAAAATGAGGCCGATTGGCAGGAAGTGCGGGAGGCCTACATGGACGGCCTTGATCAGTTGTTTCCAGCCCCGACGGGCGTTTCCTATGCCACGGTTGAACTGGGTGGGGTGTCTACCATGCTGGTGACGCCGGAAAACTACAGTGAAGACCGAGCGCTGTTCTATATCCATGGTGGCGGATACGTACACGGTGGAGTGAAAGGGTATCGTGGCTTGGCGGGACGGTACGCCACAATGCTGCGTTCCAGAGTATACCTCCCCGATTATCGCCAGGCTCCCGAACATCGCTATCCGACACCGATCGAGGACACGTTCTCTGCCTATCGTGCATTGATAGATACCGGTGTGGCACCAGGCTCGTTGATGCTATCTGGAGACTCTGCCGGCGGAGCCATGGTCGTCACTATCATGCGGAAAGCAAGAGATGCTGGATTCGCACTGCCCGTCGCAAGCGTGGCGATATCGCCCTGGGCGAATCTCACTCACAGTGGCTCATCGGCAACGGAGCGAGACGGTATCGATCCATTGGTGAGCACGGCCTTTCTCGATGAACTAGCTAGTCGTTTTCTTGCAGGAACCTTACCTACCGATCCAGACGCCTCACCAGTTTTCGCGGATGTCCGAAACCTCTCTCCCACTCTGATTCAGATCGGAGAGAACGAGGTGATGCTGAGCGATGCAATCCGCTTGGCTTCGCACCTGGGGGAGAATCGTGTTCGGACCTCGTTAGAAGTATGGCCCGGCATGTTCCACGTATGGCATTTGTTAGCAGGCATCCTCCCAGAGGCTGACCAGGCACTGCGAAATGCGGTAAGGTTTTACGAGGATGCATTGGCCCTTGAAGCCGTTCGCTCAACTTAGTGAGCTCGTCCGAAGAGCCCCGTGGGCACTCGATCTTGTCAGGTAATAGGCCGGAACTATGTTGATTAGAGTCTTGCAAAGAAAAAAACAGGGGAGAGAATCATAGTCAACCATAAAGATGTTCTCAATTCGGATGTTGTGGACATTTTGACGACAGACCAACAGGAAATGATCGATCTGCTCGAATAGATCGAAAATACCTCCGGTCCCGTTCAGCGCAGAGACATTGCCGATACCGTGATTGCAGAAGTAATGCGCCACTCCGTAGCGGAAGAAATGTTCGTAACGGCACGGAGAGAGTTGAGCATGACAAGTAGGAGCACGATGAAATCGCCAACGTAATAAAGGAGATGGAAGATGTTGGCGCCTCCGATTCAGCGTTTCTAACGCTTGCGCAAAAACTGGAAAAGCAATTGCGCCATCACGCAAACGATGAGGAGTCCAAACAATTCCCTCAGTTGCGTGCCCATATTCCTGCCCAGGGTCTTGTTGAATTAGGCGAGAAGGTCGAGACAGCAAAGAAACTCGCCCCTACCCGGCCACACCCTAACGCACCGCACTCCGAACTCTTTCACAAGAGCATCGGCCCTGGTATCGGCATGGTAGATCGACTTCTAAACCAGCTTACGGGACGGATGACCGGCTAGGATCACGAACTGCATCGCTAACCTTTCTGCATATACATGCCGGGATTCGTGAGAGTCTTAACGGTACATGACGAAAAAGCCGCTTGGTGTCTGGATCACCAAGCGGCTGATTCGAAACTAAATGCTGCCAGGCAGGTCGCGATCAAGATCCATGGAGCGCGCCGTCATCGTAACCGGGCCACTCCTCATCAGGAATATCCCAGTAGTCGCCGTATGGGACGCCGTCAACCTCGTATTGGGTCAAGTAGTCGCTGAGAAGCTCGCCGAACTTGTCCTGCTGGACCTGCCGCTTGCCCTCCTCGATCAGACCGGGGATGAGCGCCACGATTGCGCCGACACCCGCCGCAGCAACGCCGAGACCGCCAGCCAGCACCGGAATGATGCGGGGGATTGATGAGAGCACAAGTCCAAGACTACCCTCTACGGCGGAAGCGAGGCCAGCCATTGTTCCCATCGCACCGGCCGTGATCGAGAGGGCTCCGCCGACCTTGTCGCCGTTGCGGAGCATCTGGACGCCATCGAAGATGCCGTAGGCTCCTGCCGCCACACCCGCGATGCCACCGAGCCCCTTCGCTGCTTGCTCGAATTTCTGCGTGACATCGGTCAAGTACTTGTTGAACGATTTTGCGTCCTGCAGGCTATTGCTCTCCGGCGATACATCATCAAGAAGCGAACCGACATGGTCCAGAAGATCGCCCTCCAATTTTCCTTTCACGTCCTTCAGGTGAGCAAGATAGCCCTTGGCGCCACCTTCCGTCATGATCGTCGCGGACATGACTGAACCAGTGGCAATATCGACGATCTGCCGATCGGTGAGTTTACCTGAGCCGCTTGCGCCCTTGGCTATCGTGATACCTGCCATGAAGAGGCCGCTGACGCCGTGCAAGCCGCCCTTGCCGTAAACTTCCTTGAGAGAACCATTTGGATCGAGAAGTTTCAGCTCGTTCAGGGTTTTGCTACCTTGTCGCAGGAGATCCCACTCCCCGCGGAATCCGGCGAGGATCTGATCGGGCGTCGTCTTCTTCCCGTTCGCATTGATGAAGAATTCGGGATTGGTCTCGTTGATCTCATCGATCAGTTTCTTGACTTTCTCCTCGTCGAGTTCATCGCCGCCGTCCTTGCCGAATGCTGTCTTCAGGTCGTCGAACGAAGCATCCTTGAAGGCATTTTCCTGCGCAAGCGTCTGGAAGTTCTCGTTCAGCTTATTGTCGAGTTCGCCCGTGAATTCCGGATCGAGAGCCGAGTTGTAGAGCGCAACCTCCATCGTGAAGGCACTCGTCGCCTCCTCGAACGAGTTGTCTCCGTCATCGAGAAGTTCTTTATATCGCTCGCCTGAAGCAATCTGGTTCTCATAGTAGTCTTTGAACTCGCCGGCATGCTCGGACTTGCTGACTGCGCCCTGGATCTCCTTCAGGTCGTCAATTCCGAGCACGCTCTGGAATGTCTGTGCCGACTGGAAGAAACTGGCAAGAGCTGTCTGTTGGTCGGTCTTGCCGTCCTTGGTATTGGTCTCCCACAGAGCATCGAGCGCCTTGCCCGACTTGATCTCGTCCTCGTAGGTCCCCTCGACGGCCTTCTTCAAGCCTTCATTGCTCTCAAAGAGCGCGTCAATCTCCCTCGTGCTGTTCTCGTTCAGGTAGTCAACGACCTCCTGGTCGTCCTGAAGGATCGCGATATGGTCATTAACGTCTTGCAGCAGCTTCTCCGGGTCGGGATGTCCCCGCACGGCATTGGCAATCGAGACCTTACCGTAGTCGTCCTGCCACATGCCGGCCTCGGCACCTTTATTGATGAGCTTTTGCGCCGTCAAGAGATCCTGAAGGACGGCGGCCTTTTCCTTGGCGGAGTAGTTGTCTGGATTCTCGAAGACATCCGCGCCGAGCTCGCTCTTGTCCACGTTCGCAGTAGTGTTCGCGTTGGCCACTTCGGAAATGAAGGCGATCGCCGAGCCGGAATCCTTAGGCGAGTCGTTGGTCAGCCAGTTCGACAAGTCGTTCTTACTGACATCACCGTCCGTGTTCTGCGCCAACGAGTGCTTGGACGTATCGAGGATGTTGAAAGCGCCCGGCTGCGACCAGAAATCGAGCGCGTCCTTGAAGTCGTCACTGATCTGCGGATTCTCATCCTTATATTGTTGTAACGCTTCGGCCGTCAAATATTTACCGCTATCAGTCTTGCCTCGGATCGCATCGTAGTTTTCATCGATGATGGCGGCATATTTGGCCATCTGCTTCGATATGTCGTCAGCATCCGGATTGGCCTTGAGGAAATCCTTGTAACTACCGATGTCCTCGGGCTTTTTCACCTCCTTCAGGGTCTCGAAGCCATATTTTCCGAAGTCCTGAAGCCGGCCCGCCTCGGTGCCATGTTTTGCCTCTCCGCTATTGGTGAAGCCGTCGATACTGGTATTGGCTACGCCATTGCCGGATTGCGACTTGCCCTCACCATCGTACATCACGATGCGGTCGAGAACCTGACTGGCTCGGTAGGCGGCATCGGCGTCATTCTCGAAGTCACCGACCCGCTCCTTCAGCATGTCCTTGACGCCACTCTGATTGCCAAGGTTTTTCAGGAGTGGGCTATCCTCAATGATGTTTTCGGCCGAGCGATCATCATCTTCCGGCAACTCCCAGTCGATTCCGGCAGCCTCGGCCTCTTCGCGGGCTTTCTCGTTGTCGCCGACCGTCTCCGGTAGGGTGAGTTCACCCTTCAGGTGTGAGAAGCCGTACTTGCCAAAATCCTGCAGCCGCCCCGCCTCGGTACCGTGCTTCGCCTCGTCACTACTGGTAAAACCGTTGATTTCTCCATTGCCAACCTCATTGCTGGCAATTCTCTTGCCATCCTCGTCGAAACGCTCCACGTGTTCGAGCAACTGTACTGCCCGGTAGGCGGCATCAGCGTCATTCTCGAAATCGCCGACCCGCTCCTTCAGCATGTCCTTGACGCCGCTCTGGTTACCGAGATTCTTCAGCAGCTCACTGTCGTTGACAATCTCTTCGGCTGAGCGATCGTCATCTTCCGGGCGCTCCCACTGAATGCCAAGTTCCTCGGCGTCAGCGCGAACTTCCTCGTCATCCGCGGCCGAATCAATGTAGTTCAGCTCACCCTTAAGGTTGGTGAAGCCGTACTTGCCAAAATCCTGCAGCCGCCCCGCCTCGGTACCGTGCTTCGCCTCGTCACTACTGGTAAAACCGTTGATTTCTCCATTGCCAACCTCATTGCCGGCAATTCTCTTGCCATCCTCGTCGAAGCGCTCCACGTGTTCGAGCAACTGTACTGCCCGGTAGGCGGCATCAGCGTCATTCTCGAAATCGCCGACCCGCTCCTTCAGCATGTCCTTGACGCCGCTCTGGTTACCGAGATTCTTCAGCAGCTCACTGTCGTTGACAATCTCCTCGGCTGAGCGATCGTCATCTTCCGGGCGCTCCCACTGAATGCCAAGCCCCTCGGCCTCAGCGCGAGCGTCCTCGTCATCCGCAGCCGAATCAATGTGGTTCAGCTCACCCTTAAGGTTGGTGAAGCCGTACTTGCCAAAATCCTGCAACCGCCCCGCCTCGGTACCGTGCCGCGCATCTCCACTACTGGTGAAGCCATTGATTTCACCATTCCCGATGTCGTCGCTGGTTAGCCTCTTGCCGTCTTCATCAAACTTCTCGACATGTTCGAGCACCTGCACCGTGCGATAGGCCGCATCAGCATTCTTGTCGAAGTCACCGACCCTATCTTCCAACATATCCTTGACGCCGCTCTGGTTGCCTAGGTTCTTCAGAAGCTCGCTGTCTCCGATGATCTCCTTGGCCGAGCGCTTGTCATCTTTCGGACGCTCCCAGCGAATGCCGGCCTCCTTGGCCTCATTAACTGCGGAATCCCATGCGTCGCTGCTCCCCGACTTGGCTGAAGCGGTAGCTCCCAGGTTATCGATTGCTTTGATGCTCATGGCTAGTCTGTTCCTTTGCTTTGCCACCGCATAATAATTCATGGTCGTGCTGGTCGCTCTATGGCAATTTCCATTTCAAGCCAGCGCAGAGCATTCCGCGGTACAGGCCCTGCGATGCAGCACTGATTATGTGATGGATGAGGGGTTATTTGTCTGGCTACGCCATCGTGCTTGCTCATACGTATTTGAAGCTTATTGCGTGAATGCCTGATGACAATAAGCCGCTTAGGGAATCGGTGCCCTATCCCCGAGACATGCCCTGGACCTCGTCGACAGGACTATGAACTCTGGTTCTCCCCCGACATGACGGATACCCAGATAAGAGTGGATAATTGCCACTTGAGAGAGGTATCCCATGTCCCAGAGAAGACCTTACTCGCCAGAGTACAAGCAGGAAGCTGTGCACCTGGTACAGCAGTCAGACTCATCGATACCAGAGATTGCCCGGAATCTCGGTATCAATGACAACATGCTTCGCCGATGGGTAAAGCAGGCCACAGAGCCCGGAAAGCGGGTGTTCCCAGGTCATGGCAATCCGAGAGATGAGGAAGTTGCCAGACTTCAGCGGGAACTGCCTTCGTGCCCAGGCCGGCGACTCTGCCGCTTGAGAGCGTAGATAGCTATGATGGCTGCAGCGAAGCAAGATGCTGCGCCCAGGCCGAGCGCCCAGCGTGGACCCCAATGGTCGGCCACCCAACCTACGATTGGTGCACCGAGCGGTATACCTCCGAGCGCGATCCCGCCGCGTAATGCCATTACCCGCCCCCGAAGGGTTGTCTCGGTCGAGAGCTGCATCAGACTGTTGGTCGTATTGGTGAAGGTCAATGCGGCTACGCCAATGACGACTAGCGCCGCCGCGAATAGCCAGTAGCTCGTGACAACGGCGGCCAGCGTACAGCCGAATCCGAAAACGACGGCACTGATCAGCAGGAGCTTGAATCGGGGTCGATCGCGACCGGCGGCAAGCAGTGCCCCCGAGATGGTGCCAATGGCCATGATCGAGAAAAGAAGGCCGTAGCCGCGTGCATCGGTGTGATAGACCCCGACCGCCATGGTCGAGATAAAAATCGGAAAATTCAGGCCGAACGTGCCGATCAGGAACAACATGACCAGAATCGCTTTGAGATCTGGTCGGGAGCGTACGTAGCGCAATCCCTGGCCGAAGCTTCCCTTTGTTCGGTTTGCTCGGGCGATAGTGTGCAGCTCGGAGACGCGTAGCAAAAACAAGGAAGCCAAGACCGCGATAAAACTGACACCATTGAGCAGAAAGGCCCAGCCGGTGCCTATCGACGCGATGGTCAGGCCTGCGCCTGCTGGCCCGATCATTCGCGCTGCGTTGAACGAGGTCGAGTTGAGCGCGACTGCATTCGGCAGATCGGCGTCGCCGACCAGTTCCGCCACGAAAGTTTGGCGCACAGGCGCATCGAATGCCGCCGTGCAGCCGGACAGAAAAGCGAATACATAGACGTGCCAGAGTTGAACCACGCCCGTCATGGTGAGAAGTGCCAGCGCGAAGCCAAGAACGCCCATGACAGCTTGGGTCGCCATTAACAGATTGCGCTGGTTGAAGTGGTCAGCCGCGAAGCCTGTCCAAGGCAGCAGCAGAAGCTGCGGCCCGAACTGAAATGCCATGACCGTGCCGACGGCAGAGGCATTGTGTTGAGTGAGTTGGGTCAGAACCAGCCAATCCTGGGCCGTGCGCTGTGTCCAGGTTCCTATACTGGAGACTAACGAGCCGGCCGCCCAGATGCGATAGTTGCGATTTTTCAGCGAGCGAAAGATCCCCGCCAGGTCAACACTCACGAATGCTCCGATGCATATCCACCGTTGAAGCGGCCGAAATGTCGCGCGGTAAACAATCCAATGGCGAGGACACCGAGCCCGAGGGCAACGACATCGTCTGTGATCTTCAGTCCGAAATCACCGACGCGGCAGACAAGTGCGTAGCCGACCACCAGATTGAAGAAGCCCCAGAGTATGTTCACAGTCGGTGAAGACAGTCCTTGTCCCGGTGGCTTCGCGAATGGGCTCTGAAACGGCTTCCCCAACACGCCACTGACGAAATGCGGCACAGCATTCGTGAGAAAGGCACCGCCGAAGAAGTAAGAAGCGAGATGAAACCATTGCACGGTCAGGTACTCCTCTTGTCGAGCAGGTTGATGATGTCTTGCGTCGTACCCGACTCACCGAGCTTCGGGAAGACCTGCTTGATGCTGTAGTCGTGTGCCTCGGATCGTCCATCTGTCATGGCGTCAACGGCCAACGTGACGTTGAAACCGTGCTCATACGCCTGGCGGGCTGTCGACTCGACACCGGTTCCGGTGGCGACGCCGCTGATCACGACCTGAGTAACGCCGAGCGTCTTGAGTCGCGCTTCCAGATCAGTACTGGCAAATGCGCCCCAAGTGCGTTTCGTCACGACGATGTCGCTGGGCTGCTGACCGAGTTCGGGAATGAAGTCCTCCCAACCGGCCGGAAATGGCTCGTTGCGGCGTGGCCTTTCGGTGCGGCCGGGAGCGCCGTCGGTGACGTTGACTAGAACGACCGGCAAGCCGCGTTCCCGAAACTCGTCAAGCAGCGCCCGTGCCCGCTCCACGATCTTGTCCATGGGGTGGATGGAGGGGAGGCCGACGATGCCTTTCTGAAGGTCGACGATGATAAGAGCAGTATTCGGATCGAGTGTAGTGAGGGCCATGTCTTTTCCTGAAAGAACTGGGAATGGTTCAGAAGTCGGCCAGTCGTTGCAGCAGCTTCACTGCGGCCGCAAGTTCGTCTTGTTCTTCGGGAGACAGTTGCGTTTGTACGGCGTGAGTTAGCCAGTCGTCTTTGGCAGCCCGGCTGGCCTCGAGATTTGCCCGAAAATCAGGCGTCAGGTCGAGGAGGGTTTGCCGCCCATCGGCGGGATCGGGCTTGCCACTGATAGCTTGCATTGCTTCCAGCCTGGCCACGGTGATACGCATGGACTGAGGCCGAACGCTCTCTGCTCTGGCCAGTGCGGATACCGTTGCAGGACCGTCGCGATCCAGGCGGAGAAGCACTGACTTCTGAGCAGATGTGAAGTCCTCTGAGTGGGCCTGCTCCCGGAGCCGCCGGACCAGTTTGCCCAGAGAAATGCGCAGTTCACCGGCCAGTTCGGTCGCCGATTGTTCGTCAGATGCGAGTGATGATTTATTCATAGCGAGACCGTAGCATAAATGAAGTCTGTCTGTACAGTTTTGCTGTATTTATGGTCGCCTGATGATGTACTGAGGAGCGGGTGGGCCGTCGAATCTGGATACGCTCGCGCCTCCGTCATTCGAGCGATAAGATTGGCCAGTTTTGACAATGGTCACGCGAGAAGCCACGTCCCGCGGCGGGTGAGGTGCTGGCCAGGATGGCGGCCGTCTCGCTCAACTACTGTGACAAGATAGTGATCGAGAGTGGCAGAGGACTGTCGCGCTAATCGCGCCCCACCGCTCGCTCGGCATCCTGGCCGAGACGGGCAGCTACCTATCGTTCATCCGGTGCGTTGGCGTTTCTCAATTTACCGATGCACCCAATCCAGATAAACGTGGGGTGGCGAATTCGTGGCCGCCCCCTGCTACAAGACGTGAGCTTCGAGGTCCAGGCTGGTGAAACACTGGGACTGATCGGGCCCAACGGTTCTGGCAAGACCACGCTGTTACGGCTACTGGCAGGACTCGAAAAACTCAAGCAGGGCACGGTCTATTTAGACCACCGCGATATGAGTCGTATGTCTCGGCGGGAGGTAGCTCGAACGGTGGCTTTCGTCGAACAGCAGGTCAGCACCGAAGAGCGGATCAATGTCTACCAGGCTGTCAGTCTGGGGCGTACGCCGTTTCTGTCTCCCCTGCGACCATGGGCGCTGGAGGACGAGCAGATCGTCGCCTGCGCCCTGCACGACGTGGGGATGTCGCAATTGGCCAACCGTGCCTGGCATACGTTATCCGGCGGTGAGCGTCAGCGTGCGCATATCGCGAGGGCACTGGCGCAGCAGCCAGAGATTCTTCTGCTCGACGAGCCAACGAATCATCTGGATATTCGCCATCAACTGTCGCTGCTTCAACTCGTCGAGCACTTGCCGGTCACCGTGATCGTCGCGCTCCACGATCTCAACCAAGCCATGATGTGCGATCGGGTCGGAGTGATGGAGGACGGGCGGCTGGTCGACATCGGAATGCCGCGAACGGTGCTCACCGCGGCGAGGCTGCGCCAGACCTTCGGCGTGCATGTCGATATCTTGCAGGCGCCCGGCGAAGCGAATACGGTCATGCGCTTTCGCCAGGCGCTCTGATGTCCCAGACGCCGCCAAAAAAGAAAAAGAGTCTAATCGAGCCGCTTGAGACGTTGTTTAGCTTTTTGCAGAGCTGCCGTCTTCTCCGGTCTTTTCATGGACTTCCAATGACGTATGTCTTCGAGGGTGCGCCCGCAACCGGTACACAGCCCTCCCTTGAGCTGACAGATGGAAACGCAGGGGCTCTCGATCTTCTTGGCCATGGGTGATGTGGTGCCCTCATCTGATCGGTGCTGCCAACTATCCCCAATCCCTCGCTGGAAATGCGGCGCCTACCAGCCGGCTCACGGCCTGACAGTTCAAGTCGTTTGAACGTCGTTTATCTTTCCCGATCAACGCTCAGGCGAGCTGAGAAGAGTGGTGGCCGGTGATTTTCCATTCGCCCTGGATCTCCTCGAAGGTGAACAGGAATCGGGCCGGGATGGTGACGGTCTCTCCCTTCAGAAGATAGCTGAAGACGTAGTGTCCCCCGACCACGACCGTGCCCAGCTTGCGGCTGACGCGGCGTGAATAGTCGCCGAGTTCGCAGGTCAGCGCCTCGTTGGCGAGGAAGCTGTCGAAGTAGCGCTGGCGCTCGTGGCGGGTGTCGCGGACGTCATTGGCGACCGTGGGTACCAGAATCGCATCTTCGGCGTAGAGCGAAAGCAGGGTCTCCTTCTCGCCCCGGCTGACGGCGATCGCCCAGCGTTCAAGCGTACGCGAGGCGGCATTGAGACAGAACTCGGTGTCGCGTTCGGTCAGGGCAGGGGAGGTCGGATGAGGCATCGCAGTGAAGTTCCTTGTCTAATGGAAGAGCTATCAACGTCGATCTGGCGACAGCGCCGGCGAGACCATGGCGCTATGTCGACTGCGACGTGAGTGAACGCGCTGCCTGCTCGAACCAGCTGACGACCTGCTGGTGATGGCGTCGACCGTAGAACGCGATCAGGCGCTGGGTCGCGTAGTCACGCGGGTCGTCCAGTGCCTGTAGCCGCTGCGCCACGTATTCCCGGGTCAGCGAAATCTGGCACTCGACGGTGCTGCAGTGGTGCTACTCCTCGAAGGTGGTTGGGATCGGTGGGGTTGACATGACAATCTCCGCATCAAAATAAATATGTTATAACATAGCATATCACGAGTGAAGCACTTGTCGCCCGACCCGCCTGTCGACGGATCCAATCTCGGTAGCGGTCACGGCCGCCAGCAGGAGGGCGTGCCATCCACCGGCAGCGCCTGATTCAGGCGCCTCAAGTCCTTCCGCAGTTGGATGCGCATACTGCTCAGCAGCTTGCGTGCGATCTCCGGTAACGGTTTGCCTGGCCGGAACAGCAGCAGGCTGCGGAATCTCACGTCGAATCGAAACGGCCGAATGACGATCCCCCGCTCGACAAAGTCGCAGGCGGCGATTGGATTGATGAAACCGATACCCATGCCCTGGGCGACCAGTTCACAGAGGGTATGAGCGTAAGGAGTCTCGAGCTTCGGCCTGAGCGAAACGCCATGATTCTGCAGAACGTTCTCCAGCCGAACCCGGCTACTGTCTTCCGGGTTGAGCGCCAGAAAGTCCTCACGGTCGAAATCGGCGGGTTCGATGACGCGCCGGCGCGAGAGCACATGACCGGTAGGAATCGCCACGACGCCGGGTTCGTCCAGAAACACCGAATGCTCCAGCCCCATGACCGGCATTTCGTCCGCCATCAGGCCGAAGTCGCACTGTCCCGAGGAGACCTGCTGATGCACGTCTTTCGAGCTCAACACCTTCAGTTGGACCTTGACGTCCTGTGTCGCGAAACCGAATGCGGCCAGCGCTCGCGGCATGAAGGCATTGCCCATGGCGGGATGCGCGGCGACGCTGAGCCGTCCGGTACCCAGGCGGCTGAGACTCTTGATTCGGTGCTCGATGGTCTCGAACCCGACGAAGAAACGATCGACGTCTTCCATCAGCGCCTGTGCCTCCTGCGTCGGTACCAGACGCCCCCTGGTGCGCTCGAAGAACTGCAGGTTGGCGCCCGCTTCTAGTTTTCGAATCGCCTGGCTGACCGCGGGCTGGGAAATGCCGAGCATGCTGGCGGCCTTGCTGGTGCTGCCCGTCGTCATCACCACTCGGAAGATTTCGATTTCGCGAATTCCCATCGTTTTTGAACCTATAAGTCGGGCTTATAGACCTAATAACCTCGAAGGTAGTCTTCGGTCAAGGCAGCCTCGACAATGCGATGACTCATTCACGTAGAGCCTCGGAACATGTCCTTCAAAGATCACGCCAACAATCCCTACGCCAGTCTGTCGCCCGCCGTGTGGCGTGGCTCGACAGTGGTGTTCGACAGCTTTGAGGATTTCGCCGTCCGCAAGACCCGTCAGCCGGATGGCTACAGCTATGGCATCACCGGCACGCCGACGGCGCGAGGGCTCGAGCGACGCATCGCGGACCTGGAAAACGCCCGCCACTGTGTCGTCGTGCCGTCCGGCCAGTCCGCCCTGATGACGACGGTGATGGCGTTCGTTCGCGGTGGCGACCATCTGCTGATCTCCGAGAGCTGTTACGGCGCGCTCAAGACCTTCGCCCGTCAGTGGCTGTCGGCAATGGGTGTCGAGGTCGAGTTCTACCCGCCGACGCTGGATGCCGGTATCGAGGCGCTGATTCGCGACAACACCAAGATGATCTGCCTTGAGGCGCCGGGTACGGTCACCATGGAGATGCAGGCGATCGACACCATCACCGCGATTGCTCGGCGCCACGGTGTGCTGACCATGATGGACAATACCTGGGCGAGCCCGATCTTCTTCAAACCGCTGGACCACGGTGTCGATTTCGCGATCGAAGCCGCGACCAAGTTCATGGGCGGCCACTCCGATCTGCTGATGGGCGCGATCAGTCTCAATGACGACGAGCGCTACGCGACACTGCGTCAGACCCAGAGCATTCTTGGCCAAGCGACCAGCCCGGAGGACTGCTTTCTCGTGCTGCGCGGTCTCGAAACACTGGAACTTCGCCTGCTCGAGCAGGGACGTAAGGCGCTCGAGATCGCCCGCTGGCTCGAGGCGCAGCCGCTGGTCGAGACGGTGCTGTTCCCGGCGCTGGAGAGCCATCCAGGTCACGCCATCTGGCAGCGTCTGTTCACCGGCAATGGCTGCCTGATGTCGATCGTGCTGACGCCTGCCGCGGATGAGCGTGCGATCGGGGCCTTCTTCGACGCCCTCGAGCTCTTCCCGATCGGCGCGAGCTGGGGCGGTACCCATAGCCTGATCGCGTTCTACCCGGCCAGCGAGCAGCGTGCTCGTCAGTATGCGCCCACCGACCAGCCGATCATCCGGCTCTCCATCGGCCTCGAGCCGCATGCGGATCTGCTCGGCGATCTCGAAAAAGCGCTCGGCGCGTACGGAGAGGCGCTGAAGGGCTGAGTTCTCGATGGGGTGCACATCGGCATCCCGTGGATTCCGCGCCACGCGCTTTGACACCAACCCGGAGGCAAGAGTCCCAGGCCCAGGATTCGATGTCGACGAGGCAGCATTCGACCAGACGGCACTCGATGACACGGCACTCGATCACCCAGGAGATAATCACGCAGAACGTAATCACCCAGAACCCGGCAAGCAGTACTCAATCAGTCACAATAAGGACAACGTTCATGAAAACGACACTGCACTATCTGACGACCGCACTCATCGTTGGCTGCACTTTCTCGCAGGCGGCGCACGCCTTCGAATCGCTGGACGAGATTCGCGACAACGGCGTCATCCGCATTGCTAATACCCAGTCAAGCCCGCCCTGGAGCTATCTCAACGAGCAGAACCAGGCCGATGGCTATGACGTGGCGATGGCCAAGGAGGTCGCCAAACGCCTCGATGTTCCCAAGGTCGAGTTCGTCGCCGACACCTTCCAGAACTTCGTGCAGGGGCTCAAGACCGACAAATACGACCTGGTGATGAACGACCTCACGCCGACAGACGAGCGCAAGAAGCAGGTCGACTTCGCCAGCCCCTACGGCGTCGAGGAGTTCTACATCTTCATCCGCGACGACAACGACGACATCCACAGCATCGACGGCATGGCAGGCCATTCGGTCGGCGTCACCTCGGGCACCAGTAACGAAGCCTGGGCGCGAAAACACATGACCGGTTCCGACATCAAGACCTACAGTAACGGCGGACTGGTGTTCAACGACCTGGCCGTGGGCCGCGTCGATGCGGTGCTCTCGTCGCTGTTCGGCGGCAACAAGCATCGCGACGCCGACGATCTGCCGATTCATGCCGTGGGCGAGCCGCTGACCTACCAGCTCTCCGCGCCGGCGATGGCCAAGGGCAATGACTCGCTGCGTGACGCGGTGAGCCAGGCGATCGACGGCATGATCGCCGACGGCACGGTCGAGGCGTATGCCAACCGCTATATCGGTTCCGACTACCACATGCTGAAAGGCATCGCGGCCGCCAAGGCCGAGATCGCCGCCGGGAAGTGAAACGATGACCGATCTTTTCCTGCGCGCGCTACCGCTGCTCCAGCAGGCGATCGTGATGACCCTGGGCCTTGGCCTGGGGGCATTCGTGCTCGGCAGCATCGTCGGCATGCTGGTCGCGCTCATGCGCAATTCCCGGCTGCGGGCGCTGCGCATCATCGCCTTCGCCTATGTCTCGATCTTCCGCGGCACGCCACTGCTGGTGCAGATTCTGCTGATCTACTTCGGCCTGCCTTATTACGGAATCGCGCTGTCGCCGATCCCGGCCGCGCTGCTGGCACTGACGCTCTTCTCGGCGTCCTATCTCAGCGAGATCTTCCGTTCCGGCATCAACTCGGTCGACCCCGGCCAGTGGGAAGCCGCCGAATCGATGAGCATGGGCTACTGGACCTGCCTGCGACGCATCATCCTGCCGCAGGCGTTTCGTATCGCGCTGCCGCCGATGGGCAGCCGCCTGATCGCCCTGGTGAAGGACACCTCGCTCGCCTCGACAATCACTGTCATGGAGCTGACGCGTGTGGCCGAGCAGGTCGGTGCCGCGACCTTCCGCTACATGGAGATGTTCTTGATGGTCGGCGCGATCTACTGGTTCATCAACCAGCTATTGACCATTCTGCAAACCTGGCTCGAAGGCCGTTTGACGAGGCATATGCGATGAGCACGATCAAGGTGAAGGCCGAGGGCATCGTCAAGACCTTCGGCGCGACCCAGGTGCTCGATGGGGTCGATATCTCGGTCAACGGTGGCGAGGTCGTGGTCGTTCTCGGACCCTCCGGCTCCGGCAAGACGACGCTCTTGCGCTCGCTCAACCTGCTCGAAACACCGGATAGCGGCACCCTTGAAGTGTGTGGCTACCGGCTCGACATGGGCGCTCGGGGCGGATTCGACCGCGCCGCTCGTCAACGCGTGGCCGCGTTGAGAAGACGCACCGCGATGGTGTTCCAGTCGTTCAACCTGTTTCCGCACATGACCGCGTTGCAGAACGTGATTGAGGGCCTGATCAGCGTCAAGAAGGTTCCCAAGGCAGAGGCGCTGGCGTGCGGGGAAGCACTGCTCGGCCAAGTCGGGCTTGCCGACAAGCGAGACAGCTATCCTGCGTCGCTCTCCGGAGGGCAGAAACAGCGCGTTGCCATCGCTCGCGGCCTGGCTATGGACCCCGAGGTGATCTTCTTCGACGAACCCACCTCGGCGTTGGACCCGGAGCTGCGTGACGAAGTGCTCGGCGTCATGCGCAAGCTCGCGGACGACGGCATGACCATGCTGGTCGTCACCCACGAGATTCGCTTCGCGCGGGAGGCCGCCGACCGCGTGATCTTCATGGAGAACGGCCGCGTACTCACCGACTGCGCCAAGGAGGTCTTTTTCGGTGACAGAGCCGGCCTCGCCGACATCGGCGAGCGGATCGAGCGTTTTCTGGGTCGGCTCTGAAGACCTAGCGGGTCTGGACGCTCTTCCGCTTCCGCCATCAGAGGAACGTGGACCGTGATCTCTTGTCGGGAGGCTCTAACCCCTTGGACCAGTGAGCCTGTTTCCAGCGCTGATTCATCCGGGTAGCGGGTTGCTTTCGAAGAAGTCGGCAACGCTCTGATGCAGCGCCTCGGCGAGTGCCTGCTGGTGGGCGTTGCGCAACAGGCGCTGACAGTCACTGCGGTTGGACATGAAGCCCGTCTCTACCAGCATCGAGGGAATGTCCGGTGACTTCAACACCGCGAACGCCGCCTTGTTGATGCGGTCGTTGTGCAGATGCGTCACGTCGCCGAGGTTGGTCAGCGTCGTCCTGGCGAGTTTTTCGCTGGCGACATCGGTACCCCGCATCGACAGGTCGATCAGCACCGATTGCACGTCGGGATCATCCGAGTAGATGTCGCTGGCCCGCGTCGAGGCGTAGCGATCGGCACTGTTCTGACTTTCGGCGAGCCAGCGCGCCATCGCCGAGCTGGCCCCATGCTGGGAGAGGATATAGACGGAAGCGCCGGAGGCGCTAGTCGACGGGGCGGCGTCGGCGTGAATCGACATGAACAGATCGGCGTGATGGTTGCGCGCCATTAGCACGCGTTCGTGCAGCGGGATGAAGATATCGCTGTCGCGGGTCAGCGACGGCTCGAAGCGCGGGTCCTTGTCGAGACGTTCCTTGAGATAGTCTGCCACGCCCATCGCCACGTACTTCTCGTAGTGATCGTCGTGGCTGATGCAGCCGGGGTCCTTGCCGCCGTGACCAGCGTCGATCTCGATGATGGCCTTGCGCGGCTGATCGTGGGATTTCGCTTCGGCGGTGACGGCGGCCATCAGCGGGTCAGGATCGTTGATGCTGACAATCAGCTGCGAGCGATGGGAGTCGAGCCGGCGGATATGCGTTTGCGGTTGTTTGAGTGTCTTCAGGTCCAGCACGATGCGCATACCGCCATCGCGATGACCGGTCCTGACATCTTTGACGATGCCCGCGTGCTGGCGCGACGCGTCGGAGGGGACGACCCGCGTGACCTGAGGCAGGTCGATGACGATTCGCGGCGGGGCATCAAGAGTGAACACCTTATGTTCGTTGTTGCCCTCGAGCTCGATGACAAAACTGGCGCTATCGTCGTCCTCGGTCAACATGAATGGTGTCAGGGGATTGCTGGCCAGGGCCCGGGACTCGGGAGTAAACAGGTGGCCAGGAGCGTGGTGATGAATCGCCTTCTGTCCATGGTGAAAGTCCGTAAAGGATGATGAATAAACCGTTAGCAGTGCCAATTCATACCCATGTTTCGAGGTGCTGACGGTGACTGGTGAATAGGTGGCGAAAGTTGGAGGCCATCATGTCTTGGCAACTCGTTACTCTGGTAAAAAATGTTTATTAAATCTCCGGCTGGCTATGAAATCATTGTTCAACTCACTGCAACCATCACGCTCTCCAGCGACTCTCGGGGAATGTCTCGGGTAATGAAGACCAGTCGTGAACGATGGTCTTCGTTCGGCCAGGCGTCGAGCTCCACCGAAGGGTGAAAGATGTGCTGTACGCCGTGGATGACGGTGGGCCTATCGCGCCCGGCGATGTTCAAAATGCCTTTGATGCGCAGCATGTTTTCGCCCATTAACGCGAGCATCAGATCGAGCCAGGATTCGAACCGAGCCAGGTCGATGGGCGTATCAAGCGTGAAACTGTGCGCGAGGATATGATCGTCGTGACGGTTCGGATCGTTTTGGAGGCCATCGCCTTCTCTACCGCCGATGGCCATCGGTGATAGTCCGGCGGTGGCGCCGACGCTGAACGAGAGTTTGCCCATGGCCGGCGGCTTAGGGTCGAGATAACCGTCCAGCCAGCGCGCGAGATCAGGGCGGGTGCCGTCGGCATCCATCAGCCGCAGGCCTATCAACGCCTCGGCATCGATCTCGCCCGCCTTGATCACGCGCTGTGCCGCGCCGGGATTGATTGCCGCCAGACGCTGGCGCAGGTCCGCGAGCGAGGCTTCCTCGGCCAGGTCCGACTTGGTTAGCAGCAGCAGGTCGGCGATGGCTGTCTGCTTCATCGCCTCCGGATGGCGGTCGAGTGTGCCGAGGCCGTGGGCGGCATCGACTGTCGTGACGATGCCGTCGAGCCGATACTGCGGAACCAATTTAGGGTCGGTCATCAGCGTGTGCAGAATCGGCGCGGGATCGGCGAGCCCGGTGGTTTCGATCACGACCCGCTCGAATTGGCGCTGGCCTCCGCGAGAGAAGCGCCAGGGCGCATCGCGCAGCGTCCGCGCTAGATCCCCGCGGACGGTGCAACAGAGGCAGCCGCTATCGAGCGCAACGACTTCGGTTTCGTCGGTGGCGCTGAAGAGCTGATGGTCGAGTCCGATTTCGCCGAACTCGTTGATCACCACCAGAATGCGATTCATGCCCGGTTGGCGTACCAGCCGGTTGAGCAGTGTCGTCTTGCCGCTGCCGAGAAATCCGGTCAGCAGTGTGACGGGAATGGGGTTTCGGCTGGTGGAAGACATGGCGTTACCCGCGAAGACGTGGGAGAAAGAAGCCCGGCGAAGCGTACCGCGTCATGCGGCTGAGGGCATAGAGCCCGAAGCTCAGTGCGGCGATGCAGGAGGATGCCGGCAGGTTGGCGTAATAGGAAATGATCAGCCCTCCCAGTGACTCGACGAGCGAGAGTAGCACCGTCAAGGCAAGTCCGACGCCGATGCGTCCGCTCCACGCCTGTGCGGCGCTGGCAGGGCCGATGAAGATGGCGAAGCTCAAGAGCGCGCCGATCACCGGGACCGCGATCGCCGATGCCGCTCCCAGCAGCAGTAGAAACAGGGTATCGATCAGCGATACCGGGATGCCTCTGGCGCGGGCGGCATCGGGGTTGAGGCTGGCGAATCGCAGGGGCCGGAAGATGGCAACGAGTCCGGCCAGCACGACGAGCGAGGTGATCGTGATCCACCGGATCTGGCTGGCATCGATCCCGAAGACGCTGCCAAACAGAATGCCGATGGCGGCGTTGGCATTGGCACTGTAGAGATTGATGAACAGTGCGCCGAGACCCAGCGAAAACATCAGGATCATCCCCACGCTGACATCGCGCTCACCCACGTTTCGTCCGGACCACGCCATCAGCAGCGCCGCCCCCAGTACGAAGACCAGCAGCCCGACCATCGGCTCGGCCCCGATCAAGGATGCGCCGGCGGCGCCGGCGAAGCCGATATTGCTCAGCGCGTGTGAGCCGAACGCCTGACGGCGCAGCACGACGAAGTAGCCCACCAACGAGCCCATCACAGCGATGATAGTGGTCGCCAGGAAGGCGTTCTGCATGAAGTCGTAGCGCAGAAACTCGGGCACTGTCACTGGCCCACCGCCTGGAGTCGACGCTGGCTCCCCTCGAACACGAAGCGGCGCCCCTCCTCACTGATGACGCGCATCGGCGTGCCATAGAGCTCGCTCAGCGTGCGGTCGCAGATGATCTCGTCGACACGGCCGGCCCGGCCGCGGCCGCCGGCCAGATAAAGCACCTGATCGCACACCCGTAGCACCGGATTGACGTCGTGTGTGCTGAAGATCACGGCGATACCACGGCGGGTCAGCACATCGGCTACGGAGACGACGCGATCGCGCGCGGCCGGATCGAGCTGCGACAGAGGTTCATCGAACAGGATCAGGCTCGGGTCGCTGACCAGCGCCTGGGCGATCAGCAGCCGCTGGCGTTGCCCGCCGGAGAGCGTCGACAGGCGTCGCCGTGCCAGGTCGCGAGCCTCGACCGTCTCCAACGCTTCGTCGACGGCCTGGGTCTGGTGCCTGAGTCCGAAAGGCAGGGGCATGCCCCAGCGGTGCGCGTGATAGGCGGCGCTGACGAACTCCCGTCCAATCAGGGCGTTGTCATTCAGCAGCTTCGAGGCTTGCGGCACGTAGGCCACGTAGCGTCTGGCACGCCGGGGACGCCCGCCCATCACCGTGAGCTTGCCAGCGCGCAGCGGCACCAGCCCGAGCAGCGTCTCGAACAAGCTGGTCTTGCCGGCGCCGTTGGGGCCGACCAGTGCGGTAAAGCTGCCTGGCGCGATATCGAACGAGAGCGCTTCGAATACGCTGGCCGCGCCTTTGCCGGCGGCGATCCGTTGGGCTCGAATCAGCGGCTCATCAGCCATGGTTCGCGTTC
Source organism: Salinicola corii (assembly GCF_008298015.1). Taxonomy (GTDB): domain Bacteria; phylum Pseudomonadota; class Gammaproteobacteria; order Pseudomonadales; family Halomonadaceae; genus Salinicola; species Salinicola corii. Next base: position 3,245 of record NZ_VTPX01000024.1, on the reverse strand, counting down.
GACCCGGCTTCGTCCAGCGCTTTGCCGATGGCCTTGAGCTGCGTGATCTGCCATTGGGCGTAATCCTCGCCGTGCAGCGGAATGGCACTGACCCCGACGGTTGGAATACCCGCTTCCTTGGCCGTGCTGACCTGGCTCTGGGTCAGTCGGTTGTTGACCTGCAGGTTGTAGATCAACAGGTCGACCTGGTGCTGCTTCAATGCATCCGTGAACGTCGCGACCTGCTGGGCGCTGGGCTGGTGGTTATCCATCGAGGCGAACTGGATGTCGTGATAGCGGTTTTCGTAGCCGAGCAGTTCGATCATGTAGCTGTAGACCGGTACCGTGGCGGTGATGCTCAGGTTGGGGTGATCGGCGATCAACTGCTGGACGGCGCCATAGATCGGCAGCAGCGACTGCTGGAAGGACGCCAGGTTGGCGCGATAGTCGTCGGCGTGGTCCGGATCGATCGTCTCCAGCGCGCTCGCCACGCGGCTCGCGGTGGCCAGCATGATCTGCGGGGAGTAGAACAGATGTGGGTTGTCGTCCGCCATGATCATGTGGCTCCCGGCGTCGCTGGCGCGGACGATCTGGCGCTCGTCACCGTCGGTGCTCTTGAGCAGCGGCTCTATCCAGCCATCGAATCCCAAGCCGTTGAGCACGATTAGCTCGGCCTGTTCCAGATCTCTGGCGATCTTCGGATCGGCCCGGAAAGCGTGTGGATTGACATCGGGACTGTCCAGTAGCGAGACGACGTCGACATGATCGCCTCCTATCGACTTGACCATGCTGCCATAGCTGCTCTCGGCAGCCACGGCGTGAATAGCGGCCTGGGCGGTACCGATGCAGACGAAAGAGAGAAGGAAGAGGGAAACGAGCCAGGACATGAGACGGCGAAGCAATAGCATGAAATGAAGCTCCAGATGTTATGAAATCTCGTTCTAATAGCATGCAGATCAACGTTTACTGTTCTAAACGATGCTAATTATGTTATAACATAACATTCTCAGACGAGCGACTCAATGTGCTGAGATCATAATCTAATATTCCAGGTTTTATGGTTGGCCGCGTTTCGCAGGCTGGCGTTTCAGATCGGATTGTTCCGACCCCGCGCTCAGACAGATGGTAGAAGCTGTCTGAGTAGAAACCCCGCCAAACCAGATTAACATTTTTCCTTCACCAAGCCTGTAGACCCTGTCACATCTGTCGTCTTGCGCAACACGACAGGAACCGCAAATGCTACGACGCATTTTCCCGCGAGCCAGCCAGAAAACAGAGCAGTCGGAAGGCTTTACGAAGCCTCACACCGGAAAGGCGCTGCTCGATACTCCGCGTCGCCAGCAGATGGTCAAGATGCTCTGGGACACGACATCCTTGACACACAGTGTTTTCGACGAGTATCTGCTCGCACCGATCTGCCGGTATGCCGAACTGGTACAGCTGCTCCCAGCATCGGAATCACATCACCACGCCTATGCCGGCGGAATGCTCGATCACGCTCTGGAGATGGCGTGCTATGGGCTCCGGTTGAGACAGCAACACCTATTACCTCCTGGGGCTAGGCCCGAAGATCAAAGCTCCGCGGGCGAGCTCTGGAGTGCCGCGATCGTCTGCGGTGCTCTGATGCATGATGTGGCCAAAGTTCTTGTCGACGTCAAAGTCAGCCTGGAGGACGGTAGAGAATGGCATGTGTGGCACGGCCCGATTCCCGTTCCGTACCGGGTCAGGTATCGGAAGGGGCGGGAGTACCATCTACATAGCGCTGTGAATCCTGTTCTTTGTCAGCAAGTCCTCGGTGCCAACGTCATGGATTGGCTCATGACGCAACCCAAGCTCTTTTCCCTATTTATGTACACCATCTCAGGGCATACCGAACGCGGCGGCATCATCGCCGAACTCATTCACCAGGCCGACCGTGCAAGTGTCGCCAAGGCACTAGGGGGCGACCCGGTACAGGCGCTGACCGCCCCCGTTGAATCGATACAGCGCAAGCTGGCAGAGGGATTGCGGTATTTAGTGAGAGAACAATTCACCCTGAACCAGAAGGGGGGCCAAGCCTGGCTGACGGGTGAGGCCCTTTGGCTAGTTTCCCCGCGAGCGATCCACGAACTGAAAGCCCATCTTTACGCTCAAGGCATCAAAAGCATACCGGCTGACCTGGATCGACTTTATGGAGAACTCCAGGCTCATGGAATCATTGAGCAAGTGAGCGAAGGGAAATCGGTTTGGAAGTGCGAGATTACGGACAGCGATTGGCAGAAGACGCTGAACATGATCAAGGTCTCGCCCACGTTGATCTGGGGAACTGATGAGCGTCCTGATGCTTTTGAAGGACAGGTATCACCGCATGGGGCGGGGGACAGCGAGCCAGCGCCAGCGGGAAAGAAAGAGCCCGAACAACCTGAAAGCCAGCCTGGGGGAGAAGAAACCGCTTCAACGGACCCTGGGCCAGCCACTTTGCCGAGCGGTCAGATAGAGCGGGAGACATCGCTGCCAGATGACTTGGATAGCGCTTTGCTGGAACTGTTGCCAGATACCCATAAAGAGCAGGCATCTGGAGATGAGTCTGATAGCAGGTTAACAATTCGCAACAACGATGCATCAAAAGTATCTGATATAAATAAAGTTTCGGAAACGATCTGCGAACCAGGGGATCCAGGTAATGCGTCAGATTTGGGCGCAATGTTCTGGCAATGGCTACAAACGGGCATTGAAGACCATTCCATCATCATCAACGACACGAAGGCCCAAGTTCATGTCGTGGATGGAACCTATTTCCTGGTGAGCCCAGGCATCTTCAAACGTTACAGCGCCAAGGTGCTGGGTGACGGAGAACGCTGGAAGTCTGTGCAGACACGTTTCCAGAAGCTAGGGCACCATATCCGAGACGACAACAAGAACATTCATCAAGTGCTGGTTGATGGTCCGAACAAGCAGAGCCGGTTGCAAGGGTACTTGATAAAGAAATCAGCGCTGCTAACGAAAAGAAAGCCGAACAACAACCGGCTTTTGACGCTGGAAGAAAACGGTACAAGGGAAGTTGACAATGAATGATGTCTCTTTTATGGAGCTGCTGAGTTTATATGCAACCTATCGGTTCTTGCGTCCTAAAACAATCGAGACCTATAGCGGGGTCGTCAGGGTGGGCGGTCTCGATAACCAAGTGCAACACCCGAACTGTTAGCTAAGGTGTTGTCATGACTCATTGCTATCACCATCTCTGCGCCGAAGAGAGAGCTGCCATCATGTTGATGCAGGCAACTCAT
>NZ_VTPX01000023.1 GCF_008298015.1 Salinicola corii | reverse complement strand
TAGCGCTCAACGCCATCGGTCGCTGCCAGATCGAGCTGACGGTTAGCGTGCCGCTGGACGACTACCGCAAGAGCCCGGGAACCGGGAGCTTCGTGGTGATCGACCGGCTGACCAATATCACTGTCGGAGCCGGGCTAATTCGCGGTGCCGTCGAAGGGGCGGCCGACGAGACCGATGGCGTCGTCGACTGGCAGGCGTTCGAGATCGAATTCAACGCGCTGATTCGAAAGCACTTTCCGCACTGGGAGGCGAAGGATATGAGTGAGTTGTTTGCAGGGATCACGCGCGAGACGCATCAAGAGCGCTAGGCGAGCGACAAGGCTTGGCAAAAGGCAGGGATCGCTTCGCGAGGCGGCGTCCGGCGACATTTGGCCTAGGCGCCCCCGGGTGTATCATGTCGCTCCGGCCCGACGCTTGCGTCCGCGATTGAAAGGAAATCTTCATGCAGCACGTCAACTGGCAGCTCGATGGCATCGTGTCCCAGCTCCGCGCCACGCGCGAGCAGTGGCGCGCCCAAAACGGTCGGGAGAAAGAGAAGGGTTGCCGTGAGTTGCCGTCGCGTCATCGCATCCGCGAGACGCTGGAATTCCTGAGCGGGGCCATCTTCCCCATGCGTCTGGGGCCTTCCGATCTGCGCAAGGAGAGCGAGGACTTCTACGTCGGTCACACCCTGGACCGCGCGCTCAACGCGCTACACGAGGAAGTCCTGCTGGAACTGCGTTACATGGCGCGGCTCGGCGGTGACAAGGGTGCCGAGCACACGGCCACGGCGACGCGGATCATCCAGGGTTTCGCGGATAGCCTGCCGAGCCTGCGTCGACGTCTCGACGACGATGTCATGGCGGCTTTCTACGGCGATCCGGCGGCGCGCAGCGTCGATGAAGTCCTGCTCTGCTATCCCGGCGTTCATGCCGTGATCTACCATCGCATTGCTCACTATTTCTACCAGGCGGGGGCCGGACTGGTGGCGCGGATCATCGCCGAGCTGGCCCATTCCGATACCGGTATCGACATTCATCCCGGCGCGCAGATCGGCGAAGGGTTCTTCATCGATCACGGCACCGGCGTGGTGATCGGCGAAACGGCGATCATCGGCAATCGCGTACGCCTCTATCAGGCGGTCACGCTGGGTGCCAAGCGTTTTCCGGCGGACGAGAAAGGGCACCTTGAGAAGGGCCTGCCGCGCCACCCCATCGTCGAGGACGACGTGGTCATCTACGCCGGCGCGACCATTCTGGGGCGCATCACGGTCGGCAAGGGGTCGATCATCGGCGGTAACGTCTGGCTAATCTGCAGCGTACCCCCCAAGAGCAATATCACCCAGGCCAACACCCAGAGTGGACCCTGCCCTTGAGGGGGGCAGGGCGGGAATGGTTCACGACGCGCGGCTCTGGCCGCGCGTCGTCGTTTCCGAGGTTTAACCCCAATCCCCAGGCTGGTCATTGATCGTCAGGGCTATCCGAGGCCGGTATAGTGTGCCGCCCGACCAGGTCGAGACGACATATGCAGAACGATTCCACGACGAGAATGCGCTGGCAGCACTGGTGCGAGATGAACCGGCAGGTGTGGCGTTTGGGCCTCATCGGGGTAGTGACGCTGGCCTTGATGCGTCTGGCACTGTGGCAACTCGAGGCGCCACCGTCGCTGGATGTGCCGACCGGCGAGCTTGCCAATGCGTTCTGGCTGGGGATGCGTTTCGACGCCAAGACGATGGCAACGCTGCTCGGTCCTTGGCTGCTGGTAGCGACGGCGCTGCTGCCGCTGCCACGCATCGTCATTGCCACATGGCTGCGTCTGTGGCTGGTCTGGGCCATTGCGATTATGGTGCTCGTCAACCTGCTGGCGTTGATCAACCACTTCTATTTCAGCTTTTACCAAGGGCCGATCAACTCTCTGATCTTCGGCTTGTTCGAAGACGACACGAGGGCCGTATTGCAGACTGTCTGGAGCGATTATCCGGTCTTGCCTCTGCTGGTAGTGCTGATCGGCATGACGGGGACCCAGATCGTGTTGATGCGCCGTGGCCACCGACGCCAGCGGCGCCGGCTCGGCTGGCGTCGGGCGGGTATCCTCGCCGTCGTTTCCCTCGTCGCGCTGATTGGCCTGGGGCGAGGCAGCCTGGGCGAGTTCCCGCTGCGCGAGATGCACATGGCGGTATCGTCGAGTGCTTTCATCAATGATCTGGTCCCCAGTGGTCCGCAGGCATTCTATCTGGCCTGGGGTGAGCGTGAGGCTAGTCAGATCGATGACGATCCGCTCTCGGGACTGGAGCGTTACGGGTTCGCCACGCCGATGGAAGCGGCCGAGGCGCTGGGTTGGAGCGGGGTCGACACTCCTCAGGCGGTAGCCGCTCATATGGTCGAGAAGACGCCGGCCGTCCCCGCTGCGAAACGTCGGCCGCCGCATGTCGTTGTCAGCCTGATGGAGAGTTGGGGGCGCCCTCCGTTAGGCTTCGATGATCCTGAAAACAACGACCTACTGGGTCGGCTGCGACCCTGGCTGGAAAGGAAAGCCGATTATTTCCCTCACGCACTCTCTTCGGGGAATGGCACGCATCCCAGTCTGGAAGGATTGCTCTTCGATACTCCCATCACGCCTTTGACCCAGGGCCGCTACGGTTACCGGCAGTACTCTACCTCGGCGGTGGCACCCTACGAGCGCGAGGGCTACCGCACCGTGTTTTTGACCTCCGGGTCAGCGCATTGGCGCGATCTGGATGAGGCGCTCAAGCGTCAGGGGTTCGATGAGGTGCTTGGCGAGAGTGCCATCAAGGAGAGGTTTCCCGAAGCGAAGGGCAGCACCTGGGGGCTCTTCGACGAGTGGATGTTCCGCTACGGCGAGGTGTTGCTGAAAGAGGCCGATGCCAAGGACGAGAAGCTGCTATTGGTGATGCTGTCGATCACCAACCATCCGCCCTATGAAATCCCCGAGGATTACGCACCCGGGCCGCTGGATGTCTCGCGTCTCGGCGACGCGTTGGCGTCGTCGCCGGAGCTGGGCGCATCGATTCTCGAAACCTACCAGTATGCCAATGACAGCATGGGCGGATTCCTCGACGATCTCGAGACGGCGGGCCTCATGGACCACACGCTGTTCGCGGCCAGTGGCGATCACAATACGCGCTCGTTGATGAGCTATCCCGATGCCCAGGACCTGTTCGATCAGTTCGGCGTGCCGATCCTGATGTGGATTCCGCCGACGTATCGCAAGGACGACGAGGCGCAGTCCGACGACTGGACCAGTCATCGCGATATCTTTCCCACGCTTTGGGCGCACTCGCTTTCGCAGGTACAAGTACCTTGGGTTGGACGTGATCTCTATCAACCGGTGTCGTCGCCCGCGGCGTTGACCTTCAACGACCAGGATGGCGGTGAAGGCGTCATGGTGAGCAGGGCGGGTGCGGTAACGAATTTCGCTGACCCGACCTACTATCGTTGGTCGGAGGCCTTACTGCATGCCGAGACCACTCCTTCCGTCGAACTGCGCGAGCAGGCGCGTCGCGCCCGGGCTCGCATCGGTCTGGAGGATTGGCGGATTCGACGCGAGGCGTTGGCGGACAGAGAGTCGCCGGCACCATAGACAGAAAGCGCGGCCCATCGGCGGGTCGCGCTCGCGAAGATCCCTGACGGCGAGGGGCGGCCGCCGGCTGGCCGTTTCGTTATCCCGGCTTGCGGGCGATCAGCGTCGCCCTTCGGGGAGCGGGATAACCCTCGACCGTCTTCGCACGGTCGTCCGGGTCCAGAAAATTGGCCAGCGAATGAAAGGTCATCCACGCCGTCGAGCGCTGCTCGTCGAGGCGGGTGACTGTTTCGTCGACGCAGCGAATGGCTTCGAAGCCGCTGCGATCGAGCCAGTGCGCCAGTGCGCGTGATGAGGGCAGGAAGTAAACGTTTGGCATGCTGGCGTAGCGTTCGCCGGGCATGAAGACGGTACGCTCGTCGCCCTCGACAACCAGTGTTTCCAGCACCAGCTCGCCGCCGGGTGCCAGGGCGTCCTTCAACTGGCGCAGGTGATCCAGCGGCGAGGCGCGGTGATAGAGCACGCCCATCGAAAACACGGTATCGAAAGCGGCGAGATTTTCCGGTACGTCCTCGATGCCGACCGGCAGGAAATGGGCGCGGTAGTCATCTGCATCGCCCACGAAGTGCCGCACGGCGTGGAACTGGTAGTGGAAACGCGGGGAGGGGTCGATCACCAGCACGAAGGCGGCCCCGGCCCCGGCCATGCGCCAAGCGTGATAGCCGTTGCCGCCACCGACGTCGAGTACTCGCCTTCCGGCGAGCGGCGAGAGGTGCGGCGCGACGCGCTGCCATTTCCAGTCCGACCGCCATTCGGTATCGATCCCGATATCGCCGAGCCGGTAGGGCCCCTTGCGCCACGGCATCAGAATGCGCAGCAGGTTCTCGCAGCGGCGGCGATCGGCATCGCTCAGATCGACATCCACCGTAACGGTGTCGCTGGTCAGGTCGACGGCGCGGGTCGCCGGGAGTACGGGCAACTTGGCCACGGCCTTCTCCCACGCCGGCAGGTCGCCGTGGCGGCGCCGATCGAGTCCACGCGCCAGTTGTCCGGGAAGCTGCGCCAGCCAGTCGGTCAGGCCCTGCTCGAGAAAGGCGAGATAGAGCCGGCGTTCGGCCTGCGCGAGGGTGTCGGAGGGCGTGTCAGGCATCCTGGGTGGCCGCCTTCGCCCCGATGAGCGCGTCCTTGTCCTTGAAAGCGACGAGAGAGGCGAAGTTGAGATACTGGAACCAGGTCGTCACCCGCGAGAATCCGGCCTGGGTAAGACGCGCGTGGTGCGCGGCCAGCGTATCCGGCACCAGCACGTTCTCCAGGGCCGTGCGCTTCTGGCTGATCTCCATCTCGCTGTAGCCGTTGGCGCGCTTGAAATCGTGGTAGCGCTCCACCAGCCAGGCGTTCTCCTGTTCGTCTTCCGCGACGATCTTCTCGGACAGCACCAGGATGCCACCGGGCTCCAGCGCCGCGAACAGCTTGTCGATCACCGCGTCGCGGTCTGCCGGCGGCAGGAACTGCAGCGTGAAGTTGAGCACGATCATGCCGCTGGCCCGGTAGTCCAGGTGGCGGATATCGCCCTCGACGAACTGCATCCGATGGTCGGGGCTCTCGGCGGCGGCGATCTCCCGAGCGCGGCCGATCATCGTCAGGGAGAGATCGACGCCGGTCAGTTCGAAGGCCTCGGCGGGCAGTCGTCCGGCCAGGGCCAGGCCCACCGCGCCCAGCGAACAGCCCAGGTCGTAGACGTGGGCAGCGTGGCGCAGGTGGCGCTCGGCGATGACGCCGAACATGCCGAGAATCTGGCCGTAACCGGGGATCGAGCGCCGGACCATATCGGGAAAGCAGGCCACGACCCGCTCGTCGAACGAAAAGCTCGCCACGCGATCGAGGGGTGTCGAAAAGATGGCGTCACGGTAAGATGCGTCAGTCATTGCCGGAAGATGTTCTTAATTGGGAGAGCGTGAAGCGAGCGAGGCGCCTGTGATATGCCCGCTGCGGCCATAGTGTACGTTTTGCGTCTCTTCGCTGCACGTGACAAGGAGAGCCATAGATGTCGATTCGTGAAACCCAGGCATGGAAAGCGCTCGAGCAGCAGCTCGAAGATGGCATGCGGGATATTCATCTGAAGACCCTGTTCCAGCAGTCGCCGCGCTTCGAGACGTTCTATCTGGAAGCCGCCGGTATCCAGATGGATCTTTCCAAGCAGCGCTGGACGACGGAAGTGCGAGAAGGGTTGCTCTCGTTGGCGCGGGATGCCGGCGTGCCGGATGCGATTCAGCGCCTGCTGTCGGGCGAACGAGTCAACCGGACCGAGGATCGGCCCGCACTGCACACGGCATTGCGCCTGCCGCGAGATGCCCAGCTCGAGGTCGAAGGCGTCGACGTGGTCGGAGAGGTTCACGCCACGCTCGACAAGATGGAAACGCTGGTCAACAAGCTGCTGAACGGGCAGTGGCGCGGCGCCACCGGCAAGCCGATCACCGACGTGGTCAATCTCGGTGTCGGCGGTTCGGATCTGGGGCCACTGATGGTGACTTCGGCGCTGACCGATTTCGAGCCCGACGATGTGTTCGAGGTGTCGACGCACTTCGCCTCGACCATGGACGGCTCTCAGTTGGCGGATTTCCTGAGCTGGCTCAACCCCGAGACGACCCTGTTCATCCTGTCGTCCAAGTCTTTTGGTACCATCGACACGCTCTCCAACGCCTCCACCGCGCTGGACTGGATCGCGACGCGCCTGGGCGGCGACGAGGCGCTGATCAAGCGCTTCCACTTCGTCGGCGTCTCCACCAAGCCCGAGAAGATGACCGAGTGGGGCATCGATCCCGCCAATCAGCTGTTGTTCTGGGACTGGGTGGGCGGCCGCTATTCGCTGTGGAGCGCCATCGGACTGCCGATCGCCATCCGTGTCGGCATGGATAACTTCCGCCAGCTACTGGCGGGGGCCCATGCCATGGACGAGCATTTCCGCACCGCCGACCTGGCGGAGAATCTGCCGGTACAGCTGGGATTGATCGGCATCTGGAACGTCAATTTCCTGGATATCCGCTCGCACGCGGTATTGCCCTACGATGGCCGTCTCAAGCACCTGCCGGGATATTTCCAGCAACTGGAGATGGAGTCCAACGGCAAGTCGGTAACCAACGGTGACGCGGTGGTCGACTACTCCACGTGCCCGGTGATCTGGGGCGAGATCGGACCCAATGGCCAGCACGCGTTCTACCAGTTGCTGCACCAGGGCACTCAGCCGGTGGCGTGCGATTTCATCGCGCCGGTCAACCGCTACAATGACGTCGAGGACGAGCGCTTTCGCGGCGACCTGATGGCCCAGCATCGGCTGGCACTGGCCAACTGCTTCGCGCAATCCCGTGTGCTGATGCTGGGCGACGATGCCGTGAAGTCCGAGAGCACGCCGCCAAGCTACAAACGTTATCGTGGCAACCAGCCCTCCTCCACGTTGATGTTCGACAGCCTCAATCCGGCCACCCTGGGGGCCCTGATCGCCCTCTACGAGCACAAGGTATTCGTGCAGGGCGTGATCTGGGATATCGATTCGTTCGACCAGTGGGGTGTCGAGCTGGGCAAGAAGATCGCCACCGAGACCGAGGAGATCATCGCCACGCAGACAGGTCTGGATACGCTCGACGACTCCAGTCGCGGGCTGATCGAGGCGACCTGGAGAGGGCAGACATCCCGGTGATGGAGCGGAAGCTCGGGAGCGGCCCGTGTTAGCCGGCTCGACACCGGCCGTGCAACCCGCCAGGGCGCTGCTCTACCTGCACGGTTTCAACAGCAGCAGCGCCTCGCCCAAGGCCAGGCTGGTCAAGGCGGCCTGCGGGGCGTTGGCGCGCCACGAGGAACGTCGTCTCGCCTGCCTGACGCCGGACCTGTCGCATCGCCCGGATCTGGCTCTGCAGCAGGCCGAGGCGGCCCTCGAGGTCCTGGGGTGCGAGGACACGCTACTGGTCGGCAGTTCCATGGGCGGCTTCCTGGCCACGCTGCTGGCGGAGCGCTACGGCCTTCGTGCCGTGCTGATCAACCCGGCGGTTCAGCCCGCTCGTTTCGTCGGCGACTACTTGGGGCAGACGTTGGTCAACGACGCCTCGGGAGAGTGTTTCACGATCGACAATAGCTATTTCGATCAATTGACCGCGCTGCAGTGGGAACGCATCGTGCACCCCACGCGCTATCTGCTGCTGCTCGGTAGTGACGATGAGACGCTGGATTGTCGCGACGCGTTGCGCGCCTATGCCGGCAGTCGCACGCTGATCCACCCCGGTGGCGATCACGGGTTCGATGTCCTGCACGAATATCTGCCGGCACTGTTCGCCCACGGTGGCTGGCGGGTTCCGACATCGTTCTCGGTGTCGTGACCCTCTCCAGCCGACGGCGAGCGGCGAAACCGATACTGGACATTTGACCAGTCGTGTATGATCGTCGCGACGCTGATTCTGTGAACTTTGACCCAGTAAACACGGCGAGACCCTGCATGACGCAATACAGTGCTAGCTCCATCGAGGTACTCTCCGGCCTCGACCCGGTCCGCAAACGACCGGGTATGTATACCGACACCTCCCGTCCCAATCACCTGGTGCAGGAAGTCATCGACAATAGTGTCGATGAGGCGCTTGCGGGGCATGCTCGCGAGATTCGCGTCGTCCTGCTGGAGGATGGCGGGATCGAGGTCTCCGACGACGGGCGGGGCATGCCGATCGATGTGCATCCCGAGCACGGCGTGACCGGGGTGGAACTGATCCTGACGCGGTTGCATGCTGGCGGCAAGTTCTCCCAGTCGAGTTATCGATTTTCCGGAGGGTTGCACGGGGTTGGCGTCTCGGTGGTCAATGCGCTGTCGACCCGTCTCGAGGTCGAGGTGTGTCGCGATGGCAATCGCTACGGGATCGCCTTCGAGAAGGGCGAGAAGGTCGAGGAGCTATCGATCATCGGCAGTTGCGCCAAACGCGCCACTGGGACTGTGGTGCGCTTCTGGCCGGAAGTGGAGTACTTCGACAGCCCCAGACTCTCGCTGCCGAAGCTGAAGCACTTGCTGCGCGCCAAGGCCGTGCTCTGCCCCGGCCTCAAGGTGGTGCTCAAGGAGTCCGACGGTGCCGAGAGCGTCTGGCAGTACGAAGACGGTCTGCGCGACTATCTGGCGCAGGCGGTGGACGGTTTCGAGGTGTTGCCGGCATCGCCGTTCACCGGCCATTTCGAGGACGACGAGCAGGGTGTCGACTGGGCGATCCAATGGCTGCCGGAGGGCGGCGAGCCGGTGCTGGAGTCCTACGTCAACCTGATCCCGACGCCGCTCGGTGGCACCCACGTCAACGGCTTTCGCAGCGGCCTGCTCGAGGCGGTGCGGGAGTTCTGCGAGTATCGGAGCTTGTTGCCACGCGGCATCAAGCTGACGCCGGAAGATCTTTGGGAGCGGGTGTCATTCGTGCTCTCGATCAAGATGCTCGATCCGCAATTCGCCGGTCAGACCAAGGAGCGGCTGTCGTCGCGCACGGTGGCGGGCTTCGTCTCCGGCGTGGTCAAGGACGCCTTCTCGCTGTGGCTCAACCACCATGTCGACCAGGCCGAACAACTGGCCGAGCTGGTAATCAACGCTGCCCAGCGACGCCAGAAGAGTGCCAAGAAGGTGGCACGCAAGAAAATTACATCGGGACCGGCACTGCCGGGCAAGCTGGCCGATTGCTCCGGGCAGGATCCGGTCTCGAGCGAGCTGTTTTTGGTCGAAGGGGACTCCGCCGGTGGCAGCGCCAAGCAGGCACGCAACCGCGAGACCCAGGCGATCCTGCCGCTGCGCGGCAAGATCCTCAACACCTGGGAAGTGGAATCCGCCGATATCTACAGCTCGCAGGAAGTTCACGACATCGCCGTGGCTATCGGGCTCGATCCGGGCAGTGACGATCTTGCCAAGCTGCGCTACCACAAGGTCTGCATTCTCGCCGACGCCGACTCCGATGGCCTCCACATCGCCACGCTGCTGTGCGCGCTGTTCGTGCGCCACTTCCCGGCACTGGTCGATGCCGGCCACGTCTTCGTCGCCATGCCGCCGCTCTACCGTATCGATCTGGGCAAGGAGGTCTTCTACGCCCTGGACGAGAGCGAGAAGGCGGCGACGCTCAAGCGTCTGGAAGGCAAGCGGGGCACACCCAACGTGCAGCGCTTCAAGGGCCTGGGTGAAATGAGCCCGCTACAGCTGCGCGAAACCACCATGGCCGTCGACACCCGGCGGTTGGTCCAGCTCACCCGGGAACTCAACGACGGCACGCTGGAGATGATGGACATGCTGCTGGCTCGCAAGCGAGCGAGCGACAGAAAGAGCTGGCTGGAAGATTACGGCAACATGGCCGACATCGAGGTTTGAAATGACCATGGATATCCAGGTGGCGGAGGGCGACGTCGAGCGCCTTTCGCTCAAGGAGTACACCGAGAAGGCGTATCTCGATTACTCGATGTACGTAATTCTCGACCGGGCGTTGCCGCATATCGGCGACGGCATGAAACCGGTGCAGCGGCGTATCGTCTACGCCATGCGCGAGCTGTCGCTGAACGCCAATGCCAAGTACAAGAAGTCGGCGCGCACCGTCGGCGACGTGCTGGGCAAGTTCCACCCTCATGGCGACAGCGCCTGCTACGAGGCGATGGTGCTGATGGCGCAGCCGTTCAGCTACCGTTACCCGCTGGTCGACGGCCAGGGCAACTGGGGTAGCCCGGACGATCCCAAGTCGTTCGCCGCCATGCGCTATACCGAAGCGCGGCTGTCGCGCTTCTCCGAGACGCTGCTGGCGGAGCTGGGCCAGGGCACCGTCGACTGGACGCCCAATTTCGATGGCACCATGAACGAGCCGGCGGTGCTGCCGTCGCGACTTCCCCATGTGCTGCTCAACGGTGGTACCGGCATCGCTGTCGGCATGGCCACCGATATCCCGCCCCACAATGTGGTGGAGGTGGTCGAGGCGACCTGCCATCTGTTGCGCCAGCCCGAGGCCAGCGTCGCGGATCTGATGGCGTATCTGCCGGCACCGGACTTCCCGACGGATGCCGAGATCATTTCGCAGGCCAGCGATCTGCGCAAGCTCTACGAAACCGGTCGCGGCTCGGTCAAGCTGCGTGCCCGCTATGAGCGCGAAGACGGCAATATCGTGATCACCGCGGTGCCGTATCAGGTCAGCGGAGCCAAGGTGCTGGAGCAGATCGCCGCCCAGATGCAGGCCAAGAAACTGCCGATGGTGGCGGATCTGCGCGACGAGTCGACCCACGAGACGCCGACCCGGCTGGTGATCGAGCCGCGTTCCAACCGCATCGATGTCGAGGGGCTGATGGCGCACCTGTTCGCCACCACCGATCTCGAGAAGAACATTCGCGTCAATCTCAACGTGATCGCGCTCGACGGCCGGCCACGGGTGATGCCGCTGAACGAGATGCTCGGTGAATGGCTGGTATTCCGGCGTACCACGGTACGCCGGCGTCTGGAGCATCGCCTCGGCAAGGTCGAGGATCGCCTGCATATCCTCGAGGGTCTGCTGGTCGCCTATCTCAATATCGATGAAGTGATTCGCATCATCCGCGAGGAGGACGAGCCCAAGCCGGCGCTGATGAACGCCTTCGGCATCAGCGATCGCCAGGCCGAGGCGATTCTGGAGCTGCGCCTGCGCCATCTCGCCAAGCTCGAGGAGATGAAGATCCGCGGCGAGCAGGATGAACTCGAGGCCGAGCGCAAGCGGCTGAAGAAGCTGCTGGGCAGCGGGATGGCAATGACTGACTTGATCGAGAAGGAGCTGCGCGAGGCAGCCGAAGCCTACGGCGATGCCCGCCGCTCGCCGCTGGTCGAACGTGCCGAGGCGAAGGCGCTCTCCGAGGTCGAGCTGGTCGGCGCCGACCCGGTTACCGTGGTGTTGTCCGAGAAAGGCTGGATCCGGGCCGCACGCGGTCACGATATCGATCCTGCCGGGCTCTCCTACAAGGCGGGCGACAAGTTCCACCTCGCCGCCCGCGGCAAGACCAATCAGCCACTGGTGCTGCTCGATGACAGCGGCCGCAGTTACACCCTCTCCGCGCACAATCTGCCTTCGGCGCGGGGGCAGGGCGAGCCGGTGACCGGGCGAATCAATCCGCCGGCGGGGTCGTCCATGGTCGGGCTGATGCTCGATGTCCCCAGCGCGCGTTATCTGCTGGCCTCCGATGCGGGCTACGGCTTCGTGGTCAAGCTCGAGGATCTGCTCGGCAAGAACAAGGCGGGCAAGGCCGTGTTGTCGGTGCCCACCGGCTGCAACGTGATGCCACCGCAAGCGATTCCGGCGGCAGACAACGTTCGGGTGGCCGTGGTGTCCAACGAAGGGCGGCTGTTGGTGTTCGGTTTGTCCCAGTTACCGGAGATGGCCAAAGGCAAGGGTAACAAGATGATCTCGATTCCCGGCCAGCGTGCCGCCAATCGCGAGGAGTTCGTTCGCGATCTGGTGATGCTGCCAGAAGGCGCGGCGCTGATCGTACATGCCGGAAGGCGCAAGCAGACGCTGAAAGCGGCCGATCTCGACTACTATGCCGGCGAGCGCGGCCGTCGAGGCAGCAAGCTGGCTCGTGGATTCCAGAAAGTGGATCGGCTCGAGGTCGAGTTTTGAGGGCTGTTACCGTTGAGTGGTGTCACCAGCGACGAGAGTCGACAGTATGCCTCTGCCATGGCTGATGGTCGGTTGAATCTAATAAAGACAGGGCGCCTCGGGCGCCTCGTGGGGAAAAGATGTCACAACGTTTTGTGGTGCGAGCCACCGGTCCCGCGCGGCCTGGTCAGACGGCTGCACTGGGTACGGCACTGGTCAGTGCCAACTGCCGCCTGCTGGACTTGAGCCAGCACGTCGCCTTCGGGGAAGTGACGCTGGAGGCGCTGGTCGAAACCGCCGACGACCTCGGGGCCATGTTGCCGACGGCTGGCGACGTGTTCGGGCTGGACTGCCGGGTCGAGAAGGTGCCCGCCGAAAGCGAAGCGCTGTGGGCGGACGTGGCCAAGGATTCCCGCTGGGTACTGACCCTGATGGCACCCACGCTATCCGCGGAGGTGATGGCGGAAGTCGGCGCGCTGACGGCCGAGCAGGGGCTGATCATCGAACGCGTGAAGCGGTTGTCCGCCGCGATCGGGCTCGGCACGGATGCTTCGTCGGCCGGCGCCGGTGCATGCCTGGAGTGGCGGCTCAGCGGTGCGGTAGCCGATTCCGTGTCACTGCGCGACAAGATACTGGCGCTGAGCGAGCGCTTCGAGGTCGACGTGGCGTTGCAGCCATCGAATGCATGGCGTCGACATCGTCGACTGATCTGCTTCGATATGGATTCGACGCTGATCCAGGCGGAGGTCATCGACGAACTGGCGCGCCGACACGGCGTCTACGAGGAAGTTGCCAGCGTGACCGAGCGCGCCATGCGTGGCAAACTCGATTTCCAGCAGAGCTTTCGCGAACGCATGAGCAAGCTCGAGGGCCTGGACGAGTCTGTGTTGGCTGAAATTGCCGAGTCGCTGCCACTGATGCCGGGGCTGGAGCGACTGATGCGCTATCTCAAGCCCCTGGGTTACCGGACCGCGATCCTCTCCGGCGGGTTCACCTATTTTGCTCGTCACCTGCAGAATCGCCTCGGGTTCGACGAGATCCACGCCAACGAGCTGGTGATCCGCGACGGCAAGGTGACCGGTGAGGTCCAGGAGCCGATCGTCGATGCCGGACGCAAGGCAATGATACTCAGGCAGATCGCCGAGCGTGAGGGATGGGATCTGGCCCAGACCGTTGCCGTGGGCGATGGCGCCAACGACCTCGAGATGCTGTCGGTGGCGGGGCTCGGCGTGGCCTTTCACGCCAAGCCCCTGGTTCGTCGTCAGGCACGCCAGTCGGTTTCCACCCTGGGGCTGGATGGTTTGCTCTATCTGCTCGGTTACTCCGTTTCCGAGCTGGATACGTTGTCGGCGAGCGATTGATACTCGTCGAACATTAAGTTCACGTCATGATGGCCGTGTGATCGCTCGTCCGTTATGCCAGCGGGGCTGTGGCTTGGGTGCAGTCTGGATGCGCAAGCTCGTCCGTCGCAGGCTCATGGGGTGCGTCTACGGCCTGTCGCTGGCGCCGAATCCGGCCGTCCGGACGCTCGTTGACAAAAAGGAACATCGGCGCAGCGGAGACCCGGGGTGGATTGGACCACACTGATAGCCTCGAGCTTCACCGCACAGGAGGTAATCGCATGGTCGAAATGCACGGTGCCAGGATCCTCGCGGGCTTCATGCCGCCTCACGTCCTCGAACGCATCATGTCTCACGGCAACACACGGCTTCAGCAATGCGCACGGATGACGCTACAGGCCGATGCCCAGTTCCGGTTGCGCCATGCTTCCGCGCCCATGGCTCGCCCGGCGGACAGTGGCCGGCCGGGCCAGGTCGCGCGATATATCTATTCCGCCGGTAACCAGCAGACGCTTCCCGGCAATCTGGTGCGCGAGGAAGGTGCACCGGAGAGTGGGGATGTCGCCGTGGATGAGGCGTATCAGTGGCTGGGTGCCACGCATCTATTCTACTGGCAGGTCTTCGAGCGTGATTCCATCGATGGCGACGGGATGGCGTTGCTGGGCACGGTTCACTACGGCGAGGATTATGACAACGCCTTCTGGAATGGCGCCCAGATGGTGTTCGGCGATGGTGACGGCGAGCTATTCAACCGTTTCACCGCGGCGCTGGATGTCGTCGCCCACGAGCTGACCCATGGCGTCATCGAACGCGAGGCCGGTCTCGTTTACGCCGATCAGTCCGGCGCCCTGAACGAGTCGCTGGCGGACGTCTTCGGTGCAATGGTCAAGCAGCATCACTTCGAGCAGGACGTCGAGGAGGCCGACTGGCTGATCGGCGAGGGACTGCTGACCGAGCGGGTCAACGGGCGGGCCTTGCGCTCGATGGCCAAGCCGGGAACCGCCTACGACGACCCGGTGCTGGGCAAGGATCCCCAGCCGGGGCATATGGACGATTTCGTGCGAACGTCATCGGACAATGGCGGGGTACACATCAACTCGGGCATCCCCAATCGGGCATTCTACCTGGCGGCTACCAGCCTGGGCGGGTTTGCCTGGGAGCAGGCGGGGCCCGTCTGGTTCGATGCGCTGACCGATCCGCGCCTGCAACGCGATGGCGATTTCGCCCAGTTCGCTCGCTTGACGGTCGATTGCGCGGCCAAGCGTTTCGGCAACGACAGCGACGCCACCCAGGCTGTCAATCAGGCCTGGATCGACGTGGGCGTTCTCTCATGAACGGTGAAGATCTCTGGCTCGAGTCGGCGAGCGTGATTTTCGTCTCCCGCGAAGGGGGATTCGTGGCAGCACCCGGCCTATCGGCGCCGAGAAAGATCGAGTGTCGGGAGCTGAACGACTATCAACGACGACGACTTCAGGCCGTGCTTGACGAACTCGATCGGCACGTTGGCGAGCCGGGTCCCGCGGGAGCCGACAGGCGTTCCTTCCGGGTGACGCTGGAAGTCACGGCAGGACGCCCCGAACGTGAGTGGGAACTGGACGAGAGCGCGGCACCGAGGTTGTTGATCGGTCTTTGGAAACGAGGCGTCCAAGAGCTGGACGAGAGTGGCGACTAAGCGAGAGGGCGGGAGTTGCGCGAGTTTTTTTGGATTACCAAGGAACTCCATCGCGCTTCCGTACTCTGACCTAGTAGCCCAGGACGGGCGCACAGCGTAGGCCGGGCCTGAATTGGGTCCGGCTTCTTTTTGTGTGATGTTGCCCGCAATTTTGGCATCGACATCGATACGTTCTATTCTCTGGCGAGCCGGTTCGGCTCGCTTTTTCGCATCTGCCGGTCATGAAGCACCGTTCGCCCTGGCTCGTGGGCAGCGGGGATCGAATGTCACGCAACGGTGGTAGGGCAGCACATGCGCCAGGGAATCGTCTCGCGCTCGGGCCGTTGGGCAATCGTCGGTCTGCTGATGGTGGCATTCGTCGCCCCGCTCGCCGAATGGCTCGGAGACGGGCAGGCGACTCGATCGTCGACGTATTCTGCCAGCGATCATGAATCCGGCAGTGCCGAGGAGCGACTGCAACACGCTTTCGAGACACGAAGAGGCGCTTTCTGGATCGAGGCCTCGGGTCGGGTTGTGCGGGTGCTTCCGGACGATCTCGATGGGAGTCGCCACCAGAGAATCATCGTCGCGCTCGACACGGGCCAGACCCTGTTGATTGCCCACAACATCGACGTGGCCCCACGGATCGAGTCCCTCGAACCGGGTGGTCAGCTACGGTTTCGGGGAGAATATGTCTGGAACGCCCAAGGCGGCGTAATCCACTGGACCCATCATGACCCCGGTGGCGATAGAGCGGGAGGCTGGCTGGAGTATCGGGGCAGGCGCTATCGGTAAGCGTGTCTGAAAAGTGTCGCGATCACTGACTTCCCAGACACAGCCTGGAGCACGTACCGCCGCGTCGTGTCAGCGAGCGTAGACCCGTACCCGGCGTTTGGCTGGCGTGTGGCTCGAGTGCCAACGGCGGGACAGCCACCACATGCCGAGCCAATCCCGGGCGTTCCCAATCGATCTGGCGGACAGTCGCCAGGGAGAGGCGTGGGCTGATGGCGCCCGGAGATTGACACGATAGCTGCCCGTCTGGCCGCCACGGCGGCGAATCAACAGTGGAAGAAATCGCAGCAGTTTGTCGACGGACGGTAGCGCCACCAGCGCATCCCGCTTGACCAGGCGCAATCCGCAGCACTCGCCGCCGGCGAGTTCGATGCCGACTCCTCTGAAGGTGCGGAAGAGGGCTTTTTTCCAGCGGCAGCGAGGATCGAGCGGAATCCCCTCTACCAGCGTCAATCCCCGATGCTCCGCTTCGCAGAGCATGTCGGGAATGTCGTGCGGGTCGTCTCGACCATCGGCGGCAAGCGTCGCGATCCACTCGCCACGCGCCAGATTGCCGGCTCGCCACGACGCGGCGTCGGCGCCGGTGGCCGTGGGCTGGCGATAGAGTTTGACCCTGCTGTCGGCGGCGGCCAGTTGTGCCAATCGACCATGACCGCTTTCGCCCGAGGCGTCGTCGATCACAACGAATTCCAGGCCGGCTGCATGTCGAAGCGCGCTGGATGCTTCCGCTACCACATGCTCGACGCGATGGAAGGCATCGTGGACGGTGATGACAAGTGACAGCTTGGGTAGTTCGAGCATGATGAAATCCTGTTGGTTTCCAAAGCGTCGACTTTGCTCGTCCCGTTCGGAATCGCCACTATGACAGCCTATTCTTAAAATCGGCTTAGTGAATTGCCACACAGCTATCGGATGGATGGCTTATTTTCCAACAGGCCCATGACGGTGGAAAGTCAGGTGGAGGGAACCAACGCCGTGGTGCCGTTGTATTGATAGAGCCGAACTGAGACAGCCGAGTGTCGCCACAGACGGCGACCGTGAGAGAGAACGCCATGAGGGTAATGCTGGTTGAGGACGATCCGTTGCTTGGCGAGGGGGTCGTCGACGTGCTCCAACGAGAACAAATGGTGCCCGAGTGGCTGACCGAGGGGCGCGGGGTCTGCGAAGCGCTCAAGGGGTCCACGTTCGATGTACTGATACTGGATCTGGGATTGCCCGACGTCGATGGCTTCGACATCCTCCGGCAGTTGCGGGAGGGGCAAAGCCAGATCCCGGTGTTGGTTCTGACGGCGCGGGACGAGGTAGTCGACCGTATTCGCGGTCTCGACAGCGGCGCCGACGATTATCTCGTCAAGCCTTTCGACAACGGCGAGCTTCTGGCCCGTCTGAGAGCGTTGGTTCGGCGCAGCGCTGGGCGTGCATCACCCGTGGTGACATGTGGTCGGCTGTCGCTCGACCCGGCCGCCCACGAGATACGCTTCGACCGGGTCGCCGTGGCGCTGGGGCGCCGCGAGCATGATCTTCTGGCCTATCTGATGACGCACCCCGGGCAAGTATTCTCCCGGGATCAACTGGTTGAGGTGCTCTACGGCTGGGATGCTGAGGTCGAGAGTAACGTAATCGAGGTGCACGTCCATCATCTGCGTCGAAAATTCGGCGCCGAGGTGGTGGCGACGGTGCGCAACGTCGGTTATCGCCTGGGAGCGGCAGGTTGATATCGATTCGTCGTTATCTCAGGCGCGTTCTGCTGATTTCGGTAACGCTGATTACCTCGGTCGCAGCGCTCTGGAGCTATCACGACACTCGCGATCAGATCAACGAGTTGTTCGACGCCGAGCTGGCGCAGACCACACGGACGATGGTCGCGCTCTACTTCGAGTATCGCGGCGAACAGGGGCGTGCGCCCGAGCAGATGATTCAAGATCTGCAGATCGAGCCGGTCATGGTTCCCGACAGCCCGACCGACGCGCCGACTCCGCTGGGGCATCCCTACGAGAAGAAACTGGGGTTTCAGATCTGGGACGACGAGGGTCACGCCCTGTTGGGCATGAAGACGCCGGGCGTGCTGGACACGCTGATCCCCGTACCAGGCTATGCGCAGACTGCAGGAGAGGAACACGACTGGCGGACATTCACGTTGTATGACGAGGTTCATGGCGTCTGGGCCAGTGCCGCGCAGCGCGACGACGTGCGCGACGAGTTGACTTGGCAGATCGCGTTGCGCAATTTGATGCCGCCGGTGATCGGTGTTCTGCTGATTGCCCTGCTGATTCCTTTCGTCATCGCGCGCGGCTTTTCCCCCCTGTTGCGCGTCAGTCGCCAGATCACGGCGCGCCGGCCGAGCTACCTGGAGCCCATCGACGGCAGCCAGGCACCCGACGAAATTCGGGGCATGGTCGAAGCGCTCAACGGATTGTTCGTGCGACTGGCCGAGACGCTGGAGAAGGAGCGCCGCTTCACGGCCAATGCCGCGCATGAGCTGCGTACCCCCCTGGCGGCGATCAAGGTGCATGCCCAGAACCTGATGTGCGATAGCGCCGAGGAGCGGTCTTTGCGCGGCGCGCGTTCCATCATCAACGGGGTCGACCGCATGACGCGCGTCGTCGAACAACTGCTGACGCTATCCCGCCTCGAGAGCGGCGAGGGTATGAATCGGCAGGTCGTGGATCTAACCCGATTGGGGCGTGAGCTGCAGCGGGACATGCAGCCCCTGGTCGAGCGGCGGGGCATCCGCTTCACGCAGGAAATTCCCGGTACGCTCCAGATTCGCAGCTACGAGAACGGCCTCTACGTGCTGCTGCGCAATCTGCTCGACAATGCCTTGCGTTACACGCCCGAAGGCGGCGAGGTGAGGTTGCGGATGTGGCAGACCGGGGATTGCCTGCATATCGAGATCGCCGACAGTGGCCCGGGGATACCGATCGCGGAGCGCGAGCGCGTTTTCGAGCGATTCGTGCGCCTGGCGGGACAGCGGACCAGTGGGTCGGGGCTGGGCCTGTCGATCGTTCAGGAACTGGCTGAGAGGCTCGGTGGGGACATCCGTCTCGACGACTCGTCGCTACCGGTCGACAGTGGACTGAGCGTCCACGTCTACCTGCCGTTATCCTGAGCGGCAGGATCGACGGCGAACGGGAGAGATGGTACCCAATCACAACGGCGTCTTGCTCCGCTCCCCGGGAACCTCGCGCACCAGGCGTGGCATCAGGAAGCCGGCGAGACGCTGGCGCAGCGCTTCGATCAACTGGCGCGCCTCGGCGTCGGAGACGTCGAAATGGGCGGCGCCCGATACGGGATCGAGTACGTGCAGGTAATAGGGCAGTACGCCCGCCTCGAACAGCCGTTCCGATAGTGCAGCCAGCGCTTCCACGTCGTCGTTCACACCGCGCAGCAGCACGCTCTGGTTGAGCAGGGTGACGCCGGCCGCCTTCAGTCGCTCACAGGCGGCGACCACCGCGTCGTCGATCTCCTGGGCATGGTTGATATGCAGCACCATCACCTTCTGCAATCGGGTGCCGCCGAGCCATTCGAGCAGCGCGTCGTCGACACGATCGGGGATCACCACCGGCAGGCGGGTGTGAACGCGCAGCCGCTTGAGATGCGGGATCGCCTCCAGTTGCCGGACCAGTGCCGCCAGACGACGATCCGGCGAAGCGAGGGGGTCGCCGCCCGAGAGAATCGCTTCCTGAATGGAGTTGTCATTGCGCAGGTAATCCAGCGTCTTGTCCCATTCCCGCATCGACGGAGCGTTGTCGGCGTAGGGGAAGTGTCGGCGGAAGCAGTAGCGGCAGTTGATCGCGCAGGTCGGGCTGGCAATCAGCAACGCCCGGCCGGAGTACTTGTGAATCAGCCCCGGTTTCGGCGTGTGATTGCGCTCTTCCAGTGGGTCGTCGATAAAGCCTGCCACGACGTCGCTCTCGGCATCCAATGGGAGTACCTGGCGCAGCAGGGGGTCGCCGGGGTCGCCGCGTCGTATTCGGGACAGATAGGCTTCCGGCACGCGCACGGAAAACAGCGCGTGCCCGCGCCGGGCGCCCGCTATCCACTCGGGATTCAGTGCCAGGCGCCGGCACAGCGTGACCGGGTCGCGGATCACCTCGCGCAGTTGCCGCTGCCAGTCGCCCTCCGGCGTATCGGCTACGGCCACATCGGATACGACCTCTTCGCAATGCACAGCGATCGGGGTTCGGGTTATCATGCGGTCCACCTGAGTTAGAACGCGCCCTGGTAGCGCTGTTACGGAATTCTCGTCGCGGACGGCCCGCGAACGTTTACTAGTGAGGAATCATGGCGAACTATTCTACCAACGAATTCAAGGGCGGCCTTAAGGTGATGCTGGATGGCGACCCGTGCAACATCCTAGAGAACGAATTCGTCAAGCCGGGAAAGGGGCAGGCCTTCAATCGCGTCAAGCTTCGCAACCTGATCACCGGGCGCGTCTGGGAGCGTACCTTCAAGTCCGGCGAATCGCTGGAAGGTGCCGACGTGATGGACCTGGACATGGAGTACGTCTACACCGATGGCGACATGTGGCACTTCATGAAGACCGACGGCTCCTTCGAGCAGTACGCGGTGGACAAGAAAGCCATCGGCGACGTCGAGAAGTGGCTCAAGGAGCAGGCCGTCTACACCGTGACGCTGTGGAACGATAACGCCATCGCCGTCTCGCCGCCCAATTTTCTCGAGCTCGAGGTGGTGGAGACCGATCCCGGCCTCAAGGGCGACACCGCCCAGGGCGGTTCCAAGCCGGCGACGCTCTCCTCCGGGGCGGTGGTGCGCGTGCCGCTGTTCATCAACCAGGGCGAAGTGTTGAAGGTCGACACGCGCAGCGGCGAGTACGTCTCCCGAGCCTAGGGTTTATACGAAAAGTCAGCGAGCGCAGCTAGTTTTCGTACAAAGCCCAAGAGGTTCTTCCTGCGCGCGTGCCTCGCGGCATTGGATTCCGCCTCGACATGCGCATTTGGGAACCGCCAAACTCCGCTGTCTCGTTGGAATCCGCCTTGCCAGGCACGTGCTCGGAGAGAACACGGCGTTCGCGAAAGAACCTCGATATTGATTCTTCGAAAGCCACGCCTGCGCGTGGCTTTCGTCGTTAGGGCGATGGTCTGGGTGGCCGGGACCGCATCGACTGCCATTCGCCGATCGCATCATGTTGGCTACGCTTTGTCTGAAAAATGCCTGAGCTTAACCATACGGCGTTAAAAATCGGCTCAAAATGCTCATTTACACCCCGTAAACTCCGCGTTTTCGCCGATTTTTGCCTTGTCTGGCTATCGCTCGTCGATTTTTCAGACAGAGCTTAGGTTGTTTGCCCGATAGTGAGTGAGGGACATTGAAATGGCCAGATTGGCGGGGCGCAAGGCGTTGATCACCGGCGGCGCCAGCGGTATCGGCCTGGCGACGGTGGAGCGCTTTCTCGCCGAAGGCGCCGAGGTGGTGATGCTGGATCGTGACGGGGA
This sequence comes from Salinicola corii, assembly GCF_008298015.1. Lineage (GTDB taxonomy): Bacteria > Pseudomonadota > Gammaproteobacteria > Pseudomonadales > Halomonadaceae > Salinicola > Salinicola corii. The sequence continues at coordinate 14,754 of NZ_VTPX01000023.1, read as the reverse complement.
CGCTCTCGGACGCGAGTCCGCGAGGCTCGGTGCCCGGTTTGGCGGGCTCTGTTCCGGGGTCGAGGCGGACGTCGCCGATGCCGACAGCGTCGCCTCCGGCGTCGAGCAAGCACTCGCCACGACCGGAGGTATCGATATCCTGGTCAACTCGGCCGGCGTCAACGTGTTCGGCGACCCGCTGTCGCTGGCGGAATCGGCATGGCGTCGCTGCCTGGCCATCAATCTGGAGGGCGCGTGGCGCATGATCCAGGCCCTGTTGCCGGGGATGCTGGCGGCGCGGTACGGACATATCGTCAATATCGCCTCGGTGCATGGCCACAAGATCATCCCCGGCGCCTTCCCCTATCCGGTTGCCAAGCATGGCCTGATTGGGCTGACCCGCGCGCTCGGCATCGAGTACGCGGATCGCGGAATCCGGGTCAACTCGGTATCGCCGGGGTTGATTCGCACGCCCGCCGCCGAGGCCTGGCTGGCGCAGTGCGACGAGCGGGAGCGCCAACGGCAGGTCGATCTGCTGCCCGGCAAGCGGCTGGGCGAACCGGAGGAGGTCGCCAATACCGTGCTGTTCCTGGCCAGCGACGAAGCAAGGTTCATCAACGCCACCGATATCCTGATCGACGGTGGCCGCAGCCAGGTCTATCACTCGTGACGAATACGCCTCGGCCAGACGACTGGCAGCCCGCCGCGACGATCGAGACGCTGCGCCAGCGGGCGCGGCTGCTGGCGACGATTCGCGCCTTCTTCACGGCCCGAGACGTGCTCGAGGTGGAGACGCCGGTCCTCGGCCATGCGGGCAGCACCGACCCGCATCTCGATTCGCTCTCGCTCGAGGCGACGACGCCCGATGGGCGCGAGCGCCTTTGGCTGCAAACCTCGCCGGAATTTCACATGAAGCGGCTGCTGGCGGCGGGGGCGGGGCCGATCTTCCAGCTGGCGCACAGCTTTCGCGATGGCGAGGTGGGCCGGCGACACAACCTCGAATTCACCATGCTCGAGTGGTATCGCCCGGGGTTCTCGCTGGACGAGCTGATCGACGAGTGCGGGGCGCTGATTCGCGCGGTGTTGCCTGGCGACCCCGGCCCGCTGCGCCAGCGCCGCTACCGTGATCTGTTCCGTGACCATCTCGATGTCGATCCTTTCCAATCTCCGCTGGCGGGTCTGCGCCAACTTGCCGGTGAGAGCGGCGGGCTGCCGATGGACGATGCCGACCGCAACGGCTGCCTGGACCTGCTGATGAGCTTCGTCATCGAACCGCGGTTGGGCCGGGATGGTATCGAAGTCGTCGTCGACTACCCGGCGTCGCAGGCGGCGCTGGCGCGACGGCGAATCGATCCTGAGGATGGCGCCGAAGTGGCCGCGCGATTCGAGATCTACCACCGGGGGATCGAACTCGCCAATGGCTATGACGAGTTGACCGATGCCGCGGAACAGGCCATGCGTTTCGCCGAGGACAACCGGCAGCGCACGGCGTTGGGCAAGCCGGCCGTCGATGTCGATCGGCGACTGGTTGCCGCTCTCCAGCACGGCATGCCCGCCGGCAGCGGCGTGGCGCTGGGTGTCGATCGCCTGATCCAGCTGGCGCTGGACAAGGAATCCATTGCCGAGGTCATGGCGTTCCCGACGCCGAGGTGTTGACCGGCCGTCTTGCTGCTACCACTCCACCCGTCGTCGTTCACCGAAGGGCCACAGCGTCACGATCTCTCTTAGCAGCTGCTTGGCTGCCGGCGAGAGCGGCCGCTGGCGGCGCACGATGACGTGGGACTCGGCCTCCCGGAACACCGGATGATCGACCTCCAGCGCCACCAGTTGGCCGCGCCGCAATTCGTGCAATAGCGCCACGCTGCCGATGAAGGTCACGCCGTTGCCGGAGCTGACGTACTGCTTCAGTGTCGCCAGGGAGTTGCTGACCAGGCTGGCATGGAAATGGCGCTTGCTCAGGACTTCCACGGCATCGATCAACTGCCGGATACCGTAGCCGTGACCCACCAGGCCCAGGGGCCATTCGAGGATGGCGTCCAGGGCGAGCGGCTGGGGCAGCCGGGTGAGCGGATGTTCGGGGTGAACGATGGCGCAGAGCGGCTGACGGACGGCGGCGACCGACTCGATGCCGGGAATCAGCCGGGGCGCATAGGCAACGCCGATATGGGCCTGGCACTCGTAGACCTGGCGCACCACGTCGTTGACGCTCGCCAGGTTCATCTCGATCGTCAATTGCGGATGACGCGCGCAGAAATCGTTCATCACGCCGCTCATCAGCCGGTCGCTGTACCCCTCGCTGATCAACAGGCTGATATGGCCGCGTTGCAGGCCGTCCAGCTCGGACAGCTGCCCGAACAGCGTCTGTTCGGCAACATCACGCTCCCGGTAGAAGTCGAGCAGAATGTCGCCGGCCTCGGTGGCGCGTACACCGCGACCATGACGTTCGACCAGCGTCAGGCCGAGCGCCTGCTCGAGCTGCCGGATCTGGCGGCTGATGACGGAGGGCTCGACGTCCAGGCGGTCCGACGCCGTGCGGATCGAACCTGCGTCGAGCGCCTGCGAAAGGTAGTAGAGCCAGCGGCTGTTGAGGTGGGTGGGAGATTTGTCGTCGTGAGCCATGGGGAGGAGTCCGAGAGGTTGGATTCGCCAAGCATGCTTCGAGTGTTGCTTTTTAGGCAACAGTAGACTGTCGACGAAAGTATTGTTTTCCGCCCCGTGGGATCTACTCTCGGAGGAGCGAGATGGGTCGGGTGGACCTGCCAGCGGCAGGCACAACAACAAGCACGTCCGACCGTATCGCCGACGACAACCACAAGATCGACAATGAGGTTTTCGCATGACGACACTGTTCCCGCGTCGCTTCTCCGCCACGCGTCGCCGCTTGCTGGGCGGGATGGCGATGGTGACACTGCTTTCCACACTCGGATCGTTGTCGCCCCTGGCAGCCGCGCCTGCGGAGGCCAGTACCCTCCGGGCGGTGATGCATTCGGGCCTGCGGGTACTCGATCCCATCACCACTACCGCGCATATCACCCGCGATCACGGCTATATGATCTGGGATACGCTGCTGGGCATGGACGACCAGTTCCAGCCGCAGCCGCAGATGGCGGACTGGTCGGTCTCCGACGATGGCATGATCTACACCTTCACCCTGCGTGATGGCCTGAAGTGGCATGACGGCGGGGAAGTGACCGCCAGCGACGCGGTGGCCTCGTTCAAGCGCTGGGCGGCGCGGGATGGCGGTGGCCAGATGCTGATGGACCATGTCGCCAGCGTCGAGGCCACCGATTCACAGACCATGACGCTGACGCTCTCGTCACCGTTCGCCTATGTGCTCGAGCTGATGGCGAAGCCTTCGTCGGTGCCGCTGTTCGTGATGCCGGCGCGTATCGCGAGCAAGTCGCCCGACGAGACGCTGACGGTGGAAGATCAGATCGGCTCGGGGCCGTTCAAGTTCGTTGCCGACGAGTACGATCCCGGCAACCGGGTGGTCTACGAGAAGTTCGCCGATTACGTGCCGCGCGATGAGCCGGCCAGTTGGACCGCCGGCGGTAAGGTGGTCAACGTCGATCGTGTCGAATGGATCAACATGAGCGATGCCCAGACCGCGCTCAATGCCCTCAATTCCGGCGAGATCGATTTCCTCGAATCGCCTTCCGTCGATCTGCTCCCGGTGCTCCAGGCCAATTCGGATCTTACCGTCGAGAAGATCAACGAACTCGGCAGCCAGACCATTGGGCGCTTCAATTTCCTCTATCCGCCATTCGACAATCCCCAGATTCGCCGTGCCGCGCTAATGGCGATGGACCAGACCGATGTGCTCGCCTCGCTGGTCGGCAATCCCGAGCATTACTCGACTTGTCCGTCGATGTACGGCTGCCAGACACCGCTGGCCACCGACGCCGGCGCGCCTGCGTCGCTGACCGGCAAGGCGGATCCCGAGGCCGCGAAGCAACTGCTCGAGGAGGCCGGCTACGACGGCACGCCGGTCGTGATAATGCAGCCGACGGACGCGCCAACCGTCAGCCCGCAGCCGGTCATCGCTGCCCAACTGCTACGTCAGGCCGGTTTCACGGTCGACCTGCAGCCAATGGACTGGCAGACGCTGGTGACGCGACGCGCCAGCCAGCAGCCACCGTCGGAAGGCGGCTGGAACATGTTCTTCACCAACTGGTACATCCCTGAGGTGTGGAACCCGCTGGTCAACCCGATGCTCAACGGTCGTGGCAAGGATGGTGGCTGGTTCGGCTGGCCGGACGACCCCGAACTCGAATCGATGCGCAACGAGTTCGCCAAGGCCGACAACGATGCCGATCGCAAGGCCATTGCCGAGCACATCCAGCGGCACGCCTTCGAGCAGGTGACCTATATCCCGTTGGGCGAATATTCGATCCCCGCCGCCTGGAATAATGACTTGTCCGGCGTTCTGCACTCGCCGGTACCGTTGTTCTGGAATATCACCAAGTCTGAATAAAAGGGCTCCGGAGCGCGATCGCTATCGCGTTCCGGCCCTGCCGCGAACTGCAACGGAGTACGCTCATGTTCAGCTACTGTCTGCGTCGAACGCTGGCGGCGGTGCCGGTCATGGTGGTGGTGGCGCTGTTCGTCTTTCTGCTGCTGCGGCTCTCGCCGGGCGACCCCGCCGCGATTATTGCTGGCGACATGGCCACGCCGGAACAGCTGGATCGCATCCGCGAAACCCTGGGGCTGAACCAGCCGATCTACCTGCAATTCTTCAACTGGGGCGGTGAGCTGTTGCGCGGCGATTTCGGCACCTCCTTGATGTCGAACCTGCCGGTGACGCAACTGATGGCGCAGCGCCTTGAGCCGACCGTGAGCCTGGCACTGCTCAGCATCGTGCTGTCGGTGGTCGTGGCCGTACCGATGGGTGTCATCGCGGCCTGGAAGCACGGCAGCCTGATCGACAACGTGGTGATGTCGGTCTCCGTGCTGGGCTTTTCGGTGCCAGTGTTCGTGATCGGTTACATCCTGATCAAGATCTTCGCCATCGATCTCGGCTGGCTGCCGGTGCAGGGCTTCAAGCGTGTCTCCGAGGATGGCTTCGGGCCCTTCATAAGGCACGCCATTCTGCCGTCACTGATGCTGTCGACGATCTACATCGCGCTGATCGCCCGGATGACCCGTGCCAGCATGCTCGACGTGCTGGGAGAGGACTTCGTGCGTACTGCCCACGCCAAGGGCGCCAGTGAGAAGCGGGTGCTGTTCAAGCACGCGCTGCGCAATGCCGGCGTGCCGATTCTGGAGGTGATCGGAACCGGTTTCGCGCTGATGATCACCGGGGTGGTGGTGACCGAAAGCGTGTTCAACATCCCCGGGCTCGGCCGGCTGACCGTCGATGCCATCCTCGCGCGCGACTATCCGGTGATTCAGGGGCTGATTCTGGTCACTAGCGGCGTCTATGTGCTGATCAATCTGGCCATCGACCTCTCCTATGCGCTGCTCGACCCGAGGATTCGTTACCAATGAGCCTGACATCCCCTCATGCATCCCCCGGCGTGACCGCCACCATTCCATCACGACGTCGGTTGCGATGGTGGCCGCGCCAGCGACCCGGCTGGGCGGTGATCGTCGCCGCTGTCTGTCTCGCGCTGATCGTGATCGTCGCCATTCTCGCGCCGTGGCTGGCGCCCCACGACCCGCTCGAGATGTCACCGGCGAACCGTCTCAAGCCACCCGGCGAGGCATACTGGCTGGGCAGCGACGCCTATGGCCGCGATCTGCTGTCGCGAGTGCTCTATGGCGCTCGGGTCTCGCTGATCGTGGGTATCGGCAGCGCGCTGATCAGTGTTGTCATCGGCCTGCCGTTAGGGATTCTCGCTGGCTTCTTTCGTGGCCTGGACACATTGATCATGCGCGTCATGGATGGGCTGATGGCGATTCCGAGCGTGCTGTTGGCGATCGCCATCGTCTCACTGATCAGCGCCAATCTGTGGACGGTGATGGCGGCGATCACCATTCCGGAAATTCCGAGAGTCGTGCGTCTGGTGCGCTCGGTGGTGCTCTCCGCGCGGGAAGAGCCCTACGTCGAGGCGGCGGTGTCGCTAGGCAGCAACCTGTTTACGGTGATGTGGCGGCACCTCATGCCCAACACGCTGGCACCGCTGATCGTGATGAGTACCTACATCTGCGCCTCGGCGATCCTGACCGAAGCGATTCTCTCCTTCCTGGGCGCCGGGATCGGTACCGAGACGCCGACCTGGGGCAACATCATGGCGGAGGGGCGGACCTACTTCCTGATCAAGCCGTCGCTGATCTTCTGGCCGGGGATCATGCTGTCGATCTGCATCCTGTCGATCAACCTGCTCGGCGACGCCGCGCGTGACCGTCTCGATCCCCGGCTTCAGAAGCGAGGAGCCACGCAATGAGCGATGACGTCATTCAGTTCGGGCCCGCACCGGCACCGGTGCTCGATATCCGTGGGCTGCAAGTCGCGACGCAGTCGTCGCCGGCCAAGCCCATTCTCAAGGGCATCGATTTCGCGATCGCGCCGGGCGAGACGCTCTGCCTGGTGGGGGAGTCCGGCTCCGGCAAGTCGGTGACCTCGCTGGCGGTGATGGGCTTGCTGCCCAAGGGGAGCCTGAAAGCGACCGGCGGGCGCATCGAGCTGGAGGGCGATTCGCTGCTTGATGTTTCCCCGACGCGGCTCAGGGATCTGCGGGCCAGCCGCATGGCGATGATCTTCCAGGAGCCGATGACCGCCCTGAATCCCTTGATGCGAGTCGGTGAGCAGATCGAGGAGGTCCTGGTCATGCACCAGAGGGGGCTCTCCGCCAAGCAGCGATGCGATCGCGTGCTCGAGATGCTCGATCAGGTCCAACTGCCGGATATCGAACGGGTTTACGCCAGCTGGCCGCATCAGCTCTCCGGTGGCCAGCGCCAGCGCATCATGATCGCGATGGCGCTGATTCTCGAACCCAAGTTGCTGATCGCCGACGAGCCAACCACGGCGCTGGACGTCACCACGCAAAAGCAGATTCTCAAGTTGATAAAGCAGTTGCAGGAGCGGCACGGCACGTCGGTGCTGTTCATCACCCACGACATGGGCGTCGTCGCGGACATCGCCGACCGCGTCTGTGTCATGCGTCACGGCGAAGTGGTGGAAACACAGCCGATCGACGCACTGCTGCGTCGGCCGACGACGGATTACACCCGCCAATTGCTTACCGCGGTGCCGAGCCTTCGGCCCAGGGCATCGCGCGAGGTGACGGATCGAGAGATCGTGCTGGAAGCGATCGAACTCGAGAAGCGCTATGGCCAGGCCTCGCGCTGGGCCCGGCTCGCCGGCAAGGCTTCCGCGCAGACGCTGGCGGCGAGCGATATCAACTTCGCGCTGACTCGCGGGCGAACGTTGGGCATCGTCGGCGAGAGCGGCTCCGGCAAGTCGACCGTGGCCCGCTGCGTGATGCGCATGATCGAGCCGACCGGTGGTGGCGTGCGGGTCATGGGCAAGGATATCGCCAGTCTCGGCAGGGCGGCGCTGAAACCCCATCGCAAACGGATCCAGATGGTCTTCCAGGATCCGTTTCGATCGCTGAATCCGCGCTTGACCATCGGCACCAGCCTGATCGAGGGGCCGGTCAACTACGGCACGTCACACGAGGAGGCACTGGCACGTGCCGCCGAACTGCTGGAGCTGGTGGGGTTGCCGAAGGACGCGCTTGGCCGCTATCCCCATCAGTTCTCTGGTGGCCAGCGCCAGCGCATCGCCATTGCCCGGGCGCTGGCGATGGAACCCGACGTGCTGGTCGCCGACGAGGCCGTCTCGGCGCTGGACGTCTCGGTGCAGGCCCAGGTGCTCGGGCTGCTCGACGACATTCAGCGCCGGCTCGGCGTCGCGGTGCTGTTCATCACCCATGATCTGAGTGTCGCCGCCCAGATCTGCGACGAGGTGATGGTGATGCAGAAGGGCGTGGTGGTGGAGTATGGCCCGGCGAGCCGCGTGCTGGGTGCGCCCGAGCACCCTTATACCCGCTCGCTGATGCTGGCGGCTCCCGGGCGGCACTGGGACTTCTCGGAATTCCGGCCTCTCGATCGCGTTTTCGAGGAGACTCCGACATCAAATTCGACCACCACCGTCTATCCATGAATGGCCGGTGCTACTCGGCCTAATTGCCTCTTTTTTCATGATCAAGTGGATTCAAGGAATTCTTCATGTCACTGCTCCGTATCGCCGTCGGCGGTTTTCTGCACGAAACCAACACCTTCGCGCCCAGCCCGGCAACCTACGAGGATTTCGCGCGTGGTGGTGGTGCGCCGCCGCTCACCGAGGGCGAGGCGATCTTCTCCGCGGTAGCGGATAGCAACATCGGCCTGTGCGGTTTCATCGACGCCGTCGAGGCCCGGGCGTGGACGCTGATCCCGACGCTCTGGACGGCGGCGAGTCCGTCGGCACATGTCACCGAGGATGCCTTTGAGCGCATTGCCCGGCGTTTGCTGGCGAGCATGCGGGAAGCCATGCCGCTCGACGGTGTCTATCTCGACCTCCACGGGGCCATGGTCGCCGAGCATCTCGACGATGGCGAGGGCGAGTTGATTCGGCGGGTGCGGGCACTGGTTGGTGACGCCGTGCCGATCGTCGTCTCGCTGGACCTGCATGGCAACGTGACACCAGCGATGGTCGAGCAGGCCGATATGCTGATCGCTTATCGAACCTATCCCCACGTCGATATGGCGGAGACCGGTGCCCGCTGTGCCGCCGCCATGGCGATGCTGCTGGCAAGCGACAAGCGCCCGGCCAAGGCGTTTCGCCAGCTCGATTTCCTGATACCGATCGCCTGGCAGTGCACGGCGGAGGAGCCTTGCCGTTCGCTCTATGCCCAGGTCGCGGCGATGAAGAGCGAATCGCTTCCTTCGGTCTCTTTCCTGACCGGATTCCCGGCGGCGGACTTCGCCGACTGCGCCCCCAGCGTCATCGTCTATGGGAGAGATCAGGCCAGCGCCGATGCAGCCGCCGATGAGTTGACGGCGCTCATCGCCGCGCAGGAGTCGGCATTCTCGGGGCGGGTGTTCGAACCGGAGGAGGGGGTGCGCGAGGCGATGCGGCTGGCGGAGAGCGCCGCACGGCCGGTGGTGATCGCCGATACTCAAGACAATCCTGGCGCCGGCGGCAATTCCGACACCATGGGCATGCTCAAGGCGCTCGTCGTCTGTCGGGCCCGGCGAGCGGCGATCGGCAACGTGTTCGATCCGGCGGCGGCGAGAGCAGCGCACGAAGCGGGTGTCGGCGCCGTCGTCCGGCTGGCGCTGGGCGGGCACTCCGGGGTGTCGGGGGACTCTCCGCTAGAAGCGGCATTCACGATCGAGGCGCTCTCCGACGGCCGTTTCGTGGCCCCGGGCCCCTATTATGGAGGCGGTCGTCTCGACATGGGGCCGTCAGCGTGTCTGCGAATCGACGAGGTGCGGATCGTTGTGGTCAGCCGCAAGGCCCAGATGGCTGATCTGACGATGTACCGTTCGGTGGGCATCGAACCGCTCGAACAGGCCATTTTGGTCAACAAGAGCTCGGTGCACTTTAGGGCCGATTTCGCACCTATCGCAGAGATGATTCTGGTCTGCGCCGCGCCAGGTCCGATGGCGGTCGATCCAGCCGTACTGCCGTGGAGACGGCTGCGCCCGGGACTGCGGACCTCGCCGCTGGGACGGCCATTCTCTCCCGTGCCACAGCTCGTCTGATTCCCTTTTGCCATCGCAAGGAGCCGTCATGACAACGCTACCGCGTATCGAAGCCTTTACCGACGAACTGATCAGTATTCGCCACGACCTCCATGCGCATCCCGAGATCGGCTTCGAGGAACGGCGCACGTCGGGGATCGTGGCCGACTACCTGCGCAAGCTCGATATCGAGGTGCACACCGGGCTGGGCGGCACCGGGGTCATCGGTATCGTCGACGGCCGGCGAGGGCCCGGCCGGACAGTGGGACTGCGCGCCGACATGGATGCGCTGCCGATGGACGAGGAGACCGAGCTGCCGTTCGCCTCGACCTTCCCCGGCCGTTTCCACGGCTGCGGCCACGATGGCCATACCACGATGCTGCTGGGTGCGACACGCTATCTCGCCGAGACGCGGGATTTCGGCGGACGCGTGGTGCTGATCTTCCAGCCCGCCGAGGAGGGGCTGGGCGGTGCGCGGGCGATGATCGCCGAGAAGCTGTTCGAGCGCTTCCCCTGCGACGAGGTCTATGCGTTGCATAACGCGCCGCATCTCGATCATGGCCAGGTCCGCGTGATGACCGGCAAGGCGATGGCCGGCGCCGAGTTCTTCGATATCGTCATTCGCGGCCGTGGCAGCCACGGCGCGCAGCCCAACCACGCCCGCGATCCCATCGTGGTGGCGACCCAGCTCTCCCAGGCGATGCAGAGCATCGTCAGCCGCAATACCAATCCTCTGGACGCGGCGGTGGTGTCGATCACCCAACTGCATTCGGGTTCCGCCTATAACGTGATCCCCCAGTCGGCGACGCTCTCCGGCACCATTCGCACCTTCGACGAGGGTGTCGCGACGATGATCCATCGGCGCATCCGCGAACTCGCCGCCGGGCTGGCCAACGCCTACGGCGTCGAGATCGAGGTCGATATCCGCAATATCTTCTCGGTGTTGGAGAATCACCCCGAGCAGACCGAGGCACTGGCGGCCGCGGCCAGGGATATCGTCGGTGATGCCAACGTGGCCGATCTCGGCCGACCGGCGATGGGCAGCGAGGATTTCGCCGACATGCTCAAGGTCGTGCCGGGCTCCTACTGCTGGGTCGGCCATGCCGGTGATATTCCTGTTCATAACCCGGCCTTCGTGCTCGATGACGGGATTCTGCCGATCGGCGCCAGCCTGCTGGCGAGAATCGCCGAGCGTCGCCTCAATGAGCTGGCCGGCGTTTCCGACCGGGGGTAGATCTCGTCACCGGCTCAGTCGTCGATACGGCCGCGGAGGCGTTTCTTCTGGCCGTGCTTCGTCTTCTGATCGACGCGCTTGCGCTTGGCGCTGCGGGTGGGTTTGGTGGGGCGGCGCGGTTTGTCGCCGTAGAGCACCGGCTTGATCAGTTGCCTGAGTCGCGACAATGCTGCCTCGCGATTGAGCTCCTGGGTGCGGTGCTCCTGTGACTTGATCACGACGATGCCGTCGCGAGTGATGCGTTTGTCACTCAGGGCCAGCAGCTTCTCCTTGAACCCGGGATGCAGACTGGAGGCGCGGATGTCGAAGCGCAGGTGGATCGCCGAGGAGACCTTGTTGACGTTCTGGCCACCGGCACCCTGGGCGCGTACGGCGATGAGTTCGATCTCGTTGTCGGGGATCGACACGTTGCGGGAGATTTCCAGTGGCATCGGTTGCTCCCTGAGTGTTCGAAAATGAGGGTAAGGCCTCGCTTAGTCGACGCGATAGATACGCCAGCCTTCGGGGCAGGGCCTATCCTGCCACAGGCTGAGCATGGCGTCGCTGGCCGGAAACAGCGGCGTGGGGAGCTCCTTTTGCGGAAACCACGTCCAGCGATCGAAGACATCCGGCTCGGTTACGCGGGGCTCGGCGATTTCGTCGCCGAGTGAAATCAGTGCCGCGCCGGTGATCGCGGTGCGGTCGCTGTCCAGTTGTTGCAGGAAGGCGAATATCTCGACCGGCTGCCGAGTGACGATGCCGGTCTCTTCGTGCAGTTCCCGCAGTGCCGCGGCCTCGAAGGTCTCCCCGGGTTCGACGTGTCCACCGGGAAGACACCAGGTGGGTGTCTCTCCGGCCTTGATACGGTAGCCGAGCAGCAGGTAGCCGCCGGGGCGGGTGACGATGACACCGACACCCACGCGGGAAATGGGGGCAGCCATCAGAGCGGTTCCTCCCGTAGCGACGCTTCCGACAAGATCGACAGCACTGCACTGGCCGCATAGTGGCCGCTGATAAAGGCGGCCACGATACCTCGGAACAGCCCGCAGGCGTCGCCGACCACCCAGATCGGTTGTCCGGGCAGGCGCAGGTGGCCGTCGACGCCGGGATACCAGCCGACGCCCTCGAGGGTCGGGCCGATCAGGCGCGTCGCTTCATGTTCGATCCGAGGGAAGTTGTCGACGATTGGCGAACACCCGGGTCTTGACCTTGCCAGTCGACATATCGCGTAACCAAGCGCAGTCGAGTTTCTGCTTGCTGACGTCGATAGCGATCACTGCCATGCTCTCGTCGCCTTTCCTTGTTCGTGCAGCCTTACTCCGGATTGGGAGGAGCTTGGATGCCATTCGAGCTATCGAGATAGAGGGCATCAGGGGGCTAATCTAGCTCTTAGGCTACAACGCCTCAGGGTTTATGGATGCTCACCCTAAGGCCAAAGCCTGCTGATAGCTAATCAACAGGCCCGGAGAAACTCAAGGGTTTATACGAAAAGTAGATTTTGCGAGGATTCTTCTATGCCTCAACAGCATAGGTGAGGTATGGCAGGACGCCACGAGATATCCGACCACGGCCGGGCCCTTATCGAGAATATCGTGTCGCCGTCGAAAACGACGAGGCGAGCCCGTCTTGATGACCGCCATGCGTTGAACGGCATTTTCCGGATCCTTTTGCTCGGGCGCCAAGTGACGCGATCTTCCCGAGCGTTACGGCCCCTGACCCACGGTGTATGAACGATTCCACCAGTGGCGTGATGATGGCGCCTTCGACGCCATGCTGACGCGGCTCCCGCTCCCGCTCCCGCTTCGCGAGGATGGCCTGATGGACCTGGATACTGGATGGTCGACTCCATGGCCGTTCGTGCCACACGGACCGCCTTGGGAGGCGGCAAAAGGGGGCCGGATGAACCCGGTAGACCATGCGTTGGGGCGCAGCCGGGGCGGCTTGACCACCAAATTCCATTTAGTCTGTGACCGACATGGATGGCCACTGACCTTCACGCTGTAACAGGGTCAGAACGCCGACACTCGTCATTTCATGGCCACAATAGAGACCATCCATCTGCCAGGAAAGGCGGGGCGACCGCGCAAGCGTTGCCGCTACGGTATGCCTGGCTCCCATAAGCCGGCGCCTACGAGCTGACTTCTCGTACAAAATCTAGCTCAAGGGAGAAAATCTTTCTCATTTGATTTGAAACGGTACGAATCGTATTTTATAGTGAGATTGAGCCCTACTGTGAATCAGACGAAGAAATGAGTGGCTATGGGAGAGTTGGTGACTTCTCCCCGGCGGTAGCGTGGACCAGACTTACCTAGATATATAGAGCTTAGGTAAAACTGAAGTCTCAGTGAGACACGAGTCAGACTAAGAATAAATTTGGTGCGAGGATCAGCACTCTTATTGCGGTCGTGCAAGACACTGGACTGACAAAAGGCGCTGGAGGTTTACGCCAAGGTGCTCAAGAAATCGGTCGCTGGCATGAGCACCCTTTAGTAACGTTGCATTGGGTAAATGAGACTGCCAATCCTCTGGTGATTTACATGGAGTGATGATGAGTAGCGAAAATGTGATTGTTTGCTTTCCGTATGCCGGTGGTGGGAAAACATCATTCGAGATACTTAATAAACATTTGCCACATAGTGTCAGAATGTTTTCACTGACGTACTCAGGCAGAGACAGCAAGAGCGATCCGGAAAAAACCACTTCACACTTTAACCGCACGCTGGAAGAGTTGAAGTCACAACTTAGTAACATTGATGAGCCTATTACATTTTTTGGTCATAGCATGGGAGCCATAATTGGTTATGAGCTGGCATTGATGCTCAGCAACCAGCTCAACATCAGGAAGTTAGTTGTATCGGCCTGTAAGCCCCCGGAGCTTATTGTTAGTTTAAGGATTTTCAGTGCAGACTCGGACAATGGGTTTAGGAAGGTTGTAGATTTAGGGGGCATACCTCAGGTTATTGCGAGAAATCCAGCGCGACTCAAAGAAGCGAAATCCAAACTAGCGAACGATCTCCGGCTGTTAAGTAACTACAGAAGAGGTAGCTACCCCAAAGTCAGATGCGCGATTCATGCGCTGGTTGCGACGGATGACTCACTGGCATCTGAAAAGGAAATGCTAAAGTGGGAAGATTACACGCTCAACGAGTTTAAGTTAACGACATTAAAAGGTGGTCACTTTTACTTTAGGGATAACTCAAAAGAAGTGGCCCGCTTTATTTCGTAATTCGCATAAAGGAGCATCAGGCATGAAAGTATTCGCAGATGCTGACGCATATCTGGGGTCATCTGAATTTCGTTTTTTTAGTTCAGGTTATAAAAAAGTAAGCTATGAATTGTCGGATGAGGTTGTTCGAAATTACGATTATTCGGCGAAGCTGAAGCTGGTTTATCCAGAAGACTGGTCTGTCAAAAAAGAAAATAAACTTCCTCCACATCTAAGCAGCATCGACGTTATACTTATGTCAACAAGGTCCTGCGATAAGATATTAGCATCAAGGAATAAAGAAAGTTTTGAGATTACTCAGATAAAGATACGGGCTTCCAGAGAACCGCTAGAAAACCTCAATAGCGTTCGTGTTACCTTCGAAGTCATGTCTGAAAGTGAGCATACAGTAATGCTTTCAGGAAAAGTCGGAAACATGAGTGTTGCTCTGGAGGTGATTAATAAAGACAGGAGCGACCTACAATTGTCATCCAATTTCAGCGTGGAAGGGTTCAAACACTCAAGGCAATCTATTGAAAATATCAGGCTCAAGAATAAAGGCGGTCTCAAGTTCCAAGCGCAACGCTAGTGGACACGATTGCCCTGCCCAGCAACAGAGCGCTGCAGGACTTCCGTAAAAACCTCAAGGGGTGGCCGCCAACCCAGCGTTTGACGAGGGCGTTCA
>NZ_VTPX01000022.1 GCF_008298015.1 Salinicola corii | reverse complement strand
TCCGATGGCGACTGGTCGATTTTGTGGGGCAGCGGTCTGTCGATCGGACTGTGGCTGGTGGCGATCATCGGCCTGCTGCTGCCGGTGATCGTGGGGCCGATCCTGCGTCGTCGGATGCAGGCGGCCAAGGAGAAGGTCGGCTGACACGCGCAAGAGCCGCGATTCAAGCCCCGCACGGCGAACCCGGCGGGGCTTTTCATGGGTTGCCACTCCCTGTCGGGCGAGGGGAGCCGGTACCCGTAGGGAGCAACAGGGCGTATTCTTTTCAGCGCCGGTTGAGGTCTGCCGGTTGTCGCAAGGCGATGACGCTGCTATAGTGCCGCTCGCTCGGCAACGTCTTGATGAAACAGGCTTTGTCGACCTTCGATCTCATCCGCGTCGTTGATGAATCGAGTTATGGTGGCCCTTACCGGTCCTCCCGCAACGCTAAACCGCAAACCCCGCCAGGCCCGGAAGGGAGCAACGGTAGTGGTGGCCGCGTGTGCCGGGATGTGGCTGGTCGGGGCCGCCTCCATTTTGGGCCCGACATCGATGGGTGCCGTCGATGTCACGACGGTTCGAAAGTCGTCCTCTCCTGCCTCGTCACGCTTCTCCCGACCCTGCTAGAATGGTCCGATCACTGTCGGATATCGATGCTGGCATCGACGTTTTCGGTCGCGCCCGCGCCGTCTCCCAACGATCACGTCAGCCGCGAACCTATCTGCGAGGAGTATCGCGCCGCATGAGTTATCAGGTTCTGGCCCGCAAGTGGCGCCCGCGCACCTTTCACGAACTGATCGGCCAGGAGCATGTCAGCCGTGCGCTGGTCAATGCGCTCGACCAGGGGCGGCTGCATCACGCCTATCTGTTTACCGGTACGCGAGGCGTCGGCAAGACGACGCTGGCACGAATTCTCGCCAAGTGCCTCAATTGCGAGCAAGGGGTGAGTTCACAGCCTTGCGGCCAGTGCGAAACCTGTCGCGATATCGACAACGGTCGCTTCGTCGACCTGATCGAGGTCGATGCCGCATCGCGTACCAAGGTGGAGGACACTCGCGAGCTGCTGGACAACGTTCAGTACGCGCCAACCCAGGGGCGGTACAAGGTGTACCTCATCGACGAGGTGCACATGCTGTCGACGCACAGTTTCAACGCGCTGCTCAAGACGCTGGAAGAGCCGCCGCCGCATGTTAAATTCCTGCTGGCGACGACGGATCCCCAAAAGCTGCCGGTAACGGTGCTGTCGCGCTGCCTGCAGTTCACCCTCAAGAACATGCCGCCTGAGCGGGTGGTCGAGCATCTGACCCGGGTGCTGGAGGCCGAGCAGGTCGCCTTCGATCCGCAGGCGCTGTGGCTGCTTGGCAAGGCTGCCGACGGCTCGATGCGCGACGCCATGAGCCTGACCGACCAGGCCATAGCGTTCGGGCAAGGCGAAGTGCGCCGTGAGGATGTGGCCGCCATGCTCGGCACGCTGGATCACGCGCATCTGATTGCCCTGGCCCAGGCACTGGCGGACGTCGACGCCGAGCGGCTGCTGGCCGAAGTGGCGGCACTGGCGGAGCAAGGACCAGATTTTGCCGGTGTGCTCGACGAGCTGTCCGGGCTGATGCATCGCCTGGCAATCGCCCAGATGGTGCCGGTGGCCCTGGACAACGGCCACGGCGATCGCGACGAGTTGCTGGCACTGGCCGGCAGGTTCACCGCCGAGGACGTCCAGCTCTATTACCAGATCGCCCTGCAGGGCCGTGGGGATATCGACAATGCGCCGGATACTCGTTCGGCGGTCGAGATGACGCTGTTGCGCATGCTGGCCTTCCGCCCCCAGGGGGTGCCGACACCGCCGCAGACCGACCTGCCGCTGCGCGGGAATCCGAAAGGCGAGAATGATGGCGGTGGCGCCCCCCGCCGCGAGACTCGCGAGGGCGGCGTTGGAGAGGCCGTTACGAGAGACGCGCCGTCCGATGGTGCCGCGCAGGTCGAGCCCGTGGCATCAGCGGCCAGCACTACTGCTTCGGGATCGGCGGACTCGGGATCGACGAGCGTGAATCCTGACGAATCGGCTTCGCACGCACGGCCGTCCGCAATCGACGAGCAGACGACCGGGCCGGTTGCTGCATCGGCCTCGTCGTCACCGGATGTCGCCGTGTCGCAGGCGGATGATCGTCCGCCGTGGTCGGTCGATGCCGAGTCGCCCGACGCGCCACCGGCAACGGCGTCAGCGACCGAGGTATCGGCGTCCTGGACGCAGGAGCCGGCTGCGGCGTCCCCGCCTTCCGAGTCCTTTATCGAAAGCGTCGAAGCCGACAATATCAGCGACAGCGATCACGCGTCCGATGATAATCTCGGCTTCGACAGCGACGTCGGTTTGAACAACGACGCCGACGCCTATGCCTGGGCGGAACAGCTGAATGGTGCTCGCGGCGAGTCGCTGGCGGTTGCCCCCGATAGCCACGACCCGGCGTCCGGTTCACCGGTTGAGCCGGTTGAGCCGGTTGAGCCGGTTGAGCCGGTTGAGCCGGATGCGTCGTCTGCACCTCGGGCCGGCGTACCCTCGGAGTTCGATTCCGCCGGGATCGAGCCGGCCGGGCCGACGGAGCCCGTCGTCTCTGCTGCGGCTTCGTCGGATGCCGCTGCCGATGAGGAGCCGCAACCCCCGCTGGCCGTCGACGAACCGCCAGGTCCTGACGGCGCGCCCGCCGTGACCACACCGTTGACACATGACGCTTGGCTCCAGCGCTTCGATCAGCTCGACATCGGTGGTCTCACCCGCAATCTCGCGGCTCACTGCGTCATCGACAGCGACGACGGTCACGTGCTTTACGTCACGCTGGACCCCGGGCAGTCGGCCATGCTGTCGGAACTGCACGTCGATCGCATTACCAAGGCACTGGCGGGTATCGGTTACGCTCGCCGTCTCGAGGTCAACGTCGACGAACTGGACGGTTCACGCGAAACGGCCAAGGCCAAGCGCGACCGCGAGGCGCGAGAGCGTCATGCCCGCGCCGTTGAAGCGCTGCGGGTCGACCCGCATATTCAGGAATTGGAGGCGCGTTTCGGCGCCCGTCTGATCGAAGAGAGCGTCACCGCCGACCGCGTGTGACGCTTGCTAACGACCCCGGTCTCGAAAATCCCATCTCGAAGGAGTCCGTCATGTTCAAGGGTGGCATGGGAGGCCTGATGAAACAGGCCCAGGAAATGCAGGAAAAGATGCAGCAGGTGCAGGAAGAGATCGCCCAGATGGAAGTCTCGGGCGAAGCCGGCGCCGGCATGATCAAGGTCACCATGAATGGTCGTCATGACGTCAGCCGCGTGGAGATCGATCCGTCCCTGATGCAGGAAGACAAGGAGCTGCTGGAAGATTTGCTGGCGGCTGCCGTCAACGACGCGTCACGCAAGGTGGAGACTCAGTCCAAGGCGAGGATGGAAGAGGTCTCTTCCGGGCTCAACCTGCCTCCCGGGATGAAGATGCCGTTCTGATGAGCTTCTCACCGCTGGTCGAGCAATTGCTGGAAAGCCTGCGCGTGTTGCCAGGTGTGGGGCCCAAGACGGCACAGCGGATGGCGTTGCATCTGCTGGAGCGGGAGCGTGACGGCGGGCGTCGGCTGTCTCAGGCATTGACCGAGGCGATCGAGCGGGTTGGCTACTGCGAGCGGTGTCGGACCCTGACCGAGGAGATCCAGTGCGGTGTCTGCCAGGATCCGCGGCGCGACTCGGCGCTGCTGTGCGTGGTCGAGTCTCCGGCGGACATGCTGGCGATCGAGCAGGCCGGTGGCTACCGTGGCCAATACTTCGTCCTGCATGGCCACCTCTCGCCACTCGACGGCATCGGGCCCGACGATATCGGTCTCGACCAATTGGAAGCACGACTCTCCCGGGAGACCGTCAGCGAGATCATCCTGGCGACCAATCCCACCGTGGAAGGCGAGGCGACCGCCCACTACATCGCGGAGCATCTGGTCGGGCGGGAAGCCCGGCTCTCGCGGCTGGCCTATGGTGTGCCCATGGGTGGCGAGCTGGAATATGTCGATGGCGGCACGCTCAGTCGGGCGTTTCAGGGGCGCCAGCCGTTCTCCTCAGAGTGAAGTCTGGGCTGGGGGAGTGCTGCGGCGCCCATCCCTCCACTTTTCGTATCGCAGGGTCATGTTCGTGGCCGCAAGGAATCTGAATGAGCGTTGACTATTCGCTGTGTTGGGTCGACACCCCGGAAGGGTTGCAGGCCGCTTACGAGGTGCTGGCCGAGGCGGATGTCGTGGCGCTGGATACCGAGTTCTTCCGGGAGACCACCTTCTTCCCCGTACCGGCGTTGATTCAGCTGACGGCAGGGGAAACGGTGTACCTGATCGATCCGCAGGCAGTGGCGGCAAGCGCGGACTTCCAGCGGCTACTGGGTGGCGGACCATTGAAGCTGATCCACGCCTGTGGCGAGGACCTGGACGTGTTGTCGCTGTGGGCCGGCGTGACGGTGGCGCCGCTGGTCGATACCCAGATCGCCGAATCCTTCCTGGGCAGCGATCCGGCGATCGGTTACCGGCGGCTGGTCGCCCGGCGCTGCGACGTCGACCTGCCGAAGGAAGAGACGCGCTCGAACTGGCTGGAGCGTCCGCTGACACCGGCCCAGCTCGAGTATGCGGCACTGGACGTGGTGTTTCTTCCCGCCATATGGGAACAGCAATATCGTGAGCTGGTCGAGCTGGGTCGAAGCGAGTGGCTCGAGGAGGAGTGCGCGGCGTTGAGCCGTGGGCACGAAGGGGGCACCGATCAGTGGTATGCCCGTCACCGCCAGTTGTGGCGGCTGAAGCCGCGCCAGATCGAGGCGTACCGCGAACTCACCGCATGGCGGGAGGTGGAAATACGTCGTCGCGACGTACCGCGCGGCTGGCTGGTCAAGGATGCCGTGCTGTTTGCGGTCGCCGAGGCCATGCCGCAGAATCGCTACGAGTTGGCGGCCATCGAAGGCGTCACCCCCAGCCTGGTCAAGCGCGAAGGCGACACCTTGCTGGCTCTGGTCAAGGCCGCCAGGCACCAGGATGAATCGGCGCTATGCGAGCCGCTTCCGATGCCGACCTCGCCCCCGTTCAAGCGTCGCCTCAAGACGCTGAAGCGGGTCGTCCAGGCCCACGCCGAGGCGCTCGGCGTCGCTCCGGAGCGACTCGCCAACCGGGCGGAGATGGAGGCGATCGTCAACGCTCATCTCAAGGGGGAGGCACTACCATTGCCGGCCGGGTGGCGCGGGCGCGAGCTGTCGGCCGACTGGGAACGGGCGCTGGCCGAACAGGAGGCGGCGTGATGGACGCCTCCCGACTGATTTGCGAGGTGGTGAAGAGCCCGCGTCGAGATGAGATGTATCTCTACCTCGACAAGGCGCAAGGCATGGCGCCGGTGCCGCAAGCGCTGCGTGAACGGTTCGGACCGCCGATCGCGGTCATGACCCTGTTGCTGAGGGCCGAGCGGCCGTTGGCACGGGTCGACGTGGTCAAGGTCATGACGGCGATCCGCGACCAGGGGTTCTATCTGCAGATGCCGCCGGCCAGGGATCCGGAGATGCTGGATCTGTTCACGCCGCGGGGAGAGTGATGAGAAGTGCCACATTCGCACGGCGCACACTCCCGTGGCGAGGGTGCGGCGGGGATCATCCGGGCGGAGGTCGATATGCGTGATCGCTTCTGGGAACGCTTTTCCCTCGAGGAGTTGACCCGGCAAGAGTGGGAAGCGCTCTGTGACGGGTGCGGCAAGTGCTGCCTGGTCAAGATGGAAGATGCTGACACGGGAGACGTCGCGACGCTGAACGTGGCCTGCCGCCTGCTGGACATCGGCAGTTGCCGCTGTAGCGACTACGAGAACCGCTTCGAGAAAGTCCCCGAGTGCACCCAGTTGAGCCTTCAGAACCTCGACGAGTTCCACTGGTTGCCTCACAGCTGCGCCTATCGTCGTCTCGCCGAAGGGCGCAAGCTGGCCAGCTGGCATCCGCTACGCAGCGGTGACAACCGTCGCCTGCACGAGCGCCGGATGAGCGTGCGCCATTTTGCCGTCAGTGAAGCCGACGTCGACGAGGCCGACTACGAGGCCCATATCATCGATATCATCCCGCTCGACGAACGGCGTTGAACGCCTGACCGGCACATCATCATCGATCCCCGCCATATTCGGTTTCTATCCGTCGGCTTCGAGCCCCAGCGCCCATAGAATGAAGGCGTCCTGACGCGCATTGTCCCGCCAGGCCTTGAACCGACCCGACGCCCCGCCATGTCCGGCTGCCATGTCGGTTCGCAACAGTACCGGTCCCCGGGCGCGGCCCAGCTCGGTCATGCGTGCATAGAGCTTGGCCGGCTCCCAGTAAGGCACCCGTGAATCGTGCCAGCTCCCCTGCAACAGCATGCTGGGGTAGGGCTGGGCGGTCAGGTTGTCGAGCGGCGAATAATCGCGGATGCGCCGACGCGCGGCGGGCTCTTCCGGATTGCCCCACTCGGTGTACTCCGCGGTGGTGAGAGGGAGATCGGGATTCTCCATCGTCCGCAGCACGTCGACGAAGGGGACATCGAGCACGGCCGCGCAGAAGGCTTCCGGCTCCATGTTCAGGCTGGCCCCCACCAGCAGGCCGCCGGCGCTGGCGCCATATGCCGCCACCCGGTCGGGGTCCGACAGGCCTTCGGCGACCAGCGCCTGGCGCGCCGCCAGAAAGTCCCTGAAGCTGTTTTCCTTGTACTCGAGTTTGCCCGCCAGGTACCAGGGCTCGCCACGATCGCCACCGCCGCGGACATGGGCGACGGCGAACGCGACGCCACGAGAGAGCAGTTCCAGGCGCGCGATCGAGAACCAGGGGTCGAGTACCTCGCCGTAGGCGCCATAGCCATAGAGCAGCGTCGGCATCGGCGCCTTGCCCAGCATGTCGGCTCTGGCCACCACCGAGACGGGAATGCGCTCCCCGTCGTGACCCGCGGCCCACAGCCTCTGGCAGATCAGGTCCCGGGGCTGCAGATCACCGTACAGCGGCTGCGTCTTGAGAACGCGCTGCTCGCCGCTGTCCAGGTCATGCTCGACCCACCGCACCGGCAGGGTGAACGACTCTTCGCGCAGGTGAAGTTTGCGGGTATGGAAGTCGGGGGTGTCGCCGAGCGCGAGGCTGCAAGGGGCCTCGGGAAGCGGCAGTCGCAAGCCTGGCGGCTCCTCCGCCCGCCGGGCATCGTCCTCCGATGACCCCTCATTCGGGAGTTCGATCACGCGCAGGTACACCTGGGCCTCGTGATGGTCACGCTCGGTAATCACCAGTCCCCAGGAGAAAGCGTCGATGCCCTCGAGGGTGACGTCGTCGCGATGTGGTACAAGTGGGGTCCAGCTCGACGGTCGAGACGCCGGCGCGGTGTCCAGGCGGAAATGAGAGGCATCGCGATTGTGCAGTACGTAGAAGGTATCGTTGCGGTGCTCCAGGCCGTACTCGACCCCCACTTCCCGCGGGCGGACGCAGCGGGGCGGGGTGCCAGGCGCATCGGCCGGGATCAGGTGGCATTCGGCGGTGTCCTTGGAGGCCGTCTCCACGATCAGCCATTGGCGAGAGCGCGTCTTGCCCATGCCCACCCAGAATTCGACATCGCTCTCTTCGAAGATCTTCTCGCAGTGGTCGTCCCCGGGCCGCAGCAGCCATACGCTGGCGGGACGCTGCGTGGCGTCGTAGCGGGTGAACAGTAGCGTGCGGTTGTCCTCCGCCCACACCAGGTCCGGGCCGATGCGACGGCGCAGGCGGACCGGCTCGCCGTCCGGCAACCGTTTCAGATAGAGGTCGAAATATTCGTTGCCGCTGGCATCCTCGGTCCAGGCCAGCCACTGCTCGTCCGACGAGATCGCCATGTCGCCCAGCTCGAGGAAGTCGTGGGCTTCCGAGCGTGACTCGAGGTCGAGCAGCAGCTCGGCGGGGCCGGTACCGTCTATCGCCTGACGCCACCACAGTGGATAGTCGGCGTCGCTGGCCGTTTCGCTCCAGTAGCGAAAGCGTTCCAGGGCCGTCGGCAAGCCGGTGACCTGGAGCTCGCGCCGCGCCAGATGTCCGTCGTACAGGGCATCCTCCAGCGGCGCGAGGGGAGAGAAGAAGGCATCGCTCTCGCGATTGGCTGCGCGCAGGAACGCTTTGACCTGAGGGTCGTCACGTGACTCCAGCCAGTGCCAGTCGGGATCGTCACTGCGGCGGAAGTGAACGGCGGGGGGCGCTTGGGTGGTCTGCGAGCGGGACATGGGGCTGTGCGGGGTCCTTGCGGGCTGGGGCTGTCGGTGAAACGGGCGCGGCCTTCCCGGGCTGGCGCTCAGGGCGGCGGTGTACCGACGGTTCGGGGGTGAATCGCGCACCCGATCGAGCGGGCGCGGCTGTGCTTTGCCTGGTTGGAGTGTACCATGTGGCAAATCGTATGAATCGAGAGTCATTACCATGCTGTTTTCCGATTCGCTGCCGCAGCTTTGGCTGAGTTATGGCGTACTTTCCCTGATCGTTCTGGTAACCGGTTACCTGGGGGTGCGATGGTTGCCACTGTTGCCGAGGCTGATTCTGGTCGGCGTCGTCGCTGGCGGGTTGTGGATGGTGGCGCCGTTTTCGCTGCCGCTGTTGCAGCCGGGGGAAACCTACTCCGGTCTGGCCCCGGCCATCGTGGTGATGGCTGTCGGAGTCATCCAGCACGATGGCGGTCAGGTCGCCGGCGCGATGCCGCTGTTGCTGGTCGGAGCCGCGATTGGTGGCGTGCTGGGCCTGGTAGCGTGGCGTCTGCTGCGTCGCCGCTATGACGACGCCGATGGCGGGTCCGGTCAGGACCGGAAGAAGGGCCGGCAGGCAGGCTCCCCGGCGCGGGCTACCAGCAAGCGTGTCCACGCCCGTGGCAAGTCGGGCGGTCGGCGCGAGCCGATGGTCAACTGATTTCCGCGGATCGAATGACTATCCAACGATATTTCTGGACGAGGACGGCTTCACCTCGTTCTCGGCGTGTGTTTCGACAAGGAAGCGTGAGATGCGTGCGTTGTTGTTGATCGTGCTGCTGGCAACGGGGTTCGCCCCAACCTGGGCGCTGGCGCAGTCCGCGCCGGACGTGCGAATCGTCGTCGATGTTTCCGGTAGCATGAAGCAGAACGATCCGCAGAACTTGCGGGCCAACGCCTTGGGCTTCGCCGCGACACTGCTGCCGCCCAGCGCTCGAGCATCGATCTGGACCTTCGGCACCACCGTCTCCAATCCCCTTCCGAGTGACGCGGTGGCGGACGCCTGGCGCGGGCGCGTGGCCAGCCTCTCTCCGCGGTTGACCGACTATCAACAGTTCACGGACATCGAGCGGGCGCTGCGCCAGGCTGCCGATGCGGCGCCGGACAGTGCCAACCGGCATCTGATCCTGCTGACCGATGGGATGGTCGACCTGCCAGCGTCCGGCAGCGACAAGGCGCAGCGTGACAGGGTATCGCGTCAACGCATCATCGACGAGTTGGCGCCGGAGCTTGCCGGGCGTGGCGTTGTCGTCCACGCCATCGCGCTATCCAACAACGTCGATTTGCCGCTGCTCGAGCAGGTCGCGCAGACCACGGGCGGGCTGGCTGCGGTCGCCGATACGCCGGAGGAGCTGCTGCGTGCCTTTCTGGATGTTCTTGATCGTATCCTGCCGGGCGACCAGATTCCCATCGACGGGCAGCAGCGGTTCAACGTCGATGACGATATCGACGAATTCAATGCGCTGCTGTTCCATGCCCCGGGCGTCGACTCGCCGGTGCTGGTGGGACCCGATGGTCAGCGCTACTCCCGCGGCGATCATCCGGGGTCCGTGGAGTGGCAAAGCAGCGATCGTTACGACCTCGTCACCGTGCCCGACCCGGCCGCCGGTGAATGGCATATCGAGGGCGATATCGGTGGCGATAGCCGTATCGGCATTCACGCCGACACCGTGCTGCGCAGTGCACCGCTCCCGGCAACGCTCTATCGCGGCTTTTCCACGCCGCTGGACGTCTGGTTGGCTTCGGACGGTAAAACGCTGGAAGCGGACAGTCGGCCCGACGGACTCACCGTTCGGGCTGAACTGAAGGATCTGGACGGAGCCGTCCTTGCCGCAACGCCGCTGGAACCGTCCGACGACCACTTCCGCGGCGATCTGCCGGGGGTCGATCAACTCGGCAACGCCCGGCTGACGATCACCGCGCGCAGCGATCGCATGATTCGCCAGCAGGTGCAGACGGTCAACGTGGTGGCCGCATTGAGTGCCGTGCTGAGCGAGGATGGCTCGCGGATCGTCGTGCATGCCAACCACCCCGATCTGGACGTCAACAATACCCAGCTCAGTGCAAGCCTCACTGGCAGATCGCTAGATGTGCGCCAGACCGGGGAGCGGGAGTGGACGATTGCGGTGCCGCGGACCGATCCAGGGCAATCGCTGCCGGTCACCATTGCCGCCGACGCCCGCATCGACGGGCGCACGCTGCACTTCGAGCTTCCGGTCGTGCGGCTCAATCCCGAAGCCTCCGTCGGACTGAGCGGCGCGGATCTCGAGCGGGGTGTCATCAGCGACACTCGGCAGCAGGACGATGGCCAGGGTTCCGACGGTGGCGATGACTTCACCGACGGACTGACCGCTTCGCAGATGGTCGATATCGCCGTCGACAAGGCGCGACAAGGATGGCGACTCGCCAAGCCGTACGTGGAAACCTACGGGCAGCGGCCGGTAACCTGGATTGTCATCGCCATCATCTTGCTGTCATGGATCTTGCTGCGCTGGCGGCGTGCGGCGAATCGGCGCCGGCTGGCCCGGCGCGAGGAGCCGTCGATCTAACTGTTCGGCGGTGACCTGTTCACGCCATCGCCATGCGGCGGCCGTGTCGAGCGTCTTACAACCTTGGTGGCAGCGCCTCGTCGGCCCGATCTGATATAAGATCGATAACCGTCACGAATCAAGGAGATCCCATGGCTGACAGCGCGAACGCCCACGTCGAGACCGGCGTGTCCCTGACGGGGCTCGAGGCCTTCCACTCGGTCAACGACATCATCGCCGACGCGTGTCGCCGCTACGCCGACAAGCCAGCGTTCAGCTGCATGGGCAAGACGTTGAGCTATGCCGATATCGATCGTCTCGCCGATCGCTTTGCCGCCTGGCTGCAGAGCCACGACGATCTTGCGCCGGGCGATCGCATCGCCATCCAACTGCCCAACGTGCTGCAGTTCCCGGTGGCCGTGTTTGGCGCGCTGCGTGCCGGGCTGGTGATCGTCAACACCAATCCGCTCTACACCGAGCGCGAGATGCGCCACCAGTTCCGCGACGCCGGGGTCAAGGCGATCGTGGTGCTGGCCAACATGGCCCACAAGCTCGAGAACGTGATCGCCCAGACCGATATCCGTCACGTGGTGGTCACCGAGATGGGCGACCTTCACGACTGGCCCAAGCGTCCGCTGATCAACTTCGTGGTGCGTCGGGTCAAGAAGATGGTGCCCGCCTACTCGCTGCCCCAGGCGGTCGGCTTTCGGCGCACGCTGGCCGGCGGCGAGCGTGCGGCCAAGGTCGCGGCGGGGCAGGACGAAGAGATCGCCGTGCTGCAGTACACCGGCGGCACCACCGGGGTGGCCAAGGGCGCGATGCTGACGCACCGCAACCTGATCGCCAACATGCTGCAGACCCAGGAGCTGCTCGGCGACACCCTGGAGAACGGTCGCGAGACGATCATCGCGCCGCTGCCTTGCTATCACATCTATACCTTCACCGTGAACTGCCTGTACGCGATGACCACCGGTCAGCACAACATCCTGATACCCAACCCCCGTGACATCGCCGGCTTCGTCAAGACGTTGTCGAAAACGCCGTTCACGGTCTTCGTGGGGCTCAACACCCTGTTCAACGCCCTGTGCCAGCGCGACGACTTCAAAGCGCTCGACTTCTCGCGGCTCAAGTTCACCATCTCCGGCGGCATGGCGCTGACCCAGGCCGCGGCCAAGCGCTGGCAGGAGGTGACCGGCAACGACATCGTCGAGGGCTACGGCCTGACCGAGACGTCGCCGATCGCCCTGGTCAATCCGCCCGATGCGGCGCAGATCGGCACCATCGGCCGTCCGGTGGCGGGCACGGCGGTGCGGGTGGTCGACGACGAGGGGCGCGCGCTGCCGCCGGGGGAGAGCGGCGAGCTCTGCATCAAGGGGCCGCAGGTGATGAAGGGTTATTGGAATCGCCCGGAGGATACCGCCAAGACGCTCAGCGACGACGGCTGGCTGCGCACCGGCGACATGGCGGTGGTGCAGGAGGATGGCTACGTCAAGATCGTCGACCGCAAGAAGGACATGATTCTGGTCTCGGGTTTCAACGTCTATCCCAACGAGATCGAGGAGGTGGTCGTGGGGCATCCAGACGTACTCGAGGCCGCCGCGGTGGGCGTGCCCGATGAGGAGACCGGGGAAGCCGTCAAGCTGTTCGTGGTCGCTCGCAACGAGAGTCTCGACCCCCAGGCGCTGCGTCAGTGGTGCAAGCGGGAGCTGGCCGGTTACAAGGTACCCAAGTTCGTGGAGCTGCGAGACGAACTGCCCAAGAGCAATGTCGGCAAGGTCCTTCGACGGGAGCTGCGCGATGAGGCGTCCGGCAAGGCAGGCGATGAGCCCCCGGCATGACATCGGTTCCCCTCGGACGTGAGTTGATCCGCTGACGGCGCTACAATGACGGGTTCGTCACCTCCCTTGGTGGCGGCCCGTTCTCGCCGACGTAGAGGATCTCTTGAGCGCTATCGCTTCCCCCTCGCTGCAAGCCCTGAATGACCTGGAAACTCGCCTGGACGGCTGTCTGCTGCGCGATGCCCACGAGCAGCGTCGGCGGCTCCAGCGCCTGGCGCAACGTGCCCGCGACGGCAAGCCGATCGACCGCTCGCTGAAGGAGATCGAAACGCGACTGGCGGCGTCCAGCGAGGTACTGGCGCGTCGCCAGCGTCAGCCGGTGACGCTGGATTACCCCGATGCGTTGCCAGTCGCCGCCAAGCGCGAAACCATTCTCGATGCCCTGCGCGAGCACCAGGTGGTGGTGGTCGCCGGCGAGACCGGCTCCGGCAAGACCACGCAGCTACCCAAGCTCTGTCTGGAGCTGGGATTGGGGCGGCGTGGCATGATCGGCCACACCCAGCCGCGGCGTCTGGCGGCACGCTCGGTGGCGGCCCGCCTGGCCGAAGAACTGGAGGTGCCGCTGGGCGAGCAGGTCGGTTATCAGGTTCGCTTCACCGATCAGAGCAGCGACGACACGCTGGTCAAGCTGATGACCGACGGCATCCTGCTGGCCGAGACGCAGCACGACCCGGACCTGATGCGCTATGAGGCGATCATCATCGATGAAGCGCACGAGCGCAGCCTCAACATCGACTTCCTGCTCGGCTATCTCAAGCGCCTGACGGCCCGACGAGCCGACCTCAAGGTGATCGTCACCTCGGCGACCATCGACGTCGAGCGACTCTCCCGGCATTTCGCCGTCGAGCGCAACGGCGAGGTGCAGCCCGCGCCGGTGGTCGAGGTCTCCGGGCGCGCTTATCCGGTCGAGGTGCATTATCGGCCACTGGTTCGGGAGTCCCGCGAAGAGGATGACCTGACCCTGCAGGAGGGCATTCTGGCGGCGGTCGACGAGGTCGAGCGAATCGAGCGCGAAAAGCGCTGGTATAGCGGCCCGCGGGATATCCTGATCTTCCTGCCGGGCGAACGCGACATTCGCGAGACGGCAGACCTGCTGCGACGCGCCGAGCTCAAGAGTACCGAGATCCTGCCGCTCTATGCGCGGCTCTCCAACGCCGAACAGAACCGGGTGTTCCAGCCCCACGCCGGCCGGCGCATCGTGCTCTCCACCAATGTGGCCGAGACCTCGTTGACCGTACCCGGCATACGCTACGTGATCGATCCCGGCCTGGTCCGAATGAGCCGCTATAGTGCGCGCGCCAAGGTCCAGCGTCTGCCGATCGAACCAGTCAGCCAGGCCAGCGCCGATCAGCGCAAGGGCCGTTGCGGGCGCGTGGCTGAGGGTGTCTGCATCCGGCTCTACAGCGAAGAGGATTTTCTCTCCCGCCCCGAATTCACCGAGCCCGAAATCCAGCGCACCAGCCTGGCCTCGGTCATTCTGTCGATGCTATCGCTCAAGCTGGGCGACGTGTTCGATTTCCCGTTCGTCGATGCGCCGGATGCCCGCTTCGTCAAGGATGGTTACCGGTTGCTGTTCGAGCTGGGGGCCGTCGACGACGGCGAGCGCATCACCGCCATCGGACGGCAGCTGTCCCGGTTGCCGATCGATCCGCGCCTGGCGCGAATGGTGCTGGCGGGCGAGCGTTTCCAGTGCCTGCGCGAGGTGCTGATCGTGGTCAGCGCGCTGGCGACGCAGGATCCCCGCGAGCGGCCGGCGGAGAAGCGCCAGGCCGCCGACCAGCGTCACAAGCAGTGGGAGGACCCCAACTCCGACTTCGTCGCCTGGCTCAATCTGTGGCATGGCTTCGATGCCATGCGCGAGACGCTGTCGAGCAGTCAACTGCGGCGCTGGTGTCGCGACCAGTATCTGAACTACCTGCGCCTGCGCGAGTGGCACGACACCTATCGCCAACTGCGTCAGTTGACCCGTGAGATGAAACTGGCGCCGTCGAGTGCCATGCAGCCCGATACCGCCTCACCGGCTGGGGAGCAACAGCCGGCGGAGAAGCCCCGGGTCGATACCCAGCGCCTGCATCAGGCATTGCTTGCCGGGCTGCTCTCCAACCTGGGGCAGTTGCAGCCGGAGAGCCGGGAATTCCTCGGTGCCCGAAACCGGCGCTTCCTGATCCACCCGGCATCGGGCCTGTCGCGCAAGCCGCCCAAGTGGGTGATGGCCGGCGAGATGGTGGAGACCAGTCGTCTGTTCGCGCGTGATGCGGCGAGGATCAAGCCGGAGTGGATCGAGCCGCAGGCGGCGCACCTGATCAAGCGCAGCTACAGCGAACCCCACTGGGAGCGCAAGCGCGCCCAGGTGGTGGCGCTGGAGCAGGTGACGCTATTCGGCCTGCCGATCGTTACCGGCCGCCGAGTGGATTACGCCAAGGTGGCGCCGCAGGAGGCCCGGGAAATCTTTCTGCGCCGGGCACTGGTGGAGGGCGACTACCAGACCCGGGCGGCGTTCTTCGAGCACAATCGTGCGATGATGGCGGAAGTGGAGGATCTCGAGGATCGGGCGCGCAAGCGCGACATCCTCATCGACGAGGAGACACTGTTCGCCTTCTACGACGAACGGGTTCCGGCGGATGTCGCCGGCGGGCGCAGCTTCGAGAACTGGCGCAAGCAGGCCGAGCGCGACACGCCGGATCTTCTCAAGCTGGACAAGGCGGCGCTGATGGCGCGGGACGCCGACGACGTCAATGTCGAACAGTACCCCGACGAGCTGGTGTTCAACGGCGTGCGCTATCCGCTCAGCTATCACTTTTCGCCGGGGGCTGGCGACGATGGCGTCACCTTGACCGTGCCGGCGGTCATGTTGGCGCAGTTGCCGCAGGGGCGCTTGAGCTGGCTGGTGCCCGGGTTGCTGCGCGAGAAGTGCATCGCACTGCTCAAGGCCCTGCCCAAGGCGATGCGTCGGCAGGTGGTACCGATCCCCGACTGGGTCGATGCCGCGCTGGCGTCGCTGACGCCGGACGACCGGCCGGTCGAGGAGGCGCTGGGGGAGTTCCTGCGGATCAAGACGGGAACGCGCCTGGACGCGTCGGCTTGGCGTCACGATCAGCTCGACCCGCACCTGGTGATGAACCTGCGCGTGGTGGATCACAATGGCCAGGTGCTGGGTGAAGGGCGTGACCTGCGCCAACTGCAGACGCGGTTTGGCGAGGCCGCCGCGGCGGGCGCCAAGGCGCTGGCCCAGGCGCCGAAAGACAACGCCGAGCGTCTCGACGACCTGCCCGAGACGCCGTTGCCGAGTTCGCGCACGACCCGCCAGGCCGGGATTCAGGTCGAGGTCTATCCGGCGATGGTGGTGGTGGAGGACGAACTGCGGGTCGCCTGGTTCGACCACGCCGCGCGCGCCGAAGCTGCCCATTGCGACGGGATCGTCAAGCTGGCCCGGCGCAGATTGCCCGACACCGTGCGCTATATCCAGCGCGAACTGCCCGCGCTCAAGCAGTCCGCGCTGCTGTTTGCCAAGGTCGGCAGTCACGAGCAGTTGTCCCGTGACGTCATCGATGCCTGCCTGGCCCAGACCGTGGCCGCCGATCCCTTGCCGCGCTCCCGTCAGGCGTTCGAGGCCCGGCTCGAGACCTGGCGCGGAGAGCTGGTCGCCTATGCCGAGGCGCTGCTGGATGACCTGCACAAGGCGTTGCAAGGCCACCTGGCAGTGACCAAGGCACTCAAGGGCAACGTCACGCTGGCGCTGGCGCTGACCTACAGTGATCTCAAGGCGCAGATGCAACGTCTCGTCTACCCTGGCTTCGTGCGCGACGCCGGCCCCTGGCTCAAACATTACCCGCGCTACATGCAGGCGGCCGAAATCCGGCTCGAGAAGGCGCCACGCGACCTGCGTCGGGACCAGTTGTCGATGCAGCAGGTGCAGGCGTGGGAGGAGCGGGTCGATACGCGGCGCCAGCAAACCCATCGCGACGGGATCGTCGATGCCGACCTGGTCGAATTCGGCTGGTGGCTGCAGGAGTGGCGAGTCTCGCTATTCGCACAGCAGTTGGGCACGCTGGAGAGCGTGTCGGAGAAGCGCCTGGCGCGACGCTGGCAGGAGATAACCGGGCAAACCGTGTGATCGGCGGGCTCGATACACTGCATCCGCCGTCGGCGGGTGCGCGTAATGATGGAAAGCGGCGGATGCCGCGGGAGGTAATAGCCGATGACGCAAGCCGTGATTACCGCGACGGGCCTGTTCACGCCGCCGGATTCGATCGATAACGCCGAACTGGTCGCCAGCTTCAATACCTGGGTCGATGCCGAAAATTCGCGGCATGCGGCAGCGATCGAGCGAGGCGAGCGCGAGCCGCTGGCGCACTCCAGCGAAGCCTTCATCCTCAAGGCGTCGGGTATCGAAAGTCGCTACGTGATGGAAGCCGGCGGGATTCTGGATCCCGAACGCATGCGACCCCGGATTCCACAGCGCGCCAACGACGCCCTGTCGGTACAAGCCGAGATGGGCGTGGCCGCGGCTCGCCAGGCGCTGGACAAGGCGGGCTTGCGTGCCGCTCAGCTCGACCTGATCATCGTCGCCTGCTCCAACCTCCAGCGCCCGTATCCGGCGGTCGCGGTCGAGGTTCAGGCGGCGCTGGGTGCTGGCGGCTACGCGTTCGACATGAACGTGGCCTGCTCCAGCGCGACGTTCGCCATCGATATGGCCACCAACGCTATCCGTGCCGGCAGCCTGGAGCGGGTTCTGGTGGTCAACCCCGAGATCTGTTCGGCGCATCTCAACTTCCGTGACCGGGACAGCCACTTCATCTTCGGTGACGCCTGTACCGCCATCGTGCTGGAGGCCGACCATCTCGCCCAGGATCGGGAGCACTTCACGGTATTGGGAGCGCGCTTGAAGACGCAGTTCTCCAATGCCATTCGCAATAACTTCGGATTTCTCAATCGTCTTGCCGACGAAGGGCACGATGCGTTGGACAAGCTTTTCGTCCAGGAAGGGCGCAAGGTGTTCAAGGAGGTCTGCCCGATGGTCGCTTCGTTGATCCTCGATCATCTGGAAAGCCAGTCGCTGACCGGGGACTCGGTCAAGAAACTGTGGCTTCACCAGGCCAACCGTCACATGAACGACCTGATCGCGCAGCGCGTGCTGGGCCGCGAGCCCTCGCTATCGGAAGCGCCGGTGATACTCGATCGCTATGCCAATACCAGTTCGGCGGGATCGATCATTGCGTTTCATCTGCATCGTGACGACCTTCAGGACGGCGACGTGGGGGTGGTGTGTTCCTTCGGTGCGGGCTACAGTGCGGGCAGTGTGATACTGCGTAAAGGGAATGCGTGTTGATGAAATCGATCCATTGGCTGGGCGGCGCCTGTGTCGCCGCGGCGCTGAGCGGTTGCGCCTCGACCGGGGAAGAGTCGAATCCCCAGGATCCGTGGGAGGGCTTCAACCGGGGTGTCTATCAGTTCAACGATACGCTCGATCGCTACGCGCTCAAGCCGGTTGCGCAGGGATACGACACCATCACGCCGGATCCGGTGCAGGACGGCGTCGGTAATTTCTTCTCCAACCTGGGGGAAATTCGCACGGTCTTCAACAGCATTCTCCAGTGGGAATGGGGCAATGCCGGCGTCGCTTCCGGACGCTTTCTGGTCAATACCGTGCTGGGTGTCGGTGGCGTGCTCGATCCCGCCACTCGTATGGGATTGGACGAAAACGAGGAAGATTTCGGTCAGACCCTGGGCGTGTGGGGCGTTGGAAGCGGCCCTTATCTGGTGTTGCCGATCCTGGGACCGAGTACGGTTCGAGATACCAGTGGCCTGCCGGTCGATATGTACACCTATCCGGTCACCTATGTGGAAGAGGACAAGTGGCGTTACGGCCTGACCTTCCTGCGCTACGTGGATCTACGCGCCGGCCTGCTCGACCAGGAAGCGTTGATTCAGGGAGATCGCTACAGCTTCATCCGTGACGCCTATCTACAGCGTCGCCAGTTCGAAGTCACCAACGGGGCGACTGGCGAGGATCCGTTTGCCAGCGGCGGGTTCGGTGACGATTTCGAATATAGTGAAGACGACTTCGCCGAGTAGACCTGTGTCCAATACGCTGTCGGACGAGCTGCCTGTGATCGGCCTGATCGATTTGCCGGGGCCGGACCGTGAACGCCTGATCGAAGAGCTTTCCCGTCTCGATATCGTGGTGCGAGCCGCCGTCTCGGTTTCGACGTTGCCGGCGCATTGCGATCTGGTTGTGGCGCACGTGCGAGCGGTTTCGCACGACGGGTGGGAGCGGCTGGCCGTTGGACGCCCGACCATCGTCATCAGCGAGAGCCGACGCGACGATGACCTGCGCAAGGCGCTTGATGCCGGGCTGATCGATTATCTGGTCGAACCGCTCAAGCATGTCGACATTCTGCGGCGCTTGATCGAACGGGCCCTAGAACTGACGCGTCTGTCGCGTGATCACAGCGAAAGCCGGGCAGAGCTCGAGGCGTTGAACGACCGTCTCGAAAGACATCTCGAGATGCTTCGAGACGACCAGCGGGCAGGTGGACACGTGCAGCGCAAGCTGCTCCCGCCACCGGGCGTCTCGCACCTCGGCGTGCGCTGCGACTACTGGTTTGCGCCTTCGCTCTATCTGTCGGGTGATTTTCTCGATTTTCAGCGATGTGACGATCGCTACAGTTTCTTCTATTTTGCCGATGTTGCCGGGCACGGCGCCTCTTCCGCCTTCGTCACCGTGTTGTTGAAGTATCTCTGCAATCGCTGGCTGGCCCAATGGCGGACGCTGCTGCCGGAAGCGTTCCCGTCCCGGTGGTTGGGCGAACTCAACCGGGAGTTGCTGGAGACCGGCATAGGCAAGCACGCCACGGTCTTTGCCGGTGTGCTGGACCACGAGCGTTATTTTCTGCACTATGCGCTCGGCGCCCAGTTGCCGATGCCGATTCTTCAGGCGGAAGGACGAAGCGTGTATCTGGGGGGAGAGGGGCCCCCGGTGGGGTTGTTTCCCGATGTGGAGTACCCCATCTACGGGTGTCCATTACCCGAGTCGTTCCGACTCTGGTTCTGCTCCGATGGCGTTCTGGAATGCCTGCCGGAGGGTTCATTGAACGCGCGGCTCAAGGAACTCGAGCACCGCACGGCACACTGCACCAGCGTCGACGATCTGAGGGAAGGGTTGGCGTTGGGGGATCCTCTGCCGGATGATCTCAGCATGATGACATTGAGTGGTTTCGACCATGATTGAAGGGCGGATCAGGGCGGCCTTCGAGTCGGGCGTATTTGTGCTCAAGCTGTGCGGTGACGTGCGCTTGACGCTATGTGCGACACTGGATGCCGAGG
Organism: Salinicola corii; assembly: GCF_008298015.1. GTDB lineage: Bacteria > Pseudomonadota > Gammaproteobacteria > Pseudomonadales > Halomonadaceae > Salinicola > Salinicola corii. The sequence continues at coordinate 18,184 of NZ_VTPX01000022.1, read as the reverse complement.
CGCAGCGCCTGGCGGATCTGCCGGGCTTGCGGGCGGTGATGGTCGACCTGCGCGAGGCGACCAACGTCGACTCCACTGCACTGGGGTTCCTGGCCAAGGTGGCGATGGCCGTCCAGGGGCGATTGGACGACCCGCCCACGATCATCGCCGAGCACCCGGACGTTCGGCGGATGCTGGACGTCATGGGGTTCGCGCGTTACTTCACGCTGCTCGAAGCGCCGCTGACCGAGCCGGCGGAGCTGGATGAGCTGCCTCACGTCGAAGCCGATGAGAGTGACATCCAGCAGCGAATCCTGGAAGCCCACCGCATCCTCATGCACATGAGCGAGCACAATCGGCACGAGTTTCAGCCGTTCGTCGAACTGCTCGAATCACAGCGAGTCGACGCCCCCCCGCACGGTTGAGCCGCTCCGTCGAGGGCAGGCCGTAACGAATGACGAGCTCCGCACAGCGGGTGTTGGCCGCCGCCTGCGTCGGTGATCCTCCCCCGTTGGCGGTGCATCTTCAATGCTAGGCTGAATCGCCCTGGCCTCGAATGCCTATCCGGGCTGGCGAGGCTTTTGGCGATGCGCCGGGGTACCTTCCGTATGGTCGGGCACGAGAACGCTGCCTCGAAGCCGGGAGCAGGCGACGGACGGCGTGGACGGCGAGATTCCGATCAGCAAAAACTCGATCTTGAAGGAGACCATGTGACGACCTTGAGTGCACGGCGACTGGCGTTGCTGGTGGCTGCCAATACGGCGCTGGCACCGCTGGCGATCGATGCCTACCTGCCGGCGATGCCTGCTCTCGCGACGTCGATCGGTGCCAGCGTGCACCATACCGAGCTGTCGCTCAGCGTCTTCCTGCTCGGATTCGCGCTCGGGCAACTGGTCTGCGGCCCGCTGTCGGATCGTTTCGGTCGCAAACCGGTATTGATGATCGGGTTGGGCGTCTTCCTGGTCGCCAGCCTGGCGCTGACCCAGGTGGGCTCGCTGGCGACGCTGTGGGGATGGCGGTTCGTGCAGGCGCTGGGTGGTGGCGCGTGCGTGGTCAATTCCGCCGCCATCGTGCGCGATCGCTTCAGCGGTCGGGAGGCGGCCAAGGTGATGTCGACCATGGTCATGATCCTGATGATGGCGCCACTGGTCGCACCGGCTATCGGCAGCGCGCTGCTGCACCTGGCGGATTGGTGGCTGATCTTCCTATTTCTCGCCGTCTACGCCGCTTTCGTGCTGTGGTTGCTTGGGCGTTATCTGCCCGAGACGCATGGTCGCGATCCGAGAGCGCCCTCGGCGCGACAGATTCTGGGAAACTACGTCAGCGTACTGCGCCACCGTGAGGCAATGGGCTACATCGGGGCGGTATCGATGTCTTTTGCCGGCATGTTCGCGTTCATCACCGGCTCCCCCTATCTCTACATGGAGCACTACGGGCTCTCGACCACGCTTTATCCCTTCGTATTCGGTGCCAACATTCTGATCATGGCGTCCTCCAGCCGGCTCAATATCCGGTTGCTGAAGACCCGGACACCGCAACAGAACCTGCTTCTGGGTCTTGGGATTCAGTTGACGGCGGGCGTGCTGCTGGTTGTGATGGTGGCAACGGGTCTGGATTCCATTTTCACGATCGCCCCACTGATGGTGATTTTCGTGGGGATGCAGGGGTTGATCAGCCCCAACGCCATGTCGTCGATGCTGGACCATTTCCCCCGCATGAGTGCCACGGCAACGGCGCTGCAGGGCTGTCTGCAGTTTACCTGCGGCGCCGTTGCCGGTGCGCTGGTCGGGGCGTTCGAACTGGCCAGCGCCTGGCCAACGGTGCTGACGATGCTGGGCGCCACGCTGTTGGGCAACGTCGCGGTACGGGCGCTGGCTGGCCGGGCACTCAAGCATCGAGCCGCATCCGAGGAATCGGCCTCCTGAGTCGTTACCTGAAGCGGCGTCATCGTTACTCGTCTTGACGCTTGTCATTTTGTTGTCATTTAACCTTGTCATGGTGGGTGCCGCGAAGGTTGTCATCCACGCTCTCCAGGCTGCACCTAAAGAACCATCGACGACTCTGGGGATTCGGGAGATCGTTCGGTGGTTTTTTTCATTCAGACAATCACGGCTGTCGACGTCATCTTTTTCATCGATGACATCGTTGTCATAAAACTGTCACGACACTGACGTACGGTGTGCGCTGAGAGTGTTGGCAACCTTCGCAACGTCGTTATCGCTCACGCATCCAAGGTGGAAACAGGATATCGCTATGCTTAAACACGTCTTCGCAACGCTCATTTCCGGATCGCTGGTCCTGGGCGCCGCTGGTGTCCAGGCTCAAGACGCCATTACCGGCGCTGGCGCAACCTTCCCGTACCCGGTCTATTCGCAGTGGGCGGATGCCTATCAGGACGAGTCCGGCATCGGCCTCAACTATCAGGCAATCGGCTCCGGCGGCGGCATCCAGCAGATCGTCGCCAAGACGGTCACCTTCGGTGCCAGTGATGCGCCGATGACCAAGGAAGAACTGGACAAGAATGGCCTGATGCAATGGCCTATGGTCATGGGTGGCGTGGTCGCCGCGTTCCATGTCGAGGGTATCGAGGGTGGTTCGCTCAACCTGGACGGTCCGACACTGGCGGACATCTACCAAGGGAAGATCACCAACTGGGACGACGACGCCATCGCCGAGCTGAACCCGGATATGGATCTGCCGGATACCCAGATCACGCCGGTCTACCGTGCAGAGGGCTCCGGAACCAACTTCCTCTTCACCCACTACCTGTCGCAGGTCAGCCAAGACTTCGCCGATAACGTGGGCGAGGGCAAGTCCGTCGCTTGGCCGGCAGGCGTCGGTGCCAAGGCCAATGCAGGGGTCGCCAGCCAGATCGCCAACACCAACGGTGCGATCGGCTACGTCGAGTTTGCGTACGCCGCGCAGAATGATCTAAGCCTGGTGCACCTGAAGAATCAGGCGGGTAAAGTCGTCGCTCCGAGCATGGAATCGTTCATGGCCGCTGCTGCCAACGCTGACTGGAAGGATGCGCCAGGCATGTATCTGGTGCTGACCAACCAGCCGGGCGACGAGAGCTGGCCGATCACGGGTGCCTCTTTCATCCTGATGCACAAAGAAGTCCAGGATGCTGACGCTGCCGGTCAGGCACTCAAGTTCTTCGACTGGGCCTACGACAACGGTAACGACATGGCGCAGGAGCTGGACTACGTGCCGATGCCGGAAAACGTTGCCGACATGGTTCGTGATAACTGGAGCGAGATCAAGGGTCCGAATGGCGAAACCGTCTGGAATCCGTGATCTTTGACTGACGTGCCGCGACGGTAGGTGGGAAACCGCCTCCGTCGCGGTGCTGTATCGGAACCCGCCTGAAGGCGGTCAGTGGCAAGTGACTGAGGAACGAAGATGGCCACCACCAACGCGATTCAAGCCAGCGGTCTGGGGCATCTCAGCGATGCCACTCGCAAGCGGCTGCAACGAAAGGCACGCATCGATGTGTGGTTCGAGCGCACGTTGTTTGCCTTCGCTTTTGCCGTGCTGCTGCTGCTCGGGGCGATCATCGCGTCACTGATGTTTTCCAGCTGGCCTGCGATTCAGCGCTATGGACTGGACTTCTTCACGGAAAACCGATGGGCGGCGAACGTCGAAGTCTTCGGCGCTCTGCCGGCGATCTACGGAACGCTGCTGACGTCATTCATCGCTATCGTCATCGCCGTGCCGGTTTCGTTCGGTATTGCGATCTTCCTGACCGAGCAGTGCCCAGGATTCCTGCGCCAGCCGCTGAGTACCTTGATCGAGCTGCTGGCGGGGATTCCCTCGATTATCTATGGCATGTGGGGCATGGAGGTGCTGGCACCGCTGCTGCGCACCTGGTTCCCCTCTGTCTTTCCCGCCGGCACCGGTCTGGCGACGGCGGGCATCATTCTGGCGGTGATGATCATTCCCTTCATTACGGCCGTGGCCCGCGACGTCATCAATACGGTTCCTGCGGTCATGCGCGAATCCGCCTATGGATTGGGCTGCACCACCTGGGAGGTAACGCGGCGCGTCATCTTGCCCTCGGTGAAGGGCGGGCTGGTCGGCGGCGTCGTGCTGGGACTGGGGCGTGCGCTAGGGGAAACGATGGCGGTGACGTTCGTCATCGGCAATAACCTGTTCCTTAGCACCACCCTGACAGGGCAGGGAACTTCGATTGCGGCACTGATTGCCAACCAGTTCTCCGAGTCCGACGGGACACAGCGTTCGGCGCTGCTGGCGCTGGGTCTGATTTTGTTCCTGATCACCTTCGCGGTACTGGCCTTCGCGCGTTACCTGTTGCGCAACAGCACCGGTCGTCACGCCTAAGCGGCGGGAGAGAACCATGGATATCAATCAAACGCCACTCTATCGTCGCCGCAAGCGCCTCAACCAGTTGGTGATGGTGCTCTGCCAACTAGCGACGCTGATCGGTTTCGTCTTTCTTTTCGCCATTCTCTTCACCCTGGTGACCAAGGGGATCGGGGCGATCTCGCCGTCGACCTTCGTCGAGCGCACCCGCATGAATGGCGGGGGGCTGGGCAACGCGATCTGGGGGACTTTCGTTATGACCTGTGCCGCCACGGTGATCGGGACCGTGATCGGTGTCGCCGCCGGTACCTGGCTGGCGGAATACAGCGGCAAGGGCTTGATGGCCAAGGTGATTCGTTTCATCAACGATATCCTGCTTTCGGCGCCTTCTATCATCATCGGCTTGTTCATCTATGCCGTGGTGGTGGTCCCGATGGGCAACTTTTCCGGCTGGGCCGGCGTATTGGCGTTGACGGTCATCATCGTGCCGGTTGTCATTCGTTCGACGGAAGACATGTTGCGGTTGATCCCCAACTCGTTGCGAGAAGCTGCCGCTGCGCTGGGGGCCCATCGCTGGTGGATCATCGTGCGAGTCTGCTACAGCGGTGCTCGTGCCGGCATCATGACCGGGATTCTTCTGGGGTTTGCACGCATCAGCGGCGAGACGGCGCCGTTACTGTTCACGTCGCTGAATTCCAACCAGTGGAACTTCTTCGACTTGGGTAGCGAGATGGCCAACCTGCCGATGACCATCTACCAGAACATGACGATCAACGCCTTCATTCCCGACCTGGTCGCTCTGGCCTGGGGCGGGGCATTGATCCTGACCGCTGCCATCCTGATTCTGAACATTGCGGCGCGCTACTTCTCGCGCCAGCGTTCCTGATTCCCAGCTGCGAGACTGCCATGACAGCCGATATTCATCTCGACCAGAAGCGCGACGCCGGCGCCGTTGAAGCGGCAGCCGCACCGCAGGTCGCCACCAAGCTGCGCGTCAACGACCTGAACCTCTATTATGGAAAGTTCCAGGCGATCAAGAATGTTACAATGGAAATTCCCGAGCGCCAGGTCACGGCGTTCATCGGGCCGTCGGGTTGTGGCAAATCCACCTTGATCCGTTGCTTCAACCGGATTCACGACCTGTATGAAGGAATACGCACCGAGGGCCAGATCCTGCTCGACGAGCACGATATCTACGATACGGGGATCGACCTCAACCTGCTGCGATCTCGTGTCGGTATGGTGTTTCAGAAACCGACGCCGTTTCCGATGTCGGTCTTCGATAATGTCGCGTTCGGCATTCGCCTCTACGAAAAGCTCTCCGCTCGTGATCTCGAGGAGCGGGTCGAGTGGGCATTGCGCAAGGCGGCCCTGTGGAACGAGGTCAAGGACAAGCTCAAGCAGAGCGGCCAAGCGCTCTCGGGCGGCCAGCAGCAGCGCTTGTGTATCGCGCGCACCATCGCAGTGAAACCCGAAGTGATTCTGCTCGACGAGCCGACCTCGGCATTGGACCCGATCTCGACCGGGTATATCGAAGATCTGATCAACGAGCTCAAGAAGGACTACACGATCGTGATCGTGACGCACAACATGCAGCAAGCGGCACGAATCTCCGATATTACTGCGTTCATGTATCTGGGAAGCCTGATCGAGTGTGATGACACCACCAAGATATTCACCCAGCCGAAAGAGTCCCGGACCGAGGATTACATCACCGGCCGTTATGGCTGATCGCTCACGATCGTAACCAATAAGTACCCTGGGAAAGTAAGCTGGCACCCCCGAGCCGACGACTCGGGGGTGCTTGTCGTCAGGCGCAAGGCCGGCTTGCAGACACTTTGCGCTGCAGCAACGTACCCGTGGCGGGATCGTGCTAATGTCGTGGCCCACAGGACGTGCACCACCAGGATCTTGCTTATGTCGACCGGACAGGAACCCTCTTTTCGTAGCGTTCCCTTCAATCTGATGCTGACGTTGGCATCGCTGACGATCATCATCGCTGGAATGCGCGCTGCGGAAAGTCTCATCATACCGATTCTGCTGTCTCTGTTCGTTGCGGTGATCTGCACCTCGCCGGTCCATTGGCTCTATCGACGCGGCGTCAATTCCTACGCGGCAGTCCTGATCACTCTGCTGATACTGGGAGGATTGCTGGCGCTGTTCGGTACCTTGCTGGGCAATAGCTTCACGATGTTCATGGACAGCTGGCCCGAGATGCAGAAGCAGCTGGAAGGCCACTATCTGACGTTGCTGGAGTGGCTGGCGAACCAGGGGTTTTCGGTCTCTCCACAGCAGTTGTCCAGCATGGTCGACGACTCCGGAGATCAAAACTGGGTGTCCGGATTTATTAGTGGGCTAGGTCTGGTGCTGTCTCAGAGTCTGGTCATCCTGCTGATGGTCAACTTCATGCTCTTCGAGACGCTGGATTTCCGACAGAAGGTGGCCAGGGCGCTAACCAATCCGGGGCCGAGCCTGGAGCGATTCACGGAGTTCAGCTACAACCTCAAGCGCTACATGGCAGTGAAGACGGCGATCAGCCTGGTCACCGGTGTGCTGGTCACCATCTCGGCCTGGCTCGTCGGCGTCGAGTTCGCCTTGCTCTGGGGTGCGCTGGCTTTCATTCTCAACTACATCCCCAACATAGGTTCGGTGCTGGCCGCGGTACCACCGGTGTTGCTGACGCTGGCGATGCCGGAAGGAGGGATCGTGAAAGCGATGACGCTGGCGGGCGCCTACCTGACCATCAACTTCGTGCTGGGCAATATCGTCGAGCCACGTGTCATGGGGCGGACGATGGGGCTCTCGACGTTGGTCGCCTTTCTCTCACTGGTGGTCTGGGGGTGGATCCTGGGGCCGGTGGGAATGCTGCTATCGGTTCCTCTGACCATGACGCTCAAGATTGCGCTGGATAGCCATCCCGAGACACGCTGGATCGCCAAGATGCTGAGTCCTTCGGAGCGCCGCCGTCGTCGCCAGCGCAAGGTCCAGGAAGCGCTGGACGAACTGGAGGAGGAGGTCGAATAGCGCCCGTGACTCGACCCGGTCGGTCTTGCTGCTTCAAGCACAAAAAAGCCGCGCTCCCGGGAGCGCGGCCTTGTCGAGGCAGACGTGTCGAGAGCTCAGCCGTTCTGTTCGAGGAACTGCGTCAACTGGGATTTGGACTGGGCGCCGACCAGTGATGCCACCTTGGCGCCGGACTTGAACAGCATCACGGTGGGAACACCACGGACACCGTGTTCGGACGCGATTTCCGGGGCGTCGTCTACGTTGACGCTGACGACCTTGATGTCATCCGCTTTCTCGTCGGCGACTTCGTCGACGACGGGCGCCATCATCTTGCAGGGGCCGCACCACGGCGCCCAGAATTTGAGCAGGACCGGTTTGTCCGCGTTCAGCACTTCCTGTTCGAAATTGGCGGTGGTGACATCGACGTTGTTGGACATGACGTTAACTCCTGGAGACATTGTGCTCTTTTCGAGCTGATGGAGGCGATGTTAGCCCTTGCACAGGGTGCTGGCAAATCTCACGGCTTATCGGAACGATAGCGCCAGGTTATTAAACGTCTTTTTTTCATACCCAATAATGGCAATTTTTTGGCCTTCACGCCCCGCGACTTATTGCGTAAAGTAATCCATGTCTTGTTTCTTATGCCGTTTTGACGATTCTGGAAGCTGCGAGGTTGCTTATGAAGCTCCAACAGTTGCGCTATGTATGGGAAGTGACACGGCATCAACTCAATGTCTCGGCGACCGCCCAGAGCCTGTTCACGTCACAACCTGGAATTTCCAAGCAGATTCGACTGTTGGAAGACGAGCTTGGCGTCGAGATATTCGCGCGTAGCGGCAAACACCTGACTCGCGTCACGCCGGCGGGAGAGGCGATCGTCGAACTGGCTGGCAAGGTATTGCGGACGGTCGATGACATCAAGCACGTCGCTCAGGAGCATAGTGACGAACGCCGCGGCAGCCTGGCAATCGCTACCACGCATACGCAGGCGCGCTATGTGCTGCCCAGCGTGATCGGCGAGTTTCGCCAGAAGTACCCGGATGTCGCCCTTCACATGCAGCAGGGAACGCCCAAGCAGATCGCCCAGATGGTGAGCGAGGGATCGGCGGATTTCGCGATCTGCACCGAGTCGCTCGAGCTGTTCAACGATCTGGTGTTGCTACCGTGCTATCGCTGGAACCGCTGTGTCCTCGTCCCCAAGGGGCATCCCCTGGCGAGCGGTGAATTGACGCTCGAACGGGTGGCCGAGCATCCGCTGGTGACCTACGTCTTCGGTTTCACCGGCCGATCTCAGCTCGACGACGCGTTCAAGTCCCGTGATCTGACACCCAATGTCGTTCTCACCGCGGCTGATTCCGACGTGATCAAGACATACGTGCGCCTGGGTCTCGGCATCGGCATCGTCGCCCACATGGCGGTCGATCCGGTGGCGGACAGCGATCTCGTCGCGGTGGATGCCTCGCATTTGTTCGAGAGTTCCACCACCAAGATCGGCATTCGCCGCGGCACTTTCATGCGGACCTACATGTACGACTTCGTCAAACGCATGGCGCCGCATCTGGATAGAGAGACCGTCGAGCGGGCGCTGGCAGCGGGCCCGCGACACGAGGCCGAGCTGTTCAAGGGGATTCAACTGCCCGTACTCTAAGGATTGGTTTCCCTGGATCCCGACACGCGTCCGAACGCAAAGAGCCCCGCCAGTGGCAGGGCTCTTTGTACTGCATTCCGATACGAATCAGTGCTGCAGGTGCAGCCCGCACTCGCGCTTTTCCTCGACCTTGGTGGGGTCGAAGTAGTCGAAATTGTTGGGCAGGTCGTGCTGCTGCAGGTACTGGTACATCTGCTTGGCGGTCCAGTGCAGCACTGGCGCTACCTTGAGCAGGCCGTCGGCGTTGCGTGACAGCGGCTGCATGCGCGAACGCTCCATGGTGTCTTCGGCCCGCAGCGCCGTGAACCAGATGTCCGGCGCCGTCTCTGCCAGCGCACGACGGAATGGCTCGAGTTTTACCTCTTCCGTGAACGTCGCGTGGCGTGGATCGTCGATCTCCGGGGTCGGGCCCTCCACGGACTCCCGATGGGCTCGAGAGCGGTGCGGATGGTAGATGGTCAGGTTGAGATCGAGTCGCTTGGTCAGCTCTTCGGCGAAGCGGTAGGTCGCAGGTGTGTTGTAGCCGCTGTCCATCCAGACGATGGGGATGTCGGGGCGAACGCGAGTGACCAGGTGCAGGATCACGGCCTCGAACGGGCGGAAATTGGTGGTGCAGATCGCCTTCTGATCCAGCCCCAGTGCGAACTCGGTAATGGCCAGAGGATCGTGACCGATTTCACGATTGAGAGCATCGAGGTCGAACGCCATGAGTGACTCCTTTGGAGGGCGCGTCTGAGTTACCGACGAGGCCCAACGAGGTAAGTGGGATGACTGTCACTTTATCAACCCTCTCCAGGCGCGGACCAATACCGTTTGGTTAGATTGATATATAACCAAATTATCTACATGGTGGCACGAATCGACCATCTGATTATTAAACGCCGAGTGGGCGCAGTGCCGAGAGGGGCGTGATACGCGGTGGAGCATCCGGTGGCCAGTCGACGTGGGCATCGATGGCGTAGATCTCCCGCAGGCGAGCTGGCGTCAACACCTCTCCCGGTTTTCCACTGACGACCTGCCGTCCCTCCTTTATGACCCAGAGGTGGTCGGCGAAGCGCGCGGCCAGATTGAGGTCGTGAATGGCCAGAACGACGGTCATCGCTTCCCGGCGTGCCAAGCGCTGAAGGTAGTCGAGTACCTGCAACTGGTGATGGAGGTCCAGTGCGCTGGTCGGCTCGTCGAGCATCAACAGTGCCGGGCGACGCACGATGGCCTGGGCGATGGCGACGCGCTGGCGTTGGCCTCCGGACAGCGTAACCAGTTCGCGCTCTGCGAGTGGTTCGAGCTCCAGGGATTTCAGCGCGCGTTCGACGGCCGAGAGGGCCGTGGCGGCAGGTTCGGCCACCTGGGTTCGGCGCGCGAGCAGAACGGCCTCGAAGACGCTCAGTGCTGCCTGGGTGCTGGTGTCCTGGGGGAGGTAATAGAGTCGTCGACTGCGTTGATCGATCGGTAGCGCATCGATTCGCTCCTCGCCGAGGAGGATGCGCCCGCTGGCACTCTCGATGCCGGCGATCGCCTTCAGCAACGTCGATTTCCCCGCGCCGTTGGGGCCGATCAGTGCCGTTATCTCGCCGGGCCTCGCGGTCAGGCCGGAGAGATCGTGTAGTATCCGTCGTTTTCCCAGCGAGCAGGCGAGTCGCTCGATTCGCAGGTTCATCGCCAGATCTCCCTACGCGAGCGCAGGATCAGTGACACGAAGAACGGCAAGCCGATCAGCGCCGTCAGAATGCCGATCGGTAGCAGGATGCCGGGAATGAGCGTCTTCGAGAGAATCGAGGTCAACGAGAGGATCAGTGCGCCGGTCAGTGCGGACATCGGCAGGAATACGCGTTGGTCCTCACCGACCACCAGGCGAGCGATGTGCGGGCCGACCAGCCCGACGAAACCGATGGTCCCCACGAACGCGACCGCTGTCGCCGAAAGCAGCGCGCAGCAGAGCAACATGCGCAAGCGCAGCCGCCCGACATTGATGCCCATTGACTTGGCCTGGATATCTCCCAGGCGCAGGGCGGTCAATTGCCATCTGGCCCGGATAAAGATCGGCATGGTGGCAAACAGCGCCAGGGCTGCCAGCGCGACTTTTCCCCAGCTTGCCTTGTTCAAGCTGCCCAGCGACCAGAACACCAGTTGCTGTAGCGACTCGGCGGAAGCGACGTACTGAAGCATTCCCAACAAGGCATTGAAGAAGAACATGATCGCGATTCCCATCAGCACCATCGTCTGCACGCTGACGCCTTTCAGCCGGCTCAGCGCCCAGATCATAAGGGAGGCGAACATGGCCAGGACGAAGGCATTGGCGGTCAGCAGTAGCGTGCCGGCGACCGGCAGGAGTCCGAACCCAAGCACGATGGCGAGCGCTGCCCCAAAGCTGGCCGCGGAAGAGATCCCCAGCGTGAAGGGGTCGGCGAGGGGGTTGTTGAGCAGTGTCTGCATTTCCGCGCCAGCGACGGCAAGACTGGCGCCGACGACGATGGCCATCGTCGCGACCGGCAGCCGGATCTCCCAGACCACGACCTGCAGCACGCGGGAAGCCTCCGACGGCATCGCCAGCGTCTCCACCACGTCGAGTAGCGGATAGGCGCCTGGCCCGGTGGCGATATCGATCATCAGCGAGACCAGCGTGGCCATCGCGGTCAGCGCGATCAGCCAGTACTGGCGGCGCTGACGGGCGAGGTAGCGATGGACCGTGGTTTCCGGTGTCTTGGCACGGGATGAAATCGTCGTGGCTTTCAAGGTAGGGTTCGTTGTTTGGCGATGGCGTCGGGCAGCGTAAACCAATGGAATGCTATTGGGAATCGTTCTCGACCTGATGAGGGTCCGTCAGTGCCTGCATCAGTCGTTCGATCTTGGCGAGTGTCTCCCGGTATTCGGCTTCCTCGTCCGAATCCGCCACCAGTCCGCCACCGCCCCAGATATGCAGGGTGTCGCCGTCGGCGACGACGGTGCGTATCGCGATCGAGGTGTCCAGTCGACCACGTCGGTCGAGATAGCCCAGGCTGCCGCAGTAGACGCTGCGCTGACTGGGTTCGAGCTCCTCGATGATCTGCATCGCACGATGTTTGGGCGCGCCGGTGATCGAGCCACCAGGAAAAGCGGCGGCCAGCAGATCCAGCGGTGTCGCGGGGGAAGCCAGTTCACCGCGCACGACGCTGACCAGATGGTGGACGTTGGCGTAGCTCTCCAGTCCGCAGAGCTGCGGGACCGTGACGCTGCCTGGGCGGCAGACGCGCCCCAGGTCGTTGCGCAGCAGGTCCACGATCATGACGTTCTCGGCACGATCCTTGTCGCTTTGCTGAAGCTCGATCGCCAGGCGCCGGTCTTCATCGGGTGTCGACCCGCGAGGGCGAGTACCCTTGATCGGCCGGGTCTCGACCTGACCATCGACGACGCCGATGAATCGTTCGGGCGACAGGGACAGGATTGCCTTGTCATCCCAAGCGAGATAGCCACCGTAGGGCGTGGGCGTTGCGCGACGTAGGTGGCGATACGCTTGCCAGGTACTGCCCTTGAAACGGGCGGTGAAGCGCTGTGCCAGATTGATCTGGTAGCAGTCGCCAGCATGGAGATAGTCGATGACGCGCTGAAAGCGTCTGGCGTAGCCGGAGCGGTCGATATCGCCAACGAAGGCCCCGGTCAGGGTGAAGTCCGGCGAAGCCGGCGTCGCGGCTTCGTTCAGCCACTCCATCACCTGCCGGCGGCGTTCGGCGGTCGCGACCATCCAGGTACGCCGTGCCTCGTGATCCTGGATCAGCGCCCAGTCGTAGAGCCCGAGCCTGGCCGAGGGCAGCTTTGGTCCCGGGCGACGATCGATGTGGCGTGATGGGCGATCGCTCTTGTCTTGCGCCGTGGTCAGTGAATAGCTCCAGTGGCCGATCAGCCCACCGACAAAGGGCAGGTTGGAGGTCCGTGCGGCAAGGGCGGCGGGCAGGCGTGGCAGCCACTCGGCTTCGGCATGGTCCAGCAGGGCGTGCTGGGCCGCGAATGGTTCGTCCGGCAGGGATATCGATGGCTGGCATCGAGTTCGACCGTCGCCGATGGTCAGTGTCGCCAACGGGTCGCTGCTGAGGATGTCGAAGCGGCCGCCCGGGGCGTCAGGGCGGCCGCTGTCCAACAGCACGGCACCGGGACGTTGCTGCAGTCGCTCGAAGAGCGGGCCCGGATCGGGCGCATAGGGGAAGTCGGCTATCTCGAGCCAGGGTCTTGCGCCAGCCATGAATACCTTTTCCAGACGAATGAACGACGACCCGGCGTCGATAGCCGCGCCTGGGGTAGCGGGCAGTTTACGCCGGCCGGCAAGTTTATCGGGAGCCGTGGTGATGAGCGAGCCCTCCACGTGTTGCGCGAACGGGCAATATCCGGCATCGAGACGCCGCGTGGGCGGGAGGAGCAGCGCTGGGAGACGATAAGGGGAGTCTTGTATTGTCGACAATTCCAAAGTCCCCATTTATTGTCTCTCGACTAAAGTGCCATTTCATGAGCGTTATTTTACGTTGCCCGAGAAAAAAGCCGCGCCTATGATAGGAGTACGCCCTCTTATTGTTAACAACTTAATGTCCCAATCCCATTTTGACAGTCACGAAGCCGATACCGAGCTGCCGGTGGTTCGCACGCTGGCCGAGCGTGTCTTTCACCAGCTCCAGCGCGCAATCGTCCGCGGCGAGCTGCCTCCCGGTACTCGTATCACAGAGCCGGAGCTCTCCTCCCATTACGGTATCTCCCGTGGGCCCCTGCGGGAAGCGATGCGTCGGCTGGAAACCTATCGGCTGATCGAGCGCGTGCCCCATGTCGGTGCCCGTGTCGTCAAGCTTTCGATGGATGAGCTGCTGGAACTGTTCGATGTGCGCGAGGCGCTGGAGAGCATGGCGGCGAGGCTGGCGGCGACTTCGATGACGGCCGAGGAGATTGCGGGACTGCGCGGCGTTCTCGCCTTTCACGAACGGCAGGAAGACCTGGCCAGTGGCGAGGCCTACTACCAGCGGGAAGGCGATCTCGACTTCCATTACCGCATCGTGCAGGGCAGCCACAATCGTATGCTGATGACGCTGCTGTGCGATGACCTCTACTACCTGGTGCGGCTCTATCGTACCCAGTTCAGCGCCAAGGGCTCCCGGCCGCAACGCGCCTTCGTCGAGCATCATCGCATCGTCGACGCGATCGAGGCGGGTGACGCCGAGCTCGCCGAACTGCTGATGCGTCGCCACGTCAGCGCTTCCCGCGAAAACGTTGCCGCCCACTACGCTCGAACGCTGGTGGAAGAGCCGGCGCCTTCTCCCCACACCTCAAGGATCGAATCATGACGTCATCGAGTCCCGGTGCACGCTTTCGGGCTGCGCTAGCCGCCCGTCGTCCGCTTCCCATCGTCGGTGCCATCAACGCCTACAGCGCGATGATGGCGAAGGCGGTCGGGCACCATGCGCTCTATCTCTCCGGCGGTGGCGTGGCCAATGCGTCCTACGGGCTGCCGGATCTGGGCATGACCACGCTCAACGATGTCGTGGAAGATGCCCGCCGCATCACTGGCGCCTGTGACCTGCCGCTGCTGGTGGATATCGATACCGGTTGGGGCGGGGCTTTCAATATCGCACGAACGATCAAGGAGATGGAGCGGGCCGGCGTGGCGGCCGTCCATCTCGAGGATCAGGTGGCCCAGAAGCGTTGTGGACATCGGCCCAACAAGGAGATCGTTTCCCAGGCGGAGATGGTCGATCGCATCAAGGCGGCATCCGATGCTCGTCACGACGCGGATTTCTACCTCATTGCACGCACCGATGCCTTCCAGAAAGAGGGGCTCGCGGCCGCCGTCGAACGTGCCAATGCCTGCGTCGAAGCCGGTGCCGACGCGATCTTCGCCGAGGCGGTCCATACCCTGGACGATTACCGGGCTTTTTGTGAGGGGGTCGATGCGCCAATTCTTGCCAATATCACCGAGTTTGGCGCGACGCCCTTGTTCTCCCAGCAGGAGTTGGGGGAGGTCGGCTGTCGCATGGTGCTTTATCCGTTGTCGGCATTTCGTGCGATGAGCGCGGCGGCACTCAAGGTCTACCAGGAAATTCACGCCAAAGGGCATCAGCGAGACATCGTCGATTCGATGCAGACGCGAGAGGAGCTTTACGAGTTTCTCGATTACCACGCCTTCGAACGCAAGCTGGATACGCTTTTCAAGAAAGGCGGCGAATGAGCGGAGGAGACCATCATGTCGGAAAGACCCAAAAGCACCGGACTGCGAGGACAGAGCGCAGGCTCGACGGAGATCTGTACGGTCGGCAAGAGCGGCTCGGGGCTCACCTATCGTGGTTATGACATTCAGGCACTCGCCGAGAACGCCCGCTTCGAGGAGGTCGCCTATCTGTTGCTGAAAGGAGAGTTGCCCAATCAGTCACAGTTGGATGACTACATTGCCTTCCTCCAGCGTTCCCGCTCGCTGCCGGAACCGCTGAAGAGAGTGCTGGAGCAGATTCCATCGGATGCGCATCCAATGGATGTGTTGCGCACCGGAACCTCGATGCTCGGCAATCTGGAAACCGAGCAGCGTATGGAAGATCAGCAGCAGCATGCGGATCGGCTGCTGGCCGTCATGCCGTCGATTCTCAACTACTGGTACCGATATTCGCATCATGGCGAGCGTATCGAGACCGAGACGGACGACGTCTCCGTCGGCGGTCATTTTCTGCATCTGTTGCACGGCAAGCCGGCGTCCGATCTGCATGCGCGAGTGATGAACGTTTCGCTGATCCTCTATGCCGAGCATGAGTTCAACGCCTCGACCTTCACGGCACGGGTCTGCGCGTCGACATTGTCGGATCTGCACAGCTGCATTACTGGTGCGGTCGGGTCACTGCGAGGGCCACTGCATGGTGGGGCCAACGAAGCGGCAATGGAGATGATCAGCCGCTGGTCGACGCCGGACGAAGCGGAGCGCAGCCTGCTCGAGATGCTCGAGCGCAAGGACAAGATCATGGGGTTCGGTCACGCCATCTATCGCGAATCCGATCCCCGTAACGCGATCATCAAGCAGTGGGCGAGACAGCTGGCGGACGATGTCGGCGACAATCACCTCTATGCTGTATCGGAGCGTGTCGACGAGGTCATGTGGAGAGAGAAGAAGCTCTTCCCCAATGCCGACTTCTACCATGCCAGCGCCTATCACTTCATGGGCATCCCCACCAAATTGTTCACGCCGGTCTTCGTCTGTTCCCGCTTGACGGGGTGGAGCGCGCACGTTTTCGAACAGCGCGCCAACAATCGCATCATCCGACCCAGTGCCGATTACGTCGGTCCGGAACGACGCGATTGGGTGCCGATCGAACAGCGTCGGTAATTCAGGCACCGAGCCACGGTCCATTGACGAGCAACAAATTCAAGGAAACGCCATGAGTGCCAATGTCGATCTCAACCAGCGCCCCGACTACGATCCGGAGCTCCAGGCCATCGCGGACTACGTGCTCGACTATCGAGTCGGCAGTCGGGAGGCGCTGGATACTGCCCGGCACTGTCTGCTGGATACGCTCGGTTGCGGACTGCTGGCGCTGCGCTTCCCGGAATGTACCAAGCATCTGGGGCCGCTGGTGGAGGGCACGGTCGTTCCCAATGGGGCCCGTGTGCCGGGAACGCAGTTTCGACTGGATCCGGTGAAAGCTGCCTGGGATATCGGCTGCATCATTCGGTGGCTGGACTACAACGATACCTGGCTGGCAGCGGAGTGGGGGCACCCCTCTGACAATCTCGGCGGTATTCTCGCCGTCGCCGACCATCTGTCGCAGCAGCGTCTGGCGAAAGGCGAGCGGCCATTGACCCTGCGTCACGTACTCGAAGCGATGATCATGGCGCATGAGATACAGGGTGTCCTGGCGTTGGAGAATTCGTTCAATCGGGTGGGGCTGGACCACGTCGTACTGGTCAAGGTGGCGTCGACGGCAGTCGTGGCGAAGTTGATGGGAGCCAATCGTGAGCAGCTACTCTCGGCGCTGTCGCACGCCTTCGTCGACGGACAGAGCCTCAGGACCTACCGTCATGCACCCAATGCCGGATCACGCAAGAGCTGGGCGGCAGGAGACGCGACGTCCCGAGCGGTGAGGCTGGCCGATATCGCCATGCGGGGTGAGATGGGTGTCCCTGGCGTGCTCACCGCGCCTCAGTGGGGCTTCTACGACGTCTCGTTCAGCAAGACCAACAAGGATCAGGCGATCAAGCCCGACCCGGAGCGACGTTTTCGAGTATCCCAGACCTACGGCACATACGTGATGGAGAACGTGCTGTTCAAGATCAGCTTCCCGGCGGAATTCCACGCCCAGACCGCTGCCGAGGCCGCGGTGATCTTGCATGCCGACGTCAAGGATCGGCTGGATGAGATAGATAGAATCGTCGTGACCACGCATGAGTCGGCCATACGGATCATTTCCAAGGTGGGCGAGCTCGCCAATCCGGCCGACCGTGACCACTGCCTGCAATACATGATTGCCGTGCCGCTGGCGTTCGGGAACCTGACTGCCGAGCATTACGAGGATGGCTTCCATCGGGCTCACCCGATCATCGACCTTCTTCGCGACAAGATGGAAGTCGTCGAAGAGGAGCGCTATAGCCGCGAATATCATCAAGCGGACAAGCGCTCCATCGCCAATGCGGTTCAGGTCTTCTTCAAGGATGGAACCCGGACCGAACGAGTAGAAGTGGAGTACCCCCTGGGGCATCGGCGCCGCCGGGAAGAGGGAATTCCAAAGCTCAAGGAAAAGCTCCGACACAACCTGGCAACGCGTTTTCCCGCACAACGCTGTGAGCAGATCCTCGCCTTGTACGAAGATAAGGAAAGGCTCGAGTCGATCCCGGTCGACGCGTTTCTGGAACTCTGGTCTATCTAGGGAAAACCTACATCTGGGTGACGGGTTGATGACGCGGAGTCGAAATCTCAGGATTTTTATTTCCCAGGGCTTGCCAAGTGCCGGAGAGAATCGTAAAGTACGCATCCGCTGCCGCCGAGACAGGTTCTCGGAAGCAGTGAAGAAGAAAGCCAAGCGATTGATTTGATTGAAATAATCGGTTGACGCCAGGCAGGGAGGCAGGCAAGATGCTCCCGCTTCTTCGAAAGGATCGGCGCCGACGGCAGTATGCGACGCCAAGCGGGATTCGACAAAAAAGACGTTGACATCCTCGCCCGGATCCTTAAAATACGCCACTCCTTACGGCGGCCAAGAAAGCAAGTGCTGACAAGCACTTGGATGATTTCCTGGCTCG
>NZ_VTPX01000021.1 GCF_008298015.1 Salinicola corii | reverse complement strand
CCACTAGAGCCTGTATTTGATCGTTTGAAATATCTGTTCCCCTCCTGATAGTTACTTTGCGGGAGCGTTACGGCTTGGCCAGCGATTTTAAGCGTGGTCACCGCAGCGTCTTCGATATCGGCCGTCTGGATCTTCACACCCTGGATATCGGCCCACTGGATGACGATGTCCTGGACGTTGGCCCATTTGACCTTGAGATTGACGGCATCGATGTAGTCGGCTTTCAGCTTGTTGCCATCGAACACCAGATTGCCGTTCGTCGAGCGCAGCTTCGTTACCACCAGGCTGTCGATCAATGCCTCGGGGATGATGACCCGGCCGTCGCTGACAACGAACGCAGTCACTAGCTCGCCAGAGATCGGGTTGAGAATCGCGAACTCATCGGCGACGCCGACGATCTGGATCTCCTCGCCGAACGCCTGAAGGCCCAGCATGCCGGTCTTGCCGTTGACGTTGACCGTGGTAATCGCCTGGGCGACGGCCCCGGTGTCGGGGTCATAGACGGCGCTGATGTTGTCTTCGACTGAAGCGAATTGATCATCGACTTCGACCCGGTACTCGTCCTGCCGTTGGCTGACAGCGTTCACGCCATCCGATAGCGCCGCCAATTCCGAATGAAGGCTGGCCGACGTGTCGCCCAGTTCGGCATTGAGATCGAGTAGATCCTGCGCCAGCGCTTGCTGCTCGCTCGAGAGCGACGATAGCTCAGAGCGCAGGCTCGACGTCGTTTGACCGAGCTCGGTTTTCACCTCCTCGGTCTGCCGGGCCAGCGCCTGCTGCTCGCTGACACTCACCAGGCGGTCGAACCGTATCGCCGCGCCCCCGGCACTGGTCTGCACCTGGGTCGCGGACGACTGGAACGCGGTCAGTAGCCCATCGAATCGCTGCACGCGACGTACGTTCTCGATCACCGCTTCGGCGTCGCCGAGCTGCGTCGAGAGACTCGAGACTTCTTCGACCAGCCCCTCGGTTGCGCTGCTCAGCGCCGTGATCCGCTGCTCGAAATCCGACGTCGTCTCGCCGTAGGCCGTGGACAGCTGCGATAGCGATTGCGCCGTCGCTTTCTGCTCGTCTGCAAGGGTCGTGATGCGCTCGTCGAAGTCGGCCGTCGACGCGTCGTAGCTCGCGCTCAGTTGCGAGAGCGACTGCGACATCGACTGCTGATCATTCGCCAGCACGGTCAGCCGCTGATCGGCCTCGGCGGAGAATCCCTCGTATTCAGCACGCAGGGTGTTCAGAGACTGCCCGAGAGCCTGGGTATCGTCGGAGAGCGTCGACAGCGTGGATCGTACGTCGGCCAGGCTCTGGTCGGTTTCCGATGTCAGTGCGGTCAGCCGGTTGCCGATCGACTCCGCTTCGCTGGCCAGCAGCGTGATGCGATCGTCGAACTCGGTCGATGTGTCGTCGTACTCGCTGCGCAGTCCGGTCAACTGATCGGTGATCGATTGGGTCGTATTCACCAGCGCAGTGATCTGGCTGCGAGCCGTCGCGAGATTGCCGCTCAGCTCAGCGCGAACCTCCTCGGTCTGCTGAGATAGCGACTCACCCTGCGAGATTCGCTGAATGCGTTCGACGGTGTAGGCCGCGCTACCGGCGGCGGTCTGCACTTGCGAGACCTGCCGCTCAAACGCTGACAACAGCCCATCGAATCGCTGCACCCGCCGTACGTTCTCGATCGCCGCTTCGGCATTGCCTAGCTGCGTAGAGAGGCGCGAGGTTTCTTCGACCAGTCCCTCGGTCGCACTACTCAGCGCCGAGATCCGCTGTTCGAAATCCGACGTCGTCTCGCCGTAGGCCGTGGACAGTTGCGACAGTGACTGCGCCGTCGCTTTCTGCTCGTCGGCCAGGGTCGTGATGCGCTCGTCGAAGTCGGCCGTCGACGCGTCGTAGCTCGCGCTCAACGCCTGCAGTGACTGCGTCATGGCCTGCTGATCATTCGCCAGCGTGGTCAGCCGCTGGTCGGCCTCGGCGGAGAATCCCTCGTATTCGCTACGCAGCGTGCGGATGTCCCGAGACAACGCCTCGGACTCATTCGCCACGGTCGTGATCCGCGACTGAACCGTGGCGAAGCCATCCTCTACCTCGGATTCCAGGTTCAGAACGTAATCGGCAATCGCCTGAGCTTGAGTCGTCACCGCTGTAATCCGGCTATCAAACTCCGCCGAGGTGCCCTCGTACTCGCTGCGCAGCTCGGTCAGGCTATCGGTGATCGACTGGGTCGTATCCACCAGCGTGGTGATCTGGCTACGTGCCGTGGCAATGTTGCCGCTCAGACGCGCGTCCAGTTCCTCGGTGGCCTGTGATAGCGACTGACCCTGCGAGATTCGCTGAATGCGCTCGACGGTGTAGGCCGCGCTACCCGCTGCGGTCTGCACCTGCGCCGCTTGACGCTCGAACGCCTCGAGCATGCCATTCAGCCGGGCAATACGATTGGTCTCGGAGATCTCCGCGTCGTGGCCGTCGGCCCGCGAGTCGAGCGTCGAGACGTCCTCGGCGAGAATGTCCGCCTTGGTATCCGCACCCTCGGCGATCGATTCCACCCCGTCGATGCGCTGGTTGGCATCGGCGATCTGGTCGTTGACCCCCGAGAATTCGGTTTCGACGTCGCTCGACAACTGATCAATCTCGGTATCGAGGTTGCCCAGCGCTTCCTCGGCGGCAGCCTGATCGGTTTCGATGCCATCGATCCGATCATTGGCGGCACCGATACGCTGATTGACGCCTGCCAACTCGGTATCGACGTTGCTCGTGAGTTGATCGACCTCGGTACCGATCTCGCCGATCAGTGCATCGGTCCGCTCGATGCCGGCGTTGGCCTCCGCCAGTCCATCCTCGAAGTCCTCGCGGGCCTGCCCAATCAGCTGCGAATTGTCATTGATGCCATTTTCGAGCTGATCGACCAGGCCACCGTCTTTGCGGAGCTGCTCGTCGATGTAGGCCCACTCCGACTCGAACTCCTCACGGGTCTTCGCCTGAACCGGGTACCAGCTCGAAACGCCATAGGCATTCACGCCGCGCACCCAGTAGTAATACTGAGTACCGGGCTGCAGGTTGGTGTCGGCGAGTTGCGTGGCTTGGCCGAGATCGACGGCGTTGGCCTCGATCTCGTCGTCGCCCTCGAGCGGTGTGGTGGCGCGGCGGTACTCGTAGAGCTGGCCCGAACGGTCGCTGCGCGGGATCAACGTCACCGAGCGGTTGGCCGTCTCGACGTCGACCGTGGTCGGCGGCAGCGGCTGCAACAACGAGCTGATCGTGGTCACGCGCACGGACCATGCCGAGAGCCGGCCGGCACCGTCGACGGCGCGCACGCGGATCTGATACTCGCCGCTGGGCGCGTTGCGGTACTCGAGCGAGGTTTGGTCGGTCGAGCCGACGTCCTGCCAGACGTTCTCGCCCGGCGGCAACACGTTGACGATGTAATACTGCGTGCGCGGATCGCCGCTCTTGACCCAGCTGATCAACAGGCCCTGGTGCTGGGCACCGCCGCTCAGATAGGTGTAGCTCTCGACGTTGATATCCTGGGGCGGCGACAGCCTGCCAATGGGGACCAAGGAGGTCGGCGTCTCGGGCAGCACCAGCCCCTGCTCGATCAACGCAAACTTGTTCGGGTTGTGCTTGAGCGCGGTGACCGTGTAAGTCAGGTCGTCGCTGTCTTCCTTCACCCCGACGACACGGAACCGGGGCGGCTGGATATCCTCGCTGGCGAGCATCCACATGGCGTACGGCATTGGCTCGGTCGAGAGCGCGGCGGCAAGTGTCACCTGGTCGTCGTCGAATCCGGCGACGTCGCGCGTCTCGATACTGCCATTGGGCATCTGAACGGAGAGCTTCCAGCCGCTGCCACTGGCCACATCCGGGCGTTTGTCGAGCGTGACCGCCTCGGACCCCACGGCGGTCAGACGACCGCCCAGACGAGCCCCCGCTTTGTAGCGATCGGAGATCTTCACGACCTCGCCCGGGCGGATGTCGGCGTGTTCCAGGCCCAGCGTAAACTCGACCGTCTCGGTCTCTTCGCGCTCGGTGTAAAGCAGCCACAGGCCGACACGGCGGGCCTGGCCACGGGACGTGCATCCGAATGCCGTCACGTCGGTCTGGCGCCAGCCGTATTGCTGGATGCCGGCTGGATCTTCCACGACCTCGGGCGTCTGACGATAATTGTCCGCCGGGTCATTCCACATCACCATCGCCACGGTGTGGCGGCTCTTGAGCGACGAACCCGAATAGCGGAACTCGCCATCCTGGGTATCGGCCTGGCTGAATATCCGCCCGCTCTCGTCCGCCGCCGGCGAATCCTGCACCACCGTGACCGTGCCAGTGCCCCAATACATCATCCCGCGAAACGCGGCCGCCAAGGTCGTCAAAACCTTGTAGGCATCCTCGCGCGAATTGATCACGGTATTGATCGTGAAGCGCGGCTCGTCGGCGCCGTAGCCGTTGGGCACCAGCTCGTCGCAATACCGGCCGATCTCGTACAACGCCCACTTGTCGACGTTCTCGAGCTGCCCGCCGAAGCGCACATTGATGGCCAGGTCGTAGAAGATCCACGCCGGATTATCGGTCCAGGCCTGCTGGAACGCACCAGACCAGATGCCGGTATAGGTTCGGGTCGCCGGGTCGTAGTTGTCCGGCACGCTAACCAGCCGGCCGCGCACGTGATACGCCCGCGACGGAATCGAGTTGCCGAACTGCTGAGCGTCGACCTCGAGCGCGATCAGCGCGGAATCCGGGTAGATGAACTTGCCGTCGACGATGGCGGTGTAGCTCGACCAGTACGTCTCATTGCGAATCGCCGAATCGTCGTCGTTGTCGGCGGAGATCCGGCGCACGCGGATATCCCACGGCGCAGCGCCTTCCAGCTCGACGCGATAGCCGCGCTGGTACGGGCTGGTCGACTTGCCCTTGATCGTGTCAGTCTTGCGCGTCGACCAACTGCCACCACTGGGTCGCACATCGATGGCGATCTGGACGCTGGAACCGTGCAGGTCGCCGGTCTCCTTGTCCTGCTCGGTGAGCGCCGGGACCTGGACGGTCACGCGCACGGCATCGGTGTCGGCGTCGTTGATCGTGCGGACGAGCGGCGTGTCCTGCGTGACCTGGGCAGACACCTCGGTCTCGTTCTCGACTGACGGGAACCCGGCAACGTGGTCCTGGTCGGGCAGCCCGGCGCGGGTATCGTAGTTGACCCCGCTGAAGTTCCACGAGCCATCGTCTGCCCGCAGCGGAGTCTCGTCGAAGAAGATCGACTTGGCGCCGTCGACCAGCCCCTCGATGGGCCCTTCACCCAGCAGGTCGATGATTCGTGCGACGGAGTTGGAGCGCAGCGTGTTCGGGTCTTCCTGCGCGACGCGGCCGCTGCCGCCACCGCTCTTGCCGCCGCCCTTGCGGCCGGTTACGTGCTCGAATGCGCCCATGAATTACTCATCCGCTGGTAGTTGTTCCACGCTCATGCCGGCACTCACGACGATGGAGCCGGTATTGATCTCGCCGTAGATGACGGGCACGGCCAGCCCCTGGGCGCTGTTGTTGACCGGCCCGTCGAATAGGAACGAGGGCCGCTCGTCGACATTGGCGCTGTCCTCGTAGCTGCCGGTCTGCGCGGTGGTGGCCAACATCGTCGAGACGCCGGAGAGCGCTAGCGCCCCGCCGGCGATGGCCAGCGTGCTGGACGAGATGCCAAACGCGGCTGTCCCCGCCAGCGACAGGCCGCCGGTGGCGAAGGCGGCGCCGACCATGGCCACGCCAAGGATGGCTTTACCACCGCCGCCCTTGGCGCCGCCGATGGCCGGCAGAATGTGTAGCTCGCGCTTGTTGCCGAGGCCCATGGTCAGCGTCTCGTCGCTGTCCTCCCGCCCGCCGTCGAGGCTGCCGCGCACCACCTGCCATTGGCCCTCGAGGATTGCGTCCTTGAAGCCGTCGAGCTGGCAGGAGAGCGCTCGCACCGCCTCGGCCGGGTCGCGAACCTCCAACGAAAAGGGACCGCCGAAGCGGTCCCCCAAGGAGCCATGCAAGTGAATCTCGCGCATCGTTATTCCATCTGGCTGCGGTGTCGGTAGAAGGCCGTGACAAAGTCACGCCAACGGTGGATCGGCTCACGCTTGGGCCGCCGGGTCGGATCGAAAGGCTTGGCCGCCGTCAGGTGGTGAAACGCCAGGCCGTCGCCGAGATAGACGCCGGCATGGTTGGGCACCTTCGAGCGCAGCTGGCAAAAGAACATATCGCCGCGCTGGGCCTCGCTCTGCTCGACGCGGACGAACCCGGCCTGCTCGAGCCCGAGCCGATACAGGTCGCCGCCCTGCTGCCACCACTCCCAGTCGCGCGGGAACTCCGGCAGATCGACGCCCAGCTCGAGCGCATACCAGTCACGGATCAGGCTGTAGCAGTCGGTGACGCCATGGCGAAAGGGGCGATTCTCGAGATCCGCGCGTGGCGTCTCGCCGCCCCAGTAGAACGGCGCCGTCGCGTCCTGCCCGTTGGTACTGACGATGGCCCACGGCACGCCGGTATCGCGCTGCCCGCGCATGTCCGCCTCACTGGGGCAGTCCGGGCCGTCCGGATGACTGTGCACGATCGCGGCAATTCCCCGCGCCGTCGCCCGGGCCAGCGTGCGCTTGTCGAGCCGAAACGCCGTTGCCGGGTCGCTGGCCACGTTGGCGTACTGCCGGCACTCGCCGTCGGCATAGATGATCCAGACCGCCTCATTGGGATAGGCGGCGATCGCCTCGCGGCGCAGCTGGTCAACGTGTTTCGGAAACATGTAGCCGCCCTAACTTTACTGTTACGTGGGTTACTACTAGAGGATCGATTCTCAACGTCTCGATCCGGGAGGCATCAACCTCGCCGCGCTCGATCGGGCCGCTACACCCCAGCACCTCGTTGCTGGCTGGGTCGACAATCGCCGCGTGATCAATCGTGTCGACCCGAGAGGCGTTCACAATGTCCGACCAGTCTCGGTGTCCACGCTCACGCTTATGACGCTCAAAAGCTGGACCAAAGATGGGGACAGCCTCACCGCAAAAGGGACAGGCTTTCTTGAGAGACATGGCATCACCTCACTGTTTGTAACGGGCCAGCCCAGGCATCGCCCGGGTCGGCAGTGGATTGTTGGCACCGAAGCGAGCGCGGCAGTCAGAGAGGCGCTTACCGCACACGTCCTGGGTTTCATCGTCGACAGCCGCGCCCTGCTGGTCGTACATCGCCGCGCCGGTATAAGGGCAGGTCACGCCCTCGTACACGAAGCGCGAGCCGTTCCAGTAGCGATAGGTATGCGTGCAGGTGTCGCGCAGGCACTGCCGCGCCGGAATCTTGCGCCCCTGCTGATCGAGCGAGATCGACAGCGTGAACTCCAGCGTTCCCCGCGCGGGGATCTCCTGGGGCTTCTGCTCGACGTGGTATTCGTCGATCGGGAACGTCGCCTCCGGGTCCGGATCGACACCATCGTCGAGATGGTTGGCAAACGTGCGGATACGCTTCACCGGCGCGCCAATCAGGTCATTGGTGGCCAGCAGCATCGAGACCATCGACACCTCGAGCGTCGACAGGCTGAGCGAGGGCTGCGGCAGCGTGCCCTTGCCGTTCCACTCGAAGCCGTCGGCCGTGATCGGCGTCGGCGTGTACGTGTAGCCGTTGAACCGGATCGGCCCACCGTCCAGCGCGGTCTGATTGGTGAAGCGCAGGATGCCCGCCTCCCACTGCCTCGCATCGATCTCGAACAGCGTCACCACCGGCTCCTGACTCACCGACTGCGATTCGCGGGCGATGATCTCGTTCATGCCATCACCTCACGGAACGTCGCCGATACACGCCAAAATCGGGCGTTGATCTCTGCCTTGGCCACCGCGTCACAGATCCACCGGCGTGGTGTCGTCTCGCTCGGCTCGGTCCATAGAAACGGGGTCAGGCTGAGACGATCTTTCAGGAACGGATAGACCTGGTCGAACTCGTCACGGGTGAGCGACGACCACTGCACGCTCGCCTGGTGCTTCACGTAGTTGATACCAGCGGGCCGGCGCTGCTCGTAGCCATCGCCATACTGCACCGTATCGACGTTGGCCTGGGGAGTGATCTGCGGCTCCCAGTCCATCGGCACATCGGGTAGCGTGTCCATCGATTCCCCTTAACTGGCGAGCAGCCCGCCCGGCCGCTTCTCCTTGATGATGAATTGACGCATCTGCGCCTCTGCCTGATCGCCGATGGCCTTGCCCTGCCGCCGGGCATCCGCATCGCTCATGCCTGGCTGGGCCTGCACAGTGACAGACATCTTCACCGTCACGTCACCACCCTTACCGCCGTAGTAGTGGCTCTGGTTGGCCGCGTTGGCGCGGTTCAGATACTGCTTGAGATCGGCGTTCGTACGCTTGTCGACGACACGCTCGTTGTCCTCGAGCAGCCAGGTCCCCGCGCGAGTGTTATCGATGCCCTCGTGGGCCTGACCGGTTAGCCCCGTCGACGAGATAGTGCTAACGATGCTCGCCGTTTGCGCCGCGACCGTGGCCATGGCCGCCAGATTCGCCGGGAATGGCCCCGCCGCCGAGGCGTCCGCGATCGCGCTCTGGATCTTCACGATGGAATTAGCGATCGCGAACGCTTTCGACGCGGCAAACATCGTCTTGTAGAGCCCGCTCTGCTCGCCGGCGAAGGTCTTGGTGACGTCCGCGATATTGCCGAACAGATCCGAGTAGCCCGCCAACCGCGCCTGCTGCGTCTGCGCGTCGATCTGCTGCAGCTGCGTGGCCCGTTGCCGCTCGAGGTCCTCGATCACCGCGCCGTACTCTGCCGCCTTGTCGGCCTCGGCAGATTTGAAATCCTCATACATCGCGATGCGTTCGGCGTACCACGCCTGCAGCTCGGCGCGCTCTTTCTCGATGCGGTTGGCCTCGCCGAACGCCCCTGAGTATTGCGCGTCGAGTCCTTGCACCTGCGGGGCGCCCTGGCGCGCCTGCTCACTAATCGCCTGCCCCACATTGCGGGTGGCAATCCGCCCCTCAGCGCCGCCGATCTGCTGTGCCTGGTCGCGCGCGTCGAACAGGTCGGAAAGGCTCGACGACTTGACGTAGTTGTCGAGCAGATCCTGGCGCCGCTGGAGTAGATCCAGCTCCTTGGCGCGGTCCCTGAGCTGTTCTTTCAGCTCCGGCTTGAGGTCCTTAAGGGCGCCCGACTCGGTCTCGTAGTTGATCCGCGCCGCATTGGTGGTCTGGCCCATCAGATCGATCTGCTGGGCCAGGCTCTGTGCCGTCGACTCGTATCGGCTCTTGAGCTGCTCGGCGGCTTTTTGGGCTTCGGTGCGGCTGGCCTTCTGCGTCGTCGTCAGCTTTTTGATCTGGTCGTCGATATTGCCCAGCATGCGGCGATACTGCTCGGCGTGCTCGGGGTCTTCCTTGATCGCAGCGGAAATGGCCTCTCGGTCCTGACGTAGCTGCACCAGCTCGGCGTGCTGTTTGTCATAGGTCGTGATCAGACCTTTGAGGTTGCGGTTTTCGACCACAACCCCGTCGGACCAATCGGTCGATTGACTATTGAGATCCGCCAGCGCGTTTTCACCCTGCTCGATCTGATCCTTGAGCTTGGCCAACTGGGCTTCAGCCTTGCTCAATTGCGCCCGTCCCGCGCCGGGGCGGCCGGCGAACTGGATGTTCTCGGACTGCGTTTTAGCCTTGAGTCGGTCGACCTCCTTGGAGAGCGCCGCTGCCTGAGACTTCGCCTCGGTCAGATTGGAGAGAATCGGAACCTTGGCGTTTTCGAGTTGCGCCTGAGTCAGCTCCCGGATATTACCCGTCAGCAGGTTGATCTCTTTTTTGGCATCCGACGATTTGCTTTCGACGAATCCCAACTCTTCGCGGAAGGTATAGAGCGCTCCGGCGGCGAGGAACGCCACACCGACCGGACCGCCGAGCAATCCGAGGGCCGCAGACGCCGCACGACCAGCCGTTGCCATTGCTCCGCTGGCCACAGTCGCAACACGGGTCGCGGCGGTGTACTGAGTCACTGCCGTGGTCGCCGCTGTATTGGCTCGACCCTGCGCGATCTTGGCCGCCGTTGCTGCACGGGCAGCGGAGGCCTCTGCCAGCTCGGCCTCGGTCAGGCGTGTATTGGCGGCCGTCAGTTGATTGACCATCGCCGCTTCGGTACGGCGAAGCTCCGCCAAGCGCGCGAGTGACTGCTGTCGGCCTTTGGCGCTGATCTGCGACTGTAGACGCTGTGCCTCGAGTGCTCTCTCTGCGGCAAGCGAGGCCTGCAAAGCTCTGACGCGCTCAACCTCAGAGGCGGCATCCTGCCGCGCCGACGCCGCCCGACGAGAAGCCAGTGCGGCGCTATTGGCTTCAGCTGTCTTTTCAGCGGCTGCAGATCGAGCAAGCGCAGCAACGCGGCCCGCTTCCGCCGCATTGGCGTTCGCGGTTGCCTGTGCCTGGGCAACGTTGGCCTTGATGTTGGCCAACGTTTTAACCGTTGCCTCGCCAATACCCTTGGCGAACTTGCCGGCATAGAGAGCCGCCAGCAACGTCGCAGCGTGGGCGATGTCATCAAGGATTTCATCCGCCCCGCCAGCGTCACGAACAAACGCAGCCATGTTGCTAGCCGCATCGGCAAGCCCCGGGCCAAGATCCGAAATTAGCTGATTTGTCACACCCTCGATGGAGCCGCCCAGTTGGATCATGGCGCGATTAGCGGCGACAGCGTTCTGGACGTCGACGTCGTCCATCGCCACGCCCAGCTCCCGCGCCGCCTGCATCTGCTGACGCAGCCCGGCAGCGCCGTTAGCAAGTAACGGTCCAAGGCGCGACATCTCGTCAGCCAGCGACTCGAAATAAAATGTCCGCTGGCTGGGATCTTCCAACTGGTTGACCGCCTCGGCAATCTTGAGTATCTGCTGATCCGGTGAGAGCCGCTGCAGCTCTTTGACGTTGAGGTTCAGATTATTGAAAAGGTCGGCTGCTTCACCACCACCGGTAGCGGCAAAGTCGCCGATCTTGTCGGAGACATCCTTGAAGATATCGCCGACTTTATCCGCCTCGAGTCCAGCCTGTTGGCCGGCATACTGCCACGCCTGCAACGTGCCGGTACTGACTTCCAACGTTTGCGCTAACGATTGGGTATCGGCGATCATCTTCGCCTGGCCGCGCAGGTTTCCTACAGCGAACGCACCGATAATCGCAGCGCCGGCGGTTTTCGCGGAGCCCTTGAGAATGTCCAGCTCTCGCGAGCTGGAGTCGACATCGCGGGCGAACGAGCGTGTACGGGTACCGCTGGTTTCTACGCTCTTCGAGTATTTGTCCAGCTCTTCGCGGTTGGCCTTGATCGCGCGCACGCCACCCTGGCCATCGCCGGATATGACGATCGCGGTCTCGAATTTCTTGGCCATGGAAGCCTCAACAAATAGGCACAAAAAACCGCTCAAAGGCGGCTTTTCGTACGCAAATTGGGAGATGTGAAATGGTGGTCTTTCTACTTTTCGCGATACTGCTGGTACTTCTTATCATGGCCGGTCTACTGCCCAGCGTGATGAAGTTCATCGCCATCGCCGCCTTCATCGGCGTGTTCATCTACATCGTCGACACTTATGGCTGGCTGACCGTTTTCATTGGTTCAACTGCCGTTGTCGCAGTAGCTTTGCTCGCGCTGTTTTTCAACAAGCGGGATCGAGATCACGCCGCGCGACCGTCGTACGATACCGACGCTGCGCTGGCGAGGATCAATAAAGCGCAGAGAGAGAGCCGAGCCATGCAGCCCAAGAAACCAGAGTCGCCCAACAACTTCGAGCGCAACATGGAAACAACCGAGGAGAAACGAGCCAGAGTCAAAGCCCGCGTCGCCGAGATCAAGGCAGAGAGTGCGGCGAAAAGATAACGGCCGTCTCAACTGATATAGCGCCCGGTTATCGAACTCGGCACCACCTCGTCGTCCATATCAGAGCAGACGTCTTCCATAACTCTCGCTTTGTATTCCGGCGGATATTCGTCAAGCGCTTGGCTCAAGCTCTCGACGAACTCTCGATGCCAGTTGTCCAGCGCGGCTATCACCAGCTTTTCAGCCCTAACCCCCGGATAAGCGGGTTTGGGAACATGGCTGTTGCCAGCATGTCCGGCACTCGCCAACGTCTGACACAGAGCACCCTTCAGCACCCCCTTGGTCTCGATACCCGCTGACGCGGCAATCTGCTTCAGCTCGGGCATCTTGTACTGCATCAGCGCATCGCCCCACTCTTCCACGTTTTCGGGGTAGCACTTTCTGGCAAAGCCAGATTTCAACAGCTTCTCTTCGGTGAGACGGCCAAGATCAGTTATAAACTCATCTTCTCCACTGCTGGCATCTAGATAGAAGTCACAAACAACGCCGTAATGCTTGGCGAAGACACCCAGCTCGCCGAGATCCTTGGCCGACAGACGATTAAAGGCGTCCGCAACATCTTCATAATCGATCTCGTACATGAAGGCACCGAACAGATCCCGGTACTCTCGCAGTCCTCTATCGAAGCTCAGGCCTCGAAAGTCGCCACGCCAGTCCGAGAGATCAGTTTCATCTTTGACCTTGATCGGTGCTTTTAGCGGTGGCAAGCGTTTCAGCTTGAACCCGCCATCGTCGGCTCGGAAATAATCCCAATCCATCAGCCCCCCCTGCCCGTGACGCTTTGTGTCGTTAAGGTAACAATAGGCCACGATCCAGATTAATTGGCAATAATCAGTCGTTGATCACCTCCAACGCCCCGCGCTCGATCTCCTGCACCTGGGCTAGACGCCGCTCCTGCTCGTCGTAGTCGAGCCGAGCATACCGTGGGTGGCCATAGACCGCCGTGTAGTCCAGCGCCTGATAGATGATCGATTTGGCGCCGGCGATGGTCCGCCACTGGGTGCCGCAGGCGAGGAACACCTGCAGCGCGTCCCAGTGTTCGGGCCAGCAGTCGCAGGTCTCCGGCTCAAAATATGTCTCAGGCAACGAAACACCGAGGATCTCGGCGTCGCTGGCCAGCTCGTTCTTGCCACCTGAGCCGGCGCCGGCCCAATGCCGGCCCAGGTCTCTTAGTTTTTTTGTGCGGCCGCCGCGCGCCCCGACTGGGCGTTGAACCAGCTGCGGATCAACGGCCCGCGCGTGTGCGGCCATTTCAGGAACCACTCGCGCAGCTCGGCATCGTCGGAAACCGACTTGCCCTTTTCGTCGGTGATGCCCAGCAGCTCGATCAGGTCGGCCTCGACCAGCTGCTCGTCACTGATGTTGCCGGCGTTGATTTCGGCGATCTTCGTCTCGCTAGCATCGACCGGGTGCAACTTCCAGCGAGCCTGACAGCTGTTCGGCTCGCCGGTTTCGGGGTCGACGATGGTCACGTCGACCGTAATGGTGCTGATCTCTTTCTTGACGAACATGCTCGCTCTCCCGCAGCTCAGGTGTATTTGATGGTGAACTCGTCATCGCCCTGATCGGGGTTCAGACGCATATCCATCGAGTAGTGAACGATGCCATCGCTGTCACTGCGGCTCAGCGTGGCCAACTGCACCTTGGGCGCGGCGACCGTGATCGTATTGCCGGCGACGGTGCCGTGGGTCAGCGAGACCGGCTCGAGCGTGATCGCCTGGTGGCTTTCGATCGCCTCGAAGTAGTTCTTCGTGGCGATGTTCGGCGCTTCGATCTCGACGCTGCCGGTGCTCTCGCGATCGGTCACCTGCACGCTCTCGCAGCCCACTAGGGCGCGGTAGTTGACGGTGTTGCCGATATTGAGACTCAGCGACTGCAGGCAGCCCTCGTAACCATGGACGCTGCGGCCCGGCGTGTTCTGCTTGTTCACCACGAACTCTTCGGCGATGTTCTCGGGCGTTTTGTTGATCGCCTCCGTCAGCGCCTCGGGTCGCGAGTAGAAGCCGGTGAACGTAAACGACATCGTCGGGTACTGCTTGGCGGTGAATGACCATTCCACCGTGCCGCGTACGCCCGGCACTTTCTGCAGTTGGCCATCTTCCACGAACCAGACACATACCGACTCGGCGTCATCCGTCACCGGCTGGTAGGTGACGGAAACGCCCTCTTCGATGATTTCCGACATCGAACAGGCACGCAGCAGCAGCCCATAGTTAGGCGCGACACCGGGCGTACCGGACCCAGCGGCCGGCACCGTGGCGGTCACGGTGGTGTAGGGTGCGGCGTTGGCCTGGGCGACGGCGCCGAACGTCTGGCGAAGTCGATCACGCGTGACGGTATCGCCCTCGTAGGGACTGGAATCCAGCTCCGAGGCGATGATCAGCACCGCGTCGGCAATATCCGCGCCGGCACCGTAGGTGACCTCCGGGGCAACGAGCAGCAGTTTTTTACGCGTCTTCATCGGCGTCGGGCTCCTGAGTGGGTTCGGGTTCGACGGCCGTTACCGGCGCGTCCTGGGGTTCCGCCTGCAGCTGGGCGGATTTCTTTCCCCCGCTGAATTCTTTCAGCACGGTCTTGCCGCGCCGCAGCACGTAGCTGCCGCCGGATCTTGCGGGCATGGGGTTACCTCGCGTTAGCGAATGTGGGTATCGGTCGACCACATCTCGAGCCACCAGACATAGCGGCCCTTCACGTCCGCCTGCTGGCCGCTGCGATATTCCATCGGGTCGTGGTAGGGGCTGAAATCGTGGGCGAACAGCGCGGCTCGCACCTGCTTGCGAAGCTCCCGGAACTGGTCCCGGGGCGCGACCAGCCACACGCCATACATCTGCGTCGCCGCCTGCACCGGGCGTAGCGTCTCCGCGCCACCCTCGGCGGTATCGCTGTCCAGATAGACGAACGCCGCCGGCAGCTCTTCGCTTAGGTCGTCGATCGGCTCGGCGAACCAGGCTTCGTTGACGCTCTGCAGCAAGGGGCACTCCGCGTGCAGGCGGTCGATCACATCCAGCGTGAGGTCGTCGCCACTGGCAATCTCGCTCATCCTTTGCCTTCCTCCTCGAGCAGCACTTCCATGCGCCGCGAGAACTCACGCGGCAGCACTTCACGTGCAACATTCGTGGCCCCAGTGATGACCGATTCGTGCGCCACCATGCCGGGAATCGACGGGCCATACTGCGTTCGCGCCGACCCATCCTTGGCGCGCCGCATCACCTCGCCCTTGGCGTACCAGCCACCTCGCACGACCTGTCGGCCCTTGTCCTTCCGGACCCGAACAGACACGCGCTGGCGCGTCGTCTTGAACTGCTTACCGCGACGACTGGTCGCGACGACCTTGGCCTTGCGAGTGGTCGGCTTGAACGTAGACAGCGGCAGGCGCCCACCGATGTACACCAGCGCCCGCGTTGCCATCTGTCGATACTTCCGAATCTGGACCTTGCCGTTGAGATCCTTGGCACGCAGCGGATAGACGCCGCGAACCTCGCGCGAGATGTAGGTCCGCACGCGGCTCGTCGCCGTCGCCGTCGACTGCCGCAGCGCCTTCTCGACGATCTTCTCGTCGAACCGGTTTCTCAGCTTCTGCAGCCGGTTGATGTCGTGCTTGTACTCGATCATCCGATCTCCAGTTGGCGAAAATCGCCATCGTCGGTGAGCGTGGACAACACCTCCCAGGTCTTGCCGTCGATCACGATCTCGTCGCCGCGCTGGTGCTTCGGCACCAGTGACACTGGCACTTCGATCGCCTTCACGTAGCTGGGTAGCTGGTCGCCCTCGCGATACACCTCGAATGACAGATCCAGCTCGTACGGCACGCCCTCGACCGTTTCGCCGTTGGCGTGGCGGTACGTGGCCAGACCGTCGGATAGAGTCTCGGCGAGGACGCGGTTAGCCCGCGTCATCGCCCTGGCAAAGCGACTCATTACGCGCCGCTGGCGACGCTGACCAGACCTTGGACGATGAACACCGTCGCGACGCCGTCGGCTGCGTCGGTGGTGAGCGCACCGATCGGGCCAGCACTATCGGCGGCGCCGGCTGCAACCATCTCGTCATCGAGCATCGAGACGCTGGCACCAGCAACGAGGCCGGATGCGCAGGGAACGTCTTTCCACTCGCCGTAGGTATGCCCGACGAACTCTTCGCCCTCGGCGGCGCTATCGAGCGGCACCAACACCAGCGCGCCAAGCACTACGGGGATGCCGGACGTCACGCCGCCCGCCGGTGCGATCATGGTTAGCGTCTTGCCGCTACCGTTGAAATTCTTAGCCATGGTTGGCTCTCCTGTTAGGGAAGTCTTAGGCGTGACAAAGTCACGCTTAAAGAATCGCGCCCACAAAAAAACCGCCGGCGGCGGTCATCGGTGGGCGCGAGGGATTACGCTGCCAATCAGTTGCCCGGCAGCTTCACCAGCGTGCGATAGCTGAGCGGGGCGACACCGGCATCCATGCGAACCTTGAACACAGCGCCATCGACCGTGAAGCCCTGCTGCTGCTCCAGATACGGCGAACTGTTGCCGTCCAGATAGGCCACTTCGATGGTGTCGAACTGGTTCGGATCGGCGGCCATGTAGCTGGTCGTTTTGCTCTGATCGTCGAGACGCGCATCCGCAATTACTTCGGTCATACCGCGCACCGGGTTGGGGACACGAGCTTCGGCCATTGCCGGATCGAACTCGGCGGCATAGAGCGCTTTGGTCGTGGACTCCATCGAGATCGGCGTCAGGTGATACTTAGGCCGGATATTCAGTGTGGCGTTGCCTTCCTTTTGCAGCCCCATCATCGTCTTGGCCTGATCGATCCGAGCAATGGAGAGCGCGCCAGCCGGCAGCTGGTTGCCGCGATCGGCACTGAACAGCTTCTTGTTGTCGCCCATCGTCGGGTTGGAGCCCAGCAGCGCATAGACCAGGTCGCCGACGGTACGGATTGCGGCGCGGCCCATCATGCGCGGGATACGCTGCAGCGCCGCCAGGTCATCATTGATGATCGCCTGACGAGTGATGCTCAGCAGTTCACCGTAGGTGGCCAACACGATCTGTTCGCCGCGATCACCAATGCTCGCGTATTTGTACTCCGCCCCCTCGCGAACCTTGCGCAGCGACGGGAAGGTGGTCAGGTCGACTCGCTGCATCGGACGGAAGTCAGGCAGACTGCCCTGAGCGGTCCACTTCTGGAACGTCTCTTCGGCCTCGTCGTAGCCCTTGAGCATCTGACGACGTGCCACGTCCGCCAGCAGGTGGCCGAAGTCGCTCGAGGTGTGCGTGAACGCCGCGCCCGCAATCGACATGCGGTCACCGCCCAGGCTGGCAATCCCCACGCCACGCTCGGTCAGAGAGGCGCGCGCCATCTCCATCAGCGTCATACCAGCATAGGCGTTGTCCTTCTCCAGCTCGTCCAACTGGACACGGGCCGAGATGGCATTGCGGATACCGTCGCCGACGATGTTGCCGTTGCCGGCATGCACGCCGTGATCGGTACGTTTCGGCGCGGTCGGCTCGGTATTAGCACCGAGCTTTGCCAGCAACTGCTCTTGTGCGGCCTCGGCGTTGACGTTCATGTCATCCAGCAGTGTGTCGCGCAGCGCGTTGTGCTGCGGGAACGCCTGGAACACGGCGCGAACTGCATCGCGGCGGGCGCGCTCCTGTTCCTGGAACTGCTGCATGGTCGGCGCAGACTGACCGCCACCCTGCGACTGGACACCGACCGGGGCGCTACCTTGAGGCTGTGCGCCATCGCCTTGGCCGCCAGTAGGCGCGCTAGCCTGCGGTTCACCGCCTTGAGGTTGGCCGCCCTGCGGCTGCCCGGCGTGGGGTTGTCCGCCATTGGGCTGACTACCTTGGGCACGCGGCCCCATGAGATTTTTCAATGCATCGGGCATGTGCTCGAACTCCTGCAGTCGTTTCGATTTGAGCGATGCCGCCATGGCCAGCGGCTCCACCAGTTGATCGGCGAAGCCGTGCTCCACCGCTTCGGGACCGGATAACCAAGTCTCGGCCGCGAGCCAGCTGCGGATCTCGTCCTCGGTCTTGCCGGTCTTCTTCGTGTACGCCGTCAGCAGCGTGGACTCGACCTTGTCGAGCAGCTCCGCATAACGGCGCATGTCGTCGGAATTACCACCCTGAATGCCCCACGGCTTGTGGATCATGATCATGGCGTTTTCGGGGATGTAGACGGTGTTCCCCACCATCGCGATGACCGAGGCCATCGACGCCGCCAGCCCGTCGATATAGACGTTGATCGTCGCGGGGTGGTTGGCGAGCAGGTTATAGATCGCCATGCCTTCGAACACGTCACCGCCGGGGCTATGAATGTGCAGGTTGATGGTCTGCACGTCACCCATGGCTTTGAGATCCTGCGAGAACTGTTTGGCGGTCACGCCCCAGGCGCCAATCTCGTCATAGATGGCGATCTCGGCGACGCCTTGGGCGACGGCGCGGATCATGTACCACGTCTGATTTCCGACCTGGTCAATTGCCGTTGTCGTTGCCGTCATCGCCATCGGTCTGGCGAAGCTGTCGGTTACGATCGCGGGCAGTGTCAGGCTTGGTTTTGCCGTACTGGTCTGCACCGTTCTTGCCTCCGTAGTTCTCGTGATAGGCGTCGGAGCTGAACACCAGCCCCTTTTCGCGGTTCTCCGCGATCTCGTCTTCGCGGCTCTGTTTTAGCTCCTGCGGGTTGCGCCCTCGAGCCCGCGCGACTTCGCTCTCGTCGGCAAAGCCCGCCGAAACCAGCTGCTCCCACGCATCCGCTTCGCGGCCGGGATCGATCCACGGCATGACCGGACCGAGATAAAACGCGTTGTAGAGCGTGCTGCGGTCGAGATCTGGCGGCAGTCTGACTCGCCCACTGGCCACCGCCATATCGACAAAGCTGCGATAGACCCGGCGCGACCATTGATCCCGGAACTGGCCTTGCAGCAGGTCGTAACCCAGCTGAGCCTCGACCAGTTCCTGACGCTGGGCGCTGTACGTGCCGTTGTAGTCGCGGTTCGCCGTGGAGTAGCCCATGCGCGTACCGGCGGCGACTGCACGAACCATCGCGCCCCGGAACCCATCCAACAGCGCGCTGGGTCGGTTCGACTGGATCGTGCCGACATCCTCACCAGGCATCAGCCCATCGAAAACCATGCCCGGTGCGATCGGGATCGAGCGAGCGCCACTGGGCAGCTGCGAACCCTGCTGAAACTTTTGGCTGTCAGAATCCTGCCCGTACATCAGGGGCTCGCCCTTCTTGATGTACATCGTCATCGCTGCCGCGATGCGGGCCGCAACGCGCTCGCTCTCTTCGTAGTCCTTGAGATCCGCCAGCCGCTGGATCACCGCATGAAGGACCGAAATCCCCCGCGACTGCTGCAGGCGCTTGCGGTGCGCCAGGTGAATCATGTTCTCTGCCGGCACCCGCTTGGTGGCCAGCGAAAACGCCTTCATGTCGCCGGGGTGCTGCTTGTAGACGTGATACGCCCGGACGCGGCGCCAGGCATTACGCTCGATGCCTGCGAAGATCCCCTGACCTGGATCATCGAAGTGGATCGGC
This sequence comes from Salinicola corii, assembly GCF_008298015.1. Lineage (GTDB taxonomy): Bacteria > Pseudomonadota > Gammaproteobacteria > Pseudomonadales > Halomonadaceae > Salinicola > Salinicola corii. The sequence goes on along the minus strand of NZ_VTPX01000021.1, from coordinate 23,371 downwards.
ATGAAATCCGCTTCGAGGCATTCCAGCGCGTAGGGCACATCGGTCAGATGGTCGTAGAACGGCACGCGGCCGCGCAGCTCCTGCGCCAGCACTTCGCCGTCGCGCAACCAGCTGCGCACGACCAGTCGCTCCATTTCCGGCCGCGTCATCTCGCCGGTGGTTTCGGGCCTGAGCGACCACGCCGCCCACTCGGCCTTGAGCTGCTTGGCCAGTTCTCGATGCCGCTTGCCGTCCAGCGTTAGCGGAATCGGCTCGACGCCCATGCCGTCAGCCCCGACGATGCGCTCCTCGAGACGGTCAAAGATGCCCGTGACCAGGTCGTGATTTTCATCCAGCCAGCGGGCCTGCTCGCGCAGCGAACGGCCTCCGATCTGTGCGGTCATGTCGCCACTCAGCACCGAACCCTTGGCCTTGTTCGTACGGGTTCTATCGGCGGCTTCGTAGGCGTTGAACATCTGCCGTGCTGCCGCGCGACGCGCGCCCCACTGAGGCGCTAGGGCAGCAATCGCACGTTCGAATCGGTTACTCATCGACGAACCTCGCGAAGCTACAGATGCCGCCACCGCGCCCTCTGAGCTGCTGGACGCGGCGTTCCCAATATTCCCGCCCCTTTCGGATCTCGGCGAGATTGGCCATGGTCAGCGTGCGGCCGTTCTTCGAGAACGACTGGCCTTGCAGCACCGCCATTTCGGCTTCGATGTAGAAGCCGACCATGTCTTGAGCTTGCTGGACTGGGGTCATACCCACGCCCCTCCTGGAGTCTGTAGCCAGCCACCACCATCCCCACCAGGCGGTGGTGCAGCGGGTGGTGTCGGTGGTGTATCGTCGTCATCCGGTGCAACGGCAACCGGGCCATCGAGATCGAATCCAAAACGCTCCTGCGAGATCCGCAACGCGGCCAGCGCCAGCACCGCACAGTCGAGACCTTCGTTACGCCGCCCGCCTGAATCCCAGCGATAGACGGCACGGCCCTGGACGATCTTCCGCACTTTGATCTCGGCGGTGATCTGCTTAACCTCGTCGCTGTCACAGATGGCGTCGTTCGCCGGCAGGTGAATGCAGCCAGGGACCGGCTCACCGGCATTGGGCTGGATCTGTAGGCGATTGAAGATCAATTCCTTGGCGTTATCGGTTCCAATCTCGGTCAGGAAAACGCCCTTGCTGTTGCGCTTGCGCGGGAAGTTCTGGATCGGTTTGCCGTAGACGTTCGCCCCCCTGGTCGGGATGACCCACTGAATGCCGTGGCGCTTCGACGCCTTGTAGACCTCGTCGGTGTAGTGGCCACCGGAATCCCAACACCACCGAACGACTGTCATGCGGGAGCCGTCCGCCCGGGAGTAGATTTTGTGCATCCGCTCGCCGACCTTGCGCAGCAGCTCGGCGCCAGCGGGGTCGCCGTAGATGATCCAGCGGTCGATCAGCCACGATTCTTCCTGCGCGCCGTAGGCATAGACGCGCCCTTCGTAACGGTCGTCCTGCGTATCGATGCCACCGAACAACCCCACCGCCCGATCGGGTACTTCGGGGAATACCTCGCGACGGCTATGGAGGATTTCCCAGTCGAGCTTCTGCCCGGCAGTGTCGTCCCACGTCTCGCCTAGCGTCGTGTTCACGAACGTCTTGAGCTTGATCGGGTCGCCCTTGGCGTTCAGAAAGTCGTAGACGATTTGAGTCCAAGTGGTCAGCGGGCTGTAAGCGGTCCAGATGTAGAACGACACCGCGCGAGGCGTGGCGATAGGCTCGTCGTCGACGTTGAACCACTCGATACCATCGCGGGTCCAGGTGCCCGTTTCATCGCAGACATAGCGGCCCTGGCCGATATGGAATTCGCGCGACTCGTCGTGCAGTTCGTGCTGACGGATCACGCACGCGTTGTGCTCGCACTGGTAGTGCGCGGTATCCGGCTTACCCTGGTCCCACTTGATGCCGTAGCCCGACTCTTTGTCGCCCCACTTCAATACCTGCTCTTCGCCACAGTGCGGGCACGGGACGTGGAATCGCAGCCGCACCGGTGCTTCGGCGGCGGCTTGTTCCATCATGCACTGGCCGGCGATCTTGAGCGTCGAGCCACGAATAGACTTGCGGTAGGTGGCACCCTCCAGGCGCTTGTCGCCCAGACTGGTCGGCGTCCCCTCTTTCTCGATGTCACGGTCGAAACCGGCCAGCTCGTCGTAGATAACGACGTCCGCCGAGATCTCGCGATAATTCCGAGCCGCCTTACCACCGTGACAGATCAGCTGCTTGCCATTGGCGAATACCTTGGCCGAGATCGTGTTATCACGATGTTTCTTGCCGTACCACGGCGCCAGCGCACGCACCGCGCCCACGTCGCGAATCATCGTCTCGACGTGGGTTTTCATGAAGCGGTCGCGGTCGTCGTCCGTTGGCGAGAACGTCAGACAGTTGCGCTTCTTGTGCTCAGCGAAGTACCCCAGCGCCGCCAGCAGCATCTTGGTGTAACCGAGGCGGGCCGACTTGGCGACGTTGACCACTTCGATCTGGTCGTTCGTCATCGCGTTGAGAATCGCGCGCTGAAACGGCAGCGTCTGCCAGCGGCCCTCGTGGTAGCTCGATTCCGACGACAGGTAGAAATTCTCGTCAGCCCACTCGACGCCTGTCACGGGCGGCGGTTTGTAGAGCGCAGCCAGGCCGGCGCGCACGCTTTTGGCGAACTCGTCGACCTGTTCAGGTGTTGGCGTCGATGTACTCATCCAGGAATTCCGGCAGGCGTTGGTCGAGCCCCGCCGCCAGGTTCCGCGCCTTGCTCAGTTCCCGCGCGAGCGTTTCCAAGTGGCGCACCTCCAGGTCGGGGTGCTTCCGCTTCATCGTCGATGCCAGCGTGTCGAGTATCGTCGCGATCTCGGCGCCCGTTCGGGACAGCGCAAAGATGGCGAATTCGGCCGGCACGGACTGACGCGCAGCAATGGCGTTTTTCTGCTCTTGCCCCTCTGCCTGAGCGGCAGTCAGCCGTCGACGCTCAACCGCCAACTTGTATTCGATGAACGGGTCGATTTCCTCGTCGCCATCGGTTGGCCTTGGTTGGTGCTTTTCGGCCTGATGCGCCAGCCGCCTTTCGACCACGGCGGCGCAGTCGAAATAGACCGACCGCCCGACCTTGGCCACCGGCTCGACGCCCCATTTATCGAAGGCTTGCGTAGAAATCCGCAGGCTCTTGGCCATGTCGGTTTTGTTCAGCCAGCCGGGGTGAAGCTGGGTCGGCTTATTCCCCTTCGACATAACAACAACCTCGGCTCAGGAAATTTTCGTATGTAGCCAAATTCCGAGATGCTCTGCCCCCGTACTACGGGTAGGGGGTGGGGGAGGACCCAAACCAAAAAATGCACCGAATCAGTGCATCAATCGGCCTCTCCAGCGACCGGCGAAAGCTGGGTCGCCACGGTCGCCCGATCGGCGTTCGCTCGACGTCTCAACGACTCATAGTCAGCGAGCAGGTCTAGCACGCCACGTCCCTTAGCTGCCTTCAGGCTGGGAGCCGGCAGCGGGTCGGTCAGGTAGGACGGAAGGATCGGGCACGACAGCTGCAGCATCGGCGTCTTCACGGGGGAGGCTCCGCACCCACTCAGCAATGCCAGCAGGCAAAGGCTGATCCAGCCATTTCGCATCATCGCCATCGGTTTTCTCCAGCGTGTCGAGATCCGCGCGGCGCTCATCGATCCAGACGGCGGCCGCGTCGAGCGCATCCTGCCGATCATCAAGCGCCCGGATGGCCGACTCGAACTTTGTGCGTTGCCAATCTGCTGTCGTCATTGCCACTTCCGCCGCTTCCTCCGCCGCCGTCTGCCGAACCTCGGCAAGATCGGCGCGGCTCGATTGACCGTCATAGGCAAGCCACCCAACCAGAGCCATGACGCCCACTAGACCCCAAGGCAGGACGCGGCCCGTCAAGATCGAGCCCATCACTCAACCCCCATAAGACAAAGCGTCCGCTCTTCGGCCCGACGCGTCACCAGACCCCGCAAGCGCTTACCATCGGCATAGACCCATCGCGGCAGCTGATTGCAGGCCCCGACGATGTCGCCGGCGTTGAGCTTCTTGAGCAGCGTCGACCTAGCGAAAGCGCCGCCACCCACGTTGAAAACGAACGACCCAAGCGCAGCCCGAGTCGTCTCGGGAATCTCCACTTCAACCTGGTCATCTACTGCGTTCAGTGCCTTGCCTAGATCCGACTTCAGGAACGCTTCGCACTGGGCCGGCGTCGCGGTCATGCCCGCCGTTACGTCGCCCGTGTGCCCCGTGCAGATCGTCCAGACACCCACCGCATCCTGGTAGCTCTGCATCTCGGTGCCTTCGAACCACGGCACGACCACCAGCAGAATCGCCAACGCGCTACCGGCGATCGTGCCGCCAAGCTTCTTAGTCAGCCGCACCGCCACCCCCTCGGCGGCTTCGTCGCCGCTCGTCTAGATACTTGACGACATCGAAGGACAGGCGAGCGATGACAAGCACCACGCCCGCGATGCTGACGATATCGGCTGTTACGACCTGCACGCCGCCGAACTGAAACAGCGGCATGTTGAGCAGCGTCATGGCGTCGCCTGGTGATGGCATGACGCCGGCACCGGAAGCCTTGGCGCTAGACGACAACGCCGTAACGCCACTGCCGCCGCCGTACGCGATCACGCGGCCAGAATCGACTCTCATTCGATGCTCCAATTCTCAGGCACAAAAAAACCCAGCCGGTGAGGGCTGGGCGAAAAGGGATCATTCAAGGGAACTGATGCGCTGCATGCACAGCAACACACCATGACGTGAACGATATAGCTAACTGCAACGATATGCAACACCTCTCACCATATCGTGACAAAGGATAATCGTCGTTTTCGCCTTCGATGCTCAATAACGGACACTCCTAACGGTTAAATCCGGTCGATCCTAGACGGCACCGCGCCACCATTGGGCTGCATGGCTGTCAGCTCCGGCGGTCTGTCTCGGGATTGTCTCGGTCAGAATGGTGGAAATTCCGCGTTCGAAAAGCCACTGGTGATAGCGACTCAGAGCATCTTCCGCTTGGCGCTCCACGTACGTATGGATATAGGTTCGATCGAGATCCGATAGCGCGTGATTCAATAGCAGCTCGGAAACCAGGTAGTCGACGCCCAGATCCGCCCACGCCGTCCGCGCCAATTTCCGCAGATCGTGGGACGTCCACTCCCCCGCAGCGATATCGTTCACCCACTCATGCGCCGCCGACTTGCCGATCGGCTTGCCTTGCGAGCCCGGGAACAGATAGACACCACGATAACCCCGCGATAGCTGCCACTCCCGGTATCGCTTCAACAGCGTCAACGCGACGTCGGTCAATGGCAGTCGATGCTCCCGCCTCGACTTCACATGCTCGGCGGGAATCGTCCAGCGGCGATCGGTAGACAGATCCACATGCCGCCACTTCGCCAGACGCGTTTCCGAGATACGCGTCCCGAACAGCAGCACCAACAACAGCAGAACGCACACCTCGACACGCCCAGCACCGATAGCCGGCAGGATCTCCGGCAGATGATCAGCGCGCAGTCGACCCGGCTTCGGCTTCGCTCGAGCATCCAGGAAGTCCGACAGCCTCACGTCCGATACCGGATTGCTCGCGATCTGCCCCACCTTCGACGCCTGCTTGAACGCCACTTTCAGCACCGAAAGCACCTGACGAATCGTCGACACGGCATAGCGGGCCTGCATCGGCCACACCAGATGATCGTCGAGATCAGAAGGCGCCAGGTCATCCAGGACGAACACTCCCAGGCCCGGCAAAAGATGCCGATTGATCGCGACGCGGAATTGCGACTTGCGACTAGCTGAGAGCTGCCGGTTCTTCTCGGAGCGATTCCGGAACCACACCAGCAGATCGCCCACCGTCTGCCAGTTCGTCGCACCCACCGGCGACGTCGGATCGACCGCCAGCCGCGCCTGAATATCCGGCAGCTGCGCAATCACCGCCCGGCTAGCCAGGTCCGGCCAGGCGCCGATTTTCCGCCAATGATCGGCACCGCCGGCAAAACGAACCACGAACCAGGACGCCCGCGTGCGGGCCTGGTTGAACCGCACGCGCAGTGGGTAGCGCGGGTCGCGCAGCTGACGGATAGCTGGGTCGGACATATGCCGCCGAATGACGGCATCGGAGAGATTTACGACGAGTGTCGCTGGGGTTTGATGTGGCATCGGCCTATCTCCGGGCAGCAACGGCCCGCGCAGCCGCGACAGTGCGGCCGCGTGCCGATGCGTTAGCTTTACAGCTTTATGACTTTACGCTTAGGAAGGTTCGCAGCGCTTCCAATCCCGCTCACGTACGCGGTCGTTCAGCGACTCGATGGCGCGCTCGACGTCTAGCCGGGCGTGTTCGTTGTAGGGATTGGCATAGGGGCCATGCTGCAGATGGTCGAGACGATCCAGGCAGATCGCCAGCAGCGCCTCCAGGCTCACGCCGTTGACACCATAGTCGGCAGGATTGCCCTGCTGGAACTGAATATGACACAACGCCTCGGCGCCGGCGGTGACAACATACTGGCTTTGGTCGCCACCCTGGCCATACGGACCTTGCGCTGTAATCTGGATGCCCATGTCAGCCCGGCCGGGCTCGACATGATGCCTTGTCACTTGTCTGACGCTATTCATTATGAACACCTCTCGTCGGTTCTCCAGCGGGCGCATTGCCGTGCGCGGTTCCGCTGGCTTTATAGCCTTATGGCTTTACTGCGTTATAGCGTTACGCTCACCACCCGCGCCGCGCCGAACTGCGCGACCACGCGCTCCCAGGCCTCAGCTTCGCTGGCCAGCGTCGATGACACCATCGAGAACGACTTGACCTCCCCGGTTTCCGGGTCCGCCACCTCTACCCGAAACACCCGGTTGCCAGTCATCGCGCGACTCGCCTCTCGACTTCATTGCGTGCCCACGCCAGTCGGCTCCGATAAGTCCGCACCGAGACCTTGAGCAACGACGCCTTGCCGGCCTGATTCGTTCGATGCGGGTTATAAGGCCGTGCCCCGTAACGCTCACACACGCCGGCATGCGCTGCGTTGTACTCCAGCCGCAGCACGTCAGCCGCCAGCGCCTCCTCGAGCGCGATGGCCAACACTGCCGCCTCGACACGTTCTTCGATCGGGAACGCCGCCGCACACACCACATCGGCACCGCCAGCGCTAGGCAGGATCTGCCCTTTGCCTTCCATCCACTTTGCCAACACCGATCGCGGCGCGGCATGGTAGTTGCCATGGTCGAGCCATAGCGCCCAAGCATCCAGCAGGTCATCGATCCGGGTTCGTGTGCGTCGCCCCATGGTTCACGCCTCGGTGATCGTGAACGGGTAGAGCGATTCGACCTGGCGCTTTTTCAGCTTGTAGGTGTCGGTGCGGTGGCCCTTCACGTCCACCCACGCCACCGACCCATCGGCCAGGAACTCGACGAAATCGACCACGTACTTCACCCCGCCCGGCAGCTCGATCGGCACCTGGCGCAGGAACATCGTCACCTCGCCGGCGCGATGCCGGGCTTTCAGCTGCAGGTAGTAAGTTGCCTCCTTCTTAGAGTCGAACGTGATACCCGCGACCGTCGTGCGCTTGTTGCCGAACTTGCTGCCGCCTTTGCCCAGCGCCTGCTCGAGCGTCGGCGGCCGCTTCATGTGATGCCTAACCACGATAATTCCCCGCCAGCCAGGCGTTCATTTCGTTGAGCATCGCCAGATAGCGGTCGCGCGCACTGGGGTCGCTATCGAACTCGGCACGACTCTTGACGCCGCAGTACTCGCGCATCGCGCAGGCCGCCTCGGCATCCGTCTCGGCGCGATAGCCCTTTGTCGTGACAAAGTCACGGAATACGGCCTGGCGACAGACCAGCGCTGCACCCTTGGCGTAGCTAATCGACATCAGGACGCCCGCGCCTCGCGCTTGGTCTTCGCCGCCATAGCCATTTCAGACAGCGCCTCGACGGCATCCAAATAGTGCCGGCTGCCGCCCTCGGTATCCGTCACCAGCCGATCGCCCCAGTGAATGACCACGCTATCGCTCGGCATACCCTCGACGTGCCAGATCTCGCCGCCACGAGCGCGAATCACCTTCGCCTCCGCCTCGCACATCACATGCACCATCACCGCCCCGGAAAATGAAGAGCCGCGCATATCGTCGATTCGATCCCGCGTCCGCTCGGCACGCATGATCTCGTCGCGCATCTTTCCCGGTTCCGGCGAGCAGATAGCCAAGCGCGCCAGTCGTCGTGGCCCCCCGGCCATTTCCAAGCCGGCCGTTGCAATCGCCAGCCCCATGTTGTCGCGGCGGGCCATGGTCGACCCCGCCAGCCCGATCAAAATCATCGTTCCGCCTCTTGAATGCGTGCCGTGCGCACGGCCTTGAGTTGATTGTGTAGCTCGGCAGGTGTCGGCCCGACGCCATGCTCGACCGCCCGCGTGATCGCCCTTTCCATCTCGTCGGTCGTCACGTTCGACGCGATCCAGCGGCGGTACTTGGCCGCGTAGGCTTCGCCCTTCGCATAGGCCAATGGCACCCCCACTTCGGCATGCATCCATGCCGCCCACTGCTCCGGGTCGGTGAACAACTGCGGCCCGGTCTGGGCGGCTTCGGCTGCTGGCCAGCGAATGCTGGTCGTCGCCACGATGACGAACTCGCCATCGTCCTCGAGTGTCACAAGCCCGATCTCCGCCAGCGCCTGGACGAATTCCAATGCGACATCGGCCGGCGCCTCGAGCAGCGAGCCCAGCGCGCTATAGACGTATTTGCGGCGGCAGGTGGCGCCCTCCGGCGCCTTGGCCAGATCCTCCAGCAGCAGCAACAGCCGCGCGTAACCGATCAGCGCGAAACGCTCGATGACCTGCTCGACCTTGGGACGAGACGAGTAATCGACAGGGAAAAGAAACGCGTTCATGCCGGTGCCTCAGCTTTGACGCGCGCCGTCTCGATCGGCTGATAGATACCGCTCCAGTCGACTCGATAGCCGCTTTTCTCGATGATGTTCTTGGCCGATCGTTGACGTGGGGCACGCTCAGCGTGGTACCAGCTGCGCACCGAGCGAGGTTTCTCCCCCAGGAGGTCCGCCGCCGGCTTGATTCCGCCTACATCGTCGACCCAGTCGTTAAATGTCACGAATAGGGTTCCGCTGTCACGTTTTGTGACAGCTTAAAGCGTGAAAGCCGCCAGCTGCAAGGGTTTTCATATTCCCCTTGCCACGTTTTGTGTAAACTGTCACGGAAACGAACGGCCAGTGCCGCACAGCATGGGGAACACTCGATGTCCGACACCACCGAAGTCATTGCCGAACGGCTGGCTACGTTGCGGCGCGAACGGGGGATGACACAAGACGAGATATCCCGCTTTCTCAATATCTCGCGTGGACGTTACGCCAATTGGGAAACCGGGCTGCGCTCACCCAAGCTTGATGAGCTTGCCAGCGTTGCCGACAAACTCGGCGTGCCGGCCGGCTGGATAGTGGGCTGGACGAACGAGCGGTCCAACGTCGCCATTGGCGGCGCCGGTTACGTCACTACCAACCGCACCAGCGTGCCCACAAAATCGGGATCGTCTCGCATCACGAACGCCGCCAGCTCTACCGCCTACAGCGTCTCGTACCTGCGCCACCGAGATCTCGATGAAACGCAGTGCGTGTCGTTCACCGTCTGCGATGACGACATGAAGGAAGTCTGCAAGCGTGGCGACGAAATCCTGGTCGACCGGCGTATCAAAGCACCAGGTTCCCGTGACCTGTTCGGCATTCTCGTCGATGGGCAAGCCTGGGTGCGCTGGATTCGCCGCAATCTCGATAACACCTTCACGGTGTACACCGAAGCGACCGACGACGAGCAGACGCTGACACGCGAAGCGTTCGACGAGCTGGATATCCTGGGCCGCGTTGCCCGCATCGCCAGCGATCGATAACCCCTAGACACCGCAAGTCACGGCGGAAAGGCCGTGTTTTTTTGCGTCTCGACTTGACACAAAACGTGGCAGGTTGAAACATTACGGGACAACCGGGAGAGCCACATGAGCCAGAACATCACGCAACCGTCGATCATCACCCTGATGCGGGCCGCCGATTTCGAGCAGATCAGCCTGGTCACCACCACGCGCACATTCAGCATCTGCATGAATCATAACAGCGCCATTGCCTTTGGCCTGGAGGCCGCTATCAGCCGCGCCGTCGATGCCGGCGAATGTGACGGCAACACGCTGCAGCAGATGCACGCCGGCGCCCAGCTGCTTGCCGAGCGCCTACGCCAGCAAGCACGCGACATGGAAGAACTGACCGGCACGCTGGCCGCTCTGCAGTCAAAGGCGCGCAGCCATGAATGATCCGCGCTTCATCGGCGACGATGTTATCGGCCTCCCCGGGCAGAACCTCACCGACGACGAGTTGGCCCTGCTGGTCGCTCAGGCCAACGGGCGCAAGCCCAGCGAGATCCAGCAGGATCTGGGATTCGACGCGTTCACCGTTACCCAGCTGGAGCGCACCACCAGAGCCAAGCTCGGCGCCGGCACCAAGCCGCACACCATGTCGCGAGCCTTCATCCTTGGAGTTCTCGCCCCGCGCGCCCTCTGCCTGCTGCTCTGCATTTTCTCGATCAACGCCTACCACACCGACGGCACCCAGCGGGTACCGAAGCGCTCCCGCGCCCCGATCACCGCCATGAACGGCGCCCGGAGCACCAAGAGCAAGCGCGACGACGGCCCGCTGCCGGATATCGCCGCGTTGTACGCCCAGGTCGCCTGACATGCTCGTCTACCTGCCCACCCGTCGACACTGCCGCTGCCGCGTCTGCGGCGCCCGGCAGGTAAAGCCGAAGCACCCCGACGAATACGTGCGCGGCCCTCGCTGCCGCAACTGCGCGCGCGTCGGCACGCTCCGCATCGACAAATGGGCGGATAGCAAGCCATGGCGGCGGCATGTTTGCCGCTGCGACGGTTACCACTTCCCGCACCGCGAAGGCTCGCTGTGGTGCTACGAAAACCCCGATTACCCGGTCGAGCTAGACCGCCGCATGTTCGCGTGACCGCACGGCAATGCGCCCGCGAACACCATACGAGAACCGACACCATGACAAACCTGAACCTCTTTCTCGGACACGAACTCGTCGTCGACAATTTCGCCGGCGGGGGTGGTGCAACCGAGGGAATCGAGCAGGCGCTCGGCCGCCCCGTGGATCTCGCGATCAATCATGACGCGGCCGCTATCGCCACCCACACCGCGAACCACCCTCGCAGCCGTCACGCCGTGGCCGATGTCTGGGACATCAATCCGGACGAAGCAACCAACGGCCAGCCCGTCGGACTCTGCTGGTTTTCGCCGGATTGCCGGCATCACAGCAAGGCCAAAGGTGGGCGGCCCGTCTCAAAATCGGTTCGCGGGTTGGCATGGGTCTCTGTTCGATGGGCAGCTCGAGTGAAGCCCCGCGTCATCATTCTAGAAAACGTGGAAGAGTTTCTGGATTGGGGGCCATTGATCAAGAACGATAAAGGCCAACTGGTGCCGGATCCAGCCCGCAAGGGGCAGACGTTCCGGGGGTTCGTCCGCGCACTCAAGCGCCACGGCTACAACGTCGACTGGCGCATCCTGCGCGCCTGCGACTACGGCACCCCAACGATTCGCAAGCGCCTGTTCCTGATTGCTCGCCGCGATGGCCTGCCGATCACCTGGCCGAAGCCGACCCACGGCGACCCAAAATCACCGGCAGTCCAGCGCGGCAAGATGCCGGCATACCGAACCGCCGCCGAATGCATCGACTGGTCGATCCCCTGCCCCTCGATTTTCGGGCGCAAGAAAGAGTTGGCCGAGAACACGATGAAGCGCATTGCCAAGGGCGTCATGCGCTACGTGATCGAAAGCGGGGACCCGTTCATCGTCCCGATTGCCAACTACGGTGCCGGTGCAGTCCATGCGCATGACAGCCGAGAGCCATTGCGGACGGTCACGGCTTGGCCAAAAGGTGGGAGCTTCGCGGTAGTCGCGCCCAGCATCACGAAGTTCCGGAGCGGCGCCGTTGGCCATCGAGTGGACGAGCCGATGCACACGGTGACGGCAAACGCCAACGTTAACCGGCCGGGCACTAATCCTGGCGGTGCCGCACCAATCGGCGTGGTATCAGCACACCTGACAGCGATGGCGCAAAACGTAATCGGCAGCGACCCACGTGATCCGATGCAAACGGTTCTGGCCGGCGCCACGCGTCACGGTCTTGTATCGGCAACGATGGTGCAGTCCGGGTACGGCGAGCGACCAGGGCAAGCGCCGCGCACACTCGATCTGCAAAAGCCGCTTGGGACCGTGGTCGCCGGCGGCTGCAAGCACGCCCTAGTCTCGGCCTTCCTGGCCAAGCACTTCACCGGCGTCGTCGGCGACAGTCTGACCAATCCGGTACCGACGATCACCGCCACGGATCACAACGCCCTGGTGGCCGCCAGCATGGTCAACCTGAAAGGCAGCGAGCGCGGCGGTCGAGACGTTCGCGAGCCGATGCCCACCGTCTGCGCCGGCGGCACCCACGCTGCAGCAGTGGCCGCCTTCCTGGCGCCCTACTACGGCAGCGGTTCCGGCGAGACTGGCCGCGACCTCAACACCCCGTCACCGACCATCACCACCAAGGACCGATTCCAGCTGGTGACAGTGACCATCGACGGCGAGCAGTACGTCATCACCGACATCGGCATGCGGATGCTGCAGCCGCACGAGCTCGCCGCCGCGCAAGGTTTTCCCGACCACTATCGATTCGGCGAAATCGACGGCAAGCCGGTACCTAAGCACACCCAGGTGCGATTGATCGGCAACAGCGTCTGCCCCCCACTGGCTCGCGCCCTGGTCGAAGCCAACTTCACCCACGAAAGCCAATTCATGCCGGTGCCGGCAAGCGCCGCATGAATCCCACCCACTGGAGAACCGACACCATGAAAGCACTACTCGACGCCTTCAACGAACGTCAGCGACAGATCGATTCCGAAGGCTGGAAGCCGGAACACGACGACACCCATACCGATGGCGAGCTGGCCGCAGCCGCCAGCACTTACGCCTGGTCCGCATGCGTCCAGGTGACTGGCCACGCCCTGCCGAAAACCCCACCGGCAGTCTGGCCCTTCGAGAAAGCCTGGTGGAAACCGGCGACCGATCCCCGCCGCAACCTGGTGAAAGCGGCGGCGCTGATCCTCGCCGAGATCGAGCGACTGGATCGGGCACGCGGCGCGCCTGCCCAAACCGCACAAATCGTCGAATGGCGACCCATCGAGGAAGCCGAGAAATACGGCGATGGCTGCCTGCTGCACGCACCCAACCTGATTCACCCGGACTTCAACCCGAAGGGCGTCGTCGATGGCTATTGGCAGGACGACGAGGGCTGGATTGGCGCGATCTGGTGCGCCCAACACGACTGCTGGCACGAAATGGTGATCCACCCTACCCACTTCATGCCCAAGCCGGATTCCCCCACGTCTCAATCCGCCAGCGAATCGGAGGCGTGATCATGTCCTACAACCGCATCCGCCACCCCAAACCGACCCGGCTGCAGCTCGCCTGCCGGGCGATCTACTGGGTCACCGTCGCGTGCCTGGTCGTCTATGCCGCCGCCGGCATCTTCGGAAAGGGAGCGTGATATGCCAGGCCCACGTTGGAACGACCCAGACCGAGAAGCAATCATGGACCACTACCCCACCGGCGGCGCCGGCGGGGTACGCCCGCACCTTCAAGAAACGCACACCAACGAGCAGATCCGCGCCATGGCCTCGCGCCTTGGCGTGAAGCGCGGCAAGCCATTCCGCCGAGGCGAGGAGACCAAAGCGCTAATCGGCGATCTGGAACGGGAATACCGCACCGGACGGCCTGACCTCAAGAAGCTGGCAGCGCGCCACAACGTCGATTACTACTGGCTGAAACACGTCGCCGCCAAGCGCGGGCTGGCCACCACTAAGTATCGCCGCTGGCCGCCGGAGGTCGACACACTGATCCAGCAGATGGACGGCACCAGCCCGGACGTGATCTACCGCCGCCTGAAAGCGCTTGGCTACTGCTACCCCCTTTCAGCCGTTGCCCAACGCCAGCAGCAACTCGGCAACAGCACCACCGACAGCAACCTGTACACGCCCCGCCAGCTGAGCGAAGCCCTCGGCATGACATCGGACCGCATCAACCGCTGGATCGACGCTGGGCGGCTGAAAGTGACGCGCCGGTCGACCCACGCCGGCACGCCGAACACGCACCGCTTCATCTCCACCAAGGCGCTGCGCGACTTCATCATCGCCCACCCCGGCGAAATCGATCTGCGACGCATCGTTCCCGCGTGGCAGCCGTGGTTTATCGACATGCTCACCAACAAAACCGCCGATGTCGGGTATGTCACCGCCGGCACCCCTGAAATGCGCGTCGCCTGACGCCTGGAGGGCTCACAAGGGTCGACATGGTAAAGCGTGACATTGTCACGAATTCGGGCGCCGCAATGGCGCCCGTCTTTGTCCTGCCATGTGTGATCGCGACCCGCCAGCCGCCCGACCAGCCTATGCCAATCCCCTGAATTAGCCCACTCCCCCGCCGATGTTCCCCCTGCCGGTTGCATTGACGCTCATCGGCCCCGGGTCTAATGTCCGTTCGTCGTCGCTCATCGGCGACCAGGTTTGGAAGCCTGAATAGCAGCCAGCGCACGCCCCAGGGCGCGGCGCCGACCGCGCACGCCCGTATATGGCGGGTCGTGCGTGGGGCGCCTCGGCGCGCCGGGCTCTGGTTGCCCCGGTCTTCCAACCTGCGCACGATCCGCCTCCAGCGTTTGGAAGCGCCAGCGGATCGCTCATCGCAACCAGGAACGCCCATCATGACCATGACTCCCCTCGCGCATCCTCACCCGCCGTTGGCGCTGCAAGTCCGCCAGCGCATCCACCTGCAAAGCCAGCAGGCCCTCGCCATGGCCAACGGCGTCGACGCGCTCGCTCAGCGCGCCGTCGAGAACGGAGAGGCCAGCTATGACCAGCTCCAGCATATCGCCCTGCTTTCGGCGATGATGGCAGACCACGTCCGTCAACTCTCGTCCCAGTGCGCCGAAATCTCCTACCCCGCCGCCAACGACTGACCCCACCGACCCGGCCACGGATGGCCATAAAGCAAGCTTTATAGACTTCCATAAATACAGCTTGCACCAACACCCCGCCAGGGCTAACCTATCGACGAAGCTATAAAGCTATAAGTCTAGCTTTCTGTAAATCTTCGAACTCTCACGCGAAGGAATACCACCATGGGACACATCATCGCGGCGCTCAGCCAAAAAGGCGGACCCGGTAAATCGACCATCGCTCGGGCGATCGCCACCACCTACGCTAAGGCCGGTTGGGACGTCAAAATCGCCGACCTGGACGTCAAGCAATCTTCGACTGTTGACTGGCACCGCCGACGTCTCGAAAGCCAGATCAATCCTGTCATTGCCGTTGAGTCGTTCGGCACCGCACGGCGCGCACTCAAAGCCGCCGAGCTGCACGATCTGCTGGTCGTCGACGGCGCTCCCCACGCCAGCGAAGCCACTGTTGAAGTTGCCAAGGCCGCCGACCTGGTCGTGATCCCGACGAGCCTATCGCTCGACGATCTCAATCCGGCCGTTCTGCTCGCTCGGTCACTCTCTGAAAAACACGGGATACCGGTAGACCGCATCGCCATTGCGCTATCGAAGTGCGGCGACAGCGCGGTGGAAATCGCCGAGGCCCGCGACTACCTGGGGCAAACGCCTTTCCACGTGCTCGGCGGCCAGATCCCCGAGAAGACGTCATTCCGGCGTGCGCAGGATGCCGGGCTGTCTATCGTCGAATGTCCGCACCCCAGCACCCGCGCCAAGGCCGACGAAGTCGTCCAGGCGATCATCGATCGATTCGAAAAAATCGCCCTATAAAGCCATAAGGCTATAAAGCGATAAACCTAGCTTTAGGAGATTCAGACAATGGCAACTCCCAGCAAACCGCCGCGCAGGAAAGGGAAGGGCGCCCCCCCGACTCTCGCCGAGTCAGCCACTGCCAACACCAATACGGTCGCGCCGGAAAATACCGACGACCGCAAGCTGGTCAATTTCCGCTGGCCGCCGGAGCTTCACAAGCGCCTCAAGATCTATTGTCTCGAGCACGACATGGATATGCAGGATTTCGCGGCCGCCGCCGTGATCAATGAACTGGACCGGAAGGGCGGCTAATGGATTCAATCGCCTACCGCGTTGCCGTCGATCAGCTGGTGCAGTCATTCAACGGCGTCGCCAATCGCGGGCAATGGATGGAAGCGATCGAGAATCGGAGGCGCCAGGCTGGCGACGAGTACCAGGCGCAAACCATAGAGCAGATCGCATTCGAATGGCTGGATCTCGCGAGGGAAGAACGACTGGGGATCGAGGTCGACCCGGTACTGGGCCTGACCGTCTACGGCGCGCAAGAGTAGGGCAGAAAGAAAGTGGCCGGCGTGAGCTCTCACCTCACACCGGCCTCGACAAGACCACCATGGGAGTAGCAATCATGTCAGATGCACACTATAGCACCATCCGCCGCACCCCACTAAACCAGCTCGGCGCGCTGCCGCTCGACCAGCTGCAGGCTCTCCTTGAGCGATGCTGCCCACTCACGCGCGCCGCGCTCGATCCGCTGTTCAGAGCGAGGTAACGCCGCCAGCACCTGCCACGGGCCGCCATCGAGCGGCCCTTTTTGTACACATTTCCAGATTTAGCCGGTATATACCCATACGAAGCGCGCTTATGCACGTCGGAGGAATCAGTCAGGTTAGATGACCTGGGTGGTAAGCGAGCAGCATCGGTAACGGTATAAGGCAATGCGGAAGGGTAAAAAACAGAGTGTGGTAGAATGTTCTTCCCAGTAAACAAAACGCCGCCCTGGGGTGGGCGGCGAGATGTGCGATCGTGCTGTCACACGATTGCTGCGGTCAAAGACCTGCTTAACGGCTGAAGTCTAATTTACGCTCGAAAATGGCGTTTTTCAACTTTTGGTTGAATCTATTTGTAATTGGCAACGCGAATTTTGTATGCCTTTTACGCGCAGATTTTTGAATGCAAGCCTTGGAGTCGTTGAGCTGGCCGCGATCGGTAACGCATCTGAACAGTTTTGGACTTTGCCCCGGACAGGGAACCGGCTGCCTGAAAGGCGAAGAACCGTAATCGATCGCGTCCGAGACCTGCTTAACGGCCGCCGCAAGCGTGTAAGGCAGACAACCGCAAGCGGGCGATCCTCGATAGAGGACAAGATATGGATAAGTTCATTCGTATCGCCACCCTTGCCGTGGACATCATCAAGATACTGGTGATGATCCTCGTCAAGTAGTGGCAAGCCCGCCACGGCCCTAGGCCGTGGCGGGCTTTTAGTATGCAAAAAGCCCGGCGGGGTGGAGTCGCCGGGCTTTCTTCGTTGACGCTGGATACCTACTACACGGCCGCGAATCTAGAGATATGATTCTGGTCGCGGCTCTCCGCCTGGGCAAGATCGTAATTCGCCTGCATGGTTAGCCAATGATGGGCGTTACCAATGCCGCCATGCTCGAGGCGCACGGCTAGGTCAGAGGAAATGCTGGCATGTTCGTGCAGCACGCGAGATACCGCGTTCCTGGACATGCCCAGCTTTTCGGAAAATTCGGTGACAGAAAGCCCCAGCGCTGGCACAACACGGCGGCGCAGAAGGCGGCCAGGGTGCGGCGGGTTCTTCATGGTCATATCAATTATCTCTCATCTCTTGTTAAGTCAAGCTATCTGACTTGTCTGCCAATCATCACATCGGCCTACCTTTGAATGCTTCGGTCGACCTTGGTATCCGCCCACGAACGGATACCAAGGGGTGCCGGCTTAGTGGTAGTCCTCGTAATCCACCTGATCCGCGTCAGCTCCATCGAAAGTGAACGTCACAACCCAGTTGCCGTTGACGTGTACCGAATAGGTACCTTTTCGATTTCCCTTCAGCTCATGGAAGTCAAGACCCGGCAGGTTCATGTCGCTTGGCTTAACCGCTGCGTCCAAGGCTGCCAGTATGTCTTCCAGATCTTCTATGTGGTTCGGTTGTACTCCTTGCTGTTCGCCTTTCGTATGGAGCCTCTTGAGCCCCTTGTGTTTGATCCGCCTTATCATCGCATCGCTTCGCCTCCTTGTTGTTGAGCGACAGGGCAAGTGTAATGCGTAACGTGTCACGGGTCAATTGGAAGGCTAGTTTTTTTGGGTACTCCCTAACCGCCCCGGATATCAGCGATGTCTCCGATATCACTTTTCAGGCTTGCGCCCACTCTAATCGCCCCACACCATAGACCCCACCCATAACGCCCCAGGTGCCAGGATGTTCGTTCGAGCCTACCTCCGTGGAAGCACCGCCGAGCAGGATGCTCAGAGAGCCCGCCAGCAGCTGGTCGACTTCGCTGGCCAACACAACGTCCCGATCGCCAGCTGGTACGTCGAGAACGCCTCGGGCGCATCCGCAAACCGCATCGAGCTGCGAAGACTGCTCGAGGACGCCCACCCCGGCGACGTCATCCTGGTCGAAGCCATCGACCGTCTATCACGTCTCGATCGCGACGACTGGCGCGAGCTACGCGCCCAGCTCGACGCGAAAGGGTTGCGCGTCGTCGCACTGGATCTACCGACGAGCCACCTGGCGTTATCGCCGGCGGCGGCCGACGACTTCACCGCCCGCGTGCTGGACGCCGTCAACGGCATGATGCTGGACACGCTAGCTGCCGTGGCCAGAAAGGATTACGAGGATCGACGCCGCCGCCAGCGGCAGGGGATCGAAAAGGCTAAAGGGGAAGGGAAATACCAGGGCAGGCAAAAGGACATGTCGAAGCGCCAACGAATCGCGGCGTTGCTGCAATCCACCCACGCCGACGGCCGAGGCTACTCGATTCGGGACGTGGCCAGCATCATCGGCTGCAGCACCAGTACGGTGAAGACCGTAAAGCGTGACGGCCCATAGCTCTATTGCGCTATATTTAGCTTTATAGACTTATAGACACATAGCTTTATGGCTTTACCCGTTGCCGACGCTTTCGAATCCGTGCGTTGATCCGGTCCCAGTCATCGGGCTGGAGCCAATCTCGGCACCAGGCCGCCACAAGTTCGGCGCGGCGGGCCGCCGTGTGGTCATCCGGGTAGTTCACGAAGTCGCCAGCCAGCGCCAGCAGTTGAGACAAGCCATCGCGGCCGCGCTTGGGCGTGAACGAGATGCCACTATCCCTCATCCGGGCGTTCAGCAGCTCGGCGCTGCGGCCCAGGTTCAACGTCTTGTCTCTCTCGTCCATTGACGCGCTGATCAGCGCGCCGAGCCAGACCAGGGCCTCATCCGGGGTAATGCTGGAAAATCGCTCGCGGGGCATTTGCTCGTATCCGTGACAATGTCACGAAAACATATCGCGTTACCGTGACATTGTCACGCTATCAATCACCACGGAAATGATTCACCAGCCGCCAGGTATCCGGCGTCGTTTCGACATGGCCAACGGACGCCGATCGTGACGGCCGCCGCAGCAACTTCGCGGCGCGCAGATCCACGGGCTGGCCGGTGGCCACTTGGAGAAATCCCACACCGGCGCAGTGTTCGCAATGCAGGCGATGGAACACGCCCGCCAGCGTTCCCTGGCCGTGACAAAGCGGGCAGGGTTCAGCGGCCAAGTGTCGTAGAGTATCAGTCATGGCCATATTGTACGGGGTTGCAGTGATGGCGCGTAGCGCCATGAGAGGCGCCCACCGTGCATGGGTAGGGGTGCCCATTCTTTCGCGCCGTAACGCGCCGTAGGCGCTGGACAACTGGCAGATCTCGGCCCTTTTCATTGCAGCACTAGGGGTGTCCAGAGGGGCGTAGCCCCTTTGGGGCAACGGTGCGCAAGCACCGGCGGCAGGATCTCGACTTGTCGAGGCATTTTAAATGCCCTTGGGGATAACACCCAGGCACTGGGTGGTAGACCTAACTACGGTTTTTCATACACAACAGCGTATTAACGGTGTGCAGATAATCTCTAAGCGAGCCGACCTAATTTCAATTCCAAATCACTTAATTTTGATGGTCCTTCGACATCGGCGGTGGCTGGCGCCGATCGAGGCGGAAACGGGCGCCGATCGAGGGCAAATGCAGGTATTCGGGGAGGGTTGCTGCGAAATATCGCCCGCGCAGGAACGGGCTATGCCCGGCGGGGCCGGGGCGGGAAGGTCAAAGCGGGGAGGGGTTCTACTCGTTCTGCTGGGCGAGCCAGACCTGGTACGGCGGATACTTCTTGTTGACCAGCTCTCGAACCTCACGCGGCGAAGCGTTGGGGTTGTTGGCCGAGACTTCGGCGGTCCAGCGCAACACCTCTTGCGAGTATTCGCGCTGCCGCTGTTTGCTTGGGTTCACGTCCGGCGTGTCGCGGGGGCCGCGTCTATCCTTCGGCATGTATGACCGACCACCGCCGCCGGCAATCTTCCCGGTAACCAGGTTGGCCCTGGCTTTCTTCGCGTCGCCCTCGCCCGGGAACTGCTCAGCGAAGCGCTTCTTCGCCCGCTTGAGCGAGCGGCTGGCCCAGTCTCGCAGCTCTTTCAGCTTGCTGTAGCCGATGCCCAGCGCGACGAGAAAGTCCTGATTGATGTGCTTGATAGCGGGGCGCGCTCGCATGCTGCCGTCCGGCCGCTTCTCGGCGATCTGGTGAACCGTGAACGCGCCGGCGAGCTTGAGCCGACGCCATGCGCGCCAGAATCGTTCGGAGGGCTGCGGATAGCTCGGGTCGCACTTCGGATCGAGCAGCCCGGCAACCTTGGCAAGCTCGCCACACGAACGCGGCTTGAACGTGCCGTCCGGCTTCGGCGTGCCCACGCGCAGCGAGGCGAACTCTAGATGCTGGATGATCGCGGATAACACCAGGCTTTCAGCCGCCCGGGCTTCGCTTCGGTTACTGCGGGGGTTGCCGTCGAGGTTACGGCGGCCGTTGAGGTTCGATAGCGTCGGCAACATCGCCGGCGACTCGTAATAGCGCTGGACCAGCTCGAGCAACTTCTGCTGGGCCTTGGGCAGCTCGCGCTGCGTCGTCGGCTTGTTGAAGCGTTCGAACTCGCCTTTTTGCGGGTCGTGCCCGCATCGATTCCCCGTGCCCCAGAATTTACCTGGGTAGGGGTACGCCGCTTTGCCCCATCGAAGGGCGAAATGCGGCATGTGTCCTGCTGACCCCATGATCCGCCTGGCTCCAAATTTGGCCAAGGCTTGCCCATCGTCCGAGCAGCAGATACACTGAGCTTGTCGAGTTCTCCAGTGCCTCTGCTGCGACGAACATCCGAAAACGCTGCCTTGCCGGGCGGCGTTTTCTTTTTGTGCAGCCTAAATTGTTGAAATTCCTACCTTTTTCGTCTCTTTCCGCTAACGCGACTTGCCTCAGTCTAACATCACAAACGTCATTTTGACACGTTTTGTGACAGTAAATTTTGCTCGGCACCCACTTCATCGGCAACTTGCTGGACCAATACGGGGATAGCGTCGTAGACCATTCGTAACCCCTGGGCGTAGCCAGGATGGTCCCGATCTTCGCTCAATTCCTGGTAAGCGATCTGGTGTCGAATCTCCGCGAGAGTATCACGCGATGACTCGCGCACTAAAGGATTGCTGCCGTACCGCCGCTCTACGTTGCCCATGCGCACTACCTCCTATCTTGATGACGGACCCCCTCACGGGGTGCGATCGCCGAATATCATCGGCCGTTTTGCTGTACATTTAAACAGTATTTTCTATCGCCTAACACTGTATGCGTGTGCGAGATATCGCACACGGCAAGCGGCCGCCAGCGCGTGACAGGCTGCCAGCGCCGGCGCGAACTAGCCATGTCGCGTGTGCGACACGATCAGGATCTCACGGGCGCAAGCACGCCAATGTCCGCTTGCCGCCCTTTTTGGGAGCGAATAGCGCAGGAAGGAGAAAAATATGGGGGAACTGCCGAACTACGTATGGCAATGGCGAGACGGGTTGCTCGCCAAAGGCTGGAGAATGCGGGATCGACACGGTCCGCCCTGCGAGCGCCTGGTTGAATATCACGCGCTCTACCGGGGGGAGATCTACTCGGGTCGCTGTCGCATCAGCCGATCGCCGCAGACGCTGAACTGGGGCGCACTCACGCACGAAGCCGTGCTGCTGTGTAACGAGCCCCACGCCGTGCAGGTCTGGCGCCTGGCCGAACCCGAAAAACCCGAGGTCGGGCCGATCAAGCGACCGCCCCGCGCCGGCTAGGCATCTACCGCCCAATTGCAGATCAACACCTCTCGCGCCGCCTTGCCGGTGCCGCTGCCCACGGTATAGCGAATGTCGGCGCTCTCGATGTGAAACCCGGCGAAGATTCGGCGCACCTCGGGGTGGTCATTGAGACTGACGATAGCCCGCCCCTGGATCTGCCCGATCGTCTCCGCCAGCTGCTCGTACTGCTCGAGCCCGAACGCGACGCCATAACCGGCCGTCTCGAGGTAGGGCGGGTCCATATAGAACAGCGTGTGAGGCCGGTCGTAGCGCTTCACGCACTCCTGCCAGGTTAGATGCTCGATGAACGTCCGCGCCAGGCGCAGGTGCGCCTCGGAAAGCGTTTCCTCCAGCCGCAGCAGGTTCAGCCCGGGGCCGCTGGTCGTCTTGGTACCGAACGTGTAGCCGCCAGGCTTCGCCCCGAACGTCAGCCGCTGCAGGTAGTAGAACCTGGCCGCGCGCTGAATGTCGGTCAGCGTCTCCGGCCGGGTCGTCTTCTGCCACTCGAAGATCTGCCGCGAAGTCAGCGCCCATTTGAACTGGCGCACGAACTCCTCGAGATGGTTCTGCACGACGCGGTAGAGATTGACCAGGTCGCCATTGACGTCGTTGATGACCTCGACCGGCGCCGGCTCGTCGCGCATGAAGAACAGCGCGGCGCTGCCGGCGAACGGCTCGACGTAGCATTGGTGGGGCGGCATCAGCCGCGAGATCCGCTTAGCGAGACGGCGCTTGCCGCCCATCCAGGGAATGATAGGTTTGGCCACGAGGGTTCCTCCGGGGTCCGGGGCTCGTGGCCCTCTGAGTGTGTAGGTGCCCGCATCGCGGGCATTT
Source organism: Salinicola corii (assembly GCF_008298015.1). Taxonomy (GTDB): domain Bacteria; phylum Pseudomonadota; class Gammaproteobacteria; order Pseudomonadales; family Halomonadaceae; genus Salinicola; species Salinicola corii. Next base: position 353 of record NZ_VTPX01000021.1, on the reverse strand, counting down.
GATTTCAAGTAGCTGGAATTCGCCGGCCCGTGCCAGCATGCGGTCGCAGCGACCGCATCGAATTTCATTGATTGCCATGTCAAGCCTGTTGTCGCGTGGACGGTTGGCCTAGACTCGCTTCGCCTCGCGCGAGGCGGGGAGCCCTGGCCGGCTTGCAGGCATGGACTGCAGGTTGGGGCCGGCGCGGGTGGTGCCACACCCACGCCGGTCGCTCCTCTCTGTTTCGGCTTACGCTTTGCGCACCTGCTGATAACCCGCACGCCGCTCGACACCGGTCTCGGGATTCTTCAGCTGTACCGCGCCATAGCTGAACTTGCCGTACTCCTGCACCTCGTACGGGCCCAGCCACTCGG
>NZ_VTPX01000020.1 GCF_008298015.1 Salinicola corii | reverse complement strand
TTCGAGTACATCGAGTTGGACTACAACCGGCAGCGCCGACACAGTGCTATCGGGATGATCAGCCCAGAGGCCTTCGAGGCTCAAATGATCGCTTAAGTCGGTGTCCACCAGTGCTGGGCAAGATCAGTGGCGATGACGGGACACGGCCCGCCGATAGGAGGGGCGCTATTGACCAACGGTCTGGAGCATATCCTCACTCACTTCCATGCCGATCACATGCCCGACCATACCTTCATGCACTAGTCGGTCGAGGCACCACGTCCGATCTCCCTCGTTCATGGAACATGTTCCAGAACCACCCTCCCCTCTTCATCCACGACGGTCAATCGACAGGGCGTCCGTTTTCTCATCTTCGCTATCTTGCCTACCCATTTCGGGGAAGAGTGCGAGGTCTCGAGGAAGATGGTGTCGACTTCAAGGCGACGCGCCTCCTCCACGATCGTCTCGGAGACCTCACCGGCCTTGACCACGAAATTCACCGCAGCCATGGGCTCGTTGAGTTGGTGCCACATCGCCTCGAGATGCGATTTGGCAGCCGCGAAGTCCTCGTCGTCCAGTGCATGGGTGGCAGCGCCTGTCGCCGCTCCGAGCACGTCCCCCGTCTCCTCCGGCACGACGACATGTAGCAGGTAGAGCCGGGAGTGCTCGCTCTGGGCAATGCCTCTTGCCTTGCGCAGCGCTGCCATCGAGCTTTTTTCCTTCCCCATGGGGATCAGAATCGCATTCTGCATCTCTGGCTTCTCCTCGTCTTTTCACCGCGAGTATAGCGCCCCACCCTCTCCCCACTTTAACGTCGGTCAACGTCGAAAAGGCCTTTCCGGGTCACTGGTGGGTGACTGCACTTCCCAGGCGATATCGAGACCGATCGCGGAATGCCAGCGTCGTGGCACCGATTACGGCATTCGCGTTAGGCTAACGCCACCCTCATGCCGTTGGAGACGTCACCTCGATGCAAGGGCGAAACATGACTCGCTGGCGCGATCCCAAGAAGGATCCGCGTCAGGAAAAGAAGAGCAACCTGATTACGCCACAGGGATTCGATCGGCTCCAGGGGATTCACGATCACCTGTCCCGCGTCAAGCGGCCGCAATTGTCAGCCAAAGTCGGTGAAGCCGCGGCCCTGGGAGACCGCAGCGAAAATGCGGACTACACCTACAATAAGAAGGAACTCAACCGGGTCATCGCGCGGATCCGCTATCTACGCAAACGCCTGGATGAGCTGCAGGTCGTCGATCGCTTGCCGGCGGACACGGGAAAAGTCTATTTCGGCGCCAACGTCACGTTGGAAGACGACAACGGCGAGGAGCTGTCGGTGCGGCTGGTCGGCCATGACGAAACCGACACCGGCAAGCACTGGATCAGTATCGATGCGCCATTGGCCCGTGCGCTACTGGGAAAAGCGCTGGACGACGACGTCGTGGTCGCGGCACCCGGCGGCGAAACGCACTACGTCGTGACCGATATCCACTATACGAATCACGATCACCAGTGAAGGGCTGCCAAGCCTTTGGATGACTCAGGGAAGGTCCAGAAACCGGCGGATCGGTCGATAAACGACATCGACAATGATAGCGCCCACGAATCGAGATGAACGAGACCCACCGAGGACAGCCCATGCAGGAGGCTTCCGAACACCCAACCCCAGCGGTCCTGTTCGCGCGACAGCCGATCTTCGACGCCTCTCTGGAACTCGTCGCTTTCGAGCTATTGTTCCGTCCGACCGATGGCGGCCCCATGCCGATGCCATTCGATGGCAACCAGGCGACCAGTACGGTCTTGCTGAATGCCTTCGCCCAGGGCGATCTCAACACGGTCAGCCAGGGAAAGCCGCTGTTCGTGAATTTCACGGCCGAGACGCTGAGCGACGACCTGCCGTTCGAGGCTTCTCGACTGGTCGTCGAGCTCCTCGAAGACATCCCGTTCGACGACACCATCCGCGACCAGTTGGAATTACTGCGGCAGCGTGGGTTCACGCTTGCGCTGGACGACTATGCCGAAGCCGATGCCACCCATCCCTGCTTGCCGCTCGTGGATATCGTCAAACTCGAGTACCCGCACTACAGTGAGGAAGGATTCGATCACATCGTCCGGCAGTTACGACGACATTATCCGAAGATCAGGATTCTGGCGGAAAAGCTGGAAACGGAGGAAGATCTCAGGCGCTGCCAGCACGCCGGTTGCGACCTGTTCCAGGGCTACTTCCTCGCTCGCCCCCAGCTCGTTCATGGAGCTGTGGTCACCACCGACCGCCTCGCCATTCTCAAGCTCATCGCGACGCTCAACAAACCGAAAGTCAGCGTAGGCGAGATCTCGTCGGCCATCGAACGCGACCCGACGCTAGGCGTACGACTGCTACGGCTGGTGAATACGGCACAGTACCAGCGTCAGATCGATATCACCTCGCTGCATCAGGCCGTCGCACTCATCGGCACCCACCGTATCCGCAGCCTGGCGACGTTACTGGCGCTGTCGGAGATGGAAGACAAACCGGAATCCCTTCAGCAGTTGGCACTTTCCCGCGCTTGCCTGTGCCGCGAACTGGCCGCCGGAGACCCGAGCCTGGCCGAAAAAGCTTTCATCTCGGGTCTATTCTCCTACCTGGAAGCCTTTTTCAACCGCCCCCTCGAGGAACTCGTCGCATCGCTCCCCCTGCATGCTTCGATCACGACTGCGCTGCTTCATCACGATGGGCCGGTCGGCACGCTGCTGGAGACCGCCATTCGGCTGGAGAGCGGTAAGTGGAACGAGATCCCGTGGGCACGCCTGAGATCGCTGGGCATCAAGGCCTCGGACGTTGGCGAGGCGAATCAGCGCGCCCTGCAATCGATGAGGGAGCTGCAGACTAACGCCGGGCTTTGATCGCCCGGTAAACCCGAAAGCGCCGGTCGTCGGCCAGCACCTCGAACTCGCCAAAGGCGGCCCGCAACCACTCGGGGTACGGAAGAAACGCGTTGGCGACCAGTGTCAGGCTTCCACCGCCGACGAGATGCGCCGGCGCCTCCCTGATCAATCTCTCGGCGGGCCCGTAATCGATGGCGCGCTCCTGATGGAACGGCGGATTGCTGACGATGGCGTCGAAGGTGGCGTCGACATTATCGTAGACATCGCTCTGCACAACGCGACCGCTCAGCCGGTTGGCCGCCAGCGTGCGGCGGGTCGCCTCGACCGCGAACGCGTTGATGTCTCCCGCCGTGACCTCGCACCCCTTTCTGGCCAGCCAGGCCGTCAGAATGCCGTCGCCACACCCCACGTCCAGCGCCCTGGTCACTGCCTTGCCGGAGGCCGGCAGCGGCGACCGGGTCACGGCCTCCATCAGCAACCGGGTGCCGTCGTCCAGCTTGCCATGGCCGAAGACGCCCGGGTGCGTCGCCAGGGTCAGGCCATCCACCGTCAATGTCCGCCAGGCGGATTCCGTGTCCCCGATGTTCCCCCTCGTCCGGGTGGCAAACAACGTGCAGCGGCGCGCCGTGTCCAGTTTCCGACACGCCTGGTCCAGGCTTGCCAGCACCTTGGGGACACGCTTGATGCCGCCCTGGTTCTCTCCCACGATCTGCAGCCGCGTGCCGGCTGGCAACGCCGCATTCAGCGCCGTCAACCACCACGTCCCCAGCGCGTGACTCTTAGGCCAGAACAGCACCGCCCCCGGCGCCCCGATGGATGGCGGCGTCAAAGCGCCATAGGCCGGGCGACCCACCCCCTGCCACGCCGTGCACACATCCAGGTCCGCACTCCAGACCAGTCCTTCGCCTGACTCCAGCCAGCCGTCGCGTGGCGGCGCGACCCACAGCCAGCCGCGATAATCGGCATCCTGGCGAGCCAGCAACTGGCACGCGGGGGACTGTGTCGCCATCAAGACGTCTCCTCGAGGTTCGTGCCGTCGGCACGTCGAATCAGGTAGTGGAGGTAGCGCCCCAGCCGCCAGTGCGGCTCGACCCGGCAGTAGCGCTTCTCGAGTTCGATGATCGTCGCGAGCTGCGCCTCGCTCGGCGAGCGTTCCCGCAGGTAGTCGTGGAAGATCCGGATGCCGGCGACGCTCTCGATCACCAGCCCCTCCTCCCGACACCAGCGCTCGATATCGGCATGCGTCAGCGGCGAGATCGGCGTCAGGCGTTGGCGTCGCCCGGTACCCGATAGCCGATCCTCCAGCGCTTTATCGAGATTGCCCTTGACCACGTTGGAGAAACGCAGCGCATCGCGATTGAACACCATCAAGGAGAGCCGGCCGCCCGGCGCCAGCAACGCGTTCAGGAGGGAGAACGCCTCGCGCGGCTGCGCCAGCCACTCCAGTACGGCATGACAGACGATCAATGGCCACGGCCCCGGCGCCAGTTCGGGCAACGCCTGGATCGGTGCCTGCAATGTCTGGACGGGCAGCCTGCCGAAGCCGGCCCGCGCCTCCGCCAGCATGTCCGCCGACGGTTCCGCCAGGGTGACGTGATGTCCCCGCTCGGCCAGCCATACGCTCATCTGGCCAAGGCCGCCGCCCACGTCCAGCGCGGGCGCCCCATCCGACGGCAAGGCGCGGGACAGCATATCGTCGAGCACCGCCAGACGGATCTGGCCGCGTGCCGTGGCGTAGAGGCTGTTGGCGAACTTGTCGGCCAGGCCGTCGAAAATCCGGTCCTGGCCCACGGGTATATCGTTGCCGTGCCGCGAGCGCGAGGCGGTGTCATCAGAACAAGGCATGAGATAGCGATGGCTCGAATCGGGAAGGCGGCATTGTACCAATGCCAACGCGGAGCGTCCCGGCGCAATGGCTACCGCGGGTTTATCTTGGCGAATCCGGCGCTTATACTATGCGCCGCTCGAGACGCATGCGTCGCTCGACGCACAGCGGTTGCGCTGCCCCGCCCTCCGCCCCCATAGCTCAGCTGGATAGAGCGTCCCCCTCCTAAGGGGAAGGTCTCAGGTTCGAATCCTGATGGGGGCGCCAAACTGACTTCTTCAGCATTCCCAGAAATTCCAAAAAATACTGAAAATTATAGAATTACACTAAATTTCAGTCCTCAACGTTCCCAGCATTTCCTCCCAAATCCGGCATACAAATGGCATACTCTGGAGAATCCCCCCCTGTTCGATTGTCACTCGTATGCCACTATGGCGCTAACCTCCCGCAAGATCGAAACAACCAAACCAGGCTTCGAGAACAGCAGGCGCCTCAGCGTTGAGGGATATCCCGCATTTTTGCGCGGTCATAAGCGAGATAGGTTGTGTTGGACATCCCGTACACCTGAGGAGTCTTCGATGAGCGATCAGAACACCACTGACAAGCAGCCACAGCGCGATCCGGCGGAAGATAACGCGTTCTTCCCTTCGCCCTACTCGCTGAGCCAGTTCACCGCGCCGAAGTCCGACCTTGGCGGAGCCGACTACCCCAATCCCTACAAGGGCGACAAGAAAATCCTGATGATCGGGGCTGACGAGCGCTACCTGCTGACCGACAACGGTAGCTTCTTCTCCACCGGCAACCACCCGGTGGAAACACTGCTGCCGATGTACCATCTCGACAAGGCGGGATTTTCCTTCGACGTGGCCACGGTCTCGGGCAATCCGGTGAAGTTCGAGTATTGGGCGATGCCGTCCGAGGACGAGGAAGTGAAGCGCTTCTTCGGCAGTTACCACGAGCAATTCAAGCAACCGCTGAAGCTGGCCGATGTCGTCGCGGGTGGGCTGGATGGCTATGCGGCGATCTTCATTCCAGGCGGACATGGCGCGTTGATCGGCCTGCCCGAAAGCCAGGACGTGCGGGATACCCTGGAGTGGGCGTCCAATCAAGATCGCTTCGTCATCTCGCTTTGCCACGGTCCGGCAGCCCTCCTGGCAGTCGATGACAGCGACATCTATCGCGGCTACAAGATCTGCGCGTTCCCAGATTCCCTCGACGCCACCACGCCGGACATCGGCTACATGCCGGGCCACCTGACCTGGAAATTCGGCGAGAAGCTGAAAGCCTTGGGTTTCGAGATTATCAATGACGACATCTCTGGTGCCGTCCACCAGGATCGCAAGCTGATCACCGGTGACAGCCCACTGGCCGCCAACGCCTTGGGCAAGCTGGCAGCCCAGGCCATGCTCGAGGAGCTGGCTGGTTGATGGCCTCATCCACTCCGGCCGCTTCAGCCATCAACAGCGCCCTCGCTATCGAGGGCGCTGAAACCCTAGCGAAGATCCAGACAGAGACGCGCACCTTCGCCCGACAGTTCGGGTATGACCGCTTCGTTCTGTTCTCGGCTTCGACCTCGAGCGACGGCCTGGTCGAGCGCATCTACTGGGTCGAGGGCAACTGGCTCGGCGACGGGCAGACCGTCGATGCCGAAACCTATGTACGCCGCTGCCCGGTGACTCGCCATATCTTCGAAGCGCGTGAGCCGTTCTTCTGGACCAAAACGACCGATGTCAGTGGCGAACGGTATCGTGTGGTCCGCCTACCCCGTGGGCCAGGGCTCCATGGCGTCCAGATGCCAGTGTTCGGCCCGCTGGGGCTTGAAGGCGCGATGAGCCTGGGCGGCGAGCAGATCGACGCCTCATCTCAGGCAAGGCTGGCTATCGGACTGGTAGCAAACGCCGCTTTCTTCAGGGCTCGACAACTACTGGAGGCGCCCATGGACGGCGCCACCGGCAGTCTATCCGGCCGCGAGCGTGAAGTGCTGACATGGACCGCCGCCGGCCGGCGGCAAACCGAGATCGCCGCGATACTCGGTCTTTCCGAACGAACGGTCGAGAACCATCTAAGGCGAATCCGCCAACGCCTCGGCGTCACGACCACCGCGCAAGCCATCAGCATTGCGATACGCCGCGGCGAGATCGTCGCCTGAGCCGGGAATATCAGCCTATCGCTCCCCCCTTCGCTATCAACACTTCCCGTACGCGAACGGCACTACCTACCAAGCAGGCCACGACACACCATCTGTACCCCCTCTGCCCTCGCCGAGCGGTTCAAACAGACGCGGCCAGACGTCCGATCTCGGCGATGACTTGATCGCGCTGGGCCTTGCTCGCCTGCGGCAGCCAGGCATAGGCCACGGCGATCACCGCGCCCCGATCCGCTGACCAGGCAATGCCGATATCGTTGGCGTTGCCGACGGAGTTGGTGCCGGTCTTCTCGCCGATCAGCCATCCTGCCGGCATTCCCGCTCGCAGGCGGGCGTCGCCGGTCTTCCCTTCGATCATCCATGACGCGAGCTGGTGGCGCATCGAGGGAGACAGCGCCTCTCCCAACAACAGCGTGCGCAGCGTCTGCATCATTGCCAGGGGCGTCGTGGTATCGCGCTCGTCACCTTCGTGGTCGTGCTCGTTGAGCGCCGGCTCCATTCGATCCAGGCGCGTCGTGTCGTCGCCGATGTCGCGCAAGAAGGCGGTAACGCTCTCGGGACCGCCCACGCTCTCGATCAACAGATTTGCCGCTGCATTGTCGCTCCAGGCCACCGCCGCCTGACCGAGTTCGGCAATCGTCATCCCCGGGCTGCCGATTCGCTTTTCCGTGATGGGTGTCCAGCCGCCCAAGTCGGACTGGCTTACCTCGATACGACGATCCAGTGATTCCTCGCCACGCTCCACGCGTGCCAGTACGGCGGCGACGATAGGTACCTTGATCGTACTGTTGAACAGGAAGCGCTCGTCGCCTCGAAGGCTGGCCACCTCGCCGGTGGCGGCGTTCATGAGCGCGACCCCCAAGCGGCCACCGTGACGCTGCTCCAGCGCTTCCAGCTTGCGCTGGACGTCACCTTCCGAGGGGCTCGCCGTTTTCCCCAACGTCGGTAGCGAAGTGAGTGCCAGCGGTAGCAGCGCCGTCGCGGTAAGCAGCTTTCGCCGGTCGATCAAAGGCATATGCATATCCCCGTCTCCAGATGGTGGGACGAGCAACTTAGCCTCAGATGACGCCAACATGCAAAGTGGCGCCGGGGCGGGCGCCACCGACTGCCTTTTGCGGCATCACCGACAAAAGGCAGGGGGACATTGGATAGAGCAGTGAAACGAGACAGAGCTTAACAGCCGCTTTGCCGCGGCTTGATGATGTCGGACGCGGCGAGGCATCGGTCAGCCTCATCGATCAGCGAATCGAACGTCGCCAGAACAATATTACGTAGCCACTGGGTCGCGGGGTCGCCGTCGAGTTCTGATTTCCACATCACCCGAAAAGAGACGTCGGGCAAGGGTTCGGGAGGCTCAAAGACCTGAATGTCTTCATCCTGCGCTCCTCCCAGTAGGCACAGCACGACAAAGTTACCCAGCATGTCGGTATTGCTCAGGACCGCACCAATGCCTGACCAACTGGCAGCGTGCAACCCAACCCGGCGTTTCAGGCCCAAGCTTTCGAACCGCTCTTCGACGGTGCCATGGGTGGCACCTGGCGCGCGCACAACGACATGGGGCCAACGCATCCAACTCTCCGTCGTCCAGCGTTTTGCGGCTGGGTGTCCACGACGAGCGAAGACATAGCGTTTCAATGGGGGGAGAGCCTTGGCCTTCAATCCTACCGGCAGAGGGAAGTTGGCGTTCCCGAATGCAATGTCTATTTCACCACTTACGATCTGCCCCATGGTCTCCTTCGACAGGGGCTGCCACGCAAGGCCGGACTCTGGCGCGTCTCCGTGCATCCTTCTGACGATTTCCGTGGCCACGATGTCCAGGCCGGGGCCGGATATCTTGAAAGTCCGTGTGCTTGTCGCGGGATTGAATGCCGCTAGCGGCTGCACGGCGCGTTCGATCCGGGCGAGGATCGGCTGTATCTCCTGATAGAGTGCGAGAGCCCGTGGACTGGGCTGCATGGTTCCCCCCGCACGGACCAGAAGCGGATCACCAAGCTGGTCGCGCAGCCGACCCAAGGCATGGCTGACCGCCGAAGGCGTACGGCCGAGCTGTTCTGCGGCCCGATTGACACTGCCCTCGTCCATCAACACGCGGAAAACCAGGAGCAGGTTCAGGTCCAGATTTCTGATCTGAATTTCATTCATGCCAAATGAAAACTATTCGCTTCTCTGCGCTGAAATTCACCGCATAATGCTCCCCCATCGGTCAACATTCAATTTATAGCGGAAAGGGATTCAGATGGGACTCTCGCTACCGCAGGCAAAGGTTTTACTGGTCGATACCGGCCCAAGACTGGTGCTTGGCAGCATCTTCCTGATCGGCGCACTGGATGGGTTCTGGTACCTGTTCACCGGATCGCACCTTATCCACCCGCCAACATCAGTGGAGGGTCTGGCTTTTGAAGCTGCTCTCAAGGAGGCTGGGTTTATCTGGCCCCTGATGAAAATCATCGAACTGATCGGCGCTTCGTTACTGCTGAGCAATCGAGCGCCTGCACTCGGCTTGGCATTGCTTGCGCCTGTCATGGCGGTGATCGTGGCGTTTCATGTGGTGTTGAACCCCGCTGGACTGCCACTCGCTGCCATCTTGGTGGCAACTGGTGGAATGACTCTTTGGGCCCAGCGTGATCGTTTCAGACCGCTGATGTCTTCTGGAAAACCGTAAACCTCCGGCCTTGGCAGGCCACCCAATGCGTGGGCATGGCTTCCACCTGGCAGCCCAACGAGCCGCCATCCGACCTGGATCTCTCGGGCTTCGCCTGGACGACACCCGACCTCCGCGATCATCGCTACAGTGCAGCATCAACCCTCATTGCCTGGGAACCGGGCAGCTCATATCGCCCTCCTCGCACTGCGAGTAGTTCTGCAGCGTTTCGGTACGCTGCCGTGTCAGGTCTTCCAGGCAGCCGGCCTTCACCATTGCGTTGACGCTACCGCCAGAGGTGGGCCCTCCCACGAAATCACATTCGGCGTCGCGAAACTCGATCCACGCTCTCTGGGCGGTCTTCAGACGTTCCCTGGAATCACCATCGAGCCGGCCCATGATCTCGTCATAGGTGGTGTTCAGCGCCTTGTCAGCGGCTTGATAGCCTTCGCCGGCACACGCGTTCATCTCCTGCTGGGTGGTGGCGTCGTCGCAGGCGCCGTCAGCCTGTACCAGTCCGCTCAGGCCAGTCAGGAACAAACCTGAAATGAGTAGAAAACCTCGCATTCTGTCACCCCGCCTCTAGGCTCTGTTGATCGTCATCCCCTGCTCACCCTAGTCAACGGCTGGATGCTTCGCTCGTCAATCCGGGTCTCGGGTTCACGCGCCACTGGCAATCGCCCCGCGAGTTGTACAAGTTTTGGGAGTCGCATGGCCACTATCCTCGGTCACGCTTTCTCGAGTTCCGAATGAAGCTTCAACACTCGGGTGCCGTCCTCCTGCTTGATCAGGTATGCCGGCGTCTGCTTGGATCCATTTCTTGTCACCTCGCTGCCCTGGAGCTTCCTGGTGACTTTCTCCTGATACTTTCGGGTGACCTGACCCTCTGCCCAGTTATCGCCCCATTTCCACTTGACCCACTCGCGCTGCTTGTAGTCCGCCATGATGGAAGCCCTTTTTCCTATACACGAAACCAAATATTGTACAATTTTTTCTGTCATGCCATTATCAGTTTGTCGGCACGGATCGCTGACGTGACATCGGGCCGGAATACCGGCTCAGGAGCATCACTCAGATATCGACCAGTCAGGAAGACCGGCCAGCCAGAAGCCAAGGATGGCCATCATGAAACACGAGATATCCTGCCCCCGCTGCGGGCACGACGAAGCCGCCTCCAACGACACCGCCCAGGACTGGGACGAGATCAATTGTTTGGAGTGTGGAGAATTTATTGGCACCCGTGATCGCCAATTCGCTTTCGCTTCACGCAATCACCGCATGCACACCTTGAGTCAATCACTGGAGCTGCTGATCGAGATGGCTCGAGACGATTCGTGGACGCGGGCGATAGCTTCTGCCGCCTGATTCAACGCCACGCCTTCGTGCCGCTCTCCCGGCCGCTTCCCGCTGGCGGTCCTGACCCGCCCCAGAACCCGGCACTCACCCATCGCCACTGCTGCCTTCCGGCCTTGCATCGACAGAGAAGGGCCAGCAACGCTCTGCTGCTGACCCTTAACCCTATCCTCTAGGCTGGCGCACTCTTTTCGAGATGGAGGTAAGTCGGGTCGAAGTCACCGGCCTCCAGCAGCTCGTCCCAGTCGAGCACCTGGATCCGGCTCCGGGTGACCTTGAGGAGTCCGCTTGCGGCGAGGGCCCCGTAGACACGGCTCATATGAACCGAGCTGATACCGAAGGCATCGGCCAGATTGGCTTGAGTGACGGGGAACTTGAAGGAATCCCCCTCAGTGAGGCCTACCGCCTTGAGGCGCACCATCAGCTCACAGACCAGATGCGCCACCCTTCCAAAAGCTTCACGCTGGCCAATATTGAGCATCCAGTCTCTATATATCGCCGCGTCTATCAGGGTCTCGCGCCACAGGGCCACCCCCAGCCGGGGGTGGGCCTCGCACATCTGCTGTATCTTCTCGTGGGGGATATAGCCCACGGTGCAGGCACTGATCGCTGCGAGGCCAAAATCCATCAATCCCAGGTGCAGGCTTTGGATGTCAGGGATATCCCCCGGGACATGGATGGCCATGATCTGACGCCCGCCTTCGGACGTCAGTTTATAGATGCAGGTACAGCCCTCGATCACCACGCAGCACTGCTTGGGCCGATCCCCCATGCGCACGATATCGTGACCCGATTCCAGCGACGCTACCTCCAGGGGTAACTCTCCAAGCGCTCGAACCTCTTCATTCGACAATGGATGGATACTTTGCAGCCTTCGGATCATCAAATCGTTCGGCGAAATTGAGCGGGTCATAAGCAAGCCACCGGTTTGACTGGGTCAAGATAATCAACTCGAGCCTAGTCGATCCTGCCCCATTCCGCCGTCGTTGGTACTGAATCACTTCGATAGTGCCGAATCACTCCACTACGGCGCACCATGGCCGCGTCACGGACTCACTCGCCTGCCAGCGGATTACCAGGCACGCGATCGCGACCGGTACAAACCGTCGTCCATCAAATCCACTAAGATGGCCCGCGGCGTGGAATCGGAGACTCGATGAGTTGGAGGGGTTGGGAGGAGATCCCATCGATGGGCAGATGCAGAAACAGATCGGCAGACTTCCCGCGCTTCAGCCGATGACGATGGCCTCGGCGGCGCCATGCCGCCGAGGCCGTGGCGTCACCCACACTGGCAATCGTGGCCGCAGTCCTTGCTTCCATCGGCGTGACCATTGGCGCAGGCCTCGCAGCAATACAACTTGCCGTCTGCCTCGACCGACCGGTCGGTGACTTTGCAATCGCACTTCGGGCATGCACAGGTCTGTTGGGACATCGGTGATCTCCTCTGTTGATCACGTCTAAATCTAGTCCCCACTGCCACTGTTATGTCATCACAACCGGCACGCCATCCTCCCCCCACGGCCGCAGCGCCCGTTTGAAGTCGGCAGACACGCCGGATTGCATGACAATGCAATTTCATGCACATTACCGCAAAACCTTGCAGGAGCGGCGGTATGCTCAATGTGCCCCAGACCCGGCAGCAAAAACTCATGGCACGCCTCGCGAATGGCGATGAACTGATCGCGCAGGAGCTTGCCGTGGAGTTCGAGGTGTCGCTGGATACGATCCGCCGCGACATCATCGCCCTGGAGCAGCGGGGTGAGGTGCAACGGGTGCGCGGCGGCGCGGTCTCCGTCGCGCCGCCGTCACCGCCGATGCAGTATCGAAACTCGAGCCAGAATCCTGCGGTGGCCGCGGTCGTCTCCCGCGCGCTACGCGAAATCGAAGGCGCGTCGACGCTGCTGCTGGATGGCGGTACCACCCTGCTGGCGATGGCCGAGCGGTTGCGGCCGCAGCCGGGCCTGCTGGTCATGACGCCCTCGCCATGGGTTGCCGTGGCCTGCCAGAAGCACGGCATCGAGGTGTTCATGCTGGGGGGGAAATTGAGTCCCAGCGGCGGCATCAACGTCGGCGATGCTGCACTGCTGGCCACGACGGATGTCCATGTCGACATTGCCGTGCTCGGCGTCTGCGGGATCGACCCGGCATTCGGCCTCAGTGCCGACGACCTCCACGAGTCGCAGCTCAAGCTGGCGATGACGCAGGTGGCGGCCAGAACGATCGCCCTGGCCTCGCGCGAGAAAATCGGTCGCCGCGCACGCTATCGCGCCGTTGCACCGGAGCATCTGGACTGCCTTATCACCGACGCCGACGCCACCGCCGTCGCGGGCTTCAATCAGTATGGGATGGAAATCATTCATGCCTAGTGCACGCCGGATCTGGCTCGCCGTTGCCGCCGCTTTCGTTCTCAACGGAGGACTGTTCGGCGCCTGGGCGTCGCGAATCCCCACCGTCGTCCAGCACAACGGGATCGACGGCGGCCAGTTGGGGCTGCTGCTGCTGCTGCTCGCGCTGGGCGCCATCGTCTCCTTTCCGCTCGCCGGCCGCGCCTCGGACGCCTTCGGCGCGGCACGCACGACGCTCGCCATCGCGATCTTCTACACGCTGGCGCTGATCCTGATCGCGCTGGCCCCCAGCCTTTGGCTGCTGGCGCCCGCGCTGTTCCTGTTCGGCGGCGCCCATGGCGCCATGGACGTGGCCATGAACAGTTGGGCCGGCGAGGCGGAGCGATACATCGGCAGGCGAGTGATGTCGTCGCTGCATGCGATGTGGAGCCTGGGTGCCGGCCTCGGTGCCGCCGCCGGCTACCTGGCAGTCAAGCTGGAACTGGGGCTGACGATGCATTTCACCGTCTTCGCCTTGTCGCTCTACGCCATCACGAGCTGGGTTGCCCACATTCGCTGGCAGTCCCAGACCCGCCCCCGGGCCTCCGGCGGCAGCCTGTTTCCCCTGCCCAGGGGCGGCCTGCTATGGGTGGGCATCATTGCCATGTGCGCGTCGATCGGCGAAGGCGCCATGGCGGACTGGAGCGCGCTCTTCCTGGTGGCGGTGACGTCGGCCAGCGAAGCACAGGCAGCGCTCGGCTACACCGTGTTCTCGGTGGCCATGGTGGTCATGCGGCTCATGGGGGATCGCCTGATATCGGCCTTCGGCCCGAGGAAGGCGGCGCGCTTTGCCGGATCCTCGGCATTGGCCGGCGTGCTGCTGGCGGTGCTGTTTGCCAATCTCTACACCGCCCTGGCGGGCTTCGTGCTGCTCGGCGTGGGCTACGCCCTGATCATGCCGCTGGCGATCACCCGCGCCGCCAACGATCCGGAGACATCGCCAGGCGTGGCGATCGCCAGCGTCTCGACACTGGGCTACGGCGCGATGCTGGTCGGCCCACCGGCGATCGGCTTTACCGCCCACTTCATCACCCTGCACTATGCTTTCTGCCTGTTGGGCATCCTGGCGTGCTTCATCGTCATCTGCGCGCCAGCGCTAGAGCGGCGGTGATCCGGCCGCTCGCCGCTAGCGGTTACCGCAATGCGCGTCCCCGACCGAGGAGGATGTCACGCGATGAACGAGCCGGCTTCCCCTGGCCGGGCGCGGGCCGTTCAGGCCGAATGGCCCAGCAGTACGCGTAATTGCTGGCGATTCTCGACCAGGTCGGCCAGCACATAGCCGTCGAGCACGGCGAGAAAGGCCTGCTGGGCCTTGGCTAGCACGCCCTTCAGGCGGCAGCCCGGTTCGATCGGACAGGTCGATTCCGGCCCGAAACACTCCAGCAACTCCAGGTTCTCGGTTTGCCTCACCAGCGCGCCGATGCCGATTTCCTCCGCGGGCCGCTGAAGCCGAAGGCCGCCGCCCCGCCCGCGCAGGCTGGCCACGTACCCCAGTTGCACCAGTGTCTGGGCGACCTTGGCCAGATGATGCGTGGAGATGCCGTAGTGTGTCGCAGCGGCCTGTACCGTGGCCGGCATCTGGTCGTCCCTCACCGCCAGGTAGATCAGCAGTCTCAGGGCGTAATCGGTGTGCGTCGTCAGTTTCATCAGCGCTTGACAGCCATAATTTGGTAAATGATACTCCCATTTAAATAGGCATTTAAAATACCGATTAAAATCCTGCCAGAGGAGTCGAGATGCCAACCACCGCCCAGACCGATATCGTCAAGAGCACCATCCCGGTGCTGAGACAGCATGGCGAGACACTGACCCGCCACTTCTACGCCCGCCTGTTCGCGCACCACCCCGAGGTCCGGCACTACTTCAATCCCGCGCATCAGCGCTCTGGCGGTCAACAGCGGGCCCTGGCCGGCGCCATTCTCGCCTACGCCCAACATATCGACGATCCGGCGGCGCTCGCCGATGCCATCGAGGTGATCGCCCAGAAGCACGCCTCGTTGACGATCCAGCCGGAACACTACCCGATCGTCGGCGAGCACTTGCTGGCGTCGATCCGGGAAGTGCTGGGCGACGCCGCCACCGACGAGGTGCTAGATGCCTGGGCCGCGGCCTACGGCGAACTGGCCAGGGTGTTCATCGAGCGCGAACGGACGATCTACGCCGAACAGCGCGAGCATCAGGGGTGGGCGGGATTCAAGCCGTTCACGATCGTGCGGCGCGAGCGCGAGAGCGACAACATCGTCTCCCTCTATCTGGTGCCGGCGGACGGCAGCGAGCCGCCCGCGCACCTGCCGGGGCAGTATGTCTCGATTCGCGTGCAGGATGCCGATGGCCACACCGCCATGCGCAACTACAGCCTCTCCAACGCGCCGGGCGCCGCGGCTTATCGAATCAGCGTCAAGCGTGAGGCCGGGGATGGCGAGGCTCCCGGGGGCGATGTCTCGAACCGCATTCACGACGACCTGGCCCAGGGCGACCGGATCGAGCTCTCACCGCCGTGCGGTGCGTTCACGCTCGAGCTGCCGGAATCGGCGGACAAGCCGCTGGTATTCATCGCCGGCGGCATCGGTGCCACGCCGCTGGTCTCCATGGCCCACGCGGCACTGCACGCCTCCCCGTCGCAGCCGGTGATCTTCATCCAGGCCGTACGCCACGGCGGGCTGCGACCGTTCACCCGCGAACTGGAGACGCTGGCCAGCCGTCATCCGAACTTCAGCCTGCACGTGTGCTTAAGCGAGCCAGGCGAAGCGGATGGCGCCGGCGACTCCGGGATCAAGCGCGGCGAGCTGGAACCGGCAGACCTCGAACGCTGGATCGGCGGGTGGGGAGCGACCTACTATTTCTGCGGGCCGCTACCAATGATGAGCCGGATCGATCGGATGCTGGAAACCCGTGGCGTGGCGGCCGGCGATCGCCGATACGAATGTTTCGGCCCAGCACAGCCGCTGGCGGCCTGACCGGATGACGATGGAACGCTCGGGCCGCAAAACCACTTGAATAGCGCCATGACCGGGGAAACAACGCCATGACTGGGGAGATAGCGACATGACTTGCGAATTCATCAACGACCTTGGTTTGAAAGCGCCGATCTTCCAGGCGCCCATGGCGGGCGTCGCGACGCCGGCCATGGCGGCCGCGGTCTCCAACGCCGGTGGGCTGGGCGCCCTGGGGGTTGCCGCGTCAACGCCGGAGGGCGCAGGCAAGGCCATCCGGGAAACCCGCGCCCTGACGACTCGGCCGTTCAACGTCAACGTCTTCTGCCACGCGCCGGCGCTGCGTGACAACGACCGCGAACGCCGCTGGATCGAGCGCGCCCGCCCGCTGTTCGAGTCGTTCGGCGCGACGCCACCGGAGCAGCTGAGGGAGATCTACTCGCCCTTTCAGGCGAGCGACGCTATGCTCGAAGTCCTGCTCGAGACCCGCCCAGCCGTCGTCAGCTTCCATTTCGGCCTACCCCGCCCCGAGCAGATCGAGGCGCTGCGCCAGGCGGGATGTCGGCTGATGGCGACCGCGACCTGCCTTGCCGAGGCCCGGCAGATCGCGGAGCGCGGGCTCGATGCAATCGTCGCCCAGGGGTGGGGCGCGGGCGGCCATCGCGGCGTGTTCGACCCCGATGCCACTGACGAAGGACGATCGACACAAGCACTGACCCGCCAGCTCGTCCAGGAGATATCTCTGCCGATCATAGCAGCGGGCGGCCTGATGGATGGTGCCGATATCCAACACGCCCTGGACTGGGGGGCGGCAGCGGCGCAACTGGGAACGGCTTTCATCCGTTGCCCGGAGAGCGCGGCCGACGAAGCCTATCGGGCTCGCCTGGTGTCCGGCGGGGGCACCGTGATGACTCGTGCGATTTCGGGTCGCCCGGCACGCTGCCTCGTCAATCGGTTTACCGCTTGGGCCGAAGATGCCATCTGCGAAGATATCCCGGCCTATCCGAACACCTACGATCTCGGCAAGGCACTGAATGCCGCGGCCAAGGAACGAGGCGAAACGGGTTTCGGGGCGCAATGGGCCGGTATCGGCAAAGCGCGAGGCGACATCTTCCCGGCAGGCGAACTGATTCTAAAGCTGGAAGAAGAGAGACGAGCGGCAGCTTCCAACGGCGACCATCGGCTCGAGGGATAGGCGTCTATTCATCTAGGTCACGGATCCACTTACGTACCTGATGACGTCTCGGCCGCGAAGCATATCGTCGAGTCACGAGACGCGTCGGCACGAGCGCCTCGCCCGATTCCCCCATGGTCAATTCAAAGGTTCTGGCAGCCCCCACGGGAGAGTCCTCGCTGCCGTAAACGGCGATGACCCGCAGCTCTATCGACTGGAGTGTACGCCCATCGATCGACTGGAAGTCGTCGGAGGAAAGTCCGTGAAAACGGAGAATTCGGCCGATGATGTCGTGGAAAGTGCCGATGTGATTGTAACTGCCGGAGAGCATCGGCCCCTGCCGAGTGGTTTCGATCAAGCGACCGGCTTCTTCTCTCTCGTCCGGCGACACCTCGAAATCGATCAGATCCTTGGAGAGCGCCCCCCGGTCGGTATGCAGTATCGCGACGATGTGCTCGATGAAAATAGGCTCGGGGCTCATGTTGCTGATGACGCAACGGGCCTGCAGCGTGCGGCCGAAGCCACGATTGATGATGATCTTGGGTTGACGTTGGCGCCTGAAGTTCAGGTAAAGCAGTTGCGCGTAGAACAGCCAGACGAAGAGCGTACACACGCTGGTCAAGGCCGTGATGGCCGGGCTGTTCTGGGAAATCCAATCCATCATATCGGTGCTCGCAACCTCCTCCCCCAAGGCATCGCCGTCCACCACGAGTGACACGGCCAGGGATCAACGAATTGCCCTCAGGGAGCAACCCGCCGCTATCACGTTGGACCATGGCATCGACGTTCGCAATGATCCAGGCAACGCAATGAGTGGTGCCTTCCGCCAAACAGAAGGGGGAACCGGTCAAACCGGCTCCCCGAGTACCCTACTTCCCCGTCGGCCATTCATGGCTTCCTGCCGAGGCATCCCCGCGATATCGTCCCTCGCACGGTGAATCTTTCAGTCATAAGGCAAATTGATCCGGATCACGAACGACACATCCGTTTGTGCCGATATGTGTCATGACCACAGGCGAGTGGATGGAGTCAGCTGTCACTTCAGTGGTTTTATCGGCACGCCGGCCCGTGATTCATCGAATCATTGCGTCGAATGGAGAGATCTGAAGCAAACTTGGTTTTTTTCGCCAGCAGCGCTCCTGAAAAGCCCAAAAAACCTAAGTAGACTTAATGGGTTCACAAGATAAAAAACCCTTTACACTTCGCAATAATCACTAAATAAATAAAGATAAAAGCAATTTATTGATAGAAATTCACGGCTCCGGTGTTTTTATATCGAAAACACCGATCAGAACTCTATCGCCAAAAATTTACTGTTCTGGCTAGCGTCCCTGCGGCCGCTTCAACCCGGTATGGCAAACGGTCCCCGCTGACTCTTTCCCATAGCCGGGTTATTTTTTCATATACGGACATCCACGTGCTGGACTGCCTCCCCGGAAGTCCCTGAGAGTCCAGCGCCTGCTACAAGATGCGCAGAAAGTGAATCGAAATCGAGGAAGCATCTCATATCAGTGACACTCCCCGGACGAAGAGCATCAGCGGCGAAAATCACTCACGGTCATCCACATTGCCGCAATGAAAAAACAGATAGCATGCAGCGATGCATAAATAAGCCACGTTGGTTATCAATGGCACTGCAAACTGTGACAGCCAAATAAAAAAGGCACCCACAAAGATAGACTGAGCACCACCCAGTATCATGACCATTGCCCATTGGGCCTCAAGACCTTTCCAAAACCGAAGGGCGGCATTGACTTGCAACAACCCCCATAGGATGGCCCATGATCCGAACACAGCGAGAACGACATCTTCACCCAGTTGCAGGCTGACGACCACGGCAAACGTTGCGACCGCACTTACCACGACATTGGCGGCTTGCGCTTTATTCCAACTCAGCCCGCCAAATTGCTGCGCGCCTATAAAGTTAACCACCGCATCCCAGGCAGGATATAAGATCAGCAAAATCGTCGCAATCTCGGCAGATTGAAGTCCCAAGGTCATCGACGCCGCGACCCACAGGACTGAAAATCCGGACCGGAAGAAGTAATATGCCTTGAGCCACCGTGATCTCATCGATAACTCAAGACAGGGATCCAACATATTGTTCATACAGCCATCCATTAGCGGACTGACGAAGTTATTGAAACCCCGTGATAAACGACAAATCCCAGATTCGAACCGTTTCCAGTCACCAACGCTTCTCTGTGGAGAATGCGCCGGGTGCATGATCTCACCACTAGCGACTTAGTGATCGAACGCCCTGGTTGGGGTTGGCGAACGACTTAAATGCCGGCGTACCATTCGTATCCCCGATCTTCCCAGAAGCCGCCGCTGCCGCCCCACAAGGCGGCGAAACTGTCGACGATCTCGATGTGCATGATGTACTTGGTCTGCTTGTAGCCCAGCTGCCGCTCGACTCTGAGACGCAACGGTGCGCCATGGCCCACCGATAGTTCCTGGTCATTCATCCGGTAAGCGAGGATCGTCTGCGGATGGAAAGCGTCGATGAGGTCGATGCTTTCATAGTATCGGCCACTGCCGTCGAGCGTCTTTTCGAGCTCGTCGGCGCAATGGAAGACCGCGAATCGCGCCGAGGGCTTGAGTCCAGTCGCCGCCAGAAGACTTCCGAGCGGAACACCGGTCCATTTGGCGATGGCACTCCACCCTTCGACGCAGTCGTGACGGGTAATCTGGGTGCGAGCAGGAAGCTTCTTGAGATCCGCCAGCGAGAGCTCCAGCGGCCGGTCGACGAGCCCGTCGATCTTCAACCGCCAGTTGGCGAAGTTGCCTTCGACCAGTTGCGCATACGCCTCACCGTCCGGGGCGCTGGTTCCGTTTACGCGGAACGCTGGCGAGATGTCCGTTTCGGCAAATTCGCGGGCGAGCGCGTCACGGCCCAGCAGCAGTCTCTGGGCGCTCATGGTCAGCTTCTCGGCGGAGCGAATCACGCCTCCCACTTCGGGGCTCTGTTCCAGCCTGTCGCAGCCGGACAGCGCCAGCGCGCTCACGCCCAGCGCACTGCTGATCAGAAAGCGACGGCGCTTGAGATCTGTCATGCGTCAGGCTCCTTGCTGCGGATCGCATAGCGACCCGTGACCATCGAGCGCAGGTTGTTCCAGGGCCCCGAGAGGATGACCATGGCGACGTGAACGATCACGAACACGACCAGCAGCGAAGCGGTGATGAAGTGAAGCGATCGGGCGGACTGGCGCCCGCCAAAGATATCGAGAAGAGCCGGAAACGCGGCGTCCATGCCCGGCGACAGGGTCAACCCCGTCAGTATCATCAGCGGTAGCAGCCCTGCCATGACACCGATGTAGGTCAATTTCTGGAGTACGTTATA
This sequence comes from Salinicola corii, assembly GCF_008298015.1. Classification (GTDB taxonomy): domain Bacteria; phylum Pseudomonadota; class Gammaproteobacteria; order Pseudomonadales; family Halomonadaceae; genus Salinicola; species Salinicola corii. The sequence continues at coordinate 23,817 of NZ_VTPX01000020.1, read as the reverse complement.
GTGCCGGGCAGCTTCGCCGGCGGGGAAGCGCAAGCGGGCATGATCGACGATTTCCCGCCAGAAATGACGCGGTGCGAGCTCCTGCGCCTTCGGCGTCAAGTCACGCCGGAAATGTCCGCTGACGAGACCGTATCCCAGGTAGACGAGACCGTTGATGACGAACACCCAGGCGAAAAAGAAGTGCCAGTTCCGGCCAGCGGCAAGATCCTGATAGGACGGAAAGGTAAGCCACGTCGGAAACGCACGCGGTGTCCACTCGCCTTCCACCTTCGACAGGCCCAGGAAACCCGTGGTGGGCACGGAGACACTGCCGATCTCGACGAAGCCATGCGGCGTCCCGTGGCTCTCGCTCGCCCCTATCGTGAGAAAGGCAGGATCGGAATCCATGCCGTATTGGCCCCAGTGGAGTTGCGGATAGGCGTTGAATATCTGGAGACCACTCAATATCAGAAAGCTCAGGCACACCACGTTCAGCCAGTGCGACAGGCGGGTAACCACGGCATGGCGTCGGATGAAGATGGCTCGCCGACGCGGTGTCGATTGGAGAGGTGTCGAGCGGAGCGGTTGCGTCTCCTGATTCATGGGTCGGTCCTGATGGTTTAGCGGCATGGGTCGAAACAGCGCAACGTTTGCGAGATCGAACGCGCCACCGGCCTGGCAGAATCCTGAATCCAGGCCGGTGGCGACCTCCACTCACATCGGCGGGACGACACCATTGGCGCCAACGACGACCTGCTTCGCGGTCAAGCTGTCATCCGTGCTTTTCTCGACGGGGACGAAGACGACCGCTCCCGGCGTCAGATCGGCCTTGGTGGCCGGTGCCAGGGTCACGACAGGCGTTCCTTCGGGGATGGTGATTGTCTTCTCTTTCCCGTGATAAGTGACGGTAACGGTTCGGCCATCCACACCTTTGACAGCGTCTGCGACCGTGGCGTTGGTCATGGTGCTTTGGGGCTTCAGATCCCAACCGAAACTGCCCTCGCCGGCGCCCTTCAGGGCTGGCGGGAAGATCAGCACCTCGAGCGCGCCACTACCGCCGTCCTTCATGGGAAGCGAAGCGATACCGACGTAATCGCCGGGCTTGATGTCGGTAATCGCTGCACGGCTGACACCCGAAACCACCGCTCCCTCCGCCAGCGCAATGTCGACGGTCTCGCCTTCACGCGTGTTCACCTTCAATGTCTGACCGCTGAAGCTGACCACGTCGCCGCGCACGTTCATGGGCTCAGCCATGGCGCTCTGAGCGACAGCCGCCGAGCCAATGGCCGCGGCAGTCACAAATCCCACCACAAGTTGACGTAACATGTTGACTCCAGGGTATCTACTAGTAGATAGGCAAATGGATTGATGTGGACGGGTTTAGCCGCCTTCCGATCCAAGGCTAACAGGGACCCGGCTTGTTGTCTACCTACTGGATGGTAGACGATGAAATCGTGCAGAAGCCTTCCTTGCCAGCTCGGTTTTACGAGCGATTCGGCATGAGCTTTTCCATCAGGGAATCAGTGACGACCTTGAACACCTTATCGTCGCCATAGGCCCGAGCCGACAACATCGCACCGTGTACGCCCGCCACGAATCCCTCCGCCTCGGATCGAGCGGTACCGGCCAGAACGAACACGCCTTGCGCTGCGCCCTTGTCCAGCACAGCGGTGAGCCATGCCGATAGCATGCGGAAATGCGCCCGAACCTCGAGCACGATCTCTGGCGGCAGCACAGGTATCTGGCTCGCGAGCAAGGCGCATACGCAGAAGGCGTTGGTGGGATCGGCGATACACGCCGCCCAGTAGTTTGCATAGGCGCGAAGTTGATCTGCGGGGTCAGGGTTATAACGTTCCAGCGCAGCAATCCCTGCTTCCGCCTCCTCGCGATATCGCTCCAGAAGCGTACGAACCAGATCGACCTTGCTGGGAAAATGATGGTGAATGCTCGCCTTGCGAATGCCTACGACTTCGGCGATGTCTGCATAGCTGAAGCCGTTGTACCCCCCAGCGATGATCAGGGAGCGCGCGCATTGAAGGATTTTGTCAGCGGTACTTGTGGGATTGGTCATGATTGGCATATCTACCTTGTAGTAGAATATTTGTCAAGATCGGCCCGCCGTACCGGTGAAACCAGGCTAGAATCGATAAGAAAAGCAACGTGAGCTGAGGCTCGACGGGAATCCCCCTTCGACCCGCTTTCGCAGCGACCATCATGTCGGGGCCTGGTCAATCAAGGTCTTTTCGCAAGGTCTTTTCGACCTGCTCTTTTGGGACTTGCTACCAGCCTGCGCTCCTATTTATTCAAAGCTATTTATCCAAAACGGCTTATTCAAAATGATTTATTCAAAACGATTCATTCAAGACAGAAGTTTCCAGCAAAGGACGCAATGCGACCTCTCTTGCCTCACCTCCTATTCCGTCGTTTATCAAGGTTTCGGACCGGTTTTCAATATATCGCCGAATACTCGCGTTGACGGTAATACGCTTGAAATCTCGGAGCGACTCAATCAATTGTGGCGTCAGCTGATCGAGCTTGGGGCGGATATCTTCAGCAAGGCTTGGCGGAGCGTCAAAGGGTGGGTGTTTCGTTCGTTGCCATCGATCATGGAGTCGATGCTGGATGAGTTTACTGGCATCAAACTGATGCCTGAAAAATTCCAGGGCAAATGACGCATCGACACCCGCTCGTGTGGCTTCGACCACGACCCGATCTACAATCTTTGCTTCTCGTGCCGGGGCATCGATGGGATCACCAGAATTCCACTTAGCCTTTGCGACATCCGATGCGATGGCAAGACGCTCATCAACCAATTTCAGCAAATGATCCACCACCGGCCTCGCATCGTCAGCAGGCTCGGCGGAGCGAGCCTGGTACGCAGCGCCAAGTACCAATATGACGAGTATGATGGCTCGTAGCGTGAAATGAAAAACAGACGTGAAAGACCCCCTTTCAACCCCCATTACGATACTCCATAGAGTGACAAACGATTCATCCAAGCCGCCGCGGCGCGTGGCGTCGTGCTCGGGACGGACGTTGAACGAAGACTGGCACATCATTGGCGCCGCGGGCACCATCCAACGTGGAGCCATACGGCGGAAACCGGCGTAGCGATTCTCATTACCGGGGAGCCCTGACCGCCCCCATTGATCCCTACGTCGCCGAACCGTTCTTGGCGAAGTGGTCAGCGGCGATCTGTCCATGCCGTCGCACAGCCTCGTCAATGATCGTCCTAATCAATCTTTCAATAAAAACCTGATCGAGCTCGGCGTCATCCGCAAGTGTTCTCAGGCGCGCATATTGCGATTGCTCCCTGCCTTCATCCACCGGAGGAAAATCATGCTCGGCTTTCAATAGGCCGATTTCATTGGTACACCGAAAACGCTCAGCAAGAATATAAACCAAAGCCGCATCAATGTTATCGATCGTCTTTCGATACGATGCCAATTGAGCGGCAACGTCGCGTTCTTTCATAACGCTCCCTCTTCAACGGTGCTTCTACCAGAGGTTTCAACGGCGCTTCTGGCAAAGACAAGCGCTCCCCAAGATACCGCCTGGGATGCAAGCCTCATGGGTCGGAAGATCAAATCGTGAAGGCATTCTTCACTGGCGAGAAAGCCTACCTTCTGGATGGTAGACAGTCAACGTGGTTGCTCGATTCTCGCAGTGCTGTTTCACCTTCCGCCCGAGCCCCTGCTCACCTGATCAAATCCCCGATGCAGCAGTTCAGGCTCCAGAGCCGGTCGCCCTTGTCTGCACCTCCATCAGGCACGCCACGGTCAGTAGAAGAGCACTTCCACCAGACTATTCGTGGTCACGACACTGATAGCTTGCCCCAGTCGCGAGCGAAGACTAACATAGGAACCGAACGGTTCTCATATAGACTCGACAGGAAAAGACATCGATGGCAACTCACGCTGGTCTCGGGCGTCCCCGCGAGTTCGACCTGGACGTTGCTGCACGCGACGCCATGAACGTGTTCTGGGACCATGGATACGAAGGGACATCCCTACCCGACCTGATCGAAGGCACGGGACTGTCGCGGGGCAGCCTTTACAAGGCATTCGGCGATAAGAAAAAGCTGCTGCTCGCGGCGCTCGACCTATACATGGCAGAGGGACTCAGGGCCACCGCAGACCTCTTGTCGCAGCCCGGTACGGTCAAAGAGGCTATTCGTGCTTCGCTGCTGCGCTACGCCCGCCTCTCCTCGGGCGAGGCAGGCCGGCGTGGCTGCCTCGTTGTGGCCATCGCAGTCGAGATGGCGGCCCACGACCCGGCGCTCGCGGAACGCGCTGCACAGATGTTTCGTCGCATACAGCAACTCTATGCCGGCGCGATCGTGCGTGGGCAGGCAAACGGCGAAATCGCCGAAGGGGATGAGCAGGCCATGGCACGCTTTCTGGTCTGCCAGATCCAGGGCATGCGCGTACTGGGAAAAACCGGTGGGCTCGAGGCAGACATGGTCGCGCTGGTCGATAGCGCGATGCTGATGCTCGAGCGGAATTAAATTTATCCATTTAGGAACCAATCGGTTCCTTAAAAAGGGCTATCTCATGACACTTGATACCAAGACGCCTCCCGCACCACGCCGCTGGGCAATGTTTGCGATCCTGCTTGTCGGCACCTTTCTGCCGCCGCTCGATTTCTTCATCGTCAATGTCGCACTTCCCTCGATTCGCGAGGACCTGGGCGCCTCGCCTTCGTCCCAGCAACTGGTCATTTCGGCTTATGCCGCGATTTATGCCGTGACACTGATTACCGGCGGCCGCCTGGGCGACCTGTTTGGGCGCGGCAGGGTGTTCCTTTGCGGATTGATCGGTTTTGCGGTCGCCTCGGCGCTATGCGGTATCGCATGGTCGCCCTGGGCTCTCATCATCGGGCGCATACTGCAGGGCGTGACGGCGGCCATCATGGCACCGCAAGCCCTGGCTTCGATTCAGGTGATCTTTCCAGAAACAGAGAAGCCGCTGGCACTCAGCCTCTATGGCGCCGTGTTCGGCCTGGCCGCCACCATCGGACAGGCTCTCGGGGGCATCTTGATTTCGTTGGACCTGCTAGGGCTGGGATGGCGGGCGATCTTCCTGATCAATCTGCCGCTGGCAATTCTGGTCGCGCTGTTCGGGATCCCTCTCCTCAAGGATACGCGTCTCCGGCACGCCCGTAGATTGGACATCGGCGGTACCATGCTGTCGATGGCCACCCTCGGCGCGCTGATCATACCGCTCATCGAGGGACGTGAAGCGGGGTGGCCCCTGTGGTCCTGGCTATCGCTCGGCGCAGTGCCGCCGTTGGCGTGGTACTTCTGGCGTTATGAAAGCAGGCTTGCCAGTACGGGGCGCGCTCCACTGCTGTCTCCTGCCGCGCTAAAAGCGCCGGGCCTGGGCCGGGCACTCTTGATCGCGCTGTTGTTCTACACGATTGCTGCGTTCTTCCTTCTCTTCTCGGTGTTCCTGCAGGGCGCCTTGCATCTGAATGCCCTCAGTGCGGGCCTGATCTTCCTGCCGTTCGGAGCGGGATTTCTACTGGGACCGCTGGCAGCCCCACTGGGCACGCGCGTCGTTGGCGTCTACGTCAATGCCATTGGCATGGCGCTTGAAGCCGGCGGCTTCCTCTGCCTGGTCTGGCTGGTCGCCACGACGCCGCTGGGCATGCCGTTGGCATTCGTGCCGCTCGCGGTCCTGCTCTTCACGATTGGATTTGGCCAGGGACTTGCGCTTCCCACCTTGATGCGGATGGTGACGAGTCGAGTCGCACCGGCATTTTCAGGCATGATCGCAGGCATCGCCACGTCAACGCTGCAAGTCAGCGCCGCGCTGAGCGTCGCGATCATTGGTGGCATTTTCTATTCCCTTCTCGGCCTCCAGGACGATCCGTCAGCCATCACCCACGCTTTCGTCGTATCAATGCTATGCATCGCTTTGTGTCTCGCCGTCGGGTCGGGTCTGAGCATCACACTTGCCCGGCGCCCCAGCATCGTGCCACCCGCCGATGGCCGGGTAGCTGGGGCATAGCAGCAAGCTGCCCTTTCGACCAAGAGCTCCGGGAGCGCCTCGCCATGGAAGGCAAAAAGATCATCGCCGTAGACTCCGCGCTCTTCTCGACCAATCGTTTCCATACCCTCTTGCGCCATGCACAAAGCCTGGGTGATCCATGCAAAATACTCCTGGACCTATCATGCCGCGATGTGAGCGGTTCATCGGACGCTATCAATCAAGCGATGTCGCCGAATATCCAACGGTAAGATCCGTCGAGAACGTATTCGCTTGGGAGCAAGATGATGGCTGGCTGATCAGCCTCGACGTGTGGAATTCGCCAATCTGACAAGACGCGGGATAGATTCAATAGGAGGGATCATTATCAGCCCAATGACCAGGCTGAAGTTCCAGTTGTACAAACATGAGAGGCTAAATCTCACGAGGCAGCCTCTCATCATGGACTAGGCGGAAAAACCGCCATCCACCAACAACTCGGCGCCCGTGACGAAGTCCGCCTCGTGACTCACCAGGTAAGCCACTGCGCCGGCAATGTCTTTACCCTGGCCATAGCGTCCAACCGCCAACCGGGGAAGCATCACTTCGGCCACGGGGCCATCTATGGGATTCATGTCGGTCTCCACTGGGCCAGGTTGAACCGTGTTGACCGTGATGCCACGCGGCCCCAGATCACGCACCAACCCTCTCGTGTAGCCAGATACGGCGCCCTTGGTCAGGGTGTAAAGTGAAATAGTACCAAACCCGACATATTGAGTGACATTACTACCAATATGAACAATACGTCCGCCTTGCCCCATATGCTTCAACGCTTCCTCGGTGGCAGCGACCATACCAGTGACGTTGACAGCCAGCATTCTCTGATAATCCTCGGATGTCACTTCTCCGGGATTCCCCAGAACGAGAATGCCAGCATTGTTCACTAGAATATCGATCTTGCCAAAGGCTTCGAACACGTCGTTGACCGCTGCTCTGACCTGATCCGGATTACCCGCGTCGGCTTGGATCGCCTTCGCCTTCCCGCCCGACGCCTGAACTTCCGAGACCAGTGTCTCGGCCTTGCCGGGAGAGGCATGGTAAGTCAGCGCCACCGTAGCGCCATCTGCAGCCAAACGTCGAACAATAGCGGCCCCGATGCCGCGGGAACCGCCAGTGACGATCGCCACCTTGTTTTTCAAAGAGTTGGTCATTTCATGACTTCCTATGCATGCCCCTGCCGGGCTGTAGTCAAACATAGCCGTCCAATAAAAATCGCTTTATTGGACCCACTCTTTCACCTTTATCCCACACGATAATCATGAAATGCCCAGACTCACGGGCAAACCTGCTTATCATTTGGAATCACTTAAGGCCGTATTCAATCTCAGACTCGGTGGTCTAAGAACAACAGGGCACGGCTGGACACCCAGCGGAGGAGACAAACCGGAAAGGCAACAACCCACCATTCTCGACTAGCGAGTGGAAAAGGGTCACAGCGGAGTAAAAAGGCTTCTCATCACGACTGTCGCGTCCGTGAATCTTTTGACATCGGCCATGACTAGCTCGGTTTCCGGCGAGGCAAGCGCCACATCAATATCGCTGGTTTCCCGAAAGCGATAGACCCCGATGGAAAGCCAGCCATCCCCGTTGCCAGCGGGATAGAAGGCTTCCGCCGACTCGAGGCCATATTGCCCCCAGCACTCCATCGCCAGCGCGAGATGCTGGGTAGCGTAATATTCGCGATCGAATCTCGTATTTTCGTCACCAACACAAACAACCATCATCTTGGTCATGAGTATCGTTTCCATTGCTCGTTTTCATACAGTTCAGCTGCCTTGGGACAAGAATGACGAAACCAGGAATGAGTGAGCGTGCGAACCCTGTCGCTGGTGGCCTACCCTGCTTTCCGGCAACTGATTTGGCCCTTGCCACGACCTTTCAGGCTCCAGCGGTGTCGATATCGATTCAGCGCTTCGCGGACTGGATCGTATAGTCCGCCATCACCGACCAGTCGCGATCGCCGAGACCGGCGTCGACCGTTTCGCCCATCCTTTGATAGACCGCTGCCAGCATCGGTAGCGAACCTTCGGTTTGCTCGGCGGCCTCAGTAGCCAGGCGCAGATCCTTGAGGCCCAACGTCGCCTTGAATCCCGGCTCGTAGTCGTCATTCGCGATATTGGCCGAGTAGACCTGATAGGAGCGACTGCCGAACAACGTGCCCAGGATCAATTCGAAGAAGCGTTCACGCTCCACGCCGTTGCCCTCGGTCAGCGAGACCGCTTCCGCCATCGCCTCGATCGCCATGGCGATCATCATGTTGCAAGCGATCTTGGCCGCGTTGGCAGCGGGCGGCCGGTCGCCCATGAGCCATACCTGCTTGCCAATGGCCTCGAACACCGGTTGCACCCGATCAACCGCCGCGGCCCTTCCCCCGGCCAGAATGTTGAGTTCACCCTTGGCAGCGACATCCGGCCTGCCCAGCACCGGCGCCGCGACGTAATCCATGCCGGCGTTGGCATGCAGGGCCGCCAGCTCGTGCGAAAATGCCAACGAGATGGTCGAGGCCACGATATGCACGGTGCCTGCTGCGGCATGTTCCAGGACACCGCCTTCCAGCAGCGCCTCCCGAATCGCCGCATCGTCGGGGAGCATGGTCAGCACCGCATCCCCCTGAAACGCCTCCCGCGGCGAAGCCACCATGGTCACGCCATCGAGCTCGCCACCGGAACGGTTCCAGGCCTTGACCGTGTGCCCGGCCGCAACGAGATTGCTCGCCATGGCGCGTCCCATCGCCCCTAATCCAATAACGCCAATATCCATTGCCCTACTCCCGTTGTCTGACGGTGTTCGCCACCAGACCCTCTATTGATGTGGAAGAGAATGCCGCTCAGTCGAAATCGGTATGAAATGCAATCTCCCGCCAGGCTTCCATGTCGGAGCGAAAGGCATCGAACTTGCGCTCGGCGATCCCGTAGGCGACCGGCCCCAGCGGTAGATGGAGTGGCGGATGCCTGGCATCGACGGCCTGCATGATCACCGCCGTGGCCTTCTCGGGGTCTCCAGCCTGCTTGCCATCATTGCTATCTCGATAGGCACGCCGCTGGCCCGCCGTCTCGGCATAGGCATCGATCTCCCTGGCAGCCATCGCGATGGATCGTCCCAGGAACTCGGTACGAAACGGACCAGGCTCCACGATGATTACTTGAATGCCTAACGGTCCGACTTCCTTGGCCAGCGCTTCCGAGAATCCCTCCACCGCGAATTTGGTAGCGCTGTAATAACCGGAACCCGCGCCACCAGAGAGTCCTGCGCCCGAAGACAAGTTGACGATGCGCGCCCCGGTTCTCCGACGCAGGACCGGCAGCGCCATTCGTGTCGTCTCGATCAAACCGAACACGTTCACCTCGAACATGGGGCGGTACTCTTCCGGCTCCGCCTCTTCGACCGCGCCGATGAAGCCATACCCCGCGTTGTTGACCAGTACATCGAGCCCGCCGAACTCACGCGCCGAAAGCGCAATGGCGGCCGCCACCGAACCCGGCTCGGTAACATCGAGCCGAACGGCCCGTACATGATCCGGGAAGCGATCGGCGAGATCGCGTAGCGTGTCCGGGTTGCGGGCGGTGGCGACCACGTTATCGCCTCGCGCGGCAGCGGCCTGGGCAATATGTCTCCCCAGACCGCTGGAGCAGCCGGTGATGAGCCAAGTCTTGTTCATGGCACTCTCCTCAGTGTCTTGTGCAGAATCTGTGAAGCCCGTTCATGGCGTCTGGCGTTACGGGCGCCGCCCACGCCACGAACATGGGACCGGAGTGATAGGTATTGCCGGCCAAGCTAATACGGTCGCCAGGCAGCCAGAAATGTCCGCGCCGGACAGTCCGCGCGGGGGTGGTTTCCCAAGGCGCATATGCCGATGTTGCTTCGGGCTTGCTCATGCACATTCCCTTCTTAAAGCGGGTAGCTGTCATGCAGACTCTCCTGGCCGATCGTGCACGGCTCAGGCGCCGAAGCCGCCATCGATCGTGTGCATCGCACCGGTGATACCGCTAGCGTGCGGCCCGGCCAGATAGGCAGTCAGATGGGCCACGTCCTGGGCGGTGCCGTGACGCTTGATCGCCATGACGCTGTGCATCTGCTCGGCAAGTTCGCCGTCGGCGGGATTCATGTCGGTATCCGTTGGCCCCGGTTGCACGATATTGATCGTGATGCCGCGCGGCCCAAAATCCCGGGCCAGCCCGCGGGCCATGCCCTGTAGCGCCGACTTGCTCAGCGCATAGGCGGCCAGTCCCGGAAACGGCATCCGGTCGCCGTTGACCGACCCGATCACGATGATGCGCCCGCCTTCCTTCATGGCCCGCGCTGCCTCCACTGATGCGTGGTACGGCGCGCGCACATTGACGTCGATCAGGTGATCGACCGCATCCGGATCCAGCGTCAGAGGGTCACCCGCTACCAGTACGCCGGCGTTGAATATCATGATGTCCAGAGGCCCCGCTTCACGCACGGTCGCCATCATCGCGTCGCGGTCGGCCGCATCGGTCTGGACTGCTGTCGCCCCGGTCTTCGCCGCCAGGTTTTGCGCCGCTTCGCGTGAACCCGAGTAGGTAAAACTCACCCGAGCCCCGCTATCGGCAAAGAGAGCAACGATGGCGGCGCCAATACCACGGCTTCCCCCAACGACCAGAACACGCTTGTCTACGAAATCCATGTGAAGCACCTCCGGTAGCAAATTGGATAGCAATCACTATAAAATTAGACAGAATGCATGCGCAAGGATTTTTATAGTGGACACTAAAGAAAATGCCGAATCAGCGCCCAGACCCCGGGGCCGTCCCCGTGGCTTCGACATGGAAACCGCACTGGACAAGGGCCAGCGCCTGTTCCACGCCAGCAGCTACGAAGCCGTGGGGTTGGCGGCACTGACCGATGCACTAGGTGTGAAACCGCCCAGTTTCTACAAGGCGTTTGGTAGCAAGTCCGAGTTTTTCGCACAGGTCATCGAGCGCTACGCGCAATCGGCCCTCGCGCTGGACAAGATCCTGCTGCCCGGCCGGGCACCGGCGGATGCACTGGCGGAATTGCTGGAGAGCGCCGCACGAACCTATGCGCGAGATCCGGAACAGCGGGGGTGTCTTGTACTCGAAGCCGCCCGAGGCAATGACGGAGATGAGAGCGTCATCCATGCACGCCGGGTGGCGAATCAGCGCCGTGATCGAATTCGCGAGTTCGTCGCCCGTACACATCCGGAGCACGCATCGGCGATTACCGACTTCATGGCCAGCACGATGTCCGGACTTTCAGCCAGTGCGCGGGAAGGCATGGACGAAACCCGGTTAGTCGATGTGGCACGCACCGCCGTTGCGGGACTGAAGGCGCAATTGAACTCGGAGCAGCGGATAATGGGAGGCAATGACCGTGCAAAGAGATGACCGTGCAGAGAGTTAGCGCAGCAGGAACGCTATGGGTATTCCTGCCTGGCAATTTCTACTGGAATTACGAGTAGCGCTTGTTGGCAATGCGATCCCACCCCCCGGCAATATTACCGGAGCCGGCTCCATTATCCCGCTTTTGCTGGATATAGTTGAATTTAATACGTCCGAAATTGAAGCGAACGGTTTCCAGAGGAAGGTCTCCAGCAGACGCACCATTTCCCGTCACGGACGAGATAATGACTTCTTCCAGCGTAATCTCGAGATATCGGAGTTGCTTGCCACCCGCACGATTGACATGGAACACTATCCTCTTGAAATGTTGCCCAGCACAGCAGCTTTCATAAAGTTCGGGGGCAGGTCAGAGGCTCGGTCAACGAACTTAGTAATCTGAAAATCGCTTAGCTTGGCGCGCCCAGACGCGGCGCCACCGGCAGAACTGGCGGTAGCTGAAGCCGACTGATAAGCATCGTAATTGTACTGCAGAACCTCGATCCAATTTTGATGTTCGTTGTCGAGGCTTTCACCCTGAATGCCCTCGATTTGAAGGTATGCATCAAAAGCCATTTCGATCTCCTGGAGTTGGGGAAGACGGTGTAGATTGTTATATTATATCAACAATTCGCATGCTATATGTTCGAATGGTGGGAAGACTTACCGTAACGATATCTCCCGTGCGAGAGTTATATGACACCCCCAGACCGTTTTGACTCTGCGTATATACACACCACTTTTCCAGCGTCAGATCGTACTTCATGAATATAAATGCTCTTGGAGATGATTCCGTTCCGTAGTCACTGAATTTCGACGAGTATGTCAAGCCCATTCCGTGATCACGCCCTTCATTATTATACTCTATATCCATGTAACTTATTGGTGCCTCCCCTCCATGACCGCCCTTGTGACCTCCTTGAACATGATAAACCCGATAGCTTTCTTGATTGAGTTTATCAATCATTAATGAACACCCCGTAAAGTCCGGTGTAAAGGCAAATTTCGGATCCCCAGGGCCTGGCGTGGCGGGCAATTCAGCACTTTCACCTTGCGGTATCCAATAGCCTTTTAACGGAAAAAGTGGCTGTTCACCCACGGGTTGAATAGAGTAATTATCTGGAGTAGTGGACCAGTTTTCTAGCGTCACGACATCGATAGAATTTTGATGAGCGTCCCGAGTGTGCCGTTTTAGCATGAAAAGATTGGGGCCTGCAGACAGCGTGGGAGAAATGCCCGCAGCAGTGAGGAAATGCTGAGCAATAAATATTTCGGTGCTGTGCTGTAGACTTGGTATTAATACATTTTTCATAGTATTGACTTATATGCTGCTATCATAAGACCTTAACATGTTGTTACTCCTCCTTGATCAACTAATGCGCTACCTTGAGTAGCTTTTTGTATTTTTTGCGTTTAGGTTGCGTGTACGGCCCCGTAGAGCAATGGTCTATCTTACGAGCCACTATCAGGGGATGATCCATGGCTCAGGTTCTTCATCAACGCGCCGCGACCGCGCTCGCTGTCCGATCTGAATTACAGCGATCGACGGAGGCGTTAGCGACGTTGAGGCATCGCTACAGTATCAATTCAATCCCTTACGGAAGAACGTATATTCCAGAGGGAAGGCCGCATGGGGAATGTCCAGCATCTGCTGCAGGTCGAAGTCGGCCAAGGCATCGCGCGATGCACGCGGGAGTCTAGGCGAAACTCTACAGCTAGCCACTTCATCATGAACGGGGGCGACCTGCTGACGTTGTAGAAGATCCTTGGACACCGGACGATCCAAATGACCATGCGCTATGCCCACCTCTCACCTGATCATCTCGCGGACAGCATCAAATACGGCCCGAAATTCGAGTGTGGTCAAAGTGTGGACACGGTACGGAAATGGAACCCTGAAACGGGCAGAAAAGTGACGTAAGCTATTGATTTAATGGTGGGCCCAGTAGGACTTGAACCTACGACCAAGGGATTATGAGTTCTCTACTAAATCAATAAGTTGCTGACAGCCAAGGAAAACTGACCGAAATCTGGAGAAAGGTACAGTTCTTTGGAATCAGTAGTTTAGCGAAATTTGAGGATAGCATAGAAAATTAATGTGTGTACCGTTACTGTACTCGTTGTGCAGGTTTGTAACCGGTCGCCTAGTCAGACCAGTAGCCAGTCTGCATAGGGCTGTTGGGCTCTACGAAAGCAGTATGAGCCATCATGCTCGCACCTCGACAGCTTTAGAACATTGCTAGTCGAAGGATAAAAAAATAGCAGGTGCTGACTCTAGTACGGGGAACGGTACCTTATTACAGCAGGAAGCAAGGCAGGGAATATGGAGCAATTTTTCGAGCATCCGATCCTTAACTCCCCCTATCAGTACCCCGGCCGCCACTGGGAGCTGGATGATCAGGGCCAGCCCACCCAGCAAATTATCGAGAAGCGTCGCAGAGCCGAGTTCATCACTCCCATCCCCAAGCCAAAGAAGCGCAAGGGTAGCGGCAAGCAGGCCGCACTGGCCTTCGACGAGGGTCTGGGGCTTTCCAGCGACGACCAACAGTACGATCACACGGCCGTCATCAACGCCGTGCGTGGGGAAGTAGACAAATGGCGCCGCCTACCCAACCCCAACGACTGGCGTGTGAGCCCAGAAACTGCCCGGTTGCTTCAGCACTGGCGACACCATGACTTCGCTGGCATCCGCCCATTCTTCTGCCAGGTCGAAGCAGTGGAGACCGCCATCTGGCTTACCGAGGTCGCCCCGCAGATCGGCAAGAACGGCGCTCGCTTCCTGGAACACCTAGCCAACGCCAACAACGAGGCCAATCCGGAATTGATGCGCTTGGCACTCAAGCTCGCCACCGGGGCCGGTAAAACCACAGTCATGGCCATGCTGATCGCCTGGCAGACCCTCAATGCCGTGCGTCACCCCAACAGCAAGCGTTTCACACGCGGTTTTCTACTCGTAGCCCCCGGCATCACCATCCGTGACCGCCTTCGCGTACTGATGCCCAATGATCCAGATAGCTACTACAAAAACCGCGAGCTGGTCCCCAGCGACATGATGGAGGATCTGGGCAAGGCCAAGATTGTCATCACCAACTATCACTCCTTCAAGCGTCGCGAACGTATGGAGCTCTCCAAAGGTGGACGCCTGCTGCTGCAAGGCCGAGGTGGCGATGAGCTCAACACGACCGAAACCGAAGGCCAGATGCTACAACGGGTCATGCCCGAGCTAATGGGCCTGAAAAACATCCTGGTCATCAACGACGAAGCCCATCATTGCTACCGCGAGAAGCCGGGGGATACTGACGAGGAGGCCCTCAAGGGCGACGAGAAGAAGGAAGCAGAGAAAAACAAAGAGGCCGCTCGCTTGTGGATCAGCGGCCTAGAGGCGGTCAATCGTAAGCTGGGCGTGGCGCGCGTGTATGATCTCTCCGCCACGCCCTTCTTTCTCAGCGGCTCCGGTTATGTGGAAGGTACCCTATTCCCCTGGACCATGAGCGATTTCTCGTTGATGGATGCCATTGAATGCGGCATCGTCAAGCTGCCTCGCGTCCCCGTTGCCGAGAACATCCCCGGCAATGAAATGCCGATGTTTCGCGAACTGTGGAAACACATTGGCAAGAAGATGCCCAAGAAGGGCCGTGGCCAGAGCAAAGCACTCGACCCCCTCAGTATTCCGGTGGAGCTGCAGACCGCACTGCAGGCTCTCTACGGCCACTACGAGAAGACCTGGCAACTTTGGCAGAAGGCGGGCATCAAGGTCCCTCCCTGCTTCATCGTGGTATGCAACAATACCGCCACCTCCAAACTGGTCTATGACTACATCTCCGGCTTTATCCGCGAGAACGAAGACGGCACAGAGAATGTCGAGAACGGACGCCTAGAGCTGTTTCGCAACTTCGATGAGCACGGCAATCCGCTCCCCCGCCCGAACACCCTGCTGATCGATAGCGAGCAGCTGGAATCCGGTGAGGCCCTAGACAAGAACTTCCGCACGCTGGCCGCCGACGAGATCGAGCGTTTCAAGCGTGAGGCATTAGAACGGGGTGGGGCCTTGGCCAACGACTTGCGCGCCGGCAAGGAGATAGATGATGCCACGCTGCTGCGAGAGGTCATGAACACTGTCGGTAAGGTAGGCCAGCTCGGCGAATCCATCCGCTGTGTGGTTTCCGTCTCCATGCTCACCGAAGGATGGGATGCCAATACCGTCACCCACGTGCTGGGCGTGCGAGCCTTCGGTACCCAGTTACTCTGCGAGCAGGTGATTGGCCGAGCCCTGCGCCGTCAGTCCTACGAGTTGAACGAGGAGGGGCGATTCAACGCCGAATACGCCGACGTACTCGGTATCCCCTTCGATTTCACGGCCAAACCGGTAATCGCTCCCCCCCAACCCCCGCGGGAAACCGTACAGGTCAAGGCCGTACTGCCAGAGCGAGAGGTTCTGGAGATCACCTTTCCCCGCGTGGCCGGCTACCGGGTTGAACTGCCGGAGGAGCGCCTGTTTGCGGACTTCAACGATGACTCAGTATTCGAGCTCACCCCGGCCATCGTCGGCCCTTCCATCACCAAGAACTCCGGCATCATTGGCGAGGCAGTGGACCTCAGCCTCGAGCACATCCGTGACATGCGCAGCTCCTCACTGCTATTCCATCTAACCCAACGCCTGCTTTACACCAAGTGGCGTGATCCCGGCGAGGAACCCAAGCTGCACCTGTTCGGCCAGCTCAAACGCATCACCCGGCAGTGGCTGGACACCTGTCTGGTCTGCAGGGGTGATACATACCCCGGCCTCCTGATGTATCAGGCCTTGGCCGATATCGCTTGTGACCGCATTACCGCGGCCATTACCCGCGCCGAGCAGGGCAAGCGCCCCATCAAGGCAGTACTCGACCCCTACAACCCCACCGGCTCCACGACACATGTCAACTTCACCACCTCCAAGACAGAGCGTTACGAGACCGACAGCCGCCGCTGCCAACTCAACTGGGTAGTACTCGACAGTGACTGGGAAGCTGAATTCTGCCGTGTTGCTGAGGCTCACCACCGGGTGCTGGCATACGTGAAGAATCATAACCTCGGGCTTGATGTGCCCTACCGCTACGCCTCGAAAACCCGCACTTACCGCCCGGACTTCATCGTCCAGATTGACGATGGCCACGGTAAGGATGACCCGCTTAACCTCATCGTCGAAATCAAGGGCTACCGTGGCGAGGATGCCAAGGAGAAGAAGGCCACCATGGACACTTACTGGGTGCCGGGGGTAAACCACTTGGGCATCTACGGTCGCTGGGCCTTCGCCGAATTCACCGATGTGTTCCAGATGCAGGACGACTTCGCCAAGCAAGTAGAAGCCGACTTCAACAAAATGATCAGCCGCGTAACCGGCAAGCCGTCAGCGTAAGGGTTTTAGCATGGCAAGAAAGGTACAACCCAACATCCCCAAGTCCGTCGAGTCTCTCATTCACGACGAGGCCAAGCGCCGCAATATCCCCACCGCCGAATATCAGTCGCTGATGCGTAAGGACGACCAAGCTCCGGCCAAGGTCAGTTATCCACGCGGTAGCGGCGAGCTGAACGAAGAGAAGGAGAGCCGCAACCGAGACCTAGACCCTCAGTTGGTTTGGCGTGGTAAGGACCAGCAGGACTGGTCCGATCTGGTGGTACACGCCCCGCCTCTCTACATCCAGGAGAAGGTGCACCCCAAGGTACTGATTGACGACCTGCGCCGGCGTAGCGAAGCCAATGAACAGGCCAGCGACGACCAACCCGATCTCTTCGCCGACTTCAACGGCCTTGATAACGACGCTGCTACCACCGAGTTTTACCAGCACGAAGCCCACTGGACCAACCGCATGATCCTCGGCGACTCGTTGCAGGTAATGGCTAGCCTCGCCGAGCGTGAAGGTCTTAGCAGCAAGGTGCAGTGCATCTATCTCGACCCACCCTATGGCATCAAATTCAACTCCAATTTTCAGTGGTCTACCACCAGCCGTGACGTCAAGGATGGAAACGCCGCCCACATCACCCGCGAGCCGGAGATGGTCAAGGCCTTCCGTGACACTTGGCGGGATGGTATTCACTCCTACCTCACCTATTTGCGTGATAGGTTGATCGTTGCGAGAGATCTATTAGCAGACTCTGGCTCTATCTTTGTGCAGATTGGCGATGAAAATGTACATAGAGTTAGAACGCTAATGGATGAGGTGTTTGGCGATGTAAATTACATCGCCCAAATTGCATACTCGACTACTACAGGGCGAGCCGATCAAAAAGTTAGCTCAGAGAATGATTACATCCTGTTCTATGCAAAAAACATAAATTCAATGAAGTTTCGCCCGATACTGACACCAAAAGATCCGGAAGAAATTAAAAGCTATAAATATGTTGTTGACAAATTAAGGTCATATGCTCGACCACTAGGTGGTGACAAAAAAATCGACATCATTCAATCCGAGGCACATCAGCTTGCGCAACTTAGCTTTGCCGTTTCACAAGATCCAGGAAAGCCTGAAGAGCGGATTTTTCGCTTTCAAGGGCGAGACTTCGATTGTGGTAAGGGCCGACATTGGAAAACTCGCAATCCCGAAGGCATGACCACCCTTGCGCATGCTGCTCGGCTTTTCCCTCTGGCCTCACAGCTAAATTACGTGCGCCTTTTTACTGATAACCCGTATAAGCCAATTAATAATACCTGGCTTGATACAGGAAGTGCAGGATACTCTAGTGCTGACCCTAAGCGTTACGTTGTCCAAACTGACAGCCTCGTGATACGTCGATGCCTGCTGATGGTAACTGACCCCGGCGACTTAGTCCTTGACCCAACCTGCGGTTCCGGCACTACTGCCACTGTTGCTGAACAGTGGGGGCGCCGCTGGATAACCATCGATACCTCTCGAGTAGCCCTAGCCCTGGCTCGCGCTCGCGTCATGGGAGCTCGTTACCCTTATTATTTGTTAGCCGACAGCCCCGACGGGCAATTGAAAGAGGCAGAAATCACCCGAACCGCACCTTCTAGCCAGCCCACTCGAGGCCATATCGGACACGGCTTCGTCTATCAGAGAGCACCACATATCACCCTCAAGGCCATCGCCAACAACACCGAGATCGATGTGATCTGGGAGCGTTTCCAGGAAATATTGGAACCGCTGCGCGGTCGACTCAACGACGCCGTGGCAGCCAATTGGGAAGAGTGGGAGATCCCTCGCCAAGCGGGTGAGGAGTGGCCAGAAGAGGCCAAGAAGCTTCACGCTAAGTGGTGGGATCAGCGCATCGCCCGCCAGCAGGAGATCGACGCCTCCATCACCGCCAAGGCCGACCAGGAATACCTCTACGACAAGCCCTACGAGGACAAAAAGAAGGTGCGCGTCGCCGGGCCCTTCACCGTGGAAAGCCTCTCTCCCCATCGAGTGCTGGGCGTGGACGAGAATGACGAGCTGAGCGACCCCGCGGTTGTTGAGAGCGATGGGGACTACGCGGAAGAGCGCGACTTCGTGCAGATCATGCTGGAGAACCTCAAGACCGCCGGCGTCCAGCAGGCCCATAGGGAAGACAAAATATCCTTCACGTCGCTCACCCCTTGGCCAGGCAGCTTGGTCTGCGCCGAAGGACGTTATATTGAAGGAAAAGAGCTCGAATGCAGCAGTGAAGAATCCGGCAGGGAGAAGCGTGCTGCTATTTTCATTGGTCCTGAATTCGGCACCGTCTCCCGACCAGATCTGGTGGCTGCAGCTCGCGAGGCCGGCGACGCCGACTTCGACGTACTGGTCGCCTGCGCCTTCAACTTCGATGCTCACTCCAGCGAGTTCGATAAGCTCGGTCGCATCCCTGTGCTTAAGGCGCGCATGAATGCCGACCTTCACATGGCCGACGACCTCAAGAATACGGGCAAAGGCAACCTCTTCGTCATCTTCGGCGAGCCGGATATCGATATCCTCAATGTCACTGGCCCGAATGGAAAAGGCGACGGGGAGCCCGACCAGATACAGGTCAAGGTCAACGGAGTCGACGTCTTCCACCCCAATACAGGTGAAGTCCGTTCCGATGGTGCCGAGGGCATCGCCTGCTGGTTCATAGACACCGACTACAACGAAGAAAGCTTTTTCGTTCGCCAAGCCTACTTCCTTGGTGCGAACGATCCCTATAAGTCGCTGAAGACCACCCTCAAGGCGGAGATCGACGAGGATGCCTGGGCGACTCTCCACAGTGATACCTCGCGCCCCTTCAATAGACCATCATCGGGACGTATCGCGGTTAAGGTGATCAATCATCTCGGAGATGAGGTGATGAAGGTGTTCAGGGTATGAACCTTAAACTTCATCCGTAGAAGTACTGCTGAAGGGTGGTGAAGGAAATTGTCAAATATCAATCTAAACCGGCACCCTCTCAGGCTTAATTCGAGCTATGAAGGAGGCTGCAGACATCTCCTCAGCAGCCACCATCAACAACAACGGCACCACGATAACAATGGTGAAAATTCCATGAACTTTCGCATCGCCGATACTTTTACTGCCAGCCTTTCCAAGCTCACCGGCGACGAGCAGAAGGCAGCCAAGACTACTGCCTTCGATCTACAGATGAATCCGGCCAGCCCTGGTATGAAGTTCCATAAGTTGGATCATGCTAAGGACAAGCATTTCTGGTCAGTTCGGGTAAGTAGTGACATACGCCTGATCGTACACCGCAGCAATGACAGCCTGCTGCTCTGTTATGTAGATCACCATGACAAAGCTTACCAATGGGCTGCAGGTCGAAAACTGGAGATTCATCCCAAGACAGGAGCAGCACAGCTGGTTCAGGTCAGGGAGACCGTGCGGGAAATCGTGGTATCGCGTTATGTCGAAACCGAACCGGCCAGGTCACGGTTGTTTGAGGGTGTAACCGAGGATGTTCTTCTAAGCTACGGAGTCCCCACCGATTGGCTCGACGAAGTGCTCCAAGCTAATGAGGACTCACTGCTTGAATTAGCCGAACATTTGCCTGCAGAAGCAGCCGAAGCCCTGCTAGAGTTAGCTACCGGTAATACTCCGAAGCCGGCCACTCCCTACACCGGTACCAGCCCCTTCGATCACCCGGATGCCCAGCGCCGCTTCCGGGTGATGACCGATATTGAAGAACTAGAGCGGGCTCTGGAGTATCCTTGGGAAAAATGGAGCATCTTTCTCCACCCAACACAGCGCCAGTGGGTCGAACGCGAATATAATGGGCCCGCACGGGTTTCCGGCTCTGCTGGTACTGGCAAGACAGTAGTCGCTCTGCACCGAGCCGTGCATCTCGCCAAAGCCAATCCGGACGCACGTATCCTGCTAGCAACCTTCTCCGACTCATTGGCCAATATGCTCAGGGACAAGCTGATCCTATTAATCGGCACACAACCACGGCTAGGTGAGCGACTTGATGTCTATTCGATGAATGCCCTAGGTCAGCGGCTGTATGAACTACAGTATGGCCCAGTAAAGCTAGCCAGCCGCGAAGTGATCAAGACCCTACTGAAAGAGGCTGCTCAAACAACGCAAGAGCATACCTTCTCAACAAGCTTCTTGCTTTCTGAGTGGGAAGATATAGTCGATGCTTGGCAGTTGGCGTCTTGGGAAGACTATCGCGATGTTCGACGCCTAGGCAGAAAAACCCGGCTCCCCGAGGCACAGCGTGCCACACTTTGGTCTATTTTCGAAAAGACTCGTCATGAGTTGAAACAACGCAGTCTAACAACTCATGCTGGCATGTTCAGCACCTTGACCTCTGTCATCCAGCAGCGCACCACCCCACTCTATGACTTCGCTATTATTGACGAGGCGCAGGATATCCGAGTACCTCAGCTACAGTTTGTAGCGTCATTAGGAGGTAACCGCCCAAATAGCTTGTTTTTTGCCGGTGATTTGGGACAGCGCATTTTTCAACAACCTTTCTCGTGGAAGGCTCTGGGGGTGAATATCCAAGGACGCTCGCGTACTCTTAATATCAATTACCGTACATCGCACCAAATCCGTCGTCAGGCCGACTTACTGCTGGACCCAGAGATCGCTGACGTAGACGGAAACACCGAGAAGCGCAGTGGCACCATCTCAGTATTCAATGGTCCTGTCCCTACCGTCCAATCATTTGATAACCAGAATGACGAAACCAGAGCAGTGGCTAGTTGGTTGCAGCAGTGCCAAGCTGAAGGCGTGAGTACCGGCGAAATGGCGGTATTCGTGCGCTCGCCAGCGGAGCTGGAACGCGCTCGCGATGCTGTAATACAGGCAGAACTCCCCTACCACACTCTGGATGAGCGCGTACTGGCATCAGAAGGCAAGGTTACTATCAGTACCATGCATCTCGCCAAGGGTCTCGAATTCCGCGCTGTCGCAGTGATGGCATGTGATGACGAGATACTTCCCTCACAGCAACGTATCGAGTCAGTTGCCGATGCCGCTGATCTGGAAGAGGTTTACAACACGGAACGGCACCTGCTTTATGTGGCATGCACACGGGCCCGAGACCACTTACTGGTCACCAGTGGTGATGTGCCGTCAGAGTTTTTAGATGACCTTTCCAACAGCTAAACTCTCTAAAGAAAATCAAACCTCATTGCGCTAGTCAGTAGAAGCGACTCATAAAAATTAGTTACATAAAAAATTTCAGCACTTTGTCACAGGGTAGAGTGGTCTGCGCCGTCACTCACCCTGGTTTGAAGCTGGCTGCGGTCCTGACGCGGCACTTACCATTCATCGAGCTTGAAACTCAACTGCGTACTATCCGACTCGCTTTCTGGACGACCTCCTGAATCCCCGCCATATGCCGCGATCATCTCTTCGACCCATAGCTCTCCGGCAAACTTGGCGTTCTCGTATTCGACCCTCTTCATCCATCCAACATCGTGAGGTGCAGAAAACACCTCGTATCCTGGAATCTCCCAATCATCCTCAAAGTACCTCAGGACTCAGCCATAGCCTTCCTCCGGAGGGCACGGATCGACCTTGAAGCTATATCTCGGCATTTCCATTCTCCTATGCTCACACCAGGTTCCAACGCTTTCGCCCACTGGAGACCAGTGCCATCACGCGCTCATTAACCTCCCGCACTCTGTCTTGTAGCTCCTTGATGCTGATTTCTCCCTGGCCCTGATCCTTAATCCGCATGCGAGGCAAACCCAGCTGGGTACCGCCAGCGTTTTCAATGACGTCGGTCAGTGCGAAAGATGCTTGGATCAAGGCCGAGCACTCTTCTTCGTTCATGACCGGCTGACGTAGCAGCGTCGCCCGAATCAGCGCCGAAGCCCAACGAGTGCGATTCGGAAAGCCCTCGTAAGTGGCCCGCTCAGTGATCAACTCCTGCTCCTGCCGAGTCAACCGAACCGATAACTTGCAGGACTTGGGGCCTCGCATCATATCTCGCCCCTCTTCGGCGATGCTTTCGCCACAAACGCGTTGAATCATCTCCCGCAGCACATCTGACTCCGAACGGCCAGATGCCTCACACAGACATTGCCAGGCTTCCTTCTCGGCTGATGTCAGCCTGGTTTTGACCACTGCTGCTTCTGTCATCTCGTCCTCTTTCATCATTTACTTCCCATCGAGTGTGGTACCAAATGCCAGCACGCTGCCGGCAACGGCTGACACTTCGCGAATCCTGCCCTAGCCCAAAACCAAGAAGAGTTTTTCGTACGCACGAAATTTCGCCAACCTGCCGCAATGACTGCTACTGACCACTCGTACGCTTTGCTAGCACTTCGCGAATCCTGCCCTAGCTCAAAACCTATCCACTCTTTTCTTACGTAAGAAACTTGGACTCCTGGAACACTCTTTCCTAACGAGATCAACTCAGGACGGCGGTACCATGTGCCGGCACTATGCGAATCCTGCCCTAGGGCAAAGTCATGTGGATGTTTCGTACGTACGAAATCTCGCCGACCTCCTACTATGGCTCCTACTGCCAGTGGTACGTTGTGGTACCACCCCGCGAATCCTGCCCTAGCCCTAAACCCATACTTTCTTTTCGTACGTAAGAAAAATGGTGGCTCCTCGGGCGAGGCTAGCAACCATAGGGATATGCGTTAGGCTTCGCCATTAGTAATACGCACGGACCCTTGAACACCCTGGAACATTCAGAAATTTCGTGCGCACGAAAATCTGCATGTGCTATTGGCTGCGTTGCCATCCTCAATCCCAAGGGCTTCGCCATTAGTAATACGCATGGACCTGTCTCAAACCTGCTCGTCGCCAGGGGCTAATCGGGAGGCTTCACCATTAGTAATAGGGGAGGCACTTGTCTCAACCGCTTCCGTCTCTCCATGCTCCTGGCGACGCTTGGCCAGCTCAGCTTTCATCCACTGCCCAGAGGCACGCATCTCTGTAGTGGTCAACTATTTCCGGACAGTATTTTAAGGTTTTCCTCGGCCACAACGGGGGACATGCTGTCATTGAAGGCATGAGGTCGCTGTCGGTTGTAGTACCCCATCAGATACTCACCAACGTCTT
>NZ_VTPX01000001.1 GCF_008298015.1 Salinicola corii | reverse complement strand
GCATCAGGCCATTGCTCTTCATGACCTGCTTCCACTGGTCGCTGGCGTAGAGCTTGTCGACGGCATCGACCCAGTACTGCTTGGCGTCGTCGTCTATATCGGCCGGCATGTAGAAGCCGCGCCAGTTGGGCCCGACAGCGTCGATGCCCTGCTCTTTGGCAGTGGGAATGTCGGACAGATCGCCGGGCAGGCGCTCGTCGGACAGCACGGCCAGCACTCGAAGGTCGCCCGACTTGAGGAAGCCCTGGGTTTCGGTGACATCGCCGGTGAAAGCATCGACGTGACCGCCGATGACCTGGGTCATTGCCTCTCCACCGTTGTTGTAGGAGAGATAGGGGATCCGCGGCAGGTTCTCGACACCGGCCGCCTTGGCCGCGATCAGTACCTTGAGGTGGTCCCAGCCGCCGTTGGCGCTACCGCCGGCGAACTTGACCGCACGCGGGTCCTGCTTCATCGCCTCCATCAGCTCGTTGAGGTCGTGGTAGGGAGAGTCCTTGGAGACCGCGATGACGCCGTAGTCCGCGCCCACCGCGCCGATCCAGTTGACCATGTCGGCGTCCATGCCCGGAAACTGGTTCTGGGCCAGACGCGTGGTGGTGGCGGTGGAGGCGGCTACCAGCAGCTGGTCGTCGCCCTTGCGCTTGCTCACGGTGTGGGCAAAGGCAACGCCACCACCCGCCCCTGCCATGTTGATGGTCTGGACGCTGGCCGGCACCAGGTCAAGCTCCTCGAGCACGTTGCCCACGCTGCGGCAGGTAAAGTCCCAGCCGCCGCCCGGATCGGAAGGCGCGATACACTCGACCTTGCCGGCAGGCTCGAATGCCATGGCGCTGCTGGCGGTCAGGGCCAAGGCCGCAGTGGCCACCCACTTGATTGTCTTGGCTGCAAACATGTTTGCTTCTCCTCGCTGATGGGGCGGAGTTGTTCGTGGCTGACGCCAACCTTACAGTTTCGTAAGGTAGAACCTTGTTCCCGTCAGCGGAAATTAGGGTGAAGCCTTGTAACGGTCAACGGACGAGCGGCAAAAGCCAACTAAAGTTCAATGCCCAGCGAATCGATTCGTTTACAATCGCCTCACCCGAGTCACGTGCCTCCCCCTCTTCACCTGCAGGAGTTCTCCATGGCACCGAAGTTGATGCTGATAGAGGATGATCCTCTGCTCGCCAGCACGCTCACCGCAACGCTGGCGGTCGACAACCAACGTATCGAGCGGATAGGCGATGGCGGCGAAGCCCTTGCCCGGTTGTCGATCGATCACGACTACGACCTCATCCTTCTCGATCTTAATCTGCCGACTCGCAGCGGCCTCGATGTGCTGGCGGCCCTGCGCTCGCGCGATCGACAGACGCCGGTGCTGATCCTGACCGCAAGAGCCGCCATCGAGGATCGCGTCAGAGGGCTCGACCTGGGCGCGGATGACTACCTGGCCAAGCCATTCGCGCTCGACGAGCTGGAAGCGCGAGTCCGCGCACTGTTGCGCCGTCGCCAGAACGACCAGAGCGAATCGACCTCGCTGGGCTCGCTGCAACTCGACCGCCATCGTCAGCACTTCATGCTGGGAGACACCGCCCTGCCACTGCCGCCGCGGGAACATCGCCTGCTGGCTTGCCTGATGCGCTACGCCGGCGAGCCGGTCGATAAGGCACGCCTACTCGAGGACGCTTTCGCCGGTGAGAGCGTCGGCGAGAACGCCATCGAGGTCTACGTTCATCGTCTGCGGCGGCGGCTCGCCGGTTCCGATGTCACCCTGCGCACGGTCCGAGGCATCGGATATCTGCTGGAGGCAGAGTGACCCTGTTGCGGCGCTGGCGCCTTTCACATCTCAGCCTCTATCGGCGGCTGATGATCTGGCTGTTCTGTCCCTTGGCCATGCTGGTGGCGATCATGCTGTTGCAGGCCTGGTTCGCCTCCCGCGAGGCCGCGGACCGCGCCTTCGACCGGCTGCTCGACGCCGCCTCGCTCTCCATCGCCGAGCAGGTCCGCTGGCAGCAGAGCCGATTATGGATGGACCTGCCGCCTTCGGCACTGGAGATGCTCGCCACCGATGCCCAGGAGCGGGTGTTCTACGCGCTATACGATGCCCAGGGTCACTTCGTCACCGGCAATCGCTCGCTCCCCTCGCTGCCGCCCGCCAAGGCCGGACAGATGAGCTACGGCGATGTGATATCCCGCGACATGCCGCTGCGCCTGGGCGTATTGCGCTCTCGTTTGGAGGGATGGGATCGCAGCGATCGGTTCGAGGTCAGGGTGGCCCAGAGCCGCGAGGGGCGACAGGCACTGGCCAACCAGCTGTTCCTGGCCAGCTTCGTCAATATCGTGATCATCGCCGCGCTGGCCATGGTGGTCGTGCTGCTCTCGGCGCGCTTCGCACTGGAGCCGTTGACCCGCCTGAGACGCGCCATCCGCCAGCGCGATCCTCGCACCCTCGCCCCGCTCGAACTGGCGCTGCCCCGCGAACTGGCGGAGCTGCGCCAGGCGTTGAACGAACTATTGGCAAGAATGCGCCGCGTCCGTGCCAATCAGGAGCGCTTCATCGGAGATGCCTCTCACCAGTTGCGCACGCCACTGGCGGGGCTCTCGGCGCACGCGGAGCTGGCCATGCGCCAGTCGGAGCCGGCGGCATGGCGGGAAGCGCTCGTCACCATGCATGGCACCGCCACCAAGACGGCGCGACTGGCCGGCCAGTTGTTGTCGATGACCCGTCTCAACAATCCCGAGGCGACGCCGGCCAAGCGTTCGGTCGACCTCGCCGCGCTGGCGCAGCGCTGCGTCAGGGAGTCATTCGCGCGCCATCACCGTCACGGCATCGATCTCGGGGTCGACGTGCCCGACCATGCCGTGATGGTGTCGGCGACCGACTGGCAGTTGGAAGAGGCGCTGAACAACCTGATCGAGAACGCCGCGCTCTACGGCGCCCGCCAGATCACGGTGCAGGTCACCGACGCCCCGACGCGGCTGGTCGTCACGGATGATGGCCCCGGCATTCCCGAATCCCAGCGCCTGCTGGTGCTGCGCCCTTTCCACCGTGGCCAGGAGGCGGGCGATGGCACCGGCCTGGGTCTGGCGATCGTCGACAGCATCGCGCGCGCCCACGATATTCGCCTGCTCCTGCAGACCGCCAACCCCGACCATCCCGAGCGTCCTGGCTTATGCGTCGTCCTGATCTTCACCGCCACCTGAGCGTGCCGCGCTGCGTGCGGCGCCTCGGCGTCGTATGGCTGGCACTCGCGCTCGCGCTGACGGCTCAAGCACAGGCGAGGACCTTGCACTTCGCCGCGGATACCGAGCCTTCTCGCGCCCTGACCATCTACGGCGTGCTCGACCCACCGCAGGTTCGGCCGCTGCTGTCCGATTTCCATCGCCGCCACCCCGACATCGCGATCGACTATCACAACCTGGAGACACTGGCGCTGCACGCACGTGTCCTTCAGGAGCGCGACACCTCACGCGCCGACGTGATCCTGTCCCCCGCGATGCCCTGGCAGTACCAGCTCGCCAACGAAGGGCTGTCGAGCCCCATCGACTCTCCCGCCGCCGCCGACTGGCCGAGCTGGGCACGCTGGCGTCAGGAGCTGTTCGGCTTCACCTTCGAACCCATCGTCATGGTCTACCGGCGAGACCTGGCACGACGCATGATCCCGCCCGAGAGTCACGCCGATCTCCTGAGCCTGCTGCGGCAGCACTCCCGGCAACTCGACCATCGCGTGGTCACTTACGATCCGCGGCGAAGTGGCGCGGGCTACACCTACGCCATCGAGGACGCCAGGATCTCAGCCCGCTACTGGGATCTGGTCGAGGCGCTGGGCAACAGCAACAGTGCCCTGGAGACCACGACCGCCGCCATGCTCGAGGGGCTCAGCGACGGGCGCTACTGGATCGGCTACAACCTGATCGGCTCCTATGTGCAGGACTACGTGGCCGAGCATCCCGAGCTGGTGATGGTCGTGCCCCAGGACTACGCACTGGTGCTGCAGCGCCTGGTCATGATGTCGCGTCACGCGCCTCATCCCGACACCGCACGGCGCTTCATCGACTATCTCCTGAGCGCATCGGCTCAACGCCTGCTCGCCACCCAGACGACGCTGGGTGCCGTGCACCCGTCCGTCGATGGCGCCGGCACCGCGGCCGACCTGCGCGACCGGTTGGGGGAAGCGATCCGCCCGGTTCAGATCGGTCCGGGCCTGCTGGCGACACTGGACAGGCTCAAGCGCCAGACGCTGCTGGAGCAGTGGCAGCAGGCCTTCGACAACCGGCCGACGCACGCCGGAGGCCCCCTTGCCGACCCATCCCCCCTGCCCGACGCTGCAACGGAGTGAGCCGCTCATGACACGACTCGATCAACTGGTTACCGCCCACGTCCGCTCCCGCACCCGGGCCCAGCGCCTGATCCGCCAGGGCTACGTCAGCGTCAACGACGGCAGCGCATGGCGGGTGGCGCTGAAACCGGGGGAGAAACTGCCGGACACCGTGGACCTGAGGATCGCCGAGGCGCCGGAGGAGCGCTATGTGTCGAGAGCGGGCCTGAAACTGGAGGCCCTGCTGGAAGCACTGGCGCGCCGCCTCGACGGCCTCACCGTGCTCGATATTGGCCAATCCACCGGCGGATTCAGCGACTGCGCGCTGCGCTACGGCGCCGAGCGGATCATCGGGATCGAGGTGGGGCACGACCAACTGGACGCTTCGCTACGCAACGACGACAGGGTCACCTGCCTGGAGGGCGTCAATGCGCGCCGGCTCCCCTTCGCCGACCTGGAGAGGCTCGCCCCGGGGGGCATCGACGTCGTGGTGATGGATGTGTCGTTCATCTCGCAGACCCTGATCCTGCCGGAGATCGCCCGGGTGCTGCACGCCGGCGGGGAGCTCTACTCCCTGGTCAAGCCACAGTTCGAAGTGGGCCCCGGCAAGGTCGACTCCAGAGGGATCGTGCGCGACGCCGCCCTCTACACGACGGTGGCCGAGACCCTGCAGCGGGCCTGCCGGACACACGGTCTGCAGATCGATCATTGGCAGGAGAGCCCGATTGTGGGCGGCGACGGCAATCGCGAATTCCTGCTTCACGCCCTGCGCCGCTGACCGACCGTCAGCGGCCGCCGTCACCCCCGTCGCTGCCGCCATCCGAACCGGCACCGCCAACGTCGCCGTCATCCAGATGACCGTCATCGCCGCTGCGGGCCTGCCGGGAACGGATCGCGCCGGCGGATGGCGCTCCTGACGCGGGAGCGGCGGCACCCAGCGACGCCCCCTCTCCGTCCTCGCTCTGGACCCGCGCGGACTGGCCGTTCTCGCCGTGCAGCCACACGTCCATCTGGTTGAACGCCACGCGAATGCCGTGTTCCTTGAACAGCAGATCCAGCCGGCGGTTGATTTCGTCGCTAGCGTAGAGCCGATCCAGCAGATCGTTGACGAAGATCCGCAGCTCGAAGTTGAAAGAGGTCGGCCCGTAGCTGATGCAGAACACCTGCGGCTCGGGATCCCGCAGTACACGGCGATTCTCGTCCGCCGCCTGGCGCATCAGGCGATGCACCTCGTCGAGGTCCGATCCGTGCGCCACGCCGTAGGTCAGTACGACCCGGGTCACGTTGTCCGACAGTGACCAGTTGATCAACTGGTCGGTCACGAAGGTCTTGTTGGGAATGATGATCTCTTTCCGGTCGAAATCGGTCACCGTGGTGGCCCGGATACGAATCCGGCTGACGGAGCCGTGGAGCTGGCCAAGCGTGATGGTGTCCCCGATCCGCATCGGGCGCTCGAACAGAATGATCAGCCCCGAGATGAAGTTGGCGAAGATCTCCTGCAGACCGAAGCCGAGCCCCACGCCGAGAGCCGCCACCAGCCACTGCAGCTTGTCCCAGGAGACCCCGAGCGTGCCGAGCGAGATCACCACGCCGGTCCCGACGATGGTGTAGGAGAGCAGCGACGAGATCGCATAGGCGCTCCCCTGTTTCAACGTCAGCCGGGACAGCACCATGACTTCCAGCAGACCGGGCAGGTTACGCGCCAGCATCATGGTCAACGCCACCACGATCAGCGCGATGATCACATCCGCCACGGTGATCGGGTCCAGCGTCATCGACTCGCCCTGTCCGCGTTCGATCTCCCACACGCTGACCTGATCGAGATAGGAGAAAACTTCGAGCAGGTCGGACCAGATCAGGTAGAAGGCGAAGGTGAAGCCGATGAAGAGAATCAGCTTCGAGAGCCGCAGCGACTGCTGGTTGACCTGCTCCATGTCCAGTGGCGGCTCCTCCACCACCTCCAGCCCGCCCTCGGCGCCCTCCTGTATCTGCGCCCGCCGCCGAGCCACCGCACGGCGGTAGGCCAGCCGGCGCTGCGCCACCGCCAGCCCGCGAACGACCGCTGCCTCGACCAGAATCCACAGGCCGAAAATATAGAGCGAATTGATGAAGCGGCCGATCAGACGCAGGGCGGCATATTCATAGCCCATGACGATCAGGCCGCCCAGCACCAGCGGTACCATGGCCAGCGCCAATCCCAACAGCAGCCGGAACAGCTTGAGGCCGAAATAGGGTACGTGGGCCAGGATCAACTGCACCAGGATCCAGCTCATCGCCAGCAATCCGACCAGCAGCGACAGCAGGAACAGGGGGCGGCTGGACAGCTCAGCCTGGCTGCCAGGCGAGGTCCCGCTGATCAGTATCACCGGAATCAGCGAGATCCCGAGCCAGAACAGCAGGCGACGCAGGCGCGCCACGTATCCGGCCGACCAGTGGAAGTGACGCGTCGCCACGCCGTCGGACACCAGTAGCCTGCGCGCCCAGCCCAACACGCCCCAGGCCAGAGCGAGCTGCAACAGGGACTCCCCCACGCGCTCGGCGAAATCATCGCTACCGAGCCTCAGCAGGCCGCCAACCACCGCCAGCATCAGAGGTCCATGGGCGGCGAGCAGCGCGTTGTAGAGAATCGCCCGGGGCGTGTGCATCTGGGTATCGCGCTTGAGGCGGCCTATCTGCTCATGCAGATTGAGCAACCGCACCTTGATGCGACGTCTCAGCAGCAACAGCACCCCCGCCAGCAGCAGGACGGGGATGATGGCCAGGGCCCGGGCATCCGGAACCCGCCAGAAACTCGCCAGCGCCGGCCGCCATCCACCGTCGCGGATCTGGCCCATCAGGATGTCGGGGGCATCGCGCCACCAGTTGAGGGTGAGCGCACGGGCACTGGCAACCCAGAACAATTGCTCCTCGATGGCTCCGCGAATCGATGTCGTGAGCCCCGCCAGCTGCTCCTGGTTGAGCTGGAGGTCGATCGCCACGGTCAGCAGATTGCCGTATTCCCGATCCAGCTGCTCGAGGACTTCGCTGCGTGACTGGAACAGTTTCACCAGCGAGTCGACCAGCGACGGGGTCACCTCGATGCCGGTATCGGCAAGACTTTTCTCGGCCAGTTCGCGGGGGTGACGCAGCGCATCCCGCTGATCGACCAGATCAAACTGACTCAGCCGGGTCCCGGCGATCTCTTCCTGCAAGCCGCCCAGTTCATCGACATCGGGCAAGGCTCGACGCTGCTCGTTGAGAATGCGTGACAATAGCGGGCTGCCACGAATCGCCTCGATCTGCTCGTTGAGCGTGCGCTTGACCTGACGTACGCGATCGAGCTGGGAACGGGTATCGATGGCTTGCCGAATCAACTCGTTGGTCCGGTCGGTCACCTCGAGGAGTCGATCGCTGAACTCGCGGTTGGTCTTTTGAATCTCGCGAAGCACGGGGTGCGCGGCGATCGCCTTGGCGTCCTCCTCGCTGATGTCCGCGACGGCCTTCTCCGACTCGGCACGGCGCTGGCGATCGAGCGCGGCCTGCAACGCATCCAACCGCGCTTCCTCGATGGCGACCTGACGTCGAAGCAGGTCTCGCCTTTGCACGTCGAGTTCGCGAAGCACTGTGTTGTTGGCCAGCTTTTGTCGATGGTATTCGGCTTGCAGGCTGGCCAAAGCCAGTTGCAGCCGATAGCGTGCGTCGCCGGGATCGAGGACCTGGGGATCCTCGTCATTGGAGGTTTGAAGCTGAGTTCTTGCCTGCTCGGCATCGTTCATCGCGCTGGCAATGGCCGACTGCGCGCGCTCGGGTAGTGTTTCCGCGCTGATCAGCCGAGCGTTGATCGATGCCAATTGGCTTTGCAAGGCCTCGAGCTGATTCAGAGATTCGGTGGTCTTCTGGCCCAGGACCTCCACGGAAAGCTGATCTAGGGCGTCCGCTTCGGGCGCCTTCCGATCGCTCAACCCTGCAAGTTGGCGCTCGAGTTCGCGAGTGCGCTGAGGGGCTTGTCGGGCCGAGGTATCGAGCGACTGGAGGTCTTTGCGCAGCGCCTTCAACGACTCCAGCGTCTGCCGCGCCACACGCAGATCATCCAGATCCGCCTGTTGCGCTTCGGTCGGCGTCTCGACCTTCTCGAGCTTCTGCTGCTCGGACTTGAGCTCGTCTTCCGTCGGGAGACGATCCTGCTGTTGCGCAAAGGCGACGACGCTTGTCATGAGTATGCACAATACAAGTGCAAGGAACGTGCTACGCTCAGCCCCTTTCAAAAGGTTGGCAAACGTCGGTACAGCCTCTGCCGAGACGATCGCCGCCAGCCTAAACGGTCCTCGTGCAAAAAAGCCTGATTGCCCAGAATACTCACCCGCGACCGGGTCATCCGACATGTCGACTCCTCGTCAACTCCGTTCCTGCGGCCGCCACCGCTTCACCGCGGTGCGATTCCCTACCGATAGCGGAGTTTACCGTCAGCGCGTGCGGGTTTCGAGGCGTTACTTGGCGCGCGGTCCGAGTTTGAATTCAGTCGACGACATGCTAGAAATCGTCACTACTCGACAAGAAGCCTGATTCTCATCAGTCCGATCACGCTTCTCTCCATTGGATCATCTTGACAGGACAGTCTTATGACGCCCATTCGTTCGCTGCGCCATACCGGCATTCTTCTCCTGGGAATGACGGCCACGTCCTTGGCAATGGCTCAGGATTCAAGCACCAGCAGCGACCCGGTCCAGCAAGCGAACGACCAGGCGGAAGTGCGCCGTAACCTCGAAGCGGAAACTGCCGAGAATCCGCTGGCGATCACCACCTATCGACGTAACTACATCCTGCCATGGACTTACAACAGCAACCCGGACGAGTCGGATTTCCGGGAGATCAGCTCGGAGGGTGATGTCGACAATTCGGAGATCAAATTCCAGTTGAGCTTCAAGGTGAAACTGCTCGACGACATGTTCGGCGACAACGGCGACCTCTATTTCGCCTACACCCAGCGCAGTTGGTGGCAGGCCTATAATTCCGAGGCTTCCGCGCCCTTTCGCGAGACCAACTACGAGCCCGAGGGCTTCGTCAGTTTCGATAACCGCTGGACGGTGCTGGGATGGACCAACACCATCAATCGCGTCGGCTTCGCGCATCAGTCCAATGGACGCTCGGATCCGTTGTCCCGTAGCTGGAACCGAATCTACGGCGAATCGATATTCCAGCGCGGCGACTGGGCCTTCAGTGTCGCCCCGCACTGGCGTATCCCGGAAAACGACAAGGATGACGACAACCCGGACCTGGAGAACTACATCGGCTACGGGGACCTGACCCTGGTGCGCGCCTTCGGAGACCAGGAGGTCTCGTTGATGGTTCGTGGCAATCCGGGCAAGGCGCACTATGGTGGCCAACTCGACTACTCCTTCCCGCTGTTCGGCAAGGTGCGCGGCTATCTGCAGTACTACAAGGGGTACGGTGAGAGCCTGATCGACTACAACCACGATGTGCAGCGTTTCGGCCTCGGCTTCAGTATCAACACCTTTTTGGCCGGGATCCCCGGTACGCGTTGATGCCGACAGTTTGCCTGTCTATGCTGAAGCCTGTCTGTTTCAACCATGCCACTCGACTGTCAAAGGATGACGACCATGACCATGCAATCCATCGGCGGCAACGGTCCCGAGCGTGAACGCGAAGCCTCTACCGAGCAGCTCAAGGAAGACCTGCGCAACCTGTCCCACACCGTCGAGGAGCTGATCCACGCGACAGCGGACGACTCCCGCAGCAATATCTCCGAAATGCGCGAACGCGCTCAGCAACGCCTGCATGCCACCCGAGAGCGTCTGGAAGCTCGTGGAGAAGCCCTCTACTCCAGCGCCAAGGAGCAGGTCGACGCCACCGATCGCTACGTGCATGAAAACCCCTGGACCAGCATCGGCATCGGTGCCGCTGCGGGCGTGGTTCTGGGACTGCTGCTGGGACGTCGCTAATGGCGGGGCCGGCTGAAAACGTGATTTCCGCCGGGCGACGGCTGATCGCCAATCTCATCGCCACCGGCGAGACGCGACTGCGTCTCGCCGTGGCCGAATGGGAGGCGGAGCGAGACCGAATGCTGACGCTGCTGCTGTTGGCGGGTGCAGGGCTGATCGTGCTGTCGTTCGCGATCGGAATGCTGCTCCTGCTGATCGTGGTGGTCTACTGGGAAGAGAACCGCCTGCAGGCGATCGGGATCTGCTCGGCGGCGCTTTTCATCCTGGCGGGTGTCTTGATCTTCTCCGCCAAGCGAGTCGCCAAGCAGCGCAAGTTGATGGCCGCAACCCTGCATCACCTGGATCGCGATCGCCAGGCACTGGGGCACTCCCATGACTGAACGTTCCCGCCAACAGCAACTGGACGCGCTCGAGGACGAAATACTCCAGCAACGCCTGGACATGACCGCCGCCATGCGCGAATGGCGTGACGCCACGGCACCGATCGACAATGCCTGGAACAAGATGATGAGCTGGCGCGTTCCGCTGATGGCGGTCGGGGGATTGCTGGCGATGCGCAGCGCGCGCAAGCCACGTTCCACCGGCCGCCTGTTCAAGCGCGCGCTGACCGGATTCATGATGTACAACCGCGGCAGGGCGCTTTACCGGGCGACCCGCGGGAAAAAACGCTAGCCTCAAGACCACGCCGTTTTTGCCACCCTATCGTCGCGGCCACTGCACACAGTGGCCGTCTTTCGTTCAGCGTCAGAGCGCCTGGCCACACGCAACACCGGATGACCAGGCCCACTGGAAGTTAAAACCACCCAATTGCCCAGTGACGTCCAGTACTTCACCGATGAAGTAGAGCTGGGGGATCGCGTTGACGGCGAACGTCTTCGACGACACCGCTCCGGTGTCGACCCCTCCCATGGTGACCTCCGCAGTACGCCACCCTTCCGTCCCCGCCGGCTTGAACTGCCATGCCTTGAGCCCGTTCGCCACGGCGTCGATATCGGCGTTGGACAGTTCGGCCATCGGCCGGTCCTGCCATGCCTGCCACTCGATCAGCGCCTGGGAGAGACGCTTGGGTAGCGCCTCCCCCAGCCAGTTGCCCAGCCGCCGCCTCGGTGCGCGTCGGCGGAGGTCGGCCAGGGTCTCCGCGACCGGGATCGAAGGCAGCCAGTCGATCGCCACCGTCATGCCCGGCTGCCAGTGGCTCGAGGCCTGGAGCATCGCCGGCCCGGACAGACCGCGATGGGTAAACAGCAACGGTTCACGGTAGGAGCCGTCGCCGCAGTTGACCGCCACGGGACAGGACAGGCCCGAGAGCGAGGCCAGCGAATCTTTCCATCGCGACGTCACCGTGAACGGCACTAGTGCCGCCCGGGTCTCGGTCACGGCCAGCCCGAACTGGCGAGCCAGATCGTAGCCGAAACCGCTGGCACCGAGGGTCGGGACGGACAGGCCACCAGTGGCGACCACCACCGCCCCAGCCTCGGTCTTGCGGCCATCCATCTCCAGCCGCATCCCCTCACCTAGGCGCTCGACGCTGCCCACCGTCGTGGAAAGGGAGACTTCCACGCCCGCCCATTCGCACTCGGTCAGCAGCATGGAGACGATCTCCTTTGCCGACTGCGCACAGAACAACTGGCCGGGCGCCTTCTCGACGTACTCGATACCGTGCCGCTCGACCAACTCGACGAAATGGTGCGGCGTATAGCGTTTCAGCGCCGAGATCGAGAAGTGCGGGTTGCCCGAAAAGAAATGTGCCGGCGTGGTGGCGAGATTGGTGAAATTGCAACGCCCACCGCCGGACATCAGAATTTTCTTTCCCGCCTTGCCGGCATGATCGACGACCCGTACGCGAAGGCCGCGATAACCCGCAGTCAGCGCGCACATCAAGCCCGC
Organism: Salinicola corii; assembly: GCF_008298015.1. Classification (GTDB taxonomy): domain Bacteria; phylum Pseudomonadota; class Gammaproteobacteria; order Pseudomonadales; family Halomonadaceae; genus Salinicola; species Salinicola corii. The sequence continues at coordinate 841,780 of NZ_VTPX01000001.1, read as the reverse complement.
CGCGCCAGCGCCGATAACGACGACATCGTAGGTTTTCATCTCCGCACCGCACTTGCCTCGCTGAATGGGCAGGCATTCTAGCAGAGGTGTTTTTCGAGATGCCCTTTTCATTCCCCGGGCGTTCAGGTATCAGGTCCTAACGAATGGCGCGCACTCACCCGCTCAATGCAACGCTGACAAGAATCCGCTAATCATGACAACGAATTCGGCAGATCGTGAGCGCTTTACGCTCGGACGCGAAAACCGCTTGCCGCCCCTGCTGGCGCTGGCCCTCTGCGCGCTAGCGACGTGGTTGCCGGGCCCGACCACCGCAACCGCCCAGGAAACGCCGCCAGTCGCCGTAATCACTGCCACGATTGTGGCCTCGACCTGGCAGGATCCGGTGGAGGCGCTGGGAACCTTGAGAGCCGACGAGAGCGTCACCCTCTCGTCCACGCTCACCGGCACCATCAGCGCGCTCAACTTCGAGGACGGTGACGAGGTGGCGGCCAGTCAATGGCTAGTGCAGCTAGACGACGCCCAGGCACAGGCCGAACTCCGCGCCGCCCAGGCACTGCTCGGCCAACGCCAGAGTGCACTCGGCCGGGCACAGCAGCTTCAGGATCGCAACCTGGGTGTGCGCGCCACGCTCGAGGACAACGCGGCACTGGTCAAGCAGAGCGAAGCCGAAATCGATGCCATCCGGGCACAGCTTGCCGATCATCGCTTGCAGGCGCCCTTCGCGGGCACGGTGGGATTGCGCGAGATCAGCGTGGGTGCCCTAGTCACACCCGGCACCGAGTTGGTCACGCTCGACAAGCTGGACACCATGAAGCTCGATTTCACCGTCCCGGCGACGCTGCTGTCGGTGCTCCACCCCGGCCTGACGCTAAGCGCCATGACGCCGAGCTACCCGGACCAGGTCTTCCGCGCCGAGATCGCCACCCTCGGTACGCGCATCGACCCCATCTCGCGCAGCCTGGTGGTCCGCGCCAACCTGCCCAACCCCGACGGCCGGCTGCTTCCGGGCATGATGATGGAAGTGGAATTGAACCAGCCCGCTCGAGAGGCATTGACGATCCCGGAAAGCGCGCTGGTCCCGGACGGCGAACGCCAGACGGTCTGGCTGATCGAGCCGGGTCAGCCGGCCCGTGTGACACGCCGGGAAGTCACCACCGGCGAGCGTCGACAGGGAGAAGTCGAGATCATCGAGGGTCTCGATATCGGGCAGCGAATCGTGACCCACGGCACGCTCAAGGTACACGAAGGGGATTCGGTCGAACTGATCGCGGAAAATGTCGGCGAGGGTGACATCAAGGATGTGCTGGAGCGTCAGCGCCGCGCCATCGAATCCCAGGCGAACGACTGATGCGAATTTCCGATCTATCGATTCGCCGCCCGGTTTTCGCGACGGTCGTCTCACTACTGCTGATCGCCTTCGGCCTGCTGGCCATGGAGCGCCTACCGCTCCAGGAGTATCCGGCGATCGACCCGCCCATCGTCAGTATCGAGACCAACTATCCCGGTGCCTCCGCCAGCGTGGTCGAGACCCGGATCACCCAACTGCTCGAGGACCGCATCGCCGGTATCGAGGGCATTGTCTCGATCGAATCCAGCAGCACCGACGGCGAATCGGAGATCGACGTCGAGTTCTCGCTGGACCGCGACATCGACGGTGCCGCCAACGATATCCGTGATCGCATTTCATCGGTGGCCGACAACCTGCCCGACCAGGCCGAGCCACCCGAGATCGAGAAGAGCGACAGCAGCGACGACGTCATCATCTGGCTGTCGCTCTCCGGAGAGGGCTATACCATCCCGGAGCTCACCGATTACGCCAACCGCTATCTCGTCGACCGCTTCTCGACCCAGAACGGCGTTGCCCGGGTACGCTTGAGCGGCGGCAAGGAGTACGCAATGCGCGTCTGGCTCGACCGCAATGCCCTGGCTGCACGCCAACTGACGGTCGATGACGTCGCCGACGCGCTCGAAAACGAAAACGTCGAGCTGCCGGCCGGCTTTCTCGAATCCCGCGACCGCCAGTTCACGCTGCGCATCCCGCGCAATTTCACTACTGCCGCCGACTTCCAGAATCTGGTGATCGAGCGAGGAAACAACGGCTACCTGGTGCGGCTGGAGGATGTTGCCCGCGTGGAGGTTGGCTCTGTCGAGGAGCGCTCGCTCTACCGCGGCAACGAAGTGCCCATGGTCGGCCTGGGCATGATCAAGCAGTCGACCGCCAGTGTGCTGGAGGTCGCCAATGGCGCCAAGGCGGAGATGGCCAGGCTGCAGCCAACACTGCCCGACGGCATGCAGCTGTCGCTCAATTTCGATTCGTCGGTATTCGTGTCAGGTGCCCTCCACGAGGTCGTTTCCACCTTGTTCATTGCCATGGGGCTGGTCGTGGTGGTGATCTTCCTCTTTCTCGGCAACGTGCGCACGACCCTGGTGCCGGCGGTGACGGTGCCGATATCGCTGATCGGCACCTTCATCTTTCTGGCCCTGTTCGGTTTCACGCTGAATCTGCTGACACTGCTGGCGCTGGTTCTGGCGATCGGCCTGGTCGTCGACGACGCGATCGTGGTCATCGAGAACGTCCACCGGCGCATGGTGGTCCATCGCGAGACGCCTCTGGTGGCGGCCTATCGCGGCACGCGTCAGATCGGCTTTGCGGTGATAGCCACCACCCTGGTGCTGATCACGGTATTCATTCCGTTGAGCCTGCTGCGGGGGGATATCGGACGCCTGTTCTCGGAATTCGCCTTGACGCTCGCTGCCGCCGTCGGGCTTTCCTGCCTGGTCGCACTGTCGCTGGCACCGATGCTGTGCTCGAAGCTGCTCACCCCGCGGATGCACGAAAGCCGGATCAGCCGAGGGGTGCAATGGCTGCTGGACCGTTCGCAGACGACCTACCGGCGCTGGCTGCGCCGGGCACTGCGTTTCCGCTGGCTGGTGGTCGGACTGTTTGCCCTCGTCCTGGCCCTCACCGCCTGGCTATTCCAGCAGTTGCCCAACGAGTACACGCCCCGGGAAGATCGCGGCGCCTTTTTCGTGCTGATCGAAGGCCCCCCCGGGGCGACCTTCCATTACATGCAGGATTACTATGACGAGATAGAGACCCGCCTGATGTCCCTGGTCGACGCCGGCGATATCAACCAGGTATCGATTCGTGGCCCGCGCGGCTTCGGCAATGTCGAGAATTTCAACGACGGTATGGCAATCGTCACTCTCAACGACTGGGGCGGCCGGCGTTCGGCGTGGGAGATCATGGCCGATGTCAGGCAGCGACTCGGTGACCTGCCCGGCGTGACCGCCACGCCGGTCATGCGCCAGGGCTTCGGCGGCAGGGTCGAGAAGCCCGTCCAGTTCGTGATCGGCGGCAGCACCTACGATCAGCTGGTCGACTGGCGCGACCGCCTGCTCGAGCGCATCCGCAAGGACGGTAACGCCGGACTCGAGGCAGTGGACAGCGACTACAAGGAGACCCAGCCACAGCTTCGCATCCGGATCGATTACAACCGAGCAGCCACCCTGGGCGTGACCGTCAGCACCATCGGCAACACTCTCGAGACGCTGTTCGGCGGGAGCAACGTTACGACCTACGTCGACAACGGCGAGGAGTACGACGTCATTCTCGAGGGAGAGCGCGAACGCCAGCGCGCCCCGAGCACCCTGGACAACGTGCAGGTACGCTCGGCGGTCAGCGGCGAGCTGATTCCGCTGGCGAGTCTGGTGTCCGTCTCCGAGTTCGCGGGCGCCAGCGAGCTCAACCGGTTCAACCGGATGCGGGCCATCACGCTGGAGGCCAACCTTCAGAACGGTACCGCCATGGGCGACGCGCTGGCCTACCTGCAGCGAATCGCCGACGAGGAGTTGCCCAGCGAGGCGGTCATCGACTACAAGGGCCCTTCGCGCGATTATCAGGAGGCCAGTGGTGCCACCACCTTCCTGCTCGCGCTGGGCATCGTCGTGGTGTTCCTGGTTCTGGCGGCCCAGTTCGAGAGTTTCATCCATCCGCTGGTCATCATGTTCACGGTGCCACTGGCGATCAGTGGCGCCCTGCTGGGCCTGTGGGCCAGCGGTCAGTCCCTCAACATCTATAGCCAGGTCGGGCTGGTCGTTCTGGTGGGACTGGCAGCCAAGAACGGCATCCTGATCGTCGAATTCGCCAATCAGTTGCGCGACGAGGGAGCGGCGTTCTCGGATGCGCTGGTCGAAGCGGCCGTGACGCGACTGCGGCCGATACTGATGACGACCGTCACCACCATGGCTGGCGCCATACCATTGATCCTGGCATTCGGTCCCGGCGCCGAATCGCGCATCGTCATCGGTACCGTGATCTTCTGCGGAGTCGCCGTCGCCACCCTGTTGACACTGTTCATCGTCCCGGTGGCCTATGACATGCTTGCGCGGCATACCGGCTCACCCGGCGATGTCGGTCAGCGTCTGGAGCGAGAGCTGAATCTCGATGCGCCGACGCGAGAAAGGCCCTAGCGAGTCATGGAATTGCAACTACACTTCTCTAGGGCCTGTCCACCGCACCGGAGGGATGACCATGAGCCTGTTCCATCGTGACGACAAGGAAGACGAGACCAACCGTATCGATGAGGATATGGCGGCGGCTGCCGAGCGTGCGCCCCGGTTGGGGGATGATTCGATCCGGGAAAAACCTGCACTGACATCGCAGGACGACCCTCTCGAGGAGAGCATCGACGAGCCGTCCTCCCACGCCACTGCCTATCTTCCGCAGGACAGCTGGGCGACCCGCTCACGCCAGCGCCTGGACGAACAGATCAGCGACACCTGCGAAAGCTGCGACGAGTTCGTGCAGCGCAAACCCTGGCAGAGCGTCGGTATCGCCGCGCTGGGCGGTGCCTTGCTGGCGCTGATGCTGAGCCGGCGTTGACGGCTCGAGCCAACAGAACGAATCTATTGCCCTGACACACCATCATCATCGACCAATGATTAAGGATGATCCATGAACCGTAACTATCGGGAAGAGAGCCGGAATTACTATCGAGATGCCAAGCGTCGAGGTCGCAAGGGGCTGGAGCGCGCGAAGCACCGGGCAGATGATGTCAGCCACGAACTGGCTGAGCATGCGGAAGAAGCCTGGCGTGAAACCGATGATTACGTTCACCGCAATGCCTGGAGCAGCATCGGCGTCGCCGCACTGGCCGGATTCGCCATCGGTTTCTTCGTCGGGCGCCGCTGAACGACGTGTCACTGCCCGACGATAGCCTCCATGGCGGCCCCGTGATACCTCACGGGGCCGTCTTCTCGTTCGGGCTGCGGAATCACGGTCACTCGAACCGGCTGGACAGCGTCTCGCGCAAATGGCGCAGCGAATGGGCGTCGCTGCTATCTGGCCACAGCCACAGGCGGCGGCCGGAGAGATCGATCGCCGAAAGTAGCGGCCCGAGGCGTACCAGCCGGCACGTTTCCGGCTGCCAGGCCCGAGTATCGGCCGAACTCTCCCAGACTGACCGCTCCCCTTCCTGCACGCATCGCAAATAATACTGTTTCGGCGTCGACCGGAACCGCCAGCCGGCGACGGTCAGCGCCAACAACGATATCGAGACGGCGGCCCGACCGTCGACCCACCACCCCGCGTAGCCAGCCAGCGCCAACGCCAGCACCGCCTGGTAAGCCAGCGACAGCCTAGAGCGCCTGACGACGACTGTTGTCGGTGGTCTCTGCATGTTCGACGATCATTTTGACGAGACGGCGCAACTCGGTATTTCGGGGCCACTCGCGCCGCATCAGCCAAGTGAAGAGATCCTGATCCTCGTTGGCCAGCAGCTCACGGTACAGCACCTGGTCCGAAGGCGTCAGCTGGTCATAGCGGTCTTCGAGGAATGGCATCAGCAGCAGATCCAGTTCCCACATGCCGCGTCGTGAATGCCAGTAAAGCCGTCGACGCGTGACATCTTCGTTGTCTGACATGGACTACCCTCGATCCGGTGTGCTGAGTGACTGTATTACGCCGCATTATACCCGAGGGAATTGCCAGTCACTATTCAGTCACCCGACCCATCCGGCTAATGCGTTGTTTTCTCGAAAGTTGCGAAGTATGCTGAAGCGACAATAACAGACGTCGGACGCCCATTGCGCGGTTCTTCACCGCCTGGCAGAGGCCTCACGGAGAATGTCGATGACAAAGTCTGAATTGATCGAGCAGATCGCCACCCGTCGCCCCGAGCTATCGGCGAAGGAAGTCGAAGCGGCGGTGCGCGTCATTCTCGACGATATTACCAACGCACTCGCGGACGGCGGGCGTGTGGAGATTCGCGGATTCGGTAGTTTTTCACTGCATTTTCGCGAGCCTCGAACCGGACGCAATCCCAAGACCGGCGATCCTGTCGATCTCGACGGCAAATACGTCCCGCACTTCAAGCCGGGCAAGGAACTACGCGAACAGGTCAATGCCAGCCGCGCGCTGGGCTACTGACCTCCCAAGTCATTGCATCCGTCGCGTGAGTCGACGGATGCCACCGCAACGGCTGATCACGACTCGGGCAGCCGCGGTGCGTCACCAGGAATCACTATGCGCTGGCTCAAAGGCGTCATTCTCGCCATCATCCTGATCGTCGTGCTGCTGCTCGGCATCCTGTTTGCCGTCAATAATCAGCAGCCGCTGCCGCTGGACTTGATCTGGGTACAGCTCCCCTCCGCCTCGTTATCGCTGTGGCTTCTGGTCGCCCTGGCTTGTGGCGTGATTCTAGGCATGCTGGCAATGACAGGGATGTACCTTCGCCTGCGGACCCTATTGACCCGTGCCCAGCGTCACAACCAACAACAGCGCAAAGAACTCGATCGTCTACGGACGCAGGAGTTCAAGGAAAGCACCTGAATGAGCGATGCTCTGCTGCTGGCGTTGCTGGTGGCAGCCATCGCCATCGGCTGGTTGCTGGGGCGCTGGGAATCGGGCCGGGGCCGGCCACGCCCCGGGACACCGATCGGCACGCTGTCGAAAGACTATTTCGTCGGTCTCAACTATCTGCTCAACGAGCAGCCGGACCGCGCGATCGAGACCTTCACCCAGGCGCTTGAAGTCAACAGCGACACGGTCGAGACACATATCGCGCTGGGCAACCTCTACCGGTCGCGCGGTGAAGCTGATCGCGCCGTTCGCATCCATCAGAACCTGCTAGCCAGGCCAGCGCTGACGCCGTCGCAAAGTGGACAGGTACAGCTGGAACTCTCGCGCGACTTCCTCAATCTCGGGCTACTTGACCGAGCCGAACGGCTACTACTGTCGTTGCAGAAGAGCCAAGTCGACGACCACCAAAAGCTCGCCGCCAAACGTCTGCTCGTCGACCTGTTCGAGCGTGAAAAGGAGTGGGCCCAGGCGCTCGATACCGCCCAACCGCAACTGGTGCGCCAGGATGCCGATATTCGGCGCGCGGCGGCACACTGGCATTGCGAACTGGCCAGTCAGCATCGTATCGACAGCAGCCCATCGCTGGCCCGCAAGGCGTTGAAGCAGGCACTGCATACCGATGAACGCTGTGTTCGTGCCAACTGGATGCTGGGCCAACTCGAGTGGGATATCGGCCAGTATCGCGACGCCGCCCGGTGCTGGCAGCGGGTTCCCGAGCAAGACCCGAGTTTCACCACCATCGTGCTGGAACCACTGCGAAATGCCTATCGGTTGCTCGATGACGACGACGGTTGGTGGCAATTCCTGGAGAAACAGTTGCAACACGACCCGCAGACTTCGGTCGTCATGATGGCCGCGGATACGCTGAGACATCGTCAGGGCACGGATATCGCCTGCGCGTTCGTCAGCGACCAGTTGCGCGACCACCCCAGCCTGCGTGGCGTCGACTATCTGATGGATCTCTATCTGGACGATAGCGATCCTGCGGAAAGGGACCGGCTGGAACTTCTCAAGCAGCACACCCAGCAGTTACTGAGCATCCGGCCAAGGCACCGTTGTCAGCGCTGCGGCTTCGGCGCCGAACAACTGCACTGGCAATGTCCCCGTTGCCGCAGTTGGGGCACGAGCAAGCCGGTAACGGGCCTGGAAGGCGAATAATCACGACCTGCGTGCCAAGGTGCGCTCGATGTCAGCCAGTGCCGCCATGGGATCGGCCGCCTGGGTCACCGCTCGACCAATGACCAGGTGCGTACTGCCGGCCGCCATCGCTGCGTCGGGGGTCATCACCCGCCGCTGGTCTCCCTGCCCCGCGCTGGCGGGGCGTATCCCCGGTGTCACCCTGAGAAACCCCGCCCCACACAGCTCGCGCAGCCGGGCGCTTTCGCGCGCCGAGCAGACGACGCCGTCCAGTCCGCTTTCCAGGGTTAGCGTGGCCAGACGCTCGACTTGAGCCAGGGCGCTGCCGGAGACACCGGTTTCCTGCAGTTCGCCGTCCGCCATGCTGGTCAGCACGGTGACCGCGATGAGATGTGTCTCGAGCCCGCGTTTCGCCAATCGCTCGGCGCTCGCTTCCATCATTCGGCGACCGCCGGAAGCGTGCACGTTGACCATCCACACGCCCTGGTCCGCGGCGGCTTCCACCGCACCGGCGACAGTATTGGGGATGTCGTGAAACTTCAGGTCCAGGAAGACCTGGAAGCCCCGCCGATGCAACGCCTCGACGGCCACGGGCCCTACACGGGTGAACAACTCCTTGCCGACCTTGACGCGGCAACGGGCAGGATCGAGCGCGTCGGCCAGTTGCAGCGCCGCGCCCAGATCAGCGTAGTCGAGCGCAATGATGAGCGGCGATTCCGGGGCGGGCATGAGTCGTCTCCAGCAGTCGAATTCGTGCGGGAGTATACCTGACACGGCGTTGGATAGGACGCTCTTGTCATATCCGTTCCAGCTACTTTAGCCAGATTGAGTAGAAATTGACTGACAAGAATGATCGCTTTTTTCCGATAAAAAATCGTGAAGCCGCGTCGATACAAAGTAATGACGGCCGGCCTGGAACGACACCGGCTTTCATTCACCCGCTTCTACGAGAGAGCCCCATGAAGACATTGATCCATGCCGCACTGTTCTCGCTACTCAGCTTCACCACCCTCCCCGTGCTTGCCCAGGATACCCCCGTCAATATCAACGAAGCGTCGGTCGAGATATTGACGACGCTTCCCGGCATCGGCGCGGTCAAGGCGCAGGCGATCGTCGACGACCGGAAAGCCAACGGCGACTACAAAAGCCTGGAAGACCTGACTCGCGTCGATGGCATCGGCGAAGCCACGGTGGCCAACCTCTCCGAGAACGCGACGTTATGATCTCGGCTCCGGGGCCGGCTTCTCGCTGGCCTCGGGGTGGCGCATGCTTGCAATTCCCTCGTTAGTCTCCATCTTGCCTAATCAGGCAGCGCCAACGACGGAGACACCATGCCCCTGCTCATCCTCATCGCCCTATTCGCGATAGCGGACTTCGCCGTACTCTTTACGCTGGGAGCCAGGCTAGGCCTGCTGGTCAGTCTGTTGTGGATTTTCGTCAGTGGCGCCCTCGGTATTCACCTCATTCGCCGCGAGAGCTTGCTCACGTTTCAGAGAGCTCGTGCCCGCGTGGCAGCCGGTGAAATCCCCTCGGACGAAATCATGGCGGGTGCCTCGTTCGTATTTGCAGGCATCCTGTTGATAGCACCCGGTTTTCTTTCCGATATCGTAGGTCTAATATGCCTGATCCCCGGCAGCGGCCAGCTGTTGCGTCGCTGGTCCGGCCGAGGCGGCAGAAGTGCTGGCTCGAAAGGTACTGAAATCCCCGGGGACTGGAATATCCATCGAAGAGATTCGGAAAACGCCGCCAGCGGCGGTCGAGCCGGCGATGATGCCAGCCCCATCGAAGGAGAGTATCTCGGCAAGGACCAATGAAGCGCCGAGCATTGATTGCCGCCACCCGACGATAAAATTTTCAGGCTGCCCCTTGAAACCGGCTGGCCAGACCCAATCAAGGCAGCAGCGACAGCTTTAGGCCGTCAGGCCCATTAACCGGGAGGCGCAAGCCTTCGCCCCTTGAGCCTGGCTCATGTGGGAACGTGCATTTGTAACATGCAACCATCAGGAGAACGTGAGCAATGAAAATCCGTCCCTTGCACGATCGCGTCATCGTACGTCGCAAAGAAGAAGAGCAGAAAACTGCTGGCGGCATCGTGCTTCCGGGCAGTGCCCAGGAAAAGCCGACACGCGGTGAAGTCCTGGCAGTGGGCAACGGCCGTATCCTCGAGAGCGGCGAAGTTCGCGCACTGGACGTCAAGGTTGGCGATACCGTGATTTTCAAGGAGGGCTTCGGCGTCGAAAAACAGAAGGTCGACGGTGAAGAAGTCCTGATCATGAGCGAAAGCGACATTCTGGCCGTCGTCGAAGGCTGATCGGCCGAAGCTCGACGATTCATCACGATTTCACGTATTACATTAGGAAGATCGAACAATGGCAGCTAAACAAGTCAAGTTCTCTGATGATGCTCGCAAGCGCATGGCACGTGGCGTCAACGTTCTCGCCGACGCGGTCAAGGCGACGCTCGGGCCGAAAGGTCGTAACGTCGTACTGGAAAAATCCTTCGGCTCGCCGACCGTCACCAAAGACGGCGTTTCCGTGGCCAAGGAAATCGAACTGAAGGACAAGTTCGAGAACATGGGCGCTCAGATGGTCAAGGAAGTCGCCTCCAAGACCTCCGATGCCGCGGGTGACGGTACCACTACCGCCACCGTCCTGGCCCAATCCATCGTCAACGAAGGCCTGAAAGGCGTCGCTGCCGGCATGAACCCGATGGATCTCAAGCGCGGCATCGACAAGGCCGTCATCGAGGCCGTAAAGCATATCCAGGCGCTTTCCGTACCTTGCACCGACGCCAAGGCGATCGCTCAGGTCGGAACCATCTCCGCCAACGGCGATGCGCGCATCGGTGAGATCATCGCCGAAGCGATGGAGAAAGTCGGCAAGGAAGGCGTCATCACCGTCGACGAAGGTCGTGGCTTCGAAGACGAACTGGAAGTCGTCGAGGGGATGCAGTTCGATCGTGGTTATCTCTCCCCGTACTTCGTGACCAACCAGGACACCATGGCGGTCGAGCTCGAAGACCCTTACCTCCTGCTGGTCGACAAGAAAGTCTCGAACATCCGCGAACTGCTCCCGGTACTGGAAGCCGTCGCCAAGGCCGGCAAGCCGCTGGCGATCATCGCCGAAGACATCGAAGGCGAAGCGCTGGCGACTCTGGTCGTCAACAACATGCGCGGCATCGTCAAGGTGGCTGCGGCCAAGGCACCCGGCTTCGGTGATCGTCGCAAGGCCATGCTGCAGGACATCGCGATCCTGACCGGCGGCACCGTTATCTCCGAAGAAGTCGGCCTGAGCCTCGAGCAGGCCAACCTCGACCACCTGGGCAGCGCCAAGCGCATCACCATGTCCAAGGAGAACACCACCATCATCGATGGTGCCGGCGTCGAGTCCGACATCGAATCGCGTGTCGCACAGATCCGCGCCCAGATCGAAGAGACCTCTTCCGACTACGATCGCGAGAAACTGCAGGAACGCGTCGCCAAGCTGGCCGGTGGCGTTGCCGTGATCCGCGTCGGTGCGGCTACTGAGTTCGAGATGAAGGAGAAGAAAGCTCGCGTCGAAGACGCGCTGCACTCCACTCGCGCGGCGGTCGAGGAAGGCGTCGTGCCTGGTGGCGGTACCGCCATGGTTCGCGTCCTGACCCTGATCCAGGGCCTAACCGGTGACAACGAAGACCAGACTCACGGTATCGCCATCGCGCTTCGCGCCATGGAATCCCCGCTGCGTCAGATCGTCACCAACGCAGGCGAAGAGGCCTCCGTCATCGTCAACCGCGTCAAAGAAGGCGAAGGCAACTTCGGCTACAACGCGCAGACCGGCGAATACGGCGACCTGTTCGAAATGGGTGTCCTCGATCCGGCCAAGGTGACGCGCACCGCACTGCAGTCCGCGGCATCCGTCGCTGGCCTGATGATCACCACCGAAGCCATGGTGGCCGAAGACCCGGAAGACGCACCGGCAGGTGGCGGCGCTCCGGACATGGGCGGCATGGGTGGCATGGGCGGCATGATGTAATCATCGCCCCGCCATCGCCTGATCCTTTCAGGTATCATGGAAAGCCCCGCCTTCTGGCGGGGCTTTTTTGTTGCCGAGTCGGCTGGGCCTTCGGCTCGCCCGGGAGCATTGCCGACGACACCATGGATTATTGCCCGCAGGAGTTTTTCGCGCATGCTGGATCGCATTCGCATCGTTCTCGTCCAGACGTTCCACCCCGGCAATATCGGTGCCAGCGCGCGCGCGATGAAGACCATGGGCCTGAGCGATCTGGTCCTGGTCGCACCACGCCAGTTTCCCGATGAGGAGGCCACCCGCCTTGCCGCTGGCGCTGCCGATCTCATCGAGGGTTGTCGTGTCGTCGACTCCCTGTCGGCGGCGATTGGCGACTGCGTACAGGTCATCGGCGCCAGCGCCCGACTGCGCAGCCTGCCACTGCCCTGCTACCATCAACCGGATCAGATGGCCGCCGAACTGTGGCGCCGCCTGCCGGAGGGGCCGGTCGCCATCGTTTTCGGGCGGGAGCGATATGGATTGACCAACGAGGAGATCGGCCACTGCACGCATCAGCTGAACATCCCTGCCAACCCGGACTATGGCGTGCTCAACCTCTCCCAGGCCGTGCAGATCGTGGCCTACGAGGCGTTCCGCCACTCCCGTATCCAGGGGGAGGCACAGCAGATGCCCAAAGCCAATGGCCCTTATCCGACGATGGAGCAACTGGACCACTTCTACGCCCACCTGCACCGTGCCTTGGATAGCGCCGGGTTTCTGACGCAGCCCCACGCCAGGACCGAGGCTCACCTTCGCGCACTGTTCACCCGCGCCGAGCCCAGTCGCAAGGAACTTTCGATTCTGCGTGGCGTACTCAATGCACTGGAAAGTTCAAGCCGAGACGGCTAGATCGCCAGGCAAAGTCCTTTGACAGCCTGACCGGCCGGATAGAGAATGGGAATCGATCTCATCAAAAAGCGATAACGACGATGACCTCCGAACGCTCCCAGCTCTACTACACCTGCGTCTTTCTTCAGGTCTCCTTCCAGGCCATCGAAAGCTCGGTCATGGCCCGGAGCGATGAACGCAGCCGCTGCTGGCTGGACGCACAGACCCTGCAGATGCTGCTGGGCGAACTGCAACGCTGCCGCCGCAGCGCCTCACCGTTCAAGCCCGTCCACGCCCCGCTCGAAGAGGCGATCTATCACTGCGGCCTGTTGATGGCGCAGTGCCCCGGCGCCCTCGATCAGCGCCTCTGCCGACATCATCTCCAGGCCATCGGCGCTCCGCTGGGGCAAGCGGCCCGACACCTTTCCGTCACCCATCAGACGCCCCCTTCGTCGCCGCGCTTCCGGACCTGGTTCGGCCGCTGATCTCGGCACCGACGCCAGTTTCCCGTCGATCTTCCGCGCGTTGCCAGCAGCGAGCGCGGCCGCTGAACAGCGGCACCAAAAAAAACAGCGCCCGTAGGCGCTGTTTTGTTCGGCAGGGACCGGATTCGATGAATCAGTCCTGACCCATCTGCTGCTTGATCAGATCACCGATGGTGGTCGGGCCGTTGGGCTCGACATCCTGATCGCGCAGTTTACCCATGTTGCGACGCGTATCGACCTGATCCTTGGCTTTGATGGAGAGGTTGATGACGCGGCTCTTGCGATCCACGTTGACGATCTTGGCTTCGACGCTATCGCCTTCGTTCAGCACGTTGCGGGCGTCTTCGACACGATCGGCGCTGATCTCGGACGCCTTGAGCACGGCCACGACGTCAGTCGCCAGCTCGACGTGGGCTTCCTTGGCATCGACTTCGATGATGCGGCCAGTGACCACGGCACCCTTGTCGTTGACAGCCAGGAACTCGGAGACCGGATCGGACTCGAGCTGCTTGATACCCAGCGAGATGCGCTCACGTTCCGGATCGATCGACAGGATGACCGCTTCCGCTTCATCGCCCTTCTTGAACTGACGAACGGCTTCTTCGCCGGTCTCGCTCCAGGAGATGTCCGAGAGGTGAACCAGACCGTCGATGCCGCCTTCCAGGCCGATGAAGATACCGAAATCGGTGATCGACTTGATGGTGCCGGCAACACGGTCGCCCTTGTTGTAGCGGCCGCTGAAGTCTTCCCATGGGTTGGTGGTGCACTGCTTGATACCCAGGGAGATACGACGACGCTCTTCGTCGATGTCGAGAATCATGACTTCGACTTCGTCACCGACCTGAACCACCTTGGACGGATGGATGTTCTTGTTGGTCCAGTCCATTTCAGAGACGTGAACCAGACCTTCGACACCCTCTTCCAGCTCGGCAAAGCAGCCGTAGTCGGTCAGATTGGTGACGCGGGCGTTGACCTTCATGCCTTCCGGATAACGGTCGACGATGTTGACCCACGGATCTTCACCCAGTTGCTTCAGGCCCAGAGAAACGCGGTTGCGCTCGCGATCGAACTTGAGGACCTTGACGTTGATCTCGTCGCCGACAGCCACGATCTCGCTCGGATGCTTGATCCGCTTCCAGGCCATGTCGGTGATGTGCAGCAGGCCGTCGACGCCACCGAGGTCGACGAACGCGCCGTAGTCGGTGAGGTTCTTGACGATACCGTTGATCTGCTGGCCTTCCTGCAGGGTCGCCAGCAGTGCCTCGCGCTCGGCACTGTTCTCGGCTTCGAGAACGGCACGGCGGGAAACGACGACGTTGTTGCGTTTCGGGTCGAGCTTGATGACCTTGAAGTCCAGCTCTTTGTGCTCCAGGTGCGCGGTATCGCGTACCGGACGCACATCGACCAGCGAGCCCGGCAGGAAGGCGCGGATGGAGGAGACGTCGACGGTAAAGCCGCCCTTGACCTTGCCGTTGATCACGCCCTTGACGATCTCGTCCTTCTCGAAGGCCGCTTCCAGTTCCTTCCACGCTTCGGCACGCTTGGCCTTCTCGCGTGACAGGCGGGTCTCGCCGAAACCGTCTTCGACGGCTTCCAGCGCAACCTTGACTTCGTCACCGACAGCAATGGTCATTTCGCCATTGTCGTCACGGAACTGCGCCGCGGGGATCTGCCCCTCGGACTTCAGACCGGCGTTGACGGTGATCCAGTCGCCTTCGATATCAACCACAGTCGCCATGACGATGGCACCGGGTTCCATGTTGATGTCCTGGAGAGACTGTTCAAACAACTCAGCAAAGCTTTCGCTCATGTGATTCCTACGTGATCAACGTTGATGACGGCCAAACCGTCTTCCTCCGTACCACCAGCGAGCACGGGCCTTATCGACATATCCCTGGGGATGTTGGCGCTGGTTCGACCTGCAGCGACTTTTCAGTCGGGTCGTTGCACGTCATGACATCTTGCCAGGGGCCCCGGGAGCGGAAGTGCGTCGTCGGCTTCTGCCGGAGAGCTGACCTGAGACCGGGTAGGCTTCAGGCCAGCTTTCGTTCGGCGAGCAGCGCTTCGATACGCTCCACGACTTCCGGTATATCCAGCTGCGTCGTGTCCAGCTCGACCGCATCTTCAGCGGGCTTGAGCGGGGCCACCGAACGCTGCATATCGCGCGCGTCGCGCGCTTGGATTTCTTCCAAAAGGGTCGAGAGTCTAGCATCTTCTCCCGCCTGCTGCAATTGCAGCAGACGCCGGCGCGCCCGCTCCTCGGCGGAGGCGGTGAGATAGATCTTGAGCGGTGCATCGGGGAAGACCACGGTCCCCATGTCACGTCCATCGGCGACCAGCCCCGGCGTCTTGCAGAAATCGCGCTGACGCTGGAGCAGCGCGGCGCGGACCGGCGGCAGCGCCGCCACCTGAGACGCCGCATTGCCGACGCTTTCACTGCGAATCGCCGTGGTTACGTCGTCGCTTTCCAGCAGGATCTGCATTACCCCCTCCTCGACGACGAACACCACGTCGAGGTTCTGCGCCTGCAAGGAAAGCGCCTGAGCATCGTCGACGGCCACTCCATTGCGTATCGCCGACAGCGCCGTCAAACGATAGAGGGCGCCGGAGTCCAGCAGGTGCCAGCCTACGTGCTCGGCGATCATGCGGCTGATCGTTCCTTTTCCGGCCCCGCCCGGGCCATCAATGGTCAGAACCGGCGCCACTGTCATCATGCCGACACCTCCGCTAGTTCAAGCCCCACCTTGTTGGCCAGAGCGACGAAACCGGGAAACGACGTCGCCACGTTGGCGCAGTCGTCGATCCATACCGGTCCGCCGGCCCGCAAGGCGGCGATGGTGAAGGCCATGGCGATGCGATGATCGCCGAGACTGTCCACTTGCCCGCCCTGATAATTCGGCCCCTCGCTGACATTGCCAACCACGTCGATACCGTCATCGTAGACGGCGGTCTCGACGCCAAGAATATCGAGACCATCGGCCATCGCCTGGATGCGGTCGGACTCCTTGACCCGCAGTTCCTCGGCCCCGCGCAGCCGGGTCGTGCCCTCGGCGTTGGCCGCGGCAACGAACAGTGCCGGGAACTCGTCGATCGCCAGCGGCACCTGATCGACGGGAATGTCGATCCCCTTCAACGGGGCATAGCGGATATGCAGATCCGCGACCGGCTCCCCGCCGACTTCGCGCGGATTTTCCAGGCGCAGATCGGCACCCATTGCCTTGAGGATATTGATCACCCCGATTCGCGTCGGGTTGACGCCGACATGCTCGAGCACCAGATCGGAACCCGGCGTGATCGCTGCCGCCACCAGGAAGAAAGTGGCGGAGGAGATATCGGAGGGCACGTCGATCGGCGCACTGGTCAACGCCCCGCCACCCTGCAACGTCGCCAGGTCGCCATCGCGGTCGACCTTGTAGCCGAAGCCGTTGAGCATGCGCTCGGTATGGTCCCGGGTGGGGGCCGGCTCGCGCACGCGGGTTTCGCCCTCGGCGTAGAGCCCCGCCAGCAACAGGCAGGACTTGACCTGGGCGCTGGCCATCGGCATGTCGTAGTGGATGCCTTTCAGCGACTGACCTCCGTGGATCCGAAGCGGCGGACGCCCTCCTTCCGCGGTATCGATCCTCGCCCCCATCAGCCGCAACGGGTCGGCGACCCGTGCCATGGGACGCTTGGTCAGCGAGGCGTCGCCGGTCAACTCGGTATCGAAGGCCTGTCCCGCCAGCAAGCCGGCAAAGAGCCGCATGGCAGTGCCGGAGTTCCCCACGTAGATCGGACCGGCCGGCTTTTTCAGCCCGTGCAGGCCCACGCCGTGGATCGTCACCCGCCCCTGGTGCGGCCCTTCGATGGCGACCCCCATGTCGCGGAATGCCTGTAGCGTCGCCAGGCTATCCTCTCCCTCGAGGAAGCCCTTGACCTCGGTGACGCCATTGGCCAGTGCGCCGAGCATGATCGAGCGGTGGGAGATGGACTTGTCGCCGGGAACGCGAATCCGGCCATTGACCGAACCGCCGGGCGACACCCGGTACTGAACCTGTCGTGCTTCCATGGTCTGATAACTCGTCTGATTCAACAGCGTTTCAAAATAGTGCCTGGCGTGACTGGCGCGATCGAACGTGCCCAGCATGGCGTCGCTGTCGCCCTGCTCGACGGCCGCTCGCAGTCGCGCCAGGCCGGTCTCGAAATCATCCAGCGCACTCAGCAGCGCATCGCGGTTGGCGGTGAAGATATCGTGCCACATCACCGGATCGCTACCGGCGATTCGGGTGAAATCTCGAAACCCGCCAGCGGCGTAGCGGAATATCTCCAACCGCTCGTCCTGGCGGGCCAGCGTGTCGACCAGCGAGAACGCCAGCAGGTGCGGCAGATGACTGGTCCGCGCCAGCACCTGATCGTGCCGGTCCACCGGCATTTCGAGCACTTCCGCACCACAGCGCTGCCAGAGCGCCCGCACCATGGCGACGGCCGTCGGCGTGGTGTCAGACTCCGGCGTCAGGATGACCTTGTGATGACGGTAGAGCGCCGGATTGGCCGCGGCCACCCCGCTCTTCTCGGAACCGGCGACGGGGTGGCCCGGAACGAAATTGACCGGCAGATGACCGAAGGCTTCCCTCGCCGCCTCGCAGACGCAGCGCTTGGTACTACCGACATCGGTCAGCACACGATCGCCGAGGACCGGAACCAACTGCTCGAAAACCCGACGCATGGCCAGGACCGGTACCGCCACTATGACGAGGCCACTCTGGACGACCAACGCCGCGAGATCGCTGCCCCCGTCGTCGATCACTCCCATCTCGAGGCCAGTGTCGATCTCCTCGACGTCGGGGTCGCAGGCCAGGATCCGCCCGGTATAGCCGCTGGACTTGAGCGCAGCGGCCAACGAACCGCCGATCATTCCCAACCCCACGATCAACACCGCAGGATCCACCGGCGATGTCTCGCCCACCCGCATCTTAAAGCACGCCCACCGGGTAGGAACCCAGCACTTTCATGTCCTGCGCGCGGCCACGTACCTCCTCGAGCACACTCACGATCCCGGGCTGGTCGACATGCCCCTTGAAGTCGATGAAGAACACGTAGTTCCACGCACCGGTGCGCGACGGGCGCGTCTCGAGACGAGTCATGTCGACTTGGTAGCGATGAAATGGCTCGAGCAGTGCATGCAACGCACCAGGCTCGTTGCGCATAGCGACCACCACCGAGGTCTTATCGGTACCCGACGGCGGCACCGACTCGTTGCCGATGATCAAGAATCGCGTGGAGTTGTCAGGACGGTCCTCGATCTTTTCCGCGACGTACTCGAGCCCGTAGAGCTGCGCCGCCATGTCGCCGGCGATCGCCGCGCTGTGCCATTCGGTCTTGACCAGCCGCGCCGCCTCGGCGTTGGAAGACACCGCGACGCGCTCGGCGTGCGGATAGTGGGCATCCAGCCATTTGCGACACTGGGCGAAGGACTGTGGATGCGAGTAGATCCGGGATATCTTGTCCTGCCGTGTGATGCTCGACATCAACAAATGGTGGTGGATACGCAACACCACCTCCCCGCTGATGTGCAGGCCGGAATCCATGAACGAGTCCAACGTGTTGTTGACGATACCCTCGGTGGAATTTTCCACCGGCACCACACCGTAGTTGACCGCGCCCGCCTCGACTTCACGGAACACTTCGTCGATGGCCGCCATGGGCAAGCTGATGGCGCTGTGGCCGAAATGCTTGAGCGCCGCCTGCTGGGTGAATGTGCCTTCCGGTCCCAGGTACGCGACCTTGATCGGCCTTTCCAGCGCCAGACAGGCGGACATGATCTCGCGGAAGAGCCTGGCCATCTCCTCGCGGTGAAGCGGCCCGGGGTTCTCCTCCATCACCCGGCGCAGCACCTGCGCCTCGCGCTCCGGGCGATAGAAGACGGCATCGGGGTCGTCCGCAGTCTTGACATGAGCCACCTGGGCGGCGCACTCGGCACGCTCGCTGATCAGGCGCATCAGTTCGCTGTCGATGGTGTCGATGCGCTGCCGAAGCGCAGCCAGGTCCAGCGGCGAATTCGAGGAGTCACTCATGACCGTATCCTGATGGCTGTATGGTGATGTCGTTGTGTGAAGCTCCGCTCATCAACCGCGGCGGCGCTCGAAATCCCGCATGAAAGTGACCAACGCCTGTACGTCGGCTTCGCTGACGGCGTTGTAGAGGCTGGCCCGCATGCCGCCGACGCTGCGATGCCCCTTGAGATTCAGCAGCCCTTCCGACTCCGCTTCCTCGAGGAACGTCGAATTCAGCGCTTCGTCGGCCAGGGTGAATGGCACGTTCATGATCGAGCGGTTGATCGGATCGATGGGATTGGCGTAGAAATCGCTAGCGTCGATCGTCGCGTAGAGCGCTTCGCACTTACGTCGGTTGATCGCCTCCATCTCGGCCAGGCCGCCAACGTCCTGCTTGAGCCACTGGAACACCAGGCCAGCCAGATACCAGGCATAGGTCGGGGGCGTATTGATCATGGAGCCGTTGTCGGCATACACCTTCCAGCCCAGCAGCGACGGTGTCTGCGGCAAGGCGCGTTCCAGCAGGTCGTCACGAACGATGACGACGGTGATCCCGGCGGGTCCGATGTTTTTCTGAGCCCCGGCGTAGATGACCCCATACCGGCTGACGTCAAACGGTGCGGAGAGGATCGACGATGACATATCGCAGACCAGGGGCACGTCCACCTCTGGCACGTAATCGTAAGCCAGGCCACCGATGGTCTCGTTGTGGCAGTAATGCAGGTAGGCGGCATCGGTCGAGAGTGCGATCTCGTCCGGGCGCGGCACATGGACGTAACCATTGCCCTGCGTCGAGCCCGCAACGTGCGCGCCGGCGAGATGGCTCGCCTCCTTGATCGCCTTGGCGGACCAGATCCCGGTATCCAGATAGTTGGGGGTACCACCCTGCCCCAGCAGATTGAGCGGTACGCAGGCGAACTGCATAGTGGCGCCGCCCTGCATGAACAGCACGCGGTAGTTGTCGGGGATCGCCAGCAGGTCGCGCAGATCCCGTTCGGCCTGGGCCGCGATCGCCTCGAACGTCGGGCTGCGGTGGCTCATCTCCATCACCGAAAGACCCTGTCCTCGGTAGTCGAGCATCTCCTCGCGGGCGCGCTCCAAAACGGCGGACGGCATCGCCGCCGGACCAGCACAGAAGTTGTGCAGACGTGTCATTGCCTGGGTTCCTGGATCTGAATCATTGCTACCCACAGTGGCTGCCAAGGACGGCCATCACCGACAACCAACCACTGCCGAAAGCGCTACTATCGACCGCTCCGGGCACGATCGCACGGAGCGGACCTCGCTCACTGGTCTTCCGTCTTGCCGTCGTTCGATTCGTCGCCGGAAGCGTCATCGACCTTCCCGTCGACATTTGAATCAGCATCGGCGCTGGAATCGGCCTCGCCGCCTTCGACGACACCATCCTCGGCCAGCTCACCCTCGGTCAGTTCGTCCTCTTGGGGCTCGTCGACACGCACCGTCTTGACCAGGCGCTCGTCGTCGCCGGTGCGGATCAACGTTACGCCCTGGGTGTTGCGCGAGCTGATCGAGACTTCGGCGACCCGGGTGCGGACCAGCGTACCGCGATCGGTGATCAGCATCATCTCGTCGCTCGAACGCACCTGCATCGCCGCCACCAACGCACCGTTGCGCGCCGTGGTCTGCATCGCGATCACACCCTGGCCGCCGCGCCCCCGGATCGGGAACTCCTCAAGCCGGGTGCGTTTGCCGTAGCCGTTTTCCGACGCGGTCAGGATATAGATCTGCTCGTCGTTGCCATTGCCGGCGTCGTTCTCCGCATCGGCCTGGTCATCGGCGTCAGCATCCGCATCGATGGTCTGGCTCTGCGGGATGATCAAGCTGATCACTTCGGCACCATCCAACAGCCGCATGCCGCGCACACCGCGCGCGGTTCGGCCCATCGAACGCACGTTGCCCTCTTCGAAGCGGATCGCCTTGCCATTGGATGACAACAGCATGACGTGATCCGACCCAGAGGTGATCGCGGCGCCGACGAGGCGATCACCCTCGTCGATATCGATAGCGATCAGCCCTACGCTGCGCGGCCGGGAGAACTGGTCCAGCGAGGTGCGCTTGACCGTGCCGCTGGCAGTGGCGAAGAAGATGTAGCTGTCGGGGTTGTAGTCCCGCACCGGCAGAATGGCGTTGATCGACTCGCCGGCATCCAGCGGCAGCAGGTTGACCAGCGGCTTGCCCCGCGAACCACGGCTGGCGTTGGGCATTTCGTAGGTCTTGAGCCAGTAGACCTTGCCGCGGTTGGAGAACAGCAGCATGGTGTCGTGGGTCGAGGCCACCACCAGATGCTCGATGACGTCCTCGTCCTTCATGCTGGTCGCCGACTTGCCGCGCCCGCCCCGCTTCTGCGCCTGATAGTCGGTGATCGGCTGGGTCTTGGCGTAGCCGCCACGGGAAAGCGTGACCACCATGTCTTCCTCGGCAATCAGATCTTCCATGGAGAGATCGAGACGACTGGTGTGAATCTCCGTCTTGCGCTCGTTGCCATACTGATCGCGGATCGCTTCCAGCTCCTCACGGATGACCTCGAGCAGGCGATCCGGCGAGGCCAGAATATGGTTGAGCTCGGCGATCTTCTCGAGAATGCCCAAATACTCGTCGAGCAGCTTCTCGGTCTCGAGACCGGTCAGACGATGCAGACGCAGCTCGAGGATCGCCTGGGCCTGCGCCGGAGATAGCCGGTACAGGGCGCTATCGTCGGATAGTCCGTAACCCTCTTCAAGATCTTCCGGCTTGCACGAGGTCGCCCCGGCACGCTCGAGCATGCCGGTAACCTGGCCTGGCTGCCAATCGCGAGCGAGAAGCTTGTCTTTGGCTTCGGCGGCATTGGGCGACGCCTTGATCAGTTCGATCACTTCATCGATGTTGGAGATCGCGACCGTCAGGCCTTCGAGCAGATGACCACGTTCGCGAGCCTTGCGGAGTTCGTACAGCGTGCGACGAGTAACGACTTCACGCCGGTGGCGGACGAAGGCTTCTAGCAGTTGCTTGAGGTTGAGCGTCCTGGGTTGACCGTCATCCAGCGCGACGATGTTGATCCCGAACACGTTCTCGAGTTGCGTGTGCGCGAACAGGTTATTGACGACGACATCGCCCGATTCACCGCGCTTGATCTCGATGACCACGCGCAGCCCTTCCTTGTCGGACTCGTCACGCAGCTCGGCGATACCCTCGACCCGCTTCTCCTTGACCAGTTCGGCGATCTTCTCGATTAGCCGCGCCTTGTTGACCTGATAGGGCAGCTCGGTAATGACGATATGGTCGCGGCCGCTCTTCTTGTCGAACTCGACGGTATGCTTGGCACGCACGTAGATGCGGCCGCGGCCGGTGCGATACGCCTCGAGAATGCCAGCACGGCCGTTGATGATGCCGGCGGTGGGAAAATCGGGGCCGGGGATGTACTCCATCAGGTCATCGACCGTCAGGGTGTAATCATCTATCAATGCCAGACAGCCGTTGATCACTTCCACCATGTTGTGAGGCGGAATGTTCGTCGCCATGCCGACCGCAATACCGGAAGCGCCGTTGATCAGCAGGTTCGGCACCTTGGTCGGCAACACTTCGGGGATCCGTTCGGTGCCATCGTAGTTGTCGACCCAGTCGACGGTGTCCTTCTCGAGATCCGCCAGCAGTTCGTGGGAGAGACGCGCCATGCGCACTTCGGTATAACGCATCGCCGCGGCGTTATCGCCATCGATGGAACCGAAGTTGCCCTGGCCGTCGACCAGTACATGGCGCATCGAGAAATGCTGCGCCATGCGCACGATGGTGTCGTAGACCGCACTGTCGCCGTGGGGGTGATATTTACCGATCACGTCGCCGACGACGCGCGCCGACTTCTTGTATGGCTTGTTCCAGTCGTTGCCGAGTTCGTGCATCGCGTAGAGCACGCGACGGTGGACCGGCTTCAAGCCATCGCGGACGTCGGGAAGCGCGCGTCCGATAATGACGCTCATCGCATAGTCCAGATAGGACTGCTTGAGCTCATCTTCGATGTTGACTGGCAGAATTTCTCTGGCGATATCACCCATGGGTCGTCAAATCCTTTGCACCGCTGCCACGACCGGCGTCCGGCCGTGGCAGCGTTAATAAAGCCCCGGCAAGGCAGCCAAGTGACTTGGCCGCACAATCACGGGATCATACCATTTCAGGGGCTTTAAAGGCAGGCGTTGACGTGCTTTGACCGGCTTTTCTACTTCCCTTCAGGTGCGTCGACCACCAACGGTTCCAATCGCTCTGCCCACTCCCCCTCCATCGGGACCACCTGGCCGCTTTGCTGGTCGAGCAGCACGAACGTCAGCGTCGCGGCCGCCACCAGCTCACCGCTGCCGATGTGCGTTATCCGATGCCCGACGACTCCGCTGCGACCACCGACTCGAGTCAGGCAGGTTTCGACCTTCAGGTCGTCGTTCATGACTGCTGCGCGGCGATAATCGATATTGAGATTGACCGCAACCAACGCCACGCCCCGAGCCAATCCGTCGGCGAATTCCGGATGGGCATCGACGTAGGCCCAGCGCCCCTCCTCGAGGAATTCGAGATAACGGGCGTGATTGACGTGACCGTAGCCGTCGAGATGAAAGCCCCGGACGCGAACCTCGGTTACCGTGATACGTGAATCCATGCAAACCTCCGTGATGACTGTTGTCGACGCCGCAACGGCAAGACGGCGCTTACGCTGGCTCTCTTCCCGATCAATTGTTGCTCGTAGCCCACAGTCCAAAACATACGCCCGTTTGAAACAGTCGCGCAAACATCAACGATCGACCTCGGTGGTAACACCTGGGTCGTTTCGACATAATATGCCTCCTTTCAAACGGAGCGGGCGCATGTGGTTCAAGCACTGTCATCTGTATCGCTGCCATGACGTCGAGATTCTTCCATTGGAGGATCTGGAAACCGCACTGGCAGAATTCGCGTTTCGCCCCGTCTCTCCACGCGAGGCGCGCCGGGTCGGCTGGAGTGCCCCGGCGGGCCGCCGCGGCGATCAGCGCGCCCATGAGATCCAGGGGCATCGACTGCTGTCGATGCTGCGCCAGGAACGCCTGTTGCCCGCGGCGGTGGTCAACGATGAGGTCAACGAGCGCAGCGAGGTGCGCGAGCAGGCCGACGGCCAGCCGCTATCGCGCCGCGAACGCCAGTTGCTCAAGGAACAGGTCATGGAGGAGCTGCTGCCCCAGGCATTTACCCGCACGCAACGCGTCGAGTTGTGGTGGGACACCCGCAAGCGCCTGATCGGCATCAATGCCTCCAGCCGCAAGCGCGCCGAGGAGGTGCTGGACCTGCTTCGCCAGACGCTTGGCTCGTTGAAGGTGACACCACTGGCGACGAAGACGCCGCCGTCTCGCGGCATGACCCAGTGGCTGAGCGATCCCGCCAGCCGCCCCGCCAGCCTGATGCTCGGCGACCAGGTGGAGCTGCGCGCGGCCGAAGACGAAGGCGTCCTGCGCGCGCGCCAGGTCGACCTCGATAGCGAAGAGATCCAGTCGCTGCTCGAGAACGGCCGTCAGGCGAGCCAGCTCAGCCTCGGCAGCGAAGGGCAACTCCGTGTCATGCTGCACGACGACCTGACGCTCAAATCACTCAAGTTCGACGACGCCCTGCTGGACGAAGCCAGTCAGAGTGACGACGGCGACGACCCGATCGTGTCTCTGGAAACTGACTTCGCGCTGATGTCGCAAACACTGGCGACTTTCGTCGACCAACTGATCGAATGGCTGGGCGGCGAAGCCGATCCGGCAGCACCGACACCATGACGCTTCATCCCGATACCGACAAAAATAGCGGAACCGGCAGTGGTGGCGTGACCGCCAACCCACACAGCGCCGAGGCAGCGATCGACCTCGACCGGTTCGCCGACATTCGCCCCTACCACGACGAAGAGGTCGAGGCCGTGCTGGCCCGCCTCGCCCATGACAGCGAACTGCTGGACGCGATCACTCGCTACCGCCTGCCACGGATGGCCCGCCTTGCCCCGCCGCTGGCGCGGATGCTCGCCAGCTTCCGGCTGCAGCGCGAGATGCGCGGCGTCACTACCGTACGTGACCTCCAGTTGCGCATCGCCGACTACATGGCGCACATGATCAGCCGCACGACTCGTGGATTCGATGTCGAGGGCCTGGAGCGGCTGGATGCGGGTCAGGCCTACCTGTTCATCGGCAACCACCGGGATATCGCCCTCGACCCGGCCTTCGTCAACTATGCGCTTTATCTCGCAGGCCACGACACTGTCCGCATCGCTATCGGCGACAATCTGCTGCAGAAGCCCTTCGTCACCGATCTGATGCGGCTCAACAAGAGTTTCATCGTGCCGCGCTCGATCAAAGGCAAGCGGGCGATGCTGGCAGCCTACCAATCGCTCTCGGGCTACATTCGCCACTCGATCACCGATGACAACCACTCGGTGTGGCTGGCTCAGCGCGAAGGGCGGGCCAAGGACGGCGTCGATCGAACCGATAGCGCCATCGTCAAGATGCTCTGCATGGCACGACGTCTTGAAGAAGGCGATAGCAACATCGGCAGCGCGATACGCGAGCTCGAGATCGTCCCTGTATCGATCAGCTACGAGTACGACCCCTGTGCAATCAACAAGGCCCGCGAATTGCACGCCAAGGAGACCGATGGCACCTATAAGAAGGTGGAGTTCGAGGACATCTTCTCCATCGTCTCCGGTATCACCGGCAACAAGGGCCGGGTCAAGCTGGTGTTCGGGACGCCACTGTCGGCCGATTTCGGCACCGCCGATGAGGTGGCCGACGAGATCGACCGGCAGGTGCTGGAGAACTATCCAACCTTCCCCAGCCATCAGCTCGCCCTGGCCGAAACCGGGTTGGCCCCGGAACTGGTGGATCTGACCGGCGTGACCCCCGAAGATCGCGAGCACTTCCGAAACCAGCTGGCAGCCGTCCCCGAGCCGCTAAGACGCTGGTGGCTACTGCAATATGCCAACCCGATCCTGAATCGGGCCGGCAAGGCCCAGCGTCACGACGCCTGAGACGCTGGCGCCAACGTCACATCGTCCCGGCATCGTCCGGGACCATCCATCCTTCACTGCCGCCATCCGCCGATGGCGATTCCCGAACCGAAGGCAGCTTGCCCCCGCCGCCTCTCGTCAACTCGCCCTTCTCCTGTTGACGGCATGGTTTCCTCCAATACCAACCGATCGCTGGCGCGAGCGATAGAATTTCCTTAAAATACACTTAAAATTAGCCAGCTAATTAGCGTATTCATATTCTCGACCCATGAATGCTTCTATCGACCCCGCTACCGTGCCGCCGGCCACGGCACCCGGCGCTGCCGATTCGTCCATCCAGCCGCCGCAGGCGCCCCCGCCGGAAACTCACGCGCCATCGCCTACGCTCCCAACGGCGCCGCCGATCACGCCAACGACCCTTCAGCAGGGCGTCGGGTTGCTCAAGGCCGATGTCTATCTCGACCTTCACGCGGGCCGACCGGTAATCCGCAAGGATTACGGTCGCTATGCGGATAGCTGGATGGCTATCCCGGCGCGCCTGCTGCTGCGGCATGAAGCACATATCCTGGAACATCTACGTCACTGGCCGCACGCGCCCAACGTGATCGGCCAGGCCGGCAAGCTCGCGCTGCTGCTGGAGTACGTGCCCGGCTCCAACATCATCATGAGCCGCGGTCGCGTGGTGCTGATCGATTTCGCTTCGGCGCTCTACCTGCCCGGCGGACGATTACTCCGGTTTCTGCTTCGCCCCCTGCAGCGCAGCGATATTGCCGGCGGACTCAAGTTCAAGACCCGCCTGACCGGCGAGGCGCTGACACCGCGGGAAGCACGGCTGCGGCGCAAGCCGGCCTGGATGACGAGCCTGCAGCGCACGTGGAAGCGCCGGCTGCTGCCACGCCTAAAGCGTCGCTTTACCCCGACCGACCGGCGAAGCGGATGACATCCCGCCATACCGCTACTTGCGCCAGAAGAACGGCGTCATCAGCACCAGCACCGTGAGGATCTCGAGGCGCCCCATCAGCATGCCGAGGGAAAGTAGCCATTTGGCGGCATCCGGCAGCGAGGCGAAGTTGCCGGCGGGCCCGATGGTGCTCCCCAGCCCCGGCCCGACATTAGCCAGGGCGGTGGCCGCCCCGGTGATCGCGGTCACCATGTCGAGTCCCAGCGCGGCCAGCGCCAGCGCCAGTACCGCCACGGTGAGAAAGAAGAAGAACGAGAAGGCGATGACCGCGCGCACGACCTCGTCGTTGAGCGGCCGGCCGTTGTAGCGCTGGGCGAACACGCCACTGGGATGCACCAGATAACGCAACTGGTTGGCCAGCAGTAGCCCTCCGATCTGGAACCGGAAGATCTTCATGCCACCGCTGGTCGACCCGCTGCAACCACCGACGAAGGTGATGAAAAAGAACGTGGTGACCGCCAGCGGCCCCCACTGGGTGTAGTCGGCGCTGGCGTAGCCGGTGGTCGTCACCACCGAGATCACATTGAAAGCGACATCCGTCAGTGCCTGAAAGGGCTCATCGGAAAAGGCCAGGATCCGATAGAGCGTCAGCGTCGCGATCACCACGAACAGCAGACCGACGAGCCCCCGCACCTGCTGGTCCTGCCACAGCGCGCCGCGACTGTCGCGCAGCAGCCTGATGTAGAGCACGAACGGCAACGCCCCACCCAGCATGTACAGACAGCCCAGCCACAGGATCAGTGGGCGATCGTGGTAGATGCCGAAAGAGGCGTCGTAGTTGGCGAAGCCACCGGTGGAGACCGAACTCATGGCATGGACGATGGCGTCCAGCGTGCCCATGCCCGCCAGGCGATAGCTCAGGATCGCCGCCAGCGTGAGTCCGAGATAGATGATCGTCGACGCCTTGGCGATACCGCCGGCCCGAGGCAGCACCTTGTCCGACCAGTCGGAGGACTCCGTCTGGAACAGGCGCATGCCTCCGACCTTCAGGAACGGCAGAATCGCGATCGCCATCACGATGATCCCGATCCCGCCCAGCCACTGCATCAGTCCGCGCCACAGCTTGAGACCGTCGGACAGATTATCGATGCCGGAGAGCACGGTGGATCCGGTGGTGGTGATGGCGGAAACCGACTCGAACACCGCATCGGTGAACGACAATTGCGGCGCCCCCAGCACCAGCGGCAGGCTGGCAAAGGCGCTGATCACCGCCCAGCTCGAGGTGGTCAGGATGAACATGTGTCGCGTCTTCAGCTCGACCGCCGTCTGCCACGTCCAGGCCAGCAGCGAACCCGAGACCACCGCGACAACCGCCATCGACTTGAGAAACGCCCACAGGTCGGGATCGTTCTCGAGCCCCAACAGAATCACCGGCGGCAACATGAACAGCGCCAAAACGATCAACAGCAGCGCCAGAATCTTGAAAATCGGCTTGGCGTCTCGCAAGACTTCCTCCCGGTTCCGTCCACTCGAGTCCGACCCCTCCGCCCGATGGAGACCTCCCCCCATCGCGGCGAGTAAATCGCAGCGATGATAGGCCATCGCGAGGCGCAAGACACGGCTTTGCCCGCTTTTCTCCTGGATGATGCGGCTTTATCCGCATACGCCCGTGGTTCCACGAGCCATCACCAGGAACCACTCAGGGCAGAGTGGTTCATCGTCCTTGCTCGGCAAGCCCTGCGCGCTAGCGATGGTGCGAGATATGCTATGGTGGCGCCATCAAAACGCCTGAGCACGAAGGCTTGGCGGCACGCCGAGCCCGGACACGCCCTCGCCGCCCACCCAAGGAGATTCATCCATGAGTTCCGCCTCGGAAATGCAGAAAAACCGCGTCATCCAGGAGCTGCGCGCCTTCATCAAGAAGCTGCTGCAGGAACCCGGCATTCTCGAGAATTCGCTGGACATCGCCAAGCGTCACTCGGATGGCAGCAACGACCCCAAGGCCTGGGCGACCATCGCCAACGAGATTTCGGATACGACCAGCGTGCACATCCCGGAAGACCCGAGCGAGCACTCGGAGGCGGACCGGCTGTTTCTGGAGGTATTGCGAGAGGTCGTGGGGGAGGAGAAGGCGCTTTACTGAAGTGGGAGAAGCTGGAAGTTTGAAGAGGGAAGAAAAAGCAAGGCCGGCGAAGCCGGCCTACATGGCCAAGATTAAGACGATTCCTTACAATTTTGAGGCAGAAATTTCTCTGGGATCGTGCCCTTGCACTCCCAACGCCCATCCTTGTCGCGATACAGACCTAGCTTATTCTTGCTAGTAGCACTCAGCCCTGGGTTGGCTTGACGATCAAAAGTCATTTCGAGATTGTAAGTTCCATTAGCCATGTCTGCAGGTGCATCAAGAGAGATGGTTCCCAAATCTAAAGAATCGGAACGAATCCCCACGTCAACCTCGTCTGTAGCATCCGTGTCACCTTTGTCAGACAGCACCGGTTTACGCCCCCGTATGACAGCCTCTTCAGCGGCCGTCTGTACACCGCGTATACTCGCCAGCGCGCTCGTAGCCTGGGATCTCGCGACATAATCTTGATACTGGGGGATCGCGATGGCGGCGAGGATGCCGATGATCGCGACAACGATCATGAGTTCGATCAGGGTGAAGCCGCCCTGCCGGCGGGTGGGTGTTTTCGGGTTCTGCTGCATCATGGTTTCCTGCCTTGCCAATGTTGAACCGTTGGGATTAGCGCCATTCGCGCCGCCCGCCGGACGTCCCCTTGCCTTGCATACCGCTCGCTGCCGATTTCCAGTCCCGGGCCTTTCATGGCCTCGCCCGCGGCTACCCGCAGCATGCACGCAAAGATACACAAGGTTACTTTTTGTGACAATACAGTCAGCTTATCGGCAGTCCACGAAGAATACTTAAAGAAAAACGGCGGTTCGCCGATAGCCAAGCCATGCCGACAATGAATCCCGCTCCTCAGGGTCCCCACATTGCCGGTCATCGTCGATCGTCCAACCACTTGCTGGCCGTTCGATTCCACTGCTCACGTCGTCATCCAGGGGGCGCCTTTTCATGCCGGAAGCCATGCCATCCCGCGCGCCAAGCGCACTCGCCCAGCGCTTCGTCGAGCAGGGGCTGATCAGCGCGGAGGCTTGCGAGCAGGCGTTCCGCGAAGCCGCCGAGAAGCAGTTGACGCTGCTGGAATTCCTGGTGAGAGAAGGCAGGATCGATGCCCGCCAGGCCGGTGTGCTGGCAGCCCGCGAGTACGGCTTGCCGTTCCTGGACCTGACGCAGGTCGACTGGGATCAGCTACCCGTCGTCGAGCCGGTGGCGGACAAGGTCATGCGCCGCTTTCAGGTACTGCCGCTGGCCCGCGACGAGCGCCGACTGACCGTGGCGGTGGCGTTTCCCGCCACGTTGGCCGGACTGGACGAGTTGCAATTCACCACCGGGCTCGCGATCGAAGGCGTGCTGGTGCCGTTCGATCAGTTGGAACGCGCGCTGACCAAGCGCTATCAGCACCAGGAGACCTCCGGCATGCTGGAAGCGCTGGGTGAAGCCAGCGAGGCACTGACGCTGGATACCGGTGAAGCCGATCTGGAGAACGAGGCCGCTGCCTTCGACAGGGGCGGCGACGACGACGAGCCGGTGGTCCGCTTCGTCAACAAGATCCTGCGCGACGCCATCCATCGCGGCGCGTCCGATATCCACTTCGAGCCCTACGAGTCCAGCTACCGGATCCGTTTTCGGGTCGACGGCATGCTGATCGAGATCGCCCGGCCGCCGCTCAACCTGCGCACCCGCCTGGCGGCCAGGCTCAAGGTGATGGCGCGCCTGGATATTTCCGAACGCCGCCTGCCCCAGGATGGTGCGATGAAGATCCGCCTGGATGCCAAGCGCACCATGGACTTCCGCGTCAACACGTTGCCCACCGTTTTCGGCGAAAAAGTCGTGCTGCGTCTGCTGGATGCCGAGACCGCCAGCTTCGGCATCGACGCGCTGGGCTTCGCCCCCGATCAGCGTCGGCTATTCGAGACCGCTCTGGCCGAGCCCCAGGGCATGATCCTGGTCACCGGCCCCACCGGTAGCGGCAAGACGGTGACGCTCTACACCGGTATCCATCTGCTCAATACCGAGGAGCGCAACATCTCGACCGCGGAAGACCCGGTGGAGCTCAAGGTTCCCGGTGTCAATCAGGTCAACGTGCAGCCGCGTATCGGCCTCGATTTCGCCAGCGCATTACGCGCCTTCCTGCGCCAGGACCCGGACGTGGTGATGGTCGGTGAGATCCGCGACCTGGAGACCGCGGAGATCGCGATCAAGGCTGCCCAGACCGGCCACCTGGTGCTCTCGACCCTACATACCAACTCGGCCGCCGAGACGCTGACCCGCCTGCGCAACATGGGCGTCGCCAGCTTCAACATCGCCAGTTCGGTGTCTCTGATCATCGCCCAGCGCCTGGCGCGACTGCTGTGCCCGCGCTGCAAGGCACCGGCGGAGATTCCCGCCGAGGTGCTGCGCCAGGAGGGCGTCTCCATCGAAAGGTTGGCAGGCGCCACGCTCTATCGCGCGGTGGGATGCGACCACTGCACGCTGGGCTACAAGGGGCGTATCGGGATCTACGAAGTCGTACCGGTCAACGAGGCGATGAGCCAGATGATCATGGCGGACAGCCACGCGCTTGAGCTGGCCCACGCAGCGCGGAACGCTGGCTATGGGGGGTTGCGCCAGAGCGGACTCGACAAGGTGCTTCAGGGCTTGACCAGCCTCGAAGAGATCAACCGCGTGACGACCGACTGACACGCGACTTACTAAACAGGACGGTGACTTACTAAACAGGATGCGATCATGGCGACACCCCGCAATCCAGCCAAGCCCCCCAAGGCGCCCCGCCGCATGGTGATGCACCGCTGGCAGTGGCGCGGCAAGAACCTGCGTGGGGAGGCTGTCTCCGGCGAGCTCATCGCCGGCGATATCGACGAGGTCCGCAAGGAGCTGACGCGTCAGAAGATCATCGTCAAGCGCATCACCCGCAAGACCGGAATGCTCGGACTGGGGCGAATCAAGGGCCGTGACATCACGCTTTTCTCCCGGCAACTGGCGACCATGATCCGGGCCGGCGTACCGCTGCTCCAAGGCTGCAAGGCCGTTGCCGAGACGCTCAAGAATCCCGCGATGCGAAACCTGGTGGAGACGCTGGCCAACGACATCAGCGCCGGCTCCAGTTTTTCGGAGGCCTTGGCCACGCATCCTTCCCGCTTTGATCGCATGTTCGTCAACATGGTCGCCGCCGGCGAGCAGTCGGGTGCCTTGGACAAGATGCTCGAGCGGGTGGCCAATTATCGCGAGAAGACCGAAACGCTCAAGGGTCGGGTCAAGAAGGCGCTCTACTACCCGAGCGCGGTCATCCTGGTCGGTATCGGCGTTACCGCACTGCTGCTGGTGGAGGTCGTCCCACAATTCGAAAGACTGTTTCGGGGCTTCGGCGCCGAGCTACCGGCGTTCACCCAATTCACCGTGCATCTGTCTGAATTGACCCAGGCCTACTGGTGGCAAGCCATTCTCGGCGCGGCAGCGCTCGTTTGCGGCCTGCGCCAAGCCATGACGCGATCACCCGCCTTCGCCTATCGCGCCCACCAACTGATGCTCAAGCTGCCGGTGCTCGGTAATATCGTCGACAAAGGATCGATCGCGCGCTTCTCGCGCACCCTGGCGACCACGTTCAACGCCGGCATTCCGTTGGTAGAAGCACTGGACACCGCCGCCGGGGCCACCGCCAATCGCGTTCATCAGCGCGCCATCGCCAGTATTCGCGAAGACGTGGGAACGGGGCAGCAGCTTAACTTCGCCATGCGTCGTACCAACGTCTTCCCACTCATGGCGGTCCAGATGGTGAGTATCGGCGAGGAAGCCGGCGAGCTGGACACCATGCTCGACAAGGTGGCGGAGTTCTACGAGGAAGAGGTCGACAATCAGGTCGACGCGCTGACGTCGCTGCTGGAACCTTTCATTCTGGTGGTGCTGGGCACCATGGTGGGCGGGCTGGTCGTGTCGATGTATCTGCCCATTTTCCAGATGGGTTCCGCAATTTAGGTACGAACGGGCTGCGCTCGACCAGCCGTTGTTGAAAGCGGTCGGCGTTTGGTTACGTTACCCTGAGCGCTGACTATTTATCCGATGTTCATGGAGTTTCCGTTGTCCGACCTTCCCCCTCTGTTTATCTGGCCGTTGGCGTTCGTGCTCGGCGCGGTGCTGGGTAGCTTCCTGAATGTGGTCATCGTTCGCCTGCCGGTCATGCTGATGCGGCGCTGGCGCGCGGAAGCGCTGGAGGCACTGGAGCAACCCGCGGAGGCCAATCCCCAATACAACCTGGCGACGCCACGCTCGCACTGCCCCAGTTGCGGGCATTTCATTGCCTGGCACGACAATCTGCCGCTGGTCGGCTGGCTCAAGCGCCGGGCGCGTTGCGCGGCATGCGGCACATCGATCAGCGTCCAGTATCCGCTGATCGAGCTGGCCTCGGCGATACTGGCGCTGGCGGTCATCGCACTGCACGGCTTGAGCTGGCAGAGTCTGTGGCTGGTCAGCGCCTGCCTGACGCTGCTGGCGTTGGCTGTCATCGACTGGCGCACCCAACTACTACCGGATACGTTGACCCTGCCGCTGCTGTGGGCTGGCCTGCTTTACCAATGGCTGTTCGCACCGCTGATGCTGGAGAATGCCGTGCTGGGCGCCATCGCCGGATATCTCTCGCTGTGGTCGGTCTACTGGCTGTTCAAGCTGACCACCGGCAAGGAAGGCATGGGCTATGGCGACTTCAAGCTGATGGCGGCTCTCGGTGCCTGGCTTGGCTGGCAAAGCCTGCCACTGCTGTTGTTGCTTTCGGCCGGTGTCGGCGCGATCGCCGGCATGACATTGATCGCCACCCGGCGACAAGATCGGAATCAGGCGATTCCCTTCGGCCCCTTTATCGCCCTGGCCGGGTGGATTGCGATGCTGGTCGGCGAGCCGTTGCTGGTAATCTATCGCAATCTGCTGCTGGGAGGCTGAGGGCGACCATGACAGCCAACGCACACGAGACCATGGTGGTGGGACTCACTGGCGGGATCGGCTCCGGCAAGAGCGCCGTCGCCGACGCCTTCGGCACCCTGGGCATCAACTGGATAGACGCCGACCATGTTGCCCGAGAGATCGTGATGCCAGGCGAACCCGCGCTGGCGGCCATCATCGAGCGCTACGGAAAGACGATCCTCCAGCAGGATGGCACGCTCGACCGCCGCGCGCTGCGCGCCCGAATTTTCAACGATGAAGCCGAACGCCACTGGCTGGAAGGGGAAACACACCCGCGTATTCGCCGGCGACTGTTGACCCACTTGATGCGGCTACGGGCTGCTGGGGCGCCCTACTGCCTACTGGTGTCGCCACTGTTGATCGAATCGAGTCAGCACGAACTGGTCGATCGGATTCTAGTCGTGGACGTTCCCAGGGAGGTCCAGATCGAGCGAACCTTGGCGCGGGATGGCGTCGACAGGCGCCAGGTGGAGTCCATCCTGTCCGCGCAGAGCTCCCGGGAGTGCCGCCTTGCAGCAGCCGACGACGTCATCGACAATGGAGGCACTCGACGACACTTGATCGATCAGGTCGCTCGGCTGGATGCCAAGTACCGCCAGTTGCGCTCTCCAGCGGGATGACGGTCCTTCGACACCCTCGCCCCCGACACGTTAGCCACCGACACGATATCTCTCTATGACTCGATCCAACGACCCAAGCAACGCCAACGGCGCCGGTAAGGGGCTGACCGTCCCCTGCCCCCAGTGCCAGCAACCGGTTGCCTGGACGACCGAAAACGCCTATCGGCCGTTCTGTTCCAAGCGCTGCAAGCTGATCGACCTGGGCGCCTGGGCGGATGGCTCCCACCGCATTCCGGGCGAACCGCACATGGATGAAACCGAACTCGACGAACTCATCGACCGGCTCGAACGCGGCGAGTAGTCCGCTTACACCCTGTGTGTCGACGCTTGCTACAGCCTGATCCCATGGCCAGAAACGAAGACGCCGCACCCCCTGGGTGCGGCGTCTTCCGTTTTTGGCTCGTGGCTCAGGAATCGTCACGCCAGAAATCGCGAATCGATGCGATCCCCTGCGCCCCGACAGCCCGCGCCTGATTCGCATGGTGGCGCGTCATCCCGCCCAGCGCGAAGACCGGCATCGCTGCCATCTCCACCATCTGCTGGAAATCGTGCCACCCGATCGTCACCGCTTCAGGATGCGATGGTGTCGGCGCCAACGGCGAGAGGGTGACGAAGTCGCAGTCGATCTGTCCGGCCTGGGTCAGCTGTTCTTCGCCATGGGTCGAGGCGCCCAGCCACTTGTCGCTGGAAACCGGGCGTCGCTTGAGCTCCATCAGCCTGGCGCTGGTCAGATGAATGCCGTCGGCATCGACCCGTTGCAGCCACTCGGGGTCGGCGTTCAGCAGCAACTTGGCGCCGTAGCGACGGCACAGTTCCAGGGTCTTCTCCGCACGGGCCTGGTAGGCCGGGTCATCCAGCCCCTTGGCGCGCAACTGCACCAGGCGAATGTTGTCCTCTTTCAGGGCACGCTCGAGCCGGTCGAGGAAGACGGAGTCATCCGCCTCTTCGGCGGTGATGAGATATTCCTGGGGCAGCGCCACCGCCCGCAGAATCGGCAGATTGGCCGCCGGGAAGGCGTAGTTGGTCAAATCGTCGACCTCGACCCACCGCACCGGCTGCCCCTCTCTGCCGTACGGGTCGCCTTCGTACTCGCGTACCTGCCAGACATCCAGCAGGATATGCTTGTCGGCGTACTCGTGATGCACCCGAATCAACGGCTGTGCGCGCAGGATCTGAATGCCGAGTTCCTCGCTCAGTTCCCGCTTGAGCGCCTCGAAGCCGGTTTCGTAGGGCGCCAGCTTGCCCCCCGGAAACTCCCACAGACCGCCCTGGTCGACCGTCGCCGGACGCCTGGCAATCAGCACTCGCCCATCGCCTCGGATGACGGCGGCAGCCGCCACATGGACCCGTCTCTTGATCATCTTGCTAAGTCTCTCGCGCCACTTCAGTGTTTGACGGCGACATCCGGCTTCGGAATATCGCTCTCCGTCAGAAAGCGTTCAACTGCGGTAATCCGCGTTGATCGATACGTAATCGTGGGACAGGTCCGATGTCCAGATCGTAGCGTTGGCATCGCCGCGACCGAGGCGAATGCGGATGACGATCTCTTCCTGAGCCATTACCCGACTGCCCGCCTCTTCCGTGTAACTGTCGGCGCGACCGCCATGCTCCACCAGGCGGTCGCCTCCGAGATCGATGATGACGCGCTCGACGTCCAGATCCTTCACCGGCGCGCGCCCGACGGCAGCCAGGATTCGTCCCCAGTTGGCATCGCTCGCGTAGAGCGCCGTCTTGACTAGCGGCGAGTGGGCTACCGTGAACGCCACCGCTCGCGCCTCGTCGACGCTCTCCGCCTGTTCGACCTGTAACGTGACGAACTTGGTCGCCCCCTCGCCATCACGAATGATCGCCTGCGCCAGTTCGACAAGCACCGATGTCAGCGCCTCGCGGAAGCGATGTTCATCGTCGGCCGACTCGACGCGCGGGCCACGACCGGTAGCGATCAGCGTGCAGGCATCGTTGGTGGAAGTATCCGAATCCACCGTAATCGAGTTGAAAGAGACTCGCACCGCCTCACGCAGCCACTGCTGGAGCCGGTCCTGCTCGATCGCCGCATCGCAGGCGACGAACCCGAGCATGGTCGCCATGTTGGGCTGGATCATGCCGGAGCCCTTGCTGATCCCGTTGATGGTGACCGTGCCACCGCCGAGCTCGACCTGGGCCGAAGCGCCCTTGATACGAGTATCGGTGGTCATGATGCCCTCGGCAGCGAGCGCCCAGCCGTCGGCATCCAGCGATTCCAGCGCGGCGGACAAACCATCCGTGATTCGAGCCACCGGCAGCGGCTCCCCAATCACCCCGGTCGAGAACGGCAGTACATGATGGCTCTCGGTTTCGGTCAGC
Source organism: Salinicola corii (assembly GCF_008298015.1). GTDB lineage: Bacteria > Pseudomonadota > Gammaproteobacteria > Pseudomonadales > Halomonadaceae > Salinicola > Salinicola corii. The sequence continues at coordinate 804,463 of NZ_VTPX01000001.1, read as the reverse complement.
GCGGCCAGTGCGCGGCAGCAATCCTCGGCGTCCTCGCGGCCCTTCACGCCGGTTCCCGCATTGGCATTGCCGGTATTGATCAGCAAGTAGCGTGGCATCGCTCGCTGCAGGTGGTCTCGAGCGACGTGCACGGGTGCCGCACAGAAGGCATTACGGGTGAACGTGGCAGCGACGGAGGCACCTTCGGGCACCTCGATCACCACCAGATCGCGACGGTTCGGCTTCTTGATACCTGCCATCGCGGTTCCCAGCCGCACGCCCTCGAGCGCCGCCATTCGGGGAAACAGTGATTTACCTACGGCCATTCCATTCTCCTCAAGGAGCACAGGCCGGGCCCGTGCCCCTGGCCATTCTCAGCTCAGCGCACCATGGCACTGCTTGTACTTCTTGCCGGAACCGCACGGGCAAGGATCGTTACGCCCGACTTTCGGGCCCTCCCGGCGCACCGGCTGGGCACCATCCTCGGCCGGCTCGACTTTCGATTCCGCCCCGTCGGCAGTCTGCTGAGCAGCGGCGACAGCCTCCTCGTGGACCGATTGGCTGGCCGCCTTTTCCCGTTCGAGCGCTTCGCGACGCTGACGCTCCAGATCCTCAACCTCTTCCTGACGACGCACCTGTACATGGCTCAGGATGCGGGTGACGTCATGCTTGATGTTGTAAAGCAGGGACTGGAACAGCTCGAACGCCTCTCGCTTGTATTCCTGCTTCGGATTCTTCTGCGCGTAGCCCCGCAGGTGAATGCCCCGGCGAAGGTGATCCATCGACTGCAGGTGCTCCTTCCAGCGAGTGTCCAGCACCTGAAGCATGACCTGTTTCTCGAAACGTCGCATCATGTCGCCACCAATCGCTTCGACCTTGGCGAGATATTGACCACGGTGCTGGTCCAGCAGGCGTTGACGCAGTACTTCCTCGTTGAAGCTGTCGTCCTCCTCCGCCCACTGCACCAGCGGAAGGTCGATGTTGAACTCCTGCTTGAGCTGATCCTGCAGTCCTGCCAGCTCCCACTGCTCCGGCAGACTCTGCGGCGGCACGTAGTCGGAGACCGTCTGCTCGAGCACTTCATCGCGGATGCTGGCAACGTTGTCGGAGATCTCGTCGGCGGCAAGGATATCGTCTCGCTGCTCGTAGATGACCCGGCGCTGATCGTTGGAGACATCGTCGTACTCCAGCAACTGCTTGCGGATGTCGAAGTTGCGGCCTTCGACCTTCTTCTGCGCCCGCTCGACCGCGTTGGAGACCATCTTGTGCTCGATGGCTTCGCCTTCCTCGAGTCCCAGCGCACCCATCAGGCGCTGGACCCGATCGGAGCCGAACAGTCGCATGAGACTGTCTTCCAGCGACAGGAAGAAACGCGTCGAGCCCGGATCCCCCTGGCGGCCGGCACGGCCACGCAGTTGGTTGTCGATCCGGCGGGATTCGTGCCGCTCGGAACCAATGACGTGCAGGCCACCAGCCTCGAGCACGGCATCGTGACGCTGCTGCCACTCCGCCTTGATCGATTCGATCTGTTCTTCGCTGGGGTCCTCGAGCTTGGCGACTTCGGCTTCCCAGTTGCCGCCGAGCACGATATCGGTGCCACGGCCCGCCATGTTGGTGGCCAGCGTGATGGCACCGGGGCGACCTGCCTGGGCAATGATTTCGGCCTCGCTGTCATGCTGCTTGGCATTGAGGACGTTGTGAGGAATCTGCTTCGCCTGCATCAGCTTGGAGAGATACTCCGAGGTCTCGATGGACGCGGTGCCCACCAGTACCGGCCGGTTGGCCTCGCGCTGCGTGTTGACGTCCTCGATGATCGCGGCGTACTTCTCCTCGGCACTCAGATAGACGAGATCGTTCAGATCCTGGCGCGCCAACGGACGGTTGGTGGGGATCACCAGCACGTCGAGCCCGTAGATGTGATTGAACTCGAAGGCCTCGGTATCGGCGGTACCGGTCATCCCGGCCAGCTTATCGTAGAGGCGGAAATAATTCTGGAAGGTGGTGGATGCCAGCGTCTGACTCTCGCGCTGGATCGCCACCCCTTCCTTGGCCTCGACCGCCTGATGCAGACCTTCCGACCAGCGGCGCCCCGGCATGGTACGCCCGGTGTGCTCGTCGACGATCACCACGTTACCATCCGAGACGATGTAGTCGACATCACGGTGATAGAGACAGCGAGCACGCAGCGCCGAATGAATATGCTGCAGCAAACCGAGATTCTGAACTGCGTAGAGCGAGTCTTCCGACTTGAGCAGGCCCGCTTCCCGCATCAGCTGCTCGACCCGCTGATGCCCCTCTTCGGTCAACTCCACCTGTTTCTGCTTCTCGTCGATCAGAAAATCGCCGGTGGTCGGGTCCTCTTCGTCGGTACACTGCTTGAGCTGCTTGGAGAGCGTGTGAATCGTGCGATAGAGTTCGACGTCCTCCTCCACGGGACCGGAGATGATCAGCGGCGTGCGCGCTTCATCGATCAGGATCGAGTCGACCTCGTCGATGATCGCATAGTGCAACGGTCGCTGGACTTTGTCCTGCAGCGAGAAGGCCATGTTGTCGCGCAGATAGTCGAAGCCGTACTCGTTATTGGTCCCGTAGGTGATATCGCAGGCATAAGCCTGCTTCTTTTCCTCGTTCGGCTGGCCGGAGGCGATGACCCCGACACTCAAACCAAGAAATTCGTAGAGCGGACGCATCCAGTTGGCGTCACGACTGGCCAGATAGTCGTTGACCGTGACCACATGCACGCCTTTCTCCAGCAGCGCATTGAAGTAGACCGACAACGTCCCGACCAGCGTCTTGCCCTCACCGGTCTTCATCTCGGCGATCCGGCCCTCGTGCAGCGCCATGCCGCCAACCATCTGGACATCGAAATGGCGCATGCCGAGCACGCGCTTGCTAGCCTCCCGGACGGTAGCGAACGCTTCCGGCAGCATGGCCTCGTGCTTCTCGCCATCGGCCAGACGTCGGCGAAACTCTGCGGTCTTGGCCTTGAGTGCCGTGTCATCCAGCGCTTCGAACTGGGCTTCCAGTGCGTTGATCGCCGCCACCTGCTTGCGCATGCGCTTGACGTCGCGGTCGTTCTTGGAGCCGACCAGCTTGTGTAGTATTGCGTTCAACATGATGTATTCCTGCGTGCCCTTGAGGCAGCCATGCGACGACGAGGCCAGCACCGGCTGCCGGTGATGATGAAAAAGGTATAGCGGTCATCAGGCAGGTGCAGGCGGGCCTCTGCGGGACAAGACGTCCAGGGCGGCACTGAGGGCAACCAGGGGGGCGAGATAGGTCCGCCGCGGCTGCGGCAAGGGAGCCATGGTCCGCGGGTGCAGGGGACGCTTGGCGGCGATGCGCGCGACACGTCGGGATTCGGCCCGGATAGCCTCCGGGGCCATCAGATAGACCTGAGTCAAGCGCTCGGCCAGCCGCATCGCCTCAGCGTGCATCAAGCCCGCAGGCAGCAGACAACCGACCAGCACACTGGCCAGCCACCAATGGGCTCGCTGCCGGGGGCGCCAGATGGCGCCACGCTGACCGGACTGCGCTTTGACCGAAGTCATGCTGTCGACGAACTCCGCGCCGTGATAGGTTTAGCGGGTCTTTCCCCACCGCGTGCAAGCCGATGAGTATAAAGGCTAAGCGTTTACGAGCCCAGCCCGTTTCCCGACTCCTTGAGCAACCGGGAGGGCTGGGCGACGTGATGCGCATGGCGACGTTGATCGAACGCGCCCAGAACCACCTGAGGCGGCAGCTCCCACCGGACGTGGCCGAACACCTCTACGTCGGCGGCTACCGCAACGGCGTGTTGACATTGATCACCGACCGCGCCGCATGGTTGACGTGGCTGCGTTACGAACAGCCTCGGCTGCTCGAGTTGTTGCATCAACTGCCCGGCTTCGAGGCCGTCATGAAATTCTCGTTGAAGGTACGCCCGATCCGGCCCGTCAAGGCGCTACCGCGACAGACGCGTCGCCTGTCGCCAGCCGGCGCCGATGCACTTTCCCACTGCGCGGAGGGCCTGGAAGACTCTCCGCTCAAGCGCTCTCTGAATCGCTTGGCCTCGCACGCCCAAGTCACACCGGAATCGGACGACGGTTCCGCTACCTGACCGGACAGCCTGCCTCGTACCAGGGACCGCACACTGCTGTCGTCGAGGTTCATCATTCGGAAACGACGACGCCGATCATGAGATCGGCGTCGAATTCAACGGCAAGAGATGATGCTTTCGAAGGATTGCCGGCGGCACTCAAGCCATGGCTGGCGCCGCGTAGGATATCGGCGCAGACTGTGTCGTTTCCTCGAACGTCACGATCTCGTATGCTTCGGGGTGGGCCAGCAATTCACGGCAGAGCTGATTGTTGAGCCCGTGACCGGACTTGTACCCTCTGAACTCGCCAATCAGGCTATAGCCGAGCTGATAAAGATCGCCAATCGCATCGAGCATCTTGTGCTTCACGAACTCATCGTCGTAACGAAGGCCGTCCTGGTTTACGATACGGTAGTCGTCGACGACGATGGCATTGTCGAGACTCCCCCCTAGCGCCAGATTCTGCGAGCGCAGGAACTCCAGGTCGCGCATGAAACCGAACGTGCGCGCTCGCGACACCTCCTTCACGAAGGAAGTCGTGGAAAAGTCGACAGTCGCGGTCTGCTTCTGCTGCTCGAAGACAGGGTGATCGAAATCGATCGCGAAACTGACCTTGAATCCGTTGTGCGGCAGAAATGTCGCCTGCTTTCCGTCGTCGTTGACGGTCACTTCGCGCTTGATACGGATGAACTGCTTCGGCGCCGACTGCTCGGCAATACCCGCCGACTGGATCAGGAAGACGAAAGGACCGGCGCTGCCATCCATGATCGGCACTTCGGGTGCACTCAATTCGACGTAGGCATTATCGATCCCCAACCCCGCGAACGCCGACATCAGGTGCTCGACGGTGGCAACCTTGACGCCATCCTTGGATAGCGCCGTGCAGAGGTTGGTGTCGGTGACGCTTTCGGCGTGTGCGGGAATGTGCACCACCGGATCGAGGTCGGTACGCACGAAGACGATGCCCGTGTTGGGCGTCGCAGGACGCAGCGTCAGATACACTTTTTCTCCGGAATGGAGCCCTACGCCAGTGGCGCGGATCGTGTTCTGCAGCGTTCGTTGTTTGATCATGGGCATCGACCTGACAGTCAAATGGTTTGGAAACGGTGTTCACTATAACACCAAACCACCGGCCCACCAACCATATCGACGTTACAAAGTGATGATGAGCAGTCCATTAGTCTATCAATCCGCCTGGCGACGCAAGAATGCCGGAATGTCGAGATAGTCGTCCATGTCCGATGTCTTGCGCTTCTCCTGCTGCGACTTCTTAGCCGCCGCTTCCTGTTCGGCGCGCGCGGCCTGCTGGCGCATGACGGCCGGCTGCTGAAGCTTGCGATAATCGGTCGTTTCCGGGCGGGAAGCGGCTGTTTCACGGGGGATAGCCTTCTCCTTCTGGGCATCCAATCCCGCGGCGACGACGGTCACCCGCAGTTCGTCGGACATCTCCATATCGATGGCAGTACCCACCACGATGGTCGCATCCTGGGAGGCGAACTCCTGGACCGTCGCCCCCACATCGTTGAATTCACCGATGGAAAGGTCCGGACCCGCCGTGATGTTGACCAGGATACCGCGCGCGCCGTGCAGGTCGATATCCTCGAGAAGCGGGCTGCGAATGGCTTTCTCGGCCGCTTCGCGAGCACGGTTCTCGCCGGTCGCAGCACCAGTCCCCATCATCGCCATGCCCATCTCGGACATCACCGTCCGCACATCGGCGAAGTCGACGTTGATGATGCCCGGGCTGGTGATCAATTCGGCGATACCCTGAACGGCGCCCAGCAACACATCGTTAGCGGCACTGAAAGCGGTCAGTAGGCTGGCGTTCTTGCCCAACACCGACAGCAGCTTCTCGTTGGGGATGGTGATCAGCGAATCGACGTACTCGGAGAGTTCTTTCATCCCCTCTTCGGCTGCGCGCATGCGCTTCGGCCCTTCGAACGGGAAAGGGCGCGTGACGACGGCGACGGTCAGAATTCCCAGCTCCTTGGCCACCTGGGCGACCACGGGGGCGCCGCCGGTGCCCGTACCACCGCCCATGCCGGCGGTGATGAAGATCATGTCTGCACCCTGGAGCATCTCGGCGATGCGATCACGATCCTCCATGGCTGCCTGACGCCCCACATCCGGATTTGCCCCGGCACCCAACCCCTTGGTGATCTCGCCACCCAGTTGGAGAACGGTCTTGGCCGCCACGCGCTTGAGCGCCTGGGCATCGGTGTTGGCGCAGATGAACTCGACGCCTTCGATGTTACTCTCGACCATGTGGTTGACGGCGTTGCCGCCGCCGCCGCCGACACCGATGACTTTGATGACTGCACTACTAGAAGGTGCATTATCTACTAGTTCGAACATTGCCCCGTCTCCAAGACCGCTTGCGGCCTGTCAGAAATTTCCTTTAAACCAGCCTTTAAGTCGCTCCAGCGTCGAAACCTCATCCCTGGTTGCGCGCCGGGGAAGTGAATCTTCCCTTTGAGGCTGGGCTGATACTGCGCGAGAGTGCTTGGCGTCCTTCATTCCGTAGAGTAGCAAACCTACCCCCGTCGAATAAATCGGGTTGCGCACCACATCCGCCAAGCCACGGACGTTGTACGGGCACGCGATACGAACCGGCATGTGGAATATCTCTTCCGCCAGCTCGACCACCCCCTCCATTCGAGAGGTGCCCCCCGTCAACACGATTCCGGCCGCCACCAGATCCTCGTAGCCGCTGCGGCGCAGTTCCTCGCGCACCAGCGTAAAGAGTTCCTCGTAACGGGGTTCCACGACTTCCGCCAATGCCTGGCGGGAGAGGTCCCGGGCTGGCCGGTCGCCAACGCTCGGCACCTTGATCATTTCATCGCTGCTCGCCAACTGTGTCAGCGCGCAGGCATACTTGACCTTGATATCCTCGGCGTACTGGGTCGGCGTGCGCAGGGCCATGGCGATATCGTTCGTCACCTGATCCCCGGCTATCGGGATCACGGCGGTATGTCGAATGGCGCCCTCGGTGAAAACGGCGATATCGGTCGTCCCCCCACCGATATCGACCATGCAAACGCCGAGTTCGCGCTCATCCTCGGTCAGCACCGCGTGGCTGGAGGCCAGTTGCTCGAGAATGATGTCATCGACTTCCAGGCCACAGCGGCGGACGCACTTCTCGATATTCTGAACGGCATTCATCGCTGCGGTCACCAAGTGAACGCGAGCTTCCAGGCGAACGCCGGACATCCCCAACGGCTCGCGAATCCCCTCCTGGGTGTCGATGGCGAACTCTTGGGGAATCACGTGCAGCACGCGCTGCCCTTCGGAGATAGCGCGCGCACGGGCGGAATCGATGACGCGATCAATGTCGGCAGGCGCGACCTCCCGCTCCTTGATCGCCACGACACCATCGGAATTCATGGAACTGATATGACTGCCGGCGATACCGACGTAGACAGAGTGGATGTCGCAACCTGCCATCAGCTCGGCTTCTTCTACGGCGCGCTGAATCGACTGAACGGTTGATTCGATATTGATCACGACACCCTTCTTCATGCCACGCGAAGGATGCGAACCAATCCCGGCAATTTCCAACCCGCCATCGTCAGTGGGTTGCCCCACGATGGCGACCACCTTGGATGTTCCGATATCCAGCCCGACCACCATATTGGAAGCGTTGGATTGTCCTGCCATAGGTCGGGGTCGCTCCTCAAACTTCACCGATAAACCGGATAAAAATGGGCCAACAAAGATTCGTGCTTATTATAGGAACAAGACGACCCTTTTCACCAGCCCATCGTTGAAACAAAAGCCACATTAAGCCCTTTTTCTTTAAAAGGGAAATAAGGAAGGAGTCTTTCCGCTATTAAAGCACTCCAAAAATAACGTCCCCCGGCGATAGGCAAGGTTAAGTACGAGGCCCGGCGAGCAAGAAGTCGCCATTCACGACACACACATCCTTTCAGATAATGAGGCCGGGGACGACGCCAGCCGTGGGATCAGGCCCGACTTCTCGCCCGGGAATCCCGAACTAATCGCTAGAGACGGTCGCCGTTTCCCCATGTCTCGCCACTGAAACACCATTAGGATAACGGAGATCGATGTAGCGAATCTGCGACGCCTCTTGTCCCAACTGTCGCTCCCATGCAGCAATAAAGCGAGCCAACCGCGCGTCCAAGTCCGTCCGCCCGAGAATTACCCAGACGCCATCATTGATTTGAAAGCGCCAGGCGCCGCGAGGCTCGAGCCTCAACTGGGTGATCGAAAGCCCGAGGTCAGACAATGTACGGCGCAGGGAATCGTAATAACCCAGTACCTCTCGACCCGTTCCATCGGGGCCGCCGAGGTCGGGGAGACGCCGTCCAAAGTCGCTTACCGGTCCGGGCGGGAACGGCTGGCCGCGACTATTAAGCAGCAGCTTGTCGTTCCAGCGCGCGACCGGATCTTGTTCGTAAAGCACGAACCGCAGGGTGTTGGGCCACTCGCGAGAGACGGTCACTTCCCGCAGCCAGCCAATCTTGCGCGCTTCGGCGCGCAGGTCGCTCAAGGACAGGGAGAGCCAAGTATGACCGCGTACCAAAGGAGCCAATTCCTTCTGGAGATAGGCGGCGCTCACGTAATTCAGGTCACCGCTGATCGAGACCCGGGCGATGGGCTTGTCCAGCCACAGCCACAGCGCCCTGCCGCCGGCACCGATGAGCACGACGATCATGAGGATGCCGAGCAGCGTACCCCGTGCGCTGGAATTCATGACACCTGCCCTACCTGACGTCGCTCGAAACGCTTCGGTCGTTCCATGATGCAAACACTCTTTTCCGACACGACCACCAGCCTCAAAGGATCACCTCGTCGAACTTGAGCGCGCAGTGGGCGAGTCCCTGGGCAATACCGCCGATATCTCCGGCCCCCTGGGTGATCAGAATATCGCCGGGCCGTAGCACTCGCGCAAGGATCCCCGGCAATGCCGACTTTTCCTCGATGAACAGTGGATCGACCTGACCGCGCTGGCGAATCGAGCCCGCCAGCATCTTTCCTTCCGCGCCGGGAATCGGCGCTTCGCCAGCGCCATAAACGTCGAGCAGCAACAAAGTGTCGACGCCGGAAAGCACCCTGACGAAGTCCTCGTAGAGGTCTCGCGTTCGGGTATAGCGATGGGGCTGATAGAGCATCACCAGCCGACGCTGCGGCCAGCCGGAGCGAACCGCACGAATCACCATCTCGACTTCACGCGGGTGGTGGCCGTAATCGTCGACCAGCATCACTTCGCCGCCCTGCGACAGCGGGTAGTGGCCGTGAATCTGAAAACGACGTCCGACGCCACCGAAAGACGCCAGCCCTCTGACGATATCGTCGTCGCCAACGCCGGCATCGGTGGCCACCGCGATGGCCGCGAGCGCGTTCAGGGCATTATGGGTGCCCGGCATCGCCAGGGTGATGTTCAGCGCCGCAGAGTCGCCGGGACGCTCGGCGACGAATCGAATGGTGTCGGCGGTCTGCTGGAAGTCCCGAATGCGATAATCGGCCTCTTCGTTGAAACCGTAAGTGACGAATTGGCGCTGAACCTGCGGCAGCAATTCCCGCACGTTGTCATCGTCGAGGCACAGCACGGCCCGGCCGTAGAAAGGCAGGTTGTGCAGAAATTCGATGAAGGTCGTCTTCAGCCGGGAAAAATCGCCGTCATAAGTCGCCATATGGTCAGCATCGATATTCGTCACGATCGCCGTCATCGGCTGCAGGTGCAGGAAGGACGCATCAGACTCGTCGGCCTCGGCAACGAGGAAGTCCCCGGAACCAAGACGCGCGTTGGTTCCCGCGCTGGTCAGCTTGCCACCAATGACAAACGTCGGATCGAGCCCTGCCTCGGCGAACAGCGTCGACAGCAAGCTCGTGGTCGTGGTCTTGCCGTGGGTACCCGCAACGGCGATACCGTGGCGGAAGCGCATCAGTTCGGCCAGCATCTCGGCACGACGCACCACCGGCACGCGATGCTCTCGCGCCCACTGGATTTCCGGGTTGGTCGGATCGACGGCCGTCGACACCACGATCACGTTGGCCCCTTCTGCGTTGATCGCCGCATGGCCAATGGCGACACGAATGCCGCAGTCGCGCAGATGGTGGGTGACCGCCGATTCCCTCAGGTCACTACCGCTGACTTGGTAGCCTTCGTTGGCCAGCACTTCGGCGATGCCGCACATCCCGGCCCCGCCGATTCCGACGAAATGAATGCCCCGAATACGCCGCATGCCGAGATGCGACCGCGTCGGACGCGTCTGAATGCTATCGCTCAAAACCGATCTCCATGCAGCCGTCGACCAGGCGCCCGACGGCATCGAGGTGGGCCACCCGACGTGCCTGAATCGCCATTGTCGCCAGCACGTCGGGCTGCAAAAGTGACTCGAGCATCGCCTGCAAACGTTCAGAGGTGAGCTCGGCCTGCTGTATCAATTCAGCGCCACCCGCTTCGACGAGGTGGCGTGCGTTATGAGTCTGGTGGTCGTCGACGGCATGAGGGAACGGCACCAGCAGGGAGGGCTTGGCCGCAGCGGAGAGCTCGGCGATGGTCAGGGCGCCGGCTCGACAGACGATAACGTCCGCCCAGTCGTAGGCGACAGCCATGTCGTCGATGAAAGCGCTCACCTCCGCCTCGACGCCGGCCGCTCGATAGGCCTCCCGCGTCTCGTCGTCCTTGTCACGCCCCGCCTGATGACGTACCTGCGGGCGCCGCGAGGAATCCAGCGCCGCCAGCGCAACGGGCAGCTTCCGGTTCAGGGACTGCGCCCCGAGCGACCCGCCCAACACCAGCAGTCGCAGCGGTCGGCCAGCCATCTGCTCGACCGTCCTGGGTGTCTCTCCCAGCACCGCGATGTCGTCGCGCACTGGATTGCCGACCACCTCAGCCTTGGCCGACGGGAAAGCCCCCGGGAAGGCGGCGTAGACTCGAGTCGCCAGATGCGCCAACGCCCGATTGGTCAAGCCGGCAACGGCGTTCTGCTCATGCACGATCAAGGGTTTACCGCTCAAGCGGGCGGCCAGACCGCCGGGGCCGCTTGCGAAGCCGCCGAGGCCGACGACGAGCTGCGGGTCGAAGCGCTGTATCACCCGCCGGGCCTGCCAGACCGCCCGGCTCAATCGCCACGGGACCGCCAGCCAACCGCCCAGGCCATTGCCTCGCAGCCCGGACACCGCGATGCGGTTCAACGGGATATCCGCGGCGGGAACGAGACGGTTTTCGATGCCTCTCGGACTCCCCAGCCACTCGACCGTCACTCCGCGTTCGCACAGGGCCTTGGCCAGTGAGAGCGCGGGCACGACATGCCCACCGGTGCCGCCGGCCATGATCAGAACGCGCCGCGTATCGCTCATAAATTCGGCTCCGAGTCCTGGGTGCCGGACTGCGCCTCGGAAGCCGCTTTGGGTTCGGCTCGGCGCTGCAGCCGTCTGACCTCGGCGTCAACGCGAAACAGTATGGCCATCATGAGTCCGCTAATAATGAGACTCGAACCGCCATAACTCAGAAGCGGCAGCGTCAAGCCTTTCGTCGGTAACATACCCGCGCTGACGGAGATATTGATGAATGCCTGTGCGCCGATGACCAGCGCAATGCCATAGCAGAGGTAGGCCGCGAACGGGATACCGATCAGTTCTGCCTTGCGCCCGATCCTGAAGGCACGAAAGACCAGCAAGGCGAACAGAAGAATCACCGCCATGGCGCCGAACAATCCCAATTCCTCGGCCAGCACGGCAAACACGAAATCGGTATGCGCCTCCGGCAGGTAGAACAGTTTCTGGACGCTGTTGCCTAGCCCCAGACCGAACCAGTGCCCCCGCCCGAAGGCGATCAACGCCTGGGTCAGCTGATAGCCGGTGTTGTACTGATCCGCCCAGGGATTGGCGAAACTGGTGATACGCTGCAAACGATAGGGTTCTGCCACCGCCAGCATGACGGCGCCCGACCCCACGACGGCAAGAATCAGCAGAAATCGCCACAGCGGGGCACCGGAGAGCAACAACATGCCCATCACGCAGCCGGTCAACACGACCACGGCGCCATAGTCCGGCTCGAGGATCAGCAGAAAGCCGATCAACGCCATCACCGCCAGCGGCCGCATGAAGGCTCCCCAAGTGCGCCGTACGTCCGGCAAATAACGCTCCAGGTAGCCGGCGATGTAGACGATCAGACACAGTTTGGCGACTTCCGACGCCTGGACATTGATGATGCCGAGCGGAATCCAGCGCCGGCTTCCGTTGATTTCGCGGCCGACGATCAGCACGACGAACAGCAGCAACAGCGCCACGATCAGCATCATCGGGCCTTTCTGTCGCCACCAGTCGAGCGGCAGGCGCACGGCGACGAGACCGACGCCAATCGCGGCGATAACGAAGATGCCGTGACGAATACTGAAATAGTATGGGTTGCCGGTCAGACTCGCGGCGATCTCGGTAGAAGCAGAGGTCACCATCACCCAGCCGATCAGCATCAGCGACAGCGTCGCCAGCAGTAGCCAGCCATCGAACGACTGATGCTTCGTGGTCAATCGCGCCTGCGACGTCTTCATCATGGTCTTCAGCATGCGGCTTCCTGCCCTTGTCCGAGCTGCCCTTGATCAAGCAGGGCGCGAAACGCCTCGCCGCGCGCCAGATAGTTGGGAAACTGGTCGAGACTCGCACAGGCGGGCGACAGCAGCACGCAATCCCCCGGCTCGGCGATCGACGCCGCGCGCCGCATGGCGTCTGCCAGCGTGTCGACCCGCCAGGTGGTGACCTGCGGTTCGAGCGCGGCGGCCAATTGCGGCGCATCCTGACCGAAGACGATCGCTTCCCGAGCGTAACGTGCCAGCGGTTCGGCCAACGGCGTGAAATCCGCACCCTTGCCGACCCCGCCACCCAACCAGACCAGTTTGCCGGTCAGCGTCTCCCCAACGCCGGCGATCGCCGCCAGTGTCGCGCCCACGTTAGTGCCTTTGGAGTCGTTGATCCAACGTACGCCGCCGTGTTCGGCAACGATCTCGCCGCGATGCGGCAAACCGGAAAAACGGGAAAGGACGCCGCGCATCACGCCCGGGGAGATCCCTACGACATGCCCGATCGCCATCGCCGCCAGCGCGTTGGCGTGATTGTGACGGCCTGCCAGGCGCAGTTCACCGACCGGCATCAGCGGTTGCCGGCCATGGTACAGCCACTCGTCCGTCTCGCCCGCCACACTCGAGATACCCCACTCGCTGTCACGAGGGGAGTGCGTGGTGAAACGCTCGCAGCTCAACGACTCCTGTTCCGGCCAGGTGGCCGAGTCGTCGGCATTGACGACGGCATGCGCGGCGCCCTCGAAAATTCGCGCCTTGGCCCGGCGGTAGCCTTGCATGTCGCCATGTCGATCGAGATGATCGGCCGATAGATTCAGAAACGCCGCGCAGATCGCCCCCAGTCCGGCGAGCGTCTCCAGTTGAAAACTCGACAGCTCCAGCACGAACAGTTCCGCGTCCGCGTGGTCGATCAACAGATCCAGTGCGGCAGCACCGAGATTGCCGCCGACCGCAACCCGCCTGCCCGCCTGCCGAGCCATCTCTCCTACCAGCGTGGTCACGGTCGACTTGGCATTCGATCCGGTGATGGCCACGATCGGCGCTTCGCAGTGTCGCGCAAAGAGAGAAATCTCGCCGACGACCCGGTCCCGAACAGCGCCCAGGCCAGCGCGCTCGAGATCGATGCCAGGACTGACGACTATCTCGGAGAATGCCTTCAGATCCAGCGACTCCAGGCCCCCCAGGTAAAGCTCGACCTCCGGATAGGCCGCGCGGAAAGCCTCGAGTCCCGGGGGCGCGGCGCGAGTATCGGCGACCATGAAGCGCTCACCGCGACTATCCAGGAAGCGGGCGATCGCGCGACCTGAAATCCCCACCCCGACCACCAAAATCGGCGGCGCGCCCGGAGCGGATGATCCTCCCGTGGAACGGATTCCTGACTCGGCAGACAGCGAATCACTCATGGCATCAACGCAACTTCAATGTCGCCAGCCCCAACAGGACCAGCATGACGGTGACGATCCAGAAGCGCACGATGACGCGGGGCTCCGGCCACCCTTTCAGTTCGAAATGATGGTGCAGCGGCGCCATGCGGAAAATGCGTCGGCCGGTGAGCTTGTACGATCCCACTTGCAGGATGACCGACACCGTCTCCATGACGAAGACACCACCCATGATGAACAGGACGATCTCCTGACGAACGATGACGGCGACGATGCCCAGTGCCGCACCCAAGGCCAGCGCACCGACGTCCCCCATGAATACCTGCGCGGGATAGGTGTTGAACCACAAAAACCCTAGGCCGGCCCCGGCGATGGTGCCACAGAAGACGGCGAGTTCGCCGGCGCCCGGCACCTCGGGTATGTGCAGATAATTGGCGAAGACGGCGTTGCCGCTGGCATAGGCGAACACCGCCAATCCCATGGAGACCAGCACCGTCGGCATGATGGCCAGACCGTCGAGGCCGTCGGTCAGATTGACCGCGTTGGAGCTGCCGACGATGACCAGATAGCTCAACACGATGTAGAACAGGCCCAGCGGAATCACCACGTCCTTGAACAGTGGCACGATCAGACTGACCTCTACCGGACTCGCTGCCGTGAAATAGAGGATCAACGACGCGCCGAGGCCGATTACCGACTGCCAGAGATATTTCCAGCGGGCCGGCAGACCACGCGGGTTCTTCTCCACCACCTTGCGAAAATCGTCGACCCAGCCGATGGCGCCGAAACCCAGCGTGACCGCCAGTACCAGCCACACGTAATGGTTGGTCAGGTCGCCCCACAGTAGCGTACTGATCGCGATGGAGACCAGGATCAGCGCACCGCCCATGGTCGGCGTGCCCGCCTTGGACAGGTGCGACTGTGGACCATCGTCCCTTACCGCCTGACCAATCTGGCGCTCGACCAGACGCCGGATCATCTGAGGCCCCATCCACAGGCTCAGAAACAACGCCGTCAACGTACCCAGAATCACGCGCAGGGTCAGATATCCGAAAACATTGAAAGCACTTTGAAAATGGGTAAGCAGTTCAGCCAGAAAAAGCAGCATGAGTCAGATTCACCTTGAGGCATCATCACGCAGTGCGGCGACGAGTCGTTCCATGCCGGCACTGCGCGAACCCTTGACCAGCACGCTGGCCCGGGAAGGAAGCTGATCCTGGGCGAAACGCTCGAGCGTCGCCCAGTCATCGAAATGACGGCCTTCGTTGCCGAAAGCCTCCGTTGCGGCACGCGCGGGCTCGCCGTACGTACCCAGAAAATCGAGTCCGAGATCGTGCGCCAGCCGACCGACCTCGGCATGCAGGCGTTCGCTCTCGGCGCCCATCTCGCCCATCGGTCCGAGGAAACACCAGCGCGGCGCCGGCAGCGACGCCAGCGTCTCGAGTGCCGCTCGCATCGCCCCGGGGTTGGCATTGTAGGTGTCGTCGATCACGCGGCTATCACGCACCCCGTCGACCACCTGCATGCGCCCCGCCATGCTCCGGCAGGCCTCGAGCCCGGCCACGATCTCGGCGCCGCAGAACCCCAGCGCCTGTGTCGCGGCCGCCGCGGCCAGCGCGTTGCGCACGTTGTGTCGCCCCATCAAGGCCAGCGAGACGCGCACCGACGTTTCGCTCGGCAGGGAAAGCGTGAAAGCATAACGCCCACCCGCATCGCACACCAGATCATGAGCGGTGACGCTGGCGTCACTCCCGATGCCGAAGTCGATGACTCGGGCGCGCCCCGCCAGCGCTCGCCACACCGGAAAATAGCACTCGTCCCGATCGAGGACGGCGCAGCCATCCATGGCCAGGCCGGCGAGAATCTCGCCCTTGGCCTGAGCGATCTGGCCCATGCCGCCGAACTCCCCGACATGCGCCCCGGTGACGTTGGTGATGACCGCCACCTGCGGCTTGGCCAGCGCGGTGGTCCAGGCAATCTCGCCCAGGTGGTTGGCGCCCAGTTCGATGGCGGCGTAGCGCTGCTCGGCGTCGAGCTCGAGCAGCGTCATCGGCGCGCCGATGTCATTGTTGAGATTGCCGCGCGTGGCCAGTGTCGGCGCCCGCCGCCGCAAGATCGAGGCGAGCATCTCCTTGACCGTGGTCTTGCCGCTGTTGCCGGTCACCGCAATCAGCTTTCCGTCCCACCCGAGCCGGTGCGCCCGCGCCAGCAAGCCCAACGCCAGCCGGGTGTCGGGTACCTCGACCTGCGCCAGCGGATCGGCGACCGGTCGTGCGACGACCGCTCCGACGGCGCCTTTCTCCCGCGCCTCGGCGAGGAAGTCGTGAGCGTCGAAGCGTTCGCCCTGCAGCGCCACCAACAGGTCGCCAGGGCGAAGCGCGCGCGTGTCGGTGACGATCCGCGACACCTCGGCGTCGGCGCCGTTCAAGGTCGCGCCGAGACGCGTGGCGATGCCGCTGAGCCGGTCGTTCATGCGGACGCCTCCCGCGAACGGAGGCAACGGCTCGCCACCCCGACATCGCTGAAGGGGTGGCGCATGCCGGCGACTTCCTGATAATCCTCGTGGCCCTTGCCCGCGATCAGCACGATATCCTCCGCCGTGGCCGTCGCGATGACGCGCTCGATCGCCGCTTCCCGACCATCGACCAACCAGCTTTCCGCCCGAACCCCCGGCGACAGCCCGGCCGCGATCTGGTCGCGAATGACTTGCGGATCTTCGCTTCTGGGATTGTCGTCGGTGACGACGATGCGGTCCGCCAGCTTCTCCGCGACCACCGCCATCAACGGACGCTTGCCGCTGTCACGATCACCGCCACAGCCGAACACGCACCACAGTTCGCCGCCATTCCGGCTCGGCAGATGAGCGCGCAGCGCGGAAAGCGCATTCTCCAGCGCGTCCGGCGTATGGGCATAATCCACGACCACCACCGGCGCCCTGCCGGCATCGTCTCGCGGCAGTCGTTGCATGCGACCCGGCACCGGCCGCAGCGTGGAGGCGGCCTGCCAGAGCGACGCCAGCGAATGGCCCAGGCCGTAAAGCGTGGCGATCGCCAGCAGTGCGTTGTCGAGGTTGAAACGCCCCATCAACGACAGCTCGAGGACCCCTTCGTTCTCCGGCGTGGCGACGATGGCTCGCAGGCCATTCGGCAGCGCTTCGCAATCGACGACACGCAGCGTCGTGGCCTCGCCGCCGCCGGTCGCCAGGACTCGAGTGCCGCCCGGCAAACCCGCCAGCATCAGGCGTGCCAGGGGATCGTCGCCATTGACGACGGCCAGCCGAACCGAGTCTCGCCTGAAAAGCCGGGCCTTGGCGGCGGCATAGGCCGCCATGCTGCCGTGATAGTCCAGGTGATCGCGACTCAGGTTGGTGAAGACCGAGGCATCGACCCTGGTATCGCCGAGCCGCTCCTGAACCAACGCGTGCGACGACACCTCCATGGCAACGACCTCGACGCCAGCGCCGGCCAACTCGCCGAGCATCCGCTGCAACGCCAGCGGGCCCGGTGTAGTCTGCAGCGCAGCGCGGACTTCGCCAGGCCGACCATACCCCAGCGTACCGATCACCGCGGCCGGGGTGCCGAGGACTTCCAATAGTGCCGCGATGTAATACGTAACCGAACTCTTGCCATTGGTACCGGTGACGCCGATCAGTTTCAACGATTCCGGAACCGCGAAGAGCCGTCGCCCCAGCGCGGCCAGCCGAAGCGCCAGCCCGGGCAAGGCGAGAACGCGCTCGTCGGCAGCCCAGGCCGCATCCAGCGCCTCGGCCTCGCAGAGCACACCGACCGCACCGGAATCGAGCGCCTCGGAGATGAACTGCCGACCGTCGACACTGACGCCCGGTACCGCCAGGAACAGGTCGCCGCTCTCGATCTGGCGGCTATCCTGCGTCAGCGTCAATTCGGCTGCGCCCGGAAGCCACGATGCCAACCGCGACGGTTCCGCGGCGTTGCCCGAAGGCGTAGCGACATCAGGCCAGAGCTCGGCCAGTGCAGTCGCTAGCCGCGCGGCATCGATTCTCATGGCGCGGTTTCCTCCTGCGGCGCGTCGGGGGGAACGTCGAGCAGGCGCAGCGCGCTGCCCACGACGCGACTGAATACGGGGGCGGCGACCAGGCCACCGTAATAGTCGCCCTTCTTGGGATTGTCGATCATCACCACGGTAACGATACGCGGGTTGGAGGCCGGGGCAATACCGGCGAAAAGCCCCCGATATTCGGTTTCCTGATAGCCCGTGCTGGTGACCTTGCGCACGGTGCCGGTCTTGCCCGCGATCTGGTAACCGGGAACCATCGCCAGATGGCCGCCGGCATTGGGCTGCACGATCTTTTCCATCATCGCCAGGAGCTCGTGCGCCACGGTGGCCGAAATCACCTGCTCGCTCTCCGGATCGCCGTTGAGCTTGAGCAGCGAGGGCGACAGGCGCTTGCCATCGTTGGCGATGGCGGTATAGGCACTCGCCAGTTGCAGCGGCGTCACGGCAACCCCGTAACCGTAGGCCATCGCCGCCTGAGCACTGCGCGGCAGGTTGGTCGGCGACGGCAGGCTACCGCTGTTCTCACCCGGGAACCCGGTGCCGGGCGACTGCCCCAGACCGAGTTCGCGATAGCGATTCCAGATCGCATCCTTGGGCAGTTCCAGCGCGATGTGGGACATCCCGATGTTCGAGGAGTGGAGCAGAATTCCGGCCGGCGACAGTTTGCCGTAGTTACGAAAATCGCGAATGGTATAGCCATCCACCACCATCCAGCCGGGCGAGGTGTCTATGATACTTTCCGGCGTGAACTTGTCGGAAGCGAGCGCTGCCGACATGGCGAGCGGCTTCATGACCGAGCCAGGTTCGATGGCGTCGGTGATGGCCTGATTGCGCAGACCGCGGACGTCCACATCGCTGCGATTGTTGGGGTTGTAGGAAGGCAGGTTGGCCATCGCCAGCACTTCGCCGGTCCGCGCATCCAGCATCACCAGCGAACCGCCGTCGGCGTCATTCTTGCGAATCCCCGCCGCCAGTTCGCGATACGCCATGTACTGCAGGCGCAGATCGATCGACAGCGTCAGGTCACCGCCCGGCTTGGCCTCGTCGATCAGGTGCAGGTCGCGAACCAGATGCCCCTTGCGATCCTTCAGCACGCGTCGCTTGCCCGGCTGACCGGTCAGATAACGGTTGTAGGCCAGCTCGAGCCCTTCCTGCCCCTTGTCGTCGACGTTGGTCACCCCGACGAGCTGTGCCGCCACCTCTCCTGCCGGGTAATAGCGCTTGTACTCGTCGCGCGAGTAGACACCGGGCATCTGCAGATCGAGCGCCGGCTTGGCGGCGGCGGGCGTCAACTGACGGCGCAGATACATGAACTCGTGGTCGGAGTAGCGCGAGATGCGATCTGCCAGCTGGCCGGGATCCACCTTGAGCGCCTTTGCCAGCAACGTCTGCTGAATGGGGTCTTTCGGAAGTTCCTGAGGATTGGCCCACAGCGTGATCACCGGGGTCGAGATGGCCAAGGGATCACCGTTGCGATCGCTGATCATGCCTCGATGGGCGCCGATGGTTTCGACGCGCAAGGTGCGCGCATCGCCCTGGTTCTGGAGAAAACTGCGGTCGATGACTTGAAGGTAGACCACCCGACCGACGAGTGCGGATAGCGCGACCAGAATGACGAGAAGCATGAACCAGTAGCGTCCGGCCCCCAAGGGGGCATCCGGCCGGCGGCTCCTGGCTGTCGCGGCGCGTCTGGACGCACTCATGGATGAATCACCTTCACTTCATCGACGCTCGGGACACGCATGTTCAGGCGTTTACTGGCCAACGACTCGATACGAGCGGGAGAAGACCAGGTACTCTCCTCGAGCAACAGCCGTCCCCACTCCGTCTGCAGCGAATCTCGCTGGTTCTCGAGTTTCTGCAAGCGCGCGTACTGGACCCGGGTCAGATGAGAGGTGCTGATGATGGCCAGCGCCGTTATCAACAGCGCAACGATGACCACACCCAGCAAAGCGGAACGTGGATCCAGGCGTCGGGCGAATGGCCAGTTGCCCAATCCCAACCCACTGCGTCGTCCTTGAACGGCCATGTTGCTCCCTATTCCAGCTTCTCGGCGATGCGCATGACCGCGCTGCGCGCGCGAGGGTTGGCGTCGACCTCGCTATCGCTGGCACGCATCGCCTTGCCTACCGGCTTGAGCCGCTTGTGAAGTTGATCCTCGCGTACTGGCATGCCGCGGGGCAAGTGCGTATCGCCCCTCGACTGGTCACGAATGAACCGCTTGACCAGCCGGTCCTCCAGCGAATGAAAACTGATGACGACCAGACGCCCCCCCACCTCCAGCGAATCCAAGGCGACGCCCAGCGCGCGGGTCAGTTGTCCCAGTTCGTCGTTGAGATGAATGCGAATGGCCTGGAACACGCGGGTCGCGGGGTGCTTCCCCTTCTCCCAGGCGGGATGGGCTGCCTTGACGATGTCGGCCAGCTGATGGGTGCCGACGATCGGCGTCTCCTGACGCGCAGTGACGATGGCGCGTGCGATGCGCTTGGCGAAACGCTCTTCTCCGTAGGACTTGAAGACTCGCGCCATCTCCTGGTCACCGGTGCGCGCGATCCATTCGGCGGCACCGATTCCGGAGGTCGGATCCATACGCATGTCCAGCGGGCCGTCGCGTAGAAAGCTGAAACCCCGCGAGGGATCGTCCAGTTGGGGAGAGGAGACACCGACATCGAGCAGGATACCGCTCAACCGCCCCGAGGCACCGCACGCCTCGGCATGGCTATCCAGCTCGGCGAACACGCCGCGACACACCGTCAAACGCGGGTCGTCAATTTCGGCGGCAACAGCCAGCGCGGCGGGATCGCGGTCGATCGCGATCAGCCGCCCCCGAGCATCGAGCCGCGAGAGAATCGCTCGGGAATGCCCTCCGCGCCCGAAAGTGCCATCGAGATAGATACCGGAAGGCGATTGCACGAGCGCGTCCACCGCCCCATCGAGCAACACGCTGGTGTGGCGAAAGTCGGAGCGATTCGCCGCACCGCCTTGGGGTGCCTGTGGAGCGTTGTCGCGGTGCAGCATGCGTATCTCGGTGTTGAACGGCAAAGAATCGGAGAGGGAGTCGGCCGATAAGCCGGGTTCTGTCTAAGACAGTCATTCATCTAGGAAACGCGTCGCCGCGTTTCTCGAGCAACCTACCCGGATCCAGCGCGGGCCGCGCCAAAGGATCCCTATTTGGTCTTGCTCCAGGTGGGGTTTACCGTGCCACGCACTGTTGCCAGGCGCGCGGTGCGCTCTTACCGCACCCTTTCACCCTTACCGGCAGCGAATCGCTGCTTAGGCGGTCTACTCTCTGCTGCACTAGCCGTCGGCTTGCGCCGCCCAGGCGTTACCTGGCACCTTGCCCTATGGAGCCCGGACTTTCCTCCCCCGGACATGCCGGCGGCGACTGTCTGGCCGACTCCCAAGCGCGCAAGAATAACAGCCCCCCGAGACCCTCTCAAGGCAGCATTGACGCGTCAGGCAAAAGCTTTTGCCGACCCCGCCAAACCGTCTCCCAATGCCGACACCGATTCGGCGTCGGCGACAACGAAGCCAGCCTCCGGATCGTCGATACGGGATGGCGGCTCGTCATCCCTCCGACCTGATCGACAACGCCATCTGATACCAGTGCTTGCGCCGTCCGCCCAGCAGCCGGACAGCAATGGCCGCCGCACTCTTGACCGCCACCTCTTCCGCCAGCATCGCGCGAAGCAGCGCCTCGCCCTCGGCATCGTCGGCGGATGCCTCTTTCACCGGCGCCCCCGCTAGCATCACCACGAATTCGCCCCGCGCCTGATCGGGATCGGCATCCATGATCGCCAACAGCTCGTTCGCCGATCCCTCCAGCAGGGTCTCGAAGGTCTTGGTCAGCTCACGTGCCAGCACCACCTGGCGATCCCCGACCACGCTGGCGAGATCATCCAGCAGATCGCGAATCCGGTGGGGAGACTCATAGAACACCCTGGTTTCTTCCCGCGAGGCACCGGCTTCCAGCCGCTTCCGGCGCGCCCCGGACTTGGGGGGCAGAAACCCCTCGAAGGTGAACCTGTCCGTGGGCAGGCCTGCGGCACTCAACGCGGCAACCAGCGCGCAGGGGCCGGGAATCGGCACCACCCGGCAACCCGACCGCCGCAGCTCCCGCACCAGCACGAATCCCGGGTCGGAGATCAGCGGCGTCCCGGCATCGCTCACCAGCGCCAGTTGCTCGCCGTCGAGAAGCCGTCTTCGCAACTGATCCACCCGCGCCGCCTCGTTGTGCTCATGCAGCGAGATCAGCGGGCGCTCGACACCCAGGTGCCGAAGCAGACGCTGAGTGTGACGCGTGTCCTCGGCGGCGATCGCATCGACCTCGGACAGGACACGCCCGGCCCTGGCGCTCAGATCCTCGAGATTCCCAATCGGCGTGGCGACCACGTACAATACGCCTTCCTTTGTCTCGCTCATTCGGTACCATCCGGATTGACGTGCATTCAGAGATCGATGGCCGCCAGCGGCGACGTCGGTGTTCAATTCATCAAGGAAGCCTCCGCAAGGCGGCTGCGGCGGGCCACCATTGGCCGCCGAACCGCGGTGCCTCCAGCGGAACGGGAACGGGTCGGCGCTTCGAATCCGGTCATCGGCGACCGGGACATCCACGATCTCCATCGATCGCGCGCGACCACTCACACGTAAAGGGAACGACACTATGCGTTACGCGCTGCGGCGACTTCTTCTGCCATTGATGGCAACCCTGATGCTGGCAGGCTGTGCGGGCCAGAGCATGATGCAAGGCATCGGCGGCCCGAGCGCCCAGGAGTTACTCGAGCAGGCCAACAGCCAGAGCGGCCGGCAAGCCGCCGCGTCTCGCCTCGAAGCGGCGGATATCCTAGCACGCCAGGGCGATACGGCGCAGGCACTCCAGATCGCCGGCCAGATCGACAGTACGCAACTCGACAACGCACAACGCACCCGCTGGGCCCTGGTACTGTCCGACAGCGCACTGGCCGAAGAGGACGGATGGAGCGCGATCCGGGCGACGGATATCCTCGACACCCAGGCCGACCTCTCCACGGACGATCGTCAGACCTTGCGCTATCGTCGCGGCATTGCGCTGAACATGATTGGCGAGCCCGAGGCGGCGGCTCGCCTGCTGATCGACCTGCAACGGGAGAACGCGCCCTACGAACTGAACGACGATATCTGGAAGCCGCTCTCGAACCTGAGCCCCACCGCACTGGACGCCCTGGCAGCGACGAATGGCGACCCGATCACGCAAGGCTGGGTCGATCTCGCTCGGCTCTACCGCATCAGCGGCGGTGACATCTCCAACCTGTTCGACCGCCTGGATCAGTGGCGCAGCCGTTACCCGGACCACCCGGCCAATCGGCGACTACCGCAGGATCTGGCAGCACTGCACCAGGTCGAAGGCAATGAAATCAACCAGATCGCCGTGTTCCTGCCAAGCAGTGGCCCGCTGGCCAACATCGCGTCTGCCATTCGGCAGGGCCTGGAGGCTCGCGCCAGCGATGCGGAGAATCAGGGAGAGCGGACCCCGCGCCTGACCTTCGTCGACTCCAGCCAGCAGAACATCGACGCTCTCTACGCCCAGGCCACGATGAGCGGCGCCCAGGCCGTCATCGGTCCGCTCGACAAGGACAAGGTCAGTGAACTCGAGACCCGCAGCAGCGTGCCGCTACCCACCCTCGCGCTGAACTACGGTGAACACCCCCGCAACCAGGCGGCCAGCCTGTACCAATATGGCCTGTCCGCAGAGGACGAAGCACGCCAGGTCGCCCACCGGGCCCATCTCGACGGCCGCCGTCGCGCCGGCATCATGGTCCCCGACAACGAGTGGGGGTCGCGCGTATTGGCAGCATTCCGCAAGAACTGGGAAGAAGAAGGCGGAGCGGTTGCCTCGGTGGTCAGCTACGACCCCTCGGGCTCCGTCGCCACCGCGGTTCGCAATCTCTTGAACAGCGACCCCTCGAGCCTGGACATGCTGTTCCTGCTGGCGCTTCCCAGCTACGCTCGCCAGGTCCCGCCGACACTGGATTTCTACTATGCCGGCGACCTTCCGGTGTATGCCACGTCACATCTCTACGAAGGCATCCCGCAACCGCGGGCCGACCACGACCTCGACGGCGTCCAATTCGTCGATATCCCGTGGATGATTCCGGACGCCGCCGTGGGCGGAACCGATGCGCTACCGTTCGTCTCCACCTACCAGCAACTGGCGGGCGAGAACGATCCGGGCCTGCTCAAGCTCAACGCAATGGGCGTCGACGCCTACGAACTGGCGCGCCGCCTGCCGCTGATTCAGGCGCTGCCGAACACGCAGATTTTCGGCGCGACCGGGGCGCTGCAGGCGCGCGACGATGGCCGCATCCAGCGCACTCTGCCGTGGGCGGTGTTCCAGTCCGGCACACCGCAGCCACTGCTGACGGCTCCCGCGTCCGCCCCGACTCGCTCCCCATCGACGTCCAGTGACGGCGAAGCATCGAGCGGCACCCAGGGAGCATCCAACGGCAATCTCAACGGATTCGCGCTGGATGCCGAAGATGGCGACACCCGCTAACCGGCGCCAGCTCGGCCAGCAGGTCGAACAAGCCGCCGCCCGCTGGCTCGAGACGCAGGGGCTGGCGTTGATCGCCAGCAACCAGCATGCCAAGGGCGGCGAAATCGATCTCATCATGCGCGATGGCGAAAACCTCGTGTTCGTAGAGGTCCGCCATCGCCGGCGCTCCGACTACGGCCACCCGGCCGAAACGATCACGCCCGCCAAGCAGCGGCGCATCGTCAAGGCCGCGCGTTTTTATCTTCATGCACACGGGCTATCATGCCCCTGCCGCTTCGACGTCGTCGGCGTGACCGGAAGCCTTCCCGCACTCGAATTCGACTGGATTCGGGCCGCCTTCGACGCATATTGACCGCTCAATAGGCATCTCATGGATTTTCAAGCACGCATACTCGACCTGTTCAACGCCAGTATCGACACCAAGACTTACGCCAGCGAGGTCCTACCCCCCTTCATCGAGGTCGCCAGCCAGATGATGGTCCAGTGCCTGGTCAGCGAGGGCAAGATTCTGGCCTGCGGCAACGGGGGCAGCGCCGGCGACAGCCAGCACTTCTCCTCGGAGCTACTCAACCGCTTCGAACGGGAGCGCCCCAGCCTTCCGGCACTGGCGTTGACCACCGACACCTCGACGCTGACGTCGATTGCCAACGACTACAGCTACAACGATGTCTTCTCGAAGCAGATTCGAGCGCTCGGCCAGCCTGGCGACATCCTGCTGGCCATCTCGACCAGCGGCAATTCCGCCAATGTGGTCCAGGCCATTCAAGCCGCCCACGATCGCGAGATGAGCGTCGTCGCGCTGACCGGAAGGGATGGTGGCGACATGGCATCCCTGCTGGGGCAGGAGGATTGCGAGATTCGCGTTCCGGCCACCTCCACCGCACGCATTCAGGAAGTCCATCTCTTGGTCATTCACTGTTTGTGTGATCTGATCGACCAACAGCTTTTTGGCAGCAACGAGTGAGCCTTATGAAGAAGACACTGATCGTTTCCTCATGCCTGATCGGCCTGCTGACACTGGGCGGATGCGCCACCGGCGGCCAGCAGGAAAACTACGCCGAGCGAACCCCTGGCGCCAAGGTCGAAGACAGCAACATCCAGAGCAAGATCTTCGACTCGCTCAACGCGGCGGACGCACGGTACGGCGATGCCCACATCAACGTCGACAGCTATAATAGCAATGTCCTTCTGACCGGCCAGGTCCCCAGCGACGATCTCAAGCAGCGCGCTACCGAGATCGCTCGCGACGTGCGCAGCGTGAGGCAGGTGCACAACGAACTGACGGTATCCGCCAATACCCCGATCAGTCAGCGCATGACCGACACCTGGATCACCGGACGCATCAAGGCCAACCTGGTCGCCAACGAAGATCTCGATGCCAATCTGATTCGCGTGATCACCGAAAATGGAACGGTCTACATGATGGGCCTGGTCACACAGCAACAGGCTAGCGAAGCCACTGCCGCCGCGTCCGGCGTGGGCGGCGTCCAGCGTATCGTCAAGGTATTCGAATACCTCAACTGACATCCCGGTTCAGACGTAAAAAGCCGCTGCCAAATCATATTCGGCAGCGGCTTTGCAATACTCACCAAGACTTGTTCGACAAAAGCCCCGCTACTTGACGATGCGCAGGGACGGCTTGCCTTTTTCGGGACGACCGGGGGCTTCGTCATCCTTGCCGGCGGCAGGCTCAGGTGACTCGCCAGTATCGCCCTCCGGACGATTCTCGACACTCTCGAGCGTCGGACGCCCCTCCTCTTCCAACGCCGCTTCCTCCTCACTGGAGAAGCTCGGCATGACCGGCTCCTGGCCAAACACCATGCCGACGCCGTTTTCACGCGCATAGATCGCAATCAAGGCATCCATGGGCACCACGACCTGCATCGGTTGACCGCTGAAGCGCGCCCCGAAAGTGACTGCCGCGTTATCGATCGCCAGGTCGCGCACGGCGGCCGGCGCGATATTCAGCACAATCTGACCATTCTGCACGAATTGCTGCGGCACCCTGACATCGGGCTTTCCAGCATCCACCACGATATAAGGGGTTTGCTCGTTGTCCAGCAGCCATTCATAAAGGGCTCTCGCCAGATAGGGACGGCTAGTCAGCATGTCAACTCCTCTCGGGCAGCTTACGGCGTCGCCGTATCAGCTACGCATCTCACGTTCGGTTTCAGACAGCGCCACCTTGAAGGCATCCCGCGCGAAGACACGCTCCATGTAACTCATCAGCGGGGCGATCTGCTTCTCCGGCAGCTCGACACCCAGCGCCGGGAGACGCCAGAGGATCGGCGCGATGCAGCAGTCCACCAGCGTGAACTCTTCGCTCATGAAATATGGCATGTCTTCGAAGATCGGTGAAATCCCGGTCAGGCTTTCACGCAGCTCCTTGCGGGCCTTGTCGGCCTCCTTCTTGGGGCCCTGCTGAATCTGTTCGACCAGCGGGCACCACTCGCGCTCGATGCGATGCATCCACAGACGGCTCTGCGCGCGCGCCACCGGGTAGACCGGCAACAGGGGCGGATGCGGGAAACGCTCGTCGAGGTACTCCATCATGACCTTGGATTCGTACAGCACTAGATCGCGATCGAGCAGCGTGGGCACGCTGTTGTACGGATTCAGATCGGCCAACTCGGCGTTATGCTCATCGGCCGAGACGTCCAGGATATCGACGGCCACGCCCTTTTCCGCCAGCACGATTCTGACGCGATGGCTGAAATGATCATCACTGCCGGAGTAAAAGATCATCGACGATCGCTTGGCCACTACACCCATGAAACTTTCCTCGCATTAATTCAACGACCAATGGTAACACGACGGGCAACCCCGCTGGGCGCCAACCATCGCCATGGAGAGCACGAACACCCTTTGCGCCGCGTACCAACAGCAAAACGCCCGACTGGATAAGTCGGGCGTTTTGCGCAGACGCGGATCCCGCCGGATCAGCGCTTGGAGAACTGCGGACGACGACGCGCTTTGCGCAGACCCACTTTCTTACGCTCGACTTCGCGAGCGTCACGAGTCACGTAGCCCGCCGCACGCAGCGGACGGCGCAGCTCTTCGTTGTACTCCATCAGCGCACGCGTGATGCCGTGACGAATCGCGCCGGCCTGAGCGGAGCCACCGCCACCCTTGACCGTGACGTAGACGTCGAACTGGCCAGTGGTCTCGGTCAGCTCCAGCGGCTGACGCACGACCATCTGCGCGGTGACGCGGCCGAAGAACTCGCCCAGCTCGCGATCGTTGACGGTGATCTTGCCGGTGCCCGGCTTGAGAAACACGCGAGCGGTAGAAGTCTTGCGACGCCCGGTGCCGTAATACTGTTGTGCCATGACGGTTACCCTCAGATGTTCAGTTCTTGCGGCTGCTGCGCGGCGTGCGGATGCTCGGTACCGGCATACACCTTGAGCTTGGCGTGCATGGCACGACCCAGCGGCCCTTTGGGCAGCATGCCCTTGACGGCGCCTTCGATGATGCGTTCCGGCGCGTGGTCGATCAGCTTCTCGAACGACATGGTGCGCAGACCGCCCGGGTAACCGGTATGACGGTAGTAATTCTTGGCTTGCGCCTTGTTGCCGGTGACATGCACCTTCTCGGCGTTGACGACGACGATGTAATCGCCGGTGTCGACATGCGGGGTGTATTCCGGCTTGTGTTTGCCACGCAGGCGGCGAGCGATTTCCGTCGCCAGACGACCGAGCGTCTTGCCCGAGGCATCAACGACATACCAGTCGCGCTGCACGGTGTGCGGCTTGGCACTGAACGTCTTCATGAGTGTTTCACCAAATAAGCGTATTTGGGCGTCGAAGCAAACGCTTCTCGGCCATCCCTATTTTTCTTGGGTTACCGACATGTCCGGGAGCCGATGAACGACTACCGACAGGAAGGTAACGGATCGAAGAGCGCGCATTGTACACGAGCACAATGTACGAGGAAAGACCGGTCTCGCCGTGACATTGGCGCTCACTCGCGGCTCGCTCCGCTCAGGGCTTGTGCGCCAGCGCCAGGTAGTCCCGGGACTGCATCTCCTGAAGACGCGACAGCGTGCGCTCGAACTCGAAGCTCAGGTTGCCCCCGGTGTAGAGCGACTCGACCTCGGTCTCGGCGGAGAGCAGCAACTTGACTGCGCGGTCGTAGAACTCGTCGACCATGCTGATGAACCGGCGGGCCTGATCGTCGGTCCCCGCCCCCATGCGCGGCACGCCGGAGACCAGCACGGTATGGAACTCGCGCGACAGCTCGATGTAGTCGTTCTGGCTGCGAGGCCCATCGCAGAGCTCCTTGAAATCGAACCACACCACACCCTCGTGCAGGCGGCGGGCTTTCAGCTCCCGGTGGTTGATCGTCAGCGTGGCACGCTCTCGCCCTTCGCTGCCGGCGACCGAGCGGAAACTCTTCGCCAGCAGCTGCTCGGCGTCGAGCGGCGCGTGGAATATCTCCACCTGCTCCAGGGCACGGAGACGGTAATCCACCCCGGAATCGACGTTGACCACCTCGCAATGGCGCTTGAGCAGATCGATCGCCGGCAGGAAGCGCGCCCTCTGCAGGCCATCCTTGTAGAGATCGTCCGGCACGATATTGGAGGTCGCCACCAATACGACGCCCTGCGCGAACAAGGCTTCCATCAGGTTGCCGAGGATCATCGCAT
Source organism: Salinicola corii (assembly GCF_008298015.1). Taxonomy (GTDB): domain Bacteria; phylum Pseudomonadota; class Gammaproteobacteria; order Pseudomonadales; family Halomonadaceae; genus Salinicola; species Salinicola corii. The sequence continues at coordinate 775,269 of NZ_VTPX01000001.1, read as the reverse complement.
CGGTGATGTCCTTGACGTAGAACTCGTCGAAGCAGATGACCCGAGCCTCGCCGGCGAACGTGGCCGCGATCTGCGTCAACGGGTTCTTCTCCCCCTTGTGGACCTCGAGTTCGCGGTGCACTCGCTGCATGAAGCGGTTGAAATGCGTACGCATCTTGCGCTCGAAGGGCAGCGACTCATAGAACACATCGACCAGGTAGGTCTTGCCACGGCCGACGCCACCCCAGAAATAGAGCCCCATGACCGAAGGCGTGGGAGGCGCCTCGGGTTCGGCGGCCTTGCGCTTGCCGAACAGCCCCGCCACCTTCGACAGCTTCGACTCCCCGGCGGCCATCGTGGGCTTGGGCGCCGGGGTCCGCTGAAGATCGTCGTACAGGCGCTGCAGATGCTTGACGGCATTCTCCTGCGCGGCGTCGTAGCTGAAGTCATCGCGCTCCAGATCCGCGCGATAACGCGACATTGGCGTCATGGTGCCTTGATGGGACGTCGCGGCATGGGGGGAACTCATGGCGGTATCATGACCTCGGTTCGAAACAGGTGGCGGGATTATACTCTCCGACGAAAGTCTTGACAGTGCCTGGGAGACAAGCAAGGTTTGACCCGAGAGCCGAGCGGGTCGATATAATGGCACCGCACCGACCTTACGCAAGGGTCTTTGAGACAGGTCGTGCCGGGCACGACGACGAGGAGCGCACTGTGAACGAAAGCAATATCGACTGGATCCTGGCAATCGCCTGCTTCCTGGCGGGCATCGGTATCGGCGCCCTTTGTTACCACCTGCTGAACGCCAACGTAGCCCGCAACCAGAAAGTGCGTCAGCGTCTGGCCGAGACGGAGCTGGAACTCAATCAGGTCAAGGATGCGCTGAACGACCACTTCGCCAAGGTGGCCGATCTAGCCTCCAGCATTCAGCGCCAAAGCCACGACCTCGAACAGCACCTGATCCAGGGTGCGGACAAGCTGGTCGACGATCTCAAGCTGAAACGTCGACTGCATGGCAGCCAGGACGAGAACGAAGAGGTCGATCTGCCTCAGGTGCCACGCGACTATGCCGACGGCACCGGCGGCACGCTGGCCGAAGATTATGGCGTCCGCCAACGCCGAACCGCGGAGCAGCAGGAGAGCGCCCCGCAGCCTCCCCGCTACTGAAATGGCCGAAGACCCGTCGAAGCCCACCGGGCGGCGACGGGCGCCAATCCCCTCCCCTCAAGCCGGATTGTCGATGTCCACGAACCGGTGCTCGATACCGAAGCGATCCGCCAACCAACCGCCCAGGGCCTGGATACCGTCGCGCTCGGTGGCGTGGTGGCCCGCCGCCAGATAGGTGATCCCCATCTCTCTCGCCATGTGGGTGGTGCGCTCGGAGATTTCACCGGAGATGAACGCATCGGCACCCGCCTCGGCGGCTATCGGCAACATGTCCTGGGCGCCTCCCGTACACCAGGCAACGCGCCGTACGATGCCGGAATGGCCCTCTATCAGGGTGGGCGCGCGATCCAGCGCCTGCTCGACGCGTCCCGCCAGGGCCCGGCTGTCCAGCTCGGCTTGCGGCGCCCCCATCCACAGCAGCCCCCGCCCCGGCTCACCGTCGAGGCAGCGCTCCATCTCGAATCCCAGACGCCGCCCCAGGCAGGCGTTGTTGCCCAGTGAAAGGTGGGCATCCAGCGGCAGGTGGTAAGCCAGCAGGTTGATGTTGTTCCCCAACAAGGTAGCCAGACGCCGATGCTTCATTCCGGTCACGCTCACCGGCTCGTTTTTCCAGAAGTAGCCGTGATGGACCAGTACGACATCGGCGCCCCAGGCCACGGCTTCGTCGAGTAACGCCTGGCACGCCGTGACACCGGTCAGGATACGCTCGATCCTGTCCCGCCCCTCGACCTGCAACCCATTGATGGTGTAATCCTTGAACGCGCCGATACACAACTCCGTATCGACCGCCTCCCGGAGAATCTGCCGCGAAATCATACTGTCTCCCAGCGCAAAGCCTTGGTGAATGTTACACTCATGATCCATATCGACATCGTGCCAGGCACCGCGCACACCGTCATCGAGCGCATCCTATTTCCATTGATCCTGTCGACGGACTCCGCCCCGATGAACCGCGATCGGCCATTCGCCCCATCGGCGTGAACCCGGCCGCCTCGATCACCGCAGCGCTGCCAGACGTGGCGAAGTCGCTCTGATTTTCAGTCTAAGGACCCAGCACATGCGCCGCCACCTAGCCGCCTACCTGTGGCCCGCCCTCTGCGGCATTCTGATCGCCGTCGTCCTGCTCTACGCCTTCCCGTCGCTGCTGGGTCGAGACGAACCCGCCGGCGCCCCTCCGACCGGGACGGCCGGCGTTACATCCACGACCTCGGAACGCGCTCCGCCCGATGTCGTCGATGCGCCATCACTCAATCGCCACGAAGGGCCCGTCAGCTACTCGCAGGCGGTCAATCGCGCCGCGCCAGCCGTCGTCAACGTCTATTCGTCGCGCGTCGTCGACACCAGTCAGCACCCGCTGATGTCGGATCCATTCTTCCGCCAGTTCTATGGCAAAAACATGCCGCAACGCCAGCGCATGCTGTCGAGCCTGGGCTCGGGAGTGGTCGTCAGCGAAGAGGGCTATATCCTGACCAACAATCACGTCATCAACGATGCGGATGAGATCCAGGTAGCGCTCAGGGATGGCCGCGAAGCCATCGCGCAAGTGATCGGCACCGATCCCGACAGCGATCTGGCGGTCCTCAAGATCGACCTCGACGACCTGCCGGTCATCAAGTTGAGTGATTCGGAGGACATCGCCATCGGTGACGTCACCCTCGCCATTGGCAACCCCTTCGGCGTCGGCCAGACGGTGACCATGGGCATCATCAGCGCGACCGGGCGTGATCATCTCGGACTCAGCCGCTACGAGGACTTCATTCAAACCGACGCCGCGATCAATCCGGGCAACTCCGGAGGGGCGCTGGTCGACGCCAACGGCTCACTGATCGGCATCAATACAGCGATATTCTCCCGCTCCGGCGGCTCCCAGGGCATTGGTTTCGCGATACCTGCCAATCTGGCACGCGGCATTCTGAACGACATCGTGACTCAGGGCCGCGTCATCCGGGGCTGGCTGGGAATCGACGCTCAACAGATGACGCCGGATCTGGCGTCGTCGTTCGGCCTCAAGACCCTCAGTGGTGTCATCGTGGCCAACGTGGTGTCAGGCGGACCCGGCGACGAGGCTGGATTGCGCCCCGGGGATATCCTGCTCGCCATCGACGGCAAGCCGATTCTCGATCCGCGGGAGACCCAGGTGGATATCGCCGAGATCCCTCCCGGCACGCAACTGCCGTTGACCATCGTACGAGGCGGTGAAAAACACAGAGTCACGCTGAAGGTCGGCGAGCGCCCGCCGCCCGCCCAAAGCAGTGACGACGCGACGAGAAGGGCCCAGGCCACCCAGGGCTCGGAGACGCCCGGCACCGATAGCGACGCCAGCGAACGCTAGCCGTCATCCAACGACAATCGCCGCCCGAGGAGGCAGCGATCGTCGTCCGTCCACGTGCCCGACCTTCAGCGCTTGAGGCGGTTCTCAGCCGAGCGGGCGTGGGCCGTCAAGGACTCTCCCCGCGCCAGAACGGATGCCGTCCGTCCCAGCGTGTCAGCCCCCTCCGGAGAACACTGGATCAGCGACGAGCGCTTCTGGAAATCGTAGACGCCCAGCGGGGAGGAGAAACGCGCCGTGCCGGAGGTCGGCAACACATGGTTGGGGCCGGCGCAGTAGTCACCAAGCACCTCCGCCGTATGGCGCCCCATGAAGATGGCACCAGCGTGACGCACGCCTTCCACCATCTCCCGGGGCGACTCCACGGAGAGCTCCAGGTGTTCGGGCGCGATGCGATTGATCAGCTCGACCGCCTGCTCGGGTCCGTCGCAGAGAATCAATGCACCCCGCCTCGCCAGCGACTCGCGGATGATCGCTTCCCGCTCCATGGTCGGTAACAGTCGCTCGATGGAAGCCAGGACGGCCTCGAGGTGCCCGGCATCCCAGGCCACCAGAATGGCCTGGGCATCTTCATCATGCTCGGCCTGGGAAAACAGGTCCATCGCCAGCCAGTCCGGATCGGTACCGGCGTCGGAGACGACCAGTATCTCGGAAGGCCCAGCGATCATGTCGATACCGACCTGGCCGAAGACGGCCCGCTTGGCGGTCGCCACGTAGATATTGCCGGGCCCGACGATCTTGTCGACCCTGGGCACGCTCTGGGTGCCGTAGGCCAGCGCCGCCACGGCTTGCGCCCCGCCCAGCGTGAAGACGCGGTCGACGCCGGCGAGATGGGCGGCCGCCAGTACCAGCTCGTTGACCACGCCGTCCGGCGTCGGCACGACCATGACGATCTCGCGCACACCCGCCACATGGGCAGGCAGAGCGTTCATCAGCACCGAGGAGGGATAAGCCGCCTTGCCTCCCGGCACATAGATGCCGACGCGATCGAGCGCCGACACTTTCTGGCCCAACATGGTGCCGTCCGGCTCGTGGTACTGCCAGGACTCCGGCTTCTGGCGCTCATGATAGATCCGGATGCGCTCCGCCGCCTGCTGCAGTGCCTCGCGCTGGGCCGCGGGGATCGACGCGAACGCCGCCTCCAGCCGCTCGGCCCCGATCATCAGTTCGGACATGGCCGTTGCGGAAAGCCGGTCGAAGCGATTGGTATACTCGATCAACGCCGCGTCGCCGCGCCGACGAACGGCTTCGATGATCTCCGCGACGCGGGCGGAGATTTCATGATCGGAGACCCCTTCCCAGGCCAGCAGAGCGTCGAGACGCGCATCGAAATCAGCGTCCCGCGTGGTGAAACGGGCAATGGTAGTCGTTTGGCTCATCATTGGTTCTCTCTACGTGCGACCGTCCCGCCGCCGACAGATATCAGACGGGCAACCCGAATTCGCTCACGGACCTGCGACTCAAGCAACGGTCCGCACGCTCACCGCGTGGCGCAAACGTTCGATCAGCGGCTTGAGTCGCTCATGCTTCATCGTCATCGACGCCTTATTGACTACCAGCCTGGTGCTAATGTTCTCGATCAGCTCGCGAGGCTCCATGCCATTGGCGCGCAGGGTATTGCCGGTATCGACGATATCGACGATCTCGTCGGCCAGGTTCATCAGCGGCGCCAACTCCATCGCCCCGTACAGCTTGATCACCTCGGCCTGGATACCCTGCTCCGCATAGTAACGACGTGCCACATTGACGAACTTCGTCGCCACACGGCGCTTGGCCCGCGCGGGCTGGGCGTCGACGATACCCGCCGTCATCAGCCGGCAGCGCGAGATCCCCAGGTCAAGTGGCTCGTAGAGACCCTCGGCGCCGTGCTCGAGCAACACGTCCTTCCCCGCAACGCCAAGGTCAGCTGCCCCCAGCTGTACGTAGGTCGGCACATCCACCGCCCGGATGACCACCAGCTTGACGTCGGGCAGGTTGGTATCGAACAGCAGCTTGCGACTCTTGCCGAAATCATCCGCCGGGGTGATGCCCGCATCCGCCAGCAGTGGCAAGGTCTCTTCGAGGATACGGCCCTTGGATAGCGCCAGGATCAGTTGATTGCTCATGGTATCTCTACACCCGACTAACCCGGCACGCGGCGAATGCGCGCGCCCAGCAGTTGCAATTTCTCTTCGATGCACTCGTAACCGCGATCGATATGGTAGATCCGATCCACCATCGTCTCGCCCTGGGCCACCATCGCCGCCACCACCAGGCTCGCCGACGCACGCAGATCGGTCGCCATCACCGGCGCACCGGACAGCTTCTCGACGCCAGTCACCACCGCGGTGTTGCCCTCGAGCGCGATGTGCGCACCCATCCGGTTGAGCTCCTGCACATGCATGAAGCGATTTTCGAAGATGGTCTCGACGACCGTGCCGGTGCCCTCGGCCACCGCATTCAGCGCCACGAACTGGGCCTGCATGTCCGTCGGAAAGGCCGGATACGGCGCCGTACGCAGATTCACGGCCTTGGGCCGGCGTCCGCCCATGTCGAGCTCGATCCAGTCTTCTCCGGCGGCAATGGTGGCTCCGGCCTCCTCGAGCTTGGCCAGCACCGCCTCCATGATGTCGGCCCGCGTCTTGCGTACCCGCACGCGCCCGCCAGTGGCGGCGGCGGCAACCAGAAAGGTCCCGGTTTCGATCCGGTCCGGCATCACGTCGTAGTGACACCCATGCAGACGCTCGACGCCCTCGACAGTGATGGTGTCGGTCCCCTGGCCCCGAATATCGGCGCCCATGGCGATCAGACACTCGGCCAGATCGACGACTTCCGGCTCGCGGGCGGCATTTTCCAGCACCGTGGTCCCATCGGCCAGCGTGGCGGCCATAAGCAAATTCTCGGTGCCAGTCACGGTGACGGTATCGAAGAAGATCGTGGCGCCCTTGAGGCGGCCATCGACACGGGCACGGATGTAGCCTCCCTCGACGGTGATCTCTGCTCCCATCGCCTCGAGCCCGCGAATGTGGAGATCGACCGGGCGCGAGCCGATTGCACAGCCGCCTGGCAGCGACACGTCGGCCTTGCCGAAGTGCGCCAGCAATGGCCCGAGAACCAGAATCGAGGCACGCATTTTCTTGACCAGCTCGTACGGGGCATGACAGTCGCGCACCTGCGAGCCATCGATCTGGATGCTCATTTTCTCGCCCATGACCGGCTCGATGCCCATGCGCCCGAGCAGCTCGAGTGTCGTGGTGATGTCCTGAAGATGCGGCAGGTTACCGATGGTGACGGGCTCGTCGGCGAGCAACGTCGCCGCCAGTATCGGCAGCGCCGAGTTCTTGGCACCGCTGGCCCAGACTTCGCCGTCCAGCGGCCCATTACCGGTAATGATCAGCTTGTCCATGGAGGTTCGCTATAGAATCGAGAGAGATGACCGACCCGAGAGGCCGGGCAGGGACTCAGACACCGAGGTTTTCCGGCGCCGATTCCCACTGCGCGGGAGTGAACGTCTTGATACTAATGGCATGCAGTGCGCCGGAGGCAATCTCGTCCGACAGTGCCCCATAGATCAGTTGCTGGCGCTTGACCGGGCTCATGCCATCAAAGACGTCACCCACGGCGATTACTTGAAAGTTGCAGCCTTCGCCCTGGATATGGAATTCACAGCCGTCGATCTGGCTCTCGAGACGGCTTTTGACATCGCTGGGTTGCATGGCAATCGGGCTCCCTTGTGACTACTGCGCAGAATGCGCAGGGAAAGCGCCACATGGTAGCGGAAAGCGCCCCGTCTTGGCGATCTCGCCAGCATGTAAAAAAGCCGTAAGCCAGCGAACGACACCGGGACGCTCGGAAGGAGAAGGTGCTAGCGGCGGTCCCGCGCCGGCTCGGCACAAGTGGTCTCGACGGCCGGCAGCAATGGTGCCAACTCCGTGATATCCATCAGGCGCTGCAATGCAGGCGACAGCGAGACGCGATTCAACCGCAGCGAATGACGCTGCACGCTGCGCACCCAGACCAGCAGCACGCTGAGCACCGCACTACTCGCGATCTGCACGCCTGTCAGGTCGAAGGAGACCTCGGTCTGGGCCGGCTGTTCCGCCAACCAGTGCCGGCCCGCCTGGGCCAGTGGGCCGGCACTGTCGAAGTCCGCCTCGCCGCAAATCGTCAGCACGCTATCGTCAACGATCTCCAGCGTGGCGTCCTCGCGTTCGAGCAGCAGACTCACGCGTCCCCACCCTTCTCGAGTTCATCGGTCCCGACTTCCGGCGCCCAGTTGTCGATCACGGCATCAATGTCGCGGTTGTTGTCGCGCATCGCCTGATCGAACTGATTGCGGAACGTCAGGCCGAGATTGATGCCATTGACGATGACATTGATCACTTTCCATTGACCATCGCTCTGACGCAGCGTGAAGTTGACCGGGTAGGTCTGGCCGCTGGTCGAGATCACTTCCATGGGCACCGAGGCCTGATCGTCATAGCGGCCTGCGTCCTCGCTATCCTTCACGCGCAATGTCTTGTAGTCGAACGTCACCAGCCCCTTGGCATAGGTATCGATCAACGTCTTGCGAAACACGCTGACGAACCGCGAGCGCTGTTCCGGGCTGGCGCCGCGGAAGTAGCGCCCCATGACACTGGCGCCGATGTAACGGAAATCGGCCACATCCGCCATGTTGGTATCGACGAGTTTCGCCAACTCATCTTCGTGCTGCGCGTAGTAATCCTTCTTGCCTTCCAGCTCGGACATCAGGGAGTCGACGCTCTGCTGGATCACCTGGGTCGGCGACTGCTGGGCCTGTGCCGTCGTGGTCATGCTCGCCAGACACACCGAGACAAGCGCAAGCACTACCATCCAGACACCGCGTATCCAGGCATCACCCCTTGAAATGCTCGGGGCGTTACGTGCGAAAGTCACTTTCATCATCGACTCCTTGTCTGCAATTACGTTCTACCGGCTCACTTGGCCAGGTTCGACACGAACTGTTGAATGAGCTCTTCCAGCACCAGTGCCTGCTGAGTATCGTGAATGACGTCGCCATCATGGAGCATGTCCGGTGCGCCCCCCACGGTCAGGCCGACATACTGTTCTCCCAGCAGCCCGGACGTCAGGATCGCCGCCGTGGTGTCATCGGAGAGCTTGCCATCGTACTCCGAGTCCAGCTCCATGGTGACCTTGGCGTCGAACCACTTGGGATCGAGCTGAATGTCGGTCACCTTGCCGACACGCACGCCCGACATGGTGACTTTCGCCTGCGGTCGCAATCCTCCAATGTTGGCAAAGTTCGCGGTCAGCGTGAACGTATCGTTGGGCACCCCCACCCCCAGACCACTGACCCGGAGGCCGAGAAACACCAATCCCAGAATGCCTGCCAACATGAAAATGCCGACGCCCAGTTCCAACCAGCTATTGCGCTTCATCCGAGATCTCCAAACATCAACGCGGTGAGCACGAAATCAAGGCCCAATACCGCCAGAGAGGCGTATACCACCGTCCGGGTGGTCGCGCGCGAAATACCTTCCGAGGTAGGGATCAGATCATAGCCCTGGAATACCGCGATCCAGGTCACGACCAGACCGAATACCAGACTCTTGACCATGCCGTTGAGCACGTCGTCGACGAAGTCGACGCTATCCTGCATATTGCTCCAGTAGGAGCCTTCGTAGACACCCAGCCAATCGACGCCGACCAGGTAACCACCCCAGATACCGACCACGCCGAAGATAACGGTCAGCACGGGCAACGACACGAAACCCGCCCAAAGCCTTGGCGCGACGATCCGGCGCAGCGGATCGACACCGATCATCTCCATGCTGGTGAGCTGCTCGGTTGCTTTCATCAAGCCGATTTCCGCCGTCAACGCCGAACCTGCGCGCCCGGCGAACAGCAATGCCGCCACCACAGGTGCCAGTTCGCGAACGAGCGAGAGCGCCACCATCTGCCCCAGCGCCTCGTCGGCACCGAAACCGACCAGAATGGTGAAGCCCTGCAGTGCCAGCACCATGCCGATGAACAACCCCGAGACCAACACGATGGCTACCGACATCACGCCGACGAAATGCATCTGGCGCAACCAGAGATGAAACCCTTCTCTGGACGGGAGGCAGACGACCGATTGGACCAGAAAAAGCCCCGCCCGCCCGATGGCACTTAGCGTATCGAGCGTCGCCCTGCCCAGGGCAGCGATATGACGCATCATGAGAATTGCCCCGCTGGCGCCAGAATATCCTCGAAGAAGTCCGGCGCCGGATAGTGGAACGGCACCGGACCGTCGGGCTCGCCATGCACGAACTGCTTCACATGAGCGTCATCGTTCACGTTCAGCGTCTGCGGAGAGCCATGCGCCATAACCTTGCCATCGGCGATGATGTAGACGTAGTCAGCGATCGACAACGTTTCCTTGATGTCGTGAGAGACCATCACGGCTGTCAGGCCCAGCGCCAGGTTGACCTTCTTGATCAGTTGCACCAGCACTCCCATCGAGATGGGATCCTGCCCCACGAACGGTTCGTCATAGAGCACCAGGTCCGGATCCAGCGCCACTGCCCGTGCCAACGCCACGCGCCTGGCCATGCCACCGGACAACTCCGAGGGCATCAGATGCCGGGCGCCACGCAACCCGACGGCCTGGAGCTTCATCAACACGATGTCGCGGATCATGGCATTCGGGAGTTCGGTATGGATGCGCAGCGGAAATGCGACGTTCTCGAAAACGTCGAGGTCCGAGAATAGCGCGCCGCTCTGAAACAGCATGCCCATTCGGCGACGCAGCTTGAAGAGCGAGCGTCGAGACAGCTTATGCACATCCTGGCCATCGATGAGGATCTGACCCCGATCCGGCACCAATTGCCCGCCGATCAGTTTCAACAGGGTCGTCTTCCCGGTCCCGCTAGGCCCCATGATGGCGGTAATCTTGCCGAGCGGAATCTGCAAATCGACGCCGCGGAAGATATCGGTGCTGCCGCGAGAGAAGTGCAGATCCTTGACCTCGACCATAATCGGATCGTCCATGCAGCATCCACCAATCTAATGAGATCAATTATCGAACATTGTATCCTAACCTTGGCGTCAGCGACCAGCCATCACCTTCAGGCCGTAAAAATCACCACCGCAGGAAGGACGAATCGCCGGTCAATCAAAGGTATACTGCCGCCACTGCAAAGCGTTCCGGACACGAGACCTCGAAAAGCGGCAATATGCATTTAGACGTCATGACCGATTGCTTCGTTCCATCCATCACCACCGGGAGCACCAACCGAGACCATGAGCGACATCGCCGCGCTAGATTTCCGCGCCAGCGCCAGGCGCACGTTGACCCTGGAACAGCAAGCCATCGGAGAGCTCGTGTCGAAGCTCGACGATTGCTTCGATGAGGCCTGCAAGCTGCTTCTCGAATGCCGAGGCCGGTTGATCGTCACCGGCATGGGCAAGTCGGGTCACATCGCGCGCAAGATGGCAGCGACCCTCGCCAGCACCGGCTCGCCGGCTTTCTACGTACACCCGGGCGAAGCCAGCCATGGCGATCTCGGCATGATTACCGGCGCCGACGTCGTCATCGCCCTGTCCAATTCAGGCGAGACCCAGGAAATCACCGGCCTTCTTCCGCTGTTCAAGCGTCTCGGCGCGCCACTGGTCAGCCTCACCGGGCGCCCAGATTCCACGCTGGCACGCTACAGCGACGTGCATATCGATGTCGGCGTCTCTCGCGAAGCCTGTCCTCACGACCTGGCACCGACCTCTTCCACCACTGCCACGCTGGCGATGGGCGACGCGCTGGCATTGGCGCTGCTCGAAGCACGGGGATTCAGCGCGGAGGATTTCGCACTCTCGCACCCTGGCGGCACCCTCGGCAAGCGCCTGCTACTGCGAGTCGCGGATCTCATGCACGAGGGTAACCGCCTCCCCAGCGTTCCGGCCGGCAGCCCACTGCGAGAAGCGCTGCTGGAGATGACGCTCAAGGGCATGGGGTTCACCTGCGTCGTCGATGAACGCGGCATGCTGGTCGGTGTCTATACCGACGGCGACCTGCGTCGAACGCTCGATCAACGTGGCGATTTCGCGCTGCTGCGCGTGGACGACGTCATGACCCGCGGCGGCAAGACGGCGTCTCCCGACATGCTGGCAGCGGAGGCCGTGAGGATCATGGAGGACAACCGAATTACCGCACTGGCCGTCGTCGAGAACGGTTCGCCCGTCGGCGCCTTGCACATGCACGACCTGTTGAGAAGCGGCGTCATCTGAGGCGTCGCACGATACCCGTCGTCTCGTGATTTCGATCCAAGCCATCCGACGACAGGCGTGCGGCCCCGGAACCTTCGATCACGACACGCACAATCAACACGAGGAGATAACGTGGCCAAAACAGCCAGATTCCAGTCTCCCTGGTGGCGTCGCCTCGGCCTGTTGGTCCTGCTGCTGGCCCTGGGGGGTGGCTTGACCTACCTGGATCAGCGCGGCGAGAACGATCAGGAGCCCGTCATCGGCAACACGGTCGGCGAGCCCGACTACTATCTCGAGGACGCCCGCATGACGCGCTTCGATGAACAGGGGCGCGCCTATCAGCGCCTGGAGACGCCACGGCTGGTACATACGCCGTCCGACGACATCATCCGCACCGAAGCGCCACACGGCTATCTGACCGACGACCAGCAACGCCAGTGGCAGGTGACCAGTCAAACAGGGCAGTTGAGCCGCAGCGGCGAACAGTTGACGCTCCAGGGCGACGCACGCTTGGTTCAGCCGGAGCAGGCGTGGAGCCTGGAAACGCAGACGCTGCACTACGACAATCGAGAAGCCCACGCCTGGAGTGACACACCCTCCGTGTTGCGTCAGCATAATCAGAGCATGCGCGGGAATCGCTTTGATGCCTGGATCAACGAAGATCGTATGCGCTTGACCGACAACGTGCAGGGGCGCCTGCCACAGCAATCTGAGGATCAAGGATCATGAGGCGAGAAATCGGCCAACTCCTGGTGCTGACCGCGCTGGGTTTCACCAGTTTTCCGACCGTCGCGCTGGAAAGCGATGCCAGCGCACCGATAGAAATCGCCGCCGATCAACTCGAGCTGGACGACCGCCAGGGCACCGCCGTCTACACGGGCGGCGTCGACATGCAGCAAGGCAGCATGCATCTCAAGGCCGCACGCGTCGATATCCAGCGCGGCAACAACGGCCAGGTCAGCCAGGTCACTGCCAAGGGCGGCGGCGGCGAGCGCGCCTATCTCGAACAGAAGCCGGCCCCCGATCAGGAAATCGTTAAGGGCTGGGGCGATACCGTGGTCTACCACGCTGCCGAACGACGCGTGGAGCTGATCGGCAACGCCGAGCTGCACCAGGCTGGCGACACCTTCGACGGCGCCTATGTCGAATACTATCTCGACTCGCGACGCGTCCAGGCCCGCTCAGCCCAGAATGGCGACGGAAACGGCGACGGTCGCGTCCGCATGACTCTCACGCCGCGCGATTCGTCCCAGTAACGGTCGAACCATGACCCGGCATCGTTTCGAGCCGTTGCGCGAGGCGTGATCGCCGACACGCCGGCATCACTCTCTGGCGCGCAGCCACAAGGATCGTATTCATGAAAACGCTAACGGCCGCCAACCTTGCCAAGAGCTACAAGGGACGCCGAGTCGTCCACGACTTCAGCCTAACGCTACGGCAAGGCAGTATCGTCGGCTTACTGGGACCGAATGGCGCCGGCAAGACGACGTCCTTCTACATGATCGTCGGCCTGGTCAAGGCCGATGCTGGAAGCGTCCATATCGACGACACGGATCTCAGCCGCGCGCCGATGCACGACCGGGCACGAGCCGGTATCGGCTATCTGCCACAGGAGGCCTCGATCTTCCGCAAGCTGAGCGTCGCCGACAACATCATGGCGATCCTCGAGACGCGCAAGGATCTGGATCGTGTCGGGCGGCGCGAACGGCTGGAACAGCTGCTCGGCGATTTCCACGTCGATCATATTCGCGACAATCTGGGCATGAGCCTGTCCGGCGGCGAGCGCCGGCGTGTCGAGATCGCCCGCGCCTTGGCCACCGAGCCGGCATTCGTGCTGCTCGACGAGCCGTTTGCCGGTGTCGACCCCATCTCGGTCGGTGATATCAAGAGCATCATCCGTCAGTTGCGCGACCGCGAGATCGGCGTCCTGATTACCGACCACAACGTGCGCGAGACGCTCGACATCTGCGATAACGCCTACATCGTCGGCGACGGCCAGATCATCGCCGAGGGCCATCCACAGGCCATTCTCGAAAACCAGCGCGTTCGTGACGTTTATCTCGGCCACGAGTTTCGCCTGTAGTCGCCCACGCCTCCCCTTCTGGTCATGCCATCGACAGTCGGCCACCCGAAGTTCGCCTCGATGGCATGTTTCTTGCATAAAACGTTGCATATCGCCATCGCAGCCAGTAACGTGAGCCTTCCTCCGTTGATTGTGACGATCGTTTTTCCATGTCCATGAAGCCCTCGCTGCAACTCAGGGTCGGCACGCAGTTGACCATGACGCCCCAGCTCCAGCAGGCCATTCAACTGCTCCAGCTGTCGACGCTCGACCTGCGTCAGGAAATACAGCAGGCGCTAGAGTCCAACCCCATGCTGGAAATGGAAGAGCCATACTCGGAGCAGGAGACTCGGGACGCTGCGGAAGACGAGTGGTCCAATGACATTCCCGATGAACTGGCGCTCGACAGTGACTGGAGCGATACCTATCAGGACGCCCATGCAGGCTCTCTGGGCAACGGTAGTGGCAGCGTGGAAGCACCGGATTTCGACCGGAACGCGGCTGTCACGACCCTTCGCGACCACCTGCTCTGGCAGATGGCGATGGAGGATTTCGACGAGCGCGAGCGGGCACTGGGAGAATGTCTGATCGATGCCATCAACGACGATGGCTACTTGGTGGGCTCGCTGGACGACCTGTCGGCGAGTCTGCGCAAGCAGCGCGGAGAAAGTGTCAGCACGGCCGATCTCGAGCACACGCTTATGCGCCTGCAACAGTTCGATCCCACCGGCGTCGGTGCTCGCAATCTGCGCGAGTGCCTGCTGCTCCAACTTGGCATACTGGACGACGACACGCCACTGTTGCCTCAGGCCAAGCGCCTGGTGCGCCAGTTCCTCGAAGCGCTGGCTGGCAACGATCGCCGACTACTCAAGCGCCGCCTGCGTCTCGAGGAGGATGAGCTCGATAGCGTCATCGCCTTGATCCGGACGCTGGAGCCGCGTCCGGGGCAGCGCTTCGACACCAGCCGCGACGATTACGTGACCCCCGACCTGGTCGCCACCCCCTCTCACGATGGCTGGCGCATCGAGCTGAATGCCGAAACCTTGCCGCGTCTGCGCATTCAGCCCGACTACGCCGCCCTGATCAAACGGGCGGACAAAAGCGATGACAACACGTTTCTGCGCCAGCACCTGCAGGAAGCCCGCTGGCTGATCAAGAGCCTCTCCAGCCGCAACGACACGCTACTCAGGGTGGGTCGGGAGATCATGTCGCGCCAGGTGGGGTTTCTCGAGCGCGGTGAAGAAGCGATGAAACCCCTGATCCTCGCCGACATCGCCCGCAGCGTCGATATGCATGAATCGACGATCTCCCGCGTCACGACCCAGAAATACATTCACACGCCACGCGGTGTGTTCGAATTGAAATATTTTTTCTCGAGCCAGGTCGGCGGCCAGAGTGGCAACGGCGACAGCTATTCGAGCACCGCCATCCGCGCCCGCATCAAGAAATTCATCGGCGACGAGTCCCCGCGCAAACCTCTCTCGGACAGCAAATTGGTTGAACTGCTGGCTCAGTCCGATATCAACGTTGCCAGGCGCACCGTGGCCAAATACCGCGAAGCCATGGGCATTCCGTCGTCCAGTGAGCGCAAGCGTCTGGCCTGATCCTCGAGCCCGAAGCCAGTCAAGGCTCGCCATTCCGAACCAGATCGATCACGATGCCTTTGCAGTGCCCTGAAAAGGGTTACAATCAGAAGTGCCATCTGCCGCAACAGGAGTGTGTCATGCAAGTGAACGTTACCGGCCACCATGTCGAGCTGACCGACGCCCTCCGGGACTACGTCGGAGAGAAACTCGTTCGTTTGGAGCGTCACTACGACAACATCACCAATGTCCAGGTCACCCTGAGTGTCGAGAAGGAACGCCAACAGGCAGCCTGTACCCTGCACGCGGCAGGCGGTGATCTGCACGCCGAAGCCAGCGATACCGACATGTATGCCGCCATCGATTCACTGGCCGACAAACTCGACCGCCAACTGGTCAAACACAAAGAGAAGGCACAAGCCCGCGCCCAAGGCGCAGGCGCCCGTTGACGCCTGATGATGACATTGGAAAGCATTCTGCCCCCCGAGCGCACCCTCTTCGAGGTCACGGGGGGCAGCAAAAAACGTCTGCTGGAATTCTTCAGCACCTTCATTGCCCAGAACACGCCCAGCCTGGATAGCCACGAGGTCTTTAGTCGCCTGATCGGCCGTGAACGACTGGGAAGCACGGGGATTGGCAACGGCGTTGCCATCCCCCATGCTCGCAGCCCTCATTGCAAAGGGCCGATCGCGGGATTCATGCGCCTGGAAGATGCCATCGACTTCGACGCCATCGACGGCGAGCCGGTAGACCTCGTTTTCGTGCTGCTGGTGCCGGAAGAGGCGGACGACGCCCATCTGTCGCTCCTGGCGGAAGTTGCCGGCATCATGAATCAGAGCAGCGTCCGGCATCAGCTGCGCCAGGCCGACTCGCAGCGGGCGCTGCACGACTCTCTCATCGATGCCATTCGCCATCATCGTGACAGCGACGACGGATAAGCAATGCAACTCGTCATCATCAGTGGCCGTTCAGGCTCGGGGAAATCGATCGCACTGCAGGCGCTCGAGGATCTTGGCTACTACGCCATCGACAACCTTCCGGCCAACCTGCTGGCCCCGCTGATCGACGAGCTGCGCAGCGCCCCACCCTCCCGGCCCAACGTGGCGGTCAGCATCGACGCGCGCAACCTGCCGGAATCCCTGGAGCGCTTCCCCATACTGCTGGACGCGGTGCGCGGCCGCGGCATAGACACCCAGGTCGTCTATCTCACCGCCGACGCCAAGATCCTGCTCGAACGCTACTCGGCCACTCGTCGCCGCCACCCGCTGACCCGCGGCAACGACATGACGCTGGCCGAGGCAATCGACCACGAGCAAGGCTATCTGGCGCCGATTCGCCGCGTGGCCGATCTGGTAATCGACACGCAGGGGCTATCGGTGCACGACCTCCGGGCCCGAATCGGCGAACAGGTGGCCAAGCATACCGGCGGCCGCCTGACCTTGACCTTCGAGTCGTTCGGCTTCAAACGGGGCGTGCCGCTGGACGCCGACATGGTATTCGACGCGCGCTGTCTCCCCAATCCGTTCTGGGACCCTGGGCTGCGCGCCTACGATGGCCGAGATGCTCAGATCATCGAGTTCCTGGAGTCCTATCCCGACGTCCATGCCCTGGCGGAGGATATCCACGCCTGGCTCGATCGCTGGCTGCCATCCTATCTGGCCAGCCATCGCAGTTATCTGACAGTCGCTATCGGCTGTACCGGCGGCCAACACCGCTCGGTCTATCTGATTGAGCGACTGGCACGCCATTTTCACCACGACGACGCCGATATTCGACTGCGCCATCGTGAGCTGGGCATTCACACCGCTCTCTCGAGTGACTCAGCAGCGCAGCCGTCCGCATCAACAGGAAATGCAGGATCACCCGAGCGCGATGCCGACACGTGAACTTCGCCTGACCAACCGCCGCGGGCTACATGCCCGTGCCGCCACCAAACTGGTTCAATGCTGCCAACCCTTCGACGTGCGTGTGGCGATCCATCACGGTAACCGCCAGGCAGACGCCGCCAACATCATGTCGCTGCTGATGCTCGCGGCACCTTGTGGCACCGCGCTGGTCGTCGTCACCGAAGGCGAGGACGCAGACGCTGCCATGGAGGCTATCGTCGGGCTGTTCGACGCTCGTTTTCACGAGGACGAGTAACCCACCCCGTTTATGAACAGCGTTTTCTATCCTCGTCATTTCTCTCGACGATGGTAGAATGCTCACCCTATCGCCAGTCGTTCAAGGATGACCGTTCAGGATGAGCAACAATCCCGAAAAACTGCAGCCACGGCTGGCCAAGCTCAATGAAGCCCTCGAAAGCGGCGCACTGGATCAGGCGCGGCGCATGCTCAACCGCGGCTTGGCACCGGTGGATGTCGCCCATCTGCTGGAATCCACGCCACCCAAGGAGCGCGAGATCCTGTGGGGCTTGCTGGACCCCGAGCTACATGGCGACGTGCTGCAGTATCTGGGCGATGACGTCCAGCTCGAATTCCTCAACCGCATGGATGCGGAACAGCTGCTGACAGCGACCGAAGGGCTCGATGTCGACGACCTCGCCGACCTGCTGCAGCAATTACCCAATACCGTCATTCAGGAAGTCCTCCAGTCGATGGAGGCCCAGGAACGCCAGCGCGTCGAAGCGGTTCTCTCCTATCCGGAGGACACCGCCGGCGGTCTGATGAACCCGGATGCGATCACCATCCGCCCGGATATCACGCTGGACGTCGTCCTACGCTATCTGCGTCGCCACGAGCGCTTGCCGGATGCCACGGACACTCTGCTGGTGGTCACGCGT
Organism: Salinicola corii; assembly: GCF_008298015.1. Taxonomy (GTDB): domain Bacteria; phylum Pseudomonadota; class Gammaproteobacteria; order Pseudomonadales; family Halomonadaceae; genus Salinicola; species Salinicola corii. The sequence continues at coordinate 757,165 of NZ_VTPX01000001.1, read as the reverse complement.
CGCGACGAGCTGATCGGCATCCTGTCGATCAACCGTCTGCTGGTATCGGATGTCTCGGTACTGGTTCGCGAAGTGATGCAGACCGACTTTCACGCCATTCAGGCGACTGCCTCGGACAGTGACGTGGCGACGCTGTTCCAGAAACATGATCTGATTTCGGCGCCAGTCGTCGGCATTGATGGCAAACTGCTCGGCCGCATCACCATCGACGACGTGGTCGACGTCATCCGAGAGGATGCCGAACATCAAGTCATGAGCATGGCTGGTCTCGACGAAGACGAAGACACCTTCGCCCCCGCACTGAGGACCAGCCGCCGCCGCGCGGTATGGCTCGGCATCAACCTGATCGCAGCGACGATCGTCTCCATCGCCATCGGTTTCTTCGAGGACACCATCCAGCAGATTGCCGCGCTGGCCGTATTGATGCCGATCGTTTCCAGCATGGGCGGCATCGCCGGTTCGCAGACCCTGACCGTTCTGATTCGCGGTATCGCACTGGGTCACGTGTCGGGCGCCAATGTCCGCTGGCTGCTGATTCGAGAGCTGCTCGTCGGCATGACCAACGGCCTGATCTGGGCCGTCGTCGTGGGCGCGATGTCGGTGTTCCGCTTCGATGACATTCGGCTGGGCGAAATCATTGCCATGGCGATGGTCATCAATCTGACCGTGGCCACGCTGGCAGGTACCTTGATCCCGGTGATGCTGAAAAAGTTCAAGATCGATCCGGCGCTATCCGGCGGCGTGCTGTTGACGACCATCACCGACGTAGTCGGCTTCGTCGCCTTCCTCGGGTTGGCGACGGCGTTCTATCTATAACGGCATGATGGCAACGTGACAATTGGCCACGAGCGCAAGCCAGGCAAGGAGCAGCAGATGAACTTTCACACCCGCAAATGGATCAAGCCCGAGGATCTCAATCCCAACGGATCGCTGTTCGGTGGCAGCCTGTTGCGCTGGATCGACGAGGAAGCCGCGATCTACGCCATCATTCAACTGGGCAACGCCCAGGTGGTGACGAAATACATCTCCGAGATCAACTTTGCCTCCAGCGCCCGACAGGGCGATATCATCGAGCTTGGCATCACGGCGACCCATTTCGGCACCACCTCCATCACGCTGGAGTGTCATGTCCGCAACAAGATCACCCGCAAGAGCATTCTGACGATCGACAGGATGGTCTTCGTGAATCTCGGCGAGGACGGCGTTCCCGCACCGCATGGCCAAACCGAGATCACCTATATCAAGGATCGGCTCGACGGCTGAGAGCCGCGAGGATCAGCATGTGGTTTGCCGTAAAGAAGAAAGCTAGCGACGAACGTCGCTGGCTTTCTTCGTAGCCCATCGCGTGCGCCTACTGCCCCGCAATGGTCATCGAGTCGATCAACCAACTGCCGGTCTGGATGCTGCCCCGCCGGTCGATGTCGTCACCGATGCCCTGGAGGCCGGCGAACATCTCGCGCAGGTTGCCGGCCACGGTGAACTCCTCCACCGGATGAGATATCCGACCTTTCTCGATCCAGAAACCCGCCGCGCCTCGGGAATAGTCGCCGGTCACCGGATTGAGCCCCTGCCCCATCATCTCGGTCACCATGATCCCCGTGCCCATCTGCTGCATCAGACGCTCCAGGGAAGACGTCGGCGCCTGAATACGGACGTTGCGCGCGCCGCCAGCGTTTCCGGTGGTCTGGAGGCCCAGCCGACGCGCGCTATAGGCCGCCAGCATGTAGCTCGCCAGTTTGCCGCGATCGATGAAGACGTTGTCGCGAGTGGCCACGCCGTCACCATCGAAGGCGGCACTCGCCATGCCACCGACCTCGCGCGGATGCTCACCGAGGGTGAACCAGTCCGGGAACAGCGTTTCGCCGAGCTGGTCGCAGAGAAACGACGACTCTCGATAGAGCGCGCCACCGGCAATGCTGTTGAGCAGGTTGCCGACCAGCCCGCGCGCCATGTCCGGCGCCAACAGCACCGGAAACCGCCCGGTCTTGGGCCGCTGCCCGCCCAACCGGCTCAGTGTCCGCTCGGCGGCGCTGACCCCCACCGACTCGGGGCTTGCCAGATCGCTGGCCCTGCGCGCCGTGGTGAAATCGTGATCGCGCTGCATGCCGTCGCCGCTACCACCGATCAGCAGGCAGGAGAGCGAGTGCCGAGTGCCGCGCTTGCTGCCCAGGAAACCATGGCTGTTGGCGTAGACCGTGACCACCTCCGAGGAAGAAAGACTGGCCCCCTCGGAGTTGGTGATGCCGGTACGCTCACGGCCGGCATCTTCGCAGCGCAACGCCAGCTCGACCGCCTCGTCGGTATTCAGTGCCCAGGGATGATGGAGGTCGAGATCCGGCAGCTCGGTCGCCATGAGCGATGCGTCGGCGAGCCCCGAGGCCGGGTCCTCGCCGGTATAACGCGCGATCGAGACCGCCTTCTCGACCACCGCACGAATCGAGGCGTCACCGGCGTCCGAAGAGGAGGCGTTGCCCTTGCGGTTGCCCACGTACACGGTGACCGCGATGCCTTGATCGCGGGAGAGCTCCACGGTCTCGATCTCGCCCAGACGCACGCTCACGCCCAACCCCTGATCGACGCTGGCACCGACTTCGCAAGCGTCTGCGCCAAGTTGCCTGGCGAGTTCCAGCGCCATGCCGGCGCGCTCCTCGAGGCGCGATTGCTGCGCCTCGGCGTTGAAAGCTTGACTCATCTGAGACTCCTGATGCTTGAAACTCCGCTCACCGGGAACACCGATCGAGCGTAGCCTGGATCAATTCGAATCCTGGACGTGGCTCTCTCCACGCACCTGACTGACAAGAGGCGTTGGCGAGGCGGGTCGCGCTGATATACTACGGCCCTCACTCGACGCATTGGGTAAACCATGGCTAACGATTCGGACCACGATACGGCTTTCGACCACGACGCACCTCCCAGCAAGAGCCAGATCAAACGGGAGATGCAGGAGCTGCAGGCCCTGGGCGAGCGCATCATCGCGCTGGACCCCGCCGTGCGTGCGCGGTTACCGCTCTCCGACGACATGCTTGCTGCCGTCGAGGAGACCGGCCGCATCCGCTCCCACGAAGGACGCCGTCGCCACATGCAGTACGTCGGCAAGGTCATGCGCAAGGAAAACCGCGAGGCGATCCGGGCCGCCTTCGAGGAGATCGACCATGAGCACGTCCAGCGTAACGCGGCGTTCCACCGTCTCGAACGGCTTCGTGACCAACTGATCGAGGACGATGACGCACTGGAGCCCTTCATCGAAGCGCACCCCCACGTCGACCGCCAGTCGCTGCGCCAGTTGATTCGCAATGCCCGGAGCGAGAGACAGCGCAACAAACCGCCCGCCAGCTCCCGCAAGCTGTTCCAGCTGATTCGCGACACCGCCGGGCTTTGAGCCGCGAGCCGCGAAAACCGGTGCCTGTCTCTCGCGAGATCGCGCAACGCCTTGCTCGCAGCCAGTAGCTCAAGCCTATGACGCCGTGCCACCGACGGTGATCTCGTCCAGCTTCAAGGTCGGCTGGCCCACACCCACCGGCACGCCCTGGCCCTCCTTGCCGCAGATCCCGATGCCGCTGTCCAGCGCCATGTCGTTGCCGATCATCGAGACGCGCGACATCGCTTCGGGGCCATTGCCGATCAGCGTGGCGCCCTTGACCGGCGCCGTGATCCTGCCATCTTCGATCAGGTACGCCTCGGAGGCCGAGAACACGAACTTGCCGGAGGTAATGTCGACCTGGCCGCCGCCGAAGCTGACCGCATAGAGGCCTCGCTTGACGCTCTTGACGATCTCTTCCGGGTCATCCTGCCCCGCCAGCATGTAGGTATTGGTCATGCGGGGCATGGTGACGTGAGCATAGGATTCACGGCGCGCGTTGCCGGTGGGCTGCATTCCCATCAACCGCGCGTTGAGCTTGTCCTGCATGTAGCCGGTGAGGATGCCATCCTCGATCAACGGCGTGTACTGGCCCGGCGTCCCCTCGTCGTCGATGCTCAGCGAACCGCGGCAGTCGTCGAGCGTGGCATCGTCGACGACGGTGACGCCCTTGGCCGCCACCTGCTGGCCCAGGCGGCCGGCGAAGGAGGAGCTGCCCTTGCGGTTGAAATCCCCCTCCAGACCGTGTCCCACCGCTTCATGCAGCAGGATGCCCGGCCAGCCATTGGCCAGCACGACCGGCATCTGGCCAGCCGGCGCGGCGACCGCTTCCAGGTTCACCAGCGCCTGTCGCACGGCCTCCCTGGCGTAGGTGTCGGCGACGTTCTCGTCCCGCAGGCGCTGCATGGAGTAGCGGCCGCCACCGCCAGCGCTGCCCCGTTCGCGGCGCCCATCCCTGGCGACGATCACATTGACGTTGAACCGTACCAGCGGCCGAATATCGGCGGCCAGCGTGCCGTCGCTGGCACAGACGAGCACCACCTCGTGGACACCGGTCAGCGACGCGCTGACCTGGGTCACCGCAGGGTCAGCGGCGCGCGCCACGCGATCCGCCTGCTTGAGCATCGCGATCTTCTCTTCGGCGCCAAGCCCGCTCAGCGGATCGACACCCTGGTAACGAGACGTCGCGGTGGCGACCTGGATCGCTGTCGGTTCACGCCGATCGCCGCTGCGCGCGATGCCGGAAGCGGTGCGTCCGGTATCCAGCAGCGCATCCGGGCTGATCTGGCTGGAGTAGGCGAAGCCGGTCTTCTCGCCGGAGAGCGAGCGCACGCCGACGCCGCCATCGATGTTGTAGCTGGCATCCTTGACCTCGCCATCTTCCAGCACCCACATCTCGTGCCAGGTGCGCTGGAAGAAAAGATCGGCGTAGTCGATACCGGCGCCCATGGCGTGGCCCAGGCCAACGCTCAACGATTCCACATCCAGCCCGCCGGGGGCCAGCAACAGCGTCGACGCCTGCTCGAGGGCGTCACCACTCGTCTGTTTCATCGGGCTCAGTGTCATTGGGCACTTTCCAGGTTGATGTTCGGCGAGGACCAGGGGCCCTCGATGCGATAGTAAATCTGCGTTGCCCGGTCCAGCCAGCGGCCGAACAGCTGATCGACGACGAACAGGCCGACTCCGATCTGCGGGGCGCCGGCCATGACCGCGACCAGCGGCAGATTCTGACTCACGGGCACGGTGATCCCGAGGCGCTGGTCCAGCGTCTGTCGATTGAGATCGACGCCGCCGGAGAGCGTGAATCGAGTGGCGGTACCGTCGATGACAATCGGCCCTTCGGTCTGCAACCGGCCATTGTACAGCGTAGCGCTGCCCTCGATGCTATTGAAAGACGTACCACCGCTGGTGACATCGGAAAAGTCCAGTTGCAGGCGGCGCAGCACGTTGTCCAGATTGAACAGCCCGACCAGTTTGGCTCCCGATGAATGGATCTGACGCAGCCGTCCATTCTCCATGGTCGCCTGAACCCGCCCGGTCGACAGCGGCAAGGCGAACTGCCACGGGGCCCCCGGCCAGGAGAGCTGCAGTTCAGTGTCCGCACTCTCGCTGGTGACCGGCACCGGCTGGTCCAGCGCCTGGAAGGCACTTCCCACGTCGCCACCGGTGGCGTGCACCTGGACTCGGCTCAAGCTCGCATTGCCGGAGGCTTCCCACTCGAGCGCCCCGGACAGCTTCAGCTCGCCCAACGTGAGGGTCAGCGGCTTGACGGCGAGATGCCTTCCATCGGTTTTCCAGGTTGCGTCCAGTGGCCCGAATTTTCGCCCCTGGCGCTCGAACTGCGAGACTCGCACGCGGCCCGCCGGCACCTTGTCTAGACCCGAAGGCATCGCCGCGGGATGAGGGGCGGTCTCGACCTCCTCCATCAGACTCGATACCTGGTCCTGATCCGCTTCCTTCTCGGGCGTCAAGGCGTCGAGGTTGAGACGTTGCAGGTTGACGTCGATCGGCATCGCGGCGTCCGGCTGCCAGCTAGCTTCGCCTGCGGCGATCTCGCCCGCTAGCGACAGTTGCCAGCCGTTCGACAGCGGTGAGGCATCGGCCTGCAGGCCGCCGAGACAGCGACCATCCACCAGGATGCAGGGCGTCGAGAGCGCGATACGCTTGAGACCGCCGCCGTCCTTGACGGGCTTCGCCTCGGGATCGCCGACGTCGTCTTCGAGTGTCGTTCCAATACTGCCCACCGAATCGTCAGCCTCGAGCTCGCTCAGCGCCTTGACCCAGCGCTGGGTGTCGACGCGATTCGGATGCCATAGCACGTACCAGCCCGGCTCGCTGGGCCAGGCGGCCTGCTCGCCCGGCCACCCTTCCAGCCACACCTGCCCCTGGACCTGATCGCCGATGGTGCGCCAGCGCGCATGCCCCCAGCTACCCAAGGTCACCCGCCCAGTGCCGGCGGCGATATCGGCATCGACCGCCAGCGACTCGCGCGACTGTGGCGACTTCCCGAACGGCGGTGGCAACTCGATCCCCAGGCTCTCGAGATCGCTGCGCACCGCCAAGCTAGCGTTGTCCTGTTCGTCGAACGTCAAATTGGCCCGATAGGGGAAAAAGCCATTCATCAGACCGCCGACGCGAGACAGCCCAGCCCAATCCAAAAGGCCACGCCCCAACGCTCTGCCCTCGAAGACAATGCCGCTGGGACCGCTCTCGCGTCCGCCGATATTGAAGTGCGCGAGCGCAGGTCCCTCGAAAGCCCGGGCGCCCAGGTCCCCCGTGACATAGTCCTCGCCCTTCTCACGCCGATAGCGCAGATTGCCGTTGACACCGCCGAGCGTCAGTTGGAGTTCGGGAAACGTCAGTGACTCCGCATCGACTCGGCCCCGGACGTCGACCGCCATGTCGGTTTCGACATCGCTACCCCCGTCTATCGGCATGTCAATGTGAAGATTGGCCTTGACCGAGCCCTCACTCCGCCAGAGGCCGAAGGTCTCGCTCATGGTGTCCAGCGGGGCATGGGCGAGGAAATCCAGTACACCAGTGGCACTGCCGTCAACGCCACCATCGATGCTCAACGTCTTGTCGGTTAACTCGACGGTGGCATCGCGCGTCGTCAGGCCGTGGCTGGTGGCATGCGTGATGTCCGCGTCCAGGTTCATGTTGTCCATCTGCAGATGACCGTACACCTTCTCCAGCGCGGGCCACTCCGGCGCGTACTGGAGACGCCCGTCGGCCACGTCCAGCGACAACTTGAAATAGTCGTCCGGGTTGAAGAACATCTGCCCCTCCGGCGACTCCTTGTCGCTCAGAGTGACGGAGAGTCCCAGCTTACCCTGCTCGACGATGCCACCGATGTCGCCGCCGAACCACTCCCGCAGCTGCTCGTCGTCGATCACTCGTGTGGGCAGCCAAGACAACACCCGCGAGTTTCGAGCATCGGCATTGGCAAAGTCGAGGTCGAGCAAGAAGGTGCCGGGCTTGTCCTGGTCATCGTAGAGCGTCAGACCGAATCGCCCATTGGCGGTCGCGCCCCGCCATCCCGCCTTGAGGTTCTCGCCGCTGACCACGGCGCCCTGACGGGTCAGCTCGAAGTTGATCCGGCCGCTGGCATGGGAGAGGTCCAGTGGATCGGCATAGACCATGGGAATCGCGAATTGTGCCGCATCATCGGCCGAGAAGGAGACCGTGCCGCCACGCCCTCGGTACGTCACCCAGGCATCGACTGGCCCACCGCCCGGAATCTCGTTCCAGGCCGTGACCGAGGCGTTCTCGAGTGCGCTCTGGGCATACCATTCACCCCCTTTCCGCCCGACTTCCAGACCGGCAACGTGACCACGGGGGTGCAACTGGATCAGCGTCTGCGAAAGTTCGAACGGCAACGGCAAATAGCGCAAATAGTCGGTCATACCAGCCAGATCGAACGGTGCGCTGCGCAGCCGCCAGCCATCCTCGGTGGATTGGGCTTGCAACCGCTGCGGCCAGTCGACCGCCGCCAAACCGGCGTGGGATACGCTCAAGTCATCCAGCCAGGCTTGCCAGCGCCCTTGGGGATCGCGGTCCAGTCCCGCCTCGAATCCGAGACTCCGCAGCGTCTCGGAGACTTCGTTGCGGGTGTCATTGACTTGCAACTTGGGCACATTCAAGGAGAGACGGCCCTGACGCAGACCGCTGTCACGCCACTCGCCACCCAGCGACGCCTGGCCTTCGATCTTCCCGATCGCTCTGGGGTAGCCCGAGCTCAACGCGGCCAGCGACGGCGACAGCGCGCTCAGATCGAACTCTCCGGCGAAGCGCGCCTCGGGATGGTTGTCGGTGCCGCCTCCCTCTGCTCGCGACTCGCCACCGCTCTCGACCGCAAGATGGAGACGCCCTGCCTCCTTTTCCCCTGTACTGAGCGTGGCCTGGATCGAAGCCTGACCGTGCCGGCTGGCCAGCGTCAGTTGCGAAACCGAGATACTGGCCTGCTCGCGCTCGCCATGCAGGACCAGCGTCATGTTCTCGAGCCGGGCCTGCTGGCGCGTCAGTATTCGCAGCCAGCCATCGACATCGAGCGAAGGCGACGACGAATCGTCGGTGCCGCCGAACCAGCGGCTCCCCGCGCCACCCGGCCAAGCCCACCGACCGTCGGCGGTCTGATAGAGATGCAGCGTCAGACCTCGAATCTCCGCTCCACGAATCACCGGCGCGCCCAGCCGCCAACTCGCCAGCGTCTCGAGCCGCCCGGCGGCGTGATCAATGTCCAGCAGCGGCTGACCGTCGTGACTGTCGAGTCGCAAGCCATTCATTGTCAGTCTGGGATTCAACCGATGGACCGTCAGGGAGAGGTGACCGAGCTCGGCGTTCGCGCCTAGTTGATCTTCCAGGGTCGAGGTCAGCCATGGACTCAACCGATCAATCTGCCAGGCCGCCAGTCGAACGCCGCTCGAAAGCAAGGCGGCGACGAGGGCAACCAAGGCGACCAGCGTCAACAGCCAGCGCCACGTGGCACGCAACCGAGTCATTCGCGGACGACTCATCGGTTCACATCAGTACGATGTCGTACTGTTCTTGGGAGTAGTGTGCCTCGACCTGGAAGCGGATAGTCTTGCCGATGAAGGATTCGAGATCGGCCACCGCAGCGGACTCTTCGTCGAGCAACCGATCGACCACCGACTGGGCAGCCAGCACCATGTAGGTCTCCGGCGCATAGGCACGCTCCTCGCGCAGGATCTCGCGGAAGATCTCGTAGCAGATCGTTTCCGGCGTCTTCAGCGCTCCCCGCCCCAGGCAGGTCGGGCAGGGTTCGCACAGTGTCTGTTCGAGACTCTCGCGGGTGCGCTTGCGGGTCAGTTGCACCAGACCCAGTTCGGTGACGCCGGTCAACTTATTCTTGGCGTGGTCCCGCTCCAGCGACTTCTCGAGCACGCGTAGCACCTGACGCTGATGTTCCAGCTCTTCCATGTCGATGAAATCGATGATGATGATGCCGCCGAGATTGCGCAGTCGCAATTGACGGGCGATGGCGGTGGCCGCTTCGAGGTTGGTCTTGAAGATGGTCTCCTCGAGATTGCGATGCCCGACGTAGCCGCCCGTATTGACGTCGATGGTGGTCATCGCCTCGGTCTGGTCGATGACCAGATAGCCGCCGGACTTGAGCTGCACCTTGCGCCCCAGTGCCTTCTGAATCTCGTCCTCGACGCTGTAGAGATCGAAGATCGGCCGCTCGCCAGGGTAATACTCGATCCGAGACTCCATGGTCGGCATGAACTCCCGGGCGAACTCCTTGAGCTTGAAGTAGTTTTCGCGCGAGTCGATGCGCACCTTCTCGATCTGATCGCGCATCACGTCCCGCAGCGTGCGGATGAATAGCGGGAGATCGTCGTAGATCGGCGTGGAGACCTCGGCCGTGGTGCGCCGCTCGGCCACCTTCTGCCACAGCCGCTGGAGAAAGACCATGTCGGCGAACAGCTCCTCCCGCCCCACGCCCTCGGCCGCCGTACGAATGATGAAGCCCCCGCTGTCGCCCGCCGGCAGCTCCGCCTTGCCGCTCTCGACCAGAGCCTTCAATCGTTCGCGCTCGGCCTCGTCCTCGATCCGCTGGGACACGCCGACGTGGGGCGAATCCGGCATGTAGACGAGATAACGGGAGGGGATGGAGAGATGCGTGGTCAGCCGCGCGCCCTTCGAACCGATAGGATCCTTGGTGACCTGGACGATCAGGGACTGCCCGGCGTGCAGCAGATGACTGATCGACGCCGGCTCCTCGTGCGGTGCATCGGGAGGCAGCACTTCGTTGACGTGAATGAAGGCGGCCCGCTCGAGGCCGATATCGATGAACGCGGCCTGCATGCCCGGGAGGACCCGCACGACCTTGCCTTTGTAGATATTGCCGACGATGCCCCGGCGACGGCTGCGCTCGATGAAGGCTTCCTGCAGCACGCCGTTTTCCACCACGGCCACCCGCGTTTCCATCGGCGTCAGATTGATCAGTACCTCACCGCTCATGCGGGCATCCTTGTTGCGGGTTGTTCGAGCACGCCGGCGACATCCCTTGCCAGGGCGAGCGGAGCTGGTCTTCCAAGGATTATGGCACAGCCGCCCATTCTCTCATAAGGCGCTCTGTCACGAGGCACCACCGCTGGACCCGATATCCGGCAACGTACCGCCCCACAGCGAGACGCCTTGCGCCCGCAGCAGGGCCGCCGTCTCGGCGAGCGGCAGCCCCACCACGGCGGAGTAGCTCCCCTCCAGGTGGTCGACGAAGACAGATGCCAAGCCCTGGATCGCGTAGCCGCCCGCCTTGCCCAATGGCTCTCCGGTTGTCCAGTAAGCCGACGCTTCCGCTTCGTCGATCCGACGCATGACCACGCGCGTGGAGACTCGGGTCTCGACCAGCCCCCGAGGCCCCAGCACGGCGACCGCGGACAGCACGCGGTGTTCGCGCCCGGACAGCGTCATCAGCATCTCGCGGGCATGCGCCTCATCTTCCGGCTTGCCGAAGATGGTGTCATCGCAGACCACGACAGTGTCGGCACCCAATGTCGGCAACGCACTGCCTGCCTGGCCTGCCTCGGCTTTCTCGCGAGCCAAGCGAGAGACGAAATTTTCCGACGACTCCCCTTTTAGTCGGGTCTCGTCGATATCGGCAGGCGCGACCTCGACAACGACGCCGATCGACGCGAGCAACTCACGCCGACGCGGCGAAGCCGATGCCAGGCGCAGGACGGGCGCGGATCGAGAAGCGGCATGCATGGGCAATCCTCTAAGACAACTTGAAAGTCGCTGGCCGCGGAGATGACGCCATCAACCGGGGAAGGCCTCGATCACACAGAAGCGTCATTGCGAGATGCCTGCTCCACGGACTAACCGATCCCCAGCCGGCGACGCACCACTTGCATCATGGTGAAGAGCCACGGCCAGAGCAGTGCGCCGATCAGCGCCGGCAGCAGGAACTCGAGACTCACGGAGATCGGTCCGAATATCGTGCGCAGCCACTGCTCGACCAGTTGCGCAATGCCCAGCAGAATGAAGACCAATACCGCCTGCTGCCATATCGAATAGACACGGAAGCGCTGGTAGAGCAGCAGAAAGAGATAGGCCAGCAGCGACAGCACCAGGGCGTTCTGCCCCAGCGGCGCGCCCTCGATCAGATCGAGCATCAGGCCCAGTACGAAGCCGTGCAGCACACCCACTCGCTGCGGGGTGGCGACACACCAGTAGGCCAGCAGCACGCCCAGCCAGTCAGGTCTCCACACCAGCCAGGCATCCGGCAGCGGCATCACCTGCAGGCAGAGCGCCAACAGCAGCGTGAACCAGACGAAGAGATAACCGAACGGACCCATGCCTACTCCTGCTCCGTGGATTGCAGTGTCAGCGCCGCGGTCAACGCGTCTTCATTGATGCGGTTGGCATCGGGATGCCCGGGATCGCCCGGCCACACCACTTGGCGTGCCATGCGCTCCGGCCCGCTCAAGCTCTCCTCGGGTCGCTCGGGGGGAAACAGCAGCAGGAAATAGCGCGAACGTTCCGGCTGGGAGATCGGCGCCGCCGAGACTTCCATGAACGCCTGACTCGACTCGCGCTTAACATCGACGACGCGCGCGACCGGATACCCCTGGGGGAAACGCCCGCCCAGGCCAGACGTCACCAGCAGATCGCCCTCCCGAATATCCGCCGTCGCCGGCACGCTGGGAATGTTGAGCGAATCGAGCTGGCCGGTGCCCTGGGCGATGAAGCGCAATCCGTTGCGATTGATCTCCACCGGCACGGCATGGTTGGCATCGGCCACCATCAGCACCCGGCTGGTATAGGCGGAGACGGACACCACCTGGCCGATCAGGCCTGAGGCGTCCATCACCGGCTGGCCGATGTAGACGCTATCGCGCCGCCCCCGGTTGATCACCATCTGCTGGGTGAACGGATCGGAGTCCAGCGACAGCAGCTCGGCAGTGATATAGGGCACATCGGCGGGATTTGGTGCATTGAGCAGTTCGCGCAGGTGGACGTTCTCGGCGGTCAGACTCGCCATGCGCTGCACCCGGTTGGAGAGCGTCAGCAACTGCTCGCGAAGGCGACCATTCTCGTCGATCAGCGCCTGCTGGTCGGAGATCGCCATGGCGCCCCAGCGCACGCCCTCACTCGGCAGCGCGACCAGCCACTGGATCGGTGCCACGATCGTAGTCATGTGGGAACGTGCCGTTTCCACCGCGCTGAAGCGGTGTTCGGCGAACATCAGCCCGAACGCCAGTACCGCACACAGTAGCATGCGGTACGTGGGTATCGGGCCGTAGGAAAACAGCGGTTTGATAGGCCTCACCCCCACCTACCGAAGACGGAACGTGCCGCTCGGCGGCTTCATCCGTCGCGGCTGGCCTCAATCGCTGGAGAGCAGTTCGAAGGTATGCTGATCGATCATCTCGAGTGCCTTGCCGCCACCCCGGGCAACGCAGGACAGTGGGTCCTCGGCAATGATGACCGGCAGGCCGGTCTCCTCGGCGATCAGCTTATCGATATCCCGCAGCAACGCACCGCCACCGGTCAGCACCAGGCCACGTTCGGCGATATCGGAGGCGAGTTCCGGCGGGGACTGCTCCAGCGCGCTCTTGACCGCCGCGACGATGGACGCCAGCGGCTCCTGCAACGCATCGAGAATCTCGTGGGAGTTGAGTGTGAAGCTGCGCGGAATGCCTTCGGCCAGATTGCGACCGCGAACGTCGATCTCGCGCAGTTCGCCGCCCGGGTAGGCACACCCCACCTCCTCCTTGATCCGCTCGGCGGTAGCCTCGCCGATCAGGCTGCCGTAGTGACGACGCACGTAGGAAGTAATCGCCTCGTCGAAGCGGTCGCCGCCCACGCGCACGGATTCGGAGTAGACCACCCCGTTGAGCGAGATGATCGCGATCTCGGTAGTGCCGCCGCCGATATCGACGACCATCGACCCCTGTGCTTCCTCGACCGGCAGGCCGGCACCGATCGCGGCAGCCATCGGCTCCTCGATCAGATAGACGTCGCGTGCCCCCGCACCCTCGGCGGACTCCTTGATCGCGCGGCGCTCGACCTGCGTGGACATGCAGGGAACGCACACCAGCACGCGTGGGCTAGGTGTCAGGAAAGTGCTCTGATGAACTTTGCGGATGAAATGCTGCAGCATCTGCTCGGTAACGGTGAAATCGGCAATCACACCATCCTTCATCGGACGGATGGCGGTAATGTTACCGGGCGTGCGCCCCAGCATCCGTTTGGCGTCAAGACCGACGGCCGCAACACTGCGCATGTTGCCGGATTGGCGAATCGCCACGACGGAGGGTTCGTCCAGGACGATCCCGCGACCGCGGACGTAAATCAGCGTGTTGGCGGTCCCCAGATCGATCGACAGATCGCTCGAGAACAGCCCCCGTAAACGTTTAAACATGGAAACTTTTACCTAGTCCAGACCGGAACCCTGTGCGGACGCAAACGGTATCACCGTGGGGGTAAAGCAGCAAGCGCAAGCCTGCCAGATGGGGCGTTAATATGATAATGTCTCCTCCATTTCTTGGCATGAACAGTATCGCGAAGTTCTAGCGCGATGATCGTCTCCGATTCCTGACATCCAGGGCTTGAGATCAGGCTTGGAAAAAAGGGTTCGGCGATACGGTCTCACCGCCATCCACGACGCGATGTCTCAACGAGAGGACCTCTTCTACATGGCAATCGAACACGCGGACGTGCTGCGCGCCGCGCACCTGGCTCGACTGGGCCTCAACAGCGATGCCGAAGCGGCCGGCTATGTCGATGACCTGACCCGGATCCTGGAAATGGTCGATCGCTTGCAAGCGGTGGATACCGATGGCATCGCGCCGCTGTCCCATCCGCTCGATACCACCCAGCGCCTGCGCCCGGACGAAGTCACCGAGACCAATCAGCGAGACGCCTTTCAGGCCTGCGCGCCGGAGACCGCCGACGGCCTCTATCTGGTACCTCGCGTCGTCGAATAAGTTCGACATTTCAGGATACTTTAGACTTCAGGGCGCTTTAGAGAGTCGAGTAAGTTCGACATCGTCGAGCACGTCCGACGTCGTTTATCGATGAGAGCGACCGTTGCCGTCACTTCATCGCGCATAGCGATCTGACCCAGGGAATATCGACCCCATGCATCATATGACGCTCACGGAACTCGCCCGCGGCCTAGAAGCCGGCGACTTTTCCAGCCGAGAGCTGACCACCAGCCTGCTCGACCGCATCGAGCGCCTGGATGGCGACATCAACAGCTTCGTCACCGTCACTCGCGATCAGGCGCTCACGGCTGCCGATGCCGCCGACCAGGCCCGCGCCAAGGGCGAGTCGCGCCCGCTCACTGGCCTGCCGCTGGCGATCAAGGACATCTTCTGCACCCAGGGCATTCGCACCAGTTGCGGCTCGAAGATGCTCGACAACTTCCAGGCGCCCTACAACGCGACCGTGGTCGAAAAGCTCCAGGCCGCCGGCATGATCAGCCTTGGCAAGACCAACATGGACGAGTTCGCCATGGGCTCTTCCAACGAGAATAGCTTCTACGGCCCGGTCAAGAACCCCTGGGACCGCACCGCCGTCCCCGGTGGTTCCTCCGGAGGCAGTGCCGCCGCCATCGCTGCCGGCCTGGCCCCCGCCGCGCTGGGCACCGATACCGGCGGCTCGATTCGTCAGCCGGCCGCCTTCTGCGGCATCACCGGGCTCAAACCGACCTACGGCCGAGTCTCCCGCTACGGCATGGTCGCGTTCGCCTCGAGCCTCGACCAGGGCGGCCCAATGGCCCGCAGCGCCGAGGATTGCGCCCATCTGCTCGGCGCCATCGCCGGGCATGACCTGCGCGACTCCACCAGCGTCGCCCGCGTCGTGCCGGACTATCTCGCCGAGCTGGACGCACCGCTGGACGGGCTCAAGATCGGCCTGCCCAAGGAGTATTTCGGCGACGGGCTCGATGCCGAGGTCGAAAGCGCCATCCGCGAGGCGATTCGCGTCTACGAATCCCTGGGCGCCAAGGTGTGCGAGGTGAGCTTGCCGCACACGCATTTGGCGGTCCCGGCCTACTACGTCATCGCCCCGGCGGAAGCCTCCTCCAACCTCTCGCGCTACGACGGCGTGCGCTTTGGCCATCGCTGCGAGAACCCGGTCGATCTCGAGGATCTCTACAAGCGCAGCCGCGCAGAGGGCTTCGGCGACGAGGTCAAGCGCCGCATCCTGATCGGCACTCACACCTTGTCGGAAGGATTCTTCGACGCCTACTACCGTAAGGCCCAGCAGGTTCGCCGCCTGATCCGCCAGGACTTCCTGGATGCCTTCGAGGAGGTCGACGTGCTGATGGGCCCGGCCGCCCCGACGCCGGCGTTCGATCTCGGCGCCAAGAAAGACCCGGTCTCGATGTACCTGCAGGACATCTACACCATCGCCATCAACCTGGCCGGCATTCCGGGTATCAGCGTGCCAGCCGGTTTCGCCGGCAAGCGCCCGACGGAGGGCCGCCCCATCGGCCTCCAGATTCTCGGCCAGCACTTCGCCGAGGGCCAGTTGCTCAACGTGGCGCACAAGTTCCAGCAGGCGACGGACTGGCACCGTCGGCATCCGACCGATCAGGAGACAACCTAATGCAGTGGGAAACCGTCATCGGGTTGGAGGTCCACGTCCAGCTCGCCACCCAATCCAAGATCTTCTCCGGTGCCTCCACCGCCTTCGGTGCCGAGCCCAATACCCAGGCCTGTGCCATCGACCTGGGCTTGCCTGGGGTGCTGCCGGTGCTCAATGAAGGGGCCGTGGCAATGGCTGTTCAGTTCGGCCTGGCGATCGACGCCGAAATCCCCGAAACCTCGCTGTTCGAGCGCAAGAACTACTTCTACCCCGACCTGCCGAAGGGGTATCAGACCAGCCAGATGGCCCAGCCCATCGTCGGCAGGGGCGAAGTGGAGATCGTGCTGGATGACGACGTGCGCAAGCGCGTTCGTATCCACCATGCGCACCTGGAGGAGGACGCCGGCAAGTCGCTCCACGAAGACTTCCATGGCATGAGCGGCATCGATCTCAACCGCGCCGGCACGCCGCTGCTGGAGATCGTCTCCGAGCCCGACATGCGCTCGGCCAAGGAAGCGGTCGCCTATATTCGCGCGCTTCACGCCATCGTCACCTACCTGGGCATCTCCGACGGCAACATGGCCGAAGGCTCGATGCGCTGCGACGTCAACGTCTCCGTTCGTCCCAAGGGCCAAGAAACGCTGGGCACCCGTGCCGAGATCAAGAACGTCAACTCCTTCCGCTTCGTCGAGCGCGCGATCGAATTCGAGGTCGAACGCCAGATCGAGGTGATCGAGGATGGCGGCAAGGTGGTTCAGGAAACCCGGCTCTACGACCCGGATCAGGACGAGACCCGCAGCATGCGGACCAAGGAGGAAGCCAACGACTACCGTTACTTCCCCTGCCCCGACCTGCTGCCGGTGATGCTCGACAGCGCCTACATCGAACACCAGCGCTCAACGCTGCCGGAACTGCCCACCGAAAAGCGCAACCGCTTCGAGACCCGCCTCGGGCTCTCCGCCTACGATGCCGGCGTACTCTCCTCGACCCGTCCGATGGCAGAATACTTCGAAGCCGTGCTGGTTGTCTGCGGCGATGCCAAGCAGGCCGCCAATTGGGTCCAGGGCGAGCTCTCGGCGCATCTCAATCGCGAGAACATCGACATCAGCAATAGCCCGGTCACCCCGGAGCAACTCGGTGGTCTGATCAGCCGCGTACTCGACGACACCATCAACGGCAAGGCCGCCAAGCAAGTCTTCGCCGCGTTGTGGAACAATGAAGGCCAGAGCGCCGACGAAATCATCGACACCCGCGGCCTCAAGCAGGTCACCGACACCGGCGCCATCGAAGCGATGATCGACCAGGTCATCGCGAATAGCCCAGTCCAGGTCGCCCAGTACCGCGACGCCGCCCCAGAGAAACGCGGCAAGATGATCGGCTATTTCGTGGGCCAGGTGATGAAAGCCTCTCGCGGCACCGCCAACCCGCAGCAGGTCAACGGACTGCTCAAGCAGAAGCTCGACGAGGCGTGACCCTGTATGTGAGCTGATTGGAATTGACGAGTTGGAAATAAAAAATCCCATGGCAAATGCCATGGGATTTTGATCGCTAGCCAACAATCGACAACAACGCTGGCCTCTACTTTCCCGCTGGAAACTCAGTATCAGTCGGCGCGACGAATAAAGCCGCCACCGATCTGAACGTTGTGCTCTTTCTGCCATTCCTGGGACTGACGAAGTGCTTCGTCGATCTGCTCTTGGGTCATTTCCTTGGCGATACGATTTTTGCTTTCCGCCCCAGAAGTGCCACTAAGGTCGTAGTACTTATGTGCCGCCCGTAGGCCGAGAATGCTGCGGTTCACCCACATCTGCACCACCGGGGACACCATGGCCACGAACCAATACCCTACCAGCAACGTTACTATGCCGATGAACAGACCTGCGATTATCCCACACCAAAGCTGATGCTCGCGCTGATCACGATGGTCGAGGCTATACCGGCCATGACGCCGACGCCCCGACGATCATTCCATAGTGGCCGCTAAGACTCTGACCTTTTTTGTCAGCCTCGCTAGCTTCCGTCAGCTTTTTCATGCCATCCCAGATCGAGATCATGCCCCCCGCCGCACCTAGCACGTCGCTAACAAAGGCCCATTTAATACCGCCGATTATCGAGCCTTCCGTGGACAGGCCCAGCCTCGCCATCCGAATCTTATGGTAGCCTTCGATACCCGCCATCGCACCACTCGCCACACTGATGCTAGAGCCGATGATTTTGCTCCAATCGGCACCCTCTTCTTCATCGATGAAGGCGCCTTCCTGCAGGGAGACGATAAGGCTCCACATGACCAGGCAGGCACCGGCGACCTGGCCGCCTCCTTTCTTGGCACTGAGCAGGGTGTTCCCCATATCCCGGGCATTCTGCGCGAGATCGCTGCGACGCTGCTGCTCATCCTCCAGCGTGTAGCTTTCCGGCAGCGCTCTCGAGTCACCTCTTCGATGTCCTGTATGCCTTCATTCCCATTGCTCAGCGAGCCCGAGAAGCGAGGCCAGCGTGAAACCCCGCGCGGCCTCCTGGTTGTAGGCTGGCTCGTGCTCGGTAGCGACGGCTAGGCTCTCCATACTGCCGGAGCGCTCTGGAACGGTCCTATCGCCAGGCTCATCCGCGTCGCTGATGGCGGGATGGCGAGAGGGGACGACAAGATCGAAAAACTGCCCCTCTGGGGCGTTAGGAGCCGTTCGTGTCATACTGGCGAATTTAGGTCAAAAGGCGCCGGGGCGGGGCTTGAACGTTCGCGTGATCACATCCCAGAGTCCCACTGCCTCGGCATCGGTTAGCGAGGCTTTGTCAATAGCGGGGGGATCTTCACCGTGAGCAAACTGACCGTTACGCAGAGAAATATCAATATAGGGGGTGCCGGGTGAACCTTTCCGGCTATTGGCTTCGAGATTGAAATAATTGCCTTTGACGTTTTCGTCAGTCGTGCCTGCACTGAGCCATTCTTCCGCCTGATCTATACCATCGAGATCCACTTCACCTTTTCTCAAAACTGAGAAATTTTGATCATTGGCTAATGCCCGTTCAGCCTGATCGGTGCGATCCAACAAAGTGTCTTCTTCAGCAATGGCGCTATCCGTGTAGAAATGAATGTAGACATCTCGATTTTTATTATCTGAAAATCTCATTCCGATCTGTTCCTTGCGTGTCGGTACCGCAGCCCCGGGAATCGCCTGATCGGCGCCGTCGGCCAGAAAGCCGTGCTCGAAACACAGGCCGGGACGTTCGGGAATTTCCCCCGCCTTTCGGGGCGACAAGTGGTTCAACAAGTACTCGACCTGTTTTTGACGTTCGGATTTATTGCTTTGGCGGAGCTTCCTCTGCTCTCTGTATTTTTCATCATCCACATCTATGGCAGTCAGTTTCACGCTGAACATGGTCAGCCCCTCGAACTTGTAACCCTCCAAGAGCCTTGCCGCGTCTGGCTTATGGGGGCTTTCGTTACGATCGATGATGACCATGTCGTCGCTGACCTGGATGATCCGCTTGAGGAAGGGCTGATCCCCGGCATCCACGGTATGCATGGCTTCCAATTCAGCTTTGCGCTTGTCAATAAAGCGCCGGAACATCTGCCGGCTGTTGGGCGTGGCACTGATTTTGGCCTCATTGACGGTCAGGCTGCTGAAGCTCAGCTTCAGTTGCGACGGCATATCGACCTGAAAGCGGCCAATGCAAACCGGCGCTTGCGTTTCGGTATAGGCCTCGACGGTCTGGCGTTCCTGATCGTTCATCTCGGGGACTCCCTGTTCCGGTGCGCCACACGCCGTGGCCAGCAGTAATAGTCCGCTAATGAGCGGTGCTCGCAATCGCATGATCACCCGTGACGTCCTGTATGCCTTCATTCCCATTGCTCGGCGATCTCGAGCAGCGAGGCCAGCGTGAACCAGCGTGCGGCCTCCTGGTTATAGGCTGGCTCGTGCTCGGTAGCGACGACCAGGCTCTCACGGGCCTGGGCAACCCTCGCACTGCCGGAGCGCTCTGGAACGGTCCCATCGCCAGGCTCATCCGCGTCACTGATGGTGTATTGGTAAAAGCGCGGGCGGCCACGCGAATCGCGCTCGGTGATCATCCGGCGTCGCCATATTGATCCATCATTCTTGCGCTCATCAGGGTGTCGGAGCCATAGCTGGCCTCTCGTCCGCGCCAGGTGACAGTGCCATA
Source organism: Salinicola corii (assembly GCF_008298015.1). Lineage (GTDB taxonomy): Bacteria > Pseudomonadota > Gammaproteobacteria > Pseudomonadales > Halomonadaceae > Salinicola > Salinicola corii. Next base: position 737,088 of record NZ_VTPX01000001.1, on the reverse strand, counting down.
GCTGGGGTGGGCATCGCTGTCCGAATAAAACAGATAGGTATAGGGGTGAAACTGTCCTGCCATTGACATATGAAACGGCCGAACGGTATCCAGCACGATATTTAGGTAACTATTCCAGGATTCATCCAGCTCCCGCTGCCGATTAGCCGCGCCCAGCCCCAGTTCCGGCATAGCCAGAGTCTCGTCCATCATGCCCCACCAGTGGTCGCGCTCTAGATAGATGTCAGTGTAAGGGTCGTTAGCCGTCGGCAGCGTCAATGCCGACTCTCCAGGCTTTTCGATACGCAGCCAGCCGTTGCCATACTCCGGTGTCGGCACCAACTGCAGCGGCCCCGGGGCCTGCGCCAGCACCGCTGTCATCTCGCGTGACGAGGTCCCCAACACCTGGCTGGTGGCCCACGATGATAGACTGAACGCTTGGCTTTCGGTGCCGGACTTCATCCGCCGGTAGAACACCGCCGCGCCCGTGGTGGGCATGACGCCATGGACGATACCCAGCAGGTTGGCGTTTCCACCGGAAACCTCCGAATAGTACCGCGCAACCAAGCCGCCCATGGAGTGGGTGATGAGAATGGCTTGCCTACAGGCCATGCGTGCCTTGCGATAGCCTGCGATGATCTCGTCGACTCGTTGGGCCAGTGCAGCCGCCGAATCTGAGTTGGACTGCAGCCAGTTATAGCCGCAGGCATGAACCGGAAAGTTGAAGCGCCCCAGGGTCTGGGCGTTGCGTTTGGCTCGTGCCTGGGCTTCTTCCTCGCTCAGGCCTCGGGTCTCGATATAGTGGCGAGTCAGGTTGCTCTCGAGCGTGCTGAACGCGCTTTTGGCTTCGATATTGAGCTGGTTTTCGAGCCACACCAGAAAGTCGCCGTAGGACATATTCGCCACTTCGCCCCAGCCGCGCTCTCGAAGTAGCTCGTCCGTCGGAATCGTGTCTCCGCTCCGATGATCGATATAGCGACGTGCGATGTCTTGTGAGACGTCTCCCTCAGGGTCAACAACGGTTTGCGTGGGATTGAGTACACGTTTTCTGGCTTGAGCGCCTTTGATCAGCCACGGCGAAGCGCTCAACTGGCTATCAAGACGCCATGTATCGTCTGACTGAGCATTTACCAGATTACTCCCCATCACCCCCGGCACGAAGACGATGGGGATGACGCCTTCATGCACGGTCACCGTGGTGACATGGTTTTCTGCACTGGGGCGCATGAAACTGACGGCCATATCGAAGATGTCGTAGATATCGTACTGGCTCATTCCGACTGCCCCCGGAAGTGGATGGTCATGCCTTCGACGAATTCGCTTTTCTGAATCTGGGTGTCGCCCTGGGCATCCGTCGTACCGGTATGGATGACCTTGCCATCGCGGAGCAACTCGAAGGCCACATCAGGGAGAGGCGTTCCATCGGGGCGCGTGGCTTTGTATGTCTCCTGATAGGCGGTGGTCGGGAAATCGTTGAAGGTGTGCGACAGACTGGTCGGCCCGCCAAAACTCTTCGTCGCGCCCTTGACGGTGACCTTGCCCGGCGCATGCAGCTCGATATCGCCGCCTTTGATACGCACGTAGGCGCCGCCGCTGACCAGCAGAATCTCCTCGGCGGCGGCGAAGTCGATCTTGTCTTCCGTCGAGGTCACACCGAGATCCCGCCGCGCGGTGGCTTCCAGATTGTCCGACTGCGCCTGCATCTCCACCTTGCCCCGTGCCGCGAACAGCTTGATGCCCGCCTTCTGCACGAACAGCGAGAGCTTCTCGGAGATCGAGGCCACCAGGCGCTTGCCGGTGGCGACGTTGACGTCTTCGCCGCTGGAGATACTGAGCGATCTGCCCTGGGCCAGGTGGGTCGATTCCGGGGTGCTCATCGTGATGCCGGCGGGCGAGGCCATATGTAGCCAGGGTGCTTTCATGCGCGCCGCTTCGCCGCGACCGCCGCTGTCGGTGGCGCCACGCGCGTTGCTCTGATCGGCCTGTCCTGATGAATCAGCGAGCTGTTCGCTATTGCCGTAGGTGTCGTCGGCGTCCTCGCCCGCCTGCTTGAGATGCTGGCGGGCGTCGAGGGCGTCGGCGTTGTGGTCCGCGGCACTCTGGCTGAGGCTGTCGGTGAGGTGGTAGGCGCTGTCGAGCTGCTGTCTGGCCGGGGTGAGGTCGAGCTGGTCGCCGTTGGCGCCGAGCTGGCCCCAACTGGTGAGGTAGAGCCCCTGGTTGGCGCGGATGGCGCCATAGGCATCGGTGCGCAGCTCGAACCCGGTGCCGCGGAAGGCGCCGCGGGTGTTGCCGGTCTGGTGGATCAGGTAGCCGAGGTTGAGCTGGCTCTTCTCGGCTTCGGAGTTGAGCCGGACGCGCTCCTGGTCGGTGGCGTCGTCGAAGACGAGTTCGTTGTACTTGCTGCCGCGGTAGGTCTTGCTCTTGAACCCGGAGAGCAGGCCGTGGCTGTGCCAGTCGGGGGTCTGCTCGCCGTTGTAGACCCGGCCGGTGATCAGCGGGCGGTCGGCATCGCCCTCGAGGAAGTCGACGAGGACTTCCTGGCCGATGCGCGGCACGAACACGCCTGCCCATCAAGTGCGGGTTCAGCGATGCCCAGGCAATTTCCAGCGCCAGCAGCGAATATACCGACAACAGGCCAGCGTAGAAGATGTCAAACATTCCGCTGAGTAGATAACACTCATTTAGCTCAGATATCTCCACAAGCTTTGCGAATATCTTCTGGCCATTTGACTCGCCTACTGGTCAGCATAGAAACAAAAAGCCCCAGTGAAAAAAGCGTCAGCAAAGGTGGCATCAACACCATCAAGATTTTACTTTTCCTAATACTCAGTCCACGCGCCTTATCTCTTTTCATTTCTCGCAAAGGAAACCAACGCAAGAAAGACTCCTTGAGAGACAACCGGTCAGATAGGTACCAATCAGGTTCTGGAACACTATCCGGACCTTCCTCCATAAAGCGACGAACATATTCCCACCATGCCAGACAGTCTTCATATTTAATAATTTCGCTGCCAGGCTCAAGCATGTCGTAATATTTCTTATGCAAAGGATCACAGGCATAAAGTTTCAAGGTGTAGTGAACAGGATTGCCATGTCCCCCCTTACCATGAAAAGCATCAATATAAGCCACTACATCATCCCAATCGTAAGTTCTCGGACCGCCAAGCTTTGGTGAAAAAAACGCATGAACTTTACGCTCCTTAAAATTAAACCGAATGGCACCATGGCGATAATGAAACCAATCATGACTCAAGCCAAAAAAATAATGAGCAACATACACAAGACCAGCTGCCGACAACAAAGTAAAGGGAATCGAAAAAACCAAACATAACTAAAACCCTTTTGACACATCAAAAAAACACCTGAAATCGAAATATAAATACCGAAAATCATCACTGCAATGCATGGAAAACCCATGCCTGCTGTAAATTGCCCTCTCCAACTATATTCTTTGGCATTTGAAACTTCTAAGTAACTGGGGATTTTCGCATAAACCGACTCTGCAAACCCTGGAGATACGACAGCGCGTTCAAAATGATCCAATGCATCATCTTCGCTGCGATCAAATTCTTTCGCACGATCTACAAGGCTCACTTTTCTATGCAAGCAGTCCGTAATTATGTTGTATTCGTGTATCATTGAAATATCCACTGACAACCAATTGTCACCGCCTTTCGCCACAAACCTCACGAATGCTTTCAGGCCATTTCACTTTCTTACTCGTCAGCATGGAAAAAAAATGACCTAATGAAAAGAAAATCAGGAGTGGAGACATCAAAGCCATTCTTCCTTGAGCCTTCTTAACATCTAGGCCACGCGCCTTATCACGTTTCATCTCACGCAATGGGAACCATCGCAAAAAAGACTCCTTGATAGACAAACGATCAGAAAGATACCAATCAGGCTCTGGAACACTGTCCGGACCTTCTTCCATATAGCGCCGCACGTATTCCCACCAAGCCACACAATCTTCATACCTGGAAAAAGAACTTCCGATTTTAAAGCTGTCATAATAATTTTTACGCTCGCTATCACAAGCATAAAATTTCAAAGTATAAAAATTTGAATCCACAGAGCCGTCGTGGACACCGGCCTTATCAATATACGCCAACATATCTTTCCATTGATAACCCCTAACACCACCCAATCCTGGCGAATAAAACACGTAAACCTTCTGAGCCTTACAGTTAAACCGAACTGCACCATGACGATAAGAAAACCAATCATTACCAAGCAAAAGGTAATTTGACACCCACACCGACCCGACGACAACAACAAGTGAAAAGAGAATCATCAGTAAATCATAATAATTGAAACCCGAAACACCAATATCAAGCACAGACAAAAAAGCCATATAAACAAAAAAACCACACATGACGATTAACGGAAACCCCATCATGGCCGTATACTCACCACGAGCTGCATATTCGTCCGCGTGCGTAGTCTCTAGAAAATAATTTGTCTTGCGATAAACAGCTTCAGCCATACCAGGAACATCTGCTGCTTTTTTTTCGTGAGAAAAAGCCTTTCCCTCTTCACGTTCAAATCCATGTGGACGAGAAAAAAAATCAGTCCCACGCTTAACACAGTCAGCAGCAACGTTATATTCGTGAATCATCGTCTACTCTCACTTGACTAAATCTTGATAGGCATCCAATGTTTCCTGCAGACCATCATAATGGCTTTCACCCTTACCGTAGACACAAGAGCCAAGCCATTTCTCCAGTTCATCTGGAACGAGATAAAGGCTGACAACAGCAAGACCTATAGCAACCCAGCCAACCCAGCCTGCGACTGCCGCCCAGCCGAAACGGCTAAAAATGACTAGCCTACCAATAGAAACTCCTGTACTTGCTATTCTTCCGGCAGCTTGAGCTGATGCCATTAAAGAAGCCACTCCCGAAACGAAAGAAGTAATACCTGACGCCGCATATAAGAAAGCCAAGCCATCATGCCTCTCCCTAGCATCAAACATCTCACTGAACATCCAGTACGCGCCTATCCAAGACGCTACGGCGCCTCCAATTCCATTGGTCCATGTCAAATTCCTATAAATGGCACTCTCTTTTGGCAGACTACCGAGAAGCTCTTTTACCGCTCCTGCCAAAGCACTTGTCAATGCTGCACTGGAGGCGACGAGATTACTTCCTGACTTTGCCAACTCTCGACCATTGAGTGCTGTCAGCGCTTTCCAGCTATTGATGAGTTCGAGCCCTACCAGAAATAGCGCCCCGCCACTCGAGGGCGCCATGGCAAGATTCATTCTTCTGTTGATCAGCTCGCCAGCCTCATCATGCCCTAGGAGCGCCTGTTGACGCTGCTGGGGTGCAAGATCTTGGGGCACCATCGCCCAGATCCGTTGCTCTTGCTGGGACAGTTCATCAAGCGAGGGAGACAGCCTTCTATTCTCACCTCGCATATCGGAAATGCTCAGCTCTCCACGCCATAGAAAGTCGTCATAGAGACGGTCCAGTCGATTCGCATCCATATCAAAATATGTTAACGAGACCCTGATATCGAAGCGAGCCCAACCGACGCTCTGCCAAGCCCTGGCAAGTTGATTCCGGGCAACATGCTCTAAATCCAATTGAGACAGTTTCTCGCCAATTACCCTGACGGCATCGGCGATTAAATTCTCTAACCTTGAGCCGCTTTCTCCATCACGACTGAGCAACTGACTGAGCGGCCCATAGAGTTTGCTTCCCCAGTCAGCCGAACTGGCTACGTAATCCCACACCGCCTCCATGCAGGACTTCTGGTTGAGAAACAAGGCACGCCAGTAAAATGAGTTGTCCTGCGTTAGCGGACGCTCGAGCAACTGGGCTAATACCTCTGAACCTCGAGCAGTCAAACTGGTGCCCGTCACCATGGATGCCACGGCCATTTCATAAGCTCTACCATCGGGCAAAGATTCCGTATCGTAACTCTTCAAGGCATTGACGATCGAATCGGACGTCAACCAACTCAGGTGGCAATCCCCCCTCGCGTTGATCTCTTGCTTACCTTCGTCGATACGTGCGCCATAAGACGTCTCAAACGCCTGACGAGCGTCCTCGTCATAACGCTCCTGATATTTTTCCCAGCTTTGGCTGATGGCAGTGCGACGAAACTCTGGAGCATTTCTGGCCTGGGCCATGCGAATCTCAGCCAATCGCTTCCTAGCATCCGATATCCGCTCGCGTTGCCATTGTGGCATACGGCTCCATCGTTCCTCCTGCTCCTTGGGAGCAAGGTTCTCGAAATCCTGGGCCTGCTCCAGGTTGAGATCCACAAGGGGCCCATTCTCGACACGCTCTATCGTCGCATTGGCTCGATCCCGTGCAGCCTTCATGATGGCCGACTTCACACCGATAATCATTTCCGACGTAATTTTCTTGGTGCGCACCTCTTCAGAGAATGCGTAACCGTCCAGTCGCTGCTTAGCATTGTTACGAAACTGATTAAGCGAAGCAGTGATGCCGATCGGATCCTCGATAGCCAACATGGCGCCCTTGCCAACAAGTGCCGGAGTATTCCGAACGATCCAATTCATTCGCTCCGCGAGCTGCTCTGCATCGAGCAACTGTCGAGCACTCGAACCGAGATAGGGGAAACAGTCTCCCTCGCATAACTGCCGTAGTGACATGTTTCCAAATTCCGGCACGAAAGTTGCCACATCCTCGGGACTTGTTGCCGATTCCGATGATTGAGAAGCAAGCCAAGAGGCCACGTCAAATGATTGCATCGCCCTATCCCGCACCCCCTCCTGATTACTTGCCATATCATCGAGCATCCGTGAGGTCCACAGGTGGTCAGAATAGGCGACGTAAACTGTTTGAGCGCGCTGCGCATCCGGTATGGTTAGCAGCAATGCCGAGAGGTTATTGGCGGGTACGCTGCATGGCGACTCAACGTGGTCATCCTCCTCGGCGCTTGGCGGCCTTCCACGCGGTGGAAATTCGCACAATCGAGAGTCGCTGGTAATCATCCATGCTTGCCAACGCTGACGCGCCTCATCATAAAGATAGAGGTACCCTTCGCGCATCAAACGTAATACATAGCGCGCTTGATCAATTGGTGGAAAGTTTGTCTGCGCATATCTCGCCATTGTCAATGGGAGGCCTGCCGACCATTCGGACTGATGGGTATCGATAACTGCATATCTTACCGGAAGTATCGGCAACCCAACCCTACCGCAGAAGTTACAACCTTCACCTTGTGCACCGATCGCAACGTTTCTCTCGACTGCGGACGTGATTAAACTCGGGTCGATGTATTCGGTCATAAGATGTTCTCCTCACTTTCCTCAGCTATACGCTGCCAAGTCTCGCGACTCCATTCTCTTACCAATTCTTGGTAACGCTCTCCCTCACGGCAACGCTGGAAAAGACGAATCATCTCTGAATGACGATGAAAATTGGGTGGCAAACGCATACCCTGTAGTGCAAAAATCATACGGGCGTCGTCATCGGAGACACCTTCAAGCTCTGCGACTTGAAGCAGCCGATCGAGATTTATTATGTCTTGGTCATCCACTTGGCGAATATCCATGATCTCTGCACCGATCGCTAGAGTCTTGTTCAGCAACCCAATACGATCAATAGACATCCATTGAGGATTTGACAGCGAGAGTGCGGATTGAGTCATGTTTCGCGGGTGAGATGAAAACACTCGAAAACAGCCAGCATGATCGATGAATATCCAATGATGTATCGGTCCAAGCAGGAACGCCAATTGCTCTTCGTCGAGAATGGCTTGGAGACGTTGGAGAACGCGGGGATCGTAATAACGGAGCAATGCTTGTCGACCAGAGGGTTTTTTTTGTCGGAGACGACGAGCAATATGCCGGCTGATACTGAAGATAGGATGGGGAGAAATCACCCAACCGCACAGCGAGCGTGGGTCACCAGGCATGAGGGGTTGTTCACGATGTGCATTCATGTTGTCCCACACTTGAGACGCACCATCTTTTATGGGCTGAAGGCGTAGGCGCTGTGCCGATGGCTGATCCAAAAAAGGGTTCTTCACGGTAGCGCAATCCAATAGATTCTTGGCATCTCCGAGACCTGGATCGACAATGAGAGGATCGACCAACGCGCTTATCTGACCCGCTGCAAGTAGACCATGCAGTTGATCCAAATCGGTGAGGGCCTGTACTCTCAAGGCTGCTTTGATCATATCTCCACACTTCCCTCGCCCACGCTTGCTGCAGCTCGGTTCTTCTTGGGACAAAGAGGGCTTTTCTCTTCCGGCAATTCCGTCATTTCCGAATCCAGACTCGCCGGCCCCCCAAAACTCTTCGTCGCGCCCTTGACCGTAACCTTGCCCGGCGCATGCAGCTCGATATTGCCGCCCTTGATACGGACATAGGCGCCGCCGCTGACCAGCAGAATCTCCTCGGCGGCGGCGAAGTCGATCTTGTCTTCCGTCGAGGTGACCCCGAGATCCCGCCGCGCGGTGGCTTCCAGATTGTCCGACTGCGCCTGCATCTCCACCTTGCCCCGGGCGGCGAACAGTTTGATGCCGGCTTTCTGCACGAACAGCGAGAGCTTCTCGGAGATCGAGGCGACCAGGCTCTTGCCGGTGGCGATATTGACGTCCTCGCCGCTGGAGACGCTCAGCGAGCGGCCCTGGGCGAGATGGGTCGATTCCGGGGTACTCAGGGTGATGCCGGCGGGCGAGGCCATATGCAGCCACGGCGCTTTCATGCGTGCGGCTTCGCCGCGACCGCCGCTATCGCTGGCGCCGCGCGCGTTGTCTTGCTTGGCGTCCGCAAGCTGTTCGCTGTTGCCGTAGCGGTCGTCGGCGTCTTCACCGGCCTGCTTGAGGTTCGTCCGGCTGTCGAGGGCGTCGGCGTTGTGGTCCGCGGCACTCTGGCTGAGGCTGTCGCTGAGCTGATAGGCGCTGTCGAGCTGCTGTCTGGCCGGGGTGAGGTCGAGCTGGTCGCCACTGGCGCCTAGCTGGCCCCAGCTGGTGAGGTAGAGCCCCTGGTTGGCGCGGATGGCGCCATAGGCGTCGGTGCGCAGCTCGAACCCGGTGCCGCGGAAGGCGCCGCGGGTGTTGCCGGTCTGGTGGATCAGGTAGCCGAGGTTGAGCTGGCTCTTCTCGTTCTCGGAGTTGAGCCGGACCCGTTCCTGGTCGGTGGCGTCGTCGAAGACGAGTTCGTTGTACTTGCTGCCGCGGTAGGTCTTGCTCTTGAACCCGGAGAGCAGGCCGTGGCTGTGCCAGTCCGGGGTCTGCTCGCCGTTGTAGACCCGGCCGGTGATCAGCGGCCGGTCGGCATCGCCTTCAAGGAAGTCGACGAGGACTTCCTGACCGATGCGCGGGACGAACACGCCGCCCCAGCCGGCGCCGGCGTTGGGTTGGGAGACCCGCAGCCAGACGCTGGAGTTCTCATCGTTTTGGCCCTGGCGGTCCCAATGGAACTGCACCCGTACCCGGTTGAGATGGTCGGTGTGGATCTCTTCGTTGGCCGGGCCGACCACGGTGGCGGTCTGGGGTCCGCCGATCACCGGGCGGCGATGGGTCAGCGGATGGCGGTAGGGCTGGCTGCGGCGCTGGGCCTCGAGATCGACCAGGAAATGGCCGGTGCCGCCGGTGGCGTAATCGGAAAGACGCTCGCCGGTAGGGTCTGCGGTATCAGCTTCGAGACCGTGCGCTTTCTTGGCAGCGTCAAGCCGGGGCTGCAGGCTGCCCGGCAGTGCCTGGAGCTGGGCCGAGACCGGCAGCGCGTTTTCGGCGTGAACGGTGACGCCCAGCAGCAGGAACTGGCGCTCTTGCTCGCCCCCGGTGTCGTGCAGCGGGTGCTGGGTGAGTTCGAACCAGCGCCCCGCCTGGAGCTGGCGGGCGCCGCCGCTGCCGCGGAAGCGCTTGGCGCGGGATTCATGCGCTTCCAGCCGGTTTTCGGTGAGGCGTTCGCCGCGCTCGTAGCCGTGGTAGTAGTACTCGCCGGCGTAGTCGTAGAGCTCGGTCGGCGGCAGGTTGCCCTGGTCGCTGAGGGTATCCAGCCCGGTGCGCTTGGTGAGCGAGGGCTGCTTGTAGTCGAAGGTGCCGACGCTGACCCGGGTGGGTTGCTGGGAGCGTACGCCGCCCCACTGGGTGAGCGCATCCTCGCGCTCGGTGGCAGCCTGGCGGTGGAAGCGGATCGCCTGGGGGCTGACGGGGCGGGTGGTATCGACGTCGTCGGTGAAGACGATGCGGTGGCCGTCGAAATCATCACCCTTATCGCTGTCTGTGCTATCGGCAAATTCGGCATACCAAAAAATGCCTTCTTCCTCGCAGAGGCGGCTGATGAAGTTGAAGTCGCTCTCGCGATACTGCACGCAGTAGCTGCGGGCGGGATAGTCGCGGCGCAGGTCGAAGCGGTAGCGGCCCTTGGCCAGGTCATGGCCGTCGAATACGGCGGTGAGGACATCGACGACGCTGCGATCCTGGAAGATGCGGCTGTCGCGGCCCAGCTCGAGCATCTTGAGCCACGGCACCAGGGTGAGCTGGTAGTAGGTGACGCCACCATCCTCGCCCAGCAGCGCCGCCTCCGAAACCAGGCCGTGCAGGCGACGATAGCTGCCATCCGCCTGCAGGATCGACAGGTTGGCCGGCTGGGCCATCAACGTCTTGAGTTCGATATCGCCCTGCTGGGAGATGCAGTCCAGCCGGTAGCAAAACGGCTCGCTGACGCGCTCCTCGCCCACCAGCCGATGGGGAATGAACGACGCCCCGGCGATGTCGAGGGTCAGCAGCCGCTGCGACTGCGACAGGTCGATGTCGAAGGTATCGAGTAAACTATCCAGCATCGTCTCTGCCTCTTGGCCTCTCCGCCATCACACCACCCGCTGCTTGTACCGCCCAGGTGTCGATGGCTAAATTAATGCTCGTTGATGAGCCCGCTTGGTCGGACTCGACCTCTCACACTTGCCAGGAAGCCCGGATCGATGAAAGGCATCGTTGTACTCGGTGACGCCACCAGCCACGGCGGCAAAGTAATTACCGCGCAGAGCAATTATCTGATTGACGGCAAACCGGTTGCCTGTGTCGGCGACAAGGTCACCTGCCCGAAAGACGGCCACGGCAGCACCAACGCCATCGTCGAAGGTCATCCGACCATGAAGATCAACGGCAAGTCGGTGGCGCTACACGGCCACAAGACCGCCTGTGGCGCCTCGCTGATCTCGTCACATAACAGCGATAGTGGTCATGAATGATCGCCGCCCTGCGTGACCTCGGCCGCGCAGGATCGCAAGCTCCATGCCGTCGAACGGGTTTCGCCTTCCACGCTGAGAACCAGTGCGCTATCCGCTGGCGATAGTGGTGCTATCGCCAGCGCCAGGGTTAGCGCCGTAACCGCCTCACCGGGCCATCCACAAAACTGGTCGACGCTGATGCCGTCGTCGATCATGTCGATCTCCGGCCAACGCTCGATCAGCGCACTACCGATCTCCACCGCCCTGCCGGGCAGCCCCATGGCATCGATGACGATCCATGCCGGCGCAGCATTCGCGCCAACCCTGTCGCCGGGTGTATTCGACGCCTGGGTTTCGCCAACCGCTGCGCCCGAGTTTGCGGCAGGCAAGGGCCAGGCTTCCGATAACAGCTCGAGCAAGGCCTTGCGTTTGGCATGATCACGACGCGTCGCCCGAGCAGGATGATCGTTGCTGATGTCTTTCTCGATTCGCCAACCAGAGTCGAAGACGGGATCGTCGGGCAGCAGTCGCTGTACCAGCAGCGCCACGACGGCCTCTCCCACGTACAGCCCCGGACTGTTCGAGGAACGCCCCATGACACGGCGATGCTGCAGCGCGGCAACGCCCTCCTCGTTGAGCAGGGAGTCCACACTGATCCACAGGACGTAGGGCATGCCGCCGCTATCGCCGACGCCCAGCACGGTGTGCGGGTCGCCACCTTGCGTGGAGTGATGTAGCTCACCCAACGCTGAAGCATACTGCGTTTCCAAGATGGCGGCCCGTAGATGCTCGACGACGATGGCGGTAGCTTCGGGCGAGCGCAGCGGCGCCGTCAGCACCACATCGAAGGCGGTCTCTTCCGGCAGTGCCTCGAGCATCATCAGCGCTTCGATCACGATCGTCTGCACCAGCTCATGGAGTCGTGAGGCCTTGGCTTCGAAGCGCCCCAGCCGCGGCTCCTGAACAGGCATGACATCGGCGACCCGATGAACCAGCAGACGAAAACCGTCCAGGCCATGGAGTGCGGGAGACAGCGCCGGCGATTGAGCCTCCGGCACCGTCCCGGCACCGACGAAGCCGGACGCGGTCAACGCCACGCCGTCGAGTAGCCGCAATCTATCGGCGTCGTAGTCGCTACGCGCCGAGGTCGTCTCCTCGACCGGCTCAGGAGGCTGCTGACGTTGGTGGAGTAGATCGAAAATCGAGGCGCGAGACATGGTCAGTAGTCGTCATCCTTGGGCTGCGTACCCAGGGTGTCGCGAATGTTGTCGATGACGCCGTTGTCCTTGATCACGTCCTTGAGCCACTCTTCAAGCGGCATGCGGCCCCATTTCACCGCTCGTTCGATCAGGTAAGGCACCGGGCTGTGCGGCTCACGCTCCTTGAAATAGCGCGCGACCCCATTGAGCATCTCGAAGGCTTCGTCACGACTGTCGGGCTTGGTGCGCAGTTGACCGGCAGGCTCGGTGGCGGACATAAAACTAGGCTCGACGCGCCCCGGCGCTTCGGCTTCCGCCTCGGCAATGGCTGCGGCATCCTCCTCGACCGCGACGCCGGCACCGCGGTCCCGAAGCAGCTTTTCGGTCAGGTCACGGCACTGAACCAACACCTTCTCGAGTGACGAAAAACTCGGGGAGTCACGGCCGAAGTGCTCGTCACTGGTCTGGTCCAGTTGCGACAACGATACCAGCGAGGCAGCGATGGAGGCGTGGCGCTCCTGCAGAAACTCGGTGCTGCTGAGCACTACCGAGCGCTGGAATATCTCGTCGTTGATCTTGCCCTCGCCCAGAGCCCGATCCATAGCATCCGGGTCGTTGCGAGCCTGATTCTCGACCTGGCGGGATTCGTCGTAGCCCGCGAGGCTATAGCCCTCGCCGGCGACCAGCGGCAGCGATCGTACGACGTTGACCAGAGTGTCGCCGAGCCAGGCCAGGCGGGCCGCGCGCTCGTCGAGATCCTCTTCGTCGAGCTCGGGATAGAGCGTCTCCCAGTAGCCGTCGAGCAGGCGCGCGGTGAGCGTCAGTCCGAAGCGCATGCCGTCGAAGCCCTCACGATGTACCAGCCCTTCACACAGCCAGCCGGCCAGTTGCAGGTCCTTGCTCTGGGTCTCCAGCGCGGTGCTGGCCAGATTGATCACCTGCCCCCAGTCGGACTGCTTGAGCTCGGTCTGCCACTCCCCCTGGGGAAGATAGGCGGGGTCCGCTCGACGCGCTTCCTTGATCTCGTCGAACAGTATCGAAAAGGTCAGGTCTTCCCCACTACCACCATGGCTGCCGCCCTCGATGGGTGCGAGAAGCGCATCGATGGAGAGTTCGCCGAGTTGATCCATATCTTCGACCTCATGATCATTTCGCGTCGCGGCGGACTTCGGCGTCGTCCAGCCAGCGTCGGCATTGGCTCACGCAGAAAGGGCTCACCCTGCCTGGGTCAACCAACGGCAATCCGGTTGCAGCCGGTAAGCCGTCCCTTCGCACGGAACATCGCCCGGATCAGGCCGACCGGCAACATACCCACCTTCCGCCGCCACGGCCGATGGGTATGTCGTTGAACCGCCCCGAAGGGCGGCAGGACAAGATCAGGCGTAGACCTTGTTACGCGTGCGATCCCAGCCACCCGCAACGTTGCCGCCACCCTGGCCATCGGAGCGTTTCTGCTGGGTGTAGGTGATCTTGATCCGCGCGTAGTTGAACTTGACGGTCTCGTACGGCAGATCGTGACGATCTTCGTTTTCGCTCTGCTCGAAGCCAGTCGAGGTAGAGGTGCCTTCCATCTCGGTGGAAGAGACGATCACTTCCTCGAGCTTGATCTCCATGTAGCGAATCTTGTCGCCACCCGCGCGGTTGACATGCAGCACCACTTCCTTGATGTGCTGGCCTTTACAGCAGGACTCGAACAGCTTGGCAGAGGCCTTGTCGACGAACTTCTGAATACGGAATTCACTCAGATTGACACGTTCTGCAGAAGCGCCACCGGAAGAGCTAGCCGTTGCGGAAGTCGCTTGACTAGCACCAAAGTCGAAACTCTTCAGCTCGATCCAATCCGGGTGTTTGTCGTCCAGACTTTCACCGGGGATGCCGTCGATTTTGAGGTATGCGTCAAAAGCCATTTTGCTCAGTTCTCCTAGTTTCTCACCTACGGGAAGACACCCTCACGAATAAAACCGGCCGGGGCCCAAGCTCATGAGCGGCATCTCTTTGCCAATCTATCGCCACACGTCGTGACGGCGAAAGATGTCTTTCATCATAACAACCAGCTGTTTTTATTGTGAAAAAAATAACGCCAGGACATTGACGACCGGTTGTCGGCACGACTTTTCGTCATCCAAAAACCATAATCTGTAGGAAATCGACTACAGCTTTTATATCCAATTTCCTACACGACCAATGTGTTTCAAAATGAGTGTCACTGATGCATTTCCTCACAAAACGCCGATTAACTCAGATTATATAGGGCCTTCTTAAACTTTAAAGACAATGAACACATTTAAATACATTTGATGCAAAATGTTACAAAAAGGAGCCTGGCATTGACCAAAATATCGCTTACTCCTGCTTCCTGACCTCGATCTCGACCCGACGATTAGGAGCCAGGCAATCGATAAGCTGCGCACGGGGCTGGCTGCGATCACACGTCACCAGCGGGCGCTCGCTCCCCGCTCCCTTGGCTTCGATCAGCCCGGCGGGGACCCCCTTGCCGATCAGGTACTGGCGAATCGTCATGGCTCGCTGCAGCGAGAGCTGCTGATTGGCCCGCTCGTTGCCGATCGGATCCGCGTGACCGGTGATCAGAATCTGTCCCAGGTCCTGGGTGTTAAGCAGCCGCTCGGCCAGCTCGTCCAGCTCCTTCTGCCCCGCCGCCTGCAGCCCGGCGTAGTCGCCGCGCCCGAAAGCGAAGAGCGTGTCGGACTCCAGCACGATGGTTTCGGAACTGGTCAGCGTCTGCTCCAGCAGGCTGTCGATGTAATTGCGGCTGCTGGAGACCAGGAAGGCATTGGCGGAAATTCTCGGCACATCGCTCTCCTGGACCTGCCGACTGTAAAAGTCGAGCTGGCGCCCCGCGTAGCGATAGTCCGCCTGGTTTTCATCGATCTCGGTACCGGTCCGCTTCGCTATCGCGGGATACCAGAACGCTGGCAACCGGGCTCGCAGCGCGTCGGCGTCGATGTCGCCACGATCGATGTCCGACATCATCAGATAGGTATCCAGGGTGGAGCGACCGAACTTGGCCAACGACTCCGCGCTGTTGTCCCGGGGGCGCGCATAGGGGGCGACGGTCTCCGGCCCCTCGACGGCATGCAGTTCGTCGCTGCTGCGACGATAGACGTCGATAGTGGTGAGGGTGAACAGTGAACGGGTCAGGTTCTGCTCGACCGGCTCCAGCATCACCGGTTGCAAGTGATCGAAGTAGCGTTGGCGAATGGCCGGCTCGATCCGATCCCCCTGATAAAGCCCCCAGCCCATGGACCAGGGCACCCCCTCGCCATGACGACGCTGGTAGTAGCGACGGCCCCACTCCCTCAGCGCGTCCAGGCTCGACCAGCGCGCATACTGTGACGGCTGCCGGTCATCCTGCTCGACCGCATCGGCAAAGGCGCCCGACATCGCCTTGATCTCGCCGTGATTGCGCATGGCGGAGGTGATCCACAGTCCACAGCAGATGGCACCGACCAGCCCCGCGACCAGCGTCCAGCGCAACTTGCGACGACGACCTCGAACGTCGCTCGCATACAGCCCGGCCAGATGCTGGTCGGCGATGATGACCTGACGAAACAGGTTGGCGATGAAGAACGGGTGCTGGGTCCGCTCGCCGGTCAGCGTCTCGGGGCGGGCCAGGGAGAAGTGGCGTCCGACGCGCCCGGCGTGTTCGCCCTCGATGACATCTCCACCCTGCAGCGCGCTGACGAAATAGAAGCCACGCAGCAAGGGTGCGCTCTGGTACGGGTTGGCGTTGGTCAACGCCTCGACGAACCGGGTCAGCGGCTCGCGCAGTGCAGCCAGTTCGAGGGGAAACCGGAACGCGGCGACGTCCCGCCGCGTGTCGACGATATCCCGCTGGACGATCTCATCGTCCCCCATCTGCAACCAGTGCCGGCAGAGCTTTTCCAGGGCGGCATCGAACTGCTGGCTCCAGTTCACGTCGCTGGGCTGCTGATGCGCGAAGGTATGTCCCAGCACGTCGCTCTGTCGCTGTGAATCGAGACGCTCGAAGAACGTCGTGAACCCTTCGATCAGATCGCACTTGGTAAAAACCAGATAGATCGGCAAGCGAGCTTCCAGATGCTCACGTGCCTCCTGTATACGCTCCCGCAGGCGCCGAGCCAGATTGTTGCGCTGAGAATCGCTGGCCTGAACGACGTCGCTGATATTGACCGCGACGATCAAACCATTGAGCGGACAGCGCCGTCGATGCTGTTTCAGCAGCGATAGGAACCCCTTCCACTTGCCGGCTTCCTCTTCGCTGTTCATGTACCGGCCCGCCGTATCCAGCAGGATGGCGTCGGAACTGAAGAACCAGTCGCAGTGACGTGTCCCGCCCATGCCGGCGACACGCGCGTTTTCCCGTTCGGCGAAGGGGAAATTGAGACCGGACTGATAGACCATGGTGCTCTTGCCTGCCGCCGGCTGGCCGACGATCATGTACCACGGCAGCGCGTAGAGCGCGTCCTTGCCGCCTCTGCCTTTCCCTCGACCGCTTCTCTTCAAACGCTCGATGGTCTTGAGCAGCCGCTCACGAAGCAGGCTGATCTCTTCACGGTCCTGCGGACTGGCATCCAGCACCGCGGCATCGGCGTCCTCCATCAACAGGTGTTCCAGGTTGCGCTTCTGCCCCACGCCCCGGTAGAGCAGCAGCACGTAGATCGCCGACACGAGCAGAAACAGGACGATCCCTGCGAGCAGGCTGGCCAGGGACGAAAAGCCGAATGCCACGCCCAGCCGCCAGACCAGGAAGATGGCGGCGAAGAACAGCAGCCCCAGGATATAGGGCTGGTATTTGAAGAAGGCGTATTTCAGATAAGCGAGTTTCAAACGTTTCATTAGCACATCTGCTCAATCTAGCTCGCTCACGGCACCTGATGGCCGCGCGGAAAACGAGTCATGAAATCGGCCAGGTTCAGCCGGGTGTCCGGCAGCGGCAAGGTCCCCGGATGCGGTTCTTCATCGGCGAAAGGCGCCAGCACATCAATGCACAAGCGGCGGTCGCCAGGATTCGAGAGCACCTCGAAAAACGCCTCCGCGCTCTGCCAGGCGGGCATCAGCAACAAACGCGGACGCATGAAATCGTCGATCAACAGACTCATGACTGGCGCCCCGCCGCGGCAGGCACTACCCAGCCACTGCTGCCACAGATCCGCTACCGGGCGTTTCAGCCCGCGCTCGGCGGGCAGCGGCAACAGCACCGCCAGCGTGCTGCCCGCTTCCCAACTCTCCAGCGCATAGTGCAAACGATGCAGGCAAGCACTGGCGATGAATTCCGGCCACCCCCACTCCAACGCCCGGGCGATGTCGTCGAAGCTGTAGTCCTGCAGGAATCGCTCGTGAATACGCTGATAGAGTGTCAGGTCCTGATCGTTCCAGAGTCGCATCTCCTTGATCGCGAGGGCCGGATCGATCGGCGTCTGTCCGTGTACCGAATCGGTCAGAATCTGCCGCGCCTGACCAGCGAAGATCTCACCCAGCGTATGCAGAAACGGCAGCACCGGCGACCGCCCTTCCCCTTTCAACAACTGAAAGATGAAAAACGGATAGCGGCGACCAGAAGCGTCGGCGGAACTGATCATCGCTCCCATCACATCGCTGCCATTGCGCGCGTGATAGTGGAAGAAGCAGACCGGCAGCGCATCGAATCGATGCATCCAGTCTTCGTGATCCAGAAATTGAACCAGCGCGCTCTGCAACCACTGATCGAGCTCCTGAATCACCGTGCCGGCGGCGTTCACCCCCACGAAATCGGCTCTCGAGGGAATCTTGCCAAAGCAACCGATCATGCAGATTCCTTCCCCATCGCCTGTGCCATTCCTTCGTTACCCTGTCGTTGCCGTGGTCGCTCCGGTGTCACCGGCTCATTTGCGGAATGCTCAGAGACTTGATGCGCCGCAGATCCGATATCTTCACGCCACCGAAGTTGCGCACGTCGAAGCTCACGGTCCCCATGTAGGTTCGCCAGCTGAAGCGCTGGCGAGCGCTATCTATCGGGGTGATATGGGCACTCTCGATCATGCGCAGGAACCCCCATCGGTTGGGATAATCGAATACGGTGTGACGCTGCCCGTTCCGATTGATGATATCCATGCGCGCACCGAAGGATTCGCCATCGCCCGGCCAGGTCAGCCGTTCCCAGGATTGGGTGTTGTTACGGTAATGCAGCCGCTGGCCATCGAGCGTCAGGATGATATCGGTTAGTCCGGCCGTCGGGTTCACCTGCAGCTCGAAGCCGTTGCGGAGATCCGAAAGGCTATCGATGACACGTCCCAGTGCCGTCGCATCATCGATGCTGGACAGCATGCGCGGATCGACCATCGGTGAGCGCTGTCCACTGCCCGAGCCGGCGAGATCGCCGATTTCATCCTGACGGAACTGGGAAAGTGCGCCCTGATCCGGATCGATGAAATACTCCAAATCCCGTACCGAAGCCTCGTTGACCGAGTCGCTGACCGGATAACGGCCGGCCACCATCTGATCCCAGGGGGTGACGATCTTGTCGTCCCAGGCGGCGTTGAGTTGATTTTTGGCAGGTTCGTTGAGCGCAGCCCAGGTATCCTCGACCGGCGTCCGGAACAGTGGCTCCAGGGCCTGTACCAGCGGAGCCCGCGAGGTGTCCACCCGGGAGGCCACGAAGTTGCGCAGGCCGTTGATCTCGGTGGGCTGGCCCGAGAGCGTCGCCATGATCAGCGACTTGCTGCTGCGACCCACGTCCTGGGCGCTGCGGACGTTGTCGACTCGCACCTTGAGTTGACGCAGGTCGAGCAGATACTGGTTGAGAACGGAGTTGTCGCTTCCCGTCGCCTCGTCCGCGGAGAGCATTCGCGTCACCGGCCGGAAGTGACGCGCCAGCGCCCCATCGTTGATGCGTGGCAACGTCGCCAGGTCCACCGCCGATCCATTGCCGCCGCTGCCATCGAAGACACTCATCACGCGTCCCCAGAAGCTTTGGTCCTGCGCCTTGCCTTCGGCCTGCCCTTGTTCGTCGGTCGCCTTGGGATCATCCCAGCCGGTGTTGGCCTTGACCGCTTCCAGCACCTGTCGCAACGGTGATCCCTGCAGATCGCTCAACGCGGCCAGCCGTTCGCTGGCCTGATCGAGCGTATCGAAACGGGAGACGTGGGTATTGCCGAGGAAGCGCTCCCAGGCGATGGCGTAATCCCGCTTGTAGCGGGCCATCAACTGGCTGACGAAGCGCGCCTTGGACTGGACGGCATCGTCAACGTCCTCGTCATCGAGAACCCAATCGGACTCGCGCTGCAGGTCGCCGGACACGGTCTGAATGATCGCCGGACGAAGATACTCGTCCCAGACCTGCCGAGTATAGAAGGCGGGCACGGCACGGCTGGCGTAGAACAATCGCCCACTCATGTCCGGCGCCATTCGCGAGAGCGTCAACGGATCGTAGCGTTCCTCGACGTCGAGCTGGTAGCGCAGGTACTCGCGATCCACCAGGCTGCTGTCGATCAGGAACGCATTGAGGCGCTCGCGGCTATCGGCGACCAGGCTGTCATCCCGCTCGAGCGCCGGTGCCGCGCCCTGCTGCAGGTAATGCACGTAGAGCGCGGCGTTGTCCATGATGCTGTCGCGAGTGCGTGACAGTCCGCGGCGTTGCACCGCGTCCTGCCACAACCGCGGCAGGGCCGAAGCGACAAAATCGCCCTGGTCCTGATGCGTCGCCGGGTCGGTCAGAATCAGATATAGCTTGAGCGAGGAGTAGCTCTCGATCAGTTGTTCGACGTCCTCCTGGCTCAACCGGGTCAACATCTCCTCGGATAGAGAGGGCCCCTGTTCACCGGAAAGCGCCAATGTCGATTCGTCACCATCGCTGTCACCTACGGCTGTTCCCAGCGCGCTGGTGCGGTCACGCAGTCCCTCTTCGAGCCCGGTCTCCGCGTTGCTGCGAGCGGAATACCAGGCATCTCTGGCACTATCCGTGGTCCGTGAGCGCAGTTCGCTGCGAGCGCGACTACCCAGCTCCGAGGCACTGGTCGGCACGCTGCCCAATGTGGGCCTCGAGGTAGAGCGCTCACGCATCCGATCCATGGCATCACGACCGATCTCCTGCCCACGTTCTTCCACCGCACCGGTATCGCGGCGGGTATCTCGCTCATCCACGGCCTGTGGCTCGGCATCGGTGCTGGCAGTATCGATTTCACCATCGGGGGTGCCGAAACTGTCCAGAGAGCGCAATTGACGGGTCAGTCTCCACGCCAGAGGCTGGAGGACGTCCTCTCGAAGCAACTCCGACCAGGCCTGTTTCAGCGGCTCCCGCAGGGCTTCACCTTGATAGAGTCCCAGATCCAACTTGAGGGGCACGCCGTTCTCGCGATGTCGCTCGATGGCTGCCAGTTGCTGCTCCAGGTCACCAAGCATCTCTCGGCGCTCGTGGGGCTTCAAGCGACCGGTGCTGTTGCCGGCCATGATCTCATCCAGACGGTGCTGAATATGATCGACCCATAGCTTGTTGTTGTAGGCGGACCAGCCCTGGGCCGCGATAGCCGCGACGCCGAGCGCGCCCAAGGCGCCGATCATTAAAGTCGGCAGTGTGCGCCGTTCACCCCGTTGCGAGTAGTAGAGACTTAGGTTGCGGTCGGGGAAGACCACCTCGCGAAAGGTATCGGTGATGAAGTAGCTCTTTTCCCCGGCACGAGTCGCGGCCGCACCGGTCTCTCCCGGCGCGAGCGCAAATTCGGCGCGAGTCTGATCATCCAGCAACGCCGGGAGAGCAGGGCCGGTCTGCAAGGCACTGGTGAAATAAAGGCCTCTCAATACCGGCGCTTGTTCGCCCTGCTGCGGAATATCGAACTGCTCGAGGAAGTCGCTCAGCACGCCGAACAACTCGGCGAAGTAGTCCGGAAAACGCAGCAGTTCGCTGTCGGCATCGGCCCCCTCTTCTATCATGCGCTGGTCGACGCGTTGACGAAGGTTCGTGACCAGCCTCGGGAAACGCTGCTGAAAAGCGCTTATCACACCCTCGCGACGCAGCTCCTCCAGCGAAAAAGTCAGCCCCCACGGACGCTGGCGTTCGGTCGCATCCAGCGCCTCGAAGGTGCGGGTGAAACCGGGCAGCAAATCCGTCTTGCTGAAGAACAGGTAGACGGGGGGGTTGATGCCCAGACAGCGACGATACTCCACCACCCGATTCACTAGTTGCTCAGCAAGGGCATGGGCCTGCTGCCGCGACTGCTCGAGCAGCTCGGGCAGGCTGACGACCAGCACCAGACCGTTGATCGCCGGCTTGCGACGCTGTTTGCGCAGGGTCTTGAGAAAGTCGGCGAACTCGCTGGCGGGCCGGTCCTCGACCAGGTAGCGCCCGGCGGTATCGACCATCACCGCCTCGCGACTGAAGTACCAGTCACAGTGCTGTGTCCCGCTGACCGCGGAAAGATTGCTACCGCCGGCCATGGTCGCTGCCAGCGACGAACGGGTCAGCAGTGACGTCTTGCCGGAGGCTGCCATGCCGATCACCAGATACCACGGCAATTCGTAGAGCGATGCCTTGCCGCCGTCGACCGAACGCGCCGCGCGCTGCATCGCCATGGCATGCTTGAGGCGGTCGCTGAGAATCTGGTAATCGCCGGACTCGCTTTCGGCCGCTTCGCGGTGCACCTCGAGTTCGACCAGATTCTCGATGCTGCGCTCGGCACGGATGCGATGATATTGACGCATGACCACGACCAGCAGCCACAATGCGGCCACCAGCGCCATGGCAATGAAGACCAGCTCACGCTCTTGCGTCAGCAGCGGCAGAAGCAGCGCGCAGAGTGCCAGCCCCATCAACAACAGCACGATAGAGAGCGGCCAGAAACCCTTCAGCGAGCGCAGGAATCGAAGAAAACGCATCGTCAAACTCGCTCGTCAGCGGGTGGAATTGAAGAGCTGCCGGATCTGCTCGACCAGCGAGTCGGTTTCACTGCCCAGCCACCAGCGCAGTCCGCCGTAGACGATCAGGCAGACCAACACGATTCCCAGCAGGTAGACCCACAACGGGATCTCGTAACGCAATAGCTGGCCGACCTGATCCGGCAGCTTCCAGCTCTCGCTGCGCTCGTCGCTCTGCTGCCGGTAGCGGGCGATATCCTGCCCCAGGGTATTGGCGATGTAGCGCAGTTGGTCCCGATTCTCCAGGCTGTACTTGCCTTCGAAGCCGAGCGCGAGACAGAGGTGATAGACCTCGAGCACGTCCAGATTGGCGCGCACGTCGCTGCGCAGACTGTCGAGGCGGTCGTAGAAACCTTCGCCGGCGAGATGCACGCCAAAATAGCGGTACTGGAACGGGTGCAGCTCGACATGCTCTCGGATATTGCCCACCCCGCCCTTGAGCACGCTCTCGTCGAGGAAGGCGCAAAGTGCGTATTGGGCGTCCTTCACGGCATCGGCGCTGTAATTCTCGGCCCTGGCCTTCTCCTCGAATTCGCGCAGCCACTGATCGACACGTTCGAGAAAGCGCTCGACGCTTTCGGCCTGCTGACCGCGGCGCACCATCAGAACCATGGAGATGAAATCGCGCGACAGTGTCTTGAGCGTTTGCGGCTCGGCGATCTCGGAGGGATGAGCAAGGGCTTCGGTCATTTCATTACCGCCATCAGTTCAATGCTGAGATTCTTGAATCCGCTGGGGACGTAAAAGGCGATCGCCTGGGCGTCCATCATGCGTTCGTAAACGGCGCCATGGGGCTCGAGCGCGAAATAGTGGTTGTCCAGCCGCACCGGAATCGCACTGGGCATGCGGGAAGCATGCGTCAACGTGCCGCCCGGCATCGCGGTATTGACCACCACCTCGATGTCCTCCGGCGACCCGACCTTGAAGGCACGGGGGACCAGCTCAAGGATCTGCGCGCCCGGCATGTCGGCGTGGACGCTGATGTAGAAATCGGCGTTTTTGAGTCGAGCGTCGTTGAGCCGCCCCACATAGTAGGAAGGCCGCGTCTGCTCGAGGGGAATGGGGATGTACTGATTGGGCACCACAATCTCGAGCAATTCACGCACCACGCTCTCCAGCCCCAGCAAGGCCGGTGCCGGATCATGGTGGTCATAGTCCGGAATGTCCGCCAGCTTGTGGGACATGGAGAACGTCATCAGGCTGGCGGCGAATTCGGCCAGAAAGCGATAGAGCGCTTCGGGATGCAGTCGAGGATGCGCCAACAAGTGCGCCAGCTGCGGATAGGCACGGTTGATGGTGTACAACAGCCAGAACAGCGTGACGTCGCTGGAGCCGAACTCCGCCACCTGATCGGCGCGCTCGCGGCGACGGCTGGAGAGCGCCTCACTTCGCGCCTGCAGCATGCCGACCAGACGATTGGCGATATCGAATGGCAGCGAGATAGCATCGATATGCAGTGCTGGCGGCATGAATCGTTCTCTTTCGAGATTGAAGCCACCGGCGGCGTTGCGCTTGAGAAGCGCGATCGGGCAATGGGTGAACCCATCCAGGCTGTCCCCTTCCATCAACAGCGTGGCGTTGAGCTCGAGCGTGCCCAGTTCGTTCTCCAGCGAGCCCTCGTTGAGATCGGGTCGCGTCTCGAAGCGCTGGATGTAGCGCCGCCCGCCGTGGCGTGGCGCATCCTGGTCGAGATAGCTTGGCGACCACGGTTCCAGCGTACGCAGGGCAGCGTATATCTTGACCTCACCATTGCGTGCCAGCTCCTCGAGGCTGCGCCCCGGCGGAAGCGGATCGTGCTGAGGCGCGTCGATCAAGGTGCCATCGGGGAAGACCAGCTTGAGTCGGCTCAACCGCAACGTGCCCTGCTCGAGCGCACCTTCGTCAAAGGCGATCTCCTGCACCCCCCACTGGAAGGGGTGTTGAGCCCGGCGCGATTCGGCCAGCTGGCGCTGATGGAATTCGTCCTGATACTGAAAATGCTGGGGCAGGAGGAACATCCCCTCCGACCACATGATGCGGTTGTGTTTACTCACGTCCCTGTCCCGTGCCTCTGAATGCTGACGCCAGCCCGGCCACCTGTCGAATCACCGCTCCACTGGCCGCCGTCCCAACGTCGGAAGGATTACTTGCCGAGCAGGTCGTGCCCACGCTCGACTTCGACGCGGTCCTCGACGAGGCGCAGCCGGATACCTTCCGAGGCGCTCAACAGACCATCGTTTCTGAGCTCTTCGGCGTCGAAGACCACGTGCCAATCGTCGCTGACGGTATTACGGAAGAAGGCGGCAATACCGACGAACTGAGCATTGGGTGCCAGGGTCGCAACATCCACCTCCTGCTCCCCCGGCAACAGCGTCACTTCACGCTGGGACAGCAGACTGTTGCCAAGCACCTCCTCGCCCTCGCTCCACAGCTGGCGTGGCGACGCCGTGGCGAAAGGTGGCTGTTCGCTGAGCTGGTAAATTCTGACCACGACGGACAAGGGTTCGCCATCGACATCCGGGTTGACCGAATCGTCGCTATCGATGGTGACTCGCACCCGCTCCTGATTGCCGAACAGATCGCCGGCCCACGTATCGCCGAAGCGATTGCCAACACGATCGGCCACACCGCAACCGGCCAGCAGAACCATGCACAAACCCAATCCCAAAACACGTACGGACGCCATCATTGCCGTCTCATTCACTCTATTATTTAGTCCCGAGAAGCTCACGGAGTATGAGCACCGCAGAAGATTCGGCATCAATTTATCTCGTGAGCCACACACCCTACCAGATTTAATGGCTATAATAAGCGTCGGATTTAACATTAGCTTACCAAGAAACATTTATTTACAAAAAGTTTGAGATTGATACATGAAAGCACAGTCCGTTAAATGGGCTCCGGCGGTGGCTTGCTTGCTGCTGAGCGCTTGCGCAGCCGGCCCTCACTCCAAGGTCAATTACGTCAAGGCTACCGAGCGCTTCGAGGGAACGCTGCCTTGCGATGATTGCCGAGGGATCGATACCGATCTGATATTGCAGCGAGATGCCATTACCGGCGCACCCGACGGCTTCTACTTGCATGAGGTAAAAGTCGACGCACCGGGCGGTGAGAGAGTCAAATCCACATGGGGAAATTGGTCTAAAAATCAATACATTAACGACTTACAACGACAGCTATACGTGCTTCAACCAGAGGTGGGCGATGCTCGCGCCTACGTCAGGCTGGACAACGGCAACCTGCAGCCGCTGATGGATCAGGGCATGCCGACACTCGATGACGACGGCAACAGCGCGGCCCTCACGCTATTGACGCCGAATCTATCGCCTGCGGTGGAAGCGGATGAGGACAATTGAATCGTGACTCGTGCTAGAGTGGCCGGATAACCTTTAATTACACGGGATGTAAGAGATCGCCTACAACATTAATAGCAGATGACCTCGGAGCACCGTCTCGATTCTCCGATACAATAGTTTGCGTTTTCTGTTAATGGGTAGAATCTTGATCGTTAGTCTATTGAGTCTTTCGGCGTCCACGGCACAATGGGTCGCAAGTCAATATTCAATGACATGACACGACGGGTATCGATAGCCAATTCGAAGCCAAGTCCATCTCGACGATACGACGTCGCACCGGGAATCGATCATGACGCAGTCCTTCGATGTTGATAGCTTCATCCGCTCGCGCAAGCAGACGCGAGTGGTGTCGGATTTGCTCAAGGCACAGGCAGCGGACTATCTCACTACCTTGGCGCCGCTGGTGCGCCCTCAACCGCTGTTTGGCGAGTATCTGCAGGGGGCGCCTCGCGGCAGTGGCCGCGAGACCCAGCATCACTTCAAGGAGTTTCGCACGCTGTTCGACAAACATGCGGCGCTGCGTCCGTTCAATCTGATGAACGAACTCGAAGTCCCCCTCAATATCATCAACTCCACGCCGGAGCTGTTTCCGCTGGAATACGACCACGCCCTGCCGGGCGGCAGCACGGTGCGCGTGACCAGCCCTGCACGCTGGGTCGTGGGTTACTCGTCGTTCGACTTGAGTCGCTTCCGTCAGGTCGTGCGGGATCCCAACCGCAGCGGCTCGGAACTGCACCGTTTTGTGGTGCACTATCTAATGCTGTTTCACTGCTTCAGCCGCGCCGGCGGCCTGGGTCGCCTGTTCAAGGGGCTGCGCTTCCCGGTCGGTTTCCAGCAACTGGACGATTTCGGCGAACTGCCCTTCTGTGTGATCAGTTCGCCCATCGCCTCGACGCTGCCGGCAGACGACGTAATCCGCCACAGCACCGAAATCTCCGGCAGTCGCAGTTTCGAAGAACTGATCTCCGAAGAGGCGATCGACGCTATGCAGGACGACCTGCGGAAGCAGCTGATATCCGCTGCCAGGGAGGCGCCGTCCGCCTGACCGCGAAGCGCGACCTGGATAAGACAACTTCAAACCCTAACGAATTCGCCATTTCAAGCATTTCAAGAGAGGATTCTTTCATGGCCAAGAACGAAAGTACTCAACACAAGCTGTCGCGCGTGAGAGCACCGCGAGTTCACCTGACCTACGACGTCGAAATCGGCGACAGCATCGAAAAGAAAGAGTTGCCGTTCGTGGTTGGCGTCATGGGTGACTACTCAGGCAACCCGCTCGAGCCTCTCCCACGCCTGAAGGATCGCAAGTTCGTCAATGTCGATCGCGACAACTTCGACAGCGTCATGAAGGGCGTCAAGCCGCGCCTGAGCTATCGAGTCGACAACACGCTCGCCAACGATGGCTCGCAGCTACCGGTCGAACTCAACTTCAAACGCATGGAAGATTTCGAACCGCAGGAAGTCGTGCGTCAGGTCGAGCCGCTGCGCAAGCTGCTGGAGGTTCGCAACAAGCTGGCAGACCTGCGCAACAAGATGGGAGGCAACGACAAGCTCGAAGAGCTGTTGATGGACGTGCTGCAGAACACCGACAAACTCCAGGCCCTGGGTGAAGAGCTGGGTCGTGAAGCTGCTGCGAAACCGCAGAAAGAAAAGGAATAACGGGAGTCTTCCATGGCCGATAATCAGACCGACAACACGTCACAGACCGAAACCCAGGAAGTCTTCGCGCCGGAGACTTCGCTGCTGGACAGCATCATCTCCGAGAGCCGCGTGGCTCGATCGGAGACCGAGCGCACCCGCACTCGTGACCTGATCGACGAACTGGTCAATCAGGTGCTGGAGGGCGAAGTCACGCCGAGCAAGGATCTGATAGCGGTACTCGACTCTCGCATCGCCGAGATTGATTCGCTGCTATCGGATCAGTTGAACGAGGTCATGCACGCCAGCGAGTTCCAACAGCTCGAAGCGTCCTGGCGCGGTCTCAAGTACCTGACGGATCAGTCCGAGACCAGTACCAACATGAAGATCCACATGTTGAACGCGTCCAAGAACGACCTGGTCAAGGACCTCAAGTCGGCCTCCGAGTTCGACCAGAGTGCGCTGTTCAAGAAGGTCTACGAGGAAGAGTACGGCACCTTCGGTGGCGCGCCCTTCGGCATGATGATCGGCGACTACGAGTTCGGCCGTCATCCACAGGACATGTACCTGCTCGAGCAGGTTTCCCATGTTGCGGCCGCCGCGCATGCTCCGTTCATCTCCTCGGCCTCGCCGGAACTGTTCGGCTGGGATTCCTTCACCGACATGACCGGGCCGCGGGATCTCTCCAAGATCTTCGACACCGTCGAATACGCCAAGTGGAAGTCCTTCCGCAACTCGGAGGACGCCCGCTACGTGGGCCTGACGCTGCCCCACGTGCTCGGCCGCCTGCCCTACGGCGAAGAGACCACACCGGTGGAGGAGTTCAACTTCACCGAGAGTGTCGACGGTCGTGACCACAACAAGTATCTGTGGATGAACGCCGCCTACACCATGGGCGCTCGTGTCACCGACGCGTTCTCCAAGTACGGCTGGTGCGTCGCGATTCGCGGCGTCGAGGGTGGCGGCCTGGTCGAGGATCTGCCGACCCACACCTTCCAGACCGACGACGGTGAAGTGGCGCTCAAGTGCCCCACCGAGATCTCGATCACAGACCGTCGCGAAAAAGAGCTGTCCGACCTGGGTTTCATCCCGCTGGTGCACTGCAAGGGTACCGACTATGCCGCGTTCTTCGGCACCCAGTCCGCGCAGTTGCCCAAGCAGTACAACACCGACGTGGCCAACGCCAATGCGCGCCTCTCCTCGCAGCTGCAGTACATCTTCGCCACTTCGCGTATCGCACATTTCATGAAAGCGATCATGCGCGACAAGGTCGGCAGCTTCGCCTCCCGCCAGAACGTCGAGGATTATCTCAACGAGTGGCTCTCCCAGTATGTGCTGCTGGACGATAACGCCGGCCAGGAAGCCAAGGCCAAGTATCCCCTGCGCGAAGCGCGCGTGGAAGTCGCCGAGGTCCCCGGCAAGCCCGGCGCCTACAAGGCGGTGACCTTCCTGCGTCCACACTATCAGCTCGATGAGCTGACCGCGTCGCTGCGTCTGGTATCAGAGCTGCCGCAATCCACTCGCGGCTCCTGATACGAAGTGCTGACAGCGGGCGTCGGCCTGGTGTCCGATGCCCGCTGGCGAATCTCGAGGCGATGGCCAGAGAGTTCGGCGTCTCTTTCAGCGCCGCCACGATCCATCGTGAGATGAGGATGAGATGAGCGAACCCCTGCAGATGGTTCCGACGCTGCTCGACCGTCTACTCGATGATGAACCGCAGCATTCGACCGAAACCCAGCCCGGCCATCGCTGTTCGCTGGCCGACTACAAGACCTCGGTCGTGCGCGATCTCGAACTGCTGGTCAACACCCGGCGGGAACTGGTGGCCGACGGGCTGGACGGCTGGCCGTCACTGCAAGGCACCCTCCTCGACTACGGCCTGCCGGACTTCATCAGCCGTGGCGTCCGCAGCACCGAGGACCGGCGCCTGATCCAGCGTCAGCTCGAACGTACCATCGAACAGGGCGACAAGCGCTTCAGCAGCGTGCGCGTACAACTGCTCAATCAGGATAGTCACGACCGCATTCTCCAGTTCCGCATCGAAGCCGTGCTGTCGCTGAGTGAAGCGAGCCAGCGCGTGGCCTTCGATGCCGTACTGCAAGTCAACACTCGCCAATACAAGGTGCAGAACCTGATCTGATGCTCGACGACCTGCTGCCCTACTACGAGAAGGAACTCTCTCACCTGCGTTTTCTGGGTCAGGAGTTCGCTCAACGGTATCCGAAAATCGCCTCGCGACTGCTGCTCGAGGGGGACTACTGCGAGGATCCCCACGCCGAGCGGATGATCGAATCTTTCGCCTTCCTCAGCGCCCGGGTGCACAAGAAGCTCGATGACGACTTTCCCGAGATCGTCGAGGCGTTTCTCGACGTTCTCTACCCCCACTACCTGCGTCCGACCCCGGCACTGTCGATCGTCGAGTTCGACCCGGGCGCAAAGACTTCTCTGACCGGCGCTTATCACCTGCCCCGGCATACGGCGCTGCACTCGCGCCCGGTGGAGGACTCCTTCTGCCGCTTCCGCACCTGCTACCCGGTGGATGTCTGGCCGGTGGCGGTGAGCGGCGCCGAACTGACCCGGCTGGAGCGCTCGTCATTCAATGCCCACGGCAATGACAACGTCGCCAAGCTGACCTTGTCGCTCGAGAGTCTCGGCAACACCGATTTCGGCAAGCTGGGCATGGATCGCCTGAGATTCTTCCTCGACGGGGAAGGCATCCTCATGCACCCGCTCTACGAGCTGTTGTTCAACAACGTGGCGCGAATCTCGGTCAGTTTCGTCGATGCCGGCCAGCAGCGTGAAATCGGGCTGGCGCCGGATGCCATCGCCCCGGTCGGCTTCGATCACGACGAAGGGCTGATCGACTACTCCGAGCGGTCGTTCCTGGGCTACCGACTGCTTCACGAGTACTTCACCTTTCCCGAGAAATTCCTGTTCTTCGATCTGAACGGCCTGGCCCGCCCCCTTGCCGGCAAGCCGGTGACGCAGGTCCAGATTCACTTCCTGTTCCGCGACTACGATCAGCACGAGCGTCTCGCCCGGCTGGCACAGACCGTGGGACGCCACAATTTCCGCCTCGGCTGCACCCCGGTGGTCAACCTGTTCCCGCAGCAGGCCGAGCCGATCAAGCTCAGCCACACGCGCCATGAATATCCAGTGGTGCCGGACGTACGCCATTCGCGGTCCACCGAGATCGTGTCGATCGACGAGGTCACGCGGGTCATCCGCACCGCGATGCAGGACGAGGTCGCCCCCTGCCTGCCCTTCTTCGAACCGCGGGACAGTGAAAAGCAGGCACGCCAGAGCTACTGGATCGCGCGACGGGTCGCCTCGGAAAACGCCCGCGACCCGGGCACCGAAATGCGCCTGCGGGTGGTCGATCGCGAACTGGAGATGCTCGACGCCAGCAGCGACACCCTGAGTCTCAAGCTCACCTGCAGCAATCGCGACCTCCCGCAGTTGATGACCTTCGGCCATCCCCAGGGGGATTTCACCCTCGAACGCGAGCAGGTGGTGCAGCAGATCCGTTGCCTGCGCAAGCCGACGGCTCCGGTACGCCCGCCCATGGGCAAGGGCCTGATCTGGCGTCTGGTCTCGCACCTGTCGCTCAACCATCTTTCGCTGGTCTCCGACGGCCGCGAGGCGCTGATGGAGCTGCTGACGCTCTACAACTATCGCCAGGCGTCGGCGATCCGCAAGCAGATCAACGGCATCTCCTCGATCGCGAGCGAACCGGTGATGACGCGCATCGGTCATCCGCGCCCCGCCTTCGTGCGCGGCACCGGCATCACGCTGGAACTCGACGAAAGCCAGTTTACCGGTAGCGGTATCTACCTCTTCGGCATGGTGCTGGACCACTTCTTCGGCCAGTACTGCAGCCTCAACAGTTTCACCCAACTCACCCTGCGCTCCCGTCAGCGCGAACAGCGAGTCGCCCAATGGCAGCCGAGAACCGGTACTCAGCCCCTGGTCTGATCGACCAGGCCCGCGCCGAGCCCTGGCGATTCGGGTTCTTCCAGCTCGTGCGCCTGCTGCGGCTGCACTACAGCCGCACCGGGCGTATCGATCCCGAAAACCGCCCCCATCAGGATCCGTTGCGATTTCGCTCGCTGCTCTCGCTGAACTTCCCGCCCAGCGAGATCAGCGACCTCTCCTTCGAGAGCGACAAGGTCCGTTCCGCCAGCGGCGATCCACTGAGCGAGATCCAGGTCACGTTCATGGGGCTGGTGGGGCCGTCCGGCGTGCTGCCGCGCCCCTACACCGAACTACTGATCAACCGGCATATCGAGAAACGCGACGATGCCGCCCATGCGTTCATGGACTTCTTCTCGCACCGCATGACGGCGCTGTTCTACGAGGCGTGGCAGAAGTATCGCTTCCATATCGAATACGAACGCAAGGGCAGCGCGGACTTCGAAGACTGGCTGCTGCACCTGGTGGGCTTCACGCCCACCACGCTGGAGAAGACGCTCGCCCGCGACGACGCGCCCGGCTCGCTGCGCCGTGACCTGTTCAGCTGGTTTTCCGGGCTGTGGTCGCAGCGGCCGCGCAATCCGAGCAACCTGCGGTCGATCCTGGAGTACACCTTCCAGCTGCCCTGCCGGGTCGATTCGTTCGCTGGCCGCTGGATACGCCTCGATCCGGACCAGTACACCCGCCTCGGCCAGGCCAACGCCAGACTCGGAGAGAGCGCCGTGGCCGGCACCCGGGTGCGTGACTATCAATCCGCCTTTCGCGTCTCGTTCGGGCCGTTGAGCCTGAGCGCCTACCGCTCGCTACTGCCGGACACCGAAGCGCACCGGAAGCTCGTCAAGCTGGTGCGTTTCTACGCCGGCATCGAACTCGACTTCGAAATCGAGTTGATTCTCGACAGACACAGCATTCCCGCCCCCCAACTGGGTGCGGGCGGCAGTATCAACCTGGGGCGGCTGGGTTGGCTCCAACCCGCCGACCGACCGGCCGCCTCCCACGGCCATGCACTCTTCGACATTCCCTACGACGGAGCCACGGCGTGAGTCTCAAATCCCTTTTCGACAAGCTCAACGATCCCTGCCGCGAAGCCACCGAAGGCGCAGCGGCATTGTGCCTGGCCGAGCGCCAGTACGATGTCGATATCGAGCACCTGCTGCTCAAGCTGCTCGACAGCGACGACAACGACTTCCTGCGCATCGCCCGGCACTACGACGTGTCGCTCGATCGCCTGGCGACGCAGCTCGAGGAGACGGTCTCGACCTTCAAGACCGGCAATACCCGAACGCCCGCCCTGTCGCCACGCATCACCCGGCTGATCGAGCGCGCCTGGGTGATCGCCTCGATCGACCACGGCGAAGCCCAGATTCGCGGCGGCCACCTGCTGCTGGCGCTGCTCAAGGACGACGAACTGCGCCGGGTATTGCTGGATGGCGCCCGTGAGCTCGAGCGGATCAACGTCGACGACCTGCAGGCACATCTCGACGACCTGATCGGCGGCAGCAGCGAAGATCAGCACGTGCGCCCGCTCGGCGAGGGAACGAACGCCAGTGGCCAGAGCCAGAGCGCTGGCCAGCCATCGGACACCAAGCCCGGTGGCGGCCGCCCCGGCAAGAGCAAGACCCCGGCGCTGGACCAGTACACCATCGACCTGACCGGCAATGCCCGCGCCGGCCGCATCGACCCGGTGCTCGGCCGCGAGGAGGAAGTGCGCCAGATGGTGGACATCCTCACCCGGCGCCGCCAGAACAACCCGATCCTCACCGGCGAAGCGGGTGTCGGCAAGACCGCCGTGGTGGAAGGTCTGGCGCTGCGCATCGTCAATGGCGATGTACCACCGCCGCTCAAGAACGTCGAGCTGCGAACCCTCGACCTGGGCCTGCTGCAAGCGGGCGCCGGGGTCAAGGGCGAGTTCGAGAGCCGACTCAAGAACGTGATCGAGGAGACCAAGCGCAGTCTGCATCCGATCATCCTGTTCATCGACGAGGCCCATACCCTGATCGGCAGCGGCGGACAGGCCGGCCAGGGCGATGCCGCCAACCTGCTCAAGCCGGCGCTGGCGCGCGGCGAACTGCGCACCATCGCCGCCACCACCTGGGCGGAGTACAAGAAGTACTTCGAGAAGGACGCGGCGCTGGCCCGCCGCTTTCAGGTGGTCAAGGTCGAGGAACCGGCCGAGCCGGTGGCCATCAACATGCTGCGCGGCCTGAACGAACGCATGCAGGATCACCACAAGGTGACCATTCTCGACGACGCCATCGTCCAGGCCGTTCGCCTGTCGCACCGCTACATCACCGGCCGCCAACTGCCGGACAAGGCCGTCAGCGTGCTCGACACCGCCTGCGCCCGGGTCGCCCTGGCGCAATCCTCGCAGCCGGCGGCGCTGGAGGACGCCCATCGTCGCGTCGACAACCTCAACAGCGAGATCGCCGTTCTCCAGCGCGAACAGCGTGAAGGCAGCGATCATGCGGAAACGTTGGCCGCGCTCGACGAACAGCTCACCGAGACCCGCAGCGAGATCGACGATCTCAGCGCACGCTGGGAACGCGAGCGGGAGATCGTGACGCGCCTCAAGGGGTTGGAAGCGGAGCGCGAATCCATCGAGGCCGGCCAGCAGGATGGCGATGGCGACGCGCTGAGCCAGCGGATCGGCGAGGTCCGGCGCGAACTGGCCGCGATTCAGGGCGAGCACTCGCTGGTGCACGGCCATGTCGACGGCAACGTGATCGCCGAGGTGATCTCCAACTGGACCGGCATTCCACTCGGCAAGATGATGCGCGACGAGATCGCCACCGTGCAGCGTCTGCCCGAACTGCTCGGCGAGCGCGTGCTGGGCCAGGATCATGCGCTGGCCGAGATCGGTAAACGCATCGCGATCTCGCGGGCGCGGATGGAGGACCCCAACAAGCCGATCGGGGTCTTCCTGCTGCTCGGCCCCAGCGGCGTCGGCAAGACCGAAACGGCGCTATCGCTGGCCGACACGCTCTACGGTGGCGAGCGCAACGTCATCACCATCAACATGTCCGAGTACCAGGAAGCGCATACCGTCTCCAGCCTCAAGGGCTCGCCTCCCGGTTACGTCGGTTACGGCGAGGGGGGCGTGCTGACCGAAGCGGTGCGCCGCAAGCCCTACAGCGTGGTGCTGCTGGACGAAGTCGAGAAAGCCCACCCTGACGTGCTGGAGCTGTTCTTCCAGGTGTTCGACAAGGGCGTGCTGGACGATGGCGAAGGCCGCGAGATCAACTTCCGCAACACCGTGATCCTGCTCACCTCCAACGTCGGCACCGACGACATCATGCAACAGTGCCTGGGCGTCGAGTCCCTGCCCGCACCGGATGCGATCGTCGAGAGCCTGCGCGATCAGCTCAACGCCGTATTCAAGCCAGCGTTCCTGGGCCGGTTGAACATCATTCCCTACTACCCGGTGCAGAAAGAGATTCTGCACAACATCGTTCGGCTCAAGCTCGACCGTATCAAGCACCGCTTCGAATATAACCATCGCGCCGAGTTCGAGTACGACCCGGCGATCATCGAAGCCGTCGCCGAGCGCTGCACCGACAGCGACAGCGGCGCACGCAATATCGACAACATCCTCTCCGGCAGCCTGATGCCGACCGTCGCCGCCCAGGTGCTGGACAAGATGGCCAATGGAGAGGCGATCGAGAAGCTGACGGTCAGCCTCGACGACCAGGGGGAGTTCGCTTACGCGCTGAGTTGAGTCTCGATGAATAACAGTGACATCACGGGAAAAGGTCATGGCCGACTCGATACTGAATAGCCTACTCGACACCTTCGACATCGACCTGTCGCAGTCCCAGCGACTGCTGACCCTCGACATCGCCGGGGCGTCGTTCATTCCCCACCGGCTGGTGGGCGAGGAGCGCGTCAGCGAGCCGTTTTGCTACCGGCTGGACTGCATCTCCCAGCAGGGCGATATCGAGCTCAAGACGCTGATGGCCCAGCCGGCCAACCTGTCGATCCTGCAGGCGGATGGCAGCTATCGTCGCCTGCACGGGTTGGTCTCCGAGGCGGCGCTGCTGGGCGAGGATGGTGGCGTCACCTATTACCAGCTCACCCTGGTGCCGTGGCTCAAGATGCTCGAGCTGGGCCGCGACAGCCGGATCTTCCAGGACCGCAGCATCGTCGATGTCCTCACCGCCGTATTCGACGGCCATGAACTGGCCAAGGGCCGCTACCGCTTCGACCTGCGCCGCGACTATCCCGCCCGCAGCTACTGCGTGCAGTATCGCGAGAGCGACTTCGACTTCATCAGCCGCCTCTGCGAGGAAGAAGGCATTTTTTGGTATGCCGAATTTGCCGATAGCACAGACAGCGATAATGGTGATGATTTCGACGGCCACCGCATCGTCTTCACCGACGACGTCGACACCACCCAGCCGGTCAGCCCCCAGGCGATCCGCTTCCACCGCCAGGCGGCCACCGAGCGCGAGGATGCCCTCACCCAGTGGGGCGGCGTGCGCCGCCAGCAGCCCACCCGGGTCAGCGTCGGCACCTTCGACTACAAGCAGCCCTCGCTGACCAAGCGCACCGGGCTGGATACCCTCAGCGACCAGGGTAACCTGCCGCCGACCGAGCTGTATGACTACGCCGGCGAGTACTACTACCACGGCTACGAGCGCGGCGAACGCCTCACCGAGCACCGCCTGGAGTCCCACGAATCCCGCGCCAAGCGCTTTCGCGGCAGCGGCGGCGCGCGCCAGCTCCAGGCCGGACGCTGGTTCGAGCTCACCCAGCACCCGCTGCACGACACTGGTGGCGAGGAAGAAAGACAGTTTCTGCTGCTGGGCGTCACCGTCCACGCCGAAAACGCGCTACCGGTCTCGGCCCAGCTCCAGGCGCTGCCCGGCAGCCTGCAGCTCCAGCTTGACGCCGCCAAGAAAGCGCACGGTCTCGAAGCTGACACCGCAGACCCTACCGGCGAGCGTCTTTCCGATTACGCCACCGGCGGCACTGGCCACTTCCTGGTCGATCTCGAAGCCCAGCGGCGCACCCAGCCCTACCGCCATCCGCTGATCCATCAGCGTCCGGTGATCGGCGGGCCCCAGACCGCCACCGTGGTCG
Organism: Salinicola corii; assembly: GCF_008298015.1. Taxonomy (GTDB): domain Bacteria; phylum Pseudomonadota; class Gammaproteobacteria; order Pseudomonadales; family Halomonadaceae; genus Salinicola; species Salinicola corii. Next base: position 700,842 of record NZ_VTPX01000001.1, on the reverse strand, counting down.
GTCCCGCCAATGAAGAGATCCACACCGATCACCTCAACCGGGTGCGGGTGCAGTTCCACTGGGATCGCCAGGGCCAGCAGGACGAGAACTCCAGCGTCTGGCTGCGGGTCTCCCAGCCCAACGCCGGCGCCGGCTGGGGCGGCGTGTTCGTCCCGCGCATCGGTCAGGAAGTGCTGGTCGACTTCCTCGAAGGCGATGCCGACCGCCCGCTGATCACCGGCCGGGTCTACAGCGGCGAGCAGACCCCGGACTGGCACAGCCACGGCCTGCTCTCCGGGTTCAAGAGCAAGACCTACCGCGGCAGCAAGTACAACGAGCTGGTGTTCGACGACGCCACCGACCAGGAGCGCGTCCGGCTCAACTCCGAGGCCGAGAAGAGCCAGCTCAACCTCGGCTACCTGATCCATCAGACCGGCAACACCCGTGGCGCCTTTCGTGGCACCGGGTTCGAACTGCGCACCGACGCTTATGGCGCCATCCGCGCCAACCAGGGGCTCTACCTCACCAGCTGGGGCCAGCTCGGCGCCAGCGGCGATCAGCTCGATCTCACCCCGGCCAGACAGCAGCTCGACAGCGCCTACAACCTCACCGATACGCTCAGCCAGAGCGCCCAGGACCACAACGCCGAAGCGCTCGACAGTCGCGAGAACCTCAAGCAGGCCGGTGAAGACGCTGACGACGCCTACGGCAACAGCGAACAGCTCGCCGATTCATCAGGACAGGCCGATCAGAGCAATGCCCGTGGCGCCAGCGATAGCGGCGGTCGCGGCGAAGCCGCGCGCATGAAAGCGCCGTGGCTACATATGGCCTCGCCCGCCGGCATCACGATGAGCACCCCGGAATCGACCCACCTGGCCCAGGGCAGATCGCTGAGCGTCTCCAGCGGCGAGGACGTCAACATCGCCACCGGCAAGCGCCTGGTCGCCTCGATCTCCGAGAAGCTCTCGCTGTTCGTGCAGAAGGCTGGCATCAAGCTGTTCGCGGCACGGGGCAAGGTCGAGGTACAGGCGCAGGATGGCGAAATGGCCTTTACCGCGGAGAAAGGCGTCAAGGTGACTTCGACCGAAGGGCGTATCGAAGTCCAGGCCGAGAACGGCATCCTGCTGCAGAGCGGCGGCGGCTATATCCGCATCGAAGGCGGCAATATCGAGGTCCACTGCCCAGGTGCCGCGGATATCAAGGGGGCGCAGCACAACTTCGGTGGGCCGACGAGCCTCACCCGAACTCAACCCGAGCTACCTGATGCCCAAGGGCCTTTCGAGGAGTTCTTTACACTGAAGGACAAGCAATCGGGAAAACCTCTCGCCCATGCACGTTACCGCGTGTCGACTGCCGAAGGGCGGATCATGACAGGGCGCAGCGATAGCGAAGGGAAAACCCAGAAAATCTTCACGAGCAAACCTGAGGAAATCCAGGTGACGATACTGGATCGGTTCGACGACGCCGCCGAAGGAGAGCTGTCATGAGTCAGGGCGGTAATGCCGACGGCAACACCCAAACCAGAAACAAGAGCAAAGGTCAGGACGCATATCACGAGCCGGCGGATCAGCTTTTCTATATGGTCGGCAAAGGTACGATTCTCGCTGTGCCCCGCGAGGATATGCCGGATCTACTCGCTGAAATGCGTCTGCTCGAAAGCGTCGTCGAGTCTCAGCAGCAGGCGACGAGCCATCTCAAGAGCTGTCAGGACAAGTATATTCAGGTCAAACAGAGCAGCTATTTCAAACCCGAAGAGCGTGCCGCGCTGTCAGAAGCCGATAGCGCCGAGTCTTTGGAGCGCGAGGTCATCCTGGCACAGTCCGAGTTGGATAAGGCCAATCGAGATCTTATTCAAGAGATGGAGCCGCTGACGCAGCTCAGTGACAATACCAATCATATCAGCGAACTCATCCCCATCCAGCGACGGGGCGGGCACGCTTCAGCCGTGGGTTTTAGGATGACCTACGTTCGCTCACAGAAAATCCAGAACCACTGGAGGAAGTATCGGTTGACCTCTCGAGCCGATACGACGGGTGGTGACGACAGCGTCATCACGCAGGGCAAGGTCGACTGGAAGAAGCTAAAAAATCAGCTCACGGATATCGGTGATGGCACATCCATCAAGGTCGATATACCTTGGTTCGATGACTGGATGAAGCTGGAAGATCAGCACAAGGAGCTTTTCCAGTGGAGCGAGCACATCAACGAAAACCTTCAGATCGCCCGCTCCTATCAGAGCGGTGGCGAGCATGACGTGGACAGCCTCAAAGTCGATCTCAGTGCGGAAGCACAATTGATGCGATGGTCCTACGGGGCAAGTGGCGTTAGTGGTGAGGCCAATCCTTTCAAGAAGGAAGGCGCGATCAAGTCCAGCGGGCACGCGGAGCTGATGCTGGCGGAGGCCAAGGCGTCCATCGACTGCTACGAGCCGCCGGGCGGATACATGATGGCCTTTGCGGGCATGAATCTTGGAATGCTGCGCTCTCACACCATTCTGAGCGTGGCCGGCGGCATCGGCGCCAGTATCGCCGCAGAGCTCAATATCGATGCTGAATTCACCGGAAGCGGAGCCAAGGCCAAGGGCGTCAGGGGCTCCTCCAGGAACGGAGGAATTCCGGGAAAGCAGACGGTCGATATGTCGCTACCCGACAATAGCCAGGGTGGCGAACTTGGTGCCTTTATCGGTGGTCAGCTCGAAGCCACCGTGGCAGGACAGGTCGAGTGGAAAAGCCCAGAGAGCGAGAAATTCGAGCCGTTTGCGAAAATTGCCCCGGCTATCGCGGGTCAGATCGGCATCGGTGGCGAGGCCACGCTCAAGATATCTTATCAAGGCGGAAAGTTTCGAATATTCGCCAGGGCGGCTCTCTGCTACGGCGTTGGCGCCAAAGGCAAGCTAATACTAGAAGTTGATGCGACACTTATCTACGAATTTGCAAAGTGGGTAACCTACCAGCTGAAAAACATTAACTACAAGAAACTAGACTTCATTGATGCAGTTACCTTTGAAGCGTTGTCAAACATGCTAACCTTGGCAGTTCAGACCGGAGAAGACATTAAAGAGTTTATGTACGACTCTGCATTAGAAATCCAAAACACTGCAACGGCGATGCTATCAGCCTTAGAGTCAAGCATTGAAGCGGCTAGCGAACGAGGTGAACTTGTTGAAAGGATCAATGCTAACCCTGACATATTACGCTACACCACGCCTGATTCTAAAGGCGCGCTTTTATACCGATTAATGCAAAGAAACGCCTTTGACAACCTAGACGGCTCCAATCGCACGACTGACATTACAGACAAGAATTTTTGGCGCTTCGGATATATGACCCAAAGAAAACGAGCCATAATAAGAACATTTACATGGATACAGTCGCAAGAAGAATACCACAGCGTCATGAAGCGCATAAAATCCAGCCAGACAGAGAAAAACCTTACCATTAATGAAGGAGAGGAAAAGCTATTGAGGTTTTTAGCCCTCGGAGAAACGGGCTGGTGGTCTAGCCATTATGCAGACAACCTGAAAAGATTTTACAACGCATTACGGCCAAAGGCATCAAAAGGGGAGCCAATAGTCCGCAATGATATGACAGAATACCTGACACAGCTAGAAGTATCACCCGCCTTCGAAAAGCCCTGCTTTAACACGACCTTGTGCAAACCTTCTAACGCAATATATCAGGCCTGATAAAAAAATTGCGAGCAGGGAGTAGCCTGCTCGCACATTCAACAATCTAAACTTATTGGTTTTTGGTGGAATTCGAAACACATCTAAAAGTATTGGTAGACACCGGCCCTTTAGACAAATAAGGATTATTTTCAAGCTTTAGCCCGGGATCGGCGGGACGCCTGTTAACGGTCAAAAGAGCAGTGTCGCTTTCCCCAAGAGCTCCACCTCTACGCACCTTTTTCTCACCCTTCTCAGGCCCCATAGGGTTACGCTCGGGAGAGCTCGCATAATAATCTTTAGAATACCAATCCAAAACCCATTCAAAACCATTCAAACCCATTTGATAAACACCGAGGGGATTGGGCGGATACTTACCGACAAAATAAGGTGAGAAATGGTCTCCTGCTGGTGTCGCACCCTCTCTTTCCTCAACTGTCGGATAATTTACGCCAGGGCTTAACGTCCCATCATTTGTGGCATAGGGCAAAAACTCACCGCGACTCCGCGCAGCATACTCCCACTGAGCTTCTGTCGGCAAAGAAAATGGCTCCCCGCTTTTCTCTGCGAGCCATTGACAATAATCATTAGCTTGATACCAGTCTACTCCTGCCGGAACATTAGCCGCTCGATACTTGGCACTTACGCCATCCTTGTTTATCTTCTTTTTTCCTGTCGCTTGCGTATAGATATCGTAGTCGGCGTAAGACACTTGACGTTCGGAGATATAAAAGCTATCGAGAGTCACTTCGTGCAATTCTTTATTATCATCGTACACACTATAAGGTAGACCGCCTGACTTCGGATCGATCGGCCCGAAGTCCCCCATCTGGAAGGTACCGCCCTCGACGCGCACGAGTTCGTCTTTCGTCTTCTTGATCAGCGCATTGACCGCCTCTTGATTTTTCGCGTCAGCCTGACCGTCACCACAGGCAACCAAGCTCAAGGTCGATAGCGCCACCAGAACAAACCACGGCTTCATAGATAATTCCTTTTTCCAAAATTTTGGTTATCACGCTTCGCATGACATTCACCGCACGGGTTCCTTATCAATCATGCACAGACCAACCTCAAACCTTTCACTCAAGCCCTGTAAACCATAATTTGGTACTGCATTCAGCCATCTTTAACTTCCAAGCTGCTGCCATTCAATACACAGCGAAAAGTATATATAATAGCGATATCATTTTTTACAATATCTGGAGATGCATGATAGCGTCCCATTGTCAACCCTCCTCCCCTGCCATTACCGTGAGGCAACCCTCTAACAACCTTTTCGCCGCCGTCATCTGGCCCTTTCGGGTTCTGCCCTGGTGACCTTTGGTAGTAATCAGCTTGATACCAATCAGAAACCCACTCGTACCCATTATCCCCCATTTGGTACAACCCAATTTTATTGGGCGGGTAAAGCCGTACTGGATAGGGGGCAATATTACTTCTTATTCCCGTCTGGGTTGCCTTGTCTACATCATCACTGGTTGGAATACTTTTTCCCTTTTCAAGGGTGCCCGTACTAGTGCCGTAGGGTATAAACTTCCCACCCGAACGAGCCGCATATTCCCACTGCGCCTCTGTCGGCAGCGCAAAGGGCAGAGACGTTTCCTTGGCAAGCCAGTCACAGTAACCCCTGGCCTGATACCAATCCACACCGGCGGGGACGTCATCTTGGCGGAATTGCATCTCGAACTTATTAGTGCTATTGATCTTGTCTTTACCCGTGGCCTGAGTATAGACATCGTAATCGGCATAGGTCACTTTGGTCGGTGACATGTAAAATGTATCCAGCATGACATCATGCAACGGCTTGTTGTCCTGGTCGGCGCTGTAGGGCAACCCTTTGTCACTACCTTTCAGATTGGGATCGATCGGACCAAAGTCCCCCATCTGGAAGATACCGTCCTCGACGCGAACGAGCTCGTCTTTCGTCTTCTCGATCAGCGCATCGACCGCCTGTTGGTTTTTCGAGTCAGCTTGACCACCACTGCAGGCGCTCAGACCCAAGGCGGAGATAGCAATCAGAGCAATCCAGTATTTCATATGGAGATCTCAGTCAAAGCATTGTTTCTATTGTGCCATGGCGGGTAGGCATGGGGGCGCAAGAAATATTGCAGAATGTTGCCATCCGTCGGCCCTCTGTCTTGAACCAATGTCACCAAATACAGCCACGGCCTGCTCTCCGGGTTCAAGAGCAAGACCTACCGCGGCAGCAAGTACAACGAACTGGTGTTCGACGACGCCACCGACCAGGAACGGGTCCGGCTCAACTCCGAGAACGAGGCAAGAGTCTGGTCGCCTCCATCTCCGAGAAGCTCTCGCTGTTCGTGCAGAAGGCTGGCATCAAGCTGTTCTCGGCGCGGGGCAAGGTGGAGATGCAGGCGCAGGATGGCGAGATGGCCTTTACCGCGGAGAAAGGCGTCAAGGTGACCTCCACCGAGGGCCGTATCGAGGTCAATGCCGAAAACGGCATCCTGCTGCAGAGCGGTGGCGGTTATATCCGCATCGAAGGCGGCAATATCGAGGTCCACTGCCCGGGTGCTGCGGAACTCAAGGGGGCACAGCACAGCTTCGGCGGACCGACGAGTATGCCCAATGGCAGCATCCAGAATGGCGTTCCCAAAAAATTTGGCTACATTTTCAGAACAGGTAAGAGGAATCGATCCTAAACCAATAGACCAAGTCTTGGCACAAATTGCGGATGCGGTCTATCGGCATGAGCCTGTATCTCAGTGGCATCCTCTCTCGGAAGATGATCTTTTGGCCGATGGCATACGTCCAGACTTACTGGAAGATGAGAGCACTGGATTCCAGTCGTCAATATATACGGATGGAGATGGAAATTACGTTCTTGCGTTTGCCGGAACAGACTTCACTGACTGGGGAGGCGACTGGAGACAGGGAAACCTTCCTCAGGGCGCTGGCATGGCAGCTCCTCAATACGTACAAGCCAGACAGTTATCAGAAATAGCCAAGACAGCTTATGGGGAAAACCTGGTTATCACAGGCCACTCCTTAGGCGGTGGGCTTGCTTCAGCATCTGCCATCACTACGGACACTCCCGCAGTTACCTTCAAGGCTGCAGGAATCCATAAGAACACAATCTCTAACCTACCCATCAGTTTCGACGAGGCAAGCAGCATTGCCAACGATGGCTTAATCCGAAGATATAATACGTCTGGCGAAATATTGACATGGGAGCAAGAAGAAGCCTTAGTCGACAGATGGCTACTACCAGATGCATTAGGCAGAAAAATAACGCTGCCTGACCCTACTCCACTTTCAGGCTGGGAAAAGCATGACCCCATATCAATAATGGGCAATAGAATATCGGACCATTCCATGAACTCCGTCTTGGAATCATTTTCAAAAACACCCCCTTGGAGCGAGTAAGATGCGTCAGCTCTATTTCAAATATGCCATGCTGGCACTTTTCATGGCCTCGGGCTGCACACCTTCGGATAGCGCGGAGAAAGGCGAAATGTTCACTGGAAAAATGGCCAAAGAGTTGGCGCAATCAATCAGCTCCGGCGATGGGAAAAGAACGGAAAAACTAATATCGGAAGGTGCCGAAGTTAACGCAATTGATCAAAAAGGAAGGACGCTTCTTTGGCTCGCCATGGCATCAAATAATATAGACGAGTTCAAAATGCTTATTAAAAACGGTGCTGACCCAACGATTCCAAGCTCAAGCGGTGAAACTGTCATTCATACCGCAGCGCGACTAGATACGACCAATTACCTCAAGGAGCTCATTGAGCATGGCGCTCCTGTCGACATCGAAAACAAAGGTGGAGCAACACCGCTTTTCAACGCAGTGGGGAATCCAGCAAAAAATTTTGAACTGCTAATCGACAATGGTGCCAATATAAACCACCAGGACATCGTTGGGGACACCCCTCTTTTCTTCGCTGCCGCCGCAGACGATTATGACCGAATCATGAAGCTGTTACAGCTCGGCGCCAATCCAAAGCAAAAAAATAAAAGAGGTACGACTTTCCAAGCCCCTCTTGCAACAGGACCAAAAGAGGACTCGTACACGGAGGAGAGCCAAGAAAAGCGAGAGAAAATAAGGCAATGGTTAAAAAGCCAAGACATTCAGGTAGATTTCTAGGGTGTAGAAACTATCTATTTGGCGACAAGCAGATTGAGAAAATACAAGTGCGACATCGTCTTGGCGTGCTGCCTCGACGATGTGTCACCACGGGTGGTTGCTGAGCTGGCTCGCCAGTATGATCTCACCGTCTCTGAGGTCGAGGGCTGGATCGATGAGGACCAGCGCAGCATGGAAAACGGGTTCAAGGCCCGCCCCAAGGACATCCGTGAGCAGTACGAGTCCGAGCTCCGGGAGACCAAGGAGGCACTGGGCGAGGCCCATCTGCAGATCTATGCGCTAAAAAAATTCAACCGCCTGCTCGACGCGGACGAGTTCGTCTTTCGTCTTCTTGATCAACGCATCAACCGCTTTTTCTGTATCTTGGTCGGCACCGCTTTGCCCGCATGCCGTCAGCGCAAGCGATGATATGGCCACTAATATCAACAAAGTTTTCATAACCACTTTACACCGTGCAATCTGCTAAAGATGGTTGTGTCACATGAAGCGGCATATGAAACTGCGAAAATTTAAATTGCAAAGACTTCCCACCGTCAAGACACTACTACACCCTCTCCAGGCTTTATTGTGCCATATCAGACTAGCGGCGTAGACGAAACCCTCGAGAATGAGACGACGGTTCAGGCGTGAACGTGTGCCAAGCCCTGTCTGAATCCGCTGCGCTGACTCCAAGGTGACCGCAGGTCATCCAGAAACCGCCGACCAAAGTCGTATTCAGCGAAACCAAAGCCCCCTGCCACAAAAGACAGATTTCCTCCGATATCGAGTCCGGCCATGCTGGCGATACCTTCCCAGATTGGTAAATCGCGTCATGCCCGACAATCTGCCCCAAGACACCCTCGAGCGCTGGATCGGCAACCGGGAACGGTGCGTCGATCAACTCGACGCCGCGCTGGTATCCCGCGTCGCCGCCACCTTCGACAAGCCCTGCCCCGCCCCCGGCGAGCCGCTACCACCGCTCTGGCACTGGGCTTTCTTCCAGAATCCCCTGTCTGGCACACAGCTCGGCGGCGATGGCCATCCGACCCGTGGCGGCTTTCTGCCGCCGGCGGATGATCGCAACCGGATGTGGGCCGGCGGGCGCGTCGAGTTTCTGGCCCCACTGCGGGCGGGTATCGAGGCGGAACGCGTCTCCACCGTTAGCGATATTCAGGAAAAGCAGGGCCGTACCGGCTCGCTGCTGTTCGTGACCGTGCAGCACGACTATCGCCAGCGGGGCGAGGTCTCGATCCGCGAGTCGCAGGACATCGTCTACCGCCAGCCTTCCCCGCCCAAGCTGTCACTCGACGAACCGATGCCGGAAGCCGACTGGTCGCAGACCATCGATCCCGATCCGGTGCTGCTGTTTCGCTACTCGGCGGTCACTTTCAACGGCCACCGCATCCATTACGACTGGCCCTATGTCACCGACACCGAGGGCTACCCAGGACTGGTGGTGCATGGGCCGCTGATCGCGACGCTGCAACTGCAGGCGTTCTGCGATGCGAACCCTCGGGCTCGCCCCACCAGCATGTGCTACCGCGGCCTGCGCCCGTTGATCGCCGACAAGCCGTTTCAGACCACCGGCCGGATTACCGACCACGGCATCGCCGAGCTGACCGCCGGCAACGAAGACGGACCGGCCCATCGCGCCACGGTTGAATTCAATGACACTGAAGATCAGGAGTCTCGATCATGAGTCTCGACCTTATCGATCAAGCCCCTGTCGACCATGAGGCGCTGGAAGCGATCCGCGACGGCGTGCGCAGCTTGTGCCAGCAGTACGATGGCGAATACTGGCGCCAGATCGACCACGTCCAGGGCTTCCCCGAGAAGTTCGTGACCGAGCTGACCGAAGCCGGCTGGCTCGGTGCGATGATCCCCGAGGAGTTCGGCGGCTCCGGCCTGGGCCTGACCGAGGCCAGCGTGATTCTCGAGGAGGTCAATCGTTGCGGTGGCAACGCCGGCTTCGTCCACGGCCAGATGTACAACATGGCGACGCTGCTCAAGCACGGCAGCGCCGCCCAGAAGGCCGAGATCCTGCCCAAGCTCGCCAGCGGCGAATTGCGCCTGCAGTCGATGGGCGTCACCGAGCCCACTACCGGCACCGACACCACCAAGATCAAGACCACGGCGGTCAAGCGCGGCGACAAGTACGTGATCAATGGCCAGAAGGTGTGGATCTCGCGCATCCAGCACTCTGATCTGATGATTCTACTGGCGCGCACCACGCCACTGGCCGAGGTCAAGCGCAAGTCCGAGGGGATGTCGATCTTCCTGGTCGACCTGCATCAGGCAATCGACAATGGCATGACGGTCCAGCCCATCGCCAACATGGTTGGCCACGAGACCAACGAGCTGTTCTTCGACAACCTCGAACTGCCGGCGGACAGCCTGATCGGCGAGGAAGGCAAGGGCTTCCGCTACATCCTCGACGGACTCAATGCCGAGCGCACCCTGATCGCGGCGGAGTGCATCGGCGACGGCCGCTGGTTCATCGACAAGGCCAGCCGTTACGCCAACGAGCGCGTCGTCTTCGATCGCCCGATCGGCCAGAACCAGGGCGTGCAGTTCCCCATCGCCGAGGCGCATATCGAGGTGGAAGCCGCCGATCTGATGCGCTGGCGCGCCTGCCAGGAGTTCGATGCGGGCCTGCCGGCCGGGGCCAGCGCCAACATGGCGAAGTACCTGGCGGCCAAGGCCTCGTGGGAAGCGGCCAATGTCTGCCTGCAGACCCACGGCGGCTTCGGCTTCGCCACCGAGTACGACGTCGAGCGCAAGTTCCGCGAGACGCGCCTCTATCAGGTCGCCCCGATCTCCACCAACCTGATTCTCTCCTACGTCGCAGAGCATTTGCTCGACCTGCCACGCTCGTTCTGAGGTTGCCCATGAAGATCTCACGACTGGACCACCTGGTGCTGACGGTGGCCGATATCGACGTCACCTGCGATTTCTACGTCCGCGCCCTCGGCATGGAGCGCGTCGTCTTCGGCGAAGGCCGGATCGCCCTGGGCTTCGGCGAGCAGAAGATCAACCTGCATCGTCACGGTCGCGAATTCGAACCCAAGGCCGACCGCCCCACGCCGGGCTCGGCGGACCTGTGCTTTCTGAGCGAGACACCGCTGGAAGAGGTGATCACCCACCTGGAGGCCGAAGAGATCACGATCATCGAAGGTCCGGTGGATCGGACCGGCGCTACCGGCCCGATCCGGTCCGTCTACGTTCGCGACCCCGACGACAACCTGATCGAGATCGCCAATCGAATCGAGGAGCGTCCGAGATGAGTGACCTGGTCCATGATCAAACCCGTGATCCAACACGTGAACTGGCAGGCTTCCTGGCTGAACTCAGTTACGCCCAGATACCGCGACACGTCGTCGAGCGCTGCCAGGCCTACTATCTGGACTGGCTGGGCTCGGCGCTGGCCGGCAAGGATCATGCGCCGATCCCTTTGTTCGAGCAGTACAGCAAGCTCATGGGTCCCGGCGACGGCGGCTGTCAGCAACTGACCGATCGCCGCATGACCTCGCCGCATTTCGCCGCGCTGGTCAACGCCGCCGCGTCGCACGTGGTCGAGCAGGATGATCTGCACAACAGCTCCGTCCTCCACCCCGCCACCGTGGTCTTCCCCGCCGCGCTGGCGACCGCCCAGGATCTGGGCAGCAGCGGCGAGGAGATGATCACCGCCGCCGTGGCCGGTTACGAGGCGGGGATTCGGATCGGCGAGTTCCTCGGCCGCTCGCACTATCGCATCTTCCACACCACCGGCACCGCCGGCACGCTGGCTGCCGCGGTGGCGGCCGGCAAGCTGATGGAACTCGACACCGACGGGTTCGTGAATCTGCTCGGCAACGCCGGCACCCAGGCTGCGGGGCTGTGGGAATTCCTGCGCGACGCCGCCGACTCCAAGCAGTTGCACACGGCCAAGGCCGCCTCGGACGGGCTCCTGGCCGCCTACATGACCCAGAGCGGCCTGACCGGTGCCCGGCATATCCTCGACGGCCCCCAGGGAATGGCGGCCGGGATGTCAACCGATGCCGCCCCCGGTCGGCTGACGGATCGCCTCAGCGAGCGCTGGGCGCTGACCGAGACCTCGTTCAAATATCACGCTTCCTGTCGCCATACGCATCCGGCGGCGGACGCCCTGCTGGCACTGATGCAGCGGGAATCTCTCACCCACGACGACATCGAGACGGTCACGGCCAGAGTCCATCAGGCGGCGATCGACGTGCTCGGCCCCGTGGTCGATCCGCGCACCATCCACCAGGCCAAGTTCTCGATGGGCAGCGTACTCGGCCTTATCGCCGTGCACGGCAATGCCAGTCTGGCCAGCTTTCGGGATCACGCCCTGCAAGACGAGGCAGTGGCCAGTTTCCGCCAGCGCGTCTCCATGGTGCTGGACCCGGAGGTGGATGGGGCCTATCCCCGACGCTGGCTGGGACGAGTCGAGGTCGCGACCCGCGACGGCCGCCGATTGAGCGCCGCCATCGACGAACCCAAGGGCGATCCGGGCAACACCCTGAGCCGGGAAGAGCTGGAGGCGAAGTTCCGCCGCCTGGTCAGCTTCTCCGGAGCCGCCGATGACGACGAGGTCGCTAGGCTGATCGCCCACGCCTGGAATCTGCCGGCGGTGACACGCCTCGAGCCGTTACTGTGATCTGGCGATGGGTCAGCGCCGAATTTCCGTTTTCCGAACAGGACCTGTCATGACTGCTCAATCCCCTCGCCCCCTGGATGGCATTACCGTGGTCAGCCTCGAGCATGCCATCGCCGCGCCCTTCTGCACGCGACAGCTCGCCGATCAGGGCGCCCGGGTGATCAAGATCGAGCGTCCCGGCGTCGGCGACTTCGCCCGCGGCTACGACGAACGCGTACACGGTCTCTCCTCGCATTTCGTCTGGACCAACCGATCGAAGGAGAGCCTTACGCTCAACCTCAAGCACGAGGCTGCCAAACCGATCCTCGATGACCTGCTGGCGGAAGCGGACGTGCTGGTGCAGAATCTGGCCCCCGGCGCCGCTGCGCGAATGGGGCTCGGCTTCGACACGCTGCACGCGCGGTTTCCCCAATTGATCGTTTGCGATATCTCCGGTTACGGAGAAGGCGGCCCCTACGAGACCAAGAAGGCCTACGACCTGCTGATCCAGAGCGAGGCGGGGTTTCTGTCGGTGACCGGCGGCCCCGAACCGGATGCGATGGCCAAGGCGGGTTGTTCGGTCGCCGATATCGCCGCTGGCATGTACGCCTACAGCAACATCCTCTCGGCGTTGCTGCTTCGCGGACGGACCGGCGAAGGCTCGCACATCGATGTCTCGATGCTGGAGAGCCTGGTCGAATGGATGGGCTATCCGATGTATTACGCCTTCGACGGCGCGACACCGCCGCCTCGCGCTGGCGCATCCCACTCCACGATCTATCCCTACGGCCCCTTCCCTACCGGCGACGGCGGCACCGTGATGCTCGGACTCCAGAACGAGCGCGAATGGCAGCTGTTCTGCGACAAGGTACTGGAACAACCGGCGCTGGCCACGGACGAACGCTTCGATGCCAACTTCAAGCGCTCCGAGAATCGCACCTCCCTGCGGGCGCTGATCGACAAGGTCTTTGCCGAACTCACGGCGGAGCAGGTGATCGCCCGACTCGATCGCGCCCAGATCGCCAACGCCCACGTCAACGACATGGCCGGCGTGTGGAACCATCCGCAACTGGCGGCCCGGGACCGCTGGCGCGACGTGATGACGCCCGGCGGGCAAGTACCGGCCGCGTTGCCGCCCGGACGCAACATGGCGTACGAGCCCCGCATGGATGCCGTCCCTGCACTCGGCGAGCACAGCGAGGCCATCCTCAAGCAGTTGGGCTATGCCGATGAAGACGTGAACACGCTGCGCCAGGCCGGTACGATTTGACCGTGTCCTTCGACTAGCCCCCTTCATCCCATTCGATCCTGCGAGGAAAAGCGCCCATGATTTCCCCCACTCCGCCCCGCTCGGCGCTGTTCGTTCCTGCCAATCGGCCCGAGCGCATTCCCAAGGCGCTGGCCAGCGGCGCCGATATCGTGATCGTGGATCTGGAAGATGCCGTCGCGCCAGCAGCGAAACCGATGGCCCGCCAGGCGTTGGGTGACTTTCTCGAGACGGCATCGCCGGGCGCCGTCTGGGTGCGGATCAACGCCGCGGACACCGCTGATTTTCTCGAGGATCTAGCGCTCTGCCGGGATCAAACGGGTATCGCCGGGCTCGTCGTTCCCAAAGCGGAAAGCACCCGAAGTCTGGCCCAGGTGGAGGCACTGGGCTATCCGATGATTCCGCTGATCGAGAGTGCCAGGGGGTTGCAGGCGCTGCCCGGGCTCGCCCAGGCGCCAGGCGTCGTTCAACTGAGCTTCGGTGCCCTGGATCTGGGACTCGACCTGGGTATCGAGCCGAATAGCGAGGGCGGTGACTGGGTGCTGAATCAGGCCCGTTACCAGTTGCTGGTGCAATCCCGGTTGTCCGGACTCGCGCCACCGATCGATACGGTGCATCCCGAGTTCCGCGATATGGAGATCGTCGACCGCGCCGCCAGGCGTGCGGTGGCGATGGGCTTCGGCGGTATGCTCTGCATCCATCCGCGCCAGGTCGCCGTCGTCAACGCTGCCTTCATGCCGACCGAGGATCAACTGGCCTGGGCGTTACGTGTGATCGAGGCCGCCGAGCAGGACGCCGGGGCCGGCCAGATAGACGGCCAGATGATCGATGCGCCGGTCATGGCCCGTGCCCAGCGGATCGTTGCCAGTGCCGACCGGGACTGAAAGATCATCACCGCGACGATTGGCGACGCGTATCACTACAGCGTCGCCAGCTTGCATTGAAATCTCTTTCGTGGCGACGGTGATCTTCGTTAACTTCTGTGACCTTGAGTTTGGCCGCCGCGATAATCTGCCGGAATACCCCCGATCCGGCGGCGGTGATTGATCGTGGAATTGTGTCCGCGACAAGTCATGAATCGGACGTCAAAAAATTCATGAAAAAGACATTATTATTTGAATTTTAAGGTTTTTTTGTTTTTGACATCACGCCAAAACCAGCGATTTTCACCATCCAGACCCGACTTTTTAAACTTTTTAAACCAGAAAAAGGCGTTATCTTTATCGACCCGATGGTGTCGAGTCCCACCGAAGGTTGAATATACGAATCGAGATAATTATCCGCATACTCCGCCTGGCATCGCCAATAAGGCGTCATCAAGGACGCCAAGACGACAGAACAAACTCAGGAGTGAAATGCCATGTCTCTCATCAATCCAAGAACAGTGGTTGGCGCGATCGGAGTTGCCATCCTGATGGGTGGCGTCGCGACTGCTCAAGCGCAGGACCCCATCGTCATCAAGTTCTCCCACGTCGTGGCCGAGAACACGCCCAAGGGCCAGGGCGCGAAGATGTTCGCCGAGGAAGTGAAGGAGAAGCTCGGCGACCGCGTCAAGGTCGAGGTCTACCCCAACTCATCGCTCTACGGCGATGGCAAGGAGATGGAAGCGCTGCTGCTCGGCGACGTGCAGATGCTGGCCCCCTCGCTCGCCAAGTTCGAGCAGTACAGCCCCAGCCTGCAACTCTACGATCTCCCGTTCCTGTTCGACGACATCGATGCCGTCGACCGCTTCCAGCACTCCGACGCCGGACAGGGCCTGCTCGACTCGATGCAGGATCGCAACATC
Source organism: Salinicola corii (assembly GCF_008298015.1). GTDB lineage: Bacteria > Pseudomonadota > Gammaproteobacteria > Pseudomonadales > Halomonadaceae > Salinicola > Salinicola corii. The sequence continues at coordinate 685,423 of NZ_VTPX01000001.1, read as the reverse complement.
CAGGGGCTGGCCTACTGGCACAACGGCATGAAGCAGCTCTCCGCCAACAAGCCGCTGCGCGAGCCCAAGGATGCCCGCGGCCTCAAGTTCCGCGTGCAGGCTTCCGACGTGCTAGACGAGCAGTTCAAGGAGCTCCGTGCCGTTCCCCGCAAGATGAGTTTCGGCGAGGTGTACCAGGCGCTGCAGACTGGCGTGGTCAACGGTCAGGAAAACACCTGGTCGAACATCTATAGCCAGAAGATGCACGAAGTGCAGCCGTACATCACCGAGTCCAACCACGGCATCATCGACTACATGGTGATCACCAACGCCGACTTCTGGAACGGACTGCCGGACGACATCCGCAGCCAGTTGGAAGATATCCTGGTCGACGTCACCCAGAAGGTGAACAAGCAGGCCTACGATCTCAACCAGCAGGCCAAACAGTCGATCATCGATGCCGGCACCAGCGAGATCATCCAGTTGACGCCGGAAGAGCGCGAAGAGTGGCGCGAGGCGGTTCGCCCGGTGTGGGAGAAGTTCCAGGACGACATCGGCGAAGACCTGATCGAGGCTGCCCAAGGCGCCAATCAGTCCGAAGCCACCCAGTCTGAAACCACCCAGTAACCGAGCCGACCATGACACGTTTCCTGCGTGCCTGGGCGCATCTGGAGGAGGGCCTGGTGGCCTTCCTCCTCGCCCTCATGACCCTGGTGACCTTCAGCTACGTGATGGTCAACAACCTCTATACCGTCTTCTACGATGCGGCGGACCTGTTTCCGTTCGCGGAAACACCGCTCTTCGCGATCGGTGATTTCATCATCGACCTGGCCCAGGAGATGACCTGGAGCATCGCTTTGACCAAAGCGTGCTTCGCCTGGCTGATCTTCCTGGGTATCGCCTACATCGTGCGCATCGGCGCCAACATCGGCGTCGACCTGCTCGTCAGGCTGCTGCCGGAGCGTGCACGACGCGGCGTGGGCATCCTCACCTGCCTGATCTGTATCGCCTATACCGCACTGTTCGCCGTCTCCAGCTACAGCTGGGTCATGGCGCTGATGCGTGCGGGCATCGGTGCCGAGGACCTCGACCAGTACGGGGTTCTGCAGTGGCACATCACGATCATCGTGCCGATCGGTTTCACCCTGGTGCTGATACGCCTGATCGAAGTGCTGATACGGATGCTGCGCGGCCGGCAGATCACCATGGAACTGAGCAACGAATCCACCGACGCCCTGAAACTCCAGGACGAAGCCGGCACTGAGGAGAAGTCGACATGACCATCGCCTTTCTGTTCGTGGTGCTCTTCGGCCTGCTCTTCATCAACGTGCCGATCGCGTTTTCGCTGGGCATCGCCAGCTCGCTGACCATCATGCTGTTCAGCCAGGATTCGCTGAGCTCGTTGGCTATCAAGCTGTTCGAGACCTCCGAACATTACACCCTGCTGGCGATCCCGTTCTTCATTCTCGCCGGCGCCTTCATGACCAGCGGCGGCGTGGCGAGACGCCTGATCAATTTCGCCAACGCCTGCGTCGGCCACATCCGCGGCGGCCTGGCGATCGCCTCGGTGCTCGCCTGCGTGATGTTCGCGGCCCTTTCCGGTTCATCTCCGGCCACGGTCGCCGCCGTCGGTTCGGTGGTCATCGCCGGGATGGCGCGATCTGGCTACACCAAGGATTTTGCCACCGGCATCGTCTGCAACGCCGGCACTCTGGGCATCCTGATCCCGCCCTCCATCGTGATGGTGGTCTACGCCACGGTCACCGAAAGCTCCGTCGGCAAGATCTTCGTCGCGGGCATCGTACCCGGTCTGTTGCTGGGCCTGATCCTGATGGTCGCGATCTACATCGTCGCTCGGATCAAGAAGATGCCAGCCCTGCCGCGTCCGTCGGTCGGCGAGTTCCTCGCCACCGCCCGCAAGGCGAGCTGGGGGCTGCTGACCATCGTGATCGTGCTGGGCGGCATCTACGGCGGGTTCTTCACGCCAACCGAAGCCGCTGCCGTGGCCGCGGTCTATGCCGGCTTCGTCGCGCTGTTCGTCTATCGCGACATCACCATCAGGCAGTGTCCCGGCGTGCTGCTCGACGCCGCCAAGCTGTCGGTGGTGCTGATGTTCATCATCGCCAACGCGATGCTGTTCGCCCATGTCCTGACCACGGAGCAGATCCCGCAGACCATCACGGCGTGGGTCGTTGAACAAGGTTTCTCGCCGATCACCTTTCTGCTGGTGGTGAATATCGTGCTACTGGCGGCGGGGTCGTTCATGGAACCGTCGGCGATCATTCTGATCCTGGCCCCGATCCTGTTCCCGGTCGCCGCCCAATTGGGCATCGACCCGATCCACTTCGGCATCATCATGGTGGTCAACATGGAGATCGGCCTGGTGACGCCACCGGTGGGCCTGAACCTGTTCGTGGCTTCGGCCGTCACCGGCATGCCGTTGACGCGCACGATCCGAGCGGCAACGCCGTGGCTGTTCCTGCTGCTCGGCTTCCTGCTGCTGGTGACCTACGTGCCCTTCCTGTCACTCGGTTTGCCGAACTGGCTGGGGATGCCGTAGCGGACGAGACCAGTTCGCATACGACGCAACCATGGAGGGCGCCATCGCGGCGCCCTCTTCTTTTTCTCGCCCCGTTTTCACGGCGCCTCAAACGCCACCCCCTGCGAGGTCTGAGGCGTTACTTCAACCACCAGGACAGAATCAGCAGTAGCAGCAGTACGGTGGCGATGGCCTGCCACACGTTAGCCGGCTCCCGCCACGGACGCCGCCTTTCTTCGTCGCTTTTCGGAGCTGGGCGAAGATGGTAGGCAAGCTCCGTGATGCGACGGAACCTAAGCGCCCGCAGCGGATCGAGGGAGCGGCGCAGCGCATCGTCGAGATCACCGCTGATCGCCGGATTGCTCAAGTGCGCGCGCCGGTAGGTCATCTGCTCCAGATCGGTATGGCTACGCAGATGATTGGGCAGGAGGGTATAAGGCAAGTGACCGGTGAGCATCCAGTAGATAGTGGAAGCCAATGAATACTGGTCGCTGCGCCGACCGACCTCGGTGTCCAACGCGTACTCCGGCGCGCTGTGTTCGGTCAGCCCGACCTGACGCGCCAGTTGACGTGCTTCACCCTGAGCGTCGCCCTCGCGCTTGTGGCAAGCCCCGAAATCGGTCAGCAGCAGGTTACCATGCCGGTCGATCAGGATGTTGTCAGGGTGAATGTGCTGGTGTAGTACGTCGTGTCGGTGTAGCGCCTGCACTGCCTTGACCAATTGGCGCGCGATTTCGAGACGCTGCTCGAAACTGGCCTGGGGATGTCGTCCCAGCCACTCGGTCAATGTCTCGCCATCGACGTAGCTCATCAAGTAGTAGAGATAACGTCGTGGCCGAGCAGGTTCCATCACCTTGACCACGAACGGCGAGTTGACCCTTTCGACAACCCACTGCTGCAAGCCGAAGTGCTCGAGATAAACATTGCGCGTGGAGAGCTCGGGGCTGGGCGCTTTCATCACCATCTCGCGCCCGCTGCGCACGTCCCGTACACGGTAGAGTCGGGCCTTGGCGGTTCGGGACAGGATATCGACGACTTCCAGGCCGTCGAGCCGTTCGCCCTTGGACAACTCCGGCGGTACCGGTAGATGGTGAAAGACGCGCGGCGGCTCGTCCGGTTCATCGTCCGAGAGCCGATCGACACGTACCAGCTGGAAACAGAACTGGTTGGCGTTATATCCGCGCTCGATCGCCCTCTGGTTAGCTGCCTCGGCAAGACGCTCGCAAGCGGCGTCCAGGTCACTGACATCGGCCCGAATCAGTTGCACATACTCCGATGGCACCAGAGTGCCGCGGACCGCCTGGGTCATGAACAGGAACAGATCGCCCTGCTTGAGCGAAAAGGTGGAGTAGTCGATGTCCACGTGGCCATCCATCCCTAGCGCTCGGGAAGGATAGCGATATCCGCCCAGGTCGGTAACGTGATCCCGCGTCAGTTGCTCGAACTCCGCTCCCCGGATGCGGTAGACCAGGGTGTCACCCATGTGGAACAGGTGGGCGTCATGCTGATGAAAGATCATCGCCGACAGCGAGCAGATGTAACTTCCCCCTTCGATATAGCCGCTCTGACTGTGGCACCAGCTATTCAGGGCACGCAGCACGCGGGTCGCGGAGGTCTTGATGTCCCAGTGCTCAGGGGTCGAGTAGTAGTCGGCGAGGAATCCCCGCACACTGAGATCGCCGGCCTGCTTGGCGATCGAGTTACGCCAGGTGGAGTCGCTGATCAGCGCACAGCCACCCTTGGAGACCAACTGCTCGCCCTGAGGAACCTGAACCGACATCGAGCTACGATGACGATGCAGATCCGGTGCGACGAAGGCCTGACCATAGGTCAACGACAGTGAGCTTTTCGACAACGGCTTTCTCCCGATTGGTCGACGAATGGTAAGGGATGTCCCTGCCCCGGGGGCCGACACCACCAGCGACATCGGCGTCTCGATGTCGATATTTCCGGATGGCGGTTCGTGGCCCGGGTTGGTAATCGGCCTAGCCTGTTCGTATAATTCCCCGGATTTTCGCCCGCTGGTGTTCAACCTGCAAACCGCAAGGACTCAACGATGAGTTTCGACAAGATTCCCGCCGGAAAGGATCTCCCCAACGACGTGTACGTGGCGATCGAGATTCCCGCCAACCACGCACCGATCAAGTATGAAATCGACAAGGAGATGGACGCACTGGTGGTCGACCGCTTCATGGCCACGCCGATGTTCTATCCAGCCAACTACGGTTTCATCCCGAACACACTGGCCGACGATGGCGACCCTCTCGACGCTCTGGTGGTCACGCCCTACCCGGTTCAGCCAGGTAGCGTGATCCGCGCCCGCCCGGTGGGTGTGCTGAACATGTCGGACGAAGCCGGCGAGGACGCCAAGCTGGTATGCGTGCCCCACGAGAAGCTGAGCGCGCTCTACGACGACGTGCACGAGGTCACGGACCTGCCCGAGCTGCTGCGTCAGCAGATCGCCCACTTCTTCGAGAACTACAAGGATCTCGAGAAAGGCAAGTGGGTCAAGATCGACTCCTGGGACGGCGCCGACGCGGCCCGCAAGGCCATCGAGAAAGCCGTCAGCGCCTACGAGAACGAATAACGACGAGGAGGCGTGCTTAGCTCGCCATCAGACAACGCCGCCCCGGTCGCTGACCGGAGCGGCGTTCTGCATTGCAGGCGACGAAAGGTCCGTATGGATGACACTCAGAGCCGACTGCGGATCTTCTCGACAAGTTGGGACGCCCGCACCGTGTAGTTGGCCATCATCAGCGAATGATTGGCGAACAGTCCAAACCCGGAGCCGTTGAGAATGACCGGACTCCAGACGCGGGCCTGAGAACTCTTCAACTCCGCGACGAGCTGGTCGAAATCGGCACCGACGCCGCTGCCATCGATCACGTCGGCATAGTCGATCCTGGCGGCCTGCAGCAGTTGCGCCAGCGCCCAGGTCGTTCCACGCGCCTCGAAGAACACATTGTCGATTCGAAGCCAGGGCGTGCTGTCGGTCTGCTGATCGCCATTCGGCGACTGGCCAACGTTGGCAGCCAGTTGCCGGGTCTGGGTCCGCAACCGCTGCTGGACCTGGGCCAGCCACTCGGTCAGCGCTGCGGCATCGGGCACAGCAGCCGGCTCGGTCGATGCCGCCGCATCCTGGGTCGGGGCGCCCGGTCCGGCACTGTTTTCCAGTGCGGTGAAAGCTTCGCCCAGATTATTGCGCGCCGATTTCAGGAGAGTCTCGGACGCTGGCCAGCGCCAGCTGTCGAGATCGCCGCCCAGCGACTCGCTGGCCTGGCTCAAGGGCGCATTACCCACGGTCAGCGCGCCGCCCAGCATGGCGACCGCGTCGCGCACCTGTCGAGTGACGCCCGCCTCCCAGTTGGGCATGTTGTCGAGCCACAGCCCCGGTGGCATCACGTCATTGCGCAGGTAACCGCCCGGCTTGTGGAGCAGCGTATCCAGAATCGCGATATTGCTGGCCAGCAAGGCTTCGCCCGGCGGCACCGGTTTCTCCCCTCCGCCGGTATCGACACTCTGGGGGAAGCCCCGCTGCATCTCGACCGCCTGCTTCGGGTCCATGGGCGCGGGCGTCCAGCTCCACCAGATACCGAGAACGATACAGACCAGCAGGTAGATGGCGACCAACCCCACCAACGGCTTCCAGATCCAGCCGTACTGAGGCGTTTCGAGAACCTCGGTGCGCGACAGTGGCGCCTTCTTCTTGCGAAATAGAGCCATGGACGATCCTTGTCATTTCGAGAGGTTGGAAAACATGTCGAGAAAGGCCATCTGCGGTAGCCAGGCTCGACCGGAACGGGGTTGGGAGACGATATGACTCTATCCTATCATGCTCCCCGTAACGCGCAGCCCGCCTTTCGCTGCATGCCGGGCCGGGCCCACCGGTGGGATCGATGGCACTTTTCCGCGCCCGCACGATCGAAAGACGCATCGATTCACACTGCTTTGCCGCCAACGCCAGCCCGTCAGGGCCAAGCCTCAACCGTCGTCGGGATACCCATTAACGAATGTCGCGTTTCTACCGGTTGGTTTTGATGTTTTGCTGCTGTCTGTCGGTGCCGCTGGGCGCTGCCCACGCCGATGCCCTTCAACGGGAACGGCAGCCCCCGTTCGCCCAGAGCGACGCGCAGTTTCTCGCGGTCGATCAGGCATTCCACGCTTACGCCTGGCATGACGATGAACGCGTCTACGTCGGCATGCGCAACGAACCGGGCCACTATCTCTATCGCCACCGTTTCGCGCTGGAGAGCCGTCAACCCGGCGTGACGCTGGGCAAGCTCGACCTGCCGCCGGGCGAGTTCAAGCACGATCCGTACCTGGGCGACGTGCATGTCTTTCACGACCAGGTCGAGATCAGCGCGCCGCTATCGAAAGTCGAGGACGCCGCCGATACCCATCGCTCGATCCCCATCACCCTCACCTTCCAGGGCTGCGCCGACGCGGGGCTCTGTTACCCTCCCGAACACTGGAAGCTGGAGGCCAAGACCGGCCCGCCGCCAGCGGCATATACCGACGCGACCCGTGACGCCAAGGCTTCGCCGATCGGGCAGGATGCCGGCGATCCTTTTTCGGCATCCGGCGGCGACGTGCCACTCGCCAACCCCGCCCGCGCCTCCGATGGCGTCCAGTCGACCCCGGCCCCGATACCTGCGGCCGGCGAGTCCTCGACGCTCTCCAATGCCGGTGCCGACGGCCAATTCCGGTCACTGCTCGACGCCGGCATTGGCCTGAGCGCCCTGGGTCTGTTCTTCCTCGCCGGACTGGGGCTGACCTTCACCCCCTGCGTGCTCCCCATGCTGCCGATCCTGACCGCCATCATCGTGGGCCAGAACGCCCGGCGAGGGCGCGCGCTGGCGCTGTCGGCAAGCTACGTCGCCGGCATGGTCGTTACATTCACCCTGCTCGGCACGCTGATGGGCATGTTCGGCGCTTCGCTCAATCTGCAGGCCCGGCTCCAGTCGGGCTGGGTACTGATCCCCTTCGCGCTGCTGTTCGCACTGTTCGCGATCGCGATGTTCGGCGCTTTCGACCTGCGCCTGCCCAGCGCGATCGGCCAGCGGGTCGACGCCTGGCAGAACCGGCTCCAGCGTAGCGGCCCAGCGGGACTGGCAGCGGCCGGCGCCCTGTCGGTACTGGTGGTGTCACCATGTGTTTCCGCACCGTTGGCCGGCGCGCTGGTGTTCATCTCCACCACCGGCGAGACGCTGGGCGGCGCGTTGGCGCTATTGGCACTCGCGCTGGGGATGGGCGTGCCGCTGATTCTGGTCGGTACCTTTGGTGGGCAGTGGTTGCCTCGTACCGGCGCCTGGATGCAGGGCGTCAAGGCAATGTTCGGCGTGATGCTGCTCGGCGTCGCCATCTGGCTGATCGAACGCTTGCTGCCCGGCCCTATCGGCCTGCTGCTGTGGGGCGCGTTGACGCTGGGGTGCGCACTGGCACTCGGCGCGCTGGATATGAAAACCGCTGCCGGCTGGCCACGGGCACGCCAGGCGGCGGGCTGGGCGCTGCTGGTGTGGGGCACGGCGATGATATGGGGTGCGGCCCAGGGCGGTGGCGATCCGTTGCAGCCCCTGACCGGAATTGATGCACGAACGGCGTCGGACGTGGCGCGCCCCACCTTCCAGACGGTCGACGATCTCGACCAGCTCGATGCGGCGCTGGCGTCGGCCCGCGCCGCGGGACGCCCGGTCATGGTCGACGTCAGCGCCGACTGGTGCATTTCGTGCAAGGTGATGGAACAGAGGGTATTCCCCGAGCCAGCCGTGGCCGATCGTCTGGCCGACTTCACACTACTTCGCGCCGATGTCACCCGGGATGTGGCCGCCAGCCGGGAACTGCTCGATCGCTACAGCCTGTTCGGGCCGCCGGGACTGCTGTTCTTCACCGACGGGAAGGAGATCCGCGACGCACGCGTCCAGGGCGAAATCGATGCCTCGGCACTGGCCAGCCACCTGGAGGCGGTGCAGCGACGGGTGCGGGACACCGGACCTGTCGGCCCGACGCGTGATTCTTAGCCCGTGGCCATGTGTTACCGAACATCGTTCGATGGTCAGGGTGGACACCCCCAGTCTTTTTCGGCAAACTTCGACACCAACGAAAACGGTGCGCCGAAGACGCCATCTTGCAGCAAAGTGACGCGATCTCGGCAATTCATGAACGGGTTAACAGCGCAAGGACGGTCATGGCTAGACTCCTGGTTCTCAATGGTCCCAACCTGAATCTGCTCGGCACTCGCGAGCCGGCGGTGTATGGCACGACCACGCTGGAGGATATCCGGGTGCGCCTGACCGAGCGCGCGCTGAGCACCGGTCATCAACTCGAGTGGCTACAATCCAACGCCGAATACGAGCTGGTCGAGCGCGTGCACCGCGCAAGGCAGGAGAACATCGATTTCATCCTGCTCAACCCTGCTGCCTTCACGCATACCAGCGTGGCGTTGCGCGATGCGCTGACCGGGGTCGATATCCCGTTCATCGAACTGCATCTCTCCAACGTGCACGCCCGCGAGCCCTTCCGCGCCCACTCCTATTTCACCGACGTCGCCCGAGGCGTCATCGCCGGGTTTGGAGCCGAGAGCTATACCCTCGCGTTGGAAGCCGCACTTTCGCAACTGGATCGCGCCTGAGTCTTTATCTGCCGAAGGGCACTCGGTGACTGGCACCATCGCGGTCAGCCGTCACATTCAACCGTCACATTCAACCAAGCCGAGACATCGCCATGGATATACGCAAGGTCAAGAAACTCATCGAACTCCTGGAAGAGTCCAACATCAGCGAAATCGAAATCCAGGAAGGTGAGGAGTCAGTTCGCATCAGTCGCCATCCCAATGGCTTCGGTGCCATGCAGCAGCCGATGGTCATGCCGCAAACCATGGCACCGGCAGCCCAGGGGCCCAGTGCAGCAGCCACGCCGGCACCGGATCCCGCCGAGCCGGCTCCCGTGCAGCCTACGGGCCACGCGGTGACCTCCCCCATGGTCGGGACTTTCTATCGGTCGCCGGCACCGGGCGCCAAGGCGTTCGTCGAAGCCGGTCAGAGCGTCAAGAAGGGCGATACCGTGTGTATCGTCGAAGCGATGAAGATGATGAACCAGATCGAAGCCGACAAGGATGGCGTGATCGAAGCGATCCTGGTCGAGGATGGCGAGCCGGTCGAGTTCGACCAGCCGATGATCATCATCAACTAAGGCCACACGAGCGAAACCATCATGTTGGACAAGGTACTCATCGCCAACCGCGGCGAGATCGCCCTCCGCGTCCTGCGCGCCTGCAAGGAACTGGGGATCAAGACCGTGGCGGTTCATTCCAAGGCCGACCGCGAACTGATGCATGTGCGTCTGGCAGACGAGGCCGTCTGTATCGGCCCTGCCGCCTCGGCTCAGTCCTATCTCAATATTCCCGCCCTGATCAGTGCGGCGGAAGTCACCGACTCGAGCGCCATTCACCCCGGTTACGGCTTCCTGTCCGAGAACGCCAACTTCGCCGAGCAGGTCGAGCGCTCCGGTTTCACCTTCGTCGGGCCGAGGGCGGAAACCATTCGCCTCATGGGTGACAAGGTCAGCGCGATCAACGCCATGAAGGCGGCCGGCGTGCCGACGGTTCCCGGCTCCGATGGGCCATTGCCGGACGACGACACCGAGATTCGCCGCATCGCCGGTCGTATCGGTTACCCGGTGATCATCAAGGCGGCAGCCGGCGGCGGCGGTCGCGGCATGCGCGTCGTGCGCAACGACGACGAGGTCGCCAAGGCGGCCAGCGTGACTCGCTCGGAGGCCGCAGCGGCGTTCGGCGACGGCACCGTCTATATGGAGAAGTTCCTCGAGAATCCACGCCACGTCGAGGTGCAGGTTCTCGCCGACGGCCAGGGCAACGCCATCCATCTGTACGACCGTGACTGCTCCCTTCAGCGCCGTCACCAGAAGGTGCTCGAGGAAGCGCCAGCGCCGCATCTCGATCCCGAGGCTCGCGCCAAGGTGCTGAAGTCATGCACCGACGCCTGCATCGAAATCAACTATCGGGGTGCGGGAACCTTCGAGTTTCTCTACGAGAACGGCGAGTTCTTCTTCATCGAGATGAATACCCGCGTTCAGGTAGAGCACCCCGTGACGGAGATGGTCACCGGCGTCGACATCGTCAAGGAACAGCTTCGCATCGCCTGCGGTCAACCGCTATCGCTCAAGCAGTCCGACGTCGAGCTGCGCGGTCATGCGTTCGAGTGCCGCATCAATGCCGAGGACTCCCGCACCTTCATGCCCTCCCCCGGCAAGATCGACCTCTATCACCCGCCCGGCGGCCTGGGCGTGCGCATGGACTCTCACATCTATACCGGCTACAGCGTGCCGCCCTATTACGACTCGCTGATCGGCAAGCTGATCACCTGGGGCGCGGACCGCGATATCGCACTGGTCAGAATGCGCAACGCACTCGACGAACTGCTGGTCGAAGGCATCAAGACCAATATCGATCTGCAGAAGGACCTGGTTCGCGATAGCGCCTTCCAGCGTGGAGGCGTCAATATCCACTACCTGGAGAAGAAGCTCGGCCTCAGCTGAACCTGAGCTATCCCGACGGGGCGGCCTATCCTGCGATAGCTCGCCCCGTTTTCGTCACCGCCGTCAATCCGGAGATCGACTCATGGCGTGGCTACAACTCAAGGCATCCATCGCCCCCGAGCAGGCCGAATGGCTGGAGGAACTGCTGCTGGCCGAGGGTGCCAGCGCGATCACCCTGCAGGACGCTCACGACGAACCGGTCTTCGAGCCCGACCGGGGAGCCACCCCCTTGTGGCGAGAGACCGTGCTCACCGGCCTCTACGACGATCTTCCCGGCGTCGAGGCAATGATCGAGCGTGTCCAGCGAGCCTGGTCGGAGCAGTCCCCCGACGATCCCGCACCGCAGATCGAGTACGAACTGCTGGCCGACCGCGACTGGGAGCGTGAGTGGATGGACGGCTTCGAACCCCTGCAAATGGGCCGTCGGTTGTGGATCGTGCCCAGTTGGCACCAGGCCCCGGACCCCGATGCCGTTAATCTGCTGCTCGACCCCGGTCTTGCTTTCGGCACCGGCACCCATCCCACCACGGCGCTCTGCCTCGGCTGGCTCGATACCCAGGATCTCGCGCAACGACAGGTCCTGGATTACGGCTGCGGTTCTGGCATCCTGGCGATCGCCGCGCTCAAGCTCGGTGCCGATACCGCCGTCGGTGTCGATATCGACCCCCAGGCACTCCAGGCGAGCCGGGGCAACGCCGAACGCAATCGGATCGATGAGTCCAGCCTGATCCTCGATTATCCGGAAAGGATCGGCCAGGGGCAGTTCGACGTGGTCGTCGCCAATATCCTCGCCGGCCCCCTGGTCGACATGGCGGCAACGATCGCCGACCGGGTCAAACCCGATGGCCATCTGGCGCTCTCCGGCATTCTGGCCACGCAGGCAGATGCCGTGCTGGACGCCTACCGGGCTCAGGGCCTGCGCATGGAGGAACCTCAGGAGAAGGAAGGCTGGGTTCTCCTCATCGGACATCGATCGGCCTGAACGTTACACGACCGGCCTACCATGGGCTCATGCCGGCGGCCGGTTTCATGCCGAAGCGGTCTGACATGAACGATTTTCATACACACCTGGGCGCGCTTTGCGGCTTAGGTCGTGAGTCGGCAAACAGCGCTTCAACAAAGCTGGAGTGGCCGGTATCATAGCCTCCCCGTTTTGCCTGAGCCCCTGTAACGATGCGTGATTCCGTGTCACCGCAGACCGATCGCCCGTTACCCCGCATCGGCCATCACACGCTACCCAATCGCGTGATCCTGGCCCCCATGGCCGGGGTGACCGACCGCCCTTTCCGCCAGCTTTGTCGCGAATTGGGCGCAGGTCTCGTGGTATCGGAAATGGTCACCGCCGATAGCCGACTCTGGCACACCCGGAAATCCCGGCAGCGCATGATCCATCGCGGCGAGCCAGGACCAAGGTCTGTGCAGATCGCCGGCGGCGACCCGCAGATGCTGGCCGAGGCAGCACGGCTCAATGCCGACGCTGGCGCCGAAATCATCGATATCAACATGGGTTGCCCAGCCAAGAAAGTCTGCAACAAGGCGGCGGGGTCCGCGCTGTTGCGAGACGAACGCCTGGTAGCCGATATCCTCGAGGCCGTGGTCGCGGCGGTCGATATCCCGGTCACGCTGAAGATTCGCACCGGCTGGTGTGCGCAGACCCGCAATGCAGAGCGTGTCGCCAGCCTCGCCGAAAATGCCGGTATCGCAGCCCTGGCCGTTCACGGCCGAACCCGTGAGCAGCGCTATACCGGCGCCGCGGAGTACGACACCATCGCCGCGATCAAGCAGCGCGTGTCGATACCGGTCTTCGCCAACGGCGACGTGACCACGCCGCAGCGCGCTGCGGAAGTGCTCGCCTACACCGGCGCCGATGCGGTGATGATCGGGCGCGGCGCCCAGGGCAACCCGTGGCTGTTCCGGGAGATCGAACACTACCTGCGTACCGGTCTCGAACACGCACCACCGAACGCGGACGAGATCGCCACCACCATGGGACGTCATCTACGGGCACTCCATGAGCACTATGGCGACTATCTCGGCGTCAGGGTGGCTCGCAAGCATGTCGGTTGGTACCTTGCCTCATACGACCCGAGCCGGGCCTACCGCTCTCGCTTCAATCGTCTCGAGCAGACCCAACAACAATTCGAGTTTCTTCATGAACTCTTTCGCGGTGACGCCGCCGCGATCGGTAATGGAATCCACGCAGCATGAATAGCCGGCAGCCTTTAGCTCTCGATGGTGAGTCATCCGCCGAGATCGACTCCCTTCAAATGCCCGATGCGCTATCCCACACAACGCTCAGAGAGTGTGTCGAGCGAGTCATGGAACGCTACTTCTCTCACCTCGAGGGTGAATCCGTATCGAATCTCTACGGGATGGTGCTGGCGGAAGTCGAGGCACCTCTCCTCGAAGTCGTGATGCGCAACGTGGGAGGCAATCAGACTCGCGCCGCCGAGCTGCTTGGCCTCAATCGCGGCACGCTGCGCAAGAAGCTCAAGCAGTACGACCTGATGTGAACTCTCTCTCGCTTCGCCCGAGCGAAGCGCCACCCGGACGCGCGACGCTGCCGACGACCCGAGGGTCTCCTGGCTGCGCTAGCCGTCTCATCGCACAAGAGTGGACTGGCATGTCTCAACCCCCTGCTTCTACCGCCCCCCGCCCCGTCCGTCGCGCCCTGCTCAGCGTGTCCGACAAGACCGGCGTCGTCGAATTCGCTCGCCAACTGACCTCGCTGGGTGTCGAACTTCTGTCGACTGGCGGTACCTATCGCCTGCTACGGGAGAGCGGTATCGCGGTCACCGAAGTCTCCGAGCACACCGGCTTTCCGGAGATCATGGATGGACGCGTCAAGACGCTGCACCCCAAGATTCACGGTGGCATTCTCGGACGTCGCGGGCAGGACGACGCGGTCATGACGGAGCACGGTATCGACCCGATCGATATGGTCGTCGTCAACCTCTACCCTTTCGAACAAACCGTGGCCAAATCCGACTGCACCCTGGAAGACGCCGTCGAGAACATCGATATCGGCGGCCCGACGATGGTTCGGGCCTGTGCCAAGAACCACGAGCACACCACGATCGTGGTCAGCGCCGAAGACTATTCCCGCGTACTGAAGGATATGGCCAGCCACGACGGCGGCGTCAGCCACAAGACCCGCTTCGATCTGGCGATCAAGGCGTTCGAGCATACCGCCGCCTATGACGCCGCCATTGCCAACTATTTCGGCCAGCGGGTCGGTAGCGGCGAGCCGGATTTTCCGCGCACGCTGTCGCTGCAGTTCACCAAGAAACAGGGCATGCGCTACGGCGAGAACCCGCACCAGAAAGCGGCCTTCTACGTCGAGTCAGACACGGCCGAGTCCGGTGCGCGGGAAGCCAGCATCGCCACCGCCGAGCAGCTTCAGGGCAAGGCGCTCTCGTTCAACAATGTCGCGGACACCGACGCGGCGCTTGAGTGCGTCAAATCCTTCACCAAGCCGGCCTGTGTCATCGTCAAGCACGCCAACCCGTGCGGCGTGGCGGTGGTGCCGGAAGATGAGGGCGGTATCCGCAAGGCCTATGACCTGGCCTTCGAGACCGATAGTGAATCCGCTTTCGGCGGCATCATCGCGTTCAACCGCGAGCTGGACGGCGACACCGCCAGCGCCATCGTCGCGCGCCAGTTCGTCGAGGTGATCATCGCACCGCGCATCTCTGCCGAGGCGCGCAAGGCGGTCGCCAGCAAGACCAACGTGCGTCTGCTCGAGTGCGGAGAGCTACCCGCGACAACCGCCGCCGGCTGGGACTACAAGCGTGTCAACGGTGGCCTGCTGGTGCAGGGCCGCGACACCGGCATGATCGGCGCCGACGATCTCCAGGTCGTCACCCGGCGCGCGCCCACCGAACAGGAGCTGCACGATCTCGTGTTCGCCTGGAAGGTCGCCAAGTTCGTCAAGTCCAACGCGATCGTCTACGCCAGCAAGCGCCAGACCATCGGCGTCGGCGCCGGCCAGATGAGCCGTGTCAATTCGGCACGTATCGCTGCGATCAAGGCCGAGCACGCCGGACTCCAGGTGGCCGGCTCGGTGATGGCCTCGGACGCCTTCTTCCCCTTTCGCGACGGTCTGGACAACGCTGCGGCGGCGGGTATCACCGCCGTCATCCAGCCCGGCGGCTCGATGCGCGACGAGGAAGTGATCGCCGCGGCCAACGAGGCCGACATCGCGATGGTGTTCACCGGGATGCGCCACTTCCGGCACTGACCCGCAAGCCTCGAAATAGCACTCCCCGGAAGGAAAAAACCGCGACCTTGTCGCGGTTTTTTTCACTCGAAGCCCGAAGCTCAGCCTTCATTGGTACCTAGATCGATACAGAGATACTTGGTCTCGAGGTATTCATCGAGACCGTACTTGGAGCCTTCGCGGCCCAATCCGGAGGCCTTGACGCCACCGAACGGCGCGCTGGCGTTGGAGATCAGGCCGGTGTTGATGCCGACCATGCCGTACTCGAGCGCTTCCGCCACCCGCCAGACGCGGCCGAGGTCCTTCGAGTAGAAATAGGATGCCAGCCCGAACTGGGTATCGTTGGCCAGCCGCATCGCCTCCTCCTCGGTCTCGAACGGGAACACCGCCGCCAGCGGACCGAAGGTCTCCTCGCTCGCCACCTTCATCTCCGGGGTGGCGTGGCTGATCAGCGTGGGCGAGAAGAAGCGCCCGCCGAGGGAGTGTTCGTGGCCGCCGAGCAGCAGCTGGGCCCCCTTGTCGGTGGCATCCTTGATGTGGTCGGTCACTTTGGCCACGGCATCGCCATCGATCAGCGGGCCGATGTTAACCCCGTCCTCGAATCCGTCGCCGACCTTGAGCTCACTGTTCATGGCTGCGGCCAGCTTTTCGCTGAACGCGTTGATCACGCTGGACTGGACCAGGAAGCGGTTAGTGCAGACGCACGTCTGGCCCGCGTTACGGAACTTGGAGGCGATGGCACCTTCGACCGCCGCGTCGAGGTCGGCGTCCTCGAACACCAGGAACGGCGCGTTGCCGCCGAGCTCCAGCGAGATCTTCTGGATATGCTGGGCAGCATTGGCCATCAAGGAGCTACCGACCTCGGTGGAGCCGGTGAAGGTGACCTTGCGTACCACGGAAGAGTCGGTCATCGCCTTGGCGATCTCGCTGGCCTTGCCTGGCACCACGTTGAAGACGCCGCGGGGAACACCGGCCTGCTCTGCCAGTGCGGCCAGCGCCGTCGCGGAGAACGGGGTCTGGCTGGCGGGCTTGATCACGATGGTGCAGCCCGCCGCCAGTGCGGCAGCCGCCTTGCGCGTGATCATCGACGAGGGGAAATTCCAAGGCGTGATGGCGCCGACGACGCCCACCGGCTGCTTGGTGACGACGATACGCTGCCGGGTGTTGGCCGCAGGGATGGTGTCGCCATAGATACGGCGTGCCTCCTCGGCGAACCAGCGCATGAAGCTCGCGGCGTAGACGATCTCCCCCGCCGCTTCCTTGACCGGCTTGCCCTGCTCGGCGGTCATGATCGCGGCCAGCTCATCCTTGTGCTCGAGCATCAGCTCGTACCACTTCATCAGGATATCGGCACGCTCCAGCGCCGTGTGATTGCGCCAGCCCGGCAGCGCCGCTTCCGCGGCTTCGATGGCGCGCTCGGTCTCGGCGCCCCCCAGGCGCGGCATGCGCCCGAGAATTTCGCCGTTGGCGGGGTTGTCGACGTCGATCTGCTCGCCGCTGTCGGCCGCGACCCAATTGCCATCGATATAGGCAAAGGGCCTGAACAGCGCACTCTCTTTAACGGATTGCATGATTCACTCCTTCCTGGATGTGCTCGCCGGAAGCGGGCGTGCCGCCTACCCGCCCGGCTGTTGCCACGAGTCGGCGTGCAACGGGGGTCGGTCGTGGCTGGCCCCGTGAAAACGAGTCAGCCGCCACGATTCTACTGGACAGGATGGCGCGTTAGCGTCACTCGTGCCAGTCGCATTCGCGCCCCGCCAGTGCCGAACGACGAGTCGATCCGCGCCGGATGCCGCTCACGAATTCGAAGCGAGCGCACTCACCACCACTGGGACCATAGTGTCACTCCTACGGCCACCACGATGGCGATACCGCTTAGCCATTGACCGTTCAGACGCTGGGGCTCGCGATGGACATGACGCAATCCCAGCCACGCCAGCACGATAGCCACCGCTCCCACTGCCGGCGTATAGCGCCCTGCGCCCACCCCGGCGACGGCTACCACGAAAGCGGCCAGTGCCCAGTGCGAAAGTACCTTGCGCCGAGTCTTGCCGTTGACGTCACGGGTGGTACTGGCACCTCGCTGGGCCTCGGGGCGATTAAAAACCTGAATGGCCCGACCGCCGCGGAGTTCGAAGCGCACTGGCGTTCCGGCGCTCGGCAGGCCGCGACCGCGCCATTGGGAGAAGTCGAAGGCATAGCGCTTGCCATCGTTGCACTCGATCTCTCCGACCTGCGCTTCATCGTCGAAATGGGAAAGGCGACCGTCCATCCTGCTGTCCTTGCGGCTATCCATATGGAACCGGTTATCGGGAGCCCGAGCGGGGTCAGGCAAAACGGTCCTCAGCGACCGTTGACCAGCATCAAAAACTCCTGGCGCGTGGTCTGATTCTTGCGGAAGCTGCCCAACATCACCGATGTCTTCATGCTGGAGTTCTGCTTTTCAACCCCCCGCATCATCATGCACATGTGCTGGGCCTCGATCACCACGCCAACACCGCGCGCCTGGGTCACCTGCATCACCGCTTCTGCGATCTGTCGGGTCAGATGTTCCTGAATCTGCAGTCGACGCGCGTACATGTCGACGATTCGCGCGAATTTCGACAGCCCCAGCACTTTTCCCTGGGGCAGATAGGCAATATGGCACTTGCCGATGAAAGGCAGCACGTGGTGCTCGCACATCGAGTACATCTCGATATCCTTCACCAGCACCATTTCGTCGGTGTCGGAAGCGAAAACCGCACCGTTGACCAGTTCCTCCAGCGATTGGCTGTAACCCTGGGTCAGGAACTGCATCGCCTTGGCGGCACGCATCGGGGTGTCGCGCAGGCCTTCACGCTGGGGATCCTCCCCCAGCTTTTCCAGAATGCCGTGATAATGGCCTGCCAGTTGCTCTGTCATGTTGCTGCCTTGTCTATCGTTATCATCGATCGAACACGCTCGCCACCGCGACCGCTCCGGCCCCACTCTCGGTGAGGGCCGATTCTAGCGAAACTGCACCGGCATCACTATCTCGGCACCGACTCATGACGGGTTCAGGCGAGCCAGCGCGGCGAGTCGAGTGCCACACGCTGCTGCTCCAGATCACGGATATGCTGATCCCAGTAACCGCTCTCCGCGACGTAGGGAAATGCCCGGGGGAAGGCGGGGTCCTCCCAGCGCGCCGTTACCCAGGCGCTATGGCGAATCAGGCGCAGCGTGCGCAGCGTCTCGATCCAATCGAGCTGGCGCCGATCGAACTCCCGGGTCATCTCGTAGCCTTCGATGATCTCGGACAACTGCATCTGCCACTCCCCCGGCGACTGCGCGGTCAGCAGCATCCAGAGATCCTGTACCGCCGGCGCCATCAGGCAGTCATCGAAATCGACCAGAGAGAACCGTTCGTCCCGTCCCAGCATGTTGCCGAGGTGGCAATCGCCGTGAACCCGCTGGAGCGCACTCTCGGGCCAGGCGTGCTCCGCCAGCAGCGGCACCAGGGCGTCGATGACCTGGCCATAAAGGCGCCGTTGTCGCGCATCCAGCCAGCGAGCCTCGAGGACGCGGCGTCGGCTTTCGTCGACCATGACGTTCAGGTCGAGTCGCAGGCGATGACGGAAAGGCTGGCGGGCACCGATCTCGTGAACTCGGCCGATCAGCTCGCCGAGCGCAAACAGATGGGAGGGATTTTCGAGTTCCGGCGCCTGGCCGACCACATGCGCAAACAGCGCGAAGCGAAAACCCTCGAAATGATGCAGGGTGTTGCCCTCGGCGCTTTCCCACGGGGCGCCGACCGCCACCGACGCCGCGGCAAGCGCCTGGAGGAAAGCGTGCTCTTCGAGTATCTGCTCGTCGCTCCATCGCTCCGGGCGATAGAATTTCACCACCCAGCGACGGCGGTCGTCATCGGTCAATGAATAGACGCGGTTCTCGTAGCTGTTGAGGGCGAACGGCTCGCCTGGCAGCCAGAACCCCAGAGACTCGACGGCCTCGACCACTCGCTGTGGCGTCAGTGTCTCGAACGGATGCAGGGAAACGGCGCTCATACGAACCTCGGCTAGCAGCGGCAGGCTTGCGCGCATGCTATCAGATTCGCGCCGACGGCGTGCGGGCGAAAGCCACCGCTGTCACCCGCTCTGCGCCGGCGTCTCGACAAGCCTTGGCCAGCGAATCCAGCGTGGCGCCGGTCGTCATGACATCATCGACGATCGTGACCGCTGCTGGCAGCGATCGATTGACGACGAACGCGCGTTTCACGTTGCGGCGGCGAGAAAGTCGATCCAATCCCCGCTGGGAAGGCGTCTCCCGCACCCGCTCGGCCACGATCACCGGTAGCGCCAATCTTGCTGCCAGGCGTCTGGTCAACCAGGCGGTGTGATCGAACCCGCATTCCCGCGTGCGCTCATGTTGCCCCGGCACTCCGATCATGGCCGCCCCCAGCTCGGGAGCGTGATCCAGCGATGCCAGCATCAGCTGTACCAACACCTCTCCTGCCCGAGGATCCGCCGCAAACTTGTAGCGTTGAACCAGGCGCGTCACCCGCGACTCGTAGCGCAGCGGTACCCATGACGACGTCTGCGCCGGTCGACGTTTCAGGCATCGCCCACACTGGCGCGGGCGAAGCGTCCCGACGTGCGCGGTCGGCAGCGGCTCGGCGCAGAGCTCACAGGCGCCGTGATTCCAGGGCATGTCGGCGAAACAGTCGGGGCACCAGGACTGCCCGCCCTCGGCGGCGACACTGCAAAAGGCGCAGTAACCCGGCAACGCTCTTTTGAGTTGCGTGTTGAACCCGTTCAGTGACCTGCGGGTCAGCGGCCACATGAGTTCCAGGCATCGCAGCATCGACTCTTCCTCGCCCCGTTCAGTCATCATGTCGACCACGACGGTGAAAACTGAAGCGGTAGCGAGCGCTGACCGATGCGCAGGGCGCAACGATTGACATCGATGAAGGCGACAGTACAATAAGCGCGCCTGCCAGAATGCGGATGTGGTGGAATTGGTAGACACGCTAGATTTAGGTTCTAGTGCCGAAAGGTGTGGGAGTTCGAGTCTCCCCATCCGCACCATCGAATTCCTGCCGTATTAATAACCTATCGTTCCCGAAGCCGGGTCGGCAGCCCTCCGGACTTCCAAGGACGATTCAGCCGTCGAGTTGACAGATGGGCGTGCTACTGCCTGCCGGGATCGCAGAAACGCCAATGTAAGCGAGAACCATAGCCGGCGATATAACCCAGTTTGTATCACAGACGGTATCTAACTTGCCTCGGGGCCCGGAAACACGAAAGGCGGGCCTCTAGGCCCGCCCTTGCATCAACCGCTGAACCCGGGCGTCCTGCCTTATATCTTCGTCATCCTGACGGAACGAGTTCACGGTAACGCTTGAGCCCTGCTTTCATCTCCCTGAATCCAACGGGCCGACAGTGTTCCTTGACTGTGGCTCCGACTCAGCTCTTGCATCCTTGGCTCCATCCACGGGTGCAGTGAGTCAGCTAACGAATAAAAATTATACAAGGGTTTTCCATCGGTCAAGCATTTCAAAAGAATGGGCTGTCGAAGGTTGGCAATCGAGATTGAAGAAGAAAACCGACGGAAGGACGCCGGTTTTCCCGAGACACTTGCCACCCCCCGCGTCATGAACCTCAATGCCGGTGGCGAAAGAGGCCGCATAACACTGCTGACGGTCATGCGCCGATACTTCCCGCGCTCTTGAGCCTGTCGGCTCGTTCCTTAGCCCATGCCACTAACCAACGCGAAGCGTACATCCCTTGGTCACGTCCCTGCAGCAGCCTTCACAGAAAGAATCGCGCAAATGTTAGATCAATACATTACAAACGGCAAAGCCAAGTATAGATTGGTTTCAGTTACTGACACGGAATGCGGCCCGATGCGACCGTCCACCGCCACGGTTTCGGCATGTCGACGATAGCGCCAAACAAAAGGGCATATAAATTATTTTTCTTATTACCTATTTCAGAATTGCGCTATTCTATCTCCAGATTGAGCGCGTCCAAAGGCGACGTTCCCACAACCTTCTCAAGGAATCTCTTCGCTCATGACAACACGATCGATTGCAATGGCGTCTCTCCGACAGGCCACATTGGCTCTCGCGCTAGGGCTCACCGCATCGCTGGGTGCAACCTTGGCACAGGCCGACACCTTGAGAGTGGGCATGTCGGGAGGGTACTACCCTTTCACCTACGTCGAGCGCGACGAACTCAAGGGGTTCGAGGTCGACCTCATGAACGCGATCGGTGAGATCACCGGCGACGACGTCGAGTTCGTGACCGCCAGCTTCTCCGGCCTGGCCGGTATGCTGGACTCCAACCGAATCGATACCATCGCCAATCAGATCACCATCACGCCGGAGCGCCGGAAGAAGTATCTTTTCAGCCAGCCCTATGTCTATGACGGTGCCCAGGTGGTGGTTCGCAAAGGCAACGACGCCATTCATGGGGTCGAGGATCTCAAGGGCAAGACGGTCGCGGTGAACCTCGGTTCCAACTACGAGCAGTTGCTGAATGAGCTGCCGTATGCCGATGACATCGATATCAAGACGTATGACTCCAACATCGAGCAGGACGTCGCCCTGGGCCGCGCCGATGCCTTCGTCATGGACCGTGTGAGCGCCACGCAGGTGATCAAGGACAAGCCGTTGCCGCTGCAACTGGCCGGGCAGCCCTTCTCCCGCATCGAGAATGCCTATCCGTTCCGCGACGACGAGGCGGGCAAGGCGATGAAGAGCAGAATCGACGACGCGCTCGCCAAGTTGCGTGACAACGGCAAGTTGAGCGACATTTCGGAGAAGTGGTTCGGGTCCGACATTACCCAGCCCTGATCGCCGTTTCGCTTCGATGGCCCATGGCGCTGATCGGCGCCATGGGCCTTTCCGTTATCTGAGGTCGCCAAGCGCGGAGCGCCAAGCACTATGCACGCACTCGATTTCGACTACATGCTGGGCCTGGTGCCCATTCTTCTAGGCTACCTGCCCCTCACACTGGAGATGGCCGCCGCAGGCATGGCCTGTGCGCTGATACTGGCCTGCCTTCTGGCGGTCATTCGCGTGACCCGGCTTCCCGGCCTCAACGCTTTCGCCCTTCTCTTCATCTCCTTCTTCCGCGGCACGCCACTGCTGGTGCAACTGTTCCTGTTCTACTATGGGCTCCCTCAGGTGCTGACCTTTCTGGTGGCGATCAACGGCATCACCGCCACGATTCTCGGTCTGACGCTCCACTTCTCCGCCTATATGGCGGAGTCGATCCGAGCGGCTATCGTGGGGATCGATCGTAGCCAGACCGAAGCCGCGCTATCGATCGGCATGACGCGGGCGCAACTGATGCGTCGAATCGTGCTGCCCCAGGCAACCCGGGTGGCAACGCCGACGTTGATGAACTACTTCATTGACATGATCAAGTCGACCTCGCTGGCCTTCACGCTCGGCGTCACCGAGCTGATGGGTGCCACCCAGAAGGAAGCCGCCGGCAGCTTTCTCTACTTCGAGGCTTTTCTGGTCGTGGCGGTCATCTACTGGATCGTGGTCGAGGCACTCTCGTGGGTGCAGAAATGGCTGGAACAACGACTCAACCGGGCTTATCAGCGATGATCGAACTCAAGGGCATCCGCAAGCAATTCGGCAGTCACGTCGTCTTCGACGATATCGATCTTCATCTCGAGCGCGGCGAGATCATCGTGATCGTCGGGCCCTCGGGCACCGGCAAATCCACGCTGCTGCGCTGCATCAATTTCCTGGAGACGCCCGATGCCGGCCAGTTGACCATCGGCGATCTCAGCCTCGATGCCACGAGCGCGACGCGTGAACAGATCCTGGCCCTGCGGCGGCGTACCGCCTTCGTGTTTCAGAACTATGCTCTCTTCGCCAACAAGACCGCACTGCAGAACATTGCCGAAGGCATGATCGTGGTCGATGGCATTGCCAAGCGCGAGGCGTACGCCAGGGCGAGGGAAATTCTCGAGCGGATCGGACTGGCCGACAAGGCCGACGCCTACCCTGCCGCTCTATCCGGCGGGCAACAACAGCGCGTGGGTATCGGTCGAGCCATGGCAGCCAATGCAGAGGTCATCCTGTTCGATGAACCGACATCCTCGCTGGATCCGCAGTGGGTGGAAGAGGTGCTAGGCCTGATGAAACAACTCGCGGCGGAGCACCAGACCATGATCGTCGTCACTCACGAGATGCAGTTCGCTCGCGAGGTCGCCGATCGGGTGGTGTTCATGGATCAGGGTCGCATCATCGAGCAAGCGCCGCCCGCCGAGCTGTTCAGCCATCCCAAGGACGAGCGTACGCAGCAGTTTCTGCGCAAGATCCTGGCAGCGAACGTCGTCTAACCGACCACCGTATGACTCTCCTCGCGCCGTCTCGAACCGGGGCAGGATATCGCCGGTTCTGTCGGGGCCAGACGCTCGCCTAGCTGTGTCTCCATCGACGCCAACCAAGCGTAACGCTTGCGATATTGGCTGCGCTTGCGCGAGGCGATCTCCTCGATCGACCGTCGCCCATCATCCAGTCCCAGGCGAAACCAGCCATCGGCGGAGGCCTTGCCGCCAAAACCCGCGACCAGCGCGTCCAGATCAAAGCGACGCTTGGCAGCGGTCCGCTTTCGCGCCCGATAGACATGATGCGCGTTGTCCACCGTGACCAAACCCGCCACTCCCCAGATTCGCGCCAACATCAATAGCGCCTCGAGCATGAAAGCCTGAGGACGCAGTCCGTGATATTGACGGGCAAACGCCTTGATCCAATCAGCCTGGTCGCGATTTCCCTGCAGGGTCCCCAGGCACAACGAGGCGGTGCCGCCCGGGTCGCTCATCAGCGAAAAGGCCGCACTATATAGACGCTTGCCACTCAAGCCATCGAGCAGCATCAGCATGAGTTCACCCTCGCGATCGTGCAGCCCCCTGTAGCCAAGCACGAAATCGACGGCCTGATCGCCGACGGTCAGGCGCATTAGCGGCAAGCCAATCCCGTCCAGAACGCTTGCGGAGAGTGAGTCGCCGAGATACTGCCGCTGCAGCGCGTAGTGCCCGAGGAGATGCTCCAGGCGTTGGCGCGCCGTGTAACGCGTAGTGATATAAGTCCGAAATGGCTTTACCAACAGGGTTCGGCGTCTGGCAACGGCTGCCTGCAACAATTGATCGGCATCGAGCCCAACCATCAATTCTCGATAGAGCCGAGTCTGTATCAACATTCGCCCCCAGAGCTTGAGACGCATCCTGCGCTCTCGTTTTTCGGGATAGGCATGCAGCGACGCCTCGTATGGGGTCATAGACGACCAGTGATGACAGAAGACAGGTGACATTTGATCTGCTCGTAACCAATGCCAGGGCATCGGACAGGATTAGGAAACAGTGATTCTTAAAGACAAATTAAGTTACCGCACTAACTATTACCTGTCATTCCGGAATTGGTTCCCTCGGCCCCACGCAACGCCTTCAACGACTGGCTCCTGGGCACCGCTGCGGTCGGCCTGATCGCTTACGGTGGATACTGTTTCATCAACGCCGGCTATCGCCGGATCAGGCCCCCGCAGAACGGGACCTGACCGACCCGCTTGCGGCGTCGGGGACAACTAGACCACCGGACGCAGCGCACAAAAAAGACCGCCGTAGCGGTCTCAAACGATCGATACCCTATCTCGAAAGGACGAGACGACTTGTCGTCGACACGAACTCTGGTTTCGACTTCTGGCGGTGCCTCCGTATTGAAGGGTTCACCACTGACGAAATCCTTGCCAGCAGCACCTTCCTGGTCGCTCCACTCATGGAGGCGCCATTATCCATCGTGGGCCGCATGGCAGCGGTGTTGCCCTTTTCTGGGGGGTGTTACCTGATCGGTGCTGTTTTAGGTGCACTGCCGCCCATGGCAGTTATGGCCGCCTATCCCCATGTACGCCGATGTCCTGAAAACGGGTGTAGAGCCCCATACGGCTTCAACCCAGCAAGAGCGCCCCACCCGCAGCGGCGATGGCGGCACCGATACCGCGCAACCAGCGGCTGTCGCGCTGCATCAACCAGTTGCCTACCAGACGGCCGACCACCGTGATAGCAACGCTGGCGATGACAAAGCCAACGGCGTAGAGCGCCGCCGATGCCCCGGGAGCCAGCTCGCTACCGTGAGCATGGCCATGCAACAGGATGAAGGCAAAGACCAGGGTGCCCCCGACCGCGGTGGGCAGCTTGACCAGACAGGCCAGCATCACGCCCGCCAGCAGGACGCTGGAGGCGATACCGAATTCGACACCGAGTAGCGGCACGCCAGCCCAGGCCAGCCCTGCCCCCGCGACCATGCCCAGCGCAATCAGCAGCGGCATGGCGCGGCGCAGCGTCGAGGACTGGCGGCAGCTCCACAAGCCGATAGCCAGCATGGCGAGCAGGTGGTCGAGTCCCGATAGCGGATGCATCAATCCGGCCAGGAAGCTGCCCCCATGAGTATGCGGCAGCGCGCCGGGGTGAGCCATGGCCGCCGAGGCGACCAACAGCATGAACGGCGCGGACAGCCAGGCCAGGCAACGAGCCGGGAGAGTTGATGCGGTCATGACGAATCTCCTTGAATTGAATGTAAAACGAGAAATCAGTTGGCGCTCAGCAGCGCCTGGTCCTGGATGGCGCGACGCGCATCGCCGCGCCGCTCGGGCAACATGCCACGGTCGAGAATGAAACGAACGATGGTTTCGGCACCGATGCCGTCATGCAGATTGGCGAAGACGAAGGGCCGTTCACCGCGCATCTTCTTGGCGTCACGCTCCATGACGTCGAGCGAGGCGTGGACGTAGTCGGCAATGTCGATCTTGTTGATGATCAGCAGGTCGGACTTGGTAATCCCCGGCCCGCCCTTGCGCGGAATCTTATCGCCGGCGGAAACATCGATCACGTAAAGTGTCAGATCCGACAGTTCGGGACTGAAGGTGGCGGCCAGGTTATCGCCGCCGGACTCCACCAGAACCAGCTCCAGCGCCGGATGGCGCGCATGAAGGTCGTCGATCGCTGCCAGATTCATCGAGGCGTCCTCGCGAATCGCCGTATGCGGGCAGCCCCCGGTTTCCACGCCAATGATACGATCCGCGGCCAGCGCATCGTGCCGAAGCAGAAAATCGGCGTCCTCGCGGGTGTAAATGTCGTTGGTCACCACCGCGATCTCGTAATGGTCGCGCAATGCCAGACAGAGCTGCTTGAGCAGCGCCGTCTTTCCCGACCCTACCGGACCACCGACGCCCACGCGTAAGCAGTGCTTCATCGTACTCACCTCCTCCTTGCCAACCCTCAACTGCGGAACAGCCGCGAATATTGTGTTTCGTGTAGTGCACTCGCCAGTGCCAAACCCGGCAGCACCGGTCCCAACTCGGCATCTGTCAATACGTTGGCGGCGCTGACGGCCGTGGCCAGTTCGGGCCGCAGCCGCTCGATGAGCCGCTGTGCCGCTGTCTGCCCCAGCGGGAGAGTCTTGCACGCCGCCGCGAGCTGGTTCTCGAGCCATGCCCAGGCAAAGCCGAGCTGGGCATCGCCGACGACGACCCCGCGCCGGTGGGCCATCCAGGCGAAAAGCGTGACGTAGGCGGGCCGCGGCGGTAGCCAGCCGGAGGCCGGCAACACCTTCAGGTCGCCCAATAGCCGAGCCAGTGCCTGCCCCAGACGCAGATCCTCATCCGCCAGTTCGGCGGTCTCGCGATTAGCCTGGAGCCAGTCATTCCAGTGCTGCAGCGCTTCTCGATCCTCGTTCGCCCAGGCCTGCTGAAGCCTGGCCAGAACCGGCAGTTCGCACACTGTCAGGCCATCCTGCAGAACACCGGCCAGCCACTCTCGCAAGCTCTGCTCGTCACTCACCCAACCCAGTTCGATGGCGCTCTCCAGCCCCTGGGACCAGGCAAAGGCACCGATCGGCAGGGCCGGACTGACCAGTTGCATCAACCCCATCAGGGCCAGCGGGTCGCGTGTCGACTCGACCATCACCCATTAATGCTCATGCTTGTGGCCCTGTCGCCAGGAACGGTGATGCTGAAAATCGTATACCTGAGCGTGACCTTCCGCGGAACCGTGATGGTGGTCATGCCCATGTCCATGGCCCAGCCCTTCGGCGTAGGCCCCTGGTTCGGGGTCGAATGGCGCCTTGTGGCGCTCCAGCGTCGCACCCAATCGTGCGGCCAACGCCTCGAGAACGTGATCCGGCGGGAAGCGTACCCAGCCAGTCTCCTCGTCTTCGCCGATCGCCAGCTGTACGTGACGGTTACCCAGGTGGTAGCAGAGCCTGGCCAGCGCCAGACCAGAAGGGATCAATGCCGTCACGACGGGCTCGGCGGCGGCGCGAATCTCGACGACTTCCCCGGTCTCCGCGCGCAGCAACGCACCGTCGCGAAGCACCGGTCCGCGATCCAGAAAGAGCCCGATGTCGCGGCCGCTGTCGCTGACGGCCTTCAGTCTTCCCCGCATTCGCAGTTCGAACGGTAGCGTCACGCTATCGACAGCGACGGCATCGGATGTCGCCTCCAGCCGCTCAATCAATTTCCACATGTCTGTCTGCCTCATGATGGCCGATACGGGGCTCGGGATGACCTTGAAATAGATAACCGAAAACTAGCCCGGCCGGCGGATGAATAGTCGAATCAAAATAGATGATAACGCTGAGCCAGCGGCAGCTCGGTCGCCGGCTCGCAGCTCAGCAGTTCGCCATCGGCGTGCACTTCGTAGGTCTGCGGATCGACGGTCAGCTGCGGACAGGCGTCGTTGAGCTTCATGTCTTTCTTGCGAACGCCACGCACCTGCCTGACCGCCGAGAGTTCGCTCTCCAGTCCCAGTCGCGCCTTGATACCGACATCCAGTGCCGCCTGGCTGACGAAACTGAAGCGGGTCGCGCTGGCGGCCTTGCCGAACGCCCCGAACATCGGCCGGTAGTGGACCGGCTGCGGCGTCGGGATCGAGGCGTTGGCGTCGCCCATCGGCGCCGCCGCGATCATGCCGCCCTTGACGATCAATGCCGGCTTGACCCCAAAGAATACCGGACTCCACAGTACCAGATCGGCCAGCTTGCCAACCTCCACCGATCCGACCTCGTGAGCGATGCCGTGAGTCAGCGCCGGGTTGATGGTGTACTTGGCGATATAGCGACGCGCGCGGAAATTGTCCGCCCCCAGCGCTTCGTCTTCCGGCAGCAGGCCGCGCTGTACCTTCATCTTGTGTGCGGTCTGCCAGGTGCGGCAGACCACCTCGCCGACGCGCCCCATGGCCTGGGAGTCCGACGCGATCATCGAGATTACGCCCATATCATGCAGGATGTCTTCCGCGGCGATGGTCTCGCGGCGGATGCGTGAATCGGCAAAGGCCACGTCTTCCGGAATGTTTGGGTCGAGGTGATGGCACACCATCAGCATGTCGAGATGCTCATCGATGGTGTTGACGGTGTAGGGCCGGGTCGGGTTGGTCGACGATGGCAACACGTAATCCTTCGAGCAGGCAGTGATGATGTCCGGGGCGTGGCCGCCGCCCGCGCCTTCGGTGTGATAGGTATGGATGCCGCGCTCCTTGAACGCGGCGATCGTGTCCTCGACGAAACCGGACTCGTTGAGCGTATCGGTATGGATCGCGACCTGGATGTCGTACCGCTCCGCCACACTCAGGCAATTGTCGATCGACGCCGGCGTGGTGCCCCAGTCCTCGTGCAGCTTGAGCCCGATCGCCCCGGCCACGATCTGCGCCTCCAGCGCCTCGGGCAGGCTGGCATTGCCCTTGCCGAGCAGGCCGATGTTCATAGGCAGCGTGTCGATCGCCTGCAGCATCTTGCCCAGATGCCACTCGCCCGGCGTGCAGGTCGTGGCGTTGGTGCCTGTCGCCGGACCGGTGCCGCCGCCCAGCATCGTTGTGACACCGCTCATCAGCGCTTCCTCGACCTGCTGCGGGCAGATGAAGTGAATGTGCGCGTCGATGCCGCCAGCGGTGAGGATCTTGCCCTCCCCCGCGATGATCTCCGTGCCCGGCCCGATGACAATATCGACGCCCGGTTGCACGTCGGGATTGCCGGCCTTGCCGATCGCCGCGATCCGGCCCTTCTGCAGGCCGACATCCGCCTTGACCACACCCCACCAGTCGAGAATCAGGGCGTTGGTGATGACGGTATCCATGACCGAGCCATCGTGACGCTGACTCTGGCCCATGCCGTCACGAATGACCTTTCCGCCACCGAACTTGACCTCGTCGCCATAGACCGTCGCGTCGCGCTCCACCTCGATCCACAGCTCGGTATCGCCCAGGCGCACACGATCGCCGACCGTGGGGCCGTACATGTCCGCGTACGCCTGCCGGGTGATCTTGACCATTAGTTCGCTCCCCCCCCGTGATTCTCGGCACCATCCAGCGCACCCATGACATCGCCACGGAAACCGTAGACCCTTCGCTCGCCCACGTAGGGCACCAGCGTCACCTCGCGACTCTGACCTGGCTCGAAGCGGATCGCCGAACCGGCGGGCACGTCGAGACGATAGCCGCGCGCGGCGACGCGGTCGAAGACCAGCGCCGGATTGGTCTCGGCAAAGTGATAGTGGGAGCCGACCTGCACCGGCCGGTCGCCGGTATTGGCCACCGCCACCGTGATCGTCTCGAGGCCGGCATTGAGCTCGATCTCGCCATCCTGAATCTGCGTTTCACCGGGAATCATCGATTTTCCCTTGTCATAGGTTGTTCATCGTATGAGCGACGCGTGGGCTGCCAATTGCCACTTTCCGACCCGACGCGAGAAGGTCAGGGCCGGCGGCAAGCGTCGAAGAGCGCAACTGGCACGGCCTGACCGGGCACAGCCACGTCAGACGATAGGATCGTGGACCGTCACCAACTTCGTCCCATCCGGGAACGTCGCCTCGACCTGCACTTCGTGGATCATCTCGGCAACCCCTTCCATGACGTCTTCTCGAGTCAGTATCTCGCGCCCGTAACCCATCAGGTCGGCCACGCTCCTGCCATCCCGCGCGCCTTCCAGAATCTCGAAACTGATCAGTGCCATCGCTTCCGGATAGTTGAGCTTGAGCCCGCGGGCGCGCCGCCGCTCGGCCAACTGGGCGGCACTGAACAGCAGCAGCTTATCTTTGTCTCTCGGGGTCAATTCCATCGCGACTGCTCCCTGGTGTTTCGCGTTTTTCAATGTTCAGCCGTTCGAGCTTCAAGCTACGAAAGCGCCACCGGCTTCGGGGCGCTGTAAAGAGACGCTACGAAACTCGATTGTCACGTCCGCCAGATGCGCGGCTCGCAAGCGGCGCGCCCGGCAAGCAACGGCCTGAGCGCGTGCCAGGCAGCGCAGCATAGGGCCCAGGCTTCATTGCGAGAACCGCCCAGGTAACGCAACAGCAGCACGTCATGACGCTGCGTCACCGCCCAGCTCGGATTCGCCGGCAACGCCGCTCTGACGGTCGTCACCGCCGCCCCGGGGTCCGGCAGGCCCGCCGCCCACAGTGTGGCCTGCACCGTCGCCTCGCCCTGCCCCCAGCGGCCGACAAAGCGCGGGTGCACCGGATCCAGCGGCTGACGCTCGAGCCATAGCGGTCGGCCATCCCGGGTCAATTGGAAGCGCTGCTCGATGCGGCCGCTCTCGAACGGGAGATGGCTCGCCGGGCGCCCCAGCGCCATGATTTCCCACCCCAGGCAGCGCGCCTCCCCGTGCAAGGCGATCTCAGTACGCTGTTCGCCCCGCGAGCCATCGAAGGCGATGGTCTCCTGGGGTAGCCACTCGAGGATGCCACCATCCTCGACCTCGAGCCGATTGGTCTGCGACCAGACCACGCCGTAACTGTCCGCCCGATAGAGCTTGGTCGCCGCAGGCGTGGTCAGCACCGCATGCGCCGATGCCTCGACGTTCACGCCGATCTTCAGGGCATCGCCGCTGACCAGCCCACCCGGCGGATGCAGCAGGTAGACGTGACAGGGGTCGGCCAGATCGATCTGGCGCTGCTCCGGGTAGAACGGCCGCTGGACGCGCAAGGGGCCATGATGCCGGGCCCGGATCAGGCGCGTCCGCGTCGCCTCGGCCGCACCGGAAAGACGCGCCGCGAACACCAACGACAGCGAGGCCTCCCAACGACGCCCGGCATCGAAGCGATGCCCGGAATCTCCCGCACTCATCGCACCCTCACGCCGCAACGGAGATGACGTTGCTGCCGTCATACCGTCAGGTGTCGCTTGATCAGATCGTCGCTCAATGACGCAATCTCTCCCTCGGCCACTTTCTGTCCGCGATCCATGATCACGAAGGCGTCGGCGTATTTTCGCGCGAACGGCAATTTCTGCTCGACCAGCAGCACCGTCAGGCCATCCTCGCGGTTCAGTTTGCGAATGACCTCCCCGATCTGGGCAACGATATTGGGTTGAATGCCCTCGCCGGGCTCATCGAGAATCAACAGTCTCGGGTCGAGCACCAGCGCCCGGCCAATCGCCAACTGCTGCTGCTGCCCACCGGAAAGGTCCCCGCCTCGACGATAGCGCATCTCCTTGAGTACCGGAAACAGCTCGTAGATACGCTCGGGGATCTTATGGACGCGCTTCTCCTGGCCGCGAACCCGCCGCGACGGCAGCCCGATCTTCAGGTTTTCCTCCACGCTCAGGGTGGCGAATATCTGACGCCCCTGAGGCACGTAGCCGATACCCAAGCCGGCCCGCGCTTCCGGGCGGCGCTTGAGCAGTTCCTCGCCATCGAAGCGAATCTCCCCGCCGCGCACGGCCACCTCGCCCATGATCGCCTTGAGCAGGGTCGTCTTGCCGACGCCGTTGCGCCCCATCACGCAGGTACAGCGGCCAGCGGGCACCTCCAGCGACAGGTCGCGCAGAATATGGCTTTCGCCGTAGTACTGATTCAGGTTTTCCACGCTCAGCATCAGGCCGCCTCCTCGTCGCCGCCGAGATAGACCTCGACCACCCGCGGATCGCTCGACACGTCGTCCATGGTGCCCTCTGCCAGCACGCTGCCCTGATGGAGCACCGTGACCTGCCGCGCGATCGAACGCACGAACCCCATGTCATGCTCGACGACCACCACCGATTGCTGGCCGGCGAGCCGGGTCAGCAGCGCGGCGGTACGATGCATTTCCGGCTCGGTCATGCCCGCCACCGGTTCGTCCACCAGCAGCAGACGCGGTCGCTGCATCAGCAGCATGCCGATTTCCAGCCACTGCTTTTGACCATGCGAGAGCACGCCGGCCAGGCGGTAGCGCTCCCCGCTCAAACCGATCGTCTCGAGCACCTCGTCGATCCGCGCCTGCCCCTCGTGGTCTAGCCTCGCCAGCAGCGTCTTCCAGACCCGCCGTTCCCCGGCCATCGCCAGTTCCAGGTTTTCGGTCACGTCGAGTGCCTCGAACACCGTGGGCTTCTGGAACTTGCGGCCAATTCCCAGATTGGCGATCTGCGGTTCATCCAGCGTCAGCAGATTGTGGCGGCTGCCGAACCAGACCTGCCCGTGATCCGGCCGGGTCTTGCCGGTGATGATGTCCATCATCGTCGTCTTGCCGGCCCCGTTGGGGCCGATGATGCAGCGCAGCTCGCCGTCATCGATGGTCAGGTTGAGCCGATTGATGGCCTGAAAGCCGTCGAAGCTGACGCTGACGTCCTCGAGATAGAGAATCGGCCCATGGCGCACATCCACCGGCGACTGCGCCGGCGCCATGAAATCGAACACGCGGTCCGGACGGGCGAATTCCCGCAACCTGTCGAAGCGAGTGCTATCGATCACGCTCATGCGCTCACCTCCTGTCGATCCTGCTTTTCGCCATCGCGACGCTTCCCGCGCCAGGTCGAGATCACGCCGGCAATACCCTGCGGCAGCAACATCGTGACCAGCACGAACAGGCCACCGAGAATGAACAACCAGGCATCCGGCATCACCCCGGTCAGCACCGTTTTCAGATAGTTGACCACCAGGGCACCGAGCAGCGCACCGTAGAGCGTCGCCCGGCCGCCCAGCGCGACCCACACCACCACCTCGATCGAGAACAGCGGCGCGAAGGTACTGGGATTGATGATGCCCACCTGGGGAACATAGAGCGCACCGGCCACCCCGGCGATCATCGCCGAGACCACGAACAGCGCCAGCTTGACGTGGTCGACCCGGTAGCCGATGAAGCGCACCCGCGCCTCGGCATCGCGGGTCGCCACGCTGACCCGCCCAAGGCGTGACACGGTGATCGCCTGGCATAGCCAGAACGCCAGCAGCACGGCCATGCCGGATGCCACGAACAGCGCCACGGTCATGCCCTCGCTCGCGAGCGAAAAGCCCAGCAGCTCATAGAAACGCGTCAGCCCGGTACTGCCACCCATGCCCATCTCGTTACGGTTGAACGCCAGCATCAGCGCGAAGGTCAGCGCCTGGGTGATGATCGAGAAGTAGACGCCGGTGACTCGGGAGCGGAAGGCCAGCCAGCCGAATACCAGCGCCAGCAAACCCGGCGCCAGCAGGACCGCCAGCGCCGCCACGGGGAAGTAGGTCATGATCGACTGCCAGCCCGGTAGCGGTGAGGTCTGCGCGTTGAGATAGAGCCCCATCGCATAGCCGCCCAGGGCAAAGAACGCGCCATGCCCCAGGCTGAGGATGCCGAGATAGCCCCAGATGAGATCCACCGCCAGCGCCAGCAGCATGTAGGTGAAATACTTGCCAAGCAGCGATACCGTCGCATTGCTGACGTGCCAGGCGCTCGATTCCGGCAAGGCGTTCAATACCAGCACCACGAGCATGCCGACGATTAGCACCAGGCTGGTCAACAGCGTCGAGCGGGACAGAAACGCCTGACGCGACCGATCACGTTCGTGCAGGAAGGTTTGGGTCGTCATGAGGTCCGCCCCTTGGGTGCGAAGATGCCCTGCGGACGCTTCTGGATGAACAGGATCACGCCAACCAGCACGATGATCTTGGCCAGTACCGCGCCGACCCAGGGCTGCAGCACCTGATTGATCACGCCGAGAGACATGCCGGCCACCAGCGTTCCCCACAGGTTGCCGACCCCGCCGAAGACCACGACCAGGAAGGAGTCGACGATATAGCTCTGGCCCAGGTTGGGGCCGACATTGGTCAACTGGGACAGGGCGACCCCCGCCAGCCCAGCGACCCCGGCGCCCAGGCCGAACGTCAGCATGTCGACCCGGGTGGCACGTACGCCCATGGCGCGGGCCATCGCCCGGTTCTGGGTTACCGCACGCACCTCCAGCCCCAGTCGGGTATAGCGCATCAGCGCCCACAGGCCGGCAAAGACCGCCAGACAGAACAGCAGTACCGCCAGTCGGTTGAGGGTCAACGACAGCGCCTCGTTGATCTGCCACGCCCCTTGCAGCCAGTCCGGCGAGGTCACCCGACGATTGAGCGGCGAGAACACGCTGCGCACCAGCTGTTGCAGGATCAGGCTGAGGCCGAAGGTGGCCAACAGCGTCTCCAGCGGACGGCCTTTCAGGAAGCGGATCACGGTGCGCTCGATCAACACGCCGAACGCACCGGCGACCAGAAAGCCGCCGGGAATGGCCAGCGCCA
Organism: Salinicola corii; assembly: GCF_008298015.1. Classification (GTDB taxonomy): domain Bacteria; phylum Pseudomonadota; class Gammaproteobacteria; order Pseudomonadales; family Halomonadaceae; genus Salinicola; species Salinicola corii. The sequence goes on along the minus strand of NZ_VTPX01000001.1, from coordinate 650,662 downwards.
GCGCCAGCCCCGGTTGCCCCGGTAGCGCCTGCTGGATCATCCAGGTGGTATAGGCGCCGATCATGATCAGCTCGCCATGGGCCATGTTGATCACGCCCATGACGCCGAAGGTGATCGCCAGACCGATCGCCGCCAGCACCAGAATCGAACCGGCACTGAGGCCGAAGAACAGCGTCTGTGCACGGTCGTACCAGGCGCGCTTGCTCTCGATGCCGCCAAGGACCGACTGCGCCTCGGCGGCAAGCTCGGAATCGCCGGCGGCGATCGAGCTCAACGTGTTGCGCACCCGCGTATCGAGATTGCCGCGCAGGGTGCCGAGCGCCTCGATGTCGCCCTGCTGGACATCGTAGAGCGCCAGCGCGACATCGAGCTGGTCGCGGACGGCATCGCTCTCTTCGTCGTCGCGCATCCCGCGCACACGATCGGCGTTGCCGGCCGTGACCTCTCCGACCAAGCGCTGCGCTGCCGACAGCCGAGAGGCTTCATCGCCAGCGTTGAGGGAGAGCGAGGCCAGCAATCCCTCGATGCGAGTACGCAGATCGTTGTTGATCTTGAACGCCTCGACCGTGCGACGCGTGCCGGTACCGGCATCCTCGAACGTGATGGCATCGATGATCGGCCACTCGCGGCCGCTATCATCGGTGATGATATAGAAACGCTCGCCGCGGCGCTCCTTGCCCAGGCGGCCGTCGAGTAGCGCCTGCAGCCAGCGGGTCTTCTGCTCGGCGGCGCTCTCGGCGATCGCCTGGGCGGCGTCGCCCTTGTCCTCGAAGCTGCGCGTGTCGAGCGCTTCCAGCAGCGCTCGTGGCTCTTCTTCTGCCTGCGCCTGGGGCTCGCCTGGGGCGGCCGAGGCCGCCGAACCGATACCCAGACCGCAGGCCAGCAACAGGCACAGCAGCATGGAATGGGTCAGCAGGCGCGTCAGAAAGCGGCCTGCCGAGTGTTGAATCTTGGTCATTTTCGTTCCTCGACACCGCCCTTTCGGTGCGGCGTCCGCCCCAGGTTCTGCTCGATGCCGCCGACGCCCGCTGGGCGCCGGCGGCCTGGCTTCATTCGGCGCCCGGGCCGTCTTCGCAGGTCATCGACTCGACGTCGAGCTTGCCGCAGCGCAGCGGTGCTCTCCAGTCACTGATCAGGTTCTTGGAACCCGGCAGGTAGTCCGACCAGGCATCACCGGCAACCGTCGTCGGCGTCTGCCAGACCACGCTGAACTGCCCGTCGTCCTGGATCTCGCCGATCATCACCGGCTTGGTGATGTGGTGGTTGGGCATCATGGTAGAGGCACCACCCGAGAGGTTGGGCACGGTCACGCCGATGATCGAATCCTTGACCGCGTCGACATCGGTGGTCCCGGCTTTCTCGACTGCCTGGGTCCACATGTTGAAGCCGATGTAGTGCGCCTCCATTGGATCGTTGGTCACCGCCTCGTCATTGCCGGTGTAGGCGACCCAGTCGTCGATGAAGTCATAGTTGGCATCGCTGTCGACGCTCATGAAATAGTTCCACGCCGCCATGTGGCCGACCAGCGGTGCGGTATCGATACCGGTCAGCTCCTGCTCGCCCACAGAGAACGCGACGACGGGAATGTCGCCCGCCGAGATGCCCTGGTTGGCGAGTTCGTTGTAGAACGGCACGTTGGCATCGCCGTTGATGGTCGAGACGACGGCGGTCTTCTTGCCCTGGCTGCCGAAATCCTTGACCTGGGAGACGATCGACTGCCAGTCGCTGAAACCGAACGGCGTGTAGTTGATCATGATGTCGTCGTCGGCGACGCCATTTGCCTTGAGATAGGCTTCGAGGATCTTGTTGGTGGTGCGCGGGTAGACGTAGTCGGTGCCCAACAGCGCCCAGCGCTCGACGCCCTGGCTCATCAAGTAGTCGACGGCCGGAATTGCCTGCTGATTGGGCGCAGCGCCGGTGTAGAAGATGTTCTCGGAGGACTCCTCGCCTTCGTACTGCACCGGGTAGAACAGCAGCCCGTTGAGCTCCTCTACCACCGGCAGCACCGCCTTGCGAGAGGCCGACGTCCAGTTGCCGAAGATGACGTCGACGTGATCGTCGCCGGTCAACATGTCGCGCGCCTGTTCGGCGTAGAGCGACCAGTCCGATGCCGGGTCCATCACCACCGGCTCAAGCTGGCGGCCGAGCAGACCGCCGGCTTCGTTCTGCTTGTCGATCAACATCAGCATTTCGTCCTTGAGCGTCGACTCGCTGATGGCCATGGTGCCTGAAAGCGAATGCAGAATGCCGACACGTATCGGGCCTTCATCCTGCGCCATGGCGGCATGGCCGAAACCGGTGAGTGCCAGTGCCAGCCCGGAGCCGGCAATCCACTTGCGGAGGGGTATTGTTGTCATCGGATTCTCCTGGTCATGATCCCTGATGATCGAGATCCGGTCTCAGGCGTGGATCTCGACTGGAGAACCCGATGCATTTTTCGTGCCTTGATGGATGATTGCGAGAATCTTGTATACAAAAATCTAAAAAGGTAGCCAAAATTCGACGAAACGGCCGTTATTGGTGCACGAAACAATCGTTCACCGACCGTCTTATTGCTTTACTGGTGCAACCTTCGCCATCACAGACGAAGCAATGCACCACAATGGATATGAAAACGCGTCCACGGAAGGTGAATGCACCACAAAAGCACATGGGTGTTTCAGCTAATCAGGCGCGCTCGCCACAGCTCCCTCAAAAATACGATGCGTCGAGCGCCATCAGCCCAGACGGCCCGGCGGCGATCTGGCGCTCCAACGCTTCGACATGCGGTAACTGGCGGGTCAGGAAATGATGCCCCACTATCAACTTCGCTCGATAGAAATCATCACCGGATGGCCCCTGCTGGGCCAGACCTCGCTGCGCCGCGCGAGACGCTTTCCACCACATCCAGGTATAAACCGCATAGCCCAACAGGTGTAGGTAGTCATGGGCTGCCGCGCCCGGCGCTGCCGCATTCGCTCTGGCGGCCTCGATCACGGCGTCGCTGACTCGCTCGAGCCGGGTCAGCTCGCTCTCGAGCGCCTCCCGGAACGGACGTAATTCCGGCGTATCGATATCATCATCATCGAGATCCGCCCTGACCCGCTCGGCAAGGCGCTCGACGTAGGCCCCCTGGTTTCGCGTCAGCTTGCGGCCAATCAGATCCATGGCTTGAATGCCATTGGTACCTTCGTAAATCATCGCGATTCGCGCATCGCGCACGAACTGCTCGGCGCCCCATTCGACACAGTAGCCGCTGCCGCCGTAGACCTGCTGTGCCTCCACCGTGGTCGCAAAGCCCCGATCAGTCAGAAATGCCTTGGCTACCGGGGTGAGCAGTGCGACCAAATCCCCGGCCTCCCCGCGCACTTGGTCATCAGGATGATATTTGGCCCGATCGAGTTCACGGGCAACGAAGGCGGCAAACAGTCGCCCGCCTTCGTTCCAGGCACGAGCGTTGAGTGCCATGCGCCGCACGTCCGGATGGACCAGGATCGGATCGGCGGCCTGATCGGGCTCGGCAGCAGCACCCGGCGCGCGGCTCTGACGCCGCTCGCGGGCAAAGGCAATGGCGCTCTGATAGGCGACGTCGCCCAATCCAAGCCCCTGAATGCCGATCGAGAGCCGCTCGTAGTTCATCATCGTGAACATCGCTGCCAGGCCCTGATGGGGCTCGCCGATCAGGATTCCCTCGGCACCTTCGAAATGCATCACGCAGGTCGCGCTGCCCTTGATCCCCATCTTGTGCTCGAGTCCACCACAAATAACGCCGTTCGGCTCCCCCAACGAACCGTCGTCCAGTACCCGGCGTTTAGGCACCAGGAACAGCGAGATGCCCTTGGCGCCCGAGGGCGCATCCGGCAGCTTGGCCAGCACCAGATGAACGATGTTCTCGGTCAGGTCATGCTCCCCGCCGGTGATCCAGATCTTGCTGCCGGTGACCGCGTAACGGCCGTTATCGTTGGGCACGGCTCGAGTCCTGATCAATCCGAGATCGGTGCCGCAGTGCGGCTCGGTCAGGCACATGGTGCCCAACCAGTCGCCGGCGTATAGCCGTGGCAAATAGCGGGACTTGACCGCGTCGTCGGCGTAAGCGTCGAGCAGCAGCCCAGCACCGTTGTTGAGCGCCAGATACAACGCGAAGCCGGTGTTGCTGGCGTAGAGCAATTCGTCAAAGGCCTGGGTCAGCAGTTTCGGCAGGCCCTGTCCGCCATAGGCAGGATTGCCGCCGAGGCCGCACCATCCCCCCCGCGCCATCTCTACAAAGGCTTGGCGAAACCCGCCCGGTGTGGTCACCGCGCCGCCCGACATCACGCAGCCCTCGGCGTCTCCACGCGGATTGAGCGGAAACAGCTCTGCTTCGGCCAGACGAGCGGCTTCCTCGAGGACGGCATCGGCGAGCTCGGCGTTGAAATCGACAGTCGCCGGCATGGCCTGCCACTCCTGCTCAGCCTGAAACACTTCTTCACGGACGAACCGCATGTCCACGAGCGGCGCGCGATAGTCAGCCATTCGAACCCTCCCGGAGATTCAAACATTCGTTTAAATACAACTACGACTATAGGCGACAACAGCAGTGCGTTTCACTCTGACCTTGGTCTATCCCTCACGTCGTCGTCAGAACAGGATCGGGAATCGAAAGCCGCTATCATCGCGATATCGGTCGCGACCAGCGGCGAAGAACTGCCGGATTCTTGCCGAGACGGTTGGAAGCACCGACTTGATTCAGGATAATTGGGAAACTTGCGTGTTCCCGCGGATACGCCAGACTGTGTGCTCTGCCTGGACCGGGTGGGCACGTGCTGACACGACGCCCGAACGACGCAAGGGAGCGCAAGGGAATCGTCGCCACGCGAGTGCGACCTCGAACTGACTCATCAAAGAATGGAGACGGCTAGTGGCTCAAGACGCCAACAATCAGCCGGATGCGCCGCAGGAAGGCATACCGGCACCAGAGGGTCCCGCCAATCTCATCGATACTGATTATGTGATTGGCCAGGACAATATTCAGACCAATAAATTTGGTCTCAACGTCGATCTGCATGGCAAGGTCTTTTCGGTCTCGTCTCTGCTTATCCTGTTCTTCGTCATCATCACGCTGGCGCTACCGGATCAGATGGGCCCAATCTTCAACGGGGCGAAGAGCTTCCTGACCGACAACTTGAGCTGGCTGTTCCTGTTTGCCGCCAACATCTTCGTTCTGCTCTCCGTCGTGCTGATCTTCACACCGCTGGGCAGGGTGAGAATCGGTGGCCTGCACGCCAAGCCTGACTTCAGCTACGCAGGCTGGTTCGCCATGCTGTTCGCGGCGGGCATGGGTATCGGACTGATGTTCTACGGCGTCTCCGAGCCCATAACCCATTACGGTACTTCAGTGACAGGTGACTCCTGGGCGCCGTTGGGCGGTGCCCAAGGCGATCAGGCCGCCTCGCAATCGCTGGCGATGGCTTCCACCATCTTCCACTGGGGACTGCACCCGTGGGGCATCTACGCGGTCGTCGCCCTGTCGCTGGCGCTATTCTCCTTCAACAAGGGCCTGCCGCTGACCATGCGCTCGATCTTCTACCCGATCCTGGGTGAACGGATCTGGGGTTGGCCGGGCCATGTGATCGACATCCTGGCCGTACTGGCGACGCTGTTCGGCCTGGCGACCTCGCTCGGTTTCGGTGCCTCGCAGGCGTCTGCCGGGCTCAACTTCCTGTTCGGTATTCCCAACACCGATGTGACCATGGTGCTGCTGATCATCGGCATCACGCTCATCGCGCTCATGTCGGTCATGCTGGGTGTCGACAAGGGCGTACAACGCCTGTCGCAGATCAACATGGCCCTCGCGTTCCTGCTGCTGCTGTTCGTGATCTTCGTTGGTCCGACGCTGCTGATCGCCACCGGTTTCGTGGAGAATCTGGGATCCTACCTGAAGAACCTGCCGGCGCTCTCCAACCCGTTTGGCCGTGAAGACAGCGACTTCGTGCATGGCTGGACTGCCTTCTACTGGGCCTGGTGGATCTCCTGGTCACCGTTCGTCGGCATGTTCATCGCTCGTGTCAGCCGTGGCCGCACCGTTCGTGAGTTCCTGATCGCGGTACTACTGGTGCCGACCATCGTTTCCGTGCTGTGGATGACCGCTTTCGGCGACACCGCGATCGACCAGCTCGTCAGCCAGGGTTACGAAGGTGTCAAGAACGCCGACCTGCCGTTGCAGTTGTTCACCATGTTGAGCCAGTTGCCGCTGACGTCGATCACCTCGTTCGTCGGCATCGTTCTGGTCATGGTGTTCTTCATCACCTCGTCGGACTCCGGTTCACTGGTCATCGACTCGATCACCGCCGGCGGCAAGGTCGATGCACCGACACCACAGCGCGTGTTCTGGGCTCTGATCGAAGGTGCCATAGCCATCGCGTTGCTGCTGGGCGGAGGCCTGGGGGCACTTCAGGCAGCCGTCATCACCACGGGCCTGCCGTTCACGATCGTCCTTCTGGCAGCGTGCTACGCCATCATTCAGGGGTTGCGATCCGAGCCTCGCGGCTGACGACCTCGTTCTAAACGGCGGATCATGAAAGCGGGCGGCTCAGAGAGTCGCCCGCTTTTTTGCATTCGCTTCCAGGCTCGTCGCGCCCTGTCTCTATCCGGCTCAACGCCACAGCGCGCCGACCGGCGTCTCCCAGTCGTAGTGGTAGAGAATCTGCGCCTGGAGCAGCTCTGCCGTCGCCAGCGAATCGATCAGTGCATGATGGCCAGTGTAGGCAGGAAGATGGTAGCGCTGTCGGCTCTCGTGCAGGCGAATCGACGCCATCGGTCGCCCCGCCCAACGACGCAGCCTCGCCCACCAGGATTGCCGGTGAATCCGTGCTTCCAGCGACATGGTGTCGATCATCGGCATCAGCAGGCCATCACCCAGCCGCTCGCGTATCGCGGCATCGAGGAACGCCCGTTCCAACTGGCGATAGTGCACGACGACCAGCCGGCCGGCGAGCGAGGCCAACAGGTCATCGATGATCGCCGAGAAGTCGGGAGCGTCCGCCACCTCAGCATGGGTAATGTGGTGAAAAGCGACCGACTCGCCGCTCAGCTTGCGGCGCGGTGACAGTACCCAGTAGCGGCCGTCGGCCGGCCGGATTCGGGACAGGGTGAAAGGCATCACCCCGACACTGACGATGTCGTGACGGCTGCTATCCAGACCGGTGGTCTCGAAGTCCATCGCCACCAGCGGCGCCTCGCCGATTGGGGTATCGGGGTCCAGCGTTCCCCCGGCGAAGAAGCTGACCAACCGGGGTTCACGAGCCTGCTGCGCGCGCGAGGCCATGTAGTCCGGCCAGGTCGGCGGGTTCTGCCCTCTCGTGCCGGGACGTAACGTCATCGGCGGCTCCGCTGCGAAGCCTGGCTGTCAGGGCCTCCTGAGGAGGACGCGCCCGTTTGGGAGGAACCCGACTTGGACGGCATGGTGTAACGGAAGGACAGAAATTTCTGGGCGTTGCTGATCGCCTCGAAGGCGTCCTTCAGATGGTGCCGCTCCCGGCTACCGATGTTCTCCGGATCGACGCTATTGTCGGGTTCGGCACTCCGCTCGATCGCATCGGCCTGATGGCGAATACGTACCATCGACATGAACTCGAAGGCGTAGCGCAGACGCTCGGTGACACCATCAGCCAGTAGTTTGGTCTGGGCAATGTCATCGAGTCGGGCAAAGCTGTTCTGCGCCTTGGAGCCGCAGGCCAGCGCATGCACGCGAACCAGGTCGGTCAGCGGCGCGGTGCCTCGGCGCTTGAGGTTGATCGACTTGCGATGTTCGCCATCCTGCTCCATGACGAACTGGCGAAAGAATCCCAGCGGAGGCGTGCGATTCTTGGCGTTGCGCGCCAACGCCGCCAGAAAGACCGGTCGCTGCGGTGCCAGATCGGCGATCAGATCCTGTAACGCTTCGACCATGGGTGTCTCGCCATGCACGGGCGCGAGATCGAAGAATATCGAACTGTGCAGCAGCCGTTCGCCGTTGGGTTCGTTCATCCACTCGGTAAAGTATTCCTTCCAGACCTGCAACGGCTGGCGCCAGCGGGGGTTGGTCGCCATGACATCGCCCTTGCAATAGGCGTAACCGCAAGCGGCGAGACCGTCGCAGACGAAACTGGCCAGGGCTTCGAAATACTCTCCGTGCCGAACCGGGTCGTAGCGATCGTCGAACACCAGCGCGTTGTCCTGATCCGCGTTGATGGTCGGCTCCTCCCGTGCCATCGAGCCCAGCACCATGAAACAGTAGGGTACCGGTGCCGGTCCCAACTCGGCTTCCGCCAGTTCGATCAGACGCTGCGTGAACGCCCGCCCGATCGTCGCCAGCGCCCGGCAGACCATCTCGGAGTTGGCACCGTCGGAGACCATGCGCACGAACCCCGTGCGAACCTCCGGCGCCAGCCGTGCCAGTTGCTCGGGCGTGTTCTGAACGAAGATGTTGTTGACCAGAAACAGGCTGCTGTGAGTCTCGTGGCGGACGATGTCTGAGAGGTGGAGCACGCCGACCGGCTGACGACGGTGTAGTACCGGCAGGTGATGAACCTGATTGCGCAACATGCATAGCATCGCTTCGTAGACCGATTCATCGGACTGGATAACGATGACTTTCCGCGACATGACATCGCCCACCGGGGTCTGGGCCGACTTACCCTCCGCCAGCACGCGTGTGCAGAAATCGCGATCGGTCAGAATGCCGTTGAGCTGCCAGTGTCGGCCGTCGGGGCCGGTGAAGGTATAGGCGGACTGGGTCTCGGTGACATCAACCACCAGCACGCAGGTGGCGTTAGCATCGCGCATCTGCCATGCCGCCTGCTGCAGGGACATGGAGGCTTCGACCATCTGCGGCTGTCGATTGATCAGCTTGCGCACCCGGGTCGTCATCAGGCCGCTATCGTCGCGCTGTTGCTCCACCGTTACCTTGAGACGTTGGCCACCGGTCTCCACGAACTCGGCAAAGTCGTCGTCCTCGTCGCAGATCGTCTCGAAGACATCGCCGGGGATGAAATAGATCAGCGTGTCCTCGATAGCGCTGACCGGGTAGCGCACCCGGCGGTTGCTGCGCAGCAGGTCCGAGTAGCCGAAGATGTCGCCCTCGCTCAGACGGTTGAAAAGCCGGCCGCTGCGCTGGTACATCTCCACCGCCCCGCTGCGAATGTACCACAGCGATTCGATCGGTTGGTCCTTGACCAGCAGCTCGCTGCCGGCCTGGAAATAGCGGATTTCGACTTCGCCGGCGATACGGTCGAGCAGCGCATCGGGAAGATCGTCGAACGGCGCGAACTGCGCCATGTGGCCACGGATATCCAACTGCTCAACGTTCATGCGCCTCTCCCCGTCGCGAGCTCTCATTGTCGAAGCGCCGGAAGATGGCGTCAACGACGACCTGACCGCTATCCGGTTGATCTATCGATGGAAACGTCGAGGATGTCGACCGAGAGGAGGATGACGCCTGCCGTCCCGCCCCCCCACGAGGCCGGGAGCCCAGGATCAGCGGCCGCCAGTGGCGGATTGCCTCAGGCGCTGTCGGCCCGGGTGAGCGGTGTGGGGTGCTTGCCCTCGACCCAGCCCAGGCTGCCGCTATCGGTCGGCTTGAACCAGTCGAGACGCGAGGCCAATTCGACCACGCTGCCGACGACGATCAGCGTCGGCGGCCGGGGCTGGTGTCGGGCGAGGCTGTCCGGAAGCCGCGCCAGCGTCCCCAGATGCACACGCTGGTTGGCGGTGGTGCCCTGCTCGATCAGCGCCAGCGGCGTGGCCGCGTCCAGCCCGTGTGCCACCAGGCGTTCGCGAATCAGCGCCAGCGCACCCAGGCCCATGTAGAAGACCAGGGTCTGGCCGCCCCGTGCCAGCGCCGGCCAGTCGAGATCGCAACTGCCGTTCTTGAGATGACCGGTGACGAAACGCACCGACTGGGCATGATCGCGATGGGTCAACGGCAGGCCGGCATAGGCGGCGCAGCCGGAGGCCGCGGTGATCCCCGGCACGACATCGAATTCGACCCCGGCGGCGACCAGCGTCTCGAGTTCTTCCCCGCCGCGGCCGAAGATGAACGGATCACCGCCCTTCAGCCGAACCACCCGGTTGCCCGCCCTGGCCCAATCGACCAGCGCCTGGTTGATGCCTTCCTGGGGCACACTGTGCCGGGAGCGCGCCTTGCCGACGTAGAAACGCCTGGCATCGGGCCTCACCAGGGCCAGGATCTCCTGGCTGACCAGCCGGTCGTGGATGACGATATCCGCCTGCTGCAGCTGCCTCAGGGCTTTCAGCGTCAGCAGCTCAGGGTCCCCAGGGCCGGCCCCGACCAGCGAGACGTGGCCGCGCCGCCAGTTGCCCGGCGCCAGCCCCTCCGCGCTCTCGGTAACGCCCTGGGTCGTCACCCGTGGCGGCAGACGCACGCTGCAAAGCGCCGGATGCGACGGTACGAAAACCGCCACGCCAGCCTCGCGAGCGTACTGCGCCAGAAGCGCGTCGCGCGCCACGTCGCCACTGGCGACCACCCACAACTGACTCGCAGCGGGGCGCGGAGGATCATCGGCCCGAATCGCCCAATCCTGCCCCTCGCACAACCCACGCAGTCCCGGCATCACCGAATCGGCATGCAGCGTCAGGCGCGGCGCGAGTCCGGCGAACTGGCGAGCCAGCGTCAGGGCCTCGCAGCCACCACCAAACAGGTGGAGATCAAGCGCAGCCGGATCGTATTGCAGGGTCAGGGATTCGGTCACGATGAAAACGCCGGTTGAGAACACAAAGAAAGGAGTGTCTTTAGAACAAACAACCAGATTCAGCTTGGCTCTTATATCGAAAGTGTAAAGAGCCAACGCCGTCACTCCAAGAAACGCTTTCTTGCATGGTTATAACCAAACGATCCCTCGCTCCATTTCGCTCGGGGTCGTTCGGTGCGGTGCGAAACCCGACATCAATCGGCGTTGATACGGGTCACGCCGCCCATGTAGGGCACCAGCACCGCCGGCAGGTCCACGCTGCCATCGGCGTTCTGGTAGTTTTCCAGCACCGCCAGCAGGCAGCGCCCCACCGCCAGTCCGGAGCCGTTCAGCGTGTGCACCAGTTGCGGCTTCTTCTGCTCGGGGCTGCGGAAGCGCGCCTGCATCCGCCGCGCCTGGAAATCCTCGCAGTTGGAGACCGAGGAGATCTCGCGATAGGTCTGCTGGCTCGGCAGCCACACTTCCAGGTCATAGGTCTTGGTGGCGCTGGCGCCCATGTCGCCGGTACACAGGGTCACCACACGATACGGCAGTTCGAGCGCCTGCAGGATCGCCTCGGCGTGGCCACGCATCGCCTCCAGCGCCTCGTAGCTGGTCCTGGGGTCGACCACCTGCACCATCTCGACCTTGTCGAACTGATGCTGGCGAATCATGCCCCGCGTGTCGCGACCGTAGGCACCCGCCTCGCTCCGAAAGCACGGCGTATGGGCGGTCAGCTTCAGCGGCAGCGCGGCGTGATCGAGGATCTCGTCGCGCACGAAGTTGGTCAGCGGCACCTCGGCGGTGGGAATCAGGTAGTAGTCGCTGTCGGCGAGCTTGAACAGATCCTCGCCGAACTTGGGCAACTGACCCGTCCCGGTCAGCGTCTCGGCATTGACCATGTAGGGCACGTAGCACTCTTCATAGCCATGATCACGAGTCTGCGTATCGAGCATGAACTGCGCCAGCGCCCGATGCAGCCGGGCGATCGGCCCGCGCATCACGGCAAAACGCGAGCCGGTCAGCTTGGTCGCCATCTCGAAGTCGAGATAGCCGAACCGGGCCCCGAGATCGACGTGATCGCGCACCTCGAAGCCGAACTCGCGGGGAGCGCCCCAGCGGTGCAGTTCGACGTTGTCGCCCTCGTCCTTCCCTTCGGGAACATCTTCATTGGGCAGATTGGGCAAACCGGCCACCATCTCGTCCCACGCCTGCTGCACCTCGCCGAGCTCGCGCTTGGCAGCGTCGAGATCGTCGCCGAGCTGGCCCACCTCCGCCAGCAGTGGCTGAATGTCCTCGCCGGCGGCCTTGGCCTTGCCGATCGATTTGGAGCGCACGTTGCGCTCGTTCTGCAATTGCTCGGTCCGCGTCTGCAGCTCGCGACGGCGGGACTCGAGCGACTCAAGCTGCGCGGTGTCGAGAGTGAAGCCCCGCAGGGCCAGGCGCTGGGCGACGAACTGCGGATCGCTGCGCAACAGCTTGGGATCGAGCATGACGAAATTCCGTTGGTTGAAATCGAAGACCGTGACGACAGGAATCGACCGAAGACGCACGACGACAGACGAACGTGTTGATGGTCATTCTTTGCGAAGGGAATATTGTAGGGAAAACCCCACCCCGGCACCATGCGCCACCGGGGATTCGTGTCACAACTCCGCCTGGCACGCTAAACTGTTCCACCCCGGCGCCCATGGCGCCACGGACCGGTTCCCGCCATCCCCGCGGCGCCGGGAATCGACAATCTGTCGGATGGGTCCCCATCCGATGAAGGCCGCCTGACCGGCCCGACGTGATGGCTTGATGCATGACAATGATGACACGCCTTGACCCGACCAGCGCCGAACTGACGCTGCCCGAGCGCTATCGCCGCTTCCTCGCCGAGCTGGCCGCGGCCGGCTTCCGTGGCGACATCGCCGATGACGCGGCCAACCGCATCGTGCTGGCCACCGACAACTCGATCTACCAGCGCCAGCCAGCGGCCGTTATTTATCCCCGCGACGCCGCCGATCTCCAGCGGATCGCCCGGCTCATGGCGCAGGCGGCGTATCGCGACGTCGTGCTCGCGCCCCGGGGCGGCGGCACCGGCACCAACGGCCAGTCGCTGACCGACGGCCTGGTGGTGGACGTCTCCCGCTACATGAACCGGATCGTCGAGATCGACGTCGAGAACCGCCGCGTGCGCGTCCAGGCCGGCGTGGTCAAGGATCAGTTGAACGCTGCGCTCCGGCCCCACGGGCTGTTCTTCGCGCCGGAGCTCTCCACCTCCAACCGCGCCACGATCGGCGGCATGATCTCCACCGACGCCAGCGGCCAGGGCAGCTGCGAGTACGGCAAGACGCGCAACCACGTGCTGGCGCTGGAGGTGGTGCTGCCCGGCGGCGAGCGACTCGAGAGCCAACCGCTGGACAACGCGGCCCTGACCGCCATGTGCCAGCGCGATGATCGGGTCGGCGAGATCCATCGCGCGGTCAGCGGCATCGCCGAGACCGAGCGCGAGCGAATCGATGCCATCTTCCCGCCGCTCAATCGCTGTCTGACCGGCTACGACCTGGCCCATCTCACCGACGACCAGGGGCGCTTCGATCTCAATAGCGTCCTGTGCGGCTCGGAGGGCTCGCTGGCGCTGCTCAACGAGGCCACGCTCAACGTGCTGCCGTTGCCCCGGCATTCGACCCTGGTCAACGTGCGCTACGCCGGTTTCATGGAGGCGCTGCGCGACGCCAAGGCGCTGATGGCCGTGAGCAATCCGACCTCGATCGAGACGATCGACGACCGCGTGCTGACGCTGGCCATGGAGGATTTCGTCTGGGACAGCGTGGCGGCGTTCTTCCCCGCCGTCGTCGGTGCAAACGGCGAGCGTGGGACGCCGATTCGCGGGATCAACCTGGTCGAGTTCAACGACGACGATCCGGCTCGACTGGCCGATAGGGTGCGGGTCTTCACCGATCATCTGGGCTCGGACGCCAGCGTCGAGCGGCTCGGTTACACCCTGGCCGAGGGCCGCCCGCAGATCGGCCGGGTCTACGCCATGCGTAAACGTGCGGTGGGGCTGCTCGGCAATGCCAATGGCGAGAAGCGCCCGATCCCGTTCGTGGAGGACACGGCGGTGCCGCCGGAAAGCCTGGCCGACTATATCGCCGAGTTCCGCCAGCTGCTGGATGCCCGCGGCCTGGAATACGGCATGTTCGGCCACGTCGATGCCGGCGTGCTCCATGTGCGCCCGGCGATCGACATAAAGGACCCAAACCAGGCACGGCTGATCCGCGAGATCTCCGATCAGGTCGCGGCACTCACCCAGCGCTACGGCGGGCTGCTGTGGGGCGAACACGGCAAGGGCGTCCGCTCCGAGTACTCGCCGCGCTTCTTCGGCGAGCTCTACCCCGCGCTGCAGCGGGTCAAGGCGGCCTTCGATCCGTTCAACCAGTTCAATCCGGGCAAGATCGCGACACCGCTTGTTATCCCCCCCGATGACGCGGGAAAGACGTCTTTTCCCAGCCCGCCCGAAGCCGCGGGCAAGGCGGAAGATACCATCACGCACTCCGCAGTGCCGGGAGCCAGGTCAGGCGAGATCGGTATCGTCGACGGCCACGATCCCGGGCTGCTGGCGATCGACGGCGTCACCACCCGGGGCGAGCTGGATCGCCAGATCGACGAGCGGGTGTGGCAGGAGAACGCCAGCGCGGTCTACTGCAACGGCAACGGCGCCTGCTACAACTACGATCCCGCCGATGCCATGTGCCCTTCCTGGAAGGCGACCCGCGAGCGGGTGCACTCGCCCAAGGGCCGCGCCAGCCTGATGCGCGAGTGGCTACGCCGCCAGGGCAACGCCGGCGTCGACGTGCTCGAGGTGGCGCGGGAGCAGCGTCAGGCCGGCTTCAGTCACTGGCTCACTGCCCTGCCCGGCAAGTTCAAGCGCTCGCTGGCGAAACGCCGCGGAGAAGAGGACTTCTCCCACGAGGTCTACGACGCCATGGCCGGCTGCCTGGCGTGCAAGTCCTGCGCCGGCCAGTGTCCGATCAAGGTCGACGTGCCGGACTTTCGCTCGCGCTTTCTGGAGAGCTACCACAGCCGCTACGCGCGGCCGCTACGCGACTACCTGATCGGCGGGCTGGAGTTCGTGGTGCCGCATCTGCAGCCGGTGGCACCGCTCTACAACGCGCTGCTCGACAATCGCCTGATCGATCGCTTCCTGGCGCGACGCCTGGGCATCGTCGACAGTCCGAGACTGTCACGCGCCAGCCTCGGGAAGGTGCTCGATGCCTGGGGCGTTGCCGAGGCCACGCCGCTGACGCTAGGCAGGCTGACCGACGCCCAGAGAAGCCGCAGCGTGGTGCTGGTGCAGGACGCCTTCACCAGCCATTTCGAATCGCGGCTGGTGATGGACGTGGTCGAGCTGCTGTCGCGGCTCGATATCCGGGTCTTCGTCGCCCCCTTCCAGCCCAACGGCAAGCCGCTGCACGTGCAGGGATTTCTCGGCCGCTTCGGGCGGGTCGCGGAGAAGCAGGCCGCCCGGCTCCAGGCGCTGTCGCGTTTCGGCGTGCCGCTGGTGGGCATCGATCCGGCGATGACGCTCACCTACCGCCAGGAGTACGTCAAGACCCTGGGGCCACAGGCGGTGCCGGAGGTACTGTTGCTGCAGGAGTGGCTGCTGTCGCTGGGACCGTCGATCCTGCCCCAGGGCTGGAACAGCGGGCGCATCGAGCAGCCCGACCCGGGCTATCGCCTGCTGAGCCACTGCACCGAGAAGACCAACGCGCCGGGCAGCCCCAGGGGCTGGCAGCAGCTGTTCGAGCGCTTCGGCCTCTCGCTGGGCCTGGTCGACACCGGCTGCTGCGGCATGTCGGGCACCTATGGCCACGAGGCGCGCCATCGCCGGACCTCGGAGACGATCTACGACCTCTCCTGGCGCGAACCGGTAGAGGACGATGCCAACGCGGGCCGGCTGCTGGCGACGGGCTACTCCTGTCGCAGCCAGGTCAAGCGGCTCTCCGATCAGGCGCTGCCACACCCGCTGCAGGCGCTATTGAGATGGATCAAGGTCACGGACGTGGCCATGCATTGAGTGGACAACCGGGGCTGCGGGAACCCCGGCCCCACCTTACAGCCCCCCAATCACTATTGGTTTTCGCTCACCAGGAGCCCGCCTCATGTCCGACACGCTTCACCTCGTCTGCCCCCACTGCCACGCGGTCAACCGGGTTGCCAGTACGCGCCTGGGCGATGCCCCGAACTGCGGTCGCTGTCACAACCTGCTGTTCACCGGCGAACCGCTGGCACTGGACTCCGCCAACTTCGACCGCCACCTGACGCGCAGCGATCTTCCGCTGCTGGTCGATTTCTGGGCCGACTGGTGCGGCCCCTGCAAGGCGATGGCGCCGGGATTCGCCAAGGCCGCGGGCGAGCTCGAGCCCCACCTCCGCCTGGCCAAGCTGGATACCGAAGCGGCCACCGATATCGCATCGCGCTTCGGCATCCGCAGCATTCCGACGCTGATCCTGTTCCGCGGCGGCCGCGAGATCGCGCGCCAGGCCGGCGCCATGGGGCAGTCGGACATCGTCGCCTGGACTCGGCGACAACTCGCCACACCCTGAAATCTGTCCGCCTCACGATTCGGCATTGCATCCATGCGGTGCCGCCGCTAGTCTGCGCGCCTTTTGCCACGCACCGGAGAGACCGCATGGAAAACGCCGCTCTTGCCCTGACCGGCATCGGCCTGCTGGCGCTGGGCTGCCAATGGCTCGCCTGGCAGATCCGGGTGCCGGCCATCCTGCCGCTGCTGATCGCCGGTATCGCCGCCGGGCCGATCACCGGGGTGCTCGATCCGGATGCGGTGCTCGGCGATCTGCTGTTCCCGCTGGTCTCCCTGGCAGTCGCGGTGATTCTGTTCGAGGGCGCCTTGACCCTCGATTTCCGGGAGCTGCGGGGCCACGGCCGCACCGTCAGCCGACTGGTGACCTGGGGCGCATTGATCACCGCGCTGCTGGCCATCGTGGCCGCGCACCTGATCCTCGGGCTCTCCTGGGAGATGGCCAGCGTGCTGGGCGCGCTGCTGGTCGTGACCGGACCGACGGTGGTCCTGCCGCTGCTGCAGTCGCTGCGCGCCCGCGAGCACGTCAGCCAGATCCTGCGCTGGGAAGGCATCCTGATCGATCCGATCGGTGCCATCGGCGCGGTCCTCGTCTATGAGTTCGTCGCCCTGGGACTCTCCAATGGCGCAGCGACCCATACCTTGGTGAGCTTTGCCCAGACCGCGGTGATCGGCTTCGGCCTGGGGACGGCGGGCGGCTATCTGTGGGGCAGTGTGCTGCGCCACTACTGGCTGCCGCAACGCCTGCACAGCTTCGGCACCCTGATGATCATGCTGACGCTGTTCACCGCCTCGAACCTGCTGTTCCACGAGTCCGGCCTGCTGACCGTCACCGTCATGGGGGTGTGGATGGCCAACATGCGGGGCGTGCCGACCCAGCCGATTCTGGAGTTCAAGGAGACGCTGTCGATCCTGCTGATTTCGGGGCTGTTCATTCTGCTGGCAGCGCGCTTGAGTCTCGAGCAGTTGGGGCTGCTGTCGTGGGAGGCGTGGGCGTTCCTGGCGGTCCTGGTGTGGGTGGCGCGACCGCTGGCGGTGTGGGTCTGTACCTGGGGCAGTTCGCTCAACTGGCGGGAGAAGGCGCTGCTGGCCTGGCTCTCTCCCCGCGGTATCGTCGCCGCGGCGGTGGCCTCGCTGTTCGCGATCCGACTCGAGGCGCTGGAGGTGCCGGGTGCGGAGCTGCTGGTCCCGATCACCTTCCTGGTGATCATCAGCACCGTCGTGGTACAGAGCCTGTTCTCGCGTCCGCTGGCCCGGTTTCTGAAGGTGGACGCGCCGACGGCGTCGGGCTTTCTGATCATCGGTGCCAACCCGGTGGCACGGGCCTTCGGCAGCGCCCTGCAGGAAGCCGGCTTCGCGGTGCGACTGTGCGATCACAACTGGGATGCAATCCAGGAGGCACGGATGGCCAGCCTCCCGACCTACTACGGCAACCCGCTGTCGGAGCATGCCGCCCAGCATCTGGGGCTGACGGGCATCGGCCATCTGCTGCCGCTGTCGCCCTACCGCGAGCTCAACAATCTTGCCGCACTGCACTTCGAACACATTCTCGGTCACGGCAAGGTCTTTCGGCTGGCGGTGGAATCCTCCCGCAACGCCCGTCGTCATCACCAACAGGCGCTGGCTCACCTGCCGCTGCTGTTCGACGGGCACACCACCTTCACTCGCCTATCCAGCCTGATCGGTCAGGGCGCGGTGATGCGCCACGCCAGGATCAGCGACAACTTCGACATCGAGGATTACCGCCGCATCCACCAGGACCGGCTGCTGACGCTGTTCACGCTCTCCGCCAGCGGTCGCATCCGCATCGCCACCTCGGCCAGGCCGCTCAACCCCAAAGCCGGCGACACGCTGATCAGCCTGATCTTCCCCGACTCGCCCGAATTCTGACCGCCCCAGCCCGGCGGATGCCTGGAAGCGACCCTTTCTCCCCGCCAACGTGAAGCGCCGCCCCCCTTTTCATGGAGAGCGGCGCTCGAACGCCAGCGACGTCGCCGCCTGCGGCTAGAAAAACATCCGGCGCAGCGCGCTACCGGGCTCTTCCTCGCGCATGAACGCCTCGCCCACCAGGAAGGCGTTGACGTCGAACTCCCGCATCCGCTCGACATCGTCACGACTGTGGATGCCGGACTCGGTGACGACCGTGACCCCCTGGGGGATCCGCTTCAGCAGTTCGAAGGTGGTGTCCAGCGAGGTTTCGAACGTACGCAGGTCGCGGTTGTTGATCCCCACCAGCGGCAGATCGAGCATCAGCGCCCGTTCGAGCTCAAAGATATCGTGAACCTCGACCAGCACGTCCATGCCCAGCGCCGTCGCCTGCTGGTAGAGATCCTTGAGCTGCTCGTCGCTCAGCGCTGCCACGATCAGCAGGATGCAGTCCGCACCGATGCCCCTGGCTTCCGCTACCTGGTAGCCGTCGATGATGAAGTCCTTGCGAATCACCGGCAAGTCGCAGGCGTTCCGGGCGGCGATCAGGTACTCCTCGTGCCCCTGGAAGTAGTCGGCATCCGTCAATACCGAAAGACAGCTGGCGCCGGCCGCGGCATAGTCGGCCGCAATCTCCGCGGGTCGAAAGTCTTCACGGATGACGCCCTTGGAGGGCGAGGCCTTCTTGATCTCGGCGATGACGGCGGGGTCGCCGCCCTCGATACAGGCATCGAGCGCGGCCACGAAACCTCGGGGCGCGGCCTGGGACTTCGCCCGCTCGAGCCACGCCTGCTCGCTGACGACAGGGCGACGCTCGGCAATCTCTTCGCGCTTGCGCGTCAGTATCTTGGCCAGGATGGTCGGCAGTTCACTATCGGCGACATCGGTCATGTAGCGGTTCCTGTTGGGCTTGTTCGGCGAGAACTCACTCGGCGAAGATACGCGTGAAATCGGAAAGCTCCTTGAGCTTTTCCAGCGGAAGTTTGGAAGCCTGGGCGTCCTGGGCCATCAACACGCCCTCTTTCAGCGAATCGGCGATACCGGCGGCAAACAGCGCCGCACCCGCGTTGAGCGCGACGATATCGCCGGCCACGCCCTTGCCCACCAGCGCCTCCTTGACCAGCTTGAGGCTGTCCTCGGCGGTCACGACCTTCAGCGGTTCGAGCGATTGACGCTCAATGCCCAGCGACTCGGGAGTGATCGTGTAGTCATGGATCTCGCCGTCGCGAAGTTCGGCCACCCGCGTCGGCGCCGCCACCGAGATTTCGTCCAGGCCATCCTCGGCATGCACGACCAGCACGTGCCGGCTACCCAGCTTGCGCAAAGATTCCGCCACCAGCGGCACGAGACGGGGCGCATAGACACCCAGCAGCTGGTTGGGGGCGCCCGCCGGATTGGTCAACGGCCCGAGGATATTGAAGACCGTGCGCACTCCCATCTCCCTGCGCGGGCCGATGGCGTGACGCATCGCCTGATGGTGACGCGGCGCGAACATGAAACCGACGCCGACCTGTTCGATACAGCGCGCAATGGTCGCGGCGTCGAGATCGAGATAGATACCCGCGACGTCGAAAAGGTCCGCGCTGCCGGCGGAGGACGAGACGCCGCGGTTGCCGTGCTTGGCGACATGGCCGCCGGCAGCCGCGACGACGAAACTCGATGCGGTGGAGACGTTGAAAAGGTTGGCGCCATCGCCGCCGGTACCGACGATATCGACGACGTTGTCGCAGTCGATCGATACCGGCTGCATCAGCTCGCGCATGACCTGCGCCGCCGCCGTGATCTCGTCGGCGGTTTCGCCTTTCATCGCCAGCCCGATCAGGAAGCCGCCGATCTGCGCTTCGGTGGCCTCCCCCGTCATGATCGCCTGCATGACGGCGTGAGTCTCCTCGTAGCTGAGGTCCTGGCGACGCATGACCGCGCCAATGGCATCCCGCATTTGCATGTTGGCTCCTCGCCTTTTCCAGTTAGCCGCGCCGTTTGAGGAAATTCGCCAGCAGCTCGTGACCTTGGCGAGACAGAATGGATTCGGGGTGAAACTGCACCCCTTCGATATCCAACGTCTTGTGCTTCAAGCCCATGATCAGTCCCGGCGTCGGATCGTCGTCGTCGACCCAGGCCGTGACTTCGAGGCAGTCGGGTAACGTCTCGGCAGCCACCACCAGCGAATGATACCGGGTCACCTCGAGCGGGTCCTCGAGTCCTTCGAAAACCCCTTCACTGCGGTGACGAACGCGGGACGTCTTGCCATGCATCACCTGCGGCGCGCGTACCACATCCCCCCCATAGACCTGACCGATGGCCTGGTGCCCCAGGCAGACACCCAGTATCGGAATCTTGCCGGCAAAGTGGCGGATCGCGTCCATCGCTATCCCGGCTTCATTGGGCGTGCACGGACCAGGCGACACCACCAGATGTGTCGGTGCGTGCTGCTCGAGACCGGCGATGTCCGTCTCGTCGTTGCGCACGGTCACTACATCCGCCCCCAACTCTCCCAAGTACTGGACGATGTTGAAGGTAAAGCTGTCGTAATTGTCGATCATGAGGACCGATTGGCGCATAACTATTTGACTCCATTAGGGTTGTCTGTGACGATGTGCCGGATTTACTCACATCCTGACTCACATCGGTGTTTGCAACCCTCAAGGCGGAAACAAAAATGCCGCCTCAACGGGCGGCATGATACAGACACACGAAAGCCGCCTCTCAGTGGAGGCGCCAGCTTTTGATCGAGGCAATCGGTGCGGTAGTCATGCCGCTATAGTGCGTTTCGGCCGTTGGGGTGTCAAGATCACGACGCTTGCGCCCAGGCCTTGGCCAGCCATGCGTCAATCTCGCTCTCACGCCACAACGCACGGCCGTGAACCATGCGCCGATCCGGGAACGTGCCATCCTTGATCTGCACGTAGATCCAAGACTTGCCGTGGCCCACTTTGTCCTCGACCGACTTAAGCGGAATCAGGCGATCCCCCTTGATGATGATTGGTTCGTTCATCCCAACCTCCAGGCATAAAAAAACCGCTTTCGCGGCGTGTGGTTCGGTGTGGTGTGGTCTACAGATGCTGATCGAAGTTGTCGGCATCCTCCATCGCTCGCATTTGCTGATCAATCAGGCTCAAGCGCTCGTGCTTCTCGTCCTCGAGCTCAGCGTTGCGCCTGGCCAGCGCCTCGAACGCTTCATCCTCTTCGGGCGTGACCGGTAGTTGATTCGCCATAGCGGGCTCCAAAACAGAAACGCCGGCGGCGGCCGGCGTGTGGTGAATGGTGGTGGTCATGGGGTCGCCTCACTTGGCATGCTCGGATCAGCCTCCCCACCCAGCCACTCGAGCAGGCTGGCGATGACCTTCGACATTGCATCGCTCCACAGCGCAAAGTCAGTTTCGAGCCGAACGGCGGGATCGTCGCCGTCATCCGCCTGACTGGCTTCATCCAGCAGTGCATCGTCGAACTGCAGCCCCTTGATGCTCAGATCGTCGTGAAGCTGGAACCGGGCCAGGCCTTCGATGCCGATACCCATCTTTGCGGCCAGGCGCCCGTTCTCAAGCAGCGACTGCATTTCCTCGCTGTCGAGATCGACAGATTTGGCCCGCAGCACGCCTTCGTCTTCTGTGGCGCGTAACTCGACCTGGTCGCCCAGCAGCAGAGTCGCCGGGCGACTGCCGGGATCGCTCAACCACTGCGTCATGCCACGCGACGGCGGCGTCTTCGTTACCAGTGGCGTCACCTTCAGCGAACCCAGCGTCTGCCGCAACAGATCTAGCGCTTCTTCGGCCGCCTTCCGGCTGCCGGCATTGATGCCGATAATGCGGTTTGCGGTGTCCCACCAAAGCTCGAAGCGCTTCGTGGTCGTGAATGCCTGCGGCAGTAGCTCTTCCAGCACCTGCTCCTTGAGTAGCTGACGCTCTCGGCGGGAGAGCGGTTGACCTTCGGCGGCTTCGCGGGCCTCCACTCGTTCTGCGACCTCCTCATTGATCACCGCCGCGGGCAGTAGGCGCTCCTGCTTTAGCATCGTCAGCAGCATGTGCCGCTGGATCTCGTGGGAAAGCGCTTCGCTCCGTTTACCGGCCGGTGGCGCCCAGCCGACACGGCGAGCTTCGCGAGGCGACACGGGGCGAAACCGGAGTTCGGCGAGCGCTTCTTCGAATGGCACGGTGTCGAGAAGCACGTCCTGGTCGTGGACGCGGTAGAGATGAAAAGCTTTGGGGAACATAATTTGTCTCCAGAAACGAGAAAGGCCGCCTTGAGAGGCGGCCTGGTTAAAAATCAGTGTTGCGAGGGCTTTAAGGACAATGATCCACGGTAAAGGAGCCCATCGGAGTTTCGTCCTGGTAGAGCGTTGTGTACTCCAACTTACCACCCGACGAAATGAAATCCTTGGTTTCCGGCTCCATGCATGCCGCTGAACCCAAGAGGCGCGCGAACTTCTCTTCGGCGCCCTCGCCTTGACCCGCCATTTTCTGCTCAAGCATTTTTTTCGTGATTGGAAAACGAGCGGTCATTTTCATGGTGGCTCCCTCGACATCCATATCCTGCGCTTGGATACCAGGTCCAATCATCTTCGGTAGGTCGCCCGCTTCTTGATCGAAGAGCTGCTGAGCGTATTCGCACGTCGTGACACCCTTATTCATCATCTGGCAGTCGTCTGCAAAGGCCATAGTCGGTAGCAGCATGATGGATAGTGCCAACGCGATCTGTTTTGGCATCTCGCCCTCCTTGAATGTGAATTTGCTTAGATAACGTACTTGACGGCCCATACCGCCACAATCGTCAATCACCTACACGCTAAGTCATGCGCAGGTGAACATGTCGCGCTGGCGTTGCTGTTGGATCACCCGCGGCGAGAGCCAGAGGCATTCGGTTCGGTTAACGCCACCGCGCTGGCCAGAGACGGAAACCTCTTTTTGAACCAGCGACCAGCCGGTGAGAATGTCGCGGTACATCTCGCAGTCGTAGCCGGATAGCACCACGAAGCCATGTAGCGTCTGGAGTGTGGCGAGCAGCTCTTGGTGGGCGGTCTCGTCCATCTCGTGGCGGTAAACGATCCGATGGCCTTTCTGTCGGGTCGACGCGACATAGGGCGGGTCTACGTAGTGCAGCGCGCGGTGGCGATCATGCTGCCACATGACGTCCAGCGCCGGCCGGCTCTCGATCACTACTCCCTGCAACCTGTCGACGTAGCTGTCGATGACCCGGGGGTAGTCGAGCCAGGTGCCGGCTATCCGTCCCTTGGGTCCGTCTTCTCCGGTATAGGTGCGGAAGCCACTCGAACCAGCAGTCGCCGATGCCGAACCGAAGCCAGCTGAGGCTCGAAATAGCGTCCGACGGGCTCGCTCTACTGGCTCAGCCGTCGGTTGGTAGGCCAACTCGAACTCCGCCCGGGCGTAGGGTGTCAGCCGGCAGGCCTTGGCGAGCTGCTGCGCTCGCCAGGGATCTCGCAGCACGCGAAATACATTCACAACATCCTCGTCCAAGTCGTTGTAGACCTCGTGCCGTGATGGCGGCATCTGCAGCAGCACCCCGGCAGCGCCGCCGTAGGGCTCGACGTAGACGTCGAACTCGGACGCAGGCGGGAACTGAGACATGATCCAGCGCGCCATCCTCCACTTGCCGCCGTGGTAGCGCATGATCGGGCTATCCATGAGTGGGCCCTCGGTAACGGGGCCGATCAGTGAACGGCCGCGCGTGGTGGTTGATGAATGGCGAGACCGGCAGCGACGTTGCGCACCCAGATCGGCGTGGAGCCGAGCGCGAATGTCTCGCCGCTCCATGCCAGCAGCAACGTCGTGCCCATGACACCGGCGATTGCCTCGGCGGCGTCACGCGGTACGGCATTGCCGATGCGCTCACGCCAGGCGCTATCGCTAAGCCCGGACAGTTCCAGATATTCGTGGGGATCGATCAGGCTCTGCAGTGCGGCCAGTTCAAGCGTGGTGAACGGCCGGTGCCATGTGCCATCGAGCGAGCGAATCACGGCGATCAGCTTCTCGTTTGGCTCCGGTAGTCGTGGATCGGCGACCGACCAACGGCCGTTGTCATGGCCGGCGGCCGCCGACACGGCACCGCTGGGGCTGGCCCACGGCACAACGCCGTAATGCCCCGCGGTCAGGTAGTTGTCGCCACGCTCTCGCTGCATGCCGGGGCGAGGGTCGGCTACCGTTAAGCCGCCGGCAGTCGGGCCGGTACCGCCTGTGATCGACGGGCTATGCTGATCCCACCTGGCAATGCGATAGACGTTGTTGTGGCGCACACCTGCGAGTCGAGGATCGGCGACGCTGAAAACGCCCTGACCTGGACTTCGCTGTCCGGTGACAACGCCACTGTGACGGTCCCAGTGCTGGACGCCGTACTGAGTGAATGCCAGATGTTGGGGCGGTCGCGGGTCGGCGATTGCGTAGGCGCCTTGGCCGGGCGACTGCTGTCCAGCAATGGCCCCAGTCGGTCCATCCCAGCGGCGGACGCCGTATGCCTGGCCGTCTCGCCATGCTGCTGACTGATCAAACCGCGGATCCGCGACCGAGAAGTTCCCATTTCCTGGGCGGCTAGCGCCTGCCACTGTTCCGGCGGTGTCACGCCAACCGTTCACGCCGAGATAGCCGTTGTTACGGTCCTCCGGCACGATCAGATAATCGCGCAGGTGACTGTCTTCGACGGCGAGCTTGTTGAGCGATCGCCAATCGCTGCCGGCCTCGACGAATGCGAGCCGCACCCACGTTTTCCATTGCAGGCGCGGCACGCGGTGCATCGGCCCAGCCAGCTCATCGCCGGGTAACGGCATCTCGCCCAGCACCTCGCCGACTGAGCGAAGCGGGCGCTTGATCGGTTCGTAGAGGAACGGCGGCACTTTCTCCTGGTGACGTGCGACGAGCAGAAAGCGCTTCCGAGACTGCGCCAGTCCCCCGATCTCGCCGCAGTCGTGCGTCGTCTCGGCCACGGCATAGCCGTAGTGCTCGAGCATGGCCACGATCTTGTCCAGCAGCGGCCGCCCCCGGTTCGCGATGCGCGGCACGTTTTCGAAGATGATCAGCTCGGGCGGATCGTCTGCGAACGCCTCGAGCGTCAACCACATGCCGCGAAGCGTCAGGCGGTTGAGCGCCTGGTATTTCGGCGTGCTGCTGCGTGACTGAGAAAGCAGACCAGAGAAGCCCTTGCACGGAGCGGACAGGAAAACGATATGCGGCCGCTCGTTTCCGGCGGCCGCATGAATGTCTGCAGGTGTTATCTCGCGCCAGCCAGGCGGTGGCTCGGCGCCGTGGAATGTGTGGTATTGGTCCCGATCGAACAGATCCATGACTGTGCCGGGCGTACCGGTCAGACGCTGGAAGTCGGCAATCGCGCCAGCATCGACGTCGATACCGCCGATGCATCGAAAGCGGGCCTGCATGTTGCCGACCCGGGCGTTGCCGCGGTTGAAGCCAGCAGCGCCGCCGCCCAAACCGCAGAAGAGGTGGAAGTGGCGAATCTCGCGGTGTTCGGTCATGGGTGCTCCAGAACGAAAAAGGCCACCCGAGTGGGTGGCCTTGATAAGTGAGGTCAGTTGTAGACTCTTTGAATTAACTGCCTGGGCGCCAGTAGCTCGACTTGATTGAAACAGGACCTTTAACAGAGCCGTATTTCGCCTTCAGCAAACCGATGCAATTGCAACGCGGGTGTATCCCATCATCAACGAGCATCGCGACGAACCTATCAAGAGACGGGTGTTTCTTTGAGTACCCTGCTCTCGCGGCTGAGAAGACTGAGCGGTCGAACCACGCCTTAGCGATCACTTCCCATCTCGCCATCTCGGCCTCACTGTTTTCTCCAGTCATCTCGGACCAAGCAATACTCTTTTTTCGCTCCCGCTCTTGGTGATTGTCCGGCACGATTCCACGATCGACCGCTAATGCATCAAGGTTCCGGTGAACCCTGCGATGCTCCTTGACATCATCTCGTGAGTCAGTTGAGAAGGTCATGGAACACAAGGAGCACCTAGCAACTCCATACGAATACGGATCCGCCTCTGCCAACCCATCGATTAAATTTCGATAAGTACTATTGATAGAGTGGTAGCTTGACATACGAGCTATTTGAAATGCAGCAGCATCAAGATGCTGCATATAACTCATGGTAGGAGTGTCTTTCGAAGATTTCCGAGCCTGAGATTTTATCTGCTCGATGTAAGCGTAAACTTCAGAAGTGCTTGTAAAAGTGGGCATGTAGCCTCCGACGATTTCCCTTTCATCCACTAGAAAGAGATCATGTGTGATTTCGTTGGGTATTTCAGTTTGATAGCTGGTTTGCCGTAGTGGATGGCAGGCGTCTACCCACGCCCTGAGAAAAGTATATCACACTTCTCAAGCAGCCAGCTTTCGCCGACGCTGCACGCGCTCGCCGGTGGCAACCCTGATGCGCGTGCCGTTGCGGCGGGCGCGCTCGCGGATATTGTGCGGCATGGCCGCGATGCGGCGGTAGATGGTGTCCTTGTGGACGGGATTCCCGAGCGCCGTGAGCTTTTCGGCTATCTGGCGTGGCGTCATCAACTCGCACTCGAGCATGTCGACGATCTTGCGATCCAGCTTTGACCAGTCCGGTGATCGCCAATGGCGTCGGCATGACGAGACACCGATCCGCTGAGCAGCGCCTCGGACGCTTTTCACGCTTCTTCCCAGCTCGGCGGCGATGCTGGCGTACTGCCGGTTGTCGCGCATGATGGCCTTCTCGACCAGGTCGTATTCCGCCCGCGTCCACGGGCGGTAGTTCTCGCGGGGTTTGCATGTGGCCATGTCACTCTCCCGAGTCGAAAGCAACGTGGCGAACGGCTCCGTCGAAGATCGCTTGAACCGCGGTTTCGGCGGACTGCCAATCGAGCCCAGCGTCGATGAGATCCGCGCGAGCGGCGTCCCAGTTCGACTCGCTGCCACTCGCCGCCGTGGCAGCCCATTCCTCTTCGTCAGCCCAGGATGTTTCGGCCTCTGTCCGTTCGTCCTGGCTGATTGCAGGTTCGCGAGGCCAGGGCGCAGCCAGAGTCGGCTCGGGTGTCGGATCTGACTCCTTGCGCGCGGCTTGCGCTTCCTGCTCGGCTTTGAAGCGCCGCAACTCTTCCAACTCGGCGCGATCTGCCTCCTGGCGCTCATTCTCTTCGCGCAGCCGGCGATGTTCGGCCTCGATGGCGGCCTGCTCGGCGGCGAGCTGCTCGCGCTGCACAGCGGCATCGTGCATGGCGCTGATCTCATTGATGACCCGGGCCCGCTCGTCTTCCGCTTCCTGGGTCACGTCGAAATAGTCGCCGGTGTCGATGCCCTGCGCCTGATCATAGAGCTCGGCCAGGGCGGAAGAGTCGAGCCCTTGGGCCGTGTCGAGATAGCTTGTGATCTCGCGAGCAATACGCTGTCGCAGCCGAGCAATCCGCTCTTCCTTCTTGCGCTGCTCGGCCTCGTCGACGACCTGCTTTGCGTCCCGGTGCGGCTGCTCCAGCTTCTCGATCTCAGCGATGAGCGATTTGCCGTAGTTGTTCACCCGCTCGATGAACTCACGGTGCGGCTTAGTGATCGCCAGTCGGGCTTTGTCTGTCCCGGTACGGTAGCCGGTCAGCTCCTTGATCGAGGCCTTGCCGGCTTTGTAGCCTTCGGCGGTCGTGTAGTCCGGCACGTTGCCGTGCTTGGCGCGCAGCTCGGCCAGCGCCTGATCCACGCGCGTCAGCTCGATCAACTCGTTGCTATAGGGTTCCTGCTGCTCCATGTTTTCGGCGGTATCAGCCATGGTTGCTCTCCTGTGGTTGCTGTGCTGTCTGGGCCTGCCGTTCTGCCTGCTTGGCGCTTGTCACGCGCTCGATGCCCTGCTGCATGGCGTCTTGGAGCTGCTTGCGCGCAACGCCGGTGGTCGCATCGTCCAGCCGGGCAATACTGGCCCGGTCGGATAACTGGTTGAGCGCCTTGTCACCGGCCAGTTGGATGCTGCGGGGGTGCGGCAACTGGTGCTGAAGCATCTTGCGCTGACTCTCGAGCCAGCCCTTGAACTCCTGGCGAAGACGATCAAGCTCGGCGTCGAGGTTGTCGGACTTCGCCAGTCGCTCTTCGGTACGCCTAGCGGCGACATAACCCTGGTCGTCGTAGAGGCCGCTGAAGATGTCGGCAGAAAAGCCGAGCAGCGAAAGGCACTTCTTCATGGCGTCAGACGTGGATTTCTTCGGCGCTTCGCCGTCAGTCATCCACGTGCCTTTGTTGGTGCGGTAGACGGCGCGGGTATGGCCATACTGCTCTACCTCGCCGCGCTCGCCGTTGAGCTTGTACCAGAGCTTCATGCGGATCGTGTGCGTCTGCTCGTGGCCAATTACCGTGCCCTGCGCGTCGGTGACGGGGGCGCCCTGATCGAACCTCTCTTCGTCGATGCTGTAGCCCCAGCCGATCCCCATCGGCCCGAATTCCTTCGTGGCCATCTGGATCATGTGGATGGTGTCGATCGATGTGATCTTCTGCCCGCCGACAGTCGCTTCCTTGGTCGCCGATTCGGGCGTCGTCTTCACGCGCTCCCACAGCGCCATGTGAGAGCCGGGCTGTTGAGCGCCGGCGTCTTTATCAATCGCGGTCACGTTTCTCTCTCCAGCCCGTTAAGCGGGCAAAAAAATGCGCTCAGGGCGCTTGAGTTGTTCGGTTGCGGATGAACCCATCCACGTCACCGGTATGCGTTCTACCTAGGTAGCGGAATCGCCGGCGGCTGGGCCAGTAGTCGAGCCGATGGCCGTCTAACTCTCGTGACCAGTGGTGCTCTGTGTGCTTGGTCCAGCCAGCCGGATCGGCTTGCTGCAGGTTGCGTTCTCGTCGCTCTCGGTGGTGTTCTCTGAGTGCTCGGAAGTCATCGCCCATGTCGCCCATTACGCTGCTTCCCTCCGTTCCAGCTCCCGCCGTGCCACCTCTCTGCACATACCGCTGATCTCGTCGTAAACGACTCTGCGTAGAGCCCGGGTTGCCGCTTCGATGTCGCTTGGCTGTTCGGCCAGCGCCAAATCGGTGACGAGCTTCGTTATCTCGTCTTCGTCGACCCGGCTGATCGCCTCGCCGCGGTTGCAGTTCATGAAACCATGGCCGCGCCGCAGCATGTCGATCAGATCATCGGTCTGCCGGCCGAGCGCCAAGTCATACCGCGCCCGGTCGTCCACACGGCGCTCGTAGTCCGCCAGGTCTCGTTCGACTGTGCTCATGACACCCTCCAGATTTCGAGTAGTGGCTGTTCGCCGAAACGTTTGCGCTGCAGGCGGCGCTTGAATCGCGTCAGCCGAGATTCCGGGGCGCGATCTGATAGGCCCAGCCGACGCCGGGCAATATCTGCTGTTCTGGTCATAGCTGGACCTTTGGAATAAAAAAGCCCGGCGGGTGCCGGGCAAGGGAGCCGCTGGATCGCGGCACGCAGGGACTGGAGACTTTAGCCGGGTTACCAATGGTCTATTGGCTTGCCAGCACAAGAGTGAGAGCTTCGTGCTATCCGCCCGAAGAGGCGGCGACAAAAATGACAACGACGCAGGTGATCCCCATGACGAAGATATTTGCCGCCATGCTTTGCAGCATGGTCATGACGTTCGCGTTCGCTTATGCCGACCAACCGGTACAGGCCGGGGCTGCTTCCCACACCTTCACGCAGGAGATTCAATTCGAGGGCCAGTGCCCTGAAGTCGCCGAGTTTTCGGCGCTGACTGCAGACGATGGTCGTATGCTCGCCCAAGGCTGCTGCAAGGTCTGTCGCGCTGGCAAAGCCTGCGGCAACAGCTGTATCAGCCGGAGCTACACTTGCCATCAACCACCAGGGTGCGCCTGCGACGGTTGAACCTCCATCCGAAGCGGCTCTCCATATGAAAGCCGTTTCGGATGCCGCCGTATTCTCAGCCCAGCGGCAGGCTATCGGCCGCACTGCGCAGCGGATCGCGTCATGCTCGTTGGCGTAGCTCGTGGTAGATGCCATTCAAAAGCTCACGCCCCTGCCGACCATGGATCGTTTCTACCCCGTACTCCCGGTCCATCCGGTGAGCCTGAATTGCCTGAAACGTCTTTTCAGCCATGTGCTGAACTACGCGCCCAGCCTCTGCCACCACTTCACGTGCCATTCGAACCTGCTCTTCGTCGCTCTCCGGCATGCCGTGCTTTTCTATCCAGCGCTTAGCGGCGGCATGGTGATGCGGTGTGATCATGTCTTCGGTGATCTGCACGTTGTCTCTCCTGTAAAAATCCCGAAGCCCACTCTCGAATGGGCTTGGGGATGCGCCCTGCCGTAACAAGGCGCTGAATCCTTACCGGTATTTCGACAGCCCCGGTCGGCGTAATCCCCTCGGCCCTCGCGCTCTCCACGCTACGTGCTGTTGGGGCTACCTGGTTTTTAAAGAGCGTGGCCTTCCTGGCCTTTTGGGCGCTGTCCGTTGCGTTCATACCG
Organism: Salinicola corii; assembly: GCF_008298015.1. Lineage (GTDB taxonomy): Bacteria > Pseudomonadota > Gammaproteobacteria > Pseudomonadales > Halomonadaceae > Salinicola > Salinicola corii. The sequence goes on along the minus strand of NZ_VTPX01000001.1, from coordinate 620,071 downwards.
AGGTACATCTCTGCGCCTCACGGAACCTATTAAAGTACCTATTAGGTACATCGTCAACCATGAAGAAGAACTTTTTTGGTACATACGAAGTCGAAGATGGCTAAGCCGCTGAAAGGGCTAGCGATTCGCTGCGAAAAAATTCGCTCAGGGCGGATCGGCTGACGGAATCAGGGTGGCTGGCAAAGAAAAACCCGCCGGGTGGCGGGTTTGAGGAATCTTATCTTCTTCAGGCTATCGCGCGACGCGGTTGGTACGTCCAATCACCTGATTCTGACGATCAATAGCCCTGTCGATAACTTTTTGATAAACACGCTTTTTCTCTCTCGAAGACGCTGTACGAATGAATTCAGAGAAGGCGGTTGTCTCGACTTTTTGGCTATCGTTGAAAAATGTAAGCATTTTTTCACCTACGGCTAGGGAGTCCCTGTAGCAGGGACTCGGCAGTGTATTTCTCAGGGAGGTGGGTGTCAATACGATCCACGCCTGCTTTGTAGGACCTCACCGAACAGTCATTGTTCTTGACGATGAGATCTACATGCACGGATTTGCCGTGCTTTCGCTTAATCTCATGCACAACCCTTCGGGATTCAAAATACTGTTCTACAAAGGTTTCCATCCGAATGTTCCGACCTTCATCTGCCTCTCGGCGCAGAACAAAATCCCAAGCTAGATACGGGTCCTGGTAGACGTACAGGATCTGCACGAAACGACCTCTACCCAGGGATCGTTCTACATTCTCCATAGCAATATTGAGGCTGGATAGCGTGCCGTCAAGTATGAAGCTTTGGCTCTGTTCGAGCGCGAAGTCATGAACCTTGGACACCAGAATAGATACTGCATACTGAAACAGCCACGAGTTATCTCCTGTATACCACTCAAATTCATGGCGCAGCTCGTCGGGGTCAATTCGCAGAACTCTGCCCCCTTCGTTATGGAAGGACTGTAGCAACTCAAGGGATGCCTCAGTCTTACCAGCTCCCGGGGATCCAGCCATGAATACTGAGGCTGGCTTCTTTTCCCGAGGGAAGATCTTCTTGTCGGTTATACGTCGCGCTATCTTCTTCTTGTTTTTCTTAGCAAAATCAACTGCTAGTGCTGAGATCACCTCATCTGATAGGTTGTTCATACTCTTCCTTACACCGCCCCGCCGCGCCACACGACGTGGCCGACGATCAGCCAGTCTTCGGCGTCCGCATCCACATGGTGGCGACCACAACTCCGATGATCTGGCAGTTGCCGTTGATCTTGACCCACTGCTCCGGCCAGCTGGGGTTCCGGGCCTTCAGCATCTTGCCACCGCCCGGCTCCTCTACATACTGCTTGAAAGTCGCCTCATTCGATTCCGTCAGCACCGCCACCACGTCATCCCCGTCGAAAGGAACCACCTCGGGGTCGACGTAGATTATCAGGTTGGGCTCGTAGCGCGGGGCCATCGACTGCCCTTTCACGCGCAGCGCGAAAGTCCGGTCGGAGCACCCCGGCGGCCGCGGCACCATCTCGTCACTGACAGCCTCGACGTTACAGACCTCAGTCCACGCCCCCGCCTGTACCCACGAGATGACCGGCACATACCCATCCATGCGCGGCGCGGGAGCAACATTCGACTCAAACTGCGCAGGGTGATGAGCAACGTTCGAGTCGCCGCGGCCGGAATGATCGGTGTCTAGCCAGCCTTTCGGCTTATCGAAGCATTCCTCAATGTGCCTGGCCAGCCGGTCCCCGATGTTCTTGGTCGGGTTTCTGCCCATGAATCGCGATGCCTGGGTCGGCTCACGGTCGATGCGCGAGGCAAAACTACCAGTGCCGCCAACTTGATCAGCTAACGTTCTGGCGTTCTCAAGGCGAATTTCTGAGATCTCTTTCATGAGCTCTATTTGAGCCCACTTGTACTTATTAGGTACAGAACCTTGACGGTACATTTGGAGTGGATGACAATGTACCCCGGAGGTACCTATCGATGCCTGAATCAATGAACGAATCCCTTAAGCAGTACTGGCAATCCATGTCGCCCGAAAAGCGCGACGTAGTGGCGGCCAAGGCCGAAACCACTACGGCCTACCTGCGGCAAGTTTTGGCCTGTGGACGCACTCCTGGCGCGGCCATGGCCAAGAGCATCGAGATTGCTACGGATGGCGAGGTTTCCCGGCGAATGCTGCGCCCGGATCTGTATGCCGACCTGCAGCCCGCCGCCTAACCACGAAACCAGACTACCCAAAGGTCGACACCATGCCCATGTCTGACAACCGACACCCCAGCCGTGACGCCCTGCTCCGGGATGGCTTTGGCCAGCTACGCGAGCAGCGTGGGGTATCGCTCGAATCGTTCGCCTTCACGCTCAACGCGCTTGTCCACGCCATGGCGCCCGCCAAGTCCGACAAGATGCCGAACCTGTCTTCGCTGGGCGGCCTGAATGCAGAGTCGATGCGAACCATTGAGAGTTGGCGCAAGCGCTGCGAGCGCTGGGTTGATGGCGGCACCGAGCTGCCCGCGTGGCTGGAGGAGCCCTTCGTCACAGCGCTCGAGGAGCACGGCGACACAGATACGCGTGTCCAGTTGGCCCGGCGTCACGGCTTCATGGGCGTGCGACGCCCTGCCCTTGGTGACGCCCCAGCCTGTGCATTCGCCGCACTCGGCTCCGTTGGACGCGAAACCGGCGATGTCATGGGCGTGGTGAGCGAGATGCTGCAGGACGGTGTGCTGGACGAGAGAGACCGCCAATACGGCGAACAGGCGCTGACGGATATCGACGATGCCGTCGCGGCACTGATGAGCATGCGCGCCTTGATTCAAGAGCGCGTGATGGGAGCAAGGCCGGCCCTGAGGTCGGTCAACCAGTAACGAAAAAGCCCCGGGCGGCGACCAACCAACCCCGGGGCTTTCATACAACCAGTGAGGTAACTATGAATCAGCTCACATCGAATGTCCAGCCAACAATGACCAGTCTCGAAATTGCCGAGCTTGTCGAGAAGCGGCACGACAACGTAAAGCGAACCATCGAAACGCTGGCAGATCGCATGGTTATTGCTTCTCCTCATTTTGAGGAAAAGCCTACCGCTGGCCGCCCGGTCACTGTTTACGTGTTCTCGGGTGCGACTGGAAAGCGCGACAGCACTATCGTCGTCGCCCAGCTCTGCCCCGAGTTCACCGCCCGGCTCGTCGACCGATGGCAGGAGCTTGAGGCCCAAAACGATGGTGGCGCCCTCCCCAATTTTGCCGACCCTGTAGCCGCTGCCCGCGCCTGGGCGGACGCCAAAGAATCCGAACAGCTCGCTCTGGCTCAAGCCGAAGCCGCTCGTCCCGCTGTCGAGTTCGTTGAGCGCTACGTTTCTTCCGACTCTGGCAATAAGGGATTCCGTCAGGTCGCCAAGCTTCTCAACGCCAATGAGCGCGAGTTCCGCGAATTCCTGCGCGACCAGCGCGTCATGTACCGCTTGGGCGGCGAGTGGATGCCCTACCAGAACCACGTCGACGCGGGCCGCTTCGTCGTGAAGACCGGCGTCGCCGAGAACGAGCACGCTTTCAACTCCGCCAAATTCACCGCCAAGGGCGTCAACTGGGTTGCCGGCCTGTGGGCACATCGCAATATGCAGGGTGCAGCATGAGCGTCGAAGCCATGTCCTGGGCTATGAACCAGACAGTCGTAACCGATTCTGGCGCGCGCTTCGTGCTCGTCGGTCTCGCCAATCATGCCGACAAGTTCGGCCGCAACGCCTTCCCTTCCAACAAGACGCTATCCGAGTACACGGGGCTTTCCGGGCGCACAGTGACTCGGAAAATTGCCGATCTGCTAGAGCTGGGGGTTATCCAAGAGGGTAACCAGGCCATCGTCGCAGCTCATATCCCGCGCCCTGATCAGCGCCCGGTGCTCTATGACATCGCGATGACCGATGACACCCCCAAACGGGGTGACAGGGTGTCACCTCGATCAGAACGGGGTGACAACGTGACAGGAGTGGGGTGTCAGCCTGACACCAACGGGGTGACATCTGTGCAGGAACGGGGTGACACAGTGTCACCCGAAACGTCCTTTAAACCATCCACTGAACCATACGATGAACCAGATCGGGACGAGGGGGCTGCGCCGCCCTCTCCGTCTGCTGGCTTGGTTCCTGCTGCAGAGCCTCGCTGCGCAATCCCGCCGGACATGCCTGGCCCAAAAGATCCGACATGCAAGACGTTCAAGCCCTGGGCGAACTACGCCGTGACCTACCGGCAGCGTTACGCCGAGTGGCCGATCTGGAACCAACGCATCGCCGGACAACTGTCCCAGCTGGTCGACCGCGTCGGCCAAGACCTGGCTCCAGGCGTCGCCGCGTATTTCCTTCGCTGCAACAACGAATTCTATGTCCGCAAAGGCCACCCGGTCGGCCTGATGCTGCAGGACTGCGAGACCCTGGCGACCCAGATGCGCACCGGCTCCCAGATGACCGCAACCCGGGCACGACAAATCGACGGCACCCAAACGAACCTGAGCAATGTCGATGAAGCCCGAAACCTACTCGCTTCCGGCTGGGAGGACTGATCCATGCCACTGACGAGACAAGACGCCGAAGGTTTGCTCGAGACGGTCTATGCGACTGCCGAGCTGCTGGGAACCGAGATTCGTCCGGCTACTGCCACGATGATGATCAAAGACCTCCGACCCTATGAGCGCGCCGAGATTGAGCAGGCGCTGGGCCGGTGCCGCTCTGAGCTGACCGGGCGCCTGACGCTTGCAGCTGTGCTTGAGCGTATGCCGAGTGCCCAGCAGCACCTTTCGCCCAATGAGGCATGGTCCGTTGCTCTCCAGTCGATGGATGAGATGGACACGATCATTTGGACGCAAGAGGCCGCCGCGGCAATGGGAGTCGCCCGGCCGATCATGGAATCCGGAGACAAGGTTGGTGCCCGAATGGCGTTCATCGCCGCTTACGAACGCGAGGTTGGCAAGGCCAAGGCGGAGGGGCGTCAGCCGGAATACACAGTATCCCTAGGGGAGAGCAAGGAGCGGCGCCAGGAGACGATCCAGAACGGCATCAAGCAGGGTTTGCTGCCGGCGACCAAGGTCGAGCACCTGCTGCCCGCGCCGCATGGCTTCGACGAAGACGCTGGCCAGACCGAAGAGGAAAAGGAGCGCTCGCGCGAAGCAATCCGGCATATGCGCAACCTGCTGAACGACGATTCCGCCGAGAAGCAGCGCGAGGCACGCGAGTATTTCGAGCGCATGGAAAAGCGACGCCAAGAACTCATCGATCAAGCCGAGCAGCAGGCTCGTCAGCGAGGTGCCGCATGACAATCCTGACATTCCCACAGCACAACCGCGTCGACCTGATGCAACTCACACTCGGGGTTCTCGGCAACGGTCCGGCCAGCGCGGAAGACATCAGCGAGATCCTGGCGAAAAAGGGTTATCACGGCTTCAGCGCCGAGGGCGTTGAACAGGCGATCGATGGGCTGCGCCGGAACGGCTACCCGATAGAGAGCGATGGCGATGTGTACTGGCTTGGTGATTCGCCCAAGGGGGCCGCGTGAGTATCAATCTAGACGGACTCGCAGGAACCTTGGTTCTGATCGCGTGGGTCGCCGGTACCGTAACCGCATCCGGGTTCTGGTCGACGCTATTCGCGATCTTCTTCCCACCATGGTCGCTCTACCTGATCGCTGAGCGATTGTTGCAAATGTGGGGTGTCATATGACCAAGGAAGTGGTCATTCGAGTCGACAGCATCAAGGGCGCTCAGTTCGCCCTTTCACGCGCGTCGGCGGCGATCAGCAAAGGCATCGAGGCTGGCCCGATTGAAGTTGTGCTTCGCCGCCCTGGCAAGTCCCGCCTTCAGGAGGAGAAGTACCACGCGATGATCGGCGACATCCATCGCCAGTGCTTCCGTGGTTACTCGGTCGAGGGCGTAAAGGCTGTGCTGGTCAATCAGTTCGCTCATGAAATGGAAGAGCAAGGAACGCCTCTATCGAAGCCTGGCGAACGGGTCTGGGACTGGGTGCTGCAGTCGCCGGTGTACGTGAGGCCATCGACAACCAAGTTCCGAAAGGCTGAGGCCGCCGCATTCATGGAGTTCCTGTACGCCACCGGTGCCGAGCTTGAGGTCGCTTGGAGCGAACCGGCGCTCAAGGCCTACAGCGAATTCAAGGAGGCGGCTTAGATGGACAACAAAACCTTCATCATGCAGCGCTTGGACAAGAAACAATCTGGGTGCTGGGAGTGGAAGCTTTACAGGGATCCTGATGGCTACGGTCGATTCACTCGGCCAAAGATAAGCCCAATGGCTCATCGGGCGGCATACATCATTCTGATCGGCGAAATCCCGGCCGGCTTCGATGTCGATCACAAATGCTGGAATCCAGCCTGCTGCAACCCTGAGCATCTTCGATTACTAATCAGCTCTGAAAACAGAAGCCGACAGAGATCATCTTTGCAATCTCGATGCAAGCATGGGCACGAGATGAAGGGTGACAATGTTGCGATATATGCCAATGGAAGAAAGGCATGTAAGACCTGCGTTAATCAAAGGGTGCGGAATTATTCGGCCAGGAAAAAGGAGCGCGCCGCATGAAGCGCACTGCCCTCAAGCGCAAAACGGCCCTCACCGCTCGCCAGCCGATGCGCCGGAAGTCGCCGCGCAAGCGTGAGGCCAGCCCAAAGCCGCGCAAGACCGATCCCCGCTTCCGCTCGCCGGCCTACCTGCGTTGGGTGCGCTCGATGCCCTGCTGCGTCTGCCTACAGGACGCCACCGACGCGCACCACGTGATCGGCTTGGGCTGGGGCTTGTCCGGCATGGGCATGACAGCGCCCGACTCGTTCGCCATGCCGGCCTGCCGTGAATGCCACGGAGATATCCATCGAGACCCGGAGTTGCAGCGGCACCAGTCGGACTGGCTACTACAGATCATCGGCTACGGCTTGCGTCAGTTCCCGGCCGGCCCGATCCACGACGCGCTGATCGAGGCGCGAACGTTCGTTATGAGCAAATGGGAGGGTTCGCAATGATCGTAGGGATCGATCCCGGACAGAAAGGCGGCGTTGCCAGCATCTCCCCAAGCGGCGCGGTAACCGGGCAGCCGATGCCGCTGGCAGGCAAGGAGATCGACGGGCATGCCTTAGCCACCCTCCTTCGCGTTCAATCGCCAGCTCTGGTGATCATCGAGAAGGTCCACTCGATGCCGGCCCAGGGCGTGGCGAGCACTTTCAAGTTCGGCATGGGATTCGGGCTGGTGATCGGGATCTGCGACGCGCTTGGGCTGCCCTATCGGCTCGTGACGCCACAGGCTTGGAAAAAGGCGGTGCTATCCGGCACCGCCAAGGATAAAAGCGCGGCAATCAATTTCGTCCGCCGGGCCTATCCTGGCCTCGACCTATCGCCTGGGCGGCTGCGCGCCCCACACGACGGCATCGCCGATGCGGTATGCCTGGCTGAGTACGGCCGCCAACTGATGACCAAGGAGAGAGCATGATGATCGACACCAACCCCCGCGTAGCATGGGCCGCGGCGTTCGAGACCGGTATCCGCACTCAAGCGATGGTCAGCATGCTCGAGGCGCAGACGGATGCGCACACCAAGAAAAGCGGCCGCCGCCACACATACTCCGACGTCGCAATGAATGACCGCGGCGAAGAAGTGGTGCTCAACTACACCCGAGACCAGGTGTCAGCGTCTGAGACCAGGAGCCGGAAAGGCGGCGCCGGCGCAGCGCATGGGGAAGACGCTTTCCCGATCTGGCAGGCGGTGAAGCGCCTCGAGGAATCGAACCCGGTACTGGCCGCCGTCGGTCACTGGCTATCACTCAACGACACCGGCGCGGCGAACGAGTACCTGGACGACGTCGCGGATACGATTCTGGTCCGGTACCAGATGGCGATCGGCATGGATGCGTGGAACGGTTATCGTCGTGCGCGCCGAGAGCGCGTCGAGGCGCTGATCAAAGCGCGGATGATGCAGGATCGTGACAACGTGGATGGATCCCGGCCGCCGCTGCAACCCCGGGCAATCTGCCAATCGATCTACGGGCTTTGGGGTATCCGGATCATCTCGGATAACTGGAAACAGGACGGCTGGGACAAGACGTGGCCATTGCTCGGCGACATCGTTTCACAGCTCGAATCAGAAGCCATGGAGCCAATCATGACAGCAACGCGCGATGCCAACCGAGAGATGCGCAATTTTATTGCGCGAGCCGCTTGACGAAATAAGGGTGGAAATGTAGGCTTCTCGCTAAGCTGTTCGAGCTACGCGCTTAGCAGCTCCAAAACTTCAAGGGCTCGCTTCGGCGGGCCTTTTTAATTGGCAGGTCAGTTTTGTGGACTAGACTCCTGGGGCACTTCGACTTGAGACAAATTGTATGTCCCATACAAAGATCCTGATCCTGGTAATTGCTCTTGCATCTGGAATTCTGGCCTTAAACGGTTGTTCCCCCATCCCAGACGCCCCAGGGCCTATCGGTATCCCCGGGATCTAAGCTACAGCACAGCTTTGAGCGCCTCGACTTCAGTCGGGGCGTTTTCATTTGCGCTACGGACTGGGAGTATCCCGGTCGGCGCACTTCAAGACCATGCGAAGCTCCGCGCTGCATGGCAACCCGCCGACGGGCGGTACATTGGTGATGGCCCCAATGAGGGCAATGTGCTCAAGGGTGAATGCGTGGCTTGACTGCGTGCGCACTGACAGCGATAGGCGCCCCGATAAAGGCCAGCTGCTTGCCGGGTAAACCCGGTCATCACCACCTATTCAACGCCTCGGCCTATGCCGGGGTGTTTTCGTGTTCGGCCCCGCCAGGTCAATTATCGGCTACCCCCTTTTCGCCAATCGCTGGCACGGGGCCAACCTATTCGAGCGGCCACCTCGTTCGATCTTGCCGGCTCCCCTTCGCCGGCCTTTTCTTCTGGAGCCTTCCATGATCAACGTCACCTTCGACGTCGCTTTCGATCGCGTCATTGGTCATGAAGGCGGGTATACCGACGTGCGCGCTGATCGCGGCAACTGGACCAGTGGGACGGTTGGCGTTGGCGAACTCAAGGGGACCAAATGGGGCATCTCAGCGATGAGCTATCCCGAGCTGGATATCCGCAACCTGACCCGTGACGACGCCAAGGCCGTCTACAAGCGCGACTTCTGGGATAAGGCATCGGATAACGGCCAGTTTGACGGCGCCATCGCGTATCAAATGTTTGACGCTGGCATCAATCACGGGCTGAAGACGGCGATCAAGCTGCTGCAGCGTGCGGCAGGCGTGAAAGACGATGGGCTCTATGGTCCGGTCACCCGCAGCGCGGTGAACTCGGCGTGGCTAGACGACTTGCTGAAGCGGTTCCTGGCGGCCCGCCTCCGCTACATGACCGATATCGGAGCGTTCACGACTTTCGGCCGCGGCTGGTCCCGGCGAATCGCTGACAATCTTCTGCTGGCTGCAGATGACACACCGAATCCGAAATAACCATAACCCTACTGGTACGCAGGCCGCCCGAGAGGTGCGCCATGAAACATCGCAATCATGAGAACCGAGCCATGCCAGGACGTGATCCGAACAACTGGCAGCCGTTGCTCGACCACTTGCCCTACTTCCTCGTCGCGTTCCTGACGTTCTGCGTCGCCCTGGCTCGTGGCGTACACGATGGCGGGCCATTCAAGAAGGCGATCCTGGGCGCTGTGGTCTGCACGCTGCTGGCCGTAGCGCTCTATCCCGTATTCATCTGGATTGCCGACACGCGGGGATGGCCGAGCGAGGTCGCTCTGGCGCCGTGCGTTTTCCTTGGATTCCTTGGAACTGAATGGATCCGAAACAAGGCCGACGACCTTTACGAGATCATCGTGGGCCGATGGCTCAAGTGAGGCTGCAATGAACTGGACCTGGTCAGACATCGGCGACATCGTCGGGAAGGCGGCGCCCACCCTAGGTACTGCGTTAGCGGGTAAGGCTGGAGGAGCAGTCGGCGCAGCTCTGGCCGACCTGCTCGGCGCTGACTCGACACCGGAGAGTGTGAAATCCGCTATCGATTCAAATCCTGAATGGCACCTCAAGGCCCGAGAGCTTGAGCTCGAGATGCAAAAGGCCGTATTGGCCGACCGGGATAGCGCTCGTGGGCTTCAGAAGGCAGCTCTGGCCGCCGGGAAAGGCGAGTTCCAGAACTGGCTGGCTGCCGGGGTGCTGGTCGGCGGGATTATCATGTTGGGCTGCATCGCGTTCATGCCTGCCGATGGGCTGACCGACAACACTCGGATGTACATCCTCGGTTTCCTTACCGCTGCAATGACCCAGGTGCTGAACTATTTCTTTGGGTCAACGCAATGGGGGAACCGGAACGCGAAACTGACAGCAGAGTCACCGAGCGCTAATCTCTACAGCCAGATCGGCGTTAGAGGTTAGTCACACATCCTCGTATACGAAACCTTTTATGAACTTAGCCAGCTTATTGTCTTTCTCGGTCTCGAGCTCAAGAATCTCTCGGGTGTGATCAGGGCTTAGCTCGTTCAAGATCACGGCAAATCCGGTCATCAGCCGGCATATCTCAACGTAGCTTTCACCTGGACGTCTGCTCTCATCGCTCATGCCGACCGCCCTCTCTCGGTAGCAAAGGTAAAAAACGGAATCAAGTCATTACACACAGTAACACTGTGTGCGTGGACTGTGTACCTACACAACTGGTTGAGAGGCAGGAGTGGTTAAGCATCTAGCGCACAGGGTGGCAGCACAGACGGCCCAGCCGCCACTGGGCCGCCATCACTAGTGAGTATAGACCGGGTCGTCTTTCGAGCCCTTAACAAGGTCGATTGAATGCTCACAGTCAGTCTTTGCTTTGTAGCTCTCTGAACTTCTGGCAATTGCTTCGCCATTCCTTGCGTAGTAAACCCAGTACCACTCGCCGCGGTTGTCCTTCTGCTGCTTGTAACAGGGGTTAGGCATGAGAGGTGTCCTTTGCCACAAATGGACGTCTCCATATTCGGAGACATCAACAACCTAACACCCGCAACTGGGGCGTACCACGGCGCATAGGGCGTAAGCGAAACGCTACCGGTAACGTAAGCCAATCGCTATTGAGTGATGAGAACGAGGGGTATTGAGGCGGCTGCTAATGCAACCGCCGCCGGTAACTTCAGCTCTCAATCATCTGGTGAGTCGAAGACGTGTTGGCTCACTTCTACCCTGTCACCGATTTCCCATCCCGTCTTCGCGAGAATGTGGGCAGGAGTATTCTCGGGAACGTTGAAATACAGGCTATAAACCATTTCTCCGCTACTGCCGGTATCTTCTTGAAGGAGCTCTTCAATATCCACTTCGTCGACATCTTGGGCAGTAAGGCCGCATCCAATGTCTTCGGCGATCTTTTGTGATGTACCCATCTGAGGCGCTCCAGGTTAGGGGGGAACTCAACCGTATGGCTCAAAATTCTGGAAAGCCACCGCTTTTTTAAGCTCTACGACCAAGGTAACGACATGACCAAGACTGCCAAGGGGGCTGTCGAGCTGACAGCCCGGCAGTCTCGTTTCGTCGAAGAGTACCTGATCGACCTGAACGCCAAGCAGGCGGCGATCCGTGCTGGCTATTCCGAGCGTAGCGCCGAGGTGACGGCTTCTCGACTGCTAAGCAATGCTAAGGTGGCGGCTGCCATCCAGGAGCGCAAGACAGCACGCTCTGCGCGCACCAAGATCGACGCCGATTACGTGCTTCATCGTCTGGTCGAGATCGACCAGATGGATGTGCTCGACATCCTGAATGACGACGGCGGTTTGAAGCCCATCAAGGAATGGCCCGTAGCCTGGCGTCGCTACGTCTCAGGCATGGATGTGTCCGAGATATGGGGCATGAACGGCGACGAGCGCGAACAGATCGGTGTACTCAAGAAGATCAAGTGGCCGGACAAGGTGAAGAACCTCGACATGCTCGGCAAGCACGTTGACGTGCAGGCGTGGAAGGAGAAGGTTGAGCACAGCCTCCCCGATGACGCCGCTGCTGTAATCCTCGCAGCCCGGAGACGATCAGGTAAAAGCGAATGAGCCCAGCCGAATACGAGCGCATGCTAGCCGAGGATATGGGCCGACTAGCTGACGACCCGATGGGCTGGGTCATGTATGCCTTCGATTGGGAGAACGACGAGTCGATCCAGAAAGCGCGATTGGTTGAGCCCTGGGCATCTCGGTATGACAGCGAATGGGGCCCTGACGAATGGGCCTGCGAGATGCTGGACGACTGGGGTGAGCATATCCGGCGCGTCGCGTTCAATGGATCTACGCCAGTCGATCCATTTCAGCATGCTACGTCATCCGGCCACGGTATCGGGAAATCGGCTGGTTCGAGCTGGATCATCCTGTTCATCATGTCGACACGCCCATTCAGCAAGGGCGTGGTGACGGCCAATACCGGTGATCAGCTCAAGACAAAGACGTGGTCAGAGCTGGCGAAGTGGAGGTCCAAGTGCATCACCGGTCACTGGTTCAATCTGGGGAGCGGCAAAGGCTCCCTGGCGATGACCCACAAGGACCATCCCGAGCGCTGGCGTGTGGACGCTCTGACGTGCCGTGAGGAGAATAGCGAGGCATTCGCCGGGCTGCACTGCGCCGACTCGTCTCCCTGGTATCTGTTCGATGAGGCATCCAACGTCCCGGACAAAATCTGGGAAGTGGCCGAGGGTGGTCTAACCGACGGCGAGCCCTTCTGGTTCGTGTTCGGCAACCCGACTCGCAACACCGGACGATTCCGTGAATGCTGGCGTCGTTTCCGCTCTCGCTGGAAGACGCAAAAAGTTGACTCTCGTTCTGTCCAGGTAACGAACAAGGACGACATCGAGCGCAAGCTCCAGGATTACGGCGAGGACAGTGACTACTTTCGCGTCCGCGTACGTGGCGAGTTCCCGTCATCGTCTGACAACCAGTTCATCGGGCAAAACCTTGTTGACGCTGGCATGGCTGTCCAGCTTGTCGAGCGCCAGATCGAGCATTCGGCGATCATCATCGGCGTTGACCCTGCATTCTCTGGCTCTGATGACGCAGTGATCTACGTTCGCCAGGGCCTGCACTCTCGCATGCTGGGCACGTGGGCCAAGACAGACGACGACGTCCTCATGGCTGAGCGTATCGCTCGGTTCGAGGATGAGCTTGGTGCAGACGCAGTCCACATCGACTACGGATACGGTACCGGCATCTACTCAGTCGGCAAGAGTTGGGGGCGCAAGTGGAAGCTCGTCAACTTCGGTGGCGCTTCATCTGATCCAGCAATGCTCAATAAGCGCGGTGAAATGTACGCATCGGTTAAGCAGTGGCTCAAGGACGGCGGTCAGTTGACAGATCAGCAGACCGCTGATGAGCTGACTTGGCCTGAGTACACCGTGCGCCAGAAAGACTCGCGCATCGTGCTTGAGAGCAAAGAGGACATCCGCAAGCGTCTCGTCGCATCTCCCAACCGGTCAGATGCCCTGGTGCTCACGTTCGCTTTCCCTGTCGTGCCACGCAAGGGCGCATCCGTTCTATCCAATCACCAAGAAGTCGCCATCGCCGACTTCGACCCCTTCGCATAGGAGTTTCCCATGGGCGACACGGTAAGCAGCCTGGTCGGTGGCGTTGCCTCGACATTCGGACTGGGTTCACAGAGCGCGCCAGACATCAATCAAGCGCCGGCAGCTGGTTCGAACATCACGCAGGATTCTAGCGCGCAGGAAGCGGGCAACGAACAGCGCCGGCGCCGTGCTGCATCGGCTGGCAGTCAGTCGACGATCCTGACCAGCCCGCTCGGTGCATCAGGTGGTTCTGGTGGTGGAAAAGGAGTCACGCTCCTCGGCCAATAACCTCACACAGTTTCATCGCCGCCTACGGGTGGCTTTTTTATGCCCGCAATATGGTGATACCTAATGGCTGACGAGTCAGAGCTGCGTAAAAAGATCTTGGCTCGTCACAGCGAGCTGAAAAACGAACGGACATCGTGGGAAACAGTATGGAAGGAGCTTAGCTCCTACTTTCAACCGTTGAAGGCCAAGTTTCTCTGCGATGACAACGCTTCGAAGCGTGAGAGTCGAGAGAACAAGCTGGTAGACAACACCGGTGTTCTGGCATCGCGTACCCTGGCATCCGGGATGATGGCCGGCATCACGTCCCCTGCCCGCCCCTGGTTCAAGTTCGAATTGCCTGATGAAGACCTGAACGACGATCAGGAGGTGCAAGTCTGGCTCGAGGACACGACCAAGCGCTGTCTTGCGGCCATGAGCCGGTCGAACGTCTACAGCGTCCTCAACAAAGCGTATCTCGATCTTGGCGTGTTCTGTACGCACTGTTTCCTTCTGCTCGAGGATGACGTAGACGACATCCGGGCAGTGGCTATGCCGATTGGCTCCTACTGCCTCGACATCGACTATCGCGGCCGCGTCAACACGATGTACCGCGAGTACCGAATGACGGTGCACCAAGTCGTGGATGAGTTCGGCAAGGACGCGGTATCTGATCGCGTGAGGCGCAACTATGAGAAAGGCGGCGCGGAGCTACAGCAGAAGGTCGATATCATCCATGCTATCGAACCTAATCCTGATCATGATCCTGATAGCCGTGATGCTAAGAAGCTACCGTTCCGTTCGATCTACATCGAGAAAGGCTCGAACGAAGGTGACGGTCTTCTGAGGCATTCCGGGTTCCATGAGAACCCGATCATCGCCCCACGCTGGATGACTCAGGCTGGCGAGACTTACGGGACTGGCCCCGGCTGGGACGGTCGCGGCGACTGCAAGGCGCTACAGCTCATGCAGTCCGATAAGCACAAAGCCGTGGCCAAGCTCATCAACCCCCCGCTCAACGTGCCGTCAGGCATGCAGAACGCGGGGCGTGTGTCGCTCAACCCTGGTGCTGTCAACTACTACGACGAGATGACCGGTGCTTCTGGTGGCAAGGGTATTCACCCTGTCTACCAGATGACATTCGATATCGGCGCCGTGTTGCAGGACATTCAGGACACTCGCCAGCGCATCAACGAAGCGTTCTACGTCGACCTGTTCCGTCTGCTGATGAACGACGACCGTAGCGGGATTACGGCGCGTGAGGTGCAGGAGCGGCACGAAGAGAAGATGTTGTTGCTCGGTCCAGTTCTTGAATCAGTTCAGAAAGACCTGCAAGAGCCATTGCTTGATCGTGTGTTCGGCATTCTCTGGCGTCGCGGCAAGCTCATGCCGCCGCCCGAGATCATGGCGGAGATGGAAGACAACCAGATCCGCGTCGAATACACGTCTGTTCTGGCCCAGGCGCAGCGCCTCGTTGGCATTCAATCGACTGAGCGATTCCTCTCGTTCGCTGGAAACATGGCCGGTGCATTCCCCTCCGTTCTGGACAACATCAACCAGGACAAGGCGATTCGCGATTACGGCGAGAGCGTGGGCGTGTCTCCGACGATCTTCAACAGCGAGGAAGACGTTGCAGCAGCGCGCCAGGCCAAGCAACAGCAGCAGCAAGCCCAGCAGATGGCCGAGGCTGCTCAGCAGGGAATACAGGGCGCGAAACTGCTCAGCGAGACCGACACGGGTGATGGCACCAATGCTCTACAGACGCTCACGCAAGGGGGCTATCTGTGACGGATGAAGAGATCCGCGAATCGCGGCGACGAGCGATAGAGACAGCATTCAAAGATGGCGAGCTTCGGCTCGCTTTTTTTGATCTCGCGGAAAGTCTCGGGTACCGCTCCGTCGCTGCTCAGGCCGACCCGCAGATGATGGCGTTCCATCAGGGTAGGCGTGCTGGAGCCAAGGCGATGCTCGATCTACTGGCCACTGCCGACCCTCTCCTTCCCTCTCGCATGGCGTTCGAATTCGATCAATTCCACGAGGAGCGCAAGCGCTCTCAACCCGAAGAATCGGAGATAGACGATGGCTGATGAAGCAGTCGATACCGGCGCTGAAGAAGGCGCACAGGAAGGTGCTGGAGAAGGCGGTAGTTCACTGCTGACCGGCGCCGAAGGTGCTGATCAGGGCGCCGAGGGCAAAGTCGAAGAGAGTGCAGTCGGCGAGGGTAAAGAAGGCGAAGGCCAGGGTGAAGACAAGAAAGGTGAAGGCGAAGAAGCCAAGCCCAACGCCCCCGAGGCCTACGACTTCAAGCTTCCGGAAGGCTTCGAAGGCGAACTGAATCAGGACGCCATCGGAGAGTTCGAGCCCATCGCTCGAGAGCTGGACCTCAACCAAGAACAGGCCCAGAAGCTCGTCGACATCTACACCCGCCAATCCCAGGCGGCCCACCAGAAGCAGATCGAGCAGTACCGCGAGACTCAAGAGCAATGGGTCAAGGATCTGAAATCTGATGCGGAATTCGGTGGCGCGAAGTTCGACGCCAATATCAAGCACGCCCAGCGTGCCATTCAGGAATTCGGCAACGACGGTATCAAGTCATTGCTCGACCAGTCCGGGCTTGGAAACAACCCGGACGTTGTGAAGATGTTTGCTGTCATCGGCAAACGTATGGCCGAGGACTCGCCCGGTCAAGGCACAGAGCGCTCATCCCAACGTGAAGTTCCTCTCGAAGAGCGCCTCTACCCCAACATGTACCCGAAGAAGTGAGGTAGCACATGGCTACGACCGGCAATACCTATCTGACGCTTGCTGACGAATTCAAGCAGCAAGACGGCAAAGGCGGCATCGCTGATATCATCGAACTGCTCGCCGAATCCAACCCGATCATGCTCGACATGATCATGGCTGAGTGTAACAACGGCACCACTCACCTGACCACGACTCGCACCGGCCTGCCGTCTGGCACCTGGCGCAAGCTCTACCAGGGCGTGCAGCCGACCAAGTCCACCACTGCGCAAGTGAAGGACGCGACCGGCATGCTGGAAAGCTGGTCCGAGGTCGACTCCAAGCTGGTGCAGCTCTCCAAGAATCCGGGCAAATTCCGCCTGAATGAGGCGACAGCATTCTTGGAAGGTATGAACCAGGACATGGCGTCCACTTTGTTCTACGGCAACACCGACACCAACCCTGAGCGCTTCATGGGTCTGGCGCCGCGATTCAACGCTTACCGTGAGATCGCTGATCGTCAGAAGCATGACGTCTACAACCAGACGGTTAATGGCGGCGGTACTGGTGCCGACAATACCTCTATCTGGTTCGTGGTATGGGGTGAGCGCACCGTCCAGGGTCTCTATCCGCAGGGCACCATGGCCGGCCTTCAGCGCGAGGACAAGGGCGAGCAGACCAAGACGCTGCCTGATGGCTCGATTCTTGACGTGATGCGCGAGAAGTTCGAGTGGGATCTCGGCCTATCCGTTCGTGACTACCGCTATGTGGCGCGTATCGCGAACATCAGCACCGCTGATCTTGTCGCTGGCACTCTCGACATCTACAAGCTGATGCGCCAGGCGTACTACCGTCTCAACCAGCGTCGCATCATCGGTGGTCGTGCTGCGATCTACTGCAACACCGACGTACTGGAAGCACTGGACGCCGAAGCCACGCCGACCAAGTCCACCACTGCATCCTATCGCCGTCTGACCAGCATGGAAGACGTCGACGGTCGCGAAGTCATGGGCTATCGCGGTATCCCGGTGCGTGAGTGTGACGCCATCCTCAACACCGAAGCCGCTGTTCCTGAGTTCGCCGAATAAGGAGACCGACATGATTTTTGACTACACCTTCCTGTTCAGCGATGCGCAGGAGCTCACGGCTACGGTCGTGTCCGAGAACGTCATCGACCTGGGTGTCAATCGCGATATCGGCAAGGGGGTTCCCGTGCCACTTCGCGTTCAAGTCGTTGAGGACTTCGCTGGCGCCACCGGACTGACCGTTGAAGTAGAGACCTCGGAGACCGAAGACTTCGCGTCATCCGAAACCATCTCTACCTCTGGCGTCATTCCGGCTGCCGATCTCGTCGCTGGCTACGTGTTCATGCCGCAGTACATGCCCTGGCGTACCAATCGCTATCTGCGCCTGAATTACACCGTGGCTGGTACTGGCACGGCTGGCGCGGTGACTGCCGGCGTCGTGGCAGGCCATCAAGCGAGCTACTAAGCCAATCGCCGGGGTTAACGCCCCGGCGCACTTTGGAGGTGCGAGATGGCTTATGTGCCATTCAAATATCGGGATGCCTCTAGCTCAGAACGATTATGGCTAGAACATCTCGAAAAAGGCCTTATCGATGCCAATGAAGAGGCATTGGAGCCTGTTGGTACTGACCGCATTGAAGACGGTGCGGTAACGACAGACAAGCTGGCAGATCAATCCGTTAGCACAGGAAAGATCGCTAACGATGCTGTTACTAATGCCAAGTTATCACCCAGCGCAGTTAATACATTACAGATTGCAGATGACGCGGTAACCAGCGCAAAGCTTGCGGCTGGTTCTGTTACGAGCTCAAAGCTATCGAATGGCGCAATTAACAATGCGCAGATCGGCGATGGCGCAGTAACCAACGTGAAAGTCGCTGCCGGAATCGACGACGCGAAGATCGATGTTGAAGATTTCGCCGGTGGCGGCATCAGCGCTGGAACGTTAGACACCGTTATCAACGGTATCGGTACGCGAATTACCACGCTTGAAGGTGCGCCAGCTCCGATCCATGTCACCGCCATTGATCTGACCGTTGACACTAATGGCGCTGTGACGGGTGGAACGGCGACCATGTCGGATAGCTCTACCTTCGCGATCACTGTCACTACTGCTTAACAGATGGGGCTACGGCCCCATTTTTCATTGGGAGCCTGTGATGGCCAAGTATCGTGCTGCTCGAAACCTGTTCGTCGATAACGTGTTTGTCGATGAAGGTGCTGAGTTCAAGTCAAATGGCAAGCCGGGCAAGCATTGGATCCCGCTTGACGCTGTCCCCAACACTCCAGCGCCGTCTGAATCATCAGACGGCGCTATCTATGCCGACGGTCCCGTTGAAGAGATCGACGGCAAGCATTACGCCGCAGTCGAAGGCCTGATGTTCGAAGTCGACCCCCGCAACGTGCGTGACGACCTGTCGCTGACCAATGCCGGTGTCAGCAAGTACGAAGCCGCAAAAGCCGAGTGAGCTCATGGACAAGACTGCGATTGCCAACATGGCGCTGAGTAGCATCATCTCGACTCGCACCATCACCAGCATGGATGACGGTTCGGTCGATGCAACGCAGTTGCGTCTCTGGTACGAGCCCACGCTTGAGCATCTGCTCCGGCAGCACCGGTGGGGCTTTGCGATCAAGTTCCGCGAGCTGGCGCAGGCTACCGTCGGAACGCCGGGATTCCGCTTTACGTACACCTACCCGGATGACTGCATCTCGATCCACAAGATCGTCTCGCCGTGCGGTCGATGGCAACGCCATTCCGTGCCGTTCAAGACTGTCGCGCTCGAGGATCGCAAAGGCATTGCCTGTGATCTACAGCATGCGTGCATTGAGTACACGTGCAGGCCAAATGAGGCGTTCTTCAGTGGTGACTTCGTGCAGGCATTCGTGGCGGCCCTGGCTAGTCGTATTGCCATGCCGATCACCAGCAATGCGAAGCTCTATCAGGCCAAGAGCCAGGAAGCACAGTTGCTGCTCTCGAATGCCAAGACGAATGACCTTGGCGAGCAATATCCCGAGCCAGAGTTGCCGTCGAAGTACGACGAGGCTCGCCGGCTCTATGGCGACGACTACAGGGGTGATCCATGGCAGAGGTGATGCAATACTCGTTCGTCGCCGGCGAACTCTCGCCGTTGTTGTACGGGCGTGTCGACCTCGCCAAGTACCCGTCTGCACTCAAGAAGTGTCGCAATTTCCTCGTTTTGCCTCAGGGAGCTGCGGTCAATCGACCTGGCTCCCGCTTCATCGTCGAGACCAAGAATTCGGGGCAGGTGCGGCTGATCCCATTCTCTTTCAATGTCTCGCAGACGTACGTGCTCGAGATGGGCTTCAACTACTGCCGAATCGTCACCAACGGTGCACAGCTTCTCGATGGCGGCAGTCCAGTCGAATTTGCCACGCCGTATGGCATCCAGGACCTTAACGAGATCACGTTCGTTCAGAGTGCCGACATCCTGACGCTCTGCCACCCCGATCATGCGCCGAGGCAGATTCGTCGCGAAGGCGCCATGTCGTGGAGCCTGTCCGAACTGTCGTTGTCGAATGACTGCTTCCAGGACCCCAACACTAATCAGGCGGCACGCATGTGGGTGACGGCGCCTACTGGAACCGTCACTGTGAAGACGAACTTCGATGCCTTCACAATCGATATGATCGGACACCAGATCCGGATCGATCAGATCGATAACGGCGATATCAACGCCTGGACAAGTTTCTGCGAGGTTGATGTCGGGCAGCTTCTGACGTCCGATATCAATACCTACGAGGTCATTCACAAGCAGGACGGTGCGCTGACAGGAAATATTCAGCCGACGTTCACCTACGGCACGGGATGGGATGGCCCGAACCGGTTTAATCCAGCATACGGGGAAGTCGTCGGCGTTCAGCTTGAGTACCTGCATTCGGGCTATGGCATCGCCCTTATCACCGGTATCACCGACTCGCGCACAGCAACGGCGACGGTTATCAGCCGTTTCCCCGAGACGGTGGTAGACGCCGGCAGCGGAAACACCCGAACCTGGGAACACACCGTCGAACCTACGTCAGGCGGTGGCCAGGGTTCGCAAAGCAACTTCTCAATCAGTGGTGCGGATAGCGCAGACCCTGAGCGCTTCTCGGTCCAAGTGCGTCAGTGGGATGACGATGCTGGAGACTATGTCTCGACGGTTCTGGGGACCAGCGAGTACACAATATCCGGTTCCACCCTCACCACGTCGTCGCCGGTTCTCACTGGCGCGCAGAGTGACGGCTCTGGTGGGACCATTCAGGTCGACACCTTTGTCACGATCACGCAGCGCGTCATCACTGGCACGTCCTACAAGTGGTATCTGCCGGCGTGGACGGATGGACAGGGATACCCGCGAGCGGTTTCGTACTTTCAGGAGCGTTTTGTCTTTGGTGGTAGCGATACGTTCCCTGACAGGGTATGGATGACTGAGTCAGGCATCTACAACTCGTTCCTGGTATCGAACCCGTCGATCGACAGCGACGCTATCGCACTGCGCATTGCCGCACGTCAGGTCAACGTGATCCGCCACATCCTTCCGCTCAATGGCTTGATCGCCATGACAAGCGGATCCGAGTTTCTGATCGGCTCGGAGAATGAAGCCCTCACGCCTTCGTCGGTATTCGCTAAAGCGCAAAGCTATCGCGGATGTGGAACGCCGGCGCCCATCGTCGTTGGTACCGTTGGGATCTACATCCAGGGCGACCAAAGTAAAGTCCGATCGCTGGCATACTCATTTGAGTCCGATGTCTACACCGGTGACGATCTCACTGTGCTTGCCGAGCATCTCTTCGATGGCCGGCGGGTCGTGTCATGGGATTACTCTCAGTCGCCCTACTCCATGGTCTGGGCGGTCTTGGATGATGGGCGCCTACTGTCAATGACATTCATGCCTGAGCAACAGGTCATCGCCTGGGCCCAGCATGACACCGACGGCACCTATGAATCGGTCTGTTGTGTCCGTGAGGGGACGATCGATGTTGCCTACGTTAGCGTCAGGCGCACTGTAGAGGGGCAGACAAAGCGCTACATTGAGCGCATCGGAGACCGTCGTTTCGACGATATCCGTGACGCTTTCTTTGTCGATTCCGGACTGACCTACGATGGGCGCAAGTCGACGCGTATCGATGTCGACCCGGGCGAGGACCCGGACTGGTCGGCTGGCAGCTACGTCGCCATTCGTGCGGATCGTGACATGTTCGATGAGAGCATGGTCGGTCGATACATCCGTATCACAGGCCATGATGGGCAGTTTGCCCAACTCGAGATCTACAACTACCTCGATCCTACGCTGGTCTATACCCACGCGGTCAGGGTTGTGCCGGAAAGCTGCCGAGTGACCTATTCGTATGATTGGGAGATTCAGGCCAAGACGCTTTCCGGACTGGAGCACCTGGAGGGCAAGACGGTGTCCGTTCTGGCTGACGGAAACGCCGTTGGTTCGTACATCGTAGAGGATGGATCAGTCACATTGCACAACTACTACGGTGTCGTTCACGTCGGACTCCCGATCACGGCGCAGATTGAGACCCTGCCTTTCAACTCCGCTCAGCAGATGATCCGCACGAAGCGCAAGCAGATCACCAAGGTGTCACTGCTGGTGAAAGATTCACGCGGAATCGAGACGGGGCGCAGCTACAGCGATCTGACCTACTACCAGACCGAGTTCGCTCAGCATAAGGAGCGCGCGCGCCTGGATGGGTGGGCCAATCCGATCACGCCGATCACCGGCAAGATCGATGTCAACCTGGCTGGGTCGTGGGATGACGATGGGACTGTGGTCGTGCAGCAGAAAGAGCCGTTGCCCGCGACGATTCTTGCCATCATCCCGGAGGTGTCAGTTGGCGGCTGAATTCATCGTGACGGAAGCCACCCCACTTCACGCCGCCGATCTGGCGCCTCGCATGCGGGAGGCAGACACCATGGAGGTGTGGGCGACCTGGCATGCAACGCCGACATCAGCCCTCGAAACCAGCCTGGCGCTAAGCACGCGCGCCTGGGCTGGTCTAGTGAATGGCTCTGTCGTGTGTATGTGGGGCGTGGCACCAACGACAATTCTCGGTGGTGAAGGTGTTGCCTGGTTGCTCGGCAGCGACTTGATCGATAAGCACAAGCGAGCATTCGTCAAAGCACATGCCCGTAGTCTGCCGGCGGTTCTCGATTGTTACAGCCACGTCTTCAACCATGTTGACGCCCGGTACACCAAGTCAATCGAGTGGCTTCGATGGCTTGGGTTTGAGATTCAGTCAGCCAAACCCTTCGGCTTTCAGGGTCTTCCCTTCCATCGAGTTGATTACTGGAGAGATTGATTATGGGGATGGCCGCAATACCCATCGCGATTGCTGCCGTAGGCGCGATCAATCAGGTTCAGCAGAGTCGAGCTCAATCCTCAGCCATGGAGCAGCAGGCCAGTCTCGCGGATAGCCAGGCCGAAGTAGTTCGTCAGAATGCCTCGACGCAGTCCAGCGAGCAGCTTCGCCGGACGCGAGGACAGATTGGTACGCAGCAAGCGGCATTCTCTGCCAGAGGAGTCGACACGTCAGCGGGATCTGCTCTAACCACCTTGGCAGACACGGCCACTCTTGGACAGTACGACGCCAACACGATCCAGAATAACGCCGCGCTTCAAGCCTGGGGCTATAACCAGCAGTCAACTCAGCTTCGATCACGAGCCAGAAGTACACGCCGAGCTGGCCTATTGAGCGCAGGCACCACACTAGCCACTGGTGGCTATCAAGGGTATCGCGCCGGTGCGTTTGGGTCCGGTGGGAATACCTCATCTGGTAATTGGTATAACAGCGCAACCACGGGGTAGAACATGCCGAGAGTTCCTCTCTACAACGGTGACAACTCGTCAGCCGTTCAGCCAGGCAATCTACCCGGATTCAATGTCATAGACGCCCGGGCTCCAGAGGGTCAGGCGGTCAATCAGGCTGTCAGCCAGGCACAGCGCATTTATTCCGATTTCCAGCAGCGCGCCGATCTAGCCGCTGTGCAGGAAGCGCAGACCGGAATTACTGACGCTACCATGCAGTGGATGGAGCAGGCGCGACAGCAGAAAGGCAAGAACGCCTTCGACCTCGAGAAGCAGGCGCAAGAGTTCTACCAGCAGCAGTACAACGAGCGTCTGGGTCAACTCAATAGCCCGGACCAGCGTGACGCCTTCATGCAGGTCCAGGCCAGGCAGCGGCCGACGTTCATGCGCGGCGTATCGAGCTACGTCAATGGTGAGATCAACCAGTACGAACAGCAGACCTATGAAGCATCAGTCAACACGGCCAGCAATGCCGCGATCCAGAACTACAATGACCCGGATGCGGTTCGCGAGCAGATACAGTTCATCGGCAGCTCAATCCGCGCCCGTGGCCAGGCAATGGGTTGGTCAGAGGAAGTCACCAACGAGCAACTGACGAATGCCCGCAGTGCGACCTTGGCCGGCGTTCTAAACCGAACTGCGCAGGATGATCCCTATGCGGCGCGCAAGCAGCTGGATGAATTGGGCGATCAACTCACGCCAAAGAACCAAGACGCGGTTCGGAGCCGCATCGACACAGAGATTCGCCAGCGTGAAGCCGAGGCCCGCGCGCGCCGCGCTGAGCAGCGACAGATTCAGGCGATTGCTCGTGCTGAATTGGTTGACCGCGTCACAGATGCTTCTGCTGCGTATCAATCCGGGCTTACTTATGCAGACCCGCCTACTAAAGATGACTTTGTCGCCGCGTATGGTGACAAAGCGGACGAGCAATACGAAGCGTTTAAGCGTGTTCAGGAAATGCAGCCAGCCATGCAAGATCTGGCGACCGCTACTCCTGAAGAAGCAAAAGCGATAATCGGACGATTTGACCCTGCTCGCCCTGCCCCATTTTACGGGGATGCCGCCCCGGGGATGATTTCAAAAGGAAATATTGATCTTTCTACTCGTCCTTCAGTTCATAATGAAGATGGATCAATCAGCACCGTTCGCTCTATCTCTATTGGAACGGAGGAAGGCGAGGTCTTGATTCCTACCGTCAGCGACGACGGAAGGATAATGTCGGATGATGAGGCAATCGATCAATACGAGAGAACTGGTCGTAACCTAGGGATTTTTGATAATCCTCAAGATGCCAGTGCTTACGCGCAAAAGCTTCATGATCAGCAAGCCGTTGAATATCTAGGAAGCCAACAGAAAGTTGCTGGAGAAGGATTTAAGCAAAAGCAGCAAATCCAGCAGGCCCTACAGCGCGCCTATCAGAACCTTGCTAAACAGCGCGAAGACGATCCTGCCGCCTATGTCGCCCGATATAGCCCGACTGTTCAGCAAGCCATCCAGGCGGCACGCACCGAGCAGACGCCGGAAGCCTACCAGGCGGTTGCACGAGCCAGCCTTGCCGAGCAAAGGCGCCAGGGCGTTGCAGATCCCAAGCCATTATCGAAACAGCAGGTGGCCGGCTTCGTGCGGATGTTCAATGACCAGGAGGAAGGCGGCGAGAACGCGGCGCAGATTGTGCAGCGTGAAAGCCAGCTTTACGGCCCCTACTTCGGTGAAGTGTTGAAGCAGGCCGGTACCAAGCTGCCGCCCGAGGTCCAGGTTATCGCCTCCGGGGCTTCGCCGGAACTCTCCGAGCGCCTGGCATCGATCGCCAACATCAAGGATTCGGACATTTTCGGGCCGCTGGAAACCGGTGTGAAAGCCGATATCCAGGCCGAAGTGACGAATCAGATGGAGCCGCTACGCCAGACGCTGATCAATCAGGCCGGTGGGCTCGAGACCTACACACGGCTCTACCAAGTCGCGGTCAAGACAGCCGCCTCCTATGCGCTGTCTGGCGAGTCGAGTGGAGATGCCGTTGAGAAGGTTGTCGACGGGATTGCCGGAAAGTACACGTTCAGCGACACCTATCGTGTACCCAACACGGTCGATGCCGATGCCGTCGGTGCCGGTGCCAGGACGTACATCAACGACCTTGCCGCTGACCAGTTGTACCCACTGGAAGGCCTCCCGGGCGTCTCGGACGAGGACAATGCACGTCAGCTCGAGGACGCCGTCAGGAACAGCGGTGAGTGGGTCACCAACAGCGACGAGACGGGCCTCGATCTAATGGTCAATGGATACCGTGTTCTGGGTCGCGATGGCAACCCGGTTTCGTTGAGCTGGGATCAGCTGGTAGAGCAAAGCCAGAAGGTCCAGGACATCCAGGAACGCAACGCAGGCTGGCTTGATACGGGGCTATAAATGACCTTTTACACAGGCGGCGCGCCCGCTCTCGACAGCCGTACCCTTCTGGATCTCCCGTCCACGACTGGAGATGCATTCGAAGCAGGGTTCGATGATGCATTCGCTGACAACCCGGGTACGTCTGTCGTTCGCATTGCCGAGCTATCGGCAGCCAACAATGGTTTCGAGTGGACATCCCCGTCAACGTGGTTTGATGGGCAAGGCCCTGACCGCATGCCGGCCAGCGAGGCACGCCAAAAGGTAAAAGGCCTGGGGCTGGAAGGGATCAGTATCCCCGATCAAGGCATAACGTCTGACGCCCTGGACATTTTGGTCGACAGGCATCGCGCAGAGCTGGCGAGAAACCAGATGCTGGCGCGCTCCGAATCCTCCATGGTTCCCCAAGTGTTCGGTGGGTTGGCTGCTACGTTCGTTGATCCTCTCAACATCGCCGCAGCGTTCATCCCCATTGTGGGTGAAGCGCGCTATGCCTCACTGGTGGCGCGTCAGACATCCGCCCTGGGTCGTGCTGGTGCGCGCGCTGGTGTTGGCGCCATCGAAGGTGCGGCAGGTGCCGCCCTCCTCGAACCGCTTCCTCTGTTCGCTGCCAACCAGGACCAGACCGAGTATGGCCTTTCCGATTCCCTGACCAACATCGCCTTCGGCGGGATTCTGGGTGGCGGCCTTCACTCGGCAGGCGGGGCAATCTCTGATGCTGTGCGGCGCCGAGCCGCCGAGGCAAACCCCGGTAATCCTGTGCCAGATGCTCCCGACATCCCGGGCGTCGATACGCCATCGGTGCGTGTTGCAGACGGTGACCTCAAATTCACGCCATCCGGTGTGACCTCGATGTCATTGTCTGACCTGGCGGCGCGCGCACCGTCTCCGCAGACGTTTACCCGTGCGTTGGATGACGATCCAATTGAAGCAGTGCGTACCACGCTGGCGAAGCAGGTACAGAACGATGAGGCTTATCTGAATCGTCGTGCGCAACGACAGGCTGCCGAAGAGATTGCCAACCAGATAGATACCGGTGGTCGCGTCGAAGGCGTCCGCGCACTACGCACCGAGCTGGCCGACGTCGAGACTCAGCTTTCCGGTATCAACGATTTGAGAAACCGCTTGCAAGTCGAGAATCAGCAGCGCGGCATGTCGCGCAGTCGTGCCCGTAATGCGGCCAACATTCGCGCCCGCACGGCTCAGCGGGAACTGTCAGCACGCCGGGATGAGCTGACTTCAACTATTGAAGGCAATCGACGCGCCGAGATGAGCACGCAGGACCGTGTCAGGCTGCTGCGCGGAGAGGTGCCCGAGCAATTCCGTGAACAGATCGATCAACGCGCCACAGAGATCCGAGATGGATTGCGCCAGAATCCCCTTGGCGCTGGCATCCGTACTGCCCGTTCGCGTGCCGAGGGCGCTCACTGGCGCACCCGTGCCGACGCACTGCGAGCTGCGGTGGTTCAGTCAGTGACTGGACAACGAATCGATGCCGAAGCGATCTACGATCTATCAGATCCGACGCGATCTAGAGCGGCCATGGAGCGCATCAAGAATCCGCAGCCAAGGCAGGCTGACCCGCAGTCTGTCGCCGAAAGCCAGCGTGCCCAGGAAGTGGTTACGGAAAATTTCGATGATCTCGAGGATTCTCGCGCCGCGCTTGCTGAAGAAGAGCAACGGTTCCGCGAATCGGTGGCGCGCATGTCTGACGAAGACCGAGCACTTATCGAGAGATCATCTCCCGAGCTTCAGGAGGCGGATCAGCTTGCACAGGCCGCCCAGCGCTACAGCCTGGCATACCGTGAAGCCGTTTTCTGCAATCTGAATTGACGAGGTATTGATGGCAACCTTTCCAGCCGGTCTAAACGCCTGTGTTGACGCTGTGCGCAATGCGGTCGGAGATATCTCGGACGAAGAGCTGCAGGAGGTCTTCTCAGAGCTTCGCAGTCGCACGCAGGCAATCAAGGCCGCCAACGAGGCGATGGATCTCGAGACCGCAGCTCTACGCGCTGCTGACGAGCTTTCACGCCAGGCCGAGCAAGCGGCCATCATTGAGAAGCGCAATGCGTTGATCAACGTTCGCCGGCGCGCCGAGATCGTCAACTTCGTGCGCGAGAGTTTCGCGGATCGCCCGGATCTTGGTGTTGAGTCTCTCCTGGTCGGCACCAACCTTGCCCGTCGCGGCGCCCGTCTGTCTGTCGCTGCTGAACAGAAGGCGCTGACCGATCGCTACCTGGGTGGTCTCCTGGCAGACCTGGATCGCGAGAACCTGACGGCATTTCTGTCTAAAGGTGGATCCGACGCCGAGATATCCGACGCTATGTGGCGCCTGGGTAAGGATCGCGACGTCAGCGACTTGAATCCAGGCTCAGTCAAGATTGCCAAGATAATCCAGCGCTACCAGGAGCTGGCCCGAGTCGACGCGAACCGCGCCGGCGCCAGTATCGGAAAACTCGACGGCTACATCACGCGCCAGAGCCATGACGCCGACAAACTGCGCCGGGCAGGCTTCTCGCAATGGGCCAACGATATTCTTCCACTGCTGGATGAGACGACCTTCGATGGCGTCAGCGACCGCAATGACTACCTTCGCTCCGCCTACAACGGCATTGTTTCCGGAAATCATGAGCGCGCCGGGCAGGAGGTGAAGGCAAGTGGCTTCAAGGGGCCGGCTAACCTGGCCAAGAAGATGAGCCAGAACCGTGTTCTTCACTTCCGCGATGGCTTGGCATGGCATGGCTATAACCAGAAATACGGAACCGGCAACCTTCGTGAAGCGGTGATTCGCGGCCTCGACCTGGCCGGACAGAACACGGCCACGCTGCGCCGACTTGGCACCAATCCCGAAGCCAACATGGAGCAAGCGCTAGATGCCATCGCCGATACGATGCGCGACGATCCTCTGAAGCTACGAGCCTTCGATAATGCTCGTCGCGGTGCGCTGGCCAATCGCATGAAGGAAGTGACCGGACAGACACGCATACCCGAGAACGCATCCTTCGCCCGCGTGTCATCCAACGTGCGCGCCTGGCAGTCGATGTCAAAGCTTGGCGGCGCCCTACTCTCGAGCTTCAGCGACCTGCCCGCATCTGCATCCGAACTCAGATATCAAGGGCAAAGCTACCTTGGCTCGATGGGCCGATTGATGGGAGGCCTGCTCAAAGGCCGGGGTACGCAGGAACAGAAACAGATCCTGTCCGGATTCGGCGTCTACGCCGACTCGATGCGTGGTGAGATTGCCCGTCGTTTTTCCGCCGATGACACCATGGGCGGGCGCATGTCGCGGATGATGAATCACTTCTTCCGCCTCAACGGCCTGTCATGGTGGACGGATGCCAACAAGGCATCTGTGGGCCTGATGATGTCGCATCACCTTGCCGATGCTTCAAAGCGGCAATGGGGCGGCGTAGACAGCAACCTGAAGCGCGCCCTTGGCCTCTATGACATCGGCGATGCGGAATGGTCTCTATACCGCCAAATACCAATGCGTCACGCTGATGGTAGGGATTACCTGACACCAGATGGTGTTGATGACATCCCTGACGAGGCGCTGTCTGGCTATCTGACCGATCGTGGCATCAGGGTTTCAGATTCATCGCTGGCCGATGTCCGCGAGCAGTTACGACGAAAACTGTCTACCTACGTGAATGACCGCGTGACCTATGCAGTGCTTGAGCCGGATGCACGCACCCGTTCGATCATGAACCAAGGAACACAGCGCGGGACCGTCCCTGGTGAGCTTCTCCGCTTCTTGGGTCAGTTCAAGTCATTCCCGGTGACGTTCATTCAGAAGACACTGGGGCGCGAGCTCTATGGACGCGGGTACACGCCGGGCGCCATGGACTCATCGTTTCGTGCCGGCCGTGATTTCGTCAACGCGCTGCGCAACGGCAACGGGGAGATCCTTGGCCTGGCTCAGCTCATGGTATGGACCACGGCATTCGGTTATATGTCGATGGTGGCAAAGGATGGTGTGAAGGGTCGCTCCCCTCGTGATCCGTCCGATCCCAAGACGTGGATGGCCGCCATGGTCCAGGGTGGAGGTCTGGGTATCTACGGCGACTTCCTGTTCGGTGAAGCCAACCGATTTGGTGGCGGTGTCCTGGGTACTCTGGCTGGACCCTCTATCGGCACGTTCAGCGATACCGTGACGTTGTGGCAGGAACTCAAGTCCGGAGATGCTGATGCCGGCAGCGCGTTCCGCCTGGCGCAAAACAACACGCCATTCATGAACTTGTTCTATACCCGCGCCGCACTTGATTATCTGTTCTTCTACTCGGTACAGGAGGCCATGAGCCCCGGTTCACTGAGGCGAACGGAGCGCAGAATCCAAAAAGATAACGCTCAGACCTTCCTTTTGAGACCTTCTCAGAATTATGCTGACCCCTTGGGGATAGCAAGGTAAAGCACATGAAAGGCGTTTTTCTGGAATCGACAGAGTCGCTGATACAGCGTAAGCGGCGCATCTACTACAGCAAGTGGTGGGATGTTCCGGCGTTCCTGTGCTTCTTCGCGGCACCAGTACTGATGGTGTCTGGCTGGAGCCTCATCAGCGGCGACCTGTCCGCCTTTACGCTTATCTCAATCGCGGTGTCTGCCCTGCCCTTCCTGCTGCTCTGGTTGGGCCAGAGAGGCCGGCGAGAGGTCGACTGGCACGAGCGATACCTGCACGAGCAACGCTATAGACGACAGCAAATGTAGCTGTCACAGCAACCCCAACGAACCCTGGCGAAAGCCGGGGTTTTTTTGTGCCCGAGGATCCCCAATGACTGTCTCCGTCGAATCCATGCACGTCTTCCATCAGGGTGACGGCGCACAGCAGGTCTTTGACTTTAATTTCCGCGCTATCGATCCGTCCCACATCTTCGTGTACATCCTGAATGAAGCGGACGGCTCATATCAGCAACTGACGCTCAACTACGACTACAGCGTCACCGGCACTGGAACGTTCAGCTCTGGGGGCGAAGTCATCCTCTCCTCCATCGTACCAACCGCCACCCAGAAAGTGCTGATTACCCGCATCCTGCCGTTGCAGCAGATATTGGACCTCCGCAATCAAGGGTCATTCTTCCCCGAGAACCTGGAAGAGACCTACGACCGCATCGTCATGATGCTCCAGCAATTGGACTGGGAGTCTGGACGCTCAATCAAGAAAGACTTCTGGGGCCTGGCTTGGGATGCGCTGGGGTTGCGCATCAAGAATGTCGGATCGCCCACTTCCTCAACAGATGCCGCGACAAAAGGCTATGTCGACGGAGTCGTCGATGACATCGAGTCAAGTATCGGCTACATCGCAGATCTTACGCGGCGTGCCGAGAAAGCTCGCGATCAAGCCATCATGGCCGCTGAAGCTAGCGGAGATGTTAAGTTCTTCGACACTTATGCAGACGCTGCCGCCGCCACGCTAGAAGAAGGCGATGTGGTCGAGGTGTTCGCCGACGAGAATACCAACGGCATGGCGTCTCGCTATGTCTATGAATCCGGCGTTCTGGTTTTCAAGTTTCATCCCGGCCAAGGGATTGTCTCAACTACTGACGGCCAGGTCACAAAAAGCCAGTCTGAGTGGGCTGATGATACTGTCGCCAACTCAGAATTCGTACAGGATTATAAAGTAAGGCGATCGCGTGGCGCTCTAAGATGGTCAGATTTCGCAATTAGTTCTGACCCAAACGTTGACCAGTCGCAGCAATTATTTGAAGCCATTAAGGCGCTGTATGACTCAGATGCGCAGGTGCTAGACCTAGAAGGGTTCCCAATTGGGATTGCAAACCGAGTTGTTTGTCTAGCCGGAGAGAATGGGTTTACTAATCTGCCAAATGTGAAACGCAACCAGAACAACATCATCTGCAACTTCAATATCCGTTGGCTCGGAGACGACATGCCGGACCAGCAGATGATTGAATTCGGCGCAAATTATACAGAATGGCCAAATGCTGCATTTAATCACCCGATCTTCTTCGGTGGCACGATAGACAGTATGGGTAAGCAGATCGGGTCCATCCTGATATATAACTTCTACAATGCAATTTTCAGAGATATTCAGTTCCTTAACTTCTGTGACCAGACCTCGATCTATCTGCGTAGTGTAGATAATACAGGAAAATGGGAGGGGGACAACGGCGCAACGTTCCATGGTTGCCGTTGGGCGTGTCTGCCTTCAAGTGCTGCGTACACTGGGGCTCCAATTGTGGCGAATTGTGGCGACATCGTTGTGGAGGGCGGGTTCAGTGAATGGTGTGGTCCGCATGACTACAACTATGGCTCTATCAATATCGTCAACCATCACTGGTCCTACGGCAACAATTCCACCGTGAACAGGTTCTGCGCCATCTTCAGAGATCCACGTCACATAACTCTGGTTGCGAACGACTTGGACAATGCCATATTCAAGTTTACTAACGTTGGATGGATGGATAATGTCGTAATTAATGACGGTAGCCCCAATCATATTGCAAAGAACACATTTAAAGGGGTAAGCATTGTTTCAAATAAGTCTGGAACTAATAACCTAACCCCAGAAGGTCACGGTATCGTGACAATGGAGACGGATCAATCAGTAACATCGATCGAGGGTCTTAATATCGTTGCAAACTCCGCAGAAGTTCTTGGACACGGCGGATCGGCGGTGCCTTTCCTGAAGCTCAGGACTGTAGGCGATGGCGTTTTCACTAACGTTAGAGCAAATTACAACCAGCGTAGCGAATATGGCGTCTATTGTGGGGACTTGACAGATACGTCAGTTCTCCCGGCGACTAGTACGTTCGTGACTGTCGCAGGCGATGATAATAAATTGTATTATCCGTCTAATAACGCTCCAGAAGGAGCTGCTTGGTCTCTGCATCGCGGCGAAGAAATGGTCTACAAGGTAAATTTTGACGGCACTATCCAAAGCCCAGCCACACACTCATCAACAACATCAAATGCTGCCAACATGTTTATCGGTTCCAGCGGTAATATTCAAAGAACCACATCCGCGATGAAGTATAAGGTTCTTGACAGCTACGATGTAGAAGATGTTGCCAATAAGTGGTTACAAATGGATCCATTCACGTACCGCGATAAGAATCAGTACGAAGAAGACCCAGACAGCAAGCTCTACTTAGGTATGTCGGCAGATCAAGCATATGAACTGGGACTCACGTGCATGGTCGATGACACGAGCGGTGAGGTGGAAAATCTATTCTACGAGAGGGGGGTCGCCATTAATCTTTATTTAATTAAAAAGCTTTTCAATGAAATTGAAATATTAAAAAATTCTTAATACACACACCCCTCCGAGAAAACATCTTGGAGGGGGGTTAGTAAAATTCTAAAAGCACGAAAGTATAAAATCAATTCTTTCCTTTGAAAAGCCATTTGGTGAATAATTCTCATTAAAATCTACGCAGACCAAAAGGTCTAGTTCAACAAATTGTTTTATATTTTTGACAACCATCTGGCTGTATATTTTCTTTAAATATTTCTCTCTTAAATCATCATTATTTAATAGTCTTCCATTTATCAACGATATTGAGTTCTTGATCATCATCCTAGCCCCCCTGAACGAAGAGCTACCGGCCCCGTGTGCGTGCCTCCCCCACTTATCTAAAAAAATACTGAAGCTTGGCATATCGTAGTGCAGGACAGAAAATTCCATGTCTTCAGGTTTATGAGACGCAATCCATTTTCCGTCATTCCTCTTAGCATTATGTACCCCCATCACTATGTCTTTTGATGCCTTCACGATATATTTACCGGCAGTGTGTCCATTAAAATAACTAGAGTTAGAAGATTCTCCTATAAGTCCAAGCAATACAGCAAGATCCAATTCCGTGTCTGACAATTTCCTCTTAAAGATATCCACTCTACCATTCTCAGGAATGGCGCAATCATTCAATATGCAATAGTCATCGCACGAATTTTCTACTGGAAAGCATAATTTCTCATAAGTGTGCAGCTTAACGTACCTCTTTCCTTTTATGTTTAAAATATACTCTTTGCATATGTTTAAGAATTCATCGGAATCTATGCTTGCTAACCATACGTCAAAATCCAAATCAGATAAAACATAATTCACCTTATTTGAATTTATATTTTGCCTATCGTTTAAGCTTTCTGGCCTATTTCTTCCCCAATATTTATTGTCTGTAGGTATTGCTGTAATATTTGGGTGGTTGTTAAGATAAGCTGCCTTCTCATGATCACCATCATCAAGAAACAAGAAAATATGGTCTGCCCCGAGTCGTATATTTGCTTCTGCGAATTTTTTTAGGTATTCATAGCTTTCTAGCGCAGTTGTAACTGTGCAAATCATAATTCCCTTCCTTTGGCATAATTAAATTCGTCTATTCCTTCGGATATGCGCCTTTTTTTCGCATACCCTATCATCCACCCAGGCCGTCAATGTAGTCTGCCCACCATTGCATCATGCGTCTACGCTCATCGAGATATTGAGCGTGGTTGTAGCTCTTGCGTGTTCGATTCCCGGGCACGTGTGCCAGTTGGCGCTCTATGGCGTCCGGAGACCAGCCGTGCTCGTTCATGTGCGTTGAGGCCGTGGCGCGAAATCCATGCGCCGAGAACTCGCCCTTCCCGAAACCCATCCTTCCGAGCGCCTGGTTGATCGTCGTGAGATGGATAGGCTGGCGCGGATTCTTCATGCCCGGGAACAGGATGTCTCCGCCACCGGTATAGTCGCGCAGCTCCTCGAGCAGCGACACAACCTGATCGGACAGCGGCACCAGATGTTTCTGCCGGCGCTTCATGCTTTCCTCGGGCAGACGCCATAGCCGTGCCTCGATGTCGATTTCATCCCACCGCGCACGGCGCATCTCGATCGTTCTCACCATCGTCAGCAGCAGGAACCGGATGGCGAGCTGTGTCGTCCGATAGCCGCCGAACACCTGAAGCTGGCCTAGAAGATGGCGCAACTGTGATTCATTGAGATCGACCGCGTGCTTCACTTCGTTGCGCTTCACCGCGCCTTTGACGTGCGATGCTGGATCCTCGTCGTTGCGCAGCGTCACGATTCCATACCGGAAAACAGCGCTCATCCACTGCCTAAGAAGCACGGCTACAGTCTTGGCGCCGCGCTTCTCGGTTGCCTGCATGATCGACAGGATGTCCTGCGCGCCAACCTCCTTGATCGGGCGCTTTCCGATGACCGGGAGTATGTCCTGATCCAGCCCTCGCCTAACCTGGGTGGCGTAGTAGTCCGTCCATTCATCCGTGCGCTTAGCGAACCACTCTTCCGCGACTGCGCCGAACGTGGCACCGGCATCAGCGATTCGACGCCGCTTCTCCCGCTCAACCTCTTCGCGTGGATGGATTCCTCGCGCAATGAGCGCCCTACCCCAGTCTCTGCGCTCGCGTGCTACGCTGAGCGAGATAGACGGGTATGAGCCGATGGTGTGCATGTTCGCCTTGCCGTCGAGCCGGTAGCGTAATCTCCACGTCTTCGCGCCTGAAGGTCGTATCTCGATGCATAGGCCATCGGTGTCGGACAGTCGGTAGACGGCGTCACGCGGCTTCGCATTGCGGATTTTGGTGTCTGATAGAGGCATGGCGTGTGAGTAAGGTTTGGGTTACTCACGATCTTACTCACATCGATAGCGGATGGTCACGGAGTTGAAGCGGAAAGCAGCGAACTAATTATTACGGCTTGACATGCCGATGCTGCTTACGATCTAGGCTTGGCGGACAAGGAGGGATAGGAGCGGAACGGCGTATCGGTTATCGATCATGAGGACTGACATGGTGCAAGCTCCTGATATTCATACTAGATCGAGTAAAGGCCGTGATTGCTTACCCGGGTGATTACCCAAGTCGATCATTTCACCTATGCCAAACCCCCACGAAACGCAGCGGAGAAACGAAAAAATGCCGCCCCGAGGGACGGCATTTTCTACAGACGTCGGCATGCCGCCCTTGGATCAAAGGCGCCACCACCACTGGTTCAGTCTGAGCGTCGGATTCATATTCATGCCCAGTATAGTGCCGTGGAGCGCCGATCACTGTCAACGCTACCCTGTCTGGCATCGCGACCAGGCATGCCGTCACCTCGACGCCCGTTTCTATCCAGAGGCGTGGCGTATCGAATGAATAAAGATCCATCACCAAGCGGGCTAATTCATTCCCGAAGATGGTGAGCAATGGAGTCAAACGGATGCCGATAATTGGTGAAAGCGGGTGGTTGCCGGGACAGCGAGTAAGGCTACCGGAATTTCAGGCACGAAAAAGCCGCTGATGTCTGGATCACCAAGCGGCTGATTCGAAACTAAATTCTGGTGGAGCCTAGCGGGATCGAACCGCTGACCTCAACACTGCCAGTGTTGCGCTCTCCCAGCTGAGCTAAGGCCCCAAAAATGCGCTGCCCTGATGGACGCGAGGCACTATAAAAGCCCCCTCCCCCCAGGTCAAGCCCGCTTGCCCGAACTCGTCGACATCGATGTCACGACCATCGACGTCGAAGCCGCGCGGCGCGGTGCTTTGCGGGTCGCAAATTCCCCGCCAAACATGGAGTATTTGGTCCGAGAACGTGTCACACTACTTAACAGAGCGAGAGCGAAGGTGAAACGTCCACCCGTATACGTACAAGCTTCAATCATAAAGATATTGGCGATACCCAAGCTTTTGTCGAATCGCTGAATGACATCGCACTACTAATTAATCACAAATTCAGGGCCGCCGGTTGCTGGCATATTCAGTCGACGGTAGGGCCTTCAGGGGCAGCGGGAATCCAGGAGTCATCTTGATCAGGGTATTAGTAGCCGACGATCATCACTTGGTGCGCACCAGTATCGCGCGCGTCATGGCCAGCGAACCCGATATCGAGGTCGTCGCCGAAGCCGAAAGTGGAGAAAGTGCATTACAGGGCTGCCGGGAACACCTGCCGGATATTGCGATGATCGACATACGCATGCCGGGAATCGGCGGTCTGGAGACCATTCTGAAACTCCTCAAGACCCAGCCCGACACTCGGATCATCGTGCTGACGGGACAAGTCGAGGAGAGCACGGCGCAACGTCTGATCGATTCCGGCGTGACCGGGTTCATCAGCAAGGGCACCCAGCTGGATTTGATGATCGAGGCCGTGCGCCGGGTCGCGGATGGAGAGCGCTTCATCAGCCCGGACATCGCCCAACGCGTGGTGCTGGCCCGCAGCGAGGGTCGCCAGAGTCCGTTCGACCGGCTCTCGCATCGTGAACTGCAAATCGCGACGATGATTATTCACTGTCACAAGGTCAGTCGCATCTCGGAGCAGCTCTGCCTGAGTCCCAAGACGGTGAATACCTACCGCTACCGAATATTCGACAAGCTGAAAGTGCAGTCCGACGTGGAACTGACCCACCTCGGCCTGCGGCATGGGCTGCTGGACGAATTCGAGCCCCGATCGTGACGACAGTCGAACGCAATGGAAATGCAGGGAGCCCACCGTGCCCGTACGGGACTTTGATATACTCGGGGCATGAGTGAACCCTCGATCGATACCCCATTGCGCTTCGATGCCAAGCACTTCCTGAAGTCGGTTTCAGAATCGCCCGGCGTATATCGCATGCTCGACGAGCAGGCCAATGTCCTTTACGTCGGCAAGGCCAAACGCCTCAAGCCGCGACTCGCCAGCTACTTCCGCGGCGCCTTGAACACCAAGACCCAGGCGTTGGTGGCACGCATTCAGGACATCCAGATCACGGTCACACGCAGCGAAACCGAGGCTTTGCTGCTGGAGCAGACCTTGATCAAGGAGCTGCGACCGCCCTACAACATTCTGCTGCGCGACGACAAGTCCTACCCCTACGTCTTCGTCACCGATCGACACCCCTATCCCGCGCTCGAATTCAAGCGAGTTCGCCAGAAGCGGCGCGACGGCCGCTACCTCGGCCCCTACCCGAGCTCGACCGCGGTCCGGGAGAGCCTCTCGCTGATGCAGAAGATCTTCCGCATCCGCAACTGTGAAGACAGCGTATTCGCGCACCGGCACCGGCCCTGCCTGCAGTACCAGATCAAACGTTGCAGTGCTCCCTGTGTCGATTACATCAGTGAAGCCGACTACCGTCAGGACATCGAGCACGCCGTGATGTGCCTCGAGGGGCGCAGCGAGCAGGTGACCCAGCAGCTCACTGCCAGCATGGAGCGCGCCAGCGATGCGCTCGACTTCGAGGAAGCGGCTCGCTTGCGCGACCAGATCCAGCAATTGCGGCGATTGCAGGAGAAGCAGTTCGTCGACAACGCCGATGGCGATGCCGACATCTTTGCCCTGGCCGAGCAGCCTGGCGGACTCTGCATCAGCGTACTGTCGATTCGCCAAGGCCGCATGATGGGCGCGCGCCATCATCAACCCGACAACGGCCTGGATCTTGGGGCCGAGGACTTGCTCAGCGAGTTCGTCAGCCAGTTCTACCTCGGCCAGTCCAAGGAGATTCCTCTCGAAATCATCGCCTCGCACCCGTTGACGGATAGCGGGTTGCTGCAATCGGCACTGAGCGAACATGCCGGTCGACGCATTCGCGTCGCGTCTCAGGTACGAGGCCACCGCGCCCAGTGGCGCCGCCTGGCCATCACCAATGCCGAGCAGCATTTGGCGACCCAGCTTGCCAATCGCAGCCAGTTGGGCAAGCGTTTCGAATCACTACGCGAGGCTTTGGACATGCCGGTCTCCCCTGTCAGACTCGAGTGTTTCGATATCAGCCATAGTCACGGCGAGGCAACCGTGGCCTCCTGCGTCGTGTTCGACCAGAATGGCCCGGCCAAATCCGACTATCGTCGCTTCAATATCGAAGGGGTGGCAGCAGGTGATGATTACGCGGCGATGCGCCAGGCCCTGACCCGACGCTTCAAGCGGCTGCAGAAAGGCGAAGGCAAGCTGCCGGACATCCTGATCGTCGATGGTGGCAAGGGCCAGTTGAACATGGCCCGGGAGGTTCTGGTCGAACTGGAAGTCGTCGATGTCGCCCTGATCGGCGTCGCCAAGGGCACCACCCGAAAGGCCGGCCTGGAGACGCTGTTCATCGAAACGGTGGAGCGCACCCTCAACCTCGACACCAGTTCACCGGCGTTGCACCTGATTCAGCATATACGCGACGAAGCTCACCGCTTCGCCATTACCGGTCACCGCCAGCGCCGCGACAAGCAGCGCCGCACCTCTTCACTGCAAGATATTCCCGGCATCGGACCGAAACGTCGTCGAGAGCTGTTACGCTTCTTCGGTGGCCTGCAGGGCGTGCGCAAGGCAACCCGGGACGATCTTTCCCGCGTTCCGGGGATCAACGAGCAGATGGCGGCTACCATACATCAGGCGCTCCATGGATGAGCGCGCCTAGCAGGCGTAAAATGTCCGACTCTCATCTCCCAGTAAGGACGCTAGCGGCACGATGAACATTCCCAATATGCTCACCCTGGCAAGAATCGTGTTCATCCCGCTCATGGTGGTGCTGTTCTATTTGCCCTACGCCTGGAGCCTGTTGGTGACAGCGGTTCTCTTCGGACTGGCGGCCGTCACCGACTGGCTGGACGGCTACCTGGCCAGGCGCTGGGACCAGAGCACGCCATTCGGCGCATTTCTGGATCCCGTCGCGGACAAGGTCATGGTCGCCGTCGCCCTGGCGCTACTGATCGAGCGTTATGAGGCGTTCTGGCTGACGCTGCCGGCGCTGGTCATCATCGGTCGCGAGATCGTGATCTCCGCGCTGCGTGAATGGATGGCGGAAATCGGGCAGCGAAAGCGAGTAGCAGTCTCCTGGATCGGCAAGTCGAAGACCACGTTGCAGATGATCTCTCTACTGCTGCTCCTGGGCTTTCCGCCGCTCTCCACGATTGCCAACATTGGCATCGCTCTACTCTATGCAGCGGCCTGTCTGACACTGTGGTCGATGATCCAGTATCTCAGGGCTGCCTGGCCGGAACTCACCCGCTCGCTGTAAGCGAAAAGTGACATAAGCGTTTGACAGGTACGCACTTATCCTTATAATGCGACGGCGTGTTCAGCGGGAATAGCTCAGTGGTAGAGCATCGCCTTGCCAAGGCGAGGGTCGGGAGTTCGAATCTCCTTTCCCGCTCCAGAAACACAGCGTGTTTTGTAATGGTCAAGAGGTTCGCGAGCTGGTGTCAGCCCGACCGATCCCTATCCTAAATCGGACACGAATTTCGATCCTGTCAAATCGACGCGAATTGCTCTGGTAATGTAATGGCAATTCGAGCGATATATCTACAGAAAATCGATGAAAGGCTGGATGGCAGAGTGGTTATGCAGCGGACTGCAACTCCGTGTACGCCGGTTCGATTCCGACTCCAGCCTCCACTTCTTCTCGGCATCGAGTCTTCATGATTCGATCGCTCTTCCGGTCACCGGCGCCCTGTCTTGCGAAAAGGCGCCAGGCCGTATGCGTTTGGCCCGGATGGCGAAATTGGTAGACGCAAGGGACTTAAAATCCCTCGGTGGCAACACCGTGTCGGTTCAAGTCCGACTCCGGGCACCATCTTCCAACGCTCTATCAATGGCAGATAACCGTCTCCCGCCGTTCGCCATGTTTCGATTCTTCAAGACAATGACCCGAGATGGATCGCCATCCCAGGCAAGGCATTACGCTTTGTCTGAAAAATGCCTGCGCTCACCCATACGGTGTTCAAAATCGACCGGAGCGACAGCTCGGTCACAATGCTCATTTACCTCGCGTAAACTAGTACACGAACGCTTTCTGGTCGGCGTGACAGGATAGAGTGTCGGAGAAAAAGCGACCCGGTGGCACAAGGTGAGAAACCCCACATGTACCGGGTCGAAGTCGTCGCAGGGAAGCGACACAAGGCGTTAGCGGATCCCAGCCGACATCGAAACCTACCCGGTTGCCGGCACTGAACTCGCGCCCCAGAACATCTGGTGACTGTTCTATCGGCAAGCGCCCCGGTGACTTGAGCTCGCTTCACGGACACTCCGGGCTCGAGCCTTGAAAGTGCCGCACCGGCCTCGACGCCCCGATCCGTAGCTCGCCCTCCGCCCGCAGGCCATCGAAACCCAGTTCCATCTCTTGGACCTGTCGCAAAACAGCTCGATGGCTCATTGACAATAGATCAGCGGCGCATAAAAAACCCCGGCCAGGGGGAATGGCCAGGGAAGTTGGAGACGACTGAAGGTCTCTCAAAAGCGCCCCAGACTCTCGAGGCACAAGGCAGAATATTCTGTGACCGCGATCTTGCTTATGGCTCAGTCGATGCTGGCAAAAGTCATTTCGACACTGCCGTGACCTGTCGATTGGCCAACACTCTGCAGCGCCTGGGCGGCTGCCACGCTTTGCCCTCCACCGATCAGATCATCGTTGCCAGCCGGAATGCTGGTAGCGCGCATGGTGCTGGCAGAGACATAGGTCAAGGCCTCGTCCGCTGCGTCGCTGTGGCCACCATTGACCGGATCGATACGGTATTGGGTCGGCAGCGCCTGGAACTCGGAAGTCTGCTGTACGTTCAGTGCCTGCTGCTGGCTGGCAAAAGCCTCTTCGGCCTGGGCGCTATTGGCCTGAGCGGCAGCGGGCAGAGCGACGGCCAGTACGATTGCGGCAAGAATGGGGGTTTTCATGATTCGTTCTCCAATGACGTTTTTCGTTTTTTCTTTCTTCAGTCGGCCACTTGGCCTTGACCGTTGATGCCATTATGGGAACGAGACAGTTAGCATGCGAATCGAATGCCTCGAAAGCGACTATCGTCGAGATCGATAGGCGAAGCCATGAAAACCGGATACGCGGGCGGTGGCCTCTTACACTGTCGGCGTCATGGCCTGTTCGGAGACGAATCCCGGCGCAGCAGTCTCCCCATTGCTCACGAAGATACGGCTTCATCCTGGGCTTGCGCTGAAGCAACGATGCGCTCCAGTACCGGGATCCAGCAGGACTCGATGTTCAACCCGAACCGTCCGCCCAGGGTATCGATCATCTCCTCGACCGTGAGGTGGCGCTCTTCGATACCTCCCTTTACCCGTGCGATCTTCAAACGATTGTTCGCCAACGTGTAACGCGCTTCTGGTGTGGTCACGGCCACCATCAACCGACTGCGAAAGTGTGAATCCGGGTAGCAGGATACGTAATAGTTGGCCACCTGGTAATCGATGGGCTCCCACGGGAAATCGAGGATTTCGTACAGGGCTTGCCAAGCGTGATCATGGCATGACTCGACCATGAAGCCGCCCATCGTTTTACGCAGCCGATAAGCGCCGTAGGCGGATTGCTGGGAAAGCTCCGGTTGCCAGGCGAGCGGCGCATTGGGCATGAAACTGCCGAAACCGACATCCACCAACCACAGGGCATCGTCCACCACCACCTTCAAGGACGCATGTGTCGCGGCCGGGACGGGGCTTTCCGGCATTCGGCCGACCCACACCCGGGCCAGGTGGTTTTCTACCGAGAATCCCAGGGTTTGCAACACACGCTGCAGCAGGCTGGTGTGTTCGAAACAATAGCCCCCACGTTGCCGATAGAGCATCTTGTCATCGATGGCTTTCGGATCGAGCGAGATATCCCGCCCCAGCAATACATCGATAGCCTCGAACGGAATGGAGGCCATGTGATGCGAAATGATGGCGCACAGAGTTTCCTGCGTAGAGGGCAAGGCCCCCGAGAGTCCGACGCGCTTCAAATAGGCTGCTAGATCGACGCTGGCCATTTCCTGGTCGGAGAGTGAAACGATAGCTGACATGATGGGACTCCTCTGAAACGACAAGCGCAGCGTAATTCCTCAATTTAACTTGAGGTCAAGCCCGTAGTGACCTGGTGAATTTCCGCTCAAGGTATCTTTCCGACAAGGAGAGCCCGGTGGGCACCGAGATGAACGACGAGAGATCCACACTCCATGAGCGTTGTGTCGCTCGAGTACAGCCTCGAGTTGGATTTGCCGACATCTGCGCGCAGGGCCGCGGAAGACGGCTCTGTGACGGATGCCCATTCTTCCGTACAATAACGCGCCACCGACCGCGCCGCTGAAAAGTCGCCAT
The DNA here is from genome assembly GCF_008298015.1 of Salinicola corii. Lineage (GTDB taxonomy): Bacteria > Pseudomonadota > Gammaproteobacteria > Pseudomonadales > Halomonadaceae > Salinicola > Salinicola corii. The sequence continues at coordinate 577,433 of NZ_VTPX01000001.1, read as the reverse complement.
GTGTACCGCGCTCCCCTGTGAATCCGGTCAATAGGGCCAACTGATACACTGGCGATACATTATGCCCGGTCATCGACGGGATTTGATGGTATCAACCAGCGTGTATTTACACAGTCGACCATGACGCAACTCACTGATATGCCGACACAAAACCCAGCAGACCGAGCCCGCCGATTTTCAGTCGCGCCGATGATGGATTGGACGACCCGCGATTACCGCGCATTCGCCCGCTGTCTGACTCGCCGTGCGCTGCTCTATACCGAGATGGTGACCACCGGCGCGATCTTGCACGGCACGCCACGGGAACGTTTTCTCGGCTACGACGCCATGGAACACCCGCTGGCGCTGCAATTGGGCGGCAGCGATCCCGGGGAACTGGCGGAGTGCGCGGCGATCGCCGAGTCGTGGGGGTATGACGAGGTCAATCTCAACGTGGGCTGCCCCAGTGACCGCGTGCAGAACAATCTGATCGGCGCCTGCCTGATGGGACATCCCGACAAGGTCGCGGGCGCCGTCGCCGCCATGCGCAGCACGGTCTCCATCCCAGTGACGGTGAAATGCCGCATCGGAATCGACGACCAGGACGAGGATGCCGATCTCGAACGCTTCATCGACCGAGTCGCAGGTGCCGGCTGCGACACCTTCATCGTGCACGCCCGCAAGGCATGGCTGCAGGGACTCTCTCCCAAGGAAAATCGTGACGTCCCGCCGCTCAACTATCCCCGCGTCTACCGGCTCAAGGCGCAGCATCCCGAGTTGCATATCGGTATCAACGGCGGTATCACCACGCTGGACGCCTGCAGAGCACATCTCGACGCCGGCGTGGATAGCGTGATGATCGGCCGGGAGGCCTACCAGAATCCGTGGCTTCTGGCCGAGGTCGACAGCGCGCTCTACGATGCCGAGCCGCCAGCCATCAGCCGCCACGATGCGGCTCGCGCCTTTCGCCCCTACGTGATCGGGCGACTGGCCGAAGGCGCCAAGCTCAACCACATCACTCGACACCTGCTGGGGCTGTTCCAGGGCTGCGCCGGGGGCAGGCGCTTCCGACGATTCCTCTCGGAAAGCGCCCACAAGGACGGCGCGGGAATCAGCGTCTACGACGACGCCGTGGGGCTGGTCGACGAATGCCGTCTGGCCGAGTCGGCCTGAGAGCGCAACTAGACCTAGACGCCGGGCGTTTCGTAGCGCGTCTGAAAATTCTCCACCGCGCTCTCGACATCGTCGATCTCGTCATAGCGAGCCACGTGGAACAGCGCCTCGCCTTCGTTCACCAGCGGCAGATTGCTCATGCCGATGACGATACCGTCGGCGCTGGCGACCACCGGCGCTTCGTCGTTGCCGAAGGGATCCGCGACCACGCCCAGCACCTGATGCTTCGCGACCCGCGTTCCTAGCCGCACCCGCGGACGAAGAATCCCGTCGATCGGCGCCCTGGCCCAGTTGGAGCCGTTGGCGACTTCCGCCGTCGGCGGTGCCCGGCGGCGACTATCTGCCGGAAGCATGCCGATCAGGCGCATCACGCGCCGAATTCCTCTAACGCCGGGCGCGATGGCCCACTCATCGAAGCGCAGCGCTTCGCCGGCTTCGTAGGTCAGCACGGGGACACCACGATTCTGTGCATATTCGCGCAGACTGCCCTCGCGCAGCTCCGCGTTCAGGATCACCGGCACGCCGAACGCTTCGGCCATGGCCTGTGTTTCGAGGTTCTGGCGCAGTTGGGAGCGGATCTGGGGAAGGTTGGTGCGGTGAATGGCACCGGTATGCAAGTCGATGATATGGGTGGCCCGATCTACCATCTCCTCCCGCATCAGCGCGGCGATGCGAGAGCCCAGCGATCCCCCCCCACTCCCCGGAAAGCAGCGATTGAGATCGCGCCGATCCGGCAGGTAGCGCGACTGCTGGACGAAGCCGAAGACGTTGACCACGGGCACGGCAATCAGCGTCCCGCGCAATCGCGACAGGTTCGGCAACCTCAGCAGCCGGCGGACGATCTCGACGCCATTGAGCTCGTCACCGTGAATCGCGCCGCAGACCAGCAACACCGGACCAGGCTGGCGACCGTGCACCACCTCCACCGGAATGTGCATCGGCGCGTGGGTATAGAGCTTGGCCACCGGAACGTCGACCTGCCGGCGGGTGCCGGGTTCGATTCGCTCGCCAACGAGGGTGAAGGCTTCCTGCGCCATGACGATCCTTGACAATGGTTGGGTCGGTAATGAAGAGATCGTGATCGTGGAGCCGTCACGTCATCTGGAAGAGTCATCCCGCTATACCGCTTCCAATTCGAAGATCAGGGTCACATGGTCGCCGACCATCCCGTCGTCGACGCCATAATTCATCCCCCAGTTACTGCGATCAAGAGCGCCCCGGACCGATAGCCCCAGCGTGGGCTGCCCGGGCCCGAACGGATAAACCGCATCCTGATTCAACGTGACGTCCAGCGTGACCGGCTCGGTACGACCCAGCAGCGTGAGCTTGCCATTCAGCGACCCCGTCGTCGGGGACGACGGCTTGAAATCCGTGGCTACGAAATGTATCCGGGGATGATTGTCCGCGTCCAGAAAGTCGCGCCCCCGCAGATGCTCGTCGCGAGCGCCGAGATTGGTGAAGACGCTACTGGACTGGATCGTGACCTCTGCCGAGACCAATGTTTGCGTCTCGCGGTCGTAGACGAAAGCGCCCTCGCCCTCCAGGAACTGTCCGAGCAGGTTTGCGTAACCCAGATGATCCACCATGAAAGCGATGGAAAAGTGTTCATGATCGATGTCGAAGCGCTGCGGCTCGGCGTTTGCCGGCGACGATGCCAGCGCCAGCAGCACCAGAGCGGGAAGGATGTTCAACTGGGCGGATCTCATGACAGCCTCCTTGCGGGAAAATCGACCCAACAGGGGTCGGGAGAGACAGCGACGCCGCTCAGAGCTCGATGTCGCCAACGGGTCGACGGCGCCAGAGCCAGACGATGTCCCGGCCAAAGGAGAGGACCAGCAGCGCCGCCGCCACGAGCGTGAAAGCGGTAGCCCATGAGGGTTCGACGAAGGGAAGCAGGCAGACCATCAGCGTCGACACCTGCCAGACGCAGACCGTCTTGCGAAAATAGCTCTCGGGCAGGGAGCGATTGAGCCACGGCGAGTAGACGCCAGCTACCAGGAAGGCATACCGCGCCAGCCCGATGAGCAGGATCCAGGCACCCACCTTGTCCAGGGCAATCAACGCCATGCATAGCACGACGATGAAGAACGCATCCAGCTCCATGTCGAACCGCGCCCCGAAGGCGCTGGACGACCCGGTTCGCCGCGCCACCCAACCATCGATGCCGTCGAGTGCCAGCGCCAGTAACGACAGCGCCGCGATGCCCTCGGCATGGCGCTGAATGAATTCCGGGTACACCACGACGCCGGCAACGATCGCGATCAGCGCTGCGCGGAGCAGCGTGACACGGTTCGCCCAGCCGAGGCCCTGCCGCGAGGCTGGCCAGGCCCACAGCACTACCGTGGCAATCGCCACGTAGATGCCGCCCGCCGTGAAACGCAGGCCCGAAGGCGCCGAGAATGCCCAGTGCACCCACTCGGTCAGCAGGGCGACCAGTGCGAGCCCCGCCGCCATCTCGACCCAGCCGCGCAGGGATCCGACCCGGCGGAAAGCCGCTGCCGAGATACGTGTCGATGAGTGTCGCATCGGTGATTTCCTCCCTAATGATGGCTCGCTCCTCGACCAGCCATGACGCCAGATCGTAACGAGGCCCTCCAACCGATACGCTGCCCGTACAAGTTTGGATGCAGTTTGACCGATTTGCGAGAATTGCTGATCATCGCGGCGATCGGCGGGGCGAGCAACGCCGGTAATTGGCCGATCTCTCCATCGCTCGTCATGGGCCGGCGAATGGCCGGCACCGCCATCGGTTCGAAGGAATCTTGTTTTTCGATCTCTTCTTGTACACCATTTGTACAATGCTAATTCGTCACACTCTGCCATACTCTCAGCGAGACGACGAACCGCCATCCCGATCTGTCATCAAGGAACGGATATCGCAATGACGACGCCTTACGCTCATGCCTTCTGGTCTCTCGGCAACGGTAACGGCGAAATTCGCCAGGCCGAGCTGAGTGTCAGCGGCGACTTGATGATCCGCACCTGTTACTCCGCCATCAGCCGGGGCAGCGAGACCCTGGTCTTCAACGGCCAGGTACCGGCGAGCGAATACCAGCGAATGCGGGCCCCCTTTCAAAGCGGCGAGTTTCCCGGCCCGGTCAAATACGGCTACTCCAATGTCGGCGTCGTAGAACAGGGAGCGCACGACTGGCACGGGCGATACATCTACTGCTTGCACCCTCACCAGACCCACTACCGTGTCGGCGTCGAGGATGTCGTGCCGCTGCCGCCCGGCGTGCCCCCGCAGCGCGCGATACTCGGCGCCAACATGGAAACGGCGCTCAACGCCTTGTGGGACGCGGCGCCAGGCATCGGCGACCGCATCAGCGTCGTCGGCGCTGGCGTGGTCGGCGCCCTGGTGGCCTGGCTCTGCGCCCGACTGCCCGGGACCCACGTCCAACTGATCGATATCGACGAGCGCAAGCGCTTTCTCGGCGAGGCGCTGGGGGTGGATTTCCACACCCCCGAGACCGCCGAGGCCGAACAGGATCTGGTGGTGCATGCCAGCGCGTCGGATGCCGGCTTGCAAAGCGCTCTTTCACTGGCAGGGTTCGAGGCCACCGTGCTGGAAATGAGCTGGTACGGTAGTCGCGAGGTCAATCTGTCGCTCGGCGAGGCGTTTCACGCGCGTCGCCTGACGCTGCGATCGAGCCAGGTCGGCAGCGTGTCGCCCGGGCATCGTCCTCGCTGGAATCACAAGCGGCGGCTCACCCTGGCGCTGGCGCTGCTCGATCACGACTGCCTGGACGTACTGATCAGCGGGGAAAGCCATTTCCGGGATCTGCCCGAAACACTCAAGCGACTGAGCCAGCGTGACGACGATACTCTCTGCCAGCGCATCCGTTACGGCTGATACTGCGTAACCTCATCACACCGACCCGGTATCGCGTTCGCCACCGGGGACTCGCCAGGGACAGCAAGACGCAAATTCGGCACCGGCCCCCACCAGGCCGACTCATCAAGGAGCGAGAGGAATGTTCAGCTTGACCGTTCGCGATCACATGATGATCGCCCACAGCTTCAACAGCGACACCTTCGGCCCGGCACAGAAGCTGCACGGGGCGACCTACGTGGTCGATGTCACTTTCAAGCGCCCGGAGCTGGACCACGACGATCTCGTCGTCGACATCGGCCTCGCCAGCGAGACGCTGAAACGCGTGCTCGGCGAATTCACCCTGAACAACCTCGACGACATGCCCGCCTTCAAAGGGCGCAACACCACGACCGAATTCATGGCCAAGATCGTCTTCGACCGGGTGGCGCACGCCATCCGCGAGGGAGGGCTCGGCGAGGGCGGACGTCATCTCACCGCGCTGACCGTCACCCTGCATGAATCCCACGTCGCCTGGGCCAGCTATGAGGGTGGACTGTGAACGAATTCACCCTGATCGTCGCCGGCGACCCGGCACAACTGACCGGCGGCTACGTCTACGATGCGCGAATCGTCGAGGCGCTGCGCGCGACGGGCTGGACGATCGACGTCATCGGACTCGAGGGACGATTCCCCGAGCCCGACGCCGTCGCCTCTCACGCCCTGGACAGCGCCCTCACTCGCCAACCTGAGGATACTCTCGTCGTCATAGATGGCCTGGCCATGGGCGGCCTGCCGGCGATCGTCGAGCGTCACGCGTCGCGGCTGTCGATCATCGCCCTGGTCCACCATCCACTGGCCGACGAAACGGGGCTGGGCACACCCGAGCAGCAGCGTTTCCGGATCAGCGAAACACGGGCGCTGGCAGCAGTGGAGGGCGTCATGGTGACCAGCGTCTACACCGCCCGGCGGCTCGCCGACTTCGACGTGTCGGCCGACCGAATCGCGGTCATCGAACCCGGCGTCGAGCTCAGCCCCATCGAGAAGAACGAAGAGTCGAATGCCATACCCCGCCTACTCTGCATCGCCACCATCACGCCGCGCAAGGGCCAGGATCTCCTGGTGGAGGCGTTGTCAGAACTGGCCGATCTGCCATGGCAGTGTCAACTGGTCGGCGCCCTCGACCGCGCCGATCACTACGTGGCTCAGGTGCGCGAGGCGATAGCCCGGCACCGGCTCGAAGCGCGAATCGAACTGCTCGGCTCGCAACCCTTGGAGCGCTTGCCAGCGTTCTACGCCGGAGCCGATCTCTTCGTGCTGCCCTCGCATTACGAGGGTTACGGCATGGTGATCACCGAGGCGCTGGCCCACGGGCTGCCCGTCGTCACCACCACAGGTGGTGCGCTGGCCCACACGCTGCCGGACGCTGCTGGCATCAAGGTGGTGCCCGGCGACGTCAGCGCGCTACGAGATGCCATTCGATCCATGCTCGAGGAGCCGGAGACTTATACCCGCTATCGGGCCGGCGCCCGCGAAGCCCGTGAAACGCTGAGCGACTGGCAGACCGCTGCCGAGGCATTCGGCATCGCGCTGGCTCGCTTCGGCCTATCCAAGGAGCGGCCGTGATGTCTCGACGGACGCCCAACGCGAATGCCCTTTTCAGCGAACAGTGGCTGACACTGCGCGAACCGGCCGATCATCTGGCACGGGATGCCCAGTTGACCCACGCCGCCGACAGCTGGCTGACCCGACATGCCGATCCAAGCAGGCCCCTCGAGGCCCGCCGGACGATCGTGGATCTCGGCTGTGGCAGCGGCTCCAACCTGCGCTATCTCGCCCCGCGCTTGCATGGCGCCCAGCACTGGCGACTGGTCGATCACGATGAAGAACTGCTGGCTTCCGCCAGATTGCGCTGCCAGTACCTGGTCAGCGCCGACGCCCAGCCGATCCACCTGGAGTCCGTCAACCTAAGTCTTGCCGACACCTTGGAAGAGACGCTGCAAGGCGCCTATCTGGTCACCGCCTCGGCGCTGTTCGACCTGCTGACGGCCGACGATATCGGGGCATTGGCCGATGCCTGCCAGCGTAGCGGTTGTGCGGTACTATTCGCCCTCAGTATCGATGGCCTGATCCGTTTCCACGATGCCAGCGGCAGCGCGCTTTACGGCGACGACGACCGCTTCATGCTCGCCGCGCTCCAGGCACACCAGCATCGCGACAAGGGCGACGGTCCGGCGATGGGAAGCGAGGCCCCTCGACGGCTTCGCGAGAGCTTTCGCCATCGCGGCTACCATATCCGTGAAGCCGCGTCCCCCTGGCAACTCGGACCGGAATCGCTACCTCTCGCCGAGGCGCTGATGGCCGGCTGGCGCGAGGCGCTTCACCAGCAATTGCCGCAGCAGCGGGACCGCGTCGACCAATGGCATGCCCGTCGTCTCGACGATCTGCTGCGTGAGCGGGTGACGTTGACCGTGGGTCACCGCGATCTGCTGGCGACCCCGAGCGACAGAACACGCTCGGGAGCGCGAGCGTGAATCAGTGGCTGTCGCCCTGGCTGCGGCTGGCCGTGACGCTGGCGCTGCTGGGCGTGCTGGCGTGGAAACTGGATACTGGCCAGCTGCTGGAACGGTTCATGGCACTATCGCCGGCCTGGGTCATGCTCGCGGTCCTGATTGGTATCCCCCAGGTCGCGATCTCGGCCTGGCGCTGGCGAATGACGGCTCACCGGATCGGCATCGCACTGCGATGGCCCACGGCCATACGCGAATACTATCTGGCCACCTTCCTGAACCAGGTGCTGCCGGGCGGCGTCCTGGGGGACGCGGCTCGGGCTTGGCGCCACGGCAACACCCGGACACAACCCGGTGCCGGCCAACCATCGCCGTCGGGACCGGCAGTTCGAGCCGTCATCATCGAGCGCGCGTCCGGACAAGTGGCGCTGCTGCTCGTGGCGGTTGCCGCCATCTGTCTCTCGCCGGCTTTACGCCACGGCATCGCCCGGGCATGGCATACCCAGGCGATGACCCTGGCATGGCTTCCGCTGGCGGCACTGCTGCTGGCCGGCATTACCATGGGCGTGTTGAGGCGGCGGCGCTGGCCGGCACTGGCAACGTTCGGCCAGGACATCAGGCGAACGCTGCTGGCAATATCCGTGTGGCCCGCCCAACTAGTCAGCTCGCTACTGGTGATTGCCACCTACGTCGCCGTATTTCTCTGCGCCGCCCAGGCCTTGGGCCTTCAACGGCCGGTCCCGCAGTTGCTGCCGCTGATTCCTCCCCTACTGATGGCCATGGCGATCCCCTTGACCGTCGCAGGCTGGGGGTTACGGGAAGGCGCTGCCGCGCTGATCTGGCCGCTGGCCGGACTGCCGGCCCAGGAGGGAGTCGCGCTGTCCGTGACCTACGGCCTGCTCGTTCTTGCCGCCAGTCTGCCGGGATTGGTGGTGGTGCTGTGGGACCGTCGAGCGAGCCGGGTAGCCTCGGTCCGCCAAAAGATGGCATCGGAGGGACATCCCGGATGAGATCAAGACGCCGACGGAGCTCGGTCGCGCAGATCGAGATCGAACAGCATATCGTCGCCCAGCCGGAAGTGACGGCAGACGGGGCGCAGCGCGTCTTCCAGCGAATCGATTTCGGGCAGCGTCAGCGCCGGGCGACCGGAGCCGATCAGCATGGGTGCGACCACGCTGTGCAGGCGGTCGAGACGCTTCGCTTCGAGAAAACGGGAGATCGTCAGGCCGCCGCCCTCGACCAGAATCCGCCGGCAGCCTTGCTCTGCGAGCAGCGCGATGACCTCGGCCGGATCGACGCCGGCGGCCCCCTTCGTCAGCGTCTTGACGCTGACGTGCGCCGCCGTGCCGTGGCCACCGACGCCAGCACCGACCAGATGCCAGGTGGGCACCGCCGGCCGCATGAAGACGCCTCTCTCGGCCGGCACGCGACCGCGCGGATCGAGCACCACCCGCAGCGGGTTGTCGCCCTCGACATGACGCACGGTGAGCTGCGGATCGTCGGCATCGACCGTGCTGGCGCCCACGATTACGGCATCGACCAGCGCCCGCAAGCGATGGAGGTGAACCAGGCTCTGCTCGCCGGTGACATAGTGCGAGGCGCCACCGACTGTGGCGATGCGACCGTCGAGACTCTGGCCGATTTGGGCAATGACTCGCGGTCCATCAGCGATATCCGCCATGCACCACGGCAGCCAGATTGTCAGCAGTTGCGCGGCCTCCTCGTCGACCGGATGGCTACAATACCAACCGCCAGCGGCGTCAATCTCCAGGTGGTGATGTCCATCGATGACCGTACCATCAAACATATCGTCACGGGTCAGGGCCGCCACCTGGCGAAGCCAGCGCCAGGCCAGGGACGCGGACACGGTGGGCGTAACGGCGTGGGCGGGGTTATCGGACGAGGCGGTCACGGTCATTCCTTGGCCAGAAGGCATCACAGCGTAACAAAGATCGCCCTTGGCGCGGAGAGCGTTCGGCGGTGAGCGCCGTCATTCCGGCTCACCTCGCCGCTCTTCCACGCCGACCACGGGTGCCGATCACGGATAGCGATCACAGATGAGACTGATCATGGACGACAGGATAAGGAGACGAGCATGCGACAGGTAGAACGCGCGATATTCGATCTGCGACGCGGCCTCCCGGTTCTCGTGCGTGCCGCCAGCGGCGACGTGGTGGTCCACCCGCTCGAGGGCTGCGACGACGACGCGCTGGCGGCACTGCCGGCGCTCGCCGGCAACCCGGCCGCACTGGCGCTGACCCGCCACCGCCTGGCGCGGCTGGGCATCGACTTCGGCCCACGCGTAGGGCTGGTGCCGGTCATCCCCGGCGACGACGCCCACGCCATTGCCGCCTGGGCCAGCGACGAAACGCAGCGGCTGCCCGTGGATTGCCAGCCCGTCGCCGCCAATCCGGCGAGCGGGGCGGCGCTGGATCTGATGCGAATCGGCCTGCTAATCCCGGCGGCCGTGGTCGCCGAGGTCAGCCACGCGCAACGCGCCCAGGTCAAAGCGCTGGTCGCGGAAGGTACCATCCTGGCGGTCGCCGCCGAGCAGATCGATGCCTACTCCGAGAGTCGGTCGCGCTTTCTCAAACGCACCAGTGACGCGGACATCCCGCTATCCCACGCCGAACGCGCGAAATTCGTCATGTTCCGGGAGGCCGACGGCATGCGCGAGCACATCGCGATCGTGATTGGCAATCGCGGCGAATGGAACGATGCCGTGCCGGTGCGTCTCCATTCGGCCTGCCTCACCGGCGATCTTTTCGGCAGTTTGCGCTGCGACTGCGGCGAGCAGCTGCGCGAGAGCGTGCGCACCATCGACGAACGCGGCGGCGGCGTCCTGCTTTACCTCGCCCAGGAAGGCCGGGGTATCGGGCTGGCCAACAAGCTGCGTGCCTATACCCTGCAGGATGGAGGCCTGGATACGGTCGATGCCGATCAGGTACTCGGGTTCGGGGAGGACGAGCGAACCTACGAAGTCGCCCTGGAGATGCTCGAGCAGCTCGAGATCGCGCGAATCGAACTGTTGACCAACAATCCCGAGAAGATCGCCGCCATGGACCAGGGCGGTATCGAGGTGGTCAACCGGCGTGGCGTCTACGGCAAGCTGACCAAGCAGAACCGACGCTACCTGAATGCCAAGGCCAAGCGCGCCGGCCACTGGCTGGAAGAGGTTCTCGACGACGGCGAGGAGGGATCGGCCACGCCTTTCCGGCGTCCGGTGGCGCGCTGAGCGCCACCCCAATCGTCGCCGCAGCCATCGGCGTTCGGGAGACGCACCCCGTCACCCCGACGCCGGATGGCGTTGGCGCAAGGTATCGAGATCGAACTCTCCCGCCTCTTCGATCACCTGCGCCAGCCGGGCGCCGAAATGATCGACCAGTCGACGCCCGGTCTCGGCGTCGGCCAGGGTCGCGTTGCCGGTCACCCCGCTGGCGTGCAGATCCTGTGCCATCCAGGCGTAGCCGGCATCCCCCTCCGGCCCCAGGGTCGATCCGGCCTGCTCGCGGATTCGCCCTTCGGAGACCGCATCGGCCAGCCGGGCGACCCGAACCTTGTCCGGGGCGAGATGCAGCATCATCGACGTTTCCAGCGCGCCACCGTGCAGGCCATGGCGGAGTTCCTCGGCGGGAAGCGTCTGCGCCGGCGGCGTGAAGCGAAAGTAGTTGGCCTTGACCACCAGCATGGCGTGCCTCGCGCGCAGCTTGAGCGCGGCCAGGTCGATGACCGCCTTGTTGCCGCCGTGGCTGTTGAACAGCACCAGACGGCGAATACCGGCGCGGCTCACCGCCTCGCCCAGCGCCTCGATGACCGCGATCGCCGTTTCCGGCAGCAGGCTCAACGTCCCCGTGAAATCGGCGTGTTCCAGACTCGAGCCCAGCGCCAGCGGCGGCAGCAGGATCACGTTCCGATCCGGTGCGAGTCTTGCCGCCGCCGCCTCGAGCAGGCCCAGCCCGATGTCCAGATCGGTGGAAAGCGGCAGATGCGCGCCGTGCTGCTCGATCGCCGCCAGCGGCAGCACGGCCACCGTCCCCGCGTCGACCAGTCCGGCCATTTCCGTCGTGGTCAGTTCCTGCCACTCGTGGACACTCATGTTTCACTCCCTGACGAATCCCTTGGCACAGAGGATCCCGGCGGACTCAGCAGCCGCTCCGCGATCGCGCTGTCCCTGACCACCTGCCGGGCGATGGCCTCGCGTAACGTCCGCTCGTCGTTGCCGCCCTGTGCCAGCGCCAGCGTCAGCCGCGAGCGGGCTCGGGTGATGCCAGTGTAGATCAGCTCCCGGGTGACGATGGGATTGGCCCGCGCCGGCAGTGCGAACAGGACGTGATCGAACTCCGATCCCTGGGATTTGTGCACGGTCATCGCGAATGCCGTTGCCGCGGCATCGAGCCGCGACGGCAGTACCTGGCGGGTGCCGTCGCCCTGCGGGAAACAGACCCGCAGCCGGCCGGCGTCGTCGGCCAGGGTCAGCCCCAGGTCGCCGTTGTAGAGCCCCAACTGGGGGTCGTTGTGGGTCACCATCACCGGGCGCCCCGCGAACCAGCCATCGGTGCGCGAGATCCAGCCCTGCTGCCACAGCGCCCGGGCGATGCGATCGTTCAGCCCCTCGACGCCCCACGGCCCGCGTCGCAGGGCGCACAGCACCTGGAAGCGGGCCTGCAGCGCGAGAATCGATGCCACGTCCGCCCCGCCAAGCAGCGCCTCGAACAGCGGCCGGTAGCCTGTCACCACGGCCCGCTCGAATGCCGCCGCGTCGATGTCCAGCGTCTCCACGTCCTGAAAACCCGATTTCAACAGCCGCGTGAAGTCGCGGCCGTCGCCGGCGTTGGCGGCCCTGGCGAGAGCCCCGATGCCGCTGTCTGCCCGAAAGCGGAAACTCCGGCGCAGCATGGCCACGTGATCGGCCAGCGGATTGGTCTCGGCGGCAACGGGCAACGGCTCGCCGGCGATCGACTGAAGATAGTCGCGAGTCGCCTCGGAGTATCCGGCGTCGCCGGCCCCCGCGCACAGATCGCCCAGCACCGAACCCGCCTCCACCGAGGCCAGTTGATCCTTGTCGCCGAGCAGGATCAGGCGCGCCTCCGCCGGCATGGCATCGAGCAGCGCCGCCATCATCTCGAGATCGACCATCGAGGCCTCGTCCACCACCAGCAGGTCGAGGCTCAGCGGCGCCTCGGCATGGTGACGGAAATGGCGCGTGTCCGGGCGCGCCCCCAGCAGCCGGTGGAGCGTCTGCGCCTCCTGGGGTATGGCGGCGCGCACGACGTCGGAGACCTCCAGCCGGCCGACCGCTCCCGCGATCGACTCCGATAGCCTGGCGGCCGCCTTGCCGGTGGGCGCGGCCAGCCGTATCCGCAGCGGCTCGCCCCCGCCCGACAGCGACTGCTCCTGCAGCAGCGCCAGCAGGCGAGTCACGGTGGTGGTCTTGCCGGTCCCCGGCCCGCCGGAGATGATCGTCAGCCGCTGCCGCAGCGCCAGGGCGCACGCCACGCGCTGCCAGTCAGGTTCGCCCTGCTCGCGCCGATTGCCGGTGAACAGCGCCTGCAATCGCGTGGACACCCCCTCGTCAACCGCCAGTGGCGGCCCCAGACGCTGGCGCAGCCGTGCCGCCACCCCGCTCTCGGCCTGCCAGTACCGGCGCAGGTAGACCCGGTCGCCGTCCACGACCAGCGGTGTGGCGAGCCCCTCGGCCACCGTCGCCTCGGCAACGGTGGTGGACCCGATCAGCGCGTCGAACCATCGCGCCGGCGTGACCGGGTCGAGCAGGGATTCCGGCAGCACCACCGCCCCCGCCGACTCGCTCTCGCCCTCGTTCTCCAGGGGCGGCAACGACAGCGCGGAGCGTGGTGCGTCCAGCACCCGGGAGAGCGACAGGCAGACATGGCCCCGGCCCACCTGGTGGCTGACCAGCGCCGCGGCAAGACCGACCAGCGGATCGGCAGCGGGATCGCGCTCGAGCAGAAAGAGCGCGAAGTGGCGGTCGAGCTGGCGCAGCCAACCCAGCGCCACCCACAGCGACAGCGCCGCCAGCAGGGTGTCACGGGTGAGCGCGCCGGCCTCGGCCGCGGTCGGCGACGTGGGGGCGTCGTCGCCATCCAGGGCCAGCGAGAACTGGTCCGCGCCCTGCGAGCCGGGGCTCGCCCCCCGATTCGGCTGCGTTGTCGACGGTCGGCGGCTCATGTCGGGATCTCCGTGGGTTGTCGCAGCAACGTTCCCGCCGGCCCGGCGTCCCCCTCGAGCCACGCATCCAGCGCCTCGATCAACGCCCGCGACGGGCGCCGGTGGAACACCCCGGGGGCGACTTCTGACGCCATGCCAGACTCGAACGCGTCCTGGGCCGCCATAGCAGACTCAGGCGCGTCTTCGGGCGCCTTGGCAAACTCAGGCGCGTCTTTGGGCGCCTTGGCAGACTCAGGCGCGTCTTTGGGCGCCTTGGCAGACTCAGGCGCGGCTTTGGGCGCCTTGGAGAGTGGCGCCATGGAGGACGACGCCTCGGAAAGCCCCCGCAGGAAGACATAGCAGGCGCCGCCCATGTGCCGGTCGTAATCGTAATCCTCCAGCCGCGACGCGAGTAGGCGGTGCAGTGCCAGCACGTAGAGCACGTACTGCAGATCGTAGCGGTGATCCACCATCGCCACGGCCAGACGCTCGCCTTGGTAGTCGGCCGGCGTATCGCCCAAGTGATTGGATTTCCAGTCGAGCACGTACCAGCGCCCCCCCGATTCGAAGACCAGATCGATATAGCCCTTGAGCATGCCGTTGAGCTTGCGCGGCGCCAGCCGGGGACGCCGGCCGGGCAGCGGCTCGAGCCGTGAGACGAGACGGTCCAGCGGCTCGCTCCAGGCCGCCGATGCCGGCAGCCAGAATTCGAGTTCGGGGCGCCACGACCCGAGGCGATCGAGGCGCACCGGGTGGCCGTCGACGCTCATCAGCGGCGAGCGCAGCCCCTCGAGCAGCAGCGCCTGCAGTAGCGGCGCCCATTCGGCATCGAAGCCGTTGGTCGCCAGGCGGCGGTCGATCTCCCGGCGCAGCGCCACGGCGTAGCCGGGTTCGTCCAGGCGATCGAAGTCGAGCGTCTCCAGCAAACCGTGCAGGAAGGTTCCCGGCCTCGGCCCCCGTGGGAAATCGAACAGCGAGCGGATACTGGGCCGCGGCACCGGATCGCGCTCGCGACTGACCTCGATGTCCAGCGTCGCCGGCAGGTCCTCGCTGGCCGCGATGGCATCCTCGCCGCCGCCATCGCCGGTGGCGTCCCACGCCTCGTCGTCCTCGCCCACAGCGCGACGAGCATCCGCAATCAGCGAGGTGTAGGAGGCGATCCACCAGTCATCGTCGATCTCGCCGCCGAAGACCCGCGCCGGTTTGGTTTGCGGCGCTGTCACCGCCGTTCGCAGCCGGTGATCCGGCGCTTCGGGCAGCGGCTCGATCGCCAGCCAGCCGTCGCACTGGCCCTGTCGCAGCCGATCCAGCAGCGCCGCGCCATCGTCCGCCTTCTCGCTGCCCAGCAACCGTCCCAGCGCGGTCTCGTGCAGGCAACCGCCCTGGCCCCGACCGCGACCGACATGGGCGACACCCAGGCGACAAGCGTAGGCGGCACGGGTCAGCGCGACGTAGAGCAGGCGGACATCCTCGTCGAGTCGCGCCAGATCGGCCTCGCGCTGGTGATCGTCGTCGGGCGAGGCCACCAGCACGCTGCCTTCGTCGCCGGGGGGCCTCATCGCCAGCAGTCCGGTCCGGCGATCCGGCTCCGCCGGCCGATGCGAGCAGACGAACGGCAGCAACACGATGGGATACTCGAGGCCCTTGGACTTGTGCACGGTGACCACCCGGACCAGATCCTCGTCGCTCTCGAGACGCTGGCTGAGCGCCTGGCGGTCCAGGGTCGCGACGCCCTCCTGCAGCGCCCGGTGCCACCAGCGCAGCAGCGCCTGTTCACCGTCGAGCCGCTGCTGGGCGTTCTGGGCCAGCTCACCGAGATGGAGCAGATCGGTCAACGCCCGCTCGCCGTCGACGCGCTGGGCGAGCCGTTCGGCGACGCGGAAGTCCTGCATCACCCTGCGCAACATGGGCAGTACGCCGCGCCGTTGCCACTGGCGGTGGTAGTCGCCGAAGCGCTCCACCTCGCGCTCCCACGCCAACTCGTCGGCCAGCAGCGCTTCCAGGGTCCGCGGCGAGTCGTTGAGCAACTGGGTCGCCAGCGCCGCCTTGAGCCGGGCATCCTGGCGCGGCTGGGCCACCGCCTCCAACAGCTGCAGCAGCTCGAACGCCTGCGGCGTGTCGAACACGCTCGACTTCTCGCTGAGATAGACGCTACGGATCCCGCCGTCGGCGAGTGCCCGACGCACCTTGAGCGCTTCCGGCCCGTTGCGTACCAGGATGGCGATATCGGCCGGCTGCACCGCCCGCTCGCCGGTGTCGTCGGCGAAGCGCCACTCGCCCTCCAGCAGCCGCTGGACCTCGGCGCGGGTGGCCGAGGCCATCGCCGTCTGGTAATCGCCCTGGCTGTAGCGCTCGGTGTCCGGCCACCACACTCCCAGCGCGGACACCGGCCCACCGTCTCGATCGACCAGCCGTGCCGCCTTGGGCTGGGATCCGATCGCCACGAACGGTATCTCGTCGCTGCCGAACGGCCGCGGGTGGCGCTGAAACAGCGCGTTGGTGGCCTCGACCATGGCCTGTGTCGAGCGGAAGTTGCGCATCAGCGTGAAGCGGCTCGGCGTTGCCCGGCGCGCACGCAGATAGGTGTGGATGTCAGCACCGCGAAAGGCGTAGATCGCCTGCTTGGGGTCGCCGATCATCAGCAGCGCGGTGGTGGTGGGGTCGCTCTCCGGGGCCCGATAGACTTGCGAGAAGATCCGGTACTGGACCGGATCGGTATCCTGGAACTCGTCGATCAGCGCCACCGGCAGTTCCTGGCGGATACGCGCCGCCAGCCGCAGCGCGGCATCGCCGCCGTTCCGGGTCGGCGCCAGGGCGGCATCGAGATCGTTGAGCAGATCCGAGAACTCCCACAGCCCGCGGCGCCGCTTCTCCTCCGCGAACGCTTTCGCGATCCGGTCGCGGGCGTGCACCAGCACCTGGGTGGCGATGGCATCGAACGGGGTACCGGCCTCGGCGAGCCGATCCAGCCAGCCGAAGAACGGATGCTCGGGCACCGCCGCGTTCTTCTTCGTCGCGCCCGCCAGCTTCTCCTGGCTGAGCCAGAAACGCCCGCTGCTGTCGGTGACATCCTCCGCCTTGTCGAAGCTGCCCTGCTCGAGCCAGCTCTGGAAGACGGCGAGACGGGCCTCGAGCTCTTCTGCCTTGTAGCTGTTCTTCTTCAACGCGTCGGCGTCGAACGTCGCCTGCAGCGTCTGGCGGATCGCCTCCCCATCCCAGTGCGCGTGCAGGGCGGACTCGATCTCCTGGCGTTTCTCCATTTCACGCTCGAAGCCGCCGAGCAGCGCTGCCAGCGATGTCGGCGCGGTTACCGCCACGCCACCCACCCACAGTGGCTGTGGCTCGCCATCCTTCAGCAAGGGCCGCAATGCGGTCGCCAAGGCCTCCGGCCCGCTCCAGCGGGAGCGGATCTGGCGCTGCCAGCGCTCGTCGAGCGGATAGAACTCGCACCGCCAGTAATCCTCCACCGTCCGGGCCAGCAGCGTCTGTCCATCCTGCAGCAGTTCGGCGGAGAACCGCGCTCCGGCGTCGAAGGCGTGGCGGGTCAGCATCCGCTGGCAGAAGCCGTGAATGGTGAAGATCGCCGCCTCGTCCATCAGTCGCGCGGCCTGGTCCAGCCGCTTGGCCCCGCCGCGGCATGCGGTCTCTCCGGTAGCCGCCAGCGGTGCCAGCAGGGTCGCCAGCACCGGGTCGGCGCGCTCCCCGGGGCGGGCCAGCAGCCAGTCACGCGCCTGCTTGAGACGCGCACGGATACGCCCGCGAAGCTCGGCGGTGGCGGCCTCGGTGAAGGTCACCACCAGAATCTCCGGCGGCGTCAACGGACGCGGAAAATCCACCGTCTCGCGCCCGGGTAGCGGCCCCAGCACCAGGCGAACGTAGAGTGCCGCCAGGGTGAAGGTCTTGCCGGTGCCGGCACTGGCCTCGATCAGGTGCCGTCCGGTCAACGGCAGGCCGTCGAGCGCCAGCGGGACGACCCCCTCGTCCATCGCGGCATCGGCACGGTCGCGGCTGTCGGTCATGAGTCGCCCCTCGGGAGATGAATGCGCTGCGACGCCTGGCGCATCGCCTCCAGCAGCGGCTGGTAGTGGCGGACGCTCTCGGCCACGCCACCGGCCGCCTCGAACGCCTCGAAGTCACGCCAGAGCTGGCCCAGGCCGCCCTCCCGCTGGACCAGCGCCGCGATCTGGTAGTTGCCGGCCTCGTAGTCCGCGGCGAGGCGCTCGTGCAGCGCCGGTTCGAGGGGCTCTCCCGCTGCCAGGGCTTGCAGCGTCTCGGCGCGACACTGGCCCCACAGCGTTCGAGCCAGCTCCCCCGACGCCGGCAGCGGCTTGCACCAGGCCCGCCACCAGCTTGCCAGCCATGCCGCCAGCCGTCGCCTCGCCTCGAGCCGTTCCAGCGGCGGGAAATCGAGACAGCGATCCTCGAAGATTGCCGTCCAGTGACACGACGCCTCGCCAGCCCCATTGAGCAGCAGCCAGCGCAGATAGCCGGCATGGAGTCGATGCGGCTTGCCGAGCTTCTTCCACGGGCCGTCACCCTCGGGCTTGAAATGGCCGAAATGGCTGGTTTCCAGCGTCATCAACCGCCAACCTCCCTGTTCATCCACGAACAGCCCGTCGACACGTCCCTCCAGCGCCAGCGGCGGCGCGCCGTTGGCAGCCGCTGTCTCGAAACGCAGCAGCGGCGGTTCCCGTTCGCTGGCGGTCGCGGTCAATCGCCGCCAGGTTCCCAGTTGCGTCTCCAGGCGTTTCAGCGTCGGCTCGATGGTGGCCAGGCCAAAGCCGGCAGCCGGCAGGCGCCCCGCCAGACGCAGCCGATCCGCCATCTGCACCAGCGGCTCGCCGCGGCGCCCGGCTTCCAGCAGTTCGCGTTTGACGGTGTGCTCCTCGAGCGCATCGAGAACGAAAGGCTCGCTATCCTCGTCGGGAACTTCGGCATCCTGGAAACGCACTCCCAGGCGGCCGAGGTAGACACTCCAGGGTCGACGCAGCAGCCGCTGCAGGTCGGCCAGTGCCAGCGCTTCGTCCGGCGGCGGGGGCGGGGCCGGCTCGGTGACCGCATGCCCGGTGTCCCGTTCGGCATCGTGGCGGGCGTCGTGCAACGGCGCCCAGCTGGCATCGAAGGTGTAGCGCGGATCGTCGGCCTGGAAGTAGCGTCGCGAAAACGGCTGCAGCGGGTGGGCCTCGATCAGTCGTGCCGCCAGCGCCGCCTCATCGTCCAGCGTCGGGCCATCGTCCGGAGGGTCGGCCGGACGCCAGCCCTGCTCGAGGGTATCGAGCAACTCGCCGATCAGCACCGAGGGCGGTCGCGGCGTGTTGTCGCGCTGGTCGAAGCCGACCCACGAGAGTGTCAGCCGTTCGCGGGCGGAGAGCAGCGCCTCGAGCAGCAGGTAGCGATCGTCGTCGCGGCGCGAGCGATCCCCCGGCCGCGGGCGCCGTGCCATCAGGTCGAAGTCCTGGGGCTGGCGGGTTCGGGGATAGGCGCCGTCGTTCATCCCTAGCAGGTAGACCTGCCGGAACGGAATGGCACGCATCGGCATCAGCGTGGCGAAATTGACCTTGCCTGCGAGGAAGCGCTGGGCCAGGCCGCCGTCGTCGAGCTCGGCCTTGAGGGCGTCACGCACCACCGCCAGGCCGATCGGCTGCGAGAACGAGGCCAGCTCGCAGCTCTGCTGCCAGCGGCCCAGCGCCTGGTCCACCCGCGCCAGCACATCGTGTTCGTCCAGTGCCGTCGGCGCGAACAGCGCCTCCATCAGCGACCGCAGCCGCATCAGCCAGCCTGCTGGCGTGACGGCCTCGCTCAGGGCCTCGCACTGGGCGGCCAGCACCTGCATCAGCTCGGCGAGCCGACCCGCCAGGTCCGCCTCCAGCCCGCCCACCTCGTCGTAGGGTACGATGGCGTCGAACTGCCAGACGCTGTCGGCAGACATCCCGTTCGGTACTTGCGAGCCGGAGGATCGCCCCGGCGGCATCGGGCCGGTGGAGGGCAAAGGGCCGGTGGAATACCCCAGCAGCATGCGTTCGAGCCCGAACGCCCAGCTGTTCTCATGCAGTGCCGGAAACCCGAGCGCCTGGCGATGCGCGCCCGAGAGTCCCCAGCGCACGCCGCTCTCCGACAGCCACCGCCGTAGACGCGGCAGTTCGGACTCGTCGATGGAGAACCGGGCCCGAAACGCCGGCACATCGAGCGCATCGAGCAGTTCGCTCACCCCCAGCCGCCGCTCGGGCAGCTCCAGCAGGGACAGGATCAGCACCATCATCGGATGCGCTTCACTGGCGATCTGGTCGGCAATGGTGAAGGGGATATGACGCGGATCGTCCGCGGGCAACTGGCCGAAAACCGCTTCGATATAGGGGGCGTAGACGTCGATCTCCGGCACCATCACCAGGATGTCACGCGGCCGCAGCGGCGCCCCCTCGGCGCTGGCCTCCTCGAAGGCCGCCAGCAGCCGGTCGTGCAGCACTTCCACTTCGCGCAGCGGCGAATGCACGCTGAACAGCGACAGCGAGGCGTCGTCCGCCGCGATCTTGCGTTTACCGCTCTCTCGGGTGCGCTCCCCCGGATGCCTGAGATCGAGGATGTCCTGCTGCAACTGGTTGAGCAGGGGCGCTCGTTCGGCAGCCGATTCAGCGTCCGCCGCCGGGTCGCGAAAGAGATCGGTCTCGACGTCGAAACCGCCATCCTGGCTCTCGAACTCGTAGAGACCGACGATGAAGTCGCGGCCCTGGGCACCCCAGGCGGCCAACAGTGGATTAGCCTGAAGGTGCAGCGCCTCCTCGTCCAGCGTTTCGAGCCAGGGCGCTTCGGGATGACGGGCCTGCTGGCGTGCCACCGCCTCGGTGGAGAGCCGACCGGCGCGCTTGATCGCCTCCCTGTCGGAGACGATATCGCCCCAGTAGTGGCGACAAGGGTTGGTGATCATCAGAAAGACATCGATGACCCCGGAGAGCGCATGCAGCGCCTCCAGCGTCTGCGACGGCAGCGCCGAGATGCCGAAGACGAACAGCCTCGGCGGCAACCCCCTGGGGCAGCTCTGCAGCCGCCTGGCGGCGTGCAGGAAACGACCGTGCAGGTTGGCGCGGTGAAACGCCCGCTCGTCGGGCCCCGCATCGTCGATCAGCGCCCGCCAAAGCGCCGGCTGCCAGCGCTGGTCGATGGGCAGGTCCCGGGGCGAGTCCTCCCCCGCCTCCCACGCTGCCAGCCAGTCCGGGCGGTAGTTGAGATACTGGTCGAACAGGTCCGCCAAGCGGACCGCCAGTTGCCAGCGCTTGCGCTCCGCCTGCTCGGCCGCCCTGCGCTGCACGCCCGTCATCGCGCGGGCCTCGCCACCGGACTCGCCCCCCGCATCGTCTGGCACCGCGCCATCCGGCCCGGCGCCCAGGTAGTGGGCGAGCGGCGCGAAAACGACCGGTTCCGCGGCGACCGCGCTCTCCAGCAGCCGAAAGATGCGCCACGCCAGCGGCCGCTTGTCGAACGGCGAGTGCAGCGGAATCGACTGCCCCTCGCCCTCCCCTCCGGCCTGTTCGAGCACCGCGCGGTAGGCACGCCAGACGAAGCTCGAGGGTAGCGGGAAATCCACCGAGGCGGCGATGCCGTCGGCTTCGGCCAGCGACAGGCGCAGCCACTGGGCCATGCCGTTGGACTGCACCAGGAAAGTCTCCGGGGTCAGTGGCGGCAGTCGATGGCGCTTGATCAGCGCCAATGCCAGGTCGTGCAGATCTTCGAGATGATTGGCATGCAGGACGCTGAACATCCGTTCTCCGGGATTCACGGGGCGACGGGGATCGATAAGGCATCGATCCATGGTCGTGCCATCCTACCGTGGCACAGGGCGACGATCACCCGAAGCCTGTGGCAAGATATGACAATCGAATGACAGCCGTAGCGTCATTGCCCTCGAATACCCGCAGTGAAAAGGATTTGCGTTGACGACGCCCGTCTTTCTCGCCGTGCTGGCCGGTGCCCTGATGCACGCCAGCTGGAACGCGCTGGTCAAGGTCGGACTGGACCGGTTGCTGAGCATTTCGCTGATTCAGGCCGCCTGCGCCGTGATCGCCCTCGCCGGCGTCGCCTTCGTGCCGCTGCCGCGGGCGGAAGCCTGGCCGTGGCTGGCGATGTCGGCGGTACTGCACATCGGCTACAACGTGTTCCTGGCCCGGGCCTACCGGGTCGGCGACCTCGGCCAGATCTACCCCATCGCCCGGGGCTGCGCACCGCTGCTGGTGACGCTGATCGGCGTCTTCGCGCTCAGCGAGAACCCCTCGTGGATCGGCTATGCGGGGATCGTGGTGCTGGTCCTCGGCATCCTGTGCATGGCCTTCCGAGGCGGCAAGGGGCCACGTCTCGAACGCGCCTCGCTGATCAATGCCCTGACGACCTCCGCCTTCATCGCCGGCTACACCCTGGCCGACGGCAGCGGCGCACGCGCCAACGGCGATGCGATCGGCTACGTGATCTGGCTGTTCCTGCTCGACGGCTTCGGCATGCTGCTGGTGCTGGTGGCCATGCGCGGCGTTCGGACGCTGCCCGAGTTGACCCGCCACTGGCGGGTTGGTCTGATCGGCGGCGCGCTCTCCCTCGGCGCCTACGGCATCACCATCTGGGCCATGACCCAGGCGCCGATCGCGCTGGTCGCGGCCTTGCGCGAGACCAGCGTGCTGTTCGCCATCGCCATCGGCGTGATCTGGTTGAAGGAGCCGTTGCGCCGCGAGCGGCTGCTCGCCGGTGGACTGATTCTCGGCGGCGTCATCCTGACCCACTGGGGCTGACTGTCATCCCCTGCCAGGACTGCTAGGCTTAGCGAAGCGAATCACCGCTCTGCCAACGCCGTTGCCGTGTCTTCCGGCGCCCATTCGACGCTCATCCAGGCGACAGCAATCGGCAAGGAGCCCATCGTGTCTCTCACCGCGCCAACGTATACCACCAATGCCGACGGTCAGCCGCGCCGGGTCGGTGTCGAGATCGAGTTCGCCGGTATCGGCCCCATTCAGGCGGCCCGCCTGGTCGAGATGACGTTCAGCGGTCACGTCCAGCAGCACAGCGCGCATCGACTCCAGGTCACCGGGACGCCATGGGGCGTCTTCCATGTCGAACTGGACAGCAAGTACGTTCATCCCGACGAGCGCTTGCTCGACCGTGCCCGCGCCATCGACGGCCAGCCGCCGGGCATCGGCGAGCACTTGCGTGCCAGCCTGCACAGCCGCACCCGAGAGTGGCTGGGCGACATGGTGGCGGGCCTGGTGCCGACGGAGATCGTCTGCCCGCCGATGCCATGGCACGAACTGGCGCGCCTGGACGAGCTGTTCGCGGCGCTGCGCCGGCACGGGGCGGAGGGCACCGATGCCAGCCTGCTGTACGGCTTCGGTCTCCACCTCAACCCGGAGATTCCCTCCCCCGGCGTCGAGAGCGTGGTGGCCTACCTGCGAGCCTACTTGATACTCGCCGACTGGCTGCGCGACGAGATCGTCGTCGACGTGACGCGGGACATGCTGCCCCACACGCGCCCGTTCCACAGCGACTACACCCGCCGGATACTGGCGCCGGACTACGCTCCCACGCTGCAGGCGCTGATCGACGACTACCTGGTCGCCAACCCGACCCGCAACCGGGAACTGGATCTGCTGCCGCTGTTCGCCTGGCTGATGCCGGACCACCCCAACGCGCTGCTCCGGGAGACGCTGGTCAAGCCCCGGCCGACCTACCATTACCGCCTCCCCAACGCCGCGCTCTCGGACCCCGAATGGGGCGTGAGCGTCGAGTGGAATCGCTGGGCCGAAGTCGAACGCCTGGCCGCCGATACGGACCGCCTGGCCGAACGCAGCGCCGCCTACCGCGCGCACCTCGCCCAGCCGACCCTGAGCCGCTGGCTCGACTCCCTGCGCCACTGGATGCGTCACTGATGGCTTCGACGCAAGCTCAATCCGAACGGAAACGGCGATCCGGGTCGACACGCAGGACGAGCCGGCCGCTGATCGGTATCACCACCTCGGATCACAAGAGCTTCCTGGCCTGGTGGTGCGACTGGATCTCGGTCTGGCGCGCCGGAGGCAGGCCATTGCGGATCTCCCCCGCCCGTCCGCTGCGACGACCGGTGGACGGCCTGATCATCGGCGGGGGCGACGATATCGGTGCCCAGCGCTATGGCGGCGAGATGCAACTCGACGTTCGCATCGACCCCGCCCGCGACGAGCTGGAACTCGAACTGCTGGCCCGCTATCTACCGGAACGGATACCGATCCTGGGCATCTGTCGCGGCGCCCAGATCATCAACATCCACTGCGGTGGCAGCCTGATCGAGGATATCCAGACGACCTATCGGCACATCAGGAACCGGCGCATGGTGCTGCCGCGCAAGCGCATCGAGATCGAGCCGTTCAGCCAGTTGGCCGACATTCTCAACCGCCGCTACTGCCACGTGAACAGCCTGCATCACCAGGCGGTGGATCGGCCGGGGGACGGCCTGAAGGTGGTCGCCCATGACCGCGACGACCTGGTGCAGGCGATCGAGAGCGACCGCCATCCCTTTCTCATCGGCGTGCAGTGGCATCCGGAGTTCCTGCTGTTCAGCCGCTCGCAACAACGGCTGATCCGGGCGCTGGTGGATGCGGCCCGGCTGGGAGCTGCCACCCCGAGGCAAAGCCCCGGGGATGACGGCCGATCACTTGACCGCAGTGACGACCACCTCCAGTAGCGCGCCCGGAGCCAGGTCGCTTACGCCCAGGGTAGCCCTTGCCGGTAACGTCGCCGGATCCAGCCAGGCCTTCCAGACCTCGTTCATGGCGTCTTTCTGCCCGAGATCGGTCGCATAGAGCGTCGCCGCGACGATCTTGCGCTTGTCGGATCCCGCCTCGGCGAGGTAGGCGTCGATCTTGTCCAGAACCTGGCGGGTCTGCCCCGCCATGTCCTGGGACCGGTCCTCGGCCACGATTCCTCCCAGGAACAGAAAGCCGTTGGCCTCGACCACGCGGTGCATGATGGGTGTCGGAATATGACGCTTGATATCGCTCATGAAGAACGCTCCTGTCGATCGATGTCGGAAAGGCGACGGCCGATGCCGTCAGTGTGTATGACTCGCCCGCGCAGCCGCGGAGGACGAATCGAAACGTCGTATGTCGAACGGTGCGATCGGCAACGCGGGTTCCCGCTCCAGTGCGAGATCCCGGACAATCTCGCCGGTAATGGCCGACAACTGGAAGCCGTGGGCCGAGTAGCCGAAGGAGTGGATCAGCCGCGGATGTCGCCAGCTCAGGCCCAGTACGGGAATGCCGTCCCCGGTCACACCTTCGATACCCGCCCAGGTGCGCACCACGCGAACGTCGCGCATGAACGGGAACAGCCCGAGCGCGGTCTGCACGTTCTCGGCCAGGCCCGCCAGGCGCACGTCGGCACGCTCGCCGCCGGTATCGATGCATCCCGCGATGCCGCCGCCGATCATCACGCTGCCGTTGTCCATCTGCTTGAATGACAGCGCGCGCGACGCGCTGCCGATCACCGGCCCGAGAAACGGTGTCACGCGTTCGGTGATCGTCAGCATCAGAGCCTGGGCCTGCATCGCCACGCACTCGTCGAGTGCCCCACATAACTCGCCCGCCCAGCCGCCGGCGCAGTTGATCAGCCAATCGGCATCCAGGCCGGGCAGATCGGGATGATCGGTGGAGAGTCGCCAGCCGCCGCCGGGGGCCCGGTCCACTCGGGTCACCCGCACGCCTTCCCGCCATATCGCGCCTTCGCGCTGGGACTGTCGACGCCAGGCGGTCAACGTGCGGTAGGGATTGGCCGCACCATCGCCATCGCAGGCCAGTGCGCCCACGCAGTGCGGTGCCACGGCCGGCACGCGTCGGCGCAGCTCGTCCCGGGAGAGGGTGATTTCATGATCGAAGCCGAGCTCGCGGACCTCGGCCGCACGCGACACCAACCTGGCCATGTTCTCGTCGTTCTCGGCCACCTTGATCTGGCCGCAGGGATGGAATCCGCCATCGTCGCCGATCAGCGCTTCGAGTCGCTGCCAGCGCTCGAGGGCAGCAACCGCCAGTGGGATTTCGGCGGGATGCCGGCCCAGCCGCCTCACGCCCCCGGCATTGACGCCGGAGGCGTGCCGACCGGCATAGTTCTTCTCGACCACGGTCACCCGGAAACCGCTACGCGCCAATTGCGTCGCCGCGCTCGCGCCATGTAGACCGCCCCCGATGACCAGCGCCGTGGGCTTCACGAAGCGGTCTCGGTCTCGTTCCACGCCGGCGCTCCCGGGGCATCCCCCGCCGCGCTGGCCAGTTGCCCCAGGGTGATGGGCTTGAAAGGCGGACGCAGGCGGTAGTAGCCGGTCTGCTCCAGACTCTGGCCGTTTTCCGCGGCGAGGATCTCGCTCACCGTCAGGCCACACAGGCGTCCCTGACAGGGCCCCATGCCGCAGCGGGTGAAAGATTTCATCTGATTGGGGCCGGCACAGCCGAGCCTGGCGACGCGACGGATCTCGCCGGCGGAGATCTCCTCGCAACGGCAGACCACGACTTCGTCGTCCGGCCGTCGCCAGCTGTCGCCTGGCCGATAGAGGGCATCCAGGAAGGGACGAACGACGAGCTCCGCGTCGAGTTTCCTGCGCACTGGCGCGGCCTCGCGTGCCAGCGTGGGGCCATCGATATGGCCCAGCGATTCGAGCGCCGCCAGCGCCGCCAGCTCGCCCTGGAGTTGGGCTGCGCGCGCTCCTCCGATGCCGCCACCGTCACCAGCGATGAAGAAGTTCTCGATGTCGCTGCGGCCGAACGCATCCCGGCGCGGCCGCCAGCAGAGCTGCTGTTCGGACCAGTCGTGCTCGCCGCCAAGCGCTCTGGTCATCTGGACGTTGGGCACCACGCCGTGATGGAGCAGCAGCGTGGTCGCTTCGCAGTGCTGCCAGTCGTCGGGTCGTTCGGCCGTCCGCCAGCCCACCCCGGTCAGCGCCTCCTCACCCTCGGCGCGCAACGCGACGACGTGACGCTCGTGACGAACCCCGGCGCGCTTCAGTTCGCGCAGTAGCCCCGCGCCTTTCCTCAGGTAGCGCCAGCCTCTGATGGCCCCGCCGATATGGGCAAGGGCCAGTCGCCGGTTCTCCTGCGGTGTCGTCTCGAGGATGGCGGCAACGCTCGCCCCGGCACGCAGGTACTGCACCGCCACCAGATAGAGCAGCGGCCCGCTACCGGCCAGGATCATGGGAGCCCGGGCGACGACACCGGAGGTCTTGAGCAGTACCTGGGCGGCGCCGGCGCCCATGACGCCGGGCAGCGTCCAGCCGGGGACAGGAAATGGCCGTTCCTGGGCACCGGTGGCGAGAACGACGCGCTCGGCCCGGATCAACGCTGCGGTATCGCCGGCGAGCACGCCGATCTCGCCGGCGCGGGTCAACTGCCACACCATATGGCCGGGGCGATAGTCGACCGGCTCGCGCCGCAATGCCTCGATCAACGATCGTCCGTGCCAGTAATCCTGGCCCAGCAGTTCGGGATCGCGCAGCGGCGTCGACTCCAGCGCCCGGTAGATCTGTCCGCCGGGTGCGGGCTGCTCGTCGAAAACGACCGGCCTCAGCCCATGGCGTGCTGCGGTTCGCGCCGCCGCCATCCCGGCCGGGCCGGCACCGATGATCGCCAGTGGAATCGTCTTCATGGCGAGACCCTCCGTGCGCCTTGCTGGCTTCTCACCGTCATGCCCTCGACCACCGTGACCTGACATCCCTGGCGATTGGGCACGCCATCGATCTCCAGCAGGCAATCGAAACAGGCGCCCATCATGCACCACGGACCTCGCGGCGACTGGCTGACCGGCGTGGTCCGGAAGCGATCGATACCAGAAGCGAGGAGTGCCGCCGCAACCGTGTCTCCGGCTCTGGCGATCAGCTTTCGGCCCTCATACTCGATGGTCACGGTACGGCCCTCTTCAGGCCGTTTCAGATACGCGAACATGGAATCTCTCCGCGGTGAGTGGAACGATCTCCTCGGGGCATTCGCCGCCGCCGATCCAGGGGGCGAGACGTTTGGCATGTGCTGCCGCCAGCGTCACGCCGCTGTGGCAGCAAGCCAGGTAGGCCCCCGGATGAGTGACGGAGGCCTGGTAGATCGGGCAGCCGTCCGGCGTCATCACCCGCAACGCTCCCCAGCTCCGGACGATGCGCACGTCGCGCAGGCGGGGGAAGGCCCGCAACGCCCGCTGCGCGATATCCGCCAGGACTTCGGTGCGGGTGCCGTCGTTCATGCCGACGTCCTCGTGAGAGTCGCCGACCTGCAACGAGCCCTCGCCGGTCTGGCGCAGGTAGGTCGTGGGGATATCCAGCAGCGGTGCGACACGCTCGGTGATCATCACCTCGCCACGGTTGGGCAGCAATGGCGCCTCGAGTCCGACCTGCTCCGCCAGGCCTCTGTTGCCCAGACCGGCGGCCAGCACCACCCGTTGGCAGTGGACACTCTCGCCATCCCGTTCGAGTCGGAACCCCCCACCGTCCCGCGCGATACGACGCACCGGGCCCCCACGGCGATATTCACCGCCCCGTTGATGGATTCCGGCATGCAGCGCGCGCAACAGGTAGAGCGGGTTGGCGTGGCCATCCATTGGCGTCCACGAGGCGCCGAAGACGTCATCCCCGATCGCGGGCACCAGCGACGCCAACGCCCGGTGATCGAGCATCTCGAAATGAAACCGCCCTTCGGTCTCGCGCGATAGTCGATCCATCGTCTCGCGGCGCTGCAACCACTCCCGTTCGGTGTGGCAGATATGCACGCCACCGCTGCGCTGGTGCTGGACATCGATGCCGGTCAGCGCCTTGAGCTCAGGCGCCAGTTCGAGCCACAGTCGTGACGAACTCTGGCTCCAGTCCGAATAGTTGGGCATGCCCAGCCCCTTGCTCTGGATCCACACCAGGCCGAAGTTGCCCCGCGACGCGCGATAGGCGACGTCGCCCTCGTCCATCACCACGACCCGATGTCCCTCGCCGCACAATCCGTAGGCGATGGCGCTACCGACCAGACCGCCGCCGACCACCGCAAAATCGTAATTCGCCATAATCCATCCCAAGCCCTGACGGCTCTCGCCGATTCGATTGCACCGCCATGGATGACGGTCGCCCCGGCTCGACGCGCGAGCGCCGAACCCCTGCTCTAACCCTTGCCGCTCAGCACCCGATCCAGGCCATAGAAGCGATCCAGCACCAGCATGAACGCCACGGTCAGCACGATGATCACGGTCGATACCGAGGCCAGCAGCGGATCGATGGTCTGCTCGATGTAGTTGTACATCTTGACCGGCAGCGTGGTGTTGCTCGGCGAGGCGACGAACACGGTCATGGTGAGTTCGTCGAAGCTGGTGATGAAGGCCAGCATCCAGCCACCGGCGACGCCGGGCAGCATCTGCGGCAAGGTGATTCGACGAAAGCTGGTGAGAGGGTTCGCCCCCAGCGAAACGGCGGCGCGCTCCGTCTCGCGATCGAGCCCCATCACCGCCGCCAGCACCAAGCGGAGCGTGTAGGGCATGACGATGATGACGTGGGCGAATACCAGCGAGGCGAAGGTGCCGCCGATACCAATCTCGGAAAAGAAGCGCAGGAATGCCACCCCGAGCACGATATGCGGGATCATCAACGGGGAGAGGAACAGACCATTGAGAAACTCGCGCCCCGCGAAGCGGAAACGCGCCAGCGCCAGCGCCGCCGGGATCGACAACAGTGTCGCCAGCGTTGCCGCGACGATGCCCAGGTTGAGGCTATGGTAGAAGGCATCGATGAAGTCGGGCCGTTCCAGAATCTCGCGAAACCAGCGCAGCGAGAAGCCGGCGGTGGGGTACGAAAGGTAGCCCTTGGGCGTGAAGGCCACCAGGATCACCACTACCAGTGGCGCCATCAGGAAGATCACGAACAGGGTATGAAACGCGAGCGCCAGGCGCCCGTTGCGACGGCTGTCGACACTCATGCTCAGCCCTCCCCCAGGGTGCGGCGAAAACGCCTCTCGACCCACCGGCTGTAACTCATGACGATGATCACGTTGAGCAGCAGCAGTACGATCGAGATCGATGCACCCAGCGGCCAGTTCATGGTGCTGAGGTACTCATCGTAGACGCTGGTGGCGACGACCTTGAGGCGCCGGCCGCCGATGATCGAGGGCGTGGCGAAATAGCTCGCTGTCAGCGCGAACACGATCAGGCTGCCCGACAGCACGCCCGGCAGGACCTGCGGAAAGATCACCCGGCGCATCACGGTGAACGGCTTGGCGCCAAGCGACAGTGCGGCATCTCCGGTACTCAGATCGACCTTGCGCAACGACGCCCAGACCGAGATCACCATGAACGGCACCAGCACGTGAACCATGGCGATCACCACCCCGGTATGGGTGTACATGAGACTCACGCCGCGGGAACCGGCCAACCCCAGCCCTTGCAGCAACTGGCTGAGCAGGCCGTTGCCGCCGATCAGCAGCACCCAGCCCAGGGTTCTCACGACCACCGAAATCAGCAGCGGCCCCAGTGTCACCAGCAGGAAAATCGACCGCCATGGGTTGCGCATGCGATAGAGGATGTAGGCCTCGGGCGCGCCCAGCAGCACACAGAGCACCGTGGTGACGAGGCTGATGGCGTAGGTTCGCAGGAAAATCTCGTGAAAATAGCCGTCGAAAAGCACTTCAGCGTAGTTGGTGAAGGTCAGTGTCTTTTCGATCCCGGCGGTATAGTCGAAGGTGTAGAACGACAGCGCCAGCGTCATCAGCAGCGGCATACCCAGCAGCACCAGGAAGAACACGGCGGCGGGCCCGGTGAGCCACAACGGCAACCAGCGTTCCAGCCGCCTGGCGCGGTTCGGCGACCTCGGCAGCGTCGTCTCCATTACCGTTTCGGTCATGACACACCTCCAACCGACAGCGTCGTTCTCGGCCGGTCCTGCAACAGGCGCATCGAGTCCGGTGTCCAGCGCACGCCCACCTCGTCGCCGACATCGAAGCCGGCCGGACCACAGTTGGGGCAGGTCGCCAGCAGCAGACCGACCGGCGTGTCGATCTGATAGAGCCAGTGGTCGCCGACGAACTGTCGGGTCTGGACCTTGCCGTCGACCAGCCCCTGGCGACAGGCCGTCATCTCCAGCCTCTCGGGCCGGATCGACACCCGCACGGGCCCGGCCCCCACCACGCCCGCACCGGACAGGTCCAGGCGCTGGCCCACTAGGTCCACGCAGGGCTGCCCGTTATCCCCGGCGGCCACCTGGCCTTCGAGCAGATTGGTCTTGCCGACGAACGTCGAAACGAAAATGTCGGCGGGCTCTTCATAGGCACGGAATGGCTCGGCGATCTGCATCGCCCTGCCCTGATCCATCACCACCACCCGATCGCTCATCGACAGTGCCTCGCCCTGATCGTGCGTCACCATCAGCGTGGTCGTTCCGACATTGCGCTGGATGTTGCGCAGCTCCAGTTGCATCTCCTCGCGCAGCTTGGCATCGAGGTTGGAGAGCGGCTCGTCGAGCAGCAGCAGCGGCGGTTCGATCACCAGCGCCCGCGCCAGTGCAACGCGCTGGCGCTGGCCGCCGGAGAGTTCCCGCGGGTAGCGGTCATTGAGATGATCCAGGCGAACCAGCGCCAAGGCCTGGCGGATGCGACGACGTCGTTCCGGCGCCGCGATCTTGCGCATCTCGAGACCGAAACCAACGTTTTCAGTGACGGTCATGTGCGGAAACAGCGCATAACTCTGGAACACGATGCCGAAACCGCGGGCATTGGGGGCCAGATCGGTCATATCCCTGCCATCCATGACGATGCGTCCCGCGCTTGGCAGCGCGAAACCGGCGATCATCTGCAGTGTCGTGGTCTTGCCGCAGCCCGACGGGCCCAGCAGCGAGACGAACTCGCCGCGTTCGATTGAGAGATCGAGCGCGTCGACCGCGGTCGTGTCGCCATAGCGCTTGGTCAAGGAATCGAGAGTCAGGAAGCTCATGCTCAGTCACTCCCGGGCAGCGCCGTCCATGACGACAGCACCACCCGCTGATGGGTTTACCGTTGACAGTGATCTTGAGACGGGACCGGATCAGCGCTCAATGCGTCGATTCCAGAGATTGGTCCAGGCCTGGCGGTTCTCGTTGACCGTATCCCAATCGAGCGTCACGAGATTGGCGACGCGGTCACCGTAGGGAACCTTGGCTGCCAGCTCCTCGGGCAGTTCGACCTGCTTGTTGGTGGGACCGTTACCGCGCTCGCGCGCCAACAGAACCTGCACGTCGGGCGTCAGCAGGTAGTCGATGAAGGCCTGGGCCAGGTCGGCATGGCTAGACCCTTCGACCAGACAGGCGCCCTGGACCAGGGCGACCGCCCCCTCCTTGGGGTAGACGAATTCGATGGGGAAGCCGGTATCGGCCAGCGACTGCACGCGGCCGCTTCCCCACACCGACATCACGATCTCGTGGTTCTGATAGAGTTCGGACGTCTTGCCGGGAGACGGCGTGAAAGAGAGCACGTTGGGCGATATGTCGCGCTCGAAGACCTTGAAACCCGGCTCGATATCGCTCTCGCTGCCCCCATTCATGCGTGCCATCATCACCAGCGCATAAAGCCCATAACTGTTACTGATGGAGGGGACGTTGATGGCGCCGGCGAAGCGTTCGTCGCGCAGGTCGTCCCAGGAGTCGGGCGCCGCCCAGCCCTCCTCGTCGAAGATCGCCTTGTTATAGGCCAGACCGCCGGCAATGATGCCGATGCCCGCCGCCTTGTCGTCGGGGAAACGCGCGAAATCGTAGAGTGCGTCGAGGCTGGAATCCTGGGCCTGGGCCTGGGCCTGGGACTGACACAGCCCGTAGTTGATCGCCTGATAGGTGGGGCCGTCGTCCATGATGGCGACGTCCATCTGCTGATCGTTGCGCTGGGCCTGCAACTTGGCCAGGGTGTCGGTGGAATTGCCGGGAACGTAGACGATGTCGACGTCGTGAGCCTTCTCGAACGCGGGAATGATGGAATCGCGGAAGATGCTCTCGAAGGACCCGCCATAAGCCCCTAGATAGAGCGTTGGCTTGTCCTGCGCCTGCACGGTGGCAGCGGTGGAGAGTGCCATGACGGCACAGACCATTAGCTTACGTTTCATGCTCTAACTCCGTTGTTTTTATGCGTCGTTATGAGTCGTGAACGGACCAGCTCGCTAGTCGAAGCGGCTGTCCTGCAAGCTATCGTCGTTTTTCCATCAGGCCCAATGCCGTTTTAAATGCCGGCTATTCATTAATGTTATGGCTTTTGGCGATTCAAGGCTTTGCCCCCTCCAACTGGCGCACCAGGGCCTCTTCCACCGCCTTGATGAACTCGGTGGCCAGCCGGGACGGCGGGCGAAAAGCGGGCAGTAATGCGCTGTATCGAAAGAGGATGGACGGCTCGAAATCCCGCACCGCCAGCCCACGGCTCACGTAGCTGTAAGCCGTGGCCGGTTCGATCAGGGAAATACCCGCCCCCGCCAGTACCATTTCGCAGGCCACCGATGAGAGCTGTGTCTCCAGACGCAGGTCGCGCTTGATACCCGCCTCGGCAAAGACGCGATCGATGTCGGGCCGAACGTCCAGGAACTGCCCCACGGAGATGAAAGGCTCCCCGGCGAGATCGCTGGCCCGAACCCGTTGCCTCGCTGCCAGCGGATGATTCGGCAACATCACCAGCTTGAGCGGCGCTTCGATCATGGTCCGCTCCTCGACCCCCGGATCTTCGAAGCTCAGTCCGATGAACCCGACATCGCATTGCTGGGTCGAGACCCACTCGACGACTCGCTTGGAGCTGTGGGCCTGCAATGAGATCGAGACCGCCGGATAGCGCTGGGAGAAGCGGTGGACGATGTCCGGCAGCAACGAGATGGAGAGCGCCGGCATGGCGCAGATGAACAGCCGCCCGGAACGGAATTCGCGAATGTCGCGGGCGGTTTCGGTGATGCGCTCCAGCCCGACGAACGAGCGTTCCACCTCCTCGTAGAAGGCCAGCGCTTCCGGTGTGGGTACCAGGCGCCCCTTGTGGCGAAGAAATAGCTCGAAACCGATGTAGTACTCGAGATCGGCAATCAGCCGGCTGACCGCCGGCTGGGAAATATAGAGCGTCTGAGCGGCACGGGTCACCGTCTTGTGGATCATTACCGCGCGGAAGGCTTCTATCTGTCTGAGATTGATCATGGTTTCAGGCGTTGTCGTCCGATCAGCGAAATCTCGACCCACCAATGTAAGCGCTTCCAACGCCGCCGGCCCCCAGCCGCACCGCCGGCGACGCTTTTACGCTACGAACCCCCGCTTGACGCAAGACACCCCGTGCACACGGAGCGTCATCGAAGCGATCCGGCCATACGACTACGACGGCATGACCGCCAGCCGGCGCCCGGCAGGCGTGCGCAGCAGAAACAGGCCGATGAGGACACCCATGACCGATAGCGCGGCGACGTAGATCGCCGGCGACATCGGGTACCAGCGCATCAGCGTGGTGACGATGATCGGCGTGAAGCCGCCGAATATCGCGTAGGCGACGTTGTAGGAGAATGACAACCCGCTGAACCGGACCGCCGCCGGGAACGCCTTGACCGCCACCGCCGGGATGGCACCGGTAATCCCCACTGCGAAGCCGGCCAGGGCGTAGAGCGGCATCAACTGGTCGGGACGCTGGCCGACGACGCTCATCATCAGCCAGTAGCTCGCCCCCAGCAGCACGCTCCAGCCGATCAGGGTCGCGCCGCTGCCGAAATGGTCGGCGCACCAGCCGGCGACCACGCAGCCCACGATCAGGCACAGGATCGCCACCACGTTGGCCAGCGAGGCGTCCAGCCCGGCGTACTGCGCCGCCAGCAGCGGCGGCGTCATCAACATCACCACGACGATGGCCGCGGTCAGAATCCAGCTCACCGCCATGGCAAGCAGCACACCGCCAAGGTGATCGCGCAGCACCGCCTTGACCGGCAGCTCGGCGGCCAGCGCCCGGCGTTCGCGCATCTCGGCGAAGACCGGGGTCTCGCGGAGCCAGCGGCGAAGATAGACCGCCACCAGCCCGAAGATGCCGCCGAGCAGGAACGGGATTCGCCAGGCACCGTCAGCCAGTTCTGCCGGGGAGAAGTGGGACTTCATGATCGCCGCCACCAGAGAGCCGATCAGAATGCCGGCTGCCAATCCCGCCGACAGCGTGCCGCAAGCAAGGCCCACGTGGCGACGCTGGACGTGCTCGGTAACGAACACCCAGGCGCCGGGCACCTCGCCACCCACGGCCGCGCCCTGCAGCATGCGCAGCAGCACGAGCACCAGTGGCGCCAGGTAGCCGATGGCGTGATAGGTCGGCAGGCATCCGATCGCCAGCGTCGGCAGCGCCATCAGCAGGATCGACAGCGTGAACATCCGCTTGCGGCCCAACAGGTCGCCGAAATGCGCCATCACGATGCCGCCCAGCGGACGCACCAGGTAGCCGGCGGCAAAGATACCGAAGACCTGGATCTGGCGCAGCCACTCCGGCATGTCGGGTGGAAAGAACAGCTGGCCGATGACCGTGGCGAAATAAACGAAGATGATGAAGTCGTAGAATTCCAGCGCGCCACCGAGAGCCGACAGCGAGAGCGTCCTGACATCGCTGCGGGAGAGCGGACGCGTCGAAATGGAGTCATGGGACATATCGGAGTTCCAGGCAAACGACGCCCGTGGACGTCGCCACGATCACTAAGGGATCAGGCCGCCAAGCGCCGCGCCGATGCGGCCCGGGGCCTGGCACGGAAAGGTCAGTGCTGCATCAATGCCAGTCGCTGCCCGCTTGGCGCGCGTAGCAGGAACAGACCGATCACCACGCCGAGCGCCGCCAGCGCGGCGATGTAGTAGGCCGGCGCGGCGGGATGACTGGCCATCAACGTCGACACCACTACCGGGGTAAAACCACCGAAGATCGCGTAGGCGACGTTGTAGGAAAAAGAGAGTCCCGAGAACCGCACCGCTGCCGGAAACGACTTGACCGCAATGGTGGGTACCACGCCGACGATGCCGACGCCGAAACCGGCCAGGCAGTAGAGCGGTGTCAGTTGATCGGGGCTGGTCGGCACCGTGTGCATCATCACCCAGTAGCCGACGCCCAGCAGCAGGCTCCAGGCGATGATCGTGATCCCGCTGCCGAGGCGATCGCAGCACCAGCCCGAGACCACGCAGCCGATGATCACACAGACGATGGCCCAGACATTGGCCAGCGAGGCATCGATGCCGTAGAGCGTCTGCAGCAGACTCGGCGTCATCAGCACCACCACCACCACCGCGCCGGTGAGAATCCAGGTCACCGCCATCGACAGCACCACGCTGTCCAGGTGGCGGCTGAGCACGCGCTTGACCGGCAGACCGTCGGAGAGCGCTTTCTTGGCACGCATCTCGGCGAACACCGGCGTCTCTTCCAGATAACGGCGCAGATAGACCGCCAGGAAGCCGAAGACGCCACCGATCAGGAACGGCACCCGCCAGCCGTAGGCGTTCATCTCCTCCGGCGTGTAGTACGACTTCAGGAACGCCGAGATCACCGACCCGATCAGGATGCCGGCCACCAGTCCGGAAGCCAGCGTACCACAGGCCAGCCCTACGTCCTTGCGCGAGACGTGTTCGGTCACGAACACCCAGGCACCGGGAACCTCGCCGCCGACCGCCGCACCCTGCAGGATCCGCATCAGCACCAGCAGCAGTGGCGCCAGGTAGCCGATGGTCTCGTAGGTCGGCAGGCAGCCGATCAGCAGCGTCGGCACGGACATCAGGAAGATCGACAGCGTGAACATGCGCTTGCGACCCAGCAGGTCGCCGAAGTGCGCCATGATGATGCCGCCCAGCGGGCGTGCCAGATAGCCGGCGGCGAAGATGCCGTAGGTCTGGACCATTCGCAGCCACTCCGGCATGTCCGGCGGGAAGAACAGGTGCCCGATCACCGTGGCGAAGTAGACGAAGATGATGAAGTCGTAGAATTCCAGCGCGCCACCCAGAGCGGATAGCGACAGGATCTTGATGTCACCGCGTGACAGCGGACGCGACGGAGCCGCATCGTATTGAGGTGCGTTAGCCATAGCCGTGTTCTTTTTCTGAGGCGTTGAAACGTGCAGGTGTCCAGTAGCCAACTTGCGTCACGGATGCTCGACAGAGGATGCCGCCCGGCGCATGAAGGGGGTCACGACATTACCAGACTTTGCAAGTTCCGTCAGCGCGGTTCACGCAGCGGTGAGGCCAGGATGCAGGCCAACCGGGCACAAAAAAACCGGCCTCGAGGGCCGGTCCTTCCCGTCGCCAAAGGTTCAGCTTTCCAGCTTGGCGTCCAGCGAGATCCTGGCATTCAGCAACTTGGAGATCGGGCACCCTTCCTTGGCCTTCTGGGCGGCGCTGTCGAAGGTCGCCTGGTCGGCTCCCGGAATCTTGGCCACGGTCTTGAGTTGGACTTCGGTGATGGTGAAGCCGCTGTCGTCCTGCTCCATGATGACGGTGGCGTCGGTCTTGATGCTGTCGGGCTCGATGCCCTCCTCGCCCAGCATCATCGACAGCGCCATCGAGAAACAGCTGGCATGAGCGGAGGCAATCAGCTCTTCGGGATTGGTGCCCGGCTGGCCTTCGAAACGGGTATTGAAACCGTAGGGGTTCTGCTCGAGGGCGCCACTCTCGGTGGAAACGACGCCCTTGCCCTTCTTGAGGCTACCCTTCCATTCGGCGGATCCGGATTTCTTGATCGTCATCGTCAGCTCCTTCTGGTTTGATGTGACGTTTCGATGCAATCGACCATCGCGGTGGATGGGCGAGAATCAGTGTAGACCACATGGCTCGGAGGTCATCCCTCCCGCCATCTCTGCCCCCCTGCCATCTCCATCCTCACGCCTCGAGGGCCGCCAGCGCTGCATCGTAGTCGGGTTCGTTCTTGATCTCGCTGACCAGCTCGGTGTGTACGATGGTGTCCTGCTCATCCAGCACGATCACCGCGCGGGCGCACAGTCCGGCCATGGAGCCGCTCTGCAGCGCGACACCGTAGCGCTCGCGGAACTCGGGGTGGCGGAAACTGGAGAGCGTGACGACGCGATCCAACCCTTCGGCACCGCAGAACCGGCTCTGCGCAAACGGCAGGTCCGCCGACACCACCAGCACGACGGTATTGTCGAGCCCGCTGGCATACTCGTTGAACTTGCGCGTGGACATCGCACAGGTCCTGGTGTCGACGCTGGGGATGATGTTGAGCACCTTGCGTCGGCCGGAGAAGTCCGCCAGCGGCACCTCCTCGAGCTCGGCATTGGTCAGGGTAAAGGCCGGGGCTCTATCGCCAACGGCGGGGAAATTACCGCCAACCTCGACGGCCACGCCGCCTCGCGTCACGCTCTGCATGATGATCTCTCCGGAAGGAACGATTCAAAGACGAAACGATTGAAAAACGTTGAGCGCGATATCGGACGACACCAGCGCCACCTATCAGCATAGCCTATTCACCGGGCCCGTCGGACGTTCGATCCAGCAACTGTCGGGATCTGGCCAGGGCCCGCGATCCCGGGGCTCGCAACAGCGTCATGTTACGCTCGGGAATGCCCTCGGGGTCGGTATGGTGCGCGATCGCCCGCTCGAGCTCGGCTTCCCGCAGGATGTGTAGCATCGGATAGGGCGAACGGTTGGTCGCGTTGGCGGGGTCGGTCGCCTCGACGCCGTCGAAGAGATAGTCCGGGTGGAAGCTGGCCAACTGATAGATGCCACCGTACCCCAGGTCTTCCATCAGCCGCTCGGCCAGCTCGAGCCAGTCCAGGTAGTCGTCGAAATCGTCCATACTCACCGGCACGATCAGCAGTGTGGTGGCGATGTCAGCATTCGCATCGAGATGCCGGCACTCGCCCACCAACTCGTGGAGCA
Source organism: Salinicola corii (assembly GCF_008298015.1). Taxonomy (GTDB): domain Bacteria; phylum Pseudomonadota; class Gammaproteobacteria; order Pseudomonadales; family Halomonadaceae; genus Salinicola; species Salinicola corii. The sequence continues at coordinate 538,978 of NZ_VTPX01000001.1, read as the reverse complement.
GCCCTTCCAGGTCACTGGCCTCGGCCACGGCGTAGCGAATGGCACCACGACGCACTTCGCGCCCGGCAAAGGGGCAGATGTCGTGGGCAACGACGAAGGATTCGACCCAGGCCCGGGTCCGACTGAGCGAAGACGGTTCGATGGTGGTTCTCCTGAAACCGGTAGACGATGGCCGCGAGACGTTCACCCGCACCGCGAAGCGGTTCACGGGAAACCAACGGACGGGGCACATCGGTCGAGCAACGTTACACGGTTGCCGACGAACACGATTTGCCAACGACGTGGTTTGCGAAACTCGCGAGTGGCGACCAGCATAACAGTAAGGCCTCAACCGACAGGGAGTTTTACATGCCACGGCAGATACCACGGATCGAATTGCGCGAATACCGGAACGCCCCATCGATAACCTTGCCGGCCATCGGCCAGGGAACCTGGTACATGGGCGAGAATCTGGTGCCGCGCGAGCAGGAGGTGGCGGCGTTGCGGCACGGCCTGGACCTGGGCCTGACATTGATCGATACGGCCGAGATGTACGGCGACGGCGGTGCCGAGGAGGTCGTCGGCGAAGCGATACGCGATCGTCGCGACGACGCCTTCGTGGTCTCCAAGGTCTACCCCTGGAACGCCGGCCGGGACAGCGCCATCGCCGCCTGCGAAGGCAGCCTCGAACGGTTGGGGATCGAGACGCTCGATCTCTATCTGCTGCACTGGCCCGGCAGCATTCCCCTGGAAGAGACGTTCGAGGCGTTCGAGCGACTGCGTGATCAGGGCAAGATACGCCGGTTTGGCGTCTCCAACTTCGATGCCGGCAACCTCAGAGCCATGGATGCGCTGCCGGCCGCCGCCGATTGCGCGACCAACCAGGTGCTCTATCACCTCGGTTCCCGCGGCATCGAGGTCGACGTCCTCCCATGGATGCAGGATCACCATATCCCGGTGATGGCCTACTGCCCCCTTGCCCAGGGCGGTCGACTGCGCGCCAAGCTGCTCTCCTCCACGGTGGTCAACGAGATAGCCGACAAGCATGGCGCCAGCGCCGCACAGATCCTGCTGGCCTGGACCATTCGCCCTGTCGGCGGCCACCGCGAGGGACCGAGATCGGTCGTCGCCATTCCCAAGGCGTCGACCCTGGCGCACGTCGAGGCCAATGCCGAAGCTTTGAATATCGAGCTCGACGATGACGACCTCACCCGGCTCGACGACACCTTCCCGGCGCCCAGGGAGCCGGTGTCGCTGGATATCGTTTGAACTATCGGCGACGCCGTCGTCTAAAACCGTATCAACGCACTTTCCCTCCCAGCACTTTCCCACGCAGCCCCATCAGGAGCGATGCATGCAAGCGATGTCAGCGACCCCGGCCTCTCCCTACCGCCATTGGCTACCGGCCTTGAGCCTCGCCCTTGGCACCACGCTGGCTGGCGTATCGGTGAGCGCCGAGGCCCAGGAAGCCGAGGCGTCGCCGCGAGATCGTGAAGTCACGCCCAGCTACGGCGCCGAACTCGAGGGTTTCGACTACCCCTATCCGGTGGAACGCTTTCGCTTCAGCTCCCAGCGTCAGGAGGTGCAGATGGCCTATCTCGACGTTCCCGCCGACGAGCCCAATGGCCACACCATCGTGCTGCTCCACGGCAAGAACTTCTGCGCCGCGACCTGGGAAGACTCCATCGAGCGTCTCAACGCAGCAGGCTACCGCGTGATCGCGCCGGATCAGATCGGTTTCTGCAAGTCGAGCAAGCCCGAAGCGTACCAGTTCAGCTTCCACCAGCTCGCGGCCAACACGCATGCCCTGCTCGAAAGCCTCGATCTCGAAGATGTCACGATCATGGGCCACTCCATGGGCGGCATGCTGGCGAGCCGCTACGCGCTGATGTACCCCGAGCAGACCGAGAAACTGGTATTGGTCAACCCGATCGGCCTCGAGGACTGGAAGGCCATGGGCGTGCCTTACCAGCCGATCGACGAGGCCTATGCCAGCGAGCGGAAGAAAGACGCCGAGGGGATCCGCCAGTATCAGCAGTCGACCTACTACGTCGGCGAATGGGAGCCGCGCTACGACCGCTGGGTCGACATGCTGGCCGGTATGTACGCGGGGCCGGAAGGGGGTCTCGTCGCCTGGGATCAGGCCCTCACCTCGGACATGGTCTTCACCCAGCCGGTAATCCATGAAGTCGACGAGATCCAGGTGCCGACGCTGCTGCTGATCGGGGAGAAGGACAACACGGCGATCGGCAAGGGGCTCGCCTCCGACGAGGTCAAAAAAACCCTGGGCCACTACGACGTGCTGGGCGAACGCGCCGCCGAACGTATCCCCGACGCCGAGCTGGTCGAATTCCCCGACCTGGGCCACTCACCGCATATTCAGCAGCCCGAGCGATTTCACGAGGCACTGTTCGACGGCCTGAAGCGCCTCGAGGAATCCTGAACGGCGAGCACGCTACAGCGACAGCTGCCCGCTGACCGCCACTTCGCCCTTTCTCGACGCCAGCCGATCCGCCAGCCGGGTCGGCTCCGGCAGCTTGGTCTTGTCCAGGCAGCGCACCACCCACTCCACGGCACTGTCCAGCGACATCCGGTGCCCCGGCGACACGAACAGCGGCTTCACCCCCACCCGCGAGCGCAGCACCGCGCCGATGGTGACGCGTCCGCGCTCGTCGACGGTGACATCGCTCGGGTCCTGTTCTCGGCGCCGGTCGGTCAGCGGCGTCCACTCGCCCTTGACCGACGGTACCTCGCCGAACTGGCCGCACAAGCGGCTCTTGCCGACGCCGATGGTCGGCAGGTCGAGCCACAGCCCCAGATGCGAGGCGATTCCCAGACGACGCGGATGGGCGATGCCCTGGCCGTCGACCATGATCAGGTCCGGGCGCTGGGAAAGCTGCTCGAACGCCCCCAGCGCCGCCGGAATCTCGCGAAACGACAAAAGCCCCGGCACGTAGGGCATGCGCGTCGGTTCGCGATGCACCACCTGCTCCACCAGCGCGAGCGACGGCCACTCGAGCAGCACCAGCGCCGCGCAGGTGGTCTCCCCGCCATCTTCGAAGCCGATATCCATCCCCGCGATCAGGCCGACCTCTCCCAGCGCATTCTCGCGCATGATTCTCGGCGCCAGCTGCTTCTGCAGCGCGATCGCCGCCTCGGGCGTCAGATTCCATTCGTGTAGCGCCATCCCGCGCCTCCCGTCGTCCAGGTTGAGGACACCAGCCTAGCCGCGGAAAGTGTCGACCTCCACTCGCGATTCCCCTTCAATCGACGCGACGTCGCGTTACACTTGGCCACGCTTGTACCGCTTCGTCTCCTCAGATGTCACAGGGCGCCACGCCATGAAACTCCTCCACACCGCCGACTGGCATCTGGGCCAGTCCTTCCATGGCCAGGAGCGCCATGTCGAGCATCGCGCCTTTCTCGACTGGCTGCTGGCGACGCTCGTCGAGCGCCAGTCCGATGCGCTGCTGATCGCCGGTGACATCTTCGATGTGGTCAATCCCTCGCTGCGCGCCCAGGAGCTGCTCTACGACTTCATCGTCGCCGCCCACGCCGCGCTACCGGCGCTGGAGATCGTGATGATCGCCGGCAACCACGACAGCGGTTCGCGCATCGAGCTGCCCGCGCCGCTGATGAAGAGCCTCAAGACCCATGCCCTGGGGCGGGTGCACTGGCTCGATGATGGCCGTCTCGACAGCGACCGCCTGCTGGTTCCGCTGCATGACGCCAAGGGTACGCTCAAGGGGTGGTGTCTGGCGCTACCCTTTCTGCGCCCCGCTGAGGTGACCGGTGGTGAAATCGACGACTATCGCGATGGTATCGCTCGGGTTCATCAGGAGCTGATCGCCGCGGCCGAAGCGCACCGCCAGCCGGGACAGGCCCTGGTGGCGATGAGCCACGCCCATCTGCAGGGCGCCGCCGTTTCCGAAGCGAGCGAGCGACCCATCGTCATCGGTGGCGAGGAGTCGGTGCCGGCGACGCTGTTTCCCGAATCGATTGCCTACGTCGCGCTCGGTCATCTGCACCGGCCGCAGCAGGTCGGCGAAGCCCGGATTCGCTACAGCGGCTCGCCGCTGCCGCTCGATTTCAGCGAGAGTCACTATCCGCACCAGGTGCTCGAGGTCACCCTCGACGGTGACACGCTGGGTGAGATCGAGACGCTGCCGATTCCGCGTCATGTGGCACTACAGCGCGTGGGGCCAGGCAGCCTCGAGGAGATCGAACGGGAGCTCGAGGCACTGGAAGCCGATGCCGAGCTGCCCCGGGAACGCTGGCCGTGGCTGGAGATCCGGGTCGATCTCGACGCACCGCGCCCCGATCTGCGCGCGCGCATCGAGGCGGCGATGGCGGGCAAACCTCTGCGCCTGCTGCGCATTCACAGCCGCTATCCCAATGCCAGCTCGCAGGAGGACGTGAACGCCAACGTCGACCTCGACAGCCTGACACCGCAGGAGATTTTCACGCGGACCTGGCAGAGCCGTTACGGCAACCCGCCACCGGAAGACGTGCTGGCCGATTTCGCCAGCCTGCTGCAACAGGTTCAGGACAGCGAGGCCGAGGTATGAAGATTCTCGCCATTCGACTGGAAAACCTCGCCTCTCTGGCCGGTCACCACGAGATCGACTTCACTGCCTCGCCGCTGGCCGATCAGGGACTGTTCGCCATCACCGGCCCCACCGGCGCCGGCAAGAGCACCCTGCTCGACGCACTCTGCCTGGCGCTCTACGGCAGCACGCCGCGCCTGCGCCAGGCGCCACGGCGGGATTCCCAGATCGCCGACGTCAACGCCGACACGCTGACCACCGCCGACGCCCGTACCCTGCTGCGCCGCGGCTGTTCCGGCGGCTTCGCCGAGGTCGATTTCGTCGGCCGCGATGGCCGTCGCTACCGCGCTCGCTGGTCGGTGCGCCGCGCCCGCGACAAGGTCGACGGCAGCCTGCAGAAAGCCGAGCAGTCGTTGACCGACCTGGACGCCAACCAGTTGCTGACCGCCCAGACCCGGGAGTTCGAGAAGCTGCTGCCCGAGCGGCTGGGACTCAAGTTTGACCAGTTCACTCGCGCCGTGCTGCTGGCCCAGAGCGAATTCGCCGCCTTCCTCAAGGCCGATGACAACGAGCGCAGCGAGCTGCTCGAGCGTCTCACCGACACCCAGCACTACTCCGAGATATCCAAGGCCGCCTATCAACGCGTGCGTGATGCCAAAGCCGCGCTCGAGGCGATCGACGCGCGGCTGGCCGATTCCCTCCCGGTGGATGCCGAGACTCGCGCTGAACTCGAACGCCAAGCCCAGATCGAGGAGCAGGCGCTGGCCGAACTGCAGGCAGAGTTGAACCGCCATCAGGCCCAGGCCGTCGAACTCGAACGCGATGCCCAGCTTCATCAGGCGTGGCAGCAGGCCGATGCGCAATGGCAGCGGGTCGAACAGGCTTGGCAGCAGAGCCAGCCGCAGCGTGAACGACTGGCGCAACTCGACGACCTGGCACCCTGGCGCGAGCGTGCCGAACGTCGTCAGGCGCTGGAACGGTCGCTGACCGCCCACCGGCAGACACTGGAAGACGAACGACGCCAGTTGGAAGCGTGCGACACCGAACGACGCACGCTCGAGCCGCAATTGAGCGCGGCACGAGAAGCGCGTGAGCAGGCGAGAAACGCCTATCAGGCCGCGCAGCCTGAACTGGAACAGGCCCGCCGACTGGCGGCCGATCTCGAACACCAGCAACAACGGCTGGAGCAGCAGCAACAGGAACACCGCCAGCTTGCCGAGACGAGCAAGGCCGACGACGAACGCCACCGGCAACTGGTGGCGTCCCGCCAGCCGCTTGAACAGCGGCTGCAGCGACAGCGTGCGACGCTCGTTGGCCTTCTCGGCAAGCGCGAAGGCGTGGATTCACGCCAGATCGCTCATGACACCCGCAGCGCCCTGAACGATCGGCGCGATCAAGCCCAGCGCGATCTGCAGGCCCTTCAGACCCTTCAGCAGGACTGGCGCGAGGGTGAGCGCCTGCGCCAGGAGCGCAGCACCACGCAGCACCAACTCCAAAGCGAACGCCAGCGACTGGCGGATCTGGAAACCCAGGGCAAGCGCGCGAAGGTGCAGCTCACCGCAGCCGAGGCCGAGGAGACCGCGGTCCGCCAGCAGATAGAGGGTGCCAGCGCCGCGCGCAGCGACGCGGTCGATCGACTGCGCCAGCAGTTGAGCGATGACCAGCCCTGCCCGGTTTGCGGCGGCACCGATCACCCATACCGCCATTCGCCGCCATCTCGACCCGACGCCACGCTGATCGAGGCGATCGAGCGCCAGGAGCAGGTGCAGCTCGCCGATCAACGCCGCAAAGTCGAGAACGCTCATCAGGTCTATCACCAGTGCAGCGCAGACTACCGCGCCTGCCGCCAGGGCCTACAGGAGCGAGAAAGCCATCTCGAGACCGTGACGCGCCAGCTCGAGCATGCCGAGCAGGTCATCGATGCCCACAGTGCCGCATCCGCCCTACGCCAGAGCGGGAACGCCGCTCACTGGCTCGAGTCACGCCAGCAACAATTCACCCGGCAATGGCGCGAGGCCAGCGATCAGCTCAGTGCGCTCGACGAGGCCGAACGCGCCCTCCAGCCGCTGGAAGCCGAATGGCAGCAGCTCTCGCTGGAACTCGGCCGGCTCGAGGAGCGTCGATCGTTGAGCCATGAACGCCAGCAAGCGCTGGAGACCTCACTGCCCGCGCTTCGGCAGGCCCGCGACGATATCTCGCGGCAACTGTCGGCTCGATTGGGTCACCATGCTTCGGTCAGCGACTGGCAAGCCACTCTGGAGCAGCACCGAGAGCATGCGGAGGCGGCTCTGGAAACGTGCCAGACACGTTGGCAGAACCTGACTCAGACGCACACGCAGTCGACCCAACGCGTGGCGGACCTTGAGCAGCGCCAGACCGAAGCACAGATGGAATTCGAGGCTCTCGATGGCGCCTGGCAGGCCTGGCGCGCGGCGCGGCCGAAGCTCGACGATGAACGCATCGATAGCTTGCTGGGTGTCAGCGCAGACGACCACCGCCAGCTTCGCGATGCCCTGGCGCAGCAGGAGCGCGAGCGAAACGCCGCGAGCATCAAGCGCGAGGAGCGTCGGGAGGCGCTACGAGACCAGCGCCGTCGGTTGCTGCCAGCAGCGGACACGGCGCAGTTGCTCGACGAGACGAACACCCATGCGCTATCGGTGCGTCTGACCACCCAACGCGAGACCGCGCAGGCGTTGATCCGCCAGCGCGACGAACGCCAGGAAACCCGAGATGCCTCTCAGCACCGCCTGCGCGAAGACGACCGCCGTCGCCTGGCCCAGCGCGAGGGTGCCCGGGCGCGCGAGTCGGCCCAGCGCGAGGTCGATCGCTGGGAGCGCCTCAACGGCCTCATCGGCAGCGCCGATGGCAAGCGTTTCCGCCGAATCGCCCAGGCCTACAATCTCGACCACCTGCTGACCCACGCCAACCAGCACTTGCACGCCCTGACGCCGCGCTACCGCCTCACTCGCGGCGGCAGCGAACTCGGCATCCTGGTGATCGATGGCGACATGGCCGACGAGCGGCGCTCGGTGCACTCGCTCTCCGGCGGCGAGACCTTCCTGGTGTCGCTGGCGCTGGCGCTGGGGCTGGCCTCGATGGCGTCGCATCAATTGGCGATCGAATCACTGTTCATCGACGAAGGGTTCGGCAGTCTCGATCCCCAGTCACTGGCACTGGCCATGGACGCGCTCGACGGTCTGCAGGCCCAGGGGCGGCGTGTCGGCGTGATCTCCCACGTTCAGGAAATGCACGAGCGAATCCCGCTACAGATACGGGTCGAGCCCAGTGGCAACGGCGCCAGCCAGCTCGTGATTCGACGCGTTTGAATGTCTTCCATTGAGCGACATCGGCAGGCCGCCTCGAGATTAGACTTTGGTCTATAAATCAATGCCGCATCGATGGCATGAACCTTTCCGATTGGAAAGGTTCATGTCATCTCGAGAGCGTCACCAACCGATGAATTCATCAGGAATTACAACGACGAGCGCCAATAATCCACACCACCTCAGCATCCACCTCAGACCACAAAATCCTTACAAATCAGTAATGTTTACGTTTATGTAAGAATTGCCTCGAAGAAAAGGCTCTGCCTACTATCCCGCCGCATCGTCATTTCATGCCGAACCGTTTCCGGTGACGCATGCCATCTTGCGGAGGTGTTTTTTGCTCACGATCATTGGCCTTGGCATCATCATCGCCATTGTGGCGTTACTGCTTACCGAACGCGTCACACCGATCATTGCGCTGTCGATGGTCCCGTTGATCGGCGCCCTTCTGGCCGGTTTCGGGCCGACGGACATTGCCGGGTTCTTCGAGTCGGGATTACAGGATGTCGCCAATGTGGCGGTGATGTTCATCTTCGCCATCCTCTTCTTCGGCGTGCTCCAGGATGTCGGCCTGTTCGACCCCTTGATCAACCGCGTGGTGGCGCTCACTCGCGGCAACGTGATCGCCGTCGCCATGGGTACCGGCGTGATCGGCACCATCGCCCATCTAGATGGTTCCGGCGCTTCCACGTTCCTGATCTCCATACCCGCGCTGCTACCGCTCTATCAGCGCCTGCGAATGAGTCCTTACCTGCTGCTGCTGATCGTCTCGGCGAGCATCGGCATCATGAATCTCGTCCCGTGGGCGGGTCCGATCGGACGCGCCGCCGCCGTTACCGGCATCAGTCCCACCGAGTTGTGGCGCGCCATGCTGCCGGTGCAGATCGCTGGCTTCGCCATCCTGATGATCTTCGCCGCTCTCCTCGGCCTGCGCGAACAGGGAAGGATCCGGCGGTTACCCGCCCAAGACGATCGACCCTCGCCGGACAACGTCGTTGCCGATGCCGAGAACGGCAAGGCGCTGCCGCCACGGTTCTGGCTCAACCTGGGCATCGCCGTCGCCACCATCGGCGTGCTGGCATCCGGCGTCATGCCGCCCGCCTACATGTTCATGCTGGCGCTCGGTGTCGTGCTGCTGGCCAACTACCCCAAGCCCAGCCAGCAGATGGAGCGTATCAAGGCGCACGCGCCCGGTGCCCTGCTGATGGCATCGATCATCAGCGCCGCCGGCGCCTTTCTGGGGATCCTTTCCGGTACCGGCATGCTCGAATCGATCGCCACCGACCTGGCCCAGGTGCTGCCCCAATCCATGGTGCCCTACCTGCATCTGGTGATCGGCGTCTTCGGCGTGCCGCTGGACATGCTGACCAGCACCGACGCCTATTACTTCGCCCTGCTGCCAGTGGTCGAGCAGGTCGCTTCGACCCAGGGCGTCGCCGCCGACAGCGTGGTGTACGCCATGACAATCGGCAACAACGTCGGCAAGATGATCAGCCCGTTCTCTCCCGCCATGTGGCTGGCGCTTGGCCTGGCCGGCGCGGAGATGGGCCGCCATATCCGCTACTCATTCTTCCTGCTGTGGCTGTTCAGCCTGGTGATGCTGGCTTTCGCCTACCTGATCGGACTGCTCTGATCTGGCTCAAATCTCGATCGCCGCCCGAGCCATTACTTGGGCGGCGGCGCCTCTGGCGGCCACGTAGGTGCTGTCCCCGATCACCTTGACGGGTACCGTCTGCGACTGCCGGAGCAGGTCGTTCTGGTGGGTGGCGAAGTAGGCCAGGGCCGGCCCGGTCAGGCTCTCGCCCAGCTTCATCAACGATCCCCCCAGAATCAGCATCGACGGGTTGAGCGTGTGATGCAGGTTGAGCATCAGCAGGCCGAGCGCTTCGCCGGCTCGCTTCATCACGGCCTGGACCTCGCCATCCTCGGCCCGGGCCAGAACCGCGTTGCTGAGACTGGCATCGATGTCGACGTGCAGCGCCTCGCGCAGCGCCCACCCACTGACCAGCGTCTCCGCGCAGCCGTGATTGCCGCAGTGGCAGAGCGCGCCTCCCGGCTGTATCACGGTATGCCCGATCTCCCCCACCAGCCCCTGGTGGCCCCGCGGCACCAGCGGAAAGTGCTCGCCGCTGACCACGCCACAGCCAATGCCGCTGCCGGCGCTGATGTAGGCGATCGACTCAGGGGGCACGCCCTCGAAGAAATAGAACTCGCCGAAGGCGGCGGCGTTCGCCTCGTTGTCCAGCAGCCACACCCCGTCCGGCAGGTCCGGTTGCTCGCGCAGCAGCGCCAGGAAGTCGATGTCCACCCAGCCCAGGTTGGGCGCCAGGCTGAGGATCGGCGCCCTGGGCGAGACGGGGCCCGGCACCGCGACCCCTAGTCCAAGGCAGCGGCGTTCCGCGATGTCGGGCGCCTGACGCAGCTGTACCAGCAGCGCCGCCAGCCGCTTCGCGGTCGTGGCAGGATCGGTGGGAGGCTCCTCCTGGTGGATGCTTGCCAGGACGACGCCAAGCAGATTGCAAGCGACCAGCCGCAGCCCCTTGACCCCGACCTCGGCACCCAGCATGTAGTGGCGCTCGCCATCCAGGTAGAGCGCCCGCCCCGGCCGCCCCCCGCCGCGCGCGTGGAGCTCCCCTTCGCGCAGCCATCCCCGCTCGACCAGCGCCTGCACCACGCTGCCCACCGTGGCCTTGGTCAGGCCGGTTCGCAGCGCGATGTCGGCCCGCGACAACCCGGGGCTCCGGCGCACGGTGCTCAGGATCGTGCTGCGGTTGAGGCTCTTGAGGTAGTTGAGATCGCCGGAGGTCTGCGGCGTGAACGCATTATGCATTGGATGATGGCAACGTCGGGTGGCGGTGGATGCCGCGACTATACCAAAGCCGGCCGATTCCCACCGAAGGCGCTCCTCTCGTCGCGACCTAAGTCTTAACACCAATGACCAATGGCAGCCGGTTCGCCAAGCGCGCATGCTGCGGCAACACTTAGTTAACAGCATTTACTAACCATCGAGAGACCTCATGCAGTCAGCCATCTATCCCAGTCTCGAAAGCAAGCGCGTCGTCGTCACCGGCGGCGGTTCCGGCATCGGGGCGGGCCTGGTACGCGCCTTCGCCGCGCAGCGCGCCCAGGTTCATTTTATCGATATCCTCGATGACGCCGAGGCGCTGGCGGACGAGCTGGGCGAACGGGTCCATTTTCATCGCTGCGACCTCACCGATGCCGAGGCGTTGATCGCGACGCTTGCCGGCATCGGTGACATCGACGTGCTGGTCAACAACGCCGCCAATGACGACCGCCATCGACTCGAGGACGTCACGCCCGAGTACTGGGAAAACCGCATGGCGGTCAACCTGCGCCATCTGGTGCTGGCCGCACGCGAGGTCGCCCCGGCCATGCGCCGCCGTGGACAGGGCGTGATCATCAACCTGGGCTCGATCAGCTGGCACCTGGGCCAGCCCGGCATGGTGCTCTACGAAACCGCCAAGGCCGGCATCGAGGGGCTGACCCGGGCCCTGGCGAGCGAGCTGGGCAGCGACGGCATCCGGGTCAACTGCGTGATCCCCGGCAATGTCAAGACGCCGCGTCAGTCCCGCTGGTACGGCCCCGAGGACGAAGCCCAGATCGTCGCCGAGCAGAAGCTCAAGGTGCGTATCCATCCCCACCACGTGGCCGCCATGGTGCTGTTCCTATCCTCGGATGACGCGGCCGCCTGCACCGCACACAACTACTGGGTCGACGCCGGCTGGCTCTGATCGCGAGTCGCCGACGCCGCCCTCGATACACCAACGGAGCTTCACAATGCCAACTCAAGTTGCTTCACAACGCCCTGTCGTGGTTCTGCTCACCTGTTGCGTCGCCGCTATCGGCGGCTTCCTGTTCGGCTTCGACAGCGGCGTCATCAACGGCACCGTCGACGGCCTGCAGCAGGCCTTCCAGTCGCAGAGCGTCGGCACTGGATTCAATGTCGCCTCGATGCTGCTCGGCTGCGCCGTCGGCGCCTTCTTCGCCGGTCGCCTGGCGGACAAGTTCGGCCGCCGCACGCTGCTGCTGGTGGCCGCCGTCTTCTTCATCATCAGTGCCTGGGGTTCCGGTATCGCCGGCGGATCGCTCGAGTTCGTGATCTATCGTGTCCTGGGCGGCCTGGCGGTTGGCGCGGCCAGCGTCATGTCGCCGGCCTATATCAGCGAGATCGCCCCGTCCCACCTGCGCGGCCGGCTGGCAACGATCCAGCAGGTGGCGATCATCGGGGGCCTGTTCTTCTCCTTTCTCAACAACTACATCCTGGCCAATGTCGCCGGTAGCTCCACCGCAACGCTGTGGTTCGGGTTCGAGGCCTGGCGCTGCATGTTCTGGATGGAACTGATCCCGGCGGTCATCTTCCTGATCGCGCTGATGTTCATTCCGGAAAGCCCGCGCTTCCTGGTCAGCGCCGGACACCACGACAAGGCCGAGCGGGTCCTTCGCCTGGTCTATGACGAAGCCGGTACCCACAAGCGTCTGGCCGATATCCGTGCCTCCCTCTCCAGTCGTCACCAGCCGCGCCTGCGGGACCTGATCAATCCGCAGACCGGCAAGGTGCTGAAGCTGGTCTGGATCGGCATCGGTCTGGCCGTGTTCCAGCAGCTGGTGGGTATCAACGTGGTGTTCTACTACGGCGCGGTACTGTGGCAGGCGGTCGGTTTTTCCGAGAGCGATGCGTTGATGATCAACGTCATCAGTGGCGCCGTCAGCATCGCCGCCTGCCTGGTCACCATCGGCCTGATCGATCGGATCGGGCGCAAGCCGCTGCTGTGGGGCGGCTCCGTAGGCATGACCGTCACCCTGGCGATGCTGGTCTACGCCTTCTCCACCGCCGACATCGTCAACGGTTCGCTGGCGCTCTCCACGGGCAATGGCGTGCTCGCGCTGATCGCTGCCAACGTCTACGTCTTCTTCTTCAACGTCTCCTGGGGCCCGGTGATGTGGGTCATGCTCGGCGAGATGTTCCCCAACCAGGTACGCGGCTCGGGCCTGGCCATCGCCGGCCTGTTCCAGTGGCTCGCCAACTTCGCCATCACCATGACCTTCCCGATCATGCTGGCGTCGATCGGCCTGACCGGCGCCTACGGCTTCTATGCCCTCTGCGCGCTGATCTCGGCCATCTTCGTCGCCCGCTTCGTGCGTGAAACCAACGGCAAGGAACTCGAGGAGATGGCCTACGAGTAAGGCGGCAATTCATGGATAGGGATGGTCGTCGCGGTCCCGCCGAGAGCAGCGGCCGCGGCGGCCATCACCGGTAGCGAGGTGACAATGACGAGCGACACAGGTGCGATCGAGACAAGCACGGTAGAGACAGACCCACGGTCAGCGCACGACCCCGCGGCGGCCGTCCCGCTGATGGAGCGGATCGGCTACGGCTGCGGGGATCTGGCCAGCAATTTCATCTGGCAGGCGATGAGCATCTTCATCGTCTACTACTACACCGATGTGATTGGCATCGCCGCCGGCATCATCGGCTCGATCATGCTGTTTTCGCGGGTGTTCGACGGCGTCTCGGACATCGCCATGGGCTACGTGATCGACAAGACCACCTCGCGACACGGCAAGGCCAGGCCCTGGCTGCTGTGGCTGGCGGTGCCGTTCGCGATCTCGGCGGTGCTGCTGTTCGCGGTGCCCGATGTCTCTCCGTTCTGGCAGACGGTCTACATCGCGGTGACCTACAACCTGGTATGCCTGGTCTATACCGGCCTCAACGTGCCCTACGGCACGCTCAACTCGCTGATCACCCAGGACCAGTATCAGCGCTCGCTGCTCAATGTCTTTCGCATGAGCCTGGCGCTGGTCGGGGTGCTTCTCGTCAGCAACCTGACGCTGCCGGTGGCCACGCTGTTCGGCGGCGGCCAGGGAGGATGGATCGTCACCTTCGCGATCTTCGGCGCCATCGGCACGGGGCTGTTCCTGTTCACCTTCAAGAGCACCCGCGAACGCGTCCAGCCGGCCGACGAGAAACGGCGCCAGACGCCGGTCCCACTGAAGCAGAGCCTGCGTACGCTCGGCAAGAATCGCTACTGGGCGCTGGCCACGCTGTTCATCCTGATCACCTACGTCTTCAACGCGCTCAATTCCGGGGCCGTCGTCTACTACGCCCAGTATCTACTCGACGATACCTGGCTGGTGGGCGTCATCACCACCGCCTACATCGTCTTCATCCTGGCAGGAATGGCGTTCGTGGCGCCGATCACCAAGCGCTACGGCAAGCGCAACGCGATCATCGTCGGCGAACTGATCACCCTGGTCGGCTATGGCGTCATGCTGATCGACCTCGGCAACGTCTACCTGATCGTCGCCGGCACCGTCATCCGCGGGCTCGGCAAGGCACCGATCAACGGCAGCATGTTCGCACTGCTCGGCGACACCATCGAGTACGGGGAGTGGAAGACCGGGATTCGCAACGAAGGCATGGTCTACAGCGGCGGCAGCATGGGCATCAAGATCGGCAGCGGGCTGGGCACGGCACTGCTGGGATGGATACTGGCCTTCGGCGGCTATGTCGGCGGTGGCGGCGAGCAGAGCGACACGGCGCTGTTCGCGATCCAGGCGCTGTTCGTCTATCTGCCGATGGGCCTTTGCGCGCTGATGATCGTGCTGATGCTGTTCTACGACCTCGACAAGCGCTATCCGGCCATCGTCGCCGACCTCGCCGCCAAACGCTGAAACCCGTCGCGACAGGAGATCGAATGTCCACCATTGCCAACCCCATCCTGCCCGGCTTTCATCCGGACCCGTCGATACTCCGGGTCGACGACGACTACTACATCGCCACCTCGACCTTCGAATGGTTTCCCGGGGTCGCGCTCCATCACTCCCGGGACCTGCTCCAGTGGCGCCAGTTGCCGTCGCCCCTCGACCGGCGCTCGCAGCTGGACATGATCGGCGACATCGATTCCGGCGGCGTGTGGGCACCGTGCCTGAGCTACGCGCATGGCCGCTTCCATCTGATCTACACCAACGTCAAGAGTCGCCGTGGCGCGTTCAAGGACACCCACAACTATCTGGTCAGCGCCGAGCGGATCGAGGGGCCCTGGTCGGAACCGGTTCCTCTCAACAGTAGCGGCTTCGACCCCTCGCTGTTCCACGACGATGACGGCAGCAGCTGGCTGCTCAACATGATCTGGGATTTCCGCAAGGGCCGTAACGCCTTCGCCGGTATCGCCCTGCAGCGCTACGACATCGAACGCCAGCGACTCACCGGGCCCGTGCACAACATCTTTCGGGGCACGTCCCTGGGCGTCACCGAAGCCCCGCATCTCTATCGAAGAAACGGCTACTACTACCTGGTCACCGCCGAGGGCGGTACCGGCTACGGCCATGCCATGACGGTAGCCCGCTCGCGCCAGTTGACGGGGCCCTACGAGGTCGACCCGACCAACCCGGTGCTCACCTCGAACCCGGATGCCGCCGACCAGCTGCAGAAGGCCGGCCACGGCAGCCTGGTGGAGGCCGCCGGGGGCGAGTGGTACTGCGCCCATCTCTGTGCCCGACCGGTCGTCGCCGGGCGCTGCATGCTGGGGCGCGAGACCGCCCTGCAGCGCTGCGTCTGGACCGAGGACGACTGGCTCCGCATCGAGGGCGGCCCCTATCCCAGCCACCGGGTGGCCGGCCCGGATCTTCACTGGCAGGCTCCCCTCGCCGAGCCGGATCGCGATACCTTCGAGAGCCCCGGCCTCCACCGCTACTGGCAGAGTCTGCGCAGGCCGTTCGACGACACCTGGCTGTCGCTGACCGAGCGCCCGGGCTGCCTGCGGCTCAAGGGCGGCGAGTCGATGCAGTCGACCCACCGACAGAGCCTGCTGGCCAGGCGCCTGACCCATCTCGAGGTGGAGGTGGAGACGCGACTGTCCTTCCACCCCGACCATTTCCAGCAGATGGCGGGGCTGATCCTCTACTACGACACCCAGGATTACGTCTACCTGAGGGTGACCCGGGACGAGACGCTGGGCCGTTGCCTCGGCATCCTCGTCTCGCGCCATGGCGTCTATGACGAGCCGCTGACCAGCGATTTCCCCCTGGTCGATGGCGACGTGCGCTTGATGGCGCGTCTGGAGCGCGAATGGCTGCGTTTCTTCCATGCGCCGGGCGATGCGCAGGGCGATCCGGATCGAGATGGCGACGGTATCGAGTGGCAGCCGATCGGCGAGCCGCTCGACATCTCCCATCTCTGCGACGACGATCCGGACTATATCCGCTTCACCGGTACCTTCGTCGGCCTCTGCGCCCAGGATCTCTCCGGGGCCGGACTCGCGGCGGACTTTCACGAGTTCGACTACCGCCCAGCAAAAAGCCGCCGATCTTCATGAGATCAGCGGCTCTCGGATGCCGGTCCGGCCGCGAAGGGCCGTGGCCGACCGGCTTCAGCCGGCGAGTCTAGCCGCCAGTTCAGCCACGTGCTTGCCCTGGAATCGCGCGATCGCCAACTCGTTCTCGCTAGGCGTGCGACTGCCGTCGGCGTTGGCCAGCGTGGTGGCGCCGTAGGGCGTACCGCCGGTGATCTCGTCCATGTTGGAAAGCTCGGGGCAGCTGTAGGGGACGCCCACGATCACCATGCCGTGGTGAAGCAGCGTGGTGTGGATCGAGGTGAGCGTGGTCTCCTGCCCGCCGTGCTGCGTCGCCGTCGAGGCAAAGGCGCTGCCGATCTTGCCGATCAGCTTGCCCTGCGCCCACGGGCCCCCAGTCATGTCCCAGAAATTGCGCATCTGGGAGGCCATGTTACCGAACCGGGTTGGCGTGCCGACGATGATGGCGTCATAGTCGGCCAGCACATCCGGCCCTTCGATCAAGGGCGCGCCCTGGTCCATCTTGTAGCCGGATTTTTCCGCCACTTCATCCGGCACCAGCTCCGGCACGCGGCGGATATCGACCTGGGTGCCACCGACGCTTTGGGCACCGTCCGCCACCGCCTTGGCCATGGTCTCGATATGACCGTAGCTCGAGTAATACAACACCAGCACCTTGCTCATGAAAATCTCCTGGGGAGTTGGAGTTTCGGGAAGAAACGCTTTTCAGACTAGGCGCGTAAATCATTCGGCGCCATGGCGTCGAGACTGCGTTTTTTGAGCCGAAAGCAGCGAAACGATCGAACGCTTCGCCCCCGAGGGCGCGCCGCGGCATCCGACGCCACGCCTGTTCGGGGGTGTTTGTTGCTACGGAAGGATAGCCGCTATTCTGTGGCCTCACCCACTGAACCGGGGTCCACACTGGTGGACCGGAGCAAGCGATGACCACTTCCCGCGACCTGCTGGCCTCCCTGATCGGCTTCGATACCGTCTCCCGGCACTCGAATCTCGAGTTGATCGATTTCGTCGAACGCTATCTCGCCTCTCACCGCGTGCCGGCCCAGCGCATCACCAACGTCGATGGCAGCAAGTCCAACCTCCTGGCACGCATCGGCCCGGCGGTCGAGGGCGGCGTGGTACTTTCCGGTCACACCGATGTGGTGCCGGTCGACGGCCAACCGTGGAATAGCGACCCGTTCACCCTGACGGACAAGCAGGACGGACGACTCTACGGTCGCGGCAGCTGCGACATGAAGGGGTTTCTCGCCTGCGCCCTGGCGCAGGTGCCCGCCTGGCAGGCGCTGGATCTCGCGCGGCCGATCTACCTGGCCTTCTCGTTTGATGAGGAGATCGGCTGTCTCGGCGCGCCGGCAATGATCGAGCGGCTGATGGCGGATGAGCCATTGCCCGGCGCGGTGATCATCGGCGAGCCCACCTCGATGCAACCGATCGTGGCACAGAAGGGAATTACCACCCTGCGCACCACGGTGACCGGCAAGGAATCCCATTCCAGCCAGATCAATCAAGGTGTGTCGGCGATCCACGTGGCCGCCAAACTGGTGACAAAAATCGAGGCGATCATGCAGGAACTGGTCGACGAGGGCGCGCTGGAACATGTCTTCAACGTCCAGCACTCGAGCTTGCATGTCGGGCTGATCGAGGGCGGCACCGCGATCAACATCATGGCTCGCCACTGCCAGTTCGACTGGGAGATCCGCCACCTGCCCAGCGACGATTTCGAGGCGGTCTCCACCCGTTTCGAGCGCTACGCCAAAGCGCTGGAAGCCGAGCTGCAAAAGCGTGCACCGGAGATCAGCATCGTCACCGAGCAACTGGTCGATACCGTGCCGGCGCTGGCCGATCGCGACAACGCACCGGCGCTCGACCTCTGCCGCGCGTGTCTCGACGACCCCGACATCGACACCGGTGGCGTCGCCTACGCCACCGAGGGCGGCCAGTTCCAGCGCGCCGGCCTGGCCACGGTCGTCTGCGGCCCTGGCAGCATCGAACAGGCGCATCAGCCCGACGAGTACATCGAGATTCACCAGCTCGAGGCCGGCGATCGCTTCATGCAGCGGCTGGGCGAGCGGATGGCGCGTTGAGCGCTGCCGTTACTCTACTCCAGTCAGACAAGGGGGACCAAATTCATGCATACGCCAGCTCTGGCTGTTCGTTGCACCGCGCTGGTAGCCGTCTACGGCACCTTGAAACGCGGGCTGCGCAACCATCACTGGCTCGACGGTGCCGACTTCGTCGGCGAGGACGTCATCACCACGGCGACGCTCTACGATATCGGCCCCTATCCGGGAGCCAAGGCTGAATCCTCCCTGGGCGTGGAGATCGAAGTGTTTCGCGTCGACGCGGCCTGCCTGAAACGCCTCGACCGCCTGGAAAACTACCGGGTGAGACGACCGAAATTCGGCGACTACGATCGCGCCGTCCACGCCACCGCATTCGGACCCGCCTGGCTCTATCTCTACAACCGCGACGTGGCCGGCTGTCCGGTGATTCGCCAGGGCGGCTGGCCGGTGGTGGCGTCATCGATCGTGGCCCACCCCAGGGCCACCAAGTACCCGTAGGCAGGAGAGATTCGCTGACTGTCCGCCAGCCGTTCACGCGTCGAAGAACACTCTCAGGACGTGATCCATGTGCACTTCCATCGCCTTCCTCGCCGCATCGGGATCGCGACTCTCGATCGCCGCCAGGATGCGCTCGTGATCATCCTGTGACTGGCGCGGCATGTCGGTTTCCATGAACAGTTCCTGGAGGCGGCGAAACATCTTGCCGTACTGGTGGCCGAGCAGATGCTTGATGGTCATGGCGTAGGCCGCGTTGCCCGACGCCTCGGCGATGCGGATGTGCAGCAGTCGATCGCCGGCCTGGTTGCGCCCGCCGTGACGATTGTCCTCGACATTGCGCGCATAGGCGGCGCGCATCGCGGCGAGCTCCTCGTCGCTGGCGTTGAGCGCCGCCAGCGCCGCCGTCTCGGGCTCGAGATAGCGTCTCGCCTGCAACAGCGAGAACGGCGGGATCTCCTGGTCCAGGTCGAGTTCGATCTCGCTGGCGAACTCCGGGTCCAGCGCCCACCCTTCCTGGCGCCGGGCCGCGCTCATCACCGAGCTGCCCACCTCCTCGTGCCGCTCCAGCACCAGCACGCCGTGCCCGACGCGCACCTCGACCTGGCCGACGACTTCCAGCGCGATCAGCGCCTCCCGCACCGACGCCCGACTGACCCCCAGCTGCTGCGCCAGGTCACGCTCCGGCGGCAACAAGGTGCCCGGCGGAAACTCCCCCTGGCGAATCAACACCAGCAACTGGTCGGCAATCTGACGATAGAGCCGCTGTGCGCGAATGGTCTGGATCGGCATCCATCGATCTCCCGGTTTCATGAGCAGGACGAGCCAGGCTCTGCTTGAAGAATTGACGGCCGGTGTCTCTCCGAGTGTCAACGTCGAAGTGACGAACGCGGCCATTTTTCAGGCAGAGCATAGACATTGGTCGCAAATGACAACGCTACCAGCGGCTTTCGGCGGCTTATTAGACGTTTGGCGATTTGCGAGCCGTTTCGGCAAAGGATAATACTTGGATCAAAGGTCAGGCCTTTAGACATTAGAACCAACCTTCTCTTCAGAAGCAAAAAACAGAGCATCGAAGCCGCCTTCAGGAGCCCCGGTCATGCGACTCGCCAACAAAACCGCACTGATTACCGCTGCAGGACAAGGCATCGGCCACGCCACCGTCGAACGGTTCCTGGCCGAGGGCGCCCGCGTGATCGCCACCGATATCGACCCGGCCAAGCTGGAAGGGTTGGCCGGTGCCCAGTGCCACACGCTGGATGTGACCGATGCCGAAGCCGTGCGGGTGCTGATCGAGTCGCTGCCACCGCTGGATATCCTGTTCAACTGCGCCGGCACGGTGCCGAGCGGCTCGATCCTCGAGTGCGACGAGGCCCAGTGGGCCTTTGCCCAGCGCCTCAACGTCGACTCCATGTTCTACACCATCCGCGCCGCGCTGCCAGCAATGCTGGCCAATGGCGGCGGCAGCATCATCAACATGTCGTCGCTCGCCTCCAGCGCCAAGGGCGTGGTCAATCGCTTCGCCTACGGCACCACCAAGGCCGCCGTGGTCGGACTGACCAAATCCGTCGCCGCCGATTTCATGACCCGTGGCATCCGCTGCAACGCGATCTGCCCGGGCACGGTCGACTCCCCCTCCCTGCGCGAGCGGGTCGCCGAGCAGGCGCGCCAGCAGGGCCGCACCAACGACGAGGTCTTTGCCGAATTCATCGCCCGCCAACCCATGGGTCGGCTGGGCAAGGTGGAGGAGATCGCCGCACTGGCAACGCATCTGGCCAGCGACGAGGCCTCGTTTATTACCGGCACGGTGCAGATGATCGATGGAGGCTGGTCCAATTAGGGAGGCACTGTATAAATGGCTGCGCAGGTGAATCGCCGCGTTACGCGGTGCTCGGAATCCTCAGCTATACCCCATAGCCTCCGGTTCCTGTGCTCCGGGCGCCTTGCGCTTCATCCTGCTCGCCAATTTATCCAGCACTCCCTCATTCCGGAACACGGTAAAAGTCTCAAAGCAGCCCAAACAGAATTCATCCAGAAGGAAACCGCATGAAACTGCTACGCCACGGCCCCAAGGGTCAGGAAAAGCCCGGTCTGGTCGATGCCAACGGCACCGTTCGCGACCTCTCCGGCCAGATCGACGATATCGCCGGCGACGTGCTCTCTGACTCGGGCCTGGCTCGGCTGGCACAGATCGATACCGCCAGCCTGCCGGAAGTCTCAGCCGATACGCGGCTTGGCCCTTGCGTCGGCCGGGTCGGCAAGTTCATCTGCATCGGGCTGAACTACTCCGATCACGCCGCCGAGACCGGCGCCGAGGTGCCCGCCGAGCCTGTCGTCTTCAACAAGTGGACCAGCGCCATCTGTGGGCCCAACGACGATGTCGAGATTCCGCGGGGTTCCCGAAAGACCGACTGGGAAGTGGAACTCGGCGTGATCATCGGCAAGGGCGGGCGCTATATCGATGAAGCCCACGCCATGAGCCACGTCGCCGGCTTCTGCGTGGTCAACGATGTCTCCGAGCGCGAGTATCAGCTCGAGCGTTCCGGCACCTGGGACAAGGGCAAGGGCTGCGACACCTTCGGCCCGCTCGGCCCCTGGCTCGTCACCCGCGACGAGATCGCCGATCCACAGAATCTGGACATGTGGCTCGAAGTCGACGGCAAGCGCTATCAGAACGGCTCGACCCAGACCATGGTGTTCCAGGTCCCGCATCTGGTCGCTTACCTGAGCCGCTTCATGAGCCTGCAGCCGGGCGACGTGATTTCTACCGGCACGCCCCCGGGCGTCGGCATGGGTCAGAACCCGAAGGTCTTCCTCAAACCGGGCCAGACCATGCGCCTGGGGATCGAAGGGCTGGGTGAACAGCAGCAGCGCTGCGTCGAGAGCTGATCCGACCATCGTCCACGGAGGTCACCGTCATGCGTATCGATGCCCATCAGCATTTCTGGCACTACCGGGCGAGCGAGTTTCCGTGGATCGACGGCGCCATGGGCGAGCTGCAGCGGGATTTCCTGCCGCCGGATCTCGCCGCCGAACGGCAGGCCTGGGACATCGACGCGACGATCGCGGTCCAGGCGCGACCGCTGACCCGGGAGACCGACTTCTTGCTCGATCTGGCCGAGCACGACCCGTCGATCGTCGGCGTGGTCGGCTGGATCGATCCGGTGGCGGGCGACCTGGAGACACAGCTGGATCGCCGGCACTCGTCGCGGTTGTGCGGCTTTCGTCACTTGATCCAGGACGAGGCCGAGCCCAGCGACTATCTGCGCCGGCGCGACGTGCAGCTAGGCGTCCAGCAGCTCCAGCGCGCGGGCTGGTGCTACGACGTGCTGGTCACCGCCGCCCATCTGCCGGCGACGCTCGACTTCTGCCGCGCCTGCGACGGGCACACGCTGATACTCGATCATCTCGGCAAGCCCGACCTGCGCGGCCATCTCGACGACCCCTGTGGCGGCGGCTTCGATACCTGGCGCCGCGAGCTGACGAGCCTCGGTGAACTACCCCATGTCGCCTGCAAGCTCTCCGGACTGATCACCGAAGCCGACTGGCGGCACTGGCGTGCTCACGATATCCAGCCCTATCTCGACGTGGCACTGGAAGCGTTCGGTGAGGAGCGGCTGCTGTTCGGCTCCGACTGGCCGGTCTGCCTGGTGGCCGGCAGCTATCACGACGTCCTGGCGCTGATCGATGACTGGGCCACCCGACGCGGGCTCGACAAGAAAGCGCTGTTCGGTGGCAACGCTCGACGCCTGTATGGCTTGAAGATGCCTGATGTGCGCTCGCTGAACTCTCCCGATAACGATAAAGAGCCCTGCACATGAACCTGGAACTCCAAGACAACGTCATCATCGTCACCGGCGGCGCCTCCGGCATCGGGGCTGCGATCAGCGAAGCGCTGGTCGCCGAGGGAGCGATACCGGTCATCGTGGCGCGCGACGAACCGCCGGCGGAATGGCTGGCGAAGCTCCGCGAATCCGGCAGCATCGAGTTCATCGCCACGGAGCTGACCGACGACGAAGCCTGCCGCTCGGCGGTGGCCCGGACGGTCGATCGGCATGGGCGGCTCGATGGGCTGGTCAACAACGCCGGCGTCAACGACCGGATCGGGCTCGAGGCCGGGGTCGAGGCGTTCCAGGCCTCGCTGGATCGCAATCTGCTCCACTACTACGCCATGGCGCATCACAGCCTGCCCCACCTGCGGCGAAGCCGTGGCGCCATCGTCAATGTCGCCTCCAAGACCGCGCTCACCGGCCAGGGCGGCACCAGTGGTTACAGCGCGGCCAAGGGCGGCCAGTTGGCGCTGACCCGGGAGTGGGCGGTGAGCCTCGCCGGCGACGGCATTCGCGTCAACGCGGTGGTGCCGGCCGAGGTCATGACGCCGCTCTATCGCCGCTGGATCGATAGCTTCGACGACACCGAGGCTCGCCTCGCCTCCATCACCGCCACGATTCCCCTCGGCCAACGCATGACCGAACCCCGGGAGATCGCCGACAGCACGCTGTTTCTGCTGTCTCCACGAGCGTCCCACACCACCGGCCAGTGGCTGTTCGTCGACGGTGGCTACGTCCATCTCGATCGCGCCATGACGGCGCCTTCGACAACGGGTCGGCAAGGCTGACAACAACGGAGGCCGAAGACATGCGTTACTGCCTGGCGCTGGATCTGGTCGAAGACGACGCCTCGATTGCCGAGTATGAGCGCCGACATCGAGAGGTCTGGCCGGTAGTCGAATCCCACCTGCGCGGCTGCGGGGTGGAAAGCCTCGAGATTTTTCGCTTGGGCTCGCGACTGGTCATGGTCATGGAAACCGATGACGACCGATTCAGTTTCGACGCCATGGCCGCCGCCGAGCGTAATAACCCGGCGGTGCAACGGTGGGAGGCGGAAATGTGGCGCTACCAGCGCCCGACGCCCTGGACGGAGGAGAACAACAAATGGCAACCCATGACGCCAATCTACCGCTTGGGCGCGGCATGAAAGCCCCGGCAGCCACGGGCACGCGCCACCTGCGCAAGTGGGGCCTACCGGTGGAGACGCTGGTGCTCGGCCTCACGCTACTGCTATGGGTGGTGATGGCGCTGACGACCTCGACCTTTCTGACGACCAATAACGTGGTCAACATTCTGCGCCAGGTGTCGATCGACAGCATCATCGCCTTCGGCGTGCTGTTCCCGATCCTGATCCGCGGTATCGATCTGTCGGTGGGCTCGGTGGTGGCGCTCTCCGGCGTCGTCTGCGCGACGCTGCTGACCGCGGGCGTGCCGATCCCCCTCGCCATTGCGCTGACGCTCGTGCTCGGCGTGGCAATCGGCTCGCTCAACGCCTTCTCCGTCTACCGCCTCGGCATCCCGGCCTTCATCATCACCCTCGCCGGTCTGCAGGCGTTTCGCGGTGGCGCCTTCCTGGTCAGCGACGGCACCAGCGTGTTCGGCCTGCCCAAGGCGCTTTCCGCCTTTGCCCGCGCCGAATGGCTCGGCATTCCGTCGCTGTTCTGGAGCATGCTGGTCATCGGCGTGGTGCTGCACTTCATCCTCAGCCGTACGCGCACCGGACGCTACATGATCGCCATGGGCAGCAACCACGAGTCCGCCCGCCGCGCAGGGATCAACATCAAGCGCATCGTCTTCTTCGCCTACATCGTCAGCTCCGTCACTGCCTGCATCGCCGGCATGCTGCTGATGGCGCGCATGAGCATCGGCTCGCCCACCGCCGGGGTCGCCTACGAGCTCAACGCCATCGCCGCCGCCGTGGTGGGGGGCGCCAGCCTCTTCGGCGGTCGCGGCAGCGTACTCGGCACCTTCATCGGCGCCCTGCTGTTCGCCACCATCGCCAACGCCGCCAACCTGCTGGGCATCGACTCGTTCTGGCAGATGGTCGCGACCGGGATTCTCATCGCCGCCGTCGTCTACGTCGATAACTTGCATAAGCGCCGCCAGAGCGGCGTGAAATAGGAGTCCGACCATGTCGCTACTCGAAGTCAGGGATCTCAAGAAACGCTTCGGTGCCGTGGAAGTCCTCTGCGGGGTCGACCTCACCCTCGAGGCCGGCGAGGTGCTCGCCGTGGTGGGTGACAACGGCGCCGGCAAGTCGACGCTGATCAAGCACATCTCCGGCGTCTACCGCCGCGACAGCGGCGACATCGCCCTCGGTGGCAAGGCGGTGGCATTCGACTCCCCCAAGGAGGCGCGCCGCGCCGGCATCGAGACCGTCTATCAGGATCTGGCGCTGGCCGACGAACTCTCGGTGGGCGCCAATATCTTCCTGGGGCGCGAGCCGGTCCGCCGCTGGCTCGGCCTGCTGCCGGTGATCGATCGCGGGCGCATCCTGCAGGAGACGCAGCGGCTGATCGACAGCATCGAAAGCCACATCCCCGATGGGGCCAGCACGGTCGCGGGGTTGTCCGGCGGGCAACGCCAGGCCGTCGCCATCGCGCGCGCACTCTACTGGGATGCCAAGGTGGTGATCCTCGACGAGCCCACCGCCGCGCTGGCGGTGATGGAGCGGGAGAACGTCATCAAGCTATCGCGAATGCTCGCCGCCAAGGGCGTCGGCGTGATCTACATCGGTCACAACCTGGTGGAGATCCTGGAAGTCGCCGACCGCATCGCGGTGATGTATCGCGGCCGCATCGTCCACGTCGCGCGATCCGAGGAGACCACCCAGGAGGAGCTGATCAAGTACATGACCGGCTACAGCGAACGCCGGGAGAGCGCCGCCTGAACGCGGCACTCCATTTCGAAAGGCAGCAACGACCGCAGGACCCGAAAACCAACCACAATAGGCGGAGAACGCTCATGCCAAGCCACACGCCACGCTCACGTCGACTCGCCCCGCTCGCCCTCGGCGTTGCGCTCGCCGGGCTCTCGACCAGCCCGCTCGCCAGCGCCCAGGACGCCGACATCACCATTCCGGTGGTGATCAAGGCGACCACCGCCTCCTACTGGCAGGCGGTGTTCGACGGTGCCCACCAGGCAGCCGACCGTCTCGGCATCCAGATCGAGGAGCTGGGGCCGGCCAACGAGACCGAGGTCGCCCGCCAGATCTCGATCATGGAGAACCTGATCAGCCGCAAGCCCACGGCGATCGTCCTCGCCCCGGTTTCCACCGATGCCATGGCCGGTCCGGTGGAGAGCGCGACCGCCGCCGGCATTCCGGTGGTGATCATCGACTCCGGCGTCGACACCGATCGCTACGCCTCGTTGATCGCCACCGACAACTTCGCCGCGGGCCAGCGCGCCGGACATGCGCTGGCCGAGTGTATCGAGCGGACCAACGGCGAGGCTTCCGGTCAGGTGGCGTACCTGCGCACCAACCCCAACGGCGAGTCGCTGGTCTCCCGTGACAACGGCTTCCTGGATGCGATCGGCGAGTACCCGGACATCGAGGTGGTCGACAATCGCGTCGCCAACAACGACACCACCAAGGCGATGAACGATACCCTCGACCTGCTCAATCGCTACCCCGAGCTCAAGGGCATCTTCGCCGACAACCAACTGATGGGAGACGGTGCCGGTACCGCCTTTGCCGAACAGAGCGCGGACGACGTCTGCCTGGTGGCCTTCGACTCCAGCGAGCTCGAGGTGGATTTTCTGCGCCAGGGCGTGATCGATTCCCTGGTCGTCCAGGATCCCTACATGATGGGGTACTCCGGGGTGTGGTTCGCCTACGCCGCGTCCCAGGGCGTCGCGCTACCCAAGAGCGTCGACACCGGCGTCCACGTCGCGACCACCGAGAGCGTCGACGAACCCGACTTCACCGGCCTGCTCGACCCCAAGCAGCGCAAGTTGACGCCCTATCTGGCACCGACCGCGACTGCGGCAGGCGACGAGTAACCCGAGCCGGGGCCGAGCCCGCCGAGTCGGGCCGGCCCCTTCGATCGATCTTACGCCCGGCGATTTGGGTATCCCGCCGGGCCGACCGTCCACGCAATGGTCCGACCTTTGTTCCTTTGACATACGAGGTCGGCGTTTCAGGAGTCCACACATGCAAGTCGTCGTCTGTTCGAAGCCCGGCGAGATGGCCGTCATCGACCGGCCGGTGCCCGATTGCGGGCCCGGCGAGGCGCTGGTGGCGATTCGCCGTATCGGCATCTGCGGCACCGATATTCACGCCTTCGGCGGCAATCAGCCCTACTTCGCCTACCCCCGCGTGCTGGGTCACGAACTCAGCGGCGAGGTGGTGCTGACCGGCGACGATGTCTCCCCCGAACTCATTGGCCAGCCAGTCTACGTGATCCCCTACCTCCACTGCGGCGAATGCCGCGCCTGTCGCCAGGGCAGTACCAACTGCTGCCAGCGTCTCGAGGTGGTCGGCGTGCATCGCGACGGCGGCATGGCGGAGTGGCTCAACGTCCCGGCGTCGCATCTGGTGCCGGTGCCCGGGCTGTCGGCGGAAGCCTTGGCGCTGGTCGAGTGTCAGGCGATCGGCGCCCACGCCGTCCGCCGCGGCCAGGTCGAAAGAGACGAACTGGTGGTGGTGGTGGGTGCCGGCCCGATCGGCATTGGCGTACTGCAGGTGGCCAAGAGTCGCGGCGCGCGGGTGGCGATGGTCGACACCAATCGCGATCGCCTGGCGCTCTGTCGCGACGCGCTCGGCGCCGACGCCGTCTGGCACGCCGTCGAGGACGACGTGACCGCCGGGATCGAGGCGCTCAACGACGGCGCCCTGGCCGACGTGGTGTTCGATGCCACCGGCAATCCCGAGGCGATGATCCGCGGCTTCGACTTCGCCGGCCACGGCGGTCGCTATGTGCTGGTGAGCGTGGTCAAGGCCGACATCAGTTTCAGCGATCCGGACTTCCACAGGAAGGAACTGACCCTGCTGGGCAGCCGCAACGCCACGCGGGAGGACTTCGAGACCGTCACCCGGCTGATGGCCAGTGGCGACCTCCTCACCGAGCCGCTGATCACCCACCGGGGTCGGCTCGAGGAGTTGCCGACGCTGATGCCCCAGTGGTGCGCACCCGCCAGTGGCGTGATCAAGGCGATGGTGACGCTGGATGCCGCAACCGCGGAGGTCGAATCATGAGCGATACCCGCCTCGACACCATCGGTACCGACAGCCCGACCCGGATCACCCTGCGCATCCACCCGCGCGACAACGTGGCGGTGGCGCTGACCGACCTGCCCGCCGGCCGCCGGGTCGTGATCGACGACCGCGATATCGCCCTTGCCGACAATGTCCGCCACAAGCACAAGTTCACGCTCCAGGCGCTGTCGCCGGGGGATATCGTCACCATGTACGGCGTCACCGTGGGCAAGGCGACGCAAGCCATCCCCGCGGGCGGCGTCATCAGCGTGGACAACGTCGCCCACGCCACGGAGAGCGATGACGTCCAGCCCGGCAGCAGGAGCTGGACGCCGCCGGAGGTGACGCGCTTCCAGGGCGCGACCTTCGACGGCTTCCATCGCCCCGACGGCAGTGTCGGCACCGCCAACCTCTGGCTGGTGATCCCGCTGGTGTTCTGCGAGAACCGCAATATCGAGGTGCTGCGCCAGTGCGTCGCCGATGCGCTGGGCGACGACCCTTATCGCGACTACAAGCGCATGGCGCGGCAGATGCTGGACGGGATGCTCGATGCCTCGTTCGGCAACCCTTTCGAGTCGCAAGCGCCAACACGCTTCCCCAATGTCGACGGCGTGCGCTTTCTGACCCATACCCTGGGCTGCGGCGGCACCGACGACGATGCCGAAGCGCTGTGCCAGCTGCTGGCCGGCTACATCTGCCACCCCAACGTGGCCGGCGCGACGGTGCTGAGCCTCGGCTGCCAGAAGGCGCAGATCCAGATGCTCAAGGCGGCGGTGGCCCAGCGCGACCCGCAGCAACTGCGAACGGTGGACTACTTCGACCAGCAGTCTTCACCCAGCGAGGAGGCCCTGATCCGCAATGCGCTGCAGTCGATCTTCGACGGCCTGGCGGCCGCCGACCGTATCCCGCGTCAGCCGGCGCCGCTCTCCAAGCTCACGCTCGGCGTCGAGTGTGGCGGCTCCGACGGTTTCTCCGGGATCTCCGCCAATCCGCTGGTGGGCGGCGTGGTCGATCGCCTGGTCGCCCTCGGCGGCAGCGGCATTCTCGCCGAGTTCCCGGAGCTGTGCGGGGTCGAGCACGAGCTGGTCGCCCGCTGCACCGACGCGGGCGTCGCCGGACGCTTCCGCGATCTGATGCAGGCCTATCAGCGCCACGCCGCCGCGGTGGGGGCCGATTTCTCCATGAACCCTTCGCCGGGCAATATCCGCGACGGCCTGATCACCGACGCGATGAAATCCGCCGGCGCGGCCAAGAAAGGCGGCGATGGCCCGGTGGTCGACGTGCTCGACTACACCGAACCCCACCGCCGCGCCGGGCTCAGCCTGCTCTGCACCCCGGGCAACGATGTGGAATCGACCACCGCCCTGGCCGGATCCGGCGCCAACCTGATCCTGTTCACCACCGGGCTCGGCACGCCCACCGGCAACCCGGTGACACCGGTGCTCAAGATCGCCAGCAACAGCGAACTGGCCACGCGCATGCGCGACATCATCGATTTCGACGCCGGCCCCATCGTGCGCGGCGAACGCAGCATCGACGAACTGGCGGAAGAGCTGCTGACGCTGTGCATCGAGGTCGCCTCGGGGCGTCACCACTCGCACGCCCAGCGCCTCTCCCAGCACGACTTCATTCCCTGGAAGCGCGGGGTCTCGCTATGACGCTCTCCAGGCACACCAACGACTACCGCGACGCCGGGATCGTTCAGTTCGGCACCGGGCGTTTTCTGCTCGCCCATGTCGACGCGCTGGTCTCCGAATCGCTGGAGAGCGGAGAGAGCGACCAGCGCATTCTGGTGGTGCAGAGTTCGACCCGCGAGGAAGGCAAGCGCAAGGCGCGCCTGCTGGCCGAGCGGCGCCGCTACCCCGTGCGGATTCGCGGCCGACGCGACGGCGAGGCCATCGACCGCGAGCAGACCGTCGACAGCGTCGCCGGCTGCCTGATCGCCGCCGAGCAGTGGGACGCGCTCGAGCGCCACGTAATCGAGCACGCCCGCATCATCGTCTCCAATACCGCCGACAACGGCTACGAGATCGGCGACGACTCGAGTCTCGCCACCGTGCCGGCGAGCTTTCCCGGCAAGCTGACCCACTTGCTGCGGGCGCGCTTCGAGGCCGGCAACGACGGCCTGACGATCCTGCCCTGCGAGCTGATCGAGCACAGCGCCAGCCGGTTGCAATCGCTGGTGACGGCGATGGCCCGCCGCGACGGCGCAGGAACCCCGGACAGCGAGGCCTTTCTGGACTGGCTCGATAACCGCTGCGTATGGGCCGATACGCTGGTGGATCGTATCGTCTCGGAACCGCTCGAGCCGCTCGGCGCGATCGCCGAGCCCTACGCGCTCTGGGCCATCCAGCGCAGACCCGGCATGGCGATTCCCTGCACCCACTCGGATGTCGAGATCGTCGATGACCTGGGCCCGCAGGCGATGTGCAAATTGCACATTCTCAATCTCGCCCACACCTATCTGGTCGATCGATGGCAGCGCGAGGGCCGGCCGGTCGAATTCGTGCGCGAGGCGATGGAGCACTCCGCGCTGGTCGACCCGCTGCATGCCGTGCTCGAAGACGAGGTCCTGCCGACGCTGGCCACCGAGCTGCCGATGACCCGATTGCAGCGCTATCTGGCCGTGACGCTGGAGCGCTTCGCCAACCCCTTTCTCGATCATAGCCTCGCCGATATCGCCCAGAATCACGCCGCCAAGCGACAGCGACGGCTGCAACCGGTGGTGGATAAAGCACGCCTCCAGGGGCGCGCCACACCCAGGCTCGACGACGCGTTGAGCCAATGATCCCAGCAAGAAGCCCACAAGACGACAACACTGGAGCACGCCCATGACGACCCATCGATTTTTCCGATTCACGGCTTCGCTCGCCCTGGCGAGCGTGAGCACCCTTGCCCTCGTCAGCACAGCGCAAGCCGCCACCGAGATTCGCGTCGCCTACGGCAATCAGCCCGGCGAGCCGGTCGATGTCGCCGTCAAGGCGTGGGCGAAAAGCGTCGAGGAAGCCAGCGACGGCGAGTTGACGCTGAAGGCGTTTCCCGCCAGCCAGCTCGGCGGCGAGACCGAAGTGATGGAGCAGGCCCGGTTCGGCTCGCCGCTGATCACCATTACCGCCTACTCCAACTTCATCAGTTCGGTGCCGGATCTCGCCGTACTGGACGCGCCCTATCTGGCCGACGATTTCGACAGCAAGCTCAAGGTCTTCGATTCCGACTGGTTCGCCGGACAGGAGCAGAAAGTCGAGGAAGCGGGCTATCACATCGTGATTCCCAACACCGTCTACGGCGTGCGCCAGCTGCTCTCCCGCGAGCCGGTGGCCACGCCGGAAGACCTGGCCGGGGTCAAGATCCGGGTGCAGAACTCGCCGATGTACGTGGCCGCGATCAAGGCAATGGGCGCGGTGCCGACACCGATGTCCCTGGGCGACGTCTACCCCTCCCTGGCCCAGGGCCTGGTCGACGGTGTCGAGAACCCGCTGCCGGTGCTCTACGGCGGCAAATTCCATGAAGTGGTGAAGAACCTCAATCTCACCGCCCACATGCACACGGTCGCGCCCTTCGTCACCGGCGAGGCGTTCTGGCAGCAGTTGAGCCCGGAAGATCAGAAGATTCTCACCGAGACCGGCCAGGAGATGGCCCAGAACCTGCGAACCCTGGTCGAGAAAGAGACCGACAAGTCGCTCGAACAGCTAAAGGATGCCGGTGTCCAGGTTCACGAGGTGGATACCGCGCCGTTCCGCGAGCGCGCCCAGGAAGAGATTCCCAAGGCGTTTCCGCAGTGGAGCGAGGGGCTTTATCAAGAGGTCAGCGACATCATCAACGGCTAGTCTCGATGCCTGCGCGAGCGAATCGCGGCGTTGCGCGGGGCTCGAAGCCCTCGCCTAACACCCCGTTATGTCTCGTCTTCTGCGCCCCGCGCGCCTTGCGCTTCATCTCGCTCGGCTATCGATCCTCCTTTGTTTAACGCTGCGACGTGAGCTGTTGCTCACGCCGTTAGGAGTTGAATATTCATGCAAACGCTTTTCAGGGCGGTCGACCGTTTGATGCGGCTCGACGAGGTGATCGCCAGCCTGGCACTGTTCGGGCTGTTCCTGGTCGCCATCGCCAATGTCTTCATGCGCTATCTGTTCTCGTCCCCGCTGGCCTGGAGCGAGGAGATCCTGCAGCTGCTGATGGTATGGGCGACGTTTCTCGGCGCCAGCGCGCTGGTGCGGCGCAACGAGCACGTCCTGATCGGCCTGCTGGGCGACAAGTTGCCGCCCCGCCTGAGCCGCTGGAATACCCGCATCTTCAATATCGGCATCGTCATGCTCTGTGCCCTGGCGATGCTGTTCTGGGGCCTGGAACTGCTGCCGTTCTCGCGCTTCCGCAGCACGCCGATGCTGCAGATCCCCTACTACTGGATCCACGTCGCCATCCCCATCAGCGCCGCCATGATGCTCTACCACGGGCTGGTGCGCCTGATCACCGATGACCGGGGTGTGGCTTCACCGGACGCGACCGCCGACCTCTTGACCGCCGATGTGTTGAACACCAAGGAGTAATATCGATGGCCGTTGGCATTGCGCTCGTCGCGCTCTTCATCCTGTTCTGCCTGGGTACGCCGGTTGCCTTCGCGCTGTTCGCGTCGAGCCTGGCCTACTTCCTGATCGGCGCCGACCAGCCCATGGTGATGCTGATCCAGCGCCTCGCCGGCGGGCTGGAGTCGATCTCGCTGCTGGCCATTCCGTTTTTCATCATGGCCGGGGTGTTCATGAATCACTCCGGCATCACCGAGCGTCTGCTCAAGCTGGCCGAGCTGATGACCCGCCGCCTGCACGGCGGACTGGCCCAGGCCAACGTGCTGCTGAGCACCTTCATGGGCGGGCTGTCCGGCTCCAACATTGCCGATGCGGCGATGAACGCCAAGCTGCTGGTGCCGAGCATGACCAAGGCCGGCTACCCCAAGGCGTTCTCCAGCGCGATCACCGCCTCGTCGTCGCTGATCACCTCGACCATACCGCCGGGCATCGCGCTGATCGTCTACGGCTACGTCAACAACGTCTCCATCGGCCGGCTGTTCCTGGCCGGCGTCGTGCCAGGGGTGCTGATGGCGGTCGCCATGATGGTGCTGGTCTCGATCCAGTGCCGACGTCTCGGCTACCAGAAGCCGCGCCGCGAGCGCGTATCGCGTCACGAGTGGATCAGCGTCACCCGCGCCGGGATCATCGCCCTGCTGCTGCCGGTGGTGGTGATCGGCGGGATTCGCGTCGGTATCTTCACCCCCACCGAGGCGGGGGCGATGGCAGTGCTCTACGCGCTGATCGTCGGCCTGTTCGTCTATCGCCAGATGGGGCTGGGCAGCATCGCCGTGGCAACGCGGGAATCGCTGATGGCCTCGGTCAACGTGCTGTTCATCATCGCCGTCGCCTCGGGCTTCGCCCGCGTGCTCACCTGGGAGCAGATTCCCCAGCAGATCGCCCTGATGCTCTCCTCGGGCGTCGGCAGCGCGGTGGCGTTTCTGCTGATCGCCAACCTGCTGCTGCTGGTCCTCGGCATGTTCCTGGAGGGCAACGCGATTCTGATCGTGCTGTCGCCGCTGCTGGCCCCGGTCGCCGCCCAGTTCGGCATCGACCCGGTGCACTTCGGCATCGTCTTCATCCTCAACGCCTCGATCGGCACGATAACGCCACCGCTGGGGACGGTGATGTTCACCACCTGCAGTATCACCGGCGTCTCGATCGGGGCGTTCATTCGCGCCATCGTGCCCTACTGGCTGCTGCTGGTCGCCTTGCTGCTGGTGGTCACCTTCGTGCCAGCGGTGTCATTGACGCTGCCCAACTGGGTGTTTTGAGCACCGCTGAAAGCCATGAGTGAAAGCTTGCGGATACGACCATGGGTGTATGTCGACCTTTCCAGGTCGCGCGTTCGGCGACCCGACGGGTAAGATGAAGTTGAGAAAGCCAATGTTGACCATACGGCTTAGCCAACTTCGACTGCCGAGACCCGATGTTCGTGAAGGACGCGCCGCCAACTCGTTCCCCCCAACGCCCCAGCGTCGCCGAAGCGCTGGTCAAGGAGATCTTCGCCGGACACTACCAGCCCGGCGAATTCGTACCCAAGGAGATCGATCTCTGCGAGCAGTTCGCGCTCAATCGCTCGGCGGTGCGCAGCGATCTGCGCCAGCTGGTCGACGCTGGCATCATCGAGCGCATTTCCGGCTACGGCTCGCGAGTCCGGGCGTACTCCGAGTGGAATATTCTCGATCCGCAGGTCACCGACTGGATGGTCCGTTTCGCCACCCCCAACCCGGGTATCCAGCGCGAGATCCTGGCCTTCAGGTTCGACGTCGAACCCTATGTCGCGATGACCGCGGCCAAGCGCGCCACCGCGCGAGACCTCGTGGCGATCGAGGAAGCCTTCGAGGGCATGGGCCAGGACTTCCACAACCCAGAGTCGGCCAACCGCGGGAGGCTTCACAGCGACCACGACGTCGCCTTCCATGTGGCCATCTTCAAGGCGACTCACAACATCGTCTGGACGCAGCTCTCGCACATTCTGAAGCCCTCGATTCATCTGCTGGTGGAAACATCCAACATCAGCGCCAGCGATCCGGAGCAGAGCCTGGAGCGTCACCGACAGTTGATGGAGTGCATTCGAACCCGGCGCCCACGCGACGCCTTCTTCGCCTCGGTGGCCGTCCTGCAAGGAACGGCCGACGCGCTGGACATGGAGATGCCGGAAACCTTGCTGGGCGAAGTGCCTGCCTCGATCGGGGGCTGATCGACGGACACGCCGTTTCACTGCAGGTCACCGCGGGTGGCGATAGCCGACGCCGGCGATGCCTGTCTCGATCTCATGAAAGGAGAGACATCATGGATTTCGGTATTCACGGCCGCTGGGCCATCGTCTGTGCAGCCAGCCAGGGGCTCGGCAAAGGCTGCGCCATCGCCCTGGCCAAGGAAGGCGTCAATCTGGTCATCAACTCTCGCCGGCAGGAAACGCTCGACGCAGTTGCGCAGGAACTGCGTGCACTCAATCCGGCGATCGAAGTACGTACGGTGGCCGGTGATATCAGCGACCAGGCCGTCAGAGATGCGGTGCTAAGCGCGCCGCCCCAGGTCGATATCCTGGTCAACAACAACGGCGGCCCACCGCCCGGCGACTTCCGCGACTGGAACCGGGACGACTGGATCGCGGCGCTGGACGCCAACATGCTGGCCCCCATCACGTTGATTCAAGCCTGTGTCGATGGCATGGCCGAGCGAGGCTTCGGTAGAATCGTCAATATCACCTCGTCGGCAGTGAAAGCGCCGATCGACGTGCTCGGACTCTCCAACGGTGCCCGCAGCGGCCTGACCGGGTTCGTCGCGGGCACCGCACGCCAGTCCGGCCTCGCCAGCCGCAACGTCACCATCAACAACCTGCTGCCGGGCGCTTTCGACACACAACGACTGAGGGGGAGTATCGACAAGGCCGCCAGCAAGAGCGGCCGCACGCATGACGAGGTCGCCCAGGCGCGTCTGGCCGCCATACCCGCCGGCCGCTTCGGCAACTCCGAGGAGTTCGGCGAAGTCTGCGCCTTTCTCTGCAGCCGCCAGGCCGCCTACATGACCGGCCAGAACGTACTGCTCGATGGCGGTACCTACCCCGGCACCTTCTGAAGCGCCAAGACTGTGAACCTCCGGGGCCGAAGAGGCCGAGCTCGAGGGCCCGGCGTCTTCCAGACTTGCTAATGACAAGCGGTTTCAATCGGGCGCATCCAGGTCGGCTCCCATCTCCCTGCCATCATTTCTCTTCCGACTGCGGCTCGGGAATTTCCGGCATCGGCCCTCGCTCCAGATAGGTTCCCAGCACTACGTAACTGTGGGTCGTGCGCACGCCTTTTATTGCTTGAATACGCGACAGCAATGCCTCGAGGCTGGAAGGGCGCAAGCAGCGCACCTTGAGAATCAAGCAGGTTTCCCCGGTCGCCGTGTGGATTTCTTCCACGTCAGCCATCTCGCGCAGCGCGAGCACCGGTTCGGTCATCCCCCATCCTTCGGTGGTGATATGCACGAACGCCAGTAGCGGGCAGCCGATCTTCGTGCCATCGAGCTTTGCCACCGTCCCTTGAATGACGCCGTCACGGCGCAAGCGCCTGACACGCTCATGCACGGCCGGCGGCGAAAGGTGTACCCGTTCGGACAATTCTGCGTAGGATCGGTCGGCTCGCTCAAGCCTAAGAACAAGTAGGTCAACTGGCTTAGCCTACGTCTCTCGCCCAATTCCACGGGCGAGAGACGTCATGGTGCCTCGTTCAGCACGCGAGTCTTAATGCTTGAGCGAATCCTTGATGTCGTTATGAAATTGCCAATTTCCCTCAGTCCAGCTCATGCCCTGAATCGAGCGGCAAATTTTCCAGCCATCCTCCGTTTTCGTGAACCCCAGGTCGTACGTACCGACCAGCGTCTGAAACGGGCTGCCATTCGCCCCTCTGTAGAAGTGATGTGCATGGACCAGTACGTGACAGAACGCTGCATCACCATTAATCACGATGCTTTGTGGTATCAGGATATGCTCATCGCCATCCAGCTGGCTATGGAACTTATCAGCAAGTTCACACCACCGGTCGGCCGAGATATGCATACGCCCCATACCGATTGTCGGGCTATGATCGACTTCAATCTCGTCGGTATAGCATGTCCTGAGCGTTTTGAAATCACGCATGTCAACGCATTGCCCATAGCGCTGCAGCACATCTGTAATCTGAGCATGATCAAGGAGGTAGGTCACTTTCTCTTCCATGTTCGCGCTCTCGAGATATGCCATTTGCTCCGCAGTTGTAGTGAATGCCGTCATCATATGTCCTCATGCGAGAAATTCTTGCTGGAAAATGAGTAAGCCCCACACAAAGCGGAGCAATCCTCCTCTTCAAAAATACGGAGTAGCCCTCCGCTTTTCAAGCGCGGCATGAACGAGCACCACAATGGTGAGTCCCCATAGTCAAACAAAGGACTATGATCACAGCTATTCAGGGGGCTGGCACAACTGAGAACCCACTTGATCACGCAGATTCACTCATCGCCGGGCGTCCAACCACATCACTGGTGAGCCGGCGACCCGACAACCATATTGATCAAGCGGGTGTACCTTGTTTCCGCTTGCCATACGGGGTCATAACAGCAGGACCATCATCCTTGCACTTCAACGCTCGATCTGCATCCCTCTGATCAGAAGGTCAACCATCCGAATGGCTGATGGCTTCCAATTCTGGCCGGGCCTGATGTTTGCGACACCGGCAATGGCACGCAGCAGGTCAAGGGGCTCGATATCGATCCGAAACGTACCGGTCTTGATCGCACCGTCGACCAGCGCCTCAATGGATGAGGCAAGGTGGGAAGGAGTTCCGCTATAGAGCGGCTCGGGACCACCTATCAGAGTATTCAGTGCATCCGCCATATCCCGTTTGGTATCGATAAAATCCACGAACAGCAGTAACCATTCACGCAGCGCTTCGACTGGCTCCTGCTGCGCCATTAGCCGATCCGCTGCGTCGACCAACGTATCGGTCTCCTGCCGGTAAACGGCCTCGAGCAGCACATCTCGTTTGGGAAAGTGTCGATATAGCGTACCTATGCCGACGCCTGCCTCACTGGCGACTTGCTCCAGACTGGCAGCAGCGCCTCGTGCCGCGAAAACCTGCTTGGCTGCCGCAATCAAGCGCGCACGGTTACGTTCCTTGTCGGCACGAGGCCGGGCCCTTGGTTGGGAAGACACTTTTTTCTGCATGTTGACTGGTGCTCTTGATATACGGAGGAAGCCTCCGTATATTGATGCGGAGGCTTCCTCCACAATAACATGTCGAGGCTTCTGGAGCATGGCGCCACGACGTGGCGATACCGGAAATTCGTCATTTGGTTAAGCGGATCTCACATCGATGCGGACGTACCCAAACACAACGCATCTGACATAGCCCCACTACCGAAAAAACATCCTCGTAAAAATGGACATCAGGAGTAATAAATGCCATTCGTTGAAACTGACGAGTCGAAAGTTTTTTTCCGAGTCGATGGATCGGGACCAGGCTTGTTGCTGCTACACGGCACAGGTGGCAACTCCGAAACGAATTGGGGACCATTGGTTGGTCATTTGACTGAGGAACGTACGGTCATTCGCCCAGATTACTCGGGCTCGGGTAAGACGGTCGATGATGGAGCATCGCTCACAGTCAGTATGCTTGCGTCACAAGCCATTGCAGCCGCCGACAAAGCCGGTGTCTCACAATTCGACCTTGTTGGCTTCTCATTGGGCGCTGCGGTCGCAACCTATATCGCTGCAGAGTATCCCGATCGCGTGCGCTCAGTCATCCTGCTCGCAGGGTTTGCAACAAACAAGGATACGCGCCAAATACTGAGCTTCGAGCTATGGAGGGATCTCATCCACACAGATCGCGAAGCGATGGCACGTTTTATGTTAGTTACAGGCCTCAGCCCGGACTTTCTCGCCACGATGGACTACCACACGATGAGTAAAGCTACCCACGAGATAGTCGAGACAAACAATTGGGAAGGAATGGCACGACAGGTTGAACTCAATCTGACACTAGATGTAAGCGAGCATGCGCAACGCATCACTCAACCTGCCTTGGTCATTGGGTGTACCTACGATTGGATGGTTCCCTCCCCTTACTCACGACAGCTCGCCGACATCGTCCCAAGCGCCCGCTATCAGGAAATCGCGACCGGTCATCTCGCAACAATAGAGAAGCCCGATGAGGTGGCACGATTGGTGCTCGACTTTATAAGCACCAGTATTTCTTCATCGGATTGACCTTGACCTACCACTGAACTTTCATCGCACTGGCCATTTTAGCCCAGTTAGCTTTTGCTCTGTCCCTCTCACAATTGACCGCCGGATCCTGGAGTTTTTCGACTTAGTCACGATAACAGGCTAGCTACGTTATCGGGAAAATGCATGATGATCGAAACATTGTAACCGATCACACTATGGGGGCGGTCCTCATTGTAGTATCACGCCGTCAGTTTACGCGCCACTTGTTCGGCCGGATATCGAGGTGTCCGGGATCGCTACGAGGCACTCACGCGGGACGCCATCGACGACGTTGAGCACTCGGAGTAGATCAGCTCGAGTCATCGTCACAGCGTAACGCCCAAGCGTTACGTGCCAATCACATGAGTCGACAACGTCTTCCGAGGTATCTGTTAACAATGCTGTAACTTCCATAAACTGCGTTAGGATCTCTCTATCGCCTGTTAGCCCCCCCCTGATCCCGGTTTACTCTGCCCTGCCGACGACGTCGACTCTGGCTGGGGGCGAACCCCATCACGCGCTTGAACGCCCGGCTGAATGCCGGCTCGGAGTGATAACCGAGCCGTTCGTAGACAACAGTCACCCTTTCGCCATCGTCAGCCAGCCATTTGTGCGCGAGATGCATTCGAATCCGCGCGACATACTGCGCCGGTGTTTCGCCGACGACGGTCTTGAACCGATGCGCGAAAAGCGATCGGGAAGCGCCCATGACTTGCGCCAACCTGAGTATCGACCAGTCCTGTCCCGGGTCGCTATGAATCGCTGCCAGGACGCGGCCGATATTCGGATCACGGGACGCGGCCGCCCAGCCTTCAACGTCGCCGTAACCGAGCTCGACCCACGATCGGATGATTTGGGCTGCAAGCACGTCGGCCAGTCTCGAGACGATGGCGCCCGATCCCAGGCGATTGCCCTGCAACTCGCAGCCCATTGCGTCAATCAAGGCTGGAATAGCCGGCTGATCGCGCATGAGCGAACCGGCGTGCAGTATGGACGGCATCATATCGATGAGTGGATGCAAGCGATCCAAGTTAAAGCGCATCGTGCCGTAGAACATCAGGCAAGTGTCGTTCGTATGCTCGTTCTGAAACTCGATCGGGTCATCAAAATCGGCTTCGCAACGAAAAGCCGGAGTTCCCGGTCCGACCCCTTGACGTGTGCGCGCCAGAACGTGGGCATCGCCGCGCGGTAGCAAAATGGCATCGCCTGCTTCGAGCCACCGATAGCCGTGGGCCTTGTGAAACAGCCAACATCCCTGACCGGCGATGAAGTGAAAAGACGCGTTACTTTCTTCCGGAAATGAATAAGCCCATGAGCCTTCGAGGCGTCGACGGCCGTGTTTGATCCCAGTCAGCCACAGGCTGCGCAATACGGGGTCGACGAGATCCGTTGCCGGACGGCCGCTAAAGTTGGACGAATGGTTATGTTTATCGGACATATGAGCATCGATATTCCAAAACATAGAGCATAGCATCCTCTCCAAAGAGTAGAAGGAGAGAACGATGCCAATCGCCTCAGAACAAGAGCAATCGCCGACCGAACGCGCCCGCCGAAATGACACGACCGTTTCGGCAACGCGTCACTGGGCTGCCGTATGGTCCTTGTCCGTCGGGGTTTTCGGATTGGTCACCAGCGAATTTCTGCCGGCGAGTTTGCTGACGCCGATAGCCGACGATCTGGGCGTGTCGGTAGGGGCGGTCGGTCAAGCGGTCACGGCGACTGCCGCGATCGCGGCGGTGGCGGCCGTCGCCGTCATTTTTTCGCGCGTCGATCGCCGGTTCCTCATATGTATCTTATCGTGTTTGCTCATCGTCTCGAATATCGGGTCGGCCTTGGCCGGTTCGTTATGGCTATTCATCACCGCCCGTGCCGTTCTCGGCATTGCGCTGGGTGGCACATGGGCGCTTGCGGCCGCGCTCGCACTGCGCCTCGTGCCGAAGGAAAATGTCGCGAAAGCCATAGCCATCATCTTCGCCGGTATGACCGCAGCGTCTGTGTGTGCCCCAGCCATCGGCAGTTATCTCGGCTATCTCATCGGATGGCGCGGCGCATTCTGGGCGGTCGCGGGCATCGGCTCCGTTGCGCTCGTCGCGCAATTAGTGGCTCTGCCGAGCCTGCGTGCCGAATCCACGACCACGTGGCGGATGCTGGTCGATCTGCTGCGGTATCGCCGCATCTACGCTGGACTGATTACCGTCGTGTTCGTGTTGTCGGCCTATATTGCAGGCTTTACCTACATAAGACCGTTTCTTGAGCGGGTCACCCACATCGGTGATCAGTGGCTCGCGGTCACACTACTCCTTCTCGGGCTGGGCGGGTTTGCCGGCAACTTCGCCGGTGGCTGGGGGGCGGGTCGCAGCTCGCGCCATGCCTCGATCCTGGCGGCCTACACGGTCGGCCTAACTGCATCCGTGCTTTTTGGGGGTGCGGCATCTTTTCCGATCGCACTCACCGGCATCGCGCTATGGGGATTCGCGTTCGGGGCGTTCCCGGTAAGCATCCAAACGTGGACGACCGAGTCCGCACTCAATCACGCAGAGAACGCCGGTGCGTTACTGGTCGCGACGTTTCAGGTTGCCGTGATGGCAGGGGCGTCCGTCGGCGGCCTCGTCGAAAACACGTTCGGCGCGGCCGGTCCCATCGGCTATTGCGCCATCGCCGCACTCTGCGGTGGCCTAGCCATGGCTGGCTTAACAAGACGCGACGACACCTAAATGCCGCGCGTCGAAAGACCGGTGGCGGCACGCATCGGGACTCGTGCACAACGCAGCAAGGCAACAACCGGACCATTAAGAGAGTCCACGAACTAGGAGAAACCTCATGACAGCCGTATTCGTTCACGGCGTTGCCGATACGTTTCGGATTTGGAAGGGCGTTCAACGCCATTTGAAGCGTTCGGATTCTATCGCCCTCGCCCTTCCCGGCTTCGATAGCCCGGTGCCCCCGTCGTTTCAGGCGACGAAAGAGGAATACGTCGATTGGCTGATCGATCGGCTTGAAAGGATCGGCGAGCCGGTTGATCTCGTCGGCCACGATTGGGGCTGTATCCTCACGTTGCGCGTAGCCTCACTGCGGCCCGATCTGGTGCGGACCTGGGCCGGCGGGAGCGGGCCAGTCAGTGCCGCTTATGAATGGCACGAATTTGCGCACATATGGCAGACGCCTGGAGTCGGCGAACGCTGGATGCGATCGCTGGATATCGAGTCGTTCAGCCGCCAGCTCGAAGCATTCGGCGTGCCGATCGATGAAGCCCGAGCCACGGTCGCGCGCATCGACGACACCATGAAACATTGCATCCTCCAGCTCTACCGGTCCGCGGTTAATGTGGGCGCGGAATGGGAGCCGAGGCTGACCGAAATGAGCGCACCATCGCTCATCTTTTGGGGCCAGCACGATTCGACCACGCCGGTCGAGTATGCAGATCGTCTGCAAAAAGCGATTGACGCACCTGACATCTTGAAGCTCGAGTGCGGCCATTTCACGCCCATTCAATGTCCTCAAGCGATCGCGGCGGCTTTGGAAGATCACTGGGCGCACGGAAATAAAAAGATGGCTTGATTCAATGTCTTCTTATTGTTGAGAACAGATTGAGCTATTCCCCAAACCAGACATTAAATTGTAAATTGCGAGGTAGACTGCGATGTCAGTAACCGTGAGGATCGTTCGTTTCCACGAAACCGGCCCCTCCGACGTGCTCAAGGTGGAGACTGTGCCATTGCCAGAACCGGCCGCCGGGGAAGTGCGCATCCGTGTCAAAGCGATCGGACTAAACCGCGCTGAGGTGATGTGGCGCGAGGGCAGCTATCTGATACAGCCCGACCTGCCCGCGCAGATCGGATTCGAGGCCGCTGGCGATGTCGAAGCGATCGGCCCTGACGTCGAGTCCAACTGGCTGGGCAAACGGGTCAGCAACATGCCCAGTTTCTCGCCCAATATGTATGGCGCCTACGGTGATGTGGCGATCTTGCCGGTCCACGCGCTGTCGGAGATTCCAGACACTTTGAGCTACGAACAGGGCACGGCGATTTGGGCCCCATACCTGACTGCCTATGGTTCGCTGGTACGAATCGGCCATCTGGATAAGAACGATACCGTACTGATCACCGCTGCCAGCAGCAGCACTGGACTTGCAGCGATCCAGATCGTCAATACTATCGGTGCACAAGCGATTGCTACGACGCGCAAAGCCGATAAAAAGGGGACGTTGCTCGCCGCCGGCGCCGACCACGTCATCGTCACCTCGGAAGAAGACCTGGTGGAGCG
This sequence comes from Salinicola corii, assembly GCF_008298015.1. Classification (GTDB taxonomy): domain Bacteria; phylum Pseudomonadota; class Gammaproteobacteria; order Pseudomonadales; family Halomonadaceae; genus Salinicola; species Salinicola corii. Next base: position 496,157 of record NZ_VTPX01000001.1, on the reverse strand, counting down.
TATTGTCGAGCTCACCGAAGGCAAAGGCGCGCGCCTAATCTACGATCCAGTAGCAGGCCCCGGGCTCGAGTCGCTCGCTAGAGCTGCGGCAATTGGCGGGACGATCTTCGAATACGGCCTACTTTCGCCAGCTCCCACGCCCTACCCGCTGCGCACCGCGCTTCTGCGCCAGCTCACGATCCGGGCTTACGACGCCGCTCCGGAGATGTTTCAGACGCCTACGGCCCGTAAAGAAGGTAAGGCTTGGCTTCTCAAGCAGATATCAGAGGGAAGGATTTCACCAATTATTGACAAAAGTAAATTCAAACTTTGCGACATTGCGAGCGCACACGACTATATGGAATCAAATACGCAGTTTGGAAAAATCGTTTTAACTCCGTAAATTTGTGCGTCAATTCTGCACGAAATTGAGCTAGAAAACTTCTGAATTCCTTTCTAACAACTTCAGCAACTGGCCTAGAGAATTCACTCCATTTCGATCAAGACAAACGCGCAGGAGGCCGATAGTCATCACCTGCGGGGCCGCATCCGTGATGATGGGCCCTGTCTACTCCATCGGCGGCTTTTCGGCCGTGACAGCGCTAGCCGCCGTTTTCGTGGTGCTCGGCGCGCTGACTAGTTGAAGCTGAGAATGAATACGTAGCAAATATCATCAAGCGTCAATGGCCTCCAAGGCAGCAGGGGCTCGTGGCTTACATCTTCATCTATCGTACGGACCGCTTATTGCTTGAATTCAGGTCCCATGGCGATGTGGTTCCTTTGCTTCGACCGCGATCACACCTGCACGCAGCACGATCATCCCGGCGGAAGCTATCAACACGATGCCCGCCACCGTCCAAAGATCGGGGACTTCACCAAAGAAAATGAATCCCCAGAACGCCGCGAATATTAAGAACGCATAATCGAACGTCGCGATCACATGCGTCCGAGGCGACTGATAGGCCCTGGCCAAGCCAATACTGATGACGAGCATGAGAGCGGCCAGTATACCGATTACCACCCAGTCACCACTGTGCATTTGACTCCAGTAACCCAAGAGGAAGGGATAAGAATGACTCTCCCCCGTCTGTAGCAAGACAATGAAAAGGCTAGCGCTCACCCCAAAAACCAGTAGTGTTAAATTCAACCAGAAGGCTAGAACGGGGGCTTCGACATCATCGCATTTTGCTCGGGTCAGGACCGCAGCAATCGCATAAAGAAACGCCGCGCCGACGGGAATTAACGCATAGGGCGTAAAACCCGAGACGCCAGGCTTTACGACCAACAGGACACCCAGAAACCCCATCAGAATCGCTATCCAATGCCGTAGGTTGATAGTCTCGCGAAGGAAGGTCGCCGACAACAGGGTGATAAAGAGCGGCGCGGTATACAAAGAAGCCGCCACGACAGATAGGTCCAGCTTCGGCAGAGCGCCGTAGATGCCCAGATACATCAAGGCGAGCGACAGGCTGCGCAACATGACCCAGCCAAGCCTTGGAACTCGAACGCGCATACCAACCAACAGCGCGAGCAACGGTACAACCAGCAATGATCGCAAGACGTATATCTGCCACAGCGACATGTCGGCACTGGCATATTTTACGAAGGCATCAGCCAGGGCCATGGCGAAGACAGTGGCAAGAATAGTACCGACGCCCGCCATGGTCGAAGTATCACGACTTGTTACGCTAAACATGCTAGGACTCCTATCTTCAGGGAGCCCTAGTGTTCCAAGCGAGTATAATTTCGTATAGTGAGCATAATACACCCACAAAGTTTCATAAAATCGAACAATGGACCGCAACGACCTCCACGCGTTACAAACGTTCGTCACCATCGCTGATCAAGGGTCGCTACGCGCGGCGGCACGCGTCCTTGGTGTCAATCCACCCGCAGTGTCGCACCAGTTGAAGGCTTTCGAGACACGCCTCGGCGTGCCGCTATTCGCTCGCAGCACGCGCTCGGTCGCACTTACCCAAGCGGGGCGAGCTCTGTACGAAGGCAGCAGCCATCTGTTGGGCGCCCTCGGAGAGACACTGGAAAATACTCGCAATGCAGCAAAGGCACGCTCCGGGCGCTTGAGGATCACCTTGCCCTTTCGCGCTTGGCAACTGATCATGGCCCCCAAAATCGCCGCTTTTCATTCAGCCTATCCAGGTATTGAGCTCGATCTGACGATAGAGGAAGGGCTGACTGACGTCATCGCCAATGGCTTTCATGCGGGCATCCGCCTGGGTGACCATTTGCAGGACAATATGGTCGCCATTCGCTTATCGGCGGCTGAAGAAACAGCCTACGTCGCAGCTCCAGAGTATCTTCATCGACATGGGACCCCACACACACCGGAAGACCTTCTGCACCACCCCTGCATTCGCTATCGGCAACCCAGTTCCGGGAAGGTCGCCGATTGGCAGTTCTTCGACGCCCTGAGAGAGTTCACGATGACGCCGCGCGGCACGCTGATTTTCAATGACTTCCGGAGCGTAGTGGATGCGGCGGCCCAAGGCTTGGGCATCGGTTGGTCATTGAAGCGAGGCGTCCAAGACGAATTGCAACGCGGTACATTGATCCAAGTATTGGCCGAATATACTCCGACCCGGCCGGGATTCTTTCTTTATTTTCCCAAACAGATACAAGATTTCGGCTTGCTACGCGCCTTCATAGAGCACTTTCGTGCCGATTGAGAGCATCTGACTCCCGAGGAAACGCTGAATAGATCCGCGAGCGGAATGAAACGCAGGCTTGGCGATATCTCAGCGCAGGGCAAGTAGCGTATCGACCGGCAGATGCATGACGCAGCCTTGCCTGATCACTGACTACGAGATCGCCAGTCGAGCCCCATTTGCCAAAAGTCGATCTCAAGAAGGGTTGCGTCTCGAAAAATACCCACGAGTTCTTCAAAGCGCTGCTCGGTCACACCGGCCAGTCGTTCGTCTAGCCATTCGATTTCACTGTGCATGGCGCTTTGGAATGCATCGCTTTCGTATATCGCGATCCAGGCATCGTAAGGGTTATCGGCGCGTACCGTCGTGGACTCGCTGTTGAGCATATTGGCGATTTCGCCGTAGCCCACCAGGCACGGGGCAAGCGCCACGTGCATATCGAGTAAATCACCCCGATTGCCGGCATCGAGCACATAGCGCGTGTAGGCCATGGTGGCCCGGTCTTCTGGTAATCGAGCCAAGTCATGGTCACTGATGCCCCATTGCCGGCAGTAGTCGACATGCAGCGTCAGCTCGGTATCGACGATGGCCTTGAGACCGTCAAAGGCTTGGCGCAGATCCGCCATGTTGCGGCTTTTATAGATCGCCAGCGCATACGCCCGCGCGAAATGCTGAAGAAACAGATAGTCCTGCTGGAGATAATAGCGAAAAGCGCCCGGCTCGAGCGTACCGGTGCCTAGACGGCGCACGAAATCGTGCTGGATATACGCCTGCCAGTCGGCCGCGCACGCGTTTTTGAGATCGTCGAAACTGTAGGCCATGATCGTCTCCGGTCGTTGGCAAGTAGGATCAGGAGGCAGGCCACAAGGGACAGGCAGATGTGTTGTCACAGGCCCGCTTGATTCCCTACGCCAGTACCCGCCTGCACGCGCAGGCATTCGCCGGATCAGGTTCAACGGGTTAATGCGCTAGTCCGGCTCACGGACCTGCATCTCTCAGCCGGTCGCCCGGCACCCCGTCAAGCACGCTAGACACACTGCCAACGGGAGGTTGTTTGTTCAACAACTGTCTGGGATGAGCTAGTCCTGGGAAACAAGAGACGAAGTCACAGCAAAAGCGTTCTTATATCGCTCAGAGCCCGGGCCAAAAAGGCCGTGAAGCGAGCCGCGTCGGCACCGTTGACCGCTCGGTGATCGTAGGACAACGACAGCGGCATCATCAGCCTTGGGGCAAACTCGGCGCCGCCCCACACCGGTTTCGTCTGCACCTTGGAAACGCCGAGGATGGCGACTTCCGGGGCGTTGACGATGGGCGTGAAGGCGGTGCCGCCGATGGAACCCAGGCTGGAGATGGTGAAGCAACCACCGCTCATCTCCTCGCGCTTGAGCTTCTTCGACTGCGCCTTGCCGGCTAGTTCGACCGATTCCTTGGCCAGGTCGATCAACGATTTCTGGTCGGCGTTGCGGATCACCGGCACCATCAACCCGTCCGGCGTGTCCACGGCGATACCGATGTGCACGTAGTGCTTCTGCACCAGCGTTTCACCGTCGCTCTTCAAGCTGACGTTGAACTGCGGGAACTTCTGCAAGGCGTAAGCACAGGCCTTGATCATGAACGGCAGCGGCGTGAGCTTGGCATTCTGCTTGGCGGCCTCGTCCTCCATCGACTTGCGGAAGGCTTCGAGCTCGGTGATGTCCGCCTCGTCGAACTGAGTCACGTGCGGTACGTTGAGCCAACTGCGATGCAGGTTGGCCGCGCCCGCTTTCATCAGGCGACCTATGGGCTTTTCCTCGACCTCGCCGAACTGGCTGAAGTCGATGTCCGGCACCGCCGGGATACCCGCACCGCCACTCGGCGCGGCCGAGCTTCCGGCACCACTGGCGCGCTGCTGAAGGGCGTTTTTGACGTAGCCTTGCACGTCTTCCTTCAGCACACGATTCTTGGGCCCAGTGGGTGTGACTTGGGCCAGGTCGACGCCCAGCTCGCGCGCCAGCATGCGCACCGCCGGGCCGGCATGCACATGAGCTCCCACCGTTTTGTCGTCGCCGTGCTTGTGGCGTGCCTCGGGGCGCGGCTCGCCCGCAGGCTCCTTGGCAGACGGCTCCGACTTGGTAGCGCTGGTCGTTTGCTGACTGGCGTCTTTCTGACCGGCATTAGCTTTCTTGGCTGACTTCTTGGCTTCCGCAGGCAGCGCGACACTCTCAGACTCGCCTTCCGCTAGCGTCTCGTCGGCGTCTTCCGCGTCGTCCCCTGCATCGGCAACTTCCATGGTACCGATTAGGTCTCCTTCGGAGACGCTATCTCCTTCTTTGACCGAGACTTCGACCATCTTGCCCTTGTAGGGGCTGGGCACTTCCATGGAGGCCTTGTCGGATTCCAGCGTGATCAACGTATCTTCCACGTCGATCTCGTCGCCTTCGCTGATCGCCAGTTCGATAACTGGCACGTTCTCGCTGCCGCCGATGTCCGGTACCCGTATCATTGCCTTACGCACTGTAGTGCTCCTCGTCCTTTAATCCGCTTTCACGTCACGTGGGCTCATGCTCAGTCACGCTTCAATTATCAAGCGGGTTAGGCGCGGCAGGATCGATGCCGTAATGCGTCATGGCATCGGAAACGACGTGCGGCGCTATCTCACCACGTTCGGCCAATGCCCAAAGCGCCATCGTCACTACGTGATAGCGGTCTACCTCGAAGAAGCGGCGCAGCGCCTCGCGCGTGTCGGAACGTCCGAAACCATCGGTGCCCAGAACATGAAAGTCACTCGGTACCCAAGCACGAATCTGATCGGCATACAGACGAATGGAATCGGTGGCCGCGACCACAGGACCTTGACGATCGGCCAACTGGCGCATTACCCAAGGCCTCTCCTGACGCTCGCCCGGAGCAAGAAAGCGCCGGCGATCATAGTCAAGCGCCTCGCGACGCAGCTCGTTGAAGCTGGTCACACTCCACACGTCGGCGATCACGCCATGTGACTCGCGAAGTATCTCGGCCGCCGCCTCGACCTCGCGAAGAATCGCGCCGCTACCCAGCAACTGAGCCCGTGGCTTGGGCTTGCCATCGTCGGTTTCCCCTGGATGCAACAGGTACATGCCACGCACGATGCCCTCTTCACAGTCGTCGGGCATGGCCGGGTGCGGGTAGTTCTCGTTCATCACCGTCAAATAGAAGAAGATGTCCTTGCCTCGCTCGTACATCTCCTGCAGGCCATGGCGCACGATGACCGCGACTTCATGAGCATAAGTAGGATCGTAAGTACGGCAGTTGGGAATGACCGAAGCGAACAGGTGACTATGGCCATCCTGGTGCTGCAGCCCCTCACCGTTGATGGTAGTCCGCCCCGCCGTGCCGCCTACCATGAAGCCCCGGCACATCATGTCGCCGGCGGCCCAGGCGAGATCGCCGACACGCTGGAAGCCGAACATCGCGTAAAAGACGTAAAAGGGGACCAACATCGTGCCGTGGTTCGCATGTGCAGTCGCCGCCGCAATCCACGACGACATGGCGCCGGACTCCGTGATGCCTTCCTCGAGGATCTGACCAGTCCGGTCTTCGCGATAGAACATGATCTGTCCGGCATCGGCCGGCTCGTATTTCTGGCCTTCCGGCGAATAGATACCCAGCTGGCGAAACATGCCCTCCATGCCGAAGGTCCGTGCCTCATCGGGAACGATCGGCACGATCCTCTCACGCAATGGCTTGAATTTGGTCAAGCCACTCAGCACACGCACGAAGGCCATGGTGGTCGAGACCTCGCGTTCACCGGTGCCTTTCAGTTGAGCAGCGAATGGCTTGTCCTCAAGCGTGGGGATCGGCAGCGTCTCGTGATTAGTGCGCCGCGCGGGCTGAAAACCATGCAGACGCTCGCGACATCCCTGTAGATAGCGCATTTCGGGCGAGTCCGTCGCCGGCTGATAGTACGGCATGCCACCGTCCTGCAATTGCTCGTCGGTAACCGGTACCTGAAAACGGTCGCGAAGCTGCCTCAAGCCCTCAGCCGTCATGGTCTTGATGTTATGAGCTTCCATATCCGCCTCACCGTGCTCGCTGCCCATGCCATAACCCTTCACGGTATGCGCCAGAATCACGGTGGGCCGGCCATTGTCAGCGTCCATGGCGGCACGATAGGCGGCATGGACCTTCACCGGATCGTGTCCGCCGCGGATGAGCCCCTGGATTTCCTCGTCCGACAGAGAGGCGACCTGCTCCGCCAGCTCATCGTACTTGCCGAAGAAATGCTCGCGGGTGTAGGCCCCGCCTTGTGCCTTGAAGTTCTGGTATTCGCCATCGACGGCTTCGTCCATGCGCCGCTGCAAAAGGCCGGTGTGATCGTCGTTCAGCAAGCGGTCCCAGGCACTACCCCAGACAACCTTGAACACATTCCAGCCGGCGCCACGAAAGGTCCGCTCCAGCTCACTCATCACGCTACCGTTGCCGCGAACCGGCCCGTCGAGACGCTGCAGATTACAGTTGATCACGAAGATCAAGTTATCCAGGCGCTCCCGGCTCGCCACGTTGAGTGCACCCAACGTTTCCGGCTCGTCGCATTCACCATCGCCAAGAAAAGCCCAGACCTTGCGTTGCTGGAGTGGCTGCAGCCCGCGGTTATCCATGTATTTCATCAGGCGTGCCTGATAGATTGCCTGGATTGGCCCGAGTCCCATCGACACCGTCGAAAACTGCCAATAATCCGGCATCAGGTAGGGGTGTGGGTAAGACGACAGCCCCCTGCCCCCAACCTCCTGCCGGAAGCAGTCCATCTGGTCCTCGGTCAGACGCCCCTCGAGGAAGGAGCGTGCGTAGATACCCGGCGTAATGTGGCCCTGGAAATAGATAAGATCGCCAGCAAAGCTTTCCGATGCGGCACGGAAGAAGTGGTTGAAGCCGACTTCGTAGAGCGTACAACTCGACATGTAGCTGGCCAGATGGCCACCGAGGCTCTTATCTTTCGCATTGGCACGCACCACCATGGCCACACCATTCCAACGGACTGACGAGCGAATCTTTCGCTCCAATGCCAAGTCTCCAGGGTAATCTGGCTCTTCATGAGGAGCGATAGTGTTACGGTGGTGCGTCACGAACCCGCCCTCGAACGACACACCGCTTTTGTCGGCCGCCTCGAGTAACCGGTGAATCATGAAACGCGCCCGATCTTGGCCTTCACAATGAGTCAACGATGACAAAGCATCCAGCCATTCACGTGTTTCAATAGGATCCGCATCGACAATGTTGCTGACAACATCGCTCATAATGTCGTGCCTCTTTCAAAAGATAAGATCGATGAAGCTATACAAGAGGCCGGCCGCCTACTCCTCGAAAACCCTAATATTGCACCTCGATGCTGGCAACGCAGTAAGATTGGAAACACTTTCCCGGATTTGAGCCTATGAATCTCGATTACTTAAAAGTCTTTGTCGCCATCGCCAAGCAAGGTTCTATCCTGGCGGCCTCAAAGGCATTGGACATTCCCAAGTCAACGGTGGCACGCCACCTCGATCAGTTGGAAAATCAACTGTCTCATCAGTTAGTAATGAGAAATACACGACATTTGCGCCTTACCGCCGAGGGCCAACGTCTATATCATCTATCAGAAAGCATCATTGGCGATTTGGAGGAAGTCGAGCATGAGATGAAGGGTCAACATGGCAGCCTTAGCGGTAGGGTTACCGTCGCCATTCCTTCCGAATTTGGCGTCAAATGGCTCGATGAAAGTATCGCCACTTTCGTGGCCGACCACCCGGACATCGCCATCGACTGTATCACCAGCATGGCGCCACTCGATCCAATCAGAAGGGATGTGGATGTCTCGATCTGCTATCACCGAGGCAAGCTGTCCGATAGCGGCATGGTGGTTCGCCCACTGGTCAGCATGCGCAGCGCCGTGGTCGCCGCACCTTCGGTCGTTGCCGATCATGGCCGGCCCGCTTCGGTACAGGAACTCAGTCATTTACCCTGTATCTCGACGCTGACGGCGCTACAGGCGAACCCCTGGCATTTCATCGATGTGGAAGGTCGAACTATCGCGCTGGATGTACCGACTCGCTATCGCGTTGACAGTAGCTTGATGCTCATCGCCGGTGCCCGCGCCGGGATCGGGTTCGCGATCATTCCGTATGAATTTTGCAAGGAAAGTATCGCGGCAGGTGATCTCGTCGAATTTGCGCTCGACCTTCAGCCGGCACCGCTGGAAATCGTCGCAATCCATCCGAATAGGCAAAGCATTTCGACACGAACACGTGCGTTCGTAGATATCGTAGAGCAGCAATTGCGGGCACGCCAAGACCTTTAACTTCTGTCATGAAAACTGGTTCATTGACGCTAGTGCATATCATGGAGCACGACCTTTTGACTAATTGTCAGGAAAGGTGGACAAGAAAAATTTAACCACTCTTCTCCTGTTACCCGAGAGCCAACCAATGGAAAAGAGCTTATCCCAACCAGAAACGCCACCTTTGAATCACCCTATACCGGCAACAATAGCAGCGGTCATTAAGAACGGAAATGTATTATTAGTGCGACGCAGGAACCCACCGGACGCCAATCACTGGGGTTTCCCGGGAGGAAAAATAGATTTTGGTGAAACGGTTGAAAACGCAGCATTACGTGAGCTTCACGAGGAAACGGGCGTCCAGGCAAACGTTGTAAAGACCTTTACCGCCGTAGATGTATTCGATCATGATCGCGCTGGCCATATTCAGCAACACTTTGTTCTTATCGCTGTATTGTGTCAGTGGGTATCTGGCGACCCCGTGGCCGGCGATGACGCCCTGGACGCACGGTGGTTTCCGATAGAAAGTCTAGAATTTCAAGACTTGGCGTTGAGCCTTGATGTGGTTGAAGTGGTCAAGATGGCTGCTGTGCTATAAGCGAAAGCCGGAAACGTCTATCACATAACCCCATCTCAGGCTTGCGGGGTATTCAAGCGCTCCTCCATTGCTTACAGAGTCACGCGGTATCTCGGTACACCGACCTTTTCACTCTTTCACGAGGGAGTGCTGCATGATCCCTTAGCATTGAGCGGGCACTAACTCGGCCACGTGCTGCCGAATGATCTGACCCAACCGCGTTACGGCGAGAGACGGTGCTGTCTCGGCATGATAAAGCGACAGCTCCAATCCGGGCAGCTCGGGCAATCCGGCTTCCTGCGCATTCAAGGCACGAACCTGTGCTGGCAAGCACAGCGGTGTTCGGATACCGATTCCCAATTCCGCCGTGATGGCAGCCCATGTGGCGCCCAAACTGGCACTACTGAAGGCGATACGCCATGCGATACCGGCACGGTCCAGGGCATCGATCGCCATCTGGCGAAGCATGCAGGGTGCTTCCAGAACTACCAGCGGCAACGGGTCGTCCAGGGCCTGGAGCGGTTGAAACGAAACCGACCCGATCCACTTCATTGGTACGCTAGCCAGGGTTTCGGCACTCAAGGACTCGCTAGCGGCTTTCCAGACCAGCGCCAGATCCAATTTGCCAAGGGAGACATCTTCCTTCAGCCGCATATTACTGGCGACACGTACCTCGATATGCAATTTTGGATGCGCCCGGGCGAAACGACCCAACACACCCGGTAGCAGGCGCTCGCCGAAATCCTCCTGCAAGCCGAGGCGGACACGCCCCTCCAGTTGTTCACCGCAAACGGCAGCCGCCGCCTCGTCGTTGAGATCCAGCAGTCGCCGCGCATAGCTCAGCATGACCTCGCCCTGTTCGGTCATCACCATGCCACGCCCTACCCTGTGAACCAGTGGCGTGCCCACCTGCTCTTCGAGTCGCTTCAGTTGGGCACTAACAGCCGATGTTGACCGATTCAGACGCGCAGCGGCCTTGGCAAAGCTCCCGAGCTCGATGCCCAGCACGAAGCCACGCAACACATCCGGGTCAAACGTAGTCTGGCGCATACATGAATCCCGATTTAGTGGATCACATATCCAAAAAGTTTTGATATTCGGGATAACAGTGAGGCGCTAACGTATCTAGCGTCAACTATCACGATGTTCTATCCGGAGACTGACATGCCGTTAGTTCGTATCTCACTGCGCCAGGGGAAAAGCGACAACGATCTGCAAGCCATCCGTGAAGGTGTTTACAGGGCCCTGCGTGACACCTTCAATGTCCCCGAAAATGATCGTTTCATCCTGCTTCACCAACATGCCGACGAAGAGTTCGACTGCAGCCCCGACTATCTGGGCATCTCGAGAAGTCAGGAACTGGTGATTATCCAGATCACCTGCAACGATACACGGAGCGAGACTCAGAAACGGGCACTCTATCAACGTCTGACGGAATACCTCACCACGGCCCCCGGCCTCAGGCAGGAAGATGTTTTCATCAACCTGCTCGAAACCGATCGGCACAACTGGTCGTTCGGCAATGGCGGGATGCAGTACGCCTGATCGCGTACTGCTCGATGGCGGCGCCTGTCTGGAGATCTGTTGAAGTGCCCAAAGCCGGCCCTCGCTCGTAGCTCGTAGCTCGTAGCTCGTAGCTCGTCAGTGATTATCCCGCGGTAGATCCCAGGCGATGGCCCGGTACTTGGTTGCCGGCGCCAGGGTCATGCCGCGGTCGAGCTGTTCGACCATCGAGCGCTGGATCTCCTGCCATGGGGTCTGATGATCGCGATAGGGATAACCGCCGCTGGCCTCGAGCCTGGCGCGTCGCGCCGCCAACTCCTCGTCGTCGATCAGCAGATTGGCTTCGCCACGCTTGAGATCGATACGGATCCTGTCACCGGTTTCCAGCAGCGCCAGCCCGCCACCGGTCGAGGCTTCCGGCGAGGCGTTGAGAATCGAGGGTGAGCCGGAGGTCCCCGACTGGCGGCCATCGCCCAGGCACGGCAGCGAGTCGATGCCCTGCTTGATCAACGCTTCCGGCGGTTGCATGTTGACCACCTCGGCCCCCCCGGGATGCCCCACCGGACCGGCACCGCGCATCACCAGGATGGTGTTCGCATCGATCTCGAGCGCCGGGTCGTCGATGCGCGCGTGGTAATCCTCCGAGCCATCGAAGACGGCGACCTTGCCCTCGAATGCGTCGAGATCGCCGGGGTTGGAGAGATAACGACGACGGAAGTCATCCGAGATCACGCTGGTCTTCATCAGCGCGGAGTCGAACAGATTCCCCTTGAGGTTGAGGAAACCCGCCGACTCCACCAGCGGGTGGTCATAGCGCAGGATGACGTCCTCGTCCTGCGTCTCCTGGCCGAAGCAGTTGGCGTGCAGCGTCTGGCCGTTGACGGTCAGCGCATCGCCGTGGAGCCGCCCTGCCGTGAGCAGTTCGTGAACCACCGCCGGCACCCCGCCCGCCCGGAAGAACTCTTCGCCGAGATAGGCACCCGCCGGCATCACGTTGGCGAGCAGCGGTATCGCGTGCCCGAGGCGCTGCCAGTCATCGTTGGTGAGTTCGATCCCGGCGTGCCGGGCGATGGCGTTGATGTGGACCGGTGCATTGCTGGAGCCGCCCAGCGCGGAGCAGACGACGATGGCGTTCTCGAACGCTTCCCGGGTGAGGATGTCGCTCGGACGCAGATCCTCCCACACCATCTCGACGATGCGCGCGCCGGTGGCGTAGGCGACCATCGGCCGCTCCTTGTAGGGTGCGGGGATCATCGCCGAGCCGGGCAGGCTCATGCCCAGCGCCTCGGCCATGGAGTTCATGGTCGAGGCCGTCCCCATGGTATTGCAGTGTCCCACCGAAGGGGCCGAATCCGCGATTCGAGCCAGGAACTCGGGGTAGTCGATCTCGCCGGTGGCGAGGCGCTTGCGCAACTCCCACACGATGGTGCCGGAACCGACCCGCTCCTTGCCGCGCCAGCCGTTGAGCATCGGCCCGCCGGAGAGCACGATCGCGGGGATATCGGCGGTGGCGGCGGCCATCAGGCAGGCCGGCGTGGTCTTGTCGCAGCCGGTGGTCAGCAGCACGCCATCGAGCGGATAGCCATGCAACACCTCGACCAGCCCCAGGTAGGCCAGATTGCGGTCCAGTGCAGCCGTCGGCCGACGCACGTTCTCGTGGATCGGGTGCAGCGGGAACTCGAACGGAACGCCGCCCGCCGCGCGGATGCCGGCCTTGACCCGCTCCACCAGTTGGATGTGATGCCGGTTGCACGGCGTCAGGTCGGAGCCGGACTGGGCAATGCCGATGATCGGCTTGCCGGAGGAGAGCTCTTCCAGCGTGATGCCGTAGTTCATGTAGCGCTCCAGGCAGAGCGCCGTGGTACCGGCGTGGTCGGGGTTGTCGAACCACCAGCGCGAACGCAGTTGGTCGGCGGTTCGGCGGGGACGTTCGCTCATGATCAGGACTCCAGAACGGGCGGATCCGGCGGCCAGGGATCGGGCAGCCGGAACGCCGTCATGCATGGGTGACTCGACGACGGGACGGTAACCTTGGCGGCCGGTCGATACGTCGTGTTGTCACGAAGGGGTTACGCTCTGTCTGAAAAATGCCTGCGCTCGCCCATAAGGCGTTAAAAATTGACTCAAAATGCTCATTTACACCTCGTAAACTCCGCTTCTTCGTCAATTTTTGCCTTTTCTGGCCATCGCTCGCCGATTTTTCAGACAGAGCTTAGAGCGCCTTGGCGGCCGAGTAACCGAAATCGTCCTCGCTGCCGAGCACGTTGCGCAGGGGGCGGCCCAGCGCCGGCAGGTCGATCTCGTAGCGGTCACCCGGTTCGGCGACGATCTTGTCGGCAAAGCTCAGCGTCGCGGTCCCGAAGAAGTGCACGTGGACATCCCCCGGGCGGCGGAAATTGCGATACTTGAAGTGGTGATGCTCGAGATTGGCGAGACTGTGGGCCATGTTGCCCTCGCCAGTCAGGAACGGCTTTTCCCACAAGGTACGGCCGTCGCGGACGATACGGCTGGTGCCTTCCAGGTTTGCCGGCAGCTCGCCGACGAAGAGTTCCGGCCCGAAGCTGCAGGCACGCAGCTTGGAGTGCGCCAGCCACAGGTAATTGAAGCGCTCGGTGACATGGTCGGAGAATTCATTGCCGATCGCATAGCCGACCCGCCAAGGCTGGCCGTCCCTGCCGACGACGTAGAGGCCGGCCAGCTCCGGCTCCTCCCCGGCATCCTGGGCGAACGACGGACTGGGGATCTCGCTCTCCGGCGCGACCACGCAGTCGCCGTCTCCCTTGTAGAACCACTCCGGCTGCGGCCCCACCTCGCCCGCTCTCGGCTTGCCGGCTTCCACGCCCATGCGGAACATGCGCATCGAATCGGTCAACTCGCTTTCGTCGACCTTGTCGGACGGCTGCATGGCGGCGGCGTGCATCGCCGAGCGCGTATCGGCGCTGCCAAGGTGCGTCAACCCGGTCCCGGTCACCAGACAGTGCGCCGGGTCGGGATGGGTAAGCGGCGGCAACAGACGGCGCTCCTCGATCAGCCGGGCATAGTCTAGCCGGGTTTCGGTCAGCGCGGCTTCGACCACGGCGGTCAATGGCGTGCCGTCGGCGATGGCGCGCCTGGCCAGTCCGTAGACGCCCTCGTCGCCATCGACGACCTGGACTTCATGTTCGTCGATGACCACCGCCACGGTCAGGCGGTCATCGTTCAGGCACTGAATCAGGCGCATCGGCATTCTCCTTGCATCGATCATCGGTCACTGTCGCCAACGGCCTTGCGGCGGCCATGGCAGAACGCCTCGCACGTTGCCGTACGGACCCATGCCGCCGCGATACAGCGACCACCATTTATCATCTCTCCACTATGTTGAACATATAAAAAATAAGTACAACATAGACTTTCGGAGCAAATACGTCCGTCGCCAACCGGCGTAATCTGCATGGTGGAGCCCCTTGATCGCTGCCGTTCCGTCACCGGGTTTTTGATCGATGGTATTGAAAAACGGAGATAATCACGGACTCCTCGGATCGTGATTCGGTGCCATAGTCAGACCCATGACGCGGCGCCGATTTACGCTCGTTATACCAATGTCTAGCCAATACGTTTATTGCACCCAATAGTCATAAATCATAGCTTCAGTGGGCGCCAAGTCGATTCCGTGACGGTAGAAATTCAAAACACCAACAACACCCCTCCCCAAGGAGACACGCCATGAAGACCTCAATCAACAAGCGTCATCTCGCTGGATTACTGGGATTGTCACTGCTGCTGCCGCTGCCGGCGCTGGCCGACTACCCCGAAAAACCGATCACGCTGATCGTCCCCTGGGCGGCTGGCGGCGGGACCGATGCGACCGCGCGAACCATCGCCGCTGCCCTGGAAGAGCAGTTGGGCCAGACCGTCAACGTGGTCAACCGAACCGGCGGCAGCGGCGTGGTGGGACACACCGCCATGGCCATGGCGAAGCCCGATGGCTACACGCTCGGTCTGATCACCGGCGAGATCAACATGATGCACTGGCAGGGGCTGACGCAGCTGACCTACGAGGACTACACCCCCATCGCCCAGATCAACTACGACTACGCCGGTATTCAGGTGGCCGCCGACGGCCCCTTCGACTCCGTCCAGACGCTGGTCGACCAGATCAAGGCCGAGCCCGCGCGAACCTACACCGCCTCCGGTACCGGTCAGGGCGGCGTGTGGCACCTGGCCTTCGCCGGTTTCCTGCTCGACCAGGGCCTGGAAGCCGATCGTGTCTCCTGGATTCCCAGCCAGGGCGCCGCGCCGGCGATGACCGAGATGGCCGCGGGCAGCATCGATATCGTGCCCAGCTCGGTTCCCGAAGGGCGCTCGATGATCGAAGCCGGCAAGGCCAAGAGCCTGGCGATCATGGCGCCGGAGCGGCTCGATAGCTTCCCCGACGTGCCCACCCTGAAGGAGGCACTCGGCACCGACTACACCATCGGCGAATGGCGCGGCATCGCCGGCCCCAAAGGCATGGACCCGGCGGTCGTCGAGACCCTGGAGACGGCGATCGAGGACGCCTACAACAGCGACACCTACCAGAACTTCATGGCCAAGCAGGGCTTCGGTACCGAATGGCGCGGGGCGGAAGATTTCGGCAAGCTCATGGCCGAGCAGGACAAGCGCTTCGGCAAGATCGTCGAGCAGGTGGGACTGGCCAAGTGATCCAGCGATCCGAACGGGAGACGACCTCATGAGAGACTTCCTGCTCGGACTGGCGTTCGTGATCGGCGGCGGCGTGGTCATCGCCGTCGCCCAGACCTACCCGACCATGCCGGCCCTCCAGTACGGCCCCTCGCTGTTCCCCTCGCTGATCGGCGGGGGAATGGTGATCGGCGGACTGGTGCTGGCGCTGACCCGGATAGGCCAACTCAGGATCGCGTTCGCCGGCCCCCGCTCCCAGACGCCGCGATACGACTACCGCGGCCTGCTGATCTCGCTGCTGCCCTGCGCGCTGATCGTCTTTTACATCCTCGCCAGCGAGTGGCTGGGCGCCCCATTGTGCATGGCGGTGAGCATGCTGATCCTGATGCTGCTGCGCGGCGCCAGGCCGTGGCTCTCGCTGGTCGTGTCGCTGGTCGTCGCGGCGGCGATCTATCTGCTGTTCTCACGCTATCTGCTGATCCCGCTGCCGGAAGGCACCCTGCTGTCTCAAATCCTACCCTAGCCTGGTGATTGCTCATGGACTCCTTTCTGCAAGGCCTGGCAATGGTGTTCAACGTCCAGACGATGCTGTTCATCGTCGCGGCGGCCGTCTTCGGACTCTTCGTGGGCGCCATTCCCGGCCTGACCGCCACCATGGCAGTGGCTCTGCTGGTGCCGATCACGTTCTACATGGATGCCACCCCGGCCATTGCCGCCATCGTGGCGACCTCGGCCATGGCGATCTTCGCCGGCGACATTCCCGGCACCTATCTCAATATCCCCGGCACGCCGGCATCCGCGGCCTATGTTGGTGAGTCCTATCGTCTCGCCCAGAAGGGCCGCGCCCGGGAAACGCTGGGCACCAACCTGATCTGCTCCGTCATCGGCGGGCTGTTCGGCACCATGGTGCTGGTCTTCGTCTCCCCCTCGCTGGCCGAAATGGCGCTCAACTTCAGCTCGTTCGAGTACTTCTGGCTCGCCCTGCTGGGCTTGAGCAGCTCGATCTTCATCGCCATCGGTTCCCGGGTCAAAGCGTTCCTGTCGCTGACCGTGGGACTGCTGCTGTCGACCGTCGGTCTCGACATGATGAGCGGCGCGCCGCGCTTCACCTTCGGCGTGCCCGACCTGATGGCCGGCATCAATTTCATCCCGGTGATGATCGGCATGTTTGCGCTCAACGAGATCATGATGTTCTACGGCTCGCGGGCCGAAGCGCGCAGCGTCCCGGTAATGGCCAAGGACAGCGTGTTCGCCAACGCTCCGGGGCACGTCAAGACCTACTGGCGCAACATCCTGCGCGGCAGTTCGCTGGGCACGCTGATCGGTGCGCTGCCTGGCGCGGGTGCGGATATCGCCGCGTGGATCGCCTATGCGCTGGGCAAGAGTCGCTCCAAGGAGAAGGAGAAATATGGCACCGGCCATATCGAGGGCATCGTCGATGCCAGCTCCGCCAACAACTCCGGCATCAGCGGTGCCTGGGTACCGGCGCTGGTGTTCGGCATACCGGGCGACACCATCACCGCCATCGTCATCGGCGTGCTCTACATGAAGGGCATGAACCCGGGGCCGACGATCTTCATGAACGGCGGCGGCCAGGTCTATGCGCTGTTCACGGTATTCTTCGTCGCCAACCTGATCATGCTGCCGATCGGCTACCTCGCCATTCGCGCCTCGAAGGTGTTCATCCTGACCCCGCGCAAGCTGCTGATGCCGGTGATTCTGAGCTTCTGCATCGTCGGCGCCTTCGCCATCAACAACTCGATCACCGACATCTGGATCATGCTGATCATCGGGCTGGTAGCGTTCGTGCTGGCCCGCAATGACTTCCCCATGGCGCCGGCGATCCTGGGCCTGGTGCTCGGCGGCACGCTGGAGAACAGCTTCATGAGTTCGATGCTGAAATCCAACGGCGACCTGCTGGCCTTCTTCGAACGGCCGATCAGCGCCGCGCTGGGCGCGCTGGTCATTCTGATCTGGGCGCTGCCCACGCTGATTCGCCTATTCCGACACTGGCGCCGCCCGGCGCAAACCGACCAGACACCGAGGTCCTCATGACACGCTACGACGCCGATACCCTGCGCGCCACGCTGTTCACCTTGTTCACCGAGAACGGCGCCAGCGCCGATGTGGCGGAAACCACCGCGCGCATCCTGGTCGAGGGCGACCTGCTCGGTCACCACACCCACGGCGTGAAACTGGCCAACGGCTATCTCAAGGATCTCAAGGCGGGCCATGCCTGCGGCGATCACAGCCGGCTCGAGATCCAGGAGAACAGCCCGGTCGCGGCGCTGTTCGACGGCCACTACCTGCTGGGTCCGTACCTGGTGCAACGCGCGCTGGACCACTGTCGCGACGCGGCCACTACGTTCGGGATCGGGATGGTCAGTCTCAAGCGGTCGCACCACATCGCGTGCCTGGCGGCGTACCTGCAACCGCTGGTCGAGGCCAACCTGGTTCCGCTGATATTGACCTCGGATCCGGCGGTCGCCTCGGTCGCACCGTTCGGCGGCCTGGACCGGGTCTACACCCCAAACCCGCTGGCGGTCGGTATCCCCGGGCGCGAACAGCCGCTACTGATCGACGTCAGCATGTCGACGATCACCAACGGCACCGTGGGCAAGACCCGTGCCGCCGGCGACAGGCTCGGCCACCCGGCGATTCTCACCGGCCACGGCGAGGTCAGTGACGATCCCGAGGACTATTTCGCCTCCCCGGAGGGGAGCATCCTGCCCCTGGGCGAACTCGCCTTCGGCCACAAGGGCTTTGCGCTGGGGCTGATGGTCGAAGCCTTGACGTCGGCCCTTTCCGGCTACGGACGCAAGGACTCCCCGGAGGGCTGGGGAGCGTCGGTGATGGTCATGGTGATCGATCCGGCCCGTTTCGGTGGCACGGACTCCTTCCTCGACGAGACCGACCACATCGCCAGACGCTGCCTCGGCAGCCGGCCGCGCGATCCCGAGCGGCCGGTGCGCCTGCCGGGTCAGTCCGGCCTCTCCCGCCGCCGGGACTATCTGGACAACGGCATCCCCTTACCACCGGACGTGGTGGAGGCCATGCGCGAGGCCGTGGCAGACTCGTCGCTATCGGGCAATACCGCTTTCGGCTGAAGCAATCCCACTTTCTCTCTCGACTCGACAGGAGCTCACCGCTACATGGCCTCATTCAACGATCCCGACTCCCTTTCCCCGCAACGCCAGGCCGGGCATTGCCTGCCCGACGATGCCGATCGCGCCCTCCTGGTGGGTCGCGTCTGGCTGGAGAGCGCCGGCGGCCGGGCCGGGCCGGCGCCGGTGGCGCTGCGCGGCGATACGCTGGTCGACCTCTCCCGCCACGTGGCCACCATGGCCGACCTGCTGGAACGCGACGACGCGACCTGGCTCGTTCGCGAAGCGCCCGGCGACACCGTCGGCACCCTGGCCGAAGTGCTCGCCAACAGCCATGCGGATATACCGCAGGCGCCCTATCTCCTGGCCCCCTGCGACGTGCAGGCGATCAAGGCCTGCGGCGTGACCTTCGCCGTCAGCCTGCTGGAGCGGGTGATCGAGGAGCAGGCCGGTGGCGACCTCAAGCGTGCCGCCGAGCTGCGCGAGGAGATCCAGGCGTTGATCGGTGGCGACCTGTCGCGGATCGAGCCCGGTTCGGAGGAAGCGATGGCGCTGAAGGCCGAGCTGCAAGCCCGTGGCGGCTGGTCGCAGTACATGGAAGTGGGCATCGGCCCCGATGCCGAGGTGTTCTCCAAGGCGCAGCCGCTGTCCGCCGTCGGCCACGGTGCGCGAGTCGGCCTGCACCCCGCCTCCCAATGGAACAATCCGGAGCCGGAGATCGTGCTGGCGGTGGACGCCGAGGGCCGGGTGCGTGGCGCGACCCTCGGCAACGACGTCAATCTGCGCGATATCGAGGGCCGCAGCGCCCTGCTGCTGGGCAAGGCCAAGGACAACAACGCCTCCTGCTCGATCGGCCCCTTCATCCGCCTGTTCGACGAACACTTCGGCATCGACGACGTGCGCAACGCCAGGGTCTCGCTACTCATCGAGGGGGTGGACGACGACTTCGTGCTGGAGGGCGAGAGCGACATGCGCGAAATCAGCCGCGATCCGCTCGACCTGGTGGCGCAGACCTACGGTGCCCACCACCAGTATCCCGACGGCTTCATGCTGTTCCTTGGCACCATGTTCTCGCCGATCCAGGACCGGGACGGCGAGGGCCAGGGCTTCACCCATCATGTGGGCGACCGGGTGACGATCTCGACGTCCAGGCTGGGCGCGCTGACCAACGTGGTCGATCGCAGCGATCGGCTACCACCCTGGACCTTCGGTATTCGCGCCCTGCTGGCCCATCTCGGCCAGCGCTGACATCGATCGCGAACGCCCCGCTCACCGCAAGACTGCAGCGAGCGCCGTCGTCGGACCGGCGGCGCTCAGGCGTCGTCGCGCATCAACAGGGTATCGATGAACTCGCCGACCACATCCGATATCTCTTCCCCCTTGCGGGTCAGCACGCCGTAATAGCCCAGCGGCTCGCCGATCACCAGCGGCAGCGCGGTGAATTTACCCGCCGAGATCGCGGTCTTGAGCACCGACGTCGGCAGCAGGGCGATGGCGTCCGATGAGCTCACCAGTTGCAGCGTCGTCTGTGTCGACGTGGTTTCCACCACGTTGCGGGGGGAAGCCACGCCCGACTCCGCCAGCGCCACCTCGAACAACCCTCGCATTGGGCTGCTCATGGGATGCAGTACCCAGGGCCAGCGCACGATCTCGCCCAGCCCCGGGGGGCGTTCGCACAGCGGATGCCCCGCCCTGACCACGATCGAGACCGGCTCCGCCTGCAGGGGCATGAAGTCGAACAGGTGGTGCTGGGCGTGTTCCGTCACGCGCCCGATCACCACGTCCAGGCGCTTGTACTCCAGGTCCGCCAGCAGCCGGTCGCTGGAGTTCTCGAACAGGCTCACCGCCAGTTGCGGACGCCGCGCCTTGATCGAGGTGATTGCCCTGGGCAGCAACAGCGGCGCCGCTCCCGGCACCGAGCCGATGACGAGCTTGCCGTAACCGCCCTCCCGCAGCGAGACGAGATCGTCGATCAGGCGGTCGGTATCGTTGAGGATGCTGCGGGCATAGCGCACCAGCAACCGTCCGGCATCGGTGATTTCCATGTGGCGAGGCTGGCGGTAGAAAAGCGTCATACCGAAGAAGGTCTCGATGTCCTTGAGCATCTTGCTGGCCGCGGGCTGACTCATGTTCATATGGCGCGACGTGGCGTGGAGATTGCGACTCTCGTCCAGCGTGACCAGCAGCACGAGGTGCTTGATGCGCAACCAGCCCTTGACGTGAATACGACTATCGTTGGACATCGATACCACCCCGCATAATCCTTTGGTCAAAGACAATAACCCCCGGTTATCGGGGTTGCAAAAAAAACGATTAGCCACCGATCACGAGCGCCGATTAGGCTATCGAATAACCGGGAATATCCGCTCCATACTTTCGACCAATATCCAAAAATGATCTTTTTCATTTTTGAAAAATAGAAGACAAAAAAGGCTGTACCTTTCCGATATTTAAGGGCGTTAAAGCTACGAACTCCCCATTCAATCCTCTCCAGGCAAGGAAGCTCATCGGCATGCCCACGATTCAACGCGTCGAAGTTCAGGACATCCGCTTTCCGACCTCCCGTGAACTGGACGGGTCGGATGCGATGAACGCCGCGCCGGACTACTCAGCCACCTACGTCATTCTGCACACCGATGCCGACGATGGTATTACCGGCCACGGTCTGACCTTCACCATCGGACGCGGCAACGAGATATGCGTCACCGCCGTCGAGTCGCTGGCGACGCGCCTGGAGGGACATTCGCTGGCGGACATCACCGCCGACATGGGCGCGTACTGGCGGGAGCTCACCAGCGGGGACAGTCAGTTGCGCTGGCTGGGGCCGGAGAAAGGTGTCATTCATCTGGCCTGCTCGGCGATGATCAACGCGATCTGGGATCTGTGGGCCAAGCGGGAGGGCAAGCCGGTGTGGAAGCTGCTGGCCGACATGACGCCCGAGGAGCTGGTCCGCTGCCTCGATTTCCGCTTCGTCACCGATGCCTTGACGCCGGAAGAGGCGATCGGCCTGCTCAAGCGCCGCGAAGCGGGCAAGGCCGAACGCGAGGCCTCCATGCGCGAGCACGGCTATCCCGCCTATACCACGTCCGCCGGCTGGCTGGGCTACTCCGAGGAGAAGATGCGCTCGCTGTGCCGGGAGGCGATCGCGGCTGGCTGGGAGCACTTCAAGCAGAAGGTCGGCGGCAACATCGAGGAAGATCGACGACGGGCCCGGATTCTGCGCGAGGAGATCGGCGAAGAGCGCCTGTTGATGATGGACGCCAATCAGATGTGGGACGTCGATGAGGCGATCGCCAACATGCGTCGGCTGGCCGAGTTCCGGCCACACTGGATCGAGGAGCCCACCAGTCCGGACGACGTGCTCGGTCATGCCGAGATTCGCCACCGCCTGGCACCGATCGGCGTCGCCACGGGCGAGCACTGCCATAACCGGGTGATGTTCAAGCAGCTCTTCCAGGCAGACGCGATCGATTTCTGCCAGTTGGATGCCGCCCGCCTGGGCGGACTCAACGAGGTGATCGTGGTGCTGCTAATGGCCGCGAAGCACGACATCCCGGTCTGCCCCCATGGCGGCGGCGTGGGCCTATGCGAGTACACCCAGCATATCTCCATGTTCGATTACATCGCCGTTTCCGGCTCGCTCGAGGGTCGTCTGCTGGAGTACGTCGACCACCTGCACGAGCACTTCGTCGACCCGGTTCGGATCGATCGCGGGCATTACCAGATACCGGACGCCGCCGGCTACGGCGTCACCATGAAAGCCAGTTCACTCGAGGCCCACCGCTTTCCAGGCGGCAGCGCCTGGCAATAGCCCTTGGCACCGGACGCCCGCCACCCAGAGCATTCGGACGCCGCCGAGACCGGCGTCGCCATGCAGCAAGTCACTCACGCTATTCATGCCACTCACGCGAGAAGCGCCACCAAAGCTATGGAGCTGAAGATGACAACAATCACATCCTTCCCCACCACTCCGCGCCCTAGTCGTGCCCGTTCCCGGTTGACGACGCTGGTGATGGCAACGGTCCTGGGTCTGACTAGCCTCTCTGCCACCGCCGCTACCGAAATGCCGCCATTCCCGGAGGTGACCGGCGATGTCGTCGAGGGTGACGGCAACGATTACAGCCTCAAGTTCAATATCGGCCTGACCCAGTCCAGCGCCCAGTATCGCGGCCTGGAGTACTTCAAGAAGATCGTCGAGCAACGCAGTGACGGTCATATCCAGGTACAGGCGTTCCATAGCGCGCAGCTGGGCGACGACCTGCAGTCGGTCAGTGCCCTCCAGGCCGGCACGCTGGAGATGACCGCGCCGTCCACCTCCCCCATGGTCAGCATGTTCCCGCAGTTCGCCGTCTTCGACCTGCCATTCTTGTTCCCGACACCGGAAATCGCCGACAAGGTACTGGACGGGGATATCGGTCAGCAGATGCTGAAGGACGCCTCCACCAAGGGACTGGTCGCCATCGGCTGGGCCGAGAACGGCTATCGCCAGTTGACCAACAGCAAGCAGGCGGTGACCTCCCCCTCGGACCTGGATGGCCTGAAGGTCCGGACCATGCAAAACCCGATCCACCTGGATATCTGGCGTACGCTGGGCGCGAATCCGACTCCGATGTCCTTCGCCGAGCTCTTCACCGCGCTGGAGCAGGGAGTCGTCGACGGTCAGGAGAATCCGTGGATCACCATCGAATCCTCGAAATTCAATGAAGTGCAGCAGTATGCCACCGAGACCAACCACGTCTACACGCCGTTCATCACGCTGGTGTCCGAGCGCTTCTGGAACCGGCTGCCGGAGAGCTATCAGCAACTGCTGCGCGAGGCGGCAAAGCAGATGGGCGACTACGAGCGTCAGGTCAGCCGGACTCTCAACGACCAGATCAAGCAGGAGCTGAAAGATCAGGGCATGCAGATCACCGAACTGACGCCAGAGCAGATCGCGACCTTCCAGGAAGATCTGGCGCCGGTCTACGACGACTGGCGTGACAAGATTGGCGGCGACCTGATCGATCGTATTCGCGCTGAGTCCAAGACTCAGTAAGTACCGGTTCGCCGCAGGCGCCGACTCGCGCCTGCGGCGATTGCGTGATCACGGAGGTCATGATGAATGCCGACTCGCCTTCCGCCCGGGGTTTCCTGGGCTGGCTACGCCAAACGCTGGAAATCGCTGTCGGGCTACTCGTGCTGGGCGTGGTGTTCTGCGTTACGGCCAACGTCTTTGGCCGCTTCGTCCTCAACTATTCCTACACCTGGGCCGAGGAGCTCTCCCGGGTGCTCTTCATCTGGTTGGTTCTGCTCGGCGCCGGCGTCGGCAGCCTCGGCAACGAGCATGTGGCGGTCACCTTCTTCCGCGACAAGGCACCCGCCGGGCTGCGCAAGGCCGCCGTGCTGCTGAGCATCGCCATCATCTACATCGTCTGCATCTGCATCCTGCTGGGGTTCAACGACGTCATTTCGGGCTATACCAGCGCCACGCCGATGCTGGGCATTCCGCAGACGTTTCTGTACAGCGCCATGCCGGTGATGGCGATCCTGACGATCATCGCCAACACCATCGCCCTGTTCTCCCTGTTCCGGAGCAAGACACCATGATTCTATGGAGCATTCTGATAGGGCTGGCCATCTGTATCGTCATCGGCATGCCGATCTCGTTCGGTCTCGCGGCCATCAGCCTGTTCATCTTCTTCGAGTCCGGCTACGCGCTCTCGCCGATCGTGGCACAGGCGGTCAATGGCCTGGACTCCTTCCCGCTTCTGGCCATTCCGCTGTTTATCCTGGTCGGGGAAGTCATGAGCGCCGGTGGCATCGCCACCCGCCTGGTTCGGCTGGCCAGCGCCCTGGTCGGATTCGTGGCCGGCGGCCTAGGCCAGGTCGCGGTGCTGACATCGATGTTCTTCGGCGGCATCAGCGGCTCGGCCGTGGCCGACGCTTCCGCCGTCGGCAGCATGATGATCGAGCCGATGAAGCAGCATCGCTACAGCGCGCCGCTGGCGACGGCCATCGTGGTGGCCGCGTCGGTGGTCGGCATCATCATCCCGCCCTCGATACCGATGATCCTGTTCGGCGTGGTCACCAATACCTCGATCTCGCAGCTGTTCATGGCAGGTATCGTGCCGGGCATCCTGATCACGCTGGGGCTGGCGGTGACCACCTATGTCCAGTCGCGCAAGAACGGCCGCGGCCGACCGTTCTCGGTACCGGAGCTGTTCGCGGCGTTGAAGGAAGCGCTGCTGGCACTGCTGCTGCCGGTCATTATCGTCGGCGGGATCCTCTCGGGCGTCTTCACCCCGACGGAAAGCGCGGCGATCGCCCTGGTCTACGCCTTCGCGGTCTCGTTCTTCATCTACCGCAGTCTGACGCTGAAGCGCTTCTTCGAACTCTGTATCGCCACCGGCAAACTGACCGGCGTGGTGATGCTGCTGCTGGCCTTCGCCAGTGTTCTCGCCTGGCTGCTCACCGCCAACATGATCCCGCAACAACTGGTGGTCAGCCTGTCCGCCATTACCGAGAACAAACTGCTGCTGCTGCTGATCCTGTCTGGCTTCCTGCTGGTGGTCGGCTTCTTCATGGACCTGACGCCGGCGATGGTGATTCTGGCGCCGCTGATGACGCCAGTAGTGGTCAAGCTGGGCATCGATCCCGTCTATTTCGGGGTGCTGATGTCGTTCATCCTGGGGATCGGCCTGATCACGCCTCCCGTGGGTACGGTGCTCTACGTCGGCTGCGGCGTCGGCAAGGTCGGCATGGAGAGCCTGGTCAAGAGCCTGCTCCCCTTCTACTTCACGTTGATCGCCCTGCTGGTGCTGTTCCTGCTCTTCCCCCAGGTCGTTCTCTGGTATCGCTGAGGCCGGTTTCGACGGGGACGAGGGGTTTCGATAACGTTGCGAGAGGTGATTCATGACCATTCAGGCCACGCTGCTCGACGATCTGACCGCGATGCTGGGCCCGGGTGGGTTACTGACCGATACCGACGACATGGAGCGCTACTGCGTCGACTGGCCGGGCTACCGTGGCGCCGAACCGCTGGCGGTGGCACGCCCGGCGACGACGCGCCAGGTCGCCGACGTGGTGAGCTACTGCCATCGCCACGATGTCGCACTGGTGCCCCAGGGCGGCCACAGCGGGCTGGTCGGCGGCGCCTTGCCCGATGTCGAACGGCCGGAGCTCGTCGTCAGTCTTGAGCGAATGGCGGCGATCCGCGATGTCGACCCCATCAACTTCACCATGAGCGTGGATGGCGGCTGCGTCCTGCAGTCGGCCAAGGATGCCGCCGAAGCGGCGGATTGCGATTTTCCACTCTCGCTGGGCGCCCAGGGTAGCTGCCAGATCGGCGGTAACGTCTCGACCAACGCCGGCGGCCTCAACGTGCTGCGTTACGGCATGATGAGACAGCTGGTGCTGGGACTGGAGGTGGTACTGCCGGATGGACGCATCTACAACGGCATGAAGGCGCTGCACAAGGACAACACGGGCTACGATCTGAAGCAGCTTTTCATCGGTGCGGAGGGCACGCTCGGCATCGTGACCGGCGCGGTACTCAAGCTGTTCCCCCGGCCCCAGGTCAGTCGCAGCGCCCTGCTGGCCTGCCCCAGCGTGGCTGCCGTGCTCGAGCTCTACGCGCTGGCGCGACGCAGTTGCTGCGACCTGCTGACCGCCTTCGAGCTGGTGCCGCGCGCCTGCCTCGAGCTCGCCATGGAGGCCGCCCCCGATCTACGCGATCCGCTGGATGCACCGGCGCCGTATTACGTCCTGATGGAAGCCAGCGCCAGTGGACCGGCGGACCTGGACACGATGATCGAGGACCTGTTCGAGCGCGGACTCGCGGCCGGCCAGCTCACCGATGGCGTGCTCGCCACCAGCGAGGCCCAGGCCGGCAATCTCTGGCGCATCCGAGAAGCCATGCTGGAGGGCCAGCGCAATCGTGGCGAGCACCTGCGCACGGACGTCTCGCTGCCGATCTCGTCGTTGACGGCATTCCACCAACGCGCTGCCGACGACATCCAGACATTGTCTCCGCAAGCGACGATCATCGCCTATGGCCACATCGGCGACGGCAACCTGCACTTCAACGTCCTGCCGCCCCCGGGACTCGATTCCGATGAGCGCTCGTCGCTGCTGCACGAGCTGGAGGAGCGCCTGTTCGAGATCGTCGCCGACTTCGACGGCAGCATCAGCGCCGAGCATGGCATCGGGCGGTTCAAACAGGCCGCCTTCCTGGAGACGCTCTCCGAGCCCGAGTACGACATCATGCGCGGCCTGAAGCGTCTCCTGGACCCCCGGTACCTGATCTCCCCTGGCCGGATTCTTCCCCCCCCGCCGAGTGACCCGGCCCCGGAAGCGTCCCCTTCTTTCAGGAAACGACTCATGCAAGATCCCAGTGTCGAAAAAGATCGCCATGGCGAAAGCCCACTGACCATCGGCTTCATCGGAACCGGCATCATGGGGGCCCCCATGGCGGCCCGCCTGGCGGATGTCGGCCATCGTGTCCAGGCCTGGAACCGCACGCCCGACAAACTGACACCGCTGCAGGCGGCCGGCGTGGTCGCGGCCCGATCCCCCGAAGCGGCTGCCCACGATGCCGATGTGGTCATCGTGATGCTGAGCGCCGGTCCCGTCTGCGATGAGATCCTGCTGGGCGAGACTGGCATCATCGCCGCGATGCGGCCCGGCAGTTGCCTGGTGGTGATGAGCTCGATCCCGGTGGACACCGCCAAGGGGCAGGCGGAGGCCGCCAGCCCCCATGGCATCGGCTATCTCGATGCGCCGGTCTCCGGCGGCGAGCGCGGCGCCATCGAGGGCACGCTGGCGATCATGGTCGGCGGCGAGGCTTCGGTTTTCGAACGTCATCGCCCGCTGCTGGCGACCCTCGGCCGCCCGACCCACGTCGGCCCCGCCGGGAGCGGCCAGCTCGCCAAGCTTGCCAACCAGATGATCGTGGCCAACACCATCGCCACCGTTGCCGAGGCCCTGCTGCTGGTGGAACGCGGCGGGGCCGATCCCGCGCAGGTGCGTCAGGCGTTGATGGGCGGTTTCGCCGACTCGACCGTTCTCGATGTCCATGGTCGGCGCATGCTGGAGGAAAGCTTCGTGCCGGGCGGCGCCGCAAAATGGCAGTACAAGGACACCCAGACCGCCATGGCGCAGATCGCTCGTCTGTCACTCGACCTTCCCATGAGCCGCCAGGGGGATGCGCTGTTCGGCGACATGCTGGAACATGGCGATGGCGACCTGGATCACAGCGCGCTGATCCGGGAGTTGCGCCGACGAAACGGCATGCCGGTCGACTGACTTCACGGCCCAACGGCCCAGCCAGAGTCTGGGCTCTGTCTGAAAAGTCGACGAGCGACGGCAAGACATGGCCTAGCGCTGGCTCAACCAACGCAGGTATCCCGGCTCCCGCAGCTCGCCGGCATGCCGGAAGTTGGCCAGACGTTCCTGGACCAGTGCCTCGGAGTCCTTGATGTGCCGGTAAAGCGCTTCGCTGGCCTGCTCGGCACGCCGCAGCTGCATCGCTTCGAAGACCTGCCGATGCGCGGCGAAGAACGGGTCGCCCGGCGGCAGTTCGATCGCGCCCCCCAGCAGGTGCTTGCTGATCAGCAGGATCGGCCGCGTGCGCTGAAGCATGATCAGGATCTCGGCGTTGCCGCCCTGCTCCAGCGCTTCGTGGTGCAGGTCGTTCTCCAGCGCATCGAGCTGGCTGGCTTCGATTCTGGGGTAGCTGGCCTGGGCCTGATCCAGACGGTCCAGATAGCGCTGGATCGACTTGTCGGCGATGCGCTCGCAGGCGCGCGCGATCATGAACGGCTCCAGTTGGCGTCGCGCATCGTAGAGCTGATGCAGTCGGGCGTCGTCCAGCGGCACCACGTTCCAACTGCTGTACTTGATCTTCTCGACGACACCGAGAGACTGCAGCTGCAGAAGGATGCGGTACGTGGTGGCGCGGCTGACACCCAGCGACTTGGCCAGTTGCAATTCGTTGAGCTCGAGTCGCCCCTTCATCGAGCAGAGGACGACGTCGTGCTCCACCCTCTCCGCCAGCGCGCGCCAGGAGTCCGTTCGCTTGACGGAGGCGCGGCCGCCCGCGGCCCGGAAATCGGCTGCCGTCAGCGATCGACGCACGACACTCCCCGGGGCCCGCCCCACCAGGAACCCCCGTCCTTCGAAACGGCTGATGGCGCCCTCGTCGTGCAGCCGTCCCAACGTCTGGCGCACCGGCGAGCGGCTCATGCCGAAGATATCGGCGATGTTGCCCTCGAGCAGCACCAGGCCGGGCTCCAGATGCCCACTGGCCATGCTGCGCAGCAGGGCCTCGTACAGTTGATCCTTGAGCGTCTTGGTCATCGAACTGATTCCGCCACGTTTTCGGTGGACCTGAATCGGGACGTGCCACGATTCAGCGATAATGAGTATTGCATACAAAGACCGTCACCGACTGTCAGACCTAGGTCCTGCCTCGAGACGGGTTGGAGACATCGCTTCTCGGATCGCCCCGGGGACGAGGCGACGCTACCGGACCCAAAAAAAACGCCGCCCACGAGGTGGGCGGCGTTCTTTCGACGCCAGCGGAGCATCGAGCTCGGCTGGCGGCGCGGCGTTCGACGATCAGGCGTGAGAGCGGCGAACCGGTGCGTCGCCATCGGTGCGGCGACGCGGTGCACGCTCGGGCGCGCCCTGGTCTTCCGAGATCTCCAGCGAGCGTCCGCCGACCCGCGCGCGTGACATCTTGGCCAGAATCGAGGACGGCAGTCCGCTCGGCAGCTCGACCACGGAGAAAGCGTTGCGGATATCGATGCGGCCGATACGACCGCCTTCGATGCCGCCTTCGTTGGCCAGCGCACCGACCAGTTGACCCGGCTTGACGCCATCCTTGTGTCCGACGGAGACCCGGTAGCGGGTCATGCCTTCGCGCGGTGCACTGTCGCGACGACGCGGGGCACCGCGCTCGCGGCTACCGCCATCGCGGCCACCGTCACGACCGCTATCGCGGCGCGAGGGCGAACTGGTGATGCGGCCGATCGGCGCTTCGCCGGCACGCGCCAGCGTCGCCAGCGCCGCCGCCAGATCGATCGGATCGTGGCCTTCCTCGACCAGCTTCTCGATCAGCGCGCGCTGATGATCGCCACCGGCTTCGAGCATCTCGCGCAGACGCCCACTGAACTGCGTGTCGCGATGGGCGCGAATGGCGGCCTCGTCGGGCAGCGGCATCTCGGTCATGGCCTGACCGGTGGCCTGTTCGACCCAGCGCACCTTGCGGGTTTCGCGACCGCCGGCAAAGGTGATGGCGACACCGTTGCGGCCCGCACGGCCGGTACGGCCGATACGGTGAATGTAGGCTTCGGAATCCTGCGGCAGATCGTAGTTGATCACGTGAGTGATCCGCGGTACGTCCAGGCCACGCGCAGCCACGTCGGTGGCGACCAGCACGTCGACCTTGCCACGCTTGAGGCGGGTCACGGTGCGCTCGCGCAGGCTCTGGTCGAGATCGCCGGACAGACCGGCGGCGTTGACGCCGCGTGCGGTGAGCTGCTCGACCAGCGTGGTGCAGGCGGCACGGGTGCGCACGAACACGATAGCGGCATCGACCGTCTCGACTTCGAAGATACGCGCCAGGGCTTCCAGCTTGCTGGGGCCTTCGACACGCACGACGCGTTGTTCGATGTTCTCGCCTGTGCTGACCTTGGACTCGATCGTGACTTTGACCGGATCGACCAGATAACGGTTGACGATACGCTCGATCTCGCTCGGCAGCGTCGCCGAGAAGAAGACCCGCTGAGCATCCTTCGGTGTGTCCGAGACCACGCGCTTGACGTCATCGATGAAGCCCATGCGCAGCATTTCGTCGGCTTCGTCGAGCACCAGCGCCGACAAGCCGTCGAGCTTGAGGCTGCCACGGTCAAGGTGATCGATGATTCGACCCGGTGTACCCACGACGACCTGAGCGCCACGCTTCAACGCCGACAGCTGTTCGCGATAGTCCTGTCCGCCACACAGCGTGGCGATCTCCAGCCCTTTCAGGTTCTGGCCGTACTTGGAGAACGAGACGGCAACCTGCTGCGCCAGCTCACGGGTCGGTGCCAGCACCAGCACTTGCGGTTCGCGCCGGCCGAGATCGAGACGGCTCAGCAGTGGCAGCGCGAACGCTGCGGTCTTGCCGGTGCCGGTCTGTGCCTGGCCCAGCATGTCGCGGCCTTCCAGCAGCGCAGGAATCGTCTGCGTCTGGATCGGCGAAGGAATTTCGTAGCCCAGCGTTTCGAGGGCGGTCAGTACTTCCGGCAATAGAGCCAGATCGCCAAAGCTAGGCGAAGCAGTAACAGTCGAGGTCATTTCACACCTTGGAGTGGCCGGTAGGCACCGGCGAAAATGTCATGGCATTGGTGGCGTGATTACCACTGAATGCCGGTCGCACCAGGCATTGCGCTTGTCGCCAGCGGATTCGAAAGCGACAGCGTATGTGGCGACCTTGATGCGCCCGGTTGCGTGATACGTCAACCGATCTAGGCGCTCCATCGTTGCATCCGGACGCGAAAAACGGCGAAGCCGTGCGTCATGTACGAGATACGTCCGGTGCTGGGCATCGACTCACGGGTCGATGGCGTCGATTACAGACATATCGGCAGGATGGTGGGGTCAACACATGCGAGGAGGCGCTACTATACCATCGGCGTAGACGTTTCACCACCCGAACGTAAAAATCCTACCGGGATCCCCTTCAGGCAGAGGTTGTGCCGGGTGAAGCCTGGCGGCGAACGCCGTAGACTGCGCGCCATGTCCCTCCTCAGCCAGCCGAGCGTCACTGCCATGCCGACGACACCCAAGCCCACATTGTGGATCGACGCCGACGCCTGCCCCCGCGTTGCCCGCGACATCATCATTCGCGCCGCAGAGCGCACCCATACCCGGACCTGGATGGTGGCCAATCACGCGCTGCCGTTGCCGCCGTCGCCATGGGTCAAGTCGCGCACGGTGGCACATGGCTTCGATGCCGCGGACAACGCGATCGTCGACGCCGTCACGAGCGGCGATCTCGTCATCACTAGCGATCTTCCTCTCGCACAGGAGGTCATCGAGCGGGGTGCGATGGTCATGACCACTCGGGGCGAGAATCTGACCCTCGACAACATCAGGTCGCGCGTGCAGATGCGCGATTTCATGGAGACGCTGCGCGCCAGCGGGGAACACACCCAGGGGCCCAACGCCTACACCGATGGCGATCGCCGGACGTTCGCCAACGCGCTGGACCGCTGGCTGCAGCGCCATGCTCGCGTCTAACGGGCTCGCTACCGACGACGACTCGCCAGCTCCCCGGCCCCGGCTGCAATAGCCTTCACTCGCCGCCGCGAACCCCGCGCCCCGTCAGCCGGTCACGATCATGCGGCGCATCCAGCGCCAACTCTGGCCCGACAGGCACGATGCGGGTCGGATTGATCGTCGGATGGCTGTAGTAGTAGTGGCGCTTGATATGGTCGAAGTCGACCGTGTCCCGGATACCCGGCCACTGGTAGAGTTCCCGCAGGTAATTCGACAGATTCGGGAAATCCGCGATGCGCTGCCGGTTGCACTTGAAGTGGCCATGGTAGACCGCATCGAAGCGTACCAGCGTGGTGAACAGCCGGATATCGGCCTCGGTCAGCCACTCGCCCGCCAGGTAACGCTGCCCGTCGAGACGCGACTCCAATCGATCGAGGCAGTCGAACAGCGCAGCGAAGTGCTTTTCGTAGACGGCCTGCTCGGTTGCGAAGCCAGCCTTGTAGACGCCGTTGTTGACGTGGTCGTAGACATCGGCGTTGACGGCATCGATGACGTCGCGCAGATCGTCGGGATAGAAATCGAGGCGGCTGCCGGTCAGTTCGTCGAACGCCGTGTTCAGCATCCGCACGATCTCCGCGGACTCGTTGTTGACGATGCGCCGCTCGCGCCGGTCCCATAACGCCGGGACCGTCACCCGACCCGTGTAGTTCGGGTCCGTCAGGGTATAGAGCTGGTGATGGTAGTCGACATGGTTGAGGCTATCGCCGCTGGACCCTTCGTCGACTCGATAGGACCAACCCTGACCCAGCATCAATGGACTGGTGTGAGAAACACCCACCAGCGCCTCCAGCCCCTTGAGCTTGCGCATGATCAGTGCGCGATGTGCCCACGGACACGCCAGCGACACGTAGAGGTGGTAGCGCCCGGCCTCCGCCGCCAGCCCCCGTTGGCCATTCGGCCCCGGCGCGCCGGTCGGCGTGATCCAGTCGCGCAGCTTGGCGGACTCGCGGACGAACTCCCCGCCATGGCTCTCGGTGTCATACCATCGATCCTGCCATTTCCCATCGACCAGCAATCCCATGACGCTCTCCTGTGCATTCAATGTCGTGCGGCGCCCGACCCATCAAGCCCCCGACGACGAGTGCGGGATGGCGTCAAGCACCGCTTGGCTACGTGCCGATGGCAGCATAGATCCCGGCGGCTGAAGGTCGAGCGCAATAACTCGGCTCATTCATTCGGCTGCATCGATGAATTGGGCACCGGCGGCAACGTATCGCGCGGACACGTGGACGTCACGCCCACCATCAGTTCATCGGCCAGAGCACGCGTGGCCGGGCCGGCGCCATCGACATCTTTGTAGATCATTTGAAGCGACGCCCTTCGCACGCCGCCCGCACGCAGCGGCAACGCCTTCAACCGGCCCTCCCGCAACGCCGCGTGGATGCGGGGTTCGGGCACCCAGGCAAAACCCAGCCCGCGCTCCAGCATGTCGATGGTGGTAGACAGATGACTCAGCGTCCATCGCTGCTCGGCCTTCAACCAACCGGCATCCAGCCGATGGCGGACCGCAGAGTCCCGTGTCACCAACTGCCGATGTCGCTCCAGATCCCGCAGATCCAGTTCGCGCTGTAACTGATGCAGTGGATGCCGAGGATGGGCGACCGCAATGAAGGCCACATCGACGACCGGTTGCCCCAGGAAGCCCTGGGCGTCGATACCCGAAATGGCGAGATCGGCCCGCCCCTCGTACAACATCTCTACAGCGCCATTGAGAACGGTCTCGTGCAATTGGACACGCACGTGCGGAAAAGCGTCCGAAAACCGGGTCAACGCCTCCGCGAGTGCATCCGTCGGAAATATCTGATCCACGGCCAGGGAGACTTCCGCCTCCAGCCCACCCGCGAGACGCTCGGCAACGTCTTCCAGCGAGGCCGCATTCTCGATCAGCTGACGCGCCCGTCTCAGCAGGAGCCCACCGGCTTCGGTGAGAACGACCTGGCGGCCCTTTGGCTCGAATAGCACTACGCCTAGCTGTTCCTCGATCTTGTGAATCGCATGGTTGAGCGTCGAAGGGCTTCGGTGAACAACATCAGCCGCCTTGGCAAACCCACCGTGGTCGGCTACCGCCGCCAGCATCTGCCACTGTAGTAACGTCACTTTTGGCACGACTTTCTCTCCATTGGCCCGCGCATCCGATGCTAGAGGACTCGTCTCTGCACTCAAGCTCTCTACATTTCCACATTTTGCCATCCGCGTCAGAAATCGGTGTTTCCCCTCCGACTTTTGCTGCACCAAGCTGGCTTGGAAGTTGACGCCGTCTGCTCAACCTTATCGATCAATAAAAGCCGTACAAAAGTTTTACGATGCAATATTTTCCCATAAAACAAGACTTTTAACGGCACCATATCGGTGCAACAACGCGCACCATCACATTACACAAGCTTACATTGAGCGTTTCGACGCAACCCATCGGGGCTCCCCGTGTCATTACCCCACCGTCCGTATGGCGGGGCATGAAATACTGTAATTAAATACAGACTAGGCAATTAATACTGGCTTGAGGTATTGTTCCCCGGCCTTTATTTAAATTTGTCATCTTTTTTTACCTGGGCCTTCATCTTCATGTTGCGAATATTCCATTCGCTGCCCCGCACGCACAAAGTGTTATTGCTGCCGGTCGCCACCATGGTCACCGTGCTGGGTACGCAAAAGATTATTGGTGTTTTCGGTGGTACCGAAGACGCACAAAAGCAGATTCCCCTGGCGACGACGACCACGATTTCTCAGTCGATCGTCAATTCAGCGACACCTAATAAAGAGACGGACTCCACTTCCTTCTCCCTCGGTGATCTATCGAAAGAGATTCCACTGGCGCAACTCGAACCTTTGGAGATAATGCACCTCGATCTGGTACCCGAAGCGCACGCTGACGACACGCCTCAACAGTCAGCGCAGGCGATCTCTCCCATCATTAAACCGGCGGTCAAGCCCAGTGTCAGGAAACTGGCGGTACAACTGCCCGTGGGCGATACCTACTCGGCGACCGACGAAGACGATGACAGCATTGGAGGTACCTCTTACGAAGATTGGTCCTTCGACAACTCTCTCGACCCTTCCGGCAACACGGAACTGGGCGACGAGATCGCTGCCCGCGAGACCTACGTCCCTGAATGGCAGAGCTATACCATTCAGAATGGCGACTCCTTCGCGCTGACTGCCGAGCGAACGCTGGGCCTGGCATATAGCGACGTCATGCAGATTCTCAACACGGTGCCGGACAAGAAGGTCCTCACGCGCTGGCGGGTCGGTCATAGTTTCGACTACAAACTCGACGAGAACGGCCAGTTGCTGGCGCTGCGGGTGATGAAAGATCCCCGCGAGGGCTACCTGATTAAGCGTGACGACGAGACGGCCGCCTTCGCCTATTCCCCGATCGAGAAGACTGGGGAAGCTGCCCAACGCATGTTCAGCGGCACGGTCAACGGCTCTTTCGCGCTCTCGGCTCAGTCGACGGGGCTATCCAGTGCCGAAGTGTCCGAACTCACCAGCGTGCTCTCGAAAAAGCTCGATTTCCGCCGCGAAGCACGTGCGGGCGATCAGTTCCGGGTTCTGGTCGAGTCCGACATGATCGACGGCCACTCCATGGACTCCAGGGTGCTGGCCGCCGAATACGAAGGCCAGCGCATGAACCTGACGGTAGTCCGCAACAGCGCCGACGACCATTTCTATACCCCGGATGGAAACAGTCTCGACCCCGCGTTCGATCGTTACCCTTTCCAGGGCAACTACCGCATCAGTTCACCGTTCAACCTGCGTCGCCATCATCCGGTCACGGGCCGCATCAGTCCACACAAAGGCACCGACTTCGCCATGCGCAGCGGCACGCCCGTCGATGCTCCGGCGGATGGCATCGTCGAACGGGTGGTCAACCATCCGATCGCCGGTCGCTACATCGTGATTCGCCACAACAACGGCTACGTGACCCGCTATCTGCATCTCAGCAAGGCACTGGTCAAGCCCGGTGAGCACGTCAAGATGGGCGAAGAGATTGCGCTCTCAGGCAGCACTGGCCGTGTCACGGGCCCTCACCTGCACTATGAAGTGCTGGTGAATAACCACCAGGTCGACGCCATGCGAGTGAAGCTGCCGGAGTCCCAGAGCCTCCGGGGTGATGCCCTCGCTGCCTTCAAGCGCGAATCGGAAAACCTGTTGGCGAAGCTGGATCAGAGCGGCGACAACGAACCGGCGATCGCCCAGGTCAGCATCAAGAAGAACGACGATGCCAACGACAACACCTAGTCGATGTCGTTGCCATTCAAAGCCCCGCCACGGCGGGGCTTTTTTGTGGCTCTCCTTCCCGAGGCGATCGCTGGCTCATCGATGGCCGCCATTACCTCCGTGAACGATGCAATCGTTTTTTGCGCCCAATGCCTCAAATGGGGGTAGCACTTTTGGTCACATCAGGCCATTCTGGGGGTGACTTCATCCGTCAGAGAGGTAAAGCCGACACAGTCTTTACGTTCGAACGATAGTGGCACTGACGGAGTGAATCGGGGCGACACCGTTCTGTCACCGCACTCTGTCAGGGTCGAGTAGCCTTGAACTCACAGGAGTGCTTTTGCCGATGGTGCGAATCGACAAGAAAGCGAACAGGCTCTACGTACTGGACACCAATGTCCTGATCCACGACCCAGCAGCCCTTTACCATTTCGAGGAGCACGATGTCGTCATCCCCATGACGGTGCTCGAGGAGCTGGACAAACACAAGAATGGCATGCGCGAGATCGCGCGAACGGCAAGACAGATCAGCCGCACCCTCTCAGACCTCACGGCCCACGTTACACCGGAAGAAATCCAGCAAGGCATTCCCATTCCCCGCGTCACCGGTGACCCCGCCGGCCGTCTGCGCTTTCTGTGCTACCAGGATCTGGCGCCGCTGGAGACGCTGGAAAATTCCCCCGACAACCGCATCCTCGCCGAGACCTGCCGGCTACGCGACGAAAGGCCCGATGCCTCCGTCACGCTGGTGACCAAGGACATCAATCTGCGAGTCAAGGCCACCGCGCTCAACGTCCCGGTCGAAGACTATCTCAACGACAAGGCGTTCGATGACCTCGACGCCATGATCGAAGGCGCCAAGGTCTACGCCGATGCCGGCCGTGACGGGAGGAGCCTGTGGGAATCGCTCGATGTCGAGGTCATGGTCGAACGGACCGATGGCCACACCTTCTATCACCTGGAAGGCGGCATTCCCGAAGACTGGCATGTGGGCATGCTGGTATCGGACAGCGAAAACGGTGCCGAATTCGAGGCCATCGTCCGCAGCCACGGCCCGCGCAAGGCCAGCCTGCAATTGTTGACCAACTATCGCCATCACGGTGGCGTCTGGGGCGTACATGCCCACGACAGCCGACAAAACTTCGCTCTCAACCTGTTGATGGATCCGACCCTTGATTTTCTCACCCTGGCGGGCAGTGCAGGGACCGGCAAGACCTTCATGACGCTCGCGGCAGCCCTGCAGCAGACACTGGACAGCAAGCAGTTCGAGCGTATCGTCTTTACTCGGGCTCCCATTCCGATGGGTGAGGACATCGGCTTCCTGCCGGGCACCGAGGAAGAGAAGATGTCGCCGTGGATGGGCGCTTTCCACGACAACATGGACAACCTGCTGCGCGACGAGCGTGAAGGATCGTCGAGCTGGAACGATGGCGCGACCCGGCAGTTGATCGGCTCCCGCGTCCAGATCCGCTCTCCCACCTTCATGCGTGGGCGCACCCTCAACGATACCTTCCTGATCATCGACGAGGCCCAGAACTTCACGCCCAAGCAGCTCAAGTCGCTGGTGACGCGCGCCGGACGCAATACCAAGATCGTCTGTCTGGGCAATGTGGGACAGATCGACACGCCCTACCTGACGGCCAACACCTGCGGCATGGCAGCGGTCGTGGAACGTTTCCGCGACTGGCCCCATGCCGGCCATATCACGCTGAGAAGCGTCGAGCGTTCCAGACTCGCCCTGGCAGCGGAGGAGCTGCTGTAACTCCCTTGTCGACCTTCTTCCATCCAACGCAAGACGCCCCGGCCAAGCCGGGGCGTCTATCGGTAATATCCCACCAATGACAGTCAATAGTCGTCTTCTGATGGCTTCTTGTTGTTCATGACGTCCTCGATCAGCTGTTCGGATTCGCTGCGTGGCGTCTCGGCCAGGATCCGCTCGGCCTCCTCCCAGGCGCAGACTTCCGTGTTGCAGGACGTGCAGTAAACCAGATCATCGGCTGACTTGGCCTGGGAAACCTTCATCATATGGTTGCCGCAGTTGGGGCACCCCTTGGGCATACGAAACTCTTCGGAAAAGTCTGACACGGCATCACTCCTTGTCGGCCGGTGAAGGTCTGCATCCAGTGTAGTCGAGTTGCGGCTCGCTACGGCGACATCTCCCTGCCCGATGCCGAATCGCCTCGGGCGTCAACGCCGCCAGACGACACAGAGATTGTTCGCCGGCAGCTCGTGAACGGCTTCGCACTTCAGGTCGTTGTCCCTGGCCAGCCCCTCCACCGCTTCGAGATCGCGAATGCCCCAGCGCGGATCACGCGCCCGCAGTTGCTCATCGAACGCCGCATTGCTGGGCGCGGTGTGCTCGCCATGGCGCAGAAAAGGGCCATAGACCACCAGCGCGCCACCCACGGGAAGCTGACGTCCGGCTGCAGCAAACAGTGCCTCGCTGGCCGCCCAGGGCGAGATATGCAGCAGGTTGATACAGACGACCGCCGCCAGATCCGGCAGCGGCGGCCAACGAGCCGTGACATCCAGGCGAACCGGCGCCGCGAGGTTATCCAGTGCCTCGGTCTCCCGCCAGGCAGCAATCGAGGCCAGCGCGGTCTCACTGGGATCCGTCGGCTGCCAGCACAGCGGGGCCAGGTGGCGGGCAAAATAGACCGCATGCTCGCCACTGCCGCTGGCGAGTTCCAGTACCCGCCCCGTGCTCGGTAGTACCGAGCGCAGTACCGCGAGAATCGGCTCTCGATTGCGCTGGGCGGCCGGACTGAAAAGACGCCGGTCGCTTCCTCGCGGTTCCAGACTGTCCATGCTGTTCATGACGCCCCCGTCATTGAAGTGTCGTGGTCAACCAGGCGGCGATGTCTCGCGCCTGCTCGGGACACAGACTGTGTCCCATCTCGTAGCTGCGATAGTTGACCGGGTAGCCCAGCGACTCGACCTTCTCGGCGCCCTCGCGGCCCAGGGATTCGGGGACGACGGGATCGGCCGAGCCATGATGCACCTCGATGGGCAGGCGGCGGTTGACCTCGACCAGATCGATGCTGTCGGCGGTGGCGAAGTAGGTCGACAGCGCCAGCAACCCGGCCAGCGGCCGGGCACAGGAAAGCGCCGCCTCGTAGGCCACCGCGCCCCCCTGCGAGAAGCCAGCGATCACGATCCGCCGGCTGTCGATCCCATCGGCGATCTGGTCGTCGACCAGCCCGTGGACGCGCTCGGCGGAAGCGCGTAGCTGCTCGACATCGACCCGGCGGCCGAGATTCATCTCAAGAATGTCGTACCATGCCGACATCGTCATTCCGCCGTTGACCGTCACCGGCAGTTGCGGGGCATGGGGCAGCACGAACCGCACGGCCAGCGAATCCGGCAACGCCAGCGCCGGTATCAACGGCTCGAAATCATGACCATCGGCCCCCAGCCCATGGAGCAGAATGACACAGGCATCGGCCTTTCTCCCGTTCGATGGTTCAATGATCAACTCGCGCGCAGCTGTCATGTTGGATCGTCCTCGTCGCCTGGTTGGCCCGGTTCGGGTTCGACATTCTGGTCGTTCAGTTTAACGTGCCATCCGAAACCTTGCGCGCTGCGTAGGTTGATGAACGAATTCGATTCACGCCCACCCGACGGCGACAGGTCAAAGCCATGCTGACGCCGAATCGCCCGACCCGACTCAAGGACGAGCCATGATGTTTTCCCTTGCCCAGGCGCCTCGCTGGCACCTGCTGATGGCCCTCTCGTTACTCAACATCCTGCTGCTGACACCGGAGCTTCCCTGGGCGGGGTTTCCGCCGGAACACTGGATCGCGCTCGAGGTGCCGCTCATCGTCGGTGTACTGGCCCTGCTGCCCCCCTCGCGCTGGCGACGCTGGCTGTCCGGACTGGTCGCCCTCTTCGCACTGGCGATCGTCTTCGGGGCCGCCGGCGACGCCTTGACGCAAACCATGCAGGGGCGATCGCTGAACCTCTATACCGACATCAAGCTGATTCCCATCCTGGTCGAGCTGATCGTCACCAATCTCGGCCTGCCGCTGGCCATCGCAGGCTTATCGGCCGCCGGCCTCGCCTCATTCGCCACCGGCCTCTTGCTGGTGAGACTGCTGCGCGGTTTTCACGCCCGCAACACACCACGCGCGCTGGCGCTGCTGCTGGTCTTGTCGGGAGGCATCGGTCTCGCGGGCGTCAATGTCGTATCCCAGGGCAACGCTCCGGTCTGGATCGCCAGGCTCGGCCATCCCGCTGCCAGCTTCGTGAGGTTCGAATGGCAGCGAGCCCAGCAGACACGCCAGGCGATGGCGACGTTCGGCCGCCGGTTGTACGACGACGATCGCGCCTATGCGACGCCCGACGGCCAGGCCCTTCCCGGCTTGGCCGACACCGATGTCATTCTGGGCTTCATCGAGTCCTACGGCGTCGCCGCCATCGAGCGCAAACCGTTCAAGGCCGAGATTCGGCCACGCCTCGAGACGATAGCGCACCAACTCGCCGCCGCCGGCCTGTCGGTCGTCACCGGACGCGTCACCGCTGCCACGCTCGGCGGCCAGTCCTGGCTCAATCATGCCACGTTCACCAGCGGCCTGCCGGTCACGTCGCAGCTGCGGTTCGAGCTGATGATCAATA
Organism: Salinicola corii; assembly: GCF_008298015.1. Lineage (GTDB taxonomy): Bacteria > Pseudomonadota > Gammaproteobacteria > Pseudomonadales > Halomonadaceae > Salinicola > Salinicola corii. The sequence goes on along the minus strand of NZ_VTPX01000001.1, from coordinate 455,267 downwards.
GTCCTCACTCGACCCTGATCGACGATTTCAAGGCGACCGGGCATACCACCATCGCCATCATGCCGGGCATCACCCGGGATTGGCCCGAGGGCAGCCTCTACGGCTATGACGAGATCCACACCGCCGGGAGCATGGACTATCAAGGCCCCTCGATGGGGTGGGCCAGCATGCCCGATCAGTTCACCTGGCAACGGGTCGAGGATTATGCGCTGTCACGTCACGACAGGCCGAGCTTTACCGAGCTGGCGACGCTGTCGAGCCACGCCCCGTGGTCGCCGGTCATCGACATGATCGAGGATTGGTCGACGGTCGGCGACGGTCGGGTTTTCGATCACTGGAAAGGCGCGGGCGAGGACTACGCCACGCTGTGGCAGGACACCGAGGCGATGCGCCGAAACTACGGCCCGGCCATCGACTACTCGCTACAGGCGGCCAGCGGCTTTGCCCGGCGCTACCTGGGCCGGAACCTGCCCGGCGGCGATCACGCCCTGATGATGATACTCGGCGACCACCAAGCCGCACCGGCAATCATCGGCGACACTCCCGGCAGGGATGTGCCGTTGCATGTCATCAGCGACGACCCGGCGTTGCTACGGGGATTCATCGATAACGGCTTGCGGCCCGGCATGTTCCCGCCCGGGCCGCAAGCCGCGATTCCCATGGAGGGAATGCGGGATCTGCTACATCGGATCTACGGCGACGTCACTTCTGATGAGACGTCGCCGACTTCAGATTCCGGCTCTTGATCAGGCTGGCAACGGTAGTGACGACCAGGGTACCGAGAATGATCGACATGGATAGCCAGATCGGGATTTCCGGAACCAGATGCAGCGGCTGTCCGCCGTTGATGAACGGCAGGCTGTTGGTATGCATCGCCTCGATGATCAGCTTGACGCCGATGAAGGCCAGGATGAACGACAGCCCCAGGCTGAGATAGACCAACCGGGTCAGCAGGCCACCGAGCAGGAAATAGAGCTGGAGCAGCCCCAGCAAGGCAAAGGCGTTGGTGGTGAAGACGATATAGGGCTCCTTGGTCAGCCCGTAGATCGCCGGGATCGAGTCCAGTGCGAACAGCACGTCGGTCATCCCCAGCGCCACCACCACCATGAACAGCGGCGTCACCAGGCGCTTGCCGTTCTTGACAGTCAGCAGGCGGTCGCTGTCGAACTCGTCGGTGGCCGGTAGACGCTGCTGGATCCAGCGCACGATGGCGTTGGGCTCGTACTCTTCGTTCTCGTCATGACCGCCCGCGCCCTCGCGCACCAGCTGAATCGCCGTATAGAGCAGGAAAAAGCCGAAAAGGTAGAAAACCCAACTGAACTGTGCGATGGCCGCGGCACCGACCGCGATGAAGATGCCGCGCAGGATCAGTGCAATCACGATGCCGATCAACAGCGCCTTCTGCTGGTAGGCGCGCGGCACCGCGAACTTGGCCATGATGATCAGGAACACGAACAGGTTGTCGACCGACAGGCTCTTCTCGGTGATGAAACCCGCGAAATACTCGGCGCCATGCTGCGCGCCCCAGACCCACCACAGACCGCCACCGAAGATCACCGCCAGCGCGATGAAGAAGACCGACCACCAGGCCGCTTCCTTGAAGGTGGGATCGTGGGGCTTACGCACATGGGCGCAGAAATCGAAGATGAAGAGTGCGGCGATGCCGGCGACAGTCGCCAGCCAGACCCAGACGGGTACGTGCATAGAGGAACCTCCGGTAGACGGTGAACGTCACCGAAAGTCTCTCCCGCTGCCTGCGGCGCCTTAAGCGGCCGTGGCAACCGATGATTCCGGGGCAATGTGGCCCGTGCTGACGAAATCATCGACCGGCGGCGCCTGAGGCGCCGGCGGCGGGATACTCCCCTTCCGTGCTGAGCGCATTGTGTCTGCAAGACGGTATCGACGCAAGCGGCCGGCACACATATCATCCCGTCAATACCACGGTTCTTCCGGCGTGCAGGAAGACGCGCTTCTGCAGGTGGTAGCGCACCGCCCGGGCCAGGGTCAGGCACTCGATGTCACGCCCCCGGGCCACCAGATCCTCCGGATAGTGGGCATGGTCGACCGCCTCGACACCCTGGGCGATGATCGGCCCTTCGTCGAGGTCGTCGTTAATGTAGTGGGCAGTGGCGCCGACCAGTTTCACGCCCTTCTCGTAGGCCTGGTGGTAGGGCTTGGCCCCCTTGAATCCCGGCAGCAGCGAGTGGTGGATGTTGATCGCGCGGCCAGCGAAGTGGTGGCACAGCTCGGGAGACAACACTTGCATGTAGCGCGCCAGGATCACTAGCTCGGCCCCACTCTCCTCCACCACCCGGCGCACCTGCGCCTCCTGCTCCGCCTTGGTCTCCGGCGTGATCGGCAGATGGTGATAGGGCAGCCCGTGCCATGCTGCCAGCGGCTCCAGGTCGGGATGGTTGGAGACGATGGCGCGCACGTCGATCGCTAGCTGCCCGGTACGATAGCGGTAGAGCAGATCGTTGAGGCAGTGGTCGGTCTTGGAGACCATGATCACCACCGGCAGGCGGTAGTCCGGCGGGGTCAGCTCGAAGTGCATGTCGAACGCCGACGCCCGCGCGTTGAACTGCTCGCGGAAGTCGCCGCCGTCGAAATCGGCCTGCTCGGGGAGAAAGGCCGCGCGGATGAAGAACTGTCCGCCGCGGTAGTCGTCGAAGGAGTGCAGCTCGGTGATATAGCAGCCCTGCTCCTTGAGGAAGCGAGTCACCACGTCCACCGTGCCCAGCCGGCTCGGGCACTGGGCGGACAGAATCCAGCTGTTGTTTTCAGAGTGCATGTTGGCTCCAGCCAGGCCTGGCCCCTACTGTCGCAGGGGCCTTGTATCGTCAGGGCGACGCGGATTCCACGCGCAGCCCGTACTCGCGTCCGGCGTCCAGCAGCCAGCGCACGCAGTAGTCGGCGAAGCTGCGCCGTACCACCAGCTCGAAACGCGCCTCGCTCGGGCGGCGCAGTACCACGCTGGTCTTGGCGAAGACGGTACCCACCGCCTTGCCCACCGGCAGCCCCTGCTCGTGCACATCATAGGTGACCGACTTCATCAGCAGCTCACGCGCCTTCTCGCCGGAGAGCTCCAGCAGGGTCTGGCCGCCGCCGACGTTGACGATGGCGAAGTGGGCATCCCCCAGCCTCGCCCGCAGTCGGTTCTCCAGCTCGAACTCCTCGCCGGCGGGCACGATCACCAGCCACTCGTCCGGCGAGACCCACTGCACCGAACGGCTGCCCTCGGCATCGAGCACCAGCCCCAGCGGCTTGCCCGGCAGGCTCACCCCGAGTTCGGCGCGCACCGCCTCGTCGAGGGTGATGGCCCCACCGCGCAGCACCAGATGGCCGAGGAATGGCCGTTCGACCACTCGGATCTGCTCGGCGGCGCCACCTTCCTCGGTGACGCGCCCCTGTACCCGGCTCCACTGCAGCGGCGACTCGGGGGTGACACCGGCGTCGGCGCCCGGATGCGCATCGAAAGTGGCAGCGTTGCCACCATTATCTTCAGGACGGGCTTCGGAACGGGCTTCAGACATTCTGGCGCTCTCCCTTGGGATCGATGAAGACGGTACTCACGACTTCGGCCTGGTGGACACTGCCGTCGGACATCGGCAGATAGACGGTCTCGCCCATCCGGTTGCGTCCGCCCTTGAGCACCGCCAGCGCGAAGCCGCTCTCCAGTACCGGGCTGTAGTAGCTCGAGGTGACGTGACCCATCATGGTCATGGGGATCTTCTGCTCGGGGTCGAGCACGATCTGCGCCCCCTCCTCGAGGACCACCTTGGGGTCCTTGGGCTTGAGCCCCACCAGCTGCTTGCGATCCTCGCGGGCGGTGTCCGGACGCGTCAGCGCGCGCTGGCCGATCCACGAGAACGGCTTGTCGTAACCCACCGCCCAGTGCATGCCCAGATCCTCCGGGGTCACCGAGCCGTCGGTGTCCTGACCGGCGATGATCAGCCCCTTCTCGGCACGCAGCACGTGCATGGTCTCGGTGCCGTAGGGCGTGAGGTCGTACTTCTCGCCGTGGGCGAACAGCGCCTTCCACACGTGCATGGCGTAGTTGGCCTGGACGTTGATCTCGAACGCCAGCTCGCCGGTGAAGGAGATACGGAACACCCGCGCCGGGACGCCGGCGACCTTGCCCTCCTTCCAGTCCATGAACTTGAACTGCTCACGGTCGAGGTCGATATCGGTCACTTCCGACATCAGCTTGCGCGCGTCCGGACCGGTCACAGTCATGGTCGCCCAGTGGTCGGTGACCGAGTTGAAGTAGACCTGCAGCTCCGGCCATTCGGTCTGGTGCCACAGCTCCAGCCACTCCAGCACGCCGGCGGCGCCGCCGGTGGTGGTGGTCATCAGGAAGTGGTTTTCGGCCAGGCAACTGGTGGTACCGTCGTCCATCAGCATGCCGTCGTCCTTGCACATCAGCCCGTAGCGCACGCGCCCCGGTGCCAGCTTGGCCCACTTGTTGGTGTAGACCCGGCCCAGGAACTCACGCGCATCCGGCCCCTGGATGTCGATCTTGCCCAGGGTCGAGGCGTCGAGGATACCCACGCCGCGGCGCACCGCCAGACACTCGCGCGCCACCGCCTCATGCATCGTCTCCAGACGCTCTTGACCGCCGGCGCGGCGTTTTTGTGGAAAATACCAGGGGCGCTTCCACTGGCCGACATCCTCGAACTCGGCGCCGTTCTCCACGTGCCACTGGTGCAGCGCGGTGTAGCGCTCGGGATCGAACAGCTCGCGGCAGTGGCGGCCGACAATGGCGCCGAAGCTGACCGGGGTGTAGTTGGGACGGAAGACCGTGGTGCCCACCTCGGGGATCGAGCGATTGAGGCAGCGCGCGGCGATCGCCATGCCGTTGATGTTGCCCAGCTTGCCTTGGTCGGTGCCGAAGCCCAGCGCGGTGTAGCGCTTGACGTGCTCGATCGACTCGAAGCCCTCGCGGGTCGCCAGCTCCACTGCCGCCGCGGTGACGTCGTTCTGCAGATCGACGAACTGCTTGGGCGCGCGCAGCGGCGGCTTCTCATGAGGCACCTGATAGAGCGCGCTGATCGGCGACTCGTGGCGCACCGCGACGTCGGGTACCGCGATCGCGGCGGCCTCCTTGAAGCCCGCCGCGCGGGCCGCCTCGGCACCGACACCGGCGCCGTCGGCCAGGGCCTCGCCGAGAGCGTAGACGCCGTGGGCGCCGCCGGCGACATGCATCCCCTTGAACTCGCCGGGCACGAAGCCGAGCAGGTCATCGCGCCACTGGGGGCGCTTGCCGGTGTGCGAGGCCAGGTGGACCACCGGGCTGTAGCCGCCGGAGCTGGCGATGGTATCGCACTCCAGCGTCTCGACCTTGCCGGTCACCACGAAGCGCTCGGTGTCGATCGCCACCACCTTGGCACCACTGACACGCTGGCTGCCGGTGGCCTCCATCACCGCGCTGCCGGTGATGACACGGATGCCGGCGTCGCGGGCCTGCTTGACCAGGTCGCCATCCGGCTTGGCCCGCGAGTCGACCACCGCGACCACCTCGCGGCCGGCCTCCTGCCAGTCCAGCGCCGCGCGATAGGCGTGGTCGTTGTTGGTGGAGAGCACCAGGCGCTGCCCGGGTACCACGCCATAGCGGCGGATATAGACAGAGATCGCCCCCGCCACCAGGTTGCCGGGCACGTCGTTGTTGGCGTAGACCAGCGGGCGCTCGTGGCTGCCGCTGGCCAGTACCACGCGGCCGGCACGCACCCGGTGCAGCCGCGCGCGCACTTCGCCCTCGCGCCCGGCGCCCGCGGCGGTATCGGCGAGGTGCTCGGTGCGCCGCTCGTGCAGGGTGACGAAGTTGTGGTCGTGATAGCCGTTGGCGGTGGTACGCGGCAGCAGCGTGACGTTGGCCAGACCGGCGAGTTCGGAGACAACCTGTTCGGCCCAGGCGCTGGCCGGGGCGCCGTCGATCGCTTCACGGCTGTCGAGCAGCGAACCGCCCATCTCTTCCTGTTCGTCGCACAGGATCACCCGCGCGCCGGCACGCGCAGCGGAGAGCGCGGCGGCAAGCCCGGCGGGGCCGGCACCGATCACCAGCACGTCGCAGTGCTGATTGAAGTGGTCGTAGATATCCGGGTCGGCTTCGGTGGGCGCGCGGCCGAGGCCGGCACCCTTGCGGATGAACTTCTCGTAGGTCATCCACATCGAGGCCGGGGCCATGAACGTCTTGTAGTAGAAGCCCGGCGGCATGAAACCGCCGCCCAGCTTGCCGACCCAGCTCATGACATCGCGCTGCACGTTCGGCCAGCCGTTGGTACCGCGTGCCACCAGACCGTCGTACAGGGCCTGCTGGGTGGCGCGCACGTTGGGCACCTGGGCGGCCTCTGAGGCGCCGAGCTGGACGATGGCGTTGGGCTCCTCCGGCCCGGCGGCGGTGATCCCGCGTGGACGCGAATACTTGAAGCTGCGGTTGACGATATCCACGCCGTTGGCCAGCAGCGCCGAGGCCAGGGTATCCCCGGCGAAGCCCATGTATTGCTGGCCGTTGAAGGTGAACGACAGCCGCCGCGAGCGGTCGATGCGCCCGCCCTGATTGAGACGGTTGGACTGGGTCATGACGGCGTCTCCTCGTTGAGCCGGCTGTTCTCGGGCCGGGCGCCGACGGTCTGCCAGCCGCCATCGGCGGTCTGCACGCCCTGCTCGCGGCGCACTTCGGCGCTGGCGGCGGTGATGCTCGGCTGCTCGCCCATGCGATAGGTCTCGAGAATCTCGTAGCTCGCGGTGTCGCGGGTGATATTGAAGAACTTGCGACAGCCCAGCCGGTGCACCCACATCTCGTGGTGGATGCCGCGCGGGTTGTCACGTAAGAACAGGTAGTCGCCCCACGCCTCGTCGCTCACGCTGGCGGGTTCGGCCGGCCGTTCGATGTGTGCCTGACCGCTGGGATGAAACTCCTCTTCCTCGCGGTACTCCTGGCAGTAGGGACAGAAGATATGAAACATGGTGTGCTCTCCTCAGTGCGCCACGCCGGCGGCGCCGTGTTCATCGATCAAGGCGCCGGTATGGAACCGGTCGATGGAGAACGGCGCCGCGATGGGGTGCATTTCCCCTTTTGCCAGACTGGCTGCGAAAACGTGCCCGGAACCGGGGGTGGCCTTGAAGCCGCCGGTGCCCCAGCCGCAGTTGAAATAGAGTCCCTTGACCTGGGTCTTGGACAGGATCGGGCAGGCGTCGGGGCAGGTATCGACGATGCCGCCCCACTGCCGGTTCATGCGTACCCGCGAGAACATCGGGAACATCTCGACGATCGCCTGCAGGGTGTGCTCGATCGTCGGATAACTGCCGCGCTGACCGTAACCGAGATAGCCGTCGATCCCCGCCCCGATCACCAGGTCGCCCTTGTCGGACTGGCTGACGTAGCCGTGCACGTGGTTGGACATGGTGACGGTATTGAGGATCGGCTTGAGCGGCTCGGAGACCAGCGCCTGCAGCGGATGCGACTCCAGCGGCAGCTTGATCCCGGCCATCTTGGCCAGCACGCCGGAGTTGCCCGCGGCCACGCAGCCCACCGTCTGCGCTTCGATATCGCCACGGTTGGTGTGCACGCCGTGGATCTGGCCGTCGCGGATCTTGAAGCCGGTCACCTCGGTGTTCTGCAGAAGGTCGACGCCCAGCGCATCGGCACCGCGGGCGAAGCCCCAGGCCACCGCGTCGTGGCGCGCGACCCCGGCGCTCTTCTGCCACGAGGCACCCATGATCGGGTAACGCGCGCGCTTGGAGGTATCCAGCGCCGGCTCGATCTCCTTGATCTGCTCGGGGGTCACCACCTCGCTGTCGATGCCGTTGAGGCGGTTGGCATTGACCCGGCGCTGCACGTCGCGCATGTCCTGCAGGGTGTGCGCCAGGTTGAGCACGCCGCGCTGGGAGAACATCACGTTGTAGTTGAGATCCTGCGACAGCCCCTTCCACAGGTCGAGGGAGTGGTTGTAGAGCTGCGCCGCCTCGTCCCACAGGTAGTTGGAGCGTACGATGGTGGTGTTGCGCGCGGTATTGCCACCGCCCAGCCAGCCCTTCTCGACCACCGCCACGTTGGTGACGCCGAACTCCTTGGCGAGGTAGTAGGCCGTCGCCAGACCGTGGCCGCCACCGCCGACGATGATCACGTCGTAGCGCTTCTTGGGGGTGGGATTGCGCCAGTGACGCTGCCAGTTCTCGTGATGACTGAGCGCGTGCTTGACCAGGCTGAAACCGGAATAACGTTGCATGGGGACCCTCTCTACGCCACGGCGGACGGCGGTATCGACCCTCGGGTCGATGATTTTCCGCGATGGTATCGTCCACCCTGGGGGCCATGATGTTCTGCGACGTCACGCTCGGGCGTGTTTGCGACATGACATTGCGATTTGCGACAGAGAGGATCGCCGCTGCCGTTCGAGGGGCGGTCCGGACGGCGCCGAACCGACGAGCGCGCGAGGCTATCCGCGCCCCGGGGCTGCCGCGGAGTTGCCGATGATCTCCGGCATGACCTCCAGGCGCATCGTCGGATCCTCGGGCGGGGTGTCGATCCAGTCGAAGAGGCGCGCGATCATCGTGGAAACGTCCTGGCGCATCATGATCAGGCGCGGATGGAAGGCTGCCGCCAGCGGATCCCAGTCGAAGCAGCCCATGATGATGTCGTTCATGTCGTGGCCCCCGAGGCGCAGCCAGCGCACGATCCCTTCCAGCGAGATCGTGGAGTTGACGAACATCGCCGCGGGCAACCGGCCCTCACGACCGACGTAAGCCTCAAGCGCTGCCTGGGCCTTCTCGGCGGCGTAATCGCAGGGAACGATATCCGTGGGCTTCGTGGCCAGGTCGCGTCTCTCGCGGGCCTGGCGAAAGCCTTCGATGCGTTCCCGGGTATTGTGATCCTCGGCTCGGCCACCGATGAACAGCACGCGTGCCGCGTCGATCTTCCGCGCCTCGAGCCGGTCGAGCAGCGCGTCGGTCAAGCGGCGCGCGCCCTCGCGATTGGCGGATATCACCGACGGCGCGGCCGTGCCGGGCAGATCGAGGTTGAGGCTGGCGATACCTGCGGCACTGCACATCTCGGCAATGGCATCCGGGTTCGTCGCCCCGGTGCATATCAGGTGTTCGACGCGATAGGCCAGCATCATCCTGGCCGCCTCGCGCTCCTGATCCGGGTCGCGGTTGGTGCAGGAGACGATGGTGAAGATTCCGCGCCGGCGAGCCTCGGCCTCGAATATCTGGGCGATCGAGCTGAAGTAGCGGTTGTCGTAGAGCGGCAGGATCATGCCGAGAATACCGGAACGATCGCGCCGCAACGCCCGCGCCTGCATATTGGTGGAATACCCCTCGCGCTCGGCCAGATCGAGGATTCGCCGAGCCAGCTTGCGGCTGATCCGACGGCGCTGCCACGTGCCGTTCAGGACGGCACTGACAGTACTCGGCGAGGATTTCGCCAGCTTGGCGAGATCGTAGATGGTCAGCTTTCTGGATGGCTCGCTCGACACTTGGCCCCTCCCCCTTCGGTAGATCAAAAGTAGCATTGACCTGATCGATGCAGAAACGAATAGTTGCACAACCGATTGCGCATTCATAACTGGCTTTGGTCAGAAGCGCTGAAAGGGTGTTTACGAATTCGACGAGGGAAGGCCAGAGCAGGGCGCGTGGCCAAGGCGACATCGTCCGAAAAAGGACCTGGCTCGCGTACGAGGTCGATTTCAACGCTGTCTTACCGAGCGCAGGCGCTGTGTAAACACCCGCTGAGCCGGCTGCGCTGTCGGACCACCAACGACGGGGAACCGATCATGAAACGCAACTCGTATCTCGCCGCGACCGTTGTCGCGGGCGTCATAGGCAGTGCCGGCATGGCTCAGGCTCAGGCTCAAGACAAACCCACCATCGCGGTCGTGGCCAAGGTCGGCGGGATCCCCTGGTTCAACGCCATGGAGCAAGGCATCGAGGAGATGGGCGACGAGCTCGGCGTCGATGCCTACATGGTCGGCCCGACCAGCGCCGACCCTGCGCTGCAGGTGCGTGCGGTGGAAGACCTCATCGCCCGCGGCGTGGATGTCATCGGCGTGGTCCCCAATGATCGCGAGGTGCTGGAGCCGGTACTCAAGAAGGCCCGCGACCAGGGCATCATCGTCCTCACTCATGAAAGCCCCGACTCCGAGAACATCGACTACGACTTCGAGATGATCTCCGCCCAGCAACTGGGTGAAGAGCACGCCCGGCTGCTAGCCGACACTACCGGCTGCGAAGGCTCCTACGCCGTCTACGTCGGCGGACTCAACGTACCCGCCCATAACGCCTGGGCCGATGCCGCCGTTCAATGGCTCGACGCGAACTGCCCGGACATGAAGCAGGCCGCCGATCGCTTCGGTGTCGCCGAAAGCGTCGACGACAGCCGCAATACCACCCTGGATCTGATCCGCGCCCATCCCGATCTGGCCGGCATCATGTCCTTCGGCAGCCAGGGCACCATCGGTGCCGCCCGGGCCGTCAAGGAGCGCGGTCTGGCCGGAGAGATCAAGGTCATGGGACTGTTCTCCCCCGGGCAGGGTCGTCGCCTGGTTCATGAAGGCGTCATCACCGGCGGCTTCCAGTGGAGCCCGCTGGAGGCCGGCAAGGCGTTCGTCGCGCTCGGCGACAGGCTCTACGACGGTGGCGAGATCGCCGATGGCGACGACCTGCCGGTACTCGGCGAAGTCCGTCTCGACGGTCATACCCTGTACGCCTCCAAGCCGCTGGAGCTGAACGAGGAGACGGTCGACGAGCTGGCCGAACTCGGTCTCTGAAGCAATCCGACCTCCACAGCCGCGCGATGTCCGCGCGGCCGACTTTCATCTTGCCTTCCGGGAGAGACAGCGATGGATGACATCGCACTGCGGGCGGAGCGTGTCAGCAAGGTGTTCGGCCAGAGCCGGGTACTCGATGACGTCTCCTTCGAGCTCCGCCGCGGCGAAGTGCTCTGCCTCGCCGGCGAGAACGGCTGCGGCAAGAGCACGCTGATCAAGATACTCAACGGGGTCTACACGCCGGAGGCGGGGGCGGCGTTCTCGTTCGGCGACGCCGAAGCCGTGAGCCGCATCACCCCTCGCCATGCCCGCGCACTCGGGATCCATGTCATCTGGCAGGATCTGGCCCTGTTTCCGCACCTGAGCGTTGCCGAGAACATCGTCTTCGACGACTACGTGGCCAGCCCTTTTCGACCGCTCTCCCGGCGAGCCGCCCGCCAGGAGGCGCGCGAGGTGATCGAACGCCTCGGCGTTCCCCTCGACCCCGACACCCGCGTCGAGGATCTCTCCATCGCGCGGCGCCAGTTGGTCGCCATCTGCCGGGTGCTGCGCGCCGGTGCTCGAATCGTGTTCATGGACGAGCCCACGGCATCGCTGACCCGCAACGAAGTGCAGACGCTGCTGGAGATCACGCGCTCGCTCTCGGCGCAGGGCATCTCCATCGTCTTCGTCAGTCATCGGCTGTCGGAGGTACTGGCGGTCTGCCAGCGGGTGACCGTGCTGCGCAACGGCGCCCTGGTCGGTACCTATCCAACCGAGGGCATGACCCAGACGCGGCTGTCGCAATTGATGACCGGCCGCGAGCTGACGCTCACCCCGCGTCATGCCGCCTGCTCGGGCGAGCCGGTGCTCGAGCTGCGCCACCTGAGTCGCACCGGCGAGTTCGAGGACGTTTCGCTGACGCTGCATCGCGGCGAGATACTGGGCCTCACCGGGCTGCTGGGTGCGGGACGCACCGAGCTCGCCCACGTGCTGTTCGGCATGAACCGTCCCACCGGCGGCGAGCTGCTCAAGAACGGCAAGCCGCTGACGCTGCGCTCCAACCGGGACGCGATCCGCAACGGCATCGCCCACGTCTCCGAGGACCGCCTGCACCTGGGGCTGGTCCAGAACCAGTCGATCAACATGAATACCGCCGTGACGGTACTGGACGAACTGGAAAAGCCGAGGGGTTTCCTCTCCCCGCGGCGCCTTCGCGAGCTGACCGCCGAGTGGATCCGGCGTCTCGGCACCAAGGTCAACGACGCCGAACTCGCGGTCTCTTCCCTTTCCGGGGGCAACCAGCAGCGGATCGTGCTGGCCAAGTGGCTGGCGACCCGGCCTGAGGTGCTGATTCTCGACTGCCCCACGGTGGGCGTCGATGTCGGCGCCAAGGCGGGCATCTTCGACATCATCCGGCAACTGGCCGACGAGGGCATGTCGATCATTCTCATCTCGGACGAGGCTGGCGAAATCTGGATGAATTCGGACCGCGTCGTGGTCCTCAAGGCGGGTCGGGTCAGCCGCGAGCTCACGCCCAACGCCATCACCGAGGCATCGCTCGAGGAGATCATCAATGCCTAGACTGCACCTCGGCACCGAGGGCGTGCTGGCCGCGATCATCGTCGCGCTCTGCGTCGTTCTCGGCCTGACCACGGATACCTTTCTGACCACGCAGAACCTGTTCGACCTGCTCAACAACCAGTCCGTGAACATGATCTTCGCCGTCGGGCTGGTGGTGGTGCTCATCGCCGGCGGCATCGACATCTCGTTCGCGGTGGCGGCCTCGGTGGTGCAGTACGTGGTCATGACGCTACTGATCGATCACATGGGCGGCGGCAACTGGTTGCTCGGCATCCTCCTGTCGATGGCCGTGGGTGGTCTGCTCGGCCTGGTCAATGCCTTCCTGATCCACCGTTTTCGCATCGTCTCGATCATCGTCACCATCGGCACCTTCAACCTCTACTTCGGGCTGCTGATGGTCTTCACCGGCGGCGTCTCGATCTACGACATCCCGGACTGGCTCTACTATTCGATTCCCCTGATCGACCTGCCCGCCTCGCGGGGCAGCGCGACGCTCTATCTCCCCGTCGTGGTGATGGCCGTGATGAGCCTGGCCACCGGATTCATTCTCACCCGGACTGGATTCGGACGTGCCATCTACGGTTTCGGCTCCAGCCCGGAAGCGGCCAGGCGCTCGGGCGTGCGGGTGGGAATGATCCATGCTTTCGCCTACGGCTGGCTGGGCCTCTGCGCCGGCGTCGCCGGGCTGATGCAGGCCCACATCGTGCAGGAGGTGGTCCCCAACGCCCTGATCGGCCAGGAGCTGCCGATTCTCGCGGCCGTGGTCCTCGGCGGCGCGACGCTCGGTGGCGGCCGCGGCTCGGTGACCGGTGCGTTGCTCGGCGTGCTGCTGCTGGCGGTGGTGCAGAACGGGCTCAACCTGCTCGGCGTGACCCCCTACGCCTTCCGCATGATCGTCGGCTTCATCATTCTCGTCGCAATCACCTGCAGCAATCTCGACAAGCTGCTGCCCCGTCGCGCGATTTCCAAGGAGGCACGCCCATGAGCGCCGCATCCGCCCCCCGCCGGGCCTTTCGCCCCGGTGCCGAGTCTCTCGAAATCGGCATCATGGCGCTGCTGCTCGTGGCGAGTGTCTCGTTCTTCGCCGTGATGGCGCCCGGCTTCCTGAGCGCGGTCAACGTCCGCTCGATGGCCGTGCAGCTACCGGAACTCGGCCTGCTTTCGCTGGCCATGCTCGTGCCGATCATCTCCGGCGGTCTGAATCTGGCGGTGACGTTCACCGCCAACATCGCGGGACTGACCACGGCCTGGCTGGTGCAGAACGCCCTGGGCGATACCGGCGTGCTCGGCATCGTCGCGGGTATCGCCGCCGGCCTCGGCGTGGGCAGCGCGGCCGGCTTGCTGATCGGCGTCATCGTCGCGCGGGTCGGCGCCCACCCGATTCTGGTCTCGCTGGGCGCGATGATCTTCTTCCAGGGGCTGGGGGAGTTCCTGACCCGAGGCGGCGGTATCTCCGGCATGCCGGCCGGCTTCCAGTGGCTCGGCAGCGGCAGCCTGATCGGTATCCCCATCCCGATGCTGATCTTCCTGCTGTCCGCGGGCGGGCTCGCCTACTTCATGCAGTTCACCCGTACCGGATTCTCGATCCACATGATCGGCTCCAATTTGCGTGCCACCGAATATTCGGGGATCGACGTGCGGCGCGTGCTGATCGTGCTCTACACCCTCTCCGGGTTGCTGGCCGCCATCGCCGGCATGGTGATGCTGGCGCGCTTCAATTCGGTACGCGTGGGCCATGGCGAAAGCTACCTGCTGATCACGGTCCTGGCCTGTTTTCTCGCCGGCGCCAATCCGTTCGGCGGCTTCGGACGCGTGCTGCCGCTGGTGCTGGGTCTGATGAGCCTTCAGGTGATCGCCTCGGGCATGAACCTGATGGGCGCCAGCCAGCATCTTGCCACCGCCGTGTGGGGCGCATTCCTGATCGTCGTCATGACACTGCGCATGCCCTTTCTCAAACGCTCTTGAACAGGCCGACCATGACCGAGACACACTATTCATTGGGCGTCGACATCGGCACCGGCAGCGCCCGCGTCGGGGTCTTCGACGACCGCGGTGAACTGCTGGGCGAGGCGAAAGCGCCGATCGCCATTCACCGCCCCCTCGAACACCACGTCGAGCAGAGCACCACCGATATCTGGCGAGCCGTCTGCGACGCCACCCGTCGCGCCGTCGACCAGGCGGGTATCGAGCCGGCCAGGGTCAAGGGCCTGTCGGTGAGCGCAACCTGCTCGCTGGTCCTGCTCGACCGCCAGCATGAACCACTGGCACTATCGCCTGGCGACGAGCGCTGGAACATCATCGTCTGGATGGATCACCGGGCCACGGCAGAAGCCGCGATCTGTACCGCCACCGGGGCCGCCCCGCTCGCCAATCTCGGCGGCGTGATGTCGCCGGAGATGCAGATGCCCAAACTCATGTGGCTCAAGCGCAATCGACCGGCGCTATACGACAGCATCGGTTACGCCGGTGACCTCGGCGACTGGCTGGGCTATCACTGCACCGGAATCGATCGCCGCTCGGTCTGCACCCTGGCCTGCAAGTGGACCTTCGACCCACGGCCGAATCGCGGCTGGGATCGGGAGTTCCTCGCCCAGATCGACATGACGGACGTGCTCGAGCGCGCCGCGCTTCCCGATCGCGCCGCTGCCGTGGGCGAGCCGCTGGGGCGACTGACCGAGGCGGCTGCGGCCGAACTCGGACTCACCACCGACTGTCTCTTCGCCGTCGGCATGATCGACGCCTACGCCGGCGCCATGGGTACGCTGGGGCGCAGCCTCGACGCCCACTCGGCGCATCGGCTGGCGGTCATCGCCGGCACCTCGACCTGCCATATCGGCGCCCAGCCGGAGCGTCGTGAAGTTCCCGGCGTGTGGGGCCCCTACCCTGGTGCCCTGTGCGACGGGTTCACCGCCAACGAAGGTGGCCAGAGCCTGACCGGCGCTCTGCTGGACCATATCGTCGCCCTGTTCGGCGCGGGCCGCGAGTTCGGCGACGATCCCCACGGCGCGCTTTCGGACCTGCTGCTGGACCGGCTGGCAGAAGGCGATCCGGCCCCGGACCTGCACGTTCGCCCGGACTTCATCGGCAATCGTTCGCCGCTGGCCGACCCCGAGATCCGCGGCGCCATCGTCGGCCTCACGCTGGAGTCGCCCAGAGAGACTTTCATCAAGGTGTACTGGGCCGCAGTGACGGCGCTGGTCTACGGGACACGCGCCATCATCGAGCGCATGAACGCCAACGGCTACGCCATCGACACCCTCCATCTCAGCGGTGGCCACAATCGTTCCCCGCTGCTGCGCAAGCTCTACGCCGACGGCACCGACTGTCGCGTGGTGCTGTCGGAAGCGCCGGAACCCGTGCTGCTGGGCGCCGCGGTAGCCGCCATGGCATCTCGGCGGGACGGGGATCTACTGGCCGTTGCTCGTAAACTTGCGCCCAACGAAGGTGTGCTCGAACCCGATGCGGCAGCCAGGGAGCTCCACGAGAGACGCTATGCCGCGTTTCGCGATCTGTTCGGTGGACGCCTGGACTGAGCGCGAGACGAGGCGCCCGCGCCAAGCATCCGGCGATCAGCCCATCGCCGCCACCGGCTTGCGGCGATGGCACGTCTCGGCATGGTCGTTGACCATGCCCACCGCCTGCATCCAGGCGTAGACGATCACGGGGCCCACGAACTTGAAGCCACGTTTCTTGAGCGCCTTGGAGATATCTACAGAGAGCGGCGTCTGGGTGGGAACCGAACCGTCGCTGCCGATAGAGTCCTGGATCGGCCGTCCCCCCACCATGCCCCACAGGAACTCGGAGAAGTCTTCGCCGTTATCGCGTATGGCGAGATAGGCACGCGCATTGCCGATCGTCGCCTCGATCTTGGCGCGGGAGCGGATGATGCCGGCGTTGCCCATCAGACGCTCGACGTCACGCTCATCGTATCGGGCGATACGCTCGGGATCGAAGCCCTCGAACGCCTCGCGAAAGGCGTCGCGCTTCTTGAGAATGGTGAGCCAGGAGAGCCCCGCCTGGAAGCCGTCCAGGATCAGCTTTTCCCACAGCGCGCGGCTATCGTATTCCGGCACGCCCCACTCCTCGTCGTGGTACTCGGCATTCAACGGGTGACTTCGTGCCCAGGCGCAGCGCAGTAGGTCGGGATTTGGCTCGGTCATGCTCGGGTCTCGTCGGTGGCGGGAAGTGAGTCAATTGTGACACCCCCGCGCGAGGGATTTAAGTTGCTCCGAGTCTGAGTCAGCGGTTACGGAAATCACGCCCTCGCACAGAGGCCACCTACCGATATTGACGCTCACCACACCATCGACAAGGCCTGAACGGATCCATTTCAGGCATTGCGTCGAAAAATACACTGAAAAAACGATCTATCACGTTTTCGTGATGAATCACCGTTTATCTCACAGGTAACTTCATCATCAGTTGGATCAGACGACCAACGTCAACCGATGACAATGGAGTTGCCTTATCATGAAAATTCAAATCCTCTCCGCGCTCGCACTGGCCTTTGTACTACCGCTTTCCGCTCAGGCCAATAGCGCCATGGCAGAGGCCGCCTTCGAGAAAAATCGCGAGATGCTGAGCGCACTCATGAGTGGCGCTGATGCGTCGACAGGGGGAAGCCACAATGCCAACGCGACCGTCAGTGGTCACAGCGACGCGGCGAATAATGCTCTCCAGCAGGTAGCCGAGAGCACGCACCGAAGCACGATGGTCATGTCCGGTACCGGCACGCTTTCCGCCCAGGGCCAGAGCGCAGCCGCCAGCTCGGCTCTCACGGCCGTCAACGGAGGTTGAACAGGAATCCGGATTGGGGCGCGAAGAAACCGATAGTTCTCGACCGATATCGAGCCGTGATTTCCGGATATTTCGCTCGAGTCATTGCAATCATCATCATCAGAAACACTCGATAGTAGGCTTTTTTCACATCAATGGGCCACGCATTCCCTTGGGATTCGTGGCCCATTACTCTTTTACTCGGGTGCCCGAAGCTGAAGGAAGTAGCACCCTGTTTTCTGTTATCGAAGTACGCCGTGCGGATCGATCACGAATTTCTTGGCCGCGCCGCCGTCGAAGTCGGCGTAACCCTGGGGCGCCTCATCCAGCGAGATGGTCTGCACGTTCACCGCCTTGCCGATCTGGACCCTGTCGTGAAGGATCGCCTGCATCAGCTGGCGCTGATAGCGCATGGCCGGCGTCTGGCCGGTGTGGAACGACATCGCCTTGGCCCAGCCGAGGCCGAACTTCATCGAGATGTTGCCGTGCTTGGCATCTTCGCTCTCGGCGCCCGGATCTTCGGTGACGTAGAGTCCCGGGATGCCGACCCGGCCGCCGGCCTGGGTGATCTCCATGGTGGCGTTGAGCACCGTCGCCGGCTGCTCATGGGAATGGTTGTGACCATGGCAGTTGGCTTCGAAGCCTACCGCATCGACCGCGGCATCCACCTCCGGCACGCCCAGCACCGACTCGATCAATTCCGACATGCTGGCGTCCTGCTTGAGATCCAGCCCTTCGCAGCCGAAGCTGCGCGCCTGGTCGAGGCGCTTGTCATTCATGTCGCCGACGATCACGCAGGCCGCGCCCAACAGCTGGGCGGAGACGGCAGCGGCCAGCCCCACCGGACCTGCACCGGCGATATAGACCGTCGAACCCGGCTGGACACCGGCGGTCACGCAGCCGTGGAAGCCGGTGGGAAAGATGTCCGAGAGCATGGTGAGGTCGAGGATCTTCTCCATCGCCTGCTCCTTGTCGGGAAAGACGAGCAGTTGGAAATCGGCATAGGGCACCATCACGTACTCGGCCTGACCGCCGACCCAACCGCCCATATCAACATAGCCGTAGGCGCCACCGGCGCGGTCACCGTTGACGTGCAGGCAGATATGGGTATCGCCGCGTTTGCAGTTGCGGCAGCGGCCGCAGGCGACGTTGAACGGCACCGAGACGATGTCGCCCTTCTTGATGAACTCGACGTCACGGCCACACTCGATCACCTCGCCGGTGATCTCGTGGCCGAGCACCAGCCCTTCCGGCGCCGTAGTTCGGCCACGCACCATGTGCTGGTCGCTGCCGCAGATGTTGGTGGTCAGAATCTTGAGGATGACGCCGTGATGGCACTGGCGGCTGCCGAGCGCCAGCTCAGGGAAAGGGATGCTCTCGACGGCGACCTTGCCGGCGCCGCGAAAGACGACGCCTCGATTGGCGGGTGAAGACATGGTGTGAACTCCTGGGTCTGGTCTCGGAATGCCTTGCGTCGTGCCGCTCTGGCGACGACATCGAAAGAAGGCGCGAAACCAGACTAGGAGTTACATCGATGGTGAAACGGTCTCGTCACGCCACCGAATGACGCTGCGACGACAGCCGCCAGGTCCAAAGGTCTAACACTTGCAGCTCTTTGCTCGTCGCTCAGAAATCGATGACGACTTTTCCCCGCGGCTTCGAACAGCATGACAGGATGAAGCCCTCGGCTTCGTCCTCCTCGGTGATGCCGCCGTTGTGCTCCATCTCGACCTCGCCCTCGAGCTTCATCACACGACAGGTACCGCAGATCCCCATCCCGCAGGCCTTGGGAATATGCAGCCCCAGCTTGGCCGCCGCCGAGTGAATGGTATCGTTCTCGCTGACGCGAATACTCTTGCCGCTGCCAGTGAATTCGACTGGCATCAGATCGGCCGTGTCCACTTCTTCCGCGTCGGCCTCCGCTTGCTCGGCCAGTTCCAGCACGTCTTCCTGGACGCTCAACGGTGTCGCACCGAAAGACTCCTGATGGTAGTGCGACATATCGAAGCCATCTTCCAGCAGCACCTGGCGCACTGCTTTCATGAATGGCGTCGGTCCGCAGCAGAATACCTCCCGCTCGAGATAGTCCGGCGCCATCAAGGTCAGCATCTGCCTTGTCAGATAGCCCCGGAAACCGGACCAGGCCTGGCTAAGCTCGTCGCTGCGCTCGCACACGATATGCAGACGGAACTCCGGCAGCCGCGAAAACATGTGCACCAGTTCACGGTGGTAGATGATGTCGTTGGGGGCCTGAGCGCAATGGATGAACTCCAGGTCGACGGCGGCATTGGTATCGAAGAACCAGCGCGTCATCGACATCAGCGGCGTGATCCCGACGCCCCCCGAGAGCATCATCACTTTCTCCGCCGGGTGATCGATGACATTGAAATCCCCGACCGGCCCGTGAACCACCATCGGGTCGCCGACCTTGAGATTGTCGTGAAGCCAGTTGGAGACCTGCCCGCCAGACAAACGCTTGACCGTGATCGAGAAGCTGTAGGGGATCGAGGGTGAACTGGAAATCGTGTAGGAACGCATCACCGGCTGACCGGCGATCTCCAGTTCCAGCGTGACGAACTGCCCCGGCTTGAAGAAGAACATCACCGGCTGGTCGGCCATGAAACAGAACGTTCGCACGTTCCAGGTTTCCTGAATGACCTTGACGCACCGCACCTGATGTCGGCCGTTGGTCCAGGTTTGCGTATTGACCGGATTGAAGAATTGCATCGTCACCGCACTCGATCGGGGAAATGGCCAGGGCGAGAACGCCGATCCGCATAGCCGCTTCCGGTGAATTACTATCCTCAGCGGATTCTGCGCACGCCGAAGCGGACCGACTTGCCTATCAACGACACAGGCATGCCAACCACCCCCAGGTGCCGCCAAAACCTCGATTCCGGCACGAAAATTGACCCGCCGAGACACCCGCGCAGCGTCATCGGCACCAAGGTATCGACGGGTGACTTACCGGTGAGCATTTGTGCCCGGCGGTCGGCCTGGCATCGACGAATGTCGCGGATGGACAATTTCATCGCCAGCACCTGAGCGACACTCGCCGAAAGTCGGATCGGTAGCATGCAATCGCCACCGTCCTATGCCATTCACCTGGTCGTTCCCGCGGACGTGTTCGGGAAAGACCCACTCAGTCATCGATGAGGATGCGACCATGTCACCACTTCCACGCGACAGCCTGGATGACGCTCTCAGCGCGACCCGCAAGGCCGTGGCGGATATGCTGGATCAGCGTGACCCGACCTATTCACTGCCCCAGCCCTTCTACAACGACCCGCGGCTGTTCCAGGTCGACATGGAGGAGATCTTCGAGAAGCAGTGGCTGTTCGCCGGCATGAGCTGCGAGATTCCCGCCAAGGGCAACTACTTCAAGCTCGAGGTGGGTAGCAACTCGATCATCGTTCTACGCGGTGCCGAAAACAAGATTCACGCCTTTCACAACGTCTGTCGCCACCGCGGCTCGCGCCTGTGTCTCAAGGACAAGGGCAAGGTGGCCAAGCTGGTCTGCCCCTACCATCAGTGGACCTACGAACTCGACGGCCGGCTGCTGTTCGCCGGCAGCGATATGGGTACCGAGTTCGACATGAGCGCCTATGGCCTCAAGCCCGTGGCGGTGAAGAGCGCTGGCGGCTTCGTGTTCATCAACCTGAGCGAGGACCCGGAGCCGATCGACGACTTCCTGGTCTCGCTGGAGCACTATCTCTCGCCCCACGAGATGGACAACGTCAAGGTCGCGGTGGAGTCCAACATCGTCGAGCGCTGTAACTGGAAGCTGGTGATCGAGAACAATCGCGAGTGCTACCACTGCAACGGCGCCCATCCCGAACTGCTCAACTCGCTGATCGAATTCGACGATACCAACGACCCCCGCTCCACCGGCGAGTACCGAGATCTGGTCGCCCGCAAGCAGGCCGACTGGACCACCTGCGAGGTACCGTGGCAGCTGGCCCGATTCGGCAAGCGCAATCGCCTCACCCGTACGCCGCTGATCGACGGCATCGTCTCGATGACCATGGATGGCAAGCCGGGCTGCAACAAGCTGATGGGCCATATACCCAATGCGGACATGGGCTCGCTGCGCATCCTTCACCTGCCCAATTCCTGGAACCATTTCATGGGCGATCATGCCGTGGTCTTCCGCGTACTGCCGTTGGGCCCGCAGGAGACGCTGGTCACGACCAAGTGGCTGGTGCACAAGGATGCCGTCGAGGGGACCGACTACGACCCCGAACGTCTGCGCCAGGTCTGGGACGCCACCAACGATCAGGACCGCCGCCTGGCCGAGGAGAACCAGCTCGGCATCAATTCTCGCGCCTATCAGCCCGGCCCTTATTCGACGACCTACGAGTTCGGCGTCATCGATTTCGTCAACTGGTACAGCGAAACACTGCGGGCCAACCTCGGTGTCGAGACATCGCCTCAGTTGCAGGTCGCCTCGCAGTAACGCTGCACGGCTTGAGCGGCAAGCGATCCACGCTTTACCAGCCATCCACCCATGAAAAAGGCGCTTCCCGAAGGAGGCGCCTTGCACCGGTACCCGGAAACGCCGGGAAATCAGAACTCGACGGTAGCCGACAGCTTGAGCGTACGCGGCTCCCCCTGAACCAGGGTCTGGTTACCAGTCGTTGCGGCAGACTCCCAGTAATCTTCATCAGTGACGTTGTCGATGCCCGCGCGCCAGATCAGGCTCGCCTCATTGAGCGGCATGGTGTAGCGGAAGCCTAGGTCGAGACGATTCCAGGGATCGACTTCGAGGTTGTTGGCCTCATCGACGTACTGTGAGCCGGTGCGAATGAGTCGTCCGGTCGCCGTGAGCCGGTCCATTTGGGGGATATCCCATTCACCGCCCAGAACATAGCGGTATGTCGGCACGCCCGGCGCGTCGTTGCCATCGTTCTCGCCATTGGTCGTGTTGCGAAGTTCCGGATCCATGAAGGTCGCGCTCGCCAACACACGCACGCCATCCAGCGGCACTCCGTAGCCACTCAACTCGATGCCGCGGTTGCGCTGCTCACCGTTGTAGCCGGCGGTATTGTCCTCAATGCTGACCTGCGGCTGCTCGATCTGGAAGAGACTGATACCACCGCCGATATTGCCGTAATCGAACTTGGCGCCGACTTCGTCCTGCTTCGAGCGTACGATACCCAGAATTTCATTGGGATTCGTAAGATCTGGGTAATTGTTCAGACCGGGGGCCGTTTCGCCCTGCTGTAACGCCTCGATATGATTGGCGTAGAGCGAAATAGTATCCGTGGGTTTGTAGACGATGCCATAGACCGGAGTGACGCGAGACTTGGAAAACCGGTTTTCCCGTATACCCGTATTCCCATTGTAATTATTGACCTCGATCTCTTGATATCGACCGCCCAACGTCATCAGCACACGATCATCGAAGAAACCCAGTGTGTCCGACAGAGAAACGCCGTTATTGTAGGTGCGCCCTGTCGTCGTGGGGTCACTCAGATCACCGCTTGGGAAATTAGGCTCGCGGACTGGAACGTCGACCGGGTCGTAGATGTTGGTCGGCGCTCCCGTGAAAATTCCATCGAAAGCCACATCCTTGCGAAAATAGACGCTGGAATAACCCAGGTTCACCTGATGCGAGACCGGTCCGGTATCCAACTGTCCGCGCAAGCCGACCTGACTGGCGAAGGTTTCCGACTGGTAGGCCGTATCGAGTTGGGAAACCGTAGCATCACCATCTTCATTAGTAACGCTAGGCGACCCGGCCAGACTTCGCTCATGGGTGCGATTGCCCCCGATCGCGGCATAGCCGGTCCAGGAGTCACTGAAGTCGTACTCGCCTCGCAGCATGGCGAAATTGGTCTCCAGGCTCGAGCGATTCCAGCTTGGCGTGTAGTTGCTGTCGGCATCGGGCACCGAAGGTACGGAATCGCCGGTGTAGTTGGTCAGGTTCACATTCAGGCGGCCGCCATCGATGACCGATTTCTGGTGACCGACATCCAGCGATGCCCGAGCGCGATCGCCACGGTAGTCCAGTCCCACGACCGCAGAGGTATTCTTGCGGCTCTCGTCGTCGATGGCCGTATCCCCACGCCCGCGGTTGATACTGGCCCGAATCCCATATTCGTTCTGATTGCCGAAACGCCGACCGACATCGAGCTGCGTCTCGCCATAGCTGTCCGACTGGTATCCCGTGGAAACTCGCGTGATTGGCTCGTCGGTTGCTCGCTTGGGTTCGATGTTGACAGCGCCGCCCACCCCGGAACCGCCAGCGGGTACGCCGTTGGCGAACGCACTGGCACCTTTGAACAGTTCGACCCGCCCCATCATGCTGGTGTTGATCAACTGGCGTGGCAGTACACCGTATAGCCCACCGTAGGAAATATCGTCACCGTACAGGTCGAACCCGCGGACCTTGAATGACTCCGAGTAGTTGCCGAACCCCTTGCCGACGATCACCGAGGCATCGTTTTGCAGCACGTCCCCCAGCGTGTCGGCCTGTTGATTCTCTATCAGGTCGCTCGTATAGCTGATGACATTGAACGGCACGTCCATCGTGTCCTGCTCGCCGAGAACCCCGATCCGTCCCCCGGCAGCAACCTGCCCGCCCGCATAGGCGGGCGGCAGTGTATCGCCTTGGGTCAGGATCGCCTGGCTGGTGACGGTCACCGTATCGAGGGACTGGCTATCGCCAGGACTGCTTTGGGCCCAGCTCGTGGTGACGACAGGTGGCGCGCTCATGGTGACCGCAACGAAAGCCAACCTGCCAAAGAGGCGCCTGTTCTCGGAAGACGCGATACCTGGGTTCATTATCCTTGGACCTATCGATATGGACGGGCAAAGTAAAAAGCGGGCCCATTCTATAGCGTCCCGACATCAACATAAATAGAAACGAGAATCATTATTGCCATGATGATGACTGCGATTGCCGGGAGCCAGGTGTCATCCAACAAAAAGCCCGGCGTTGAGCCGGGCTCCCGTTCAATGCACAACTGTATTACCAACGATATTTCAGACTGCCGATAACACTGCGGGATTCACCGTAGTAGCACCAGTAGTCGCAGCCGCTGACGTAATCTTCGTCCGTCAGATTGGTGACGTTGACCTGAGCGGTCCAGTGCGAGTCGACCGCATAGCTGACCATCGCATCGTAGAGCGTGTAGGCCGCCACTGTGGTGTCGCTGTACTGGGGTGAGTCCACGCTGGTACCGATGTAGCGCGCTCCGGCCCCAAGCCCCAGTCCAGCCAGCGTTCCATGGGAGAAGTCGTAATCCAGCCACAGCGAAGCTTGGTGACGCGGAATGAGACCTGCACGGAGTTCTTGCTGGGTGTCGCTGACATCAAGCGTCACGTCAGTGTAGGTATAGGCTGCCGTGACCTGAAGGTTGTCAGTGACATAACCCACACCCTCGAGTTCGAAACCTCGGGAATGACGCTCCCCACCCTGGTTACTTGAGGAACCGCCGCTGGGATAGAGCGTGTCGCTCTCCTTCAAGTCGAAGACAGCTGCAGTGACATAACCATCCAGCCAATTGGGTGCGTACTTGAGCCCCAGCTCCCACTGTTTACCCTCGCTAGGCTGGTAAGCGTCGCCATTCAGATCGTTGCCGATGTTTGGCGTGAATGACTCGCTGTAGCTGAGGTATGGCGAGAGACCATAGTCGCCCAGATACATGACGCCACCGGTATAGGACATCTGCGTATCGTCGTAACTCTGATCCTCGCCACCCTCCTGCTTGTTGGTGACGTCGACGCTATCGTGTCGCGCCCCGGCCAATAGAATCCAGCGATCGTAGAGGCGCAACTGATCCTGTACGTAGACGCCGATTTGCTCCTTGCCCTGATCGTAGTATGTCGGATTGCTGGGTGGATTGGTGGTTACATCGCCCGGATCGAAGATATCGATCATGCCGTAGTTGAAGTTGTCGCGGCTGAGATAATCGGCATCCAGGTGCTGGTAATCGAGCCCCACCAACAACGTGTTCTCGGTGTTGTCGGTATACCAGGTACCGATCATGCGGTTATCGATGGTGAAGGCGTCGTAGCTGCCATCGCGATAGGTCAGGCCACGCTGCGCGGTGCGATCATCGGTCATGTATGACGGATATGCAGTACGCAGGAAGAGATCGAGCGAGCTCAACCGCGCGTTCTGTTGGAACGCCCAGGTATCGTTGAAGGTGTGCTCGAGTTCGTAGCCGACCGAAATCTGCTCGTGCTCGAGACGATCATTGTCGTTGTCACCGAGATCCGTATCGCGATCCACCTTGCCAAACGGCGTGTCGTTGACGGAACCGTAGGGAAGATAGAAGACATTTGCTGGCGTGCCATGATCGCGCTGATAGCTTGCCAGCAGCGTCAGGGTTGTCCGGTCGGATAGATCTACCGCCAGGCTGGGAGCGAAGTAAACTCGCTCGTTGTCGGTACCGTCAAGTTCACCGTCCTGGTCACGAAACAATCCAACGAGACGGTAGCGGACATCGCCGCTGTCGGTGACCGGTCCAGACGTATCGATCCCAACCTGCCGATGCCCCTTGTTACCGGCCTGGATTTCGAACAACCCCTGGGTTTCATCGGTTGGACGCTTACTGATGGCGTTGATGATGCCCCCGGGAGGCGCCTCGCCATATAGGATCGATGCTGGCCCCTTCAGGAAATCGACTCGCTCGAGACCGAAAGGCTCAGTTTTCCACCATAGATAGCCGGCCTCGCGGAACAGACGCAATCCATCCTGATAGGTTGAGTCCTCACCCGAGAAGCCGCGGAAGAAGAACCAGTCCGCCTTGGCGTCATTCCCGTAGGGTGCCGACAATGCACCGGCACGATAGCGTAAAACCTGGTCATACTTGTTGACCGCGCGTCTCTCCAGTTCGGTGTCGGTGACCACAGAAGCCGAACGCGGGGTTTCCAGCAGCGGTGTGTCGACCTTGAGCGCCGTGCTGGTGACCACGACGGTTTCGTTGGCCGCAGCCGGCTCCTGGGCAAGTGCGCTTCCCGCACAGGCAAAAAGCAGCGTACCGCTCACGGCGGCGAGAGTGTTCCCTGGTTTCATCGAATCGAATGCCCGTTTATCGCGTTGTAGGAGCCGGCAGCCGTCGGCCGGACGTTGTTATCGACAGTATTCTAAATGACAATCATTGCCATGTGTATTCAATAGGAAGTGCGTCTCCTCTCTTTATTGATAACGATTGTCATTCGATCTACCATCACCGCCCGTAGGCCGCATCCGGTGCCCGTGTTTATGACCGGGTGAGCGCCGTGCCACTCTCCTTCCGCCGCCAGGAAACCGTCACTTTGTCGCGTGTTCGCTCTTTTCCAGCTCTCCTCGCACTTGCGGTTGCCGTGCTGCTGGGGATGAGCACCGCGCTTGCGGACGCCCAGGCCGACGCCGATTCGAAACCGTTGCGGATCGCGGCCGCCAACTGGACGGTCGTCGAAACCCTCATCGCCCTGGGGGTCGAACCCTACGCGGTGTCGGACATCCCCAACTACAACGCCTGGGTCAAGGCACCAGCGGTCTCCGGTTCGACGCTGGACATGGGATTGCGCAACGAGCCCAACCTCGAACTGCTGGCCCAGGATCCACCCGACCTATTGATGACCAGCGCCCTGTTCTCCCGCGACAACGCCCGCCTGGAGCGTCTGATGCCGGTCAGGATGATCGACAACTTCTACACCGACCGGCCGTATTACGAGGCGACGCTGGCGATGACCCGCGAGATCGCGAGACTGACCGACCGGCGGCCGCAGGCCGAAGCCCTGATCGACGAAACCGACGCCATTCTCGAGCGCGCCACCCAAGCCTTGCAAGGCACGAAGACGCCCCTCTATCTGGTGCAGTTCAGCGATGCCCAGCACGTCCGCGTGTTCGGCCAGGGCAACATGGTGGGTACGCTGTTCTCCCGTACCGACCTCACCAATGCCTGGACTGGTCCGACCAATGCCTGGGGCTACGCCAGCATCCCGATCGAGCGACTAGCCGAGCGTCCCGAAGCGCGCATCGTCGTCATCAAGCCTTATCCCCGAGGCGTGAAAGAGGCCCTGCGCGACAATCAGATCTGGCAGCACCTGCCGGCGGTCCGCGCGGGGCGGGTGAGCTTCATCGATCCCATCTGGCCCTACGGCGGACTGATCTCGCTGCAGCGCTTGACCCGTTCGCTGGTCGATGTCGGCACCCAAGCCCTCACCACCGATGCGGCTCCCGCTTCGTCCGTCGAGGGTCAGGCGCCATGACGCTTCGCGCGCGTTCTCCCGCTTGGTTCGCCATCGTCCTGCTGCTGCTGGCGATCTGCCTGGGAGCCGCGACCCTGCATACCCGATTCGGCGATCTTTCCGGACACTGGTGGCAATCCATTGTTGCCCCCGACGATGACCAGATCGGTCAGATCGTGATGCACTACACCTTCATGCCGAGGCTGCTGGTGGCGCTGCTGGGCGGCGCGGCCCTGGCCCTGGCGGGGTGCCTGATGCAGCAGGTGTTGCGCAATCCGCTGGCGTCGCCGGCAACGCTGGGCGTCACCAGTGGTGCGCAGCTGGCGCTGGTCGTCGCGACGCTATGGGCGCCGAGCTGGATGCTGGCCGGGAGGGAATGGATCGCCCTGGCCGGCGGCATCGTGGCGACGCTACTGGTCTTCGCGCTCTCCTGGAAGCGACGCCTGGCGCCGATGGTGGTGGTGCTCTCCGGGATGGTGGTCAGCCTCTATTTCAGCGCGATCAACAGTGCGCTGCTGCTGTTTCACCAGGAGAGCCTATCGGGGCTGTTCATCTGGGGATCGGGGGCGCTAGCCCAGGATAGCTGGCACGACACTCGATTCCTGCTGCTGCGCCTGGGCATCGTGGTGGTGTTGGCACTGCTGCTGCTACGTCCGCTGTCGCTGCTCGATCTCGAGGAGGAAGGCGCCAAGAGCCTCGGCATCTCGCTGCGCAAGCTGCGCTTCGCCGGCCTGGGCCTGGGGATCTTCATCACCGCCTGCGTGGTCAGTGCCATCGGCCTGATCGGTTTCATCGGCCTCGCCTCTCCGGCCATCGCACGGCTCTCCGGTGCCCGCACGCTTCCCCAGCGGCTCGTCTGGTCGATGATTCTGGGCGCGCTCCTGCTCGCAGTGACGGATCTCGCCGTGCAGCAGTTGGCCCCGTTCACGGCATCCTTGCTGCCGACCGGCGCCATGACAGCGGCGCTGGGCGCCCCGCTGCTGCTGTGGCTACTGCCGCGATTGCGGATCAGCGGATCACGGCCAACGCCCAGCACGGGGCTGACCATGCCGCGACAGGCACAACCGCATCGACGCCTGTGGGCTCTGACCGCGTTGACGGTCGTTGCCTGCACGTTGGCGCTACTGGTTGGCTTCATGCTCGACAGCCACGCCATGTATCCCAGTCTGGCAGGCACCAGCGACCTGTCGCTCATCGTCGATTGGCGGTTGCCGCGAGTGGCTACGGCCGCGGCAGCGGGGCTGATGCTGGCCATCGCCGGCACCCTGCTGCAGCGGATGACCGGCAACCCCATGGCCAGTCCGGAGGTCCTCGGCATCAGTGCCGGCGTCGCGATCGGCGTGATTGCGCTGATGTTGCTGCCGCTCGGCATCGCCCCACTGAGCGGCTCCGTAATGGGCTTCAGCGGGGCCTCCGTTGCGCTATTGGTACTGATCGTTTGCAACCGCCGCAGTGGCTTTGCACCGGAGCGGCTGCTGTTGACCGGCATCGCCATCTCTTCGCTGCTGGACGCCATGCGTGCCATCGTGCTGGCCAGCGAGGATCCCAGGGCGCAGCAGTTGCTCTCGTGGTTGGGTGGGTCGACCTACTACGCCAGTCTCACTTCGAGCAGTTGGATCGTGGCGATCGCCATCCTCCTGCTGGCGCTGACGCTGCCGCTGCAGCGCTGGCTGACATTGCTGCCGTTGGGCGCGCCCACCGCCAAGGCGCTCGGCGTCGACGTGGATCGCAGCCGACTGATGCTGCTGGCACTGGTCGCCCTGCTGACCGTCGCCGCGACGCTGGTCATCGGCCCGCTCTCCTTCGTCGGCCTGATGGCTCCTCATATGGCGCGCCTGATGGGATTCCACGGCGCCAGGCATCAACTGCTCGGGGCCGGGCTGCTGGGGATGCTGGTCATGGTGACCGCCGATTGGCTGGGCAGAAATCTGTTCTTCCCCTATCAGCTGCCGGCGGGCCTGATCGCCGCGTTGATCGGCGGCGTCTACTTCATGTGGGGGTTGCGGAGGCTCTGAAGCGCGCATCGGCGCTCAACGGCGCGCACGGACGTAGCCGCGCCAGATCTCCCGGGAGCGCATGAGTTCGTCTTCCAGAATGCGGCGGTTGCCCTCGCTCGACACCGGCAAGACGGGATCGTGCATCGGCGGCAGGCACTCCATGATCACCGGTCCGTCGAAACCGATCCGCGCGAGTGCGTCGAACTGCGCTTCGAAATCCACGCCACCGCTGCCGATACCGCCGCGCGTGGAATCAGACACCTGGTAGATCGCCAGGGCGTCGCGGCTCGACTCGATCGCCGCGACCGGGTCCATCTCTTCGAAATGCAGGTGGTAGCTGTCGAGAACCAGCCCGAAATTGGCTCTAGCCACCTGCCCTACCAACCGGTTGGCCTCCTCGACCGTGTGAATCATCGGCGCTTCGTCGCGGTTGACGACTTCATAGACCAATCGAATGTCCCGCTCGGCGGCATAGTCGGCCAGCTCGCGACACGCCGCCGACAGGGCGTCGAAGGGCGTGGCGTGGCCCCGAATCCACAGCGACAGCATCGACAGCGTGACGACGGGCGCCTCGAGTTCGGCGGCGCGGTCGATGACCTGACGATAGGCGTCCAAGCCCTGCGCGACGTCCGGCGCTTCCCCGACCTGCGGGCTGATCCGCCGGGCATCCACGGCCATCAGCGCAAGCTCCCTGCGCGCCAGTGAGTCCCGGATCGCCGCCGGGGAGGCATGCTCCCAAAGCTCGTCGATCTGGACGCCATCGAACCCCAGCTCGACCACCTTGTCCATCAGCAGTTCGAGATCGCCGATACCGAGCGTCCAGGTGCAGAGTCCCATCTCCATGCTGCCGATTCCTGTATCGCGTCAGTTGCCTCTCCCAGCATAGGCAAGGATCCACGACACCGTAACCCTAGGTGCGACGATGCGCGCGACCGCAACCTCAGGGGCTGCCGAAGATGGGCAGCAGATGGCGCTCGATCGCCTCGCGAACGGATGGCAGCATCACGTCGGTATGCTGCATCAGATCGCGAATGGCGGGCTCCAGACCCTCGACGCCTCGCGCGCGATGACACCCCGCCGCCAGTCGAGCGCAGCTCTCGGGGCACGCCTCCTCGGGGATACGCACCCCCAGCGAGACCAGCCGTTGACGAAAGTCCTCGCCATCGATGAGATCGACGATCATCATGATCCACCTCCGTTCGACATTGTTGCCGTGCATGCCGCGACCAAGGCATGGCTATCGAGCCGGCCGCGCGTTCTATTATCTATCGCATCGTGACAGGCGTCGTCGATACCCGAAACGTCGCCATGTCGGTTTCAGGAAGTTTGGTGTCACTCATGGGGACGCATGCTCGAGATCGCTCTTCGCTCCCCCGTCTTTGGCACCTGGCACACCTGCCGCTCGCGGTGCTGGCAGCGTGA
This sequence comes from Salinicola corii, assembly GCF_008298015.1. Classification (GTDB taxonomy): domain Bacteria; phylum Pseudomonadota; class Gammaproteobacteria; order Pseudomonadales; family Halomonadaceae; genus Salinicola; species Salinicola corii. The sequence goes on along the minus strand of NZ_VTPX01000001.1, from coordinate 424,558 downwards.
ACCCCCAGGCTACCGACGACCCACGCAGTTGCCTTTGCCTATCGGGACGATCTCATCTGATTCTGGACAATCTGACGCCGATGATGCTGCCGGCGTCCTGCCGTACGGGCTTTATACCGCTCGTCGCGCCGAGCATTTTCGCGACGGTCGCCTTCATGCCGTCGATCCGGCACGCGTCGTACCCCATCTGATGGACTACTGATCATCCTGCGCGAGGATCTTTTCCGCCCGCAGATAATCGATCAGCTTCTCGGCGGCCTCCTCCGGCGAGAGATCGGTCAGCACCTGACCACCGGACGCGGAGGACTTGGCCGCGGCGGCCTTGAAACGGTCCCGCGCATTGGTGGATTTCACCACCTTGAGCCGCTTGGGCCGCGCCCGTGCCGGCTGCCACTGCCAGTCGGCGCTGCCGGTGTCGAGGCGCGATTCGTCCGCGGGCAGCAGATCGTCGACGGTCTCGATGCGCCCGCGCCGCGCCGGGCCGAAGGCGCTCTGACGTGGCGCCTCGGCGACAGCGTCCACCGCGATCAGACACGGCAGGCGGATTTCGAGTCGCCGGCGCTGGCCTTGGGGCAGCGCCTGCAGCACCGTCACGCTCTCCGCGTCGCAGCGTTCGATGGCGGCAACGCCGGTGGCGATCGCCCAGCCCAGCCGCTCGGCGAGCAGATACCCCACCATGCCCGAACCCTCGCCACATTCGGCGCGCTGGCCGGTCAACGCCAGTCTCACGCCGCTGCGCTCGAGCCACGCCGCCAGCAGCGGTAACGCATCCTCGCCGGCACGCAGCGGCAGCAGCGACAGCTGCCCGTCGCGATCGTCGTCGAGGCCATGATACATCCCCAGATACCCTTCCAGACACTCCCGCAGCGAAGCCTGCTCCGGGTCGCCGGCATGGACCAGCGAGAGATCGGCGCCGACCAGCGACAGGCCCATCTCGACGGCACGGGCATCCTCGCGGGCGCGCCCGGCGCGCCCAGAGACCGGGTGGCGGCCGCTCGACACCAGCACCGCGGTCTTCACGTCATGGGGCGTTCCCGCTGCGGCTTGGGGTTCAGGCTGCGGCATGTCGCGACTCCTCGTCCGTCCAAGACCCGTCCGAACCAGTTTGGTCTCGCGGCTGGCCGAGGCGCTCGCAGACCGCCGCCAGCACCGCGTCGCCGTCGGCGATCAGCGCCAGGTCGGCGCGCTTGACCATGTCGCAGCTCGGGTCGTTGTTGATCGCGATCACCCGCTGGCACTTGGCGATCCCCTGCAGATGCTGCACCGCCCCGGAGATGCCCACTGCGACATAGCAGCTCGCGGTGACGAAGGTGCCGGTGGCGCCGACCTGGCGCGAACGCGGCATGTAGCCGTCATCCACTGCCACCCGCGAGGCGCCTTCGCTGGCCCCCAACACCCGGGCGGCGTGGTGGTAGCCTTCCCAGTCGCTGATGCCGCGGCCGGCGGAGAGAATGAACGGCGCCTGGGCCAGCGGGATCTCCTGGGGGTCGACGGCGACCCGGCCACGGTCGATGACCCCGGACGCCGGCGCTTCGTTTGCTGCCGACGAGAGCTCCCCGCCCATCGTCGCCAGCTCGATGACCCGCGCCTCGTGACGCGTCTCGCTGACCGGTTCGGCACATTCGGGCAGCGCCAGCAGCACCCGGGCGACGTCGCGCAGGATGTCCTGACGGTCCCCTGCGCGGGAGAGCGTTTTGCCCTCACTGAGCTGCCAGACCCGGGTCGCCGGGCGGGCATCGCCCACGCTAGCGTTCGCGCCCTGACTCGCGCTCTGAGGCAGGAGACGCGCTGCCAGCCGCCGCCCGAGATCGCCGCCATCCGGCAGCGAATCGGCGAAGATCCAGTGCCGGGGCGAAAGCGCCGCTTCGACGTCGACAAGCGCCGCCAGGCGCGGCTCCGGGTCGTAGCCTTCGGTCACCATGGCGGAGAGATCGACGACGCGGTCAGCACCGGCGTCCTCGAACCCGGAGACACCGCTGAGGAAGGTCACCGCCGTCACCGCCAGGTCATGGCCGTCGGCGAGCTGCCGGGCGAGGCCGAACAGGTCGCGGTCGTGATCGTTGAGCCGCCCTTCCGGCAACTCCGGCACCACCACGACATGGCCCACCGGCTGATCGATAACGATCTGACGCCGCGCCGGTTCCGCACTCGTCGACGCGCCCCCCGCGGGGCTCGCCTCCACCGCAGCGCCGCTGCGATCGATGCGCTTGATGCCGTTGGGGCCGATCGCGCCGAGGGCATGCGGATTGATGCGCGTCACGCCGTCGGCACTGGTCCAGCGCCACGCCGGCCGGGCGAACTCGTGGTGGCGCGGGTGCAGACGGTTACGCCGGGCGCGCTCGGCGTGGGGGTCGAGTCGTCGGACACTCATGCCGGTTCCTCCTCGCGGCTTTGGCTTGGCGCGCTGGTGGCGTTCATCGCCGCTGTCGGCTCGACCAGCGCGTCGGCGACCATCTCGGCGAGATCGCGAATGCGCGGGCGCGGTTCGACCACGCCTTCGAGCATCGCGGTGCACTGCGGGCAGGCCACGGCGACAGTGGTCGCCCCGGTCTCGCGCACGTCCTCCATGCGCATATCGGGGATACGCGCGCGGCCGGGCACGTCGGAGAGCGCAGCACCACCGCCACCGCCACAGCAGCGCGAGCGGTAGCCGGAGCGCTCCATCTCGGCGACTTCCAGCCCGAGGGCGGCAAGCACCTGGCGCGGCGCGGCGAATTCACCGTTGTAACGGCCCAGATAGCAGGGGTCGTGATAGGTAACGCTCTCCGCCTGGGCCGGGGCTGTCACGCTGATGCGCCCGCCATCGAACAGCTCGGCGATGAAGGTGGAGTGGTGCTTGACCACGTAGTCGCCGCCGAAGGCGCCGTATTCGCGGCCCAGCACGTGGAAGCTGTGCGGGTCGGCGGTGACGATGCGCGCGAAGCGATAGTGCGAAAGCGTGGCGATATTGCGTTCGGCGAGGCGCTGGAAGGTGGCCTCGTCGCCGAGCCGTCGGGCGACATCACCGCTGTCGCGCTCCTCCTCGCCGAGCACGGCGAAATCGACGTCGCCGGCGCGCAGGATCTTGACCAGCGAGCGCAGGGTGCGCTGGTTGCGCATGTCGAAGGCGCCGTCGCCGAGCCACAGCAACACGTCGACCCCCTCGGGGCGATCCTGGATGCGCGGCAGCTCGAGATCCGCCGCCCAGTCGAGGCGCGAAGCGTTGTCGAGCCCACCGGGGTTGTCGGTGGCGATCAGGTTGTCGATCGCCACCGCGCCCTTCTCCGGGGTCTCGCCCCGCTCCAGTGTGATGAAACGGCGCATGTCGACGATGGCATCGACGTGCTCGATCATCATCGGGCACTCCTCGACACAGGCGCGGCAGGTGGTGCAGGCCCACAGCGTCTGCGCCTCGACCAGTTGCGGCACGATGGCATCAGAGGGACCGCCATGGTGCTTGCCGACCTCGATGCCGGGATAGCCGGAGCCGGCGTAGCGGGAATCGCTGCCGCCGGCCATGCCCACGACCATGTCCTGGATCAGCTTCTTGGGGTTGAGCGGCTGGCCGGCAGCGTAGGCCGGGCAGACGCTCTGGCAGCGGCCGCACTGGACGCAGGCATCGAACCCGAGCAGCTGCTCCCATTGGAAATCGGCGGGCTTCTCCACGCCCAGCGTCTTCGCCGTGAGGTCCAGCGGGAAGAGCGCGGTGGAGCGGCTGCCGCGATGGACGTCATGTGTCTTTTTCGGGGACGCGTCCGGATGGTTGTCATCGAACCGCTCGGGGCGCCGGTGGAAGGCCAGATGGAAAGAGCCGGCGAAGGCGTGCTTCATCGGCCCGCCCCAGCCCATGCCGACCACCATTTCCAGCAAGCCCCAGACCAGCACGGCCGCGAGCACGATCGCCAGTACCCCGCCGCCGAGCACGGTCGGCGCTACTCCGACCAGCGGTAGACTCACCAGGAACATGCCCACCGAGTAGGCGATCAGGCTCTTGGAGAGGCGCTGCCACGGCCCCTTGGATAGCTTGGCCGGCGGATTCACCCGGCGCAGGTTTACCGCAATGGTGCCCATGAACATGACCAGGCTCGCCGCCAGCAGCAGCCCGCCCAGAATCGGATTGCGCCAGCCGAATCCATGCACCACCAGCGCCAGCGCCATGGCCGCGACATAGCCGCCGGCGGTGGCCACGTGGGTGTGCGCGATCGCCTTGTCGCGAGCAACGACATGGTGCAGGTCGTTGAGATAGCGCTTGGGCATCAGCGCGAGCCGATGCCACCGCATCGGCGTGCGCCGCCCCTGGCGCCACAGCCGGGTGCGACGCACCGCGCCCGCCGCACCCACCGCCAGCGCGGCAAAGATCAGAATGGGGAGTAGCGTCTGCAACATGGTGCTTCTCCGAAAAAGTCGCTGTATCGGTCATATCGACGCTTTCAGCCAGCGATGTCCTGCCGCCCACCTTCGCTATGGAACGGCTACGAGCGATGGCATGACCGGGGCGCGTAGCCCAGGCGAATGCCGAGGAGCCAGCGGAGTGGACGTGTTTGTCCATAAGCATGGCGAAGAGGGATTCAACGCCGTATCGTCGAGCGCAGTCCGTTCCCCTCACAGATCCTTGCAGAGGCGGAGCGCATCATAGATCGCCGCATGCGTATTGCGCTGCGCCACGCAGTCACCGATCCGGAACAGCGCGAAATCGCCGCTCTCGGCCAGGGTCGGCTGCGCCGTCGCCGCGTAGAGCGCCTCGAGATCGATCTGGCCCTTGTTGCGCGAACGCTCCTTGAGCGCGTAGTAGAGCGACTCGTCCGGACGCACGCCGTTCTCGATCACCACCTGATCGACCACCCGCTCCTCGTGCTCGCCGGTGTATTCGTTCTCGAACAGCGCCACCAGCTTGTCGCCCTCGCGATAGACCTTGTGCAGCCCCAGGTCGCCGGTCATCACCACCGACTGCTGATAGAGGCTGCGGTAGTAGGTCGGGAAGGTGGTGCCGCCGATCGCCACGCCGGGCTTGGTGTCGTCGGTGACGATCTCCACCGTCGAGCCCTTGCTGGCGAGATAGTCGGCGGTGGACATGCCGCTGAACTCGCACATGGTGTCGTAGACCAGCACGTTCTTGCCCGGCTCGACCTTGCCGCCGAGGATGTCCCAGCTGCTGACCACCAGGCTCTCCTCAGGATTGTCCGAGTAGCCCCACTCGGGCACCTGCTCGAGGAACGGATGGCCGCCGTTGGCCAGCACCACTACGTCCGGCTGCAGGTCGCGCACCACCGAATCGTCGGCGCGGGTCTCGAGCTGGACATCGACCCCGAGGCGCGCCAGTTCCATCTCGTACCAGCGGGTGATGCCGGCGATCTGGTCGCGCTGCGGTGCCCGCGCGGCAAGGGTGATCTGGCCGCCAAGCTGGGGCTGGGCTTCGATCAGGGTGACGTCGTGGCCGCGCTCCGCCGCCACGCGCGCTGCCTCCATGCCTCCGGGGCCGCCGCCGACAACCACCACGCGGCGCTTGGGCCCGGCGCTCTTCTCGATGATGTGCGGCAGTCCCATGTACTCCCGCGAGGTCGCCGCATTCTGGATGCAGAGCACGTCGAGCCCCTGATACTGGCGGTCGATGCAGTAGTTGGCGCCGACGCACTGGCGGATCTGGTCGGTCTGACCCGCCTTGATCTTGGCGATGATGTGGGGATCGGCGATATGGGCCCGTGTCATCCCTACCAGATCGACGTAGCCGCCCTCGAGGATGCGCTCGGCCTGGGTCGGGTCCTTGATGTTCTGGGCATGGATGACCGGAGCCGAGACCACCTCCTTGATACCCGCCGCCAGGTGCAGGAACGGTTCCGGCGGATAGGACATGTTGGGGATGACGTTGGCGAGCGTGTCGTGAGTGTCGCAGCCCGAGCCGATGACGCCGAAGAAATCGACCATGCCGGTGGCATCGTAGTAGGCGGCGATCTGCTTCATGTCGTCGTGCGACAGACCGTCGGGGTGGAACTCGTCGCCGCAGATGCGCATGCCGACGCAGAAGTCGTCGCCCACTTCGGCACGCACCGCCTTGAGCACCTCCATGCCGAAGCGCATGCGATTCTCGAAGCTGCCGCCCCACTGGTCGGTGCGCTTGTTGACCCGCGGGCTCCAGAACTGGTCGATCAGATGCTGGTGGACCGCGGAGAGTTCGCAGCCGTCGAGACCGCCCTCCTTGACCCGCCGCGCCCCCTGGGCGAAATCACCGATGATGCGCCAGATCTCCTCCTCCTCGATGGTCTTGCAGGTGGCGCGGTGAACCGGCTCACGGATGCCCGACGGCGACAGCAGCGTCGACCAGTTGTGGCCGTCCCAGCGCGAGCGCCGCCCCATGTGGGTGATCTGGATCATGATCTTGCCGCCGTGCTTGTGCACAGCGTCGGCAAGATTCTGGAAGTGGGGAATGATACGATCGGTGGCGACGTTGACCGAACTCCACCACTGCTGCGGGCTGTCGATGGAGACCGGCGAGGAGCCGCCGCAGATGCAGAGCCCGCAACCGCCCTTCGACTTCTCTTCGTAGTATTTGACGTAGCGATCCGTGGTCATGCCGCCGTCGGTGGCGTGGACCTCGGCGTGAGCGGTGCTCACCACGCGGTTGCGGATGGTCAACTTGCCGATCTGGATCGGTTTGAACAGGGCTTCATGAGCCATGGCCGGTCATCTCCTCGAACTCTCACTGCCCCTGGGTCAGGTGCGGCCGCCACGAGTTCTTCAGTACACGGAATTGCTTGAATTATTGATAGCTGTCGCGATACGTATCAGGGCCGCCGTCAGCGCGGCGTGACATCGAAGTAGCCAACCTCGCAGCCCGCCTCGGCCCCGCTCTGGGTCTGCTCGGCCACGGTGCGAAGGCTGCTGCCGCGAGCTTCGAGAATCTGGTCCATGGCGCCAGCGAACCAGCCAGTGAACATGTACTCCTCGCGCTTGCCGGTCTTGCCGAGCTGGTAGACGAAGCAGGAGTGCTCCAGGCGCACCCTGGCCGTGCCGGCGTCGAGATCGATCGCTTCGGTGACGAACAGCCCCCAGCCGCGCTGCGACAGCCGTTTCATGTAGTGCTTGAAGACCGCCTCGCCCTCGAGACCGTGCAGCTCGGCCTCCTTCTCGCACCAGTGCCAGGCGGACTTGTAGCCGGCGTCATAGAGAATCTTGGCGTAGGCTTCCACCCCCAGCGCCTCTTCGATGGCGACGTGGTTGTTGATGAAGAAGTGGCGCGGCACATAGAGCATCGGCAGCGCATCGGTGGTCCAGACACCGGTGTCGCTATCGACGCTGATCGGCAGTTCGGGGGCCATCTGGGTCATATCGGTTACCTCTGAAGTTGTTCTTGGGCGGCGCTTCTAGCCGCGGGCTAAGAGCAGAATGATGGTTTGGGGCCTCCAGCCGACTCCGCGGGCCTTGCGGAGCCGTCATGAGCGAAGCGGGCGCTAGGCGCGGATTGGGGAGCCAGCGGAGTAAACGTGTTTGTTCATGAGCATGGCGACCCAATGCGCAACAACGCGCCCGCGAGCGCAATAGGCTCGGAGGCTTACTCGCCCCAAACATCCTTCAACGTCCGCACCCAGTTCTCCCCCATGATCTTGCGCACCACCGGCTCGGAGAGTCCGTGGTCCAGCAGCGCCTGGGTCAGGTTGGGAAACTCGCCGATGGTGCGGATGCCCTTGGGATTGATGATCTCGCCGAAGCGGGTCAGGCGGCGGGCGTAGCCCTTGTCGTGGGTCAGCCACTCGAAGAAGGCTTCGTCCTGGCCCTGGGTGAAGTCGGTACCGATACCGATGGCATCCTCGCCGACGATGTTCATGATGTAGACGATCGCCTCGACGTAATCCTCGACGGTGGCGTTGACGCCCGCCTTGAGGAAGGGCGTGAACATGGTCACCCCAACGAAACCGCCGTGATCGGCGATGAACTTGAGCTCTTCGTCGGACTTGTTGCGCGGGTGCTCCTTGAGCCCGCTGGGCAGGCAGTGGGAGTAGCAGACCGGCTTGCTCGATTCGAGGATGATCTCCTCGGAGGTCTTCGAGCCGACGTGAGAGAGGTCGCACATCATGCCGACCCGATTCATCTCGGCGATCACCTCGCGGCCGTAGCCGGAGAGACCGCCGTCGCGCTCGTAGCAGCCGGTACCGACCAGATTCTGGGTGTTGTAGCAGAGCTGGGTGATGCCCACGCCGAGTTTCTTGAAGATCTCGATGTAGCCCAGCTTGTCCTCGAAGGCGTAGGCGTTCTGAAACCCGAGGATGATGCCAGTCTTGCCCTCTTCCTTGGCCCGGGTGATATCTCGGGTGGTGTGCACCGGACGCACCAGCTCGGCGTTGTCGCGCATCAGCTGGTTGACGGCGACGATGTTGTCGACGGTGGACTCGAAGTCCTCCCATACCGATACCGTGCAGTTGGCGGCCGTCAGCCCGCCCTTGCGCATATCCTCGAACAGGGCCCGATCCCATTTGGCGATGATCAGGCCATCGATGATGATGGCATCGTCGTGCAGAGATGACGTCGACATGCGGAACTCCTCCTGGGTTTTGTGCGCCTTTCGCAGCCGTCGCGGCGTGTGGCCGGAAGCCCGAAGACGATCGTTCCGCGCAGCATATCCCCGCGCTCCCTCCCCTCGCCGACCGAAAGCGAATTCCAGTGTTCCGATTGCGTCAAGCCGACTTGCCTGCCTGCGACAGACTCCCGGCTCCGGAAGCCATCGAGTGGGTGCGTTATTGACGCCAAGGCGTTCCTTATATAGAACGCTCTATATAAAGAACGACTGGACTCCTTCATCCATGGACAAGATCGCGCTGGAAACCCTGGGACGACATCTTCAGGCGCTGCGTCAGGCACGTGGCCTGTCGTTGACGCAGTTGGCGGCTCAGGCGGAGATCGCCAAGTCAAACCTGTCCCGCCTCGAGCAGGGGGCCGGCAACCCGACCATCGACACGCTGTGGCGCCTGGCGAAGCGGCTCGGGGTACCGTTCGGCACCCTGGTGGCGCCCGTCGCGACACCGGTGGAGGAGAACGGGATCAGCGTGCGCTTGATCGAGCAGAGTCATCACCGGCATCACGATGAGCCGGCAGTCGATGTCTACCTGATGCGCTGCGCGCCCGGGACGGTTCGACAGGCAGAGGCTCACGCGCCAGGAACGCGGGAAACCCTGCAGGTCGTCGAGGGTCGGGGATCGGTCGGCCCCCCGGAACAGCCGCACCCGCTTGGTGCCGGAGAGATTTTCACGTTCGCCGCCGATCAACCTCACGTCTATCGTGCCAGCGACACGGGTGCAACGCTGCTGGTCACCATCGTCTACGCCAGGGGAGAACCATCGAATGCCTGACACCGACATGCCGTCACCCTCGAGCGGCTGGTTGATCGGCGTCCGTGAAGCGGTGCCGCTGTTGGGTGGCTACATCCCGGTGGCCGTCTCGTTCGGATTGATCTCCACACAGGCGGGTTTCAGCACTGCCGAGACGCTGGCGATCTCGACGCTGATCTATGCCGGAGCCTCGCAGTTCCTGTTCGTCGGCATGGTCGCCAGCGGCTCTCCCCTGTGGCTGACCGTGGCGCTGACGCTGCTGATCAACGTGCGCCATGTCGTTTACGCCCCCAATATCGCGCCCTGGCTGCCGAAAAGTCGCTGGTGGCCATGGTTGATGCACGGTCTGACCGACCAGATCTTCGCGCTGGCCCACAGCCGGTTACCGCAGTTGCCCGCAGCGCAGCGCGTCGGCTGGTTTTTCGGCGCCGCCCTGCTGGCCTGGCTTAGCTGGATTGCCGGCTCGTTGCTGGGCGCGGTCGCCGGTGAGTGGCTGACCCACCGCTGGCCCCTGCTGGGCGAGGTGATGCCGTTTGCGCTGCCGGCACTATTTCTGGTGTTGATCGTGCCGCGCTTCACCTCCAGGCGCTGGGCGCTCGCACTCGGTATCAGTATCGTCGCCGCTCTGCTCTGCACCCTGACCGGGTTGACCAATATCGGGATCCCGCTGGCTGCCGCTTGCGGGGCACTCTGCTTCTATCTGATCCGGCTGCCGGAGAGAGTCAGACCGGTAGGAGGGAAACGCCGATGAGCTTCGAGCTCTGGATCGCCATGATCGTCGCCGCGCTGGGCACCTATCTGATCCGACTGCTGCCACTGATCTGGATGCAGCAGCGCCTGAAACGCCGCGACGGGGATGCCGCCGTCGATGTGCTGCCAAAGTGGCTGGTGGTGCTGGGTCCGATGATGATCGCTGCTGTACTGGGTGTCTCGTTGGTGCCGCGCACGCCGGATCTGGCCGGCTGGCTGGCGACGGTGGTCGGACTGGGCGTCACGCTCGTCGTCTGGCGCAAGACCCGCTCACTGGGCTGGCCGGTGGTAGGCGGGGTGCTCACGTTCGGGGTCGTGGTGATCGTGGCCAGAGTCGTCATCTAGGCTTCGCCCGTGGGACAGGCCAGGCGTCGCAATGACAGCTGGCCGCGAACGGACGGCACGATGGCCGCCCGATCCAGGCGTGGAAATCGTCATTCTCAGCCCAGCGCGATACTGGCGTAGGTCGGTTCCCCCCGGGCGTGGCTCAACGCCACCGTTGCACTGCTGGATTGCATCAGCGGGTCGTCGTCCGCCAACGGAATCACCGCAGGCTCCAGTCGACGAATCTTCAGCGTTTCGCCACGATCCTCACGCGGCGGCGTGCCGAAATACTCGCGGTAGCACTTCGAGAAGTGAGGGGTGGAGACGAAACCGCAGGCGGAGGCGATCTCGATGATCGGCAATGGCGTCTGCTTGAGCAGTTGCCTCGCTCGCGTCAGCCGAAGCTTGAGGTAGTAACGCGACGGAGAACAGTGCAGATGACGCTGGAACAGACGTTCGAGCTGGCGCCGAGAGACATCCACGTAGCTGGCCAGCTCATCGAGCTCGATCGGCTCCTCGATGTTGGCTTCCATCAACGCCACGATCTCGAGCAGCTTCGGCTGCGTGGTGCCCAGCACGTGCTTGAGCGGCACTCGCTGTTGATCCTCCTCGCCGCGGACCCGCTCGTAGATGAACATCTCGGAAATGGCCGCCGACAGCTCTCGACCGTGGTCGCGCCCGATCAGGTTGAGCATCATGTCCAACGGTGCCGTACCGCCCGAGGCCGTAAAGCGGTCGCGATCAATCGAGAACAGCCGGGTACTCCAAGCGGTACGCGGATAGGCCTCCTGGATCGCGGCCAGACACTCCCAGTGGATACTGGCGTCGTAACCGTTCAGCAGCCCCGCCTGGGCCAGGGCCCAACTGCCGGTACAGACCGACCCCACCCGCCGCAGTTGGCGCTGACGACTCTGCAGCCAGGTCAGCAGGGCCGGGGTGACGGAGCGCTGGGGAGCGACACCTCCGCATACCACCAGCCAATCCAGCCTCAGCGGCGAATGGGCACTGGCATCCGGTGTCACCTGCATGCCGTCACTCGCCCGAACGGGAGCGCCATCCATGGTCATCACGTACCAGCGATAGAGCTCGCGTCCGGCAAGTTGATTGGCCATCCGCAACGGCTCGATAGCCGATGCCAAGGAGATCAGGGTGAAATCTTCCAGTAGCAGGAAGCCGAGCGTCTGCGGTTCGGGCACGGCGCCGGCGGGGGCGCTACCACGAGCGGGGGTGATTGCCATTTCATGTCTCCTCCAAGGATGGTTCGGCGGTTATTGTTATTGCGGTTCCCTGGTGTCTGTCGCTCTCGGTCCACGGCGACTTCTATCGGCGTCGAACGACGCTGGACTGAGACCGTCACGTGACTTTTCAGCATCTCGACCGGCCTGTTTCGACTTTAATCCCTGTGACCATGCGACGCATGCGTTTTTATCTCTGCGCGACATCGTCATCGTCATTAGGCACTCCGATGTCGTTTTCAGAACAGATCGTCGTCCTCACGCTCCAACGGTGTCGCGATTCGAGCAGAACGTGAAAAAGTGTTACCGGACGGAGGTGATAACAAGTATCATTCACACCGTTATCGTACCCTTGTCGTCTCGTCGTCGTTCACCGCGATCCACCATTGGATTTCTGCCATGTTGGTACCGTTTCTGATCATGCTGAGAGAGGGGCTGGAAGCAGCCCTGATCGTCGGCATCATCGCCAGCTATCTTCGTCAGACCGGCCGTGGCGCCTGGATGCCCGCGGTATGGATCGGCATTTTCCTGGCGGTCGCCCTCGCCCTGTTCGTTGGCGCGGGGTTGCAGTTCGCCAGCGCCGAATTCCCGCAGCGTCAACAGGAGCTGTTCGAGGCCCTGGTCGGCTTTCTCGCCGTCGGCGTGCTGACCTGGATGGTGATGTGGATGCGCCGCGCCGCCAGCGGCATGCGGCGGGACCTCACCCGGGCGCTCGACGAGGCGTTCCATCGCGGACGCCGTCACACCTACGCGCTGATCGCCATGGTCTTCCTCGCCGTGGCGCGCGAGGGACTGGAATCCATCTTCTTTCTGCTGGCGGTGTTCCAGCAGAGCAGCAGCTCGGAGGCGCCGCTGGGCGCGCTACTGGGCCTGATCGTCGCTGCCGTCACCGGCCTGGCCCTCTATCGTGGCAGTTTGAGGCTGCCGCTGGCGCATTTCTTCCGCCTCACCGGCCTGTTCATCCTGCTGGTGGCGGCCGGCCTGTTCGCCGGCTCGGTACGCGCGCTGCATGAAGCGGGCCTCTGGAATCACGCCCAGAAGGTGGTTTTCGACCTGAGCGACCGTCTGCCGCTGGACACGCCTCTGGGGTCGCTGTTTTCAGGCATCTTCGGCTACCAACCGGCCCCCACGGTGAGTGAATTCGTGGCTTATATCGGCTATCTGGCGGTCGCGTCGTGGCTGCTGTGGCTTCGCCCGTCATCGACCCGGACATCGGCGACGACCCAGCCCCGGCACGGGAGAGCCTGAGCCATGTCGCAGTCCGCTTCCATCGCACCGCCCTCCCCCCGCACCCTGCGCCTGGGGATGGCGGTCTCGTTTCTGCTGATGCTGATCGCCCTGGGTGTTTTCACGCTCTCGCTGCGCGCCGCAAATCCGGTCGGCGACGACGGCCAGGTCATCGAGGTGACCGCCAGCGGTTGCGAGCCCAACCGCCTGGAAGTGCCTGCCGGACAGCGCACGTTCACCGTGGTGAACCGGTCGGACCGTGCCATCGAATGGGAGATCATCGACGGCGTGATGGTGCTCGCGGAGCGAGAGAACATCGCGCCCGGCCTGCGCCAGCCGCTGACCGCGACGCTGAAGGCGGGTGATTACGTGATGACCTGCGGCCTGCTCAGCAATCCACGCGGCACCCTGCATGTCGTCGCCGGCGATTCGAGCGCGCCGGCTTCCACCCTTCCGGCGACCGCCTTTGTCGGGCCGCTGGCCGAGTACCAAGTCTATACCACGCTGCAGCTGCGGAAGCTCCGCACCAGCGCCGTCGATCTGCGCGACGCCGTCGCCGCCGACGATCTCGATGCCGCCCGCCGGGCCTATCGGGAAGCGCGTCGCATCGACCTGCATCTCGCCATGCCCATCGGGCTCTACAGCGATATCGATCAGCGCCTGAACGCCCGCGCCGACGACTTCGAACAGCGCGAAGCGGACCCTGCCTTCGTCGGCTTCCACCGGCTCGCCGCCGGGCTGTTCGGGCATCAGGGTACCGCTGGCCTGAATCCCGTGGCCGCGCAGCTGGTTGCCGATGTGGACACTCTCGCCGAGCGGCTGAAGCACGCCTCGATCCCGCCGGCCCAGCTGGCCGCCGGCACCTCCCGCGTGCTGGAAGCGTGGCTCGACCACCACCGCGACGACAGCGCCATCGCGGGTCGGGATCTCGCCGATCTCGTCGCCCTGACGGAGGGAGCCGACAAGATCGTCTCGCTGCTGTCGCCACTGCTGGAGCATCGGTCTCCCGCCGTCCAACAGACCCTGCAGGCCAATCTGAAGGCGCTACAGCGGGACCTTCCGGCGGCCATCAATTCGTCGACGCCATCCGGCGTCGCCGCCGGGGCCTTGCTGCAGGCGACCGGCACCCTGGCCGACTCGCTCGCCGGCATCAATCAAACCCTTACCCTGGAAGGTTAATCGACATCGGTCATCGCTCATGAGTCAGTTCGATCGTCATTCAGGCTGTCCCTTTCATCGACGGACAGACCGTTCCCAGACAGCACTTCCCCCAGCGGACACGCCCGCGCCCGCCCATCGTGAACGCCGTCGCTTCCTCAAGGGCGCCGGCTTGACCGGCCTTGGCCTGGGGCTCGGCGGGATCGGGCTCAGTGGCACCTGCCCGGCCCGGGCCGCCAGCGGACATGGCCAGGACGTGACCAGCGCGCCGCAGGAACAGGACGCGCAGCTGCGCTACCCATTTCACGGCGAGCATCAGCAGGGCGTCGTCACCCCCCGCCCGGCCACCGGCATGCTGGTCGCGTTCGACGTCCTGGCACGGGACCGAGACGACCTGGAAAGGTTGCTGAAGATACTGACCGAGCGGATGGCCTTTCTGACCCAGGGCGGCAGGATTCCCGAACGCGACCCGCTGTTTCCGCCACCGGATTCCGGCATCCTGGGTCCCGTGATCGCGCCTGACGGCCTGACCATGACCCTCGCGGTGGGCGCCTCCCTGTTCGACAAGCGCTACGGCCTGGCGAGCGCCCGGCCGCAGCGCCTGCAGCGCATGGAGGGCTTTCCCAACGACGCGCTGGACGCCGCACGCTGCCACGGCGACCTGGCGCTCCAGATCTGCGCCAACACCCTGGACACCGGCTATCACGCGCTGCGCGACATCATCAAGAACACGCCGGGGCTGCTGATGGTGCGCTGGAAACAGGAAGGCACCGTGCCGCCGCTGCCACCCGCCCCTGGCGAGGTGGACGGCAGTGCCCGCAATTTCCTCGGCTTCCGGGATGGCTCCGCCAACCCCGATGGCAGTGACGACGTGCTGATGGACGAGTTGGTGTGGGTCGGCCGGGATCACGACGAACCGGCCTGGGCTCGCGGCGGCAGCTATCTCGCGGCGCGTATCATCCGCAACTTCGTCGAGCGTTGGGATCGCACGCCACTGCATGAGCAGGAGATGATCTTCGGCCGTCGCAAGATGAGCGGTGCGCCGCTTTCCGACAGCACCGCCGAGGGCAGGGAGCAGGACGTCCCCGATTACTCACGGGACCCGGAGGGCAAGATCACCCCGCTCGATGCCCATATCCGGCTGGCCAATCCGCGCACGCCCGCCACCGAGAAGAATCGCATCCTGCGGCGACCGTTCAACTACTCCAACGGCGTCGAGGCCAACGGCCAGCTCGACATGGGGCTGCTGTTCCTCTGCTTCCAGGCGGACCTGGAGGCGGGATTCATCACCGTTCAGCGCCGCCTCGACGGCGAGCCGCTGGAGGAGTACATCAAGCCGGTGGGCGGTGGCTACTTCTTCGTGCTGCCCGGGGCACGGGACGACAACGATTTTCTGGGCAGTGGCCTGTTGGCCGCCTCTGCCTGAGCCTGCTCGGCCCAGGCGGCGAGATGCAGGCATCAGCACTCGGGCAACATAGAGTCATTATCGAAAACAACCGCGCTCGCGACGACGAGCCGATGATTCATGACCGCCGACTGGCACTCGGATCATTCAACGGAGGCAGACAATGAAGACAACCCGACAGTGGATCGCTACCGGCGCTTTCGCGCTACTACCGCTCGCTCCTCTCACCGCCCTTATTACGGCGCCAGCCGCCCAGGCGGCGGTCGCGCCGGAAGCGCTGGTCGGCCCGGTCGCCGACTACAAGCTCTACGTCCTCGACAATCTCGAGCAACTGGTCAGCCACACCCGGGACTTCACCGCCGCCGTCCAGGCCGGTGACGTCGAGAAGGCGCAGGCGCTCTACGCCCCGACCCGGGTCTACTACGAGCGCATCGAGCCTATCGCCGAGCTGTTTGCCGACCTCGACGCCAGCATCGACGCGCGGGAGGACGACTACGAGAAAGGCGTCGAGGACCCCGACTTTACCGGCTTCCATCGCCTCGAGTACGCCCTGTTTCACGACGATAGCACCGAGGGCATGGAAAAGTACGCACAGGGCTTGATGGATGACGTCAACGACCTCGACAGTCGTGTCCAGGGCCTGACCTTCCCGCCCGAGACGGTCGTCGGCGGGGCTGCCGCGTTGATGGAAGAGGTCGCGGCGACCAAGGTCTCCGGCGAGGAAGATCGCTACAGCCGCACCGACCTGTGGGATTTCCAGGGCAATGTCGACGGCGCCCGGGAAATCTTCGAGCTGTTCAAGCCGTTGGCCGCGCAGGAGGACGCCGGGTTCGTCGAGCGCGTCCAGGACAACTTCGACGACGTGGAAGAGACCCTGGCCGACTACCGCCTGGAGGCCGACGACCCCAGTGCGGGCTTCGAATCCTACGACCGGGTCAGCGATGCCGACCGCCGAGCCCTTACCGGCCCGGTGACCGTGCTCGCCGAGGACCTGTCGACGCTTCGCGGTCTGCTCGGCCTGAACTGAACCGGCCCGCGGGTCAGTCGCTCGCCGCGCGTCTGACCCGTTGGCGATCGTCGTCCAGCGTCAGCCCCTGGTCGAAGCGCTTGAGCAGCCGTTTGCGATGACCGTCGACGATGCGTTTGACCCGTTCGTCGCCGATCGCCTCCAACGACGCCAGCGCCTTCTGCAGTCGAATGCCGATCTCCACCGTCGTGGCACCATCGCGTGCGATCGGGGTGAAGAAATCCTCGAACAGGTCCTCGGTCTTCAAAGCATCGACATGGACATGTTCGACCGGTGGCGTCGCTTCGTCGATACCACCCGCGGCGTGTCGCACCCATGGCGTCAGTACCCGGACGCCACAGCCGATGATGTCGATGGCGGTTCCGGGATCGTTGATACCCGGCGATAACGCTTTCGACGCCACTTCCGCCAATACGATGATGCCAAACCGGGGATCTTCGTCGAAGTGTCGCGCCGGCCCAACCGTAAAGGCATCTGCGATCTTCTTCGCGCGCTCCGTGTCGAGCGCGGGTGTCGAAGCCAGTTCAGTGGTCGTGTCGACGAACCTGCCAGGCAACGCCCTGACATAGATGGCAAGGCTGGAATCCCCGGCCAGCGAGTCCAGCAGCGACATGTCGACGTGCTGCAGATAGCCAACCTTGTCGGCCCGAACCGGCTCGAGTCTCTCGGGGAGCGTGGCCGGCATTGCCTGGCCTCCCAGGTAAGGGTTGTCCATGCGTCCCTCGAGCGCCTTCCGGGCCGCCGTCTCCACTTTATCGATGGTATCTCTCACCCGGCCCAGCCGGGTCAGGTAGCCGGCCCATTTGATCAACTGATAGACCACCAGCACGATGACCACGATCGTCGCGGCGAACAGCAGCGTGCGGCCGTCTTCGTCGTAGACGCCGGCAGCCAAGGCGATGATGCCGACCAGGCTGAAGAGAAACGCGCCGATGAACGTAGCCAGCGTATTCTGCGTCACCCGATCCTCGATCAGCAGGATGTTGGCCCTCGGGCTGACGTTGCTGGTCGCGGAGCCATAGGATGTGACCATCGCGCTCAGCGAAAACGTCGTCACCGCCAGCATGCTCGAGGCGATGATATTGAGAATGCTGTCCACGGCGCTGGCGCCGATGCTGGCGAAGGCCGGCAAATCCAGCCAGGGCGTCACCAGCCAGGCGATCAGCGCTGTCAGCAAGCCTCCCAGCGAAAAGAGCGTGGCGCGATACCACAACGAGCGATGCAACCGCCGCCAGATCCACTGAAAACGCCCTACCATCATGCCACTCCCCTCCGGATCGATTCGCTCAGAGTCTAGGTCAATCGGGCCATCGTCGGGCCTTTTGGCGGCGCTGGTCTATCCTGATCTCGAATCTGTCACGCCGATGATGGCTGACAGCATCGACTATCGGTTTGGACAAAAGGAGTTTGCCATGGCCCGGCCTGGCGGGATGTCGAGGTCATGCTCGACCAACGTCACCACCTTCACGCCACCGGCCGCGACAGTATCGGACGCAAGCAGTACACCCACGAGGTGATGGGGCGCTTCAGCACCAAGGATTTTCGGACCTGGGCCGGAACCTCGATCGCCGCACTGGCGCTGGAGGAGCTGGGGCCCGGCGACAACGACCAGACAAGCCAGGGCAACGTGCGCCATTCTCAAGCTGCTGCAGAGCCGGCTGGACGCCAGGCACTGACGGCATCGGCTCGACCTATCGGCAATCGACGCCAATGGCCGGCCGATGCTACAACGGAGCTTTATCTCTCTGCCATTCGTCGTCACCGCGCCAACGGTCGACACGCTTCGGGACGACGAGGCTTTTGCACGAACACTTTCAACCGTTCAGGAACGCCCCATGTCCCCAGCCGAACCCGCGCTCGATACCGTCGTCTACGTCGCCAACGCCGGCGATGGAACCATTGGCAGTTATCGTCTGGATCGCCAGCATGAGGCGCTGGTCCCCCTGGCCACCATCGAGGCGGCAGAGAATGTGATGCCGCTGGCCGTCAGTCCCAATCGAAGGTATCTCTACGCCGCGATCCGCAGCGATCCGCTGCGGGTCCTGAGCTATCGCATCGACGCCAGCACCGGGGAGCTGACGGCGCTGGGTAGTGGCGCGCTCTACGGCAGCATGGCCTACATCGCCACCGACCGCACCGGTCGCTACCTGCTGGCCGCATCCTATGGCGGCAACCTGGTCAGCGTCAGCCCCATCGATGCCAACGGCGTCGCCGGTGATGCCACCCAGACGCTGGGCACCGGCAGCCGCGCGCATGCCATCCAGGCGACGCCGGACAATCACCACGTCATTGCCACCAACCTGGGCGATGACCAACTGGCCCAGTTCTACTTCGCCGACGGCGCGCTCGCCCCCAACGAGCCGGCCGTCGCCGAGACGGCTGCCGGTTCCGGCCCGCGCCACTTCGTGTTTTCGCCCAGCGGACGATTCGTCTACGTGCTGGGAGAGTTCGATGCCACGGTAACGACCTTCGCGCTGGACGCCGACAGCGGCACGCTGAGCCGGGTCGGCATCTGCCAGGGGTTGCCCGAGAGCCACGGCCTCGCGCCAGGCATGCCCCGCGAGGAGATTCCCGACGGTGACGATACGCCGCGCATCTGGGCCGCCGACCTGCACATCACGCCGGACGGCCGCTACCTCTATCTCTCCGAGCGCACCAGCAGCACCCTCAGCACGCTGCGGGTCAGCCCGGAAACCGGCGAGCTGCACTTCGTCGGCAATCAGCCGACCGTGCAGCAGCCCCGCGGCTTCGGAATCGATCCCGCCGGGCGTTACCTGGTAGCCGCAGGCGAACTGAGCGATCACCTGTCGCTCTATCGAATCGAATCGGCCAGCGGTGGCCTGACCCATGTCAGCGACGCCGCCACCGGCCGCAAGACGAACTGGGTGGAGATCGTGGCCCTCGAACGGCCATGATCGTCAGCCCGCTGCCGGGTCACGTGAATGCGCCGGCCCACTGCCGCTGGTATACTTGTTCGCGACTGCAGGTTGTCGACAACTTTACGCGCCGCCGCCGCGATCGATTTCAGCCCCGAGTGCCGGCCAGTCACGGTGCCAGGAACCGACACTCGGGAGGATGTCTCGCCTCCTGGGTCGAGAAAGCGTCGGGCGATCGACAGAGGATGGCGTCGAACGCTGACGTATCGAGCCGAAACAGAGGGGCGGGACGCGCATTCGAGTTTCCGCACGCACTCGACACTTCGTGTCATTGCCAAAGAGAGGTTAACGAACAGACATGTCCAATACGCCGAAGATCATCTACACCCTGACCGACGAAGCCCCGGCCCTTGCCACCTACTCTCTACTGCCGATCATCGAAGCCTTTACCGGCACCGCTGGCATCACGGTCGAAACCCGCGACATCTCTCTGGCCGCGCGCGTCCTGGCCCAGTTCCCCGACCTGCTGAGCGAAGAGCAGCGCGTCAGCGACGATCTGGCCGAACTCGGCCAACTGGCGACCACCCCCGAAGCCAACATCATCAAGTTGCCCAACATCAGCGCGTCGGGCCCCCAGCTCAAGGCGACGATCAAGGAGCTGCAGAGCCAGGGCTACCCCCTGCCGGATTATCCGGAAGAGCCCAAGAACGACGATGAAAAAGCGATCAAGGCGGCTTACGACAAGGCCAAGGGCAGCGCGGTCAACCCGGTGCTGCGCGAGGGCAACTCCGATCGCCGCGCGCCCAAGTCGGTCAAGAACTATGCCCGCAAGTACCCGCACCGCATGGGCGAGTGGAGCAGCGATTCGCAGTCTCACGTCGCCCACATGAGCGAAGGCGACTTCTACGGCAGCGAGCAGTCCGCGGTGATCGCCAAGGCCGGCAAGCTCAAGATCGAGCTGCAGCAGAAAGACGGTACTCACATCACGCTGAAGGAAGACCTCGCCGTCAAGGAGAGCGAAGTCGTCGACGCCGCGAGCATGAGCAGCCGTCGCCTGCGCAACTTCATCGACAGCGAGATCAAGGATGCCAGGAAGCGCGGCGTGCTGTTCTCGCTGCACCTGAAAGCGACCATGATGAAGGTCTCCGACCCGATCATGTTCGGTATCGTGGTCGAGGAGTTCTACAAGGAGGCGCTGGAGAAGCACGCCGAGGCGCTGAAACTGGCCGGTTTCAACTCCAGCAGCGGCATCGGGGATCTCTACAGCGCGATCGAGAAACTGCCGAGCGAGCAGCAGGACGCGATCAAGAGCGACATCGAGGCGCTCTACCAGGAGCGGCCGTCGCTAGCGATGGTCAACTCCCACAAGGGCATCACCAATCTGCACGTGCCGAGTGACGTAATCATCGACGCCTCCATGCCGGCGATGATCCGTGATTCCGGCAAGATGTGGGGCACCGACGACGCCCTGCACGACGCCAAGGCAGTGATTCCGGACCGCTGCTACGCGACCATCTACCAGACCGTGATCGAGGACTGCAAGAAGAACGGCGCCTTCGATCCGACCACCATGGGCAGCGTGCCCAATGTTGGCCTGATGGCGCAGAAAGCCGAGGAGTACGGCTCACACGACAAGACCTTCCACATCCCGGCCGACGGCACCGTCGTCGTCACCGACGAGAACGGCCAGACGCTGTTCAGCCATGACGTCGAGGCCGGCGACATCTGGCGCATGTGCCAGACCAAGGATGCGCCGATCAAGGATTGGGTCAAGCTGGCCGTCAATCGCGCCCGTGAAAGCGGATCGCCGGCGATCTTCTGGCTCGACGCCAACCGCGCCCACGACGCCAAGCTGATCGAAAAGGTCGAGACCTACCTCAAGGATCACGATACCGACGGCCTGGATATCCGTATCCTCGCACCGGTGGAAGCGATGAAGGTGTCGCTGGAGCGCATCCGCAAGGGCGAAGACACCATCTCCGTCACCGGTAACGTGCTGCGCGACTACCTGACCGACCTGTTCCCGATCATGGAACTCGGCACCAGCGCCAAGATGCTCTCCATCGTACCGCTGATGAACGGCGGCGGCCTGTTCGAGACCGGTGCCGGCGGCTCCGCGCCGAAGCACGTCCAGCAGTTCCTGGAGGAGAACCACCTGCGCTGGGACTCACTGGGTGAGTTCCTGGCGCTCGCGGCGTCTCTCGAGCATCTCGGCAGCACCTTCGACAACGCCCGTGCCAGGATCCTGTCGGCGACGCTGGATCGCGCCAACGGCGAATTCCTCGACAGCGACAAGTCGCCCAAGCGCAAGGTCGGCGAACTCGACAACCGCGGCAGCCACTTCTATCTGGCGCTCTACTGGGCCAAAGAGCTGGCCGCCCAGACCGACGACGGCGAACTGAAGTCACTGTTCGAAGAGATCGCCAGGACGCTTGGCGACAACGAGAAGACGATCGTCGACGAGCTCAACGCAGTGCAGGGCAAGCCGGTGGACATCAAGGGCTACTTCCACCCCAATGGCGAGCTGGTGAGCGAGGCCATGCGCCCCAGCAAGACGCTGAACGCGGCACTGGGCAAGCTCTACCAGGCCTCCTGATCGGCGCACCGGCTCGAGGCCATCGAGCCGGTTTCGCCGCTGCCGCGACGGCAGCGACGGCGAAAAAGAAACGGGCCCGTGCCATTGGCACGGGCCCGTTTGCTTACAGGCGCTATCGAATCGGGATGCCAGCGATCAGCTCGTCGCCAGCGCCTCGTCCCCTTTTCCATCGAGATGGGCCGGCACTTCCGGCTCGTCGACGGCAAAAATGCCCCCGCTCAAACGCCGTACCCGCTTCATGAACAGGGCGATGCAGATCAGCGTGCCGATGGCGGCGACGACATAGCTCAGCTGCAGCGAGAGGCCGAAGCCGATCGGGGCGTAGGCGAGATAGGTGAAGGTCGCCATGGTCATGAATGTCGCCGGGATCGAGGTGATCAGGTGCGGCTTGCGCGCCAGCACCAGATACATGGTCGCGACCCACAGCGCGATGACGGCCGTGGTCTGGTTGGCCCAGGAGAAGTAGCGCCACAGCAGCGTGAAGTCCATATGGGTCAGCGCGTAGGAGACCACGAACAGCGGTGCGGCAATCAGCAGGCGTTTGACGATGGGACGCTGATCGATCTTCAGGTAGTCGGCAATGATCATGCGCGCGCTGCGGAAAGCCGTATCGCCCGACGTGATCGGCAGTACGATGACGCCGAGAATGGCCAGCGTACCGCCAATGGCGCCCAGCATGGTGGTGGAGACTTCACTGACCACCGCGGCCGGACCTCCGGCTGCCAGAACGTCGGACAGCGTGTGGTCGCCATGGAACAGACTCATCGCCGCCGCCGCCCAGATCATTGCGATGACACCTTCGGTGATCATCATGCCGTAGAAGATCTTGCGGCCGTTACCCTCGTTCTCCGTGGTGCGGGAAATGATCGGCGTCTGGGTCGCATGGAAGCCAGAGAGCGCGCCGCAGGAGATGGTCAGGAACAGCAGCGGGAAGATCGGTGCGCCCTGGGGATGCATGTTCTGGAATGAGAGTTCGGGAATCGGCGCACCGGTGAAGATCATGCCGAGTCCGATACCCAGCGCGCTGAACAGCAGCAGCGCGCCGAAGTAGGGGTAGATCCGGCCGATGACCTTGTCGATCGGCAGCAGCGTCGCCAGCAGATAGTAGGCGAAGATCACCAGCGTGATCAGCGTGAGCGACAACGGCGTCATGTTGGCCAGCAGCGCCGCCGGAGAAGTCACGAAGACGGTACCCACCAACAGCAGCAGCAGAATGGCGAAGCCGTTGACCACGTGCTTCATCACCCGGCCCAGGAACTTGCCCGCCAGTTGCGGCAGGTGAGCGCCATGATTGCGGATCGAGATCATGCCGGTGAGATAGTCGTGTACCGCGCCCGCGAAGATACAGCCGATCACGATCCAAACGAACGCCACCGGGCCGTAGAGCGCCCCGAGAATCGGGCCGAAGATGGGACCGACACCCGCGATATTGAGCAGCTGAATCAGCGAATTCCGGGTGGTGTTCATCGGCACGTAGTCGATGTTGTCGCGCATGGTGAACGCAGGCGTGCGTCGCTTGCGATCGGTGACGAATACACGCTCCACGAATTTCCCATACGTGAAGTAGCCCACTATCAATAGCAGGATCGATCCAATGAAGGTAATCATCTAGGGCCCCTGGTGCTGGTAAGACGCCTTGTGGGCATCCGGCAGGTACTACACGGACCCGCAGGGTCCGCAGTCTGATCAAGCGCGCCAATTTACGAATAAGGCCCGGACATTACACCTAGACTTTAGTGGCGGTCGCGACACTTGACGGCGCTTGTCTCCATGGGACTTCTCAAGCATGCTGGCGCCTTTCCGGCCACCTCGCCCACACCGTCAATGTTCAAGACTCTCGTGGCTCTCTTCCTGATCGCTTCGCCGGGGCTGCTGGCATCGATTCCACCCGCGACGGCGGCAACACCACCGACCGCTCCCGACCTGCTGGCGCGCGCCGATGTGATATACCAGCCGACAGCGGCATCCCTCGATCGACTGGCCCCCGATGCCGATCCCGATGTCGTCGCCCTCGGACTGGGAATCATGCAGTGCGCGCAGCAACACGGCGTGGGAGAGAACGCACGGCGCCTGGCGATCATCGACTACAGCCGCTCTTCACTGACGCCACGTCTGTGGGTCTTCGACCTGGCCCGCAACACCCTTCTCTACCGCGAGGTGGTGGCGCATGGTCAGGGGTCGGGCGGCGACATCCCGGACCACTTCTCCAATCGGGAAGGCTCCCACGCCTCGAGCCTGGGCCTGTTCCTGACCGGCCAGACCTACGAGGGCAGAAACGGCCACTCGCTGCGCATGGAGGGGCTGGAGCCCGGCTTCAACGACGCGGCGATGAGCCGCGCGATCGTCATCCACGGCGCCGACTACGTGAACCCGGAAGCCGGCGAGGCACGGGGCCGCCTGGGTCGCAGCTGGGGTTGCCCCGCCCTGCGCCCCAGCGTCGCCGACGACGTGATCGAGGTGCTGAAGGATGGCCAGTTCGTCTTCTCCTACTACCCCGAACGGGAGTGGCTGATGCGCTCCGCGCTGGCCCGGTGCGCGCTGGCCCGGTGCGCGCTGGCCAGGGTCGAGGGGGACGGTCACGAGCATCGCTGGCTCGGCGTGCGCTGAACGATCTTGCTCGGACGCCTGTTTGCGGACCTTGCCAGGCTTTCCCACAGGGGCGACATTGATAGGGTGCCGGGTGTCGATGACGCGAACAGAACCGGCAGTCGTCAGGGAGCACCTCCAATGCCTCGGCTGGGATTCACGCTACTGTTGAGCCTTGCCCTGCTGGTCTCGCCGGCCGGCTTTGCCGTGCCTTTCTGGGGCGAGAAACAGTCGAGCCCCGTCGACTCACCGGTCGATCGACTGCCTCCCGGCGCCTGGATCTGGGGCGGTGACGACAAGCAAGCCGGTCCGATGGCCGTCGTCGTCAGCCTGACCGAGCAGCGAGCCTACGTCTATCGCAACGGCATCCTGATCGGTGTCACCACCGTCAGCACCGGCCGCGAGGGCTACGAGACGCCCACGGGAGTCTTCACCGTGCTGCAGAAGGACAAGGATCACCGCTCCAATCTCTACGGCAACGCCCCGATGCCCTACCAGCAGCGATTGACCTGGGACGGCGTGGCACTGCATGCCGGCGGCCTGCCGGGCTACCCGGAATCCCACGGTTGCGTCCACCTGCCCACCGAGTTCGCTCGCCTGCTGTTCGAGGCCTCGAACCTGGGGATGACCGTGGTCGTGGCGCAGGCGGGGCAGGCGCCGGTCTCCCTCGTCCATCCCGGGCCATTGAGCCCGATCGATGCCCACACCGGCGCCGATGTCGACATGCCCCAGCTGGCCGGTGGCAATAGCTGGCGTTGGGCCATGGATCCCCCCGCCGAGGGTCCGATCTCGATGGTGTTGAGTCGCAGCGACCGCATGCTCGTGGTCTACCGCAATGGCGTCGAGATCGGCCGCTCCCGTGTCGAGCTCGCTCGTCCGGGTGCGGTGACAGGAACTCGCGCCTACATCGTCGAAGGGCATTTTCATCCTCCGACCCCGCAGGAGAGTGCCCTTGCGAGTATCGAGGGGAACTCCCGCTCGCTGCCCATGCCGACCTGGATCGCGATCGGCGTACCGGGCTACGAGAGCGCCGCCGGTCGGCCGGTACCGGCCAATGTCGCCAATCAGGTCATGGTGCCGGACGGTTTCAAGCAGAAAGTGCTGCCTCTGCTCTCTCCCGGCACCGTTCTGGTCGCCACCGATGCGCACCTGACTCCCGAGAACAGCGGCGAACACCTGCGCGTCATCGATAGCGTCGGCCCCAGCGGCTGGCTGGATGACGTCGTCACCGAGCGTCATGTCGGCGCCACCCCCTGAAGTCGTCAGCGACATCCACAAACCGCGGGTGCGACAAGCCGTGCGACATTCATCCACTATGACCAACCCCGGAACTGGCCTATGTTGAATGTCGACGAGCGATTCGACGAGTCGTGACACGTCGACGGCCGGATGCGCCCGGAGACGACACGGCACCAGGAACGCTTCCGCTGGTTCCCTTCACGATTGGGAGGTTGCCATGTTCAAGTCCCTGCTGGTCCCCATCGATGGTTCCGAAGACTCCCATGTGGCGCTCAATGTCGCTTGCCAACTGGCGGCGCCAGTTCAGGGTAAGTTGTATCTCCTGAATGTCCGCGATCCCTATCCACAGCTGCACCGAGGCGAGTTGCTGAGCGTCGAGGCGGCGATCAAGGCGGCCTCGGTGGACACGGCGGACCGCGAGGGCCACGCCATCCTGGACGCGGCGCTGGATACCCTTCCCTCCTTTCCCGGCTACAACGGCGAATTCGATATGCTGGTCAAGCAGGGCTCGCCGGCACGCACGATCGTTGCCGAAGCCGAGCGGCTAGGCGTGGACGCGATCGTAATGGGAAGCCGTGGCGTCGGCCAGTTCAAGGGCCTGATGATCGGTAGCGTCTCTCACAAGGTGACCCACGTCGCCAGGTGTCGGGTAATCTGTGTGCATGAGAACCCGCACCGGCACGCGACGCAGGCGCCCCATGAATTCGTCGATGTCGACGGACCGGGGAGATACGCAGACGGTTCACCGGAATGACTTGCGGGACAGAACGGTCGCCACCATGCTGAACCGGGTGGGATAGTGGCGGGAAAGGTTCCCGAAGGAGAGGACCAATGGCCAGTGGCTGGGCAAAGGACGGTGCGGTTCAGGAGCAGATCGACAGCACCGTGGAGGACGGCATTCAGGAAGCGCGGCAGCGGCTGCAGAGAGCCGGGCCCAGCCTAGCGGCGTGCGAGGAGTGCGGGACGCCGATCCCGGAAGCACGACGCCAGGCTGTGCCCGGCGTTCGATTGTGCATCGACTGTCAGGCCGAGGCGGACCGCCATCAGACGCATCGCGCGGCCTACAATCGCCGCGGCAGCAAGGATAGCCAGCTGCGTTGATCGGATCGTCGGGCCATTCAGGCCGGCGTCTTCGCGGTCTCCGGCATCGACTGCAGCAGTTCGAGTAGCTCCCGGATCACGTGCTTCTGCAGTTGCTCGGCCCGTTGCCGGGACATTCGTACTCGCTCGCCGGGATCCAGTTCCTCTTCCTCGCGATCGCCGAAGACGGCCTCGAATGGCACATGCGGGAAGAACTGCTGCTGGAGATGCAAATTCTCCTCGCGATGATGCGCCATGATGCGTCGGGCCATCTCGGGGTCCATGAAATCTCTCTCACGCTGGAACAGTTCATGGCCGACACCGAGCGTCCTGGCCAGCCGCTGCTTCAGCCTGTCGTCATGGATATCCCGGAAGAGCCCCTTGTATCCGGCGAGAATCTCGCAGAAGAAAGGATTCAGGCTGAGATTGCTGCGGTCCCGGTCGAAAGAGAGCGTCGACGGGTCCTCGACCAGATGAGAGAAGAAGTCCGTCAGCAGCTCCCCTCCCCGCAGCGCCTCCGCCTGCAGTGGTCTCACCGTCACGCTGGCCGCTCCATAGAGTCTTCCGAAGGCCTGGCCTACCGCCAGATAGTGGGGATTGGCCCTGCGCAACGCCTCCTGGCTATATTCCGCGAATGTCTTGCCCTCCTTGAACCCCCACTGCTGCCAAGCGGAGAGAAGGTAGTCGTCCTGACGACGAATGTAATAGACCACCTCGACGTCGTCGAAGTGTTCGGCGAGCACCCGGTGAATGCCCTCCCCGATCGGCCCCATCAAGTGGTTGATGAGGTTCTCCGCCGAGATCACGAAGGTCGCGTCTCGCCACAGCAGTGACTCCCGCCAGGACTCAAGGCGCGCGCGAAGAGACGTCGTATCGCCACCGTTCTCCATGATCTGTCGAAAGAACTCGCGCGGCGTCTCGCCACGGGGGTGGAACCCGGCCTCGCCGGGCAGGCGCAGGTGCGGGTCGGGCACGACGACCTGGTTGTCGGCCAGTCCCGGTCGATTACGGATGATCGCCCGCTGAATGCTGGTCGAACCGCACTTCGCATGACCGGGGTGAAGTAGTAATCTCATGGCAGCCCCTCGCATGTAGCAAGCCGTAACGGCCAAGATTTAGGCCATTACAAACCCCAGGGCAACCGATCGATGGGTTCCAGGGACCAGAATCCCAAAATAGGCTTGGATGAGTCGTCGAATCGACTTAGTGATGTCTTGCCTGGAACGGGAGCGCAATGCCTGGTTCCCTTCCTCTCTCGCGGCGCACCGAAGGAACCGATCCCAATGCATTTCGATCTCGCGGACTTGCGCATCTTCGTCCACGTGGCGGAGGCGAAGAGCCTGACGGCAGGCGCCCTGCGCGCGCATCTCTCGACGGCCGCGGTCAGTGCCAGGGTCAAGTCGCTCGAGGCGCAACTGGAAAGTCGCCTGTTCTACCGGAGCAGCCAGGGCGTCGAGCTGACGCCGGCCGGAAAGCGGCTACTGCAGCACGCCCATCTCATCCTGCGTCAGGTCGAGCGTGTCAAAAGCGAGTTCTCCGGCTACGCCAGCGACGCCGCCGGACATTTGCGAATCTTCGCCAACACGACCGCGGTCATCGAGTTCATGCCCGAGGTACTGGCCGATTTTCTCGCCGCACGCCCCGGTATCACCGTGGATCTCCAGGAGCGGATGACCAGCGATATCGTTCGCGGCGTGCTCGACGGCACCGCGGACATGGGCATTCTGGGCATCATGGTGGGGGTCGAGGTGCCCTCCCGGCTGAAGACGCTGCCCTTCAGCCGGGACAGGCTCGTGCTGGCGACACCGCTCGATCATCCCCTGGCCTCACGCCGGGAGATCACCTACGAGGACGCGCTGGATTATCCGCATGTCACGCTGCATGAAGGCAGCACCCTGTTTCATTATCTGGAGAGAAAGGCGCTGGAGTTGGGCAAGCCGCTGCCGGTCAGAATTCAGGTATTCGGTTTCGAATCGGCGTGCCGCATGATCGAAGCCGGCGTCGGCGTGGGCATTCTTCCGGAGTCCTGCGCGCTACGTTATCGGGACCACATGCGCTTGAGCGTACGTCACCTGAGCGACGCCTGGGCATACCGCGAGCGCAGCATCCTGATCCGGGACGACCACATCCTACCCGGATTCGGGCAAGAGCTACTGGATATCATTACCCAATATCAGTCTGCCCGGCCGCTCTCTCCCGAGCCACGCACGCCCGTCCAGTCATGAAAAGGTCCCGCGTTGCGGGGCCCAGAAGCAAGGCCGGGCTCATCAACTCAACCGCTGCATGTAGTCCACGTAGCCAAAGGTCCTGACCGTGCGCACCTCCCGGCTACTCTCGTCGATCCGGCAGATCGACGGCAGGCGAATGCCGTTGAAGGTGGTGGTCTTGACCATGGTGTAGTGAGCCATGTCGGTGAACACCAGGCGGTCGCCGATCTCGAGCGGGCGGTCGAAGGCATAATCACCGATCACGTCGCCGGCCAGGCAGGTCGTTCCGCCCAGGCGATAGGTATGGGCTTTCTCGCCGGGCTTGGCACCGCCGATGATCTCGGGCCGATACGGCATCTCCAGCACGTCCGGCATGTGCGCCGTCGCCGAGGTGTCCAGAATTGCGATGGGGCCGTCGTTCTCGACGATATCCAGTACGCTGCACACCAGGTAGCCGGTGTTGAGGGCAATCGCCTCCCCCGGCTCCAGGTAGACCTCGAGGTGCGGATGGCGCCCCCTGAACTCGCGAATCACCCGCACCAGCCGCTCGACATCGTAGTCGGCCCGCGTGATGTGATGACCGCCGCCGAAATTCACCCAGCGCAAGCCAGCAAGGTACTGTCCGAACTTGCTCTCGAAAGCCGTGAGCGTCTCTTCCAGCGCGTCGCTGTTCTGCTCGCACAGCGCGTGGAAGTGCAGCCCCTCCAATCCTTCGAGGTCCCCTGGCGCGAGGTCCACCGCGCGGGTTCCCAGACGCGAGCCGGCAGCGCAGGGATCGTAGAGCGGGACTTCGCCGGTGGAGTGCTCCGGATTCACCCGCAGTCCGCAGGAGACCTTGCGCGGCGCGGCCTGGACCGTCTCGCGAAAGTGCCGCCACTGCCGCGGCGAATTGAAGCTGATGTGGTCGGCGTAGCGCAGCACCACGTCCATCTCCGGCGCGGTGAACGCCGGAGAGTAGACGTGCACTTCGCCGCCGAAGGTCTCGGCTCCCAGGCGCGCTTCGTCCTGACCGCTGGCGGTGGTGCCCACCAGATACTGGCTGACCAGCGGGAAGGCACTCCACATGGCGAAGCCTTTCAGCGCCAGCAGTATCTTGGCGCCACTGTCGGCCTGCACCCGGCCAAGCAGCTCCAGGTTGCGGCGCAGCAGCGCGTCGTCGACCACGTAGGCCGGCGACGGGCAGGCTCCGACGTCGAAGGGATGGATACCGGAGAGATGGGCGGAGTCGTTCGTCGCCATCAGGCCAGCGGATCCTGGTCGGGATCGAGCTCGACCATCTGCCACGGCAGCCCCATCTCGCCGATGCGCTCCATGAACGGATCGGGATCGAGCTGTTCGACGTTGTAAACGCCCTCGCCCTTCCAGATGCCCTGCAGCATCAGCATCGCGCCGGTCACCGCCGGTACGCCGGTGGTGTAGGAGATCGCCTGGGACTGGACCTCCTCGTAGCACTGCTCGTGATCGCAGATGTTGTAGATGTACACCTTGCGCCGCTTGCCGTCCTTGATGCCGTCGAGGATGACGCCGATGTTGGTCTTGCCCTTGGTGCGTGGGCCGAGTGAGGCCGGGTCCGGCAGCACCTGCTTAAGGAACTGCAGCGGAGAAATCTCGACACCCTCGACCTTGATCGGCTCGATGCGGGTCATGCCGACGTTCTCGAGCACCTTCAGGTGCGTGATGTACTTCTCGGAGAACGTCATCCAGAAGCGGATACGCTCCAGCCCCTTGATGTTCTGTGACAGCGACTCGAGCTCTTCATGATAGAGCAGGTACATGTCCTTCTCGCCGATACCGTCGAAGTCGAACTTGCGCTTCTCGGCCAGGGGCGGGGTCTCGACCCACTCGCCCTTCTCCCAGTAGCGACCGTTCGCGGTGATCTCGCGAATGTTGATCTCGGGGTTGAAGTTGGTGGCGAACGGATAGCCGTGATCGCCGCCGTTGGCATCCAGGATGTCGATGCGGTGGATCTCGTCGAACAGATTCTTCTGGCCGTAGGCGCAGTAGATATTGGTCATGCCCGGGTCGAAACCGCAGCCCAGCGTGGCCATCGCGCCCGCCCTGGCATAGCGATCCTGAAACGCCCACTGCTCCTTGTATTCGAACTTGGCCTCGTCCGGGTGCTCGTAGTTGGCGGTATCCAGATAGGGCACGCCGGTCTGCAGGCAGGCCTCCATGATGGTGAGATCCTGATACGGTAGCGCCACGTGAATCAGGATATCCGGCTTGAACGACTCGATCAGCGCGACCAGCGCTTCGACGCTGTCGGCATCGACCTGGGCGGTCTGGATCGGACGCGGGAGTTGCTCGGCGATCGCCTTGCACTTGGCTTCGTTGCGGCTGGCGAGGCAGATCTCGCTGAACACTTCGGGATGCTGCGCGCACTTGTGGGTAACGACGCCACCGACGCCACCGGCACCAACAATCAGGACTTTGCTCATGAATTCGCTTCCAGATCGGGAAAAGTCAACAGTGATAAGGTCTTATCGGTAGTGGGCAACTAACTTCTCATAAGATTCAGCGCACCCCGACCCGATGCCACCCCGGTCTTGGTCTCCCACCGGCCTGGGAACCGGCGAGAGGCCGCAGATAATGACCTCGTCAGAGACTGGCCTCAAGACTTTTTCGCGTCAAATCTCGGCCGATTCTAGGGTGGTTTCGTTACCGTCAGACTAAACGCCGCCCTCCGGCCTCCTACTCTCGCTCGACGACCTTCAGCCGCGTGGCCCGAAGAGTATGACGCCGGCGCCGATCAGGCAGATCGCAGCGCCCGCCACATCCCAACGGTCCGGCAGGCGCTGCTCGACCAGCCAGAGCCAAAGCAGCGACGCGGCGATGTAGACACCGCCATAAGCAGCGTAGGCGCGCCCCGCGTAGTCGCTGTCGACCAGCGTCAAAAGCCACGCGAACAGCACCAGGCAGATCACACCGGGTAACGACCACAGAGCGGATTTATCGAGCCGCCACCATGCCCAGAAAGCAAAGCAGCCGGCGATCTCCGCCAGTGCCGCGAAGAGATAGATGAGGGGAGTCAACACGGCGACGGCCTATATGATGAGGAGCGAGACACTGTCACGTCTCGTTCGAAATCCTGCAAGCCCGTTCGGCAGCAACGAATGAGCCTCGCCAATCGTGGTCAGGGCGCACAACGCCTCCAGGCAGTCAGCTCAGACAACGACCCCGGCCTGTAGCCGGGGTCGAGACGTTCTTGGCAAACCGTTCGGAATCGATGTCAACGCCGGCCGAGCAGAATCCCCAGGAACACGCCAACGCCACCGGCGATCGCCAGGGCACTGATCGGATTCTTCACCGTCGCTTCACGCACGTCGTCGAGCTTCTCGCCATAGTTGGCCTGCAATTTGCCGGCGACCTGCCTGGTCTTGCCCTCACGGCGGAGATTGTCATCTTCGGTAAAGCCACCGACCGCTTCCTGGGCGTGACCCTTGAGTTCCTCGGTGCGTCCTTTCACTTGATCTTCGTACATCTCGATCTCCTTGATCACTGTTGCCGCAGCAGAATCATTCCGCTGCCACCTGAGCATAGTTGTGTTCGAGGATCTCGACCAAACCCGTGAGTTCCGAAAACTGCCGGACTTCGACGCAGGACCGGTTTACGCTACGCGACGGTTACTCCCGGAGAACATTCAGCATGCCGCTACTCTCGCTTGGTCGCCTCCTCCTGCTATCGTCACTGTGGGGCGCCAGTTTCCTGTTCATGCGCATCGCCACGCCAGCCTTGAGTGCCTTCCCTACGGCCTTCTTCCGCGTTCTGCTCGGCACAGTGGGACTGGTGGCGATCTTGGCGCTGCTGCGCGTGCGCTGGCGCTTCGAAGGCAAGCTCGGAGCGGTGCTGGCGATCGGCATGATCAACTCCGGTATCCCGTTCGGCATGTTCTGCATCGCCGCGCAGTATCTGCCCGCCGGCTATTCCGCGATGCTCAACGCCTCGACACCGCTGATGGGGGTGGTCATCGGCGCCACGCTGTTCCACGAGCCGCTGACGAGAGACCGACTGGTCGGCGTCGCGGCGGGCATCCTTGGTGTCGGCGTTCTGGTGGGCGCGGGGCCTGTTCGGATCGATAGTGGCCTGCTCATCGGCGCCGCTGCCTGTCTGGTTGCCGCCATCTGCTACGGGCTGGGCGGATTCATCGTCAAGCGCTGGGTGGCCGAGCGCGGCGGCCTGGATTCACGCCTGATCGCCATGGGCTCTCAGGTCGGCGCTACGCTGCTGCTGGCACCCTTCATGCTCGGACAGTTGGCGCTGACACCTCACGCCATCGTCTGGAACGACAGCGGCGTCTGGTGGGCGATGCTGGCGCTGGGGCTTGCCTGCACCTCATTGGCCTACCTCCTCTATTTCCGGCTCGTAGAGGATCTTGGCCCGGTCAAGCCGCTGACGGTCACCATGCTGGTTCCTGCATTTGGCGTACTCTGGGGCGCGCTTTTCCTCGACGAGCAAGTGACCTGGGCCCACGCCATCGGGGGCTCGCTGATCGGCGTTGCGCTCTGGCTGATCCTGTTTAGACGTCAGCGCAATGCAGGGAAACCCAGACGAATTAGCGATTGATCCCGAAACTATCGCCGCCGGATTTTCGAACTATACTGAGATGGCATTCTGCTAAAAAAGGAATAAGCAATGCGTAATCCAGGATTGATTGGTGCAGGACTGTTGGGATTGACGCTGACCATGGCGGGGTGCGCCAGCACGCCACCCTCGCCATACGAGAAGGCAGCCGGTGAGTATGAAGGCGTCCTGCCTTGCGCAGACTGCTCGGGCATCCAGGTCGACCTGGAGATGGTGAACATGGATGACACCGGCGGTGCCTATGTGCTGAACAGCCTCTACCAAGGGCGTAGTGACGAACCCATGACGACCAAGGGCAATTTCCTGGTGCTCAAGGACGCGGGACCGCAGCAGATGCCAACGATCTACGAGCTCAAGGGCGCCGGTGGCAACACGATCTATTATCTGCGTCCGCTCGACAACGGCGATCTGGAAGTACTGGATACGCATATGCAGTCGATCCAGTCCGGTGCAGACATGACGCTGAAACGCCAGTAAAAGCGCTACGGTCGATATCTGCGCGCCGGGCCCATGCCCGGCGCGTTTGTTTCGATCTTCAGCGCCTCAGCGAGCGGTGCACGTAGAGATCGTAGCGGCTCGTCTTTCCCTCCAGCACGTGCTTTGGCGAGGGTCCCTCGATCGGCGGAGCTTTCCGCGGGCGTTTGACCACCACTCGATGCGTAGCAACATCCAGCGCCGCCTCCAGCAGGCGCGGAGCATCATCATCCCCACCAGCCAGGTCCCGGAACAACCGCATCTCCTTCTTCACCAGCGCCGACTTGCCCCGATGTGGGAACATCGGATCGAGGTGCACCACCTGAGGTTCGCGCGGCCAGTCGCCAACAGCTGCCACCAGTCCGGTCGCGCTATCGGCGAGGCACAGCGACAGGCGCCCGGCAATCTCCGCTACTTCGTCGTCACCCATCGCTTGTGACAGCGCCGCCGCCAGCAGCGCATGGATCGCCGCCACCCGCTCGACCATCAACACCTCGGCTCCCAGCGACGCCAGCACGAAGGCATCCCGGCCGAGGCCGGCCGTGGCATCGACGACCTGTGGCACCACGCCCTTGCCGAACCCGCAAGCGCGCGCCACGAGCTGGCCACGCCCGCCACCGTAGCGCCGACGATGCGCCGCCGCGCCGGAGACGAAATCGGCCCGGACCGGCAGGCCGTAACGCCTGGCGTCGCCGGCGATCTCGAGCCCGTGCCCGTGCCCGTGCCCGTGCCCAGCACGCTGTAGAACCAGCCCGTCCGCGGGAGCCGACGGAGCCCAAGGCAGGCCGTAGCGCTCGGCCAGATCGGCCAGCGACTCCCCCACCGCGACCACGGGCGTGACCGACTCGCTCACGCCGCCCACACGAACAGGGCGATACCCAGTAGTAATCGATAGATCACGAAAGGCATCATGCCAATCCTGTCCAGCGCAGCCAGGAACAGCTTGATGCAGAGCCAGGCCGCCACGAACGAGAATGCGACACCCAGAAATATCTCGTGCCACTGCGTCGTCGTGCCCGACTGAACCAGCTCCAGCCCTTTCAACGAGCCTGCCGCCAGGATCAGCGGGATCGACAACAGAAACGAGAAACGCGCCGCCGCCTGGCGGGTGAAACCGAGCATCAAGGCCGCCGTCATGGTGATCCCCGAACGCGAGGTGCCGGGAATCAATGCAATGGCCTGGGCCAGCCCGATCAACAGCGCCGTCTTGAGCGACATTTTCTCGATCGGATGTACCCGGGTGCCCCGCTTGTCGGCGATACCGAGCAACACCCCGAAAACGATCGTCGTCGTCGCGATGACCAGAACCGAACGCCCCGCGCTCTCGACCCACTCCTCGATCAACAACCCGACGATGACCGCCGGAATGGTCCCGACGATGATCGCCCACCCCAGGCGACTCTCTGGCGTCTGTCCCCGCCCGCCGAACTGGGTGAACCAAGCGTGGAGAATACGCCAGACTTCATGTCGAAACGCGAATAGCACGGCACCGAGAGAGCCGATATGAACCGCCACGTCAAAGGCCAGCCCCTGATCGGACCAGCCGAAAAGCTGGGAGGGTAAAATCAGATGCGCGGAGGAAGAGATGGGCAAAAATTCTGTCAAGCCCTGGATGATGGCGAGTGCGGCCAGTTGAAAAACATCCATTTTCTTTCGATATCCTTATTCGAGGAGGTCGCCATCGCGGACCTCGATCTTTCACGCCTTACGCCATGCCACCTCATCACGCAGATAAACGGGGATTACCTCGTGAGGCGCGCTACCGCGCGCGCCACGCTCCCATGATGTGGCGGCCAGACGCACGAGATCCTCCGCCGCCGGTAGTTCGTCGGGGAGGGTTTGCGGCAATGCAGCCTGTACATCGACAGGTATATTAGACAAAAGTTGCCAACCGCTGCCTATCCCCAGCCATTCGATATCGCGATCCGTGTCGGGCAGGCGAAGCCTCGAAGGCGGCAGAACGCGAGGATCGAGTGCCACGGACAAGGCGCCATCGTGGCAGTGATAGGCCCCGACATAGATCTCTTCCATGCGGGCATCGAGTGCGGCGATGACATGTCGCGCATGCCATTTACGGTGAGCCGCGAGTGCCAGGGCTTCCAGCGTGGAAACGCCGATCAATGGCAAGTCGGCGCCATAGGCGAGTCCCTGGGCGATGCCGGCGGCAATTCGCAGGCCGGTGAACGAACCCGGGCCATGACCATAGACGACAGCGTCGAGCTGAGTCAGGGACACGCCAACTTCCGCCAGCACCTCATCGATCATCGGCAGCAGCAGGCGCGTGTGTTCACGTGGTGCGATTTCGAAACGCTGAACGATCTGGCGATTCCGTATCAGCGCACAGGAGCAGGCAGTAGAGGAGGCGTCCAGCGCCAGCAACGTCGGCATCGGTTTCCCGGGGAATGGCGGCTTCAAGAGGGTGGCGAGTATAGCGCCATCGTGATGTCAAAACGATGGCTCCGCCGGGAGGCGGAGCCATGCGGGATGGCAAGTGGATCGTCGGCCGATCAGGCCGTCAGTGCGGAGAGCACTTGCTCGCGGATCTCGTCGACACTGCCGACGCCGGCAATACGATGATATTCCGGGGCGGCTTCGGCATCCTCGGCTGCCCACTCGCGGTAATAACCGACCAGTGGCTCGGTCTGGTCGTGATAAACCGAGAGACGATGGCGCACGGTCTTTTCGCTGTCGTCATCACGCTGGATCAGCGGCTCGCCGGTGACATCGTCCTTGCCTTCTTCCCGGGGTGGCTTGTAATCGACATGATAGACACGTCCGGAATCCGGATGGACGCGACGCCCGGAGAGCCGGTTGACGATCTCCTCGTCGTCGACGGCGATCTCCACCACATGGTCCAGCTTGATGCCAGCGTCCTTCATCGCATCCGCCTGCGGGAGCGTGCGCGGAAAGCCGTCGAACAGAAAACCGTTGGCGCAATCGGGCTGGGCGATGCGCTCCTTGACCAGTGCGATGATCAGATCGTCCGATACCAGAGCGCCGCTGTTCATGGTTTCCTTGACCTTGAGCCCCAGCTCGCTCCCCTCCTTGACCGCTGCACGCAGCATGTCACCGGTGGAAATCTGCGGGATATGAAAATGCTCGCAGATGAACTGGGCTTGGGTACCCTTGCCAGCGCCGGGGGCGCCCAAGAGGATCAAACGCATTGATAACTGCTCCTTCGTGAATCGCATCGGTTGTCGGACCGGTCAGCGGCGTTGAGGACTCAACGCAGACGACACCGTCAATGGCTCATGACGATACCTGCCGATCGGGTAGCGCACAAGACTCGCCTGGATCGACGCGCCACTACCTCGCGCGAAGAACGCCTGATCGACGGGCAGTAAACGCCAACGGCCCCCGAAGGAGCCGTTGGTGTGGATCGAGCGAACCGCCGTATCAGACCAGCATGCGCCGGATATCGGTCAGCACCTGTGCCAGGAAGGCGGTGAAACGCGCCGCGTCGGCGCCGTTGACCGCACGGTGGTCGTAGGAAAGCGACAGCGGCAGCATCAAGCGCGGCTCGAACTCGCTGCCGTTCCAGACCGGCTTCATCGACGACTTGGAGA
Organism: Salinicola corii; assembly: GCF_008298015.1. Taxonomy (GTDB): domain Bacteria; phylum Pseudomonadota; class Gammaproteobacteria; order Pseudomonadales; family Halomonadaceae; genus Salinicola; species Salinicola corii. The sequence continues at coordinate 386,931 of NZ_VTPX01000001.1, read as the reverse complement.
CACCGAGAATCGCCACCTCCGGCGTGTTGACGATGGGCGTGAAGGCCGTGCCACCGATCGAGCCGAGGCTCGAGATGGTGAAGCTGGCACCGCTCATTTCCTCGCGGGACAGCTTCTTGTTCTGCGCCTTCTTGGCCAGTTCGACCGACTCCTTGGCCAGATCGATCAGCGACTTCCTGTCGGCATCACGGATCACCGGCACCATCAGCCCGTCCGGGGTATCGACCGCCACACCGATGTGCACGTAGTGCTTGACGATCAGCTTGTCGCCATCCGGATGCAGGCTCGAGTTGAACTGCGGGAACTTGCGCAGCGCATAGGCACACGCCTTGATCATGAACGGCAACGGCGTCAGCTTGGCGCCCTGGGACTCGGCCTCAGCCTTCATCGACTTGCGGAAGGCCTCGAGTTCGGTGATGTCCGCTTCGTCGAACTGGGTGACGTGAGGCACGTTGAGCCAACTGCGGTGCAGGTTGTTGGCACCCGCCTTCATCAGACGACTCATCGGCTTCTCTTCGATCTCGCCGAACTGGCTGAAGTCGATCGCCGGGACCGGCGGAATGCCCGCGCCACCGGAAGCTGCCGCCGGCGCCGAACCACCACCGCTCTTGCGCGCTTTCATCACTTGCTTGACGAAGCCGTCGACGTCGTCTTTCAGGATCCGTCCCTTGGGGCCGGAGCCCTTGACCTCGCCGAGGTCGACACCCAACTCGCGGGCCAGCTTGCGGACCGCCGGACCGGCGTGCACATGGGCGCCGACGGTCTTGTCGTCGCCATGCTTCTCGCGCGCTTCCGGGCTCGGCTCGCCGGCGACGTCCTTGCGTGCGGTGGACGAGGGCGCCCCAGAATCGGCCTTGGCCGGAGCAGGCTTCGACTGGCCGCTTTTACTGGCACCTTCACCTGACGTCTTCTTGGCCGGCTTGCTGCTGCCGGCCACCTCGACATAACCGATCAGATCGCCTTCCGAGACGCTATCGCCCTCCTTGACAGCAACTTCGACGATCTTCCCCTTGTAGGGGCTCGGCACATCCATGGAAGCCTTGTCGGATTCCAGCGTGATCAAGGTGTCTTCTTCGTTGATCTCGTCGCCTTCGCTGATGGCGACTTCGATGATCTCGACGCCATCGCTGCCACCGATGTCGGGTACGCGAATCTCCTTGCGGCCGCCTTGATCTTCGTCGTCCTGATCTTCGGACGCCTGATCTTCGCCGCCATCGTCCGCTTCGGCGCTGGCAGCTTCGTCTTCGGACGACACGTCCTCGCCTTCTTCCTCATCGTCGCCCTCGCCGGCGACTTCCATGGTGCCGATCAGATCGCCCTCGGAGACGCTGTCGCCCTCCTTGATGGACAGCGACACGATCTTGCCACTGTAGGGACTGGGCACGTCCATCGAGGCCTTGTCGGACTCGAGCGTGATCAGCGTGTCTTCTTCGCTGATCTCGTCGCCCTCACTGACGGCCACTTCGATGATCTCGACGCCATCGCCACCGCCAATGTCCGGCACCTTCACTTCGACGGTGCGCTTGCCGCCACCGGAGGACTTCTTCTTCGGCGCACTCTTCTCGGGCTCGGCCTTGTCCTTTTTCCGCGACTCGGCGCCGTCCTGCGGGGCCGCGTCATCGGAGGCGTCGTCACCGGACGAGGCTTCGGTTTCATCCTCACCTTCGCCCTCGGCTTCCAGCTCGAGGATGTCATCACCCTCAGAGACGGCGTCACCTTCCTTGACCAGGATCTTGACCACCTTGCCGCCTTTCGGCGCGGGGACATCCATGCTGGCCTTGTCCGACTCCAGCGTGATCATGGTGTCCTCGGCGGAGATGACATCGCCGACGCTCACCGCGATCTCGATGATTTCGACATCGTCGCTGCCACCGATGTCGGGAACTTTGATGATTTCGCTACTCAAGGTCGCGCTCCTTTAATCATCTGCCGATCCGCCCCGCGGGCAAGATCGGCTAATTCAGGCAATCTGGCCGCCGCCTCTAGCCAGCGACGGCACCCTGACGTGATCCACCGACTCAAGACACCAGAGGGCTGGGCTTGGCGGGATCGATGCCGTACTTCTTCATGGCATCGTTGACCACCTTGGCGTCGATCTCGCCGCGGTTGGCCAATGCACGCAGCGCCTGAATCGTCACGTAGTAGCGGTCGACTTCGAAGAAGCGGCGCAGTGCTTCGCGCGTGTCGGAACGTCCGAAACCATCGGTACCGAGCACGTGGAAGTCGTTCGGCACCCAGGCGCGGATCTGATCGGCATACAGCTTCATGTAGTCCGTCGATGCGATGACCGGCCCCTGGGTCCCTTCGAGCTGCTGAACGACCCAAGGCTTCTCGCGCTTCTCATCGTAGTCGAGGAACTGCTGACGATCGTATTCGAGCGCTTCGCGACGCAGCTCGTTGAAGCTGGTCACGCTCCAGACGTCGGCGACCACGCCGTGCTCTTCCGCCAGCATTTCGGCAGCCGCCTCGACCTCGCGGAGGATGGTACCGCTGCCCATGAGCTGGACACGCGGCTGCTTCTTCCTGCCGACCGCCTTGCCTTCCAGCAACCGGTACATGCCACGAACGATGCCTTCCTCGCTGCCTTTCGGCATTTCCGGGTGCGAGTAGTTTTCGTTCATCACCGTCAGATAGTAGAAGCAGTTTTCCTTGTCCTGGAACATCCGCTTCAAGCCATCCTGCAGAATGACGGCCAGTTCATGCCCATAGGTTGGGTCGTAGGCGCGACAGGTCGGCACGGTCGACATCAGAATATGGCTGTGGCCGTCCTGGTGCTGCAGGCCCTCGCCATTGATGGTGGTACGGCCGGCGGTGCCGCCGACCATGAATCCACGTGCCTGGAGATCGCCGGCCGCCCAGACCAGGTCGCCGACTCGCTGATAACCGAACATCGAATAGTAGATGTAGAACGGGATCAGCGGCAGATGGTGATTGGCATAGGAGGTCGCGGCCGCGATCCACGCCGACATCGAGCCCGCCTCGGTAATACCTTCCTCGAGGATCTGACCTTTCTTGTCCTCGCGGTAGTACATGATCTGGCCGGCATCCATCGGCTCGTACTTCTGGCCTTCCGCGGCGTAGATGCCGAGCTGCCGGAACATACCCTCCATCCCGAACGTGCGAGCTTCATCCGGAATGATCGGTACGATACGGGAGCCCAGCTGCTTGTGCTTGACCAGCCCGTTGAGGACACGGACGAACGACATGGTGGTCGAGACTTCGCGGTCGCCGGAGCCCTTCATCTGGGTCGCGAACATCTTGTCGTCGAGACCGGGAATCTCCATCGCCTCGAAGTCGGCCTTGCGCGCCGGCAGGAATCCGCCGAGTTTCTCGCGCTGGAGATGCAGATACTTCATCTCCGGGCTGTCGTCCGCGGGCTTGTAATACGGAATGTCGCCGCTTTCGATCTGCTGGTCGGAGACCGGGATGCCGAAGCGATCGCGGAAAGCCTTCAGCGCATCGGTTTCCATGGATTTGATCTGGTGCGCTTCCATGTCGGCTTCGCCGCTGCCGCCGCCCATGCCGTAACCCTTGACGGTATGCGCCAGAATGACGGTAGGACGACCGTTGGCGTTGTTGACCGCCTCGTGATACGCCGCGTAGACCTTCTGCGGATCGTGGCCACCGCGGTTCAGGCGGAAGACTTCCTCGTCGGAGTAGTCCTTGACCATCTCGGCAGTCTCTTCGTACTTGCCGAAGAACTCCTTGCGCGTGTAGGCACCACCCTGAGCCTTGTAGTTCTGGTACTCGCCGTCGACCGCTTCGTCCATGCGCTTCTGCAGCATGCCCTTGGTGTCCTGCTCGAACAGCGGATCCCACAGGCCGCCCCAGACCACTTTGATCACGTTCCAGCCGGCACCACGGAAGACGCCTTCGAGCTCGTCGATGACGCGGGAGTTGCCGCGCACCGGGCCGTCGAGACGCTGCAGGTTGCAGTTGATGACGAAGATCAGGTTGTCGAGCTTCTCGCGGCTGGCCAGATGCAGGGCCCCGAGGGATTCCGGCTCGTCGCACTCGCCGTCGCCGAGGAACGCCCAGACCTTGCGGTCCTTCATGTCTTCCAGCTCACGCGAGTGCAGGTACTTCATCACGTGGGCCTGATAGATCGACTGGATCGGACCCAGACCCATCGAGACGGTCGGGAACTGCCAGTAGTCCGGCATCAGGTAAGGGTGCGGGTAGGATGGCAGCGCGTCGCCGTCGACTTCCTGGCGGAAGTTGTCCATCTGCTCCTGGGTCAGGCGCCCCTCGAGGAAGGAACGTGCGTAGATGCCCGGCGTCACGTGGCCCTGGATGTAGAGCAGATCGCCCTTGTGATCACCGTTGTCGGCCCGGAAGAAATGGTTGAAGCCCACTTCGTAGAGCGTCGCGCTGGACTGGTAGCTGGCGATATGACCGCCCAGCCCCTTGTGCTTCTTGTTCGCCCTCAGCACCTGCACCATGGCATTCCAACGGATCGCCGAGCGGATCTTGCGCTCGATGAACATGTCGCCGGGCATCTTGGCTTCACGATGGACGGGGATGGTGTTGCGGTGCGGCGTGGTCCCGGAAAACGGCGGTGAAGAGCCGTCACGACGCAGACGGTCCGCCAACCGGGTCAGGATGTACCGAGCGCGCTCTTCGCCCTCATGCTCGACAACCGAGGCCAGGGAATCCAACCACTCCGTGGTCTCGACCGGATCGAGATCTTCTCGTGTCTCCAGACTCATAGACAACTCTCCGAATGGGAAAAGGTTTTCCATTCGCCCGGCCATGGCGGGTAGCCGCAGCGGGGCTTGGGAATATGCGCTCTTCGGTGCGGGCGCGGCTCTTTTGGGGCCGCTTTCCGAGATTTATTGGCTGTAATGGAATTACAGCGGGCGTGCGTGACGCGAGAAATCAGGCGAAGAAGATACCGCAAACGCCCGCATCTGCCAATTCACAGACACATCGTTTGTGCTAGAGACTGCGCTCAAATGCCGCAACATCAGTTGCTTAGGGAACAATCACGCAGGCAGAAAATGAGTATCGGTTCGTGTAACCAATTTACCAGCGCGGTGGATCCTGTTCGAATCCCTGTCTGCAACACCATGCCCAAGCATAGCATTCAAACGATTTCTGTCAGGCAGCGGTGCAGATAGCGCCAGTCGAACGCGGGCCCCGGATCGGTCTTGCGCCGCGGCGCGATGTGCGCGTGGCCCATGATCCGCGGTGCGCGGATCAGTGGATAGTGCTGCATCAGCGCGCGCAGCACATCCGCCAGCGCGCGGTACTGCGCCTCACGGTAAGGCGTCTCGTCGTCACCCTCGAGCTCGATACCGATCGTGAAATCGTTGAGTCCCGCGCGCAGGCGTTCGCCATCGTGCCACTGCGACTTGCCGGCATGCCAGGCGCGGCGGTCGAAGGAGACGAACTGTACGCACTCGCCGTCGCGGCGGATCAGCAGATGAGCCGACACCCGCAACGAGGCGATAGCATTGAAGAAGGGGTGAGCATTCGGATCCAGGCTGTTGGTGAATAGCCGCTCGATGGCATCGCCACCGAACTCTCCCGGCGGCAGGCTGATACCGTGCAGGACCACGGCGGATATTTCCCCCTGCGGCCGAGCGTTGGCGTTGGGTGACACCACTCGCCTGGCCGCGCCGAGCCAATGATCGTCGATCATCATCGTGGAAGCTCCTTCAAGATCATGCCCCCTGCCCGGCCAGTCCCAGACGCTCGTCTCTGGGGCTGATGCCGAAATGGTGCCGATAGGCCGTGGAGAAATGCGCGCCCGAGGAGAAGCCGTGAGCCAGCGCGATCTCACCCACCGCCTGATCGCTCTCGCGCAGCAGCTTGCGCGCCCGCTGGAGACGCAGGTTGAGATAGTAGCGGCTGGGCACGGCCTGGAGATGCTTCTTGAACAGGCGCTCCAGCTGCCGCCGGGATATCCCCAGGTGGGCCGAGAGCTCATGGGTGGTCAACGGTTCTTCGATATTGGCCTCCATCAGCGCCACCGCATCGACCAGGTTCTGCGGCGCATGCCCCAGGCGTGAACGCAGCGATGTCTGTTGCGGCTCGTCGGCCATACGGATCCGCTCGCAGACGAAATGCTCGGAAATCCGCTGTGCCAGGGTTGCGCCCTGCTGCTGGCCGATCAGTGTCATCAGCATGTCCATTGCCGCCGTCCCCCCGCCACAGGAGAGCCGGTCGCGATCGATCTCGAACAATTGATGAGAAACGTGAATTTTCGGAAACGTTCGCGCGAACGCGTCGCCGCTGGCGTAGGGGATCGAGACCCGATAGCCATCCATCACGCCCGCCCTGGCGAGCCAGTGGGTCCCACCGGCGATACCGCCCAGCGTCACGCCCCGGCTGGCCAGGCGATGCAGCCAGTGGATCAGCGTCCCACTACTCTCATCCACGGCGCCCGAACCATCCGGCGCGGGCGCGCAGACGAACAACATATCGAGGTGACGCGCATCGCTCCCGGCGACGCTCTCCGGCGAGAACGACAGTTCGGCCACGCTTTTGACCGCTCGGCCATCGATGCCGAAGGTCGTGGCGGCATAGAGCCGTCGCCCCGAGAGCGTGTTCGCGACGATCAACGGCTCGATGGCGCAAGCCTGCGCCAGCAGGGAGAAGCCCGGCAACATCACGAACCCCACTCGGCGTGGGGTGTCGCTGGCATTCATGCTCGATGGTTCATGCGCTGGTGCGTCGAAATCAGACTTGGACGACGTCGAATTCGACCTTCGGGTCGACGTCGGCCTCGTAGTCCACGTCGTCGCGCTCGAAGCCGAACAGCTTGAGAAACTCGTGCTTGTAGCCGGCGTAATCGGTCAGCGCAAACAGATTGTCGCTGGTCACCTGCGGCCACAGATCCTTGCACGCCTGCTGGATGTCGTCACGCAGCTCCCAATCGTCCAGACGCAGGCGTCCAGCCTCATCCACCTCGGGTTCGCCCTCGGCATAGAGACGCTCGCCGAACAGACGATTGAGCTGGTCGATGGTGCCCTCGTGGACGCCCTGTTCCTTCATCACCTTGTAGACCATGGAGATATAGAGCGGCATGACGGGGATCGCGGCGCTGGCCTGAGTGACCACGGACTTGAGCACGGCCACGTTGGCACCACCACCGCTGGCCTTGAGGCGTGCGTCGATCTCGCCGGCGGCGCGATCGAGATCCTCTTTCGCCTTGCCGAGGGCACCGTGCCAGTAGATCGGCCAGGTGATATCGGTGCCGATATAGCTGAACGCCACGGACCTGGCGCCCGGCGCCAGCACGCCCGCCTTGTCCAGCGCATCCATCCACAGCTCCCAGTCCTGGCCGCCCATCACCTCGATGGTATCGGCCACTTCCTGCTCGGTCGCCGGCTCGACGGATGCCTCGGTAATCGTATCCTTGTTGGTATCGATGGCGGTCGCGGTGTAGGTCTCGCCGATCGGCTTGAGACTGGAGCGCTTGAGTTCTCCGCTATCCGGCAACTTGCGGACCGGCGAGGCCAGCGAATAGACCACCAGGTCGATCTGGCCCATGTCCTCGCGGATCAGCTCGATCGCCTTGTCGCGAACCGCGTGGGAAAACGCGTCGCCATTGATCGACTTGCTGTAGAGCCCCTCGGCTTTGGCGAACTTGTCGAAGGCGGCCGAGTTGTACCATCCCGCCGTGCCGGGCTTGCTCTCGGTCGCCGGCTTCTCGAAAAACACGCCCAGCGTATCGGCGCCGTAGCCGAAAGCCGCGGTGATGCGGGCTGCCAGCCCGTAGCCGCTGGAGGCACCAATGACGAGCACGTTGCGCGGGCCCGCCTTGCCACCGCTCAGGTTGGCGCGAGTGGTCTCGATCTGTTCGAGTACGTTGCGCTCGCAGCCGAGCGGATGCGTCGTGGTACAGATGAAACCGCGAACCTTGGGCTTGATGATCACGTCTAACCTCGTCTTCTACAGCGAAACGGAAGCCCCGGCGAAGCGTGCCGGGAGGTGGCATTGATCGAATGCTTACCGAGCGCATTCTAACAGGGTGGCGAAAGCGGGGGCGAACTCGCCCGCACCATCGCCACCAGGGCCATGCCGCCCCTAGGGTATGGCATTTCGCCTTCCGGCCTCTTTCTATGCCGGACTTGTCTCTCTCGCCCGGGTATTCGAAGATGGCTCGCCCACGCGCCGGGCGAATCCAGAGAGCGGAGAAAGCCCCATGTCCCACGAACAAGAGATCGAAGAGCTGGTCGTCCGACGTGGCGCGCTATGGCTGGCACTATCGCCATTATGGCTCGAGCGGGAGCCGAGAGAGTCCGACTATGCCCGCATGCTCCGCGAGATCGATGCCAGCGAACTGACGCTACAGCAGTTGGAGTGGGTCTATCGGCTGGAGATGTCGCCGGTCATGGCACGCTACCAGCTCTCGATGGCCGGCGAATGGCGGGCCTTCGACGAGACCGAGCTGCTGACGCGACTGGTCCGCCACAATCGCAGGCTGAAGGGATGGCGCAAGACGACCTGGTCGCTGTTCTCGGGACTGACGACGATGATGAGCCGGCCACGCTTCAACGAACTGGGCGTGCGAGTCATGGTCGCGCGCGGCGAGCGCCCGCCGGGCTAGGCGACGATTTCGCCCGCGCCGGGTTCACGCCGAGAACGGCGTATCCAGCGCCTCCTCGATGGCGCTGCGCAGCGACCGCGGCGCGACGCGCGGACCGAAGCGCCGTATCACCTGCCCGTCCCGCCCCACCAGAAACTTGGTGAAGTTCCATTTGATCGGTGTGCTACCGAGCACCCCGGGCGCCTGGCGGCGTAGATGCACGAACAGCGGATGCGCCTCGCGGCCATTGACCTTGACCTTCTCCATCAGAGGGAACGTCACCGCGTAGCGCCGCTCGCAGAAGGCGCCGAACCCGGCCGACGATTCCGGCGACTGGCGTCCGAACTGATTGCAGGGGAACGCCAGCACGGTGAATCCCTGGTCCCGGTACTCGCGGTAGAGTTTCTCCAGCCCCTCCATTTGCGGCGTGAATCCACAGCGGCTGGCGACATTGACGACCAGCAGCACCTGACCACGCAGCGCGCGCAGATTGAAGGCTTCGCCGGACTGGGTCCGACAATCTTGCGTATATAACGACATGGATGAATCGACCCGGGAACGCCAAGTTCAAATCGGTGGGGCCCGCGCCAGAACCTGTCTCGACGCGTCGCTCCCGCTCGAAAGAGTGCCACGCCAGCCGCCAGTTCACCAGCGATCGAGCGCGATGGCCCTCGCCAGTGCCATGCGCGTGTCCGGCGTCGCTTTTTCCAGCGTCAACGCCTCTGAAATCGACAGCCAGCGCACCGCTGCCACTTCCTCCGGTTGCAGGCGCAGAGGTCCATCGTAATCCACCCAGTAGAGGCTGCCGTAGAGCTTCAAGCCGGCCTCGTGGAATACGAACTCACCACCGGGAATCAATTCGACACGACCAACACCGAGCTCCTCGAACAGCTCCCGCCGCGCAGCCGGCAGCGATGCCTCGCCCGCCCCCACTACTCCACCGGCGGCCAGATCGAACCAGCCCGGGTGGGTCTCCTTGATCGACGTTCGCTCCTGCACGCAGACCTCGCCCGCGGCATTGCGCACGATGATATAGGTCGCCCGGTGCCAGCAACTCAAGCGTCGCATCATGGCTCGTGACGCACTGCCGCAAGGTCGATTGCGCGGATCGACGAGTTGAACCTGCTCGTCGGCGATGACTCGCTCGTGCCCTGGGAACGGGCTCATGGAAAACGTGCTCATGGATAACCTGACGACCGAAAACGGGATGGCAGCGTATCACGAGTCTCCCCCGGGGCTCGGCCCTGGCGTGGAAGACCCGCCGACTGAATGCCGCATTGGTCGAATGCGAGACACAGCGATGAACGTCCGGTTTATGCTCGAACCAGCCACCTCGGAGAGCTCTCATGACCGACTATGCGCCCCGCACCGAACTGACTACGCACTGCGTCGAGAACCAGCCTGCCGCAGATCTTGAATGCGACCTGTGGAGAGACGATCGTCCCTTGCGCGAAACGCTGTCACAGTTCGCGCCGGCCTGGGTCGGCGAGCGCCTGGCGCCGTTGGGCCGGCGTCTGGGCGAGCCCGACATCCAGCGCTGGGGCGAGCAGGCCAACCGGTTCCCGCCCCAGCTACACACTTTCGATCGTCACGGTCGTCGCCTGGACGAGGTCGACTACCATCCCGCTTACCACGCGCTGATGGCGCTCGCGATTGGCGATGGCTGGCACGCCGTCGCCTGGGAACGCGAGCATGACGGTGGTCATCAGGCCCATGTCGCCGCGCTCTACCTGCTGACCCAGGCCGAACCGGGCTTCTGCTGTCCGATCACCATGACCCACGCCGCCATGCCGGTGCTGCGGCAGCTGCCGGAGAGCGAGGGCTGGCAGAACCGGCTGCTGGGTCGCGATTACGACCCCGCCGCCATCCCCGCCGAGCGGAAAAGCACCAACACCTTCGGCATGGCGATGACCGAAAAGCAGGGTGGCAGCGACGTGCGCCGCAATACCACACGGGCGCGGCCGGTGACCTCGCCCGGTACCGGCGAGTGGTACCGGCTCGACGGCCACAAGTGGTTCTGCAGCGCGCCGATGTCGGACGCCTTTCTCACCCTGGCCCAGACCGACGACGGCCTCTCCTGTTTTCTGGCACCACGATTCACCCCGGACGACCGGCGCAACGCCATCGAGATCCAGCGGCTCAAGGACAAGTGCGGCAATCGCGCCAACGCTTCGGCGGAGATCGAGTATGCCGGAGCCTGGGTGCAACTCGTCGGAGAGCCGGGCCGGGGAGTGCCCGCGATACTAGAGATGGTGCAGCAGACACGGCTCGATGCCGCCACCGCACCGGCAGGCATGATGCGCCAGGCCGTCAACGAAGTCTGGCACCACGTGAAGGGACGTCAGGTATTCGACCGGAGGCTGGCCGATCAACCGCTGATGCAGCGCGTTGTCGCCGACCTCGAGATCGAAACCGAGGCCAGCCTGATGCTGGCGATGCGAGGCGCGCGCGCCATGGATCGCTCCCGGAGCGACGAGCATGAAGCCGCGCTGGCAAGACTGCTCCCGGCGCTGGGCAAGTTCTGGCACAACAAGCGCGGCCCGGCGTTCATGGCCGAGGCGATGGAGTGTCTCGGGGGGATCGGTTACGTCGAGGAAACGCCGCTGGCACGGCTCTATCGCGAGGCACCGGTCAATTCAATCTGGGAAGGCTCGGGCAACGTCATTTGCCTGGACGTGCTGAGGATCATGGAGCGCCACCCGGCCAGCATCGACGCATTGCGGCGGGAACTGAACCTCGCCCGGGGCCATCATGCGGCCTTCGACGCCGCCATCGACTCGCTCGACGAGCGCTTGACGGCCAGCCCCGGACAACTGCAGGCCGAGGCACGTTGGCTAGCCCAATGCATGGCGCAGACGCTGCAGGCCGCACTGCTGATTCGCTACGCGCCCAACGGCGTCGCAGATACATTTTGCGCCACAAGGCTGGCAAATGCTTCGCCGATCTTTGGCATCCTCCCTGTCGACGCACCTCTGGCAGCGATTCTCGAGCGCCTGGAGGCATAATCCCGACCAAGAGGCGGCGGCGCTCAGCCCAGCGCCACGCGAGCCGCCAGCCCGAGCAGAACAAGGCCCGTCAGCCGATGAATCCACGCCGCGTGCCGCTGCAACCACGGCAACACGCGGGAATGCGACAGCAGCAGCGCCACCAGCACGTACCAACCGCCATCCACCAGGGTCGCGGTCGCAACGATCAACCAACGACCCGCCAGGCTCAGATCGGCGCTGACGAACTGGCTCAACAATGCGACGAAGAACACGATCAACTTCGGGTTGCCCAGCGCCACCAGCAGGCCATCGCGCATGGCGCGACGCCAGTCGCTGCTTCTGTGAGTCACGCTGAAACCACCGCTGCCGCTGGCCCGCAGCGCCTGAATTCCCAGCCACGCCAGATAGCAAGCACCACCCCAGGTCACCAGCCGATAAAGCCAAGGCTGGTGAACGATGACCGCCGCCAGCCCCAGCACCGTCAACCCGGCATACAGACCGACACCCAAAGCATGGGTGACGCCAGCAATCACCCCGCACCTGCGCCCGCCCCCCAGTGTGTTCTGCATTACCATGGCCAGACTGGGACCGGGCGACATGGCACCGAGGGCGCAGATCGCCAGAAGAGACAACCAGAGTTGCAACGACACGTAGGCTTCCTGTTTCCGCCATGGATATTCGTCTGCCGACTATACCGGACGATCGTGGCAGGAACCGCCCATCGGAGGCTAGTTCCGGGACCCAGGATAATTGTGGCAGCGCGGGCACTTCACAACGACTACGCTGTCATACGCACTCAGGCCCATCCATCAGGGAGGTGAAACATGAGCCTATTCAAGCGTGAAGACCAGCAAGCCCGCGCCGATCGCATTCGCGACGATCTGCATGATATCGGCGAGCAAGGACAGGCGTTGGGGCGTGACCTGAGAGACGATGCGCAGGACGCGATCGAGGAGGCACGAATAAAAAGCGAGGAGCAGTACTCTCGCATGGCAGTCGACGCGCGTCGCCGCAATCGCCGCTTCAAGCGCTCCGCCAATCAGTCTCTCAACAACTGCGACCGCTATGTTCGCGAACACCCATGGTCCAGCATCGGTGTCGCCACATTGACTGGCGCTATAGTCGGCTTGTTGATCAGTCGTCGCTAGCGCATGGAAATGCCCCGCTCCGCGGGGTGTTTCAAGACATTTCCCGGCTAAACCATAGTTTCAACCTTTAACCGCCATTGAACTTTCTAATCGAAGCTGTGGAAAGTTGAGAACGATAGTCGTTTAATCGCACGACACCTGAATTCAGGAGACTGAGATGAACGCAGACAAGTGGCAAACGATCGATGTCAAGAACATCGACAAATCCGCGAGATCGCTACACGCCTGTTCGCTGGATCCCTCCATTCGCTGTCTGGCCGAATTGCGTGCCTCACAAATCAACGGCTGCCTGAGCTGCACGCACTTCCGCCGCGAGCAGGCCGAAGCGCTGGGCATCTCCCCCAGCAAGCTGATGGCATTGACCGCCTGGGCTGAATCCGACGAGTTCGACGAGAGAGAGAAAGCGGCATTGGCATGGTGTGAGTCCTTCACCCATTTCCGCCCCGCTAATCCGACAACTCGCAAGCTGGCGTTGAACGCGTTCTCCCCGCGGGAACTAGCGGATCTGACCATGGCCATCGAAATGACCAGCGCACTGAGCCGCGCCTCGCGCCGCGCCGCCGTCTAGTCCGAACTCGGCACTTGGCTTCATCTCGACTCGCTCTCGTCATCGACGAGGGCGGGGTTTTTGTGCATGGAGGTTACCCTTCAGCACTTGCCTCTTAGGAAAGCACACATTCAGGCAAGCCTGCCGGAATCGGCCCGTCGCCTCCCCGCTCAATCGGATCATGGGTGGAGCGCCAGCATTCAAACCGCCTGAACCACACGATCCTGCAGACAGCCTACAACACTTCCCTCGCAAGCCAGCGCCTGTATATCGAGCATGTGCACCCAACCACGCGCGAGCCTGAGCAGCCCTTCCTGACGGAACGCCGTCAGCGTGCGACTGACATGCACCGGAGACAGTCCCAGCGCATCCGCAAGCTGCTGCTGGGATAGCGGCAAACGAAAGCGCTCCCGCAGCATCTCTTCGTTGTTGCGCCGCAGACGGCAGCCTATCTCGAACAACAGATACGCCACTCGTTGGCGAGCACTCCGCCGGGAAAGGTGGATCAACCTCTCACTCAGCACCGCCTGCTGATACGAGCAGACCGCGAAGCAGGCCGGGGTAAGGCGGATCGATTCACGAAACAGGTTCAGCAGCTGCCGATTGGCGACCGATCGAACCTCGCCATCTTCGAGCATGGCCACGCTGGAGAGCCTCTGCTTGAACGGGAATTTGTGCAGTCCGATGACATCGCCGGGCAGGTAGATCTCCAGAATATGGCGGGCCCACCCTCCAGGTGGCGAAACGAATAGGCCCATCCACTTTGCAAGGCACAGAAGTCCCGCGCAATGTCGCCCTCGTGCCAGAGCACTTGCCCCTTGGCAATACTCGTCGAGGCACCTTCCAGGGCATCGAGCTGACGGCGATCATTTTCCGAGAGTTTTCCGTAGTGACTAAAATGGAGGGCAATACAGCCTTCCTGCTGACCCATGCATTTGCCTTCTTGAATTTTTCAAGCATGACAGCATGTTAGACAGGCGAGTTACATAACATCGGTTAGATAGCCGGGGTAAAATGGCTGGTGGAGGAACGCTCGACGGCCCCCTCCACAAGCCGGGCATACTGAATGATGGCGCCCTGTCGACGGCGAGGCGTTCGACCTATCGTGCATTGCCTCTCGTGACTCGCACCGTCCGCCTCATGACCTCGAGGTAACAGAATCCAGTTTGAACGCACGGAAGCCTATATTAGAATCTATTAATCAAAGTAAAGCAGGAATCGAGATGTTCAGGCGCTATATCGTAAGAATCAAACAGGCTGGTACCTTACATCAGCACTTCACCATTACCGATACGCACAACGGCAACCTGACTGTCGATGTGTACCATCGCGAAGCCAACGCAAGACGACGCGTGGAACTTCTCAACAGCCAGGAAACCGGCGGCCATAGCACCTGGTCCGTCCCCGAGCGGGAAGCAAGCTCCGGCGAATGACGCTCGGCCAGGCGCTCCCATCGAGAGCCGCTACCCCGCGGTTCGACTCAGCGTACCGATCAGGTAGAGATCGTGCAGGTAGCCATCGAGCCTGGAAATACCATGGGTCATGGCGATCACGGCATAGATGAGCAACATCAATATCCAATCACTATTCATCCACGCCAGCGATTCCACCGGTACGCGATAGGCGATGGTATACAGACTCAGCCCGCCCAGAAACATGACCACCAGGCAGTTGACCAGCACGAGTGTCAGTAACACCGGGCGGCTGTCCCTGCGGGGCAGGTTGGTCTTCCACGCCAGCGGGTGACGCACCCTGAGCCGGCCGTTGATGACGATGCGCCGGCCCCGGCGCAGCAGCGCTCCCAGGTATTGTGGAGCGTTCGGCAGCGAAGCCGCGGAGAGCAAGAGACGCTGATCGAAGTGCGCCCCGAAAAGTCGACCCGCGATATCCAACAACCGCT
Source organism: Salinicola corii (assembly GCF_008298015.1). Lineage (GTDB taxonomy): Bacteria > Pseudomonadota > Gammaproteobacteria > Pseudomonadales > Halomonadaceae > Salinicola > Salinicola corii. Next base: position 371,813 of record NZ_VTPX01000001.1, on the reverse strand, counting down.
GGGGCTCGCCAGTGGCCGCATACCGCTCAGCCTGTTGCGAAAGCTGACCCAGGGGCGTTTCACTGCTCGCCTGACGCTCGTCGTCCTCAAAGTTCTGAGCGTAATAAATGTCGTAGACCTGATAAACGGAGACGGCGACACCCACGAAAATCAGCAAGAACGTCAATACACTTATCATGCTCCCCACTCCCCAAGTTTTGATCCCGCATCATAGCAATGTCGTGACAAGACGAGCCACGCATAAGCGGTGCGTCATTTAGCCACCGGCTAAAGTCGTAGTAAGCAAGAAACCTCGATCGCCGAACATTCAACAGTCATTACAGAATCGTTGACCGATGCCCAAACAATCAGTGGCTCGCCGGCATTCATAGGACGGAAAGCCACCCAGCCATAGCGCAAGATACAGGAGCGGAAGCCGCCCAAGGGTCATACACAGAATGCCGAGCCTTGTTGCGGCGTTCTGTGACCAAACCGCGACCAAGCACTGAAACAAAGGTGAAACAGAAAGGGAGACAACGAATCTAAGGTATTGATTTTGCGGATGGTGCCGGCGGTCGGACTCGAACCGACACACTGTTTCCAGCGGCGGATTTTGAATCCGCTGCGTCTACCAATTCCGCCACGCCGGCAGCGGAGACGCATTATACGGACGCCCGGCCCGGCGTCAATCATCACGCTGACTTAATCGGCCGCGTGCTTTATGATGGCGCCCTTTCAGATACCACCCGCCCATCCAGACTCGACCGATACGCGACCTACGCCATGCAGCGCGCCGATTTCCATTTTGATCTGCCCGACGAACTGATCGCTCGTTATCCTTCCGAACAGCGCACCGACTGTCGCCTGCTGTGCGTCGACGGTGAGTCCGGCGCGCTGGAGCACGCTCGGTTCCCCGACCTGTTGGCTCGGCTCGAGCCCGGCGATGTGGTGGTTTTCAACGACACCCGGGTGATCCCGGCACGGTTGTTCGGCCAGAAAGCCAGCGGCGGCAAGGTGGAGATGCTGCTGGAGCGACCGCTGGACACCCATCGCGGGCTGGCTCATCTACGCGCCAGCAAGTCGCCCAAACCGGGTACCGAGCTGATCTTCGAAGGCGACATTCATGCCGTCGTCGAGGGGCGTCAGGAGGCGCTGTTCGAACTTCGCTTCCTGGGCGAGACGCCGCTGATCGCCCTGCTGGAGCGGCATGGCCACATGCCGTTGCCGCCCTACATCACCCGTGAAGACGAGTTGGCCGACCGCGAGCGCTATCAGACCGTCTACGCCCGCCGCGAGGGCGCCGTTGCCGCGCCGACCGCCGGGCTGCATTTCGACGAGACGCTGATGGAGGCCCTGCGCGCCAAGGGCGTCGAGACGGCCTTCGTCACCCTTCATGTCGGTGCCGGCACCTTCCAGCCGGTGCGTGTCGACGACATCCGCGAACATCACATGCACAGCGAGTGGCTGGAGGTGGACGAATCGGTCTGTGAACGGGTCAATCGCGCCCACGCCGCCGGCAACAAAGTGGTCGCCGTCGGCACCACCAGCGTGCGTTGTCTGGAAACCGCCAGCCAGGGCGTCAATGGCGAGCTGGCACCGTATCGCGGTGAAACCGATATCTTCATCTACCCGGGCTATCGCTGGCACTGCGTGGATGCGCTGGTCACCAACTTCCATCTGCCGGAGTCGACGCTCTTGATGCTGGTCTCCTCATTTGCCGGTTACGCCGCCGTCATGCGCGCCTATCAGGAGGCCGTCGCCGAGCGGTACCGCTTTTTCAGCTATGGCGACGCAATGTTTTTGACCCGTCAGCCAAGCTGACCCACAAACGTTTTGCGCACGACTTCGGCGCGTCTGTGTCACAGGCTCTGCACGGCTTCGGACGCGTTTATGCATAGGCTTTTTTGCGCGCGGCTTCGGGCGCGTTGAGTTGAAAAGAAGAGAGACACCATGCGAGACGAATGTTTCATGAAATTCGAGCGGCTGGGCCAGCAAGGACGCGCCCGCCGCGGACGTCTGACCTTCCCTCGCGGCACGGTGGAAACACCCGCTTTCATGCCGGTGGGCACCTATGGCACGGTCAAGGGGATGACCCCCAAGGACGTCGAGGCGATCGGGGCCGAGATCATCCTCGGCAATACCTTTCACCTCTGGCTGCGCCCTGGCACCGAAGTGATCGAAGGTCATGGTGACCTGCACGACTTCTCCCAATGGCACAAGCCGATCCTGACCGACTCCGGCGGCTTTCAGGTGTTCTCGCTCGGCGCGACACGCAAGATCACCGAACAGGGTGTCCATTTCCGCTCGCCGGTGGATGGCGCCAAGGTCTTCATGGGGCCGGAAGAGTCGATGGCGGTCCAGCGTTCGCTAGGCTCCGACGTGGTGATGATCTTCGACGAGTGCACGCCCTACCCGGCCACCGAAGCCGAAGCGCGGAAGTCGATGGAACTGTCGCTGCGCTGGGCGGCTCGCTCCCGCGTCGCACACGGCGATTCACCGTCGGCGCTATTCGGTATCGTCCAGGGCGGCATGTATCCCGACCTGCGCAAGCGCTCGCTCGAGGGGCTGCTGGAGATCGGCTTCGACGGTCTGGCGATCGGCGGTCTGTCGGTGGGCGAGCCCAAGGAAGAGATGATCGACGTGCTGAATTATCTGCCAACCTGGATGCCTGAAGACAAGCCCCGCTACCTGATGGGCGTCGGCAAGCCCGAGGATCTGGTCGAAGGCGTGCGGCGCGGGATCGACATGTTCGATTGCGTGATGCCGACCCGCAATGCCCGCAACGGTCATCTGTTCACCGCCGACGGTACCGTCAAGATTCGTAACGCGAGCCATCGTCACGACACCGATCCGCTGGAAACGGATTGTGACTGCTACACCTGCCAGCACTTCTCCCGCGGCTATCTCCACCACCTGGATCGCTGCGGGGAAATGCTCGGTTCGATGCTCAACACGATTCACAATCTACGCTACTACCAGCGCCTGATGGCGGGTTTGCGCGGGGCTATCGAAGCGGGTACATTGGCCGACTTCGTAGCACAATTCTACCGGCGACGCGGACTGCCCGTGCCGCCCGGGGTCGATTGACACGATCCGAACCGGCACGTCGATGATCTGCCGTTCGTCAGTCTCACCCAAGTAACCGTTTCATTACACGACCATTTCCTCACACAATCTTCGGAGAAACATCCATGCTGGACTTTTTCATCCCTGCGGCTCACGCCCAGGATGCGGGCGGCCCTGCCGGCGGTGGTATTGCCCAGATCATCATGCTGGTCGGCTTTGTGTTGATCTTCTACTTCCTGCTGTGGCGTCCGCAGTCAAAGCGCGCGAAGGAGCACAAGAAACTGGTCAACAACCTGTCCAAGGGTGACGAAATCGTGATCGGTGGCGGGCTGCTCGGCCGCATCACCAATGTGACCGACGATTTCATCAGCATGGAGATCGCCGAAGGCACCGTCGTCAGCGTTCAGAAGAGCGCGGTAGCCTCCGTTCTTCCCAAAGGCACGTTGAAGTCGCTGTAACTCTCCTGGCTGCCGGCCCTCCCGTCGGCAGCCGTCTCTTTCCGCGACACTCTTCGCACGACGGTCATTGCCCCGATCGTCATTGATTGAAAGGACAGGGCTTCCATGCTCAATCGTTACCCCCTGTGGAAGTATCTGCTGATACTCATCATCTGTGTGGTTGGCGTCATCTACGCGTTACCCAATCTTTACCCACAGGATCCCGCCGTCCAGATCAGCACCACCAACGGTTCTCTGGGCAGTCAGCAGCTCGACCGTGTTACCCAGGCGCTGGCCGATGACCATATCCAGGTCAAATCGACAGCGATGACAGGCAATAATACCGCCCTGATTCGGCTGAACGATGCCGAACAGCAGCTTCCCGCCCGCGATGTGGTCGACGACGTACTCGACGACAACTACACCGTGGCACTCAATCTGGCCGACTCCACGCCGTCCTGGCTAACCAGCCTCTCCGCGGCGCCAATGAAACTCGGTCTCGACCTTCGTGGTGGGGTTCACTTCCTGCTCGAGGTCGACATGAAGGCGGCCGTCGAGCAGCGCCTCGAAGCCACGGCCAGCGCGATTCGCGCCGATCTCCGCGATCAACGCATTCGCTACCGTTCCACCGACGTCGACGACAATGCGCTGCACCTGGAATTCGCCAATACCGAAGACCGTGATGCCGCACGCGAACAGATCAGCCAGACATTCAACGAATTTCAGTTGGATAACCGTAACGAAGGTCGCCGGGCATTCCTCGACATGACACTGACCGAACAATCGATCAAGGACATTCAGGATTACGCAGTCCAGCAGAACCTGACCACAATCCGCAATCGCGTCAACGAACTCGGCGTATCCGAACCGCTGGTACAGCGCCAGGGCCCGAGCCGCATCGTGGTCGAACTGCCCGGCGTGCAGGATACCGCCGAGGCCAAGCGCATCGTGGGTGCGACGGCGAACCTGGAGTTCCGTCTCGAGGCCCGCCCGGATGCCGCGGATTCCGAGACGGAGACCTTCCCGTTCCGCAACAACCCGCAGCGCACCGCCACCTTGTCGCGTGACGTGATCATCACCGGCGATCGCGTCTCCAGCGCCAGCCAGGGCTTCGATCAGAACGGTCGTCCTCAGGTCAACATCAACCTCGATGGGACCGGCGGCTCGCTGATGAATCAGGCAACGCGCACCAATATCGGTCGCAACATGGCGGTGTTGTACATCGACCACAGCACAGAGACTCGCACGGTCACCCAGGATGGGCAGCAGGTCGAGGAGCGCATCCCGACGACAAGCCGCAGCATCATCAGCCTGGCGACGGTGCAGAGCGCGCTCAGCAACCGCTTCCGCATCACCGGTCTCGACTCCCCCACCGAAGCCAGCGAGTTGGCGCTGCTGCTGCGTTCCGGCTCCCTCGCCGCACCGATCTACTTCGTGCAGGAGCGCACAATAGGACCCAGCCTGGGCGCACAGAACATCGAGCGCGGCATCTTCTCGGTGATCGTCGGCGGGCTGCTCGTCGTGGCGTTCATGCTGATTCGCTACAAGGCGTTCGGCGTCATCGCCAATGTCGCGCTGGCGGCCAACCTGGTGCTGCTGATCGCGGCCATGTCGCTGCTCGGCGCCACGCTGACGCTGCCCGGCATCGCCGGTATCGTGCTGACGCTGGGCATGGCGGTGGATGCCAATGTGCTGATCTACGAGCGCATCAGAGAGGAGCTCAGACGCAAGACACCGGCGCAGCAGGCGATTCACGCCGGTTATGGTCGTGCCTTCACCTCGATCATCGACGCCAACCTCACCACGTTGCTGGTGGCGGTCGTGCTGTTCTCGATCGGGACAGGTCCGATCAAGGGCTTCGCCGTGACCCTGTCACTCGGCATCCTCACGTCGATGTTCACCGGCATCGTGGTGTCGCGTGCCCTCGTCAACCTCTCCATCGGCGGCAAGCCGGTGAAGAAACTCTGGATCTAGGAGACGAGCAATGCGCCAATTCGACTTCATGGGCAAGCGCCGCATCGCCTTCATCGTCTCGATCCTGTTCACGATCGTGTCGGTGGCGGCCCTCGCCCTGCTGAACCTCAATCTCGGTCTCGACTTTACCGGCGGTACGGTGGTCGAACTCCACTACGCCACGGTGCCGTCGCTCGATGATATCCGCACGCTGTTGGCCAACAGCGGCTTCGAAAACTTTCAGGTCCAGACCTTCGGCGCAACCGACGAGATCCTGGTACGCCTGCAGCAGACCTTCAGCAACGACGTGGGCAACCAGGTCGTTGCCGCACTGAGCAGCGGCGGCGCCCAGATCGACCTGGTACGGGCCGAATTCGTCGGCGCCCAGGTCGGCGATCAGCTGCGTGATCAGAGTGGTCTGGGCATGCTGGTGGCACTGGCCGGCGTCGCGGTTTACGTCGCCTTCCGCTTCCAGTACAAATTCGCGCTGTGCGCGATCATCTCGCTGGGGCACGACGTGCTGATCGTGCTGGGCCTGTTCGCGCTGTTCCAGTGGGAGTTCGATCTCACGGTGCTCGCAGGGATCATGGCTGTCATCGGCTACTCGCTGAACGATACCATCATCGTCTACGACCGGATCCGCGAGAACATCCGGCTGTCACGTAGTGAAGACCTGGCCCAGATCTTCAACGAGGCGATCAACCAGACGCTGTCACGTACCTTGGCGACGTCCGGCACGACCTTGCTGGTCCTGTTCGCGCTGTTCTTCCTCGGCGGCGACATGATCCACAACTTCGCGATCTCGTTGATCCTGGGCATCGTGGCCGGCACGTTCTCCTCGGTCTATGTCGCCGCGGCGCTACTGATCGTGTTCAGGCTGGAACGTCAGGATCTGATCCCGGTGAAAAAGGGCGAGATCGAAGACGACACGCCCTGAACTGCACACCATCGGGAAGAGCGCCTCGCTCGGCGGCTCGCCCCTGTCTCGCAAGCCCCTCTTCGGAGGGGTTTTTTATGGTTTATCGCCCACGCCAACGACTTTCCTGCGTGGCGATAAGCGCGGATCGAATCGTGTGGGGTATGATGATCCGCTGCCGATTGGCATACCGTTCGATTTCGCCCGGGCTACCCGGTTTCATCCGTCGCGTTCACGAGTGCTTCATGGCCCCAATCTTTGCCGACAGCAGCGTCGCCCGCTGGCTCCTGGTGCTGGTGATGGTCGCCGGCGTCTACTTCTTCATCGACTTCCTGATCCCCGTACTGGCCGCACTGATCATCTGCGTCGCCAGTTGGCCGCTTTATCAGCGTCTGCTGGCGAGCTGCGGCCAGCGCAGGACGCTTGCCGCCAGCATCGCGCTGGGGCTGATCATCCTGTGTCTGGTGATCCCCATGGTGCTGGCCTGCTCCTACGCCTTTCAGGAGCTGAAGGGTTGGGTCAGCTGGCTGATGATCGCCAATCAGCAAGGTATCCCCACACCGGACTGGGTTGCCGGCCTCCCGGGCGTTGGCGAATGGCTGGCGGAGCAGTGGCAGGAATATCTGGCCGAACCCCACGCGCCGGAATATCTAATCCAACTGGTGGGAGGCGAGCATATCGGCAACATCTCCCGCTGGGTGCTGGCGCTGGGGAGCAATGCGCTGCACCTGGCGCTGACCCTGCTGTTCATGCTGATCACGCTATTCTTTCTCTACCGGGATGGCACCGGTATGGCGCGCCAGCTGGATACCGTCGGCGAGCGGGTCCTGCCGGCACGCTGGCAGCGCTTTTCGCGCGTGGTGCCGGCCACGATCAGTTCGACCGTGATGGGCATGGGTCTGATCGCGCTCGGGGAAGGTCTGGTGCTTGGCACCGCCTATTGGATCTCAGGCATTCAATCGCCGGTGGTACTCGGCGTGATCACCGCGTTCATGGCATTGGTACCCGGTGGCGCCCCGCTGACGTTCACCCTGGTCTCGCTCTACCTATTGGCGACCGGGCATATGGCCAACGGCATCGGCTTGTTCGTCTGGGGCGCGTTCGAGCTTTTCGTCGTCGACAAGACGTTGCGCCCGCGCCTGGTCGGCGGCCCGATCAAACTCCCGTTTCTGCCGACCTTTTTCGGTCTGGTGGGTGGCGTGAAGACCATGGGGATCGTCGGCCTGTTCGTCGGCCCGGTGCTGATGGCACTGCTGGTCGCCAGCTGGCGTGAGTGGCTGCATGACGACAGCGCCCCGGATGCGCCCTCGGAAGCCGAGCGCTGGGGCTATGGCAAGCGCAAGCCGAACGCCCTTCCAACCATGGGACCGGATCCATCCCGCCGTCACGGAAAACGGAAGAGGCCTGTCGAGGCGACGGCGAGCACCAATGCCGACACCAACGCCGACATCAGTCGCTGAATGGCCGCAGACACTCAGCGGCCGAGCCGCAGGCCATGGCGCTTCAACTTGCGCACCACGCTGGGCTGGCTGATCCCCAACCGTTCGGCCAACGCATAGGTCGTAGGATGCGTCGCTGTCAGCGATTCGAGAAGACAACGTTCATGAGCCTCCATGGCCGCCCGGAGACCCTGGCCCGGGGCCAGCGTCGCCTCATGGGCTTGACGCTTGGCGTTCTCGACCTCGGCGATTTCCTGTCCGCCGGAAAACGCCTCGCCTCCGGCCGCCGACAACTCCGGACCGGGCGCCCCGACCACCTCGCCCTCGGCCGATAACCAGGCACGTTCCAGCCAATTCTCCAGTTCCCTGATATTGCCCAGCCAGTCATTGCTCATCAGCTCCACCCATACGCTGGGGTGGAGTACCTTTTCCTGGCCATAGCGGCGATTGAGCTGGCCGAGATGGCGCTCGGCCAACCCGCGGATGTCTTCGCGCCGCTCACGCAGCGGCGGCAGTGTCACCGGAATGACATTGAGCCGGTAGTAGAGATCGAGACGGAAGGCGCCCTCCTCGACCCGTCTGGCCAAGTCCTGATTGGTCGCTACCACCAGGCGAAAATCGACCTGGCGCGAGCGGGTATCGCCCAGCCGCGTCAACGACCCGTCCTGAATGACCTTGAGCAGCTTGGATTGCATTGACAGCGGCAGTTCGCCGATCTCGTCCAGGAACAGCGTACCACCGTGCGCCTGCTCCAGCAGCCCCGCCTTGCCCTGGCGCGAAGCCCCGCTGAAGGCGCCTGGCTGGTATCCGAACATCTCCGACTCGAACAGCGACTCCGGTATGGCCGCGCAATTGACGTCGACGAACGCCCCGCCCCGCCGACGGCTCCAGCGATGCACTTGACGTGCGAACGCCGTCTTGCCGACACCGGATTCGCCCAGCATCACCACGGTGGCATCGGTGGGGGCGCTACGCTTCAACATGTGGACCATCTCACGCATGATCCGGCTCCTGACCACCAGTTCGCCAACCGATGCATCGTCATCGTCGTCGGGCTCGTGGTGGCGGCTGAGATGCTCGGCGAAGCGGCGTTGGAGCAGCGCGTATTCGTCCTGCAGCAGGCGGAGGTCGGTGAGGTCCCGCGAGCGGCTGATCACGCGGATCAGCTTGCCGCCGGCGTAGACCGGGAAGGCCTCGGCGATGACCTGACGCCCGGTGCCGGTGCGCTGCATGATCTGCGCAGGCTGGCCGGTCCGAATGACCTCGAGGGAGACCGAGGGAGAGAGCACGCCGCCGGCCTGCAGCGCCTGGACGGTGGTGGCGCGCAGCGCGTCCCGGCTCAGGCCATAGACCGCGGCGCTGCCGGGACTGACATCCAGGATGCGACCGCCGGCATCGACGATGAAGAGATGATCCTGGGCCGTCTGGATCAATGCCTCCAGCGTCAAACGGGCCGCCCCGTCGTCCAGCGAGTCCGCCATTTCCGATGCTCCTTTCCTGATACGTCGATGCATCATTGATGCACAAAGGGATCGGAAACGTCCATGCCCCGATTCGAATCTGAATCACCTGAAGACCATGAAGCTTGGATATCAGCATGTTACGACTTGGCACGATTCCTGCGAGTGCTAATCGACAATCACAACAGCAGGAGTCTCCATGCCAACGACACCGCCATACAACCAGCCTCTGGGCGGCAACGAAATGCCGCGCTTCGGCGGCCCCGCGACGATGATGCGCCTGCCGACGCAGAAGGGCGCAGCCGGACTGGACGCCTGCTTCGTCGGCATCCCAATGGACATCGGCACTTCCAACCGCCCCGGCACGCGCTTCGGGCCACGCCAGATTCGCGATGAATCTCGCATGCTACGACCGTTCAACATGGCGACCCGTGCCGCTCCCTTCGAAAGCCTGCAGGTGGCGGATATCGGCGACGTCCCGATCAACACCTTCGACCTCAAGAAGAGCGTCGATATCATCGAACGCTGCTACGACGAGCTGCTGACCCACGACGTGATTCCGCTGACGCTGGGCGGCGACCACACCCTGACGCTGCCGATTCTGCGCGCCATGGCCAGGAAACACGGCCCGGTGGGGCTGATCCACGTCGATGCCCATGCCGACATCAACGAGCACATGTTCGGCGAGGCCATCGCGCACGGCACGCCGTTCCGTCGCGCGGTCGAGGAAGGTCTGCTCGACTGCAACCGCGTTGCCCAGATCGGCCTGCGCGGCACCGGCTACGCAGCGGAGGAGTTCGACTGGGGGCGTCAACAAGGTTTCCGGGTGGTGCCGGCCGAGGCGTGCTGGCACAAGAGCCTGGCGCCGCTGATGGCGGAGATCCGGGACAAGCTCAAAGGCGGTCCGGTCTACCTGACCTTCGACATCGACAGTCTCGATCCCGCCTATGCGCCGGGTACCGGCACGGTGGAGATCGGCGGCCTGACCATTCCCCAGGCGCTGGAGATCATCCGGGGCGCCCATGGGCTCGATATCGTCGGCTGCGATCTGGTCGAGGTTTCGCCTCCCTATGACGCCCACGGCCAGACCGCCGTGGTGGCCGCCAACCTGCTGTTCGAGATGCTCTGCGTTCTACCCGGCGTCAACCGCCGCTGACAGGCCGCCATCACCCATTCCACAACAACAATCGCCGCTGATGCAGCGGCAGGATAGGACATCATGATGCTGGATCTCTTCGTCGTCGCACTCTACGCGGCCGGCATGCTCGGCCTGGGCTGGTGGGGCATGAAACGCGCCCGCAACCGGGAAGACTATCTGGTGGCGGGACGCCGTCTGGGCCCCGGCATGTACCTGGGCACGCTGTCGGCCGTGGTGCTCGGCGGCGCCTCGACCGTGGGCACGGTCAAGCTCGGCTACACCTACGGCCTGTCCGGGCTCTGGCTCTGTGCCTCGCTGGGCCTGGGGCTGATCGTGCTCAGCGTGGTACTGGCCAAGCCACTGATGACACTCAAGCTGTACACCGTGACCCAAGTGCTGGAGCGCCGCTACACCCCCGCCGCCAAGCTGATCAGCTCGATCATCATGTTCGCCTACGACCTGATGCTGGCGGTGACCTCGACCATCGGCATCGGTACGGTGCTGAGCGTGATCTTCGGCATGCCGGCCTGGCAGGCGGTCGTCATCGGCGGCACCGTCGTGGTGATCTACTCGACCATCGGCGGCATGTGGTCGCTGACGCTCACCGATATCGTGCAGTTCCTGGTCATGACGATCGGCATGGTGGCACTGCTGCTGCCGCTGACGATTCACTCGGTGGGTGGCTGGAGTGCGCTGCTGGACAAGGCGCCGGAGGCCAGTTTCTCGCTGACCGCGATCGGCTGGGACACCATCATCACCTACTTCGTCATCTACTTCCTGGGCATTCTGATCGGCCAGGATATCTGGCAGCGCGTGTTCACGGCGCGTTCCAGCGGTGTTGCCCGCAGCGCCGGCACCTTCGCCGGGATCTACTGCATCCTCTATGGCGTGATCGGCGCGCTGGTGGGTATCGCGGCGAGCATCCTGCTGCCCAATCTCGACGACGCCAACAATGCCTTCGCTGCCATCGCGCAGCTGGCCTTGCCGGACGGCATCCGCGGCTTGATCATCGCCGCCGCCATGGCCGCGATGATGTCCACCTCCAGCGCCGGGATGCTCGCTTCCTCGACCCTGCTGACCCAGGACATTCTCCCGGCGCTGCGCGGTGGCCGAGAAACCGAGGGCGTGAAAATCAACCGGCTCTGCACGGGCCTGATCGGCGTGGTGAGCGTGATCATCGCGATCAACGTCAGTGACGTCATCGGCGCCCTGACGGTCGCCTACAACCTGCTGGTGGGCGGCATGCTGATCCCGATGCTGGGCGCCCTGTTCTGGAAGCGCGCCACGACCACCGGCGCCATCGCCAGCATGCTGGCCGGCTGCATCGGCGTGATCGGCTTCATGCTCAAGGATGGGTTACTGTCCAACTCGCCCATCTACGCCGGACTCGCCGCCGCGATGATCGCGTTCGTGGCGGGCAGCCTGCTCACTCGCCCGCATCCGGTGGCCTCCTCGGCGCCCTGATCCGGGCCAGCCGTGCCCCCGATCCGAAGCGGGGATACGTGTTGATCCGGAACGAGGGTACGCCCCAACGCAAAGCGCCCTGCCGGGAAAACCCGACAGGGCGCTTTTGTCGCTGTCCACTACGGAGCGCGAGATCGCCGAGGAGAGCGCCCCACTGCCCAAGGGTGTTCAAGCTGCCGTGGGCGGTGGCGAGGAGAACCATGCGACCTTTCTCTTACAGCGGCGGCGGCAACGCTGTGTCATAACGTAAACGCTCGTTTGAGGAGCGCTCGTCGCCCCGTTGCCGCGGCCGGCACGTGCCCCGACGAGCCTTGACAACAGCTCACAAGGGATCGATACCATGCCAATGCCGCGCTCTCGGCAGCTGGCGCTGGGGGTGATCGTCGGGGCCAGCGCCCTGCCGCTCCCGGCGCTGGCCGTCTCCAGCTTTCACGACACCTTCGACGACACCATCTTCTTCGGCGATAGCCTGAGCGACAGCGGCTACTACCGTGGCGCCATCGGCAGCGCTCTCTCGCTGACCCCGAGCCAGCAGGCGTTCATCGGCCGTTTCACCACCAACCCCGGGCCGGTATGGGCCGAGCGGGTCGCCGGCCACTACGCCAGCAACGCCCAGCCCAGCAATGTCGGCGGCAACGACTACGCCGCCGGTGGCTCCCGGGTGACCACCCCGGCGGCGACCCCGTTCGGCGCGGCGCCCGCCCTCAGCGAGCAGGTCGCGACCTATCTCTCCAGCACCGGCGGTGTGGCCGATGGCGATGCCCTCTATGCCGTATGGGGTGGAGCCAACGACCTGTTCGCGGTGGCCGGCGGGGCCGACGCCCAGAGCACCATCACCACCGCGGTCACCGGCACCGCCGGCATTCTCGCCACGCTGGAAGATGCCGGCGCGCGCCATATGCTGCTATTCAATATCCCCGACTTCGGCCTGACGCCGCGCTTCAACGGCGACCCCGCCACCAGGGCCGGCGCCACCGCGCTGACCAGCCAGTACAACAGCGCGCTCTACGCCGCGGTCGCCGCCAGCGGCGCCGAGGTGATCCCGGTGGATACCTTCGGCCTGCTGCAGGAGGTGGTCACCGAACCCGCCGCCTACGGCTTCACCAATGTCACCGACCGCGCCTGTACTCAGACGCTGCCGCTGTGCACGCCCGATACCCTGGTCGTCCCCGGCGCCGACGAAAGCTATGTGTTCGCCGATGACGTCCACCCCACCACCGCCACCCATCGGATCATCGGCGAGTACGTGATCTCGCTGCTCGAGGCACCGCAGCAGCAGCAGTTGCTGACCCATTCGGCGGTCCTCAGCGGGCGCTCGCGGGCCAACCGGGTCGCCGAGCATCTGAACACGGTGCCGCTGGCCAACGGCCTGCGCTGGTGGGGCGATCTGCGCGCCGAGCATCAGCAGCTCGACTCGGGCGATCTGTATGACGCCAGCATGCCGGCGGGACTGTTCGGGGTGGACTGGTATCGGAACGGGCTGATGCTGGGCGGGTTCGTCGGCTACGGCGATCAGGATGCCGACTTCGGCGACGACCGCGGCGACTTCCAGCGCAAGGATACTACCGTCGGGCTCTTCTCCGGCTGGTACGCCGAGAGCGCCTGGGTCAATGCCCAGCTCAGCTACAGCTGGCTCGACTACGATATCGACCGCAAGGTGCAACTGGGCAGCGCGACCCGCCACCACCGCGGCTCCCCGGAGGGCAGCAACCTGACCGCCGCGCTCAACGCCGGCTACGAGTTCCGCGCCTTCGCGATCCCCGAGGGCGACGTGCGCACCGGGCCGATCGCCGGTATGACCTGGCAGCGGGTCAAACTCGACGGCTACGACGAAGAGGGCCAGGCCTCGACCTCGCTGAGCTATCCCGACCAGGACATCGACTCGCTGGTGGGCCGCGTCGGCTGGCAGATCCGCCGCCACGGGCCGACGCTCAACCCCTACCTGCAGCTCACCTACAACCACGAGTTCGAGGAGAGCGAGGGGGTCGCGGCGACCCTGCAAAGCCTGCCGCAGCTGGGCGACTACCGGGTGCCCAAGCTCACCTTCGACCGTGACTATGTCGAGGTCGACCTCGGGGCGCGGGCCACGCTCTGGGGCGTCGATACCCAGCTCGGCGCCAGCGTCGATCCCGACAATGCGCGCACCAGCACGCTGTTCGTGAATCTTGGCATGCGTATCTGAGCGCGCCGGGACGCCCCCGCCGCCCCGCTCACGCACAGCGCTGGGATGCGATTCAGAAACATGAGCTGGAAACTTGAGCTGGAAACAGAGACACCCCGCCGGTTCTGCCGGCGGGGTGTCTCTGTTCCGGGGCTTCATCTCGAGGGCCTCTGGAGCCCTTCGAGTGTAATGCCCGAGGCGTCAAACGCTCGCTTTCAGCTGCTGCGCCAGCGCCTTGTAGAGACGCGGACCGGCGGCCATCAGGCAGCCGCCATCTTCGATGCTGGGCGAACCATCGAGGGCACCGGTCAAGGCGCCGGCCTCCTTCAGCATCAGCGAACCGACCAGGCGGTCCTGCTCTTCCAGCCCGAGCACGAACACCGCGTCGGCGCGGCCGGAGGCGAATTCGATCATGTCGAGCAGCGCACAGCCGGAACCGGTCAGGGTGTCGATCTGCGACCCGAGTCGTTCGACCACGCCGAGATACTGGGGCAACCAGCGCGAGCGGGCTTCCTGGGTCGGCCAGGCCAGCGCGACCCTGGCGCCGTTGATGCCGACTGTCTTGGAAGCACGCAGGCGTTTGCCGTTGCCCTGGGCCCCGCGACCGCGGCTGATCAGGAACTCGTCATCGCTGAACGGCGACACGATCACCGCGTGTTCCGGACGCCCCTTGACCAGGCACACCATCGAAATCGCGAACTGCCGGCTCGCCACACCGAGGTTGGACTCGCCGTGGATCGGCTCGATGTGCCACACGGTCTCCTTGTCGGTGCCCTTGCCCTCGCGATACGGGGTATAGCGCCCGGAGATACCGTGCTGCGGATAACCGCGGGTGAGCTGATGCACGATCAGCGTCTCGGCGTTGCGCGCCGTATCCTCGAGCAGACTGGCGGTCGCCTGCTCGTCATGATTGACCTCGAGACGGTCACGGATACGAACGAATTGCTCAGCGGCGCTGCGAGCGGCACGCAGCGCATATTGAACCATCGGATGCATGGATCTGGCCTTGGGGTGTCGGAAGCTGTTAAAGAACGCCGCGCAGTCTAGCAGAAGCGCCCCTCTCCAGTCATGTTAGACTGCTCGTTTTCCCGGTTTCCACACTGCCTGATGTCCGCCTTCTCTATGCTCGACATGCTCGACCGAATTCGTATCGTTCTCATCGGTACCAGCCACCCCGGCAATATCGGTGCCGCCGCGCGCGCCATGCGCAACATGGGCCTCGAGGATCTCGCCCTGGTCACCCCGCGCTGCGACCCCAGGGACCAGGAGGCATACTCGCGCGCCTCCGGCGCCAACACCCTGGTCGACGCCGCGCGGCAATTCGACGCACTCGAAGCAGCCGTCGCCGACCGCACGCTGGTGGTCGGTGCCAGCGCGCGATCGCGCCATCTGCCGTGGCCAATGGTCAGCCCGCGCGCCTTGGCGGAAGGCCTGCCGCAAGCGCTGGCCTCCGATGGCGCCCGAATCGCACTGGTGTTCGGTCGCGAGGATACCGGTCTGACCAACGCCGAGCTGCAGCGCTGCCATCAGCACGTGCACATTCCAACCAATCCGGACTTCAGTTCGCTCAACCTGGCCGCCGCCGTGCAGGTGCTCGCCTACGAGTGCCGCCAGGCGTTTCTGGCCATCGACGAGACCGCCACACCTGCGGCCAACGCGACGACCGGCGAGGCGGACCAGCCCTTCGGCGTCGAGTGGGACAACCCGCCGGCGACCCATGCCGATCTCGAGCGCTTCTTCGTCCATCTCGAGAGCACGCTGACGGCGATCGATTTCCACGATCCGGACAATCCCCGCCAGTTGATGGCACGCCTGCGCCGGCTTTTCATGCGCGCCCATCTCGATTCGATGGAAATGAACATCCTGCGCGGCATTCTCGGCACGATCGATAAACGCTTGCACGACAGATCCTGACGTCGCAGAGGAAAGTCGACCCAGTCGCCACGCGTTTCCTGGCCACCTTACAGCCGAATGGTTGACCGTCTTACTGGGTTTTTCCATAATACCGACACCGATGCAGCGACAGCCGATACCCGCCGATGCGTTTGACCACCAAAGGGCGTTACGCCGTGACCGCGATGCTCGATCTGGCCCTCAATGCCGATCACGGGCCGGTGTGCCTGGCGGATATTTCCAAGCGCCAGGACATCTCGCTCTCCTATCTGGAGCAGCTGTTCGCGCGGCTGCGGCGGGCCAAGCTCGTCAGCAGCGTGCGCGGCCCGGGAGGCGGGTATTTGCTGGGTCGTGCTCCGGCGGATATTTCCGTGGCGGGCGTGATCGATGCGGTCAACGAATCGGTCGATGCCACTCGCTGCCAGGGGCAGGCGGACTGTCATCGGGGCAGCAAGTGCATCACGCATCACCTGTGGTGCGATCTCTCGGACGAGATCCAGCGCTTCCTGAACGATATCAGCCTGCAGGAACTGGTACGCCGGGAACAGGCTCGCGGCGCCGTCCGTCCCGAGCCCGACGCTAGCGTTCTAGCCGACGACGTCGCCACGATCGCGGTGTCGTCGCGCTAGCCAGGTCGTCTAGCGATTACACTTCACCGTAACGCGTCCGACTCCATTTCGACCGATTGCCAGAGATCTTCCGTGCCATGAGCGCTCCGATTTATCTCGATTACGCCGCCACCACACCCACCGACCCGCGGGTGGCCGAGCAGATGATGCGTCATCTGACGCTGGATGGGGTCTACGCCAACCCAGCGTCGCGCAGCCACATGCCCGGATGGTTGGCCGAACAGGCGGTGGAAAACGCCCGCCGCCAGGTCGCCGACCTGATCGCCGCGGATCCGCGCGAGATCGTCTGGACCTCCGGCGCCACCGAGGCGGACAACCTGGCGCTGACCGGCTTCATGCGCGCCAACCGCGGCCGCGGCCGCGGTCGCCACCTGGTCACCTCGATCATCGAACACAAGGCGATCGTGGATACCGCGATCGCACTGGAAGCGGAAGGCTTCGAGGTCACCTGGCTGACACCGGGACACGACGGCCTGATCACGCCACGGCAGTTGCGCGAGGCGATGCGCCAGGACACCGTTCTGGTCTCGCTGATGGCGGTCAACAACGAACTGGGCAGCGTCAACGACCTCACCGGCCTGGCGGCCGTCGCCCACGAGTTCGGCGCACGCTTTCACGTCGACGCCGCTCAGGCCACCGGCCGGTTGGCGCTGGATGTCGGCGCGATGGGCATCGACCTGATGTCACTATCGGCGCACAAGGTCTACGGTCCCAAGGGCATCGGCGCACTCTACGTTCGCCGCGACCCGGATCTGCGCATCGAGGCGCTGATCCACGGCGGCGGTCACGAACGGGGCATGCGTTCCGGCACCCTGCCCACGCACCAGATCGTGGGCATGGGTGAAGCGTGCGCGCTGGCACGCGACGAAGGCGATGCCGACGGCGAACACGTCCGTACACTGCGGCAACGGTTCCTCGACGGGTTGGCCGGCTGTGGCGGCATCCACAACCACTCGCCGCAGGACCGATCCGTGCCCAACATCGTCAATCTCGCCTTCGATGGAGTCGACGGTGAATCGTTGCTGATGGCGTTGCGCGGTCTCGCCGTGTCCACCGGGTCGGCGTGCAACTCGGCCAGCGTGGAACCTTCCTACGTGCTCAAGGGGATCGGCGTGCCGCACTCCCAGGCGCTCGCATCGATCCGCTTCAGCTTTGGCCGGTTCACCACCATCGAAGAGATCGATGCAGCCGTGGCCGACATACGCCGCGCCCTGAACGGGTTGCGCCAGCCGGCGAAATCCGCCGCCCTGAATCATCGCTAGGGAAGCGGCGCCAGCGCCGCTTCCTCTCGGCAAGGAGAAATACCATGCAGAACATCACCATCAGTGAATCCGCTGCCACCCAGATTCGCCATGTCCTCGAGGAACGGGGCAGCGGCCTGGGGTTGCGCGTGGCGATCAAGCCGAGCGGCTGCTCCGGTTACAGCTATGTGCTCGACATCGCCGACGACCTGCGCGACGGCGATGTCGCGTTCGAGGAACGTGGCGTCAAGGTGCTGATCGACAAGGACGCGCTGGCGATCCTCGATGGCACCGAGGTCGACTATGTCAGCGAAGGGCTCAACCGCTTCTTCCGCTTCAACAATCCCAACGTGACCGACGAATGCGGCTGTGGCGAGAGTTTCAACGTCTGAGTCTCCCCCGCATCCATGCCGCCCCGGCCCCGGCGCGGTGACGCCCGGGGTGCGTCGGTCGCGGGGTTGCGCTACAATGGTGCGATTTTTCGGCTGGCGTGCCGGCACATCGCAAGTGCCCGCCACCCCGGCCAGCGACGATTTCGGACGGCGCGCCACCTGACGATGCGATCGGTCAGGGGCGCGTCGTCTCGCATCTTCATCACTTTTTTCGTTCGCGACGATCGCGAGTGATTCACCACAGCCAGGAGACCGAAGTCATGGCCACCGAGCGTACGCTCTCCATCATCAAGCCCGATGCCGTTGCCAAGAACGTGATCGGCGACATCTACAGCCGGTTCGAGAAAGCGGGCCTGCAGATCGTTGGCGCCAAGATGCTGCATCTCTCCAAGGAGCAGGCCGAAGGCTTCTACGCCGAGCACAAGGAGCGTGGCTTCTTCGCCGACTTGGTCAGCTTCATGACCTCCGGCCCTGTGATGGTCCAGGTACTCGAAGGCGAAGGCGCAATCGCCAAGAACCGCGAGCTGATGGGCGCCACCAACCCGAAGGAAGCCGCCCCGGGCACCATTCGCGCCGATTTCGCGTCATCCATCGACGCCAACGCCGTGCACGGTTCCGACGCACCGGAATCCGCCGCCCGCGAAATCGACTATTTCTTCAAGGACGACGAACTCTGCTCGCGCAGCTGATTCGTCGACCGACCGGCCTCTTGCGCCGGTCGGTCCTCCCCGTCTTCGGACACCCTGCCACTCTCGAGCCGTTGCTATGAGCGCTGCTACCGCCACCCCGCGCACCAATCTACTGGGGCTCTCTCGCGAGCAGATGGAGGCGTTTTTCGTCTCTCTGGGCGAGAAGAAATTTCGCGCCGCCCAGGTCATGAAGTGGATCCACCAGGAAGGTTGCGACGACTTCGAGTCGATGACCAATCTCTCCAAGCCGCTGCGTGCCCGACTGGCAGAACACGCCGAGATCCGTGGCCCGAGCGTGGTCTACGAAGGGACCTCCAGCGACGGCACCCGCAAGTGGGTGCTCGAGGTCGAGGATGGCAGCTACGTCGAAACCGTACTGATTCCGGCCGACAGCGGCACGCGTCGCACGCTCTGCGTGTCGTCGCAGGTGGGCTGCTCGCTGGACTGCAGCTTCTGCTCCACCGGCAAGCAGGGGTTCCAGCGCAACCTGACCAGCGCCGAGATCATCGGCCAGGTCTGGGTCGCGCAGCAGCGGGCCGGCGGTCGCATGAGCGCACCGGATGGGCGCAAGGCCATCACTAACGTGGTGATGATGGGCATGGGCGAGCCTCTGCTCAATTACGACAACGTGGTGCCGTCGATGAAGCTGATGCTCGACGACAACGCCTACGGCCTCTCGAAGCGCCGCGTGACACTATCCACCTCGGGCGTCGTACCGATGATCGACAAGCTGGGCGACGACATCGACGTGAGCCTGGCCATCTCGTTGCACGCCGCCAACGACGAGTTGCGCAACGAGCTGGTACCTCTCAATCGCAAGTACAACATCCGCAAGCTGCTCGATTCGTGCCAGCGCTACCTCTCCAAGTGCGGCGATGCACGTCACATCACCATCGAATACACGCTGATCAAGGACGTCAACGACCAGCAGGTGCACGCGCAGGAACTTGTCGCACTGCTTGATGAGCTACCGTGCAAGATCAATCTGATCCCCTTCAACCCGTTTCCCCATTCGGGATACGAGAAGCCGTCGCGCAATCAGGTCATGCGTTTCCAGAGCTGGCTCTATGAGCTCGGACACACCGCGATGGTGCGAACGACCCGGGGCGACGACATCGATGCGGCGTGCGGCCAGCTGGTGGGCAAGGTCAAGGATCGCACCAGGCGACATGAGCGCTATATCCAGTCGATCCAACTGGACGCTGATTGAATCGCCGAGTTCTCCAGGGACGATGGAGCGCGCTCCGATTGGCCAAACGGGCGTCGCCTTGACTTCGCTCCGGTCCAGCGCTTTGATGGGAGCCCCAAAACCGCTTTGTTATCAGTTGCTCGGGATTCGACCTTAGGTTTGTCGCCATCCCGTAACCTGGGAGAGCCGTGAATGACTCGCCAACCTCGTCCATTTTCGATACGGCCGCTATGTATCGCGATGGGGTTGGTGTGTCTATTGAGCGGCTGCGCCACGGCGGTCTCGTCCAACGGACCGAAACAGGACAGCCCCGAGGATGCGGCGGCGGCCTACACGAGACTCGGCAAGGCCTATCTCGCCGAGGGCAACCTGCCCCGCGCGCAGCAGGCCCTCGAGCACGCGCTGAGCCTGGACTCCCAGGACAGCGGGGCGCTCGAAGGGTTGGCACTGCTCTATCAACGCCAGAACGATCTCGACCTGGCGGATCGGTTCTTTCAGCAAGCGCTGAAAGCCGAACCCAAGGCCACGCGCATACGCAACAACTATGCGGCACTGTTGTATCAGCGCGACGAGTATGCCAAGGCGTGCGAGCAATTGAGCGTCGCCAGTGAGGATATTACCTATACCAATCGAGCCCAGCTTTTTGCGAATCTGGGACAATGCGAGATGGCCAGCGGCGATGCGACTGCGGCTCGCCAGTATTACGAGCGCGCGCTCGATATCGATGCGCGTGACGCACGCAGCCTATTGGCCCTGGCTCGCATCGATCATACGCAGGGTAACAACGAACGCGCCTGGGAACGCTTGCAGCGTTATTTCACCGTGGCCGGCACCAACGCCGAGAGCCTGCGCCTGGCAAGCGAGATTGCCAGCGCCCAGGGGGACTCGTCGCGTGCCGCCTTTTACCGTCAGCAGCTGGGCGGCGCCTGAGGCCAACAGACCCCGTACTCGAGTCCTGACTCGAGGAAAGATCAGAAGGATTTTCGCCAATGAGCGAAATGAACGAACCATCGACCAAGCAACACGACGCACCCAGCCCCTCTTCCGAAACGGCGGGTGACATGCTCCGAAGCGAGCGCGAGCGTCAGGGACTCAGTCTCGAAGACGTCGCGCTGCAGCTGAATCTGCGGCCGATCGTCGTCACGGGTCTCGAAGAGGATCGCTTCGACCAGGTGCCCATCGCAGCCTATCGCCGGGGTTACGTGCGGGCTTATGCGCGCTTGCTGGGAATCGACGAGACCCGGATCGTCGGAGCCTATGACGCCAAACATGGTCGCGGCGACATGGAACGAAAACTGGCCCCGGTGCACACCACTCGTCCCCCCTCTCGAGTCGGCGCCTGGATTTTTCGCCTGTTCACGCTACTGGTCATCGTCGGCCTGATTTCGCTGACATTGCTGTGGTGGCAGAGCCGTGAAGGCAACGATATCTTCGGTGGCGGCAGCGATGATAGCCCGATTGCCGTCGACCGCCTGAACGCCAATGGTGCCGACACTTCTGCAGAAGCACCGGATACGGGAAATTCGGCGATGACGCCCAACACCGATTCGCAACTGCCGCCGCTGCCCACACAGCAGAATACGCCGTCGGCCGGGGCTGGCGCATCGACGGGCGGAGCCGGGTCCATGGATAGCGACGCGGGCAATGGCACCGGCGTTTCCGCGTCGGCGGAGACGACGACGCCGAGCGGTGACGAGCATCAGGCCCAGCAGCTCGGCTCGACGGCCAACGATGTGGTCGCGTCCTCCACGACGCCGTCCGATGATGAGGCAACTCCAGCCGCGACCAGCACCAATACACTTTCCCTGACTTTCAACGAAGAGTCATGGACCGAGATCTACGATGCCAACGACGACCGGATTTTCAGCGGCCTACAGTCCGCCGGCAGTCAGGCGAGCGCGGAAGGCGATCCCCCCTTCCGGCTGACCATCGGCAACGCCAGTGGCGTGAGGCTTCGGTACCGCGGTGAATCGGTCGATCTGAGCCAATACACGGGCGGCAACAACGTCGCCCGCTTTACCCTGGGAGACTGAGAAGCGCCATGAATATGCCATCTCCGATCACCCGCCGAACCTCCCGACAGATCCATGTCGGTGATGTCCCCGTCGGTGGCGGCGCGCCGATTGCCGTCCAGAGCATGACCAATACCGACACCAACGACGTCGCCGCCACCGTCGCCCAGATCCAGCGCCTTCAACAGGCCGGCGCCGACATCGTGCGCGTCTCGGTACCGGACATGGACGCCGCCGAAGCCTTCGGCAAGATCAAGCGTCAGGTCAGCGTTCCGCTGGTGGCCGATATCCATTTCGATTACAAGATCGCCCTGCGGGTGGCCGAGCTCGGGGTCGACTGCCTGCGCATCAACCCCGGCAACATCGGCCGCGAGGATCGTGTGCGGGCGGTGGTCGACGCGGCGCGCCATCACGGCATCCCGATCCGTATCGGCGTCAATGCCGGTTCGCTGGAGAAGGATCTGCAGAAGAAGTATGGCGAGCCGACCCCGGAGGCGCTGGTCGAGTCGGCCATGCGCCACATCGACCACCTCGACCGGCTCGACTTCCCCGACTTCAAGGTCAGCGTCAAGGCCAGCGACGTGTTCATGGCGGTGGCCGCCTACCGGCTGCTGGCCAAGCAGATCGAGCAGCCGCTGCATCTGGGCATCACCGAAGCCGGCGGCCTGCGCTCCGGCACGGTGAAGTCCTCCATCGGCCTCGGCATGCTGCTGATGGATGGGATCGGCGATACCATCCGCGTCTCCCTGGCCGCCGATCCGGTCGAGGAGATCAAGGTCGGCTTCGATATGCTGAAGAGCCTCAAGCTGCGCGCCAAGGGCATCAACTTCATCGCCTGCCCCAGCTGCTCGCGCCAGAACTTCGATGTCATTGCGACCATGAACGCTCTCGAGGAGCGCCTCGAGGACATCATGACGCCGCTGAACGTCTCGGTCATCGGCTGCGTGGTCAACGGTCCCGGTGAAGCCAAGGAGACCGACATCGGTCTCACCGGCGGCAGCCCGGCCAACCTGGTCTACATCGACGGCAAGCCGGCGAGCAAGCTGCGCAACGATCATCTCGTCGACGACCTCGAAGCGCTGATCCGCGAGAAGGCGAAAGAGAAAGAGAGCCGCGCAGGCGACCTGATCGCCCGCGAGGCGTGAATCCAGCGCGCACGAGCTCGCATGCGTGACCCCGGGGGGCTTGACGCCCCGCGGCTCACCATCAGAGAGTAACCGACGAACGCCCGGGCGGGTGCCTGCGGCGTTTTGCTATAGGCAGGAGTGTCAGTTGAGCAACAAACTACAGGCCATTCGCGGCATGAACGATCTGCTGCCGGATCGGTCGCCCGCGTGGCAGTATCTCGAGCGGCAGCTGCGCTCACTGGTGGACCGCTACGATTACCGCGAGATCCGCACCCCGATCGTCGAACAGACCGCCCTCTTCGCCCGCTCCATCGGCGAAGCGACCGACGTGGTCGAAAAGGAGATGTACACCTTCGACGACCGCAATGGCGAAAGCCTGACACTGCGCCCGGAAAATACCGCTGCCGTCGTGCGTGCGGCGATGGAACATGGCCTGCTGCACAACCAGACGCAGCGGCTTTGGTACATGGGGCCGATGTTCCGCTACGAGCGTCCGCAGAAGGGCCGCTACCGCCAGTTCCACCAGATCGGCATCGAGGCCTACGGCATGGCCGGCCCCGATATCGACGCAGAGATCATCCTGCTCTCCGCTCGCCTCTGGCGCCAGCTCGGCATGGCCGAACACGTCACGCTCGAACTCAATTCACTGGGTACGACGGAGGCGCGCGCTGCCTATCGCGACTCCCTGGTCGCCTATTTCGAATCCCATCGCGAGATTCTTGACGAGGATTCCCAGCGTCGGCTGACAACCAATCCATTGCGGATCCTGGACTCCAAGAATCCCGCCATGGCCGAGATGCTGGCCGGGGCACCGCAGTTGCTGGACCACCTCGACGACGCATCCCGCCAGCATTTCGAACAGTTGAAATCGACACTCGATGCCGCCGGTGTCGGCTATCGCATCAACCCCCGGCTGGTACGTGGGCTCGACTACTACTCGCGCACCGTGTTCGAGTGGACCACCACCGCCCTCGGCAGCCAGGGAACCGTCTGCGGTGGCGGGCGCTACGACGGCCTGGTCGAACAGCTCGGCGGCAAGCCGACGCCGGGCGTTGGTTTCGCTATCGGCCTCGAGCGCCTCATGCTGCTGCTCGATACCCTCGATCTGATCCCCGCGGAAGCCCTCGGCGGCGCCGACGCCTACCTGCTGGCGATGGGCGATTCGGCGGAGCGAAAAGCGATAGGGCTCGGCGAGCGCCTGCGCGATGCTCTGCCAGCGCTGCGACTTCAGGTACACTGCGGCGGCGGCAGCTTCAAGAGCCAGATTCGTCGGGCCGATCGCAGTGGCGCCCGGGTCGCGCTGATCCTCGGCGAGGACGAGATCGCCAAGGATTGCCTGACAATCAAGCCGCTGCGCGAGGATGGCGAGCAGCAGACACTCGAACTGGACGATGCCATTGCTTGGCTGTACCGCCAGTTCCCCTGAAGCCTGAACGGGTACCGGCAGCCGCATGACTGCCGACGAACGCAGAAGGAGACCGCCCGTGGCGGAGCTTAGGACCGAAGAAGAGCAACTGGACGCGATCAAACAGTGGTGGAAGTCCAACGGAAGCGCCCTGCTGGTGGGCATCGTCATCGCCGCCGCCGGCGTCTTTGGCTGGCAGGCCTGGCAGCGCTATCAGGAAGGGCAGTCCGCCGAGGCGTCCAATGCCTATCAGCAGTTGATCGCCATCGCCAGCAGCGACACGCTCGACGACAACGCCCGCACGCAGGCCTTCAGTCTGGCGGATGGCTTGCAGAGCGATCATGGCAGTACGCTCTACGCCGACCTGGCCGGCCTGTTGGAAGCCAAGATCGCCATCGGTGCCGACGACACGGACCGCGCTCGTCAGGCGCTCAACGATGTCGCCGGCGGCAGCGATCGCCCCTACATGAAGAGCCTGGCACGCATCGACCTGGCGCGTCTTCAGATCGCCAGCGACGACCCGGACGCGGCGCTGAAGACACTCGAGGAAGCCGTGCCAGGTGCGCTCGAGGCCCAGCGCCAGAACGTCCTCGGCGACGCCTTCGTGGCGCTGGAACGCCCGGACGATGCGCGCAAGGCCTATCGGCAGGCGCAACGTCTGGCCCAGGATGCTGACCAGACGATCTACGGCCTGCAGCTCAAGCTAGACGATCTCGGTGCGGAGGACGCCACCTGATGAAACTGACTCACCTACTTCTGCCCCTGGGACTGACCGCCACACTGCTGGCCGGTTGTGCCGGTAGCGTCGAACCGCAGTACCCACCCAAGGAGCTCCAGGACTTCACCCCCAAGGTCAGCCTCGACGAGCGCTGGGACCAGGGCATCGGTGAAGGGCTGGGCCGCGCCCGCTATCCGCTCACGCCGACCGTCGACGACGGGACCCTCTATGCCGTCGACGAAACCGGCGATCTGCGTGCGATCGATACCGAAAGCGGCGATACCCAGTGGGAAGTCGAGTTGGGGACGCCCATCTCCAGCGGCATCGGCGCCGACAGTGGCCGTCTCTACATCGGCACGCGCAACGGCGAGGTGCTGGCCGTGGATCGCAAGGACGGTAGTGTCGACTGGAAATCGCGGGTCTCCAGCGAAGTGCTGGCCGCTCCCCAGGTCAACAGCGAGCTGGTGGTGGTACAAAGCGTTGACGGCGCTGTCACCGCGCTCAATCGGCTGGATGGCGGCGAGCAGTGGGTCTACTCCAGCTCGCAGCCGGCACTGACGCTGCGCGGCACTGGCGCTCCCCGCGTCATCGAGCCGGTCTCCTTCGCCGGCTTCGCCAACGGTCGCCTGGTGACGCTGGACAATCGCAGCGGTCAGCCGCTGTGGGACATGCGCGTCGCCGTGCCGAAGGGCCGTACCGAGGTCGACCAACTCGTCGACCTCGACGGCCAGCCGGTACTGACCCAGGACGGGCGTCTGTTCGTGACCAGCTACAACGGCCGCCTGCTGGCGCTGGAAGCCACCTCCGGCAAGGTGCTGTGGGAACACGAGGAGTCCAGCTACCTGACGCCGCTGCTCGTCGGCAACTATCTGTTCACGGTCAACGCGGCCAGCCACGTGATCGCGATCGATGCCGACACCGGTCGGGTGATGTGGGACTCCGACACGCTCGAAGGCCGCTCGCTGACCGCGCCGTCGTTCGTCGACGGCAACATCGCGGTGGGCGACTACCAGGGGTACATCCACCTCATCGATGCCTCGACCGGCGAGATGAATGGGCGCGTGCATGTCGGTGGCGACGGCCTGACACTTCCCCTGCTCACCGGCGATCGCCGTCTCTATGCGCTGGGCAACGATGGCACCCTGGTCGCCTACGACCTGAAGACGCTCTCCGACCAGAACTGATCGCCACCAGCGTCAGCGCTTCGGCCCCGCTCTGGCGGGGCCGAGTTCGTTGGAAAGAACGAAAGCGACCGGGTTCGGACTTCACGCTTTTCGCATGCTAGAATGCCCGGCTACCAAGCGGTCGTATCGGGCTTCCTCACGGCCCCTCCCACCGGCCGTCCACCTTGTCACCGCCTTTTTGCGAATCGCCATGAACCCCGTTATCGCCCTGGTTGGCCGACCCAACGTCGGCAAGTCGACGCTTTTCAATCGCCTGACACGCACTCGCGACGCGCTGGTGGCCGACTTCCCCGGTCTGACCCGTGACCGCAAATACGGTAGCGGCCAGCTCGGCGACAAGACCTACACCGTGATCGACACCGGCGGCATCAGCGGCGACGAGCAGGGTATCGACGCGGCCATGGCGGAGCAGTCGCTGACCGCCATCGACGAGGCCGACATCGTGCTGTTCATGGTCGACGGGCGCGCCGGGCTGATGCCAGCCGACCAGGCGATCGCCAACCACCTGCGCGTCAACCAGAAGAAGACCTGGCTGGTGGTGAACAAGACCGACGGCCTCGAGGAGCACACCGCGATGGCCGACTTCTGGGCACTCGGCCTGGGTGATCCGCGCCCGATCGCCGCCTCCCACGGTCGCAACGTCACCACGCTGATCGACGAGGTGCTGGAGCCCTTCCCCGAGCGCGATCCGAACGCCGGCCCGGCTGGCCATCACCCCGGCATTCACATCGGCGTCATCGGTCGACCCAACGTCGGCAAGTCGACGCTGGTCAACCGCATGCTGGGCGAAGAGCGCGTGGTGGTGTTCGACGAGGCCGGTACCACCCGCGACGCCATCGAAGTGCCCTTCGAGCGGCGTGGCAAGCCCTATGTGCTGGTCGATACCGCGGGTGTGCGGCGGCGCAAGAACGTCAGCCTGATCGCCGAAAAGTTCTCGATCATCAAGACCCTGGAGGCGATCAAGGAGTGCCACGTCGCGATCATGGTGCTGGACGCCCGCACCGGCCTGGTGGAGCAGGACATGCACCTGCTCGACTACGTGCTCAGCAGCGGACGCGCGCTGGTGCTGGCAGTCAACAAGTGGGATGGCCTGGAAGGGGAAGCGCGGGAGAAGATGCGCTCGGACATCAAGCGTCGGCTCGGATTTGCCGACTACGCCGAACTGCACTTCATCTCGGCCTTGCACGGTACCGGCGTCGGCGACCTCTACAAGTCGGTGGACAAGGCGTTCGATAGCGCCAACAGCCACTGGTCGACCAACCGGCTGACCTCGATCCTGCAGGATGCGGTCAGCGAGCACCAGCCACCAATGATCAATGGACGTCGGATCAAGCTGCGCATGGCGCACCAGGGCGGCAGCAACCCGCCGATCATCGTCGTCCACGGTAACCAGACCTCGTCGTTGCCGGAGGCCTACAGGCGCTATCTCACCAATACCTTCCGCAAGGTGCTGAAAGTCCGGGGCACCCCGATTCGATTCGAATTCCGTTCGGGCAACAACCCCTACGACAACCAGGCCGGCGCCAGCGACCGGGAAAAGGCGCGCGAGCGCCAACTAAGCAGAACTCGCGAGGCGAGGAAGAACCGCCGCTGACCCGCCAAACGAGGAGAGCGGCGACTCGAGTCTGCTTTCTTCCCCCTGCCTGGCCTCGTACATCGCATGGTTGGCGGCTCGGCTCAGCGGGACCAATGCCAACAGGTAGCCACGGCCGTCGTTTCCCTGCACCACGGACCGGCTCCCCCACTCGCGAACGATCGGTACCTGGTGTCGTGACAACCAGCCATCGATCAATTTCTGGGGACTGCCGATCATTCGCCATAAGCAGTTGGACGACGCTCGAGTCCCGCGCGAGAGGCGTTGATGGCGATCCCCTGCTCCCAGGGCTGAAAATCCAGGTCCAGGGCAAAGGCTGCGCGATCGCTGAGCAACGCCTGCAACAGCATCCAGCCGAAGAACAGCGTCAGCAGGAAGCTGCCCAGCACAATCAACCATGCCGGTATGCGCGAGACCTTCACCCGCTGCCCCCCTCATGAACGGTTCGCAAGCACGTCACGGCTCATGCTTTTTCATGAGGGTAACTCATTCGACTATTCCGCCAACCTTTGGATAGATTGCGAACCGATCCACTGACAGGCGAATTGCCATGCGGCACGACCGCTGCGAACGCCTCGCAGTGTCGCGTAGCGTACCGCCTCGGCGCGGGCCGCCTCGCTCCAGGCATCGTCTCCTCCCAGGTGCGCGACCCAATGGCGGCAGGTCTCGAGGTAGGATTGCTGGTCGAACGGATGAAACGCCAGCCACAGGCCGAACCGATCCGACAGCGAGATCTTTTCCTCCACGGCGTCGCCATGGTGCAGCTCGCCATCGACCAGGTGAGTCTGTTGATTGTCGGCCATGGACTCCGGCAACAGATGGCGACGATTCGACGTGGCGTAGAGCAGCACATTGTCAGGTGGCCCGGTCAGGGTGCCGTCGAGAACGCTCTTCAACGCCTTGTAGGCATCGTCGCTGCCCTCGAACGACAGATCGTCGCAGTAGACGACGAACCGCTCCGAGCGGTCGCGCAGACGCTGCACCAGGATCGGCAGCGCGACCAGGTCGTGACGGTCGACCTGGATCAACCGCAGCCCCTCGTTGGCCAGCGTGTTGAGCAGGGCCCGCACCATCGACGATTTACCGCTGCCGCGGGCGCCCCACAGCAAGGCGTGGTTGGCGGGGTAGCCCTTCAGGAACGCGCGGGTGTTATCCAGCAGGGCGCGCTTCTGGCGCTCGACCCCGATCAGATCGTCCAGCCGGACGCCATCCCGGGGGGATACCGCGACCAATTGCCCGCCAAGCGGGTGGGACTGCCACAAGGCCGCGACATCACGCCCCCAGTCGACCGCTGGCGGCTGCTCGGGCAGCCACCCCTCGACACGATCCAGCAAGCGGCTCAAACGTAGCGCCAAATCACCATCCATCCTCGATTCTCCTTGAAACGAACTGGGCCAGACGATTCCGGCAAGAGGCTTCACGACCGGGGGGAAATACCGACGAAAATCGATCTCCCCGGAGGATTGCAGGTTGCCGGAAACAGAGTATCTTGTGCCGGCTGAATCCGCGGGTCCAGTCGCATCCCGTTCGGTCGGCCCGAGTCATCGGCCATGGGGTGAGGTCGCGACACCGCCACTCCTCCCCGTTTCTCCCACACCGCATTCCAAGGAGTGACGATGGCGTTCCGCTTCCGTTTTCTCGCCGTACCGCTGCTGGCGGCCTCCCTCGGTGGCTGCCTGGCGCTTCCTCAGGTCGGTTTCATGCTGGGGCGAATCGCGCTGTCGTCGATGGGCGTGGAGAACGTCCGCATCGGCAACTATCACTTCTCACCCGGCCTGGAAGGGATCGACGAGCTCTCGCTGCTGAGCTCGGGGCTGGCGTTGGCCGGTCTGCCGGTGAACGTCGATCTGCCGCTGGCGATGGCGCTGCCGGCGGGAACGCCGTCGGTCACGCTTCAGGGCTTCGGCTGGCAGCTCCAGGTGCCGGGCGCGGAACCCACCGCCGGCGAAGTCACCGACCCCATTGCACTGCAAGGCGGCGCGACGACGACCGTGACCTTGCCCGTCGCGCTGGAGCCGAACGGGATCGATGCCCTCTCCTCCAAAGCCGAGCGGGTTTCGTCCCTGCTGTCGCTCGCCCGTCGATTGAGCCGCGAGGGCGAACTGCCAGCGGGAAGTCGACTCACGTTGATGCCCATGCTACCAGCCGCCCTCGACGGCATCGTCACGGCACCGACTCTGGCGCTGGATATCGGCGAGCCGGTCGACAGCGTCCAGCCCGCCCCATCGAGTTGACCGTCCCGTCAGGCCGGGTATCTTGGGCCAATCGACATCCCCAACAACACATGACCAAAGCGTTTCGGAGACCCTCATGTCAGGAAGACCCTCCCCCCGGCTGATTGGCGCCCTCGGCCTTGCAGCCCTGCTGAGCGCCTGTAGCACCTCGCCAATGGGCCGCAACCAGTTGGCCTTTTATTCCGACGAAGAGCTGGCGCAGATGGGCCAGCAGAGCTTCGCCCAGTACGAACAGGAGTTGCCCACGGTCAACGGCGCCCAGGCCAACTACGTGCAGTGCGTGGCTAAGGCGATTACCTCCGAGGTCCCCGCCAGCGCCGGTATCTCCGATTGGGAAGTCAAGCTGTTCAAGGACGACACCGCCAACGCCTTCGCGCTGCCGGGTGGGTATATCGGTGTCAACACGGGGCTGCTCGACGTCGCCACCAACCAGGATCAGTTGGCCGCGGTCATCGGCCACGAGGTCGGTCACGTGCTGGCCCACCACGCCAACGAGCGCGTTTCCACACAGGCAGCGACTCAGAGCGGGCTCTCCGTGCTGCAGACGGTGGCGGGTCTACAAGGCGCGGGTGGCGAGCAGGTCATGGGGCTGCTGGGTGCGGGGGCGCAATACGGCGTCATTCTGCCATTCTCTCGCAAGCAGGAATCGGAAGCCGACCTGGTGGGGCTGGACCTGATGGCCGACGCCGGATTCGATCCCAGCGCCAGCATCCAGCTGTGGCAGAACATGGCGGCCAACAGCCAGGGCGAGCCGCCGGCCTGGATGTCCACCCACCCCAGCAACTCCCAGCGGATGGAAAGCCTGCACAATCGCCTCAGCGAGGCCCAGCCACGCTACGAGCAAGCCAGGGCCAACGGCAAGCGGCCCAACTGCAAGGTTTGATCCTCTCGCGTTCGGTTTCCCGGTAAGAGCCAATACGCTCGGGGTTTCCACCCAATGACGCCTTCCAGACGACGCTGGACGACAGTCACCCGTGCCGGGTCTTGCGTCATGGATGACGCAAGAGGCGCGTTGGGCAGGGATGCCCTTTCGCGCCGACCCGCGCACGGGGGATTGGCGTTCAGGGTTTCGTCGTCTGGGGCGTCAAAAAGGGGAGCGCGAGGGGCTTGCCCCTCGCATTCATGAGCCAAAGGATCGTTGAGACTCGGCCAGTGGTAAGCTGATCCTGCTCGAATTCGTTGCCTCGCCAAAACCCCAAGCTACAACTCTCGCCTCAGCAGCTCCCGCAGCGGTGCGGTATCCGGCCGCACCTGGCGCCACAGCCAGAAGGACTCGGCAGCCTGCTCGATCAGCATGCCGAGCCCATCGACCGACCGCGCGCCCCGCTCGGCAGACCAACGCAGGAAGACGGTCGGCTCAGCAGCGTACATCATGTCGTAGGCCAGGCCATCCGCCGAGAAAAGGTGATTCGGCAATGGTGGCAAGTCGCCGGCAAGACTGGCGCTGGTCGCGTTGACCACCAGGTCGAACGGCCCCTCGATGCGATCGAAACCGCAGCCGGTGACATCGCCCCTGTGGGCGAACAGCGCCGCCAGCGCCTCGGCCTTCGACACGGTGCGGTTGGCCACCGTCAACGTCGCGACCCCGGCCTCCAGCAGCGGTTCGATCACCCCGCGCGAGGCACCTCCGGCGCCGAGCAGCAGGACCCGAGCACCGGCAAGCGGCGCAGCGTGGGCGTGCAGGTCGCGGACCAGGCCGACACCATCGGTGGTATCGCCGAACAGTCTGCCATCTTCGCCTACCAGCAGCGTGTTCACCGCGCCGGCGAGCTGCGCCCGCGGCGATAGCACGTCGGCCAGCGCGAACGCCTCCTGCTTGAACGGCACGGTCACGTTGCCCCCTCGACCGCCGGCATCGACGAACGCCTCCCAGGCGCCCGCGAACCCGGTCACGGGTGCCTCGATGGCGTCGTAACACAGGTTCTGGCCAGTCTGCTCGGCGAAGGCGGTGTGAATGCGTGGCGATTTCGAGTGGCCAATGGGATTGCCGAAAACGGCATAGCGGTCGGTCATTTGGGTAACGGTTCCTCGGTGGTATTCAGCCAGTCGCGGGGTTGGAGATAGGCGAGCAGGCGCGCTTCCTCGGAGCCCGGCTGCGGCGCCCACTGGTACTGCCAACGCGCCAGCGGCGGCATCGACATCAGGATCGATTCGGTCCGCCCGCCGCTCTGCAACCCGAACAGAGTGCCCCGGTCCCATACCAGATTGAACTCGACGTAACGGCCCCGACGATAGGACTGGAACTCCCGTTCCCGCTCCCCGAAGGGTGTCTCGCGACGGCGTTCGGCAATGGGCACGAACGCTTCCAGGAAGCTGTCTCCCACTGAACGCTGGAAGGCGAAGCAGGTCTCGAACGGCCACTCGTTGAGGTCATCGAAGAACAGGCCGCCGACCCCCCGGGTCTCGTCGCGATGCTTGAGCGTGAAGTACTCGTCGCACCACGCCTTGAAGCGGGGATACACCGCTTCGCCGAACGGTTCGCAGGCCCTGGCGGCAACCCGGTGCCAATGTTTCGTGTCCTCGAGACTGGGGTAGTAAGGCGTCAGGTCGTAACCGCCGCCGAACCACCATACCGGTTCTTCGCCCGCCTTGTCGGCAATGAAGAACCGCACGTTGCCATGCACGGTCGGCACGTGCGGATTCCGCGGGTGCAGCACCCACGAGACACCCACCGCGTGAAAGCTGCGCCCCGCCAGCTCGGGGCGCGCCGCGGTTGCCGAGGGTGGCAGTTTCTCGCCGTGGACGTGGGAAAAATTGACGCCGCCTTTCTCGAACAGCGCCCCCTCCTCGATCACCCGCGAACGACCGCCTCCCCCTTCGGCGCGCTCCCAGGTCTCCTCGCGAAACCGCCCGCCGCCGTCGAGCGACGTCAGCGAGTCGCAAAGTGAATCCTGCAGCGTGAGCAGATAGTCCTTGACGCTTTCGAGATGGGGATGTGCCACGATCGTCTTTCCTTCGGGTCCGGAGAATATGAGTTCAGGGCGGGAATCGGCACTGCGGCTGCGCACGATCCGGCACCATCAGGCGCGCAGTAGCCGGCCGGTCATCAAGTCACGGATGGTGCTTGGCCGGTCGCGTCCACCGAGCGGTCCATCGACGATCGCACCCAGCGCATCGCCGAATGTCCGGCGCACTTCGTCGGCGCTCATCGCCGGCGCTTCGCCCGCACGATTGGCCGAGGTCGACACCACGGGTCCCCCCCAGGCGGCGCACAGCCCCTGCACCAGCGGATGGTCACTGACACGAACCGCCAGCGTGGGATGACTCCCTCTCAGCAGCGGTCTGGCCCGGCCATTGTCGGGTATCAGCCAGGTGTGAGGTCCCGGCCAGGTCTCGAGGAGGCGTTGCCGGGCTCGTTCGTCGATGCCCTCGAGCCAGTCCGAGAGCTGCCGGATGTCGCCGGCGATCAGGATCAGGCCCTTTTCGCTGGCGCGCCCCTTGAGCGCGATCAGCGACGCCAACGCCCGTTCGTCGTCCGGGTCGCAGCCGAGCCCCCACACCCCTTCGGTCGGATAGGCGATGATCCCTCCCTGCCGCAGGGAAGAGACGGCCGCCGAGAAATCTTGACGCATCTGGGTCTCTCTATCTGGGAAAACCTGGATCTCTCTTCTGGGAAAACCTGGGTCTCTCTTCCACCAACACCTGGGCCTTCCTTCCACGAAAACCTGGGCTTCTAGTTTACGCAGACAGAGCCGCTGAACATGGGCCGAATTCTAACACGCCGACAAGCCGCCGGGCCGTGCTCCAACGTCGCACCCCAGGCGCGCTCGAGGTGGCGAAGGCGCGCGGCGGCGGCCATATTGAGGGATCGGATATTCATCAACCGAACAGGACAATCAAGGAAACGCCCATGCCCCGCTCCTCGCTGCCCCCGATACTCCTCTCGCTGGCGCTGACCGGCGGTCTCGCCGCCTGCGCCCAGCAGCCGGCGCAACCGCCAGCCCCGCGCGCCTCCCTCGCCGACGAACTGGTGATGGCAACGGTCTGGATGCAGTCATCCGGCGAGTACGCCGCGCTCAGCCATCAGGCCTTCAACCTGGCCCGCATGAACCTGGACCGCGCGCTCGCCGCGCCCGACAGTCAGACCCAGCGCCCACCGGCGATCATCGTCGATGTCGACGAGACGGTACTCGACAACAGCCCCTACGAGGCGTGGCTGATCGCCAGCGACGAGAACTACGCCAGCGACAGCTGGCACCAGTGGGTGGAGAAGGCCAGCGCGGCACCGATGCCGGGGGCGAAGCCATTTCTCGATTACGCCGCATCGCGGGGCGTGGAGATCTTCTATGTCACCAACCGCCGCGACAATGAAACGGAGGCGACGCTGCGCAACCTGCGCCAGGTCGGCTTCCCCGATGCCGACGGCGAGCACTTCCTGCCGCGTACCGACTCGAGCGACAAGACGGCCAGGCGCTTGCGCGTCGCGCAGTCGCACTGGATCGTGCTGCTGATGGGCGACAACCTAGGCGATTTCTCCCAGGGATTCGACCGCGAAAGTGCCGCGGCGCGGCGTGCCGCCGTCAACGCCCAGGCCGACGCTTTCGGCAGCCGCTACATCATGCTGCCCAATCCCGCCTACGGCGCGTGGGAGGAGGCGATCTACGGCGGGGACTGGGGTGTGAGCGACGAGGAGAAGTCACGCGCCCGCCGCAATCATCTCGAGGCATGGGGCGGGCCGACACACTGAAACCTGGCCCGGGGCGGCGAGCATGGAGGGCGTCAACGCCCTCTCCTGACCCAGCCGCCCGTGACCTGGACGACCCAGCCATCAAGTTCGAGTTCGAGCAGCCCCAACTGGATGTCGGCGACGGACAGCCCGGTCAGATCGACCAGCAGATCCACCGGCGTCGGTGCGTCGCTGAGAGCAGCCAGTAGCGGCGACTCCGGTCTCTCGATCGCCGCCGCTTCGGTTGACGGCGCCGGGCTGGAGACCTCGCCTCCCATCGGCCCGGGCGCAGCCGAACGTCGTCGCGACGGCCGGCCCGGCGGGTCGGACGGATGCGTGACGGCGGACTCGGGGTTAGATATCGGCACCTGCCAGGGAGAGAGATCGCCCACGATGTCCTCGACATGACGCACCAGCGCGGCCTCGCCCTGCCGGATCAGACGCAGGCAGCCCTCGGACTGGGGATTGTGAATCGACCCCGGTATCGCGAACACCTCCCGGTTCTGCTCCAGCGCCAGGCGCGCGCTCACCAGCGAGCCGCTCTTCTCCGCGGCCTCCACCACCAGTACGCCTTGGGAGAGCCCCGTGATCAGCCGGTTGCGTCGAGGAAAGAAGCGCGGATGGGCCCGCGTCTCCGGCGGATGTTCGGAGATCAGCAGCCCGGTCCCCTCCAATAGCTCCCTGAAGAGCGTGGCATGACGCGGCGGATAGACCACATCCACCCCGCAGCCGAGCACGCCGATGGTCGCGCCGCCAGCCTGCAACGCCG
This sequence comes from Salinicola corii, assembly GCF_008298015.1. Classification (GTDB taxonomy): domain Bacteria; phylum Pseudomonadota; class Gammaproteobacteria; order Pseudomonadales; family Halomonadaceae; genus Salinicola; species Salinicola corii. Next base: position 336,058 of record NZ_VTPX01000001.1, on the reverse strand, counting down.
CCCGCTGTGCGGCGCCGTCGATACCCAGCGCCATGCCACTAGCAATGCAAAAGCCTCTATCGACGAGGTCTCTGGCGAAACGCATCGCGTTATCCTGCCCCTCCCGAGTGGGGCGTCGCGTACCGACGATCGCCATGGCGGGCCGTTCGAACACGGCCAGATCCCCCTTGGCCCATAGCACGACAGGCGGGTCCGGCAGTTGCGTCAAGAGTGTCGGCCACGCCGAATGGTCGGGATGAAGAAGGTGGTGCCGCGCGTCGGCACACTCCCATTCGAGCGCCGTGTCGACTGCTGGCGTGATCGGGCTACGCGAGGGGTGTTCCAGCCATAGCCGCAGCGGTTGGGCCAGGCTGGTGGGTAGCGCTGCCAACCAGCCCTGCGGCCACGTCAGATCGCCCCCTTCGCGCCATCGACGCATCAGCGGCGCCAGGCGGACCGGACCCAGGCCGGGAAGCGCGTTCAACGCCAGCCAGTCGCGCAGCGTCGGGCTCATCGCTGACACTCGCCGGCCTGGCGGCACGGCGCCGTCGCCGATGCCACGCTCAAGGCGCCCCTCTCACGGCCACCGCCTCGCGAAGATCGCGGGGCACGACGAGGCGATCTCCCACCGCCAGCGGCTGGGACGCCCGCATGACCAGGGCGTAGCTCAGGTGATCGAAGACGCGGAAAACCATCACGGCACCCGCCTCGGTATCCGGCAGCGTCACCCAGGTATCGCGACTGTCGTCATGCACGCGTTCGCCCTGACGCATGGCCTGCAGCACGTGTCCGGTCTCGAGTCCGTCGGCGCGGCCACGGTCGATCGCCACCACATCGTAGCGACCGATGAAACGCACCCCGGCCGGGACGGAGAGAATCGTTGCGACCACCGGTGTCTCGGGCACCCTCGGCTGGAACCGAATCGCGATGCCGCCTTCGGCCAGCGCCAACAGATAGTCGCCGCCGCGGATCTCCTGGACCGCGTCCTGCACTTCCAGCTCGCCGACATCGTTCACGCTTCGAACCACTTTGACGTGTCCGAGCCGCCGTAGCTCCAGTCCCCGCCCCGTCTGGCCGAGCGCCTCCTGACCAGGCATCGTCCTGGCCTCCGGCTGTTGCGCCGCCTGACGCGAGGTAGCGGTCGGCAAGGGAATCCGATAATCGGTCCCTGGACGATAGACGCCCAGCGTCGTGCCCGCGGGCGGCAGGGCTCCATGCGCGTAGAGTGTGTCGCCGGCCCCGCTCAGCAGGTGCTGCGACTGCCCGGCAACGACCGTCGGCGCGTCATCGAGAATGGCGGGATCGACGATCTGATAGGCGTCGAGGAACACCTTGATGCGATCCAGCGGCAGACCCGGCACGGCATCCCGCGCCGGCGCCCGGCGCACGCCGGGCGAGAGCCGCACCGTCTGGCCGCGCCCACGCTCCAGCGAGAGCCGGGGTGCGCCAGCGTCGAGTCTGAGCAGGTCGCCGGGATAGAGTTTCTGCGGCGAGGATAGCTGCGGGTTCTGCCGCCACAGCGCCTGCCACTGCCACGGCGAATCGAGAAAGCGCGAGGCGATTCCCCACAGCGTGTCGCCCTCGCGCACGGTGTACTGGGCAGGCGCGTCCGCCTTGAGCGACAGCGCCCATGCCGGAGTCGGCAGCGCCGCCATCACGCTCACCCCGCCGGCCAGCAGCCAGCGCCACATCATGGCGCGCCCCCGGCGCGGCCGCGCCCTCTCCAGACTGATCATTGGCGTCGTCCCACCGGTGATTCCCTCGAGGTATTGCTGCATAGATCGGCGCCGCAGCGCCGGACTTGAGGGTCCGGCGCCCCGGGATCTTCGCTCGCGAGCCTCGAACCGGCGCGGCGGTTTCCCCGCCGACGCTGTCGATCTACAATAGTGAGTTAACGCCACTCATGCCGATAGGCACGCAAAACGACTATGGCCATCAGAACCATTCTCCAATACCCCGATCCGCGCCTGCGCACCAAGGCCGCGCCGGTCGATCAGGTCGACGACGGCATCCGCACCCTGGTCGACGACATGCTGGCGACGATGTACGACGCCTCCGGCATCGGCCTGGCAGCGACGCAGGTCGATGTTCATCAGCGCGTGATCGTTATGGACGTCAGTGACAACCGCAACGATCCGCTGGTGCTGATCAACCCGAGCTACGTGCCGCTGGACGACGAGCGCGAGCCGCTGCAGGAAGGCTGTCTGTCGATCCCCGACTACTACGCCGAGGTGCCGCGGGCGCTGCGCGTTCACCTCAAGGCGACCGATCGCGACGGCAACGGCTACGAACTGGACGCCGACGGTCTGCTGGCACACTGCATCCAGCACGAGTGCGATCATCTCGAAGGCGTGCTGTTCGTCGACTATCTTTCGCCGCTCAAGCGCGACCGCATTCTCAAGAAGATGCAGAAGCGCCAGAAGCAGGAAGCCTGATCGCCTGCCTCGTCGCTCCCCGGGCTTTCCAAGGCCGGCCGTCCCCGCGACGCCGGCCTTTCGTCATTCCCGGGCATCGTTCATCTTCAAGCATCAGGAACCTATCGAATGCCTCATCGTGAAGGGCAGTCGCTGCGGATCGTCTTCGCCGGTACGCCCGACTTCGCCGCCGAGAGCCTTAAGGCGCTGCTCGCTTCCCGTCATCGGGTCGTCGGCGTCTATACCCAGCCGGACCGCCCCGCCGGACGGGGGCGCAAGCTCACGCCCAGTCCGGTCAAACGTCTCGCTCAGGAACATGACCTGCCGGTGGAGCAGCCTCTCAGCCTCAAGGATGCGGACGCCCAGCAGCGGCTGGCCGAGTTCGATGCCGACGTCATGATCGTGGTCGCCTATGGCCTGCTGCTGCCGCAGGCGGTACTCGACATTCCCCGGCTGGGCTGCCTCAACGTGCACGCCTCGCTGTTGCCGCGCTGGCGCGGCGCGGCGCCGATCCAGCGTGCCATCGAGGCAGGCGACAGCGAGAGCGGCATCACCCTGATGCAGATGGACGCCGGTCTCGACACCGGCGACATGCTGCTGATCGAACGTACGCCCATCGACGACGCCACCACCGGCGGTGACCTCCATGACCGCCTTGCCGAGCTCGGCGGCCGGACGCTGGTCGAGGGTATCGATGCGCTGGCCGCGAACGGCTTGAGCGCAACGCCACAACCGGACGAGGGCGTCACCTACGCCAGCAAGCTCTCCAAGCCCGAGGCGAAGCTCGATTTTCGCCAGTCGGCGGCGGCGCTCTCACGACGTATTCGCGCTTTCAATCCCTGGCCAGTGGCCTGGACTCACCTTGACAGCGACACGCTGCGGCTGTGGTTCGCGACACCCGAGGTCGATCCGGTCGTCGAACGAGACACACCACCGGGAACACTGCTCGAGCCCGCCAGCGACGCCCTGCGGATCGCCTGTGGCGAGCACGGCCGCGACGTCCTGCGCGTGACGCAGTTGCAGATGCCGGGCGGCAAGCCGCTCGCGGCCCGCGACCTGCTCAACGCCAACCATCCCCGTCTCAGCCCCGGCCAGCGCCTGGGCCAGCCCAAGGAAGCCGACCGATGAATCCTGGCGATACCCGCGCCTTTGCCGCGCGACTGCTGGTACCGGTGCTCGACGGCAAGGGGTCGCTCTCCGGTCTCGATGCCGACCTGGCCGCGAGCGTGATCAAGGAGCGCGATCGCGGCTTCGTCAAGGCGCTCTGCTTCGGCGTCTGCCGCGCGCACCCGCGCCTGGAGGCGCTTGCCGCCCAGTTGCTGCGCGAACCGTTGAAGCAGCGCGATACCGATATTCAGGCTCTGCTGCTGATCGGGCTGTATCAGATTCTTCACATGCGCGTGCCGCCGCATGCCGCCGTCAGCGAGACCGCCGGCGCCGCCCGCGCCTTCGGCAAGGCCTGGGCGACGAAGGTCCTCAACGGCTGTCTGCGCCGCTTTCAGCGTGAGTCGGCGGCCCTGCAGGCCAAGGTGGACAAGGGTGTGCCGGTGGCGCTGTGGCATCCGAACTGGCTGCTGCTCGAGTTTCGCCAGGCCTGGCCGGATGACTGGCGGGCGATCTGCGAGGCCAACAACGAGCCGGGGCCGATGACACTGCGGGTCAACCGCCGTCATGTTTCGAGAGACGACTACCTCCAGCGTCTCGAGACCGCGGGGTTGAGCGCAAGCGCCTGTGATTTCGCCGAGGACGGCATTCAACTGGAAAGCCCCTGCGACGTGGCTCAACTGCCGGGGTTCGCCGAGGGCGACGTCAGCGTGCAGGACGAATCGGCACAGCTCTGCGCCGATCTGCTGGCGCCGACGCTGAGCGACAGCAAAGGCAAGCGCGTGCTCGACGCCTGCAGCGCGCCCGGCGGCAAGACCGCCCACCTGCTGGAGCGTTTCACGCCTGAGATGACCGCGCTGGACGTCGATTCGACGCGGCTGAAACGCGTCGCCACGACCCTGCAACGGCTGGATCTCGACGCCAGGCTTCAGGCCGCCGATGCCAGCGACTCGAAAGCCGACAGCGAATGGTGGGATGGCCAAGCCTTCGATGTCATCCTGCTCGACGCGCCCTGCTCCGGGACCGGCGTCATCCGGCGTCACCCGGACATCAAGCTCGCCCGCCGCCACAGCGACGTCGCCGAGCTGGCCGCGTTGCAGTCACGCCTGCTGGACACGCTCTGGGCCAAGCTCGCGCCGGGCGGCACGCTGCTCTACGCCACCTGTTCGGTACTCCCAGCGGAAAACGCCATCCAGGTTGAGGCGTTCCTCGCTCGCACGCCAGATGCCAACGCCGACATGCCGGACGATCTCGACTGGGGCCGTGCCGCCGGTCATGGTCGGCAGTTGCTGCCCACCCCGGCCGGGCAAGACGGCTTCTTCTATGCAAGACTGACAAAAATGACGCGAGGCCAGCAAAAAACGGCCGTCTAGAACGGCCGCATTTTCACCTCTTCCCCGAGCCCCCTTCCAGACGGCGCAGGACCGATCGGCGACGAGGCGATTCGCGGATACCATCCGCCGGGCGTGTCTTCAGCGCTCTTCGCAGGGCGCCAATCGCCCACCAGCGGTCGCTCCGACACCCCGCTCGCGAGTCGCCAACAGAACACCTGCCAGTGCCAACACGGACATCACCGCGCCGGCCACCGGCACCGCCGGATAGCCCAGCCCAGCCGCAATGACCGCACCGCCCAGTGCCGCGCCCACGGCATTGCCGAGATTGAAGGCGCCGATATTGACCGCCGAAGCCAAATTGGGTGCTTCCCCGGCAGCGGCGATCACCCGCACCTGCAACGGCGGCACGATCGCGAAGCTGGCCACCCCCCACAGAAATACCAGCACGCCCGTCGCCAGACCAAACGGCATCAATAACGCAAAGGCGACCAACACCAGACTCAAGCTCGCCAGCGCCACGACCAGCGTGCGGTCCACCGACCGATCCGCCGCGCGTCCTCCCAGCCAGTTGCCGGCCGTCAACCCCAGGCCATAGACCATCAGCAATGTCGTCACGAAGCCAATCGAGGCACCGGTTTCGACCTGCAGGATCGGCACGATATAGGTGTAGACCGTGAACATCGCGCTGGCTCCGAGCACGGTGAGTGCCAGCGCCACCAGCACCGGCACGCGCCCAAGCACCTTGAGTTCCGCCAGTGCCCCGCCACCGTCCGAAGACGGACGGTCGGGCAGCGTCAGCCGCAGTGCCACCATGGTGACAAGCCCCAGCGCGGTGATGGCCCAAAAGGGCTCGCGCCAGCCCAACTGCTCGCCAGCCCAGGTCGCAAGCGGCACGCCCACCACAGTGGCCACGGTCAATCCGGTGAACATCGCCGCCACCGCGCTCGCCCCGCGCCCGGGCGGCACCAGGCTAGCGGCAACCACTGCCCCAACGCCGAAGAAGGCGCCATGATTGAGCGAAGTGACGAGACGTGCGACGAGCAGCATGCCGTAGTTCGGCGACAGCGCCGCGAGCAGATTGCCCAGGGTGAAAATGGCGGCGAGGCCGATCAGCAATGTGCGCCGCCGCATCCGGCCGGTGGTCAGCGTCATCAGCGGCGCGCCCAGCATCACGCCAATGGCATAGGCGCTAATCAACAACCCCGCGGTTGGAATCGAGACACCAAAGTCGGTGGCGATCAATGGTAGCAGGCCCATCGGCGAGAATTCGGAGACGCCAATGGCAAAGGCGCCCGTGGCCAGCGCCAGCAGGGGCGGATTGAGTTTCATGCCGTGGTCCTCTCGTCCGGTAGACGTGGCATATCGATCGACGAGCGCCCGGGTCCAGCCATGGTGGGCCAGTGCGTCGACGAGACGCGCAAGCGAGAATGTTGCATGGCAGCTTTCCTTGATTGATGTTTGGCGCAAAGATAAAAGCCACTGCCACGCGTGTGTAGCCGTCCACGAGGCCATGGAGTTTTGATATGAATGCAAAGATGCTCTCGCCGAGTGACCGTACCCGGGCACTGGAGGTATTCGTCGCGGTAGCGTCGGCAGGCAGTTTCTCGGCGGCGGGAAGATGCCTCGGCCTGACCCCCTCCGCGGTGAGCCGTACCGTCGACCGGCTCGAAGCACGACTCGGCGTGCGTCTGCTGCTGCGTTCCACCCGGGCGCTCGCCATCACGGCCGAAGGCCACGCCTATCTGCAAGCGGCTCGACGAATCCTCACCGATCTCGATGAGGCCGAGCAGGCGATCGCCGATCTCGGGGCGCCGCGGGGACGACTGCGAGTCAGCGCCTCGCTCTCTCACGGGCGGCTCTGCGTGGTGCCGCTACTGGGCGAGTTCAGCGGGCTCTATCCGGAGATCCTGGTGGACATCAATCTGACCGACACCGTTGTCGACATCGCCGCCGGCGAGGCCGACGTCGGCATCCGCTTCGGCCTGCTGCCGGACAGCTTGCTCAATGCCCGCCGTCTGGGCGAGAACCGCCGCGTGATCGTCGCCTCGCCCGCCTATCTGGCGCGGCACGGCACGCCACGAGTGCCGGGAGACCTGCACGCCCACAACTGTCTCAATTTCAATTTCCGCCGCAACGAGCCCACCTGGCCCTTCCGCGACGCCGAAGGTAACCACGCCATGAGCGTGCACGGCACGATCGAGGCCAACAACGGCGAAACGCTGGGCCAGCTCGCCCGTTCCGGAGCCGGCATCGCCCGAGTCGGCGCCTTCAGCGTGACAGCGGAGATCGCGGCCGGAACATTGGTGCCGCTGCTCGAGGCCTACAATCCGGACGATGTGGAAGAGATCCACGCAGTCTTCGTCGGCGGCGCCCACATGCCTTTGCGGGTACGCGCCTTCGTCGACTTCCTGGTCGCACGCCTGACGTAGCGTCAGCCGCGTCACTTGCACCCGGACGGTGGGGCTTCGATACTGAGGACGAATCCGCCATCCGGGAAGCGCCCGTCGTGCCTGACAACGAGGTCATCGATACTACGCAGACTACCGAGACGCAGACCACCGAGAGGCCGATCACCGAGACGCAGCCCGCCGGGCTGGCGCTCGGTGGCGTCGCCCCGCACAGCGCGCTGATCATCGTCGACGTCCAGCCGGACTTCATGCCCGGTGGCGCGCTGGCCTGTACCGAGGGCGACGAGATCCTGCTGGGACTGGAGTGGCTGCTGGCCCAGCACGCCTTCGAACACGTGGTCGCCACCCAGGACTGGCACCCGACGAGACATGTCTCGTTCGCGTCCAGCCATCCGCCGCACCAACCTTTCGAGGCGATCGACCTCTACGGTCACTCCCAGACCCTGTGGCCGGATCACTGCATCCAGCGCACCGAGGGCGCGGCCCTGCATCCGGCCATCGACTGGTCTTGGTGCGATGCGATCATTCGCAAGGGCACCGATCCCGGCATCGACTCCTACAGCGCGTTTCGCAACAACGTCGGCCCCGACGGTCATCGCCCCGCCACCGGCCTCGCCGGCTGGCTCCGCGACCGGCGCGTCACCGACGTCTACCTCTGCGGCCTGGCACGGGACGTCTGCGTGCTGTGGACCGCCGAGGATGCGATAGCGGCGGGCTTCAACACCCATTTCCTCTGGCCGTTGACACGCCCGGTCACGTTCGAGACGGACGACGATACCCGCCAGCGGCTCGCGGACCTGGGCATCGCTATCGTCGATGCCTGAGTCTTCGGCGCACCCAAACCGTCTATCTTTTCCAAGCCCCAGGGAACCCAGGGGCTTTCAGTCGTCGGCAACGGCCGGCGCTTTCAACCCAGGAGCGTTACCATGAGCGATCATGTCTACAAGCAGATCGAACTGACCGGTTCTTCCCCTACCAGCATCGAGGACGCCGTCCAGAACGCATTGCAGAAAGCCGGCAAGACCCTTCACGGCATGCGCTGGTTCGAGGTCACCGAGACCCGCGGCCATCTCGAGGACGACAAGCTGGCCCACTGGCAGGTGACCATCAAGGTCGGTGTCTCGCTGGATTGACTGGCGCGACCGGCGGTTGCGGGCGGGATGTCGTCCGCGGTCCTGTCATTCGGAGGCCCGGCTCGTTATGCTACGCGCTGATTTCGGTGCCGGGCGGGTTTCGTTCCGATCCTCCGGGGCCGGGTAAACTGGCAGGCGGTACGCTGTATTTCCGTGATGGTTTGGCATGAAAATTATTATTCTGGGTGCCGGTCAGGTCGGCGGTACGTTGGCAGAACATCTGGCCAATGAAGAGAACGACATCACGGTGGTGGATATCAACGAGGAGCGGCTGCGCGAGCTGCAGAATCGTCTCGATATCCGCACGGTGATCGGTACCGCGTCCTACCCCAACATTCTGCGTCAGGCCGGCGGCGAAGACGCTGACATGCTGATCGCGGTGACCAGTTCCGACGAGATCAACATGGTTGCCTGTCAGGTGGCGCACACGCTGTTCCGAACGCCGACCAAGATAGGTCGCGTGCGCTCGACCGCCTATCTGACGCGCAAGAGTCTGTTCTCCAACGACGCCATCCCGGTGGACGTGCTGATCAGCCCCGAGCAGGTGGTCACCGACCACATCCGCCGCCTGATCGAATATCCCGGCGCGCTGCAGGTGCTCGATTTCGCCGGCGGCCTGGCCCAGCTGGTGGCGGTCAAGGCCTACTACGGCGGCCCGCTGGTGGGTCAGGAGCTCGGCTTCCTACGTCGCCACATGCCGAACATCGACACTCGCGTGGCCGCGATCTATCGTCGCGATCGCCCGATCATCCCCACCGGCGACACCGTCATCGAGGCCGACGACGAAGTCTTCTTCATCGCCGCGCGCCGCGACATCCGCACGGTCATGGGCGAGTTGCGCAAGGTCGACCGCGACTTCCGGCGGGTGCTGATCGCCGGCGGCGGCAACATCGGCGAACGCCTGGCGGAGACGCTGGAGCACAAACATCAGGTCAAGATCATCGAGCACGATCTCGGCCGCTGCGGCGCGCTCTCCGAGAAGCTCGACCGCACCGTCGTGCTGCACGGCAGCGCCACCAGCAAGCGCCTGATGCTCGAGGAGAACATCGAGGACTGCGACATCTACTGCGCGCTCACCAACGACGACGAGGTCAACATCATGTCGTCGATGCTGGCCAAGCGTCTCGGCGCCAAGAAGGTGCTGACCCTGATCAACAACGCCGCCTACGTGGACCTGGTCCAGGGCGGCGAGATCGATATCGCCATCTCGCCGCAGCAGACCACCATCGGCAGCCTGCTCACCCACGTGCGCCGGGGCGATATCGTCAACGTCCACTCGCTGCGCCGCGGCGCCGCCGAAGCGATCGAGGCGATCGCCCACGGCGACAAGCGCTCCTCCCGGGTGGTCGGCCGTACCATCGGCGAGGTCGACCTGCCCAGCGGCACCAGCATCGGCGCCATCGTCCGGGGCAAGGAAGTGCTGATCGCCCACGACGACGTCATGATCGAGAGCGGCGATCACCTGATCCTGTTCGTGGTCGACAAGCGACGTATTCGTGACGTCGAGCGGCTGTTCCAGGTCGGCCTGACCTTCTTCTGATGGTCCATTCATCCGACACCGCCTGCCCGTCCCGACCGGTGGGGGACGCCGCGTGAGCCTACTGGTGATTCTCCGCATCGTCGGGCTGCTGCTGATGGTTTTCAGCCTGACCATGGTGCCGCCGATGGTCATCGCGCGGATCTTCCACGACGGCAACTGGCACGCCTTCGGCGCCGGCATGGCAATCTCGATCGTCACCGGCGCGCTGCTCTACTGGCCCAACCGCCGCGCCAAGCGCGAACTGCGTACTCGTGACGGCTTCATCATCACGGTGCTGTTCTGGAGCGTTCTCGGGCTGTTCGGCACGATCCCGTTCATGGTCTCCGATGCCCCCTCGATGTCGTTCACCGACGCCGCCTTCGAATCCTTCTCCGGACTCACGACCACCGGTGCCACGGTACTCAGCGGTATCGATCATCTGCCGGCATCGATCCGCTTCTACCGCCAGCAGCTGCAGTGGCTGGGCGGCATGGGGATCGTGGTGCTCGCGGTGGCGATCCTGCCAACGCTGGGCATCGGCGGCATGCAGCTCTATCGGACCGAGATCCCCGGCCCGCTGAAGGACTCCAAGCTGACGCCGCGGATCACCGAGACGGCCAAGGCGCTGTGGTACATCTACGTGATCCTCACCGTCGTCTGCGCGTTGGCCTACTGGGGAGCGGGCATGAACTGGTTCGACGCCATCGGCCACAGCTTCGCCACCGTGGCCGTCGGTGGGTTCTCCACCTACGACGCCAGCATCGCGCACTTCAACAGTGCCACGATCGAGATGATCTGCGTCTTCTTCATGGTCGTATCTTCGGTCAGTTTCGGCCTGCACTTCGCGGTATGGCGGGAACGGCGCCTACTGCAGTACATCCGCGATCCGGAGTTTCGCTTCTTCGTCACCTTTTTGGGCCTGCTGATCGCGATCACCATAATCACCCTATTCGCCACCGGCACCTATCACGACGCCACCGGCATTCGACATGGGCTGTTCGAAGCGGTCTCGGTGGCGACCACCTCTGGCTTCAGCGTGGCCGACTTCACCCTGTGGCCCGGCGTGCTGCCGACCATGCTGTTCATGGCGGCCTTTGTCGGCGCCTGCTCGGGCTCGGCCGGCGGCGGCATGAAGGTGATCCGCATCCTGCTGATCCTGAAGCAGGGCATCCGCGAGATTCATCGGCTGATCCATCCCAACGCCGTGTTTGCCGTCAAGGTCGGCAAGATGCGTATCTCCGAGGGCGTCGCCGAAGCCGTGTGGGGCTTCTTCTCCGTCTACATGATGCTGTTCGTGGTGATGCTGCTGGCCCTGCTGGCCACCGGCCTCGATCAGGTGACGGCGTGGTCGGCGATCGGCTCGGCACTCAACAACCTGGGTCCGGGACTGGGCGATGTCTCGACCGACTACGGCGACATTCCCAGCGCCGCCAAGTGGATCCTGGTGCTGGCGATGATGCTCGGAAGACTGGAGATCTTCACCATCCTGGTGCTGTTCACGCCGGCGTTCTGGCGGCGCTGAGCGTTCGCGGGCAACCACCCTCGTCTGCCCAAAGTTCATCGTTTTTCACCACCCGCTCCGCCAAACGTCGGTGAATGACACTAAAGATTGAGCCAAAGACAGGCTTTTCGACGAGTTCGGTGGAGACAGCGGTGATAGAATGCCGCCCTTCGCGGCCACGCTGCCGCCTCGGCAACCCGAAGAGAGAGTCATGTCCGCCAGCTCCGACACCCGCACCGCTTCCTCGCTTCTGCCCCGTATCGGGCTCATCCCCCAGATCCTGATCGGGATCGCGGCCGGCCTGCTCCTCGCCACCCTGGCGCCGTCGATCGCGCCATCGGTCGCCATCCTCGGCGATCTCTTCATCGGCGCACTCAAGGCGGTCGCCCCGATTCTGGTCTTCGTGCTGGTGATGGCCGCCATCGCCAGCCACCAGCGTGGCCAACCGACCCAGGTGCGCGGCGTGCTGATGCTCTACCTGATCGGCACGCTGGTGGCCGCGCTGATCGCGGTGGCGGCGAGCTTCCTGTTCCCGACCTCGCTGATCATCGACGCCCCACGGGCCGATGGCACGCCGCCGACCGGCGTCGCCGAGATCCTGCGCAACCTGGCCATGAGCGCGGTGGACAATCCCATTCACGCCCTGACCGATGCCAACTTCATCGGCATCCTGGCCTGGGCCGTGGGGCTCGGCCTGCTGCTGCGCCGCGCCAGCGACATCACGCGCCGCTCGCTGGCCGATCTGTCGGATGCGGTCTCCGGCCTGGTCCGTTGGGTGATTCGCCTGGCCCCGCTGGGCATCTTCGGACTGGTCGCCAACACCTTTGCCTCCACCGGCATGAGCGCCCTGGCCGACTACGCCCAACTGCTCGCGGTACTGCTGGGCTGCATGCTCTTCGTGGCACTGGTGACCAATCCACTGATCGTGTTCCTCTACACGCGCCGCAATCCTTACCCGCTGGTCTTCACCTGCCTTCGCGGCAGCGCCATCACTGCCTTCTTCACCCGCAGCAGCGCGGCCAACATCCCGGTCAACATGGAGTTGTGCAAGCGCCTCGACCTGCATGCCGACACCTACTCCGTCTCGATTCCGCTGGGCGCCACGATCAACATGTCCGGCGCCGCGGTCACCATCACGGTGATGACCCTGGCGGCCGCCAATACGCTGGGGATCGACGTGGATTTCGCCACCGCGCTGCTGCTCTGCATCGTCTCGGCGCTGGCGGCATGCGGGGTTTCCGGCGTGGCCGGCGGCTCTCTGCTGCTGATTCCGATGGCGGCCAGCCTGTTCGGCATCTCGGCGGACGTCGCCATGCAGGTGGTGGCGATCGGGTTCGTCATCAGTGTGATTCAGGATTCCACCGAGACCGCGCTCAACTCCTCCACCGACGTGCTGTTCACCGCTGCCGCCTGCCGTTCGCCGCGCGTCCGGGACCGTCTCTCTAAGGAGTGATCATTGGTCGAACGGGGCCAGCGTCGACGTCGACTGGCGTTTTTCGCTGTCAACGGCTTGGAATCGGCGGCGTGACGTGCAATATGGGGCGACTCTCTTTCTCAGCCTTGGAACGCTCCCTTGATGCCTGACAATGCCGCCGGACCTCGCGAGACCGTGGACCTCGCCGCCCACCACCTGACGCTTCTGGGCACCGCCCACGTTTCCCAGGCCAGCGCCGACGAAGTTCGCGAACTGATCCGCTCCGGCGAGTTCGACGCCGTCGCGATCGAACTCTGCACCTCGCGCCATCAGAGCCTGGTCCAGCCCAACGCCATGGCCAAGCTCGATCTGTTTCAGGTTCTCAAGCAGGGCAAGGCCGGCATGGTCGCCGCCAGCCTCGCGCTCGGCGCCTTCCAGCAACGCGTGGCGGAGCAGTCGGGGATCGAACCCGGTGCGGAGATGCGCACGGCGGTCAAGGAGACCCAGCGGGCCGGCCTGCCGCTCTACCTGATCGATCGCGAGATCGGCGTCACCCTCAAGCGCATCTACCAGAACGTGCCGTGGTACAAGCGCTTCAGCCTGATATCCGGCCTGCTCGGCAGCGTGCTGTCGCGCCAGAAGGTCTCCAGCGAGGAGATCGAGAAGCTCAAGCAGGGGGATGTACTCGAGTCCACCTTCGCCGAATTCGCCGAGCAGTCCCAGGCCCTGTACGAGCCGCTGATCACCGAGCGCGATCGCTACATGGCGCTCAGACTGGTCGAGGAACTGCCGGACGGCGGTACCCAGCGGGTGCTGGTGGTGATCGGTGCCGGCCACCTCAAGGGCATGAAGGCGCACCTCGAAACCTTGGGCCAGCATCCGCCCGAGCTGGACGCCGTGATCCAGGAGCGCGCCAACCTGGAATCGACCGCGCCCCGCGCCCGCTGGTGGAAAGCGATCCCATGGGTGATCGTCGCCCTGGTGCTGACCGGCTTCGCCATCGGCTTCAGCCGCGACACGGCGTTCGGCTGGTCGCTGGTGGGCGAATGGGTGCTGATCAACGGCAGCTTCTCGGCGCTGGGCGCCCTGATCGCGCTGGGTCACCCGTTGACCATCGCCGCCGCCTTCGTCGGCGCCCCGCTCACCTCGCTGAACCCGACCATCGGCGTCGGCTTCGTCACCGCCGGCGTGGAACTCTACCTGCGCCGTCCCACTGTCGGCGACTTCTCGCGCCTACGCAGCGATGTCAGCCACTGGCGCGGCTGGTGGCGCAATCGCGTCGCCCGTACCTTGCTGGTCTTTCTGCTGTCGAGCCTGGGCTCCGCCATCGCGACCTGGGTCGCCGGGCTGAGAATCGCCGGGCAACTGTTCGGCTGAACGCCTTCCCCTCTCGCCGGCACCAAACACTTGAATCCCGCGCCGGCGTCGCCATATAGCGCCCGAGGCCGGCAACCACGCCGGTCTGGGGCGCAGCGAAAAATTTTCAGGGTCCTTCGCATCGATCGCTTGAAAACGTATTCGGCGCCCCTATTTAACATAATGTCGAGAGCGCAACCCGGGACGACACCCCCGATGCGCCGCTTCTCTCGACGGCAGATGCCGCCAAGCGGGTCTGCGACCCGGCACGTCGGGATGGACCCGAATGCCGCTGAAACTTCGCTGTCAATCAGGAGGTTACCCATGAACACACTGTCACTCTCACCGCTGTTCCGTCGCTCCGTCGGCTTCGACCGTCTCAACGACCTGTTCGAATCCGCGATGCAGAACGACATGCCCAGCTATCCGCCCTACAACGTCGAGAAGTATGGCGAGAACGACTACCGCATCGCCGTGGCCACGGCAGGATTCGCCGAGCAGGAACTCGACGTCAATGTCGAGAAACGCGTGCTCACCATCACTGCCGGCAAAGGCGAGCGCCAGGAAGACGACAAGGTGCAATACCTGCACCAGGGCATCGCCCAGCGCGCCTTCAAGCTGTCGTTCCGCCTCGACGAGAACATCGAGGTTCAGGGCGCCCGGCTCGAGAATGGGCTGCTGATCGTCGACCTGCTGCGCGTCGTGCCGGAAGAGCAGCGTCCGCGTCAGATCCCGATCAACGGTAGCCAGGGCCGTCTGGAGACCCAGCCGGCGGATGAAGCCGTGACCGTCTGAGCCGATGACGACGTGAAGATGCCGCGGTTGTCACAGCCATGGCAAAGCACCGCGGTAGAACGGCAACGCCCCCGACGGATGGCTCCGTCGGGGGCGTTGCCGTTGAGGGAGTCGACCTGGATTCAGCACTGCGGCCGAGTCGCTGGCGAGTCGTCCAGCACGCCCTGCGCTCTGGCCATCGCATAGGCCGCCTTGGGCCCGTGCCACAATGTCGGCACCAGCAGCAGTGCCACCGGCACGGCGGGGATCACCAGGAACTGCTGGAGCACGCTGACCTGCCCTTCGCCCATTCCCAGCAGGATCGCCGCCATCAGTGCGAAGACGATACCCCAGAACGCCCGCAGCGCCGATCCGGGATCATCGTTACCGGCACAGACCACGGACACGGCATAGCTCATCGAGTCCCCGGTGGTGGCCACGAACACCGTGGTCAGCACCAGCACGGCCAGCGCCATCCAGACGCCTCCCGGCAACGCCTGGGCCACGGTCAACGTCGCCACGTCGAACTGGAAGTTCTGCAGCGGCTGGCTGAGATCGATCGCGCCCTGGAGCTCATAGAAGATGCCGGAGCCGCCCAGCAAGGTGAACCAGACCGTGGTGACCACCGGCGCCATGACCGCCGTGGCGATGATCATCTCGCGCACCGTGCGCCCGCGGGAGATCCGGGTAACGAAGATCGCCATGGGCGGCGCGAAGCCGACGAACCAGGCGAAGAAGAACACGGTCCACCACTTCATCCAGCTCGGCGACGCCGTCACCGTAGTCATGGTCGACATCTCGAAGAAATGGCCAAGATAGGTGCCGAAGCCCTGGAACCAGCTATCGACCAGAAACTGCGTCGGCCCGAGCAGCAGAATGATACCACCGATCACCATGGCCAGAATGACGTTCAGGCGACTCAGGACCTGGATGCCGCGATCGATGCCGGTCACCGCCGACGTCACGTAGATCGCCCCCAGCGCCACCAGAATCCCCAACTGCACTTCATAGCCGCGCGGAAAGCCGAACAGGTCGTGGAGACCGAAGCTGACCTGGGTCGCCAGAAAACCCAGCGGCCCGACCGTGCCGGCGGTGACGGCGATCGCGCAGATGGCGTCGACCACACCGCCGAGAAAACCGCTCACCAGGCGGTCACCGAGCACCGGTGCCAGCAGCGTTCTCGGTTGCAACGGCATGCCGCGCTGATAATGCTGATGCGAGAGGATCGCGACCGGCAAGGTGCCGAGAATCGCCCACCCGGTGAATCCCCAATGGAAGAAGGCCTGGGCCAAGGCATTCGGCACGGCGCCGGCGGTGCCGGGCTGGGAGTCGAACGCCGGTGGCGTGACCACGAAGTGATAGATCGGCTCGCCGGCGGCGAAGAATACGCCACCGCCTGCCAGCAGCGTGCACAGGATGATCGAGACCCACCGGAAGGTGCTCATGTCGGGCCGGTCCTGGGACCCGATTCGCGCCCGCCCGGCCGGGGACAGCGCCACGCCGATGGCGATGAAGAAGGTCAACAGCATCAGCAACTGGAACAGGCTGCCAAAGGTTCTGGCGGACCAGGTGAAGCCGATATCGATCACCCGTGCGACGGTATCCGGCGCGATCGCCGATGCCGCCAGAAAGATCAGGATGAAACCGATGGTCAGCACAAGCACGACGGGATCGCCAAAACGGCCACCCTGCGTCGATGGCACGTTGGTGTCGGAGGTCATATCAGAGGGAGGGTTCTTTAGGCATGAAGCGCGCCACCCTACCGACCTTGGTCTAATAGCGCAAACTCGATGTCGCAAACTGCTCGCATTGAAGATCCGCGGGAATATCTGCTTTTTCCGGCCTCGCCTGGGCATCTCACCGATCGGTAGCAATGCCCCAGTAGCGGGCCATCCGCTTGCGAACCGGCTTTCCCGGCTCGGCGAACAACCGCCGTCCCAGCGGCAGCGCCTCGGACCGCAGCTTCACCCGGCGACGCTCGATCCAGGTCGCAAGCTGCGCTCGCCGGGACGCATCGACGCTGGACATCTCCCCCGCATTCAGACGCTCGGCCAACATGGCCAGATCATGGTCGTCACCGAGAATGTCCGACAGCCGATGGCCCTCCTCGGCGCGCGTCTCCAAGGCGCGAGGCCATGCTTCACGCAGCAGGCTGCAGTGGTGACGGTGATACTTCACGCGCTTGCGCCAGTCGTGAAGCGCCACCGTCGTCGGTTCGTCACGCACCCGAGCCAGCGCATCGCGCCCCTGTTCATAGCTCTGCTGCCAGCCACCGGCGATAGCGGCGAAGCCGGAACGATCGAGACGCCATAGGGCGATCGCCTCGCGTGCCTCGAGCAGGCGTGCATCGAGGGCGCCCAGATCGGGCGATGTCTCCCGGCCGAAGGAGTGCTGGCGACGCAGATCGAGCTTGCGCCGGATCGCCGCGTAGTGACGACGATCGATGCGCGCGTCGACCTGCATGAGCAGCGCATCGAACGTCGTCACCAGCACCTGATCGTCGCGATCGCCGGCCACTTCGCGAGCCAGGTCGCGAAAGCGACGGTTCTCGAGTGCATAGCGCTTTCCCAGCGCCGGCCTGACCAACCTCAGCAGGGCACGAATCTTTTTGCAGCGCTGTCGCAACTCGTGTATCGCGTCGGCCGGATGCTTGTCGTCCAGCGCCTTCCTGGCACGATCAACCTGTTCCGTGGCAATACGCCGAACGCCGGACCCGATATCTTTTTCACGCGCTTGAAGTCGGTATGGCATGACGCCTCCCCTATGCCCCGAAACCGATGGACTATGAAATCAGTCTAGCCAAATCCGGCGGAAGAGTGTGCCAGGAGGATCTACACCAAAATGCCAATGGTGACAGCCTTCGAATCGGTTCTAATCTCAAGAGAACTTCACCGCCGATAGGGTAAGGTCCATGAAAAGCACACCGTTCATCACCGAGAGTCTGCTGCAGCGCTGTCGCAGGGAACAAGCCAACCAGTTTCAACGTGCGCGACAGAGCTACGACCCCGCCTCGCTTGATGATCGCAAGGAGCTTTCACTACTGGTCGAAGAGGCGATTCGGGAGGGGGAAAACTACACCTCGATCGCTCGAGGTCATCAGCATATCGGCCTGACCGAATCGGACCTGCTGGATCTCATCGGCCCCGAGAACGCCATCCGGGAACGCATCGAGCGCTTTCAGCAGATTTGAATCTGCCGTTCAGTTGCCGCAGTGGCGCCGATACCGCTCGGATTCGGCGCCCAGCGTCACGCGCTCGTTGACCTTGCTGTAGTAGAACGGCGAGAAGGCGTGGTCCGGGCCGGCCACACGATACTCGCCGCACACGCCGTACCCCTTCTGAATCTCTCTCATCGCCTGCAGCTCGATCTCGTCGTCTCCGCCCAGTTGCCGAGCGATCAGGGACTTGATGTCGTCGTCGACCTGGCTATCCGACAAGGCCTGCCCACCAAAGATGACGGCGAACGCCAGCAGGATGGCGGCGACGGGGATGTAGAGATTATGCATGGAGAGAGGCTATCTGGCCGACTGGGAAAACGCGATGATAGCGGATCCCGCCACGGTTCGCACAGGCGTGGCGGGCGATGCGTCCCCATGACGCGGACGATTGCCCCACAAACAAGAAATGTAATAACATTACAAAATCAACCGAACGGAGAATTCCATGAAAGCCGGCATCCACCCCGAATATCGTCAGGTGATCTTCCACGACACCAGCGTCAACCAGTATTTCAAGATTGGCTCGACCATGACCTCCGACGAGACCATCGAGTGGGAGGATGGCAACACCTACCCCCTCGTACACCTCGATATCTCCTCGGCATCCCACCCATTCTACACCGGCAAGCAGCGCGAGGTCGGCACCGAAGGCCGTGCCGCCCAGTTCAAGCGCCGCTTCGGCAGCGTGACATCGCGTCGCCAGAGCTGAATCGGAAAACCGCCCCACCGAGCAGAGCACGTCTCGGCCGCACCAGCGACCGAGACGCCCAGCCGGAGCTGGCTCACGCTCCCTTCAACGCGTCGCGTTATCGACGTGGCGCGTCGTCACGCCTTGGGGCAGCGTTTCCGCCATGCGGAAATTGACCGCCACGATGGGGTCAGGGTCGCCCGCCAGCGTCTGGTAATGCGTCACACAACCGCACGCGGCGCACCGCAGGAACTCGATCTCCCGGTCACCACGCTGATACGACTCCCTGCCCGCCGTCCCAGTGATGATCTCTACCTCACCAGGGCGAAAATAGCCCCAAAGCGCCATGTAACGTCGGCAGATTCCGCAATTGCAGCAAGTCACCTGCGCCGGCTCGGGGGCGGAGAGCCTGACGTTACCGCAGTCGCACTGTAGCTTCATCACTCGGCGAATTCTCTTGGTGGCTGCATCAACTCGACGACGCAACCATCCGGCCCGACGATATACATCACCTTCGTTCCTTTCTTCTCGCCTGCCGGTATGGTCTGAACCTCGCCCTGCGCCTGCCAGCCGTGAAGACTGACACTGCCGAGAGTGGCCTCGATGTCGTCGACATCGAACGCGAGATGAGCGACTCCCTGGCTGTAACCGCCGCCGCGCGGAGCCTCGGCTTCGAGCGCATACTCCAGCAGCTCGACAGGAAAACCATCGATTTCGACGATGGCCATTTTCACGGTTGTATCTGGCGCACCGGTCACATGGGAGAGAAACGGGCCGGACATCTCGCCTTGGCGAACCAGCGTGGCACCGAAACACTCGCACCAGAACCGTATCGTCGATTCCAGGCAACGTACGCTGAAACCAACATGATTGACTCGGGGGCCCGCTGGGTAGCTGGGATTGGGCACGAAGACCTCCTGAGCAGTCCGGAGCAATGGTATCTACGAGACGTTTCGGTCCCACATTCACTTTTCTGCAAACACAAAAACACCAAGGCCCGCGCTAGCGGGCCTTGGTGCTGGAATCTCTATCGCGCTAAGGCGATGGATCTACCGAAAGTCTTAGAGCGGCTTGATGTTAGCAGCCTGAAGACCTTTCTTGCCCTGAGTGACGTCGAAAGAAACTTCCTGACCGTCCTGCAGAGACTTGAAGCCGTCGGCCTGGATCTCGGAGAAGTGTGCGAACAGATCGTCGCCACCGTCTGCCGGAGAAATGAAGCCAAAGCCTTTGGTGTCGTTGAACCACTTAACTGTGCCAGTTGCCATGTTCCGAATTCCTTATGCGCTTAGCGCGTAATTGCGATTGCCGGGTGCTACCCGATGTAGTGGGTAAAACAAGGGGATATAACCAGGCTACCGAATGATTCGAGTGCAACTGACAATATGCGACTTGCTAACCAACTGGACGCAGTCTGCGCCGTCGTCGCCCGATAGTCAACAGGTGCGTTGGTCGTAAGACGAAAATCTTGTCATCTCGGCCTAACGTCCTCATTTTCCTGCGGATCGCGACACACCGCCAGACGTCGGCCATCGCCAGCGATGACGATCTCACGCCGGCATCGGGGGCGTTTCCACCTCCTCGGTTATCGCGCCGACCAGACCGCGAACCGCACTGGAATGACGCTGTCGCCCGGTCCGGAGGAGATAGACGATCGGCGGCGGCTCGGGAAACGGCGCCTGCATCACCTCCATCTCCGGCGTCACATGGCGGCGATTCAATAGCGTCACGCCCAGCCCCGAGAGTACCGCCGACTTCACGCCGGCGACGCTCGCACAGGTCATGACGGTATTCAGGCCCGGGGAGAGCGACTGCCCCGCCTCCATCGCCCACTGACGGTAGAAGCAGTCGTCGTCGAAGGCGACGAACGGTATCGAACGGCTCATGTCCAGATCGAAGTCCCGTGATTTCACCCAATGCAGCGGCTCCCTGGCGACGACGGTATCGGACACTCGCTGACGATGCTCGAACACCTGCATGAAGCCGACGTCGATCTCGCCACGGTCGAGCTGCCCCTCGAGGGAGAGGCTCTGGCCAACGTGGGTCCGCACCGAGACGTCCGGATGCCGACGGGCGAACCGCCCGAGGATACGGGCCACGCCGCCGCTGGTCGTATCCTCGGTCACGCCGAGCCGAATCCTTCCGCGCAGCGGCTCGGTCCCCAGGCAGGAGACCGCCTCGTCGTGAAGATCCAGAATGCGCCGCGCATAGCCCAGTAGTTTCTCGCCCTCCGACGTCAACAACCTCGCCCCGCTGCGCCGGGTCAGCAGCTCACAGCCGAGCGCCGTTTCCAGCCGGCGAATCTTGTGCGAGATCGCCGACTGAGACAGTGCCAATGACTGCGCAGCCCGAGTGATTCCACCAGTCTCCACGATCGCTGCCAGCGCCTGTAGCGCTCCGAGCTCCAGCCTCGCACTCACTCGTTTGCTCCTCGACCTTCGGGCTGCGTCAACGGGGACACGACCCATTTCATGACAAAATTAGATTGAATCCATCATAAACCTCATTTGTGTCATGCGGGAAACTTTCGCAAGCTCATCGACATCCACTCAACGCGGAACCGAACCATGAATCCGATCGCGACCGACAATGTATTGATCGATGGCAAGCGTATCGCCCACGGCGTCTACGGTCAGGGCGAGCCCATCGTGTTGCTGCACGGCACGCCCTCCTCCTCTCTCATCTGGCGCAACGTGGTGCCCAGGCTGGTCGGGGCCGGCTATCGCGTCCATCTCTTCGACCTGCTGGGTTACGGCCACTCCGAGCGGCCTCGGGATCCATCGGTCGACACCTCGATCTCGGCCCAGGTCCCGGTACTGGAAGCCTTGATGGACCACTGGGGGCTGGAGACGGCACACATCGTGGCCCACGATTTCGGCGGGGGCATCGCCCAACGCCTCGGCGTGTTTCACCCACGCCGGTTGCAGTCGCTGACGCTGATCGATGTCGTCAGCTACGACAGCTATCCGTCGCCCAGAACCCGCCAGCAGATGGCCTCGGGGCTGGAGCGACTGATCAAGGTTCCCGACAGCGAACATCGCGCGCATTTCAGGGAATGGCTACTGACGGCGGTCCATGACCCGCAGCGTCTCGAGTCGTCCGCGCTCGAGACCTACCTCGACTTCATCAGCGGGCCCATCGGCCAGGCCAGCTTGTTCCAGCATCAGATACGCCACTACGACCCGAAGCACACCATGGAGGTTGCCGCCCGTCTGCCGGAGCTCGGGCGAATTCCGGTCAAGCTGATCTGGGGCGCGCACGATGCCTGGCAGAGCGTCGATTACGCCCATCGCCTGCACGCCGACATACCGGGGTCGGATCTCAGCGTCCTCGAGGAGTGCGGCCACTTTTCGCCCGAGGATCGGCCGGAGGAGATCGCCCGTCTAGTCATCGAGTTCCTGAAGCGCTGAAGGAACCAGGACGACAAAGGGCCGATGAACCTGGCCAATTTTCAGACCGGGCCTGAAGGCAGGAACGCGCGCCGCGCACCGGAGGCTGACAGTCCGACGCGTGGCGCGCCCGACGACGAGATGAGTCACCGCCCGGCTTCCTGCCCGGGTTGCCCCAGCGGATGAATCTGCGTGGTGAAATCTTCCTGGCCAAAGCTGTCGGCAAGAAAGTCGATCAGCGAACGCACGGCGGGCAACAAGCCACGCCGCGACGGGAACACCGCCTGGACCACGCCGTCGCGGGGTACCCAGTCCGGTAGAACGTCCACCAGACTCCCCTCGGCGATATCCGGCCCCGCCACCAGCATCGGCAGTTGCACGATCCCAAGGCCCGCCAGGGCCGCGCGGCGCAAGGTCACCATGTCGTCGGTCACCAGTCGCGGGCGATGATCGATCAACGAGCTCACCCCTTCCGGCCCTTCAAGGCACCAGGTATGGCCCGTGCCCGGCCGTTCCCAGTCGAGCGACGGCAAGCCGTGGAGATCCCCCGGCACGCTCGGCCGGGCGAAACGCTCGAACAGCGCGGGCGACGCCATCAGACGCTGCGGGCTGCGCGAGAGCAGGCGCTGGCTGAGATCGCTGTCCTCGATGGGCGGAAATCTCACTCGAATGGCCAGATCGAACCCCTCCCGGACCACATCCACACGCCGGCCGCTGGCCTCGAGCTCGACCCTGACCAGCGGATGCCTCGCCATGAACGCGGTGAGCAGATCCCCCACGATAAAGCAGAGCAGGCCCGGCGGGCAGCTCATCCGTACCAGTCCCTGGGGCTCGGCGATCGAGCGGTCGATGGTCTCCTGGGCCGCCTCGGCTTCCACCACCATGGCGGCGCAATGCTCGTAGTACGCCCGCCCGAGGTCGGTGACGGCCAGGCTGCGCGTCGTGCGATGGATCAGGCGCACACCGATACGGGTCTCGAGCTCGGCCACACGCCGGCTCAGCTTGGACTTTGGCACCCCGATCGCCCGGCTCGCCGGCGCGAAGCCGCCGTGTTCGACCACCTGGACGAAGTAGTAGAGATCGTTGAGATCCTGCATGTGATCGTTCCATGAGTGAGACGCTGCGTTGGATTTTACCCCGCTAATCGAGCCGATGTCCTATCCGTACAATCAGCTCATCGACGCATTCCTTCAACACGGGACGCCGAACGACCGGCGAAGGAGATCACAATGAAAGACATCACGGGTATTTATTCCGCGCCTCGGGCCCACTGGGTCGGCAACGGCTTCCCCGTGCGCTCGCTGTTCACCTACGACCGCCTGGGTGCGCATCACGTCACGCCGTTTCTGATGCTCGATTACGCCGGGCCGAAAGAGTTCAAGCCAGCGGTCAAGCCACGCGGCGTCGGCGCACACCCCCATCGCGGCTTCGAGACGGTGACCATCGTCTACGACGGCGAAGTCGAGCACCGGGATTCCACCGGCAACGGCGGCGTCATCGGACCGGGGGACGTGCAATGGATGACGGCCGGCAGCGGCATCGTCCACGAGGAGTTCCACTCCCCTGCCTTCACCGAGCGCGGCGGGCGTTTCGAAGTCGTTCAGCTGTGGGTGAACCTGGCGGCCGCGAACAAATCGGCGCCCCCGGCTTACCAGTCGTTGAAGGCCGCCGAGATCCCCCGTCTCGAACTGGCCGAAGGCGCCGGGCATCTGGCGGTGATCGCCGGGGAATTTACCGGAACGAGCGGCCCGGCACGGACGTTCAGCCCGATCAACGTCTGGGACCTGCGCCTGAACCGGGGCGGCTTCACAACGCTCGGCGTGCCGGAAGGCCACACCACGATGATCGTCGTGCTCAGCGGCACCGTGCAGCTCAATGGCACCAAGATCGCCCGGGACGCCGAGCTCGCCCTGTTCGCGCGGGAAGGCAGCGAGATCGCGGTCGAGGCCAACAACGACGCCAAGCTGCTGGTGCTGACCGGGGAACCGATCGACGAACCCGTCGTCGGCTACGGGCCGTTCGTCATGAACACGCGCGAGGAGATCGAAGACTCGATGCGCCAGTTCCAGGCCGGAGAGTTCGGCACCACGGCGTGAAGGATTCGGGCGTTCTCGGCAACGCCCGACGACCCGCGGGATATCGACGTCGATATCCCGCCTCTTCAACAATAGAAGGAGATGGATGATGGCCTATTCCTACCAGAGACTCGACAAGGACGATGTCACCGTGCTGATGATCGATCATCAGGCCGGACTGCTATCGCTGGTTCGCGACTTCGGCCCCGACGAGTTCAA
Organism: Salinicola corii; assembly: GCF_008298015.1. GTDB lineage: Bacteria > Pseudomonadota > Gammaproteobacteria > Pseudomonadales > Halomonadaceae > Salinicola > Salinicola corii. Next base: position 311,537 of record NZ_VTPX01000001.1, on the reverse strand, counting down.
GAACAACGTGATGGCGCTTGCCGACATCGCCGAGTTCTTCGACCTGCCGACGATCCTGACCACCAGCTTCGAGGACGGCCCCAACGGCCCGCTGGTGCCGGAGCTGAAGGCGAAGTTCCCCGATGCGCCCTATATCGCCCGCCCCGGCCAGATCAACGCCTGGGACAACGAAGAGTTCGTCCAGGCCGTCAAGGAGACCGGCAGGAAACAGCTGTTGATCGCCGGCGTGGTCACCGATGTCTGCGTCGCCTTCCCGGCCCTGGCCGCGCGCGAGGCGGGCTACGAGGTGTTCGTCGTCACCGATGCCTCCGGCACCTTCAACACGACCGTGCGCGACGCTGCGTGGGATCGCATGTCCCAGGCCGGCGTGCAGTTGATGAACTGGTTCTCGGTCGCCGGCGAACTGCATCGCGACTGGCGTAACGACATCGAGGGCTTCGGCGGCATTCTCGCCAATCACCTGCCCCACTACTCGAACCTGATCCAGAGCCGCGATGCGACGCTGAAAAACTAGCCGAGCACCGCAACCACGCTGCCGCCGCCGATACACTCGGCGGCGGCAGCCTTTTTGCGCCGCGGGTTTCACGCCCAGGAGGCCTCGCGAGAGCAGTCCGGTTCGCACCGCCGGGAACGAGACGACAGGCCACGCTGGCGCTCGATCCTGGACATTCGCCCGCCGGACCGCACGGCTCCGACTACGCCAGCGCGGTCTTGCCCACCAGCACCACGCCGAAGACGATCAGCATCATGAGAACCACCTTGCGGAAGGACTCGGCGCCCATCCGCTGGCGCACGGCCCCGCCAAGCCGGGTGCCGAGATAGACCGGCACCAGCCCCGCCAGCGAAATCCAGATCGAATCCGCCGTCATCAGACCAAGCTTCGCCAGCCCCAGCGCCATGATCAGGCTCGACAGCGTAAAGGAGATATTGATCGCCTGAATGAACCGCTTCGGATCGAGCCGCAGCGCCAGCAGGAATGGCAGAATCGGCATCACCTGCGATCCGGTCGTGCCGTTCACCAGTCCCGTCAGGAACCCCGAGACCGGTGCCAGCTTGCGCCCCAACCGATCCGATAGCGGCCGTCCCGGGCCGAAACAGCGTGAACGCCCCGTAGACGATCAGCACGACGCCGAGTATTGCCCCGGCCACGAGACTATCGATGAGATCCAGCACGGCGAGGCCGAGCAGCAGGCCGGGAACGGTCGCGAGGAACATCGGCCAGAAGCGTCGCAGCGTCTCGCCGAAGTGCCCCGCCTGCCGCATCACGATGAGATTGCTGACCAGCGAAGGGATGATCACCAGCGGCATCCCCGACTTCAGACCCAGGCCCAGCGCCAGGATGGGCAGCGCGGAGGTCGAGAAGCCGAGGCCAGTGGCGCCCTTGACGAAGGCCGCAACCAGGTAGGCAAAGGCGATGATAAAAATCGTTTCGAAATTCAAGAGAGTTTCGATATTCACGAGCGTTGCAACATTGACGACGCATCCCTGCAGGCGGAGGACCGAATGGCCGATTGGGCAGAGAGTGTGCGCCGCGCCTCGCGGGCTGACAATTTGACCAATGCCGAATTGCCCGCTTCAGGGGAAGACTTTCTCGAATCGCGCCATGATCCCTGCGCCATCGAAAGCCCGCCCTCTCCATCCGGAAACATCCGCTGCAGGATCGTTCAAGACTCATCGCCTTCAACGCTCTAGCCTGTCGATCCCACCGAAACTTGGTCGTCGATGAGGCAGAGAGATGGAGATCGTTTTGTACGCGTTCACCGTGATGTACACCCCCGGCCCGGTGAACCTGCTGAGCCTGAATGAAGGGCTGAGCGCTCCGCTCAGGGAGACGTGGGGCTTCTTCGCCGGCGTGGCACTGGCGATCTTCTGCTGGTTTGCCGTGGTCGGTTTCGCGGGCCAGATCCTGATCGTCCGGGACCTGATCCCCTACATCGCGCTGGCCGGCAGCGCCTATATTCTCTACCTGGCGTTCAAGGTATTCACATCGACCCCGTCGGCGGCCGGGGATCGGAACGGGCTCCGTTCCGGGCGGCTGAGCTTCGGCAATGGATTCTTCATGCAGTTGCTCAACCCGAAGAACTCACTCGTCGTCATCCCGATCACCACGGTCATGTTCCCGGGCCGGGAAATCACCGGCGCAGCGTTGATCGGCTGTTCGGCGCTCATCGCGCTGGGTGGCGGCGGCGCTCCCGCGCTCTACTTCTGGGCAGGCAAGGTCGTTGGCAAGCAAATCCATCAACCGAGATACTTTCGTCTCTGCAACCGGATCATGGCGATGCTGCTCGTCGTGGTCGCAGCGATGATGTTCTTCGATTACGTTGTCGTACCGCTGCTATGACAGGAACCGCCATGGCCGATAACAGTGCCGACTGGTGCATCGTGGCCTCGCCTTCTCGCATCGAGCGTCTCGAGGCTCGCTTTCAGGGTCATGCCTACGACACCCACCGCCACGACACCTTCGCCATCGGCATCACGCTGGATGGGGTGCAGAGCTTCCACTACCGGCGCGACTATCGGCACAGCCTGCCCGGCACCGTCATGGTGCTCCACCCGGACGAGGCTCACGATGGCCACGCCGGCGACGAGCGCGGGTTTCACTACCGCATGCTCTACATCGCCCCGGCGCTGATCCAGACCGCGCTGGGCGGCAAGGCCCTGCCCCATATTGCCGGCGGCCTGTCGACGGACCCGCGATTGAGAGAGGCCGTCCGCTTTCTCCTGACCTCGGTCGAGGCGCCTCTGGATGCGCTCGAGGAGGAGAACGGCATTGCCGACCTGGCCGACGTACTGGAAGCCAACAGCGATACCCGGATCGCCCGCTCGCGAACGACACCCGACTACCGCGCGGCGAGCCGGGTTCGGGACTATCTCGATACCCACACTCAAGAGGGCGTGACGCTGGACGACCTGGAGTCGATCTCCGGTCAGGAGCGCTGGACGCTCTCCCGCGACTTCCGGGCGCTGTTCGGCACCAGCCCCTATCGCTACCTCACGCTACGCCGGCTGGATGTCGCCAGGCAGTGCATTGCCACCGGCATCAGCCTCAGCGAAGCGGCGCTCTCGGCGGGATTCGCCGACCAGAGCCACATGACCCGCGCCTTCGGTCGCGCCTTCGGCATGACGCCCTCGCGGTGGCGATCGCTGCTGAAGCGGGGTTGAGATTTTCGGCGGCGGTTCGACTGCCGGGCCAACCAGACCGTCGAACTTCCAGAAAATGCGCATGCCTAGCCCAGCAGGTGTCGCAACAAACCCGTCGAGATCACACTGATCATGACCGTGGAAAGCAGCGAAAAGCGGACGGCTGCCAGCACGGTAATCGCCAGTGCCAGCAACTCACCCATGTCCCCGGTGACGAATCGAGGTGCTATTACCGTGATGAGCACGCAGCCGGGAGCAACTTCCATGACGCGAGTCGCTCTGGCATTCAGTACCAGACGACTGACCGCCAGGAAGCCGATCAGGCGAGTGGAATAAGTGGCTAGCCCCATGAGAGCTACCGTCAACGCCGCATCGACCGAGACCATCAGCGTTCGCCCCCCGACAGATATGCCACCAATAATCCGCCAGTCGCCCCAGCCGGGACGTACCATCCCTGGGGTAGCCATAACCACGCCCCTAAAGCGACCAATAGACTGGTCACCCAAGGCAATGCGGAGCTACGCCCTCTCCACATGCCTCTCATCAATACGAGGAATACGGCGGGAAACACCATGTCGAACCCCCAGGCACGGATATCGGTCAAGGCTGGGCCGATCAGCGCACCAACGGAGGTAAAAGCCACCCAGTTGAACCAGAGCAGCAGCGCAACACCCAGGTAATAGTGGAAGCTGAAAGATAGGGGTCGCGACGAACTTCTTGCATCGGTAAGCCCCATCGCCCAGCTCTCATCACACATGAAGAAAAGAGCAGGCACCGTCTTGCGGTAAGGCAGGTGTTTCAGCAGAGGAGCCAGCGTGGCCCCCATCACGATGTGACGACTGTTGATCAAGAATGTCATTGCCACGATCAGAGCGATATCCGGTGACGAGGACCACAGCTCGACCGCCGCGAACTCGGATCCGCCGGCGTAGTTGAGCGCGGTCATCAACGACACCTCGGCGATGCTCATTCCCTTCTGACTCGCTTGCGCGCCCAGTACCAGCGCCAATGGAACCAGGCCGATAATGACGGGAAGCGCATGCTTGCCCCCCCGCTTTAGCTCTCCCCAACGGCGTGTCTCTACTGCAGATCCCGAGTGCATAAGCGTTCTCGTCGATAGTGAATGCATATCCATCCTATCGACCCGAGCACGAAATTTGATTTTTTATGCGCTATAAAACCGGTATATCCTGGCATAGGATTTCAAATAGAGAGGGATAAATTGAATTCAAAACCATACCCACTCGACAAGACGGACAGGCGGATCCTCAATGCACTGCAGCGAGACGGCCGCGTGCAAAACCTGGAGCTCGCCAAGCGTATCGGGCTCTCCCCCTCAACCTGTTTGCGCAGAGTGCGCCTACTGGAGGAAGCCGGCGTCATTCGCGGCTATGCCGCACTGCTGAATAGCGCGAAAGTCGGCATCGGTGTGAGTGTCTTCACGCGTGTGTGGCTGACCGGCCAAGACAAAGAAACGGTCAACCAGTTCATCGAACTGGTGAAGGAGATGCCACAGGTTCTGGAGTGTCACCTGATGGCGGGCGACTGTGACTTTCTACTAAGAGTGGCCGTCGAAGACTTGACCGCCTACCGGGAATTTCAGATGCAGCATCTCACTAACCTGAAAATCGTTCAGAGCGTCAAAACCGAAATCCCGATGGAAGAAATAAAATGCACCTCGAAAATCGAGCTCTAGAGGCTGGACACTCACGACCCAGATGCCAAGCGCCTTGGCAAGGCTATCCACTTTATTTTGAACACACCTAACAGCATTGGCTAAGGACGAACAACGGCAGACTTTGCCTTAGAGCGGCTAAAGGATAGCCGAACGGGCCGAAGCAGGATTATAAAATGCATGTAGGCTATTGATTATGAACACATTGAAAGGTGATAACGCGTAGCGATATGCCATGCGGTATGCCATTGGATGTATTCGGAGGGTCATCCTCCCCACATGACCATTGTCACAGATCGGCCTCAGGTCAGCTTACGACCTTAGGGTTTTATTTTAGATAAAGACAATGTAGTGCTCGTTGCGAGTTGCCAAAATGATGCAGCAGTAGAGCGAACGTCCTTATCTTATTGTCAGAGAGAGCTTTCTGAAATCTCACCATCGAGAAAAAGAACTCTCTCGAGCTGACATGTAAGAAATGTATCCTGCTCATTTGCGAATGTTTAGCTCTGCCCAGCTTCCTTCGTCCCTTGGGTCAAAAGGTTATTCACTAGCTCTATCAGTGTTTCGGATCGTAGCCCAGCATCCCATGCACTTTGCAATGCTCTAGAGACTGCCAGAGGATTTTTCTTTAACCCGCCTGCATTACCGTAATGCGCAGCCGCTTGATCTTCATGCTGCTTCCAGCCTTCACCAATCTCAGGGCTAATGGTGTTGGTTATATTTGTTTTCCACATTCTTAGGTTGTGTTTTTTAATATCTACACCAGGCCAGTTTTCATTCTTATCATGACCTAACAGGTGCAAGATAGCTGCATTGTCCTTTTTATGTTTAGCCACCTCATCCTCTCTGACTCTGTCAGTATCAGCGTCGCATACTACAAAGACCTCAATATTTAAAAGCTTAGTGATAGCCAATGGTTTTATTAATTCATTTTTTCCACCAACTGGGATTATATGAAAACCGAAACGTCTAAAATCGGAAAGCCTACCCATCAATTCAATGTAAGAACTTAAATAGGCAACATCTTCAATACCTTCAACCAAAACCAGCCTTCTGCTAAAAAACATTTCACTGATTTCTGGCCGCAGTGTTGGATATAGCTTTGCTATCATCCCGGTTTCTTTGACTGCCTTTTCACCGGCATCAACCAACTCTTTAGACAAGTCACTATAGGTTAGAGATGTCACTATGGATTGAGAGGGAGTTCCCACCTCTTTAACCATTCGCACATTGTGAAAGTCGTCACTGGGTATAAAGTACGGACTGTGCGAGCATACAAGTATTTGAGAATTATCGTCTGTCAACTCCTGCAACACCTCTGACAAGTATCTTGCTTGCGGCGGGTGCTGGTAAAGTTCAGGTTCCTCAATCGCCATAACAAGAGTTGGTGCGCTTTCATCTTCCACGTCAGCCAACTCTTGCAATAAAGTTAGAAGATACGACCTCTGCATACCATGGCCAAATCTTGCCAACTCGCTTTCGAAACCTTTTTCACCAATTTGAATATGAGCAAAGGGCTCTTCTATTTTAATCGATTTGTCCGCGTCATTTTTCCAGAGCACTCTAGCTGTTGCCCCCGGATTCGCCCACAGCTTTAGCTTGCTTTCAAGTGAACCAGATATGCTTGAAAGAACATTTTGTTCTTCTTGTAGTATTTTCCGATAGCTTTCTCTTACCTCCTCTCGCAAGCTTGTCACTTTGTCTGTGAAATTAACTTTTGCCCTAATAGCTCTTGATAGCAGCTGCCCAAGAGCAGAGTTCTTATTTTCTTCTGCTTCTTCTGAAAAATCCTTTGATGCCGAAACGAAGACCCACTGTATATGCGGTGCCAGCCTATTAGAACCTTTAGAAACGCCATAAAACTGATCTTCACTGGGAATCAAATTACAGATATCTGGATGCGCTGCTTCAAACTCGTTAAGTGCTTTTGCCATATCCGCTTTTGACGTAGCATTCGAAATTTCCGGCCACTTTTCCCTGAACCCTGCGAAAATCTGCCTGAGCTCAGCTACAGGTTGCTTGGATTTTTCGGCATCAAAAAATCTTTTGAACTCGTCCATCCCCAGACGATTACCATATTGTTTAACTTCTGCTCTTTCAGTGCCCTCATCAAATTCAGCCTTCGCTGAAACAACCAGACGTTCCTGTCTGACATAATCGGAAAGATCTTCTTTTGCCTGATTCGAAAGCTCCTTAAATGTAACCGTCACCCAAATTGGTTCACTTATATTTTTGTGGTGAAAATCATCAATTGAAAGTTTGCTTAGGTCGGTCTTAGCGTCTTTGTACTGACGAAAGAATACATTCAGGGCATTCATGACTGTAGATTTTCCGGAACCATTGGGCCCAACAAAACAATTATAATTATCAAAATAAATTGTTTCATTTTTGAATGTGCGGAAATTTTTAATTTGGACTGATCCGATCTTCATCCCCACCCTCCAAACCTTGAGATCTAATGTCAGCAATACAATCCATTATTCTTATTTGCAGAAGGCCAGATAAACACCGATCTAAAAGACAGCTCCATCATCGCCGACTTCGGCCCGGCATCCAGCAACCGGCAAACTAACGGCCAATATTGCCTATCGTCGCACCACAGTTTTTCATACGAATTCTAACTCATCCATTACCATTTTTTCTTTCTTAAAGCATCCTCCTTGGAAACCAACAAGAAAGGAAAAAACTCGTACATATATGGCACTTCATCTTTCTTACCCATTGCCGTATACGACTCATGAAGCTTCTCACACTGATAACACAACAACGCATAAAACGGATGGAGGATTTTAATTATCGACCAAACAATATGAGGATTAGCCTTATCTGTAGCAGCCATCAAATAGCAGAATTCAACCATTGTAATCCAATTGCCATCTATATTTTGCAGCCAACTTCCAGCGCCCCCTGAGCGATCAGAAACTTGAATTGCTTTATTCTGTAACTTTGCACGCACGTCAACACGCAAACTCCATATATGATCATAAATCACTGACACCCATAGCCTCATCGGGTCGTCATCACTGTTGCGATTAGTCAAGACATCTAGGTTGTAATACCGAGAGCTTTTAGCAAAATTTGTAAGTGTGGAGACAATTTTGTCCTGCTTTTCATCTAAATTTAGCTCCATCCGCAAACCATAATCATCTGTCAGATTTGAACACTTTTGGAAAAGCTCTTTGATGTTGTGACCAAAAGATTTTAACTCTTTATTAGTGGGGTTCCTCAAATCATTTTTAAGCTGATGATCAAGAACAAGAACTATTTTCATCAAACGTTCAAAGCCTGTAGCCAACTCGAATAAACCTGAATAAAATAACCCTCTATGCCCATCATCAATATTTGAGCTTCTTATTGAATTCAATCCACCCAAGAGACTGGACATTGTTAAATGCCCCTCTTGAGTCAACAATCTAAAATTCTGAGTATACATAATGATTATTATCCATATTCTTAACAGGCGTTACGTGGCCATACGCCTTACCACTTAACCATATTGCTTGCCTAAAATTTCAACTCAACCCTAATAAAACTAAATCTAATATTCATTTTACTTTATCCCGCTATTTATCATATGCAAATTATATAGATAAAGCTGAAATCACTTCCGCTTTGGTTCGGAACCCATCAAACCTGATAATCTCTCTCAGGAATACCTTTTGTATCAATCTGCCACATTCCGTTTCATTTCTCCACGCAACACTCCCCGCCTTTCGTCGACTCCACTGCAAAATGCGTCATTCCGCATCGTTTTCTAGCACTCCAAATCGCCCCACCGCTCCAGTAATGGCGCGGCTTGGAGCCACCTGCAACGCTGCATCAAAACCGACCCATTTAGCGCGCAGGCGGGGCGGGGAGTCGACAGCGCGCCGGCAGGTTGCGGCGAGATAGGGGCAGGATGGTGGCCACAGGGGCGTGGCCACCCACTCGTCGCTGTCACTGCGAGAGCGACTCGATGATTTTGCAGTCGGCCACCGTGTCCGCCTGGCAGCATTGCTCGAGCCGGTCGAGTTCCCGCTCCAGTTGCTGTAGATCCTTCAGCCTTGACCTGACCCGCTCCAGTTGCTCGTGGATGATCGAATCGACCTGCCCACAGGGTGCGTTCTCGTCATCGGCGAGCCCGAGCAACGATTTCACGTCCTCAAGGCTCAACCCCAGGAGGCGGGCGCGCTTGATGAAGATCAGGCGATCCCGCTCCCGATCCGTGTAGAGGCGATAACCGCCCTCGGTTCTGGTCACCGGCGAGACAAGCCCCGCGCTCTCGTAATAGCGGATGGTCACCGCCTTGGTGTCGGTAGCCTTGGCAAGCTGACCGATGGTTATCCGAGACTCCATGATGCTTGACCCTATAGCGGCTAGAACCTTCATGCTATCAGTCAATCATTCGAGGAGGCACTGGCATGGATTCCTGCTGCGAGAACAAGGTTGGCGAGCTGGCGCAATTGCGGGGCGCGCAAGCGAAGGTGTTGTACTGGGTGCTCGGTATCAACGGCTTGATGTTCGTGATCGAGTTCGTGGCGGGCTGGCTGATCGGGTCCACGGCGCTGCTGGCTGACTCGCTCGATATGTTCGGTGACGCCACCGTCTACCTGCTGACGTTATACGCGCTGAACCGAAGTGACCGAACGCGAGCCGGCGCAGCGCTGGTCAAAAGCTTGTTCATGTTCGTTTTCGGTCTGGCGGTCATCGCCGAAGCAGTCCACAAGAGCGTGGCAGGCAGCGTGCCCGAGGCCGGCGCGATGGGCATCATGGGGATGCTGGCACTGGCGGCCAACGCGGTCTGCTTCATCATGCTGCTGCGCTATCGCTCCGCGGATCTCAATATGCGCTCGACCTGGCTCTGTTCGCGCAACGATCTCATCGCGAATACCAGCGTGGTGCTGGCCGCCATCGCCGTCGGCGTGACCGGCTCGCTCTGGCCGGACGTGATCGTCGGCCTGGCCATTGCTGCACTGTTCCTGCATTCGGCTTGGCAGGTGTCGACCGAAGCAGTGGTGGCATGGAGAGATACGGCCACAGAGAACGCAAGCGCTCCCTTGAGCGATTCGGCTGCACCGAGCAAAGAGGCTTGCTGCAAGGCTAGCTCGTCATGTGGTGCAGGGTCATCCGACGCTAGGGTTTGATGACCCAACGAGGGCGCTCAGGTGGCGGCTACGTTCAGGAGTCTTTGGACTGGTCGCGGGCGGCCGCTGCCTCGACAGCCCAATCCTCCGACGTGATCGCATACCGCTCATGATCTCTCCACTCACCATCGATTTTCAGGTATCGCGGCGAATACCCCTCCAACCGAAAGCCCATGGATTTGGCCAGGCCAACCGACCGCACGTTGCCTGACTGAATGTTGGCCTCCAGCCGATGAAGCTCGTGTTCGCCAAAGGCGCTGGAGATCACGGCGCTCAATGCTTCCTTCATCAGCCCTTTGCCCTGGTTCGGACTGAACGCGTGGTAGCCGAGATACGCCGACTGGAGCGCGCCGCGAACAATTTCGTTCAGGTTGATACAGCCGACCAAGTTGCCGTCTCTCGTCCTGGCCAGGTAGCTGTAGTGGGTATCCGCCGAGTACCGACGCAGATAATCGGCGTATTTCTCCGGTGTATCTGGTGGCGAGACCCACCCGCCCAAGAGGGATTCGCTGCGCTGAACAGCGGCCAGGAACGCCGCCCTGTGCTCTGCACCGGGCTGAAAGATTTCCACCTTCATCATCGTAAGGACCCACGTTTTTCGCGTCGCCTCTCCCCTAGCTCAGGCGCGAAGGAGAGGTGATGGTTTGGACCAATCGCTCATTATGCCGGTCGCCGATTTCATCGGCGACACCACCCGCGTGTACTCTTAAACACACTGCCGACCAGAGGATGCACGATTGAAATTGGAAAACATCGTAAAAGATCAATTGCGCGAGGCGGCGGATGTGTTGGCTCGCTTCAGCCAGGACGAAGCCCAACTGGAAGCCGTCACGCAAGCGGCGGAGCTGTTGGCGGCGCGCTTCAAAGCCGGTGGAAAAGTGCTCGCCTGTGGCAATGGCGGCTCACACTGCGACGCCATGCATTTCGCCGAAGAACTCACCGGGCGCTTTCGGGAGAATCGCCGGGGCTTGCCGGCCATCGCAATCTCCGATCCCAGCCACCTCTCCTGTGTCGCCAATGATTTCGGCTATGAACACGTCTTCTCGCGCTATGTCGAAGCCGTAGGCCGGCAAGGAGATGTACTGTTCGGTCTTTCGACCTCAGGTAACTCCGAGACCATCATCAAGGCGGTCGAGGCAGCCCGAGCCCAGAACATGAACGTCATACTGCTGACAGGCAAGGATGGCGGCAGATTGGCGGGGCTCGCCGACGTGGAAGTCCGGGTTCTTCACTTTGGCTACGCCGACCGTATCCAGGAGATCCATATCAAGGTGATCCACTCAATCATTTTGATGGTCGAGAAACTGGTGGAGTGAGAGGCAAGACCGAACCCATTCGCGCGCCACGACAAGATCGATAACGGCATCAAGTGTCAGCCGCGTGAGACCGTGACGATTCCGGCCAACAACATGGCTCCGCCGACCAAGAAACTGACGGTCAGTGGTTCATCAAGCAGTAGTGCGCCAAACATCACCCCGAAAATGGGCGACAGAAACGAGAATACCCCCAGCTGCGATGCCCAGTACCGGCGCAGTAGCGCGAACCACAGCAACAGCGCCGCGCAGGAAATCACCAGCGTCTGGAAGGCCAGGCTGGTAACGGCGATCCAACTGAATCGTATCGCCGCGAGATCGCCGCTGAACAGCGCCACCGGCAACAACAGCACGCCCGCGGTCAGCAGTTGATAACCTTGGGTCTGCAGCGGCGGCGCCTCCGACAGCGAAGTACGCCGTAGCACCAACGTCGTGGCCGCCCAACTCATGCCCGCCAGCAGACCGAAGACATCCCCCACCAGCATGGCTCCAGCATTCGCGCCCTCGCCGCTGGGCGCCATGGCGAGCACCAGGCCCGCAAAGGCCAGCGCCATGCCCCACCACTGGCGCTTGACCAATTGTTCTCCAGGTACCAGGAAATGCAGCCCAAGGCCCGCGAATACCGGCGCGGTATACAGGAAGACCGACATGTGAGATGCCGTGGTGTAGTGGAGCCCCAACGCCACGAAGACGAACTCGAAGGTAAAGCCCAGGCCAACCAGTATCCCCGGCCCGAGGCCCGCCACGAAATCACGCCATCGGATGCCTCGCAGGGCCGCCAGCCTCCATATGAGAATGGCGGCCAGCATCGAACGCAGCGCAATCTGACTCAGCGGGGCAATGTCCGCCGCGGCCGATTTGATCGCCACCTGCTGCAGGCCCAGCGCCACACAGAACAGCACCATGGCCGCGCCGGCCGGCACATCGATGGCACGACGCGTCGGTAACGCCGTTGCGGCTGTGGATGATGCGGAAGAACAAGACATGGGACCTCCCCCCTCGATGCGGCTCACACAGGTATCGGCGATATCTGCGCCGTGCCTGGAAACTCGATGAATCCGGTCGGGAAGTGGACCATTTGCCGCCTGGGCCGCCAAGCGATTATCTTGCAGGGCCAGGCTCAGGAAAACTCAACACATGAAAATCGAACGCCTGCCTCTCAATGGCCTGCGCGCCTTCGCGGAATCCTCTCGCGAGGGCAGCTTCAAGGTGGCGGCAGACCGACTAGGTGTCACGCCTGGGGCGGTCAGCCGTCAGATCAAGCAACTCGAGGAGCGTCTGGCGGTGACACTGTTCGAGCGTCATGCCAACGGTGTCAGAACCACGGCCGCCGGAAGACGCCTCGCCGAGGATGTCGATGCCGGTCTGGCGCGTATCGCGGCCGGCATGGAGGCGATCGCCAATATCACGCCTGACGTCACTCGCCTGCTGCTCAGCGCACCACCCTCTTTCACCCAGCTGTGGCTGCTGCCACGGTTGGCCGATTTCGAACTCCGCCACCGCCAACTGGAGATCTCGATCGACGCCAGCCAGGCGCTTAGCGAACCCAGTTGGCACGATACGGACGCCCGTCTGGCTCTACGCTACGGCCGGCCTCCCTGGCCCGGCGTGAGTACGCTACCACTGTTCGGGGATGTACTGGTCCCGGTCTGCTCACCGACATTACTCGACCACCGACCCATCGAACAGCCACACGACTTGCTGGCACACACCCTGTTCGATGTCTGCTGGTCGACGTCGGGGAGTGGGAGCTTTCCGAACTGGAGAGACTGGTTTTCCGCGGCGGGCCTGGCCGGGCAACCCCTTCCGACCTTGCGTCACTACTCGCTGTATGGCCTCGCCCTGGATCAGGTCATCGCGGGTCGCGGCCTGATCCTCGCCAGTCTGCCGGTGGTCGCGGATCGCCTGGTCAGCGGCGTCCTGACCTGCCCGTTCGGCGATCGATGGATGCTGCCGTCTCCGTTCCGTTATGAACTGGTCATCCCCGACAACGGCAAGCCACCGGAAGGTATTCGCGAGTTCATCGACTGGCTGCTCGACGAGGCCCGTCATTTCAGCCTGACCACCCCCGGCATGCCGGAGCCGTAAGTCACCACTACGCGCTTGGTGGCCTGCGCCGGCCACGCCTGCCTTGCCCAGGGTTTGAACTTCGGGGTACGGGCTGGGTTTCTCGACCTGGCGGGGGGCCAGGGGCGTCCTGGTATAGCGCTCGAGTTCGAACAGGCGACAGAACACACGCTATACCACGAGGGTACTGCATGGATCGGAAATGACGAGGAACGGCGGGGAAGAGAGTGTCTCGAATACCGCTGCATATCAGCAGTTCGCGAACAAAGTCGTCACTGCGGAAGGTCGTCACTGCGGCCGAGAGGGACTGGCGCCCGAAGCAGGACTCGAACCTGCAACCCACGGCTTCGAAGGCCGGTACTCTATCCAATTGAGCTATTCGGGCGCACGGCGCAGAAGATAACATTGCTCGGGCCTCCGACGCGAGTGCATCGGGGCCCGAAATGAAACCCCCGAACGCCAGCGCTTATCCGACGCTTAGTGCGCCATCATCTCTTCGGTGATTTCCTCACCGCTCAGGTCGGAGGGGTAGTAGGTGGGCCAGTTGGTGACCTCCTCGAGCAGCGCGTCGCGGTCGTCGCCCATGTAGAGGTGGTAGTGGTCCGCGTCGTTGGGCGATATGGCATGGTCGCTGAACTGGAAGTATTTCGGCGCTTCCTCGTCGCCACCTTCCCGCTCGAAGACATAGCGCACGCCGCGATTGCCGGCTTCATAGGTCAGAATTTCATGACCGTCGTAGATGTACTCGCCCGTATGCGCCTCGTCCCCCTCGTAGAAGGTGACATCGTCGCCGTCGATGACGATACGGTTCACATCGGTCTGGTAGCCCTTCTCGTAGTAGGCGTTGTACTCCGCTGCCGTCTTGTCGCCATGCGCCGCCTTGTGGGCGAACACCGGGTCGAGGGTGCCGTCCTGCAGGTAGGGATAGACCGACTGCCAGTCCCCTGCCCAGTCGGAGAGCTTTCGATCCTCGACCTGGTCGTCGTCGAAGTAACCGGCGTAGATGTCCTTGTCCTGACCGTGGTCATGAGCGTGATCGTCATGATCGTGCTCGTGATCCGCCGCCCAGACGGTTGAATGACTCCCCATCGTCAATAGTCCGACGACCACCACACCCGCGCTGTGCGCTGACAACAATTTCATGAATTGGCTCTCTTTTTTGAACGGACGAAGATCGAAACGCGATCAACACAATACGTTATAACATAACGATTTATCAACCACGACAAGCGCCCGGAGGCGGAGCGGCCAGAGAGGATGGGTTACGGATGCAACGCGGCGCTAGACTCGCGTCGGTCAGGATCCCGGGCGCGAGGCGCACTGTTGGGCAGCAGTCACGCGACTGGGTCAGGCGTAGCTGGCGCCGAAGGCCCGTCGGTCGAGCAGCCGCTGCATGGCGGCATTGGGCTTTTCGATCTTGTGGTAGAAACGGCTCGCGGCGTAGCTTTCATTGAAGGCGTCGAAGTAGTCGTCGAGCACGTTGGCGGCGTCGGCGTCGCCGGTCTTGCGCAGCAGTTCGGCGGCGACTTCGGCGGTGCAAAGGTGCGAGGCCGAGGCCGGCTTGCGCAGCCGATAGCGGGTCAGACGATCCGTGTGGAGCGGCAATACCGGCAGATCTTCCAGATACGGGCTCTTGCGGAAGATGCGCCGCGCCTGGCGCCAGGTCCCGTCGATCAGGATGAACACGGGAATGAAGCCGTCCTGCTTGGCGCCGATCACCGCCCGCTCGTCGACCACGCGATGCTGGTAGTCCGGCTGGTCGTCGGGAAAGACCACGAACGGCACGTAGCGCCGGTCCGCCAGCAAGGCAAGCAGGCGCGCTTCCGGCGCGGTGCGGTACCAGGTGAAGGTCTGGGTCTGCGGCAATACATCGGCGATCAGGCGGCCGGTATTGGTGGGCTTGTTGTGCTCGTAGGGGTGCGTCAGCAGCCAGACCTGGGCGTCGCTGGTCGCCATCACCCGGTATGGGCAGAGGCAGTTGAGCACCGGCAGACGACAGCCGTCGCAGCGTTCGACGAAGCTGCCCCGCGCCTTGAACTCACGGCGCGGCGGGTCCGACTCTCCGGCCGCCGGTTGATACCCAGTGTCGGCGTTCGGGGTATCGTTCTCGCTCGGCGACCGATGGTCGGTCGTCAGATCGGCATCGTTGCGCATGGATCGGCAGTCTCTGGGGCAAAAAAGCGGGGCGCGCATTCTAGCACTTCGCCTCGCTGTCTCGGATCTGCAATCGAGGAAAGATCTGTATCAATCCCTCAGAGGGTGTCTACAAAATGCCTGCGCTCGGCAATACGGCGTTGAAATCGACCTCGTACGCGAGCCCGGTCAAAATACTCATTTACTACATGTAAACTGGAACGCCAGCCCGGTCCTTTTTTCGACCGATTTCGCCTTGTCTTGCCTTCGCTCGTCGAATTTGTAAACACCCTCTCAGCGGCCGAGGCTCTCGCTCGCTTTCGACGTTTCGCCGTGGGAGGGAACGCCGCGCTGTTTCCAGTAGCCCGCCAGCACGGAGCCGGAGACATTGTGCCAGACAGAGAACAGCGCTCCCGGCAGCGCGGCGCCGGCGGTGAAGAACTGGTTGGCGAGGGTGACCGCCAGCCCGGAATTCTGCAGGCCCACCTCGAAGGCGATGGTGCGCGCGGTGCGAATATCGAAGCCCAGCGCGCGGCTCAGCCAGTAGCCGCCGGCAAGCCCGATGCTGTTGTGAGCGATGACGGCAATCGCCACGATGGGCCCCAGGGTCGCCAGGTTGCCGGCGTTGAGCGCGACCACGATGGCGATGATCAGCACGATGGCGGCCATGGCCAGCGTCGCCAGGGCCGATTCGATCTTCTGGATCCGCGCCCCCAGCAGATGGTGGACGATGACTCCCAGTGCAATCGGCGCGATCACCAGTTGCGCGATGCTCATCAGCATGCCCAGCACCGGCACGTCGATGGTCTGGCCGACCAGCAGCCAGGTGATAAACGGCGTCGCCACCACGGAAATCACCGTGGAAACCATGGTCATCGAGACCGACAGCGCCACGTGACCGCCAGCTAGCCAAGTCATCACGTTGGAAGACGTTCCCCCCGCCGTCGCGCCGACCAGAATCATCCCGGTGGTGAGCTCCGGGCTCAGGCCCAGCACGCGCGACACCAGCAGCGCGGCAACCGGCATGATCAGGAACTGCAGGACGACGCCGACGGCGATCGGCTTGGGCGCCTTGATCACGCGGGCGAAGTCCTCGCGGGTCAGGGTCAGCCCCATGGCGAACATGATCACCACGAGCAGCGTCTTGATATCCGCTTTCAGCCCGACGAACAGCTGCGGCTCGAAGGCAGCGATGACGGCCAGCAAGACGGCCCAGACCGGGAACAACCGGTTGATGCGTTCAAACATGATGATGTGTCCTAGCGATGGTATGGCTCGCCGATGGGGCAAGCCGGGGCCGCTCGTGCGGCTCTGTTGGGGTCGATGCGAAGGCGGATGCGGCTCCGATACCGACAGGGCGAGCCATTTTGCCGTACCGCGAGCCGCGACTAAATAGGCAAAAGGCGGCAGACGCCGGGGATACCCGCCCCGGGCGCAAGCCCGAGGGGCCTTCAGCCGTCGAAACCGCCCTGCTCGCGCCACCGCGCCACCAGCGCCGGCACGCCCCGGCTGGCCGGTTCCGCGACGGGACTCACGCCGGGTGGCACCAAGTCGCGGGCGTGGGGGTCGACCAGCCAGCACGGCGCCTCCAGCGGCGCCTGTTCCAGCAGCAGTGCCGCCGGCATCACCGCCAGTGACGTGCCGACGACCAGCAGCGCGTCGGCCTCCTGGACGATGTCACAGGCTTCCGCGTAGCGCGGCACGGCCTCTCCGAACCAGACCACGTCGGGCCGTAGCTGGCTGCCCTTGTCGCACAGATCGCCGATCGCGATGGTACCTCGGGCCGAGACCTCTTCCACCGGGTAACGCAGGTTGGCATCGACGGACGATCGCGCCAGCCGGATCTCGCCGTGCAGGTGCAGCACATGGCGTGAACCGGCGCGCTCGTGCAGGTCGTCGATATTCTGGGTGACCACGCTGACCCGAAACCCCGCCGCCTCGAGCTCGGCCAGCGCCAGGTGCGCAGCGTTCGGGCGTGCCCGGCGGGTCTGCTCGCGACGCTCGTCGTAGAAGCGCAGCACGGTCTCCGGATCGCGCGCCCAGGCTTCGGGGGTCGCCACGTCCTCGACACGATGGTTTTCCCACAGGCCGTCGCCGTCGCGAAAGGTCCTGAGGCCGCTTTCGGCGCTGATGCCGGCGCCGGTCAGCACCACCAGATGAGGTTGGGTGTCATCACTCATGACGCAATACGCATCCCTTCAAGTCAGGCCTTCAAGTCAGACATTGGACCGGGCACGGCCGCAGATCCCTGGATGATTTCACTTGTCGCCCCAGAGGCTAGCATGCACCGCTCGCCGCCGACATCCGCCCTTCGGGAGGCGGGCGCAACGCCCCCTGCTTTGGCCAGGCGGGCGACAGGCCCTTGAGATACCCCGCCCCAGCCCCGACAATAGCGACCCATTTCGCTTTCCGAGCCCGTTCCATGACCGCGACGCTTGCCACGACCGCGCGCCCTGCGCCGCTGGCGGTGATCTACCGCGATGCGCGGCTGATCGCCGTGGCCAAACCGCCGGGGATGCTGGTACATCGCACGGCGCTGGCTCGTGGCGAGACCCGCTTCGTGATGCAGACCCTGCGCGACCAGATCGGTCAGCACGTCTACCCGGTTCATCGACTGGACCGCCCCACCGGCGGCGTGCTGCTGTTCGCGCTGGACAGCGAAGCGGCCGCGGCGCTGACGCGCACCTTCACCGAGCAGCGCGTGACCAAGCGCTATCTGGCCGTGGTTCGCGGCTGGGGGCCGGAAGCGATCAGCATTGACGCCCCGCTGCGCGAGGAGGACGGCATTCGGCCCAAGGCGGAAATGCCGGCGCAGGCGGCGCTGACCCATTTTCGGCGGCTGGCGACGGCGGAGATCCCGGTGGCGATCGATCGCTACCCGCAGGCACGCTACTCGCTGATGGAAGCGCGGCCGGAAACGGGGCGTCGCCACCAGATTCGGCGCCACCTGGCCCACTGCGGTCACCCGATCATCAATGACGCCAAGCACGGCAAGGGCATTCACAACCGCTACTTTCGCGATCATCTGGATTGCCCGCACCTGCTGCTATCCGCCGTACAATTGACGCTGACGCACCCGTTCGAGGGCCGTAAGCTGATGCTGGAAGCGGCACCCGACGCCCCGTTTTCCGCCCTGCTCACCCGGTTCGGCTGGCAGGCGCACCTGACACGACACGGCGCCCGATGGCAGGCGCCCAGCGCGAGCACGATGCCAGCCGAACCGAGCGATGCCTTTTCATGATCGAGACCCCATGAGCGACGACGCCAAGACTTTCAACGACGCCCCCGAATCCGGCAACGACGGCGAGCGTGACGACTACGATTTCCGTTTCGGCGGCATTCGGCGTCTCTACGGTACCCGTGCGGCCAACGCCTTTCGTCGCGCCCACGTGGTGGTGATCGGCGTGGGCGGTGTCGGCAGCTGGAGCGCGGAAGCGCTGGCGCGTTCCGGCATCGGCAAGCTCACGCTGATCGATCTCGACGATGTCTGCGTCTCCAACGTCAACCGCCAGCTTCACGCCCTGGACGGCCAGATCGGCAGGCCCAAGGTGGAGGTGCTGGCCGAGCGCTGCCGCGCGATCTGGCCCGGCATCGAGATTCATGCCGACGCGGCCTTCGTCACGCCGACCAACCTGGTCGAGCGGATTCCGGCCGACGCCGATCACGTGATCGATGCCATCGATCACGTCGGCGCCAAGGCGGCGCTGATCCACTACTGCCACCGCCGCAAGCTGCCGATCACCGTGACCGGCGGCGCCGGCGGCCAGAGCGACCCGACCCGCGTGCAGGTGGCGGATCTCACCCGCACCGAACACGACCCGCTGCTGGCCAAGGTGCGCTCGAAGCTGCGCCGGGACTTCGGCTTTTCGCGCAATCCCAAGCGCCGTTTCGGCGTCGAGTGCGTCTATTCCGACGAGCAACTGGTCTACCCCGGCGAGGATGGCGAAGTCTGCCTGCAGAAGCCGGCCCCGGGCCAGGCCACGCGCCTCGACTGCGCCGCCGGCTTCGGCGCGGTCAGCGTGGTCACCGGCACCTTCGGCTTCGTGGCGGCCGGGCGCGTGCTGACCCGGCTTGCCGCCAAGGCCGCGCGCTCGGACGAACCCTCGCAGACGCCAGCGGCGATGGAGACACCCCGACTATCGGCAGAACCGTCAGTCGACACCCAGGAGATTTCCCATGAGTGAACATCGCAAGCCGGTACCGGGCATCTATCGTCACTACAAGGGCCAGCTCTACGAGGTACTCGATGTCGCCCAGCACAGCGAGACCGAGGAGTGGCTGGTGGTCTACCGGGCGCTCTACGGCGACTATGGGCTGTGGGTGCGCCCGCTCGCCATGTTCTGCGAGCAGGTCAGCGTCAGCGACGAACCGGTGTCACGGTTCGCGCTGGAGAAAGCGTTCCGCTGACCCGGCCACGGGGCCTGCGGAGCCCGAGTGGCCATCGCCGTCCGACGACAGGACGGGTATAATGCGCCGCTTTCCAAGCGACGGCCCGACAATCCACGCGGTGGTATCCACAACAAGGGCCGGCGAATCATTTCCCACGGGAGGAAGCATGAGCGTACGCGTCGGCGTGATCATGGGTTCGAAGTCGGACTGGTCGACTCTCTGCCATACCGTCGAGACCCTGGAAAAGCTGGGTATCGAGCATGAAACCAAGGTGGTCTCCGCCCACCGCACGCCGGACCTGCTGTTCGAATACGCCGAGACCGCTGCCGACCGGGGCCTGGAAGTGATCATCGCCGGTGCCGGTGGCGCGGCCCACCTGCCGGGCATGTGCGCCGCCAAGACACGCTTGCCGGTACTCGGCGTGCCAGTGAAGTCGAGCACGCTCTCCGGGGTCGATTCGCTGCTCTCCATCGTCCAGATGCCGGCCGGCATTCCCACCGCGACGCTGGCGATCGGCCGTGCCGGGGCGATCAACGCCGCCCTGCTCGCCGCCGCCATGCTGGCCAACCACGACGAGCGCATCCGCGAGGCGCTGGAAGCCTTCCGCGCCGAACAGACGCAGCAGGTGCTCGACAACCCCGATCCTCGACCCGCAGATCAGGAGCCATCATGAGAATCGGTATCGTCGGTGGCGGCCAGCTCGGCCGCATGCTCGCCCAAGCGGGCGCGCCACTGGATATTCGCTTCACCTTCCTCGATCCCGGCAGCGAGCCGTGTGCCGCTGTCCACGGCCAGCACCTGCAGGCCGACTGGCAGGACCCGGAGGCGCTGAACACGCTGACCGCCACCTGTGACGCCATCACCTTCGAATTCGAGAACGTGCCGGCCGAGGCCGTCGAGCGGCTGGCCGAACGCCGCCCGGCCTATCCGCCCGCCTCGGCGCTGGCCACAGCGAGGGATCGCTGGCTCGAGAAGTCGCTGTTCCGCTCGCTGGATATCGACGTGCCGCCCATTGCCCGGATCGACAGCCAGGCCGACCTCGATACCGCGGTGGCCGAGATCGGCCTGCCGGTGGTGATCAAGACCCGGACCATGGGCTACGACGGCAAGGGCCAGAAGGTGCTGCGCGAATCGGAAGACGTCGCCGGCACCTTCGAGGAGCTGGGCGGCGTGCCGTTGATCCTCGAGGGCTTCATCGATTTCGACCACGAGATCTCGGTGATTGCCGTGCGCGGCCGCGACGGCGAGATCCGCCACTGGCCGGTGGTGCGCAACGAGCATCGCCAGGGCATCCTGCACCGTTCGGTGCCTCAGGTCGCGCACCCGCTGCAGGCGCAAGCGGAGGATTACGCCAGCCGGGTCATGAACGAACTCGATTATGTCGGCGTGATGGCGTTCGAGTTCTTCGTCACCGCCGCCGGGCTGCTCGCCAACGAGATCGCTCCCCGGGTCCACAACTCCGGCCACTGGAGCATCGAGGGCGCGGTGACCAGCCAGTTCGAGAATCACGTTCGCGCCGTCGCCGGCCTGCCGCTGGGCGAGACCGCCCGCCTGGCGCCGTGTGCGATGCTCAACGTGATCGGCGCCTTCCCCGAGCGCGACGCCGTGCTCGCCCTGCCCGGCACCCGCTGGCACGACTACGGCAAGGCGCCCCGGCCGGGCCGCAAGATCGGTCATGTCACGGTGCTGGCCGCGGACGACGAGACACTGGAGACGCGCGTCGAGGCGGTCGAGACGCTACTGGTCAACGATCTCGGCTGATCGTCGCCCGGACCTCACGAAAAAAGCCCCGGTGTCAGCTCGAGCTGACATCGGGGCTTTTGGTTGAAGCGTGCGCCTGGTCAGGCGCCGCGCCTCACTCCTTGTCGGTCGTGAACATGTGCTTCTGCAGATAGTTCTGGATGCCGACCTTGTCGATCAGGCCCAGCTCCGCCTCGAGCTTGTCGATGTGCTCTTCTTCGTCGTCGAGAATCTTGATGAACAGGTCGCGGCTGACGTAATCGCGAACGGATTCGCAGTAGGGAATCGCTTCCTGCAGGTCGGCGCGGGCCTTGTGCTCGATCTTGAGATCGCTCTCGAGCATCTCCTGGCAGTTCTCGCCGATATTGAGCTTGCCCAGGTCCTGCAGGTTAGGAATGCCTTCCAGGAACAGGATGCGCTCGATCAGCTTGTCGGCATGCTGCATCTCTTCGATGGACTCTTCGTACTCCCACTTCGCCAGCACGCTGAGCCCCCAGTCCTTGTACATCTTGCTGTGCAGGAAGTACTGGTTGATCGCGACCAGCTCGTTGCCGAGCACGGTGTTGAGATAGGTGATGACCTTGGCGTCGCCTTTCATTGTCGTGTTCTCCTCATGGTGTCTCTGGTGATGGGGAGGCACGTTGTGGCCACGCACTCCCATCGGATCGACACCACCCGGCCGGGCAGCATCGATCCAGTGACCGCAGTATCACCCATACGATCCAGAAATTACAACCATTACAGTAGGTTACGACAATATCTCATCTGCAAGCCGTTGGCAGATGGAAACGCGGCTGATAACGACTCGCGCTATCGCAAGGCCGTCGCCGTCACGACGCGAAGGTGGAAATCGGTTCGAAATCAAGTAGAAGCCGTGGCCGCGGGAGGGTGCAAGCGCGGTCAGACCGCGTAGGCGAGGTCTGGATCCATCGCCATTTCCTGGCTGATCGCCTCGCGCATGACGCTCTTGCCGGTGCAGGCGCACTTGCCGCACTGGCCGGCACAACCGGTGGCCTCGCGAACTTCACGCCAGCTGCGGGCGCCACTCGAGACGGCATTTTCGATATCGCGGTCAGTGACCCCTACACAGAGACAGACGTACACGGCCAAACCTCACTGGTAACGTGATGGCAAATGTAAATGATTCGCATAGGCAATTTCAACCCGTAATCGAAATCATCTCGCCTGACATTAGTGGAGGCCGGCTTAACGCAAGAACGCCGCGCCCTTTCGGGTCGCGGCATCTCGATGATCCACTTTTATGATGTCTGTCGGAACCTGTCTACGATCTGATTCTCAGCCGGTGCGTCGCAACAGCCAGAATCCCAGCAGATAGCAGGCCGCCGTCGGCACCACCACCGCCAGCGAGGGCGAGAAGCCGAACAGCACCGACGCCGGCGCCAGCAGGTCCTGCAGGTACTTGAAGGTCAGGCCGACGATCACACCATAGAAGATACGTGTCCCCGCGGCCACGCTACGCAGCGGGCCGAACACGAACGAGGCCGCCAGCAGCACCAGTCCGGCCAGCGTCACCGGCAGCAGGCTCTTCTGCCAGAAGTAGAGCAGTGGCTGCGTGGCCTCCTGCCCCTGCGCTCGCAGATAGTCGGCATAGCGCCAGAGGCTGGTAATGGGCTGGCTGTCCAGCGGGCGCAGCAGTCGGGTCAACTGCGCCGGAGTCAGCGCCGTGTCCCAGCTCTCGCTGGGCAGCGTCTCGGCGCGAGTCGCGCCCTCTTCGAAATGGGTGATCCTGACATCTTCCAGCGTCCAGGCGTCGCCATCCCACACCGCTCGCGCAGCCTGGGTGGCATCGACCAGCCGTTGCCCATCGAAGTGGTACCGGGTGAAGTTGATCAGGGTATCGTCGGCACGAATGGTGCCGAACCGATAGAAGTCGTCCCCTTCCCGCTGCCAGCCGCCACGGTGCGACAGCACGGCTTCCGAGCCTTCCGACTGCTCCAGCCGCCACGCCTCGGCGTGCTGCTCCGTCGCCGGGCTGACGAACTCGCCTATCGCCATGGTGATCAGGATCACCAGTACCAGGGGCTTGAGCACGCCCAGCAGAATGCGGCCCAGCGAACGGCCCGAGGCACGCATCACCGTCAGTTCGTTGTTGGAAGCCATACCGCCGAGGCCGACCAGCGCGCCGATCAGCACCGCGACGGGGGCGTATTCATAGAAGCGCCAGGGCAGCCGCATGATCAGATAGAGCAGCACGTCCAGGGCGGTGTAGCCACCCGAGACGTCTCCCAGGTCGTTGATGTAGGAGATCACCAGGTCCAGGCCCAGCACCATGACCTGAACCACCAGCATCGCGCCGAGCACGTTGCGGGCGATGTAACGGTCGAGACGATCGATCAACATCAGCGGCCTCCCCGCGTCTGGTCGCGACGGATCAGGAACAACCCCAGCGCCAAGTAGACCAAGTGGATCGGCCACATGCCGATGCCGGGCGGCAGACTGCCCCGCGCGATCGCGTCCTGGGCCGCCAGCAGCAGGCTGAGATAGCTGATGTGCAGGAAGATCGCCGGCAGCAGCTTGGCGAAGCGCCCCTGGCGCGGATTGACCCGCGACAGCGGCAGTGCCAGCAGGGTCAGGATGGGAATCATCAACGGCATCGAGAGGCGCCACTGCAGTTGCGCCATCGACTCGTCGTCGCCGTCGGCGACCAGTTCCGGCGTGCTCATCAGTTCGCTGTCGACATCGACCTCTCCCGTGTCGTCGGTCGCCAATCGAACGCCGTAGCTACCAAACTCCAGCTTTTCCGCAACCGGGCTGCCGGGCTCGACGCTGTAGCGTTGACCATTTTCGAGTACCAGGTAGCGGCTGCCGGTATCTGGATCGGTGGTCTGATAGCCACTCTGGGCCCGCGTCACCACCTGCTGCGGCGACCCGTTGCCACCGGTCTGGCGCTCGCTGATGAAGACGTTCTGCATGCGCGACCGGTCATCGCTGAGGGACTGGGTGTAGGCGGTGCGGTCATTGCCGAAATCCTGGAATCGACCGGGTGTCAGCAGCGAGAAATCGAGCTGACTCTGCTGCTCGTCGATCAGACGCTCGTTGTGGGCGGCACCCGCCGGTGTCAGCCACAGGCTGCAAAGCCCGACCAGCACCGCGATCAGCACGGCCGGCAGCAGCGTGACCTGCAACAGCCGGTTTGGGCTGATGCCGCAGGCGACCAGCACGGTGATCTCGCTGTTCAGGTAGAGCTGGCCGTAGGCGAGCAGAATCGCGAGGAAGAACGACAGCGGCAGCACCAGCTCGAGAAAGCTGGGCATGTGGAAAAGCATCAGCGTGCCCAGCGCACTGAGTGGCAGTTCGCCCTGGGCCGCGTCGGTGAAGTAGCGAATGAAGCGACTGCCCATGATCACCAGCAACAGCACGCCGGCCACCGCCGACATGGTCAGCAGAATCTCGCGTGTCAAATAACGGGATACAATCAACATCGACTCCTGATTTGGCTTCCTGCCGCAGCCCGACCCTGCGCTCGGGCCGGACGATCCCGGCCATCGGACTTGCTGCCGGGAAGTTTACCGCTGCTAGCCGTCACGTCCCGAGGATACGAACCGCCGACACGGCTTGTGCAACGCGCTTCGGCTTTGCGTAAACTGGCCAATCGATGGGACATTCATCGGCGGCGATGGGTTCGGGCCGCTCGAAAACGTTCGCGGTGTCGATCCCGGCGCTCACCGCCATTGCCGCGCACCTCCACTCGGCGCCATTATCCTGAATCACCGCTCGCTTGTCTCGTTACCGACAGGCTTGTTCGCTCAATCGTTCATTGGAGACGACATGGAATTTTCCGTACTGACCGTCAATCCGGCCAAGGTCGAGACAGCCTGCCTCGTGGTACCGCTGTTTCAGGATGGCGATCTGCTGTCCGCCGCTGCCAAGCTGGATGACGCCAGCGAGCGCTTGATCGCACAACTCGTCGAGCGCGGCGACTTCACCCCCGAACTGGCCAATGTCCAGTTGATCCCGTTCGCGCCGGGCCTGGCCGCCGAGCGATTGCTGCTGGTCGGCCTGGGCAAGCGCGAGACCTTCAATGAAGGCGCCCTGCGCAAGGCGCTGGATGGTGCCTTCACCGCACTGGCCAAACTGCCGGTGGACAGCGCCGCGGTGGCGTTCGCCGATGCAGAAGTCGAAGACCGCGATACCGCCTGGAACGCGCAGATGACGCTGGAAGCCGCCACCCGCGCCGTCTACCGCTTCACCGAATGCAAATCCACGCAGCCGACACTGCCGCAGTTACGCACGATCGAGCTGCTGGTCTCCGAGGCCAGCCAGGCTGACAGCGCCGAGACCGGCGCCCGTATCGGCGCGGCGCTGGGCGATGGCGTCAACCTCGCCCGCACGCTGGGCAATCTGCCCGGCAACATCTGCACGCCGACCTACCTGGCCAAGCAGGCCGAGACGCTGGCCGGGGAATCCGCCGGTTCGCTGACGGTGGAGATCCTCGATGAAGCCGAGCTGGAAGCGCTGGGAGCCCACTCGCTGCTGGCTGTGGGGCGCGGCAGCGCGGAACCCTCGAAGCTTATCGTGATGAAGTATCAGGGCGCGGAGGATCCCGAGGAGTCGCCCCACGTTCTCGTCGGCAAGGGCATCACCTTCGATACCGGTGGCATCTCGCTGAAACCCGGCGCCGGCATGGACGAGATGAAGTTCGACATGTGTGGTGCCGCCAGCGTGTTCGGCGCCATGAAAAGCGTGATCGCGCTGAAGCCGAAGCTCAATGTGGTGGCGATCGTCGCCAGCGCCGAGAACATGCCGGACGGCCGCGCGATCAAGCCCGGCGATAT
This sequence comes from Salinicola corii, assembly GCF_008298015.1. Classification (GTDB taxonomy): domain Bacteria; phylum Pseudomonadota; class Gammaproteobacteria; order Pseudomonadales; family Halomonadaceae; genus Salinicola; species Salinicola corii. The sequence continues at coordinate 285,160 of NZ_VTPX01000001.1, read as the reverse complement.
CGTCACCACGCTCAAGGGGCTGACCGTCGAGATTCTCAATACCGATGCCGAAGGCCGTCTGGTGCTGTGCGACGCCCTGACCTATGCCGAGCGTTTCGAGCCGGCCAGCGTGGTCGACATCGCCACCCTGACCGGGGCCTGCGTCATCGCGCTGGGCGATCACGCCAGCGGCCTGTTCTCCAACGACGACGATCTCGCGCTGGACCTGCTCGAAGCCGGCGAGGCCTCCTGGGATCGCGCCTGGCACATGCCGCTGTGGGACGACTACCAGCAGCAGCTGGACTCCAACTTCGCCGATCTCGCCAATATCGGCGGCCGGCCGGCTGGCGCCGTCACGGCGGCGTGCTTCCTGTCACGCTTCGCCGACAAGTATCCATGGGCACACCTCGATATCGCCGGCACCGGCTGGGACAGCGGCAAGCAGAAAGGCGCCAGTGGCCGCCCGGTGGGACTGCTGACCCGTTACCTGCTGGATCGCGAGAGCGAGCTGGTGGTAACGCCGGAGGCGTGATGTCGAATCGCTAGCCGGGCCGCTCGGGCCCGGTTCGTCGTCCGGCACATCGCTGACACGCTCCCCTCAACAGGAAGGCCCGACATGTTTATCGTTTCACTCTCCTACAAGGTGTCGATCGATCAGGTCGAAGCGCATCTCGAAGGCCACATCGCCTGGCTGAAGAGCGCCTATCAGCGCGAGATACTGCTGGCATCGGGGCGCAAGGTGCCACGTACCGGTGGCGTTCTACTCGCGCGCGGGGATCGTGCCACGCTCGAGGCATGCCTGGCCGAGGATCCGTTCAAGATCCACGACCTTGCGGATTACGAGATCGTCGAATTCGAGCCATCCATCGCGGCGCCAGGCCTGGAAGGACTGCTGGAATAAGCCGCTGTCCCCCACTACCCACCCCAACGCTTTGCATGCTAATTTGGATGGTCCGCTGCCTGGGGTCCCGGGCAGTTCCCAACCGAGGTCGTCGACCGCCTGCCGCCGCGCTCGCGTGGCCAGGCATCATGGACTGTCAGGAGAAGTCGCAGTGTCCACTTCAGGTTTCGAAGCCCGCCTTTCCTCCAACCCGCTCGATGCCACTCTGCGCAACGAGATTCTTGCCAACCCGGGCTTCGGCCGCTACTTCACCGATCACATGGTACATGTACGCTGGACCAGGTCGGACGGCTGGCAGCGCGGCGAGATTCGCCCCTACGGGCCGCTGCTGATCGACCCGGCCTCGCCGGTGCTGCATTACGGTCAGGAGATCTTCGAGGGCATCAAGGCCTATCGTCACGCCGACGGTTCGGTCTGGACCTTCCGCCCGGAGAAGAACGCCGCTCGATTCCGCGCCTCCGCCCGCCGCCTGGCGCTGCCGGAACTCGACGACGAGACGTTCCTCGGATCGCTCAAGACGCTGGTCGCGCAGGATGTCGCCTGGGTGCCGACCCCGCAGAGCGACGCCGAAGAGTGCAGTCTCTACCTGCGCCCGTTCATGATCGGCAACGGCAAGTCGCTGGGCGTCAAGCCGGCCGCCGAGGTCGACTACTACCTGATCGCCTCGCCGGCGGCCTCCTACTTCAAGGGTGGCGGCAAGCCGATCTCGATCTGGCTCTCCCAGCATTACAACCGCGCCGCGCCCGGCGGTACCGGCTTCGCCAAGTGCGGTGGCAACTACGCCGCTTCGCTACTGGCCCAGGCCGAGGCCGAGAGCCACGGCTGCGACCAGGTCGCCTTCCTCGACGCGGCGGAAAACAAGTGGATCGAAGAGCTGGGCGGCATGAACCTGTTCTTCGTCTACCGCGATGGCCGCCTGGTGACCCCGGCGCTGACCGGCACCATTCTCGAAGGCGTCACCCGTGACTCCATTCTGGAGCTGACCCGCGATGCCGGCCTGACGCCGGAAGAGCGCCCCATCAGCATCGACGAGTGGCGCGACGGCGTCGCCAGCGGCGAGATCGTCGAGGTCTTCGCCTGCGGCACGGCCGCCGTCATCACCCAGATCGGCGAGCTGGTGACCGAGAGCGACCGGATCGTCACGCCGCCAGTCGAGGGCGAGGCGATCAGCGCCAGACTGCGCAAGCGACTGCTGGATATCCAGTACGGTCGTAGCGAAGACAGCCGCGGCTGGCTGATGCGATTGGCCTGATGCGGGTGACCCGATTTCGTCCTAAGCTGCTGTAGGAACTGGATCGATCGCCGGTCCCGAAACGACCGCCCACCGGCGGTCGTTTCGTCTCGAGGCTCTCGAAGAACCTCGCACGAGACGACCCACTCACGAATTAAGGATGACGCAATGAAACCCGTGATGATCATTACCGGTGCCGGTCGTGGCATCGGCGCTGCCACCGCGATCATGGCCGCCCAGAAGGGCTATGCCGTCGCCGTGAACTACCGCAGCGACAAGGCCTCCGCCGACAAGGTGGTTGCCGAGATCGAATCCGACGGTGGCCGCGCCATCGCGATTCAGGCCGACGTCGTCGACGAAGCGGCGATCGTCGCCATGTTCGAGACCGTCGACCGCGAGCTGGGCCGGGTCGACGTACTGGTCAACAACGCCGGCGTGGTCGACCAGATCAGTCGTGTCGACGAGATGAGCTTCGAACGCGTCGACCGGATGATGAAGATCAACGTGGTCGGGCCGTTCATCTGCGCCCGCGAAGCGATCAAGCGCATGTCGACCCAGAGTGGCGGCAAGGGCGGCGCGATCATCAACGTCGGCTCCGCCGCCTCGCACCTCGGTGGGGCCGGCGAGTACGTCGACTACGCCGCCTCCAAGGGTGCCATCGACACCATGACCGAGGGGCTGGCAAAGGAAGTCGCCGGTGAAGGCATCCGCGTCAACACCGTCCGACCCGGCGTGATCCGCACCACCATCCATGCCAGCGGCGGCAACCCGGACAAGCCCGACGTGGCCGGCTCGGTGATCCCGATGGGCCGCATCGGCGAGCCGGAGGAGATCGCCAACGGCATCCTGTGGCTGGCCGAGGCCGGATTCACCACTGGGGCATTCGTCGACATCGACGGCGGCGTCTAGTCCTCCATCGATTGGCTGCGCGTCGCCCAGGCGGCGTTGAATCCAGCTTCGCGATGCTCATTGAAGAACCCTCAACTGCGCTCGCTTAGCTGGATTCGCCTTGCTTGGGGCTAGCTCGCTCAATCGCTCAGGTGTTGGGTCGTAGATCAAATAATTAGATACAATGCCCATCGCAGCTCGTAGCCGGGATTGTCTTTTCTCCCAGCTCCCAGACGCGAAGCGCCGCTCTTGCCGCTGACAGCTCCCCGAAGGGAATCATGACCAAAGTCGACTTCTACATCCTGCCCGACACCACGCTGGAAGCGCGGTTGAGCTTCGCCTGTCGACTGGCGGAGACGATCTATCGCAAGGGTTATCAGCTGCATATCCATACCCAGGACGAAACCATGGCCCGCGAGCTCGACGAGCTGCTGTGGACGTTCCGCGAGGAGAGCTACGTCCCGCATCGCGTCGCGGGGGACGCCATGGAGCCGCCTCCGCCGGTGACGATCGGCTGGGAAACCGTGCCGGAACCGGGCGTGCAGGCGATGCTCAATCTGAACGACGAGATTCCCGAGTGGTTCTCGCGGCTGGAGCGCGTCGCCGAGATCATCAACCAGCATCAGGACGTGCTGCGTACCAAGCGCGCCTGCTGGAAGACCTACAAGGATCGGGGGTATCGGGTCGAGGCACACAAGCTCTGACCCGAGGCAACGGCTGATGCCCTGCCCTCGTATCCGACACGCCGGCCTGACTCCGCGGCCATCGACAAGGTATAATCCCCGCCATTTTTCGCTACGCGGCATTTCGCCGTGCCGCGTGTCGTCATCACCGATTCGAGCCCGATAGCCGCCATGGACAAGACGTACCAACCCGATCAGATCGAAACCCGCTGGTATGAACGCTGGGAAGCCGACAACCGTTTCGCGCCGAGCGGCGAAGGCGAGCCCTTCTCGATCATGATCCCGCCGCCCAACGTGACCGGCAGCCTGCACATGGGCCACGCTTTCCAGGACACGATCATGGACACGCTGGTGCGCTGGAAGCGGATGCGCGGCAACAACACGCTGTGGCAAGTGGGAACCGATCACGCCGGCATCGCCACCCAGATGCTGGTGGAGCGCAAGGTCGCGGCCGAGGAAGGCAAGAGCCGCCACGATCTCGGTCGCGACGCGTTCACTGCCAAGATCTGGGAGTGGAAGGAGGAGTCCGGCGGCCATATCACCCGCCAGCTGCGGCGCATGGGCGCCAGCGTCGACTGGAGCCGCGAGCGCTTCACCATGGACGACGGCTTCTACCAGGCGGTACAGGAAGTGTTCGTGCGGCTGTTCGACGAGGGCCTGATCTATCGTGGCAAGCGCCTGGTCAACTGGGACCCGACGCTGCACACCGCAATCTCCGACCTCGAAGTGGAGAACCGCGAGCAGCAGGGCCAGTTCTGGCACTTCCGCTACCCGCTGGCCGACGGCGTCACCACCGCCGACGGCAAGGAGTACCTGGTCGTCGCCACCACGCGCCCGGAGACGCTGCTCGGCGATACCGGCGTGGCGGTCAATCCGGAAGATCCGCGCTACGCCTCGCTGATCGGCAAGTTCATCGAACTGCCGCTGGTCGGCCGCCGGATTCCGGTGATCGCCGACGAGCACGCCGACATGGAGAAAGGCTCGGGCTGCGTCAAGATCACCCCGGCCCACGACTTCAACGACTATGAAGTCGGCAAGCGCCACGACCACGCGCTGATCAACGTCTTCTCGCAAGACGCGACCATTCTCGAGCGCGCCGAAGCCTTCGACCTGCAGGGCCGGGCGCTGCCGCATGTCGACGTCACGCTGCCCGCCGCGTACGCCGGACTGGATCGCTACGTCGCGCGCGAGCGGATCGTTGCCGACATGGACGCCGCCGGCCTGCTCGAACGGGTCGAGACGGTCACCAACACCCTCCCCTACGGCGACCGCTCCGGCGACGTCATCGAGCCGCTGCTGACGGATCAATGGTTCGTCGCGGTCGAGAAGCTGGCCAAGCCGGCGATCGAGGCGGTCGAAAATGGCGATATCGAGTTCGTGCCCAAGAACTACGAGAACATGTACTTCGCCTGGATGCGCGACCTGCAGGACTGGTGCATCTCCCGCCAGCTGTGGTGGGGCCACCGCATTCCCGCCTGGTACGACGCCGACGGCAACGTATTCGTCGCCCGCACCGAGCAGGAAGCCCGCGACAAGTACGGGATCGCCGCCGACGTCACGCTGACCCAGGACGACGACGTGCTCGACACCTGGTTCAGCTCCGGACTGTGGACCTTCGGCACGTTGGGCTGGCCCGAGAAGACATCGGAACTCGAGACCTTCCACCCCACCAGCGTGTTGGTCACCGGCTTCGACATCATCTTCTTCTGGGTCGCGCGGATGATCATGCTGACCGGGCACTTCACCGGCGAGGTCCCGTTCAGGACCGTCTACGTCCACGGCCTGGTACGCGATGCCCAGGGTCAGAAGATGTCGAAATCCAAGGGCAACGTGCTCGACCCGATCGATCTGATCGACGGGATCGAACTGGAAGCCTTGGTGGCCAAGCGTACGGGCAACATGATGCAGCCGCAGAAGGCGCGCGCGATCGAGAAAGCCACTCGCAGCGAATTCCCGGAAGGCATCGAGGCCCACGGCACCGACGCCCTGCGTTACACCTTCCTGTCGCTGGCGACTACCGGGCGTGACATCAAGTTCGACATGGGCCGCCTCGATGGCTACCGCAACTTCTGCAACAAGCTGTGGAACGCCTCGCGCTACGTGCTGATGAACGCCGAAGACCAGGATGTCGGTCTGGGGGGAGAAAGCGTCGAGCTGTCCTTGGCCGATCGCTGGGTCATTTCACGTCTGCAGCAGACCGAAACCCAGGTCACCAGGGCACTCGAAGAGTATCGCTTCGACCACGCTTCCCAGGCGCTCTACGACTTCGTCTGGAATGAGTACTGCGACTGGTATCTGGAGCTCTCCAAGCCGGTACTGTGGGACGAAAACGCCTCGACGGAGGCCAAGCGCGGCACCCGTCGCACGCTGGTTCGCGTGCTAGAGGTGATTTTACGTCTGGCCCATCCGATGATGCCGTTCGTGTCCGAGGAGATCTGGCAGCGCGTCGCGCCGCTGGCCGGAACCTGGTCGAGGGAAGGCGACAGCCTGATGACACAGCCGTGGCCGGAAGCGGATGCATCACGCATCGACGAGCAGTCGATTCGCGACATCGAGTGGCTCAAGGGCGTGATCGTCGCGGTCCGTAACATCCGCGCCGAGATGAACATCGCTCCCGGCAAGCCGCTGGATGCCCTGCTGACCAAGGGCGCCGCCGGCGATCGCGAGCGTCTCGACGCCAACCGCCTGTTCCTGTCCAAACTCGCCAAGCTCGAGAGCGTGACCTGGCTCGACGATCCGGACCAGGCGCCGCTGTCGGCGACGCAACTGGTCGGTGACATGGAGGTGCTGGTACCGATGGCCGACCTGATCGACAAGGAGGCCGAGCTTGCGCGCCTCGCCAAGGAGATCGACAAGCAGGACAAGCTGATCGCTGGCATCGAGAAGAAGCTTGGTAATGAAAGCTTTACCGCCAAGGCGCCTGAGGCAGTGGTCGAGAAGGAACGCGGCAAGCTCAAGGATTACCTGGCAGCACGCCAGCACCTGGTCGAGCAGCGCAACAAGATCGCCGAGCTCGGCAGCTAGGTTCTTCCGATCTCGCGACTCTGCAAGACTTCGACGCCGGCCCTTTTCGAGGGCCGGCGTCGTTTCGTTCAGAGCGATGACCAGCACAGAGCCGGCACCAGAGAATTGGAATTAGTTTAGAAACACTGTTCCTTATTCTTGGCTTAAATTATAATGCCGAAAACTCACATCGAGTCTTCGACATGGATATTCGCCGAATCCTCTTCTACAACCTGCTCGCACTCGTGCTCGTCATCAGTTGGTGGCTCCCGACCGTACTGTTCTGGACCCGACTGGACGACGATGTGTTTTTTTTCTTCAACCAGTTCATCGGGCCCGTTTATCCACACTGGACGGAAGTTCTGGCGGTTCTCAACACGCGAGCATTCGACAAGATCATGTTCGGCGTGCTGCTGGGAATACTGTGCATGGCCATGCTTCGCGACCGGAATGGCGGTTGGCCGAAGTGGTTGGCCATTGGCCTGGTCATGTCGGCCACTGCCGCGACGCTCGGCGCGCTATTGCACGAGCATCTGTTGATGGTGCGCCCCAGCCCGACATTGTGGCACGGCCAAGTCAACCTTCTGAGCGATTACACCTCGCTGCACGCCAAGGATTCGGCATCCGACAGTTTCCCGAGCGATCACGGACTGATGGCAATGGTCTTCGCCAGCTTTATGCTGCGCTTCGCCGACCGACTGACTGCAGCGCTGGCCGTCACGCTGACGGGGTTGGTAACGCTGCCGCGAATCATGGTTGGGGCGCACTGGGTCAGCGACGTCTACCTGGGATCGCTGGCGATCGCCCTGGTGGTCTTGCCATGGGTACTTTGCAATGCCTGGATCGTGCGGTTGATCAGCGGCATGGCGTCGGTGTTCGACACTATCTATCGGCGCTTTCGTCCGAGCCATTACTGAGGAGTTCGTCATGACATCGACGCGGATGGATCTCAAACGCATCATCGCCTTCAACCTGACCGGGCTGCTCCTGCTGCTGAGCTGGGCACTGCCCCACGGGCTGCCCTGGACCGACCTGGACGACAGGATATTCTGGGCCTTCAACCAGTGGATCACGCCGGAAAACGGGCTATGGGACAATCTACTGGCACTGCTCAACACGCGCTTCTTCGATGCCGCGTCTTTCGGCGTCATGGGGGTGTTGTTCACCATCGCCATGCGCCGGGATCCGCGTCCCGACCGCCTGCGTCGCTGGTTTGGCATCGGCGTGACGATGCTGCTGACCGCCGGCGTCATCGCGATCGTGACCAACAAGGCCATCACCTATGGGCACCCCAGCCCGACACGATTCTTCGAGCATGCCGCTCGCCTGACGGATATCGTCTCGATACCCACCAAGGATTCGGCGTCGAACAGTTTCCCCGGTGACCATGGGCTGATGTTGATGATCTTCGCCGGATTCATGCTGCGCTTTGCCGATCGCCGCACCGCCGGCTGGAGTATTGCCTTCGTGCTGCTGCTGAGCGCACCTCGGATCATGGTCGGAGCGCACTGGTTCAGCGATGTCTACATGGGCGCGCTCAGCATTGCTCTGCTTGCCCTGCCGTGGGTTCTGTGCACGCCGGTAGCGACCACCATGACGACGCTGGTCCAGCGCGGGCTGTCGCGACTGCCATTGAACCGCTGACCTGAGCCGGTGGCGCTCCATCACCGTGTCCTGAAGAAAAGCGTCCATCCGAGGATCCGGCCACGGTTTCATTCAGCCGCGGTCCGCCTCCAGCGCCCGCTCGACCCCCTGGGCAAGGCGCTGCGAATTTCGCGATGTCGCGGCATCGGCGTGCCCTTCGGCCACCACTTGATCGCGTCCAGCGGATTTGGCGGCGTAGAGTCGCCGATCGGCCAGTTCGATCAGGTCCCGCAGATGCAATCCCTCCTCGGAGGTAGCGATTCCCATCGATAGCGTCACCGACAGTTCGATGCTGTCGAGCCGACAGGGATAACGCGCCAATCGATCACGAATACGCATGGCGGCTGCGATGCCCTGGCTTTTGCCTGCACCGGGCAACAGCATCAGAAATTCCTCTCCGCCGACTCGCCCGACGCTGTCGTCACTGCGCAGCGACTCTCGCAGCAGGCCGGCCAAGTGGCGAAGTACGGCATCGCCGGCTGAGTGCCCGTGGTTATCGTTGATCTCCTTGAAGCGGTCGGCATCCACCAGCGCCACAGCAAATTCACGGTTAGCCTTCCAGTAGATGGAGGCCCGTTCGAAGATCGCACGTCGATTGAGCACCCGCGTCAGCGAGTCGTGCATGGCATCACGTCGGTAGCGATGCTCATGGTGGTCGGTGATCGCCAGCATGCGCAGGATGACGATGCACAGCATGACGAAGACCAGCCCGAGTCCCAGGTCGGCAAGAAACGTGTCCACGCCCGAAACACTCTGGGTCACGCCATGCAGCGGGGGCAAATGGAGGACGCCGAGAGAGAGCGTGACGAGACAGCCGGTCGCGACGATCTTGGTGCGACGCCGTAGGTCGGCAAGCATCATTTCGACTTCGGCAAACAGGAGGAAGTAGACCAGACTGGCCTGATTGGCGGTGATGACGACGCCGACCACAACGACGAAGACGAGAAAGACGCAAAGCTTGACTGCCAGCGCGGTCGCCACGAACAGCCGACGATGCAGAACCAGCGCCACTACGTAGCCTGCAAGGCAGATCAGGTTGAGCCAACCAAGAATCGGGCGACCGACGAGAAACAACACGGGAGCGAGCATCAACTGCACACATAGCGCCAGCAGATAGATTTCGGCCATGATTTCGAAGCTGCGCCGACGCTCCGCCGGGAGGGAATCGGGTGCCTCGGTGCCTTTCCGCCAAAGAGAGAAGAACTGGCTCCGCATTTGCGACTCGTTGCTGTGCTTGGGTAAGACCCTTTTACGGGAACTCCGCTCGGGCCAGCGCCAGAGGAAACGTTAGTCCCACTGGCAAGGTTCGATATCAACAGAGACTCGACTCAAGTATCACCGTTTTCGACGAGAGAGGACATTGTCAGAATCGCCATTGCTCGTGTAGTCCCGCGCTTACAAAGCAATACCAATATCCTCGCGCCACGAATCTCGCGCAAGTTCTGTTAGCCTATGCTCGCCGGTAAGGCACTGGAACCTTGGACAATACGGAACCCTTTATGCGCTTCCTGCAAAACGACGATCTGGGAAAGCTTCTACTACGTCTGTGCGTCGGCATCCTGATACTGCTGCATGGCGTCAGCAAGCTGATGGATCCGACCAGCCTCAATGGCATCGCCCATCAGCTGTCGGGGATGGGGCTGCCCTCCTTCATCGCCTACGGGGTCCTGGTGGGCGAGATCGTCGCGCCGCTGATGGCGATCGTCGGCTGGCAAGCGCGCATTGGCGGGCTACTGATGGCAGTCAACATGATCGTGGCGCTGATACTGGTCCACACCTCGCAGCTGTGGACGCTGAACAGCCAGGGGGGATGGACGCTGGAACTGCAGGGCATGTTCCTGTTCGGCGCCCTGGCGATCATGTTCTTGGGAAGCGGACGCATGGCGGCCCGCCCGGACTAGGCAGCGGTTCAGGCCCCCAGCGCCGACAGGCGCCGGTCCAGCAGCTCGGGGAAGCGCTTGAACCAGCGCTGGTTGAGTGGCGAGGGGTGTGGAAGCGGCGCGAGGGTGAAGCGTCTGGACTCGCCGGTCGATAGCGTCAGCTCCGTGACGCAGGTCGCGGTGAAGCGATCCTCCCGGGACCAGAAGGCCTCCAGCCCATCGCGAATCTCGCGCGACTGGCCGATCCCGAACCAGTGGAATGCTTCCCGTCCGAGCGTGATGACATGCTCGCCGGACCACTGCTGCGTCAGCAGTGCCGCTATCAGCGGCTGGAACCGCCGCTTCACCGCCATCGGCCAGGCCTTGTTGCCCAGCGGCTTGTAGGGGACGGTGTTAATCCAGTAAAGATCCTCCCCCACCTCCAGCGAAGCGTCGAAATCCGGCATCGGCCGTCCATGCCGGTGCCGGTAGAGCGCCTCACGGACCTTCTGCCCACCGGCACCGACGAACGGCAGCCCCATCTCGACCTCTCGCTTGCCGGGGTCGCGCCCGAAGACGGCCAGCCTCGCCTGCCTGGGCCCCAGGCCGACGATTGGCGCCAGAGGATCGCGGTCGTACTGGCGATAAACCTCCCGATCCAGCCGCTCGAGCTCGGCCGCCTCGCGGCGCATGGCGTGTTCGATATCGGCGGGTATCGATCGTGTTGCCTGGCTCATGATGGCTCCTGAAGCGTCCGGCCGCTGCGACGGGGAGCCGTGGCTGCCGGGGATCGCCGCGATATCAGTTCCATGGCGCGTTGAGTACCAGTACCCCCGCGTTGAGATAGGCGGCGAAGCTCACCCATACCAGGTAGGGCACCAACAAGCCGGCGGCGAAGCGTGAATAGCGGGAGAACGTCACGATCGTCCACACGATCAACCCCCACAGCAGCAGCAGGTCCAGCAGCCCGATCAGCATCCAGTGCGCGGCGAAGAACAGCCACGACCACAGGCCGTTGGCGACGAGCTGGAGGACGAATGGCGCCACGGCAGACCGACGTGCACCGGCCGGTGCCGCCAACGTCACTTTCGTCGCCGCGACCGCCATCATCAGGTAGAGCAGCGTCCAGGCCGCCGGAAACAGCCAGTCCGGTGGCGTCAGGGGCGGCTTGGCGAGCGCAGCGTACCACTCGCCGGGCGGCGCCAGGATGCCGCTGCTGGCAGCGATCGCCACCAGCAGCAGCCAGCCGAGGAAGATGCGTGTCGAGCGATTCACGGCGTCACCAGCTGCCGCTGTTTTCCATCGAAGCCCAGGGCTCCTTCGGGGCTTGCGCCTCGCCTTTCTGGAGCAGTTCGATCGAAATGCCGTCGGGGGAGCGGACGAACGCCATGTGCCCGTCTCGTGGCGGCCGGTTGATGGCCACGCCACCCGCCTGCAGCTTCTCGCAGAGTGCGTAGATATCATCGACCCGATAGGCCAGATGGCCGAAATTGCGACCGCCGGTGTAGGTTTCCGGATCCCAGTTGTAGGTCAGTTCGACCATCGGCGATTGCTCGGTCTTGGCGCGCGGCGTGTCGTTGGGCGTGGCCAGGAAGACCAGCGTAAAACGCCCCTTCTCGCTCTCCTTGCGTGATACTTCCTGCAGGCCCAGCAAGTCGCAGTAGAAATGCAGTGACGCGTCGAGATCGGCGACGCGAACCATCGTATGCAGGTATTCCATGAATTTGTTCCTGATTCGTCAGTGTGTTGGACCATCCAATGGTAGACCACCAGCGCCGATCGGTGAATGACGCCCCCTCGCCACGTTCGAGTCGACGTGGCAGCCAACCTCGCACAAACTGCGACGTTCGGCAGCTCCCTTCACTCACGAACGCCCCGACAAGGAGATCGTATGGACTCCGTTACCCAAGCCTGCCTGGGCGCCGCCATCGGCGGTGTGGTCATGCCTCGACTCGGCCGGCGCGCGCTGTTGATCGGGGCCGCCCTCGGGACCCTGCCGGATCTCGACGTGTTGATCGATTACGGAGACGCCGTTGCCGACTACACCCGCCATCGCGGCTTCAGCCACTCGCTGATCGTGCTGACCGGTGTCGCGACGCTTTGCGCCGGGCTCGCCGCGCGATGGTCACGCACGCGCGATCTCGCCTCATTCTGGCACTGGTGGTGGCTGTTCACCCTCTGCCTGGCGACCCACCCGTTACTCGATGCCTTCACGACCTATGGCACCCAGTTGCTGTGGCCGATCCCGCTGCGGCCGGTCAGCTGGCATACGCTGTTCATCATCGACCCGCTCTACACGCTGCCCCTGCTGATCGGGGTGATCGTCTTCGCCATACGCCCCGCTGCCCGTCGGCTCCTGGCCGCGCTACTGGGAGTCTCGTGTCTTTACATCGGTTTCAGCCTGGGTGCCCAGGCGTTCGTCGAGCAACGGCTCGCGCCCTTCCTGGCCCAGCGGGGCATGAGCAACGACCCCATCCTGGTTCAACCGGCCCCCCTCACCACCCTGCTGTGGCGCGTCACCGTCATTCATGACGGTGCGGCCTACGAAGGCTGGGTCAGCCTGCTGGACGGCGACAGCCCGCCGACGCTGGCACCCTGGCCACTGGGCGACGAATGGCAAGAGGCCGCACAGCGGACACGGGATGGCCGGCGCCTGGCCTGGTTCAGCGGCCCGTTCCTGCGTTATGAAATCCGCCGGGAGGCGGGAAGGGAGAGACTGCTGGCCACCGATATCCGCCTGGGCGTGCCGGGAACCCACCCCTTCACCTTCTCGATTGCCGAACGCGGTGATGACGGCAAGTGGCGGCCCATGGCCAGCGAGCGCTCGAGTTCGGGCCGGCCGGAACGGGCCGTCATGCAACGTCTGCTGGCGCGAATCACCTCGCCGCGAGTGGAGCCGATCACCGCCCCCGAGTGAAACGAGAACCGCCCGCTATCATCGATAACGGGCGGCTCTCCTCGACACAGGAAAGCGCGATCCGACGATCAGAAATGCGAGTCGACGTAGTGGCCGATCGCCTGCCTGGCTTCGGTCAGCGACTGCTGCTTGCGCTCGTCGCCCATGTTCAGGCCCTCGGCGTAGATGGCGTCGACGTCCTTGATGCCGATCAGGGCCAGCATGTGCCTGAGGTGGGGCGTCTGCGAGTCCATCTCGGTGCCGGCGTACATGCCACCGCGAGCCGCCAGAATCAGCCCCGACTTGCCCTCCAGCAGGCCTACCGGGCCATTGGCAGTGTACTGGAAGGTCCTGCCGGCGCGCAGGATGCGGTCGAACCATGACTTGAGCTGGCTCGGAATGCCCAGGTTGTAGAGCGGCACCGCCAGCACCAGGAGATCGCAGGCATCGATCTCGGACAGCAACTCGTCCGACACCTCGGCCAACTGCCGCTGCTCGTCACTGCGCTCGGCAGGATCGGTCATCCAGCTCGCCATCTCGGCACCGGTCAGGTGGGGCAGCGGCTGCTCGACCACGTTGCGCTCGGTCAACTCGACGTCACGCCCCTGCAAGGCAGCCTTGAACGATTCCGCCAGCGCCCGGGACTGGCCACCCTCGCCGAAGATGGAACTGGTGATGAGAAGAACACGTCGTGTCATGAAGCCGTCTCCAATGCTGAAGTCATACCCAACCAAGATGCCGTCGATGACCGGCAAGCGTTGCTGGGATTATTCATTGCACTCCATGAAATGAAAATCGCTAAAAATAGCATTGAGCGTTCGATAATTTCGTTCGTTGTCGCCGCATGACCCTGGTCGCTCAGCGGCTGGCCTCGACACCCTGCCCGCACCCCTGGAACTCGCGCTCCCCGTAACGCAGCGTCACCCTGACCGGCCATGGCTGGCCGCTCATGTCATCGAAACAGGCGCCGGCGCGCAGATCGAGCTCCATGGGATACCGGCCGCTGTCGCTGACCAGGATCATGCGCGCATCGCCGCCGTTCTTCACCGAGGCGACACGATAATCGAACGCATCGGTGGCCTGGCCGTAATCGGATACCAGCGTCAGCGAATGGCTGTTGCGGTCGAGGGACACGTTCCAGCCGGGCTCGTTGCCGCTGGCGTAGAAGATGGTGTCCGGATGCGCTTTGCGGGTCGTCGTCTGGCGCTCGCTGGCCAGCGTGCAGACCAGCCGGCCGTTGTCGCTCTCGACACGGGCATCGCGCCCCTGACGCCAGAACGAGACCCCGCCGAGTTCGTAGCGGGAGCCGGAGCCCACCACGGCGCTCGGCAGTTCCGTCTCGCCCAGGGCGGTCCACAATCGCAGTCGGCTGTCGTCGGGCGTGGTGGTGACCAGATCCTGGGACGGCGTGCAGCGCCAGGCGGTGAACGTCTCGCCGCCATCGGCGAAGAAGGCACTCGGCATCAGCGGCGACTTGAGCGCAGCCAGGCCCGAGGGCGCGGTGGGCTTCATCTCCTGGTGCTGCCCGCCGCCGGCACACGCCGTCAGCAGGAGCGAAGCGGCCGGCAACGCCAGCCAGCGGAGCGATGAGCGATAACGACCGAGGAAGGCGCGGCGGTCTTTGCCAGCCTGAAGCGCGTTGGACATGAGCAAGGTTCCCGAGAGGTGTCTGGACACGAAGAGAGTGTTTACCAAAGGGCTGCACTCGACAATGCGGCGTTGAAATTGACCTCACCGAACTTCAGTTCAGAACGTCCGCAGGACGGCCCGAAGGGCGAGCGGTGCGAGTCAAATACTCATTTACGCCCTGTAAATTCCGCTTTCTCGTCCAATTTCGCCTTGCCTTGTCTTCGTTCGCCTGTTTTGTAAACACCCTCGGATAGCCGTCATAAAAAAAGCGCCGCGAGGTCGTCTCGCGGCGCAACGTCCAGCCTAACATGCCAGGCGTACCGGCGGGCCAGACCATGAACCCGTTCATCCCTCGACACTCGCCTCAGGCGTAGCGCTGCCTCAGCTCCCGGGCCGCCTCGACCATGTTGGCCAGCGCCGGTTCCACCTCGGCCCAGCCGCGCGTCTTGAGGCCGCAGTCCGGATTGACCCAGAGTCGCTCGGGCGGAATCTTCTCCGCTGCCTTGGCCATCAGATCGACCATCCAGGCGCGCTCGGGGATGTTCGGCGAGTGAATGTCGTAGACCCCGGGTCCGATCTCGTTGGGGTAGTCGAAGTGCTGGAACGCATCCAGCAACTCCATGTCGGAGCGCGAGGTCTCGATGGTGATGACATCGGCATCCATGGCCGCGATGGCGCCAATGATGTCGTTGAACTCGGCGTAGCACATGTGGGTGTGGATCTGGGTCTCGTCGGCGGCCACGGCAGCGCTCAACTGGAAGCACTCCACCGCCCAGTCGAGATACGCCTGCCACTCGGCCTGGCGCAGCGGCAGCCCCTCCCGCAGTGCCGGCTCGTCGATCTGAATGATCGCGATACCCGCCCGCTCGAGATCGGCGACCTCGTCGCGCAGCGCCAGCGCGATCTGACGGCAGGTCTTGGCGCGCGGCTGATCGTCGCGCACGAACGACCACTGCAGAATGGTGACCGGACCGGTCAACATGCCCTTCATCGGCTTGTCGGTGAGCGACTGGGCATATTCGCTCCAGCGCACCGTCATCGCCTCCGGCCGCTCCACGTCGCCGAAGATCACCGGCGGCTTGACGCAGCGTGAGCCGTAGCTCTGCACCCAGCCGTTCTGGGTAAAGGCAAAGCCGTCGAGCTGCTCGCCGAAGTACTCGACCATGTCGTTACGCTCGGCCTCGCCGTGCACCGGCACATCGAGCCCCAACTGCGCCTGGCGCTCGACGACCAGCGCGATCTCCTCTCGCATGCGGGCTTCGTAGTCGGCCACGTCGAGGATGCCCTTCTTGAAGTCACGGCGTGCCGCACGGATCTCCTGCGTCTGCGGGAAGGAACCGATCGTCGTCGTCGGGAACAGCGGCAGGGCGAGGCGCTCTCGCTGGGCGGTGGCACGTATCGGGTAGACGTTGGCACGGCGCGTGTCCGCGGCGCCCACCCTGGCCAGACGCTCGGCGACCCGGAGCTTGTGGATACGCCGCGACTCCCGGCGCGCCGACAGGGCCCGGCTGGCGTCCTCGATGCGCTGGCGATCCGTTTCCGTTTCGGTACCGTCGAGCACGTGGGCAAGTGTCACCACCTCGTCGAGCTTCTGCCGCGCGAACGCCAGCCAGCTCTTCAGCTCGGGATCGAGCCTGGTTTCGTTGTCCAGGTCGACGGGGACATGGAGCAGCGAGCAGCTCGGCGCCAGCCACAGGCGGTCGCCCAGACGTGCCTTGGCATCCTCGAGCTCGCCGGCAAGTCGGGCCAGATCGGCGCGCCAGATGTTGCGGCCGTCGATGGCACCAACGGAGAGCACCTTGTAGGGCGGTAGCCGGTCGAGCACCGCGGTCAGTTGCTGCGGCGCCCGCACCACATCCACATGCAGCCCCTCGACCGGTAGCGAAACGGCCAACCCCAGATTGTCGCCGAGACCACCGAAGTAGCTTGCCACCAGCAGCTTGACCGGCGTCGACTGCAGCTTGTTGTAAGCCGACTCGAAAGCGCCCTGCCACTCGCCCGGCAGGTCCTGAACCAGCGCCGGCTCGTCGAGTTGCACCCATTCGACGCCCGCGCTTGCCAGGCGACCCAGGATCTCGTCGTAGGTCGCGACGAGATCATCGAGCAGCGAGAGACGCTCGAGCCCATCGCTCTTGGCCTTGGATAACCACAGCCAGGTGACGGGACCCGTCAGCGCCACCTTGACGGGATACCCTTCGGCCCTGGCTTCGGCGACCTCCTCGAATAGCCGCTCGCTGGCGATACGGAACGTCTGCCCCTGGTATAGCTCCGGCACAAGGTAGTGGTAGTTGGTATCGAAATACTTGGTCATCTCGCACGCCGCCGCCGGCTCGCCACTGGGCGCGCGTCCACGCGCCATCCGGAAACTGGTGTCGAGATCGACCTCACCATCGATGCGACCGAAGCGTGGCGGAACGGCGCCGATCAGCACGGAAACGTTGAGCACCTGATCATAGAAGGCGAAGTCGCCCACCGTCACGACGTCTAGGCCCGCATCGATCTGGTCCTGCCAGTGCGTCCTGCGCAGACGCGCACCTTCCTGTTCGAGTCCATCGCGGTCGAGCTCGCCTTTCCAGTAGGCTTCGACGGCTTTCTTCAGTTCGCGATGAGCACCGATTCGCGGGTAGCCCAAGGCATGCACCAGGGTGGTCATGTGTAGGGTCTCTCAGAGTTTAGCGGTTAGAATGACGAAGGTCAGCTTGACTGGCAGTGTCTCCGGCAACGCATCCTGAATCAAACGCGTTTACCTAATCCTCAACGTGAGCAAAATTCATAGCATGCTCGAACTTCGCCACCTCCGTACGCTGATCGCCCTGCGCGATACCGGTTCCCTGGTCGAAGCGGCGGAACGCGTCCACCTGACCCAATCGGCGCTCTCCCATCAGATCAAGGATCTGGAGTCGCGTCTCGGCATGCCGCTGTTCACGCGCAAGACGCGTCCGGTGTCGTTCACGCGTGCCGGAGAGCGTCTGTTGACGCTGGCCGAACAGGTTCTGCCTCAATTGCGTCTGGCGGAGCGGGATCTGGCTCGGCTGGCGGGTCATGAACAGGGACGCCTTCACATGGCGATCGAGTGCCATAGCTGCTTTCAATGGCTGATGCCGACCGTCGACCACTTTCGCGATCACTGGCCGGAAGTGGAGGTAGACATCCCCAGCGGCCAGAATTTCGACCTGCTGCCCGGCCTGACCCGCGAAGTCCTCGACCTGGTCATCACCGACAATCCCGAGCCGCTTCCGGGTGTGCACTATGCGCCGCTGTTTCGCTACGAGGGCCTGCTGGCCGTGGCCAAACAGCATTCCTTGGCGACCCGAAGCTGGGTCGAACCATCGGACCTGATCGAGGAAACGCTCATCGTCTACCCGGTGGACCATTCCCGGCTGGACGTCTTCACCCAGTTTCTCGACCCGGTCAGCGTGCGTCCGAGGGAAATTCGCAGCGCGGAGCTCACGGTGATGATGATGCAGTTGGTGGCCAGCGGACGGGGCGTGTGCGCCCTGCCCAATTGGGCGCTGACGGAATATCTGGAGCGCGATTACGTCAAGGCACTGCCGCTGGGCAAGGAAGGCGTATGGAGCACGCTATACGCGGCGGTCCGTGAGGAGAATCTGTCGCTACCGTGGATGGAGGACTTCATTCGCACCGCAAGAGATACGTCGTTTGCGGTACTTAGCGGCATCAAGCCAGCAGGCTCGACGGAACCCGCATGAACGAAGCTCCGCGACACGGGATTGAAAGGCGTGTCGTCGCTCTGTCTTCAGGACAATTCCTCGTCGAAGGTCAGCGGGTGAATCGCTTCTCTCCCATGCAGCGGTAGCAGCAGGCTGAACCGGGCGCCCCCCAGGCGGGCGCTGCGATCGACCACGACGTTCCCGCCGTGCCAGGCCATGATCTTCTGCACGATGGAAAGCCCTAGGCCGTATCCGCCGGAGCGGCGAGTTCGACTGTCGTCCAGTCGGGCGAATGGCTTGAAGATGGCGATACGCTTCTCTTCCGGCACGCCAGGACCATCATCCTCGACATCGATCCGGACAGCTCTCGGCTCGCGATGGACCGTCACCATGACCCGACTCTCGGCATGGCGGCAGGCATTGGCGACCAGATTCTGCACTGCGCGCTGCAAGTAGCGCGGTTCCGCTTCGACCTCGAGCTCCTCGCCATCGGCAACGCCGAGTTCAAGATGCGGATGCAATGGACTCAGCGTGTCCAGCACTCGCCAGGCGACCGCCCGGCACTCCATGCTCTCCGTCTTGAGCGTGACGCCTTGCGCATTCTCGCTGTCGAGCTTGGCATAGGTGAGGATTTCGTCGATCAACCGATCGAGTTCGGAAATATCCTCGTCGATCCCCGACAGCTGGCGCTGGGCGCTTTCATCCTTGCTGAGATCCTCGAGCATCTGGGCCGCAAAGCGAATACGGGCTACCGGCGTACGCAACTCGTGGGAAACGGCGCGAATCATCTCCTGCTGACTGCGCAGTAACGACTGCACTTGCGCGGCCATGCCATTGAGCGCCATGCCCAGACGGCCAACGAAATCGTTGCTGTCGACCCGCACCCGCGAGTTGAGATGCCCGGCCGCAATCCGCGTCGCGGCACGCTCCAGCCTTCCCACACGGCCCTCGACGCCCCATACGATGAGATAGATAGCCCCGGCCAGGGTCGAGAGCACCATGATCAGCAGCGCCAGCGCCAGCGACAGCGGCATCGATTCGAAACTGGGCAGAGGGCCGATTCGCAACCAGCGATCCGGCCCGACCCTGGCGTGAATGTAAAGCGCGCTGAGTCCTGTTTCGAGACGCACCACGACCTCGCCGGCGTCGAGTCGCGTCGCCTGGATGGGATCGACATCCGTCGGTGGCTCGGTATAGAGACCGAGCGGCACGTGGAACTGTCGTTTGACCCGCCCGAAGCGTCGAGCCTGGATCTCCTCCGTCTCGCCGCTCAGCCAACTCCGCAGCACCTCGGTGATGCCGCGAAGCTGCATCTCGTTGAGACTATTGATGCGTGCCGCCAGCACCCATTTGGAGTGCGGCAGTTGATAGAGAGAGCGCCAGCCTTTATCGGTCGACTCGATGACGGGGCGATTCTCGCGCAAGCGAGCCCGTTCGAAGTAATTGAGCGAAAGGTCCTCTAGCTTGAAAAGCCCTAAAGGCATGCCCAGCGTCGATGCCATCGATGCCAGCCAGTCGTCCCGCTGCGACAGCGGTTGGCGGGAGACGAGATCGGAAAGCAGCGCCAGCGGGCCGCTGACAAGATTTTCTCGGTAGTGCTCCTGGCGCACCTTGTCGACCATCAGGAAGCCGAAAAGGACCAACGCGAAGGTGATGACCAGTGCCGCCAGCAACGACACGTAGAACCGAAAGAAAGTGCTGTCGGTAAAGGAACGACGCATGTTGAATCTCGTGCGGCAATCGGCTTCGTGGATGGCCAGAAAGGCTAGTGTCGCCCGTCCCTCGGAAGAGACGGGAGCCTTCTGCAGGAGGCGATCGATGCCCGAGGCGCAGGAGACGAGGTCCCGCGCTCAGCCAGCGTTCCGGAAATCGGCCTTTCGCCCCCGCGTGGCGTGGAAAGCCGAGGCACGACAGTGCTGATCGCGACAGCCCGGGAACCGGCCGAGATCACGGCGCGGGGGGACTAGAGCGGACACCGTTGTCGGTTCGCTTCAGCTATCTCTCACGAACAGATACCCTTTGCTCCGCACGGTCTTGATACGGTGAGGGTGATTGGGGTCGTCACCGATCTTGGGGCGAATACGCGAAACCCGCACATCGATGGAACGATCCTGTCCATCGTATTTGATGCCGCGCAACTGGGAAAATATCTCTTCGCGAGTCAGCACGCGGCCGGCATTGTCGGCCAGCAACCAGAGCAGATCGAACTCGGCGCTGGTGAGATCGACGCGCTCTTCCTCCAGCCAGGCTTCGCGAGTGGCACTGTCGATGACCAGATTGTCGAACGTCAGGCGTGTCGCCCCACTGGAGGAGACCAGACTGTCGGCGCGGCGCATCAACGCCCTCATGCGCGCCAGCAGGACCCTGGGCTGAACCGGCTTGGGCACGTAGTCGTCGGCCCCCATCTCCAGGCCAAGGACCTGATCCATGTCGTCGGTGCGTGCCGTCAGCATCAGAATGGGGCCGGCATAGTGCGGACGCGCCCGCCGGCAGATGGACAGGCCATCCTCGCCGGGCAACATCAGATCGAGGATCACCATGTCCGGCTGCTCCTCGACGATACGCTCCACGCCATGCGCGCCATCATGCTCCAGCCCGACCTGGAATCCGTTCGCCTCCAGATACTCACGCGTCAGATGTGCCAGACGCTCGTCGTCTTCGATGATCAATACGCGATCTTGATGTGCAGTGCTGTCCAAGCTGTCATCCATCCCTTTGAGTTGGCCTCGATACCCTGCATACCACGGTGTTCATTTATTATTTGGCAATCGACGGCGTCCAATGACTCGATAAGTCAAACGAATATCACGCACCGTAACTGCATTAGTGTTCTGCGATACGATAACTGACGCTACGCTGAAATAAAGCAGATGGCGAATCAAACAGCATCATACCCGAATTATTCCCTTTGTAACCCGGTATCGTCAGCATGCAAACCTATGTAGGCCACATCCCGGTGCATTCGCAACCCAATGGAGGAGAAAAAGATGGCGGACGAGCCCTTTTCCGGCGAATCCTCAATCACAACCGCCACGTTGCAGATCGCCGCCGCCGTTATCGTCGATCAACATCAGCGGATCCTCTTGGTACGCAAACGCGGCAGCCGTTGGTTCATGCTAGCCGGCGGCAAGCTCGACGCTGGAGAGACGCCGGAACAGGCCTTGCGACGGGAAATTCGTGAAGAGCTAGGCGTCCAGGCTACGGACGCCGAGCTGATCGGAGAGGCCACGACGGTGGCCGCCAATGAAGCCGATCATCGGGTCCACGCCCATCTGTTCTGGACCGCAATCCAGGGTCAAGCTGGCGCACACGCCGAAATCGCAGAGATCCGCTGGGTCGACTGCGACGAAGCCGTGACACTACCGCTGGCTCCGCTGCTACGCAGCAAGGTACTAGCGATCGTGCGCTCTCGACTTGGCCTCGAACCTGCCTGTGCCTAATAAGCCAGACGCCCATAGAGTTCAGCGAACGGCCGCATCACATGGTTCCGATAGGCAAGCCGTTCCTGCAATCGTCGATACCAGGCTTCGACGTTAGGCAACCGCGGGCGCGGGATCTCGAGTTCAAAGTAACGATAAAGGGTGGTCCCGGCGGGAATGTCTGCCACCCCCAAAGCCTCGCCGCTCAGGAAGGGTCGGGTGACCAGTTGGCGATCCAGAATGCGGTAAAGGCGGTCGCACTTCATTAGTGCGCGTTCGATAGCCTTGGCGTCACGCTGAGCGGCAGGCGTACGATAGAAGCCCCAGAATACGCCGGTGAAGAAGGCGGGCTCCAGTTCGGAAAGCGACCAGTCCAACCAGCGGTCGACCGCCGACTGCTCGGCCGGTGTGGTGCGCAGGAAGGCGCTGTCGCCATGCTCGGCGGCCAAGTAGCGCAAGATCGCGTGTGTCTCCCAGACGACGGTCTCACCGTCACGAATGACCGGAATGCGGCCATTGGGATTCATCGCCAGGAACGCCTCGTCATCCAGGCCACCGGCGTCGCCGCCAGCCGGCCGATGCCGATAGTCGAGTCCTAGCTCGTCAGCGAGCCATAGCACCTTCTGTACGTTGTAGGAGGTGCGTCTACCCCAGATGGTCAGCACTGTTCGGCTCTCCTGCCCCTGCCATTGAATTCAGCGGCTCAGGTCAACGTCGCGCGTCTGACCTTTACCGAGCTCGATCTGCTTGATGATGATCGGGCTACGCGAGTTGCCGCCAGGCAGCAGCACGCTGCCGGCGACATAAAACACCCCAGCAGGCACGCCCCTGACGACGAAATAGCCGTTTTCGTTCGTCTTGGCATAGTGGCTGTATTCACGAGCGCGCGGATCCGCCGGTTCGATCTTGCGCCCAGAAAGCGCCACATCTGCCGCTTCAGCCGCATAACGTGTCGCCGGCGCCACGGACACCGTCTCACCGGAACCGACCAGAATCTGGCCATCCGTCGTTTTATAGGTCAAACGTCCCTGAACCGCTGAGGTTCCGGTTTTCTCGAGCCTGGCATATTCGTCGGCCGGAAAGGGAACCTGGCGCTTCACCACTGCCTCGTCACTGCCTGAGCGATCGAAGATATCGGGCATCTGAAACGAACCCGTCGATAGACTTTCACAACCCGCCAGCGTCAGTATCAGCAGCACCAACGCACCTACCCGAAGATTCCCCACCACCATCGATTGTCTCCCTGAATGTTGACCACCGACATCGGCCACAATGCCGACCGCACCGTCCCCCGCCGATTTTCGCGAATAACGATGATGGCTGTCGACATCGCCGCCCTTCAGGGCTAGCCACCGCCTACCGGGGGCCCATTTTGAATCAGTATGGCTCAAATCAAGCGTCGGGCGGGCCCACGATCATCTGACTGCCGCGTATCTGGATGTCGAACCGTCCCAGAAAGCTCATGCCGAGCAATACCACATCGTCACCGATACCCGCATGGATCGAACCGGGCACCTGCCGGGCGGTCAATCCTCCCAGTCTCACGCTCTCCAGCGTGGTCAGGTTGCCGCTGACCCGGCCGTTGGCCGTGGTGAACATCACCTCCGGCCCGGGTTCGATCTGCAGTGTGCGAGCGAGAGAGCGCGAGAGCGAGACGTAGGTGGCACCGGTATCGATCAGGAACGTCACTGCCTTGCCATCGACCTCCCCCGGGGCCACGAAATGCCCCTGCGCATTGCGCTCCAGCGTGACCGGCTTCTGATCCATGAACACCGCGGTCGCCAGTTCCGCATTGGGATGGCTACGCCGCTGTTCCACCCCACGAAACCACCAGCCCGCCAACAGCAGGAGCAGTACCCAGAACAGCACCATCATGCCGATGCCGGTGCGACGGACACCCCGAGAGTCGTCACCCATCGCGATGGGCCGGCGCCTGCAGCCGGATCGCCCCGTGCCAGGGCGCGTCCGGCGACAGCGTCCGCCCTCGCTGGAGCACGCGGAGACACCCCTCGCGGATCAACTCGCGCGAACAGGCGCGTATCGGCGCCATCAGCGGACGCCAGTCGTCATCCAACTGACGCGCGACCTCGGAGGGGCAGAAAGTCTTGGCCGGCCCACGCGCTTCGGCCAGCGCCAGGATCGCGCGACGCAGCGTCGCCGGATCGGTTGACGACGCCATGGCGGCTCAGAGCAGGTCCGGGTTGAGGGTGTAGATCCCGGTCACGCTGGATTCGGCCAGCACATGACCCGCCATCGCCTCGCGCACCTGTCCACCCGTGAACTCCCCTGCCAGTCCCAGCGTGGGAATGTCCAGCGCGAACAGGCTGAACGTATAGCGATGGACGATCTCGTCGTTCCAAGGCGGACAGGGGCCGTCGTAGCCACCATAGACGCCTGCCATGTCAGGGTCGTCGGCCAGGAATCCGGTATAGCCGTTGATGCCGCTGATACCCTTGGCGGTCTGCCCCGGCGACTTCCCCCTGGGCACCACGCCATCGGCCATCTCGCCCTCCTCCAGCAGATTGACCTCCGCCGGAATGTCGACCAGCACCCAATGGTAGAAATCGACCCGCGGCAGATCCGCCGGTAACGTCTTACCTTCCTGATTGACGTCGTCCGCGACACCGGGCACGTCGGGGTCGGTCACCAGCACCACAAAGCTCCGCGTCTCCGACGGCGCATCCAGCCAGCGCACTTCCGGGTTACGATTATCGCTGAGGCGTATGTGCTGCTCCGGGTCCGGAACGGCGAAAGCGAAGGTTGCCGGGATCGGCTTGCCTTCCTCGATACCCTTGATGGTCAAACGCATGGGCTACTCCTCTCGATCGAAAAACAGGGTCGGGTGACAACGAACGCCTTGTCAGTCTCGATGACAAGCGCATCCGCGAGAGATATCGACAACCTTAGGTGTCTCCGGGGGTTTTGTCATGACCAGAGCAGAGCGCTGCATGGAGCGAGGCGGTTAGCGGCAGAACGAGACACCCCGCATGCCGAGATGGAAATGGTTGGCATGGGCGGCGTTGTAGTCCGGGCCCAGGGTGGTTCCGAAGTAGTGGCAGGCGCCCTCCTGGGCGTCCTCGAGAAATCGGCCACGCTCGTCACCGTCCCGCCAATCGTCGAGCACGCTGATACTATGTCCATCCTCGAGCCCGAAGGCGGCGACATCCAGCGCCGACGCCGTGGCATGCTCGCTTCGCCTCGCGTTCTCCCGGTGATAGATGTTGCGACAGGCGAAGGAGCCATAGTGCCGGACGCTAGCGACCCGCTTGCCGAAGATCCGCTGTGACAGCGGCTGCAACTCGTGCTGCTCGTACAGGGTCCAGGCCAGTGCCAGGGAGCAACTGGCGACGAAACTGGCATTGAAGCTGACCTGGGTGTGGACCACGCGCACGACGTTCTCCAGCGGGCAGTCGGCGGCTGGTGTGTAGTCCGCGAGGGGGACGTAACGAATGTCGGGGGCGGTGTCGAGTGCATTCAGGCAAGCGTCGCGATCACCGGATAGCGCTTTAAGCTTCCAGCGCGTGACTGGCGTCACGGGATCGCTGACGACCAGTGGCGCCAGAGGATTCCATTCCCGCGGGATTTGCCAGATCCCTTTATCGAGAGCGACGCCCAGCGCGATCAGCAAGATAAGGAAGAGAGTGGCCGGAGACGGTTTCATGGACCTCGCGAATCGAAAAAGGGATTCATCGTCGGGCGGCAGTGCTCCAGCGGCACGACTGTCGTCGTTCGGCGACGTGCATTGCACCAGGATTCACACTTACCTACCAAATCACTGCTGTTCGATCATAGTCATCTATTCTAAGCTTAGTTAACTTGTCTAAGCTTAGTGACTTGTCGGACCGCAATGGAGTGCGTTGCTGGCGAGGCTCATCATGGCAGTGCATGTCGTCAGGGAGGACAACGATGCCAGGCTGCGCCAGACACCAAGACGTCTGCGGACGCTGCGACGCGCCGCTGGATTTCGATTTCACCATGCCATTCCAATCGCTCGTCGATATCGATGAGCGCCGCATCTACGGCTACGAGGTTCTGGTCAGAGGTCCCAAGGGAGAGCCCGCCGTATCCGTGCTGGCGAGAATCGACGACAGGACACGTTATCGTTTCGATCAGGCTTGTCGCGTCAAGACGATCGAAATCGCTCACCGGGTGGATGCCCCGGAGCGCACTGTCGATCAATTTTCTTCCCGATGCCGTCTACGAACCCGAAACCTGTATCCAGACGACGCTGGCAGCTGCCGAGCGCGTCGGATGGCCGGTCAGTTGGCTGTGTTTCGGGATCGTCGAGAGCGAGAGCGTTACGAATCGGCTCCACCTGCGAACGATCGTGGCCAGTTAGCGTGCCATGGGCATGAAAACGGCACTTGACGATTTCGGCACCAGGCATACCAACCTGGAGCTCCTGACCGATATCTCGCCCGACATGCTGAAAATCGATCGCCAGTTGGTCAGCAGCATCGATGCCTCGCCCCGAAAGCAGATAATCATCAGCCACATCGTCGCTTTGGCACGGCATCTGCTGGCGAAGACCTTGGAAGAAGCTCGCTGGCTCTACCGGCACGATATTGCAAGGCCGCAGGGATACTGGCTTGCCCGACCGGCCGCGGAACGACTACCCGTCTGCCCGGGCCCGCGCTTCGCGCTGATCAAGGGCCGGTACTAGCGACCGCATGACGTTCGGCAACTCTCCCCTCCGTACGAACTCACGGTATCCTGGCTTATGGTTGCATCGAAAAAGCGATTGTCACGACAGACCGTGGAAAGTCCCTCCACCCCGGATGGACTGGATACGCTGAATATCGCGGCACTGATCTACCGGCTCGACAGTGGCGTCCCGTTATTGGTCGAAGCCAATGAAACGGCGAAACGCCAGTTGCGCCTGGACGGGCGCTTCCCCATGGCCGATCCCTGGCAGTGGCTCGATGCCGGACGGTATCCGGCCGTCGGTCGCGACCATCCTGCCCTGCTGAGTGTCGCCTCGACCACTTCGCGTCAATGGCACAGCTTCCACATCCGCCAGTACCAGCAACCGCTGCTGGCCGTGAAGCTCAAGGTTTCCTCGCTGGAGGCGACTGGCGATACCGAGACGACGCGCCACGTGTTGATCGCCATCGGCGAGGTCGCTCCCGACGATGCCAAGCCGGAGCTGCTGGCTCAACACCAGCCTCAACTGCGCCAGGTCTTCGACAACCTGCCCATGGGCGTCTGCATGATCGACGCGGGCGGGTATCTGCGTCAGGTCAATCGCGCCTTCTGCAAGTTCTTCGGCTACGCGGAGAGCGACCTACTCAACGCCCATTTTCGCAAACTGCTGCCTCCCAAAAGCCGGCAGGCAGCCGAAAAGCGCCATGCCGCCAGCTTTCCCAATGCCTTGAACCTGCGCCGCTCGTTGGAGGTTCAGCTTCACGACGGCTCCACGCGAACCGTGATTCTCGAGGATACGATCAGCCGTGACGAGCAGGGCAATCCCCAGCGAATCGTCTTTCTGGTCGATATCACCCAACGGCGCGACGTCGAGCGTCGACTGGAGGAAAAAAACCGTCGCCTCGAATATCTGGCGACGCGCGACGACCTGACGGGCCTGCACAACCGCCGCATGGGCAGGGAGTTGCTCGAGCGAGCACTGGAGCGCGGCAAGCGGCTTGGCGACAAGGTCGCCGTCGCGATGCTGGACCTGGATCATTTCAAGGCGATCAACGATCGCTACGGTCACGCCGTCGGCGATACGGTGCTGAAGGAGTTCAGCCATTTCGTGGTCGGCGCGCTGCGCTCGAGCGACACGCTGATTCGCTGGGGTGGAGAAGAATTTCTAATGATCCTGCCGGGCATCGACCGCTTGTCGGCACAGACGACGGTGAACCGTGTGCTGGCACAACTGCGACATCGTGCCTTGAGCTCGCTGGAGCTGCGCCTCAGCTTCTCCGCCGGTGTTGGCGAGCACCGCCACCAGACGTCCAAGGGGCTGCTGGAGGAGGTCGATCTGGCGCTCTATCAGGCCAAGTCCGCGGGTCGCGGCTGCGTCGCCATCGTACCGGTCCCGGCCTCTCGATCGGGACGGTGTCTCAATCAGGCGTTCTCGTCGCTGTAGTAAGGCGACCGGCTCCTGGCCGGCCGCCCTTTTCTCAGAAGATCGCCCGCACGGCGAGAAACAGCACTGTCGGGGCCAGCAGGATGCCGAGTCCCGTGTAGAAAGTCGCGGTCATCGCGCCGTAGGGGACCAGGCGCGCATCGGTGGCAGCCAGGCCCGCCGCCACGCCACTGGTGGTCCCGATCAGGCCGCCGAAAATCATCGCCGAGCGCGGATTGTCCAGGCCGATCAATCTGGCGGTCAATGGTGTCGCGATCATGGTGAGAATCGATTTCACCAGACCGGCGGCAATCGACAGCGCGATCACTTCCGAACTCGCTCCCAGGGTGGCACCGGTCACCGGTCCGACGATGTAGGTCACCGCTCCGGCCGCAATGGTGGTGATATCCACCGGGTCGGTGTAGCCGAAGCCGATCGCCACTGCCGCCCCGGCGACGAACGACACCAGGACACCGAGGAACAGCGCGATCACGCCGCGTAATCCGGCTTTCTTGATCTCCTGGAAACGCACGCCATAGGCGGTCGCAATGATGGCCAGGTCCCGCAGCATGCCGCCGCCCATCAGACCGAGGCCGGAAAACAGCGTCACGTCGGAGAGCCCCTTGCTGCCGCCAGTGGACACGCCACCGACATACGCCAGCGCCAGGCCAATGATGATCGCGATCGCCGAGCCGTGCAGACGGCCGGCAGTCAGATGCCGGCTCAACCAGTAGGCGACGTACATGGTCAGGCCGACCACCGCAAACGCGGCGATCAGGTGGTATTTGTCGACCAGGGAGACGATGGAATCGTTCATGTCGGCATCCTCTCTCAATGGCCACTAGGGGTTGTCGTGGCCGACTCGAGCGGGCTCGCGTCGTCGACTTTCTTGCCGGTCAGCACCGGGACCAGCGCCAGTCCCAGCACCACCGCGAGGACACCGGCGAGAATCGCCACCATGCCGCCACTGAAGGCCGCGGCCACGTTCTGGCTCGCCGCCATGGCGACGACGATGGGAATGTACATCGCGTTCCAGAAGTTGATGCCACTTTCGGTCGTTTCCGGCAGCTTGCCGCGATCCTTGAGATATCCGGTCACGAAGATCAGTAGCAGCATGGCGATACCCACGCCACCCAGGTTGGCGTCGATGCCCAGCAACTGGCCGAGTACGTCGCCGATGATTAGCCCGGCCAGCATGCAACCGGCCAGGAGTGCTACACCGTAAATCACCATCGTTATCACCTCATGGGGCGTTATTATAGAAAATGGTCATGATCAGCCCGGCTATCGGAGCTTGGCGTGTGTCGGGACAGCCACTCACGGCGTGGCTGCCCTGCCGCGTTACCCACGCGGCAGGGGACAACAGTGAAGCGGCAGGCTACTTGCCGACCGTTTCGGCACTGCGGTAGATATCGGCGTAGCGGTCGCGCAGCGCATTCTTCTGCACCTTGCCCATGACGTTGCGTGGAAGGCTGTCGATGAAGAACACGCGCTTGGGCTGCTTGTAGCGCGCCACCTTGTCCTCGAGCGCCGCCAGCACCTGGGATTCGTCAAGCGACTCGCCGGGTTTCAGTACCACCGCGGCGGTCACTCCCTCGCCAAGATCGGGATGGGCCACGCCGATGACGGCCGACTCGGCGACCTGTGGTATCTCGTCGATCCACTGCTCGATCTCCTTCGGATAGACGTTGTAGCCGCCGGAAATCACCAGGTCCTTGTCGCGCCCGACGATATGCAGGTAGCCGTCCGCATCGATCAGTCCGAGATCGCCGGTGATGAAGAAACCGTCGTCGCGAAATTCGGCGGCAGTCTTTTCCGGCATTCGCCAATACCCCTGGAAGACGTTCGGGCCGCGAACCTCCACCAGCCCCGTCTCCCCGGCCGCCAGTGCCTTGCCGCTCTCGCGATCCGTGATGCGGACCTCGCTACCCGGCAGCGCGAAACCGACCGTGCCCGGACGACGTTCGCCGTCGTAGGGGTTGGAAGTGTTCATGTTGGTCTCGGTCATGCCGTAGCGTTCGAGAATGGCATGGCCGGTTCGCTCGGAGAATTCGCGATGGGTTTCCGCCAGTAGCGGCGCGGAACCGGAGACGAACAGCCGCATGTTCGCGGTTGTCGTCCTGTCCAGGCGCGGGCTGGCGAGCAGGCGGGTGTAGAATGTCGGCACACCCATCAAAGCCGTCGCTCGCGGCATCAGGTCCAGCAGTTGTTCGGCGTCGAGCTTGGGCAGGAAGGTCATCGACGCACCCACGGTCAGGACGATGTTGCAGGCCACGAACAGTCCGTGGATATGGAAGATGGGCAGTGCATGCAACAGATGGTCGTCGGCGGTAAAGCGCCAGGTCTGTGCCAGCGCCTGACTGTTGGCCGCCAGATTGCCATGGCTGAGCATGGCGCCCTTGGAACGCCCGGTAGTGCCGGAGGTGTAAAGAATCGACGCGAGCTCGTCGGCTTCGAGTTCGGCAACGCGTGTCTCCTCCCCGGCGCTCTCCACCCGATCCATCAGAGAACCGTCGGCCCCGCTGCCCAGGCTCTCGACGGCCGCCACACCACAGCGCTGCGCCAGGCTCCGGGCGGTCTCGACGTCGGCCGGACAACAAACATATAGCCGGGGCTCGGCGTCGCTCAGGAAGTACTCGACTTCGGCCTCGGTGTAGGCGGTGTTGAGCGGCAGATAGACCGCCCCCGTCTGCAGGCAGGCCAGATAGAGCATGATCGCCTGCGGGCTCTTGTCGACCTGGACGACGACCCGGTCGCCCCGCTCGACGCCCGTGTCGCGCAACACTCTCGCCATCCGCCGCGACGTGGACAGCACGTCGCGATAGCGATACGTCTCGCCACTCGGCGTGTCGATCAGCACCTTGTCCGGATCGTGCTCGAAGTTGCCCAAGAACTGCAGATACAAGTTGTGATTCATTCCACCTCTCCTGCTTTGAAAACGCCACCGATCAGGCATCGGTGCGGGAGCCATGACGGCAACGTGAGCGCCCCTGCTTGGCATCGCGACGAATGTCGCTGGTACAGACCACCGTACCCTCGCGGCTGAACGCTTCATGGTTCTGCTCGATCCGGTCGAGCTCATAGAGATAGTTGACCATCAGGCCGTGGGACTGACGGCGGCCATTTTCGGACGTATCGCCGGGCCAGTTGAGCCGATGCAGACTGGCGCCATTGCCCAGATGAAAACGGGCGACCGGATCCAGCGGCAGGCCGTTGTCGCGCTTGGCATCGATCAGGTAGTGCGCCGCCAGGCCGCGTACCTCGGGCGTGAGCTTGTCGCGCAGCTTGGCGTTCTCGACCCAGCCGCCTGCATCGAGGCCGCCGGCGACCTCGTCGGTCAGCTGGCAGGCGCCGCTTTCGCGCTCGGCCGCCAGCCACTTGGCGAAACCGGGGACCGGTGACAGAGTCACGAACTTCTCCAGATTGGGCAGTTCACGCTTGAGCTCCTGAACCACCTGCTTGATCAGGAAGTTGCCGAACGAGATACCCCGCAAGCCGGCCTGACAGTTGCTGATGCTGTAGAACGCCGCGGTATCGGCCTCTTCCGGGCGTACTTCGTCGCCCCCTTCGAGAATCGTCTGGATGCTGTTGGGAATGCCCTTGCACAGCGCCACCTCGACGAAGATCAGCGGCTCGTCTCCCGTGGCCGGGTGAAAGAAGGCGTAGCAGTGACGATCTTCCGGATCCAGACGGCGGCGCAGGTCCGACCAGTCGCCGATGGCATGGACGGCCTCGTAGTGAATGATCTTCTCGAGTACTGCCGCGGGCGTGTTCCAGTCGATACTCTCGAGGACCAGAAAACCGCGATTGAACCAGGAGGCGAAAAGGTGCTCGAAGTCGGAATCCAGCGGCGCCAGCTCGGGATGGGGCTTGAGACAGCGCAACAGGTCCGCACGCATCTTGACCAGTTCGTAAGTGCCGCCGGGGCACAAGTTCAATCGGCGTAGCAGATGTTGACGTCGCGGCTCGCAGGCAGAGAACAGCCGCTGCAGGCTGGCGTTGTCTCCCGTGTCGCGATAAGCGGCATAGGCTTGGTGGATGGCATCGGGCTCGGCGGCGTAGCGCTCCCCCAGCAGTTGGAAAAAGGCGACGCGATCGCTGTCGCCCAGCGAGGCGTAGCGCTCCAGTGCCTCTTGGGCGATCAGGATCTGGGAGGCTTCCCCGCCAGGGTGCATCAAGGTCTCGCACACCGAGGTCAATCTCGCCAGACTGCTCGGCTTGCCACTGCCCTCGCCACCGAAGAGATGCTGGCCTCGGGTTCGGCGGCCAATACTGGAGAGAAGATCCTGCAGAAAATTCATGTTGACGTTCATGCCGGCCCTCTCGGATCTGAGGCTGAAGCTTCCACCGATGTCGCACGGCGTCACCGGTGAGCGTGAACGGAGCGAGGCAGTTGGTCGGGGAACCATCGATATAACGCGAACTGGAAATCGACAGTTAACATACATGTCATCGCTCTGTTATATATAACAGTTATGCCCTCACAGACCGGGTGTCAATATAGGAGAAAGTCTAATATGGCCCGCATCCCGCATGCCCAGCGGCTTCGCGACCTGCTCGAGGATGCCATCGTCGACGGTCATTACGCGCCGGGGGACAAACTGGACCCGGAAGCCTTGGCAAGGGAGTACGACTGCTCGCGCACCCCGATTCGCGAAGCGCTGCAGCAACTGGCGGCATCGGGCATGGTGCGCGTTCTGCCGAAACGCGGCACCTTCGTCGCTCAATTGAGCGTGACCGAACTGGTCGAGCGATTCGAGGTGATGGCAGAACTGGAAGGCATGTGCGCTCGTCTGGCGGCCCGCCGCGCGACCCCCGAGGAACTGGCGGCGCTGCACCGTGCCCAGGCAGCCTGCCGGGCGTGCATGAGGTCAGGAGACGCCGACGGTTACTATTACGAAAACGGCATCTTTCATCATCTGATCTACGAGGCCAGCCACAACGACTTCCTGACCCAAGAGGCGGCACGCCTGCATGCCATTCTGAAGCCCTATCGTCGTCTGCAACTGCACGCCCGCCACCGCCTCGCCACCAGCTTCGACGAGCACGAGGCCATCGTGGCGGCGCTGGAGCGCGGTGAAGCCGACGCTGCCGAGGCAGCGATCAAGGCCCATGTGCAGGTTCAAGGGGAACGGTTCAACGACCTGGTCGCGTCAATGCAGCGCCTGCAGGTCAGACGCCGCGAGGGCTAGCGAGTCGCGTGGCAGGATGGCCGACGACGCGCCTCGCGCCGGATGCCTCGAGCTGGCGGGCCGGGCCCGGTACGAGCCCGAGCGATTCAGA
The DNA here is from genome assembly GCF_008298015.1 of Salinicola corii. Lineage (GTDB taxonomy): Bacteria > Pseudomonadota > Gammaproteobacteria > Pseudomonadales > Halomonadaceae > Salinicola > Salinicola corii. Next base: position 252,007 of record NZ_VTPX01000001.1, on the reverse strand, counting down.
ACAGCAGGGTCACGAGCAGCGCCGCACCGCCGACGATCAGGGCCGTGACCACGGCCAGGCTGACCAGCGCGTTGAGCCATCGGTCGATCCTGGACTCGGCAGGCGGCATCCCGCGGCGAGTGGCGCCGTGGCGCGATTGTCGTGAAGACTTCAAGGCCGGTGGCATGGATGAGCTCCGCAATGCTTCATCGTCCTATTGAATGCTTTATCGTCCTATTAACGGCGGCATGGAGAGGAAATCCAGTCATAAATTAAGCCGTTTCACGATTTTTCTCCATCTGCCCCAGCGCCGCTCGACCTCCGCCTCGCTCGTGCCAGCCGCCCTCATCCCCTGACGAAAACGGCCCCGATCCTTGCAGACCGGGGCCGGGACTTCCCACGCCGATGATCAACGCGGGTTGATGCGGCGGTTCTTGATGTCGGGGGCACGCCGATAGCGATCTTCTTCTCCCAGTTCCTCGGCCTCGAAGGCGTCGGCACCCACCGGAGTATCGCTATGGCGTCGATAGAGCGCGGTCAGCATGGCCTTGCGATCGGCGCGCAGCTCTTTCAACGTCACGAATATCATCCCGTAGAGGATGAACGTGAACGGCAACGCCGCCAATACCGAGGCCGACTGCAGCCCTTTCAGTCCGTTCTCGCCACCGGCGGAGAGCAATGTCAGGCAGATCGCCGCGATCAACACCCCCCAAATGATGCGCTTTACCAGCGGCGGGTTGAGCGAGCCGTTGTCAGTCATCTGAGAAACGATGTAGGTCGCCGAGTCCGCCGACGTCACCAGGAAGATGAAGATCAGACAGAGTGCAACGATCGACAACACATTCGAGAACGGCATCAGATCGAACATCTGAAACAGCGCGGAAGTGATGTTGTCCGCCGTAGCCTGGGCAAGCCCTGCGTCGCTGTTCATCTCCATCTGAAGGGCGGCGCCACCGAAGACACCGATCCAAAGGCAAGCCAACAACGGAGGCACGACGAGTACCCCGAAAACGTACTGCTTGATGGTTCGGCCACGCGAGATTCGCGCCACGAAAGTCCCCACGAACGGCGACCAGGCGATGACCCAGGCCCAGTAGAAGATGGTCCAGTTCGATGCCCACTGACTGTCATCGTAGGGTGACATTCGTAGACTCATGCCGATGAAGTTCTGCAGATAGTCGCCGATACCCAGCGTGATGGTCTCGAGAATCGCGATGGTCGGTCCCGTGAACAGGATGTAGAACATCAACGCAAAGCAGATGATCAAGTTGAGGTTGGACAGGTTCTTGATGCCCTTGTCCAGACCCGAGGTGGCCGAGAGCATGTAGCAGACAAACATCGCCCCCATGATGATGAACTGCCACATCATGTTTTCCGGCACGTCGAATACCGAATGCAGGCCGCCGTTGATCTGCAGTACCGCCAGACCGATGGAGGTCGCCACCCCCATCACCGTTGCGACGACCGCGAAGATATCGAGGACCGGCCCGAGGCGGCGTAGCTTCGGACGTTTCGCGGTGACCGACGACAGCACGTTGGAGACCATGCCCGCCTGCCCCTTGCGAAACTGGTAGTAGGCGATGATCAGACCGACGACCGAGAACGCCGCCCACTGGTGAATACCCCAGTTGAAAAAGGCGTACTGAATCGCATAACGCGCCGATTCGGCGGATTCCGGTTCCACATCGCCATAGGGCGGCGTCATGTAGTGCGTCATGGGCTCAGCCATGCCGTAGAACACCAGGCCAACCCCGAACCCAGCCGCCAGCAGCATGCTCACCCAGGAAAAGAAACCATAGGTTGGCTTGCTGTCTTGCGGCCCCAGGCGAATCTTCCCGTATTTACTGAATGCCAGACCCACCAGAAAGATGACGAACCCGAACACGGAGATCAGATAGAACCACCCGAAGTAGCGTGTGGTCGCCCCCAGTGCCGCGTTGGCGATATTCCCGAACCCTGCCGGAAAGATGGCACCTACGGCCACGATCGCTGCGATCACCACCGCCGAGACGATGAATACGCCTTGCTTACCGAGTTTGGGCATGTCGTCCCCTTTTGTTTGTGCTGATTTCCTTTGACGTCAATAGTATAGACGACGACACCACTTTCTGCGGAAGCCCCCCTATCGCCCGCGCCATTCGGGATGGGTGAGAGATTACCCCCCCTCGTGTTCCTGCGTAAGACTTCGTTAAGCCCTCACTCTTCAATCTGGCCCCCATCATCTTGCCGGAGGGCTATCGATGTCGGGTTTACCTGCCTCAGCGGCGAATACCATCTGGCGTGAAAGTCGCGACAATCGGGAGCGAGCCACGCTAGAGAGCTTCATTACCGACACCTACCGGCAGCAGCATGGCGCCTCGATCGCCCAGTTCGCGCCCCGGCTCTACGGTGCTATGTTCCGCAATCTTGGGCGGGATGCCGACGACGTTGCCAGTCACGAGGGTTTTAGCCATGCGCTGGTCTGATCGCCGCATCCTGATCACCGGCGCCAGCGGCGGTATCGGACGGGAACTGGTGACACTGCTGGCACAGCGCGGCGCGCGGCTGCTGATCGTGGGGCGTAATGCCAGCGTGATGAAAGAACTGACAGCGCTGGAGCCAGAGCGCATTCGTGCGCTGTCCGCCGACCTGACGACGCGCGAGGATCGTCGCCGAGTGCTCGAGGCTGCAGACGACGTGCGTATCGACATGCTGATCAACGCAGCCGGGGTGAATCACTTCGGTCTGTTCGACGAGCAGTCCCCAGCGGCGATCTCGTCGATGGTTGACCTCAACGTGACAGCAACCCTGTTGCTCACTCAAGCGCTGCTACCGCGACTGCTGCACGAGAACAGCGCCTGGATCGTCAACCTCGGCTCCGCCTTCGGCGCCATCGGTCACCCCGGCTACACCGCCTACTGCACGACCAAATTCGCCCTGCGCGGATTCAGCCAGGCGCTACGTCGGGAACTGGCCGATACGCCGGTCCATGTGCTCCACATCTCGCCCCGGGCCACCCGCACCGGCATGAACAGCGACCGAGCCAATGCCCTCAATACCGCGCAGGGCAACCACGTGGACGAACCTGCCCGCGTCGCGGCGAGCGTGATTCGCGGCATCGAGACACGTGCTCGTGATCGACAGCTCGGTTGGCCGGAGTGCCTGTTGGTCAGGTTGAACGGGATTCTGCCCGGAATCGTCGACCGCGCGCTCAAGAAGCGGCTTCCGACGATCCAGCAGCATGCGCGTCGTCCTTCCCCATCGTCTTGATTCGCATATGGAGATCACCATGACAGCACACCGCGCCTTGAAGGCCCTGGCCGCTGCGCCACGCCCCGGCCGAGAGACGGCCGATGCCGGGCGTCATCAGGACATTCAGGCCCTGCTGGCAGATATCTAGACGCACACCTCGTTAGAACGTTCGAGGAACCCAGAGACAGAGTGGAGACCGACAGCGAGTATCGGTTGCATTCATCGCAACAGCCCTCATGATGGAGATCATGAGGGCGCTAACGAGCGTCCATCCATTTCCTGACGGGAACGCTCATGTCACGACTTGCCGATACTCCTCTCTCGGTGCTGGATCTGGCGCCGATCACGCGCGACGGCACGGCGGCGGAGACTTTCCGCCGCAGCGTCGACCTGGCCCAGCAGACCGAGCGTCTGGGCTACAACCGCTACTGGCTGGCCGAGCACCACAACATCGACGGGATCGCCAGCGCGGCGACCAGCGTGCTGATCGGCCACATCGCCGGGGCGACCTCGACCATGCGCATCGGCAGCGGCGGGATCATGCTGCCCAACCATCCGCCGCTGGCGATCGCCGAGCAGTTCGGCACGCTGGCGACGCTCTACCCGGATCGCATCGACCTCGGCCTCGGCCGTGCGCCGGGCTCCGACGGCATCACCATGCAGGCGATGCGTCGCGACCCCCGCGCCGGAGTCAACGATTTTCCCGATCGCCTCGACGAACTCCGCCGCTACCTGGGCGACACCGTGCCCGGCCAGCGGGTACGGGCAATTCCCGGTGAAGGCACCCATGTGCCGATCTGGCTGCTCGGCTCCAGCGGCTACAGTGCCCAGCTCGCGGCCAGACTGGGGCTGCCGTTCGCCTTCGCCGGTCAGTTTGCCCCCGGTTACATGATCGAGGCGCTGCATCTCTACCGTGAAGGCTTCCAGCCAGGCGTGCTCGACAAGCCCCACGCGATGATCGGCATCCCGCTGATCGCCGCCGACACCGACGAGCATGCACGCTTTCTCGCCACCACCCAGCAGCAGAAGTTCCTCAACCTGATTCGCGGCAAGAGCACGCGGACCCAGCCGCCGGTGGAGAACCTCGACTGGTCGCCCCAGGAACGGGCCATGGTGGCCCAGAACCTGGGTGCCGCGGTGGTCGGCGGGCCGGAGAGCGTGCGACAGCAACTTGACGAGCTGCTGGAGCAGACCGGCGCCGACGAGATCATGGTCAACACCGACTGTTTTGATCACGCCGACCGGGTGAAATCCTACGAGATTCTGGCGGATGTCTGGAGGAAGGCGTAACCGACCCACGCCGTGACTCGCGGCTTTAAAACGCTCGACCCACTCCTCGTTACAGAGGACATCTCTGGTCAGGGCGACGCGACGGCGTCTTCAAGACAGCGCTGAGCGGAGGGCGCCAAGCCGGGTCGCGCAACATGGATGTCCGTACGCACCGACCCTAAGCGCAGGCGCTTTCCGCTCAGGAATTCGCGGTCTTGCGACGCCAGTAGAGGGGGAGCGGCAAGGGGGCGAGCGTTAAGCCCCCTCGTCAATCAACGACGAGGATGGCTGATTCACGGTCAGTGATACGGTCCTCGACCGGTAATCAGCCAGCCCCTTTACCAACAAAAAAACACCCGGCACATGGCCGGGTGTTTTCATTTCGAGACAGCGGTGAGAAGTCAGTCCAAGGGCTATCAACCCAGACGCTTGGCCAGCAGGCCTTCCAGCTTCTTCTGGTCAGCGGCGAAGGTGCGGATACCCTCGGCCAGCTTCTCGGTCGCCATGGCGTCCTCGTTGTGCTCCCACCGGAACTGCGCTTCGCCGATCGGGTCGAGACGCTGGGTGCCGCTGCCCTGGTCGGTGATCTTGCGCGTCACTTCCCCGTCCGTCGAGGCCAGCTCCTCGAGCAGCGCCGGCGAGATGGTGAGGCGATTGCAGCCGGCCAGCGCCCGGATCTGGTCGGTGTTACGGAAGCTGGCACCCATGACCACGGTGTCGTAGCCGTACTGGCTGGCGTAGTCGCACACACCGCGCACGAACTTGACGCCCGGGTCCTCGTCCGGCGCGTAGGACTCGGTGCCGGTGGCCTTCTTGTACCAGTCGGTGACGCGACCGACGAAGGGCGAGATCAGATAGACACCGGCCTCGAAGCAGGCCCGGGCCTGGGCGTCGGAGAACAGCAGCGTCAGGTTACAGTTGATGCCTTCCTTCTCGAGCTTTTCGGCGGCGCGAATGCCTTCCCAGGTGGAGGCCAGCTTGATCAGCACCCGATCCTTGGAGACACCCTGCTTCTCGTAGAGGTCGATCAGGTGATGGGCCTTGTCGATGCTCGCCTTCTCATCGAACGAGAGCTTGGCCGCCACCTCGGTAGAGACCCGTCCGGGCACCAGCTTGGTGATCTCGGTGCCGATGGCCACCGACAGGCGATCCACGGCCTCCTCGACGCGGGCATCGACGTCGCTGACATCGGACTTGACCGCCGCCAGTGTCTCGTCGATCAGGGCCTGATAGCCCTCGAGATCGAAGGCCTTGAGGATCAGCGATGGGTTGGTGGTCGCGTCATGCGGCTGGTAGCGACGAATGGCATCCAGGTCGCCGGTATCGGCAACCACCATGGAAAGCTGTTTGAGAGAGTCGAGTTGCTGTGTCATGAATCGCTCCATCGTTGTGGCGTGTGATTGCATCCCGTCGCAATCCTGATTCTGAAAGCATAACACCGATGTGTGGCCGTCGCCGTGCCCCACGCCGTGTTTCCGGTCGTCGATGATCAGGGTCGCTCCTGGTCGGACAGGATGCCCGCGAGGTGGAATTCCAGCGAAGAATCACCGCCCAGGTCCTGTCTTCATGAGGGGGAAATGCGATGATTTCAATGCCCCCCCCCTCATGGAATGGAGGGACTCAGGCGATCCCGTACTCCCGGCTCAGCGCTTCGCGATAGCGCCGATAGATGCCATCGTAGCAGGCGACCGCTTCCGGCCTTGGCCGGGTCAGTGTCCCTTCGTCCAGCCGCACCCAATCCCGGCAGAGCTTGTCCAGAGCCACCTCGGACTCGCGGTCATCGCACCAGCGCGCCTGAATGGCGCCCCCGAAAGCCGCGGCCTCGGTGACTTCTGGACAAACCACTTCGAGATCGAGCACATCGGCGACGATCTGACGCCAGACCGGACTTTTCGCGCCACCACCGACGAGACGAATCTGGGTCGCCTGACTCGCCAGCGGGCCGAGCAGCTCGAGGCCGTAGCGCAACCCGAACGTGGCACTCTCGACCGCCGCGCGACACAGGTTTTCCGGCGTCGTATTGAAGCTGGTCATGCCGCTCATGCTTGCCTGCGCCTGCGGCAGCGCCGGCACCCGCTCGCCGCTGAAGAACGGCAGCAGCGTGATGCCACCCGCGCCCGGTTCCGCCTTGGCCACGGCGCGGTTGAAACCGTCGATGTCGAGCCCGACCAGTTCCCGCAACGTCGTCGTGGCCGAGGTCACGTTCATGGTGCAGATCAGCGGCAACCAGCCGCCATGACTGGCACAGAAGTTCGCCACCATGGCGTTGTCCGGCACCACCGGTTCGCCGGCATGAACGGCGATGGTGCCCGACGTGCCGAGACTGATCGTGACCCGGCCCGGCTCGATGTTGCCAGTCCCGATGGCGCCCATCATATTGTCGCCACCGCCACTGGAGACGATGACGTCGTCGCTGAGGCCCAGTTCACGGGCCAGCGTCGGTCGCACCTTGCCCACCGCCTCGCGGGAGTCGATCAGCCTGGGCAGCACGCTGTCGAAGTCGAGCTCCGGGGCGATGAGTTCGAACGCATCGCGCCGCCAGGTGCGCGCCCGGGTGTCGAAGTAGCCGGTACCGGAGGCATCGCCGGGTTCGGCCACGCGCTCGCCGGTCAGCCAGAAGTTGAGGTAGTCGTGGGGCAGCAGCAGCGTGGCGATCCGGCGATAGGCCTGCGGATGGGTCTCGCGCAGCCAGGCGATCTTGGAGGCGGTGTAGCCGGTCTGCAGCACCAGCCCCAGCTTGTCGATGCAACCCTGCTCGCCGCCGAGCCGATCGATCAGCCGTTCGTTCCACTCCGCGGTCTCGGTGTCGTTCCAGAGCTTGGCCGGGTGCACCGGTACGCCATCGCCATCCAGTGCCACCATGCCGTGCTGCTGTCCGGAGATACCGATCGCACGGATGGTCTCGGCACCGATGCCGGCATCCTTCAACGCCTCGTCGAGCGCGCCGCGGAATGCCTCGGTCCACTCCTCGACACGCTGCTCCCGCCGTCCGTGGTCGCCCTGCTCCAGCTTGTGGGATCGCGAGGCTTCGCCGACGATACGACCGTCGGTGCCATCGACCACCACCACCTTGGTGCTCTGGGTGCCACAATCCACACCGATATACATCACATCCATCCCTTGATCAGTTCCGTCGAGACCGGCGCCAGCGCCGGCCTTATCCTGTCGGCTGCCGAGGTCAATTGGCGACCAGATGCTCGACGCAGGCCCGTGCACCATCGCGGTAGAGACGATCCAGCGCATCGAGATAAGCCGAGCGGAACCGCTCGTCATCGGCCAGATCTCCGAACAACTGACGATTCTCGATGAAGGCGGTCGGTTCGTCGCGGTTGCGCTTGGCGATCGCCATCAACTCGTCCTTGAGGCGATCGACCACCGTGATCGGCTCGCCCTGTTCGTCGGCTCCCTCGGCATAACGCGCCCAGCTCGCGACGACCGCCGCGCTGCGATGGATCTCCCCTCCCTGGGCCAGTTGCTCCCGAATCACCGGCAGCAGCCACTTGGGAATGCGATCGGAACTTTCGGCGCACAGCCGCGCCAGGGTGTCCTTGATCTCCGGATTGGCGAAGCGCGCGATCAGGGTGTGCTTGTAGTCGTCGAGATCGACCCCCGGCACCGGCCGCAGGGTCGGCGTACCCTCGCGGTTCATGTAATCGAGCAAAAAATCGACGAACAGCGGGTCCTGGCATACTTCATGCGCGTAGCGATAGCCGGCCAGGTAGCCGAAGTAGGTCAGCGCCTGATGGCTGGCGTTGAGCAGGCGCAGCTTCATCAGTTCGTAGGGCATGACGTCTTCGACCAGTTGCACGCCAACCTGGTCGTAGGCCGGACGGCCAGCGTTGAAATGGTCCTCCAGCACCCACTGGGTGAAGGGCTCGCAGACCACCGGCCAGCGATCCTCGACACCGAAACGGCTTCCGATCTCCTCGATGTCCGCTTCGGTGGTCACCGGCGTGATGCGATCGACCATCGAATTGGGGAAATGGACGTTGGCATCGATCCAGTCGCCCAGTTCCACGTCCCGCGCTCGGGCATAAGCCACGAACATCTTGTGCGCGACTTCACCGTTGCCCTGAATGTTGTCGCAGGACATCACCGTGAACGGCTCGACGCCACGCTCGCGACGTCGGGCCAGCGCTTCGACCACGATCCCGAAAGTGGTCCTGGGCGTCTTCGGCGAGGCCAGGTCGTGCTCGACATCGGAGTTGCCGAGATCGAACTCGCCGGTGACGTGGTGGAAGTTGTAGCCGCCTTCGGTCACTGTCAGCGAGACGATGCGAATCTTCGGATCCGCCAGCAGCTCCAGGGTGCCTTCGATATCGTCCGGCGCGTAGCGATAGTCGATGATCGAACCGATGATCCGCGCCTGGTACTCGCCCTCGGGGTGCTTGATCACCAGGGTATAGAGATGATCCTGGGCGGAGAGCGCCGCCTGCATACGACGATCGCCGGGCATGACCCCGACGCCGACGATTCCCCAATCCAGCGCCTCGCCCCGATTCATGAGGTCATCGAGATACATCGCCTGGTGGGCGCGATGGAAGCCGCCGACACCGAAGTGCACGATGCCAGGCGTGACCTGGCCCCGGTCGTAGGATGGCTTGGCGACGCTGCTATCGAGCTGATCGAGCGCCGCCGAATTCAACGATGCCATAACGTTTCTCCTGAAAAAGTCACTGCCGCGGGTGATCTCCCGAGCACGCCACGGTATCGGTCAGGCTTCCGCGGCCGAAGACGCCGCCGTCGGCTCGCGGGCGATGGCCAGCTCGCTCTCGTTGTCGAACAGATGCAGCTTGTCGCTGTCGCAGGTCAGCGTCAGCGTGTCGCCGAGTTGCACCTTCCGATGGCCCGGGAGCTGGGCCGAGACGGCGTGTTCGCCCACGCTGAGTTGCACCATGGTCACCGCGCCCAGCGTCTCGACGACATCCACCGTGCCCTCGATGCGATTGGTCGCGGCCGCATCGCTCAGGCGAAGATGTTCCGGGCGGATACCGGCCCAGACGTCCGCCGCGCCCCGCGACGCCATGGCGGCACGATGGGCAGCGTCGAGGGACAGCCGATAGCCATCGCCACTCACGACACCATCGACATGCTTGGCGGGCAGGAAGTTCATCGAGGGATTGCCGATGAATCCAGCCACGAAACGGTTGGCCGGAAACTCATAGAGATTGATCGGCGTGTCGATTTGCTGGATCTTGCCATCCTTCATCACCACGATGCGTTCGCCCATGGTCATTGCCTCGACCTGGTCGTGGGTAACGTAGAAGGTAGTGACGTTGAGACGCTTGTGCAGCTTGACGATCTCGGCACGCATGTCGACGCGCAACTTGGCATCCAGGTTGGAGAGCGGCTCGTCCATCAGGAAGACCTGCGGATCGCGCACGATCGCCCTGCCCAGCGCGACACGCTGGCGTTGCCCGCCGGAGAGTTCACGTGGCTTGCGCTCGAGCAGATGCTGGATGCCCAGCGTCTGGGCGGCCTCGTCGATCTTCTGCTTGATCTCCTCGGCGGGGCGTTTTTTCAACCGCAGGCTGAACGCCATGTTCTCGGCCACGCTCATGTGCGGGTAGAGCGCGTAGCTCTGAAACACCATCGCGATGTCGCGCTCCTTGGGCGGCACCTGACTGACGTCTCGGCCGCTGATCAGGATTTCGCCTTCGGTGTTGCGCTCGAGCCCAGCGATCATGCGCATGGTAGTCGACTTGCCACAACCCGAAGGCCCCACCAGGACCACGAACTCGCCGTCACGCGTGACCAGATTGAAGTTATCGACGGCGTTGCTGCTGCTGGCGCCCTTGATTTGCGAACCATAGTTCTTGGCGACGTTCTTGAGTTCGACGATAGCCATGTCGTTAACCCTCTAGATGAAATCCGTTACCAGCACGATCGCCGGTCATTTGACGGCGCCGAAAGTCAGGCCTCTGACCATCTGGCGTTGCGTGAACCAGCCGAGCACGATAATCGGCGCTATCGCCAGCACGGAGGCGGCGGACATCTTGGCCCAGAACAGCCCCTCGGCACTCTTGAACGAGGCGATGTAGACCGCCAGCGTCGCCGCGCGGTGGTCGGTCATGGTGATGCTCCAGAACGACTCGTTCCAAGCCAGAATCAGCGCCAGCAGCCCCGTCGAGGCCAGCCCGGGAAGCGCCAGCGGCAACACCACCTTGAACAGGGTCTGCATGATGCTGGCACCGTCGATGTCGGCGGCCTCGACGATGTCCTTGGGAATGTCGCGGAAGTAGGAGTAGACCATCCATACGATGATCGGCAGGTTCATGGCGGTGAACAGCAGCGTCAGCCCCAACGCGTTGTCCAGCAGCCCGACCGCGCTGTAGACCAGGTAGATCGGAATCAGCACGCCCACCGCCGGAATGAACTTGGTCGAGACCATCCATACCAGCAGGAAATCGGTGCGCTTGTTGGGATAGAACGCCATCGCATAGGCGGCCGGCACCGCCAGTGCCAGCCCGATGACGGTCGAGGCGACGGCGATCAGCGCAGAGTTCCAGGCGTAATGCCAATAGCCGCTGCCCTGCGCCAGGGCCATCTTGAAGCTCTCCAGTGTCGGCGAGAAGAAGAAATTCGGCACTACCGTGAAGGCCTGCTGCTCGGTCTTGAACGAGGTCAGCAGCAACCACAGGATCGGGAAGAAGATCAATAACGCCACGCCCCACGCGAGCACGCCCAGGGCGCCATTGGTAAACCGGTTCGAATTCATCGTGCGGCTCCCGCGTTGAGGTTTCCGGCAATGAAGCGAATCAGCATGATGGCGAAGATGTTCGCCAGGATCACGGCGCCGATGGCGGCCGCCGAGGCGATGCCGATGTCGTTCTGTTGGAACACGGTCTGGAAGATGTAATACGGCAGGTTGGTGGTCGCGGTGCCCGGACCGCCGCTAGTGGTGGTGTAGATCTCGGCAAACGAGGTCAGGAAGAAGATGCTCTCCAGCATCACCACGACGTAGAGCACCTGCCCCAGATGCGGAATCACGATATGCCGGAACTCCTGCCAGGCACTGGCGCCGTCGAGTTTGGCCGCCTCGATCTGGTCTTCCGGTAGCGATTGCAGGCCCGTCAACAGTACGAGCAGCGCGAACGGTGTCCATTCCCAGGTAATCATGATGATCACCGACAGCATCGGATAGTGGGCAAGCCAGTCGACCGGCTCCAGCCCCAGCTGTCGAGCCACCCAGGCGAACAGACCGTATACCGGATGGAACAGCATGTTCTTCCAGATCAGCCCGGTCACGACCGGCATCACGAAAAACGGCGCGACCGCCAGAGTACGTGCCACACCACGACCGACGAAGGTTCGGTTGAACAGCAGCGCCAGCGCCAGCCCCAGGCAAACCGTGATGACCAGGCTGGCGGCGACGATGATCAGGGTATTGGCCAGCGATTTCCAGAAAGTGGGATCGCTCAACAGGATGGCGAAATTGGTCAACCCGGCAAAGCCGTTGTACATCGGCATGATCAGGTTGTACTGCTGGAACGAGTAGTAGATGGTCATTGCCAACGGCACGAGCATCCAGATCAGCAGGAAGATGACCGCCGGAGCCATCAACAGTCGCGTGGTGCGAGCGAACGAGCGCGCACCGGTCACTTCGGCGGATGGCGCGGTGGTCGAGGCGGTTCGAGAAATGGCTTTCATGCGTGATTCCCGTGGCTTTGGATTGCGTCATGCAACCACTGGTCCGACTTACGCAGCGACACCGCCGATCACCTGGCGGATCGGCGGTGTCCGTGGCGAATCGCTTACTGCGGTTTGCCGGTCTGCTGCATGATGCGGTCGGTAAAGGTCTGCCCCTGCTGCAGCGCTTCATCGACGCTGCTCTGACCGGAAAGCATCGCCGCCATCAACTGGCCGACCCGCGTACCGATCGCCTGGAACTGCGGGATGGTGACGAACTGCACGCCGGTATAGGGTACTTCCTGCGCGCTGGAGTCATTCGGGCTGGCACTCTTGATCGCCGTCTCTACCAGCGGGGCGAACGGTGCCGCCTTGACATAGTCTTCGCTGGCGTAAGTCGATTGGCGCGTTCCCGGCGGCACCGCCAGCCAGCCCTTGTCATCCGCGACGGCCTGGATGTAGTCCTTGGAGGTCGCCCAATCGACGAAGGTCTTCGCCGCTTCTTGATTCTTGGAAGACTGCGGCACGGCCAACGCCCAGGTGAACAGCCAGTTGGATCCCTTCTCGGTCGTCTCGTAAGGCGCCTGAGCGAAGCCTACCTTGTCGGCGACCTTTGAGGTTTCCGGGTCGCTTACGTAGCTGGCCGCCACAGTGGAGTCTACCCACATGCCGCACTGGCCGTTGGCGAACAGCGTCTCGGACTCGGTGAAGCCGTTGGAGGTTACGCCCGGGGGGCCGTAGTTGTTGAGCAGGTCGACGTAGGCGTTGGCGGCGTTCTTCCACTCATCGCTGGTTAGCTGTGGTTTCCAGTCCATGTCGAACCAGCGTCCGCCGAAGCTATTGACCATGGTGCCGAACAGCGCCATGTTCTGACCCCATCCGGGCAGTCCGCGCAGACAGATGCCATAGACACCATCCGAGGGGGAGTGAATCTTGGAGGCGAACTCCTCGATCTGGCTCCAGGTCGGCTTGTCCGGCATCTCGATACCGGCCTTCTCGAACAGATCCTTGCGGTAATAGGTCACCGAGGATTCCGCGTAGAACGGCAAGGCGTAGAGCGTGCCATCGACCGACAGGCCGTCCTTCACCGGCTTGAGCAGATCATCGACGTCATAGCTCTCGGGCAGATTCTCCATCGGCGTCAGCCAGTCGTTCTGCGCCCAGATCGGCGTCTCGTAGTTGCTCACGGTCACCACGTCGTACTGGCCGGCCCCGCTGGCGATATCGGTCGTGACCTTCTGCCGCAACTCGTTCTCCGGTAGCGTCACCCAATTGACCTTGATATCCGGATGCGCGTCCTTGAATGCCGACATCATGCTCTGCATGGTCACCATATCGGGATTGTTCACGGTGGCGACGGTGATTTCCGTGCTCTGCGCCATGGCCGCGGAGCAGGCACTCAAGCCTGCGATCCCGATACCTGAAATAAACAAGGCAAGTCTCATCTGGAATTCCTCTCGTAGCGCTCGTTATTGCTATGGTTTTCGACGGCGGTCGCATTCGACGGCTGTCACGCCGAGCATCGAACGATCCCACGGATACGATCCGACCCAATCTATCCAGGCTGGCGTTATGGGGAAGAGGATCGACCGTGCATTCTTGGATGCCTGCCCTTACGCACATGACATCAAGAAGAAATCATAGCGTTAACACTGAAGGAATCAAGCGGATGGCGATTTAAATTATCCATTAAAATCAGCTGTTTATTTATTATTAGACCAATGTTTAATGCCTTGAATAGACCTAAGTAGTAGAGAAAAAGCCACCTCCCACCGACAATATCGATGTTATAAAATGACACAAAATGATATCAGTTGCTCATGATATTCACTGAGCCAGGCCGGCCGCCCGGCCTCGCCAACCACCTTCTCGACAGGTCGAAAAACCAAGAGTGTCACCAGGGAGATGAGGTCGATGCCTCGAACCACGCTCGAAGATATTGCCCGACAAGCCGGCGTCAGCAAGATCACGGTCTCACGGGCCTTCTCTTCTCCGGAGAAGGTGCACACCGAGACCCGCGATCAGATATTGCGAATCGCCCGCGAACTCAACTACGTCTCCCAGTCGCAGGCGGTCAACCGCGATCCCGCGATCACGCGTACACTGGGCGTCGTCAATCCCAACATGAGCAACCCGTTCTTCGGCCGGATGACCCGGGAGATCACGCTGGCAGCCAGGGCCCGGGGCTATACGGTGCTGGTCTTCGATTCCTACGAGTCGGAAACCCTGGAAGACGAGGCGATCGGCAAGTTGATCGAATTCTCCGTCGATGCCGTCATCCTGTCGGTCATTTCCTCGGACATCGACTACCATCCGGCCTACCTGGATCGCCTCGAGGCGGCGGGCATTCCGGTCGTGCTGGTCGATCGCGAACTCAAGGCCGCTCACTACGGCGGCGTCTACATCGACAATCTCGACTGCGGCTATCAGGCCGGGCGCTACTGTCTGGAGAGGGGGATGGAGCAACTGCTCGCCGTGTCGGGCCCGGCCGACTCGATGGTCTCGATCGGACGCATGTCCGGGCTGCGTGAAGCGATCGGCAGCCGACCGGTATCGCTCGAGGTGATCTACAGCGATTTCAGCTTCGAGCCGGCCTACCGCGCGCTGCGCGACTATCTGCGCGATCACCCCTGGCCAGAAGCCATCATCGGGGCCAATAACCAGATCACCATGGCGGTGCTGAAGCTTTGTCACGAGCAGGGCATCGTGCCGCAGCAGGACATCCAGCTATTCAGCATCGACGACATCGAGCACAGCGACGTGTTCGGCGTGCATATCCCTTGCATTCACCACAATCTGCCGGAAATCGCGCAGCAAGCGCTGCAATTGGCGTTGGCGGCGATTCAATCGCCGGAACAACGTGGCTTCCGAACCGTGGTCCGGGGGCAACTCCGTGCTCACTGAATCCACTGAGGCGTGTAATGATGATCGGGTGTCCCGGGCGCCACGACATCAACGCTCAATCGGACGACGACGTCTCGCTGCCCGCATTATCCGCCTGCGCGGAAACCGGTGAGGCAGGCAACCAGACATCGGCCGCCAGGCCGCCCAGAGCGGCACGCTCCAGGCGCAGCGTGCCGCCATAGAGCATCATCAGATCCTCGACGATCGCCAGTCCCAGCCCGGACCCCCCGGAGCCGGAACCAGAGCCACGAGCATCCAGCCGTACGCCTCGGGCCAAGGCGGATTCACCTTGAGCGCGGGTCATCCCCGGACCGTCATCCTCGATCCGCAGGCGCACCCCCTGGGGTACCCGGGAGACTCGGAACATGACGCGACCGTCCGCCCAACGCAGCGCGTTCTCCAACAGGTTTCCCGTCAGTTCCTGAATATCCTGTGGGTCGATGCGCGCCGCCGCCCTGGGGTCGATATCGACATCGAAGCGTATGCCGCGGCGTTCGGCCAACTTGGCCAGCCCCTGGACGACAGGGGCGATCGCGTCGCGAATCGACACCCGCCCCGAGAACGCCACCCCGCCCGCTGCCGACGCTCGCGCCAGATGATGGCGCACCGCATCGTCGATACGTGTCAGTTCGGTATTGATTGGCTGGCGCTGCGCTTCAGGGAAACGCTCGGAGAGGGTCTTGAGCACGCTGACGGGAGTCTTCAATGCATGCGCCAGATTGCCTGCCGCCGCACGACCGCGCTCGATCAAGCGTCGGTCGCGTTCCAGCACCCCGTTCATGGCCAGCGCCAACTCCTTCAGCTCCACCGGCAACTGCGTGTCAAGCCGTTCGCTCTCGCCCTCCTCCACCGCCCGTAGATTGGCGGACATCCGCCTCAGTGGCGCGAGCCCCCAGCGCATCTGGAGCGCCAGACCCGCAAGCAGCAACACGCCAAAGGTGGCCAGCGACAGGATCAGCAGTCGCTCGAAGCGCCCGACCTCGTGATCCAGCTCCGCGGTCGAACCCGCCAGCGCCACGTGGATAACGTCGCGATAGCCCGGCAGCCGGAGATCACGTTCGATCATGCGAAGCGCGTCGTCACGCGGACCGCTGACTTCATAGATATTGACCCCCTCGTGGTGCCCGGGGACGGGCAGACGCTGGTCCCACAGCGAGCGCGAGGTCATGGTGAGATCGCCACCGTCGCTCACCTGCCAGTACCAGCCGGAATAGACGCGGTCGAAGCGAGCGTCGCCCAGTGAGCGATTGAGTTGAAGACGTTGACCGACGTTGTCGACCTGGATCCCGGCCAGCAGCGCATTGAGCTGGGATTCGAGCCGGCTGTCGAAGGAAGCGGTGGCGGACTGGCGAAAGTTGTAACTCAGCCCGATGCCGGCCAATGGCAGGAGCACGATGACCAGCATCAGTGACGCCACCAGCAGACGCGCGCCCAATGGCGCCAGGCGCAGGCGCTCGCCCAATCGCACCAGCCACCGAGGTTGCCACGCTTTCATGCCTTTGCCCTTCAAACGCCGGCCTCGAGATCGACCAGACGATAGCCCTGGCCTCGAAGCGTCTCGATCCGGGCGCGGCCGAACTTGCGGCGCAGTCGACTGATCTGCACGTCGATGACGTTGGAGTCGGGCTCATGGTCGCGGTTGTAGACATGCTCGACCAGTTCGGCCCGACTGACGATGCGTGGCGAGGCGTGCATCAGGTAGGAGAGCAGTCGGGACTCCTGCGCGGTCAACGTGATGGGGCGACCCGCCAGGGAGACGCTGCCGGAGTGTGTGTCCAGGGTCAGCTCCCCCACCCGAATCACCGGATGGGCATGACCGTGACTGCGCCGGACCAGCGCGCGCAGGCGAAACAGCACTTCCGCGGTCTCGAACGGCTTGACCACGTAATCATCGGCACCCGCGGAAAAACCCGCGGCCTTGTCGGACCAGCGCTCCCGCGCCGTCAGGACCAGGACAGGCAGGTCGATATCGTCCTCTCGCCACTGGGAGAGCCAGCGCGTACCGTCGCCATCGGGCAGACCCAGATCCAGGATGACCGCATCGTAACGTTCGGTGCGGACCAGATAGTCGGCCTCCCGCCCAGTGGTCGTCGACTCGATCAGCAACCCGGCCTCGGCCAGCGCATCCGCCAGCGCCTCGGCGAGAGCCGCATCGTCCTCGACCAACAGTACCTTCATTACCGACTCCGTGTTCAAGGCTTCGCTGGCGTCATCGCCAAGCGATGGTCCACGTCTGACATCACTTGCATGCAACGTCACCGATGCCAACGTGGCTGATGAAAAATAACTCAGGGCGACTTCTTCATCGCCTCGATATTGACTCCCTCGATGCTCAACAACTCGCCGTTGGTAGCGTCGAATTCGAATTCGACGACCTGTCCTCGAGGCCCGATCATTTCCACCTCATATTCGATCTTGCCATCCTCCTGCTCCAGCTCGACCTCGAGAATCTGCCCCTCATAGCGGGCTTCCAGCCAATCCATGATCTCGTCGATACCGACCAGATGGCCTTCCTTGACCTCCTTGTGGAGATCCCGCCAATTGTCGCCATCGGCACTCACGGGTACCAGTGCCCCGCTCATCATCAGCGGCATGGTCACGAGCAGCAGCATAAGAGGGTCGCGAAGTTTCATGCTATCAGTGTGCCGCAGTTGCCATGAATCCGACATGAACATTCAGTCGGACGAGCTCGGTTCGACATTCCGGTCATCGACGGGCGATTAACGCAACATGAATGTCGTCGTCAGTTCGACGCAAGGTCCTCGCGCGTATCGTATAACGGGTGACAGGGTCGGCTACGGCCGACTGGCGCAACCAGCGCCTACCGGAAAACGCTCCTCAGGAGGTCCGTCATGAAAAATCGTCTATGGGTACTCCCTGCCGTCGCGCTCGGCGGAGGCTTCGGCGCCAACGCCCTGGCGGGTGACACCACACTCTCCTACGGTCAATTGGAGAAGCTGCTCAACAGCGCCGAGGATTACGGTTTCAATCGCTACGAGAAACTGGATGCCGATCACGATGACAATCGATTCGAGATCGAAGGCTGGCGCGCCGATGGCTGGGAACTCGATGTCGCGATGACGCTGAACGAGGGCACGTTGATGCGCGAGAGTCAGCGGAAGTCGATCGCCCCCGACTGGGGTCTGACCAAGGAGGAGTTGAATGCCGCACTCTCGAAAGCCCGGGCCGAGGGGATGCAACATTTCGCGGAGCTCGAGGTCGATAGTGATGGGCATGTCGAGATCGAGGGCTACAATGCGCAGCAAGGGCAGTTCGAACTCGACCTGCACCGCGAGGAGCTGAATTCCGAACATCGCGACACTGGGAGTGCCAACGGATGACCGACAACCGCCAGAAGGACAACGCCGCCTGGCGCACCGCCCAGCAGTGGCGCGAGCGCGTTCAGCAGGCCCGCCCCAGCCACGGAGCCAGTGGCATCCGACTGCTACTGACCTGGCTGCTTTTCGGCGCAATGCTGATTATCGGCACCCTGCTCGGCCTCTTCCTGCTGATCATCGGCTGGGCGATGCTGCCGTTTCTCCGCCATCGAATGAACAAGCGCGCCGAGCAGGTTCGTGCGTCCCAGGCTCAGTACGCCGGCGGCAGCGCCGATCACGGCGGCGACGCCTCCCCCGGGCGCTCTCAGCGCGTGCTCGACGGCGAATACGAAGTCCGTTCGAAGAGCGACTGATCACGCCAATCCCGGCTGGCCCCCGCCGCCCTCGTCATTGATCGAACCGTCTCGCGGCGAACACGGAGCCGTCTCGGCCTCGATCCGTCCGCAATTCCAGCCCCTTCCAGAGACCTGACCGCGTGCGCCTCCTCGGCGTACGCGGTAGAGTCGGTTACGACCTTGGTAGAATTCGCGAGAACGATAGCACCGGCAGCGCATCGGCAAGATGACTCCGACAACAATAATTCGACACAGGGCTCCGTGACCCATGGAAGCGATCGACCGGCTGCTGCGTGCGGCCAAGATTTCCGAGATCGAGCAGTTGACCGGCCTGGCTGAAACCGCCGCCGTCGTTGGCGATATCAGCCATTTCGTGCATGCGCTGCAGCGCGAGCGCGGCGCCTCCAGTATTTATCTCGGCTCACAAGGCCGACGTTTCGCCACACAACGCCGACAGCGTATCGCCGACAGCCGGCAAGCCGAGATCACGCTTCGCCAGCGCCTCGAAGAGTGGGCAACCCCGCAAACCGACCGAGCCCCGCACCGGCTCGCCAACACCCGCCTGCTGATCCGGGTCGCCGCGGTCTGGCACGGGCTCGATGCGCTCCCCGGCATCCGCCTGGAGATCGACGCACACCGCCTGACCGCGGACGACGCCGTGCGGCTGTTCAACCGCCTGATCAGCAACCTGCTATCGGTCATCTTCGAAGCCGCGGATACCGCCGGCGACATCGAAATCACCCGCGTGCTGGTGTGTCTGTTCCACTTCATCCAGGGCAAGGAACTCGCCGGACAGGAGCGCGCCTGCGGCGCCTTCGGCTTCACGCTGGGCGCCTTCGACGAGGCCCATCGCCAGACGCTACGCCAATTGATCGATGCCCAGCA
Source organism: Salinicola corii (assembly GCF_008298015.1). Classification (GTDB taxonomy): domain Bacteria; phylum Pseudomonadota; class Gammaproteobacteria; order Pseudomonadales; family Halomonadaceae; genus Salinicola; species Salinicola corii. The sequence continues at coordinate 232,437 of NZ_VTPX01000001.1, read as the reverse complement.
GCGCTGCTTCGAGACCTTCGCCGAATTCGCCAGTGCCGACCTGGCCTCTCGTTGGCGCCGGGAGCTCGACCAGCCGGTTCACGGCGCCATCGATCGGCTGCGTGAACTGGCGACGCAGGAGACACCGCTACCTGGCGATCTCGACGATCCCGGCGAGCAGTGGTTCGCGATCGCCACCCAGCGCATCGACGCCATGAAGGGGATCGAGGATCGTCTGGTCGAGGAGCTTCAGCACAGCTGCCGCGAGCGCATCGTCCAGACCGAACGCGACATCGAAAATGGCTCGGGTCCGCAGGAGGCATTGAATGGGGAGCCGTGGGCGGCTCCGCTGAACCTGCTGCTGGAGGTACCGGCCTCGGACCAGGCAGCGGGGCTTGGCGCCCTGACCGCCAATACGATGGATTCACGCTTCAGTCGCTCGCTGATCGACCTGGTACAGCTGCAGAACGCCAGGCTGCAGCAGATCAGCGACGAGCTCGAAACTACCCGCCGGACACTACGCGATCGCAAGCGGATCGATCGCGCCAAGGGGTTGCTGATGACGCACCGGCAGCTGTCCGAGGACGAGGCCTATCGGCTTCTCCGCAAGACCGCCATGGACCAGAGCAAGCCACTGATCGAGGTCGCCCAGAACGTGATCGACCTGGTAGAGATGCTCTCCTCGAAGCACCTCTGAACCCAGGCGAGCCTGAACCAGGATCTCGAACCGCCCGCCAGACGTTGTTGGTGCAGTGAGCGGGGTCGTTGCACCGACCTGAGGCTCCATCCGCTCGCGCTTCCGTCGTCGTGCATCACGGGATCGGGCTTATGTTGTTGAATCTCGTCGCTAACGGCGATTCTGGTACGCCTTCTGCTTGACTCGATGAGTTCGGACCAACGGCGGCCCGACCGGGGTGTCGTCAGACGACTCCCGACCCAATCATCGCCGGCGCCCGGCCAACGACGGTCGAGGCCCGCAACGGACAACGGCGTCCATCGCTTCTCATGCCCTGCATGACGAGCGATGGACGCCGTTTTTTCATGCCCGTCACCATCGGAGAGTGATCTTCATGGACATCCGCCACAAAGCCAACAAGATCCGCCTGTTCAGTTTCTTTACACCGCAGATGCGCGCCTTCCACCTGTCCTGGTTCGCCTTTCACGTCTGTTTCTTCGGCTGGTTCGGCATCGCGCCACTGATGGCCGTGGTGCGCGATGACCTGGATCTCTCCAAGACACAGATCGGCAATACCATCATCGCTTCCGTGGCGATCACCATCGCCGTCCGACTGGTCATCGGGCTGCTCTGCGACCGGCTCGGTCCACGCAAGACCTACACCTGGCTGCTCTGCCTGGGATCGCTGCCGGTCATGCTGATCGGTCTGGCCGATAGCTTCGAAACTTTTCTGCTGGCTCGACTGGCAATCGGCGCGATCGGCGCCTCTTTCGTCATCACCCAGTACCATTCGACCGTCATGTTCGCGCCCAACGTGGTCGGGACCGCCAACGCCACGACCGCCGGCTGGGGCAATCTCGGCGGCGGTACCACCCAGATCCTGATGCCGTTGGTGTTTTCCGGCGTGCTGATGCTGGGTGTCAGCGAAACGCTGGGCTGGCGACTGGCGATGGTCGTGCCGGGGATCGTGCTGTTCCTGACCGGCCTGGCCTACTACCACTTCACCCAGGACGCGCCCGACGGCAATTTCAGCGACCTGCGTGCCCGCGGCGAACTCCCTCCGGCCGCACGGGAACACGGCGCCATGCAAAGCTTTACCGCCGCCGCCAGGGATACTCGCGTCTGGGCACTGTTCGTGGTCTACGCGGCCTGCTTCGGCGTGGAACTCACGATCAACAACATCGCCGCGATCTACTTCTTCGATACCTTCTCACTGGACCTGGCCACCGCGGGGTTGATCGCAGGCCTGTTCGGCTTGATGAATCTGTTCGCCCGCACCCTCGGCGGCATCTTCTCCGACCTGTTCGCGCGTAACGGCGGGCTCAAGGGACGCGTACGCTGGCTGTTCATCGCGTTGTTGTGCGAAGGCATCGCGCTGATCGGCTTCGCCCAGATGCAGACCTTGGCCGTGGCGATCGGCATCATGCTGGTGTTCAGCCTGTTCGTGCAGATGGCAGAGGGTGCCACCTTCGGCGTCGTGCCGTTCATCAACAAGCAGGCGCTGGGCGCGGTGGCGGGGATCGTCGGTGCCGGCGGCAATGCCGGTGCCGTGGCCGCCGGCTTCCTGTTTCGCTCGGAATCGCTCTCCTATCAACAGGGTCTTTTCTATCTGGGTCTGGCAGTCATCGCCGCCTCGCTATTCGCGCTCGCGGTCAGGTTCTCCACGGAGACAGAAGCGACCGAAGATGCGGCCTATCGCCAGGCCGAGGGCGAGCGCCATGTCACTAGGGATGCCGAGCGGGGGCTGCTGTCGGCTGAGCGCGCACCCCTGCGATGACGCCTTGTCATCACGCCCCTCTCCATCGCGAGTCCATGCGATCTTCGCCGCTGCCTTCGGGTAGCGGCTTTTTTCAGAGGTCCTGGTGCATCAACGTGACGCGCTCGCCACGATAGATCACGGATTCGAAGGGCACCCAGCCCAGCCGCGCGTAGAGCGCCACCTGGTCGGGTGTGTAGAGATAAAGTCGCCGACAACCCGCTTCCCGGGCCTCGGTCTCCACCGTCGCCACCAATGCCGAGGCGATACCGCGGCCGCGCCAAGCCGGCAGGACGAAAACGGAGGCGAGCCAGGGCCCCATGGCGGGCCGAGTGCTCATGTCGCTGAGTGTCAGGCTCGCGGTAGCTATCGGCTCGCCATCGTTCATGACCACGAATACCGAAGGCACGCCTCTGGCACCGCAATCCTCGCGGGTGTCGTCCCGCCATTCGTCGAACGTCGTGTGCGGGTGGAGTCCGCCCCAGGCGTCGAAGGTCCAACGCGATACCGTTTCTATATCGAGCGTGTCAGCGCGGTCCAACCGAGAGATCTTCCAGTCCATCATGGCCCCACCCGTGATGCTGAATCCCAAGCCGATCGACGGCCTCGACGACTAGAGAGCCCGATAGATCCAACGCCGGAGCCGGCGTCGATTCAATGTCAGAGCTTCTTGATGTCAGACCCTGTTGATGTCAGACCTTCTTGACGAACTCGGACTTGAGCTTCATCGCTCCGATACCGTCGATCCTGCAGTCGATATCGTGATCGCCACCCACCAGACGAATGTTCTTGACCTTGGTGCCCACTTTCACCACCTGTGAAGAGCCCTTGATCTTGAGGTCCTTGATCACGGTGATGCTGTCGCCATCGACGAGCGGCGTGCCATGGGCATCGGTAACCCGTCGGTCGTCGGCATCACTGCTCGTGGCCTCGGAGAGGGTCCACTCGTGGGCACATTCGGGGCAGACGAGAACGCTGGCATCTTCGTAGGTGAATTCGGAACCGCACTGCGGGCAGGGAGGCAACTGGCTCATGGTCGTTCCTGATGGCTGGCTCATGGTCGTTTCCGATCGAGAGGAAGGCGCGGAGTTTACGCGCCGGCGGCCACCCTGCCCAGTGCCGTTCAGCGAGTCGTGGCCGTCGCGTCGCGTCCGACCCAGGCGCTGGCCATTGTCACCACGCTACCCACCACGATCAGGCACGGCGACGGCAAGGGGCTGGCGGCGAGTCGCTCCGGCATGTCCGCCAGCGTACCGACCAGGGCTTGCTGCTGCGACAGCGAGGCGTTGGCGGTCAGCATGATCGGCCAGTCGGAGGGCAGCCCGGCGCCAGTCAGACCTTGGCAGATGGTCTCGACACGACTCAACCCCATGTAGAACACCAGCGTCTCGTCACGCCGGGCCAAACCACGCCAATCGAGAACCTGGTCTTCGCGACAGGCCTGCGCAGTGATGAAGCGAACCTGCTGGGCATGGGCGCGATCCGTCAGCGGCATCCCCATGGCCGCTACGGCACCGGACGCGGCGGTGATCCCGGGGACGATCTCCGCCGGGATCCCGGCTTCGGCGAGCGCGGCAAGCTCTTCCCCCAGGCGACCGAAGATGCCCGGATCACCGCCCTTCAGCCTCACCACGCGTTTGCCGGCCTGGGCCAGGCGCACCATCAGGCGGCCGATCTCCGCCTGGGGCACGCTGTGGTGGCCGCGCGCCTTGCCGACGTAGTAGCGCTCGCAACCCCGTGGAAGCAGCGCCAGGATATCCTTGCCCACCAGCCGGTCGTAGACGATCGCCTCGGCGCGCTCGATCAGACCCGCGGCACGCAGCGTCAGCAGATCCGCCGCCCCCGGGCCGGCCCCGACCAGGTAGACGTGACCGCGCTCGGCCGACGACGTGCCTGTCGTCGAACGTCGGCCTTCGTTCGTCAGGCGCTCCCGGCCGGTCTGCCAGACGCGAGCCATCCATTGGCCCACCTTGATCGATACCGGGCGTGACGGGTTATACGCTGACATGGGCGCTCTCCTCTTCGAGCAGGGATTTCAATTCCGGCAGGCAGGAGCCGCATTGGGTACCGCAGGCAAGCCGCGCCCCCAGCGCCTCCACGCTGGTATCGCCGGCACGGATCGCCTCGACGATCGAACGCTGGCCGACCTGGTGGCAGCTGCAGACGATCGCTCCCTGATCGCGGGCACCGCTGGCACAACCGGCCAGGATGCGTCGGCGCGTGGCCGGGTCCAGCGACGCATCCGGCCCACGGGCGAAACAGGCATCCAGCCAGTGCAGGGCCGGCAACGCCGCCGGTGGCCCCACCATCAGCCACCACCGCAGTCGGCCCGCCTCGAGGCCGCTGGCGCGCAGCCGCTCCCGAGCGCTGTCCCGGCTCCACTGTGTCGCCGGTAGCGGCAGCCGGCTCTCGGCCCAGGCCAGCCAGTCGCGATTTTCCAACGCCGGCTCGCCGGCGAGCTGCCAGCGCAGGCTGTGAGCCATGGGAATGCGTGTCCAGTACGCGCAGTCGTCGCGTGGATCTACCGTCCCGGCGAGATCGCCGGCAACGATCAATGTCGCCTCCCAGGCCGTCTCGAGCGGTTTCAGGCTTACCGCGCCCTGTTTCGATTCGGGCTGACCGGAGATCGGATCGGTCATCGGCGCGATCAGCCCGCCGATCTTGGCCTGGCCGCTGAAGGCGTCGTTCCAGTGCATCGGCGCGAACAGCTCGCCACGTCGCTGGCCCTTGGCCAGTCGTGCTCGCGCCCGATACCGTCCCCCGATACCGTCGAGCTCGACCAGTTGCTGGTCAGCGATTCCATGGCTTTCAGCATCGGCGGGATGCATCTCGACGAAGGGCTCCTGCCGATGACTCATCAGACGAGACGCGCGCCCGGTACGGGTCATGGTGTGCCACTGATCGCGGATTCGTCCGGTATTGAGCCGCAGTGGTCGCTGAGCGCTGACCTCCTGCTGCGGGGCTCGCGGACGCACCGGCAGCAGTTTCGCCAGGCCGTCCGGCGTGGCGAAGTGGCCATCCTCGAACAGCCGGGCGGTGCCCCCGGGTGCGTGGCGGCCGACTGGCCACTGGATCGGCGCCAGTGCCTCGTAACTGGCCCGATCGAGCGCCGCTAGGCCGGATATGTCGAACAACCTGGCACCCTCGCCCGGTTTGTCGGATGCGTTCTCGAAACCCGAAAGCCGCGCATGTTCGGCGAAAATATCGGCGGGATGCGTATAGGCAAACGCCTCGCCAAAACCCAGTCCGGCCGCGACCTGGCTCATGATCCACCAATCGTGGCGAGCATCAAAGGGCGGCGGAAGCAACCCTCGCTGGCGCGAGATCCGACGTTCGGAATTGGTTACGGTGCCATCCTTTTCCGCCCAACTACTGGCCGGCAGCACGATATCCGCCACTCCCAGCACTTCGGCATTGGCCATGCAGTCGGAGACGATGACCAGCGGGCAGGCCGCCAGGATGCGCTTGATACGGTTGGCGTCGGGCATGCTGACGACCGGATTGGTGGCCATGATCCAGATCGCACGAATCTCGCCGCGTTCGATGGCGTCGAACAGCTCGACGGCCTTGTGCCCCGGCTCATTCGGCAACGTCGGCACGAGCGAGGCCGTCTGCCAGAAACGGGTGACCCGATCGATGGCGCCCGGCGTGTGGTAGTCCATGTGTGCGGCCAGCTGGTTGGCCAGCCCGCCGACTTCACGACCGCCCATCGCATTGGGCTGTCCGGTGATCGAGAACGGCCCGGCGCCCGGCAGGCCGATCTTGCCCCCGGCCAGGTGGCAATTGATGATCGCCTGGCACTTGTCGGTGCCGCTGCTCGACTGATTGATGCCCTGGGAGTAGAGCGTCACCACGTGCAGATGGGTCGCGAACCAGTAGAAGAAGGTCTCCAACCGTTCGGGATCGACATCGCAGTCGCGGGCGATGGCCGCGAGGCGGGTGTCGTCCTCGCGGGCGGCGTTCAGTGCCGCCTCGAATCCTTGGGTGTGGCGCTCCAGATAACGGCGATCGACCCGACCTTTCTCCTCCATCCACGCCAGCAGGCCATTGAACAGCCGCGCATCGCTACCCGGCGCGAGCCCCAGGTAGAGATCGGCAATCTCGCAGCTGTCGGTCACGCGCGGATCGATCACCACCACCCGCATCAATGGATTACGCGCCTTGGCCGCCTTCAGGCGTTGATAGAGTACCGGATGGTTCCAGGCCAGATTGGAACCCGCCAATACCACCAGTTCGGCGCACTCCAGGTCCTCGTAGCAGCACGGCACGGCATCGGCCCCGAAGGCACGCTTGTAGGCCGCCACCGCCGAGGCCATGCAGAGCCGTGAATTGGTATCCACGTGCGGCGTGCCGAGAAACCCCTTGAACAGCTTGTTGGCGACATAATAGTCCTCGGTCAGCAGTTGGCCGGACAGATATGCCGCCACCGCGTCTCGACCATGCTCGCGCTGCGTCGACGCCAACCGGCTGACCACGGCATTCAGCGCCGTCGTCCAATCCACCGGCTTGCCATCGACACGGGGGCGCAGCAAGCGCCCTTCCTCGCCCAGGGTTTCGTGCAGGGCGCTGCCTTTGACGCAGAGCCGGCCGAAATTGGCCGGATGCGTGCGATCTCCCTCGACGGCGCTCACCCGTTCGCCGTCATGCTCGACGACGACCCCACAACCGACGCCACAATACGGACAGGTAGTGGTGTCCTTAAAGGGAGGACAGGGGGTGGTGTCCCTAGAAGCCGGACAGGTAGAGGTGTCTTCGATAATCGAGCAGCCCTTGGCCTGCTGATCTGACATACGAGCCTCCAAAAACGCAAAAAGGCCTGACATCACCCAAGGTGACGTCAGGCCTCGTTGCCTGCTGACGGCGAATCAGATGACCCGCCGGCGCGTTATCGATAGGGTCATCGCCCCGAAGAAACCGATACCGCCGTTGGCATCGATGGTGTCGATCGAGACGAGAAATCTCTGATCAACTGCGTTGCATGCTCCAAAAAAAGCAAGAATGGGGCCAATATCGCCATGGAGACCGCAGAATAAGGTTTTGCCGCATTCGAACCAGGACGTTATCGGCGTCGCCCCAGCGCTTCGATGGATGACATGGCACGCATTGGTGCAATAGTCGCCGATTGCGCACCGATGTTGCGCAAATGCGGGAGTCAGGCATCTCTCGGAAACAGAAGACATTCCTCATCACACTGAAATGTCAGTGTCGAGGCTGCGTTGGCACGCTTTTCGCTTCGTCTAACATGACGACGACCAACGGCGGTCGCGTCGACGCGAAACGATGCCCGCAACGCTGTTGGCATCCATCGCATGACAGCGAGATAGACACTGTTCGAATTTCAGGCAAAGGCGCCTGATGCCGCGAAGCCCCGCTTCGTGTCATCAGGCGCCTTTTTCGTTGCTGGCCATCATCAGAAGGATAGCCACGACGGCGAATGGGAGAGACTTCATGTCCCAGAAAAGTAGCCAAGACAGGTTCCCGAACGCTTCCCGGAACTTGCCCTCGGATCCCTGCAGCGCTCCGACGCACCTGGTGATCGTCGGTAACGGCATGGCTGGCCATCGCCTGCTGAGCGCGTTGTTGAAACACCCGGAACGGCCAGAACGCATCACGGTCCTCGGCGAGGAATCCTCGGCGGCCTACAACCGCATCCTGTTGTCGTCGTGGCTGGCCGACGAGATCGAACGTGACGCACTCGATCTTCCCCTCGAAAATATCGCGACAGCGGGCGTGACGTGGCGGCTGGGCGAGCGCGTGGTCACGATCGACCGACAACGACGCCGGATCCACACCGACCGCGGCGAGCCGGTGGATTACGACCGCCTGGTGCTGGCGACCGGGTCGCGCCCTGCCCTACCGGACGTTCCCGGCATTCGACTGGGCAACGTGGGCGGGTTTCGCGATCTCGTCGATACGACCTGGCTCACATCTCGGCCCGCTGGCAGCCGTGCGGTCGTCCTCGGCGGCGGACTGCTGGGACTGGAAGCGGCGGAAGGTCTGCGCAAGCGAGGTCTGGCCGTGACCGTCCTTCAGCGCAGCGAGCGCTTGATGAACCGACAACTGGATGAGACCGCGGCGAGCTGGCTACGTAGCGAGCTGGAAGGTCGCGGCCTAGCCATCGAGACCCACGCGCGACTCGCCGCCTGCGAAGGCGATGCCGATGGCAACGTGACCACGGTGCGGCTGGAAGATGGCCGCCGACTGCCTGCCGCCTGCGTGGTGGTCGCCACCGGTATCACACCCCATACGGCGTTGGCCCGACAATCCGGGCTGAATGTCGCCCGCGGTATCGTCGTCGATGCGACGCTGACGACCAGCGATCCCGCCATTCACGCCCTCGGCGAATGCTGCGAGTTCGAAGGGCGCACCTACGGCCTGGTCGATCCCATCTGGCGACAGGTGGAGGTGCTGGCCGCTCGGCTCTGCAGTCAGCCCACCGGCGGCTATCGCGAAAGCCCGTGCGCGACCCGGCTCAAGGTCGCGAATATCTCGATCTATGCGTTTGGCCCGGTCGAGACCCCGCCCGGGCACGAAACACTCGTCTACGCCGATCCCGAGAACGGCGACTATCGCCGACTGCTGCTGCACGACAATCGACTCGTCGGCGCGGTGCTCTACGGCGACACCACCGCCGGGCCCGGTTACTTCCATCACGCCCGTGAAGAACACGATCTGAGCGCCTGCCGTGAAGTACTGCTGTTCGGCGCCGATGACGCCACACGACTTCTGGCCGAAAGCGCCACTCGGAAATTGGAGGAAGCGGCATGACACACGCTCCTGCCACGACGCATACCCCTGTCGCGACGACCGACAAGCCCCGCCTGCTGGTGATCGGCAACGGCATGGTCGGCCACTACTGCCTGGAACAACTGGTAGAGCGCGGTGCCCACCATCGCTACACGATCACCGTCTTCGGCGAGGAGCGCCATCGAGCCTACGACCGCGTGCACCTGTCCGACTACTTCAGCGGCAGCGACGCCGATGCGCTGGCGCTGGGCGAAGCGGATTTCTGCGCACGTCACGGTATCGACCTGCGCCTGGGCGAAGCGGTCACCGCGATCGACCGCAGCGCCCGCAACGTCGTCACCGAGTGCGGCCGCTACGCTTTCGATCAGTTGATCCTGGCAACCGGCTCTTACCCCTTCGTGCCGCCGATCCCCACGCCCGAGACAGACGACAGCGGCCATGCCCGTCTGGTCTATCGAACGCTGGACGATCTCGACCGCATCCGCGAGGCGGCGCTGTCGCTGGAAGATCGGGAAATCCGCCGCGGCGTCGTGGTCGGGGGTGGCCTGCTGGGCCTCGAGGCCGCCAACGCGCTCACGTCGCTGGGGCTCGAAGCCCATGTGGTCGAATTCGCCCCTCGCCTCATGCCGGTGCAACTGGACGCGGAAGGTGGCGACGCTCTCAAGCGCCAGATCGAAGCGCTAGGCGTGCAGGTACATCTCGCCCGTGCCACGAGTGACATCGGGACCGGCGATACTCACCGCTACCGCATGAACTTCGCCGACGGCGAGTGGCTGGAGACCGACATGATCGTGTTCTCGGCCGGCATCCGCCCCCAGGATCGGCTGGCACGGGAGTGCGGTCTCGAGATTGGAGAGCGTGGTGGTATCGTGATCGACGACACCTGCCATACCTCCGACCCGGGCATCTTCGCGATTGGCGAATGTGCGCTGTGGAACGGTCAGGTCTTCGGCCTGGTGGCCCCCGGCTACACCATGGCGCGCACCGCGGCCGGCTGTCTGCTGGATAGCTGCGAGCCGTTCGGCGGTGCCGACATGTCGACCAAGCTCAAGCTGCTTGGCGTCGACGTCGGCTCCATCGGTGATGCGCATGCGGCAACCGAAGGCGCCGTGAGTTACCGCTTCATCGACGAAGCCGGTCACGGCTACCGCCGCCTGGTGGTCTCCGCCGACGGCAAGCGCGCCCTGGGCGCCGTGCTGGTGGGGGACAACAGCTACTACGATACGCTGCTGCAGTACGTGCAGAACGGCATCGCGCTGCCCGCCGACCCTGCCAGCCTGATCCTGCCCCAGGGCGAGGGCGCGCCGCTGCTGGGCGCGGATGCCCTGCCGGAAAGCGCCACGATCTGCTCGTGTCACAACGTCTCCAAAGGGGCTGTCTGCCAGGCGGTCGACGCCGGCTGTACCGACCTCGGCGCGCTCAAGGGGGAAACCAAAGCGAGCACCGGTTGCGGCGGCTGCACGGCACTGCTCAAGCAGGTCTTCGAGCATGAACTCGAAAGCCGTGGGGTCGAAGTCGACCGCAGTCTGTGCGAGCACTTCGCCTACACCCGCCAGGAGCTCTACGGCCTCATCCGGGTCGAGGGCATTCAAAGCTTCGAGGCGCTCCATGCCCGTCACGGCAAGGGGCGGTTGGGCTGCGATATCTGCAAACCGGCCATCGCCTCGATCCTCGCCTCGTGCTGGAACGCGCCGATCACCAATCCCTCGCTGGTGCCACTGCAGGACACCAACGATACCTTCATGGCCAACATGCAGAAGAATGGCACCTATTCGGTGGTGCCGCGCATTCCCGGCGGGGAGATCACTCCGGACAAGCTGATCGCCATCGGCGAAGTGGCCAAGAAGTACGACCTCTACACCAAGATCACCGGCGGCCAGCGTATCGACCTGTTCGGCGCCCAGTTGCATGAACTTCCGGACATCTGGAGCGAGCTGATCGCCGCCGGCTTCGAGACCGGCCACGCCTACGGCAAATCCACCCGCACCGTGAAGTCCTGCGTCGGCAACACCTGGTGTCGCTATGGCGTTCAGGACAGCGTCGCCATGGCACTGACCATCGAGAATCGCTACAAGGGGCTGCGCTCGCCTCACAAGCTGAAGTTCGCCGTCTCCGGCTGCACCCGGGAATGCGCCGAAGCCCAGAGCAAGGACGTCGGCGTGATCGCCACCGAGAATGGCTGGAATCTCTACGTCTGTGGCAATGGCGGCATGCGTCCGCGCCATGGCGAGTTATTCGCCACCGATCTCGACGATACCGAACTGCTGCGCATCATCGACCGGCTGCTGATGTTCTACATTCGCACCGCCGACCGCCTGCAGCGCACCTCGGTGTGGCGCGAGAACCTGGAAGGCGGGCTCGATTATCTCAAGGCGGTCATCCTCGAAGACAGCCTGAGACTGAGTGGCGAACTCGAGGCCCAGATGCAACACGTGGTCGATCAGTACGAGTGCGAATGGGCCAACGCGCTCAAGGATCCGGACAAGCTCAAGCGCTTCCGCACTTTCGTCAACGACAAGCGCAGCGATCCCGACATCATCGCCGTCAGCGAACGCGACCAGCCCCGGCCTGCGCGCCCCGAAGAGATTGCCGCACTGGCGGTGGAGGTAACGTCATGAGCGAACTCATCCTGGAAACCGAGGCAGCACGGTCTGCCTCCTCTTCACACCCCGTTCGCCTGTGCAGCCGGGCGGACCTGGTTGCCGGCTCCGGCATCGTCGCCTGGCATGATGGCCATCAGATAGCGCTTTTCTTTCTACCGGGTCGGCCCGAAGCCGCCGACAGGCTTTCTCACTCGCCCGAAGCCGCGGGAGAGCCTATCAAACCGCCCGAGGCCGCGGGAGAGCTGTACGCCCTCGACAATCGCGATCCGTTTTCCGGCGCCAACGTGATCGGCCGCGGCATCATTGGCGATCTCAAGGGCGAGCTGGTCGTCGCCTCCCCGATCTACAAGCACCACTTCCGGCTGACGGACGGCCAGTGCCTCGAGGATCCTTCGCAACGCCTGCGCACATGGGTCGTGCGCTGGAACGGTGACGATGTGGAGCTATTGCTGTAGGAGAACCCATGTTCAGCCTAACCGGATTGGCCGATAAGTGCCGACTCTGCAAAGGAGTTATTCCCCGCACCTGCAAAGTCACGTCTTGCCTCAGCCCGGACGGGGCACCGCGCTCAATGTCAATTCTATGGCATCATGTCGCCAGTATTCGTCATCACAGTCGACGATCCGGCCATTCTGGTCGCGATTGACTCGCGTAATTCGTTGCGCCGGCGTGCCTGGCGCTGCGTATAGCGCCTCCCCCGCCGGCCCGCCAAAGACAGTGGAACCAAGTTCGTAGTCTACCCGCGAAATACGAATGGCGTACTCCTGCCGATAGAGTGCGGTCAGTGACATCCCCTCGAGATCGAAGGACAGGATCCCGGGGAAGCAGTCAGGCCGCAGATGATGCTCAACGTATAGCACCCGACGGCCATCGATGGCTCGGGCCCGTACGATTCGATAAACAGGAGCGCTTTCGGGCAGCCCCAATCGTTGTGAAATCCCTCGTGACGCGGCAACGGTTTCGGCTGATAACAAATGCGTCATGGCCTGCCGCTGCTGCGACTCGACCATTTCATGGAACGGCAGGCCCGCGAGCAATTCATAGCGCAGTCTTGGCGCCGCCGCGAACCAGCCACGACGACTTTCCCGGTAGATCCGACCGGCATTCTCCAATTGGCCAAGCGCTTCCCGCAACGTGATTCTCGTGGTTGAAAACGCCAGCATCATCTGACGTTCCGATGGCAGGCGACGGCTCCCCTTTTCTGGCAGTCCATGAACCAATTCGAGTAGCGCCTCCCTCAGACGGCTGGCCTGAGGCGACAACGATTGCTCCGCAGAGGCGTTGTCGGAAGCGTCGTATTGAGCCATCGAAGTCATCCAGCAATCCTGGTCTAGTTCAGTTCTTTGCCTAGAAGGTATCCAGCCATCATGTCTGTTCCATGACAAATGAGCACCTGAATTCCGACTCAATCACGTCACCACACTGCCATCCCGCTGACACCTCTTCGTCACATGCGACCTTTAGCCTGACTTACGCCTAATCTGGACTAGACCATGATCCTTTGACTCTTGCCTCGATGTTTATCCAAGGAGCCGCCGTCTTGAGATCGCCTCGTTTTCCATTCGCTCGTTTATCAGTGACCGGACTAATCGGTCTGACGTTAATTTCTGGCCAAGCCCTGGCCGACCAATCCGACATGGACGCACTGGTCACCGCCGCCAAACAGGAAGGTCGTGTCGACAGCGTCGGCATGCCCGATAGCTGGGCCAACTGGAAGGACACCTGGGCCGACCTGAAACAGCAATATGGCCTGGATCACGCCGACACCGACATGAGTTCCGCCGAAGAGATCGCCAAGTTCAAGGCAGAGGGAGACAACGCCAGCGCCGACATTGGCGACGTGGGTATCGCTTTCGGGCCGATTGCCGTACAGCAGGGCGTCACTCAGCCCTACAAGCCTTCCACCTGGGATCAGGTTCCCGACTGGGCCAAGGATAAAGACGGCCACTGGGCACTGGCCTATACCGGCACCATCGCGCTGATGATCAATAAGGAGCTGGTGCCGGAGAACGAGCGACCGCACGCCTTCGCCGACCTGCTCGAAGGCGACTATAGCGTTGCCGTCGGTCCGGTGGGCCAGGGGGCGCAGAACAACAGCGCCGTGCTGGCCGCGGCCTACGCTCGTGGCGGAGACGAGAGCAACCTGAAGCCCGGCTTGGAGCTATTCGCCGAACTCGCCAGGCAGGGTCGCCTGTCGCTGGCCGACCCCAATATCGCGGCACTGGAAAAAGGAGAAGTCGAGGTCGGACTGCTATGGGACTTCAATGCCCTGAATTACCGTGACCAAATCGACCCCGATCGCTTCGAGGTGGTGATCCCGTCCGATGCATCCGTCATCTCCGGCTATTCCACCATCATCAACAAGTACGCCAAACACCCCAACGCGGCCAAGCTAGCGCGTGAGTACATCTTTTCCGATGCCGGTCAGGCCAATCTGGCCAAGGGTTACGCTCGCCCGATCCGCGCCGAGCATTTGAATTTGGACACAAAGACCGCTGCCAAACTTCTGCCCAACAGCGAATACGCCAACGCGCGACCAATCGAGAATTTTGACGCCTGGGAGCAGAGCGCCCATCAATTGCCACAGCTGTGGCAATCCGAAGTCCTCGTACACCAACACTGACCCCTCTGTGTCACCGCCGCCCCACGCGGGGCGGCTCGGAGCCATTCACATGTCCAACCGCGTCATCCTGGTCATTCTCGATGGCCTCAGTCATACCGTGGGCCATCATGCCATGGGGCATCTCAACGCCTTGTGCGAGGTGGGCCGCGGCACCTATCACTCGCTGGATTGCGAGCTGCCGGCGATATCGCGACCGCTCTACGAATGTCTGCTGACAGGAGATCGCCCGGTGGACTCCGGCGTGGTCAACAACGACGTGGTACGGCGCTCTCTCGGTACCAGCCTATTCGATCTTGCCACCCAGCAAGGTCGCCGAACCGCCGCTGCGGCGTATCATTGGATTAGCGAGCTCTACCTCGAGGCACCGTTCGATCGCACTCGGCACCGCTTCCGACACGATGCCGACGTCGCCATTCAGGCCGGTCTTTTCTACTGGCGCGACCACTATCCCGATGATCATCTGTTCAGCGATGCCGAGATGTTGCGTCGACTGCATGACCCGGACTTTCTACTGGTACACAGCATGAACATCGACGATACCGGCCATCGTCATGGCGGTGACTCTCCGCAATACCGCAACGCTGCCCGCCAGGCGGACATCGCCCTCGCCGATTACCTTCCCCGCTGGCTGGCTGCGGGATACCAGGTGATGGTGACCGCCGACCACGGCATGAATGCCGATCGCTCCCATTCCGGCACACTGCCCGAGGAGCGTCACGTCCCCCTCTGGACACTGGGTAGCGGCTTCTCGTCGCAACGCGTGACCGACCTCAGGCAAACCGAGGTCTGCGGTACCCTGGCGACCCTATTGGGGCTACATCACGACAAGACACTCAATGCCGCACTACTGAGCGATGAGAGCACCGCGCAATGATCCGAGGACACCGCTGGTCGCCCGCGCTGCTGTGTCTTCTGCCCTTTGCGCTGGTATTCTGCGCGTTTCAGCTCGCACCACTGGGTTACGTCGCCTTGAGCGCCTTCCGCGTTGGCACGGGCTGGGGGTTCGATCACTTTCGTGAGATCGCGGCATCGACGTTCTACCGTCAAGCAATGTGGCGAAGCATCGAAATCGCCCTGGTATCTAGCCTCGCTGGTCTGCTCATCGCTACGCTCGCCTGCTACGGCCTTTCCCGCGTCGGCGGCGGCACGCGAAGGGTGCTCATCGCCTTCACCAACATGACCAGCAATTTCGCCGGCGTGCCACTGGCCTTCGCGTTCATCATCCTGCTGGGCGCCAACGGCGCATTGACGCTGGCGCTCCAACGCTTCGGACTATTCGAATCGTTCAGCCTCTACTCCCGGACCGGCTTGATGATCATCTACACTTGGTTCCAGGTTCCGCTCGGCATGCTACTGCTACTGCCTGCCTTCGCCGGACTCCGTTCGGAGTGGCGAGAAGCCGCCAGCCTGCTCGGCGCGGGGCGAGTCGCTTACTGGCGCCACATCGGGCTCCCCGTGCTCTGGCCGAGCATGATGGGGACGCTGACGATTCTGCTCGCCAATGCCATTGGCACCTACGCCACGGTCTTCGCGCTGGTCGGCAACAACTACAACCTGTTGACGATCCGCATCGCCAATCTGGTCTCGGGAGACTTGTTCCTGCAACCCGAGCTGGCAAGCGCGTTGTCGCTGATCACGATCGCCCTGCTGACAGCGATGACACTCGTGCAGCAGCACCTGCTCCGGGGAAGAACCCATGTCGAGTAACGCTGATCGCCGTCGGTCGGCCACGGGTGGCGGGCTACCCCTGCACTGGTGGATCCTTGCCCCCATCTTCGTCTCGCTCTCTCTGCCACTTGCCGCCACACTGTTATATGCGCTGGCCACACGCTGGGGAGCGACGCTGCTACCCGATGGGCTGACCCTCGACTGGATGCTGAGACTCTGGCATACGCCACGCTTCCTGGAAGCCTTCGGACGCTCGATGTTTGTGGTAGCGAGCTCGCTGTTGCTCTCGCTCGTACTGATTCTGCCGGTGGCGTTTCTCGCTCGTACTCGCTTTCCGTGGCTGGAGCGCTGGATGGACGTGCTCGTCCTGACCCCGTTCGCGGTACCGCCGGTGGTCTCTTCCGTGGGGTTGCTGCAACTCTACGCCGGCGGCCCGCTTCCCCTGGTGGGGACGCCGTGGATTCTGATCTTCACCTATGTGTCGATCGCCCTGCCCTTCATGTATCGCTCGCTGATCAACAGTCTGCGTGGATTCGATGCCGCCGAACTGATGGACGCCGCACAATTGCTCGGCGCGAGCCCGCTCGTCGCCTTCCTGCGGGTGGTGCTTCCCAACATGCGCCTGGGCATTCGTATCGCGGTCTTCCTGTCGTTCTCGTTTCTCATCGGCGAGTTCGTCTTCGCCAATCTGCTCGTCGGCACGCGCTTCGAGACGCTTCAGATCTATCTCTTCAACGTGCGCCGTGAAAGCGGTCATTTCACCAGCGCGCTCGTCATCACTCTGTTCCTGTTCATCCTCATTCTCACTTGGCTCGGCAATGGCCGAAGTGAGGTCGCCGCCCCGAAGGACCGCAATCGATGACTACGACCCATGCCCCCCAAAATCTCGTGACGTCGATCAGCGATACGCCCGTCCCCTCTCCGACGACCTCCGACAACGCACCGAACTATCTGCGCCTGCGGGGCCTCTCCAAATCGTTTGGCGACACTCCGGTCTTCCAGAATATCGATGCCGATATCGTGCAAGGCGAGTTCGTGACCCTGCTGGGCCCCTCCGGCTGCGGAAAGTCGACACTGTTGCGAGCAATCGCCGGACTCACCGATATCGACGCCGGCGAGATCGAGGTCGATGGCGAAATCATTACCCGGCTCCCACCGCAGAAGCGCGATATCGGCATGGTCTTCCAGCACTATGCGCTGTTTCCCAACATGAGCGTGCGCGACAACGTCGCCTTTGGCCTGAGGATGCGTCGCGTGGCGCCGCGATCCCGTCGCGAACGCGTCGAAGAGACGCTGGCACTGGTCGAGCTGGGCGACCACGCACACAAGTATCCGCATCAGCTTTCCGGTGGTCAGCGCCAGCGTGTCGCGCTGGCGAGGTCGCTGGTCACACGTCCACGCATTCTGCTGATGGACGAGCCCCTCTCCGCACTGGATGCCAAGATTCGCCAACATCTGCGCGACCAGATTCGCGAGATACAGCAGCAACTGGCGCTGACGACTCTGTTCGTGACCCATGACCAGGAAGAAGCGCTGATGCTTTCCGATCGCATCTTCCTCATGGGCCAGGGGCGCATCCTGCAGCAGAGCGATGCGGAATCGCTCTATACCCGCCCGGCCAGCGCAGAGGTCGCCGAGTTCGTCGGCGCCTACAACCGGCTCGATGCTCGTGCGGCGAGACGTCTACTCGGGCAGCACGTCGACGGCAGGAAACTCGCTCTGCGCCCCGAAGCACTCTACCTGATGGAGGAAAATGGCCAAGGTTACCTTCCGCCCAACCCGGGCCCGGCTTGCACGGGATTGATCGTCAAGCGCCAGCTTCTGGGCAACGTCATCCGCTACCGTGTGGACTGCGATGGCATGACTCTGAATGTCGACACGCTCAATCGAGGTCGGCGTTTTCTTCGACCGGAAGGAAGCCAGGTCGTGGTCTACGCCGATGTTGACGAAGCACGAGTGCTTTAGACGTGGCAGTTGAACCAGCAACGCTGCCAACTGGGCCGGCCAGGAGCGATTGTTGACGTCGCTACGCGACGGCCCGGAGGGTGACGTGACTATCAGGGATCGCAGGTACAAAAAAAGCCCGCGCAAGAGGGGGGATGCGCGGGCGAGGCGGGGTGTTACTAGGAGACGCGACTCGAACGACTGCTGCGAAGGATCTCTGCATTCGATGCCAAATATGTTAGCACCCTTATATTTCCCTGACAATGCAATATGGCAATCGCTTTTATCGTTCCGTGCTATCGCCGTCTCGCTCGCGCCCATGGCGCTCGGCCAACTCCTGACGATGGCCGCGCAGCTCCTGCCGCAACGACTCGATCTCCTCCTGAAGCTCGCTCACCTGCTCGATCATATGGCGCATCATTCGCCGGTTTGCCTTGTGCTGGCGTGACTCGGATTCGCCCTGATCCTCGACGAACAGCGAGCTGACGTAAGCGGCGAAACTACCGAACAGGCCGACGCCGCAGACCATCAACATCACGGCAACCACGCGCCCCATCGTCGTGATCGGATAGTAATCGCCGTAGCCCACCGTGGTGACGGTCACGATGGCCCACCACAGCGCCTCTTCGGCGGTATTGATCGGACTGTCGGGATTCGGTGTTTCCACCATCAGCACCGTCATCGCGCCGAAAACCACCAGCAGCACGGTGGCGGTCGCGGCCGAAGCCAGAACGCCCTCGGCGCGATTGCGGAATAGCAGTTGCCAGATCAACTCCAGCGATCGCAATGCACGCAGCACGCGAATGACCTGAACGACTCGCACCAACCGCGCCGCCTGCAACCACCCCGCGGGTATGCACGCCAGCAGATCCAGCCACCCCCATCGCATGTAGCGCCATTTACTGGGCGCCCGATAGAACCGCTGGCAGAAGTCGATGAAGAAGAAGAAGCAGACCAGGTAATCCAGATAGCCGAAGAGCTGGCGAATCTCGGGGGGCAAATCGAGGAATATGTCGGCGAGCATGGCCCCCAGGACATAGAAAGAGAGCGCCAGGATAAAAAACTGAAACGGCGTAACGTGTTCTTTCACGACAAGTCCCATTCACGTGGACGGCCCGCACCAGCAGCCATTGGATCGAGGCAGGGTCGGAGTGAATGACATTATCAGCGGTTTGGTCGGTAAAACGCGAATCGTCTGGCTCGACGTGATGTCAAGCGCAACGTGGCGGCGGCAATGCAGCACTCATCGGGGACCGGCATCAGGCCGAGCAGGGATTGGCGGCTTTCAACTGGGCGAAATTGGTCACGAAGGTATCCATCTTCTCCGCGTCGTAATCCTGCAAACCGCTGATGACCAGCTTCTTGGAACCGATACCCACATCACGCCCATTGCAACTCATGCGAAACTCTAGGTGCGCTTCTCCGCGCTTGCCCTTCACGTCCAGATTGGCACCGGCAAAATCGAGGTCCAGATCGCAGGGGTCGTGATCCTTGAGCGAGAACCCCATGCTGTCGTAGATCACCAGCGGACGCCGGGGATTGAACATCACGCCTTTTTCCTCGAGCAGCGGCTTGAGGTAATGCGGGAAGTTGCGACCCGAAAAGGCGACGTAACGACGAGTGAAAGTCTCCACCGTGGCGGGGTCGCGGATCGTCCAACCGCCTCGTTTGACGCTCAGATACCGCTTGCCGTTTTCGTCCACGACACTGACGGTTCCCGTCTCCTCCTCGCGAAAGCTCAGTGCTACACGATCGCCCACCATCCCGCAAAAATGGAAGGTCATGTGCTGTGACAATCCATAGCGAGACAGTACCAGTGCGAACAGTAGATCGCCCGGAACACAAAAACGGCGCGCGCAGGGATCGTGAATCGGGTTGTAATCGCCCGCGATCTGTCGCGCGAACCGACTGGCCTGTTCCGCCGTGATACAGATACGGTTCGCGTCGGTAGAATGGAACTCGTCGAGAAACATAGGTGGTCGACCCACATGTCGAATGACTTGGCGTTGATTCTGGCTTGACGATGGTTCTGACAATCGGCGCCGCTCTTTTACCACATGTCCGGTCAAAGCGCAGTGCACCATTAACACTTAGCGACAAATGATAGCGTAGTTTACCCAAATGAATGTTCCAACCACAGTCACCGAAGCGCCAGATTCCCGTTCGTGTCCCTGCGGCAGTGGTTGGCACTACGATCGCTGCTGCGGGATCTACCATCGCTCGGAGCAAACCGCACCGACGCCGGAGGCGCTCATGCGCTCCCGCTATTCGGCCTTTGCGCTGGGCGGGCTGGGCAGCTACCTGGTCAGAACCTGGGATCCCGGCGCGCTCGAGCCGACCCTGACGAGCGCAGAGCTCGACCGGCGGGACAATCAATGGCTGGGCCTCGAGATCGTCGACACCCGCACGACCGGCGCGAGGGCCACGATCGAATTCAAGGCGCGCTTTTGCCCATGGAATGCAACGCCCGCCACACGGGTCCAGACGCTTCACGAGCGTTCTCGTTTTCGGCGTCACCGGGGCGACTGGCTCTATATCGATGGCATCATCGATCCATCTCCCGCCGGGAACTCGTCACGTAACGCCCCCTGTTCGTGCGGAAGCGGCAGAAAAGCCAAGCGCTGCTGCCTGCGTTGATACCACTCTAACCCGCCGCGCGCCCTGCACGCGAGTGGACCGCTCCGCAGCACACCGCTACGCTTTTCTGCAGTCGATGCACCGCTCGCGAGACAGACACCGGTGTGCTCACCAATCCTTTCGCTGCGCCACGGCGCATCGATGTGCGAACACGAAAAGCAGGTGAATGGAAATTCCCGACAGAGCCACCACCCTCCTCAGCCAATCGCAGGAAGCGCTCGGCCAGTGGCTGCATATCCCCGGCTGGATAGTGCTCCCGGCACTGATTCTCCTTGTCGCTTTTCTCATCGATCTCACGCTGTACTTCACTCTCAGCCGGATGGAGCGTCGTCTCCGCGACTCGCCACGCCGCTGGGACGACCCCATTCTCCACGGTCTGCGTCTGCCGCTGCGTTGGTGGGTCTGGATCACGGCCTTGATGGTCGACCTGGGAATCATCGGCACGCACTTCGAGATCGAGCGCCTGACCACCTTATTCTCGCGTCTCGGCGCCTTGATCACGCTCCTGCTAGTCGCCTGGGGCGGCATTCGCCTTTTCCGGCGGCTGGAGCAGCGGCTGGTGTTCCCGCCGGTCAAATGCCATGCCAAGCCCGTCGACCCCACTTCGGCATCGGCGCTGACCAAGATCGTCGGCGCCGTGCTGATCGTCACACTGCTACTGATCGGGCTGCAGATCCTGGGCGTGTCTATGTCGAGCATCCTGGCCATGGGCGGTTTCGGCGGTCTGGTCATCGGGTTTGCCGCACGGGACGTCATCGCCAACTTCTTTGGCGGCATGGTGGTCCATCTGGACAAGCCCTTCGTGGTCGGCGACTGGATCCGATCGCCCGAGCGCCAGATCGAGGGAATCGTCGAGGATATCGGCTGGCGCCTCACCACCGTGCGGACTTTTGCGGGGCCACCGCTGTATGTCCCCAATGCCTGGTTCAGCCAGATTTCCGTCGAGACCCCGACGCGGATGGTCAGCCGTCGCCTGTGGGAGACCATCGGTATCCGCTATCAGGACATCGACAAGATCGAAAACATCACCCACGATATTCGCGACCTGCTGCAGCAACACGAGGAGATCAACCAGGACGAGCTGATCACGGTCAATTTCGTCACTTACGGTCAGTACTCGCTGGATATCATGATCTACGCCTTCACCCTCGAGACGGATTGGCAGCGATTCCACGAGATCAAGCAGGCCATCCTGCTGAAAATTCGTGACATCATCGACCAGCACGGCGCCCGCCTGGCCATTCCGACGTCCCGGCTCTACCTTCCCGAAGGCCTGGATCGCGAGGATGGTGAACGAGACGGGACCCAGGTGGACCGTGAGCGGAAATCGGGTGACAGCGACGACAGCGCTCCCCGCTCTTCCCGCGGTAAACGCCAACACTCCAGGGCCCCAGGCTCTACCGACGATTCCCGGGGAGAGGGCGACGCCTGACCCCAGGTTCCGCCGGCGGCCTTGGGGCTACGCCCCGTCACGATGACTCAGTGTGCACCAGGTATCGCTCAGCCAGCGGCCAGCCTCGGCGATCTCAATGTCGGTGGCGCCGGCGTACCCCAGCACCAGGCCTGGCCGGGCGGGAGCGCGCAGGAAATAGCGCGAGAGCGGCGACAGTAGCACCCCCGCCTGCTCTGCCCGAGAGACCAGTTCGGCCTCCAGCGCCGGGCTTTCCAATTCGGCAACCAGGTGCATGCCCGCCGTTCCCGCCGACAGCACGAGGCCATTCGCCACCGCCGGGGCCAGCGCATGGCGCAAGGCTGCCTGGCGTAGCCGATAGAGCTCCCGCATCCGCGAGACGTGGCGCGCGAAATGCCCCTCGGTAATGAATGTCGCCAGCGCCGCCTGTGCCACGTACTGCCCCTCACGGTGAAGTCGTGCATTGGCCCGTTTGAACGGCTCGACGAGCGGGTCCGGCAGTACCAGATAACCCAATCGCAACCCCGGATACATCACCTTGCTGAAAGTGCCAACGTAGATGACCGGCGCGTCGTCGACGAGCCCCTGTAGCGAAGCGATCGGCGCGCTGGCATAGCGGAACTCGCTATCGTAGTCGTCCTCGATGATCCAGGCACCGCGACGCTGGGCCGCTTCGATCAGCGCCGTGCGTCGCTTGAGGCTCATCGTCACGCCGCTGGGATACTGGTGCGAGGGCGTCACGTAAATCAGCCGAGGCGTCGCCACCGAGGACGGCAGTGTCGCGATTGCCATGCCCTCGTCATCCACCGGTACCGGCACGATGTCGAGCCCGGCTGAGAGAAAGCAGGCGTGCGCACCGCCATATCCCGGCTCCTCCATCCAGACCGCCTCCCCCGTATCGGCAAGCAACCGGGCGATCAGTTCGAAGCCCTGCTGAGCACCCTGGGTCACCAGAATCTGATCGGGCCGACAGCGCACCGACCGCGACAGCCGCAGATAGTCGCAGAGCGCCTCGCGAAGTGCCGGCACGCCTCCCCGATGCTGATAGTCATGCCACTCCAGCGGCGCCTGCTGCTGGTGACGACGCAGCAACCGTTGCCAGCGCTCACGCGGGAACCGGTCCAGCGCGGGCACGCCCGGCACGAAGGCAGAATGACGATCGCCCAATAGGCTGCTGACATCGAGAATGCGCTGGCCACGGGCGGAAAGCGGCGGTGATACAGCCGCCCTCTTCGGCACCGGACTCGCCCCGGCGACGACCTCCGCGCCCCACTCGGCGACGAAGACGCCCGCGCCGGGGCGACTCTCGAGGAACCCCTCTGCGGTCAATCGATCGACCGCGCCCAGTACGGTATTGCGCCCAAGCCCGAGCTCGCGTGCCAATTGCCGCGACGAGGGCAGCGCGCTGCCCGGCTTGAGCTGCCCCTGCTGGACCCAGTCTCGCAGCGACTGGTATAGGCGCTGGGTCAGGGTCAGTGACGACGGCGTGGCGAGTCGCATCGTCAACGCTTCGACGATCCACGGGCGATGCGCATTGGGTTGTCTCACTGGTTCTCTCGCTCTTGCAAAAACTGGCTCTTATCGAAGAACCAGCATGACGCCAGACTGCTGGCAAGTCACGCTGATCCTGCTGGAGTCCCGCATGCCCGACATTCGCGTCGCCACCCCCGAAGATATCGACGATATCGCACCGCTGGTCGATGGCTACCGCCAGTTCTATCGACAGCCAAGCGATCTCGAGAGCGCCCGGGCCTTTCTGGGCGAACGCTACCGGCGTGGAGACGCTCACCTGTTGGTGGCTCATGACGCTGGCGGCGGCGCCGTCGGCTTCGCCCAGCTGTTCCCGATACCCTCGACGACCACCCTCGGTTCGCGCTGGATCCTCAACGATCTCTTCGTCGTCCCCGAGGGTCGTTGCCGCGGCATCGGCAGCGCCCTGCTGCAGGCCGCCAGGGAACTGGCGTCCGAGTACGGCGTTGCCCAGCTGATGCTGCGCACCCAGGTCGAAAACAACGCTGCCCAGTCCCGTTACCACGCACTCGGCTGGAAACGCGACGACGCCTTTTACACCTTCCTATTGAGTGTCTGATGCCATGACGACAACCAACGAATACGGCCAGCCCGTGGGCGGCGATATCCCGAACTGGCGCGAGCCACCTTTTCCGGACGCGAGCGTCCGGGAAGGTCGCTTCTGTCGTCTGGAGCCGCTCGATCCAAGCCGGCATGCGCCGTCGCTATGGCAAGCGTGGCAGATGCCGGATCCCGGTATCGCCAACGATCGCGAGGCCAGGGCACGCTGGACCTACCTGGGCGGCCGTGCTTTCGACGATCAGGCGGGATGCGAGCGCTGGCTGGAGACGATGAGTGGCGACAGCGATCCGATCTGCTACGTCATCATTGATCTGGCCGACGGCCGGGCCGTGGGCATGGCAACCTACCTGCGCATCGCCCCGGCCGACGGCACGCTGGAGATCGGTCATCTCAACTTCTCGCCACGCATGGCACGAACGCCGATCTCCAGCGAAGCGTTGATGTTGCTGATTCGATACGCCTTCGAGCTCGGCTACCGCCGCGTGGAGTGGAAATGCGATGCTCTCAATGTCCCGTCCCGACGCGCGGCCGAGCGGCTGGGCTTCCGTCCGGAGGGCGTCTTCCGCCAGCACCGGGTGGTCAATGGACGCAACCGCGACACGGCCTGGTTCTCGATCGTCGACGGCGAGTGGCCGGCGCTCCACGCCTGCCACGAGCAGTGGCTCGCAGCCGAGAACTTCGACGCCAACGGGCGCCAACGACGATCGCTGTCGAGCATGACCGAGCAACTGACGAGAAGTGAGCGCTAGCATGTACCAACCGAGCCATTTTCGACTCGACGATGCCGAAACCCTGCAGTTGACCATCGAGCAATCGCCGTTTGCCACGCTGGTCACCCACGGCGCCGAAAGCGGGCTAACCGCCGATCATCTGCCGCTTTTGTTCGAACCCGCCGAGGGCGACCTGTCGGGGGGTAGGCTTCGCGGGCATATCGCTCGGGCCAACCCGTTGGCATCGCGCGCGTTCGATCATCGGGCGCTGGCGATCTTTCACGGCCCCCAGGCGTATATCACGCCTAGTTGGTATCCGGCCAAGAAAGCGCACGGCAAGGTCGTCCCCACCTGGAACTACGAAGTGGTTCATGTCCATGGCAGACTGCATCTGATCGACGACCCCGCGTGGCTGTATGGCGTGGTAGGCGCACTGACCGAGCGCTTCGAGCGCGAGCGCGCCTTGCCTTGGTCGATCGACGACGCGCCGGCGGATTTCATCGCCAAGATGTGTCGGGCCATCATCGGTGTCGAACTAACCGTCGAGCGCATCGAGGGCAAGCGCAAGGCGAGCCAGCACAAGCCGAGGGAGGAGCGCGAGGCGATCTTCCAGGGCCTTCGCGGCGAGTACGAGCATACGGTCGCCGACGCAACGATCCTCAGCGGGATCGAATAGGAAGGAGGATTTCATGTCCCACTACACGGCCACCGTATGCTGGCGACGCCAGCCGACGGAGAGGTTCACCGACGGTTGCTACAGCCGGGGGCACGAATGGCATTTCGACGGTGGCGTCACCGTTGCCGCCTCCTCCTCTCCCCACATCGTCCCTCTCCCCTACTCGGCCGATGCCAACGTCGATCCCGAGGAAGCCTTCGTCGCGGCGCTCTCCAGCTGCCATATGCTGGTGTTTCTCGGTATCGTTGCCAAACGACGCTTCGTCGTCGAGCACTACGAGGACAACGCCGTCGGCGTGCTGGAAAAGAACGACGCCGGCCGGTTGGCGATGACGCGGGTCACGCTCCGCCCGGCGGTGACGTTTTCCGGCGAGCGCCGACCGACGCGTGAACAGCTCGAGACGATGCACCACCAGGCCCACCGGGGCTGCTTTATCGCCAACTCGGTCAAGACCGCCGTCGTCACCGAGATCGTCGAACCCCGAGAGACCCCATGACCCGACTCATCACCTATACCGAAGCCCGCGACCGGCTCTCCTGGGCCGGCGCCGTGGAGGCCCTGCGCCAAGGCCATCTCGCGGCCCGACCGGAGATCGACGACACCTTCCTGGGGCCTGCCGACAGGACGCTGCTCAATCGCTCCTGTTTCATCCCCGGCATCGGCTATGGCGCTAAGGCGGTCACTGTCTTCGACGGCAATGCCGCCCGCGGCCTGGATACCGTTCAGGGCGCCATGCTCTATTTCGCCCCGGATGATGGCCAGTTGAAGGCGATCATCGAAAGCCGGCTGGTCACCGAGATCAAGACGGCCAGCGACTCCGTGCTGGGCGCGCTGCTGCTGGCCCGGCAGGACAGCCGCCATCTGCTCATCTGTGGTGCCGGCAACGTCGCGGCCAGCCTGATCGACGCCTACACCGCCCTGTTTCCCGACCTCGAGCGCATCAGCCTGTGGAACCGGACTCACAGCAAGGCGCGGGCACTCGCCGGCGCCTGTGAGGCTCGCGGCCTAGACGTGGTGGCGGTGAGCGACCTGGAAACGGCGGCCGGATCGGCGGATATCATCGCCAGCGCCACCATGGCGCGAACCCCGTTCCTCCGAGGCGAGTGGATCCGCGAAGGCACCCATGTCGACCTGATCGGCGCGTTCAAGGCCGACATGCGTGAAGCGGACGATACGCTACTGCAGAAAGCCCGGCTGTTCGTGGACAGCCGCGAGACCACGCTCGGCCATATCGGCGAGTTGAAGATTCCCCTCGCCGCCGGCGTCATCGCCGAGGCCGACGTCCTCGCCGATTTTCGCGACCTGCTCGCCGGCGCCCCGGGCCGCGAGGCGGAGAGCGATATCACCGTGTTCAAGAATGGCGGCGGTGCCCACCTCGATCTGATGATCGCCCGTTATATCGCCGCAACCGCGCGGTAGCCCGCACCGCCCGCTGCGACGGTCGGTCACTGGACGCCGACGCTCAGCGGCGTAGAATGCGCGGCGATCACCGGCGCCTCCGTCGCGCCATCCAACCCGGTCCGCCCTTTGCGAGGGCGACTACCAGGAGTCTGAGCATGTCATCAAGCGATCCCGCGATCGTGGTCGCGGCGTTGTATCAGTTCGTCACTCTCGACGACTTCGAAGCCCTGCGCGAGCC
This sequence comes from Salinicola corii, assembly GCF_008298015.1. GTDB lineage: Bacteria > Pseudomonadota > Gammaproteobacteria > Pseudomonadales > Halomonadaceae > Salinicola > Salinicola corii. The sequence goes on along the minus strand of NZ_VTPX01000001.1, from coordinate 205,277 downwards.
GCTGTTCGCCCAGATGCAGCGCCTCGATGTCAAGGGCACGCTGCTGCTCGCCAACGAGGGCATCAACGGTACCGTTTCCGGCACCCGCGAGAGCATCGACGCGCTGCTCGGCTGGCTCAAGCGCGATCCCCGCTTTGCCGAGCTGGGCCACAAGGAATCCTACTGCGACGCGCATCCGTTCTACCGCACCAAGGTCAAGCTCAAGCGCGAGATCGTCACCATGGGCGTACCCGACGTTGACCCGAACCGTCGGGTCGGCACCTATGTCGAGCCGGAGCAGTGGAACGAGCTGATCGACGATCCCGAGGTGCTGGTCATCGATACCCGCAACGACTATGAAGTGGCCATCGGCAGCTTCGAGGGCGCGGTCGACCCCAGGACCAAGTCGTTCCGCGAGTTTCCCGAGTACGTCAGGCAACATTACGATCCCAGCCGCCACAAGAAGGTGGCGATGTTCTGTACCGGCGGTATCCGCTGCGAGAAAGCGTCGAGCTTCATGCTCAATGAGGGATTCGAGGAAGTCTTCCACCTCAAGGGGGGCATCCTGAGCTATCTGGAGCGGGTGCCGGAGGCGCAGAGCCGCTGGCGCGGCGACTGCTTCGTGTTCGATAACCGGGTCACCGTTCGCCACGACCTGAGCGAGGGCGAATTCGAGCAGTGCCACGCCTGTCGCATGCCGATCTCCACCGCGGACCAGTCGTCGGACAAGTACACGCCGGGGATCAGTTGCCCCCACTGCTGGGATTCGCTACCGGAAAAGACGCGTGCCAGTGCCCGCGAGCGGCAGAAGCAGATCGAGCTGGCCCGAGCCCGCAACCAGCCGCATCCGATCGGCCGCAACCCGCGGACCGAGCGCTAATCTCCGGATACCGAATGCAAACGGCCTCCCGATCGAGTCGAGAGGCCGTCATCCGAACTCCGGCAATGTCCCGCGCCGTGGAGTGCACTGCGATCACTCAGTGTGCGCTGCGTACTAGCTCTTCCCTCTCGGGCTCGGGCAGCAAGCCGTAGTCGCTCAACTTGGCAAAGAAACGTCGCATGCGACGATCGACTTTCTGACGCGCGAACCAGGGCCAGACATTGGCCAGCGGCATGAAGTCCGGATTGGAGACGCCGTCGATCAACCACAGACGGCGTGAACCATCGGCCAGGCGCTGGCAGACGATGTTGCGGTCGTTGATATCGGACGGCACGATCCAGTTGTCGCGGAGATAGTGATACAGCCCCTGCAACTCGTCGGCGAACGCACGGGTGGCGAACCAGGCCGTCTCGCCCCGATCACGGTACTGTCGAATGGTGGAGGAGATCTGGCCATCGGCATCGGTCACCAGCCCAAACACCAGCCCCGGACCATGATCGGTCTCCACCGCTCCGAAATATTCCGGGACATGGCGCCAGTCGTCGAGGCCGCGCGCCTTCAGAACGTCGAAGTAGACCTGTTCCCGCTCGTTCTGGTGGCTGCCGCGCTCGGGAAAGCGGGGCACCTTGATGCAGCGCTCGGGCCGATCCGGATGCCGGTAGATCGCCCGATCGTTGCCGTGGGCAATTTCATTGAGATGGGAAAGTCGATACACGGTGGGCCACTCCGAACCGTAACGCAGGCGTCATGACCCGTTAATGTTATCTTAATCAAACGGTGTTTTCAGTGATCTTTCGTCTCATCGTCTGACGCCGGGCGCATCCAGCGATCCCACAGCCGGGAGACCGTGTCGCGATGATCGGCGAAGACCTCCCCCGACACCAGGCTGCGCCCCTTGGCCAGTGCCGCCCGGTGACTGGCGTCGCGATAGGCCAGATAGGCCGCCTGCAGATCGCGGGCATCCTGCTCGGGTAACCTGCCGCTCTGGGCCAGCGCATCCAGCAGCCGCATGTTGTCGGTAACCTCGAGCAGGGCCGGCGTCGTTGCCGACAGGGCCAGCACGGCGTACTGGTTCATGAACTCGATGTCCACCAGGCCACCGGCATCCTGCTTGAGGTGGAACTGCCCCGCCTCTCTCGCCTCGGCACCGCTACCCAGATGCTCGCGCATCTTGTGCCGCATCCCGACCACTTCCCGACGCAGCTCATCGCAGTCGCGCTCTCGTCCCAACACTTCCCGACGGACGGCCTCGAAACGCTTGCCCAGGGCATCGTCGCCGGCCACTGCCCGCGCGCGCACCAGCGCCTGATGCTCCCAGATCCAGGCCTCCTTGCGCTGGTACTCGGCGAACGCGTCCAGCGAGGAGACCAGCAACCCGGCATTGCCCGAAGGGCGCAGGCGCATGTCGACCTCGTAGAGCGTGCCGCTTGGCGTGGTGGCGGTGAGCAGATGAATGATGCGCTGGCCCAGACGGGTGAAGAACACCAGGTTGTCGATCGACTTGGCACCGTCGGTGACGCCCCGCGGAGCGGCATCGTAAAGGAACACCAGGTCGAGATCGGAGCCGTATCCCAGCTCGATGCCACCCAGCTTGCCGTAGCCGACGATCAGGAAACCCGCCTGATCCGCCGAATCCCGGGCGCTGGGTTGGCCGTATCGTGCCGTCAGCGAGCGCCACGCCATCCGCAATACGCTATCCAGCACCACCTCGGCGATCGCGGTCAGGTAATCGCTGACCTTCATCAACACGCGCCCCCCGGCGATGTCGGAGGCGGCCACGCGCAGCACCTGGGTCTGCTTGAAGACCCGCATCGCCTCCAGCCACCCCTCCTCGTCGTCTTCGGGAATCCGCGCCAGGGTCTGGCGCAGTTCATCCGCCAGCCGCTGCTTGTCGGCCGGCGAGTAGAGCGTCGCGGGGGTCAGCAGCTCGTCGAGCAGGATGGGATGGCGGGCCAGCTGTTCGGCGATCCAGGGGCTGGCCGAGCAGAGCCGGACCAGCGACGGCAACACCTGCGGATTCTCGCGCAGCAGCGACAGATAGGCGGTACGCCGCAGCACCGCCTCGATCAGCGGCAGCACGCGCTCCAGGGCCACGCTCGGCGCTTCGCTCTCCGCCGCCGCTTCCAGCAGCAGCGGCATGACGGCATCGAGACGCTCGTAGCCGATCCGCTGCATCGACTTCACGCCGCGGGAGTCCCGGAAGGCGCCCAGTCGCCGCAGCGACTCGGGCAGCTCGAAGCCTGCCGCCGCCATCGTTCGCTCCGCCTCGGCGTCGTCCACCTCCCCCTGCCACAGCTGCCGCCAGGCGACGTCGTGCCGGCCCGTCTCGTCCTCCGGGGACGGCGATTCGTCATCGGGATCGGCGATCACCGCGTCGAAATGACGTCTCACCCGCTCACGACAGGCCGCGAGCGCCTCTCTCAACGCCCCCCAGTCCGGCATCCGCATGGCCATTGCCAACCTCGCCTGGTTCTCCGGGTCGCCCGGCAGCGTCTGCGTCTGGCGGTCCTGCTGCGCCTGCAGCGCATGTTCCAGATCGCGCAGGAAGACGTAGTCCTCGCGCAGCTCGTCGACCACCGCCTGCGGCAGCAGCTCCAGCGCGACCAGTTGCGACATCGCATCCCGCAGCGAGGTCACCTGAAGTTCGGTGTCCCGGCCGCCACGTATCAACTGAAACGCCTGGACCACGAACTCGACCTCCCGGATCCCCCCTCGCCCCAGCTTGATGTTGTCGTCCCGCCCCAGCCGCTTGACCTCGCGATGGATCATCGCCTTCATCTCGCGCAGCGACTCGATCGCACCGAAGTCGAGATACTTGCGGTAGATGAAGGGCTTGAGTTCACCGAGCAGCTGGTATCCGGCATCGATGTCGCCGGCGACGGGGCGCGCCTTGAGCATGGCATAGCGCTCCCACTCCCGCCCCTGGTCCTGGTAGTAGCTGGTGAAGGTGTTGAAGCTGCCGACCAGCGGCCCGCCATCGCCCAGCGGGCGCAGTCGCATGTCGACCCGGAACACGAAGCCGTCGGCGGAGATCGCGTCCAGCGCGGCGATCAGCTTCTGCCCCAGCTTGGTGAAATATTGCTGGTGCTCGTACTCTCGCGCTCCCCCCTGGGTGGTGCCCTTTTCGGGAAAGGCGAAGATCAGGTCGATGTCCGAGGAGAGATTGAGTTCGCCGGCGCCGAGCTTGCCCATGCCCAGCACGATCAGGCGCTGGGCCGCGCCGTCGGCGCGTGGAGCCGGCGTCCCCCAGCGGGCCGCGAAATGCCCCTCGAGCCACCCCAGCGCCCCTTCGAGGCAGATTTCCGCCAGTTCGGAGACGGCGCGGGCGGTCCGCCACATGTCGCCACCGTTGAGGTCGCGCCAGACGATGCCGAGCATTCGCGCCTGGCGGAAACGACGCAAGACGCGGTGAAGCGTCTCCTCGCTGTCCGCCATCGCCAGCGCCTCGCGCAGTACCTCCTCCAGCAGCGCCCGGTCCGGGGCCGCTTCAAGCTCGCCCATCTCCAGCGCGGCGGGCAGCAGCGCCGGGCGCGTAGCCAGGGCATCCAGCGCGAAGTCCGACAGCAGCACCAGACGGGCGAGCTCGCCTCCCCGGGTTCCGTCCAGCGAATGCCACGCCTCGGCGACCGCCGGCTCCACGCCGGCGCCTACCGCCTCCTCCAACCGCTGCCTGGCTTCGCGGCTGGCACTTTCCAGCTCCGCGGGGACATCCATCTCGGCAAACCAGCACTCGGGTAACGGCATCAGGGGCTCCAGACAGGCGATGGGCGGGTCAACGCGGATAGGCCCGACCAGCATAACGAAAGCCTCTAGCGAGACCCAAGCGACGAAGGTCGTTGCCTACGTGCCGATGCCTCGACCGACTGGTGCCGTCGCTCGGCCAGATGCACGGTGTCAAACCAAGGTTGTATTACATCGTACGAATAAACCGACTACAAAGGCACAAGCCAATCAGCCGGGTCCAGGTGCACTCCTCCAACCACAAGCGCTCCTCGATCTGCCGCCCCCACTCTCGAAGTCCACCCACTGCCAAGGATTACCTCATGACGTTCAAGAAAACCCTGCTGGGAATCGCCTGCCTGGCATCACTGACGGTAGGCACCGCCCAAGCCGACTTCCCGAATCGGGATATCCGCGTCATCGTGCCGGCAGCCGCCGGCGGCGGTACCGACGCCATCGTTCGCAAGGCCTCCAACATCGCCGAAGAGTCGCTGCCCGTCTCGATGTATGTCGAGAACGTGGAAGGCGGCATGACGGCAACCGGCCTGCTCCAGTTGATGAAAGCGCGCCCGGACGGACAGACCATCGCCGCGATCACCTATGACAGCATCATCACGATCCCGTGGAAGAACATGCTGCCCGGCTTCGACATGGACAAGATGCGCATGATTGCGCGCATCACCAGCGAAGCCGATGCGATCACCGTGCCGGAAAACTCTCCTTACAAGACGCTGGATGACCTGATTGCCGCGGCCAAGGAAAAGCCCAACAGTATCCGCGTCGGCATCCAGAACATGGGGGCCAGAACCCATCTGACGCTGCTGCAGCTCCAGGAACAGACCGGCGCCAAGTTCAAGATCGTCTCCTACGACAACAGCGCAGCGTCGCAAAAGGAAGCCCTGCTCAACGGTGAAGTCGATGCCGTCGTCACCAGTCTCGGCGATCTGGCACCGCTGATCGAGTCCGGCCAGGCGCGCGGTCTGGTCGAATTTTCCGACACCCAGAATGAAGGCTTCCCCAATGTACCGCCGGTCACCGAGACCGAGACCGATACCGGCCTCGACCTGCAGATGGGTAGCTTCATCATCATGGTGGCCCCGGCGCGTACGCCGGACGACGTGATCGAGAAGCTGGAAGCCACGTACCACAAGGCCTATGAGAGTGACGAATTCCAGCAGTGGCTGAAACAGATCGGCGTGACGCCCGCCTGGCTGGGAGCCGACGACGTGACCCAGTGGGCGAACGATACCCAGCAGCAGCTCTTCAACACCATGGATGAGCTGGTCGACCAGGGCGTGCTGGAAAAATAGACCACTCGCGTTCGTTCCTATCCACACTGCGCCATGCCGTTCGCATGGCGCAGCGCTGCGACTTCAGGTGCCCTATGTCGTTGAAACCGTCATCTCCGCACTCTTCCCGACGCGCTGGACTGAGTGGTGAATTCTTCGTGCCGGCGGTGCTTGCGCTCATCACCCTGGTCTATCTGATCTCGGCGATCCAGCTTGGTCCGCCGATGAAGGCCGGCAACATGACCGCGTCCTTCTTCCCCATCGCGACCGCGATCATCATGCTGATTGCGCTCTCCTGCGCCATGATTCATGCGCTGCGCGGCAGGGCCAGGGCATCCGCCGAATCGTCGTCCATCGACGCGGAAAGCCACGATGAGATTCCCAGCGGCCGCCAGTACGCCGGGCTCTCCCTCGGCGCGATCGGCGTCGTCGTGCTGACGGCGGGCTATCTGCTGGCGTTCGATCTGATCGGCTATTTCGTCGCCACATTCGTCTACGTACTGCTGCTTTGCTGTCTGTTCGGCGGCGGCTTCCGCGATAAATGGCTGACCAAGCTGATCGCCGCCGCCGCCATCACCCTGGCGGGCTATCTGCTGTTCGAGGTCGTCTTCCAGGTCCGCCTGCCCACTCTCTGGAGTCAATGATCATGGACGCGATCTCCGGGCTGCTTGGTGGCTTCGCCGCCCTCGCCAATCCCGAAACCCTACTCTACATGATCGGGGGTTTCCTGATCGGCACCTTCTTCGGCGCGGTGCCGGGGCTGACCTCGGTACTGGCCATTGCCCTGCTGTTGCCGCTGACCTACAGCCTCGACGTGACCACGGCACTGGTGGCTTGCGCCAGCATCTTCATGGCGGGAATGTGCAGCGGCAGCATCACCGCCACCACCATCAACATCCCCGGTGCGCCATCCTCGATGATGACCGCCCTGGAAGGTTACCCGATGCAGCAGCGCGGCGAGGGTGCCAAGGCGCTCGGTCACGCCGCACTAGGCTCGATGATCGGCGGTTCGCTGGGCGCCCTGCTGCTGATGGTGATGGCACCGCTGGCGGCGGACGTGGCCCTGCTGATCCGCACGCCGGGCAAGTTCTCGCTGATCGCCTTTGCGCTGATCGTGATCATCATTTCCCAGCGCGGATCGATCACCAAGGGCATGATCGCGACCCTGTTCGGCGTCATGATCGCCACCATCGGCATCGACGTGGTCCAGCCGCTGGCCCGCTTTACCTTCGGCACCGGCGTGCTGGTTCAGGGCATCGACATGATGCCGCTGATCATCGGCACCTTCGCCATCAGCGAGCTCCTGGTCCAAGCCGACAGCCGTAGCACCCGCACCGTCGACCCGAGCATGATCAAGGCGGCCAAGGTGAGACGTCGCGATTTCATCCCGCCGCTATCTGAAGTCCGCGAGATCGGCGCACTGCGCTACCTGAAAAGCGCGGTCATCGGCTACGCGGTCGGCATTCTCCCCGGCGCCGGCGGCTCGATGGCGGCTTTCGTCTCCTACGCCGAATCGATGCGCTCCTCCAAGCATCCGGAGCGTTACGGCAAGGGCAACCCGGAAGGTATCGCGGCGGCAGAATGCGCCAACAACTCGATGTGCGGCGGCGCGTTCGTGCCGATGCTGACGTTCGGCATCCCCGGCGATCCGACCACCGCCATCGTGCTCGGCGTGCTGGTGATCAACGGCCTCCAGCCCGGCCCGCAGTTCATGACCCAGCAGCTCGACCTGATCGCGCCGATGTTCGCCTCGCTGTTCGTCAGCGCCCTGATCCTGATTCCGCTGACGCTCTACCTGCTCGGTCCCTACTTTCTCAAGATCGTGTCGATCCGCCGTGACGTGCTCTACTCGAGCATTGCCATCGTGGCACTGGTGGGCAGCTATGTGGCCACCTACTCCACGTTCCAGATGGCGCTGGCATTGGTGTTCGGTGTGCTGGCCTACTACCTGCGCAAGCAGAAGTATCCCACCGTCTGCCTGCTGCTGGGGTTCGTGCTCGGTCCGAGCCTGGAGGAGTACTGCCGTCGAGCGCTTTCCATCAACGACGGTAACCCGCTGATCTTCTTCACCAGCCCGGACAGTCTCTTCTTCATCGCACTGACCGCGGTGTTCTTCTACTTCATGGTGATCCGCAAGCCCAAGGACCGTGGGCTGGGGACGCCACCGGCCTAGTGCCCTGTCCCCTCCTGGATGGCCGGTTTTGTCGTCCTGCCCACAGAGCGCCGCCATCGAATCCAGCGATGACGGCGCCCTACCTTTTCCGTCTTCGATATCCGCCCTATCGCAAAATTGAAAAATAATCACATTATCCAATGCCGACCTATGACGAGAACCAATCGCGTCATGTTCGAAAAGGGTTACGCGGGCGCGGCAACAGCATCAGAGAGGAAATTAACTTTAGCCTGTTAACTAAATGATGTATTTTTACGCTCGCTGCACAGCGGCCTTAGACTTTAGCCGTAGCTGTAAAACGATCACGGCCTGAGCCATTCGATCCTCCGAGGGAGACATTCATGAAAACGCGCGGGGCGTTGAGCAAGACACGCCTGTTGCCCAGCCTGGTCGGCCTGATCCTGACCCTGCTGGGTCTTGCGATGCTGATTGGCGGCATCAAACTGAGCCAACTTGGCGGTTCCTGGTACTACCTGATTGCCGGAATCGGCGTCGGCCTGACCGGGTTGTTGTTGATAGCCGCCAGACGCGCCGCGATCTGGCTTTTCGCCCTTTTCCTGCTGGCCTCCACGGTCTGGTCGCTCCGGGAAGTCGGGCTGGACTGGTGGCAACTGGTGCCCCGCCTGGCCATGTGGTTCGTGTTGGGTATCGTGTTACTGCTGCCCTGGGTTCGCCGCCCGCTGGGCATCACACGCATGAAGAGCGCCAGCGCCGCTGCGCTCTCGATTGCCGTCGTCCTCGCCGGTCTGACTGCCGTCGCCAGCCAGTTCACCCACCCGCACGACGTCGACGGTACGATCACCCGCGATGCACCCGGCCAGAACGATGCCGTGGCGGACACCATGAATGGCGACTGGCCCTCCTATGGGGGCACCGAACGCGGCCAGCGCTACTCGCCCCTCGATCAGATCACTCCGCAGAACGTCGGTAAACTGGAAGAAGTCTGGCGCTATCGGACCGGCGACATTCCGGGCCCCGACGACCCGTCGGAGACCACCGCCGAGAACACCCCGCTCAAGGTCAACGGCAAGCTGTACGTATGTACCCCGCACAGCCAGGTGATCGCCCTCGATCCGGATAGCGGCAATGAGCTATGGCGTTTCGACCCCAAGCTGAGTACCCAGAGTGCCGACAGCTTCAAGGGCTGGGCGCACATGACCTGCCGTGGCGTCGCCTATTACGAAGATGACGGCGATGCTGCCGAACCGGCCTATGCCAGCGCCGATGTCGACGCCAGCGAAAACGCCGCGAATGGCGACGATGGCATACCTGCCAGCGTGGAAGACGAGCCCACGGCTACCTGCCCGCGTCGGTTGTTTCTGCCGACCGCCGATACGCGTCTGATCGCCTTGAATGCCGACACCGGTGAAATGTGTCCCGGTTTCGGTGATAACGGGTCTATCGACCTGACCCAAAATATCGGCAGTTTCACGGCCGGCGGCTACTACTCCACGTCACCGCCCTCCGTGGCCCATGGCCTGGTGATCATCGGTGGCCACGTGACCGACAACGAGTCCACCAACGAGCCTTCCGGCGTCATTCGCGCCTACGATGCCAAGGACGGCCACCTGGTCTGGAACTGGGACAGCGGCAACCCGGACGAGACCACACCGATCGGCTTCGACGAGACCTATACCCGCAACTCGCCCAACATGTGGTCGGTGATGAGCGTCGATAGCGAACTCGGCCTGATCTACCTGCCGATGGGCAACCAGATGCCAGACCAATGGGGCGGCAACCGCACGCCGGAAGCAGGGAAGTACAGCGCCGGCGTCACCGCGCTGGATATCGATACCGGTCAGGTTCGCTGGACTCACCAGTTCACCCATCACGATCTGTGGGATATGGACGTGGGCGGTCAGCCGTCGCTGGTCGATATCCAGACCGACGAAGGCGTCAAGCCGGCGCTGATGGCCTCCACCAAGCAGGGCAGTATCTACGTACTCGACCGACGCACCGGCGAGGCGATCGTGCCGATCCATGAAATCGAGGCACCGCAGGGCGCCGTGGAAGGCGACCGGACCGCAGCGACTCAGCCGCACTCTGAGCTGAACTTCTCCCCGGATATGCTGCATGGCAAGGATATGTGGGGGGTGACACCGCTGGATCAGATGCTGTGCCGCATCCAGTTCCAGTCATTGCGCTACGAAGGTATGTACACGCCGCCATCACTGCAGGGTTCATTGGTCTACCCGGGTAACTTCGGCGTGTTCGATTGGGGCGGCATCGCGGTCGACCCCGAACGTCAGATCGCCTTCGCCAGCCCGGCCTACATGGCATTCACCTCGCAACTGGTGCCGCGCGAGCAGGCCGATGGCGGCGAACGCATCAGCGAGACCGAAGGCGTTCAGCCCAATGCGGGTGCGCCCTACGGCGTGATCATGGGAGCGTTCCTGTCCAGGCTCGGCCTCCCCTGCCAGGCGCCGCCCTGGGGTTACGTGGCGGGCGTCGATCTGAACAACCACCAGACCGTCTGGCAGCACAAGAATGGCACGGTTCGCGACAGCGCGCCGGTGCCGATGCCGCTGCCGATGGGTGTGCCCGCGCTGGGCGGCCCGATCATGACCGGCGGCGGCGTAGCCTTCCTCAGCGGCACGCTGGACCAGTACCTGCGCGCCTACGACGTCACCAACGGCAGCGAGCTGTGGAAAGGCCGGCTGCCCGCCGGCGGCCAGACTACGCCGATGACCTACGAAGGCCAGGATGGACGCCAGTATGTTCTGGTCATGGCCGGTGGTCATGGCTCGCTGGGCACGAAACAGGGCGACTACGTCGTAGCCTATGCGCTACCCGAAGGCGACGATTCGAACTGATTCCATCGAAGCGTCACCATTGAAAACGGCTGCCCTCGGGCAGCCGTTTTTGCGTTGTTCCGATGCGTTCATCGGCCATCGGTTGCGCCGGCAAGACTAGAAACTCGCCTTGATCGTGGCACCCGCGACCACACCACATACTGCATCGCACGCCAAATGACCGGAATGCGTTATCAGGCAGTTATCAGGTCACTTCGTCTCGACATCCCAGGGCGTCACATCACCAATCTGGGCAATGGCCAGCGCCGCCATCAATGCTCCCCAGGAATAGAAGGTATCGGTATCCGGCTGATCTGTGACGGCCCCAGTCTCAGCGTGGAAATTCTCGCCACAGATTCGATTTTTCCAACCAACCTGGAACAACCGCCAGCTTTTTTCCGCGAGCGCTCGAGCCTGGTCGTGCAGCCCGGCACGGTGTAGGCCACGCTGAGTCCAAAAATTGAGCGTCGGCCAGACGCGACCGCGCCAGTAGACGTTGTCCGCGTAACAGGGATCGTCGCGAGCGACCGAAGGCAGCGCGACATCGCCGCCAAACTTTTCCCATGGCATCAGATAATTATCCACCAGTGAGGTAATTTGCTCGGGCGTCGCCGCGGCGGCCACCAACGGATAGAACGAGGTCGGCGCCAACTGGCGTACGAAGCTGCCGTCACGCAGCCGGTTGGCGAACACGCCACGTTCGCCATCCCATAACTGATCGCGTATTCGCGCAACGTGATCCGTGTGCCGCGCTCTCAGGCGGGCGGCAACATCCTTCTCTCCCAACAGATCGGCCATCAGCACCAGCATCTCGTTGTCCAGCGCCAGCAGGCTGTTGGCGCCGACATCGAAAGCCTGAAGCAGTCCCGTCTCGGGATCGAACGGCGCATCGTCGTGGATCGGGCTGTTATCCATCGCGGACTCGTTCTTGGCGCCCAGCTTGGTGCCGCGATACAAGCCCCGCCCCACACCCGGTGTGGTGCCGTAAGCCACCAGCCCCGCGCCGCCCAGCTCACGATGGCGCCACCACCAGTCGAAGTTGGCCAACAGCTTGTGGAAGGCCCAGTGGATCAAGGATTCGTCGCCGCTACGCTGATAGAGATTCCACACCACATAGCCGAGAATCGGCAGTTGGGTCCGGTCGACCCAAGCGTCGTTGCCGGTCACCAGGCAGGGGAAATTACCCGCCTCGGTCTGGAAGGCGAAGATCGCCGCCAAATTGTCCTTGGCGCCTTGAAGATCGACATGCCCCCAGAGCCAGGCGTTGAAGGCGACATCGTCAAGCCATACGCCGAAACCGCCGAATTTCCGCGCGCTCCAGAAGCGGGTCAACCCGGTATAAGGCCGCCGATTGATGGCGTCATAGACATGATTCCAGCGCATCACATCGTTGATCGCCTGCAGCGCCTGCTGCGCGCTGCCGGACGGATGATCATCGGCGAGCGTCCAGTCGTCCTGAGTCAATTCAGGGGTACCGCAGGGCCAGGCCCGACAAACGATACGCTGCCGGGACGCCTCTTCCAGATTGAAGCGTAGAGCCGCGACGGGGCCGCTCGTTCCCCGCGAACCGAGATAGAAGTAGCCTTTGTCGACGAACTCGTCGCACAGCGCGTCGAGATTCTCATGAAACGTGGTCAATAGAGGTGCGTTGGCTGCTCTTATACGCAGTCGCCCACTCGCTTTATCTCCGAGTCCGCCGCTTGCTTCGGCCTGCAGCTCGCTGGTCGCTTCGTCGAAATACCAGCCACTGCCGCCGCTGGCAACCAGGGCAACCCAGAAGCGCAAGCCCCATTCGCCGCTCTTTCGGGTCCGCCATTCGATCTCGACACCGCTCTCGCCGAATCGGAACCGCCAGTCGAGCACCGTGCCGTGGAATTCACTGCGCAGGCGTGCTTCCCGTCCGTCCAGCGAGCGCATACCGAGTCGGGTCTCACCAGGCGCCAGCAGCGAGACGTCGTTGGCGCTGGCCGCATAAAGCACTGGCGTCAAACGAATGTCGAGTTCCGGATGCACCAGTTCCGCTGGCCGATCCGGGTTCCAGGTTCCCCATCCAAGACGTCGCTTTCTTTCCCTGCTCATGCTTCGACCGGGATGGTATCTGCCGAGCACCAGGCCAGGCGCACCCGCTGGCCGGGCTGCAAGTCAGCCGCCGCACGATTCTGGGCGAAGACGCGCAGGCTGGTATCGCCATGTCGCAGCAGATAGCTCAGGCTGTTGCCAGCGAAAATGGTCTGTTCGAGTTCGGCCTCCAGGACGTTGCTGTCGCTGGAAAGCTGTGCGCTGTCCTCGACGATGGCGATCTTCTCCGGGCGTACCGCGCAAGTCATCCGACCCGATCTAGCCAGCGGCTCGAGGGTTCGCAATCGCGTGCCATCGGCAAGCGCCAGTTCGCCGTCGTCGGCAATACCGTTGAACAGATTGGCATCCCCCAGGAACGTTGCCGCAAAGGCGGTCCTCGGTCGCTCGTAGAGTTCGCGAGGCGTGCCTTCCTGGAGCAGCTTGCCATCCTTGAGCACACCGACCTTGTCGCTCAACGTCAACGCTTCTTCCTGATCGTGAGTGACGAAGATCGTGGTGATTCCCACCTCGCGCTGGATACGTTTCAGCTCTACCTGCATGCCAAGTCGCAGGGCTTTGTCGAGTGCGCTGAGCGGCTCGTCGAGCAGCAGCACTTGCGGGCGGAAAACGATCGCGCGGGCCAGCGCCACGCGCTGGCGCTGGCCACCGGAGAGTTGATGCGGCTTGCGCTCGTCATAGCCGGAAAGCCGTACCAGCTCCAGTGCCTCGCCAACGCGCGCCTTGATCTCGCTCCTGGGGGTGTCGCGCACCATCAGCCCGAAGGCGACGTTGTCGAACACGCTCATGTTGGGAAACAACGCGTAGTTCTGGAACATCATGCCGATGTTGCGCTTCTCCACCGGCACGGACTCCACCGCTTCGCCACCGATGCGGATTTCGCCGCTGTCGGGGAAGCTGAACCCGGCGATCTGGCGCAAGAGCGTGGTCTTGCCGCTACCGGAAGGCCCCAACAGCGCGTAGAAGCCGCCATCAGCGAACTCGATCGAGACATCCGACAGCGCCTGGAAGTCGCCGAAGGATTTGCTGACGTGGGAAACGGTGACAGATGCCATCAGCGATCGCCTCCAAAGCGGTAGAAACGGGACACGATCACCAACAGGGTGATGGAGAAGACGATCACGATGGTGGAGATGGCGTTGATCTCCGGCGTGAAGCCTTTCTTGATCGCGGTATAGATCTCCACCGGCAGCGTGCTGACGCCGGGCACGGAGAGGAAATAGGAAATCACGAACTGATCGAACGATACCGCGAAGGCGAACAGCGCCCCGGCGATGAAACCGGGCGCAAGGTACGGCAGTGTGACGTGACGAATCACCTGCCACGGACTGGCGCCCAACGAGCGTGCCGCAGCCTCCAGGTCGGGATCGAAGCCCTTGATCCGCGCCGACACGACGATGATCACATAGGGCAACGCCAGGGCGACGTGGCCTAGAATCATCGCATGCAGCCCCCTCCCGATGCCGCTCCAGAAGAAGAACAGCAGCATCGCCGTGCCGGTGATCAACCACGGAATGGCGATCGGCGGGAACAGCGCCGCCTGTAACACTTTCTTGAAGCGAAAGTCGTAGCGGAAAAAGGCAATCGATGCTGCCGTACCCAACACACTGGCGATCACCGTGGTGACCAGCGCCACCAGAATGCTGTTGCGTGCAGCCTCCAGCAAGCGATCGTTGTGAGCCAGCTTGACGTACCAGTCGAAGCTCCAATCGATCGGCAGCATGTAGAACTGCGACGAGTTGAACGACATCGCTGCCATCACCAGGATCGGCACGTACAGAAACACTAGCACCAGGCCGAGATAGACTCGCCCCAACAGGTTGACCGGTCGCGCTTTCATGACGCCCTCCTCAGGATCGGCTGGAAGACGGCGAAGATGACCATCACACAGGCCAGCAGAATGAACGACAACGCCGCCCCCAGCGGCCAGTTGAACACCGAGGTGAACTGATCCTCGATCACCGTCCCCAGAAAGGTGCCTTCCCGGCCACCGAGTATGCGCGGCTCCATGAACGAACCGATCACCGGCACGAAGATCAGCACCGCGCCGGCGACAATGCCCGGCATCGACAGCGGTAGAATGATTCGACGCAGCACCGTCAATCGGCTGGCGCCCATCGAGCGCGCGGCATCGATCAGATCGTCGTCGATGGTCGACAGCGAGATGTAGCAGGTAAGGATCATGTACGGCAGATAGGAGTGGACCAGTCCGATCACCACCGCCTCATAGGTAAACATCAGGTTGAGCGAACCGAAGCCGGGAATCAGCCAGTCGAGAAAACGCTCCAGAATACCGTTGCCGCGCAGCACCATGGTCCAGGAAAACACACGGATGAGCGCATTGCTCCAGAACGGGATGATCACCATCAGAAACAGCGCTTCGCGCCAGCGCCCCTTGATCGTTTTGGCCAGCACATAGGCGCAAGGGAAGCCAATGACGAAACACCACAATGCCACCTCGAAACCGAGACGTAGCGAACGCAGCATCAGCGTGCGATAGAAATCCTGCTGGAAAAAGGCGGTGTAGTTGGACAGCGTCACCTGCCAATCGCGCCCCGGCAGCGGCACGTCGCTCAGGAAGCTAAAGTAGAACATCGCCGCCAGCGGCAGGAGTATGGTAATGACCAGCCATAGATAAGCCGGGCCGGTCAGCCCTAGAATGCTTCTGGCATTCGAGGGTCGATGGCGACGTATCGGCGCAGTCGTGGTGTCGGAAACAGCCATCGCCGTGAATTACTCCTGGTAGAAAGTCTTGGTTTCCTGCCACACCTCGAGCATCTTCTCTCGCGTTTCGTCGCTCATGGGCCCCATGAACGGCAAGTTCTCGACCTCCTTGAGCTGCGCGATCAGTTGCTTGTTGAATGCCCCGTCGGGCAGTTGTGCGACCGCCTGCTCGTTGGCCGAGATCGGCGCGCCCACTTCGGTATCCCACTGCACGTAGAATTCAGGGTCGATCATCCAGTCGATGAACTGCTTGGCGGCTTCGGGATGCGGCACATCGGTCGGCAGCGAAAGGCCATCGAGCCAGGCAATGGCACCCTCGCGAGGCACCACGAACTCGATCGGCAAACCGAAGTTCTGCTTCGAGCGCGCCGCTGAACCGCTCCAGTAGGTCGCGAGGTCGAACTCTCCGGAAGACATGTACTGGTTCCACTCGTTCTCGGAGTTCCAGAAGGTACGAATCTGCGGCTTGAGCGCGTGCAGGCGTTCGCGGATAACGTCGTAGTCGCTCGGATCGTTGATGTCCTGCCCGGTCGCCAGCGCGGCGAACTGGCAAGACTCCACCGCATCGTCGCGCCAGCCGAGACGACCCGCGTGCTCGGGATTCCAGAGTTCCATGATGGAATTGGGCTTCTCGTCGAACGCCCCGGTATTGATCGCGAATGAAGTGACGCCCCACAGCCAGGCGACGCCATAGAGTTTGCCGTCGTACTCGAGGTTGGGATTGTGGGCGAGGCGTGGTTGCAGACCGTCGCTGTGCGGATAGTCGGCCAGATCGAGCGGCTGGATCAGCCCCTCTTCGGCCGCCTGCCGAGTGTAGGCAGAGTTGATCAGCACGACATCGTAAGTGCCAGGATTGGTACGTAGCTTGGTCAACATCTCCTGCTCGGAGTTGAAATATTCGTGTTCGACGGTATTACCAGTCGCTTTCTCAAATTTCTCGAGAGACCAGTCCTCGTCGGTCCCGTATCCTTGCCAATTGAGCACACGAATCGTGTCGGCCTGTACGAGACCGGAGGCCAAGGCCAAGCTCACGGCCAGCACGATGGAACGGATGCAGCCATATCCTTTCATGGTGTTGCCTCTTCATTGTCAGATTATTTTCAGGCCACTGCCACAATGCTTCTCGATCACTCACCTCTTGAGCGTCACTTGTCACGGTGACTTTGGCATCACGCCTCACCCGGCTGAACGCCTAACAGACCGCACTATCGTTGATGGCCACGTCATGTTGCCAACATCGACGCAAATCGCTTGAACGACGTTTCGCTTCACTGTACAAGAACAAACATGCACAAACCTGTTCGATTTGACAAGAAGCAACGCGTTATTGATGAGCTGACCCGACGGATTCGTAGCGGCCGGTTGCATCGTGGCAAGCGGTTACCCGGTGAGCACCAACTCGCCGAAGAACTCAAGGTCAGTCGTGGCACTCTGCGCGAAGCGCTGCTCGAACTAAAACGTCAACGCTATATCGCAACGCAGACAGGCGTCGGCTCCATCGTGACCTATGATGGGGTGGAAATTGACCAGCAGCGGGGTTGGGCTCGGGCACTGGCCGACTCGGGCGCTGGGCTCGAGGTGGAGCTGCTGCGGCTGGCGACGATAAAGGATTCCAGCTTGCAGGCTCACCATGGTATCGAACGATGTATTGCCGTGGATCGTCGGCGCTTCACCGGCGACGGCCAGTTCGTCTCGCTGGAACGCTCGCGCATACCCGCTTTACCAGCGCTGGCAGATCTTCCGCAACGCGGCCTGATTGATGGTTCTTTGACCGCCACACTCAAATCCGCAGGGCTAGAGGTCGAACGCGGCGAGCAGAGTGTCGATATCGCTTATCTCGACACCGAAGACGCCACCCTGCTGGCACGTGACGTCGGCGCGCCTTTTCTACGCTCCACGCGAACGACCTTCAGCCATGACGGCTCACTGGTCGAGCACGTGGTGAGCCTGCTCGATCCGACCCATTTTCGACTTCACCTGCATTTTGGAATCTGATCATGCCCGACGCCGCCGATCACGCTAACTCGACTCGCCAGCGCGCGCTCGGCGCTTTCTACGGGCTCGCCTTGGGCGATGCTCTGGGCATGCCGACCCAATCACTGAGCCGCGCTCAGATCGTCGAAACATTCGGCGAGATAACCACGCTGGTCGATGCCCGCGCCGACCAACCCATCGCCCCCGATATGCCGGCGGGTAGCATTACTGACGATACCGAACAGGCAATGTTGGTGGCGGATCTGTTGATCGAGGGCCGTGGAAGCATCGCCCCGCTTGATTTCGCCCGGCGCCTTATCGCCTGGGAGGACGACATGCGCACGCGCGGATCGCTGGATCTGCTCGGCCCGTCCACCAAGCGCGCGCTGGAACGTATCACCGAAGGGATCGCGCCCGAAGAAGCAGGACGCTTCGGCGCCACCAACGGCGCGGCGATGCGCATCACGCCGGTCGGCATCGCATTTGATGTGCGCGCACCCGAGCTTTTTCTCGCGGCTGTCCAGGCTGCGAGTAGCGTGACTCACAATACCGGGCTCGGTATCGCCAGCGCCGCGGCGGTAGCAGCGACGATTTCCGCCGGACTCAACGGCGCGAGTTTGTCCGAGGCGATTCAAGTCGGCATCGACTTCGCCGAACGGGGCGGAGCCTGCGGTCATTGGTTCGCCGGCGCGCGTATCGCGCCCCGCATTGGCTGGGCGCGGCGGCTACTGGAGGAAACCAGCGATGCCGAAGCCATCACTTATCTCAACGATCTGGTCGGCACCTCGGTACTCGCGCAGGAATCGGTGGTGGCCGCCTTCGCCCTTGCCGAACATGCCGGTGACGACCCGGAACGCGCGCTCTGCCTTGCCGCTAGCCTGGGCGGCGACACCGATACCATCGCCGCCATCCTCGGCGCCATGTTGGGTGCCTGCCTAGGCCTGAACGCGCTGCCGAGCAATCTGATCGCTCAGGTCCAACAGGTCAATCGACTCGAGTTCGAGCCAACAATCGACGCCCTGCTTGCCCTGCGTGAAGGTGCATAAAACATGACCGACACCTCGCCCAAGCTATGGCACACCGGCCAGGCAATCGTCGATATCGTCATGACCGTCGAGGCTGTTCCGACGCCCGGCAGCGACGTCATGGCCAGTTCGACCGAACATCACGTTGGCGGTGGCTTCAACGTGATGACGGCCGCGCGTCGTTATGGCATGCGCGTGGTCTATGCCGGCGGTCACGGTATCGGACCGATGGGAGAGAGGGTTCGCGAGGCGCTACGCAGTGAGGACGTGATACTCGCCAGCGATACCGACCAGCATGGCGACAGCGGCTTCTGCGTGGCGCTGATCGATGGCCAAGGCGAGCGCACCTTCGTTTCCCAAGCGGGAGTCGAGAGTCGAATCGACATCGAGACGCTCGACGCCGTTCCACTCATGGCGCAGGACTGGATTTACGTCAGCGGATATAGCCTGGCATATGCCGACAAGGCTGCACCACTGCTCGACTGGCTCGACAGTCTGACCCGAGACATTCCCGTCGTCTTCGATCCTGGCCCGATGCTGGCCCGGATCGTTCCCACGCTGCTCGAGCAGCTGCTGCCACGCATCACGCTATGGAGCAGCAATGCCGACGAGACACGTCAGTTCACCGGCATCGTCGGCCTCGACGAATCATTGTCGATGATCGCCCATCGTTTATCCGAAACGGCGAGGATCGTCGTGCGCGACGGTCCGCGTGGCTGCTGGCTTCGCGAAGCAGGAAAAGCCGAATTGATCGCTGGATTCCCTAGCGAGGCCATCGACACCAACGGTGCAGGAGATGCCCATACCGGCGTTCTGATAGCCGCGCTGGCCGAAGGCGTGAGCCTTCATGACGCTTGTGTCGCCGCCAATGCCGCGGCCGCTATTGCCGTTTCTCGCCGAGGACCGGCAACAGCCCCCCATCGCGAGGAGCTGGAGCGCTATCTCATGACCCACCGCGCAAGTTAGTCGAAAAACGTCATCGAAACGAAGCTGTCGAACAGGACCATCGAGTCACTTCTGAGGCCAAAGTCGAGCATTGACCTCATCCTTGAATACCGACCATTGTCTACATGCTCAGAAACTCGCCTTGACCGTGGTACCCGCGACCCAGGCATTGTCGACCGAATCCACGGCCGACGGATTGGCCACGTACTGCAGGTTGGGCCGCAGCGTCAGGTAGCCGGTCAGGTTGAAGCTGTAGTAGACCTCGGCGTCGTACTCGTGGCCCTGACGCGGCAGCGGCGAGAGCGAACCGCTCGTCGTGGCGTTGTAATAATCGACGTAGTCGTTGACGTGCAGATAGGCCAAACCGATGCCGGCATCGTCCTGCGGACGCGCATCGAACGGCCCCTGATAGGTTGCGCCGACCGAGACATAGCGATCGATACCCGCGGTATCGCCATGGTTGGTATTGCCCATGCTGAACAGCGTCAGCCCGCGATCGGGGCTGCCATCGCGTGTCGTTACCTGCTGCTGGACCACGTAGTAGAGCCCGGTATTGGTATCGCTGGTGCGATCCGCCGGACCATCGCCATAGGCGCGGTTGTCGACGTTCTGGGTGTAGAACCCGAGCTTGTAGGCGCCGGCCATGCCGTTCAGCGTCGGGGTATAACCCAGTTCCACCGGGAACAGGGTGCCCTCGGTGCCGCTGGTGCGCAGATCGAAGCCGTTATCGTTCTCCAGATTGCTATCGTTGATGTTGAAAGCCCCGACCTGGGCATACCACTCGGGCGTGACATTGGCGCGGATCACCGCGGCCCACTGGGCGATCGGCCAGTTGTAGATATTGTTGCCCCAGTTACCGGGTTGCGCGCCACCGAAAGCCAGGTTCTGGAAGTTGCTGTCGATGGTGGCGAAGTCATCGCCGAAAGGAATTCGACCCAGCTTGACGGCCAGCGCATCGTCGAAGAAGCGCTGGCGGTACCAGAACTGTGTCAGCCGCGTCACCGGCCCGCGCCCCTGTACTTCCTGCACATTGGATCCCCCGACTGTCGCACCGGGATCCCCAAGGCGGTCGTTGACGCTGTGTCCGTTACGGTTGGTAACGGTGACCTGAAATTCCGCATCCGGAATGCTCAGCAAGCGATCCAGATCGAAATTGGCCCCGACCGCGAACTGGTCAGCGTATTTGCTCACGTGGCTGTCGTGATAACCGCCATCGAGAATGGTCGCCGCTTCACCCACGTAGTCGAAGTCGAAGGATACCCCGGCCTCTTCCAGCGCGGTGCGCTCCCCGCCCCAATCTCCCAGCATGTAGGGGGAATCCGGAGAAAAAGCCGAGTACGCCTGCGCGGAACCCATCACCCCAAGACTGCCCAATAAAATCGCCGACAAGCCGCCGATTCCGATAACCCGTGACGTGGCATCTGCCATGGCCTGGCCTCCCAAAATATAGTTAGCATGTTATTAATGCGCAGAGAATAATAATCCTAATCCACACGCCTCGATAGCCGATAGGCGCTCAGGAGGCGACTCAGGAGGCGACTCAGGTAGACCAAAGGATGAGCCATGACGACATCGGCCCAACCAAAATAGCAAATTACTATCGAAATTCTATTATCATTTAATTTCTATAATAATAACTCCCGCAGTAGTCTCCTGTTCCAGCCCTACCGCCATCAAGCCGACCGACGGATCTTGAACGAAGGCTCGGCAATCGTGGCGCTGGGGAACGACGGGATTGACGAGACGAACAGGTGAGATAAGAGATGTCGCACGAAACCGAATCCAGATGCCCCTTCGGACACTCAGGCCCCCCCGTATCCGAGGGCGCCAAGACATACGTCGCCGGCGGCGGCACCGTCAATGCCGAATGGTGGCCCAATCAACTTCGCGTGGACCTGCTGAACCAGCATTCCGAGCGCTCCAACCCGCTGGATAGCGATTTCGACTACCGCGAAGCGTTCCGGCAGCTCAACTACGCAGCGCTGAAAGCCGATCTAGAGAAGACACTGACCGAGTCTCAGGCCTGGTGGCCGGCTGACTGGGGCACCTACATCGGTCTGTTCATTCGGATGGCCTGGCATAGTGCAGGTACCTACCGTCTCGCCGACGGTCGCGGTGGCGCCGGTCGCGGCCAGCAGCGTTTCGCCCCACTCAACAGCTGGCCGGACAACGTCAGCCTGGACAAGGCCCGCCGTCTACTGTGGCCGGTCAAGCGCAAGTATGGCCAGAACATCTCCTGGGCCGATCTGATCGTTCTCGCCGGCAACGTGGCATTGGAGTCCTCCGGTTTGCGCACCTTCGGCTTCGCCGGTGGCCGCGCTGACGTCTGGGAACCCGACATGGACGTCAACTGGGGCGACGAGAAGACCTGGCTCGAACACCGTGACCCGACCACGCTGGCCGACCAGCCGCTCGGCGCCACCGAGATGGGCCTGATCTACGTCAATCCGGAAGGCCCCAATGCCAGCGGCGATCCGCTCTCCGCCGCACCAGCCATTCGCGCCACCTTCGGCAACATGGCAATGGACGATGAAGAGATCGTTGCGCTGATCGCCGGCGGCCACACCCTGGGCAAGACTCACGGTGCCGGCCCCGCCGAAGGGATCGGTGCCGATCCAGAAGCCGCCTCGATCGAGTCACAGGGGCTTGGCTGGGCCAATGCCCACGGTAGCGGCGCAGGTGCCGATGCCACCGTCTCCGGCCTCGAAGTCATCTGGACCCAGACCCCGACGCGCTGGAGCATCTACTTCTTCGAGAACCTGTTCAAATACGAGTGGGAACAGGTACGTAGCCCGGCCGGAGCGATCCAGTGGCAAGCCAAGGACGCCGAAGCGTCGTTTCCCGACCCGTTCGACCCGTCGAAGATGCGCAAGCCGACGATGCTCACCACGGACCTGACGCTGTGCTTCGATCCGGCGTTCGAGAAGATCTCCCGGCGTTTCCTCGAGGATCCGCAGGCCTTCGACGACGCCTTCGCTCGCGCCTGGTTCAAGCTGACCCATCGTGACATGGGGCCGAAGGCCCGTTACCTCGGCCCGGAAGTGCCGCAGGAAGACCTGGTCTGGCAGGATCCGCTGCCGGCCTCGACGCACCAGCCTAGCGCCAGTGACATTGCCGATATCAAGGCGCAGATCACCGGCTCGGGTCTCTCGGTCTCGCAACTGGTGGCGACCGCCTGGGCTTCGGCTTCGACCTTCCGCGGCGGCGACAAGCGCGGTGGCGCCAACGGCGCCCGGCTGGCGCTGGCACCGCAGAAGGACTGGGAGGTCAACCGGATCGCGAGCCAGACACTGCCGACGCTCGAGCGCATTCAGGAAACCTCCGGCAAGGCATCACTCGCGGACGTGATCGTGCTGGCCGGTAACGTGGGGGTCGAGCAGGCAGCCAGGGCGGCAGGGGTGGAGATCGAAGTGCCATTCGCGCCGGGTCGTGTCGACGCCACCCAGGAGCAGACCGATGTCGCCTCCTTCGCGGTGATGGAGCCGCGGGCGGACGGTTTCCGCAACTACAAGCGCGGCCGGCTAGGCGCACCCACCGAGTCGCTACTGGTCGACAAGGCACAACAGTTGACCCTGACCGCCCCGGAGATGACCGTTCTCGTTGGTGGCCTTCGCGTCCTCGGCGCCAACTACGACGGCTCCGACGTTGGTGTACTGACAGACAATGTCGGCGTGCTCAACAATGACTTCTTCGTCAACCTGCTGGACATGAACACCGTCTGGGCACCAGCGGACGCAGCGTCCGAGCGCTTCGAAGGACGTTCGCGCGACACTGAAGCGGTGAAATACACCGCGACGCGCAACGACCTGATCTTCGGTTCGCACTCGGTACTGCGCGCCCTGGCCGAGGTCTACGCCAGCGACGACGCCAAGCAGAAGTTCGTCGAGGACTTCGTGGCGGCCTGGGCCAAGGTCATGAACCTGGACCGTTTCGACCTCGCCTGATCGGCCGCTCCCTAGCCAGACCGACGCCGCCGGAGCCACTCCGGCGGCGTTTTTTCGTCCGTATTCTCCTCCACGACTCCCGTTGCCATTCGCCATTCGTGATGCCGTCACGCAATGACGCTTTCGGTGGGATCCTCGTCGTTGCCGACATGGCGTCGTTCTCGCAGACTGACCTTCAGCCTTCGAGGATGATTCCATGCCGCATACCGTCGATCTCTTTATCTATCCAGACTGCCAATTGCTGGATGCCAGCGGACCTTGGCAGGTCTTCGCCAGCGCCAACACCCTGCTGGGTCGACCTCACTACGAGCTGCGGCTCAACGCCGTCGAACCCGGTGAAGTCCGCACCAATGGCGGCATGACGCTGGTCGCCACTCATGCATTGAGCACGCTCACATCGACCAGCCGTTCGTCGGTCACGACGCACCCCGCCGATACGCTGCTGGTAGCCGGCGGTCACGGCGTTCACGATCTCGACGACGAGGTCATTCAGATGCTTGCCGAGCGGGCGGCAGCCACGGCGCGTGTCGGATCGATCTGCACCGGCGCTTTTGCACTGGCCCGAACCGGCCTGCTCGATGGTCGCTGCGTCACAACGCACTGGCGCCAGGCCGAACGGCTGGCGCGGGAGTTTCCCGAGATCGACGTCGCCGCCGATGCGCTCTACCGGGAAAGTGCCGGGATCTATACCAGCGCCGGCGTCACCGCGGGCATGGATCTGGCGCTCGCACTCGTCGCGGCAGATCACGATCACCGCCTTGCCGGAGAAGTGGCACGCGAACTGGTGATGTTTCTGCATCGACCCGGTGATCAGGCGCAGTTCAGCGAAGGGTTGCATTGCCAGATCGCCAGTCAAGGCAGGCTACGGACGCTGATCGACCAGGTGCTGAACGATCCACTGGCCAACTGGAACAGTGAACGCATGGCGCAAGCGATAGCAGTGACCCCGCGCCACTTCCAGCGGTTGTTTCGCCAGCAGTTGCAGATGACGCCGATCGAGTTCCTGACCCGCCTGCGGCTCGAGTCCGCTCGTCGGCTGCTGGCAGAGAGCGACGCCCCGCTGACACAGATCGCCGAGCACTGCCGCATCGGTGGCACCGAGCAACTGCGCCGCCAGTTTCAACGTCGCTACGGCTTGGCCCCGAGTGCCTATCGTGCCCGGTTCGGCCGTGCCGTGGGCAACCTTGAAACGCGAGATGCCTCATGACGACCGCCATTTCTCGGCGTCTGCCGCTCACCGTCTGGGGCCTGGCGCTATGTCAGGCCTTGTTGGTCAGCGGCAACATTCTGCTCATCGCCGTTTCACCGCTGGTGGGTAATCAACTATCAGGTAGTGCCGACTGGAGTACGTTACCCGTGGCCATGCAACTCCTCGGACTGACGGCGGCAACCCTGCCGTCCGGTTGGCTGACCGCCAGACTGGGGCGCAAGCGAACTTTCATCATCGCCAACGGCATCGGGCTCGTCGGTATCGCCATCTGCGTGCTGGCGCTGAAGCTCTCCGCGTTCTCTCTATTCAATCTCGGCACCTTCGCCATCGGCATGAGCATCGGCGCCGGCATGCTGTATCGTTTTGCCGCCATCGACGCAGCCAGCCCCGTTCAGCGTGATCGCGCGCTCGGCCTGGTGATGGCCGGTGGCGTCATCGCAGCTTTTCTCGGTCCCTGGTTGGCACGTGCTTCACAGCAAGGCTTCGAGATCCCTTTTCTCGGCTGCTTCGTCGGTCTTGCCGGGCTCTATATGCTGGCGCTGCTATTGCTCTCGATGCTGAAGCTTCCTTTGCCGCGAGGCGCCGCCGGTCACGAGCCTGCTCGCCAGCTCGGCGCCCTGCTACGCGAGCCAAAGCTGGTGACGGCAATCGTGATCGCCACCTTGAGCTACGCCACCATGAACCTGGCGATGACCGCGACACCACTGGCCATGACGCATGCAGGGCACACCTTCGGTGATGTCACCAATGTCATTCAATGGCACATCCTGGCAATGTTCGCGCCCTCGTTCATCACCGGTGACCTGACCCGGCGTTACGGACACCAACGGATGATCATCGTGGGTTCGCTGAGTCTACTCGCCAGCCTGTTTTGTGCCTTGCTGCCCACGTCATTCTGGACGTTTTCCATCGGGCTTTTCCTGCTGGGAGTGGGCTGGAACTTCACCTTCCTGCCCGCCAGCGCCTGGCTGACCACCACCTATCGACCCGGCGAGGCACCCCGCGTCCAGGCCATCAATGACTGCGCGGTCTTTTCACTGACGACCCTCTCCGCACTGCTGGCCGGCCCACTGAATGCCTGGCTCGGCTGGCAGACCCTCAACCTGATGCTGATACCGCTGGTCATGAGCATGTGGCTCGTGTTGCTGGTGCTGCGACAGAACATGCACCAGGAAAAAGCCCGGCGCGAAGCCGGGCTCGAAAGATGAAAGGCAAGCTTCTATGGGTTAGATGCGACTGTCGGGCGAGACGCCGGAACTGACGTCAGCGCGGCTACTCACACCAGTCAACGTGGCCGTGCCCGCTGTTCTCATGAACTCAGCGGCCGACTCTCGGTTCGAATTGGTCATCAGGCTCACGACCACGAACAGCACCACGGCGACCGGTAGCGCCCAGATGCCCGCCGGCAGCCCCAGCGGTGTGGCGCCACTCACGTAGAGACCGATGACGACCAGGCCGCCGATCACGATGCTGGCCAGCGCACCGGCCGACGTCCCACGCTTCCAGTAGAAGGCGCCGATGATCGCCGGCACGATGACGACGAGGCCAGTGGACGCCGCCACGGAGAGCACCGCGATCAGGCTGAGCTGCAGCTCCGCGAACAGAAAGGCGAGAATCGCGATGATCGGCAGTACCCACTTGCCTACCTTGAGCTGTTTCGCCTCGCTGGCGCCGGTCGCCACATTGGCGTAGACATCCCGCGACAGCATCGAGGAGAGCGTCAGCATGATCGAATCGATGGTCGACACCGCGGCCGCCAGAATACCCACCATCACGATCACGCCCAGCACCGGCGGCACGTGCTCGGAGGCCAGCAGCGTTGGCGTCGCCAGATCAGACTTGGCCAGATCGGGGAACGCCACCAGCGCAGAGAAGCCCCACAGCACCGAGACCAGGGTGTAGATGAAGCCGAAGATCAGAAAGCCGATCAGCATCTGGCGCATCGATCTGAGCGACGCCGGCATGAACAGCCGCTGACTCACCTGAGGGTTAGAGAGGCTGAAGAAGAACCACGGAATCGTTAGCCCCAGAAACGTCGTGAAGCTGAACAGCCCCGGCCCGGGCACGGTGAGAGAGGTCGGATGCTCCGTGGCGAGCGTATCGAACAGCGCCGAGAAGCCGCCAAGCGAGTGCACCACCAGCAGCGCGACCAGCGTCGAGGCGACGATCATGAACAGCGCCTGCAGCGAGTCCGTCCACATCACCGAACGAATCCCGGCAATATAGGAAAACAGGATCGCCAGGATCGTCGCCACCACCACGCCGGTGGTGAACGAGATCGCCCCGCCACTCATCCCCGCCAGCAGATAACCGACACCTGCCAGCTGCACCGCCGCGTACGGGATAAGAAACAGGCAACTGGCGACGGCGGTCGCTACCGCGACCTTCTTATCAGCGTAGCGGTGTCCCAGCATTTCACTGGGGGTGACGTAGCCAAAGCGCTTGCCCACCGCCCAGAACTTGGGCCCGAAGATCGCCACCAGCGACACGCCGGCGAAGTAGACGATCTCGAAGCCGAACGCCCCGACGCCACCGGCATAGGTCAGCCCTGCCAGCCCTACCATCATGAAGGCGCTGTAGGTCGTCGCGCTGTAGCTCAACGCCGAGACGAAGCCGTTCATCTGCCGGTTGCCGAGAAAATACCCGGACATGTCGACGCCTTTACCGTTGG
Organism: Salinicola corii; assembly: GCF_008298015.1. Lineage (GTDB taxonomy): Bacteria > Pseudomonadota > Gammaproteobacteria > Pseudomonadales > Halomonadaceae > Salinicola > Salinicola corii. The sequence continues at coordinate 177,875 of NZ_VTPX01000001.1, read as the reverse complement.
TCGCTTCGCCCCGCGACAGATAGGCGACCACCACGGCCACCACGAGATAGATGAGGACTGCCCCCCAGATCAGACCGGTACTCATGGCTCAGCCCTCCGACTCGTCTTTGAAACCCTGGGTGATCATGATGTTGGCGACGATGACCAGTACGCCGACGACACACCAGAACAAAAAACTGCCGTACCAGGCCTGCACCTGTCCGAGCAGCCCGTAGGGCACCACGTAACACAGCAGGACCAGCGCCCAGACAACCCATATCCAGCGGCGGGGATTCATTGCGTCACTCCTTTGTTGCTATTGTTGTCGAAATCATCGTTGTCAAACTCATACTGCCGAATTCACGCGGCTGCACTCACGCCACTAAACGCATGCTGTCTACTGCCGTCGAATCCTCGGTGCGGGCATCGCTCACGGTACTGCCTCGCCGCGCAGTTCGCCGATTCTCTCGGAAAGATGCTCCCAGGCCGGCTGATCAGGTGCGAAACGGCCACGTAAATAACTCACCAGTGCTGTCAGTTGGCTATCGCTGAAATCGGCACGAAACCCCGGCATGTCGCCAGCGTTGCCAGCGCGTGAATGGGGCGCCACGACACCATCGAGAATCGTCTGGATGACATTGTCCGGGCGATCGCTATGCAAATTCGTGTTGAGCGCCAGCGACGTCTCCGCCCGGGAATAAACCGGCACGTCGCCACCTTCATGACAGGAGGCACAAGCGCCACGATAGAGCCGCTCTCCGGCATCAAAACCCGGCGGCGCAGCAGCCGTGAGCGCCACATGTTCATCAGCCAGATCGGACGCCTGCGCGGCATCGATCGCAGTCGGCATGAACGACGCCACGTAGTGGGCGATAGCGCGGACATCACTCTCTGGCAATTCCCCCAGACCGGCCACCACCGGCGCCATCGGCCCAGCGGCAACACCATGCTGCGCCGCGCGACCCGTGCGTAGGTAATCGTACAAGGCACTTTCGCTCCATGGCACCGGCGACTTCGACAACTGACTCAGCGCCGGCGCCTCCCAGCCGTCGATCAGCGCACCGGCAAAGTAGTCATCGCCACGCTTTTCCGCCCCCATGGCATTACGCGGCGAATGGCAGGCGCTACAGTGCCCTACGCCCTCGGCCAGATAAGCACCGCGATTCCACAGCGCGCTCTGCGTCGGGTCCGGCGTGAATGGTTTGGGATCGTGGTTCAACAGATTCCAGCCCGCCATCAATCCGCGGATATTGAACGGGAAGCGTATATCGTTTTCGATGGACCTGGATGGAACCGCCGGCTGCGTCATTAAGTAGGCGTAGAGCGACTGCATGTCTGTATCGCTCAATTTGGCGAACGCTGTGTAGGGAAAGGCCGGATAGAGATGATGTCCGTCGCGACTAATGCCGTGGCGCATGGCACGCTCGAACGCACCAAAGGACCAATTGCCGATACCCGTCGCTTCGTCGGGGGTGATATTGGTGCTGAAGACGGTACCAAACGGCGTCTCGAAGGCTCGACCACCTGCGTTGGCCACCCCATCTTCATCAGCGGTATGGCAGACTGCGCAGTCACCTGCCTCGGCGACCAATCGGCCGCGCTCAATGGCAGCCTCGGAGTAGAGATCCGATGCGGGGCGCGGAATCGGAGCGATCGATGCCTTCCACGGCAATACCGTCGCCGCCGCACCGCCAAGCGTTAGCAGCGAGGCCACGACAGCGCTGGTCCACCTTCTCCGACGCCGTCGTCTCGTACCAAAGAGTGTCGATTCAGGCCGTCGACCAAAGTCGGGGGCTTGATCAGAATCAGCGGCCGCCTGCTCACGCAGCCCCGCTCGGATTCGCGCTGCAGTGAAAGGTGGCTCACGAAAGCGCAGCCCCGTCGCATCGCACAGTGCGTTGGCGATGGCCGCCGTTCCCGGAGCCAGGGTCTGTGCATTGAAGTGGGCCCTTGCGTCAACCCATCCGCTGTCAACGCCACCGGGCGTCAAGGCGTCGGTCGTGACAGCGGGAGGCACACCGGAGGTATTCAGCGTTAGGGTATCGATGGCCGGCAGCATCGAACGGGGAGTGACGGTTGGATCCCCCCATTCGTCGATGCCTCCATCGTGCCGGAGAAGCAATGATGACTCAGGCAGTAATTGCTGCCGCAGCGCTGAAGTCAGCGCCTCACTATTGACCGACTCACCGGCATCCTGTCCCACCACTAGACGGGTCAGTTGCACGTTTCCCGTTACCGGATCGACGGTGACATCGGCAATCCAAGCGGAACGGGTCCCGCTTTCCCACTCCCCATTCGTATCTGGCAAATGACAGTAAGCAAAGCCCCGGCCTGTCAGCGGCGTCGAGCAATCAATGGTTGCGCCGGAGGTCGGTACAGGACGCCATTCAGCACGCTGACGTACCGCCTCGATCAGGGCCTGACCGCGACTGTCATCGAGATGCCGCAAGCGTAACTCGAGCGGATCGCTGGTTTGCTGCCGACTCCATTCGTCCAAGAATGACTCTTCGGCGAAGACACGCATGCCATCGCTTCCGCCGCCTTGATCGCCGACTTTTACAACGGGATTGGCACGCCGATAGGGGGATTCTGCTGGCCGACTGGCGGGTGCCGGGCTTCTTTCGAGCTCGGTGAGGCCGGTCAGCAACAGTGCCATGGCGGGTGCGTGCCTCGCCATTCCGTACTGCTGCGACACAGCATCCAGGGCATGCGCACCGCTGGCCTCCACGTCCCACGTCTCGGCCAAGCCAAGAGCGTCGACGTCACGTTGATAATCGGCATCCAGCCAGATCGCGATCGGCGCCTCGATGTGTCGCGAGATCAAAGCGGCATCCGCCGCGGCATCGTCACAGGCGAGACGGCCAAGGCTCAGCCCGCCATGATCGCTGCGCTCGCTGAACAGAGAGATCGCCGCCGGTGCCAACGCCAGCAATGTAGAGAGATCATCGCGTAGCGCGTCCGACGTGGCAGTGTCAACCCAGAGACTGGCCCGAGTCGGCAACACATCGGCGACGACCCAGCCGGCACGCTCACCCCAACGCAATCGATTGGGCCAGCCGTAGCGCCTTGCCATCGTACCCGGCCGGTGAGCGTTCAGCGTCGAGCCATTCTCGCCTTCGTTTCTATCGGCCTGACCCGCGACATCGGCCAGTGCAGACGACGCCTCCCAGTGCAAACGCAGACGTCGAACCGCATGTCGCGCTAGATCCGGATCGGCCGCAACGACCGCCACAAAATTGCCGAGCTCGACAACGGCGACTTGGGCCGACCATTCGCCTAGCGAGGCGTGGTCGATATCCAGCAACCTCGAGCAGTTGAAGTCCCCTTGGTGAAAACTGACCGAGGGTGGTCGAATGACCACGGCGTAGCGCAGAAGACCGAGCCGATCGTCGAAGTGACCAGGAAGTGGCGGACGCCCGGCACGCGAAGCAGACGGCGACCTCATTCGACCTCGCTCGGCGCCATGCCGGCTGCATCGAGCTCGGCAGCCAGCATGGCGGCTTCAAGAATTTCGACATGGGTTCCACAGCGACAGAGATTATAATTGAGCGCACTGACAATCTTTTCACGCGACGGTCGCATGCAGTGATTGAGCAGACCTCGCACCGTCATGATCATACCGTTGAGGCAGTAGCCACATTGCGCCGCCTGACAATCGATGAAAGCGGTCTGCACCGGATCGAGCTGCCCCGATTCACCTAGGCCCTCGAGCGTGACGACATCGCGACCAGCCACGGCGCCCAGAGATATCACACAGGCGCGGGCCACGCGCCCTTCGATCAGAACGCTGCAGGCACCGCACTGCCCCAGACCGCAACCGTATTTAGGGCCATTGAGACAGAGGTCGTTGCGTAAAACTTGAAGTAATGGCGTCGCAGGGTCGAGCGGCAGATGCCGCATTTCACCATTGACCCGCAAAGCAATGCTGTCCGTCATGCCGCTCTCGATTGGGATTGTTCGTAGATTTGGCACTACCGTGGTGCAAACTCGTAAGCACTGTGCATTTATAGTGCTTACGCCTTAAATGACGCGTTTTGAATTTATACCATCCTCCAGGAGCGTAAAACAAGGTGTTTGAAAAACTCGCAATTTTTTATATTTAACAACAAAAACAGCAATTTACACAAAACCCAATGTTCAAACCGACTCCCGTAACGCTCTGACAAGGAATTGTTGACTTATAAAAAACCAGCGTATACGTTCTTTTTAGAAAGTAAAACGCTTGCTGCACAAAACAGTAATCGCAAGAGCTGAGTCTTGTCGGGCGCTCGACCAAGTCATGCCTGACCGCGAAACATTGCCTAACGACAAAATATCGAGGACAGAACAATGAGCCAGAAACCGATGTCACCGAAACTCCGCGTGGCGGTCATCGGCGCCGGCCTGGGTGGCGCAGCCGCTGCAGCGCTGCTTCAGAAAGCAGGTTACCCAACCCAGGTCTACGAACAGGCACCTGAATTCTCACGCCTGGGTGCCGGCATCCACCTGGGCCCCAATGTCATGAAAGTGATGCGTCAGATCGGCATCGAAGGACAGCTTGAGTCGATGGGCTCACATCCGGATTACTGGTTCAGTCGAGATGGCGTAAGCGGCGACTATCAATCGCGCATTCCGCTGGGAGAATTTGCGAAACGGGAGTACGGCGCCGCCTATATCACCGTCCATCGCGGCGACCTGCATGCACTGATGGTCGAGGCACTCGATCCGAGCCAACTGCATTTCGACAAGCGCCTGACGAGCGTCGACGACACCGGTCGCGAAGTGATCATGCGCTTCGCGGACGGCAGCACGGAGACGGCGGACTTGGTCGTCGGCGCCGACGGGGTCAACTCACGCATTCGCGAGACGCTGCTGGGCGAAGAGGACCCAACCTACAGTGGCTGGATTGCCCATCGCGCCATCATCGATGCGGAAAAGCTAAAGGCCTACGATCTCGATTTCGAGCAGTGCGTGAAGTGGTGGTCACCTGATAAGCACATGATGGTCTACTACGTCACCGGCGATCAGCACGAGTACTACTACGTCACAGGCGTCAAGACACCCGACTGGGATCACGCCGCGTCGTTCGTCGATAGTTCGAAAGAAGAGATGCGCGAAATCTTTCACGACTACCACCCGGTGGTTCAGGCGTTGATCGACTGCACCGAATCGGTAACCAAATGGCCATTGCTCGAACGCAACCCGTTGCCGATCTGGCATAAGGGGCGTCTGGTGCTACTCGGCGACGCCTGCCACCCGATGAAACCTCACATGGCACAGGGTGCGGCCATGGCGATTGAAGACGCCGCCGTGCTGGTTCGCAGCCTGGAAGCGATCGGCGCCGAGCATTACACCGACGCTTTCGAGCTCTACAAGACCAACCGTTTCGAGCGCGCATCACGGGTGCAGCAGGTCTCTCATGACAACACTTGGCTGCGGCACGACGAAGATCCTGCATGGGTCTTCGCGCATGATGTGACCACTCAGGAACTCAAGTCGCCCTGATCGCCTTGCCCCACAGCCATGGCTGAAACCCAGGCAAAATAACATCGGCCAGAGCATCGGCGATCTCCAGGCTCTGTACGAAAAGTCCGGGAGCGATGACCGGACAAGGCAGGAAAGGTACCAACAAGAACAAATGACAACGAAGATTCGATGCCGCCCGAAGCTCTCATGGCAGCACGATGAAGATCCGGCGCCACGGCTGCCAGCTCGACGATCGCATCAGATTGGCGGTGGCAAACAACAATAGCAACAACAACGATTGGGAATCGCTATGTCCATCCCCTCCTCGGTGGGCGGCACTGCAGAGGTGTCATCCCATGACGAACTCTACCAACGCGTGATCTGGCGCCTGATTCCGCTGTTGGGATTGTGCTATCTGACGGCCTATCTCGATCGGATCAACATCGGTTCCGCCAAGCTGCAGATGGCCGAGCAGCTTTCGTTCAGCGAGACCGCCTACGGTCTCGGCGCCGGGTTGTTTTTCGTCGGCTACATCCTGTTCGAGGTGCCAAGCAACGTCGTGCTGGAGAAGGTCGGCGCACGGCTATGGCTCGCCCGCATCATGATCAGTTGGGGCATCCTCTCCGGTCTGACGATGCTGGTAACCCAGGCTTGGCAGTTCTATCTATTGCGCTTCTTGCTGGGTGCGGCGGAAGCTGGATTCCTGCCCGGTGTGCTGTTCTATCTGACCGGCTGGTTCCCCTCTTGGCGCCGAGGCCGCATCATCGCCCTATTCATGATCGGTCTGCCACTCTCAAGCCTCGTCGGCGGGCCGGTCTCCGGCTCGATCATGGCCCATGCGGATGGCTGGCACGGGCTGTCCGGCTGGCAATGGCTATTCCTGCTGGAAGCGATTCCCACCGTTCTACTGGGACTGATATTGCTGATCGCGTTACCCGATACCCCGCATCGGGCCAAATGGCTAAGCGACGACGAGCGCGACATCCTGGCGCGGGAGCTGGCCCGCGACAATGCCACCAACCCGAGCCAGCAGACCACCTTTCACGACGGTTTCTTCAATCTGAAGGTGTGGATGCTGGGTGGTATCGATTTCGCCATTCTGCTGAGCGCCTACGCCATCGGTTTCTGGCTACCAACGTTCATCCGCAACGCCGGCGTGACCGAAGCTTCGACCATTGGCTGGCTGACCTCGATTCCCAGCCTGGCCGGACTGATCGGCATGCTGCTGGTCGGCTTCAGTTCGGACCGCCACCGTGAACGCCGTTGGCACATCATCGTACCGTTTCTGATCGGCGCGACGGCGATGTCACTGAGCACGCTATTTGCCCACGACGCCGTGGCGACCGTGATCGTGTTCGCCATCGCGTCCTGCGCGATCATGGGAGCGATCCCGGTCTTTTTCAGCCTGCCGGCGACCTTCCTCAAGGGGCAAGCGGCGGCGACGGGGTTCGCGCTGGCCTGCTCGCTGGCCAACATTGCCGGCCTGGTCAGCAATTCGCTGATGGGCTGGATTCTCGACCTCACCGGGAGCAACGTGATCGCCCTGCTTTGCTTCGCGGCGACTCTGCTGCTGGCCTGCCTGCTGGTCATTGCCCTGCCCAAACATCAGGTCAACCGTTGAACCGCTCGTTCTGTTCTTACTCCGTGCCGCGAGGAGTACCATCTCCTACCATGCCATATCGACGGCCTTGACACCGCCCTAGATGGCACGCTGCCAAGTCGCGTTTTGGAGATAGCGCAGGCCTCCGTGCCACTCTGGTAGCCCGGTTGCGTGACGGTACTCTCAGCGCCCGCGCTCAAAGTGCGCTATCTCTACGACGAAACCAGGACAAAAACCAATAAGGACATTCGAGCCATGACCCCAGAAAATCGCAACGTCCCCCAAGCCTGGCAGCTCGATCCTTTGGTATTGGACGACCAGATCCGCGCTTTCCTGCGCGAAGACATCGGCTATTTCGATCTCACCGCCACGCTACTGATCGACGCCGAGCTGCCCGCCCGCTTCGAGATGCGCGCCCGCGAGCCGATGACGCTGGCTGGCCTTGCTGCTGCCGCTCGCGTGTTCACCTTCTACGATGCCAGCATCAAGGTCGAAGTGCTGGCGAAGGATGGCCAGCAGGTCGACAAAGGCACCACGTTGCTCAAGATCGAAGGACCGGCGCGCAGCATCCTGACCGCCGAGCGTACGGCACTGAATCTGGCCCAACACCTTTCCGGCATCGCCACCGTCACCACTACCTACATCGAGCGTATCGCCGGCACTAGGGCGCAACTGATCGACTCACGCAAGACCACGCCGGGCCTGCGTGCCATGGAAAAGCATGCCGTGGCCTGCGGTGGTGGGCGCAATCACCGCCTGGGTTTGGACAACGGCATCATGCTCAAGGACAACCACATCGCCGTCTGCGGCAGCATCACCGTCGCCGTTGCCCGAGCCAAATCCAGCGTGCCGGTACTGACCAAGGTCGAGGTCGAGTGCGACCGTCTCGATCAAGTGGAGGAAGCGCTGGCCGCCGGCGCCGACGTGATCATGCTCGACAACATGTCGGTGGAAGAGATGCAGCGCGCCGTGACCATGGTCGATGGTCGCGTCCTGCTGGAGGCTTCCGGCGGCGTGCGTCTGGAGACCATCCGCGCCATCGCCGAGACCGGCGTCGATTTCATTTCGGTCGGGCGCATCACGCAGTCCTCGCCGGCGCTGGACATCGGTCTCGACGATGCGGAGTGAACGGGATGCGTTCGGATAATCCACCATGCGGTTTACTGGTATTGATTGTCGGCCCCAGCGGGGCCGGCAAGGATACCCTGATGGAGCGCGCGCTGGCCGACTACGCCTGCACTCAACATATAATCCTGACCCGGCGGATCATTACCCGCCCCGCCGATGCGGGCGGTGAAGATCATCAGTCCATGAGCGAGTCGGATTTCGACACGGCACTGAAGACCGGCGATTTTCTGATTCACTGGCACGCTCACGGCTTGCGCTATGCACTACGTGCGGATATTCGCGACGATCTCGCGCGTGGGCGTACGGTGCTGGCCAACGTGTCGCGCAAGGTCGTAGGCACCATTGCCGAACTGCGTTTGCCGATCGCGGTGATCGAAGTCACGGCATCGCGCGAAATTCGCGCGCAGCGCCTGTCGACTCGCGGGCGCGAAACCACCAGCGACATTCTCGGCCGCCTTCAGGCGCTGGATTGGCAGGCACCGAACGGTATCGACCACTATCGCGTCGATAACGGTGTCGATCTGAATACCGGCATCGAACGCTTCCTCATCGCCCTGGCCCGTGCCTGCGGTGGCGACACGCCAATTCATCATCTGCCAATCGATACCGGCCCTCGGCTGATCGGCTTTCTCTCGCTCCGCCATCCGTTGCACGATGCTATCCAGGCGCTACCCGCACCTCGCGTCGAGGTCGACATTCTCGGTCGGCCGCTAGTGCTGGAAGTGCAGTGGGTAGACGACGACCGCTGGCTGGCTCCCAATGCCATCGGCCTAGCTCGCGCCACCCTATCCCGGCTCGGGCTGATCGCCGGCATGCCACTGCAGCTGCAACCGGCACCGCCGCCCGTCGGCGCACCGGCGCTTCGGCGCAAGCTCCGCGGCCATTCGTTGAACGAGGACGAGTTCTCCAGCGTGGTCCACGACATCGCCGACAATCGCTTCGACGAAGCGTCGACCGGGGCGTTTCTGGCCAGTCTGGCCAATCACCTCAACGACAACGAGGTTATCGAGCTGACCCGCGCCCGCGCGCGTATTGCCCAGACGCTGCACTGGGACCGTCCGATGGTGGTCGACAAGCACTCGATGGGCGGGTTGCCCGGCAGCCGCATCACGTTGATCGTGATTCCGATCGTCGCAGCCCATGGCCTGATCATCCCCAAAGCCTCCTCACGCGCGATTACCTCACCGGCGGGCACGGCCGACACCATGGCGCTGTTCGCCGACGTCGAACTCGGGCCGGACGATGTCCGCCGTGTCGTCAACGGGGCCAACGGCTGTATCGTCTGGAACGGACGTCTGTCGCATACGCCTTTCGACGACATGACCAACGCCATCGTGCGCCCGCTGGATCTGGACTCGGCGCGAATGAGCGTGGCCTCTATCCTGTCCAAAAAGCTGGCCGCCGGCGTGACCCATCTGGTCGTCGATCTACCGACCGGCCCCCAGGCCAAACTGCAGAACCAGGGAAAAGCGCAGGAGCTGAAGCAACTGATGGAATCGGTGGGTGCGGCGCTCGGCATGCGGGTACTGGCGCGGATCACCGATGGTACCCAGCCGGTGGGCAGAGGCATCGGCCCCAACCTGGAGGCGCGCGATATCCTGAAAGTGCTCGGCAACGAACCCGACGCACCGAGAGATCTGCGTGACAAGGCGCTCGATTTCGCCGGTGCACTGCTCGACTGGGCACCGGATGTGGCACCGGGCAAGGGCCGTGTGCGTGCCGAGGCCCTTCTCAGCGGTGGTGCTGCAAAAGCTCAGTTCGAACGCATCGTTGATCTGCAGGGACGACGTGCACTTCCAGCCGCTCCCGGACCTTTTCATGCCGATATCACCGCGCCGACTTCCGGACGCATTGATCATATCGATATCTGGCGACTCAATTCGATCGCTCGACTCACCGGCGCGCCAGGGGACACACTGGCCGGACTCGATCTCATCGCCAACAAGGGGAAGCGGGTCGAAGTCGGGCAGCCGCTCTACCGCCTTTATACCTCCAGCCAGAGCACACTCGACAGGGTCGTCGCCTTTGCCCTGACGGGCAATGCCTTCGAGCTGCAACAGGAGTGATGATGCCATGTCGTCGACGGACGTAAGTAACGCCGCCACGGTCGACGCCTTCGGGCGCCTGATCGGCAACCTGCTCGGCCAGAATCTCGAGGAGCGCAAACCACCCGTGGTGACATTCTGGTGTGGCGCCGGGTTCTCCAAGGCATGGGATCCGCGCTCCCCCACCGACGGTGAGCTGTTCGCCATCGATCTGGATGACATCCGTGACTTTCCCAACCTGCAGCACCTCATGCATGTCATCGGTTGGGAGGATTACCGCCACCTGGACTTCGAGCGGTTCAAGAACCTACGCTACGTGCTCGACATGCAGGTGCGCTACCCCGATATTCGCAACCGCTATTTCGACGATCAGAACTTGCGCCTGAGCATCAACGAGTTGCGGACGCTAGTCATGCGCCGCTTCACCGCCGCCTGCGATATCCATAACGTCGACGATGACAGCCTGCGCTTTACCTCGCCCTACGATAGCCGGGGCCAACGTGCCATTACCCACTTCTTCGCCGCGTTGGAAGACCATGCGAGCAGCGTGGATCTGGGTACCAACTGGCCGCTTTACCATTTCCTGACCACGAACTACGACTTCACTATCGAGACGATACTGGAACACGTCTATCGCCAGGATGCGCCAGTCTTCGGTCGCCTCTATCGCGGGGTGACACCACAGCGTATCTGTGGCGGCACGATCTGGGAGCATCTACCGCGTACCGTCGACCGCAACGTGATCAAGATCAATGGCGGATTCGAGATTCTGCCGACCGCGCAAGGCTTCGACTTCGAGTATCGCCAGCGCAGCGACGCCGAAATTCGCCAAGAGCCACCGTTGCTGATCCTGCCATCCCAGGTACAGGACTACGACGAGCCCTACTTCCATCAGGTCTTCCCCAAGGCCGTGCGTCTGCTGCGCGAGACCGACGTACTGGTGATCGTCGGCTACAGCATGCCGCAGGAAGATTCCCTAGTGCGTTTCATCCTGCGCCAACTGGCCGAAAGCCCCTTCGACGCTACCGGCAAGCACGTTTTTGTCATCGACACCAAGAATCACGCCACCATCAAATCGCGGCTGGAGGAGATGTTCTTCTATCTGCCACGTACCGGCTGGCCGCGTGAGCACTATTTCAGTGGCCGCTTCGAGGATTTCTGTCAGCGCGTCATCGAACACGGCGGGGTATCGCAATCATGAACGCGGATGCTAATTGCTCGCCGCCGTCGACAGCAGCTATAGCGACATCACTGTCGGCAAGGGATAGGCAACCCAAATATCCCAAGGACGTATCCCGGGTCAACACTGTCAGCTCTCGGAGGCGTTCATCTTTTCCAGCAGGTGCATCAAGGCAACACGCTCGGCAGGGTTGAGCCTGCCCATCGTCATGTCGGAGATACGCTTGGCTCGAGGAACCATCGTCGCTACCAGCTCGCGACCGGCCAGCGTGATGTCAACGATCACCTTGCGTTGATCGCTCGGGTCGGAAGACAGCGAAATCCAGTCGCGCGTCTTGAGCCGTTTGATCACACCACGGATGGTCGCGGGATCGATGGCCGTCGCCTTGACCAGATCGGTCAGCGCGCTGGGGCCGTTGTCCATAATCGTACACAACGTGACAAATTGAATGGCCGTGAGTTGCCTGTCGCAGCTCTGGCTTTGAAATATCGCGGTATGCCTCTGATAGGCTCGTCGCAGGAGATGACCGACCTGCTCGGAGAATTCGTAATCCTGCTGGTGGGGCGTCGCGGTCGCTGTCGGCTCCGAATCGAAGGTATCCGGATCACCGAAGGCACGACTGAAGGAATTCGACATGATGTCACTCTATCTAAGCACCACTCTCGAAGCGCCGTTCTCCGAGCGCCGTCGATTTCGTCACGACGACCGGCTTGGCACACAAAAGAAAAGGTTCGTGCATGGCTGTAATTTCAGGCGCAGTCGCCGTAATTTCCTGGAAAAATGTTACACCATCTGGTCAAACTCTATCCACCTTCAAATATAAAAATTCTACATCTTGCTGTTTTATATTAATTAATCTTACATCGATGCCACAGACAAGAAATCATCGATGAAGTCAGAAACAACGACTACACGCATTTTCCGAGAATTCGTTGACGAGAATTTCGGCAACAATTTCACCCATAACAACAGAGGCCATGCGACATGACATCGCCCCCCCTACCCACTCGAGAGCATCTACTGCAGGGCGCCGATATGCTGGTGATCTATCGCGACCCGGTCGTACCGCCGAAACCCGCCGCTGGTCAGCCAGGTACGCGCTCGGATTTCATACCTACCGAGCCGGAGCTGTTCATCGCCTTGCTTGCCGACGGTCGCTTTCTTGCCTTCAACGGCCATGTCGATCTGGGCACCGGCATCCGTACCGCGCTGACACAGATCGTCGCTGAAGAGCTCGATGTCGGCGTCGAGCGCATCCACATGGTACTGGGCAATCCATTCGAGGTGCCGAACCAGGGGCCGACCATTGCCAGCGCCACCATTCAGATTTCCGCCACCCCTCTGCGCTGCGCTGCCGCCCAGGCCAGGCGACACCTGTTGGCGCTGGCTGCCCGGCGCCTCGAGATGCCGGTGGAACAGTTGCATGTCGACGACGGCGTCGTTCATGTACTGGAGAACGACGCCAGCCGTGCGACCGACGACGTAACCCGCATGCTGCGCTACGAGTCACTGCTGGCCGGTGAACGCATCGCACTCAAGGTCGACACCGAAGTTCCCACCAAAGCCAGTCGTGACTATCGAGTGGTGGGACGAAGCACACCGCGGGTCGATATCCCGGCCAAGGCCAGCGGAGAGTTCATCTACGTCCACGATGTCCGCCTGCCCGGCATGCTTCACGGACGCGTCGTGCGCGCACCTTACGTAGGGCATGATCTGGGCACTTTCGTCGGTCACGGCCTGATCGAAGCCGACGAGGCGTCGGTGCGGGACCTGCCTGGCTTCGTTGCCTTGGTCGTCGAAGGAGACTTCGTCGGCGTGGTGGCCGAGCGAGAAGAACAGGCCGCGCTCGCCGCCAAGCGACTCAAGGTTCGCTGGCGCCCGTTGCCGGAACTTCCCGATCTCGACGATCTCGAAACCGCGCTGCGCCGCCAACCGGCCAAACATCGCCCGCTGACGCAACAGGGCGATGTCGATGCGGCGCTGGCCTCGGCATCGACAGTGCTCGAACGCACCTATGTCTGGCCCTATCAACTGCACGGATCGATCGGTCCCTCCTGCTCGGTCGCCGATTATCGCAACGGTCATCTGACGCTCCATTCCGGCACCCAGAATCCCCATAGCCTGCGCGCCGATCTCGCCATGCTGCTGTCGATGGACGAAAGCCGCATCGAAATCCAGCGCCATGAGGCGGCCGGCTGTTACGGGCGCAATTGCGCCGATGACGTCGGCGCCGATGCCGCTCTGCTGTCAAGCGTTGTGGGCCGGCCGGTGCGCGTGCAGCTGGATCGCGCTCAGGAACACGGGTGGGAGCCGAAGGGAACCGCGCAGTTGATGGACGTTCGCGGTGGTGCCGACGACAACGGCGCGCTTTGTGCCTATGACTTCGTGACCCGCTATCCATCCAACGATGCACCGACGCTGGCGTTGTTGTTGACCGGCGCCAGACAACCCAGCGATATTCCTTTTCAGATGGGAGATCGAACCTCCGTTCCTCCTTATCGTTACCCGAATCTGAGAGTCGCCTGCGACGACGTCGCGCCGATCGTGCGGGCCTCTTGGTTGCGCGGGGTATCTGCGCTCCCCAACTGTTTCGCCCACGAGAGCTTCATCGATGAACTGGCCGAACGCGCTGGCGTCGATCCGGTAGAATATCGGCTACGCTATCTGGAACCCCGGCCGCAGGGCCTGGTACGGGCAGTCGCCGAGCGTACGCGTTGGTTCGATCGCTCTCGCAGCGAGCAGGAGGAAGGTTGGTTTGAAGGGCATGGCTTTGCCTATGGCCACTATGTCCATAGCAAGTTTCCGGGCTTTGGCGCAGCCTACGCGGCCTGGGCCGTTACCTTAAAGGTCCATCGCGAGAGCGGACGCATTCGCATCACCCGGATTGTCGTGGGACAAGATGCTGGACTGATGATCAATCCGGCTGGTGTACGTCATCAGGTGCACGGTAACGTCATTCAGACACTGAGCCGCACGCTCAAGGAGCAGGTAAGCTTCGAAAAGGGGTTACCGATCAGTCGCGAATGGGGCGGTTACTCGATTCTGCGCTTCGACGAAGTGCCACCGATCGATGTGCTGCTGCTTGATAATGCCAACGGGGAACCGCTGGGCGTCGGCGAATCCGCCTCGCTGCCGGGTGCTCCGGCAATCGCAGCGGCACTATATGACGCGACGGGTGCACGTTTTCGCCAACCACCGTTCACGCCGGAGCGAGTCAGGAATATCCTCTGTGCCAATGAGTGTGTTACCACCGCGGTTTGAGCACCAGCCTCGAAAGCTTGCCGATCGGTCACCAAGGATACGTTCCCCCCATGCAACACATTGATCTCCAGGTCCTCGAGGCGGCTCTCGAATGGGCCAATGACGGCAAAACGATCTGGCTCTGCAGCGTTCTGGCGACGTTCGGCTCATCGCCGCGCGAACCGGGCTCGATGCTGGTCGCGAAAGCGGAAGGCAGCCATGTCGGCTCGCTCTCCGGCGGCTGCATCGAGGAAGATTTTCTCGGCAGGATCGCCGAAGGACATTTCGGCGAAGCGCTGTCGGTGGTTCGCTACGGCGAAGGGGCCGACGAATCGCCCCAGGTCTCGCTGCCCTGCGGCGGGATTCTGGATGTGCTCGTCGAGCGCCTGACGCCGGATGTCGAGACCCTGACACAGCTGGAAGTGCTTCACTCGACCCTACTCGGCCAGCGCTCGCTGGTGCGCCGAATCGATCTGGAAAGCGGTCGCAAACGCTTCGTCGAAGCCGGCGAGAACGGCCCTCGTGTCGAGCGCGATGGCGAGGTCATACACCTTCGCGTGGGGCCCGCGCTACGCCTGATCATCGCCGGGATCTCGCCGGTTTCCCGCTTCTGCGCCGAATTCGCCCGTGCGCTGGGCTTCGAGGTGATCGTCTGCGATCCCAGGGAAGAGTCCCGGCGCGATTTTTCTATCGAGGGTATCGAGCTGCAGTCGGTGCTGCCATCGCTGTTCATCGGTTCCGGCGCAGCTCATGCCGCCACCGCCATCGTCGCGCTGACCCACGACCCTCGGATCGACGATCTGGCCATGATCGAAGCCGTGCGAACGCCAGCGTTCTACATCGGCGTGATGGGCTCGAAACGCACTTCCGAAAAGCGGGCCAAACGCCTCAAGCGCTCAGGCGGGCTGGATGACGACGCCATCGCGCGCATCCACATGCCGATCGGGCTCCACCTCGATAGCAAGACGCCCGCCGAGATCGCCCTCGCCGTCGTCGCCGATGTGCTCCGCGTGCGGCGCGGCAAGTCGCGCCATGAACTCTGAACCACAGTCCGAACAGATAGCCGTCATGGCGCTGGTCATGGCGGCCGGCGTCTCCCGGCGCTTCGGCGAGGACAAGCGCAGGGTCAGGCTGAAGGATGGTCGAACCCTGCTGGAAACCACGCTGACGATGGTCGCCAGGGTCTATCCCCACTGGTGGCTAGTCACGCGTCCGGAAGATGACCTGGCACTGGGCGCGGCGTTCGGGCCCGGCACGCACCGGCGACTGGCCGCCGACCATGCGCGGAACGGGCTGGGGGGGAGCCTTGGTGACGCATTTCGCCATCTGCTGGTGCAGGGCGAAACGGCGATCGCGGCTGCCGTGATCCTGGCGGACATGCCGTGGTTGCAAGCCACCACCTGTGGGCAACTCAATCATCACGCCCGTGCCGAACGCATCGTCCTCCCCTGCCATGAAGGAAGACGCGGCCACCCAGTGCTGTTCGGGCGAGACTTCTGGCCGATGCTCGCCGAGCTGCAAGGTGGCGAGGGCGCCAGGAACGTCGTGCAGGCCAATCAGCAGGCCGTATCGGTCGTCGATGTCGGCGACGACGGCATCTGGCGGGATATCGATACGCCGCAGGACTTGCACGGTCCGCCATGAAGGCGACGTTCTGTCAGCCGAAGAACTTGTCCCAGGCCAGCAGCCCCCAAGTTACCGCCGCCATTCCCAGCGCCAGCATCACCGCCGCCGAGCCGATATCCTTGGCGCGTCCCGAAAGCTCGTGATGTTCCGGGCCGATCCGGTCGACCACGGTTTCCACCGCGCTGTTGAGCAGCTCGACGATCAGCACGAAGATGCAGCTGCCGACAAGCACCAGCCACTCGACGGGATTCTTGCCGATCCACCAGGCAAAGGGCAGCAGCACGATGCAGAGCGCCACTTCCTGGCGGAAGGCGGTCTCGTTGCGGAATGCCGCCACCAGCCCCTTCAGTGAGTATCCGGTGGAGTAGATCAGGTGGCGAAAACCGGTATCGCGAGATTTCATGGATGTCCGTTGCAGTCGGGTTGGCGACTGCCCTCTAACGTGACCGAGTATCGGCGCGCTGCCGAGTATAGGCGACGATGGTAGCAGAGCCGCATGACGACATCATCGCCGTTACGTAACGCTCTCGACTCACGGTGTCCCAATCGACGCGGCGTCTCTGGCTCCTTCGCCGCACGGCCTTTATGCTTGCGCTACACCAATATGATGCCGCGTCACGTTTCCAACGGGGTCAACCATGTCCGAATCCAACCCGCTCTATCCGCCTATCGAACCTCACGCCAGCGGCCACCTGGACACCGGTGACGGCCACCAGGTCTACTGGGAGCGCTGTGGCAACCCGGACGGGAAACCGGTGGTCTTCCTCCACGGAGGACCGGGCGGGGGCTGCAAGCCGATCCACCGCCAGCTGTTCGACCCCGCGCGCTACGACATCCTGCTGTTTGATCAACGCGGCTGTGGCCGCTCGACACCACATGCCAGCCTCGACAACAACACCACCTGGACGCTGATCGAGGATATGGAGCGCCTGCGCAAGATGATCGATGCCCAGCAGTGGCAGGTCTTCGGGGGCTCCTGGGGATCGACGCTGGCACTCGCCTACGCCGAGCGACATCCAGCCCGCGTCAGTGAATTGATATTGCGCGGCATCTTCACCATGCGCCAGCAGGAGCTCGACTGGTTCTACAAGAGTGGCGCGCGCAACATGTTCCCCGAAAAATGGGAGCGTCTGGTGGAAATTCTTCCTGAAGAGCAGCGCGACGATATCATTCCTGCCTTCCATGAACTGCTCAAGGGCGACGATATCGAACGCCAGCTCGAGGCGGCCCGGCGCTGGAGCGTGTGGGAAGGCGAGACCTCGAAGCTGATGCCGGTCGACGCCACGGCCTCGCATGCCGCCGACCATTTCGCCCTGGCTTTCGCGCGGATCGAAAACCACTACTTCATCAACAAGGGCTTCTTCGAGTTCGATGACCAGTTATTACGCCAGGCCGACCGCCTCGCCGGCATTCCCGGCGTCATCATTCATGGCCGCTACGACATGGTCTGCCCACTCAAGAACGCCTGGGATCTGGCGAAGGCGTGGCCCGATGCGACGCTCGAGATCGTCGAGGCAGCCGGCCACGCTTTCAGCGAGCCGGAGATCATGTCCACGCTGGTAAGGGCGACCGATCGATTCGCTGACCGCGTATGATTCGGGGACGTGGGGCGCGACCATGGACACGAATGAAGAACGGGAAGCTGGCAGTTTCCCGTTCTTGCGAGCCGTGCCGACTCAGTTCTGGGGGCGTTGCTTGGTGGCGTCGAGCCCCGTCTTTTTCTCGGTGGTTAGCTTGGTGATCTCGGCAGAACTCTTGATGGCGCGGTCGAAGACGTCTTTCAGGTCAGCCATTGTCCCGGTACTGCCCAGCGCACCATTGGCGGCGTCCTGAAAGTTCCAGTGACCGGACAGACCATCCGCGTTCGGATTGTCGAGGGTCTCGATGGCAGTGTAGACATCGGGGTGGCTCAGCATATAGCTGGCGGCTGCGGAAACCTCCGGCGGCGTATCGCCGCTGGTGTCGTTGGCCAGCGCCTCGAGATCGCTTTTCCACACCGCCCCACCATGGTTCTTCACGTAGTCCGCAAGGATCTTGCTGGACTGGGCGACGGTGAGTTGATCTTCGAAGGAAGAGAAGGAAGAAGGCTGGTTGGCGGGACTGTCACCCGTCGGTGTCACAGTAGACATCGGTTTTTCCCCTGGCAGAAGTTCGTTTCGATGATTTTGGCGCGGTTCCATGACATCGGCATGAACCTCGCGCATTCTGCTGGCTCCCCGTGCAACGGGGACGAACTCGATTATGAAACGTCGCAAGCGCCGCGAGGGAGCCGAAACGTGTCATTGATCGACACAATGAAAACGAACCGTCATAGGGCGTAACCTAAAGATACGTCACGCCGATTGACGAACCACCCGGACGTCGTGGTTCACGCCGGCATCGTCTCCTCGACCGCGAGATCGATGATCGTCGCCGCAACGGCCTGCGCCCGCAGCACCAACGTTTCCAGCCGGCAGTACTCGTCGTCGGTGTGCATCTTGGCGCCCACCGGGCCGGTGCCGCAGAGCGTAGGAATACCGAGGCTCGCCGTGGTCCCCGCATCCGAACAGCCGCCGGTGAACTCGCCGCCGACGTTGAAGCCAAGCTTCTCGGCCTGGGCCCGGTAGCGCGTGAACAGCGCCTCGCTCATGGCCGGCTCCATCGGCAGGAAGCCGGAGGTCTGACGGATCGTCGCCCGGGTGCCGGGAATCTCCTCCTCGGCGATGATCGTCTCGATCGCCGCCAGCAGGTGGACGCGCTGCTCGTTGGTCACGAAGCGCGTATCCAGCTGTGCCGTAGCCCGAGGCGCCACGGTATTGCGCGAGACGCCCCCCTCGATTAGACCAACGTTGGTGGTCACCCCGCTGTCGTAGTCGGTCAGCGTGTGCAGCTTGACGATCTTGCGCGCCAGCGCCTCGATGGCGCTGGCGCCGTCGGCATGGCTGACACCGGAGTGCGCCGCCTTGCCGGTCACTTCGATCAGAAAGGCCGCTCCGCCCTTGCGACCGGTGACCACGTTGCCGCTGATTCTGCCGGGCTCGGCGTTGAGCACGGCACGTGCGCCGCTGGCCGCTTCGCGAATGAACGCCGTGCCATCCCGCGAGCCGATCTCCTCGTCCGCCGTGAACAGCGCACGCACTGGAAACCGCAACGGCGCCAGCCGCTTGATCGCCCGCAGTACGAAAATATTGAGCACCAGCCCGGATTTCATGTCGGCAACACCAGGACCGAAAGCGGTATCGCCCTCGCGGGTGAAGCCGCGCTCGGCGACGGTGCCGGTCGGGAACACCGTATCGCGATGCCCCATCATCAGCACGTGACCGACGCTCGCATCGCTGCCATCCCCTTCCAGCCGCGCCTCGAGAATATCGCCAGCGTCCGGGCGCGGCGTGCGCGTCACGGCAATCCCGTCGGCTTCCAGCCAGCCCACAATGACGTCCGCCACCGCGTCGGTGCCGGCCTTGTCATAGCTGTTGGAATCGATATCGACCAGTGTCTGCAGGCAGTCGACCATCTCTGCCTGCTGATCGGCCAGCCAGTCGCAGGCCGTCGCCATCATCGTCTCCGCCTCGGTCAGCGATGCCATTGCTCGCGCTCCTTTAGTATGTCCTGCCCGTGTTCGGCCAGATCCCACCATAACCCGGCCATGATACCCAGACCTTCCCGTACGATGCTCGCCAGAGCGTGTTCATCCGGCGCGTGCTGCGAACACGCCGGATAGGAGTGCGGCACCCACAGCGTGGGCAACCCCAGCGTCTCGGCGAAGACATCGTTGGGCAGCGAGCCCCCCAGATTCGGCAACAGCGTCGGCGTCTTGCCGCTGGATTCACGCATCGATGCCAGTGCCCAACTGACCCACGGATCCGTCGGGTCGAGTCGCGTCGCATTCATCTGCGACATGCGCGCGCTGCTGGCCTCGACATCCTCGAAGCCGTGGGCGTCGAGGTGCTGACGTAGATGATCGAGGAAGCGTTCCCGCTCACTGCCGACAACGAAGCGCAGCTGACAGTGCGCGTAGGCCTCTCCGGGAATGGCGTTGGCCGGCGCGTCCGGGTTGCCTGCCTTGATCGCCAGCAGCTCCAGGGTATTCCAGGCGAACAGCCGTTCCGCCGGTAACAGTCCCGGCTCGCCCCAGCTCGCGTCGATCTCCGGATCGCCTGGCGTCGCACCGACCTCGAGCGACGCAACGGCCTCCTTCACTGCGGCAGGAATGGCCGGCGGTCGCAGACCGTCGATCAGGATCTTGCCATGGGCGTCGACCAGCGTCGCCCAGGCGTTGGCGAGCCGGGTGGCCGGATTGGAGAGGACCCCGCCCCAGTTGCCGGAGTGATGAGCGCCGTCGCGAGCACGCAGGCGCAAGTCGAAATTGAACGAGCCGCGGGACCCCAGGAACAGCGTCGGTGAATCCGCCGACAGTCGCGGGCCGTCGGAGGCGATGAACAGATCTGCCGACAAGCGATCACGATAGGCTTCGCAGACGGCCTTCAAACCTGGCGAGCCGGTCTCCTCCCCCATCTCCAGAATCAACTTGACGTTGTAACCCAGCCTGCCATCGCGCGCGTCGATGACGCTCTTCAGCGCCGCGAAATTGAGGGAGTGCTGGCCCTTGTTGTCGGCGGTGCCGCGCCCGTACCAGCGCTCGCCTTCGACCACGATCCGCCAGGGCGAAAGCCCTTCCCGCCACTGCCCATCGTAACCCCGCACCACATCGCCGTGGCCGTAGGTCAACAGTGTCAGCGCCGCCTCGGCTTCGATGCGCTCGGCCAGCAGAAACGGCCCGAAGCCCGCAACCGGGTTATCCACGATCTCCCAGGTGAATCCCAACTTCTCGATATCGGGAATCACGAAGTCGGTCAGGTAACGTCGCAGTTCGCTGCCACGATCCGGCTCCTGGCTTTCACTACGCACCGCGACGCGTGCATCAAGCTGGCGAAAAAACTCGCCGCTGTCGAAGGCTTGCCAGGCGTGCTGCAGCGCTTGTGGTCGCGCCATGAATCTCTCCTCGTTGACTACGAAATAGGGGTGAACGGGTCGCAGGTCGCGACGAACGAACTCAGGCAAAATGGCAGGCGACTCGGGCGTTATCGCCCTGGATATCTTCCAGTCGCGGGCGCGTTTGACGGCAGAGCGCCTGCGCCTTGGGGCAACGCGGATGAAACGCGCAGCCGGACGGTGGGTCGCTCGGGTCCGGCATAGCATCGCCCAGCCCGATATCCGGCACGCCCAACCCCGGCTCAGGAGTCAGCGCGGAATCCAGCAGCGCCCGGGTGTAAGGGTGACGCGGCGAGCCGAAGATCTGCTCCCGGGTCCCCTCCTCGACGATGCGCCCCAGATACATCACCGCCACTCGATCGACCAGATGCTCGACCACCGCCAGATCATGACTGATGAACAGATAGGTCAGCCCGAACTCGGCCTTGAGATCGAGCAGCAGGTTGAGGATCTGCGCCTGGACCGAGACGTCCAGCGCCGAGGTCGGCTCGTCGCAGATAACGATGTCCGGACGCATGATCAGCGCGCGGGCAATGGCCACGCGCTGGCGCTGGCCCCCGGAGAGCTGGCCCGGGAACTGGTCGGCGGCGCGTCGGGGCAGCCCGACCACATCCAGGGTTTCGGCGACGCGTGCCGCCCGCTCGCGGGACGTGCCGATGCCGTGCACCTGCAACGGCAATCCGACGATCTGGGCGATTCGTTTACGCGGGTTGAGCGACGAGTAAGGATCCTGAAAGATCGGCTGGATATGACGCGCCAACGCTTTCTGATTCGCCCCCCGTAGCGGCTTGCCATCGACCAGCACGTCGCCGTCGCTCGGCGTCGTCAGTCCCAGCAGCATCTTGGCCAGCGTGCTCTTGCCGCAGCCCGACTCGCCCACCAGCCCCATGACTTGCCCCCGCGGGATCCGCAGCGAAACATCGCTGACCGCACCGAGCGTGCGTCCACGCTTGAACAGTCCAGCGCCCAGCGTGAAGGTTTTCGAAAGTCCGCAAAGCTCCAGGGCCGGCGTCGACGCTCGCGCAGTCCGAGGCGCCATGGACGGGTCAGGTATTTCCAGCGCAGGGCGAGAGCCGGCGACCTCGGTGGTCGAATGTGCGCTCATGAACTCATCTCCGGTTGAAGCGGTACCGGTACCGGGCGATCGGCATAGTGACAGCGGGCTCGGTGATCGCCGGGTAGCGACATCAATGGCGGGGTCTGTTCACAGGTCGGCTGCGCCTGCGGGCAGCGATTGCGAAAGGCGCACCCCTCGACGTGCCCGACCAGGCTGGGCACGACGCCCGGAATGGCCTGCAGCCGACTGCCGGGCGGCGTCTTGCCCGGCGCGGGAATGCAGCTCAACAGCCCGCGGGTGTAGGGATGAGCCGGATTGGCATAGAGTGCCGGCGTGGGTGCCGATTCGATCACTTCGCCGGCGTACATCACCGCCACCCGATCGGCGATGCGCGCCACGACCCCAAGGTCGTGAGTGATGAAGATCACCGCAGTGCCGAACTCCTGCTGCAGCTCCCGCAGCAGACGCAGGATCTGTGCCTGGATCGTCACGTCGAGCGCGGTGGTCGGCTCGTCGGCGATGATCAGGTCCGGCTCGCACATCAGCGCCATGGCGATCATCACGCGCTGGCGCAGCCCGCCGGAGAGCTGATGCGGATACTGGTTCAAACGGTCTTTCGCGGCGCTGATGCCGACGCGCTCCAGAAGATAGATCGCCCGCTCGCGCGCCTCCTGCCGGCTGACGCCGCGATGACGGATCAGCCCTTCGCAGAGCTGGTTGCCCAGCGTGTAGGCAGGGTTGAGCGCAGTCATCGGCTCCTGAAAGATCATCGCCATGCGCGCCCCGCGCAGATCGCTGCGGCGACGCTCGGAGAGCGTGGTCAGATCGATGCCATCGAACTGGAGATGATCGGCACTGAGCCGGGACTTGCGAGGCAGCAGCCCCATCAGGGCCAGCGAGGTCATCGACTTGCCACAGCCGGACTCCCCCACCAGGCAGAGCATTTCGCCGCGCTCGACATGAAAATCGATCCCGCGTACGGCGTGCAGCGTCCCTGCTTCGACCGGCAGATCGACGCGCAGGTTTTTTACTTCGAGTAGGTTGTTCACCTCGAGTCGCGACATCAGTTGCGCCCTCCCGGTGCGTTGAGATCCCGTAATCCGTCGCCGAGCAGATTGATCGCCAGCACCAATACGAACAGCGCGATACCGGGAATCGCGATGACCCAGGGTTGGAAGAACATGTAGGCCTTGCCTTCGGCGACCATCAGTCCCCATGACGGCAGCGGCGGCTGCACGCCCATGCCGAGAAACGACAGCGTCGCCTCGAGCAGGATCGCGTGAGCCATTTCCAGGGTCATCACCACGATCAGGGAACCGGCGATGTTGGGCAGCACTTCGCGCAGCAGGATGTAGGGCAACGAACAGCCCAGCGTGCGTGCCGCGTAGACGTACTCGGCATCGCGCATCTGCTGGGTGACCGAACGCGAGACGACCGCGAAGCGGTCCCACAGCAGCAGCCCCAGCAGCAGGATCACCGTGGTCAAGGAGCCACCGGTCAGCGAGGCCAGCGCCAATGCCACCAGCACCACCGGCATCGCCAGCCGCGTGGTGATGATGTAGCTGATGACCGCATCCACGCGCCCGCCGAAGTAGCCGGCCAGCACGCCCAGCGTGGTGCCGATGACGCCGGAGATCAGCGCGACCACCAGTCCGATGGTCAGCGAAATGCGGGTGCCGAAGAGCAGACGGCTCAAGGTGTCGCGGCCCAGCTTGTCGGTGCCCAGCACGTGTTCCCATGAACCCTCGGCATGCCAGACCGGCGGGACCATGCGATTGGCGATGTCCTGGTGGTACGGGTCGTGCGGTGCCAGCAGCGGCGCGAAGATGGCAATAAGCACCGCCAGCCCGACCACGATCAGGCCGATCGCCAAGCCACGATGGCCGAACAGTCGCCGCGTCACTCGCGACCAGGCCGGCGCCGGCAACGGAATCTCGCCCAGAGCGGTGCCGGACGGCGATGCTGAAGAAACGGTTGGCGAAACGTTCGAAGTCGTCATGTCCTTCTCCTCAGCGGGTGCGAATGCGGGGATCGAGCGCGGCGTTGGCGACATCCGCCAGCAGCGTCAGCACGATGTAGAACAGCGCGATGATCAGCACCACGGCCTGCACCACGGGGTAGTCGTTGCGCGAGATGGCATCCCAGGCCAGTTGGCCCAGGCCGTTGAGCGAGAACACCGATTCGATGACCACCGAACCGCCGAGCATGAAACCGAGCTCGACGGCAGCCAGCGCGACTACCGGGATGATCGCGTTGCGCAGCGCGTGCTTGAAGATTACCGACCCCGTGCGCAGCCCCTTGGCGCGTGCCGTACGGATATAGTCGGACTCGAGCACCTCGAGCATGCCGGTCCGCGTCAGTCGCATCATCGCGGGCGTGGCGTAATAGCCCAGCGCGATCGCCGGCAGCACGAAATGCTGCCAGCCGTCGCTACCGGCGGCCGGCAGCCATTGCAGCGTCACCGCGAAGACCACGATCAACGTCAGACCGAACCAGAAACTCGGCATCGCCTGCCCGACCACGGCGAACAGCAGTGCCAGCCGATCGATCCAGGTATCGCGCTTGAGCGCCGCCAGCACGCCGAGCGGAATCGAGATGCCCACTGCCAACGCCAGTGCGAGGCCACCCAGCGTCAAGGTGATCGGCATGCGATCGACGATCAGATCGATCACCGTGCTCTGGTAGTAATAGGAGCGGCCGAAGTCGAAGGTCAGCGCGCCACTCAGCCAATCCAGGTACTGGTTGACGATGGGCCGATCGAGCCCGTAATCGACGCGGATCTGCTCGACCTGCTCGGCGGTGGCCTCCGGCCCGGCGATCGAGGTCGCCAGATCACCGGAAAGATGCAGCAGCATGAAGCTGACGATCGAGATGGTCAGCGCCACGCTCATCGCGACCAGAATCCGGCGGACGATGAAAGTGCCCATGGAACCTCCTCACGCCACGCGGCCCAGCCCTCATCGAGTCGAGGCCGCGCGGGCTGGTTATGGATATCGGAAAGCGTTACTTCCAGCTGGCCTCGGCAAAGCGCGGCAACTCATCCGGATAGGGCGTGAAGTTCAGATCGGAGGTGTAGGCGTAGTAAGTGGAGTAGGAGAATAGCGGCGCCCAATAGGCCTGCTCGGAGATTCGCTTTAGCGCCTTGCGATAGTTTTCCTTGCGGACTTCGGGGTCGACGGACGTGTCGCCGGCGTGCAGCCACTGCTGGACCTGCTCGTCCTGCCAGTGATCGTCGGCGCCGCCGCCGAAGTAAACACTGGTGAACGCGGAGACATCGTTGACCGAGTAGGAGCCCCAGGTCTTGAACGACATGTCGGTGTTGCCGCCGCGCTGCTGCTCCAGCAGGGCCGGCGAGGTCATGAAGCGTAGATTGGCGCGAATGCCGACGTTGCGCAGGTCGCCGATCATCGCCTCGGCGTAGTCCCGCTCGCGGTAGGCGTAGAGATTCAGCTCGAAGCCATCGCCGTAGCCGGCGTCCGCCAGCAGTTGACGGGCCTTGTCGGGATCGTAGGCATACTCGACCACGTCCTGGGTCTCGCAGCCGAACTGGGCTGGAAAGCATGGCGCATAAAGGGGTCGACTGCCGCCCCGCACCAGATTGTCGGCCATGCCCTGTCGATTGATCGCGTGATTGATCGCCTGGCGAACCTCGAGATGACTCAACGGCGAGTTCTCGCGCCTGGCGGCATCGAAGGAGATATAACCGACCCGCATGGTCTCGCCGCTATCCACGGTCAGGTTGGGCATTCCCTTCATCTGCTCGGCCTGATCCGCCGGGACGCGCCAGATCCAGTCGACCTGACCGGTCATCAACTGCGCCACGCGGGAGTCCTGATCGGGAATCACCTTGAACTCTAGCTTGCCGATATGTGGCGTGCCGATCGGGCTATCGGCGAAGTAGTCATCGTTGCGGACCATCTTGACGCCTTCCCCCGGCGTCACTTCGGTAATCCGGTATGGGCCGGTGCCGATCGGCTGCTTGCTGAAACCTTCGAGGCCGACTTTCTGAAAGTACTGATCCGGGAAGACCGGCAGCGGACCGGAGAGATATTCCAGTGCCGCCGGGAAAGGCCCGTCGAGATGGAAGCGGACATGGGTGTCGTCGATCTTCTCGACGCTCTTGATCCAGTCGGTGTTCTGGCGCGTGACCACCTTCGAGTCGGGCGACACCACATAGTTGAACGTGAAGACCACATCATCGGCGTTGAACGGCTCGCCATTCTGGAAGGTCACCCCCTGGCGCAGCGTCATCTCCAGGGTAGTGTCGTCGACCCAGTGCCACTCGGTGGCGAGCATCGGCTCGTAGTCGTTGGTCTCGGGGTTGCGGTAGATCAACGTATCCCACGCCAGGTGCGAGATGATCACCCCTTCCCGTAGATTGTTGTGATACGGACTGATGTTCTCGGGTTCGCTGTCGGAAGCGTAGACCAGCGTATCGTTGGCCTTGTTGGCCAGCGCGGGTAGCGACAGGCAGCACAGTGCCGTGCCAGCCACGACGTGGCGAAGCGTCAGGTTAGATCGCATTTCAACCTCATTGTTGTGTTGTTGGATGAGAGCGTGTTGTTGGACGAGCATCCGAAATACCGCCGGCGGCGACTCATTGGCGGAGGCTCTTGTGTTGTGGATCCGCTTGTCGAGAGAACGCCCTTTCACTTGAAGCTATCGAACGCCTACCCATGCCACAAGTACAATGTTTAGAATCAGTCGTTGCCGTTTCGGCAAACCACAATAAAAACAACGGAGAAAGTTTTCATGAGTCGATATGGCGATGAATAGCCGCGCGCTGCAGGAAACCGCACTGCGCTATTTCCTGACGGTAGTCAAAAGCGGCTCGATCAGCGAAGCCTCGGTTCGTCTGAATGTCGCCGCCTCGGCGATCAGCCGGCAGATCACCCGGCTCGAACATGAACTCGACACTCAGCTATTCGAGCGTCGAGCCAGAGGCATGGTGCCGAGCGCCGCCGGGGAATTGCTGGCCGCGCATGCCAGGCGTATGCAACTGGAAACCGAGCGCGTGGCCGGTGAGATTCAGGCACTTCAAGGACTCGAACTCGGCACGGTGCGTCTGGCTTGTTCGGAAGGGTTCGCGGTGGATTTCATACCGCTGACGATCATCGAATTTCGACGCCGCTATCAAGGTATTCAGTTCCGACTCAGCGTGAGTTCGCCGGCCGAGGTGACGCACAAGGTGCGTGAGGGAGAAGCGGATATCGGCTTGACCTTCAGCCTCGCCCCGGAGCGCGACATTCAGGTGGAATCACGCCAGCGTTCGCGCATTCAGGCACTGATGGCCCACGAACATCCGCTGGCGTGCCGGCGCCAGGTGACGCTGGCGCAGTTGCAGCCTCACGCCGTTGCTCTACCGCCACCGGAGACCACGCTGCGCCAACTATTCGATATCTGCTGCAGTCAACAGAACCTGATCTTCGATTCGATCTTCACCAGCAATTACACCGAGGCGCTGGTCAATTTCGCCATGCTGGGCGGCGGCATTGCCCTGGCCGGAGAGATCTCGATTCGCCATCGACTCCTGCATGACCGGCTGGTCGCGGTGCCGATCCGCGATGCCGGCATGGACGCGCGGCACGTGGAGCTGCAGACGCTGGCCAATCGTACCCTACCGCCAGCGACCGCGGCGTTTCTCGAGCATCTCAAGGCGATGATGGAAGCCGGCAAGCCATGACGGGCCTCAGCCAGCGTGACACTTCTTGAATTTCTTGCCGCTGCCGCAGGGACAAGGGTCGTTGCGTCCAACGTCCTTGAAGGTGTTGCGCACCGGTGCTTGCGGTTCGTGGTGGTGATGCTGGCAGTGCGGGCCGTGGACGTGAGATTGATTCATCTGGCGATACCGTGACGAAGGGAGGATGACCGAGGCGATTATCCTCCACGAATCGAAGCAGCGCCATTATCCGACGCGACGACCGCTACTTGATCTCGATCTCGACGAACACGAATTCGACATCGTTGGCATTGACCACGTTATGTTCCGCCCCCTTGTCCCGATAGTAGGAAACACCCGCTTCCAGCGTCGAGAAGGTATGACCGTCCAGTGTCTCGAGCTCGAGCTTGCCGGTGGTCTGCGGTACCACGACATAGTCGCATTCATGCGCATGCCAGCCGGTCTCGCCACCCGGGGGGAAGCGCCACTCGGTGACCCGGACCCGGTCGTTATCAACTTGTACGTTCGATTGGGCCTGCGGGCGGGGCTGGGCCTGGGGCCGTGAAGTCTCCATGGATCACATCCTCGAGCAGAAATCGCAATGTTCGGCGCCGGCGGCTAGCCCCGGCGCGCGGCGTCTCATCACGGTCGTCAGAAACCGTAACGTGTCAGAATGGCATCCTGATCCTGGGATGGATGACCATAAAACTCCAGCAGTTGCTCCGGCCGATTGGTGAAGAAGCCATCGACCCCGCGCTGCTGATAGCGTTCGAAGTCCGCCGGCTCGTCGACCGTGTAGAGATGTACCAGCATGCCATCGTTATGGGCCATGCCGATCATCCATGGCTCGGCCAGCTCCATGTAGCTGAACTGGCTGCTGAACTTGCCGTCATGTGCCGTCTGGACCGCCGACGGGCCGACACCGATCGCGCCATGATCCCGGGCGAAGTCGAGCCAGGATTGATATGCCTCGGGCGAAGCGACCTTCTGGCGTGCGTAGTAGTCGGCCTTGCTCTCGTCCTCACCCTGCGGCTCGCTCGGCGCGGCGTCGATGCCACCCTCGCCCAACCACAGCAGCAACACGCGCGGTACGTCCGGCATCGTCTCTTCCAGGGACGCCAGGCTGGCCTTGGAGAAGGTCTGCATCACCACGCGTCCCGGCGTGTCGCCCACCTTGACGGCACCCTGTTCGGCCTCGGCCCGGGACTTTGTCTCATCACCCAGCCAGCCGCGGGCCTCGAGCTTTTCATGCAAATCCTGCTCGATACCCGGGAACTGCTCGGGCACCTTGGTTTCGATATAGAGCCCAGGATGATTCTTCCCCCCTTCGGCAATATCGATCACTTCGTCCAGAGTCATTATCTTGAGCCCGGCATACCCGTCGCGAGCGCGATCCGGGTAGGCGGCGTTGAACCAGCTGCCAGCATCGAGCTGCTTGAGCTCGTCCAGCGTGAAACTCGAGACCGGCGCATCGGCCCGGTCGGGGAACACCTCGGCGACGTTGGTGTTGCGCCCCAGGGTATTGTCGTGAACGGCCACCAGCACGCCGTCCTTGGTGCGCTGCAGGTCCAGCTCCAGATAGTCGACCCCCAGGTCCCGCGCCAGAAGATAGGCAGGCCGGGTCGATTCCGGCGCCTGGTATGACGCCCCCCGGTGGGCAATCACCGCATCGCAGGGGATCGGGATCTTGGTGCAAAGCGTCGAGCCTTGCGGGGTCGCATCATTGTCGCCTTGGGCGGCCGCGAACGGCAGCATCAGGCTCAAGCCGCAGATCCGCAGCCAGTGTCGCTTCGCCTTGATCATCATCGTCTCCTCGGTGCTTGTCGGGGTGCTGTGGCGAACGGTCTACTACTGCATGATCTCCACGTTATGCCGCGTGGCGGCCATCAACTCGCCGAAAGCAGCCACGGCCGCTTCGACATCGCGTCGACGCATCGCCGCCAGCAGCGTCAGGTGATGCGGAAAACTGGCATCGAAGACCTGGTTTCTATCCTGCGGCGTCTGCCACGACACGTAGAGTTCGGAGTGAATAGAGCGTATCAGTTCGACCAGCACCTGATTGTGACTGGCGCGATAGATGGCGAGATGGAATGCCGAGTCCGCCTCGTGGACGCGCAGGAAATCGTCGGCCGCGCGGGCGACCTGATAATCCGACAGGTGCTGGCCCATCTCGTCGAGCTGCACCTCGCTGGCGTGCCGGGTGGCCAGTGCAACGGCCTTTTCCTCCAGCACGAGGCGCACATCCAGCATCTCCAGCAGGTGGCGCCGCGCATCCGTCACATGCAGACGCGAGAATAGACGGAAGGTCTGCTGGTCGCTGACATAGATCCCCTTGCCGTTGACGACCTGAATCACGCCCTCGGCTTCAAGTCGTTTCAGCCCCTCCCGCAGCGTGGAGCGCCCTACCTGCAGACGCTGCATCCATTCCGCCACCGACGGCAGTCGATCCCCGGCCGAAAGCTGTTGCTCGGCAATATAGCTGCCGATCTCACCGGCCACCGTGTCGGATAAGTAGAGTCTTTTCATCACTGTTCCACTGATGCCGCTGGGCGACCGTAGGCAAAAACGGTAACCACAAACCCGCTTAGGTTCAATTGAAGCGCCCGTCGCGCTGTGATAATCCTACCTATCAGACAGGCTGATACCTTGAAACTGCCTACCCACCGACCCTGGCGATTTTCATGACGCTCACCGACAACGCCTCCGATGCCGCTCGGGATTCCGAGATCTGCACTCACGCCTTCGAGGAACACGAACGCTATGAGGGGGCGATCGCTCCCCCCATCTATCAGACCAGCCTGTTCACATTCCCGACGCTGGAACGCTTCACCGAAGTGATGCGCGACGAGCGCAGCCATTTTGTCTACAGCCGCGGCCTCAACCCGACCGTCAAGCTGCTCGAGGACAAGCTGGCCGCGCTGGAGCGGGGAGAGATGGCCAAGGCCTTCGCCTCGGGCATGGGTGCGATCAGCGCGACGATGATGACACTGCTCGATCAAGGCGACCATGTGCTGCTGGTCAACCAGGCCTACGGGCCGACGCGCCAGCTGCTGGAGCAGATGGCACGATTCGGCGTGAGCTTCAGCGAGACCGGCGGGAGTCGCGGCGAGGTCGAGACGGCTCTGCGGGACGATACCCGGTTGATCTACATCGAGAGCCCCTCGTCGATGCGCATGGCGCTGGCCGATCTCGACGGCATCGCCGAACTGGCCCGAAGCCGGGGCGTGCTCACCGCCATCGACAACACCTGGGCGACCCCGCTATACCAGAAGCCGCTGACTCACGGCATCGACCTGACCCTGCACACGCTCTCCAAGTACATCGGCGGCCACAGCGACCTGGTCGGCGGGGTCGTCGTCGGCCGGCGGGAGCTGGTGGCACCGATCTTCGAGCACGGCCACCAGTTGCTGGGAGCGGCGCTCTCGCCCCACAGCGCCTTCCTGGCCCTGCGCGGCCTGCGCACGCTGCCGATCAGGATGCGCCAGCACCAGGCCAACGTGCTGGAAGTCATCCGCTACCTGGCGACCCAACCCTCGGTGGCGGGACTCCACCACCCGTGCCTCGCCACCGGCGAGCCGGCGGCGTGGGCCGAGAGACAGCTGAGCGGCCACGCCGGACTGCTCAGTTTCGAGATCGTCGATCCGTCCTATGTCCGCATCGCCGGTTTCATCGACACCCTGCGCGTCTTCCGCATCGGCGTGAGCTGGGGCGGCTACGAGTCGCTGGCCATCTCCCAGCGCCAGCCCGACGACACCGGCCCCGCCCTGATCCGCCTGGCGATCGGCCTGGAGGACGTGCAATCCCTGCTCGACGATCTGGAGCGCGCCTTCCGCACGCTGCAATAATCCCGCCACGTCAACCGGAGACGCCACGATGGCCACCACCCGACAACAACAACCCGGGTTTCTCGCCTCGCTCGGACTACTGCTCGTCATTGCCGCCACCATCATCTACGGCATCGTCATCGCGGCGTACGAAACGGAGATGGTCCTGATCACCGTCGGCGTCCTGTCGACGCTGTTCGCCGTCGCCCACGGCCGCCGCTGGGACGACATCATGACCATCCTCGCGGACAAGATCCGCACCGCGACCATCGCCATCCTGGTGCTCTACAGCATCGGGTTGATCATCGGGACCTGGCTGGTAGCCGGCGCCATCCCCTACTTCATCTACTACGGTCTGGAACTGATCGACCCCGGTTATCTCTACGTCATGGCGTTCTTCGCCACCGCCATCGTCTCGACCTGCACCGGCACCTCATGGGGGTCGGCAGGCACCATCGGCGTGGCGATCATGGGGATCGCGGGGGCCATGGAGATCAACCTGGCGATCACCGCCGGCGCCGTCATCTCGGGGGCCTACTTCGGCGACAAGCTATCGCCGCTGTCCGATACCACGATCATGGCCTCGATGGTGGTCAAGGTGGATCTCTACCGCCACATCCGCTACCTGATGTTCACCTCGGTGCCATCCTGCCTGGTCGCGGCGCTCGCCTACTGGATGCTGGGCACCAGCCTCCACGGCGACGCCCAGTCGCCAGCCATCGCCGCCACCACCGCCCAGATCGACGAGCTGTTCACCCTCAACCCGATCCTGCTGCTCCCGGCGGTCATCATCGTGACCGGCTCGATACTCAAGAAGCCGACGCTGGTGGTGCTGTTCGCTTCGACGCTGTGCGCCATGCTGCTGGCGCTGTGGGTGCAGGGTCTGCCGCTGTCGGTCGTGGTCCAAGCCGCCGTCTCTGGCTTCAGCGTCGACATGCTGCCCTCCGTCCAGGCGGGAGAGATCCACGACACGCTGCGGACGCTGCTGGAACGGGGCGGCCTCTACAGCATGCACGGCACCGTGCTGTTCGTGTTCTGCGCGTTCTTCTTCGCCTCGGCGCTGGAGGCCTCGGGAGCGCTCCATGTGGTTCTCCACCGGACGCTGGAGCACGTGCGTTCCGCCAGCGGCACCATCCTCGCCTCGCTGCTCGCCGGCCTCTGCATCATCTTCGCCACCGGCAACAGCTACGTGACCTTCTTCCTGACCCGCGAGATCTTCGCCGACCAGTACGCCAGGAAGGAACTCCATCCGCTCAACCTCTCGCGCAGCCTGGAAGATGGCGGCATGATCCCCGAGCCCCTCGCGCCATGGACGGTTTCGGCGGTCTACATGGCGGCAACGCTCGGCGTGTCCACGCTCGACTACGCCCCCTGGGCGCTGTTCAACTATCTCGGGATCGCGTTCTCGGCGCTGCTGGCGATCGCCGCGCCCTGGACCGGCAATTTCGGCGTCCGCCGGCTGACGCCGGAGGAGAATCCGCCTCGCTCGCGATTCGCCGGGGCCTCCGCGGCCAGCGATCCCCGCTGAGTCTCCCGGCCACCCATCGCCGAGATGGCGATGGGTGGCCCGCGATCACGCCCAGGCATTGACGTTGTCGGCATCCTCGAAATCCGGCCGCTGCGGGTGAACGACACAGAATCGGTGGCCGGTCGGCGCCTCCATGATGGTCCAGCGCTCCAGCCGCTCGACCACCTGCGCACCCAACCCCTCCAGCCGGGCAACCTCCGCCTCGATATCGTCGGTTTCGATATCCAGATGAACCCGACTGGGGTGATCCACCTGCTGTATCAACACATCGGGCTGATCCGGAGGCGTGGCCAGCTTGCCGTATTTCTCGTCGGTCTCGTGACAGGGCCAGCCCAGTGCCCGAGCCCAGAAATCGATAGCGGAAGACTTCTCTCCGCCCTGGCTGTCGATGACGAGTCCCGCCAGACGACTCTTGTGCATTGTCGTTCTCCTCTCCGTTATGCAGATTCAAAAGGCGTATCGCTCCCCAGCATAGCCAGCGTCGGGCACGACGACCTCCCCCGATCGACGCCCACCGCCCCAGTCAGTCCTCACTTCGCCGCGAGCCCGGTTCGCCCCGGCCCGAATCAATTCATGCCAGTCGTCGCAACGGGATGGCGGAGGCGGCGCACATGCGTTAAGCTGCGGGCCCATTGCCGTTATCTGTCTGACCGTCGTCACGCGAAGCTGAAAGAGTCGACGACCCTCCATTTTGCCGCCTCCAGGCGCATCAGCCAGCACTGGCATTCCCCGGTAGAGCGTAGCCGCTTCGCTTCGCCATTCGCCGCGACCTAGAGAATACCGAATGAGTTTTGCCTCACTGGGCCTTAGCGCCCCGTTGCTGAAAGCCGTTGCCGAGCAAGGCTATGACACCCCTTCCCCGATCCAGTCACAGGCGATTCCCGCCGTCCTCGAGGGAAAAGACGTCATGGCGGCCGCGCAGACCGGCACCGGCAAGACGGCGGGGTTCACCCTGCCGATCTTGCACCGCCTGTCCCAGGGCGATCGTCCCCGGGCCGGTTCACAGATTCCGGTGCGTGCACTGATTCTGACCCCGACCCGCGAACTCGCCGCGCAGGTCGGCGAGAGCGTGGCGACCTACGGCAAGCATTTGCCGTTGAAAAGCGCCGTGGTCTTCGGCGGCGTCAAGATCAACCCGCAGATCGCCACGCTGCGCCAGGGCGTCGACATTCTCGTCGCCACCCCTGGCCGCCTGCTCGATCTCTACCAGCAGAAAGTGGTTCGCTTCGACAAGCTCGAAGTGCTGGTACTGGACGAAGCCGACCGCATGCTCGACATGGGCTTCATCCATGACATCCGCAAGATTCTGGCCGTGCTGCCCAAGCAGCGCCAGAACCTGCTGTTCTCGGCGACCTTCTCCAACGATATCCGCAATCTCGCCAAGGGCCTGGTCAACGATCCGGTCGAGATCTCGGTGACACCGCGCAACGCCGCCGCGGCGACGGTGAAGCAGTGGGTCCATCCGGTGGACAAGAGCCGCAAGCCGGCGCTGCTGTCGCACCTGATCCAGACCCACCAGTGGCAACAGGTGCTGGTCTTCACCCGCACCAAGCACGGCGCCAACCGCCTGACCAAGTATCTCGAGGGCCAGGGCATCGAGGCCGCGGCGATTCATGGCAACAAGAGCCAGAACGCCCGCACCAAGGCACTGGCCGACTTCAAGAGCGGCGGCGTCCGCGCCCTGATCGCGACCGATATCGCGGCGCGCGGGCTGGATATCGATCAGCTGCCGCAGGTGGTGAACTTCGAACTGCCCAACGTGGCGGAGGACTACGTCCACCGCATCGGCCGTACCGGCCGTGCCGGCGCCAGCGGCCAGGCCGTCTCGCTGGTGAGCCTGGACGAGAAGAAGGAACTGGCCGGCATCGAGCGCCTGATCAGCCAGCGCCTGAACAGCGAGGCGGTGGCTGGCTTCGAACCCACACCCGGTGGCGGCCCCAAGGTCGACGAGAACGAAGGACGCCAGCCCCGCGGCGGCCAACGGCGTGGCGATGGCGGCCAGCGTCGCGGCAACGGTGGTGGTCGCGGGAACAGTGCCGGCGGGCGAGGTAACGGCGGCGGTCGCGGTGGCGATTCACGCCGCAGCGAAGGCCGTGGCGCCTCCTCGGGCCAGGGCGGGTCCCAAGACGACAACCGTGGCAACCGCATCGATAGCGGTAACCGGGGCAACCGCAACGGCGATGCACCGGCCCAGCGCCGCCAGCGCTCGCGCGGCGGTCAGCGTCGCAGCGGCGGCGGCACGCCCAACGGCAACGTCTGACCCCCGGCCTCCCGGCCAGCCCCAAACGACAACGCCACCGTCATTGACGGTGGCGTTGTCGTATCCGGATGTCGGATCCACGCCGACGCGGTGCCCAGCACTCAGTCGAGCACGACGAGCCGATTGGGCAGTTCGTTGCGCTCGTGGGTCGCCGGCACATGGGTCTCGAGCAGCTCGCCACAGCTATCGATGCAGTCGAGAAAGCCCTGCAGGGTCTCGCCGGCTTTGACGCGAGCGGTGAATGCCTCGACGATCGACTGCCAGGTTTCGTCGCTCAATTGTGCGGAGATGCCCCGGTCGACGAGAATCTCGACATAGCGCTCGGCCTCGGAGACGAAGATCAGCATGCCGGTCCCGGCATCGGTGTGATGTAGGTTCTGCTCCAGGAATTGGCGCCGGGCCAGGTTGGAAGCACGCCAGAAACGCACGTGACGCGGAATCAGGCGCGTGAGTACCGACGGCAGCCGAAACACTACCGCCAGCACGATGAAGACCAGCCACTGTACCAGCAGCAGATACCAGGCGCTGACCCCGTCCAGCCCACCCAGCCAGCTGGCAATGACGCTCAGCGTCCCCGGGACGATAAGTGCCGTCAGACCAGCCCACAGCAACGGTATGTAGGTGTAATCGTCGGCCTGACGCGCCAGGACAGTGACGACCTCGGCGTCGGTATCGCGCTCGATTCGCGTGATCGCATCGCCGACCTGCCGTTGTTCGCTTTCATTCAATAAAGCCATGCTGTCGTTTTCCTGTCGTCTACCAGCCACCGGAGGCACCGCCGCCGCCAAAACCGCCGCCGCCGCCGCCAAAGCCGCCACCGCCGAAACCACCGCCGCCACCGAAGCCGCC
This sequence comes from Salinicola corii, assembly GCF_008298015.1. Taxonomy (GTDB): domain Bacteria; phylum Pseudomonadota; class Gammaproteobacteria; order Pseudomonadales; family Halomonadaceae; genus Salinicola; species Salinicola corii. Next base: position 141,484 of record NZ_VTPX01000001.1, on the reverse strand, counting down.
GGATCCACCGCCCAACGCACCACCCATCAGCACGCCACCGAGGAACCCGCCGCGCCGGCGCCGTTTGCCGCCGCGCCCACCACCGCCGCCGCCACTACGCACGATCAGCATGACGATCATGAACAGCGCGAAGAACCAGAACCCGGCACCGCCCAGGTGACGGGACTCCTGCTGGGCGGGCTGTTGCGGCGCCGTCTCGGCCTGAGCATCGCCCCCGAGCGCGGTGATCATCGCCTGGACGCCACCCGTGATCCCGCCGGCGTAATCCCCCTCGCGGAACGCCGGGGTGATGGTCTGGTTGATGATCGCGGAAGTCCGGGCGTCGGTCAGCCGGCCCTCGAGGCCGTAGCCCACCTCGATCCGCACGGCGCGTTCGTCCACGGCAACGATCAGCAGCGCGCCGTTATCCTCGCCCTGCTGGCCGATGCCCCAGTGGCGGCCGAGCTGGTAGCCGTAATCCTCGATGGGCTCTCCCTGAAGGTCCGGCAGCGTCACCACGACGAGCTGCTCGCCGGTCGCCTCCTCGTGGGCCGCCAGCATGTCGGTCAGCTGGGATTGGGTAGAAGCGTCGAGCAGCTCGGCGTTGTCGACGACGCGCCCGGTCAACTCGGGGAAGTCCGGGGCCGCCTGGGCGAGCAACGCGAAGGCCAGTAGCCAGAGGCCCAGCGTCAGCGAGATGGCACGCGTGTACGTTCGTCGCGTCGGACAGCGCATCAGAACTCCACCTTGGGCGCCTGGTCGGCATTCTCCGTGGTGGCCTCGAAGTTCTCGCGAATCGGCATATCGCTGTAGAGCACGCTATGCCAGATCTTGCCGGGGAACGTTCGAATCTCGGTGTTGTAGGCTTCGACCGCCTGGATGAAGTCGCGACGTGCCACCGCGATCCGATTCTCGGTGCCTTCCAGTTGTGACTGCAGCGCCAGGAAGTTCTGGTTCGACTTCAGGTCGGGATAGCGCTCGGAAACCGCCATCAGCCGACTCAGCGCGCCGGTCAGCTGCCCTTGAGCCTGCTGGAACTGCTGCAGTTGCTGGGGATCGTTCAGCGTATCGGCGTCGACCTGGATCGAGGTCGCCTTGGCGCGCGCTTCGACGACGGCCGTCAGCGTCTCCCGCTCCTGGCTGGCGAAGCCCTTCACCGTCTCCACCAGGTTGGGCACCAGATCCGCACGGCGCTGGTACTGGTTCTCGACCTGGGACCAGGCCGACTTCACCTTCTCGTCCAGCGTCGGAATGTTGTTGATGCCGCAGCCGGAGAGCGAAAGCATCATTACCAGCAGCAGCATCCAGCGCCACGGTTGGCGAGTCGCGGCGGACAAGGCGGTCACAGGTGTCTGCATGAAAGGTTCCCGATCAGAATTCAGAATAAGCCGTTTCGACAACTCGAGCGTGTCACGGTGGTGCGAAGACATCGAAACGACGATGACGCCAAGTTACAGGTTGGCCAGCGGCTTGGGAAGGTGAATTCCCCCGCACTCAGCGCTCCGCCACGGCACGAATCCGGGCAGCGAGCGCTGCCAGCTCGGCATCGTCCGCGCGCAGGTATTCATGGGAGGAAAGATAGCCTTCGTAGACATCGAAGTACTTGTCGACCCTGGACTCGATCGGTTTGAATGCGGCGTCATCCCCCGTGCCGTGCATGGGAAAAAGCTTGGCGTGCAGGTGATCGACACCGTAGCCCTCGAAGAACATGCCGCAACGCGCCACGCCGTCCAGCGCCCGATCCAGACGCCTGGCCACTTGCTTGGTGGCGACGATCAACTGCCGCAATACCTCGTCATCGCGATCGAAGGCATAGCTGGGGTAATGCGCCTTGGGGATCACCACCGAAAAACCCTCGGTATTGGGAAAGATGGAGAGAAAAGCCAGATGCGATTCGTCTTCCCAAATGCGGTGAGCTGGCGCGTGACCGGCGACGATATCGCAGAAAATACAGTTCATGGTCCTCATCTCCCTTTGTATTGACCATAGCACCGACTTCGTCGATGGGTCGGTCGTCGAGAATAGAATGACCGTTTATTAGCCATGGGAGACGAGTTGGCGTCAATCTTGGTTCATGGGGATCAGCGGCGTACTCAGCCGGACAGGAGGGAAGCCCGGGCTATCCGAAAGTCTTGGGCGAGCGTATGTTGAATCAGTCCTATCCGATGCACTGATATCCTGCCGACCATGAACAAACTCGATAACGCCCTTCTTAACCTGCTTCTCAAGGATGGCCGCATGTCGTATGCGGATATGGCACGCGAGCTGGATATATCACGCGCGCATGCCCGAGATCGCGTACAGCAATTGGTGGAAAGCGGCGTCATTGAACAGTTCACCGCGGTGGTCAATCCATCGAAGCTTGGCAAGGTCATCTCTACCTTCGTGGATCTCAAAGTCGCACCTCATGCCATCGAGGGGATGGCCGCAGAACTCGCAGAGTGCCATGAAGTGATCAACCTTTACATCATGAGCGACCTCCGCAGCCTGCATATGCATACCTTGACGGATAGCCAGGAAATCTTCGACCGTTTTGCTCGCGAGCATATCCTGGGGCGTCCGGAGGTCATCTCGGTGAACTGCACCACACTACTTTCCCGTGTCAAACATGGACGCGGGGGCGCCAAGATCTGAGTTCCGCAGATAGCACGAAGTCAGTCGCTTTCGACACTGCCATCGCTGCGAGGATCCGCGCCCCCCTCCAGAGTGCCGTCGGCATGGCGGGAAATACCCCCGGCGTGCCCCATGGTGTCGCTGTATGCGCCGAGGACATCCACCTGATGTCCGGCCTGGCGCAATGCCGTGATCAGCGTCGGATCGAAGCGCGACTCCAACTTCAGCGAGGTCGTGCCCTCCCCCCAGGTTCTTCCGAGCAGCCAGCGCGGCGCATCGATGGCCTGCTGTAGCGGTTGGCCGTAGAGGACGTGTCGCGTGAAGACCGCCGACTGGGTCTGCGGTTGCCCTTCACCACCCATGGTGCCGTAGACCATGGTACGGCCATCGTTGAGCCTCGCCAGAGCCGGGTTGAGTGTGTGGAATGGCTTGCGCCCTGGTGCCAACGCCTGGCGCGCACGCGGATCGAGTGAGAAGCCGATCCCCCGGTTTTGCCACAGCACCCCAGTCGACGGTAACACCACGCCAGACCCGAATTCCCAATAGGTGCTCTGGATGAAACTCACCGCCCGCCCCTCCCCGTCGATGCATCCCATCCAGATGGTATCGCCAGGTTCGCCCTCATGCGGCCAGGCCAGCGCACGGGCCGGGTCGATCCGCGCCGCCATTCGGTCCAGAGTATCATCCGCCAGCAGCGTGCGCGCATCGACGCTCATCCAGCACGGATCGGACACATGGCGATCGCGTAACAGGAACGCCTGCTTGGTCGACTCGACGAGCGCGTGAACGTAATCGAAGCCCTCGGCTTCGGCGATTTCCAGGCGTTCGAAGAGCCCCAGAATCATCAGCGACGAGACGCCTTGAGTGGGCGGCGGCAAATTCCATACCTGTCCCTGCTTGAGCGTCAGCGACAGAGGCGTGACCGCTTGCGGCGCATAGCTCGCCAGATCGGCACGGCATAGCGGGCTGCCAAGCCGCGCCAGTTCCTCGCCCATCGCCGTGCCTAGCTCGCCCCGATAGAAATCACCCAGGCCAGCCCGTGCCAGCCGTTCGAAAGTCGATGCCAGCGTCGGTTGTCGAAACGTATTTCCCTGACTCGGCGCTCTCCCATTGTCAAGCAAATGATCGGCAAAGCCGGGAACGGCGGCCAGCTCATCCAGCTTGGCCGTAGTCAACGCCGCCTGTCCCCGTGTCACCGAAACCCCCTGCCGCGCATGAGCGATCGCCGCCTCGAACAATCGTGACAGTGGCAGAGTGCCGCCCCAACGAAGCGACTGCATGAGTGCCATCTCCCACCCCCCAACGGTACCAGCCGTGGTCAGAGCCGCCAGTGGGCCGCGAGTGGGGATACGTTCATGTCCTGCATAGAAGTCCGCATCAGCCAACTGCGCGGCGGGACCGCAGGCTTCGATCGCGACCGGCGCCTTACCGGGTTCGGCGATGAGCCAGAAGCCATCGCCACCGATCGAGTTCATGTGTGGGTACACGGTGGCGATGGTCGATGCGGCGGCGATCATCGCCTCGATGGCATTGCCGCCCTCGTGCAAGATATCCCGGCCGGCTTGAGAAGCCAGATAGTGGGGCGCGACGACCATGCCACGACCTGGCTTGGCAGTATTCTGCATCTATCGTGAAGCTCCTAAGTTCAGGGTGTTGGCTGAAAAGCCGGCTCCCCGGTACCCGACCCAAGGAATCACCAACCGATTGCCTTGGGCAGCCAGGTAACCAGCGAAGGCATCAGGCATAACAGTGCCAGCGTCAGGAACTGGATACCGATATATGGCAGTACACCGACATAAATGTCGCGCGAGGAAATCTCCGGAGGCGCGACTCCCTTGAGGTAGAACAGCGACCATCCGAATGGCGGGGTGAGAAACGAAGTCTGCAGGTTCATCGCCACCAGAATGCAGAGCCAGGCAAGATCGACCCCCTGGGCCTGAAAATAGGGAAACAACAACGGCATCACGATGTAGGAGATCTCGATCCAGTCGAGAAAGAACCCCAGCAGAAAGACCAGTACCATCATGAACAGAATGCCGCCCCAGACCCCACCGGGCAGGAACGCGAACAGCGAATCGATCAGCCGATCGCCGCCCAATCCCCGGAATGCCAGGCTAAACACCTGCGCTGCGATCAGCACGAACAGCGTCATGCCGGTGATCTTGAAGGTCGAGATGACGGTCTCGCTCATCACTTTTCGATTCAGTCTACCGGTGCAGGCCACCAGAACAATGGCGCCGATCGCACCGACGGAAGCCGCCTCCGTTGGCGCCGCCACACCACCGATGATCGATCCCAGCACCAGCACGATCAGTGCCAACGGTGGCGCGACCACCTTGGCCAGGTCGATCATCAGCGTGCGGGTATCGACGGCGGCGCGCTCGGAGGCATCGATCGGCGGCATCGTGTGCGGCTTCAACTTGGCCATTATCACCAGATAGACCACGTACAGCCCGGACAGCAGCAGACCGGGAATCAAGGCCCCCGCGAACAGCGTACCGACGGATTCTCCGGAGATGTCCGCGAGCACGATCAACACCAGGCTGGGCGGTATGATCTGCCCCAGGGTGCCAGCCGCGCAGATCGTGCCACAGGCCAGGGCCTTGTTGTAGCGACGCGCCAGCAGCGTGGGCAAGCTGATCAACCCGACCGTGACGACGGTGGCCGCCACAATGCCGGTGGAAGCTCCCATCAGCACACCGACGATGATAATGGCAACGGTCATTCCGCCGGGACGCGCACCGGCGACATGGCCGATGACATCGAGCATGCGCTCGGCCAGCCGTGACTTCTCCAGCATCACGCCCATGAACACGAATAGCGGAATGGCAAGCAGCGTATAGTTGGTGACGACCCCATAGACGCGCAGGGGCAGAAGTCCGAACAGCGAGGATCCAAAACCGAACAGTCCGAATACGATACCGCTGGCGGCCAACGCAAACGGCACAGGGATACCGATCAACAGCAAGGCAAAGAGCGCCAGCACCATGCCGACAGCCATCATTTCAATCCCCATCACGCACCTCCGGCGAGCGTCCCGCCATCAGCGTGATCAGATCGAGCAAGCCCCGCACGACACCCTGCCATGCCACCAGGGCGAACCCCAGCGGCACGAATGCCTTGATCACGTAGCGAGCCGGCAGTCCGCCCGGGTCGGGAGATCCTTCCCCCAGCGACCAGGACTGGTAGACAAAATCCAGACACATCCAGGCCAGAAACAGCATGCTCGGCACGACGATCAGCAGCGAGATGATGATATCGAGAACTTGTTTGGTGCGCGCACTGTAATGTTGATAGAAAATATCGACGCGCACGTGCTCGTTCTGCTGGAAGGTATATGAGGCGCTGATCATCGATATGACGGCCAACAGATGCCATTGCAGCTCCTGCTCGGCCACGGACCCCATGTGCCAGACATAGCGGAACAACACGTCACCGGCGACCATCAGCACCAGCACCAGTGTCAGCCACGCCGTGGCGCACCCTAGCCGTTCCATACCGAGGTCGAGGCCGCGCAGGCAGCGGACCAGCCCAGGCGCGAACGGCTGACTGTTATGATCGGTTTCAATCGTATTCATGAAGTCGACATCTCCTGGACAACGAGAGGGCGAGTCTCGCCAACCTCTCGGCAAGGGACTCGCCAAACGGATAGCTCTCGGCTCAAAGATCGAGGTTGAGCACGACCTTTTCGCTGACATCCAGCCAGGATTTCGCCGTTTTCATGAAATCGAAGTAAGCGGTATTGACCTTGGCGGCCACGGGATCCTTCGCGGCCTCTGCCGACAAGGTATCCATGGTGACTTCACGCAGTTTCGGCAACACACCATCGGGTAACTGATGTACCGTCACGCCCTGATTCTGAGTCAAATCATTGAGCGCTTCGGAGTTGTTGGCATTGCACCAGGCGAAGCTGATTTCGTTGCAGGCAGCGGCACAGTTCTGCACAACGGCCTTGAGATCTTCCGGTAACTGCTCCCAGGCGCTGGCATTGATCAGCAGCTCCGAGACGTTGGACGGCTCGTGCCAACCGGGGGTGTAATAGTTGCTGGCGGCGTTCTGCAGGCCCAACTGGCGGTCGAGATAGGGACCGACAAATTCGGCAGCATCGATGACGCCCCGCTCCAGCGCCGGGAATATCTCGCCGCCGGGCAACACTTTGACATTGACGCCCAACTGCTCGTAGACCTTTGCCGACAATCCTGCGATACGCATGCGCAATCCGCTGAAGCTGTCGATACTTTCGAGCGGCTCCTTGAACCAGCCGGTCATCTGCATACCGGTATTGCCAACCGGCAACGCCTTGAGCCCGAAATCGGCATAGACTTCGTCCCACAGTGCCTGCCCGCCACCGTGGTAAAGCCACGCGTTGACCATCATGACGTCCATTCCGAAGGGCACGGCGGTGAAATATTGCGCGGCGAATGAGCGTCCCGACCAGAAGAACGAATTTCCCCAGTTCATCTGCACGGTGCCACTGCGTACGGCATCGAAGCCACCCAGTGCCGGCACCAGCTCGCCCGCCGGAAAGAAATCGATCTTCATCCGGCCACCGGATGCCGCTTCGACACGTTTGGCGAAGTCGCTGGCCGATCCCGGTCCGGTGGAATAGAAAGGTGCTCCGGCAGGGTAAGCTCCGGTCATGCGCCAGTGGAATTGCTGCGCATCCGCTCCGCGCGCAATCATCGGTGCCCCGGCCAAGCCCACCAAAGCCCCGGCGCCTGTCTTGATAAAATCCCGTCGTTTGTAGGTCATTGCACTGTGCTCTCCACCGAATGGTTGTCCGTGTTGTGGTCGTCAAGTCCTGAACAACCCTTCGCAAGCGCCGTGCCAACACCCCCAAAAAACAATTCAACCGACTGTTTTACATTAATAATTTCCAACAACCCATGTCCACAACCAGAACCGTCACGCGCACCACGCTAGCGCCGCAGTTCGAGGCTCGAAATGGACAACTGGCGGGAGAAACGACTTCACGCTATCGGATGTCAAAACCGACGATGGCTTCGGGAGGGTATTCGCCTGACCGGCGAATCAAACCGGTAGCGTTTGTAAAGCCGGCATCAAAATGATCAGTACTCTCCATTTCAGTGCAGTTTTCATGCCGTCACCCACGCCAGACCGTCGCCGTTGCCTGGCGCGATGGCTATCCCGGACTGGTCATTCCCCAATACCTGCGCCACCATGCCCTGGCGGCGGCGTGAAACATGGCGGCTGCATCGATAGACCCACCAACAAGCACAAAGGGCCATCCAAAAGGGCCATCGACAAAGGACTTTTCGAGTGACACAACGTTTCAACCTTCGCCTTGCTCCCCCTTTCGCGGCACTGGCCGTTGCCTTGGGCCTGGCCTCCACCGCCCAGGCCGCCGCGCCACAGCAAGTGCGTATCGCTGTAGACGTGCCCTACCCGCCGTTCGAGTACCGCAACGCCAACGGCGAGCTCGAGGGTTTCGAGATCGAGCTAGGCGACATCCTCTGCCAGCGAGCCAAGCTCGACTGCGAGTGGGTGGTTCAGGGGTGGGATGGCATCATCCCCGGGCTGCTCTCGCGCAAGTACGACGCCATCATGTCGTCGATGCGGATCACCCCGGCGCGGGAGCGCCAGGTGCTGTTTACGCGACCCTATGCGATGTCGCCCAAGGTATGGGTCGCCCGTCGCGGCGAGACGATCGATCTCGACGACCCCGCCTCGCTCAAGGGGTTGTCGGTCGGCGTGCAGCGCGGCACCACCCAGGACAGCTACATCACTCGGCAATACGCCGACGTGCTAGACATTCAGCGCTACGCCACCGCCGCCGATGTGGCCCTGGACCTGGAGGCGCAGCGCCTGAACCTGGCGTTTCTCAACTATCCGGTCGCGCTGGACTCGCTGGAGATCGGCAATGCCGACAGCCAGTTCGTCCAGGTCGGCCCGCGGATCGACCGGCCGGAGTCGATCTTCGGCAAGGGCAACGCGATTGCGGTTCGCCCCCGCGACAAGGAGCTGGCCGAAGCCTTCAACCAGGCGCTGGACAGCGTCTACGCCGACGGCACGTTCGAAACCCTGATGCACCAGTATTTCGACTACGACCTCCGCCCCGCTTCCCGCAAGACGGATAGCTGACAGCGATCGGAAGGGATGAAAAAGCGCCGCCGGACAGTCATCTGTCCGGCGGCGCTGGCGGTTTGCCTCGGGTGTCCGTACCAATGGTTGGTGCTATGGATCAGAACTCCAGGCAGATCTTGCCGAAGTGCTTCCCGGACTCCTGATGACGGAAGGCATCGGCGATCCGGTCGAGCGAGAACGAGCTATCGATGACCGGTTTGAGTCCGGTGATCTCGAGGGCGCGGATCATCTCGATCTGATGTTGACGGCTGCCCACGATCAGCCCCCGCAGTCTGGCCTGCTTCGCCATCAGCTTGGAAGTGGGAATATCGCCGCCGCGACCGGTCAGGACACCGATCAGCGAGATGTGGCCGGCAATGGCCACGGCGTCGATGGATTGCGGCAAGGTGCCCGGTCCGCCGACCTCGATGACGTGATCGGCACCGCGGCCACCGGTCAGCGCCTGGACTCTCTTGCCCCATTCCGGCTCTTCGCGGTAGTTGATGGTGTGATCGGCGCCCAGCGCCTCGAGCCGGGCGATCTTCTCCTCGGTGGACGACGTCGAGATGACCCTCGCCCCCATTGCCTTGGCCAGTTGCAACGCAAAGATCGAGACGCCGCCGGTGCCCAGCGTGAGCACGGTATCGCCGGCCTTGAGGCCGCCATCGACCACCAGTGCGCGCCAGGCCGTGAGGCCGGCCGTGGTCAGCGTGGCCGCTTCGGCATGGGTATAACCTTCGGGAGCGTGGGTGAACCAGTGGGCGGGCCGTACCACCTGCTCGCGGGCGTAGCCATCGACGCCGTCGCCCGGCACCGTCTTGAAGTCGGCCACGCGCGCCGGTCCATCGAGCCAGTGGGGGAAGAAGGTCGAGACGACGTGATCGCCGGTGGCAAACTCATTGACCCCCTTGCCCAAGGCTTCGACCACGCCCGCGCCGTCGGCCATGGGGATGCGACCTTCCTCGGTCGGGGATTTCCCGCTGGCGACGATATAGTCGTGGAAGTTGAGCGAACTGGCGTGCAGGCGGACGCGGATCTCTCCCGGTCCCGGCTCTCCCGGCCCCTCGACCTCGTGCAGCTTGAGTTGGTCCAGGCCTCCGGGAGACTTGAGATTGATGACTTGCATGCGGCACTCCTTGAACGCGACGACCTCGAAAGATCGCCTGATAGTGTGCTCAGAGTGTAGACGCTCTACTCTGGCACCGATCAAGCCATGCCGACGACGTGATGCTATCTACCGGTGTGACGACCGCCTCGCCCCCGCTACCATGCCGGCTCGTCGTCATCCTGCTCGCGCGCCTGCCGCTCCGCCGCCTCCTCGCGGGCGGCGTCGATCACCTGCATGACATCGCTGACATCGACGAGGGTCGCATCCGGCACGAAACGCCCCGTGAGCCGAACCTCGGGGTGGAGCTCGCCCGCCTCGTAGAGCGCCCAGATCTCCTTGCCGTAGTCGGTCTTCAACAGCGCCGGCGCGAAACGGCCGAAGTAGCTGCGCAGGTTGTCGACGTCGCGCACCAGCATCCAGGGCGCGTTGTTGTTACCGGCGGCATCGACCGCCTGGGGAAGATCGATGATCACCGGGCCTTCGGCACCCACCAGGATATTGAATTCCGACAGATCACCATGAATCAGTCCAGCACACAGCATTTGTACGACTTCACTGATCAGGCGCTGGTGATATTCGAGCGCCAGCTCCGGCGTCAGTTCGACGTCATCGAGACGCGGCGCAACGTCGCCATCGGCATCGACGATCATCTCCATCAGCAGCACGCCATCGACAAAGCCGTAGGGCGTCGGCACCCGCACGCCCGCCTCGGCGAGGCGGTAGAGCGCGTCGACTTCCGCATTCAACCAGGCCGACTCCTGCTCGCGCTGGCCGTAGCGGGTCTTCTTCGACATCGCCCGCGCGCGGCGGCTGTTGCGCACCTTGCGGCCCTCCTGGTAGGCCACCGCCTGCTTGAAGCTGCGCTGCTTGGCTTCCTTGAACACCTTGGCACAGCGCAGCTCGTCACCGCAGCGAACCACGAAAACCTGGGCCTCCTTGCCACTCATCAGTTGACTGACGACCTCGTCCACCAGGCCATCCTCGACCAACGGCTGCAATCGCTTGGGTACTTTCATGCTTTCGCTATCCTCACAGGTCCTCGCTATCCTCAGCGTCCGATTCGGCGCACCCGGCAGCTGCGCCCTTTTAATTTTCCGGCGCTCAACGTCGTCAGCGCCTGCTTGGCGATGCCGCGCTCGACCGCGACGTAAGCGCTGCGATCGAGCACCTTGATCCTGCCTACCTGATCGCCGTCGATGGCATCGTCACCGTTGGTCAAGGCCCCCAGCACGTCGCCCGGACGAATCTTCTGCTTCTTGCCGGCGTCGATCTGGAGCGTCGCCATGCGCGGCTGGAACGGTTGCTGTCCGCTGTCGGCACGGCCGGGCAACGGCTCGACCGGCAGGCGTTCGCCCAGGAACGCCTCGAGACGCCCGAGCCGGTAGGCCTCGTTCTCGGTCAACAGCGTGCAGGCCACGCCGCGCGCACCGGCACGCCCCGTTCGACCGATCCGGTGCAGGTGCACCTCGAGCTCACGGGCGATCTGGTAATTGAATACCGCATCCAGCGCGTCGATATCCAATCCGCGCGCCGCCACGTCGGTGGCGACCAGCACCGACAGGCTCTTGTTGGCGAAACGGATCAGCGTCTGGTCGCGATCGCGCTGCTCGAGATCGCCGTGGAGCGCCTCGGCGCTGAATCCCATGGCGACCAGTTCGTCCGCCACCGCCTGGGTCTCGCGCTTGGTGTTGCAGAACACCACGCTGGATTCCGGTCGGTAGTGCAGCAGCAACTGGCGCAGGGCCGCGAGACGGGCCGGCTCGTCGGCGACCTGGTGGAAATGCTGGCGAATGCTCTGCTCGTCGTGGGTCGAGGCCACTTCGACCGTCACCGGCTCGCGCAGCAGGCGTTCGGCGACCGGGCGTACGCTGTCTCCGTAGGTGGCGCTGAACAGCAGCGTCTGGCGTGTCGTCGGCGTGGCCGCGACGATGGCGTCCAGCGCGGCCTGGAATCCCATGTCGAGCATGCGGTCGGCTTCATCCAGCACCAGCACGGCGAGTGAAGACAGATCCAGCGACCCCTTGCGCAGATGCTCTTCGATGCGGCCCGGCGTACCGACAACAACGTGCGCGCCGTGGGAGAGCGAGTTCAACTGCGGGCCCAGCGGTGCGCCGCCGCAGAGCGAGAGTATCTTCACGTTGGCGAGCATGCGGGCCAACCGACGCAGTTCCTCGGCGACTTGATCCGCCAGCTCGCGGGTCGGACACAGTACCAGGCCCTGCACCTGGAATCGCGCGACCTCGAGTGTCGACAGCAGGCCGAGCCCGAAGGCCGCGGTCTTGCCCGAACCGGTCTTGCCCTGGCCGATCACGTCCCTGCCGCGCAGGATCGGCGGCAGGCTGGCGGCCTGGATCGGCGTCATCGCCAGATAGCCCAGCGACGCCAGATTGTCCTGCAGCGCCGACGGCAGCGACAGCGAGGAGAACGCCTCGGGCTGGTGCGTCGCGGATGGGTCACTGTCGCCGCGAGGCATCTGGTGAGGGTCGGTATCGGGCACGGCAGGCGCTCCTGGTCGAGATGAAGGGATCGATGCAGTCAACCGGCGGACGCCTCGGTCTCGCCATGTCATGCTCGGGCGCGGCAGGATAACAGAGCACGGCGAGATTGACGCCGTCTCGTCGCCCGGGGGTGGTCAATTGGCGCGGAAAAGCCCAAATAAACCTGCAACATCGGCGCGATGTTGCGTAAAATCTCGCCCGTCGTTGACAACCTGATAGGTAGTGACAATGGGTAGGGCCTTCCAGAATCGCAAGGAATCCATGGCCAAAACGGCCGATGCCAAGACCAAGGTCTACAGCAAGTATGGCCGCGAAATCTATGTCTGCGCCAAGTCCGGTGGCACCGACCCCTCCGGCAACCTGACGCTGCGCGGGCTGATCGACAAGGCCAAGAAGGACCAGGTCCCCTCGCACGTGATCGACAAGGCGATCGACAAGGCCAAGGGCAGCGGTGGCGAGGACTTCTCCTCGGCACGCTACGAGGGCTTCGGCCCCGGCAACTGCATGGTGATCGTCGAGTGCCTGACCGACAACCCGAACCGGACCTTCGGCGACGTGCGCGGCTGCTTCACCAAGACCAAGAGCAAGATCGGCACCCAGGGCACGGTCAGCCACATGTTCGACCACTGCGCGATCTTCGCTTTCGCCGGAGACGACGAGGAGGCCGTGCTCGAGGCACTGATGGAAGCCGATGTCGACGTCACCGACATCGAGAGCGAGGAGGGTCGTATCACGGTCTTCGCGCCGCACACCGACTATGCCAAGGCCAAGCAGGCGCTGCTCGATGCCTTCGGCGAACTCGAGTTCGAGGCCGACGAGATCCAGTTCCTGCCGCAGACCCATACGCCGGTCGAAGGCGATGACGTGGCGATGTTCGAGAAGCTCATCGACATGCTGAACGATCTCGACGACGTGCAGAACGTCTACCACAACGCCGAGCTGCCCGAGAGCGCCTAATCCGGCGGGTCTGCCGACTTTCCAGGTCGCCAAAAGAAACCCACCTCACGGTGGGTCTCCTGCTTATGGGCCGGTGACTCATCCGACCTCTGTGGACCGGCTTCCCCGGCGCTTCAGGGCCTGACTTTGGAGATCTTGGCACCGTTCAGCGAAACGCCGCCCTGAATGCCCTGATTGTTCATCACGAATGCCACCACTTCCTTGTTGGCGGTGTCGTTAGTGATCTGACCGTTGGCACCGATATCCGCCACCGCGACCCCGGCGCTCGCGCCGATCGACCAGCCGTTGTCGCTACGCACGCGGTTAAGCGCTTTCTCCGTCATCAGCATGTAGACGATGGCCTGTGACTGCGCACCGGCCTGGAAGCCGATCGAACCGCTGGTAGTGGTGTAGTAACCTGCCTTGGCGCCATCCATCAGCAGCGAGCCATCACCGTGACTGGCGCCGACGATAAAGCTGGCACCCAGCACGCCCGGGAAGACCAGTACGCCTTCCGCGCGGTCGGCCAGCGCCCGGGATTCCGGCACCGAGCGATAGAGGCGATCCAGCGTCTGCTGCACGTCCTGATCGAGCTGCTGGCGCTGCGAAAGGCGGCTTTCCCGGTCGGAGGTCGTCGTCGTGGTGCAGGCACTCAGCCCACCGGAGAGCAAGGCACCGACCGTTATCGCCAAGGCGACCCGACGCCAGAGAGAAGTATGTGTCATCGTTCGTTCTCCTGAATGATGCCATCCCGTAAGGTGGCGTTTCCGTTTCGTTGTTCGTGCTTATGGGTATAGCTCAAATTTGCGTTCTCTGCCTCATTGACGTTGCAACGCCCCTTGCCCGAGGATGATTGATGAACGATGGTTTCATTCCGATGACTAAATAGGTAGCGAATGCTTCGCTACCAGTCGCTCTCTTCCCGTCGAGTCGGAATGAAATTACGTAATCGCTTTCTCTGCATCGTCATCCTTCCGCTTTTCGCCTCGCTTTTCCTGTTCAGTGCCATCTCGTTATGGATGCTGGAAAATAGCGCCAGGGATCGGCTCCAGAACGAAGTCCAGACCATCACCCATGCCATTCGCATTCCATTGAGTTATGCATTGGAGAACGATCGCTCCAACGCCATGCAAAAGTCGCTGAGCACCACGTTCGAGTTTCAGAATATCTACGGTGCCTATATCTTCGCTCCCGACGGTAGCCATCTGACCGGGATCGGCATGGGAAAGAACGCTTTCGAACCGGATACCATCCGCCGGGTTGCCGAACACTACGAGGAGTTCGGCCAGCATGTCAGCGAAGGAAGTTTGAACTTCTACGCCTATCTGGCACCACTGACCAATCAGCGCGGCCAGGTGATCGGCGTGCTTCAAGTCAATCGCGTCGAGTCCCCCCTCGACAGCTATATCAATATGATCACGTTGGTGGCGCTATTTATTTTTGTCGCGGGCATCAGTTGGGTGATCTTCATCGTCTGGTGGGGTTTCAAGCACCACATCGACAACCCTCTTAAACACCTTCATCACACCATGCGACGCGTCGCCACGGGGGACCGTCGACAGCGGGCGAGTCTCCTTGGCGCAACCGAATTCAGGGAACTGGCCACGGTCTTCAACCAGATGATGGAGTCGATCGACGAGCGCGATCGTGAAGTCCTCGATCGACAGCAAAAGGAGATCGAGCTGGAACGCGAGCTTCGCCAGTCCCGAAAATTGGCCGAAATCGGCATCCTGGCAGCGGGAGTGGCCCACGAGCTCGGCTCTCCGCTGACCGTCATCAAAGGTCAGGCACGTCGACTCGCGCCGCAGGTTCCTCCGGATCAACAGTTTCGCGTGGCGCGAATCCACAGCGAGGTGGACAGGATGACCGGCATCATCCGCGAATTGATCAACCTGGGTCGACAGCACCAGTTGAATCGACGCCCGACGTCGCTCCAGGCGCTGGTCACGGACGCCTGCAAGCTGCTGGAGGGCCTTGTCGCCGAGCGGGCGACGGAAGTCTGCCTCGCACCACCGCTGCGCGACAAGGATATCGAAATTCATGTCGACCGCGAGCGCTTCCAGCAAGCGCTGATCAATCTGATCAAGAACGCGGTGCAGGCCAGCCCCAACGAACGCGTCACGATCAACGGGGAGATCGATACCGGCGGCACGGCGCGAATAAGCGTCAGTGACAGCGGGGACGGGATCGGCGAAATCGACCACGCCCAACTCTTCACTCCGTTCTACACGACCAAACCCGTGGGCCAGGGCAGCGGCCTGGGGCTGTCCGTTACCCACCGCACCCTGGAAGATCACGGCGGTCGCGTCGAGGTAAGCGATGGCGACCATGGAGGGGCCGTTTTCACGCTCGTGCTGCCCCCTTCACATGAAGAGGATAGAGACGATGTCGACGATACTACTGGTCGAGGATGATGCGGCCCTGGCGGAGTTGATCGAGGAGGAGGTCCGTGACCAGGGCCACGAGACGGTGGTTACCGCCGAAGCGGAAGCTGCCTTGAAGCAGCTCTCGGGACGGCAGTTCGACCTGGTGGTCAGCGATGTGAGACTGAGCGGCGAGATGAGCGGCATCGAGCTTTTGCAGCGCAGCCGCGATCTGACCGAACCGCCGCCTTTCATCGTCATCACCGCGTTCGGCACCATCGAGCAGGCGGTGCACTGTCTGCACCTGGGTGCCGACGACTTCCTGACCAAACCGATCGAACTCGACGAGCTCGCTACCGCCATCGATCGCGTTCTCACGCGGCGCGCGGTGACGGCACACTTCGACCGCTCACGCCACGCCGCCACAACACGCGAGTATCACGGCATGCTCTCCGGCTCATCCGCGATGCACAACCTGTTCGACCAGATAGGCAAGCTGGCAGCGAGCGATGCACCGACCCTCGTTCAGGGCGAAAGCGGCACCGGCAAGGAGCTGGTGGCTCGAGCCCTGCATGCCGACAGTCGCCGTCAGCGAGGGCCGTTCGTTGCGGTCAACTGCGCCAGCATCTCGCCGGAGCTGATGGAGAGCGAGTTCTTCGGCCACCGTCGAGGGGCTTTCACCGGCGCCGCCAGCCAAAGGGAAGGCTACTTCGCCGAGGCTGATGGGGGCACGCTGTTTCTCGACGAGATCGGAGAGATGTCGTTGGCGCTGCAAGGGAAGCTGCTGCGTGCCATTCAGGAGAGCGCGATCCGACCGCTCGGTGCAGATCGGGATCGGAGCGTCGACGTACGTATCGTCGCCGCAACCAACCGCCAGTTGGAGGTGGCCGTTGCCGAGAATCAATTTCGCCAGGATCTATTCTATCGCCTCGAGACACTGACATTGAAGGTTCTACCGCTTCGCGAGCGCGGTCGCGACAAGGAAATTCTGGCCCATCATTTCATCGAAACGTTGGCGAGCGCGCAGGGCAAGGCCATCCGGGAAGTGGATCCCTTATTGATCACTGCACTGCTCGACTACGCCTTTCCCGGCAATATACGTGAACTCGAGAACGCCATTACGCGTTGCGTGACGCTCGCCGTGGATGGCGTTCTCTCGGCGGAGGACCTGCCCTCGCGGATGCGCGAACCGGTCGACGCCGATCGTCAGACTGTCATCGAGGTCGAAAAGAGACCGAACGACTGGCAAACGCTCAAGAGCCTCGAGGCCGGCTATATCCGCAAGGTCCTCGAGGCCACGGAGGGCAACAAACGTCGCACTGCCGAAATACTCGGCATCTCGCGCAAGACGCTCTACCGCAAACTGGAAGACGCATGACGACCGGCTGCGCCAAAGCAAGCCCGCCAATCCACGGCGCTACCGGCGAAGAGTGCCCGTGTCGGCGGCGTCAGTGCGATGAGATGGTGAACGGCCAGCGGTATCAGGATCGCAGCGGCCAATATCAGCGGGCTTTTTCCCATCTCCTCATGCTGACGGAAGAAGTAGATAACGGGGATATGCAGATACATGATCGTCATCGAAGCGCGTCCGAGATGTCCGAGCAGACGCCGGAGCGACGAGATCTCGGCGATTCGCTTGGCCAGACTGGCTGTCACCGCGGTCAGGGCGATGGCGGAGCAGAAGCTGAATACCGGTATGCCATAGAGCGCATATTTCATGTCGACCTTGACCAGGTCGGTGACCGCCAGCGCCGCACAGCCCGCGCAGGCGAATAAGATGACGGCCGCCAAAGCCCAGCCACGCTCCCAGTCGACCTGGAGACGCTTGACTTCGTAGCCCACGAAATAGAGAGGTGCCGCCATCGCCACGACGTCGAGATTGCCAACCAGCCAGTCGCCTCGGAAATAGAGTTGCTGGACGTAACCTGACACGGCCAACAGCACCATCACCCAGTACACCCGATGTGGCGCCAACCGGGAAACCAGCCAGTTGGTCAACTGCTGCGCCGCGAAGAAACAGGTCACGAACCAGAACACGGCGAGCCACGCCGTCAACGCACGCCCGCCGAGTATCAGGTTGCCCGCCAAAGCGGCAGTCTCGTGCCAGCTGGCGCCGGTGTCGGAAACGGCGTGATACACCATGGGCAACGACAGCACGCCCAGAAAAGCGGCATAGGGCACGAGAAGATGCAGCGCCTTCTTGCGCAGATAGGCTCCAGTTCCTGGCCGAGGCCGAAACAGGAAACCGCCTATCAGGAAAAACAGCGGCATGTGAAAGGTGAACAAGAGGTCTCGGAAGTAGCCGCCATACAGATGGCTATAAGCCACCGACAGGATGCCGATCCCTTTCAGAACGTCGACCCATTCCCACTGCTGTCTCATGACTTCCTCACTGGCGTCTGCTGCGTCGCGGTCCGTCGGCCGATGTCTGACTGCCGACACTTCCTCCTGCTTTCAGCAAACCCCATGCCAAGCCAGAAAACGTATATTTTTTATAGTCTTACGAAATCCCCTCCAGATTTTGGTAACGGTGTGACCGGGTCATTTGGCGACATGTCGCAAAATGACACATGGGAAGGCGCTCACGGCACGGTGCCTAGAACCAGCCATGCAGCTTCCATCGCGCCGATCCACGCAAAGGGTCCAGCCGGCGATCTTTTTCGCCTACAATGATGGCCCCTCACGTCACGATGTATCGCCTTCATGAACCACGAGACGCCCACAGCGCCAGCGCGCAAGACCCAAACCGAGTCTCATGCTGCCCGGCCAGCGCCGGTGATCGCCATCTCCGGCCTTTCCAAGCGCTACGACTCCGGTTTCGAAGCGCTGAAGCATGTCGATCTGGAGATCCAGCGCGGCGAGATATTTGCGCTGCTCGGCCCCAACGGGGCCGGCAAGACCACCCTGATCAGCATCATCTGCGGGCTGGTCAACGCCACCGGCGGCAGCGTGGTGGTCGACGGTCACGACAGCGTCACCGACTACCGTGCGGCGCGCGCCAAGATCGGGCTGGTGCCCCAGGAACTGACCAGCGATGCCTTCGAGACCGTCTGGAACACGGTGCGCTTCAGTCGCGGCCTGTTCGGTAAAGCGCCCAACGACACCCATATCGAGCAGGTGCTCAAGGCGCTGTCGCTGTGGGACAAGCGCAAGAACCAGCTGATCACGCTCTCCGGCGGCATGAAGCGCCGCGTGCTGATCGCCAAGGCCCTGGCGCACGAGCCAGAGATCCTGTTCCTCGACGAGCCCACCGCGGGTGTCGACGTCGAGCTGAGACGCGACATGTGGGAGGTGGTCAGGGAGCTTCGCAACAGCGGCGTGACCATCATCCTGACCACGCACTACATCGAGGAAGCCGAGGAGATGGCCGATCGGATCGGCGTCATCAACGGCGGCGAGATCGTGCTGGTGCGGGAAAAGGCGGCGCTGATGCGCCAGCTCGGCAGCAAGCAGTTGACGCTGCACCTGCAGACGCCGCTGGCCAGCGTGCCGCCGGCACTGGCCCATCACCCATTGACGCTGGCCGAAGACGGCAACGTGCTGGTCTACACCTACGATGCCAGCGAAGCCGGCGATAGCGGTCACGTCAGCATCAGTGCACTGATCAACGAGATCGAGGCCGCCGGAATCCGTTTCAAGGATCTGCATACCAAGCAGAGTTCGCTGGAAGATATTTTCGTCAACCTGGTCAGAGAGCGCTCATGAACCTGCAAGCCGTCCGCTCCATCTACGTCTTCGAAATGGCCCGTGCCGGGCGCACGTTGTTGCAGAGTCTGATCTCTCCGGTCATCTCGACATCGCTCTATTTCGTCGTGTTCGGCGCCGCCATCGGCTCGCGCATTCAGGAGGTCGAAGGCGTCAGCTACGGCGCCTTCATCGTGCCCGGCCTGATCATGCTGATGCTGCTGACGCAGAGCGTCTCCAACGCCTCCTTCGGCATCTTTTTTCCCAAATTCACCGGCACCATCTACGAGGTGCTGTCGGCGCCGATCTCGTACTTCGAGATCGTGCTCGGCTATGTCGGCGCCGCCGCCTCCAAGTCGGCCATTCTGGGGCTGGTGATACTGGGCACGGCCAACTTCTTCGTCGACCTGCACATCCAGCACCCGTTCATGATGATGCTGTTCCTGTTGTTGACCGCCCTCACCTTCAGCCTGCTCGGCTTCATCATCGGGATCTGGGCCGACAGCTTCGAGAAACTGCAACTGGTGCCGCTGCTGATCATCACGCCACTGACGTTTCTGGGTGGCAGCTTCTATTCGATCGATATGCTGCCGCCGTTGTGGCAGGCGGTGACGCTGGCCAATCCGGTGGTCTACCTGGTCAGCGGCTTTCGCTGGAGCTTCTACGGCATCAGCGACGTCAGCGTGGTCGCCAGCCTGGTCATGATCGGCGTCTTCCTGGCCGTCAGCCTGGCCGTCATCAGTTGGATCTTCCGCACCGGCTATCGCCTCCGTCCCTGAGCGGGAGGCCCGCCTGGACACGCCGCCGCCTCTCTTTCGCGGGCCGCCGCCCGGCTGCCCGCCCTTTCACGCTTTACGAGCCATCTCATGCCGATACTGCAGACCTGCGCCCATCGCATCGACAAACAGGGCGACGAACATCCCGCCACGCTGACGAGCGGCGAAGCCATGCGCGACACCGCCACGGCAGAGTCGCTGCTGGCGGCGTTCAACTCGAGTTTCCACGGCAAGCCCAAGGCGTGGGGCCACTTCGTCGACGGTGCAGCGGGAGAGACCGACGACGCCAACGGCGAAACGGTGTCCTCGTCGCGCTTCGCCTACGAACTGGAACGCTATCGCAGCGGCGAGATCAACTTCACCGATTTCACCCGGGAAACCACCGAAAGCCTGACGCCGTTGATCGACGCCCATCTCTCGATTGGCGGCCACTGGTGGTTCGTTCACTCACGTCAGGGCGAAGCGGAAACCCTGACCCTGACGCTGCTCCATCAGCGCGACGGCTACGGCTTCGATGGCGAACTCGGGGTCATTCCCGTCCAGCAGCTCAACCTCGGCCAGTTGATGCTGGCGGCAAGAATCGACCTGACCCAGTGGCAACGCGGGGAGTCACGCCAGTACATCACCTACGTGCAGGACCGGGGCAACAAGAAACTGGTGGAAGCCTTTCGGCAGTGGCTTGGATGCCAGGAGGGCGTCAATGCCGGGGCCGAGACACGCACCCTGCTCAAGGCGTTCAGCGACTACGTGGAGAGCGAGGACCTGCCCGAGGAAGCCAGCCGGGAGAAGACCGACACGCTGATCGACTATGCCAATGCCCAGGCCAAGCGCGGGGAGCCGATCACGCTGGACGAGCTCTCCGAACTGGTCGACGAGCAGCAACCCAAGGCGTTCTACGACTACATCCGCAATCAGGATTACGGCCTTGCCGCCGAGATCCCGCCGGACAAGCGCACCCTGCAGCAGTTCAAGCGCTTCGCCGGGCGCGCCAGCGGCGTCTCCATCAGTTTCGACTCTCACCTGCTCGGCAACAGCATCGAGTACGACGACGAGCGCGACCGCCTGATCATCAAGCAGGTCCCCGGGCAACTGAAGGATCAGATCAAGCAGCGCAAGGGATGAAGGAAGTTTGATTCGCCGAGCAGGGGAAGACTCTCCACAAACCGGACAATAGTTAATAAACACTGAAAATCAACATATAAAATAGATCGTTATGCTCGTTTATCAGCCGCACTGGCGGAAAATTTCGCGCAGCCGGCTAAACCCTGCTTCCATCACGCCGATAGATGTCTAGATACGTAGTTTCGGCAGCAAGCCACGTGCGGCGACATGGAAACATGGCGCTGGCTTGGCGGGTCCAAATATATTGGCAGGGTGAATAGCAATGTCAGGCATCGGAAGAAGCGTCAAGGCGAGACTGGTCGTTGCTCTAGGGCTGCTGATCGCCTTGATGATCGGGATTGGCGTGCAGGGAGTGGTGAGCAATTATTCCACCCAACAGACAATGCAATCCATCGTCGGAGAGAATGTTCAGGAAATGATCGAACTTTCCACGGTGAGAGCAGCCATTGGCGACAATCGCACCATCTTCGCCAAGGTTGGGGCCGGTAATATCTCCGACACACAGCGACAGGAGGTCGATGCGAACCGCAAGCGCACCGACGAAGCCTGGAACAACTACTATCCAGCGCTGGTGTCGAGCGACGCGGAGCGGCAACTGGCCGATCGTTACCAGCAGCAGCTGCAATCGCTGCGCAACGCGTTGGACGGAGGCAAGGCAAGCGAAGCGCAGGTCAACGAAAGCTATGCCAACCTCTACGAGACGGTCACCTCGCTCTATCGGGGGGCACGCCAGGCCACCCTCGCCAGCTACCAGCTGAGTGTCGAGGACTATCAGTTCATCCGCAACGTGATCATCGGCACCATCCTTATCGGCCTGCTGATCGCCACAGTCATCGGCTGGTGGCTCAGTCGCGGCATCCTCAGGCCATTGCGGGAGGCCACAGCGTTTTCCGAGTCGCTGGCCCACGGCGATCTCGGCGTGCGCCTGAGCGCCAGATACCAGGACGAGTTCGGCCGCATGCTGGACGCGATGGCCACCATGCGCGACAAACTCTCCGGCGTCATCGGCAAAGTCGCCCTCAATGCGAGAAACGTCGAGTCAATTTCTGCCGAGCTGGCAGCCGGCAACGAAAACCTGAGCCAGCGCACCCAGGAACAGGCCGCCAGCCTGCAGGAGACCGCTGCAGCGCTGGAGCAGATCACCAATACCGTCAAGCAGAACGCCGACAACGCCTCCCAGGCCGACAACCTAGCCAGCCAGGTCAGCACGCAGGCCAAGCAGGGAGGAGAAGTGGTCAATGAAGCGATCACCGCGATGCAGGAGATCGACAACTCCAGCAAGCAGATCTCCAACATCATCGGCTTGATCGACGAGATCGCCTTCCAGACCAATCTGTTGGCGCTCAATGCCTCGGTCGAGGCCGCCCGCGCCGGTGAGCAGGGACGGGGCTTCGCGGTGGTGGCCCAGGAGGTTCGACAGTTGGCGAGTCGCAGCGCCGACGCCGCTGGCGAGATCAAGCAGTTGGTGTCGGAGAGCGCGCAACGGGTATCGCGAGGTTCGGAACTGGTCAACCGCTCGGGCGAGACGCTGACCGAGATCGTCAGCAACGTGGAAAAGGTAACGGATCTGGTCTCGGAAATCGCCGTGGCGAGCCGGGAACAGTCGACCGGAATCCAGCAGATCAATCTCGCGGTCGGCGAGATGGACAGCGTCACCCAGCAGAATGCGTCGCTGGTCGAGGAGTCCACCAGCGTGACCGGAAACCTGCAGAGCCAGGCCGAGCAACTGGCTCGCGAGGTCGGGTTCTTCCGTGGCTTCGATGACACCGACCACACGGCCCCCCCGCGCCCACGGCAGGCTCCGGCCCTGGCGCCGGCAGCGCGCCACGACAACCGCCAGGCGCAGCCGGAAACCGAGGAGTGGAGCAGCTTCTGACCCCGCAATGATACGACGAGGCCCCACTCACCGGCGGTGAGCGGGGCCTCTTGGTCATGCCGTGTCGGCCAAGTGTCGCCGTTACTTGCCGCGATTGGCCTTCACGCCCTCCTCGATGCGCTTGCCGATGGTGGCATCGATGTTGTGCCAGTATTCGAACACGCGGGAGAGCACCGGCTCCTCTACCCCGCCGGAAACGTGACCGACGACATTGTTGACCAGGCGGTCGCGTGCGGCATCGTCCATCACCTTGTTGACCAGGTCGTTGGCCTGGCTGAAATCGTCATCCGCCGGGCGCAGCGTGTAGGCGGTGCGAACGAATTCGCCATCGGCCTGCCACACCGCGTCTTCCGGATAACGTTCGGGATCGGCCTTGGAGCCACCTTTGCTGTTCGGCGCATAGACCGGGTCGCTGGCGTTGTGCATGCGCATCGCACCGCCCTTGCTGTAGCTGTTGACCGGCGCCTTGGGCGAGTTGACCGGAATGTGCTTGTAGTTCACCCCCAGACGGGCACGGTGCGCATCGGCATAGGAAATGGAGCGCGCCAGCAGCATCTTGTCCGGCGACAACCCGGTACCCGGCACCATGTTGTTGGGTTCGAAGGCGGCCTGCTCGATCTGGGTATGGAAATCCTCCGGATTGCGATCCAGTGTCATCTTGCCCACTTCCATCAGCGGGTAGTCGGCGTGCGGCCAGACCTTGGTCAGATCGAACGGGTTGAGGCGATAGGTCATGGCATCCTCGAACGGCATGATCTGCACCTGCAGCGTCCAGGTCGGATAGTCGCCACGCTTGATCGCATCGAACAGATCGCGACGGTGATAGTCGGCATCGCTTCCGGCCATCTCGTCGGCCTGCTCCTGGGTCATGCACTTGATGCCCTGGTCGGTCTTGAAGTGATACTTGACCCAGAAACGTTCGCTCTGCGCGTTGACCCACATGTAGGTATGGCTGGAATAACCGTTCATGTGGCGCCAGGTGGCCGGAACGCCACGGTCGCCCATCAGCCAGGTCACCTGATGCGCGGATTCCGGCGCCATGGTCCAGAAGTCCCACTGCATGTCGTGGTCGCGCAGACCGTTGTCGGCACGGCGCTTTTGAGAGTGGATGAAGTGCTGAAACTTCATCGGGTCGCGTACGAAGAAGACCGGGGTGTTGTTACCCACCATGTCGAAGTTGCCTTCCTCGGTATAGAACTTCAGGGCGAAACCACGCGGATCGCGCCAGGTGTCCGGGCTGCCCGATTCGCCTGCCACCGTCGAGAACCGCGCAACCATTTCGGTCTTCTTGCCCGGCTGCAGAAACTTGGCCTTGGTGTATCTGCTGACATCCTGAGTGACTTCGAAATGACCGAAAGCCCCGCCACCCTTCGCGTGTGGTTGGCGGTCCGGAATCATCTCGCGGTTGAAGGCCGCCATCTGCTCCATCAAGTAGTGGTCGTGAAGCACGATCGGGCCATCGGGGCCTACGGACAGTGCATTTTCTTCGCTCGCTACCGGGATGCCGGCATCCGTCGTCGTCGGTTTTCGGTTGTCGCTGGTCACGGTGATCTCTCCCTAATTCAACGCCGCAAGACGATGATCGCCTTGCGCTGGTACCCCTTGGGCGGACGCGACGAGTCAAATGCCCCATGGCCGTGATGACTCGGATGTCAGGTTCGCGACGCGATCGCCCGAATTCCGCCCGCCTCAGCCGCTTGCATCTCGAGCGAGTGGATCCGGCCCGAGCAGAAGGGCTTCCCGATACGGGCGCACCACAACTTATAGAGTGAACCCTTGGCACTGTCCAACCGCTGGAAACCGACCTTCGGCCAACGAAGCGACGATTGGCCATGAGTTCCATCCGCCCGATCTCGCCAGTGAAATGGCGAACCCGCTCGCGGAAAGGGCTTCACGATAGTTATAGACTTATTAAATTCGATTGCTGATAGTCATAGACAATACTCGACATGTTCAAATTTCATGGCGGTCACCACAAGTGATCGTCTCTCCCACCGGAACGGGCAGCGACCGAAATGATTTCTGCTCGATGGATCTGACGCCATTGTCGACCAAGAACAAGCGCGAGGACCTGCAGCTGATCCTCTTCACCGTGTTGATTCTGACCATCATGGTGGGCGGTACGCTGTGGATATTGTTCAACCTGTATTACCGCATGACGCCGTGACCCCGGGCACTCGGCTAGGGGCGCCAGCGCTGCCTGTCCCGCTGCGGTGGCAGACCGAAACAGCGCCGATACTCGCGGCTGAACTGCGAGGGACTCTCGTAGCCGACACGCTGCGCCACCACCGTCACCTCGAGGGTTCCGGCGAGCAGCAAGCGCCGAGCCTCCTGCAGGCGCAGCTGCTTCTGGTACTGCAGGGGACTCATCGCCGTGACCGCCTTGAAGTGATGGTGAAGCGACGACACGCTCATATGCACGTTCCCGGCGATGACGGCGACCGGCAGCGGTTCGGCGTAACGTTCGCGCAGCAGGCGGATCGCCGCCACGACCCGACGGGTCTGGCTATCCTTCAGCGCGATTTGACGTAGCCGGGCACCATGCCCATGACGAAGCAAGCGGTAGGCGATCTCGCGCTTGATCATTGGCGCCAGCACCGGAATGTCCTGCGGCGACTCCAGCATTCGCAGCAGACGCAGCACCGTTTCCAGCAGAGGGGCTTCGAGCCGGTTCACACAAAGTCCGCGCGCCGGTTCGGCGCCCGAGACGGTCGGCAGGTTATGGTCATGGATCAGCTCGCCGATCAGTTCGACATCGAGATCCAGGCGTAACCCGAGATAGGGCGCCTCCCGACTGGCCCGAAAAACATCCGCCAATACCGGCAGATCGACCGACGAGACCAGGTAATGCATCGGATCGTATTCGTAGACCTCCTTCCCGATCGAGAGCCGCTTGGCGCCCTGGGCGATCACGCTGAACACGGGATCGTGCACCACGTACTGCGGCGGCCGAGGCGCGCTCAGCCGATGGATCGACAACCCGGGTATGGCGCTCGGCAACTTGCCCTCGCGGCCCAGCGTCAGACGATCGAGCAACTCGACCAGTTCCTGGCGGTAACTCACGAGCACCCTGTCGTTCTCGACCGCTATCCCGTTTCCGGACATTGGCATCAGCGCATCGACTCGTTGATTCATGGTTGCGATATCTCTCCCAGCGATCGATTCAGCCTATCCCAACCAGCCTCTGAGAGGCACGTGAAGAGCTTCCTCTGGCTGTTTTAGGCAAATATCCGATCGGATCGAGCCAGTCCCGCTCCCTCCTGTCGTCCATACTCGGTTCCCTGCAGCCCTTTCCTTCATCGATAACGAGGAGTACCACCATGCACTACCGCAATCTGGGCAATACCGGCCTGTTCGTCTCCGAGCTCTGCCTGGGCACCATGACCTTCGGCGGCAACGGTGAGATGTGGAGCCAGATCGGCAATCTGCAGCAGGCGGATGCCGACAAGCTGGTCGGCCGGGCGCTCGGCGCCGGCATCAATTTCATCGACACGGCCGACGTCTACTCCCAGGGCCAGTCCGAAGTCATCACCGGCCAGGCGCTCAGGAACCTCGGTGTCCCGCGCGACGACGTCGTCGTCGCCACCAAGGTCTTCGGCCCCACCGGCACCGACGACCCCTACCGCTCCAGTGGCGTCAACAACCGTGGGGCTTCGCGCTACCACATCATGGAGGGTGTCAAGGCAAGCCTGAAGCGCCTGCAGCTCGATCACATCGATCTCTACCAGATCCACGGCTTCGACCCCGCAACACCGATCGAGGAGACCGTGCGCGCGCTGCACACGCTGGTCGAACACGGACACGTGCGCTACGTCGGCGTTTCCAACTGGGCGGCCTGGCAGATCATGAAAGCGCTGGGCATCGCCCGGCAGAACGGCTGGCACCGGTTCGAATCGCTACAGGCCTACTACACCCTGGCCGGGCGCGACCTCGAGCGCGAGATCGTCCCGCTGCTGGATAGCGAAAAGCTGGGGCTGATGGTCTGGAGCCCGCTGGCCGGCGGGCTGCTCAGTGGAAAGTACACGCGGGACAGCGGAGCACAGGCTGGCGATCGGCGCGCCACCTTCGACTTCCCGCCGGTAAACCGGGAGCGGGGCTTCGACTGCATCGACACCATGCGCGAGATAGCCGATACCAAGAACGTATCGGTAGCCCGGATCGCGCTGGCCTGGCTCCTGCATCAGAGGGCCGTGACCAGCGTCATCGTTGGCGCCAAGCGCCTTGATCAGCTCGACGACAACATCGCCGCCACCGAGGTGCGTCTCGACGAGGACGAACTGGCCCGCCTCGACCAGGTCAGCGCGCTGCCGCCGGAGTATCCGGGTTGGATGCTGGATCGCCAGGGCGACTATCGCCGCGAGCAGTTGTCAGAGTCGCGGCAACGGTGACCGGCCGCTGCTACGGAGCGCAGATCGGGGGCGGAGCGTGTCGGAAGGAATCGCAAATGGCGCAATCGAGGAACGCCGTGGGCCGACGCCTATTCGAAACGGCGACACTGAATTGCCGCCGGCGGCAAGCCCCCGAGACCCTCAGGATCACCCGTCCCGGGCACCGTTATCGGCGAGCCGAACGAATGGCGTCAGCCGGACATCGATGGTCACGGTGAGCGAATCCAGTGCTGCCGCCCGCTCCCGGCCTTCGGCACTGGCGCGGTGGAAATGCGGCGTCATCATCAGCAGATCGGCGATCGCCTGCGGCTCGCTCAGCGTCAGCGGGAAACGGATCGTCTCGACATCCCGCCGAGCCAGTCCATTGGGCGTCGTTCGAGAAGGTTCGCGCTCCGGCTTCAGGCTGGGATAGATGATCTCGCGCAACTCTCTCAGATGGTCCGGCCCGACATCGGCCTGTATCAATACCCCGCCCGGCTCGAGCACGCGCACGAACTCCGGATAGACCGCGAAACCAAACAGGCACAGCACGCAGTCCAGCGCACCGTCCTGCACCGGGAGCTTGGCATTGCTCGCCACCACCCAGTTACTACCGTCTGTCTCCCGATCACGCGAAACCGCATGCTCCTGTCTGGCGGCGCACAGCACCGCCCACTTGGAGATATCCAGCCCCAGCAACGACAACGCCGTCTCCCGCTTGCTCGCCGCCTCGGCCAGTCGACGCAGGTAGTAGCCTTCCCCGCAGCCGGCGTCGAGACAGCGAAGCTGGCCGTTCCCCGGTCGTGCCGAAAGCGCGGCGCGGGCGACAGCGTCGGCCACCGGCGCGTAGTGACCGGCATTCAGGAAGCGTTGCCGCGCGGCAACCATCGCCTTGCTGTCGCCGGGGTCGCGCGAGCGCTTGTGCTGGACCGGCAACAGGTGGGTATAGCCCTGGCGCGCCACATCGAAGCTATGGCCGGCATCGCAGCGCCAGGTCCGACCCTGACGCTGCATCGGCTTGCCGTCCAGCGGACACGCCAGCGCGGAGAAAGGAGTGGAAGACATATCGCTACCGCTTGCTCGTAGAGCCCGCCAGTCTACCCGACATCCCATCCGATGAGTGCGGGCCGTCAGACTGAAAGACGCGCCAGGCCGAATCCTGCCAGCGCGGATACGGCCTCTCCCGTCACCAGCCATTGCCCCAGCGACTCGCCCAGGGCACTGGCGAACTTGAAACCGTGGCCGGAGAAGCCACCGGCGACGATCAGGCCGGGGAGCGGTTCATCGATCAGGAAATGCTCGTCCGGCGTGCGGATGTACTGACAGACCGCACCGCGATGCAACGCCCCGACGCCTGGAAGATAGCGGTCGATCACCCGCCGCAGCTCGACCAGGTCATCGGGGTGATCGCCGAACGGCGCCATCGGCTCGCCTGGGTCCAACGGCTGGCCGCTGTCATGGCGGCCGATCTTGAAGCCGGCACCGTCGATATCGGGGAAACCGTAATAGATGCCCAGTTCCTCATCGGTCAGGCTGAATCCCGGGAAGCGCTGGGGCAGATAGTGGGTGTCCGCCTCGAACCAGGCGAAGGTCTTGCGCACCCGGGTCAGCGGCAGCTCGATACCCAGCGGCGCCAGCAGAGGCGCCAGGTGCTGACCGGTCGACGCCAGTACCCGATCGGCGACAAAACGCCGGCCATCGTCACAACTGGCCTCGAACCGCCCATCGACCCTATGCCGAATGCGCGTTATCGCCGTACCTGTCGTCAGCGTCACGCCGGGGCTGCACGCCACCCGCCGCCGCCAGCAGTCGATGATGCGCTCGACCCGCAACACGCCGGCGCGCGACTCGAAGCCCCCGCGCATCGAATCATCCAGCTGCCACCCCGGCCAGCGCTCGGTGGCCGCCACGCCGTCCATCTCGTCCAGCGGCAGATCGTATCGTCGGGCACTGGCTTCGACCTGCCGAATGAACGGCGCCGATGCCGGGCCGAGGTTGAGCACACCCGTCGGAACGAACAGCGACTCGCCAGTGTCCCGCTCCAGTTCCCGCCAGCGCTCCAGCGCGCGCAGGGCCAGCGGGACATAGCCGCTGCCCTCGCCGTAAGCCAGCCGGATCAGGCGCGTCTCGCCATGATGCGCGCCCTGATCGTGAGGCGGGCTGTGGGCGTCGAGCACCTGGATCGAATCCTCTCCGGCCGAGGCCAGGTAGTCGGCCGTCGCCAGCCCCATGCTGCCGGCACCGATGATCAAGGTCTTGCTGTAAACGGTCTGTGTCATGCGTCGACGAATCCCGGTATTCAATGGCTTACGTGGCGGTCGCGTCGGCGGTGCGCGGGGCCCGCTCGCCTTCGTTGCGCGAGATGATGGCGGTACCCGCCAGGTCGCCGGTGACATTGAGGGCAGTGCAGCCCATCCCGACCAGTGCGTCTATCGAGGTCAAGAGCGCCACGGTCTCGATCGGCAATCCGACCTGGGCAAAGACCGTCGCGATCATCACGATGCCGGCGCCGGGCACGCCGGCGGTGCCGATGGAGGTCAGCGTGCCGATCAGCACGATCTCGACCATGGTCATGAAGTCCAGCGGCATGCCGACGACATTGGCGGCGAACACCGCCGAGATCGCGATCCGGATCGCCGCACCGTCCATATTAATGGTCGCGCCCAGCGGCAGGCTGAAGCCGTAAAGGCTTTGGGAGATGCCCAGGCGCTGGGCGGCATTCAACGTCAGCGGCAGCGTGCCGGTACTGCTCTGGGTGGCGAAGGCCGTGGCCATCGGCGTGCGTGCCTCGCGGAAGAACGCCTTCAGACGCACACCGAAGACGCTCATCAACACGCCATAGAGAACGAGGTGTACCGCCAGTGCGAGATAGAGCACCACCACCATGCTGCCCAGCGACAGAATGGTATCCATGCCCTGCTTGGCCACGGTGCCGGCGACGATGGCGAACACCCCGATGGGCACGTACTGGAGAACACCCGACATCACCTTCATGGTCACCGCGTTGAGGCCTTCGATGACCCCATAGAGCTTGTCACCCAGCTCTCTCTGCCCGTCGCCATGGCGCATCTTCAGCAGCGCGATACCGAACACGAAGGCGGTGAAGATAATCCCCAGCAGATTCGGCTCGGCCAGCGCGCTGAGGATGTTGTCCGGCACGATGCTCAGCAGCACGCTGACGATCCCCGGATTCTCCGGCACCTCGACACTGGCGCCGTTGTCGAGCGCCATGCCCGTGCCAGGCGACAGTAACGACGCCACCGCCAGGCCCACCACGATCGCCAGGGCCGAGGTCAACACGTAGTAGCCGAACACCTTGCCGCCGATCCGGCCCATCCGGCCGACATCGGCCTGGTTGATGCCCACGATCAACGTGAACAGCACGATCGGCACGATCAGGAACTGCAGCAGACGCAGCAGCAGATCGCCGAGCGGTGCCAGCCAGGCGGCGACGGACTCGCCGCCGATCAGCCCGACCGCCACGCCAAGCACCAGTGCAATGGTGACACGCAGAATGAGTGAAGAGTCGAGATAGCCTCGAAACAGAGTTTTCATGAATGTACCTATGACTAGCCGCCGGAGGACGTCGCAAACCGCAGCGGCGTCGATGCCGCATAGCGTAACGCAAAAGCCCGACGCTAGGCCGGGCTCGGTATGGCGGGAACGCGAAATCAGCCGCCGATCTTGTCCTGCGTCTGCGTCTCGAAATCGCTGGCGTCGTGGCGTTCGTGAAGCTGGGTTTCCGGCTCACCGAAGGTACGGTTGACCATGCGGCCACGCTGCACGGCCGGACGAGCATCGATCTCTCTGGCCCAGCGCTGCACGTGAGTGTAGCTCTCGACATCGAGGAATTCGGCGGCCTCGTAGAGCCGTCCCAACGCCAGTTGCCCATACCAGGACCAGGTCGCGATATCGGCGATGGTGTACTCGTCGCCAGCCAGGTAGCGCGACTCGGCCAGGCGACGATCGAGCACGTCGAGCTGACGCTTGGCTTCCATGGTGAAGCGATCGATAGCGTATTCGATCTTCTCCGGCGCATAGGCGTAGAAATGGCCGAAGCCGCCACCGAGATACGGCGCGCTGCCCATCTGCCAGAACAGCCAGTTCATCGTCTCGACCCGCTGGGCCGGATCCCTCGGCAGGAAAGCACCGAACTTCTCCGCCAGATGCAGCAGGATCGAGCCGGACTCGAACACGCGAACCGGCTTGTCGCCACTGCGATCCATCAGTGCCGGGATCTTGGAGTTCGGGTTGACCTCGACGAAACCGCTGCCGAACTGATCGCCGTCGCCGATCTTGATCAGCCAGGCGTCGTACTCGGCATCCTTGCCCAGTGCCAGCAGCTCCTCCAGCAGTACGGTGACTTTGACGCCATTGGGCGTCGCCAGCGAGTAGAGCTGGAACGGGTGCTCGCCCACCGGCAGCGCCTTGTCGTGGGTCGCCCCGGCGACAGGACGGTTGATACTGGCGAACTTGCCGCCGCTCTCTTTGGGTTCCCAGACCTTGGGAGGGGTATAGTCGCTCATCACAACTCCATGACAACAAGTGGTCCCGACGAA
The DNA here is from genome assembly GCF_008298015.1 of Salinicola corii. Classification (GTDB taxonomy): domain Bacteria; phylum Pseudomonadota; class Gammaproteobacteria; order Pseudomonadales; family Halomonadaceae; genus Salinicola; species Salinicola corii. Next base: position 109,519 of record NZ_VTPX01000001.1, on the reverse strand, counting down.
GCCGTCATCACGGCCTCGCCATCGTGTGATAAAAACATAGCGTGTTAAAGGTTGCTCGGCGAGCTCGATAGCGCGATGCAAGCGCCTCAGCCGCGGAGTGCCTCGCGGCGGTTGGGCGGGATCAGCCCGTGGCGGCGCATGCGCCGGTAGAGCGTCGGCCGTGAAATGCCCAACTGGCGCGCCACCTGGCTGACGTTCCAGCTCGCCTGGGCCAGGGTACGGGCCAACGCCAGGCCCTCGGGATCGGCCAGCGCGTCGTCGCTTTCGCGCCTTACGCGGGCCGCCTCCGACGTCGCGGATGTCGAAGCGAGTGGCGGCGCCGAGACCAGGCCGGCGCGGCAGCTCTCGGGCAGGTCGTGCACGGTGACCGTCTCCCCCTCGCGGGTGGCCAGGGCGAACGCCAGGGCACTCTTGAGCTGGCGCACATTGCCCGGCCAGGGCGCGTCGAGCAGCGCGTGCAGGGCGTCGGCACGCAGCTGCACGGCACCATCCTGCTCGGCGGCCAGGGCGGCGAACAGCCGCTGGATCAGATAGCGGCGATCGGCGCGCTCGCGCAATGGCGGCAGGACCAGCTCGGCGCCATTGAGGCGGTAGTAGAGATCCTCGCGGAAGCGGCCCTCGGCGATCAGCGCGGCGAGGTCGCGATGGGTGGCGGTGACCACGCGCAGCGCCACCTTGACCGGCCGCTCGGCCCCCAGCGGCATCACTTCCTGCTCGGCCAGTACCCGTAATAGACGGCTCTGCAGCGTCAGCGGCATGTCGCCGATCTCGTCGAGGAATAGCGTACCGCCGTCGGCCTGCGGGATCAGGCCGCGCATCCCCTTGGGGTTGCCGCCGGTAAAGGCCCCGGGCAGATAGCCGAACAGCTCGCTCTCGATCAACGACTCGGGAATCGCCGCGCAGTTGACCGCGATGAAGGGGCCCTCGGCGCGGTCGCCGCTGGCGTGCAGCGCACGCGCCAACACCTCCTTGCCGGTGCCGGTCTCGCCCCGGATCAGCACGTTGAGCGGCTGCCGGCAGAGCCGTCGGGCCAGGCCCAGCAGCCGCTGCATCGCCGGATCGTCCCCCGCCAGGCGATCCAGGTCCGGCGTCGAGGTCGTCGCCACCGGATCGTGGGACGCGGTGGTAGCGCCAGTCGCGATATCAGTCACGGCGTCGGTCGCCGCCGCGTCACGCTGACGCGAACGAACACCGCGCGGCTCCACCAGTGCGGCGAAACGGATCTCGCCGCTGGCGCGCAAGCGCAGGGCACGTAGCTGGTCCGGCTCGCAGCGCGGCAGCGCCAGCAGATCGTCCAGTTCGGCCTCGAACAGCTGGGTCACCTGGGTCGGTGCCGGCGGCGTGCGCTGGGCGTGGGCGTCGATCAGCGCCCGCCCCTCGCCGTTGGCGGCGAGCACCCGCCCCTGCGGGTCGAAGGCGAGCAGGCCACGGCCGTTGAAGTGGACGAAGGCGCGGGTGGTATCGAAGCGCAGGATGGTGGTGTCGCGATAGCGGTGCAGGAAGTAGGCGTCCTCGATCATCCGTGCGTAGAGCGTAACCAGCGGCAGGCCAAAGCTCTGGCTCTCCAGCCCGCGGGGTGACTGCAGGGCCGAGATATCGAGCACCGCGATGGGCCGCCCCTGGGGGTCGTGGATCGGCGCCGCGGTACAAGTGAGCGCGATATGGGTGGCGTCGAAGTGCTCGCGCTGATGACAGGTCAGGGCACGCGCCTCGTGGATACAGGTGCCCACGGCGCAGGTACCGGCGTGGCGCTCGTCCCAGTCGGCGCCGAGATAGAGCCCGGCGCGACGCAGCGCGGCATCCTGGTCCGGATGACCGCGAAAGTCGACGGTGACCCCGTGGCGATCGGTCAGCAGCAGGACATAGCCCATCGGCGCCACCTGGGCGAAGAGCTGGTCGACCCCGGCCCGGGCCACGTAGAGGAGTTCGTCCACCGGCTCGCGCGAGTCGACTAGCGCTTCGTGGGTCAGCACACGTACCGGCCGCGGGCGGCTGGGGTCGAGCCGATAGTCGTCGACGCAGCGCCGCCAGGAGCGCTGGATGATCTCGCGCCCCGCCAGGGCCTCGCGCCCCTCGCCCAGGCGTACCAGCGTGGCGATGTGCTGGCGCTGTGCCTGCTCGAACCTGCCCGCTTTCATCAAGCCGAGTTCCATTCCGACGCCTCCTGCCGATGGCCAGCTGCCAGCCTGTGCGCTGTCTGGAAAGTCGACGCGCAAGGGTGTGTACGAAAATCGGCGAGCGACGGCCAGTTTGGTTTCCAGACTACGCCCTCGCGGCTGGCTGACGCCCTTGTCCGTTGGTCGCAGCGCCACCACCGAGCATGACAACTGTCACGCCTGAGTTAACAGCTGTCACGCACAGCCGTTACACCCATGCCATCGGCGTGCCCCTGCTCTCCCGCCGCGGCCGGACCCTGGCGCATAAAATTCTGATTCATCAATACCTTGTCATCTAAGACTAAAGCGCTAGCGCGACCTGGCACGCTTGCTGCTCTGCTTGAGCCTGACACCCGAACCGGATCAGCACGCCCACCACCGGCGTCATCGATGGCAGCGATCGATAGCAACAACTCATAGAGCAACAACAGGAGCAGCCCATGCCAGCATCCCCCTCCACCCAGCAGGCCGAACAGTGGCTGGCGGATTTCGACGCCGCCCTGCGCGCCGATGATATTCCGCGCGCCACCGCGCTGTTTCGCGACGACGGCTATTGGCGCGATCTGGTCGCCTTCACCTGGAACCTGAAGACCCTGGAGGGCCCGACGGAGATCGCCGCGATGCTCGAGGCCACCCTGGCGCATACCGCCCCCGGCCAGTGGCAGCTCGACGGGGAAGCCAGCGAGAGCGATGGCGTGATCGAAGCCTGGTTCACCTTTGCCACCGGGGTCGCCACCGGCAAGGGGCTGCTGCGCCTGAAGGCAGGCAGGTGCTGGACATTGCTGACCACCCTGCAGGCGCTCAACGACTACCCCGAGCCGCGGGGACACCACCGCCCCAAGGGCGCCGAGCACGGCGCCAACAAGGCGCGAGAGACCTGGCGCGAGGCGCGCGAGCGCGAGACCGCCGAGCTGGGCATCACACGCCAGCCCTACTGTCTGATCGTCGGCGGCGGCCAGGGCGGCATCGGCCTCGCCGCCCGCCTGCGCCAGATGAACGTGCCGACCCTGGTGATCGACAAGCACGAGCGCCCCGGCGATGCCTGGCGCAAGCGCTACAAGTCGCTGTGTCTGCACGACCCGGTATGGTACGACCACCTGCCCTATCTGCCCTTCCCCGACAACTGGCCGGTATTCGCGCCCAAGGACAAGATCGGCGACTGGCTGGAGATGTACACCCGGGTGATGGAGCTCAACTACTGGAGCGCCACCGAGTGCGAGAGCGCCAGCTTCGATGAGGCCAGCCACGAATGGACGGTGAAAGTGGTGCGCGACGGCCAGCCGCTGACGCTCAAGCCCAAGCAGCTGATCCTCGCCACTGGCATGTCCGGCGTGCCCAATGTGCCGCACTTCCCCGGGGCCGACGACTTCGCCGGCGAGCAGCACCACTCCAGCCGTCACCCCGGCCCCGACGCCTACCGCGGCAAGCAGGTGGTCGTGATCGGCGCCAACAACTCGGCCCACGACATCTGCGCCGCGCTGTGGGAGAACGACGCCGACGTGACCATGGTGCAGCGCTCCTCGACCCATATCGTCAAATCCGACTCGCTGATGCAGCACGCCCTCGGCCCGCTCTACTCCGAGGAGGCGTTGGCCAACGGCATCACCACCGACAAGGCGGATCTGATCTTCGCCTCGATCCCCTACCGGCTGCTGCCCGACTTCCAGCGCCCCGCCTTCGACGCCATCCGCGAGCAGGATGCCGACTTCTACCGGCGTCTCGAACGCGCGGGCTTCCTGCTCGACTTCGGCGCCGACGACTCGGGCCTGTTTCTCAAGTATCTGCGCCGGGGCTCCGGCTACTACATCGACGTCGGCGCCAGCGAACTGGTCGCCAGCGGCGAGATCAAGCTGCGCAGCGGGGTCGACGTGGCCCGTATCAACCGCCACTCGGTGAGCTTGAGCGACGGCAGCGAGCTGCCCGCCGACCTGATCGTCTACGCCACCGGCTACGGCTCGATGAACGGCTGGGCGGCGGAGATCATCTCGCAGGAGGTCGCCGACAAGGTCGGCAAGTGCTGGGGTCTGGGCTCGGATACGCCCAAGGATCCCGGCCCCTGGGAGGGCGAGCTGCGCAACATGTGGAAGCCGACCCAGCAGCCGGCGCTGTGGTTCCACGGCGGCAACCTGCACCAGTCACGCCACTACTCGCACTATCTGGCGCTGCAGCTGAAGGCGCGTCTCGAAGGTCTCGAGACGCCGGTCTATGGCCTGCAGCCGGTCCACCACCTGGCCTGAACGCCGCACGACAGCGGCAGGAGAAGATGACATGAGTGAACAGCGCATGACGGCGGCACGTTGGTACCAGGCGCGCGATATTCGCGTCGAACGCATCGCGGTCCCGGCCCTGGGCGACCCGCACCAGGTCAAGGTGAAGGTCGCCGCCTGTGGCATCTGCGGCAGCGACCTGCACGAGTACGCCGCCGGGCCGATCTTCATCCCGGTGGACTCGCCGCACCCGTTGAGCCACGACCGGGCGCCCATCGTCATGGGCCACGAATTCGCCGGCGAGGTGGTCGACGTGGGCAGCGCGGTGACCCGGGTGGCGGTAGGCGACCGGGTGGCGATCGAACCGATTCTCTCGCCCCACCGCGACGGCGCTTATCTGATGGAACGCTACAACCTGAGCCCGCAGCTGGGCTTTCACGGGCTCTCCGGCGGTGGCGGCGGCTTCGCCGAGTACACCGTGGTCGGTGAGCATATGGTGCATCGGCTGCCCGATGCACTCTCCTACGAGCAGGGCGCGCTGGTCGAACCTGCCGCGGTCGGCCTGCACGCGGTGCGCCAGAGTTCACTCAAGGCGGGCGACAGCGCGGTGGTGTTCGGCGCCGGGCCGATCGGGCTGATGGTGATCGAGTCGCTCAAGGCCGCCGGCGCGGCGTCGATTCACGCGGTCGAAGTCTCCGCCGCGCGCAAGCAGCGCGCCAGCAAACTGGGCGCGGTCGTGCACGACCCCACGGAGGCGACATCGTGGAGCGGCTCGTGGCGGCCAGCGATGGCGGCTTCGACATCGCCTTCGAGGTCACCGGCCTGCCCACCGTGCTCAACCAGGCGATCGCCAGCAGCCACGCCGGCGGCGAGACGGTGATCGTCAGCATCTGGGAGTCGGAGGCGGCGATCCATCCCAACCAACTGGTGATCCAGGAGCGTACGCTCAAGGGCATCATCGCCTATCGCCATATCTACCCCGCGGTGATCGCGCTGATGCAGCAGGGCTACTACCGCGCCGAGGATCTGGTGACCGCACGCATCGCCCTGGACGACGTGGTCAGCCAGGGGTTCGAGGCGCTGCTCGCCGACAAGGCGCAGGTGAAGATCCTGGTCGACCCCGGCGCCTGACCTGCCGCGGCACGAATCAGACAGACTCATCACACCTTTTCGATGCCAGCAACGCTTCGGCCGATGTCCATAATGCAGCGCCCAGGAGTGTGAGATCCTTCACCAGAAAGCCTGCAGTGACCGATTCAAGCCCGAGGTCTGGCGTCGTGAACAGGAAACTTAACGTACCCACCAGCGCAAACGCGGCCATCAAGCTCCCTAGCGCAGAGAGTTTGGGATAAGGCCGCCGCAGCGCGATGAGCACGGCCGTGATCACTTCGATCACACCGATCAGATTCGAGCCCCCTCGCTGCCCGAGCAAGGCATTGACCCACGAAAAGAGGGGGCTGTTCTCCGTGAGCGGTGCTATCGCAGCGGCTTCGTAGGCGGTGAATTTGAACAGGCCATAGCCGAGAAAGATCAGCACCAGGCTATAGCGAAGGATGACGAGACCGGCTGTAGCGATCAGCGGTTGTAGTTTATCAAGCGCGGTCATACGAGCCTCCGTGAGCCTTTTCAGTGGCAACGCGACTTGATCAACACAGCAATTTCATATGCTTCGCGCATACAAAATAGGCAGCGATCATCGTCCCCTTTTCAGATTCCCGCCCACCAGTCGTATCCCCTGTCCTCCCAATAGCCGCCCTTGCCACCGTGAATGTTCTTGAAGCTGTCGACGAGTTCCACCCGCATGACGTACTTGGCCTGCTTGTAGCCCAGTTGGCGCTCCGCTCGCAGACGCAGGGGCGCGCCGTTGGCCACCGGCAGCGCGGCATCGTTCAAGCCATAGGCGAGTATCGTCTGCGGATGATAGGCCTCGACCATGTCGAGACTCTCGTAGTAGAGATCGCTACCGCCGTAGGTATGATCGGCACAATGAAAGACCACGAACCTGGCCTGATCCCGCGGACGCACGCGATCGAGCAGATCCGCCAGCGGTACACCGGTCCATTGGCCGATGCAGCTCCAGCCCTCAACGCAGTCGTGGCGCGTAATCTGCGTTCGCGACGGCATCGCGCCCAGCTCGGCCAACGATAACGTCGTGGGCTGCTCGACGAGACCGTCGATCGTCAACTGCCAATCGGCGAAATCGTTCTCCACCCAGGTTCGATAGTAATCTTCCTGGGGATTTGTCGTGCCGTTGGGACGGAAGACCGGTGCGATCTGGCTCTTGTCGAACTCCTGCGCCAGCGCCTGTCGAGAGGCGATCAGTCGCTGCGCCTTGTAGGTCAGTTGCTCGACGCTACCCAGCGTGCGCCTCACCGACGCGTTGTCGGTAATCCGGTCGCAACCCGCCAGCAGGCTTCCCGCCCCCAACGCCGCCATGCCGGAGAGAAGCCGGCGCCGACTCCGATTCGGCCCGGACGATTCTGGCTTACTCATGAGAATCCTCCCGATTCACCGGCCCAGCCGGGCTTTCAGTGATGCGATAGCGCCCTGTCACCATCGAGCGCAGGTTGTTGAAGACACCCGAGACCAGCACCAGGGCGATATGCACGAAGAAAAAACCCACCAGCGAAAACGCGCAGATGAAATGCAGGGTTCTGGCGCTCTGCCGGCCGCCGAACAGCTCCGTCAGCAACGGCCAGCTCGCATTGATCAAGGGAGACATCGTCAACCCGGTGAGGATCATCATCGGTAACAGCACGAACAGCACCAGGACATAGGTGAGCTTCTGGATGCCGTTGTAGTCGGCTTCGTGATGAAAACGGAACCGCGCGTGATCGACGATCGTCCTGGGTATGGCTCTCAGCTGTCGCCACGTCGGAAAGATCGAGCCTCGCCGACGACGGCTGATCACGGTGTAAAGCAGGTACGCCACCACCGAAGGGGCAAAGATCCAGCCCGCGAGAAAATGCCAGTTTCTCCCCATGGTCAGCCACTTGTCCCCCGGCAGCGTCGCCCAACGGGGAAAGGCACGTTGGCTTAGCTGTCCATTGTCATCGGAGAGCCCCAGCACGCCAGTGGTATCGATCGTGTAGCCGGCGACTCGTACCACGCCCCGTTGTTCACCGTCGTTTCCGGCTTGGGCATGAATCGCGATGAAGGGGTCGGAGAAACCGGATTGCTCTCCCCAGTACAGAGCCGGATGCGCGTTGAATATCTGCAGACCGCTCATCAGCAGCACGATGAGACAGAGAAAATTGGTCCAGTGCCACAGCCGAGTACCCAAGCTATGGCGCTTGATCAACCTAGACGACTCCAATGCTTCCGGCTCGGAGGCCGGCTTGGAACTGGAATCGGGCTTGGGATTGGCGACGGGGCCGATACCGGATGGCATGATTCACCTCGCTTTCACGCAGACGGCATCCGGCGGCCGTGGCCGCCGGAAGGCCATGGCTCAATTATCGTGATCCATGCTGTCCTGACCCATGGCGTCGTCGTGGCTCATGCCGTCCTGACCCATGGCATCGTCGTGGCCCATGCTGTCCTGACCCATGGCATCGTCATGGCCCATGTTGTCCTGACCCATGGCATCGTCATGGCCCATGTTGTCCTGACCCATGGCGTCGTCGTGGCCCATGCTGTCCTGACCCATGGAGTCTTGAGACATACTATCGGTTTGCGTTTCCTGGGCACTGGCAAGGCTCGTAAACAACACGCCACCGCTCAACAACGTGGCACTCAATGCAATCAGCAACTTCGATTTAGGCGAAATCATGGCCGTCTCCATACTCTGCGTCGGTAACACCACCTCGGGAACGAGGCGGTGATAGCAAGGTAATCCGCGATTTCGCGCCAATCATCACGAAATCATAACGTCCAATAATCGCGTTGCATCGATCACGTTCGCGTGATGACTCCACCGGGTATCTCGGCTATGTTCGGTCCTTTGATCGCTCGGAGTCACACATGTCGCGCTCGATACTCTGCGTGGAGGATGATCCCGATATCGGACGTCTTCTGGAGACCATACTGGCCGAGGCCGGCTACGCTACCGAATGGGTCAGTACCGGTGAAGCGGCACTGTCGCGATGGGCGGAGTCGTCGATGGTGATCCTCGATCTGATGTTGCCGGGCATCGATGGCCTGCAGGTCTGCCGCGAGATCCGCCGTGAGGACGCCACCATCCCGCTGATCATGTTGACGGCACTTGCCGGCACCCGGGAAGTGGTCGAAGGCCTGGAAATCGGCGCCGACGACTACATCACCAAGCCATTCGACACCGACATTCTGGTGGCGAGGATCCACGCGCTGATGCGGCGCCGGGAAGCGGTCGACGCGCACAGGAGGTCCGACCCCGGTCCCGTCGTCGTGATGGATCTGGAGATCGACGCCACCCATCACCGCGCGACGCTGCATGGGCGCCCGCTCTCCCTGACCGCCAGAGAGTTTGCTCTGCTCTCGTTCTTTTCCCGCCACCCCGGCCGCGGCTTTTCCCGGGGCGAGCTGCTCGACGCCGTGTGGGGTGCGGAATTCGACGGTTACGACCACACCGTCAACACGCATATCAACCGCCTGCGCAACAAGATCGAGGACGATCCCGCCCACCCGCGTTACATCCTGACCGTGTGGGGCATCGGCTACCGCTTTACCGACCTTCCGGCATTGGCGGCCGAGTGAACATGTGGCCACTTCTCAGACGAGCCTATCGCAGTCTCTACGCACGCATCGTCTTCATCTATCTGGCCAGCATGATCGCGCTGTCCGCGGCGACCGCGCTGATCGCAGTCGATCAGTTCGACCAGTTGGGCCGTGAATGGCTGCAACGCTCCCAGATCAACATGGCGCGACAGTTGGCCCAGACCCTTCGAGCACCACTCAGCCAGGGTCTCGACAACGACCGGGTGCATACCGCCATCCAGCAGATCATGACTATCAATCCGTCGCTGTCGCTATACGTTCTCGATGAAAACGGCAGCGTGGTCGGTGCCTACAGCGAGGGTTCGTGCGGTCTGGGCGAGCAGGTCGACCGGGGCGCCATCGCCGAACTGCTCTCGGAGATGCCCATGCTGCCGGTCTATGCGGACATGCCCTGCCAGGATGGTGAAGGGGTGTTCTCGGTAGCGCCGGTGACCTTCGGCCCCGAAGCCACACCGGGCTATCTGTTCGTTCGGCTGGAGGCCAATACCCAGGTATCGATGTCCAATATCTGGGAGACCAGCGGCATCACCCGGACCCTGCTCATTGCCACCGGCGTCGCCTTACTGTTGACTCTCGTGGTGGGGCTTGCGCTGTTTGCGTTGCTGACCCGCCGGTTCACTCGGGTGACACGCGCCGTGCGCCACTTCGCCCGCGGCGACTACCGCCAGCGCGTCCCCGACCGGATCGACGACGAGATCGGTCGCGTGGGCCGAGCCTTCAACGAGATGGCCGCCACCATCGAGGCGCAGGTAGAGGCGCTGCACGACAACGACCGTCAGCGCCGGGAACTGGTCGCCAATCTCTCCCACGAATTCCGCACACCGCTGACGTCGCTGTCCGGCTACACCCGGCAACTGCTGCGCACCGCGACCTCCGCCGACAGTCGCGAGAGCCTCGAGGCCATTCGTCTCAACGTGGATCGACTGACCCGACTGGCCACCCAGCTTTCACAGATGTCCCACGCCAATATCTCCGACCGGGCGCTGAGCCTCGAGTCTTTCTCTTTCGCCGAGCTGGCCAACGACATCGTCAGCAAGTTCCGGCCCAGGGCCGAGGAGAATGGCATCTTCCTCGCGGTCGAGAACGAAGCCGACATGGCCCAGGTGGCCGCGGATGTCGAGCTGATCGACCACGCCCTGACCAACCTGGTCGACAATGCCCTGTTCGCCACCAATGCCGGCGGGCGCGTCACGATCCGCATCCTCCACCTGAATGCCGACACCCTCAAGATCGGCGTTCGCGACACCGGTATCGGCATGAAACCCGAGGAGATCGCCCTGGTCTGCCAGCGCTTCTATCGCACCGCCCATGGTCGCGAGCGCGGCGACGGGACAGGCCTCGGCCTGGCAATCGTCTCCGATGTGCTGAAACGTCACGACTCGAAACTGACACTCGAGAGCAAGCCCGGCCGCGGCTCATGCATCTGGTTCACGCTGCCGCTGGCGAAGCCATGATAACCTGACCGAGACGGCAATCCCGGCTCGCTGGCTCTCACGGAGGCTTCTCATGACAGATCGTATCCTCGTGTTCTACGGTTCCTACCGATCCGACCGCGCCGGCATCCGGCTGGCTGACTATGTGGTGCGCACGCTCGATGCCCAGGGTGCCGACGCCGAGCTCATCGACGCCAAGGCCGTCGACCTGCCGATGCTGGACCGCATGTACAAGGAGTACCCCGCGGGCGAGGCGCCGCCACCGATGGAGGCGCTGGCGAACAAGATCCGCGGCGCGGACGGTTTCGTCTTCGTCACCGGCGAATACAACTGGGGCGTGCAGCCAGGGTTGAAGAATTTGACCGACCACTTCCTGGAGGAGTGGTTCTGGCGACCGGCCGGTATCGTCAGCTACTCGGCCGGCCGCCTCGGCGGTGCCCACGCCAATCTCGCCTGGCGCGGCACCCTGGCCGAGATGGGCATGGTGGTCATCTCCAGCACGGTCACGGTCGGCCAGATCGGCAAGACCCTGGACGACACCGGGACGCCCATCGGCGATGCCGGCAAATCCTTCGAACGCGCCTTCGGCCGATTTGCCGACGACCTGAGGTGGTGGGTCGAGGCAGGCAGGCGCCAGCGCGAGCATCGATCGCCGCCTTTCTGAGCAAACACGTTACACTGGTGTGACTATCCCACCTGCGAACGCGGGCGATGCCGGCCACGGATTCGGGCTCGGCGTCGACTTTATCGACAAGGAGTCTTCGACCTTCGCATGACCACCGATCCTCTCGTGTCAGTCGTCGCCCGTCATGGGCAGCCGTCCCAGCGATGAGCGACACCCGCCTCTTCCGCTCGCTGCGCGTCTACAACTACCGGATCTGGGCCGGTGGCGCGCTGGTCTCCAATATCGGCACCTGGATGCAGCGCGTCGCCCAGGACTGGCTGGTCCTGACCGTGCTCACCGACCACAACGCCAGCGCCGTCGGCATCACCATGGCGCTGCAGTTCGGGCCGCAGCTGCTGCTGTTGCCGTTCACTGGCTATGCGGCGGACCGCTTCGACCGCCGTCGCCTGATCATGTTGACCCAAGCCCTGCTAGGCCTGCTGGCGTTGGGGCTCGGCCTGGTCACCGTGACCGGCGCGGTCACGTTATGGCAGGTCTACGCCTTCGCATTGGGGCTCGGCTGCGTCACCGCCTTCGACGGTCCGGCCCGCCAGGTATTCGTCAACGACCTGGTCGGCGAGACCTACCTCGCCAACGCCGTCGCCCTCAACTCGACCTCGTTCAACAGCGCGCGCATGATCGGCCCGGCGGTGGCCGGCGTGCTGATCGCCGCCATCGGCACCGGCTGGGTCTTTCTCATCAACGCGGCCTCTTTCGCGGCCGTGCTGGGCTCGCTGTTCCTGCTGCGGGTCGACCAGCTCCACACGCCGCTCAAGTCGGATCGTCGCGCCGGCGGGCTGCTGGAGGGCTTTCGCTATGTCTGGAGACGTCCCGACCTGAAGGCGATGATGGTCATGCTGTTCCTGATCGGCACCTTCGGCTTCAACTTCCCGATCTACATCTCGACCATGTCGGTCTCCATCTTCCACGGTGGCGCCGACCAGTACGGCGTTCTCACCTCGGCGCTGGCGATCGGATCGGTGGGTGGTGCGCTCATGGCCGCCCGTCGGGAACGGCCTGACCTGCGCCTACTGAGCGTATCGACCCTCGTCTTCGGCGTCTTCAGCGCCCTGGCGGCAGTTTCGCCCAACGTCGTCCTTTTCGCCGCCATGCTAACCCTGACCGGATTCACGGCACTGACCTTCAACACGTCGTCCAACGCACTGATGCAGTTGACGACCGATCCCGCCATGCGTGGCCGGGTGATGGCACTGAGGATGGCGGTGATCATGGGCGGCACACCGCTCGGCGCCCCCATCGTCGGCTGGCTTGCCGATCACGCCGGACCGCGCTGGGCCATGATGGTCGCTGCCGCGTCCGGCGTGATCGCGGCGGCGGTTGCGGCGCGGCTGGTCCTGCAGCAACGGCTTCGTCAACGACCCGAACAGTAGCCGTGCATCATCGCGCTGAGGGCAGGCTGGGCCACCGCCTCGTCATGCCCGACATGCCGGGGGCCTGCTCGCGCATCAGTTCGATGAAACGGCGCAGACGCGGCGGATAATCGTCGGCGTAAGGGTAGACCAGATAGACCGGCAACGGCGACGCATACCAGCTCGGCACCAACTGGATCAGACGCCCCTCTTCCAGATCGTCAGCAACCCGCCAGGTCGAAAAGATAGCGGCACCGAAGCCGGAAACCGCGAGCCGACGCATGGCCGACAGATTGTCGGTACTCACCCTAGGGGCGATGGCGAAATGCTGTTCGCGGCCGTCGACGGCGTGTGTCAGCGAGACGCGATCGCGATAGAAGGTGCGTAGTGCCAGCCAGGGTAACGAAGCCACGGCATCGATATCATCGATCTCGATCCCGGCCACCACTTCCGGCGCGACCACCACGATACGCGGTACCTCCGCCACGGGCACGGCGACGACTGCGGGGTCCTCTACCTTGCCGACACGAATCACGCAGTCGATGCCTTCAGCGATGAAGTCCGGATAGCGGTCGTGCAGCAGCCATTCGACGCTGACCTCCGGGCAGGCCTGAAGGTAGGATTCGAGCAGTTCCAGCAACTGCTCCTGGCCGAAGGCATGCGGTACCAGCACGCGCAGCCTGCCGCGCGGCGTCTCGGTCAACCCCTGGAGATCCTGGACCATCGAGTCCCAGCACTCGCAAACGCTCTGGGCGTGGCGAAAGCAGCGCTCGCCATCATCAGTCAGGCTGAGACGATGGGTCGAGCGTTGAATCAGACGCAGGCCCAGCATGCTCTCCAGCGCCTTGAGACGCCGGCTGACAGTGGGCTGGCTCACGTTCAAGCGCTGGGCTGCGGCCGACAGATTGCCGGTCTCCACGATACGCATAAAGGTCTGCAGCAGTTCGAGGCGATCGGTGGAGCCAAGCCTGGGATCGTCCATGGCGATTTATTCGTTCCACGTATAACCGTTGTTCGAATCACGCTACTACACGCGATGGTCATACACCATCAGAATGCACGACACCCATCCCCTGTATTCTGCGATAAACGTGCTACGAGAAACCGCATGACCCTATCTTCCCCTCGGGAGTCGTCGGCGCTGTCGGCGCGATTGACGCTACTGCTCGCCACCGGCACCGGTCTCACCGTGGCATCGCTCTACTACGCCCAGCCGCTGCTCGGCGTGTTGGCGGCCGACATGCAGATACCCGCTCACACGGCGGGACTGATCCCGACGCTGACCCAGCTCGGCTACGCGTTGGGCATCTTGCTCCTGATCCCGCTCGGCGATCGCGTCAACCGCCGAAAACTGATCCTAGCCAAGATAGTGGCGCTCGTACTGGCCCTGCTGGCGACAGCGCTGGCGCCTTCGCTTGCGATGCTGCTGTCCGCGAGTTTTGCTGTAGGAATCACGGCAAGCGCCGCCCAGGACATTGTACCCGCAGCGACCCTGCTCGCCGACGATCGCGAGCGCGGCAAGGTCGTCGGTTCAGTGATGTCCGGCCTGCTCCTGGGCATCCTGCTGTCGCTGGTGGTGAGCGGCCTGGTTGCCCAGGCGTTCGGCTGGCGGGCGATCTTTCTGCTGGCCGCGCTGCTCGTCGCCCTGGTGGGCATTGCGCTATGGCGCGGGCTGCCACATTTCTCGCCGACCACCGAGCTGCGCTACGGCCAACTGCTGGCGACGCTCTACCATCTGTGGCGAGACCATGCCGAGCTGAGGCGCGCGGCCATCGCTCAGGGATTTCTGAGCATCGCGTTCAGTGCTTTCTGGGCCACACTATCGATTCATTTGCTCGACGCCTTCAATCTCGGCAGCGCCATCGCCGGGGCATTCGGTCTTGCTGGTGCCGGTGGCGTGCTAGCCGCCCCTTTTGCCGGCAGGCTCGCTGATCGCATCGGTCCGCACCAGGTCACCCGCATCGGTGCTGCGATCACTACGCTCGCCTTCATGGTCATGGCTGCCGCCGACTGGCTGCCTTTGGCTGGCGCGCTGATCGTGCTCGGGATAGGCGCCCTGGCGTTCAACTTCGGCCTACAATCGACGCTGGTTGCCCACCAATCGTTGATCTTCGGCCTCGATCCCGGTGCCCGCGGCCGCATCAACGCGGTAATGTTCAGCGTCGTTTTCGCCGGCATGGCACTAGGCTCCGCGCTTGGCAGCGCCATTCTCGGTCAGTGGGGTTGGCTCGGTGTCGTCGCGCTGGCAACGGTATCGGCGCTGGGCGCCTTGCTGATCCGTCTGCTCGATCGAACGCCGACGCTGGCCGCGTAACGCTGAGCGGTGCTGCGTAGTCAAGCGCGTCATGTAATCAAAGACGCCCAAAATGCCGCCGGTTTCCCGCCGGCGGCATCGACGATTCCACGAGGTTACGCGTGCTTGGAAGGAAACCCCATTTTCTCGAGCGTCAGAGTCTCATCGGCACGCCCCCAACCGCCATCGGCGACCTCCTCCACCAACACCATGGTGAAGGGACGAACCGCTTCGCCAAAATACTCGACGAACATCTCCGTCGTGCGATGGATGATCTCTTCCTTGCGAGCATGATCGAGAAGGCCTTCAGGTAACTTGTAGTTGGCAAATGGCATGGATTATCTCCCTAGGATCAAAAGGTTTGGGTAAGGCAAAGAACCGGCGATTCCGATCATGTCATCACTACTTCACACCATCCCGCCGTTGACGCGCAGAATCTGACCATTGACCCAGCGGCCCAGCGGCCCGGCCAGAAACGACACCACGCCGGCGATCTCTTCCGGCTGGCCCAGGCGTTCGAACGGCGCCATGTTGGCGATCGACTGGATCTGCTCCTCGCTCTTGCCCTCGAAGAAAAGCTCGGTACCCACCGGTCCCGGGGCCACGGCGTTGACGGCGATATCTCGCCCTCGCAGCTCGTTGGCGAGCACCTTGACCAGCCCTTCAACGCCGGCCTTGCTGGCGATATAGGCGCCGTAGCCGGGAAACGACTTGCCCAGCACCGAGGAAGAGAAAGCGATGATGCGACCGTCCGCGCTCAGGATCTCGGCCGCCTTCGCCATCACCAGCCAACTGCCGCGCAGATTGGTCGCGAGCGTCCGATCGAGAACCTCGACGTTGTCGCCGGTCATCTCCGCCATCTGCATCATGCCGGCGTTGTTGACCACCACATCCAGGCGACCGAATGCCGCCAACCCCTGCTCGAACAGACGGGTCACGGCATCGGCGTCCGCGATATCGGCCTGAACCGCCCGGGCATGGCCGCCCTCGGCTTCGATATCGGCGACGACTTCCTTGGCCAGGGCGGTGTTGCCTGCGTAGTTGACCACCACGGCGAAGCCGTCAGCGGCCAGTTGCAAGGCGATGGCGCGACCGATGCCCCGAGAGGCCCCGGTGACCAACGCGACTCTGAGTGTGCTATCCGTCATAAGTCGACTCCTTGTCGATGTCGTATCGATCAATCAATGTCGGGGCGATGCCAGGCGAGAGAGGCTCGCCGAGCGATCGACGCCAGTATTGGCATTTCTCTGACCCGAATAAATTCGCTAATCTGCCAATACTATTCAGAATGGGCGAACAATCCCTATGGACAGATTCGATTCGATGACGCTGTTCGTGCGAATCGTCGAGAGCGGCAGCTTCACCCGGGCGGCCAATGCGCTGGATATCCCCCGTGCGACCGCGACATTGGCGATTCAGAAGATGGAGTCCCGTCTCGGCGTGCGATTACTGGAGCGCACTACGCGCCGGGTCCGGCCCACACCGGAAGGCGAAGCGTTCCACCAGCGCTGCGTCCAGTTGCTGGCGGAACTCGAGGAGGCGGAAGCGATTCTTCGGCCGGTCGCGGACAGCCCGCGGGGGATACTGCGTATCGAACTGCATGGCACCCATGCCAGCCGAATCGTGCTGCCACGGCTTGCCGTCTTTCATGAACGCTACCCCTCGCTCGAACTCGTGATCACCACGGGAGATCGGCGTGTCGATCTCGTCGGCGAGGGTATCGACTGCGCGGTGCGTAGCGGAGAGCCCGAAGACTCCAGCCTGATCGCCAGGCGACTGGCGACGCTGGAGCAGGTCATCTGCGCTAGCCCGGGCTATCTGGCACGCATGGGGACACCGAGCACGCCCGACGAACTCCACGACCATCACGGCATCCACTTCGTCTCCGGGTACAACGCCCCGGACAAGACCCTCGACCTGATCGTCGACGGCGAGCCCCGCACTTTCCCCACCGCCGGCTGGCTGACCGTCAACGATGCGGAGAGCTACGTGGTCAGCGCCCTGGAAGGCTTCGGCCTGATCCAGTTGCCTCGCTTCAGACTGGCATCTCATCTTGCCAGGGGGGATCTGGTGGAAATCCTGCCTGCGTGGCAAAAGCCGGCACTGCCGTTGCACGTCGTCTATCCCCAGCGCCGCCAGCTATCGCCCAAGGTTCGGGTATTCGTCGATTGGCTGGTCGAGGTCTATCGAGAAGCGTTGGGCGGTCCCCGGCTCGCGTCGTCATGAACGTAGGTCGGGTGTCTGCTCGTCGCAGGGCAACGCCTCCATCAGGGATCGCAGCTCCTCGAGGAAACTCTCCAGCACCAGGTTGGGTGGTCGTCCCTTGCGGGTGATGGCGTAGTAGCGGGTGGCGTACTCGAAGGTGTCGGGCGCGAGCCGCTTCATGCGGCCGTGCTCGGTCCAGCGCTGGGCGAAGTGGGTGGGCAGAAAACCGACATAGCTGCCGGTCAGCACCAGGAAGGCGACACCCTCGCGGTCCGTGGCGGAGGCCTTCGGCTTGAGCGTCTCATGCACGCGCTTGATCTCGGGTGTCTGGGCGTAGGAGGGCACCACGGCATCGAAGCACGCGATCTGCTGTGGCGTGGGCGCTTCGGCGTTGAAAAGCGGATGCCGGTCGCTGCAGTAGAGCGCCGACTGCTCGTCGTAGAGCGAGAGATAGTCGAGCCCAGGTACGCGCTTGAGTTCCGGCACCACGCCGGCATGCAGGCTACCGCCGAGTACCGCCATCTCGATGTCGTTGGGGGGCGCCATGCGGATATTGATGTGGACGTTGTCGCCGCGCGCCTTGAGCGCCCGCAGCGCCTCGGTGACATGCATGTTGGGCATGGTGACGAGATTGTCGGTGATGCCGATATTGAGCTCACCGGTCAGGCTGGAGTGCAGCCCGTTGACGCGGGTACGAAAATCTTCCACGGCGGCGAGCAGTTGCATGGTGGCCTCGAACACCGCCTGCCCTTCGCTGGTCAACTGGAAGCCGCTGCGGCCCCGCTGGCAGAGCCGCATCGAGAGACGCGCCTCCAGATCGCCCATCGCCATGCTGATCGCCGCCCGGCTGATATTGAGCTCGACCTCCGCCGACGAAAAGCCGCCGCACTCCACCACCTTGCGGAAGATGCGCAGCAGGCGCAGATCGACGTCGCCCAACTGCCCCATTAGCGTGATCTTGCGTGAACTCATAACGGTACCTGTCGTTCCCGGCGCCCTATCGATCGACCGGGCGCCCGCGAGCGGCGGGGAAAGTTAAGCAAAGCGTTTAGTGAAATTAAGCATACAGGGATTTATTGACGCTATCCTCCAGCCTCAATCTGGACCCTGGCCAATCGGGCAAGCGCTCGCCACCGCGCCCTGCCCGAGATTTTCCATCGTCGATTGATACCCAAAGGATCGAGATCACATGTCCGACACGCTGACTCACTTCGTCGACGGCAAGCGCGCCGCGCTGGACTCGACGCGCACCAGCCCGATCTTCAACCCCTCCACCGGGCAGCGCTCCGGCGAGGTTCTGCTGGCCTCCCGTGCGGATGTCGAGCGGGTCATCGCCTCGTCGCAGGCTGCGTTCGAACAGTGGTCGGCCTTCTCCCCCCTCAGGCGCTCCCGGGTACTGTTCAACTACAAGTCATTGCTGGAGGCCCACGCGGACGAGCTCGCCCGGCTGATCTCCCAGGAGCACGGCAAGGTGTTCTCCGACG
Source organism: Salinicola corii (assembly GCF_008298015.1). Classification (GTDB taxonomy): domain Bacteria; phylum Pseudomonadota; class Gammaproteobacteria; order Pseudomonadales; family Halomonadaceae; genus Salinicola; species Salinicola corii. The sequence continues at coordinate 91,012 of NZ_VTPX01000001.1, read as the reverse complement.
CCAAGGGCGAACTGACCCGCGGCCTGGAAGTGGTCGAGTTCGCCTGCGGCATGCCGCATCTGCAGAAGGGCGAGCACTCGCTCAACGTCGGCTCGGGCATCGACTCCTTCTCGCTGATGCAGCCGCTGGGCGTCTGCGCCGGCATCACCCCGTTCAACTTCCCGGCCATGGTGCCGCTGTGGATGTTCCCGATCGCCATCGCCGCCGGTAACACCTTCGTGCTCAAGCCGTCGGAGAAGGACCCCTCGGCCACCCTGCGCATTGCCGAGCTGTTCAGTGAAGCGGGGTTGCCCGAGGGCGTGCTCAACGTGGTCAACGGCGACAAGGAGGCGGTCGACACCCTGCTCACCGATCCGCGGGTGCAGGCGGTGAGCTTCGTCGGTTCCACGCCGATCGCCGAGTACGTCTACGCCACCGCCTCCGCCCACGGCAAGCGCGTGCAGGCCCTCGGCGGGGCCAAGAACCATATGGTGATCATGCCCGACGCCGACCTCGACCAGGCCGCGGACGCGCTGATGGGCGCCGCCTACGGCAGTGCCGGCGAGCGCTGCATGGCGATCTCGGTGGCGATGCCGGTGGGCGACGAGACCGCCGAGAAGCTGCGCGAGAAGCTGTTGTCACGGCTGGACGAGCTGCGCGTGGGCGAGAGCCTCACCGACGGCCCGGACCACGACATGGGACCGCTGGTCTCCCGCGCGCACCTGGAGAAGGTGAGCGGCTATATCGAGCAGGGCGTGCAGGAAGGCGCCGAGCTGGTGCGCGACGGCCGCCAGCTCCAGCACGACAGCGACGGCTTCTTCATCGGCGGCACCCTGTTCGACCACGTCAAGCCGGGCATGCGCATCTACGACGAGGAGATCTTCGGCCCGGTGCTGGTGATCGCCCGCGCCGAGAGCTTCGATGCCGCGGTCAAGATGGTCAACGACCACGAGTTCGGCAACGGCACTGCCATCTTCACCCGCGACGGCGACAGCGCGCGGCAGTACTGCGAGCAGATCCAGGTCGGCATGGTCGGGGTCAACGTGCCGATCCCGGTGCCCATGGCGTTCCACAGCTTCGGCGGCTGGAAGCGTTCGCTGTTCGGCGCGCTGCACGTGCACGGCGCCGACGGCGTGCGCTTCTACACGCGCATGAAGACGGTCACCGCACGCTGGCCCTCCGGTCTGCGCGAGGCGACGAACCAGTACACCATGCCCACTCTCTGACACGGCGATCCGATCATGACAACCCGTGAAAGCTCGTACACCGAAAACGTGGACAACGCCCACGTCAGGGCGCTGGACCGAGCCCACGTCTTCCACTCCTGGTCGGCCCAGGGCGCGCTCGATCCGCTGGTGATCAAGAGCGGCGAAGGCTGCCGGCTGTGGGACTACGACGGCCGCGAGTACCTCGACTTCTCCAGCCAGCTGGTCAACACCAATATCGGCCACCAGCACCCGCGGGTGATCGCGGCGATCAAGGCCCAGGCCGACGAGCTGACCACCATCGCCCCCGCCCACGCCAACTGGATGCGCGGGCGCGCCGCCGAGAAGATCCTCGAACGCGCCCCGGCCGGCTTCGCCAAGGTGTTCTTCACCAACGCCGGCGCGGACGCCAACGAGAACGCCATCCGCATGGCGCGCGCCGTGACCGGACGAGAGAAGATCCTCTCCGCCTACCGTTCCTACCATGGCGGTACCGGCTCGGCGATCGCCGCCACCGGCGATTTCCGACGTGTCCCCAACGAGTTCTCCCGCGGGCACGTCCGGTTCTTCAATCCGTTTCTCTACCGCAGCGAGTTCTGGGCCGATAACGAAGAGGAGGAGTGCCAGCGCGCGCTGCACCACCTGCGCCGGGTGATCGAGTGCGAGGGGCCGGCGAGCATCGCCGGGCTGCTGCTCGAGACCATCCCGGGTACCGCCGGCGTGCTGGTGCCGCCTCCGGGCTATCTGGCCGGGGTGCGCGCGCTGGCCGACGAGTTCGGCCTGGTGCTGATCTTCGACGAGGTGATGGCCGGCTTCGGCCGCACCGGCGCCTGGCTGGCGCTGGATCACTTCGACGTGGTGCCGGACCTGATCACCTTCGCCAAGGGGGTCAACTCGGGCTATGTGCCCGCCGGTGGCGTGATCGTCAACCAGTGCATCGCCCACCACTTCGACGACGAGATGTTCTACGGTGGCCTGACCTACTCCGGCCATCCGCTGGCCATGGCGGCGATCTGCGCCACCCTGGAGACGATGCAGGAAGAGGGTATCGTCGACAACGCCCGACATATCGGCGAGACGGTGCTCAGCCCCGGCCTCGCCCGCCTGGCCCAGCGCCATGCCCACGTCGGCGAGGTGCGCGGCCTTGGAGTGTTCCACGCCATCGAGCTGGTCGAGGATCGGGATAGCCGCGCGCCGCTGGCCGCGGCCAAGGTCGGCAAGCTCAAGCAGACGATGCTGGAACGAGGCCTGCTGCCGTTCGTGGTCGCCAACCGCATCCATGTGGTGCCGCCGTGCATCGTCACCGCCGGCGAGGCCGAGCAGGGGCTGGCGATCATCGACGAGGCGCTGGGTACACTGGTCTGAGAGGACGCTAGGCAACCACCGGCCAGACCCGGCGGACGTGACGTAGACACCGACGCGTCCGTCGCCATTCGCGTCACGTTGAAGGAGTTCGACATGCAGATCGCCGCCTGGCAGGCGCTGAGCGCGCCAGCCGATATCGCCACCAACCTCGCGCGGCTGGACGAGAGCGCCCGTCGCGCCGCGGCGGAAGGCGCGGCGCTGTTGATCACCCCGGAGATGTTCTTGACCGGCTACGTGCTCGGCGGCAACGCCCCCATCGCCCTGGCCTCCGGCAACGGAGCCGGCGCCCCGGTGGGCTTTCTCATCGCCTCGCTGGTGATGCTGATCTTCTCGGTCGGTTTCGTGGCGATGACGCCCCACGTCAAGGAGGCCGGCGCCTTCTTCTCCTACGTCACCCTCGGGCTGGGCCGGCGCCTGGGCCTGGGCACCGCGTTCATGGCGCTGGTCGCCTACACCGCCATCCAGGCGGGCGTCTACGGCTACATGGGCTGGGCGGTCGGCGACTTCGTCCGCCACAGCGGCGGCCCGGCCATCCCTTGGTGGATCTACTCGCTGCTCACCGTCGCCATCGTTGCCTACCTCGGCTATCGCCATATCGAACTCAGTGCCAAGGTGCTAGGGGTGGCGCTCGTGCTGGAGATCGCCGTGGTGGTGATCATGAATCTGACCATCTTCGCCGACGGCGGCGCCCACGGCATCGAGTTCTCCTCCTTCACGCCGAGTGCCGCGCTCACCAGCGGCCTCGGCGTGGCGGTGCTGTTCGCGCTCACCGGTTTCATCGGCTTCGAGGCCACCGCGGTATTTCGCGACGAAGCCCGCCAGCCGGCGCGCACCATCCCCCGGGCGACCTATCTCGCGGTGCTGATCATCGGCGTGTTCTACACCCTCTCGGTGTGGGCCCTGGTGGTCGCCAACGGCGCCGGCGAAGTCGCCGGCATCGCCCAGAAGACCCTGGATGGCGACGCCAACCTGCTGCTCGACACCGCCGAGCGCTATACCGGCGGCGTGATGCGCGATCTGATGCAGGTGCTGCTGCTCACCAGCCTCTTCGCCTGCGTGCTGAGCTTCCACAATGTGCTCGCCCGCTATCAGTTCACCCTGGCGCGTCAGGGCACGCTGCCGCGGCGGCTGGCACGCATCCATCCGCGCCATCGCGCGCCCTCCCACGCCTCGCTGGTTCAGACACTCACCGCGCTGGCGCTGATGCTGCTGTGTCTGGCGCTGGGGCTGGACCCGCTAACTCAGGTGTTCGGCTATATGGCGGGCATCGCCACCGTGGGCATGATCGCCCTGATGCTACTGACCACCCTGGCCTCGCTGGCGTTCTTCCGGCGCCATCCGGAACTCGCCGGGCGGCGCCACTGGCAGACGCGGATCGCGCCGAGTCTCGCCGCCGTGCTGCTGCTCGCCAGCCTGGCCCTAGTGCTCTCCAACTTCACCCTGGTGACCGGCGGCAGCGTCGGGATCAGCGCCCTGCTGGCGCTGATCCCGCTGCTCGCCCTGCTGGCGGGAGCGCTGTTCGGCCGTGCCCGCTCGGTGGCCGGCGAGGCGCCGCTCTCGCCGCCCCGCGCCGGGGCTTATTGAGACAAGACAAGGAGCGGCGCGGGCGCCTCGCGCTGGCGATAGTGGCTGGGCTCGCGTCAGGCGGTACGCCTCTCCTGGGCGGCCACCGGTAGCGAGCTCCCGACGGCGGTCAATTCAACGGCAACTGACACGGCAGCAGCTGCCAGGCACCGGATACCTTCTCCTGAGTCAGTCGCGCCAAGACACCTTACCGCCGACGCCTGTCGCCAGCTTAACCCAGTCGAGGCCGGGATCGAGTGACTAGACGTTGGTGGCATCGGAGAAAGCCTCGGTCGCCCCACGCCGCGTCGTCCCAGCGAGTCACGCCACCCCAGGAAAGGATTTGTCGAGTCAGAACCGGCGCTTAGCGATACACAGCCTGACATGGCGGTAACGTGACCTTGGCCTCCACATAGATTTATCGATATGCGATAACTATTAACACTTGCCGATAACTCAGAGCTTGGATAGGCTCGAACAGGCAGGTGAATCGCTGAGTCGACATAACAACCCCACAAGACAGGTAGCCTCATGATCGATTACTCACCCACTCCTCGCACACCCTTGCGTTGGCTATCTCGCCTACGCCACCACTGCATTCTGGCCGCCGCTGCGCTGGGCCTGGCCACGGCGGGCGTCAGCGCCGTCCAGGCACAGGAAACGCTGATCGCCGGCGGCACCCCGAGCGGTATCCCCTTCACCTTTCTGGATGTCTCCAGCGGCAAGATCACCGGCGCCATGGTCGATCTGATCGAGGCCGTGGGTCAGGACATGGGGGCCCAGGTCGAGATCAAGGAGTCGCCGTTCAATGCGCTGATCCCGTCGCTCACCTCGGGCAAGATCGACATCATCTCGGCGGCCATGCTCCGCACGCCCGAGCGCGCCAAGGTCGTCGCCTTCAGCGACGATGTCTATCCCTATGGTGAGGGCGTGATCGTCAAGCGTGATCATCAGGGCGACATTCATACCCTCGACGATCTCAAGGGCCAGGTGGTCGGCGCCCAGGTCGGTACGACCTATGTGCGCCAGCTGCAGGCGACCGGGCTGTTTCCCGAGATTCGCAACTACGACACCCTTGCCGACATGATGCGCGACGTCTCCCTGGGCCGCATCGTGGCGGGCATCGGCGATGCGCCGGTGATGGCTTACCAGCTCAAGCAGGGCCGCTTCGCCGATCTCGAGCTGGCTCCCGACTACCAGCAGCAGATGGTGGGCGACGTCGCGCTGGCCGTGGCCAAGGACAACACCGCCCTGCTCGAGCGCGTCAACGCCTCGCTGGCACGGCTCAAGGCCAGCGGCAAGCTCGACGCCATCTTCACCAAGTGGGGGCTGTAATCCGTACCCGCGTGTCGCCAGCGACACTCAGCCGCTCTCCCACGCTTCCCCGCTGACCGCCGCACGTCGGACCTCGCTGTCCGGCGCGCCCGGCCTCGGTCCAGGAGGACCCTATGGCGTACGCCGATATCGCCGCGTTTTTCCCGATCCTGCTCAAGGGCGCCGTCGTCACGGTGCAGATCACCCTGGGCGCCCTGCTGCTCAGCACCGTGCTGGGGCTGCTGCTGGCGCTGATGAAACGCTCGCCGTTGACGCCGGTCTCGGCACTGGCCGGCACCTTCATCAACGTGATCCGTGGCCTGCCGATCATCGTGCAGCTTTTTTACATCTACTTCGTCATTCCCGAACTGGGTATCGACCTGAGCGCCTTCCAGGCCAGCATCATCGGCCTGGGGATCGCCTATAGCGCCTATCAGGCGGAGAACTTCCGAGCCGGCATCGAGGCGGTCGATTCGGGCCAGATCGAGGCGGCCAAGTCCATCGGCATGAAGAGCGCCCTGATCATGCGTCGTGTGGTCCTGCCCCAGGCGATACGCATCGCCCTGCCCCCCTATGGCAATACCGCGGTGATGATCCTCAAGGACTCTTCCCTCGCCTCGACCATCACCGTGGCGGAGATGACCCGGGCCGGGCAGTTGATCGCCGCCTCGACGTTCCAGAACACCACCGTCTACACCATGGTGGCGCTGATGTACCTGGCGCTCAGCCTGCCGCTGATCTTCGGCGTCAACCGCCTGGAGCGTTTCTTCGCCAGGTCGCGACAGGGAGCCGACCAATGATCGCCATCGACCGTATCCACAAGGCCTTCGGCGCGACCCAGGTGCTCAAGGGCGTCAGTCTCGAGGTCGCCGCCGGCGAAGTGGTCTGTCTCATCGGCCCGTCGGGCTCGGGCAAGTCCACCGTGCTGCGCTGCATCAACGGTCTGGAGAGTTACGACAGCGGCACGATCACCATCCATGGCCAGACGGTGGATGTCCGGCGCAGCGATATCCACGCGCTGCGCACCCGGGTCGGCATGGTGTTCCAGCGCTTCAATCTCTTTCCCCACCGCACGGTGCTCGAGAACGTGATGGAGGGCCCTGTCTTCGTCAAGGGCGAGTCGCGGGCCGAGGCGCGCCAGCACGCCCAGGCGCTGCTCGAGAAAGTCGGCCTGGCCGAGAAGCAGGCGGCCTATCCGACCCAGCTCTCCGGCGGCCAGCAGCAGCGGGTGGCGATCGCCCGGGCGTTGGCCATGCGTCCGGAGGCGATCCTGTTCGACGAACCCACCTCCGCGCTCGATCCGGAGCTGGTGGGCGACGTGCTGACGGTGATGCGCGATCTGGCGGCGGAGGGCATGACCATGGTCGTGGTCACCCACGAGATGAGTTTCGCCAAGGAGGTGGCCGACCGGGTCTGCTTCCTCTACGGCGGCCAGATCGTCGAGGAGGGGACGGCATCACGTGTACTCAGCGCGCCACAGAATGCGCGTACGCAGGATTTCCTGCGCCGCGTGCTCGACCACTGAACAGGAGAGGCGTCGATGCCCACTTCACAGCCGATGCTGCGCTCGCTCTGGGCCGACAGCCAGCCGCCGACGGCGCCGCTACCAGCACTCGAAGGTACATGTCGCAGCGACGTGCTGATCGTCGGCGGCGGCTTCACCGGGGTCGCCGCGGCGCTGGCGCTGGCCGAACGCGGCATCTCGACGCGTCTACTGGAGGCCGACACGATCGGCTGGGGCGCCTCGGGGCGCAACGGCGGCCAGGTCATCCCGGGGCTCAAGTACGACCCCGATCAGTTGATCGAACGCTATGGCCAGGAGCGCGGCGAGCGCCTGATCGACACCAGCGGCCGCAATGCCGACGTGGTCTTCGAGCTCATCCAGCGCCACGCCATCGACTGCAACGCCCAGCGCCACGGCTGGCTGCAGCCGGCGGCCACCCGCGCCGGTATCCAGCGGATCGAGAGCCGCGCCGCACAGTGGGCCGCGCGTGGGGTCGAAGTCGAGTGGCTGGCGCGGGAGGCCTGCGCCGAACGCCTCGGCACCACGGCCTATCTGGCCGGCTGGCGCGATCCCCGTGCGGGCAGCCTCGACCCATTGGCCTTCGTGCGCGGCCTGGCCCGGGCGGCGAGCGCCGCGGGTGCGCAGCTCCACGAGGGTTCGGCGGTGACCGGGCTGGCCCGCCATGCCGGGGGCTGGCGGGCGTCCACCGCCCGCGGGGAAGTGACGGCCGAGCGCGTGCTGCTGTGCACCAACGGCTATACCGACACCCTGCAGCCCGGCCTGGCGCGCAGCGTGATCGCCGCCAACAGTTTTCAGATCGCGACCCGGCCGCTGAGCGCTGAGGAAGGCGCGACCATTCTGCCCCGGGGAGAGGTCGCCTCGGATGCGCGCAAGCTGCTGTTCTATTTCCGCCGCGACGCCGCCGGCCGGCTGCTGTTCGGCGGGCGTGGGCCTTTCCACGCCCCCCGCGATCCCGGCGATTTCCGCCATCTGATCAGCGGCATGACCAAGCTCTATCCGGCGCTGAAGGGGGTCGAGATCGACTATGCCTGGGGCGGACGGGTGGCGCTGACCCAGGATGCCATGCCGCACGTGCACGAACCCGCCCCCGGCTTGCACGTGGCGCTGGGTTACAACGGCCGTGGCGTGGGGATGGGCACGCATCTGGGCAGCCTGATCGGTCACCATCTCGGTACCCCGGCACTCGCCGACGCCCTGCCGCTGCCGCTCACCCCCATCGCGCCGATCCCGCTGCACCGCCTGCAGCGGCTCTACGTCGCGGCGGTGATCCAGTACTATCGGACCCAGGATTGGCTGGAGCGATGACAGGAGACCCGATGGCCGACTCAGCAAGCGCCGGTGCCCGCTCGGCGCTGTTCAACCAGTCGATCGAGAAGGCGTTCGTGGTACTGGGGCTGTTCGATGCGCATCACAGCGAGCTCAGCCTGTCGGAGATCGCCAGACTCACCGAGATGAGCATGGGCTCGGTGCAGCGCATCACCCATACCCTGGAGCAGCTCGGCTATCTGGTGCGCGTGGCGCAGAGCCGCAAGTACCGGATCGGCATCGGGGTGCTCCGCGTGGGGGCACAGTATCTCGAGGCCAACCTGCTGATCGACTGCGCCAACCCGTATCTATCGGATCTCAGCAATCGCTGCCTGGAGACGGTCTCGCTGACCGAGCCCTGCGGGCTCGACATGGTCTACGTGGCGCGCTTCACCAGCCGCCACTATATCCCGATCCACATGCCGATCGGCAGCCGCGTGCCGATGTTCTGCACCGCCTCCGGGCGCGCCTACCTCTCGGCACTCGACGACGCCGCCCTGCACGATCATCTCGAACGCAGCGAACGTATCGCCCATACCGCCAACACCGTCACCGAGATCGAGGACCTGGTGGAGATCGTGCAGCAATGCCGCCAGCGCGGTCTGGCCTGGAACAATGCCGAGTATTTCCGGGGCGACATCAATATCGCCGCGCCCGTGATCAACGCCTCGGGGCAGCCGGTGGCGGCGGTACATGTCACCGCCCCTGCCAGCCGCTGGCAGCTGGAGAACGCCATCGATACCCTCGGGCCGCCGCTGCTGGAGTGTGCCCGGGCCATCACGCAGGCGGCGCGCACCCGGCGCTAGGTCCCACCCGCGGACGAGTCGTCTACCCGTTTCGGTATCCCTGAAGCCATTCCGCGTTATCGATGCCTCGGCATCAGCTGCCACGCCACTTCGACAAATCGGGTGACGCCAGCCTCCTTGAAGTTGAGCGACGACTCGAGCACGTCCTTGCGCGACAGTTCGGCGATGGCATGGCTACCAGCGTAATGGCCGGCCACCTCCTCAGGCAGCACCGGAAACGGCGGCCCCGCCTTCTCGGCGGGATCGTACTCGAAGGTGATCAGCAATTGCGGCGCCGCGTGGGACAACGCCAGGATCTGAGCGGCATAGGCACCACGCATCGACGACGGCAAGGCCACCAACGCGGCGCGGTCGTAGACCAAGTCGACCGGCCCCAGATCGTCAGATTTCAGGCGGAAGATGTCACCCTGGAAGATTGCCAATCTACCGGACTGCCAGTACTGGCCGCCCTCCCAGGACGAGATGTCCGGGACGAGTTTCAGTGCTTCGAAAAGCTGACCCACCGCAATCTCGCTCAGCTCCGCACCGACGACCCGATACCCCGACTCCAGCAGCCAGCCGATATCCAGCGTCTTGCCGCACAGCGGCAGGAAGATCCTCGCATCGCCGGCGAGGCCAAAACGCGAAACGTTGCGCTTGAGAATGGGGTGGACGAAGGAGAGATGGAAACCGAGTTGATCGTTTTTCCATCGCGTCTGCCAGAAGTCGTGTTCCATGCTGATGCTCTTCATGTCGGGCCAACAGGGAGCTTACCCATATGGATCTCCGTTGACAGCACGACTTAAGTTTTTATGGAAACTCGTTCGTGATAATCGGGCAAAATCCGAATATTCGTCAATCTACCAACATCAAAATTTGAAGTCCCTATCGATATCGCCCAAGACATCGACTTAAGTTGAAGGATATCTCTTATTTAAACACGAATGAAACAATAAACATTATAAAAACACGCGACACGCATTCAACTTAACCCAAAGAGAGATCTATCGAGTGACTTCTGATTTTACCCTCTAGGGGTCAGTAATATAACGAAAGCCGCGTGAGCGTGTCTTCGCGCTCGCCGCTTCCCCTGCCGAGCCCGAAAAAGCCGACCACCAGAGAGTCGGCGGGGTAAACAACCAGGAGCCACGCCATGTCCGTTTCCGGAGTTGTCGTCACGCCTCGCAGTGTCGAAGAGTCGCTGTCCCGCAAATCGAACGACGGCGAAACGTCCGATAAAGAAAACTCGAGTGTCGAGTCGTTCAGAGCCAACGCCGACGAGAAGAACTGGCGAGTGGTGGAAGAGAACGACGGACTACCGCCCGTCAGCAACCTGAAACCCAAACGCGAAGACGCCACCACGATCACCTTCGAATACGAGGGCAAGACTTACGCGGTGTCCGAGCATCTATCGCCCTTCAAGTACTCGGTGCTGGAGAACAAGCTGGCGGGCACCGAGATCAGCCAGACCGATAACAACATTGAGGTCAAGGTCGAGGACTCGGAAGCGACCGACGTCATGAACGCCGAGACGACCGAGGACGGCAAGACGGTCGGCGAGCTGTTCAACGACACCATGAAGGAAGAATGGGGCGATCTGGATCTCGACGACCCTCGCCGACAGTACTACGAGTTGCTTCAGGCCAAGTCCGCGCTGGTCAACGGCTACGGCATCCTGCCCTACCAGACCCAGAAGGATGCGTTCCCGTGGCCGGGCGATACCGAGCCGACCCTGCCGAACTCCGTGATCATGGATCAGGCGAGCACCTACGGTCTGCTCGACGAGGAGGAGATCGCCAGCAAGCTCGCCGAGGTGTCCCAGAACGAGAGCGTCGTCTCCGGCGTCGACGACCTGATGCAGGGCGCGGTCGACAAGATCAAGGACAAGTCCGGCCTGACCAATCGCGTCCACGAAACCATGATGAGTTCCGAGTATCTGGAGATGCTCGAGGGCATGGGCGACGACGCCGCCAAGACCCGCTTCGCCAACGACATCAAGACGCTGGACTATCTGGATAGCGACAAGGCCAGCGAAGTACGCAGCCAGATACTCGACAAGGGCCTGATCGACGAGATCAGTGGCGTGATCGAAGAGGGCAGCTATTCCGACGAAGCCCTCGAGACGGCGGTCAACGATCAGGTACAGATGGGGTTGCAGGGCACGTTTTCCTCCATCTTCGGCATTACCTTTTCCGACCGGACCGTCCAGAACTACCTCAAGAACGGCGAGGGCGACCTGCCCGACGACGTCAAGCGCGGGCTGGACAGCTACAAGGCGGCGGTCAAGATCGCCTCCAACGCCGTTCTCGGGTCGTTCAAGGAGAATGGCAAGTTCGACATCAAGGATGTCTCGTCGCGGATCTCCCAGGTCATCGGCCAGAACAACGCCGACCTGCCCACCGGGGTGAGAAACGGAGCCGCCGCGCTGCTTCAGGCCAGCATGAAGAACGGCGTGCTGCCCGGCATGGGTGGCATCCTTACCGCCACCGCCGCGATCTACACCCTGAACAAGAACATGGGGGAGACCACGGAGGATCGCCTGGCGGCGGCGCGGCTGCTGCTGATCACCGTGGCCACCTCCCCCGCCATGGCGCTGGCCGGCGCCAAGACGTATGAGCTGTTCCAGGACACTCTCAACAAGCCCGGCATGGCGACACGGCTGGGTCTCGAGAACAACGATCAAATTCGGGAAGCGTTCGTCAAACATTTCCCAAACTCGACGGAGAGTGTCTCGGTACCGGAAGCCGACGTCGTCGAACTGGAATCCCTCGAGAGCCAGCGCCAGGCGATCTCCGCAACCCCGCCGCAACTGGATACGCCGGACCTCGCACCGGGCTGGGCCGACGACGTCGAGCGCTTCTTCGACGAGATCGCCAGCGGTGAAGGTGATGGCGCCCGCTTCGTTCCCCTCCCCGACGATGCCGACGTCGGCCTGGAAGAGGCGCTAAACGATCCCAACGAGCGTATCTCCAGCGCGGGCAGCAACAATGGCCAGAGCCTGGCCGACAATCTCGATGATCTGGATGCCGACAGCCGCGCCAGCGTGATGGGCATGGCGGGTGACCGGCTCAGTAACATGGGGCTCGATCCGAGCGAGATGGATACCCCCAGCAAGCTCAGGATCGTGGGTTCGGTGATGGGGACGGTCGGCGGCATCGCCGACGGCGCCGGCGGTATCCTGGATATCGCCCTGGGCGCCATGTCGATCGACCGGTTGCGCGACAACCCCGATGCCCTGCCCAGCGAGTACGCCGCCGCCTCGATGCAGTTACTCGGTGGCGTGGGCATCGCCGGCATGGCAGGCACCCAACTGGCCAGCATGATCGCGGGGCCGGCCACCGCCTCGGCGCTGGGCGTGGCCTCGGGCGCGCTGGGGATCGCCGGCGTCGGCTTCGGCGCCATCGCCGCCATCGTCACCGGCGTCATCGCCAAGCAGAAGCAGGATCAGAAAAAAGAGGAAGTGCGGGACGACTTCCGTACCTGGGGCGGGCTCGGCGTCACCGAGGATGACTGGGGCGACAAGCTCAACTACGTGCTCCACGCCCGCTACGAATACAACTACTACCACGGCTCCAGTCGTTACGACGACCTCTATCCCGAAGACAAGCCCATGTGGGAAGCCAGGCCGGAGCAGTACGAGGATTTCACCGAATACGTCGAAGAGCACGGCAATATTTCCGACGACTGGTTCGATGACTGGGACGACGATCATGACGCTGGTATCGGCGAGGGCACACCGGATCCTTCGGGCCTGCCTCGCTTCGGCGACGACGGAGACCCCGGTACGGCCGGTGACTTCAAGACAGACGTCGATCGCGTCGACGTGGGCTCGATCGAGCTGGCCGACGATGGTCGCGTCATCTTCGTCAAGGATGGGGTCAAGCAGGTCATCGATCCGCTGATCGGCGAAAAAGCCGACGAGAGCGACCGCAAGGAGATCATCGAATACCTCACCGATCTTCATGAAATCACTCACCCCGACGGGAAGCGAGATCAGAAAGTCATCGATCGAATCACTCGGCTTCACGACGAGTCAGACCGCTACAATGACATCGACGACCTGAAACGGGCACTCGACGATTCTCAGCCATTTCTTCTGGGCAAGGATGGCGAACACAAGGCGGGTACGTTCGAGGATTTCCAGGAGGATATCGATCGCGTCGAGATCGACTCCATCGAACTCGATTCGACCGACAGCAGCAAGATCAGCTTCATCAAGGATGGCGTTCGTTGGCAAATCGATACCGAGAACCGCGGAAGCTTGTCGAAAAGTGACGCCAACGATATCTTCGATTACCTGAAGAATCTCTACACCATGGTCCATCCGGATGGCGAGCTGGATCAGGAACTGGCGGACGAGATAGACGAGTTGGTAGGAGGTTCGGACGACTATAACGACCTCGACGACCTGCGCGACGAACTCGATCTCGGCACCGATCCCAGCGGACTACCGGTCTTCGGTGACGGCGGCATTCCAGGAACCTATGGCGACTTCAAGGAAGACATCGACCGTGTCGACATCGGCTCGATCGAACTGAAGGATGATGGGCGCGTCATCTTCGTCAAGGACGGTGTAAAACAGATCATCAATACCTCGGAAGGAGATGACTCCGATCGAAGCACACGGGAAAAAATCATCCGTTATCTGACGGACCTTCACGACATCGCCAGTCCCGATGGAGAACTGGACCAGGATCGCGTCGATGAAATGAACGATGTCTTCGGCAAGACCGATAGATACAACGATACCGACGCCATCAGGCAGTATCTCGACGCCGACGCCCCTGCGGCCTGGGACGAGAACCCGGGAACGGTCAAGATATTCGGTGACAAGGGAAGTCCGGGCCATTTCAGTGAATTCAAGAAGGACATCGATACCGTCGACATTGCCTCCATCAGACTGAGACCGGACGGCGAGATCTATTTCAAACGCTCGGGAGAGTGGTACGTCCTGACGCCCAACGCCAATAGCAAGATCGAGGATGAGTTCGACGATTTCGTGGACTACCTGACCGAACTTCACGATATCACCCACCCGGATGGCGTCCTGGACAAGCGGCTCGCGGCCAGGATCGATGAACTACAGGGCGGCAGCGACGACTACAACGATCTGGATGACCTGAAGGCGTTTCTGAACGTCGATTGAGTCTTGCCTACCCGTTTCCCATTCGCCGAAATCGACCGGCGGATGGGAAACATCGGCCTCGACCGCAACTGCCCCTCTCTGCTCCGGCCGTGATCGCCTCCTCTCTCCTGAGCTTGCGGCGCCTGACCTTGCGGCACAAAAATAGTCCAAAAAATGTCAGCCTCGCCAGACACCTATAAACATATAGACCAAAACGCAATTTCTTAATTAAAGTTCATTTTTGCCACGCCGATAGAGAGGGCCGGATCCAGCAATGACTGGATATCCGGCCGTCCAGATCTATTCGATGAGCGTGAGCGCTTCCTCGTATCGACCATGGAGACGGCATTCCCCATACCGTCATGCCGCTCAGCGGCCGATATCAGAGGATTTTCACCATCAAACGCTCGATACTCACCCGCTCGATCCTGTTCACGGCCACCGCGCTGGCCGCCGTGGCACTTACCGGCTGCGCGAACACCCGAGGCCCGGGCCTCGGCTCGGCATTGGATGCCGCCACCACTGCCTACGCCCTGGATCACGGCTACGAGGAAGCAAACCCGCTGTTGTCACCTATCGGCGATCCGTACCTGTCGGCGCTGGCAGTCATCGGCTTCAAACAAGGCATCAAGTACTCACTGCACGAGTACGCTGGCGTGAACGAGGATTGCGCTCACTATGGCGTGGAGACAGCGGCCATGGGCGCAGGTGGCTGGAACCTGGCCGTGCTGGCGGGTGCCGCCACAGGGCCCGGCCTGATCGTCGGCGTACTGTTCGGCGCTGGCTACTGGCTATGGACCGATGGCGAGGAGGCGTGCCGGTAACGGCGGAACCTGGCAGGAGGCCGGACGCCGAGGCGACGAGCCTCCGCTATTGGGCATCGTTCCCCTCATCGCCCGAGGCGTGTCCGCGGGCGATATCGCGATGGCTGATCACGACCACATCCCTGGGCCACCACTCGGGATGCTCGTCACGGATGAACGCCAGCAGTTTCTCCCGGACGCTCACCTCGGCGGCCCACCCCGATAGCGGGTCGATCGTCATCAGATAGCAGGTCACGGTCTGCGCCGGGCCGATCTGGTCGGTCACGCAGCACAGCAGCTTGTGGTGCTCGATGACGTTCTCCTCCGCCTTGGCGAACTCGAGGAACTTCTCGCGCAGGATCGGGATATCGGCGCTGAGGTGCAGCGTCAGTGCAAGGCTGCGGTACTCCTTCGTGCTCTTGGATGAGAGGTTTTCGAAAGCCTTGGACGCGAAGTAGGTGACCGGCACGATCAGGCGCCGCTCGTTCCAGAGTCGCAGCCGGATATGCGTATAGAAGATCCCCTCGACATAGGCCCACTGGCCTTCGAACATCACCAGGTCACCGACCCGTATCGGCTTGGCCAGCGACAGCTGAAACGACGACAGGATGTTGCCGAGTACGGCCTGCCCCGCCACGCCCACCAGCACCGCCAGCACGCTGGCAGAAGCCAGAATCGACAGTCCCAGGGTTTCGAAGAGCTGAACCTGCCCCAGCACATAGATCGACACCGCCGTCACCAGAACGAGGATGATGATGCGCCGCACCGCGTAGAGCGTCGTCAGCAGCTTGCGGTCGTCCTGGGGTTTGGAATCGTCGATCTGCCCCGCGAGGCGACGCGTCATCTTCAGCATCATGGTGTCGACGAGCCGCAGCCCGACGGCCCCGGTCCCCCAGGCCAGGATGGCGATCAGCACCACGCGCAGGGTGGTCGTCGCGACCGCCGAGAAGGAGACGACGTAATCGAGCAGCGCCTGGGTCAGCAACGACATCACGATGAGCGCCACCGGGCCACGAATCTGCTTGGCGAAGATGCTCGGCGCCCCGGAGGGCAACCAGCGCGTCATCACCTCGATCAACCGGTAGACCCCTTTGCCGACCAGGGCGACCGCCAGCAGTACCAGCGGGATCGCGATCCACTCCCAGATCCTGAGCAACCCGAAGGAGCCCTTGAGGCTTTCGGGAATGTGTCGCTCGAACGCCGTAGGGCCGTACTCCCGATAGAGCGCGGGGATCGCCGCCACGCTCTCCGGCATGATCAGCCAGACCGGTTCCTCGTCATCCCGTTGATAGCGACCCAGCCGGATGTCGTAGGTGTCGCCATCGGCCTCGAGCGAGGCCAGCTCGATGTCGCGACGTGGCTCCCCGGCATGGGGACTCTCGCCCGTGGGATCCTCGATGGCGGCATCCTGACGCCCGGAGAGATTGGAAATACGGATCGACTTGCCACGCTGGAATATGGCGGCGAGCTGTCGTGCCAGCTCGGCGCCTCGCTCACGCTGTTCCGCCGGGGATAGATCGGCCAGATTGAGGATATGGGCCGCCGCCTCGAAATCGCCCCGGTCGGTCAGGTCCCGGAAGGTGCGCATCGACTCCCGGGGCGTTCTGAGATTGACGGAACCCGGGGCCTTGCCCAGGCCACTGTTCAGCGAATCGATGGGGTACCACTCCCGCTCGCCGCCCTCCTCCTGCGTCTGTGCCAGGCACAGGCTGGAGACCAGCAACATCGATGCCGCCAACAACCACCGCCGCCACCATGCGCCCATGCGTTTCATCCCTGAGCCACCGCTTTCCTGAGTCGTTGGCCGGATCATCCCGCCTTCCATGATCCGCGTCCATCACGTGAGTCAATCCCGCGTGCGGGATCGCCAAGAGATTCCACCGCGGCTCTGGTGCTGGCAGAGGCGCGCTACAAGCCGAATAACTGCCTTTCTATCGCGGCCTTGTCGATGACCGACCACACCTCCTGGATCTTCCCCTCGGCGAATCGATAGAAGACGTTCTCGTGAAACACGACCCGCCGTCCGTCGACCCGCAGCCCCAGGAATTCGGCTTGCGGATGACAGTCGAAACGCAGCCTGCTGCCAACGATCGAAGCGTCGGATACCAGCCGTTCGACGACAAAGTGCAGGTCGGGTATGTCGCGATAGTTGCCGGCCAGCATTTCGCGATACCCGCTGATGCCGATCGTCGAACCGTTGTGGATGACGGCATCGCTGACGAACTCGTCGAGACCCTCGAGATCGCGGGCGTTCAGACACGTGATGTAGGCTTCATAGCGCGGCTTGAGATCCATTCACGTCTCCCCGCCGGATTGGCATGAAAAGGGGGTGCGCAACCCACCCAGAATCAGCGTTGCGAAAGTATCCGCGGCTTCGGCCTCACCGCAATTGCCACGTGCCATCGCGGCTGACAAGGCTTCACCGGCACCGATCAGGCCGATGCAGCGCCGCTCCAACTCGGCCTGCTGCAGATCCACGTACGGTTTCAGCACGGCAGCGAATAGCTGAACATAACCATCGAGCAGCTCCTGGTAGACCGCATCTTTCTCCTCGCTTCCCGCCAGCGCCGCGCCGATCGCGTGCCACTCTCCACTGGTGTCGGCATAACAGTGAATGTAGGCCGAGGCGAGAACCTCGATGGTCTCCTCGATACTGCGCTCGCCACTGGTCAGTGCGGCCTGGAGCGCCGCTGCCTGAGCCTGGTCGATCGACTTGTAGAGTTCGATGAGTAGCTTCGAACGCGTCCCGAAATGGTCGTAGGCGACCGGTTTCGAGATCCCGGCCCGAGCCGCCAGGTGTCCCAGCGTCAACCGATCGGCACCCTCATCACGAATGATCGCCAACGCCGTATCCAGCAGTTGCTGCCGCCGCTGGGCACGGGAAAGCCGGCGAGACACCGGCTTTCCCGTCTCTTCCCGGGGGTTTCCCTTCTCTTTCTCGCGTGCCAATCGATCGCTCCTCGTTGATAACCTACTAAAAGTAGCTTAACGTTATCAAAACCTACCATTGGTAGGTTTTATCACATTCCCAGGAGACGTCTCAATGACACCCGATCCCATTCTACTCATTGGCGGTGCCGGCATCGTCGGTCGCCAGACGGCGAAACATGTGCGCCACGCTTATCCCGACGTACCGCTACTGATCGGCGGCCGCGATCTCGACAAGGCGCAGCGTACGGCCCGGGAGATCGGCCATGCCGAAGCGGTGACGGTCGACCTCGCCGCAGCCGACCTGGGCCTTGGCAAGCGGCCGATCAGCGCGGTGGCGATCTATTTCACGGACACGAGTACCGCCGCGCTCACCTTTGCCCTGGCTCGCAAGGTTCCCTATATCAGCATCTCCCCCGCCCTGTATGAGATCGGCCCGGAAATCGCGGCGTATATGCACGAGCCGGATGCCGCCCCGGTGGTGCTGGGCACGGAGTGGCTGGTGGGTGCCACCACGATCCCCACGCTGGCGTTCGCCAAGTCGTTCAGCCGTATCGACACGATTCGCCTCGGCGCGGTGCTGGATGAGCAGGACGCTGGAGGGCCGGCTTCCTTCGACGATCTCGAGCGCCAGACGCAGGCCATTCCCGCCGTCCAGGTCCGTCGAAACGGCGCCTGGATCTGGCGAACCGGGGATGACCTCAAGACCACCTTTCGCGCAGCCGATGGCGTCGAGATGGAAGCCTCCGCGCTCTCGCCCCACGATGTCGTCGCCCTGGCAACCGCTACGGCCGCGGCGAACGTCGAGTTCAACCTCGCCATCGGCGTCAGTTCCAGCCGCCGTCGCGGCGAGCCGATGTCCACCGAGATTCTGGTGGAACTCGCTGGAGCGGATCATGCAGGCCAGACGCTACACACGCGCCACGCGGTGATTCACCCCGAGGGCCAGATGCCGTTGACGGGGCTTGGCGTGGCGCTGTTGCTCGAAAGACTCCTGGGACTCGACGGTGGGCCCTCCACCCCGCCCGGACTCTACTTCCCGTATCAGGTACTGGATTCACGGCACTATTTCGATCGATTCCATCAGGCAGGCGGCAAGATCGTGACGCTCGAGCCGGCGTGAAGAGGTGGGGTCGGCTCGAGATCGGAGCGCGTGCCGATCCGGCTCGCGCCGACCACGCACGGCGAGGGATGGCGACACGAAGCGATACGACAGGCCCTGCCCATGAACGAAACCCGAATCGCCTCGTGGTTTGGGTGAAGCGCCTTCATGTCGACTAGACTCCAGCCACGGGGACGAAGCCTCCGCGCCAGGGCCGTGTTACCGGCGAGGTGGCGGTCCCGCCGATGAAGACCTGGCTGACGCACGACGTCCTGGCCTCACCTGCAAAAGGAGCTTGCCATGCTTGCCACTGCCGAACGACCGGTCCGGACCGGGCCCAATCCGCTTCACGGGATGCTGCTTGCCGGCGCCTTCCCGCTGTTTCTGGGCGCCGCCTTGAGCGATTACGCCTACTCCACGAGTTACAATGTCCAGTGGAGCCACTTCGCCTCCTGGCTGATCGCCGGCGGCCTGGTGTTCTGCGGCCTTGCGCTGATCTGCGCACTGATCGGAATTTTCCGCCCGGCCGGTAGCCGCGGCCTGTCCGTGCTGTATTTCGTGCTGTTGCTGGCGACCTGGGGACTCGGCTTCGTCAATGCGCTGGTTCACGCCCGGGATGCCTGGGCGACGATGCCGACGGGCCTGACCCTGTCGATCGTCGTCGCAGTGCTCGCGTTCGTCGCCATCTGGATTGGATTCACCAGCCGCAAGAGCGGAGGCCACTCATGAAACACGCCAGCCAACTTCGCTACGCCGCACCGCTGTCGATCCTGCTGCTGGCCGGTGGCGCACACGCTGCCGACCCGGACCCGCAGTATGGTGCCAATCCGGAACTGCCCGATCCACAGCGCGGCCTACTGCCCAACATGGGGGTTCCCGAGCAGGCGCCCTGGGACGACAAGCTGCCCACGGTACCGGACGGCTACCGCATCGACGCCATCGCCACCGATCTCGAGGTCCCCCGTCAGACGCTGGTGCTACCCAACGGCGATATCCTGGTCGCCGAAGGGAAAGGTGGCGGCAATGCGCCAAAGTCCCGGCCGAAGGATTTCATCGCCGGCCTGATCCAATCGAAAGGCACCACCTCGGTCAAGGGCGGCGACCGGTTGACGCTACTGCGTGATAGCGATGGCGACGGCGCTTACGAGGAGCAGACGGTTTTTGCCGAGGGCCTCAATGCGCCCTACGGCCTCGCCCTGGTCGGCAATGATCTCTACGTGGCCAACCAGGATGCGTTGGTACGGTTCGATTACCAGGAGGGCCAGACCGAAGCCAGCGGCGAACCCGAGCTCGTGACGCCGCTGCCGGCGGAAATCAACCACCACTGGACCAAGTCGCTGACCGCGAGTCAGGACGGGCAGCATCTCTATGTCGGTATCGGTTCCAACAGCAACATCACCGAGCGCGGCATGGAAGCGGAAGTCGATCGCGCCGAGATCTGGGAGATCGATCCGGAGACCGGCGCGCACCGCGCCTACGCCACCGGCGTGCGCAACCCGACCGACCTGACGATCCAGCCGGAGACCGGCAGGCTGTGGGCCGTCGCCAACGAGCGCGACGAGTTGGGACCGCATCTGGTGCCGGACTACCTGACCTCCATCCAGGACGGCGGCTTCTATGGCTGGCCGTACAGCTACTGGGGCCAGCACGTCGATCCACGGGTGAAGCCGGAGAACCCGGAAAAAGTGGCATCGGCGATCGCCCCCGATTACAGCCTCGGCTCGCACCGCGCCCCGCTCGGGGTCGCCTTCTCGAACGACGCCGTCGGCGGGGAATTCACAGACGGAGCCTTCGTCGGCGAGCACGGCAGTTGGAATCGTGCCGACCCGGTCGGCTACAAGGTGGTGTTCGTGCCGTTCCAGAACGGAGAACCGGCCGGCGACCCGGTCGACTTCGTTTCCGGCTTCCTCACCGATGACGGCAGAACGCGCGGGCGTCCGGTCGGCGTGACCGTCGCGCCGGATGGCTCGGTGATCATCGCCGATGACCTGACCAACGCCGTCTGGCGGGTTACACGGGATGATGCGGGTCAGCCCGCCAATGACGAGGATGGCGCTGTCATGTCCGAGGACGACTCCACGATGGCGGACGAGGAATCCGACACCGCCAGCGACGATCCGGCCGCCGGGGAGGACACCAGTACCTCGCCCTGAGCCCGAGCAAGCCAGCTCCGCAGCATGAAGATGCCCCGATGGCGACAACCATCGGGGCATTTTTTGTGTCGAGCGCGTTGCCTCGAATTCAAAACCTGGCGGCTTCCGGCGACGCCACCGCCGGCCGCTGCTCGCTCTCCAGTGCTTTCGCGACGGTCTCCAGATGATCGGCGCTGAGTTCGGCCGGCGACCTGGCGCCGATCAGCGTCATGGTGACGCGCATGTCCGCGGCGATCAGTTCCAGCAGATGCGTCACGCCTCGCTCGCCGTCCGCGGCCAGGGCGTAGGCGTAGGCACGTCCGAGCAGAACACCCTTGGCACCCAACGCCAGCATCCTGACCACATCCAGCCCGGAGCGAACGCCGGAATCCGCCAGGACGGTGAGCGCGTCGCCCACGGCGTCGACGATATGCGGCAACGCCTGCGCCGTCGGGATCGCGCCGTCAAGCTGGCGCCCGCCATGGTTGGAGACGATGATCCCATCGGCGCCCATGCGTACCGCGTCCCGCGCATCCTCCTTGTCCAGCAGTCCCTTGATGATCAAGTTGCCCTTCCAGCTATCCCGAATCCACTCCAGTTCGCTCCAACTGATGGAAGGATCGAAATTCTTGGCCAGAAAGCCCATGTAGTCGTCCATGTTCATCTGGCGACCGGTATAGGCCTCGATATTGCCGAACGACAGCGGCTTGCCCTTGAGTGCGACATCGAACGCCCACCACGGATGCGTCACGGCCTGCGCGTATTGACGCAACTTGGCGTGAGGACCGGACATGCCGGAGTGACGATCGCGGTAACGCGAGCCCGGCAGCGGCATGTCGACGGTGAATACCAGCGTCTTCATGCCCGCCGCCCACGCGCGCTCCAGCGTGTTCCGCATGAAGCCGCGATCCTTCAACACGTAAAGCTGGGACCACTGCTCCCCGCCGGCCCCCTTCGCGACCTCCTCGATCGAACAGACCGACACCGTGGAGAGCGTATAGGGGACGCCGGCCTTTTCGGCTGCCCTGGCCGCCTGCACCTCGCCGCGACGCGCGTACATGCCCGTGGCCCCGACCGGTGCCAGCGCCACCGGCATCTGCCAGCGGCTGCCGAGCACGTCGGTCTCGAGTTGGGGAGTGCCGCCGCCCTGCAGCACGCGCTGGCGCAGGGGGATGGCCTGTAGTGCCTCGACATTGCCCCGCATCGTGCTTTCGGTCACCGCACCGCCATCGAGGTAATCGAACAGAAAGCGCGGAACACGCCGCTTGGCGGCGCGCCGATAATCGGAAGGGCCTGAGATGATCATGGATTCGCCTTAAGCTCGACTCGAGAGCGGTGAAAGAGAAGCTCGCCGCGGACGGCACTGGGAGACGTAGCCGCAACGAGACGCTAGCGTATCAAGTCTCTCCGGGGAAAAGCGGGTCGGAAATTAGGACTTTAGTCGGAGGCCATATCCCTGGAAGCTTCTGTCGTTTCACCCCGCCGGGCCGAACGTCTCGAAGTCGATCCGATCCGCATCGACACCACGATCTTCCAGGCCAGCGCTGATCTCGGCGAGAAACCGGGCCGGACCGCAGAGCAGATAGCTCGCCTCTGGCCCCGCGCCGAGTTCGAGCAGGTAGTCTGCGGTGATTCGCCCTTCGATGTCGTAATCGACACCTGCCGTATCGTTCGGACGCGGCGCGCTGTAGAGGATATGTCGCCTCACGTTGCGTGATTGGGACATCAACGCCCCAACCTCGGCCCGAAAGGCGTGTGTCCCGCCGTGGCGCGTGGCGTGGACGAACCAGACCGGACGTTGCTCGCTCTCCGCTTCCGCCACGATCGCGTGCAGCATCGCGACCATCGGCGTGATACCCACGCCGGCGCTGACCAGTACCAAAGGCCCTTGCCGGGAGGGCAAGACGAATTCGCCTGACGGCGGGCGTGCCGCGATCCGGTCGCCGATATCGATCCCGTCGTGCAGAAAACGCGACGCCGTACCCTGATCCTCGCGCTTGACGCTGATTCGGTACGTCCCGGCGGATGGCGGCCCCGAGAGCGAGTAACTGCGACCCACCCGCCCCGGCTGATGCGGTATCTTCAGCTCGACCGCCAGATGCTGGCCGGCCTGGAATGGCGGCAGCGCGCCGGCATCGGCATCGGCCAGATAGAAGGAGGCGATTCGATCGCTTTCGATCACCTTGTCGACGACCGTCAGCCGCAGCGGAGCTTCGTCCTCCCGCCGCCACCGCAGGGCCAGCGCGGCCGGGCGGTCGACCACCTGCTCGACGCTCACTTCGATCCAGCGCTTGGCGTTCGGGTCCTGGCTCTCCTGCGGCGCCCAGTCGATGCGGGCCCGGCCAGTGATCTGCAGCATGCCGCCGGTTTCGAAATCGACGAACAGCAATCCCACACGGGGGTCCTGGATCAGGTTGCCGATGGTGTTGAAGAAGTTGTTGCCGGCATAGTCCGGGATTCGCAGCGTTCCGTCCCCGGCCACCTGCACGAAGCCGGGCTCGCCGCCGCGGTGAGAGGCATCGTAACCCCGGCTCGTGCGGGGCTCCGATCCCGAGGCGTGGTTAAGGTCGAAGCCGGAGCCGATAAAGAAGGTATCCGCCGCAGCGATTCGCGCACGCTGCCCGCTGTCGAGTCGCTCCGAAACGATGGCGTCCGGGGCGGCAGTGGCTTCGACGCGTCGCCACTCGCGCTCGTGGATATATTGCGGACAGTTGCCGAAGCTCTGGCGTACCTCGAGACTCAGGCCGTCACCGGCGGCACGAACGACCCCGTTGAGCCGATTGCGCCGACGTGTCGCCAGCTCGATGCCGAGCAGGCCCACGTCGACGCCGGCAGCGATCGCCGAGGCCAGCGGATCCTGGGCGCCGGGTGCTGCCGCCACGGCCAGCGTTCGGGCGTCGGGCGACTCGATGAAACCCTCGTCGCCCTCAAGCAGCGTGACCCAGGGGCGCCCCTGCGCATCGCCGGCGGCCATGACGACGAAGGGCAACTGGGCAAAAAACGCCCGATGCTGCTCGGGCATGTAGCCGCGGATGAAACTGCCGGCCGAGCTGGCCAGGCTTTCCACGCCGGCGCGCCGCTGCGCCGCGAGCTCGCCTTCGTGGAACAGCGTCTCCTGGAAAGTCGTCTCTTGGGAAGGCATCGTTTCGCGTGTCATGACCGACCTCCGTTCGAACGTCCTCGAGTCAGGCCAGCGCCGGCGAGCGCGCCATGCCGATAAAGCGGGGCAGCGCCTCGATACGCGCCAGCCAGGCCCGGACGTGCGGATAGTCGGCGAGACCGACACCGCCTTCCGGCGCGTGGGCGATATAGCTGTAGCCGGCGATGTCGGCCAGCGTCGGCCTGTCGGCCGCCAGCCAGTCGCGATCCTCGAGATGGGCATTCATCATCTTGAGCAGCGCGTGCGCCTTGGCCTTCGCCGCCTCATGATCGAGCGGCGCATCGAACACGGTGACGAGGCGCGCGGCGCAGGGACCGGCGGCGATCTCGCCCGCCGCAATCGAGAGCCAGCGCTGCACCTGCGCCTTTTCGAGCGGCTCGGTACCGATCCAGAGGGCAGGATCACCGTAGCGCTCGACCAGATAGGTGATGATGGCGTTGGAATCCGAAAGCGTGATGCCGTTGTCCTCGATCGCCGGCACCTGCCCCAGAGGGCTGATCTTCAGATAGCCGGGCTCGCGGTGGGCGCCATTGGCCATGTCGAGATCGACAATGTCGTAGGGTACCTCGAGCAGGGCCAGCATCAGTTCGACACGGTGGCAGTGGCCCGACTTGGGGTTGCGATACAGCTTCACGGACTGGTCGTTGAGGGCGTTGGTTTCAAGCTCGGCGTTCGACATGACAGGCTCCTTCATCGCGATGATGATCGGGTTTATCGAAGCCGTTACTCTAGAACCTCACGAACAACGGAAGAATAGGGTTATTCTGAAAGGAACTGTTTTGTATTCTGAAATTATCATTCCTCTCGAGCCAAGCAGGACATCATGGATCGCCTTCAGGCTCTGAACGTTTTCGTTGCCGTCGCCGAAGCGGAGAGCTTTGCCAAAGGGGCAAGCGCCATCGGGCTCAGTGCGCCGTCTGCAACGCGTGCCATCAACATGTTGGAATCCACTCTTGGCGCCCGACTTTTTACCCGCTCGACCCGGCGTGTCAGGCTCACCGATGTCGGCCGGACGTATCTCGCAGAAGTGCGCGAGATCCTCGCTCATCTGCAAGCCGCCGACGACATGGCCTCGGGCGCGGCCAACACGCCCGTCGGGCAACTGCGAATCACCTGTCCGCAGGAGTTCGGGCGAATCCACGTCGCGCCACTGCTGACCGAGTTTCTGGATGAGTATCCCCGGGTTCGCGCCGACGTGCTGATGGTCGACCGCATCGTCAACCTGGTCGAGGAAGGCTTCGATATCGCCTTGCGCATCGGCCACCTGCCCTCATCCGAGCTCTCCGCCGTCCGGATCGGCCAGGTTCGCCGCGTCATCTGCGGCTCGCCGGACTATTTCGCCACGCGGGGGCGCCCGCAGGCACCCAGCGACCTCCTTTCTCATCGGGTGGTTGCCAGCGGGTCCACGCCTCCCCTCAACGAGTGGCGGCTCGGGCAGGACGGAGCGCATGGCGTCAGGGTGCATCCTCGACTCACGGTCAGCAGCCTGGCCGCGGCCATCGACACCGCCAGGCGGGGCTGGGGCCTGTGTCGCGTGCTGTCGTATCAGGTCGGGCCCGACCTCGAGTCCGGCACGCTCCAGACCGTGCTGGAAGAGCACGAGCCCGCCCCGCTGCCGGTTCATCTCGTGCATGTGGAGGGGCGCCGCGCGGCAGCGAAGGTTCGCGCCTTCATCGACTTCGCCGCGCCGCGGCTGAGGCAGATAGCAGTATTGCGTTGAGGTGATACCGACTCAGGGCGACCCGAAACACTGGATAGACGCTGCGCAACCACTCCGCCGTTCCGTGACGTAGCTTGAAGTTTGCGGACATCTGCACTCTCCCTCGACGGGGCACCAGCCGGGCCTGCCATGCCGGAACTGGCGCAACCTGATCCCCGTTTTTTCTACTCGACGGTCAAGACGATCTTGCCCTGGATATGGCCTTTGGCGGCTCGTTCGTGGGCCTTGCGGGCATCGACAAGCGGGTAGACACTGTCCACGACGACGCGAATCGTGCCGTCATCAAGCAAGCGCCCGATATCTGATAGCTGAGCCCCGTTCGACCGAACCTGGGTGGTCGAGATGGTGACGCCCCGCGCCGCGGCTTCCTCGGCACCGTCGAAACCTAGCGGGTAGATTGGGAACAGGGCACCGCCGCGCCTCAGCGTGGGCAAGAAACGCCCCGTGGTCGGGCCTCCAAGCGCATCGACGACCAGGTCAATGTCGTGGACGACGTCCTCGGGCGGCGTCTTTGTGTAATCGATGAACTCGTCGGTTCCGAGCTCGCGAAGAAGCGATTCATGTTTGCCCGACGCCACGGCAATGACGTGTGCACCCTTCAGTTTCGCAATTTGCACCGCAAAGTGCCCCACACCACCCGCGGCCCCATTGACGAGGACGGTCCTGCCCTCGAGCGGCACCGGCTGGTGCCGGTTCGGCTGAAGCGGATTGGGTTCATCGTGACCCAGTTCGACCATGAACTGCCACGCCGTGAGCAGCGACATCGGCGCCCCGGCGGCATGTACATGATCGATGCCGGTTGGCTTGGGTGCGACTTCCGACGCCGGCACGCTGACGTACTCGGCGTAGGCCCTGCTTTCCCCGAACATGCCGTCAGGGAAGCGAACCATCGAATACACCCCATCGCCGATGGAGAAGCCCTTGACATCGTCGGCGACCGCCGCGAGGACGCCGGAGACATCCGTTCCCAGAATGAGGGGGAAATCCAGCTGCGGCTGCCATTCAGGCGGCAGCGTTCTATAGCCATCGCGCAGATACCAGTCGGGCGGGTTGAGGCCAGCCGCGTGAACGCGAACGAGCACTTCGCCCGCTTTCAAGGCTGGCACTGGCGCATCCTCGAAACGCAGTACATCGGGGCCGCCGAATTCGTACTGGCGAATCGCTTTCATCGTTTGAGTCGGCATGACTTTCTCCCGAGCCACAGGTGGGCTATCGTTATCGGAGCAGTGCTCCGAATAATCGGAGCACCGCTCCATTTTGTCAAGGCTTGCCGATGAGAGTTGATGCCAGGAAAAATTACGACTGTCTGCTTGCGGTTGCGAGCGAGGTTTTCGCCGACCAGGGAGCCGACGCGTCGCTGAGAGACATAGCGCGCAAAGCTGGCGTCGGGCTGGGCACGCTTTACCGGCACTTCCCGACGCGAGAGGCTTTACTGGAAACGGTGCTGCGCGCCAGCTTCGAGGCACTGGCGGAGCGGGCCAAGGTGCTCGAGCGCTCGGACTCGGCCGACGAAGCGCTCTTGGCGTGGATGCAGGAAACCACGGAGTTCACGTACAGCCAGCGGGGCATCATCGCGTTGATGATGGACGCCATCGAGGATACGGATTCCGAACTCCATGCTTCATGCGTCATGCTACGCGCGGCAGGCACGGCGCTCCTCACTCGAGCTCAAGCCGAGGGCAAGGCCCGGGACGACCTGAATGGCGCGGAGCTGTTCGATCTCATTGCGGCGCTCGCCTGGCTACGCGAACAGCCGTCTCACGCGTCTCGTGCCGACCGACTGTTCGATATCGTCGCCGGTGCCGTTCTGAAGGATCGCGGCGACGTCTGACGAAACCGACTATCAACGGGAAAAGCGCCATACTCCTGCGCTCTTCCCGTCGAGCCAACCCGTTTAGCGCAAGACAACCTCACCGATCCAGCCCGCTCATCAGCACATATTTGACGTCCACGTACTCCTCGATACCGTAGAAGCTGCCCTCGCGGCCATAGCCGGACTGCTTGACGCCGCCGAACGGTACCGAGGCCGTGCCCACCGAGCCGCTGTTGAGAATGACCATGCCCGCCTCGATCTCACGGGACAGGCGGAAAGACCGGCCCAGATCCCGCGTATAGCCATAGGCGACCAGACCGTACTCGGTGGCATTGGCACGCTCGATGACCTCCGCTTCCGTCTGGAACCGGTAGACGGCGAATACCGGGCCGAATATCTCGGTCCGGGCCATCTCGGCATCGTCGTCGAGCTCGGTGACGATGGTCGGCTCGTAGAACAGGCCGCCGAGACCATGTGCTCTTCCGCCGAGAGCGATGTTCGCGCCGCCCCGACGGGCGCTCTCCACCAGCGAGGAGACTTTCTCCAGGCCGGTACGATTGATCATCGGCCCGACGACGAAATCGTCACGCATGCCCTCGCCGACTTCGATACGCGAGACGCGTTCGGCCAGCGCCTCGACGAACCGGTCGTGAATCGCGTCGTGCACGTAGAAGCGATTGGGCGAGATGCAGACCTGGCCCGAATTGCGCAGCTTGGCACCCACCGCGCCTTCCACGGCGGCCTCCATGTCGGCATCGTCGAAGACGATGAACGGGGCATTGCCCCCCAGCTCCAGCGTCATGCGGGTCAGCGTCTGACCGGCGGCACCGGCCAAGGTGCGGCCGACGGCGGTCGAGCCCGTGAACGAGATCTTGCGGATCCGCGTGTCGCTGGTGAAGCGCTCGCCGATCTCTTTCGGATTGCCTGTCACCATCTCGAACACACCTTCCGGAATGCCCGCCTCGCGCGCGGTTTCCAGCAGCTTGTAGGCCGTCAGCGGCGTTTCCTCGGACGGCTTGATGATCATGGTGCAGCCCGCCGCCAGTGCCGTCGCCACCTTGCGCGTGATCATCATGAACGGGAAGTTCCACGGCGTGATGGCCGCCGTGGGGCCGACCGGCTCCTTGACCACCATGACTTGAGCGTTCGCCGCATGGCTGGGAATGGTGTCGCCGTAGATCCGCTTGGCCTCTTCCGCGTACCACTCGATGAAACCGAGGCCGTATTCTATCTCGCCATACGCTTCGGCGAGACACTTGCCGTTCTCCTTCACCATCAACTCGGCGAAAGCCGCCTTGTCGTCGCGGATGCGCTCGAACCAACCGCGCAGCAGCTCACTGCGCTCTTTCGCCAATTTGCGGGACCAGGCGGGAAAGGCCTCGCAGGTACGGTCGATGGCAGAATTCACTTCGGAAAGGGTCATGGCCGGTGCCTGGCCGACCACGGTGCCATCGGCGGGGTTCAATACGTCGATCATGGAGATGCGCTCCTGAAAAGCAGAACAGGGGACGCCAGACGAGAGACGCTTCTGGCGAACGGATCTCATCGATGCCTTCACCGATGAAGGATTGCATGATAGATATCCACAACCGGGAAAGACGATGGCCTACAATCTGCTTTCATTGCCTAATACTATTAACTCCTAATAATATTGCTTCGCCTTCACCAAGGCCGAAGCTTGGCAACCCCGTCCGAACGCCCGATGACCCGGATTCAGGCGCTTCGTCGAGAACGGATTTCAAGACAGGACCAGACGACATGAGCAGGAGCGATCCCATACCCTCCTCGACCCTGCACCATCGCCACAAGCCCGACGCCCGGCAGGAGGAGATGGTCGCGCTGCTGAAGACGCTTGCGCCGGATGAGGGCTACAACCTGACGGCACTGCCGGATGTCCGGTTTCTGCGTTCGAACCGCCCTTTGGATTCCACCCCCGTGCTGTACGATCCCGGTATCGTCATCGTCTGCCAGGGCCGCAAGCGGGGATTCTTCGGCGGCCAGGTCTACCTCTACGATGAGCAGCACTACCTGGCGGTTTCGGTGCCGGTGCCCTTCACCATGGAAACCGACGCCAGCGAGCGGGAGCCGCTGCTCGCCATCTACATGCATCTGGACTTCAATCTCGCCGCCGACCTGATGCTGCAGCTGGACCAGCTCGGTGGTGTCGAACCCGCCAATCCCCAAGGCATGATGTCGACCCCCATGGACCGCCGACTGAGCGATGCGGTGCTGCGTTTCCTGGACGCCATGAGCCGGCCGCTCGATGCCGAGATCCTGGGTCCGTCACTGGTACGGGAGATCTACTTCCACGTACTGACCGGCGATCAGGGCCCTTCGATGCGGGCGGCGCTGGCCATGCAGGGCCAGTTCGGCAAGGTGGCACGTGCCCTGCGCTGCATTCACGCCTCCTACTCGACGGATCTCGACGTCGAACAGCTCGCCCGCAGCGCCGGCATGAGCGTTCCCACCTTCCATGCGCACTTCAAGGACGTCACTCACACTTCGCCCATGCAGTACCTGAAGTCCACCCGCCTGCACCAGGCGAGGCTTCTGATGGTCAGAAACGGCATCACGGCAGCGACAGCCAGCGCTCAGGTCGGCTACGAAAGCCCGTCCCAGTTCAGTCGCGAGTTCAAGCGTCTTTTCGGCAGAAGCCCGATGGCGGAAGCCAGAAGAATGCGGGAGGAGTTCGCCATCCCGCCCGCCCACGCCGCAGCGACGTTCGTCTCGTCGCATTGAGGAAGCCAAGAAGCGCTGAATATCGCGAGATGACACTAATACTCAATATATCAACGACGTCACGTTGCCCATTCCTCTAGTTTTCCGTAAGCACTTCATCCAGAAATGCGGCGATGCCATCAAATGCTTGATGCCGCTGGCGCTCAAGGATGAGCATGTGAGTGGTCTGCCCGATCTCGATCCAGCGTTTGTAGGCGGCACCAGTGAGGCGGCGAAAATAAGCCTGGTTCGTGTCCAGCGGCACGTCGCGGTCCCATTCACCATGGATCAACAGCGTCGGGGCCGTGATCTCGCCTGGGTCGTAGTAGGCGCGACCTGCGGCCCAATAGTCTCTCCT
The DNA here is from genome assembly GCF_008298015.1 of Salinicola corii. Classification (GTDB taxonomy): domain Bacteria; phylum Pseudomonadota; class Gammaproteobacteria; order Pseudomonadales; family Halomonadaceae; genus Salinicola; species Salinicola corii. The sequence continues at coordinate 60,112 of NZ_VTPX01000001.1, read as the reverse complement.
ATCCTGCACGACCCCGTTCGGCACGTGATAGGGATTCGCATCATCGGCGCCAAACGTGATTTGTTCCCACTTTTCGACCAGCTCACGCGGAACCAAGGCCTCTCGCTGTTCATCCGGCACCGCGCCGAGCCAGCGTTCGCGTGCTGCCTCGCGGGAAACGGTGCGGTAAGCGCCAAGCTCGCCGCCCGTGTCAATCGACACCGATCTGCTATCAATCCATTGTGGCGCGATCAGCCCAAGCTTGTGCACGTGTTCGGGAACACGTGCAGCATACGCGCCCGCCACCGTACCACCCCATGACATGCCGATGAGGTTCAACTGCGAGAGACCGTTTCGTTCGATGACATGAGATATCGCGCGGCTCAGGTCGCTGATCGCAATCTCCGTGCTGACCGTCGGCGGACTGGCATCGGACGGCGCCATCATTTCCGGCGGTCGCGTCGAGCCGCCATAGCCTCTGACATCGACCGAATAGACGTCGTAACCACGCATCGCGAGGAAATCCATGAATGACCCCGTCTCGCCGTGGGCAACGTCAAACAGACTGTCACCGGCATAGGTCGCAGCGTGCATGAGCATCACCGTACGTTCACTACCAAACGCCTCGATATGGGTGCGCCGGCGGTTACGCAGGTATAGCTGGACACCAGCGGTATCGCTGTCGATGAACCACGACTGGCTGGCCAACGCTGGGTGAGAAAAGGTTGTTAGGGTTGCGTTCTGATTCATGATCTTGCTCCGGATTCTTCGTACTGCCAGGCGTAGCCGTCCCCGCGTCGGGTGATGCGGCCGGCGGAAGGTGCCGCGAAGTGCGTGCTGAAGTACAGAGCGTCATGTTCGACCGCATGATTCAGCGCCCAATAGCGAGAGGCGCGCGCCGGTTCGGCAAACTCACAGAACACGGAATTCCAGTCCGGGCAGTACACTTGAACCGGGGTATGCAGCACGTCGCCACCGAACAAGGCACGCTCACCCTTGGATACCAGGCTGATCGAAGTATGCGCGTAGCTGTGCCCCGGCGAACTATGGAAGGCCAGGCCGTCGACCACTTCGCGGCCGTCGGGCTCAATCATCTTCGCCAGCCCAGCGTCGAGAACCGGCTGGACGCTATCCTCGAAGCTGCCATGGCTTGGCGGCTGGACATTCGCCGGATTGGAATAGAATCGGTATTCCTCGGTTGGAAATACGTATTGCGCATTGGCAAACGTGGGTACCCAGGCGCCGTTCTGCCAACGGGTATTCCAGCCCACGTGATCGACGTGCAGGTGAGTGAGCAACACATAATCCACGTCCTCTGGCTGGACCCCGGCTCTGGCCAGGTTGTCGAGAAACGGCGTATCCAGCCGGTCGAATATCGGATTATCGGGACGCCGCTTGTCGTTTCCGGCCCCAGTATCGATCAGGATGGTGTGGTGCGTCGTCTGCACCAGCCAGCAATGCACACTCTGATTGAAATGTGCATGATCAGCGGTCAGGTCATGGGACGTCAGCGCGTCCAGGTATGGCTTAACTGCCGAATATTGCCAGTCAGGATAGAGTCGAGTGGCGGGGTTGTTCTCCAAGGGTTGGTCGACAATACGTGTAATCCGCGTATTGCCCACTTGATAAAGTTCTGCTTCAAAAATCGGGTCGGATGAACTCATAGTCATAACCGCTGCAGTTTCGAATGGTGCAGCGCAGAATGCACCCAGCATTGCTGCCGACCAACCACCGCCGCGCTAAAACAGTTGTCGCGCAAATGCAACAATCAGTTGGATACGCGCAGAGAGGAAAGCCCAGTGGATAAATTCGCTGCCATGCGCGCCTTTATCGGTGTGGTCGATGCCGGTAACTTTAGCCGGGCCGCCGAACAACTCGACCTGCCCCGGCCAACAGTGACGCGCCTCGTCCAAGAGCTCGAAAAGGAGTTACAGATCCAGCTTCTGCACCGGACCACCCGGCGCATGACCGTCACCGAGGAGGGGCGTCGGTATTACTTGGGCGCCCAGCAACTCGTCGCCGACGCCGACGCTTTGGAGTCCGATGTGGCGGGTGCGCGAAGCCGGCCGCGTGGCACGATCCACGTCGACGTGCCAGGCACGCTCGCGTCATCTATCATCATCCCCGCCTTGCCCGATTTCTTTGCCCAATATCCCGATATCGCTATCGATCTGAAAATCGACAACCGCTCGTCCGACCTGATCGAGCGCGGCATCGATTGCGTCATCCGGATCGGCTCGATAATCGACGACCGTCTGATCGCCCGGCCGCTGGCCGAACTGGCCTTTTTGACTCTGGCCAGCCCGGCGTATCTCGCCACTCGTGGCAGGCCTGAGCATCCGGAGGAACTCGCCGGCCAGCACACGCGCATCCAGGTCGTGTCCCCTCGAACCGGCCAAGCCTTTCGAACTACCTTAACCCGTGGTGGCGAAAGCGTTTCCCCTTGCACTGACCATCATTTGGCAGTCGATGACGCGCGGGCCGCACTCGCCGCATGTCGCGAGGGTTTGGGTATTACCACTACCTACGCACTGCTCGCCGCCCCCTATCTGGCGTCCGGCGAGCTCGAGATGATCCTGGATGATTGGGATTGTGGCCGCACGCCGGTACAGGTCGCTTATCCGTCCACGCGAATCCCGGCCCAGCGAGTGCGAGTATTCGTAGACTGGGTCCAGGATCTCTTCAAATCCCGCAGGTAGAGGCTCTGGACCATCGCAAACAATGTCAGCGATATCTATATCGCATCCAAGGCCGGAATAAGTGCTTGCGCGCGTGCTGCCCGATGAGTCGCGCAGCCGACAGGGAGAGGTCACCGGCCCCCATGCTTTCCTGGTGGGCAGGCATGGGGGCTGGATCAACACGCAGGTTATCCGCGCCAACGGCGGTTTTGCTTAAGGACATATTGATGGTGAGCGCCAAGAGCCGTCGCGAAGCAGCCGTCATCCTGACCAGTGGCCCCGCCATCCTAGACCACTCACTGATTCTGGATCGCCCTGGGTAACGACCATCCACTGCTCGTCTCTGCCCACGCGTGGGCCGCCGCCAACAGAATGGCTTCATGACCCGAACGTGCCAGGAGCTCGAGTCCGACGGGCAAGCCTTGACTGTCCAATCCAATTGGTAGATTGATGGCAGGCATCCCGGTTACTGGCGCCAACAGTGCATTGCTACCGTCCTGAGTTCCGCCGAGTGTTGTAGGCGGATGCCGCAGCGTTGGGTAACACAGCAAATCCAGCCCCTGGTCTATCATTGCGCTTTCAATCTGCTCGCGTAGCGCATCCTGGCGCGCACGCGCCTGCTGATACTCCGGACTGTCGGGGCCTGCATGATAGGCACGGTCACGCAGCACAGCCGCCATCTGTTCGTGATGCCGCCCCTGTTCGACGATGGTCTTCAGTGAATCAACCGGGCTATCGGGCCGTGCCGCTAGGTCCGCCGTCAACGCGGAGGCAAATTCGTAGGCAATGACGTTCGCACTATCGACGGCTCCTTTCAGACCATTGAAGTCGATCGGTGCACAACGCACGCCAAGGGTCTCGAAGCGCTCCACAGCTCGGTACGCGACCGCTGAAATGTCGCGGCTGGCTGCTTGTTCATCGCCAAACCACGTATCCAGCACACCGATCGAAAAATCGGTCCCCACTTCGGACATTGGGTAGGGCTGACCTGACAGCGCAGCAAACGCACGCTCCAGGTCGACGGCATAACGGGTGATCGGCCCCGGCATATCCTGTGTCGGGGACAACGGAAGAATACCCTGGAGCGGCAGGGCACCGCGGGACGCGCGCAGCCCGAATAGGTGATTGAACGCGGCCGGAATACGAACGGAGCCGGCTGTATCGCTGCCGATCGCCAACGGCACATAGCCTGCGGCCACGGCCACCGCCGCCCCGCTGCTCGATCCGCCCGGTGAGCGATCGAGTGCATGCGGATTGCGCGCGAAGCCTGTGAGCGACGAAGCGCCGGTAATACCGGCGGCCAACTCATGCATCGCGGTCTTGCCAACGATAACGGCTCCGGCTTGTCGCAGACGTCGCACGATCTCGGCATCTTGCTGGGCGATCAGACCGATCAAAGCGCACGATCCGGCGGTCGTCGGCCAGCCCGCGACGTCCATGTTGTCCTTGACGAGTATTGGAATACCTTCCAACAGGCCCAATGAGCAGCCCATACGGCGGCGTTCATCGCTGGCGGTTGCCGCGGCACGCGCCTCGTCCGCGAAGACATAGGTGACGGCGCGAAGCGTCGGCCCCTGCTTGTCGAACGCCTCGATGCGGGCAAGGGCCGCCTCGACCAGGTCGATGGCGCGCCAGCGCCGAGCATCGAGCCCGGCAAGCAGCGTATCGAGCGAGGCAATGGCAAAATTTTCGATTGGCATTTGGAACCTTCCCCTCTACTTACACAAAGCGCCAGTCGTGGCGCGTAGGGTCGACTGACGACCGCGTGATGCGGCCGACCGAACTCTCGGCAAAATGTGAGCTGAAGTACAACGCATCATGTTCTGCACACCAGTCGAGCGCCCACGCCCTGGAGGTGACAGCACGGGGCTTGTCTTCACAGAACGTAGAGTTCCAATGGGGATAGCGTGTCTGAATCGGATGGTGCATGACGTCACCACCGAACAAGGCGTACTCGCCCTGCGACATCAGAGCAATCGAGGCATGGTCTGGACTGTGTCCTGGAGAGGGATAATAGGTCAGCAACTCGTCGAGCGCGGTTTCGGCCGGTGGGTCGAGGGTCTCGGCAAGCCCTGCATCCAATATGGGTTGAATACTGTCGCCAAGAATCGTGGCGTGAGCCGGGTCACGCTGCCAACGATCGAGTTCGGATGCTGAAAAGACATAACGTGCATTGGGAAACATCGGCAGCCAATGACCGTCGTTCCAATAGGTATTCCAGCCCACGTGATCAGTGTGTAAATGTGTCAGCAGCACAGTATCGACGGCAAGCCGATCAACGCCCGCTGCAGAGAGTCGCTCGGCGTATTGAGTCTGTAAGTTATGAAACAATGGATTGCCACCACGATCCCGATGGTTCCCCGTAGCCGTATCGATCACAATCAGACGCTGCGGCGTTCGCACGATCCAGCTATGAATCGACACCGCGACTGTATTCGGTACATCGGTGGCTGCCAGCTCGTCCTGATGATCTGGAAACAATTGCGAAGCTGGAAACCTTGCGACCTGCTCGGTCACTCGGGTGATTTCTGCCTCACCTACTCGATAATGGTTAATCTCGGGCATAGCACTACCTACTCGATAATGGATAATTCTGAGCATCCGATGGAGAAGGAACGTTCTCATGGCGCCAGTATCGCGCTCGTCCCAAGGAGAGACCAATGCTTTTGGCTAGCCCTGCTGATGCCTATGGGGCATCAATGCTTCGGTGATGAGGCAGCATGTTGAACTCAAACACAATAGTGCCCAGTTTCGATTTAGGCACAGACTGACATTCGATAAGGACTCTCTTCTATGGAGCTGCGCCATCTGCGCTATTTTGTAGCAGCTGCCGAGCACGGTAGCGTTCATGAAGCGGCCGAGCAGCTTCACATCAGCCAACCAACGGTGTCGCGTCAGATCCATGATCTTGAAGATGATCTGGGTGCGACGCTGTTCTTGCGCTCGGCCAGAGGGCTCGAGCTAACGCCAGTGGGCGAGATGTTTCTGAGGCGGGCAAAGAGGCTCCTAGAAGATGTCGAGGCCGCCAAAGTGCATGCCGGCCGTATGGCTCAGGGGCTAAGCGGGCGGCTCTCACTGGGCTTCGTGGAAAACGCGACCTGGGGTGGTCTACTACCGCAGATACTCATGCGTTTCAAACAGCATGCCCCCGACGTCGATCTCGAATTATTACCGCTAAACTCCAGCGATCAAATCGCTCAATTGGAAAGCGGACGTCTGGATGGCGGTTTCATCTATCCGTTTGGTGGCATAGCACCGTGTATGGAAACGCTAGCGCTGGACACGCATAACGTGGTCGCCGCCCTGCCCAGCGCCTGGCTATCCGAAACCTCGCCGCCTCACAAATTGGAGGAACTGGCGGACAGAGACTTCATCACCTTCCCGCGTCAGATCTATCCTGCTTATTTCGATCATCTCCAGCGCGTTTGCCTGTCGCTAGGAGTGCCGTTGCGCAGCATCCAGACAGCGGAAACCGAAACCGCCATTCTCTCATTGGTCTCCTCAGGCATGGGAGCCGCCATCGTCAACTCGGCCAATCGGTTTCGTCCACCATCACTGATCGAGCTGGTCGAGCTAGAAAATCTCTCGATACCGCTCACACTAACTTTTATTCATGCGGCATCGAATCCAAACCCTGCACTACGTTCGTTTCTGGCAATTATGGAAGCGGAGTGCAGGGCCAGCTTGTGATGCCTTTGCAAAGTGCAGCCAACCGACAACCAATATGGCAGGCCGAATGAAGAGGCAGTACATCCCGCCTTTCAGACAAGATTGCGATTCAAGGTATTTCGGAAATCTTCGAAAACTGGCGTGTCGTAACCTTTTCGCCAAGCCAGTTTCGTAGTGACTTTGCAAAGAGGGATACACTTCAGGTTATCGGGAGGAAGCAGCGTTTGATAGACACTCTCCGGCAAGACCGTTGCATACCTACCTGTGCATGCCAAGGCAACCATCACGTGATACGACGGCGACTCCTGAATTTCCCATTCCTTTCGCTCGGGGATCCCCAAGTACTCTTCGGCGATTCTTCTATAAGTACACCCCAGCGGAAATGCTGCCAGTTTATTTACCGAGACATCATCCAGGCCAAGATTTTCAATTCCTATCTCCGGATGCAGCAAGACAAGAGATTCTTCCCAGGCGTTATGAAACTCCAAGCCAAGCACATCCAGTTTTTCTGATAGCGGGCTCTCGATGAAGGAAGGTGGAATGGCTAGGAAGGCACCATCGATCTTTCCCGATCGAACATCATCCAGCAGCCGTATCGATGGGCTCGTTGTGAGGTCCACGCCATGCTCAGGGAAAGACGTGTGAAAGGCAGCTAGAAGCCCCGGCAAACGGCTCGCGGCCGTTGCCTCCATGCTGCCGATCCTGATCGACCCGGGAGAACGTCCTCCCGAAACGACATGCATCGTCTCCGATCGAAGGCTAAGCATACGCTCAGCGTAATCAAGAAAAACCTCGCCTGCAGCCGATAGGGAAAAGCTTTTCCCCGCCCTCACTAGTAGCTCGGCACCGACGCTCGCTTCCAGCTTTTGCAGTCTCGTGGTCACGTTCGACGGGCTCTTTCCCAATCGCCGAGCCGCCCCCGTTACACTGAGCTCATTCGCGACGCAGACGAACACCCTGAGGGATTCAAAATCTTCCATTACGCCAGCCTCTTAATGAAAAATGCCGGTAATAAAGTACTCCACGGCATCTAGGTAACCCTTTTGATAAAACTGACTATACGTCACAGTTTACCAGTAACGAACTGGGCTTCTCCAAGGCCAAAACTCCAGTCCGGCCCCGTATTTTCTATCACCGAGACAATCAGATCACTAGGCTTTATCCCACAATATGTTTCCAAGCGACTGGCCAAGGACCGATAAAGCTCGACTTTCATCTCCTCCGGCCGTGATTTACTGATCACGGTCATGACAACGGCAGCGTCGGTCCTTTCCAGGCCCAGCCCCGTATCGGCGAGAATCATCTCACAGGGCTTATGACTATAGACGATCTGGTAGCGATCCGACTCGGGTACCTGAAAGCTTTCAACAACGGCTTGATGCGCCGCATCAAGCAACGCCTTCAATTCATATGCTTTCCTACCTTCAACGACATCAAACTTAACAAGAGGCATAACATTCCAGTACCGAGCAGTGGATTCACCCAACGTGAATAAATGGACAATAAACGCCCCTAGAAAAAGGCGTTTCTAATGTCACTAATGGGCACTTCCGTTCGCATTTTAAGTGTCGTCGGCTCAAGCTCCTTCTCCGACAGGCAATTCAACCATGCCTTCCTCGGCTCAGCGCAATAGATTCGTTTGACACCTTCCCCGAGGAAATTTTCCAAATCAACGTCTTCACCGGGATAAAGTATCCCAAAGGCCTTCCGGGCTTCATCTGGATCGGACACCTCTCGGGCCACACATTGCAGATAAAGACACATCAGGTTATTGGTCCCTCTTGCTCGCGTCGAATCGTAGAAGGTCATGAATATCGAGCTATTTCTGGCAAAATTTTGGGAGTGCTCGGCCAATGTCCAGGACGACCAATAGAAGTTTAGACCGGAGTCCGGAAGCGCGGTGACCGGTGTATTCCAAGGCACGTCGTCGCGCGACGTAGCGATATTAGCATAGAGACATTTTTTCAGAATTTCGGCCGAGCGACTCGCCAAGTTCAAATCACCCATAAAAACCTCCCTTAGTTAACATCAGTCATCATTCCATCAAGCACTTTCAAAAAGCCTCCCAACCAAGTTTCAAACCGAAACGTGTGAGATAAATAATGACATTTGGCGCCTTCAAACGTTAACGTCTACAACCACCCTTCCTTTAAGCCTACCGGCCAGCATGTCCGGTGCTCGTTCAGAAACTTCATCAAGACCAATGGTGGTGATCAAGCCTTGTAAAGCCGCCCGTTCTAAATATTTCGCAAGGAGATCCCAAGCTTGGAGTCTACGTGTCTTGCTGCAATAAACGCTATCTATACCCACGAGAGTTATACCGCGCAAAATAAAAGGTGCAACGGTAGCAGGAAACTCCATTCCCTGGGCTAGACCACAGGCGGTGACTACACCACCGTATTGAGTACTCGCACATGCGCTGGCAAGCGTACGGCTACCGACTGTATCCACTACACCACACCAACGTTCCCGAACCAGCGGTTTGCTTGATGAGCTGAGTTCCGTCCGATCGATAACATCCGATGCACCTTGACGTTTTAACCAACCGGTTTCGCTAGACTTACCCGTGGAAGCTACAACGCGATAGCCGAGGTTTGATAGTAGATTCACTGCAATACCACCAACACCTCCCGAAGCACCAGTGACCAAGATTTCACCATCAGTTGGCATAATATTGTGTTGCTGCAATGCAAGCACACACAATGCCGCTGTATAACCAGCAGTCCCGATAGCCATCGCTTCCTTCGTGGAAAAAAGCTCAGGTAGAGGGAGCAGCCACTCGCCTCTTACGGCAGCGCGTTGGGACATCCCTCCCCACCATGATTCGCCAACCCCCCATCCATTAAGCAGTACAGCATCTCCCACTTTAAACTTGGGGTCTTCGCTTTTAGTGACGAAGCCCGCGAGATCAATCCCGGGGACAAGAGGGAAGTGGCGTACAATGGGCGACTCGCCCGTGATTGCCAGTGCGTCCTTGTAATTGAGCGTTGAATACTCGACTGCCACTTCTATCGGCTCTTCGGGTAGCTGCTCGGTTGAGAGTGATGTAATTCGTGCTTGGTATCCTTCGTCATCCTTGGAAACAAGGATCGCTTTAAAAGACGTCATATCGTGAGTTCCTTAAGCCGGAATCGCAATAAACCAGGGCTCTAGACCACGGTGGCACCAGCCTATCTCCCAAGCCTCATCGTTCTCATATTGAGAAAGATACTTGACTAATATTCTCTTTTCAAGAAAATATGGGCGTCCGATCTCCATACGGATACGATCCCCTGCCCAGAGCGGTGCGGTGCGGTGCGGTGCGGTGCGGACACAGCATGGTCCGGGAGTCCTGCGGCAGCCTTCATCGTGGTTTTGACCTACCTCGGTTACCACAGCCCAGAAGCACATCCTGCCCCCCACATTCAGGAGCTGTAGAAATGAGTCAAAACAAGGGAAAACTCAGCGCATTCGATGAGCTGATGGGCATCCGGGCTGGTCAGCAGCTTGCGCCCAATGAGGTGAGCTTTACAGGAGAGGATCCGCTGTTTGTATCTCCTTTTCGTATCGGGCGAACATTGGCCCACGCACTGGCGGCACGCAGTGTGGCGGCAAACGATTTATGGCAACTGAAGACCGGACGCAGGCAGTCCATCAGTATTGATGCCAAGGCAGCTGCAGCGACTGCGTTGGGCGGCGAAGACATGACACTGGTCCGCGATCATTACAGCCAATACCGTCCCGCGCCCATTTCGGAAGATGTCGAGCATATGGTGGCGCTCACCCAACCGTGGCTGACGGCGGATGATCGTTGGTTCGTACCCCATTTCAACTTGCCGCATCTCGAACGCCGAGTACTCGATGTTTTGCAATGCAAAAATACGCCTGATTCGGTTGCCGAGGCTGTACGACGCTGGAAAGCCGATGAACTTGAGGAGGCTATTGCAGCAGCAGGCGCATGTGGCGGGAAGGTTCGCACGCCTGAGGAATGGTTTGCTCACCCTCACGGTGCTTATCTCGCATCACGGCCTGTCGTTGAAATCACCAAGGTTGACGATGGAGCGCCGCAGCCACTCCCCGAAGGTTCCCAGCCGGCATCAGGTATCAGGGTTCTTGATCTCACCCGTATTCTTGCAGGTCCAACGGCGGGCATTGGTATGGCCGAACATGGCGCTGATGTCCTGATGGTCACTGCACCCCACTTGCCCCAGGTCGCGCCTTTTGTACGTGATACTAGCCATGGAAAACGTAGCTGCTTCCTTGATTACAACGACGCCTCGGACGCTGCTCGGCTCAGGGATTTAGTTAGTGATGCGGATGTATTCATCGAAGGATATCGTCCCCACCGCCTTGAGGCTCACGGGTTCGGTGTAGAGGAACTCGCAAAGCTTCGCCCTGGCTTGGTATACGTCAGTGTAAACTGCTACGGATCGGGTGGGCCCTTTGCATCACGGGCTGGTTGGGATCAGGTAGCACAGGCCGTAACCGGCATTTGTGATCTTCAGGGGCAAGCGATGAAGGCAGGCAAGCCTATGCTGACGCCAGTCTATCTATGCGACTTCCTGACTGGTTATCTCGCTTCCTTTGGCGCCATGGTGGCACTGGCTCGACGTGCTCAGGAAGGCGGTACATATCACGTACAAGTCTCTCTGTGTCAGTCCGCCATGTTTCTTCAGCGTCAGGGACTACTTGAGCATTTCGATAATGCGCCGGGGCGACTGTCATCTGAAGAATTTGAAGCCTACGCCATACATGACGACCACACACCCTATGGTGATCTGAAAAGCCTTGGACCTGTGATTCGCATGTCCGAGACGCCACCTCGATGGGAGAGAACGACACCTGCACTCGGTAACGATACGCCAGAGTGGTTGTCGCGATGATATAGAGTCCGTGACGGTTGTTATCTAACCAATCTAGTGCTGGGAACGTAAAGCGGACAGATCCTTGGTGGGGAGATGAGGTTTGCGATGCGGCATCAAGGCGTCTCCCGAAGATGGCCGGATCAACATAGCGGACATGCACCCTCCTCCCAAGTCGGGCATGCTGATGGGCAAGGAGACAACGACATCACGGCCGCCAGGACAGGCAGGGGGATTCATGAGCCGGGAATCGGAACCGACGCGCAAGGCACTCTACGAGCGCGCTCGACAGCAGGAGATCGCGGGGCGCTCTTCGATGAGCAAGGCGGAACTGGCGGCGGCACTCGAGCGGCAGTCGTTCGAGGAGGCCGCAGCGCCGGTGGTGGCGACGCGTTTCGATACCTTCAAACGCCTGGCCGAGGCAGTGGCGGCCGGCGAGTTCGTGCTGCGCCCGCGCGCACTGACCGGGTTCGAGCGTCGTCGGCACGTGCGCCAGACGCTGCGCGAGGATCACCAGACACGCATCGCGGAAGGTTGCGAGGAAGCCTGCGCCAAGTTCAACCAGCTCTCCGACTCGCTGTTCTCGTTCTTTCGCGGCACGGCGCTGCTGTTCTACCGCGACATGGCCGGCGACGACGCCTGGATGCCGACCGTGCTCGCGCTCGGCGACGTTCACCCCGGCAACTTCGGCGTCATGCCCAACGTGGACAACGTGCCGATCTTCTCGGTCAACGATTTCGACGAGGCCTACTACGCGCCCTTTACCTGGGATATCAAACGCGGCGCGGTCGGCTTCATGATCGCCTCCGAAACCGAGGGCGAGCTCAAGCCCAAGCATCGTGTCAAGATCGTGCGCCGCTTCGTGCAGGGCTACATCGAGACGGTGGAGCGGCTGGCGCGCGAAGGCACCGAGCAGGATGAGGAAATGCGTCACGACAACGCGCCGAAGCTCATCCGCAAGCTGTTTGAGGACGCCGATGAAGACCGCGCCGAGTGGCTCGCCGACGACTACCTGAACGAGACGCGCAGCGGCTTCCGCCCGACCAGGAAACTGGTGCCGGTCTCGTCGCGCCGTGACGAATTCCAGGCGATCACCGACCGACTGGTCGAGGAAAACGAGATCGACGTGCCGGCACGCGCCAAGGGACGAGACAAGCATGGCATGCACGTGAAGGACGTGGCGATACGTCTCGGCCAGGGCACCGCCTCGCTGGGGCTCAACCGCTATTACGTGTTGATCGAAGGCCCCCTGCGCGACGGCACGGACGACTTGATCATCGAGTACAAGCAGGCCCGACGCTCCGCCCTGTCCGGCCTGGTACCGCCCTCCGCCTACGAAATGGACACCCTCGCCGAACGCATCAGCCATGCCCAGGCCGTGCACCTGATACGCGGCGATCTTTTCTACGGCCACGTCACGTTCGAGGGGCACAGCTATCTATCCCGCGAGCGCGCGCCGTTCCGCGACAACATGGACCTCGACGACCTCTCCAAGAGTGAATGGAAGGAATACGCCCATATCTGCGGCGGCGTGCTTGCCACCGTGCAAGCCCTCTCGGACGAATCCGGCAAGCTCGACTACGACATCGAGCCCGCGATCCTCAACGCCATCGGCCCACCGGCACTGTTCGCCGAGGACATGGTGGAATTCGCCACCGAGGCCGCCGACCGCCTGCATCGGGACCACGCAATGTTCCGTGAGGATCACGCCCGGGGCGCGTTCGAGCACCTGGACTGGGTACACCGGTGAAAGGCCCTTCAGCCGCCAACGGAACGGGAGTGCGCGTTGGATAATTCCATGCCGGTGACAATCAGCTCGCTCGTTGATCGCCCGGACTTCATCGATGCCTGCGCAGCCTGGACCTACGGCCAATGGGGCGTCGGCTCGACGCGCACACTCGAAAGCACGTTGCAGCATTTCAGGCAGGCCGCTGGTGACCAGAAAATTCCGCTCACTTTCGTGGCCCATATCGGTGATCGACCAGTCGGCATGGCGAGCTTGTTCGATGACGATTGCGATCTTCGCCCTGAGCTCCGACCCTGGCTGGCCGCCGTTTTCGTTCATCCCGATCATCGCGGCAACGGCATTGCGGGGCTGTTGATCCAGACCGTGGAACACGCGGCACAGCGCCTAGGCGAAGGCTCGCTTTATCTGACGACCAAAGACAGCCAAAACCTCTACGCCAGATACGGGTGGCGGCACGCTGGCATCGTCCAGTATCCGCAATGCGATCTCTATCTCATGCACAAGGCATTGCGCTGAAACCGAGTCGATCGCCCTTCGTGCTGCCAGCTCTTGTAGACGAATTCGAGGCTATAGTCATCCGGGTCGCGGACCTGGGCGCGTTCACCATCGCTTGTCTGAGCCAGAAAGACACACGCCCCCTTGCACCAAAGCCCTTGAGAACGGGATGGTGACCCGCAAGGCCCACCCGCTGGTGCCGCCCACGGTGGAATATCGTCTGCCCGAATGGGCCAGGCCCTGTGAACGGCATCGGATGCCCTGCTGCAATGGGCGGAACAGAAAGCGGCGCTGCAACCACCACGGGAGGCGCCGAATGAGGAGACGGCTGACCAACGATCATGAGCTAGTAAATATCCCGCGAGGACCACGCCCGAGTGCGTTCGAACGCCTGGACGGGGTGCATCGGTGATTCAAGCAGGGGCCGAGAGGCGACAACGTTTCTGATTCATCAGGATAATCGACCATGAAATCATCAACTGGTGGCTGCCTATGCGGCAAAATCCGAATCACTGCGCATGGCGAGCCTCTTCGGGTCGGCATCTGCCACTGCATGGACTGCCGCAAGCATCACGGCGCGCTCTTCTATGCCGCCGCCAATTACATCGCGGAAGCAGTGACCATCGAAGGCGAGCCGCAGGAGTATCAGGGACGCTACTTTTGCTCCACCTGCGGCTCTTCGGTCTTCTCGATGAGCGATGGCGAGATCGAAGTCCACCTGGGCACGCTCGATGTACCCGATCGCTTCATGCCGACCTATGAGCTATGGACCATTCGGCGTGAACACTGGTTGCCGCCGTTTCCCCTCGCGGAGCGTCACGAACGAGATCGCACGCTGCCCAGGGCTGACACCTAACCGAGCAGGACGACGACCGGACCACAACGGTCTCGAGCCATCACGAGCGGCTGCGCCGTGGCGCGATGTCGCGCGCCCGGCCAGTCAAGCATCACGGCGGTTTTCGGTTGCGACATCACTCCGCAGCGACGTCTCGACCCAGTAATAGCTCGTCCCTGGTGGGGGTGAACTGGCTCGTCTCACCCCCGCCGGGATCAAGCGGCCGGCCCGGTGCTCTCTCGTATCACCAGCTCGAAGGGCATGATGCGATGCTCATACGCTGCGTCACCCCGTTCATCGATGATGTCGAGCAACAGGGCCACGGCCTCGCGACCGAAATCCTCGGCGGGCTGGGCAATGGTCGTCAGGGGAGGATCGCAGAAAGAAGCGAAGGCGATATCGTCGAACCCCGCCACCGAGATATCCTCGGGCACCCGAAGACCCGCCTCCTTGATGCGCCGCATGGCGCCCATGGCCATTTCGTCGCTCTCGCAGAAGATCGCCGTGGGGGGATCGGCTCGCGACAGCAGCTCACCCGCAGCCCGATGGCCCGAGGGCGGCGTGAAGTCGCCGGGACACCACAGGCTCTCGTCCGGCATCAGGCCGGCGGCCGCCAGGGCATCCTGGAAGCCCAGCAGACGATCCCGGGTCAAGGGGCTGTTGCGCGGCCCTTTGATCATGCCGATACGGCGGTGCCCCAGTGCCAGCAGATGCTCGGTCACCGCCCGGGCGGCGGCTCGGTTGTCGAGCTTGACGGTGGGGCACGGCGCCGCGTCGAGCACTTCACAGGCGTTGACCATCGGCGGGCGCGCCTGGCCGCTCGATGTCGTGAAGGGATCATAGGCGCGCAGCTGGATGAGGCCATCGGCCTGGCGGGTCGACACCAGGCCGGCGTAGGCCCGCTCGGTACGTTCATCGCCGAGTGTGTTGCACAGCAGAATGCCGTATCCCCGCCGCTGCGCCGCTTCCTGGATGCCACCAATCACCCGGGCAAAGAAGGTATTGGCAATGATCGGCACCAGCACTACCAGATTGCGGGTCCGTTGCGACCGGAACTGCACCGCCGTGAGATTCGGTCGATAGTCGGCCTGCTCGACGGCGGCCAACACTTTGTCACGCGTTCCCGGCGAAACGACGTCGGGGGTCCTCAAGGTGCGCGACACCGTCGCCACCGACACACCGGCCAGCTCGGCCACCTTGCGAATATTGGTCATGCCTGGCTGTGAACCTCCTCATCTCGTCGATCACCTCGGCATCATGCTGCGGGCCAGTCTACTGCATCGGCACTCCGGGCTCATCGGCCAAGGCCCCGCGACCTAGGTCGCATTGATACTCCGCCCTTGGATGACTAGCTTACCTTTAAATGTAACCGGTTACATCTAAAGGTTATACCAGTCGAGCATTCTGTGGAGGACAAATGACAACAACGAGACGGCGCGTGCGAATGGGCATGATCGGGGGCGGCGAAGGCGCCTTCATCGGCCGGGTGCATCGCCTGGCCGCCGCTCTGGATGGCGAGCTGGAACTGGTCTGCGCCAGCTTCAGCCGCGACCCCGGCAACAACGCCCGCACCGGGGAGGCCTGTGGCCTGTCGGAACGACGCCTCTACCCCGACTGGCAATCACTGATCGATGGCGAACGCCAGCTCCCCGCTGGAGAACGCATGGATGTGCTGGTCGTGGTTACGCCCAATCACCTACACGTGCCCATCAGCCAGGCCGCGCTCGAAGCTGGCTTCCATGTCTTCTGCGAGAAGCCGGCGGCGACCACCCTGGCGGAAGCACGCCGACTCGCCGCCACCCTCGAGGCGAGCCCGGGCCTCTACGGACTCGCCCACACCTATCTCGGTTATCCCATGGTCTGGCAGGCACGCCGCCTGGTCAGCGATGGCGAACTCGGCCGGCTGCGCAAGATTCATGTCGAATATCCCCAGGGCTGGCTCAGCACCAACCTCGAGGGTACCGGCAACAAGCAGGCGGGATGGCGCACCGATCCCGCCATCGCCGGTGCCAGTGGCTGCATGGCCGACATCGGCACGCACGCCTTCGGCCTCGCCGAGTTCATCTCGGGACACCACGTCACCGAGCTCTGCGCCGCCCTCGGCACCCACGGCGAACAACGGCGGCTGGACGACGACGGCGACGCCCTGTTCCGCACCGCCGAAGGGGCCAGCGGCACCCTGATGGCAAGCCAGGTCTGCACCGGCGAGGAGAACGCCCTGAAGATCCGCCTGTATGGCGATCGCGGCGCGCTGGAATGGCAGCAGATGGAGCCCAATACCTTGGTCCACCGGCGCCTTGATGAGCCCATGCGCGTGCTGCGCGCGGGGATCGATCAGCCCGGCCTGGCACCGGAAGCCCTGGAGCGCCTGCGACTGCCCGGTGGACATCCCGAGGGCTACCTGGAAGCGCTGGCCAACCTCTATCGCGACTTCGCCGACGCCGTCCGACGTGGCGAGCGCGGCGCCGCCGCGGGCGTTCCCGGCATGGACGAGGGCCTGCGCGGCATGGCCTTCATCGAGGCCCTGCTGAAAAGCCAGGCCGGCACCGCCAAGTGGACATCCCTCGAGGACACTTCCCAGCGGCACGACGCGGAGGCAACGACATGACAGGCACTCACGACACCGGCATCAAGGGTCCGGCGCTCTTTCTCGCCCAGTTCCTTGACGATCACCCGCCTTTCAATGATCTCGACACGATCACCCGTTGGGCCGCCTCACTCGGCTATCGTGGCGTCCAGGTGCCGACGACCGATCCACGCCTGATCGATCTCGAACTCGCCGCCGACAGCCAGGATTACTGCGACGAACTGACCGGACGCTGCGCCGAGGCCGGTGTAGCGATCAGCGAGCTTTCCACCCACCTGCAAGGCCAGTTGGTGGCGGTACATCCCGCCTTCGATGAACTGTTCGACGGCTTCGCTCCCGCGCACCTGCATGGGCAACCCGACGCGCGGCGACAATGGGCAGAAGAACAGCTCAAGCTCGCCGCCCGTGCCAGCCGGCGCCTGGGGCTGACGGCACACGGCACTTTTTCCGGCGCCCTGCTGTGGCCCTACTTTTATCCCTGGCCGCAGCGGCCATCGGGGCTGATCGAGGAAGGTTTCGCCGAGCTGGCTCGTCGCTGGAGACCGATCCTGGATGTCTTCGACGAACAGGGCATCGACCTGTGCTTCGAGATTCACCCGGGGGAAGACCTGCACGACGGCGCCACCTTCGAACGCTTCCTCGACGCCGTGGACGCTCACCCCCGGGCGAAGATCCTCTTCGACCCCAGCCACATGGTGCTGCAGCAGCTCGACTACCTGGGCTTCATCGATCGCTATCACGAGCGGATCGGGATGTTCCACGTCAAGGATGCGGAGTTCACGCCCAGCGCCCGCAGCGGGGTCTACGGCGGCTATCAGGGCTGGGTCGATCGCCCCGGGCGCTTCCGCTCGCTGGGCGATGGCCAGGTCGACTTCAAGGGTATCTTCTCGCGGCTCACCCAGTACGGCTATGACGGCTGGGCGGTACTCGAATGGGAATGCTGCCTCAAGGACGCCGCCCAAGGGGCCGCCGAGGGCGCCCCCTTCATCGACCGCCACCTGATCCAGCGCGCCGACAAAGCCTTCGACGACTTCGCCGACACCGGCTCGGACCCGGGGCGCAACCGACGCTTGCTGGGGCTCGACGAAACGAACTGATACCCATCACACAATAACGAGGGTACGCCATGCTACGCACACGACTCGGCATCATGATGTTTCTGCAGTTCTTCATCTGGGGCGGCTGGTTCGTCACCCTGGGCACCTTCCTCTCCCAGAACCTGGACGCCAGCGGAAGCCAGATCGGCATGGCCTTCTCGACCCAGTCTTGGGGCGCGATCATCGCGCCCTTCATCATCGGCCTGATCGCCGACCGCTACTTCAATGCCGAACGCATCCTCGCTCTGTTGCACTTGGCCGGCGCCGCTCTGATGTTCGGCCTGTACCGAGCTCAGGACTTCGCGTCTTTCTACCCGCTAGTCCTGGTCTACATGATCCTCTACATGCCCACCCTGGCGCTGGTGAACTCGGTCTCCTTCCGCCAGATGCGCGATCCCTCGCAGGAATTCGCCAAGATTCGAGTCTGGGGCACTATCGGCTGGATTCTCGCCGGGCTGGCGATCAGCTACCTTTTCTCCTGGGACGGCGCCGAGGCCATCGCTGGCGGCGCCCTGCGCAACACCTTCCTGATGTGTGCCATCGCCTCGCTGGCACTGGGCCTCTACTGCTTCACCCTGCCGGCCACCCCACCCAAAGCGGGCACCCGCAAGAGCGGGCTGAAGGAGATCCTCGGGCTCGATGCCCTGAAACTGCTCAATGACCGCAACTACGCGATCTTCTTTGCCGCCTCGGTGCTGATCTGCATCCCGCTGGCCTTCTACTACCAGAACGCCAACCCCTTCCTGGCGGAGGTCGGCGTGGCCAACCCCACCGGCAAGATGACCCTGGGGCAGGTCTCGGAAGTCCTGTTCATGCTGCTGCTGCCGGTCTTCATCCACCGCTTCGGCATCAAGATCACGCTGATCGTCGGCATGCTGGCCTGGGCCGTGCGTTACGCCCTCTTCGCCTTCGGCGATGCCGGTGAGGGCGTCTACCTGCTGTTGATCGGTATCGCCCTGCATGGCGTCTGCTACGACTTCTTCTTCGTCTCGGGGCAGATCTACACGGACGCACGCGCCGGCGAACGCTTCCAGAGCGCCGCCCAGGGCATGATCACGCTGGCCACCTACGGGGTCGGCATGCTGATCGGATTCTGGATCGCCGGTCTGGTCACCGACCACTACGCCACCGCTGGCGGTCACGATTGGCAAGGCATCTGGCTGTTCCCTGCATGCTTTGCCCTCGCCGTCCTGCTGCTCTTCCTGGTGGCCTTCAAGGACAAGCATGGCGCCAAGGGGGTCACCGAGACGGAGCGGACCTGAGCGCTCGGCTGACAAAGGAGTGCCGAGCCGATCGGCGACACCTTGGGGCTGCGATTGGATCATCCGGAGACAAGACCCGGCGCCCAGGGTGGGGCTGCCGGATCAAGTCGCCACCATGGGAGAAGCGAGAATCTGCACATGATCTCGAAAGGCTGACCGATGCCGGAAAAACCGGAAGATGGGGTTCGTGGTTAGCGGCCGGGCCACATATCCAGAAAAGTCGACGCTATCTCGTTCAGCTCATGCTCGCTGGCGCCGGAGCTTGCAGCAACGAGCAGGCCATCGGTCGCCGCCTTTAGCAGCATAGCCAAACCGTGTGGATTGCAGGTTTCGGGGAAATCACCCTCCTGGTCAGCTCGTTCGAACCGCTCGAGAAGTTTGCTGCGCCAGAACCGCCCTCGCTCGGCCACATATTCACGGATGCTCTCGTCGCCCGGCGCATAGCTGATCGAGTGCACAACGCCCATGCTTCCTTTGGGGGTGGCGGTATTGGTCTGAAGCTCGATCGTTCCCCGCATGAGGTGCTCGGCCACGCGTCGACTGGTTGGCTGTTCGAGGGCATCGAGCATATATGCCGCCTTTTCGCGCTCATAGAGATCCAGCACCTGCTTGAACAGTTGCTGCTTGTCTCCGAAGGAAGCGTAGAGCGTCGCTCGACTGATGCCCATCTCGGCAATGAGCATGCCGATGCTCGCACCGGCGTATCCATACTTCCAGAACACCTGCATCGCCGCCGTGAGCGCCGTGCTGTGATCGAACTCCCTGGGCCGGCCCGGCGCTTTGGGGCGTCCACGCTCGGGCGGCGTCGTATTCAAAGGCATGATGCTCCAACTACCTCCATGGCGTTGACAATACGGAACGGTCGTTCCATATTAATATTGGAACGATCAGTTCAAAACATTCCGGCGCGCCCTTCCCGGACGCCGGTCCAATCCAAGGAGAGAATTGTGCCATATTCAGAGCAGGAGACAGCGAACTTGACAGTCGTCCAGGAGGCTCTCGCGGCCGCGACGAGTGACTTCACGAAATTCTTCGAGGCGATCTTCGCCACGGATGTCGAGTGGACGATCGCCGGACACGGACCCGTCGCCCGTACTTACAACGGCTTGGAGGATCTTTTCACCAACGCTGAGGCGGCGCTTTTCTCCCGCTTCGCCGAGCCACTGCGGATCACCGTGCGTGGCGTCTGGGCGGACGGGGACAAGGTGTTCGCCCAGATCGACAGCGCCACTACCGCAAAAGATGGTAAACCCTACGCCAACGGCTACATGTACATCATGTCGATGGAGGACGGAAAGGTGGTCTCCGGCATAGAGTGGCTCGACCTCACGGCCTATTATGAGATCCTGGATCGAGTGGATCCTTGATCCCCGCGTTTCACGCCTGACCATGGGTGCAGGAGGTTGATACCTCCTGCACGCCTCGCTTGGTGATCACAACAACCCCTCCTGCCGGGCCTGATGGACGGTTCGGACACTGGGGCGAAAGCCCAGTTCAAACCGCTTTCGTGCAGCTCCTTCCCTGCGGCCACCTTACCGCGTCCGCTTCGCTTGTTTCAGGATATCGATGAACGCGCGCAATGACGCCGGCACATGACGGTTGGCCGGATAATAGAGCGCGAGGCCCGGCGTCGGCGGGCACCAGTCATCGAGGACGGTCACGAGTTGGCCCGATCCCAGGTACGCCTGGGCGAAGTGCTCGGGAACATAGGCGATGCCACGCCCCTCCGCGGCCGCCTGTACCAGAAGATCGTTGTCATCGAGAGTGAGATTGCCAGGGACGTCCACCGTCAGCTCGATGCCCCGTCTGGAGAACTCCCAGCGATAGCGCTTTCCACTGGGCAGGCGTTGGCGGATGCAGCAATGCGCATGCAGATCGTCGGGCGTATTCGGCCTTGACCGGCCTTCCAGGTAGGACGGCGCCGCCACGGCGATGAAGCGAACCTCGCCGCCGAACGGCACCGCTACCATGTCCTGCGGAACCGTTTCCATCAGGCGCACGCCGGCATCGAACCCCTGTTCCACCACATCGACGAGACGTCCCTCCGACACCAGATCGAGCTCGACGTCGGGGTAGCGATCCAGAAACGGAGGCACGACATCCTTCAGCAGGATACGGGCACCGCTCTTGTTCGCATTGATCCGCAGCGTACCGGTCGGCGTGCCGCGCTCCTCGGAGAGGGTATCGAGCGCCTGATCGAGATCCCGGAGAACCGGGTGAAGCCGAGCCAGCATCCGGGCGCCAGCCTGGGTCAGTGACACGCTGCGTGTCGTCCGGTTGAAAAGCCGGACGCCCAGTTTGCCCTCGAGCCCGATGATCGTGTGGCTGAGCGCGGAGCGCGAGACCCCCATGGCGTCGGCCGCCCTGCGGAAGCTGAGATGACTGGCGACTGCGGTGAAGGCGGCCAGGTCATTCAGGCTGGGACGCACCATTCGTGATTATTCCTCACCACCTCATCCCATATTGACGATCTTATAACACCAATTCCCGTGGTTTACATTCGCAGACCTACATTCGCAGACCTGTAGGGGGGGGTAATCGCATGAAGAAAACCTGGTTCATCACCGGCGCTTCCTCGGGGCTCGGCCTCGAGATGACACGGCGACTGCTGGCCCAAGGAGATACAGTGGTCGCAACGACACGGCGCCAAGGGGCGCTGACGGAGCTCGAGCGGGAGTACCCTGAACGCCTGGATGTGGTCCCGCTCGATCTGCTCGAGCCGGAAAGTACGGCATCGGCCATCGAAGGCGCGTTTCAGCGACACGGCCGGATAGACGTGGTGGTGAGCAATGCCGGCTACGGCCTGTTCGGTGCGGCGGAAGAGCTTACGGAAGATGAGATCGAGCGGCAGATCGCCACCAATCTCACCGGGTCCATCCAACTGATCCGCGCCGCCCTACCCCGCCTTCGCGAACAGGGCGGTGGCAGGATCGTGCAGGTCTCTTCCGAAGGGGGGCAGATCGCCTATCCGGGCTTCAGTCTCTATCACGCCACCAAATGGGGTATCGAAGGCTTCGTCGAATCCGTGGCCCAGGAAGTGGCTCCCTTCGGTATCGACTTCATCATCGCCGAGCCGGGACCGACCGCCACCAATTTCGGCACCAATCTCGTTTATGCGACCCCCGTGGCTGCCTACGACCAGACGCCTGCCGACGCTGTCCGTCGTGCAATCAGCGACGGAAGCTTCGAGATCAAGGGCGACGCGGCGCGCACCGTGGACGCCATCATTTCCGCGGCCGAGACCGCGACGCCACCCTTGAGGTTGGCGCTGGGCAGCACCGCCTACGCGTCGATCTCGCAGGCACTCGCCGCGCGCCTGTCGGCCCTCGAGGCGCAGCGGGAGGTCGCCCATTCCGCCGACCGCCAGGCTCCGTGAAGTCGCAGCAACCCAGACACCAGGAACAGAGGAAAAAACATGTCTATTCGTCCCGTCATGCTGGCGCTCGCCCTCGGCACCTTGTCCTCATTCGCCTTCGCACAGACCAGCGCTGAAAATCAGGTATTGGGCACATGGAAAATGGTGTCGGCGACGATCGATCCTGGCGGCAAGAATATTCCCGCCTATGGAGAAAAACCCAACAGTCTCCTCGTCTTTACGCCCGATATGCACTTCGTGGAGGTACTTACCGATGCCGACACGCCTCGGTTTGCTTCCAATGCTCGCGGTGAGGGGACGGATGAAGAGAACCGCATGGCGATGTCACGCAGCATCGGGT
Organism: Salinicola corii; assembly: GCF_008298015.1. Taxonomy (GTDB): domain Bacteria; phylum Pseudomonadota; class Gammaproteobacteria; order Pseudomonadales; family Halomonadaceae; genus Salinicola; species Salinicola corii. The sequence continues at coordinate 37,206 of NZ_VTPX01000001.1, read as the reverse complement.
TCTTCGGCACCTATACTGTCGACAGCAATGGAGAATTTAGTGGAAACCGTGTCTTGGGTTCGACATTCCCGAACTGGGTCGGCAGCGTGCGAACACGTGATGATCTCACGCTGGTCGTGAATGGTGACCGCATGACCGAACAGTTTCGGCGACCCGAGGGGACCGAGATCCAGATCGAGTGGCGGCGCGTCGAATAACGGCAGCGCGTCGAGTAAAGAACGGGGAGCACTAGCCCTTCGATCATGACCAGAAGCAAAGTTGGATGATCGGGAGAATAACGCCATGCGCCTCAATCGCCGTTCCCTCTTCAAGGCAGGTGCCACCCTCGCGGCCTTGACGTTTCCCGCCTCTCAGATCATCGATCGACGGACGCATGGAGAGCGCTCAGCCCATGTTCAGCCAGGCACGGGATTTCGCTTCGTGCCGGTGAGCTATCAATTCCTGGTCTGATACTCGCGAGGACGGCGTCAGCCGCTTGCCGGCCAGCGGTACTGGCCCATGTAATCGAGGAACGCGCGCATGGCTGCGCTCGGGAGACGACGATTGGGGTAATAGAGAAACCAGCTCGGTAAAACCGGACTCCAATCGGGCAGCAGCTCCACCAGCCGGCCGTCCAGGAGAGCGGATTTGGCATAGTCTTCGAGAACATGCGCGATTCCCCTGCTGGCCAGCGCCGCTTGCAGTTCGTTGTGGGCCGTACTGACCGTCAGGCGGCCGCCAGGGGTAATGTCGATTCGCTCGTCTCCATCGACGAATTGCCAGGTGACGAGCGTGCCGCCAGGAAACCTGCGTTTTATGCATTCATGATCGACGAGATCGCGCGGCACTTGCGGCTGGCCGTGTTTGGCCAGGTAATCGGGTGACGCGACGATCGCGTAGCGAAGCGCAGGACCAAGCGGGAGCGCGATCATGTCCCGCGCCAACTGTTTACCGAACCTGACTCCGGCGTCGAAACCGTGCTCGACGATATCGATCACCGCCGCATCACTGATGATCTCGATGTTCACCTGGGGATACGCGTTCATGAAGTCGAATGCGAGCGGGCAGAGAAGATGATCGACGGCAGGCGCCGGCGCATTGATCCTGAGAGTTCCGGATGGGCTCTCCCTCAACTCGTCGACCTCCGCGATAGCGAGCCTGATATCGCTCAATGCCGGGGCTAGTCGCTCCAGCAGTCGTTGCCCGGCTTCCGTCGGTGAAACACTTCGGGTCGTCCGATTGAGAAGCCGGATGCCCAGCGTCTCCTCCAGATTGTTCATCGTCTGGCTCAGGGCCGACGAAGACACGCCGCGCTCGAGTGCCGCCGTACGGAAGCCGCCATGGCGAACGATCGCGACAAATACATCGAAGCTGTCCAGGCGAAGGGGAGTCATTGGGAAGTTTTACTAATCAAGTCGATCACATTTGCGTAGATTATCAAACCAATCCTACCGTGTCATGGTGACGGGAAGCCAGATGCTAGACCCCGCCTGCGCTTCTTTCGCCCGCCATCTCCCGCCTCGTGCAACTGGATGAAGCGAGAGCGCGCCCAACCAAGAAGGGAAGACCGATGAAGGCGTTCACCCTCAACCGACGCGCTATCCTACTATCCGCTGTCGCTGGCGCATCAAGCATGTTCATTCCGAGCCTCGGCTTCTTTGGCAGCGCCAACGCCCAACCCCTCCCCTCGCCAAGCGGCAACGCCGGTTACTATCGCTTCCGTATCGGCGAGATCGGCGCAACCGTCTTGAGCGATGGCAACATTGGCGGCCCGCCGCGTGTCTACGCAAGCGACGCGCCCGAGGTGGAGCTCCAGGAGGCCCTGCGGCAAGCGTTCCTCCCGACCGATCGCATGACGCTCAATCTGAATACGCTTCTGATCGAAACCGGCGGACGACGGGTTCTGATCGAGACCGGCGCCGGCAAGACGATGGGGCCGGACGGTGGGCGCATCTTCGAGAACCTGGCGGCGATCGGTCTCGGCCCCGACGACATCGATACGATCGTCATCTCGCACACCCACCCCGATCATGTCGGCAACCTGAGAACGGCGGACGGCGACAAGGCCTTTCCACGCGCCAACGTCTTCGTTCCCAGGAAAGATTGGGACTTCTTCGTGCGCACCGATCCGGATCTCTCCTACATGCCGGTCCCGCAGGATTTCCGCGCCCGCTTCGCGGCAGCCATCAAGAGCAGCCTCGAACCCGTCGAGCGCGATGTCGAACTCTATGAAGCCGGCGACGAAATCGTGCCTGGCCTCACGACGATCACCGCCTCCGGCCACACCCCGGGCATGGCGACTTTCCTTGTCCACTCCGGCAACGAACAGCTGCTGCTGACGGCGGACCTCGCCTATCACCCCGTCGTCAACGTCGACAGGCCGTGGCTTCCGGGCCCGGATCGCGACAAGGAGATGGCGCTTGCCTCCCGCCGGCGCATCTTCGACAGGGCCGCCACCGACCGCATTCCCGTGCTTGGCTTCCACTTTCCGTTTCCAGGCCTCGGTCACATGCTCAAGACCGATCAAGCCTACGCCTGGGTCCCCGCTAACTGGCAGTTTTGACGCCTTGGCAACAGGAGACATTTCATGAGCCATCAGCCAACGATGGATAGGCGGGGTTTTCTGGGCACGGTCGGTGTGGCGGCAGCCGGGCTGGCCATGTCCACGCGCGTCATGGCGCAGGGCCAGGCTACGGAGACGGCAGCGCCGGTTTCAGGATCGGGGCCGGAGGTATTGACCCGCACCTTGCCACGCACCGGCGAACGGATCACGGCCCTGGGTCTCGGCACCTTCCTGACTTTCGACCTGAAGCCCGGCGATCGCCGCGGCGAGATCCGGCAGGTCTTCGAACGCTATGTCGCCGCCGGCGGCCGCGTGGTCGACACCTCGCCGCTCTACGGCTCGGCAGAGGTCAATGTCGGCCAGTTCATGGGCGAGTTCGAAGGGGCCGACGAGATGTTCCTCGCCAACAAGATCTGGGCGACCGGAGAGTATCTCGGCGACGAGAGCCACGCCGAGGAGAGCTTCAGGCAGTCGCGGATGCGCACTTGGCGAGACACCATCAATCTCATGCAGTGCCACAGCATCACCAACGCGCCGGTCATCGTCCCGCTGATGAAGGCGTGGCAACAGGATGGCCTGGTTCGGCACGTCGGCATCACCCATCACGAGTCGGCGGCGCAGGACTCACTGCTGGCGATCGCCGAGCGCTACGAGGTCGATGTCATCCAGACGAACTACTCGATCTTCAACCGCGATGCCGAGCGCCGCCTGCTGCCGGCGGCGGCCGACAAGGGGATAGGCGTGCTGATCAATCTGCCGCTCGAGAAGGCCAGGTTGATCAAGGTGGTCGAGGGACGGCCACTTCCCGGTTTCGCGGCGGAGTTCGGCGCGACGAGCTGGGCGCAGTTCTTCCTGAAATGGGTCATGGCACATCCCGCCGTCACCTGTGTGCTGTGCGGCACCTCGAATCCCGATCACATGAGCGACAATGTCCAGGCGATGACCGGCCCCCTTCCCGATGAACGCATGCGGGCCCGCATGGTCGCGCACATGGAAACGATTCCCGGGTTCGGGTCCATCGGTACCATGCCCTGGTATCCCGGCAAGGAGAACCTGTACCAGGGTCTGATCCGGCAAGCGCAGGCCAATGCCGTGCGGCGGCTGCATTAGGCCGCCTCGCCTCGTCTCGCCGCGTTTGACATCCACTGGCACGCCGGGTGGCCGGGCTGGTCCCGGCCGTCACGTCAGCGATGCGCTATCCGCGTCGTCGACAAAGGCGGTTGCTCTTCCTTTCCGGCGTTCGCCGATACGGGGTGTCTTGCGACGCTGGATGCGGTAGACGGCGGCGGGCGGGAAGTTTGCGAACGTACCGCCGACATAGACGGCCTTGAGGCCAAGTCGGTCGAGCAGCCGCCGCGATACCGGACAGCGCGGGCCATAAGTAAACTGATAGAACGCACCGTTGGCTCGAAGATGCGAGAAGGCCCCCTCCAGAATGGAATAGACGGTTCGCGGTGTCATCGTCAAAAGCGGCAGGCCGCTGATGACAGCCCCTGCCGGCGGGCCCTCGAGAATGTCGATCCCACGCAACCGTGTCGCATTCATTTGCAATATCCTCGCCTGGGGGAAGTCGGCACTCAGCTTCGCCACGAACTCCGGACCATACTCGACGAGCGTCAGGTTCTCCTCGGCGACCCCTTGCGCCAGCAGTCCTCGCGTGAACACCCCCGTCCCGGGGCCCAGTTCGAGGACAGGGCCCGTTTCCGTCGAAATCTCCGATACGATCAGCGCCGCCAGCGCTCTTCCCGATGGGGTCACGGCAGCGACTCGCCAAGGCTCGGATAGCCAGGCGCGGAAGAACTGGAGGTTCTCCGAGGGATTGTTCAGCATGCTCGCTTCTCCGAGTCGATTCGGCACCGGTCGATTCGCCCGACCAGTCGCCAGATCAGAACGGACGACATCTCCAGCGCGAGAACAAGCAACAGAAACTTGATCGCCAAGGCTGACGCATTGAGATCGGGGTTCCACTGCACGGCCGTGTAGCCCACGGTGATGAACACGCCATTCCACAGGGCGACGCCCAGCAGCGTGCCGGTGGCAAAGCGCCACGCATTCAGGCGAAGCAGCGCAGCGGCCAGGGGTGCGATGAGCCGGACCGCCGGGATCATCTGCGCCATCAGGGAGAGGCTGGTTTCGCGTCCCCGGAAGGCGGCCAGCGTCCGGTCAATACGCAACGATGACAGGCCCATGAGCCGCCCGGCTCCATAAAGAAGCTTGGCGGGGACTCCCTGCCCGACGGCCCGGACGACGAGAAACAGCGCGACACTGGCCAGGACGCTTCCACTGGTCGTCATGATGAAGGCGGTGAGCAGTGACCAGCTGTCCCCGACCACAGCCATACCGATGGCGACCAACATGCCGTGGGAAGGCAGGGCCGGGACGAAACGTTCCGCCAGTCCGGCTGCAAACAGACCCAGGACGCCGTAGAGCGCGATCCAGTCGACGAGACTAGCGAGCGGATCCATCCCTCAGGCCTCCGCGGAAACGCTGGGCCCGTCCAGCGCGATAGGCAGAGGCATTGTCGCCGCCGCATCGAAATCGACGCCCGTCAGCTTCTCCGAGACGTCCCAGAGCCGTCGGGCGACCTGCACCTCCACCGCGGCTGCCGGGATTGCCGCCTCGCGGGGATGGCCACGCGTCTCGGAAAGCCGGTCGGGACCGTAGTACCGGCCTCCAAAGGCCTCCGGCGACGTGGCCGCGAACAGTGTGGGCAAAGCGCCCTGGGCCGCAGGCTGAAACAGAAACCACAGAACCGATCGCAGCAGCCCCTGGGCACTGTATCGCCCCGGGGCATTGTGCAGGAGATCGGTTCGCGCAACTCCGGGGTGGGCAGCAATACTCGTCAGGCCCCAGCCGGCTTCGTCGCTCCGGCGCTGGAGTTCGAGCGCCAACATCAGGCAGGCGAGCTTGGATTGCGCGTAGACGGACATCGGCTGATAGGCTCTTTCGGCCTGGAGATCGGCGAAATCGATAGCGGCATTGCGGCGCACGGCGATACTGGACAGGGTGACCACACGAGGGTCCTGTCCGCGCCTGAGCAGCGGCAACAGATGCGCACTCAGCGCGAAGTGGCCGAGGTAGTTGGTTCCGAACTGAAGCTCGAAGCCATCCGCCGTCGTCTGGCGTTGCGGCGGCGTCATGACCGCTGCGTTGTTGATCAGGGTATCCACTCGCTCCCGGCTCTCGCGCAACCGCTGACCGAAGGCGGCGACAGAGGCTAGGTCCGCGAGATCGACGGGCTCGAAGCTCACCCGCGCGTGCCTCACCGACTGCCTGATGCGGGAGACGGCGTCACTTCCCTTGCGGGGGTTTCGCCCGGCGATAATGACCTCGCCGCCTGCGCGCGCAAGCGCCAGGGCGTCATAAAAGCCGAGGCCACCGGTACCTGTGACGACGATTGTCCTGCCGCTCTGGGACGGCATGTCCTGGGTGGTCCAGTTGTTTCGCATCGGGAAATCCTCTCGCCTTTAGGAGAGGCCGCCGCAAGGACGGCCAGGCGGCTTCCGCCAGCGCCGCCCTCATCACGCTAACTGGCGCGTCCCATAATCAGAATGCCCTAACTTTCAAAAAATTTGCCTATTCCTGCAGTCACGAATAGCCTGTCGGAATGTCGGCCGCGACGCTGGCCACACCAACAACTGGAGGCGCACATGACGTCACCCCTGCTGTCGGCGGTCGAGACCTATATCGAGGAGCAAGGCGGCGGCCAGGGCCTGTTCCCGACGTTGATCGACGGGTTCAACATCGTCCGCTCCTATCAGGCCATGCTGCCGATCCGGGCAATTTACCGGCCATCGCTCTGCGTTGTTCTGCAGGGCGCGAAGGAGATTCACTTCGGCGATGATCGGCTCGATTACGGCGCCATGGACTGCCTGGTCGTGAGCGTCGAACTCCCGGCCACCGGACGCATCGTCGAGGCCAGCGCCGAAGCCCCCTACGTCGGCGTCGTCATCGATTTCGACGTGGCAATGGTGCGCGACGTGCTGGAGCGACTGGAGGATCCGCCTGCCCCGGTTGCGGAGTCCGGGCCCTGCGTTTTCGTGGGCCGGGTGGACGAGACGCTGGTTGACTGTGTCCTGCGCCTACTGCGCATGACGGCATCGCCCCAATCGATCCCCATCCTCCACGCCTCCGTGATGCGGGAGATCTGCTACTGGCTGGTGAGCGGGCCGCATGGCGGGGAGTTGCGCAAGCTGGTACTGCCGGAGTCGAATATCGAACGGGTCGCCAAGGCGATCTCGACCCTCCATCTCGACTTCGCTCGGACCTGGCGGGTGGAGCAGTTGGCTGAACTGGCCGGAATGAGCCCATCGTCGTTTCATCAGCACTTCAAGGCGCTGACGTCCATGACGCCGCTGCAGTTCCAGAAACAGCTGCGCTTGCTGGAAGCGCGTCGATTGATGGTGTCGGAGGCAGCCAATGTCAGCGATGCGGCCTATCAGGTGGGTTACGAAAGCGTCTCGCAATTCAGCCGAGAGTATTCGCGTGAATTCGGCATCGCGCCAAAGCAGGACGCCCTGAATCAGCGGCGACTTTACAACACCTATGCCAGCCGTAGCGTACGCACGGGGTGAGCCGGAGTCCGTGTGGCGGCAACCGATTGCCATCCGGTCTCCCCATGAGGCTCCCAGTCTCGACGCCTATTCGAAAGCCCATGGGGCGTGCAGGAGAGTCAACCCAGCAGCAGATCGCCCTCGATGGGAATGAACTGGCTCGCCGCGTTGATCAGCGAGTGCGCGGTGAGCTTGGGCACGCCGTAGACTTCGACGCGCTTGTCGTGGACCTCGCGGATCTTGCGTGCCAGCAGGTCGAAATCCCCATCGCCGGAGACCAGCACGATGATATCCGCCCGCGCCGCGTACTCAATGGCATCGAGCGTGATGCCCACGTCCCAGTCGCCCTTGGCGGACCCATCCGCGCGCTGGATGAACGGCTTCAACTTCACCTCGAAACCGATGGTCCTCAGCGTGTTCTGAAAACCGCGCTGCTTGGAGTCGCCTTTATCGGTGGCGTAGCAGCGCGCGGTCAGCACCTCCCGGCCCGCCGTCGCCTTCGCCCAGAACCGGCGATAGTCGAACTGCTTGGCGTAGGCGTCGCGCACGGTGTAGTAGACGTTCTGGGTGTCGACGAAGATGGCAACGGTAGTCATGGCAGGGGTTCCCGAGAACGCTTGAAGGCCGGTGTCGGCGACTTGCTGCAAGCGCACCGGCCAGAGTCTTCATGACCACCGTCGCGTCTTTCGCCGCCTGGAACCCCGCTATCGAGCCGCGAGCTCCTTCCGAACGATCTCCGCACCAGCGCTCAAAGCCTTCAGCTTGCCTTGCGCGATCTGGCGGGACAAGGGCGTCATGCCGCAATTGGTGCAGGGATAGAGCTTGTCGGCATCGACGAACTGCAGCGCCTTGCGCAGGGTGTCGGCGACCTCTTCCGGCGTTTCGATGGTGTTGGTGGCCACGTCGATCGCCCCGACCATCACCTTCTTGCCCCGGATCAGCTCGATCAGCTCCATCGGCACGTGGGAGTTCTGGCACTCCAGCGAGACGATATCGATGTTCGACGCCTGCAGCTTGGGGAAGATCTCCTCGTACTGGCGCCACTCCGACCCCAGGGTCTTCTTCCAGTCGGTGTTGGCCTTGATGCCATAGCCGTAGCAGATATGCACGGCAGTCTCGCACTCGACCCCTTCGATGGCTTTTTCCAGGGCGGCGATGCCCCAGTCGTTCACCTCGTCGAAGAAGACGTTGAAGGCGGGCTCATCGAACTGAATGATATCCACGCCGGCCGCCGCCAGGTCGCGAGCTTCCTGGTTGAGGATCTTGGCGAACTCCCAGGCCAGCTTTTCGCGGCTCTTGTAGTGGCCGTCATAGAGCGTATCGACCATGGTCATGGGCCCGGGCAGCGCCCACTTGATGGGCTGGTCGGTCTGCTGGCGCAGGAACTTGGCATCCTCCACGAAGACCGGCTTTTCCCGCGCCACGGGGCCGACCACCGAGGGCACGCTGGCGTCGTAACGGTCGCGGATCTTGACGATCTCGCGCTGTTCGAAATCGACGCCGCTCAAGTGCTCGATGAAGGTCGTGACGAAGTGCTGACGGGTCTGCTCGCCGTCACTGACGATATCGATGCCCGCGCGCTGCTGATCGTGCAGGGAGACCCGCAGTGCATCCCGCTTGCCCTCGGCCAGTTCCTCGTCCTGCAGTTTCCACGGCGACCAGAGCGTCTCGGGCTGGGCCAGCCAGGCGGGCTTGGGCAGGCTACCGGCCGTCGACGTGGGCAACAAAGTCTTCATGCAAAAGTGACCTTAATAACGGGTTGATCAAAGGATGTCGTTGGAACGGGTTAATCAAAGAGAATAATCGGCCGACCACTGCTCGAGTACATGGCGGTAGGGCTTGATGAAGTGCCGCTCGGTGAACTTGCCCTGCTCGACGGCCAGCTGGCTGCGCTCTTCGCGGTCGTAGACGATGCGCGTCAGCGAGTAGTCCTGATGCTCGAGGCTGGGCTGGTAGATCTTGCCTGCCACCGAATTGGCATTGTAGATCTCGGGGCGATAGATCTTCTGGAACGTCTCCATGGTGCTGATGGCGCTGATCAGCTCGAGATCGGTGTAGTCGGAGAGCAGATCGCCGGAAAAATAGAACGCCAGCGGCGCGACAGCATGCGGCGGCATGAAGTAGCGCACCTGCAGACCCATCTTGCCAAAGTAGAAGTCCGTCAGCGAGGATTCGTCGTTTGCGTACTCCACGCCCAGCACGGGGTGGCGATTGTCGGTCTGGCAATAGACCTTGCTGCTGGAGACGCTGAGGCAGATCACCGGTGGCTTGCTGAAGGAAGCCCGGTAAGCATCGGAGTCGACGAACAGCTTGAACAGCTTGCCATGCAGGTCGCCGAAGCCCTCCGGGATGCCGAACTCGGAACGATCCCGGTTGTGCTCCGACAGCCAGACACTGAAGTCGTAGTCGCGCACGTAGGAGGAGAAGTTGTTCCCCACCATCCCTGGGATGCGCTTGTCGGCGTGCTTGTCGATGATCGTCGTCTTGAGCATTTCGATCGCCGGGAAGGTGTCGTCCTCGTCCTCGGCCCCCACGCTCAGCTCGCCGGTGATGATGTCGAGCTCGACGGCATAGCGATCCGCCCTGGGGTTGTCCCAATGCGCCAGGGCATTGAAACGGTTGTCGATCATCGTCAGCGTATTGCGCAGATTTTCCTCGCGCTGCTCCCCTCTCGCCAGGTTGGCAAAGTTGGTGGTGGTGCGCGTGTTCTCGGCCGGACGGTAATGTTCGTCGAACCGCACGCTCTTGATATCGAATGTGAAATCGTGACTCATCGCTAGCCTGCGCCTTGGTCGCCAAGACAACAGTGGCATGGATTGATGGCTTGCGAGAACCTTCCAGCTCCATTGCTGAATCTCGCGATCAACCCCTTCCCGTTGTCTGAACATCGAAAATGATGTGTGCTTTATGCCAGAATCACCGGATGAGTAAAAATGATTTATCCGCAAAAGAACATGAGACAGGCTCATGACACGATCTAAAGCCAGGATCGGCGGGGGGGACAGCGACAGAAATGTAAACGTCTTTGCGTCGCACGCGACGGTATCCTTCAGTCCGCGCCGCCCGGCAGATCCAAAACCAGCTGTGAGCCGGCGCCATTGCCCGAGACCAGCCCCACTACACTCGCTTGCGCCACATATTCGATGGCATCGAGCGTAATACCCACTCCCCAGTCGCCTTGGTGGAACCATCCGCGCGCTGGACGAACGGCTTAAACTTCACCTCGAAGCCGATCGTTCGCAGCGTGTTTCGAAACTACGCTACTTCGCATCATCCTTGTCGGTGACGTCACAGCGAGTGGTCAGCACATCCCCTCCGTAGTTCTCCCTTAGAACCGGCGGCGATAGTCTAAGTGTTTGCCATGGGCTTCACGCACGGTGTAGTAGACGTCCGGGGTATTCACGAAGTGGGCGACGCGTGTCATGGCAAGGAGATTCCCGGCAAGCAGTGAAGCGGAGGCGAGCGTTGGCTGAAGTGCATGGTACCTGCGCCCAGTGCGCTCCAAAAGAAAGGCCCGCGGGCAGACGCTTCAAGCCTGGGCATGCGGGACACCAACGCCGACTAAGTGCCCTCCGCTTGCCGTGCCGCCAGCACAGCCGGCCTGTCTCCGATCCGCTCCACATAGCTCGCCAGCACCGGCCATGGGTCAAGCGCAATACCGAAGAAACGGCACCACCCAGTGACCGTATAGAGATAAGCGTCCGCGACACCGAAGCTCTCACCCATCAAATAGCTTTGGTTACTCAACACGCCTTCGAGATAGTCAAAGCGTTTGAATATTTTGTCGCGGAAGAGATCACAGGCCGTTTCAGGCGGCCTCTCGTTGAACAGCGGCGCCAGGCCAGCGTGGATCTCGCTGTTGATGAATGCCAGCCACTCCTGAAGCCGATATCGCTCCCAACTTTCGGCGGGCGGCGCGAGAGCCGTCTGCGATGATAGATCGGCCAGATACAGAAGTATGGCAGGGCCTTCAGTCAGTACCGAGCCGTCTGCCAATGCCAGTGCCGCGACGTATCCTTTCGGATTGATGGCAAGAAAGTCTTCCCCGGCCTCCGTCGTTTTATGGCGGTTATCCACGCGTACCAGCTCGAAGGACAAACCAAGCTCACGTAGAACGATATGGGGCGAGAGTGAACAGGTGTTGGGCGCGTAATAAAGCTTCATGGCAGTTTCTCCTGTTGATAAACCACGCTGACAATCGACATGGACCTATCGAGGGTGCTTCTAGCCCGCCTACCTGTAAAATTAATCCTTCAACCAATAGCCATTAGCTGAGCTACTCCCATGATGAATCTCGTCCACTGGCGCTTGATTGTCGCCGTCGCGGACGCTGGCGCCATCTCGCGGGCCGCCGAAAGGGTCGGCATGACCCAGTCCGGCGCCAGCCAGGCCATCGCTCAGATGGAAAAGACGTTGGGGGCAAAGCTGTTCACCCGTTCGCGAGGGGGAATCAGTGTGACCGCCTTTGGTGAACCGGTAGTCGGGCACGCCCGTTACATGCTGGCGAGTCTCGAAGCAATCCACGGTTTGGCTGACGAACAGGAAGGGCTTGGTAGCGGTCGTATTCGTCTAGGCAGCTTCCCCTCGGTCATCTCGAATCAACTCCCTCTCCTACTGACCACCTTCCGTCAGCGCCACCCCGGTATCGAGGTCGTAGCCCTGGAAGGTACCGATGAAGAAGTTGAGACGTGGTTAGCCAGTGGCGCCATCGACCTCGGTGTGGTGTTGAATCCCACACCGGATCGTCAAGCCTTGATACTCGGTCGCGATGCTTGGGTAGTCCTGACACCCACTTCTCATCCCTTGGCGCGGCGGGCGTCTACGCAAGGTGTCGACTTCGCTGAAATCGCCACACAACCGTTCATTCACGCCACTGGCGGCTGCAGTGTGAACGGCCAGAGCTTGGCTCGAGATGCGGGATGGGAATTAACGGATATTCAAGTGACCGTACGCGACTGGGCTAGCGCCTGCGCGTTAGTACGCGAGGGTATGGGCATCGCAATAGTGCCGGAATCCGTACTACCGGCGGATAGAAAGGGGTTGCGCGCGCTGCCGTTGGCACCATCGATAGACCGGAGGTTCGGACTGGTCGCGCCAAGCACGCTAGCAACCAACCGCCCCTTGAACACGTTCTGGCAGCATGTGGCAAAAGCCACCAAGCAGCAGTAAGCCGACCTTGTTGAGAACAACACCCGCTCTGCAGTGGCATGCTCGCTACAATGCGCGTTCTCTTCAACGACCCTGGCTATCACATTTAACTCGCAATCCTTAACGTCACCGGGCCTCCAGCACTATCCTCCGAAGACATGGCGGAAATAGGCACCGAGGCCGCCGAACGTGTACTCAGCAACCATGAGCTATCCCGCGAGGATCATACCCAGGCCGTGTTCGAGTCACTAGCCTGGGGCACCTGTGTGTCATTCCAGCGGAGTCTGTTGCCGCTCACCAAGCGCTATGAGAGAGGCATGAAGACTGGCATGCCCTAGCCCCCGACTTCGCCAATCACCCAGCGGGCGAAAGCTTCGGCCTGGGGATCCATCTCCTGCACGACATACACCACAAGACGCAGGTGCCGACCTTCGTCGACGATCAGGCTAGAGTGCTCGAAGCCGACCTTGCCCAGTCCATCGAGCTCGAGCGCGCGTACACCCTGGCAAGGAGCATCCACCTCGTGGCGGTGCCACCATTGGCGAAACTCGGGAGAGTGCGCAGTGAGTTCCTTCACCAGGTTACCAATGGCGGGGTCGCCATCCGCCCGCGCGTAGTCGCGCCGGAAGCTGGAGAGAATGAGCGGCGCCTGGATCGACCAGTCGGCAATGACCCGGCGCAGTTCGGCGTCAGTGAACAGCATCCATAGCAGATTGCGATCTCGCCGAAATGACGCTGGTTGCGCTGCGCGGGCCGAAGGGATTGACTCGCCGCCTTGTTAGCCGAGTAACTGCGCGCGTGCGGCCGCAAAGCCATCCAGTATCGTGCTATGCGCGGCCCCGAGGCCTTCGACGCAGTAGCTGTTCAAAAACTGTCGACCGGCAAAAAGCGTGCGGTCGGTCTCGGTCAGTTTGGCTTGCTCGCAGACCCCGCCCCATTCACTGGCGATCGTGACGAGTTGGTTCTCGATGATGGCCTGGGCCTGTTCGTCATTGAGCAGGAAGTCCGGGGCGGCCGCGAGACAGCTGTGCAGCGTACTCATACGGTTTTCGCCCTTGATCAGCATCGCCTGCGTCGCCTCGTTGCCCGCTCGCCCCTGCGGGCAGATGTCATAGGCCGGGGTCAACGAGAGCATCCTGCCGTCCCAGAACGCGGCATGGTTGCGGGCATGATCGTCCGTGTTGCCGCACAGGATATTGAAGACGATCCGAGCGTAGAGCTCTCGCAGCGTTGGCTTCGGGTCGGTGAAGCGGTGACGGATGACTTCGGCAAGGTCTTCGTAAGACGCATAGCGCGCCATCATTTCGTCAAGGCCGAGCATCGTCAGCGCTGACACCATCGCTTTGCGCTGCCAGCCAGCCCCTGACTTGATGCGATCAAAGCGGTCGATGAGCAGCACATCCTTGCCGGCCGCCGCGGTCATCGAGACCGGGGCGACATCGAGCTCACATGCAGCCGCCAGCTTCATGGCGATAAATTCCGCCTTCACGACGCTGTAAATATCCGTGCTCGACGAGAACTTGGCGATCATTTTGCGATCGCCATGGTCGATCAGGGCCTTCGGGCGGGCGCCGCCGATCGAAGTGCCATGGTTCAACGCCTGGTCGAGGGCTGGCGTCAGCGGGACACCCTTCTCGATCCGTTCAGCCGCTTCCAGCAACTCTTCATAAGACGCCTCGGCCTTGAGGCGAGGCACGTATTCCGTGGCGGAATGCTGGAAGTCGAGGGCACCGATCCGGTCCGACCCCGATTCGAGCCAATAGGTGAGTTCGGAGATGTCGTCAGTTGCGGCGTCGGCCTTGCCCCCCATCAGACGATTGATGATCACCCGGCGCCCCCAGGCATCGGGCGAGGCGTCACGCAGGCAACTGGCCATCGACAGGCCAGCGGTCGGTTCGATCAGGCCGCGGCGCAGGGGCAGTTCGGGGCCATAGATCGGGATCGCGCCATCGCGCGCCAGGTAGCTGGCGCCATAGTTGAAGCTGTAGCTATCGCCGTGCTGCGTGACGCGACCGGCCACCACGGGTTGTGTCTCTCCCGGCAACCAGATCCAGACATAGGCCTCTCGTGGCTGCGCCAGCCTAGAAGTCATCATCGACCTCCTGCCTGCTCGGGCGAACCCGCTTCGGCAGCAACGTCAATTTTTCCTCGAGATGGGCGTTATGCATCGCACCTGCCCGGTCGTCGACATCGAACAGCCGCACGCCAACGAGTGTGGCGACCTCGAAGACGATGCCGATCTCTGTGCCGGCTTCGCCATTTTCGATGTTGCGGAGGGTCTTACGCGAGATGCCTGCGCGTTCAGACAGTTCGGCAGCGGTGAGCTCCCGCTCCAAGCGGCCAGCTTTGATCAGCTTGCCGAGGATCGAAAGTGCCTGCTTGGTGACGCGGGAGTAGCTGCGTGGCCGCTTCATTGCCATCTCGTCAGATTGGGTATTTAAAGACTCATTAGACAGCTTGTGAGTACTCAAGTGCTCACTATGATGCGGCCTGCATGAGATAGCAAGAAAATGGGCATCTTAGTACCCACAAGATGGCGAGATGAAACTTTAAATACTCATCACCCAGGCAGTTGGTGACCACCACCTGTCCCAATCGCGCTATGAGGTGCCCTTGGCGCCTCGCTCAGTGGGCTCGACCTGGCGCTGCAGATGCCTATCGACAAGCTCTCCATCGTCGCCGAGCTCGTGGCGTTATCGGGCATGGGAGTGGCTCTGGGACGCTACACACACGTGGCTCCCTGGTTTGAGCGAGGCGGCCTGGTCACGCTCGCCAGTCAATGGATCAGAATGCCGAAGCGCCACTATCTGGTTTGTTCGCGACACCGTCCTATGCATTCCTACTGTCCACATTTTCATCGATGGCTGCATGACGAAGTCCAACGCAACCGAGCCAGTACGTCAAAGTGAGTTGTGTCGAATACATGCGATAGTTATACGGAGAGGCGTCATGCAAGTCTGGAACGTCTCAGTGCATGACGACCATTACCGCCAGCACGACCGTCAGCAGCAGCAGGTAGACCCCGGCATGAATGCGATCGGGAATGCGCCCGATCCATCGCGACGCCAGGCGAATGCCGAGCCACGACCCCACCGCCAGCGCCAGCAAGGCGCGCAGATCCACGTACCCCGCATACCAGGCGCCCAGAGGGGTATCGCCGGCCGACAACAGCACATAAGTTGCGGTGCCACTGATCGCCATGGGCAACGACAACGGATTGGCCATCGCCGTGGCCGCCGTCATGCTGGCCCCTCTGCGACGCATCAGCGGCACGGTCATCACGCTGCCGCCAACCCCCAGAAAGGCCGCAACGATACCGATGAACAAGCCTGTCACCGCCGTCATCAGACGGCCCATGGGGCGAACCTCCCCACTCGCCCGATGCAGAAAACCGGGCCGCAGGGTGGCATCCGCAATCGTGATCGCCAGATAGCCGACGAACATCCAGCGCACCCACTCTCCACTTACCGACACCGCCGCTGCCGCCCCGAGCACGGCACCGATGGCGATATAGCCCACCAGCGGACGCACCAGACGCCATTGCACGGTCCGTCGCCGGTGGTGACGCCAGGTCGATAGAGAGGCAGCGAAGATCATCAGTGCGGTCGAAGTGGCCACCGCGATATGCATGGCCGCCTGGCCGGCCACGCTATCCGCCCCGTGGACGGCAATCAGCAAGGTAACCATCAAGGGAACGACGACGAAGCCGCCACCGAAACCGAACAGCACGGTCGTCACGCCGGCCAGCCCGCCGCAGAGAAGCAATACGCTATACACCGGAACACTCCCGAGAAATCCAACGACAGGAACGATATTCCGATGGGGGGTGGCCGACATTCGCCCGTTGGCCAATAATCGTCGTGTTTCGGCCAGGTTGACGACGATGCGCAATATCCCGCTGGCGGACGTGGATCATGTAGCCCGGCCCGTCGTGGCCATCGGCACCGACTACAGCCCCGGCACCTTGCTCGACTTTCACACCCATCGCCGTGCCCAGTTTCTCTACGGCATGACGGGCTTGATGGAAGTGGATACCGATGACGGAACCTGGATGGTACCGCCCTACAGCGGTGTCTGGTTGCCGGCGGGCAAGCGGCACCGGGTGCGGATGAACGGCGTCAGTACCCGCAGCCTATATATCGAGCCCGATGCGGCGCCACGCCATTCCCCCAGTTGCGAAGTGCTGGTCGTGTCGCCACTGCTTCATCATCTGCTGCTGGCCTCCGCCAACATGCCCGCGCTCTATGACGAGAGCGGTCGCGATGGCGCCCTCGCCCAACTTCTGCTGCACGAGCTCCAACTGGCACCGTCGCTGCCGCTGTTTGCGCCTTTGCCGCACGATCCCGAACTGGCCAGCCTGTGCAGAGACTTTCTCGCCCAGCCGCATATTCACAGCCTGCCCGAGGACTGGGCGCGGCAACTGCATCGCAGCCAACGCACCTTCAATCGTCTGTTCCGTCAGCAGACCGGCATGTCCTTCGCCGTATGGCGCCAGCAGGCCTGCTTGATGGCCGCCCTCCCCAGACTGCTAGCCGGTAGCTCCGTTACCCGAACCGCGCTGGAACTGAGATACGACAGCCCCGGCGCCTTCTCCAGCATGTTTCGCAAGGTGCTCGGTCAATCCCCGACCGCCTTCGTTCGCGCGGCTACTCGGCAGGAGGAGGAGATGCCCGGCGGTAGTTGATGCGGGGGCAGCCCTACAAACCTGGTTGGCCCGTTTACGATGTCCCCAAAGCCGGGCCGCATTGCGAATCAGCGCCATCATGGCTTTTACCATGTGTACATTCGACATGAACTGGCGCGCGGCCCACGCCATTTGGGAGAGAATACGCTCACGTTTTTGGCCATCACCCTGCTAAAGATGATTCGCGAATCGTGACCGAACCTACGCTTTGATCTGAGGCATCATCCGATCAATAACAGTGCGACAGCAGATCAAATTAACCTTGCCCATGATTCCTGCCCCCTTCCATAACGCTTTGGAGAAGTTGGCCTAATCTGGCGATGGACCTCTTTCCAAGAATGTTGAGAGTGCAATGTAGCTGCGGACAGACCTGACACCTTCCAGGCTTTGAATCTCCATCAGGAAATCCTCAAGAGACTCGGTGTTAGCCGCGCGCACTTTGATTAGCACACAGCCATCTCCTGCGACGGTATGCAGCTCTTCTACCTCGGGTCTTTCGGCGAAGGTCAGTAGTTTACGCGTCGCGCTGTAGCTACTGGTATCGACCAGCAGAAAGGTCAGAAGCGTTCGGCCAAGCTTGCAGCCATCAAGAATCGCGACGGTGCCCTTGATGACCCCATCGCGCTTGAGCCTTTTTACCCGGTCATGCACAGCGGGGGCGGATAAGTTCACCATCTTGCTGAGTTCGGCGTAGCTGCGCGACGCATCTTCAGCGAGTGCGCCTAATATTTTTCGGTCGATGGAATCGAGTTCGGCCGGATGATGCCTTATCTGCCGAATAGCATCTGTTTCTTTATCTGATGGCGCCATTCTCGATTTACCTCCGAATAGCATTGCCAATAAAATTGAGAAAACCGAATCACATTCGGATAAGCATATCATATACGGAGATACTATCATGCCAATAGCACTTTTCGCGCTGGCGATTGGCGCATTCGGTATCGGAATGACTGAATTCGTTGTCGCTGGCATCCTCCCCCAGATTGCCAGGGACTTCGGCATCGATATCCCCACGTCAGGTTTAATGGCCACCACCTACGCGCTAGGCGTGTTCGTGGGTGCGCCAATCCTGACGATTCTAGGCGCCAAAGTACCGCGTAAAACGATGTTGATCTGCCTCGCCTTAATCTTCACGCTTGGTAACGTGATTACGGCAGTGGCGCCGACGTTTTCCATCGCACTGGCAGGTCGTATTTTAACAGCGTTCAATCACGGAACTTTCTTCGGCATTGGCTCCATCATCGCCGCCTCTCTGGTCGCGAAAGATCGCCAAGCGAGTGCCATCGCTTTCATGTTCTCCGGACTTACGATGGCAAACCTGCTCGGTGTACCTGCAGGCACCTGGCTCGCTCAGGCCTACAGCTGGCGACTGGTATTCTGGCTGATCGCCGGGATCGGTCTCGTCACCGTCATCAGCCTCACGCTGCTGGTGCCTCAAATCAAGGCAGGCAAGGCCATCGCGTTGAGGAGTGAACTACGTGCCTTCACAGACCCACAGGTTTTGCTCGCCATGGGCATCACTGTCTTCGGTCCTGCCGCATTCTTTACTTCCATCACCTACATCGCCCCTATGATGACTGAAGAGGCGGGGTTTTCTGACACGGGTATCGCCATACTGATGGTTCTGTTCGGGCTCGGCCTGGCGGTTGGCAACTGGATGGGGGGGCGCTTTGCTGACCGTTCACTTTTCGGAACGCTGTTTGTGACACTCGGCGCACAGGCCGCGGTACTTTTCGTCTTCTGGCTCGGCGTTGAAAGCGGCATTGTCGCGTCGGCCGCTGTCTTCCTCATGGCCGCCTTTGGCTTCGCGACAGTCGCCCCGATCCAGAAACTGGTGATGGACCGTGCCAGCCAGGCCGGAGCGCCCACGATGGCTGCCTCGGTGAACATAGGCATGTTCAACCTCGGTAATGCGATTGGCGCATGGGTAGGTGGCGCAACGATTGCCACCGGGTACGGCTTGGCCTCTCCGAACTGGGCGGGCGCAATCATTTCGCTCGTGGCCTTGAGCTTGGCCATCATCGCTTGGCTCAGCGCGGGTCGAAAATATTCAGCGGCATTGGCAGAGTAAGGTCAGGGGGAATACCTCCCCCTGTCTCACACTACAGCCCGCCTTTGTGGCGGGCGATTAGATGCCTGACATGTCTTCGCGGCTGCAACTATTCGATACGCGTCCTTTGGGTGGGAATGGGGTGTCGCAACCCCACCATGACCGCACCCATCCAAAAGCCAATCACCGCAGGGCATAGTGCATCGAAGCGCCAGTCCAGCATGCCGTCTAAGAAATGGGCGCGGCAACTGCACCGCAGCCAGAGCACCTTCAATCGCTTGTTCCGCCAGCAGAACGGCCTGTCGTTCGCCGTATGGCGTCAACAGGCCTGCCTGATGGCCGCCGTTCCCAGGCTACTAGCCGGTAGCTCCGTTACCCGAACCGCGCTGGAACTCGGCTACGACAGTCCGGGCGCCTTCTCCAGCATGTTTCGCAAGGTGCTCGGCCAATCCCCGACCGCCTTTATCCGCGCGGCTACTCGTCAGGAGGAGGAATTGCCCGGCCGTTGCTGATGCGGGGGCAGCCCTACAAACCCGCATGACCCGATTACGACCTCGGACTAGTAGCCATGAACTCCATCAGGCCAGTGACGATGAGGAAACGGAAGCCGAGGCTCGGCGAAAAAAGAATTGAAGATCGCATGAAAAGTAGAGTCGAACACTCCCAGCGTCCTAGCGTCTTGAAATACTGGGTGTTTGCAGCGGCATGAATCGTTGATATCCCGCTAAAGTCGCTTTGCCCTCATCCTTGCATCGGTCTAATGTGTTATGGAACGTAACAATACAAAAATTTTCGTACGCGAGGGAAACATGGAACTAGGAGACAAGCTCAGCAGTATTGCCCAGCGGGGGCGTGACCAGCTGGACCACATCAAGACCGAAGAAGCGACGAAAACTGCGCTGGTCATGCCATTGCTCGCGGCGCTCGGCTACGACCCCTTCGATCCACGGGAGGTAGTCCCGGAATTCACCGCAGATGTCGGGACGAAGAAAGGCGAGAAAGTCGACTATGCCATCCGAAAGGACGACGAACTGTCGATACTGATCGAATGCAAACCGCTGGGGACCGACCTTGCCAATACCCAATACTCTCAGTTGTTCCGCTATTTCGGGTGTACTGAAGCCAAGTTCGCCATTCTTACCAACGGCTTAAAATACCGTTTCTATTCCGACCTGGACGCACAAAACAAACTCGACTCGCGCCCTTTCTTTATATTCGACCTTGAGGACTTTAACGACGGTGACGTGGAAGAGCTACGTAAATTCACGAAGCCCAACTTCGATGTAGAAGCGATTTTGAGCACGGCGAACCGGCTGAAATATACAAACCTTGCCAAACGAGCCATCGAAGAAACGATCAAAGAGCCTCCCGAAGAGTTCGTGAAATTCATTGTCTCTCGATTCTACGAAGGTCGACACACCAGACAGGTAATCGATGAATTCATGCCAATCGTTAGAGAGGCAGGTAAGCTGTATATCAAGGAACAAGTGGCACAGCGCTTGAAAGGTGCTCTGGCTCGGAACTACGTAGATGATACCATCCCTCAACCCGAGCCTATTCAGGCACAGCTAGCACCCGAACAAGATGACATTGTAACCACTCAAGAAGAGATCGATGCATACAATATCGTTCGCTCGATCCTGTCAGAGGTTGTCGATGTATCGCGCATTTCTATGCGTGATGCAAAGTCATACTGCGCCATCCTCCTTGATGACAATAACCGCAAGCCCCTCTGCCGGCTTCACTTCAACACGAAGAGCATCAAGCGTATCGGCTTCTTCAAGGATAAACAGCAAGAGCTTGTAGATATTGAATCGGTAAGCGATCTTTTTAAATATCGCCAGAAACTAATAGAAGCGTTGCAGCAATACTTAGGGTAAAACCCGGAGCCAGCAACAACAACGAACTCGCCGAAAAGAGCACTCCAAAAAACCGCTGCAAAAAGCAGCGGTTTTTCAAATCTAAACGACTAGTAGCGCCTACTCCCACTCAATCATCAACGAGAGCTCTAACCTATTGAAAGTAAAGATTTCACAAAAGGTTGATTTGGGGCTTTACCGTCGCTTTTACCGTCAGAATCACGGGCTCTTTGTTTCCGCGGGTGATGCAGCGATTTTTCCAGCGGCAGTGTTTTCCATACCATCATCAACCAAAGGCCATAGTACCAGAAGCACAGCGGCATCATCCATATGCCCAAGCTCCCTGCCCGACACAGTGGTAATCGCGTAACCTCACGGCCAAGACGAAAGTGATATTCAAACTTCGGGCGCGATCACGTACTTCTTGCCAATAGACCGAATCGACCATTGCCTTCAAGGCCACTGAAGGTCTCAATACGAGCAACATTTCGGATAGCAGTCGGTGGATCAGAGTTTTCGATTACGATGAACTGCACTTTGTCCTTGAGGCTAGAGAGATGTTTGTAGAAATGTTCAGCCAGACCTGTCTTCTTAAGGACCTTTTCATCTTCCGACAACTCACCATAGCGCGATGTCATCGGCTCACGATAAGTGAGCAATGGAGTGTCAAGAACGAGGAAGCCAGGGTATGGAAGTTCATTTTCGATACAGAAAACAACAATGGCCACATTAAAAGCTGCATGAAGAATTGCCCTAACACCTTTGCCGTTGGCGGCACGGAGTTTTCCGGCAACGATAATATCCATAGCTTCTGTGTCAAACTGCACTTTGTCTGCATCGGGAAAGCGCCATTCAGTTAGTACAGACTTCACTGTCTCTCCAAACCGGAACAATGTAGTCGAATCTGGGCCTACTGATGGTGCATCGCCTTTACTTCGTCTGGTTGGTTCGGCGTCGATTTCAGCTCTCCGTATCGACAGATTGGAGCGGCGCTTATAAAGGTCGAGTACATTTACTATCTCGGATCGCTTCGAAACATATACTTCGTAACTTTCTCGCAAAGAAGTTTCATGTGGGCGCGCCTTCTCAATCTCGCCATCGAGCCTATCAATCTCGGTTTTCTCCAAATCAACGGTCCGGCGCAGCCCTACAGCTTCTGCCTCCAGAGAAGCTATAGTTTGAGTCAGCTCACGTTGTTCACGCTCGATCTTGCGAGCTTCAGCGGCAGCAGCTTTATGCGCCATCGCAATCTCTTCCGCAGCATGATTATGTTTTTGGGCATCAGACGGAGCACCACAGACCGGACAATCCATGTCGGTCATCGCCACGAGCACGAACCCTCCTTCTTCAATTGACTGCAGGCGCTGAAGGTCCGAGCTGTAGACAGCCTGTAATTTAGAGAAACGCTCAATCGTTAGATCAAGCTCTCCCGACCTTTCTAATAACTCGCGGCGGCACTCTATGGATTTTCGTCTTTCACCTGCAAGGGCATCAAGTTTTGCTTGGGCATCCTTTAGCCTAAACACAAGGTTACTTGCACTTTGCTCCAGTCGCTCTAGCTGTTCTTCGATTTCCCTTTCATCTGGCGGATTCTCGCCGAGCTCTACATTGATCTGAGCAATCAACTCATCAACTAGTTCAATTTTCGCAGCCTTGGCCACTTTGCGTTCGGAGGGTTTCGGAACTGTAACGGCCGCAGCGTCGTCAACACCGGTAAGCAAAAACTTGAACAAGTTCTGCTCGAAGGTACGCTGGGAAGGCGACCCCGAGGTAAAGACAGGACTTTTCTCGGCAATAATATCCTGCTCGGACACTACAACGTAGGGCGATAACAAGTAAATGGACAGCGTGTCCTTCTTGCAGTTACCATCTCGAACGACCGTTTTTCCGGCGACCCCCATAGCATCGAGCAATAGGTGTGAAACAGTATCAGTACGCTTTGAATCGTGCTGCTGACGCAGCACTAAACCATCTTTGACATCGGCCTTCTTGAGTAGTCCCTGATAGAACTTGAACTGGCCACCCTGTGTTGCACGGTAAAGCGTAACATCGCGATTATCAGGTAGAGTCAGGCCTAGCCAAACCGATTCATAAGCAGCAATTTCTTCAATTGCGGGTAGACTCTTGGAAACACCGAGCATGAACAGAATGGCCTTCGAAGCGAAGGACTTACCAGTATTCGAGGCACCATAGATAATATTGAGCCCCTCATCAAACTCAAGTTCGGCAGGCTCAATGCCGGAGCCAGTGAAGACGAGATGACGCAGCCGGATACCATTCATACTGATCGCCCCGAAGATGTGTCATCGGTCGTGAATTCCGTAGTCCAGCGACCAATCTGGCCTTCAATGAGCTCCCGAATTTCAACGTTCTCCTGTTGAGCAAAGCGATCCGCCATCCATCTAGCTCGGTCCTTAAGCGCGAGAGAATAAGGCGCCTGCAGAAGTTCCACGTAACTTGGAGCCTCCTCACTGGCGCAAAATTCTATTCCAGCTTCCGTCTCAAAAACGTCAACAAGGTGCATTTGCTGCATCATACGCAGGCTTCTCTCTACCAGCTGACGACGAACTAGGAGTTCACCGGTACGATTAGGCAGATCGGGATGGAGACTTTCTGGTACATCCTGCCCATCGATATCGCCTGTATGTACGATCAAATGATCAAACCACGTCATTTCCATCAGATCGCAATGGCGCGGATAAAAAGCCTCAAGCACTACCAAGGCCCGAATACCAGTTTCAAGGGTGCTATTGAACGGATGTTTGTCCAATATTCTGTCCTCTAACGATGCCACGGCAAACGTCCGTCATTTGCGAACTGATGGCAGGTCCCTTGTTTCACTTGAGGACCTGCATGCTTGCCCAGAATGCCGGATGGTTGCAAGATCGCAGCTTGCTGCATCACTTGGCGTAGCCTCGTCAGCCCATTTGCATGTTCATCATCATGAATTTCAACTACACCGTGATAAACTTCATCCTTAAAATTAAACAAGTAATCCTCAGGGGTAGAATCTCTATAAAACCTATCAAATGCGACCGAATCAAAGAAGCGAGTACGTTGGTCACGCAGATGCTTACCAAACTCCGGGCTGGCCAATGCTGTTGTTGCATCTGGGAAAGTTCCCGGACCTTTTTCTTCGTATAGTTTAAGCAGCTGGCCGATGTATGAAGACTCACTGGCCTCGATCTGATCTGGAACAACTCCTCGTGGCGAGGGGCCAGGATCTTCGTCAAACCATTTAACCAGAGCGGGCTTGCACGCGGGATCTTCGACGAGCCGCGCTGCATCGAGCCAATGGATGTTGGTGAAATCAAATGCTTTAATCGCGGCAACGATCTCGGGGCTAAGTGGTATACTTTGCTTTTCCACTAGCTTTCCAGAAATATCAGAATCCCAGCGTTCGAGAAAGGCGGTTCTAAAGCGTTCAGGATGAGCTATAAACTGCTGCACAGCCCTAGCCACACCTCGCGGTGCGACAAAAATGTAGGAGCGTGGCAATGAGTACTCACCGACAGAGGAGTGCATAAATATCTTGCCAAGCTCAATGAAGGCCGAGCTTTCGGAAAGTGACTTGCTGAGCTGCTTACATTGGAAGTTATCCCACGGACCTTCCATACGCTTATCTGTCACATAGCCCGTGACATCGCGTCCCATATCACCTGTGCCGCGCCAAAGTTCATGGCTGTGGTAGTCTTTGCAACGCTGGGCCAGCCAATCATTAACGAAGTCCTCCAAACGATCTGGCGGAAGTGCGCGGATCAGGATAGCGTGGTTAATACGCAAAGACTGCCCCTTATGAGTCCCCAGTTTTGTTGTCACATTGTAATGCAACTGTTGTTTATAATGCCGCCTTACCTTGGCTACTGCGCTAACCGGAGGCAATGTCCTGAATCCTAGCCAGCATCAACCATTCTAAATGTTATTCAAGTATATTGTTACCTTTCAGAGACGTCTTCTTGAACCCCCGATCCCCCGCCATGAACGCCTCCAGCATGTGCGGGATCAGTGTCACGGCATCGACCGCCTCGCCGTAGGTCTGCGCGTGCAACGCAGCATACCGGTCGAGGTCGGACTTCAGGCTGGCCGGGCATGCGAAGGTCAGCTTGGTGGTCTGGGTGCTGGGCAGTGGGCCGAGACGTAGCTTTCGGGTCGTAGTCATCGTGACGCTCCCTGGTTGAGCAACAGTGGCTGGTAAGGACGAAGTGCCAAGTCGCGGTTGACGATGACGCGTACCGGCAAGCCGGGCCGCTCCGTCAAGGTGGGTTGAATGTTCAGATTGCGTCGGGTCATCTCCTGGCCTACCTGATTGATGCTATCTTGCGCGCTGTCGCGACCGGCGATGATGACGCGATCACCGTCCTGCCGGTTTTCCGGTGCGGCCAGTTCAGCGCCGACACCCAGTAGCGTTGTCAGCACGGCACCGGCAAAAATACGATCCCAGTGCCAATCGACACCATCCTCCAGACCGGCATAGCCCGCCGGGTCGGTGCCAGCCAGGTTGTCGAGCGTCAGCGAGGAGGTATCCGGCAGTATGATGCGGTTCCAGACGACCTGAACCCGACTCTGCCCGTAGCTCACCTGACTGTTGTAGCGCCCCAGGATACGTGAGCCCTGTGGGATCAGCAGGTGTTGGCCGGTAGCCGTGTCATAGACCGGCTCCGTCACGGTAGCGATCACATCGCCCGGTAGGTCCGACTTGATGCCCGTCACCAAGGCACCTGCGATGACCGTCCCAGCCATGACCTGATACGGCGAATCGGGCAATTGTAGATCTCCTCTATTACGGGTTTCCGTGTTTCCAGATTGCAGAAACGCTTCTTTCTGATCCTGCCGGTTCTGTACGGCGGTGGGATCCGTGGACTGGGCCGACGTCGAGGCCGGCCCGGCGCCCAGCGGATCAAAGGCCGCCAAGGCATTGCCCATATCTGGCATAGCAGGCGAAGACGGCGATGCTGCGGCTGTCGTGGTCGCTTGGCCTTGGTTGCCCGTCTGGAAGAACAGCGACGAAGTCGCCGCGGCCTCTTCCTCCTCGCGTAGCGCATCGGCAGAGTCATGACCGGGCGCCGAGTAGCTGGCCACGGCTGGCTGCTGTGTGTTCACGATGGCTGGCCCCAGGTCACCCGGCAATGGCGGCCCCAACTCTGGCACCTTGGGCGGTGAATCAGGCGGCAGTTCGGAATAGTCGGAGGGAAGTTGCTCCAGTTCGTCCGAGCGCGACACACTCTCTACGTTGTACAATTCGGTCTGCTCATCGCGCCCACGCTGTGGTGGCTGCAATGACCAAATCGTGGCACCGAGCACGGTGATCGCTAGGCCGCCGGTAAGAATCGCCAAGGTGCGCCGGTTCAACCGCGTCACCGGGCGCGGCTGGGCACGAAGTGTCACGGTATCGGGGGCAACCTTATCCGCTTGCGGCGTGGCCTGGCCGGCCGTCTCGTCCTGATTCATGCTCAGTCCCTCCGTGCTACGCCGTCGGTGCGTTCGATGCGCACCACATCGCCCTTGTCGCCGCCCAGGCGCAGTTCGGCCGCCCCGAACAGCCGATCGACGATGTAGTACGGGGAACGGAATCGGTAGTTCACCAGTTGCCCATCGCCTTCGGCACCGATCACGAACAGGGGCGGTAGCTCGCCTTGGGCGATACCCGCTGGGAACTGGATATAGACCTTCCGGCCATCATCAAAGGCGCGCAGCGGCTTCCACGGCGGCTGACTGCCGCTGATCGCGTAGCGAAAGCGCAGATTCTCCAGTGCCAAGCCGCTATCCACGGGTGCAGCCACTTCAGCGGCCCGATTCCGGCGCTGCAAGGCGAGCATCCGGTCACGCGGGTAATCCCAGGACACCGAGGCCATCCAGGCCTTGTCCGTCGAGGTCAGCTCGATAAGGTAGGTACGCCGGTTGGTGGTAATAACCAGATTGGTTTTCAGGTCCGAACGAATGGGCTTGACCAGCACATTGACGCGCTGCTCGTCACCGGCACCGCTGGAGGTGTCGCCCACGACCCAGCGCACGGTATCGCCCGCCGCCACCGTGACCAATTCTTCGCCCGGTTGAAGCGCAATCACCGTCACGCGCCCGACCGCTGCATAGACCTGATACAGCGCCCCATCGGTGAAGGGCCAGACCTGGATGGCATTGACGTAGCCTTCGCGAGTCGGTGCCATGCGCGCTTCTTCATTGGCCGTGGATACACGCACGGTTTCATCGGCGGGCTCCGGCGTCGTCTCAGCCTCCCCGGTCTCCGGCAACGGCTTCAACTGCGCCGGCATCGGCAGTACCTCCGGTACGGGCATAATTTCCACGGGCTTCGGCGGCTCGGGCAGCGGCTGGGCCTGTACGGCGTCGTCGAGTGAGATGGCCGGCGGCGGCTTACCCTGCATGGCGCAGCCCGACAGAACCAGCAGGGTCAGTGGCAAAGCGTAAAAGCGAGAAGACGGTTTCATGGCTGGGCTCCTTCGGACGTATCCAGTTCGCGACTCCACGACAGACCATTGATGTAGATGCCCAGGGGGTTCTTGCGCAGGCGATCTTCGGTACGCGGGGTTTGCAGCACGATGGACACCACGGCGGTCCAACGCTCCAGGCCCGCGTCAGCGCCATTGACGTAGCGGCGTTCGGTCCAGCGCACGTTGAACGACGAATCACTGGCACGCACCACACTGGTGATCTGCACCGTCACCGACTCCTTGCCGATACGTGCGAAGGGATCGTGAGTGCGGGCATAGTCATTGAGCACCGCCGCTCCCTTGTCGGTGGTGTAGTCGTAGGCAGCGAGCCAGTTCTGCCGTACCACGACCGGGTCAATGGACAGCGCACGCACCAACGTCACGAAACGCGCCAAGTGGTGCGCGATCTGCGCGTCATTGGGCTGGTACGGTGTGGCAGCTTCGCCCACAGCACGTACTTGTCCGGCCTGATCTACCTCGACCACATAGGGCGTGACGATGGACTGCGCCGAGCGCCATACCAGGCCACCCGCCATCAGAAGCGCCAGGACCAGGCAGCCAAAGGCCATGAAACGCCAATTCTTGGCCTGCACACGGGACGAGCCGATGCGCTCGTCCCACACTTGCGCGGCGGATTGGTACGGGGTGGCCGGTTGCGGCGATTCCGCATAGCGCACCCTCGGTCGTTTGAATCGCATTAGAGGCCTCCTTGAGGGTCAGGTATCGGAATCACGCAGACTTGGGCCAGAACCCGCCCCACCACTGTCGCCACCGCGCAACGTGTGGGCCGTTGTTGTGGCGGCATGGGTGATCTGTTGACGGCGGTGCAAGCGCTTGGCCCAAGCGGGTTGCTGTTGGGATGACGAGGTTCCGCTCTGGCTTCCTCCGGCAGCGTCGCCCCCTGCCTCATCATCGGTAGCCGAGCTATTCCAGCCCGCACGGAAGGGAGCCGTCATACGCTGCCCAGCAGCGGAGGCACGAGCGACCGTACTTCGCCCGGCGCCTTGAGCGCCGGACCTGGCGACGTTGCCGAGGCCCGCCGCCGTCCCCTTGAGGCCTCCACCGGCTGCGGACGAACCGGACTGAAACGCTGACCGGGCACTGCTGGCGGTCGAAGTGGCAGTACGCGCGCCCGTGCCGGCCAGTCTGGCGGCGGCCGGGGCAATGCGCGCCCCGGCCAGCACCGCGCCGCCCACACCCGTGGCGGCCGCACCAACGGCCACGGCGGTGCCGGCAGCGCCGATGGTGGCACCGGCCATCGCCCCAGCACCCAATTGCGGCCCGCCGGAAATCAGCCCGGTCGCAATGCCTGGCCCGAAGATGCCCAGCGCCAACAAGGCGAGCGATGCCAGCATGATGACCAGTGCATGGTCGATGGACGGTTCGTCCGGATGCACCTGGAACTCCGCGAACAGGCCCGTCCCGATACCGACAATCACCGCCAGCACCAACACCTTGACGCCGGAGGACACCACATTGCCCAGCACCTTCTCGGCAAGAAACGAGGTCTTGTTCCACAGGGCAAACGGCACCAGCACAAACCCCGCCAGAGTGGTCAACTTGAACTCGATGAGGGTGATGAAGAGTTGGATCGCCAGGATGAAAAAGCACAGGATCACCACCAACCAGGCGAGGAACATCACCACGATGGGGTCGAGATTGACGAACACCTCGGGGAAGCCCGCCATGTCGCCGATC
This sequence comes from Salinicola corii, assembly GCF_008298015.1. Taxonomy (GTDB): domain Bacteria; phylum Pseudomonadota; class Gammaproteobacteria; order Pseudomonadales; family Halomonadaceae; genus Salinicola; species Salinicola corii. Next base: position 8,226 of record NZ_VTPX01000001.1, on the reverse strand, counting down.
TGTTCCAGAATCGGCGCAGCCGCATCGATGCCGGTCTTGGCCAGCCGACCTGGTTGCAGAAAGTGTTCCATCGTCAGCGACGAGCCAGTGGCCGTCAGGCCCAAGCCAGCGAAGGAGCGGAACACGATGCTGGCCAACCAGTTGAAGTTGCCGATGATGTAGGCGAAGGCGCCGACGTAGAGCACCTTGCGCAGCAGCCTGGCAATCACGTCCTCACCCTGGCCGGAGGCGTGGCTCATAGCCCAGTACAGACCGGCGATGGTCATATCAATGACGATCAGTGTGGCGGTCAGGAACGTCACCTCGCCCTGTAATAGCCCAAAACCTGAGTCGATGTAGGTGGAGAAGGTGTTGAGGAAGCGGTCGATGACCGTCACATCGTTCATGGCCCATCCTCCGAGACAGGTCCATCGAAGCTCGGTGGAATGGGTGGCAGATCCGTCAGTGTCCGGTATTCATTCGAGCCCGCTTGCCCTGAGAAGAAGCGTCGTCGGTATGCTTCGGCAACGACCTGGCAGTCGTTCTCGCCCACGACCTGTCGATCCCTGACACACTGCTCACGCCATGCCTTGAGCCGCACAGGATCGGTGGCCAAGTCACCGACCTGGCTCTCGGTCGACGGCTGGCTGCACGCGGATAACCATACGGCCAGTAGCGAAACCGACAGGACAGGAGCGCATCGCATAGCGGCCTCCGTCAGTTGCCGTAGAAGTGCACGGGGTGCGGCGTGTACGGCGTACCGTCCCCAAGGAAACGGCGCCGCACCTCGCGGGCACGTTCGGTAGCAGCCGCATGCCGCGCCAATTCCAGGGCGGCGGCCCGTTCCTGGGTGATCTGAAGCTGCTGGGTCTGGATCGACTGCTTGGCCTGCAAAGCCAGGAGCTGGTTGGTCGCCTGCGTGGCTTGTAAGGCACCTTCCGCCGACTGGCTCTGACTCACCAGGTCGGCCAGCGCGCTTTCGTCCTGCGTCAGGTTCTCCGAGACCTGAGCCTGCATCCGCATCGCGGCGTGCAGCCCATCACGCGTGTACTTCCAGCGTTCCTGCGCATCCTGGTACATCTGATCGCCACTGACTGTAGCGGCGTACTCCTCCGGGTACAGTCGTGCGAATTCGCGGTCGAGGTTCTGCACGTCATAAGCCAAGCCCTGCGCCTCGGTGATCAGGCGTTCGGTGGTGGCCAGCGTCGACCGCAGCCGATTGACGACGTTGAAATCCAGACCCGCTAGATTGCGGGCCTGGTTCGTCAGCATTCTCGCTTCGTTCTGAAGCTGGTTGATCTGGTTATTGATCTGCTCCAGCGTGCGGACCGCTGTCAGGGTGTTCTGTACGAAGTTCGAGGGGTCGAACACGGTGAACGCGGCCGCAGGCTGCACGGCCAACAGCGACACCGACAGCGCGGCTGCCCACGACAGGGACAATAAGTGGGACTGAGTCTTCATGAGGGAACCTCCAATGGCGGGGTGTTGGGACGGAAAGCGGTCGTTGGCGGAAGGCCAGGAAACGAAGGCAACAGGTCGGCGCCCCAATCGAGACCACGATGACGCAACCAGGCACCGGCGAATCCAGGTGCGCCGGCATCCAACAGCACACGGTCGATGTCACGTTGATCCTGCGGTGTTGAGGCACCCGCAAACGCCAGCGCGACGGACCCCAGGTCGAGGTCGAACAGGCGATTGCCCAGGCGTGACTGGTAGTAGTAGTCGCGCTTGGGTTCGGCGGTGGCAACGATCTCGATTTGCCGACTGTTGAGGCCAAAGCCCTCGTAGATGGTGCGGATCTGTGGCTCGGTCGCCTGTGGGTTCGGCAGGAAGATGCGGCTGGCGCAGCTTTCGATGATGGCCGGCGCAATGCTGGAATCCTTGATGTCAGCCAGCGACTGCGTGGCGAAGATGACGCTGACGTTCTTCTTGCGCAGCGTCTTGAGCCATTGGCGGATACGCGCGGCAAATACCGGGTCGTCGAGGAACAGCCAGGACTCATCGAGGATCAACAGCGAAGGGGCACCGTCGAAACGTTCATCAAAGCGCGCGAACAAATAGCCCAGCACAGCCAGCACCGCCGCCTTGCTGTGCATCAGCTCTTCCATCTCGAAGCCCTGCACGTCGGCGCTGCCGAGTCGGTCATGATCGGCATCCAGCAGCTTGCCGTGGGCACCACCGAGCACATAGGGCGCGAGCGCCTGGCGCAGTGCGTTGGATTGCAACAGGACGGACAGCCCAGTCATGGTGCGCTGCTCCAGCGGCGCACCGGCGAGGCTGTTCAGCGCCGACCAGATGGCCGCCTTCTCGTCCGGGCCGACCGCCACGCCTTCGTGCAGCAAGCGACTTTCCACCCACTCGCCCGCCCAGGTGCGGTAGCTGGCCTGGTCAATGCGCGCGAGCGGCTGGAAGGCGATGCCGCCATCGGCGCCGAGGTCGTAGTGTTCGCCGCCCAGGCCAAGGATCGTAGCGCGCATCGAGCGGCCCATATCGAAGGCGAAAATGCGCGAACCAGGGTAGCGGCGGAACTGCATCGCCAGCGTGGCCAGCAACACCGACTTACCCATGCCGGTCGGCCCCACGACAAGGGTGTGGCCCACGTCACCAATGTGCGTCACCAGCCGGAACGGCGTGGCACCATCGGTACGGGTGACGATCAACGGTGGGCCATCAAGGTGATCGTTCTTTTCGGGCCCGGCCCACACCGCCGACACCGGCATCAGGTGCGCCAGGTTCAGAGTCGATACGATGGGCTGACGTACATTCGCATAGGCATTACCGGGGATCGAGGACAGCCAGGCATCGACCGCATTCAGTGTCTCGGGAATGGTCACGAACCCACGTCCCTGGATGGCGCGCTCCACCATCCGCCGCTTCTCGTCGGCCAGATCGGCAACCGTGTCCATCACGGTGACCGTGGCCGTCAGATAACCAAAGGCGACCTGATCGCTACCCAACTCCTGCAGGGCCACATCGGCGTCCGCCGCCTTGTTGTTGGCGTCGGTATCCACCAGCGGGCTTTCCTGCTGGAAGATCGTCTCGCGCAGCAGCGCCACCACGTTCTTGCGCTTGGCGAACCACTGACGGCGCAGGCGGCCCAGCTCCTTTTCCGCCTCGGCTTTGTCGAGGCACAGAAAGCGCGTACTCCAGCGATAGCCAAATCCCAAGCGATTGAGGTCATCCAGAATCCCCGGCCAGGTCGAGGTCGGGAAACCGCGCACCGATACCACTCGCAGGTGGTGATCGCCGAGCGTCGGCGCCAGTCCGCCGACCAGTGGGCGGTCGGCCAATAGCGCATCCAGATGAAACGGCACCTCGGGAACGCCGATCTCGTAGCGGCGCGTCGAGACGGTCGTGTGCAGGTAGGTCAGCGTCTGGCTGTCATCCAACCAGGCGATTTCCGGCATCACGCCGTCGAGCAGATCGAATATGCGATTGGTCTCCGCCACGAAGGCATCCAGCCGGCCCTGCCAATCCACACCCTCGCCGGGGGCGTTCTCGTACAGCACCTTGGCCGCGCGGGCGTGGGATTCTTCCGATGGCAGGAAGGCCAGCGTCAGGTGATAGCGGCTCTCGAAGTGCTGATTGGATTCCTCAAACGCAGCGCGGCGTTCCTCATCCACCAGCCAGGACAGAGCCTCCGGAAAATCAGAATGCGGATAGTCCCCCGCCAACTGGCGTTCCGCCTCGATAAACAGCGCCCACCCTGTCCCCAGTCGGCGCAGCGCATTGTTGAGCCGCGCCGTGACGGCGATCATCTCGCCCTGCGTGGCACTGTCCAGATCCGGCCCCCGGAAACGCGCCGTTCTCTGGAACGAACCATCCTTGTTGAGCACCACACCTGGCGCGACCAACCCGGCCCAGGGCAACCAATCTGCCAGTAACGCGGGGCGCTGGCGGTATTCGGCGAGATTCAGCATCGCGACACCTCCCTACACGTCCAGCAGCGGCTTGTGCTTGATGTGTCGGGCGAAGACTTGCATGAACTGCGCATCGACTCGCGCGCCCCAGACCGCCAGTGAATGGCCGACGATCCAGAGCACCACCCCCGGAATCCACAGTTGCAGGCCCAACCCGACGGCGGCAGCCAAAGTCCCGTTGGCAATGGCGACCGTACGCGGCGCACCACCCAGCAAGATCGGCTCGGTCAGCGAGCGATGCAGCGGAATCTCGAAGCCAGGAGCGAAGCCCGAAGCGACTTCATTGGCAGTACTCATACGACCGCCCCGCCTGAAAAGCTGAAGAACGACAGAAAGAGCGAGGACGCGGCGAAGGCAATGGAGAGCCCGAACACGATCTGAATCAGCTTGCGAAAGCCCCCACTGGTATCGCCAAAGGCCAGTGCCAGGCCCGTACTAATAATGATGATGACGGCTACGATGCGCGCGACTGGCCCCTGGATGGACTCGAGAATGGATTCCAGCGGGCCTTCCCAGGGCATTGAGGAACCGGCGGCCTGCGCCGTGCTGGCCAACAACAGCATCAATGCGGCCAGTAACAGCCCCTGCCCTGCGAGTCCGGGCAGAGGGTGCAGCCACATTGAGCGGGAAAGCGGCTGGTCAGAAAAACGCCAAGCAAGGGTATGGGTCATGGCTGGCCTCCAAGGGAGCTGGGAGTTGGGGTGGAATCAGACGGTGATGGCAATTCGGGCAACGACGTGTCCAACACGTCCGTCAGGTGGTAGCCGGCAGCGTCGAAGCCCGTCACACGGGCGATGCCCGCGATGCGGCGCTTGCGTCCACGTCCGGCGATATGAATAACGACATTGACCGCTTCGGCGATCAGCGGGCGCGGTGGATTCACTGCCACTTCGAGAATCAACTGCTCCAGGCGCAGCAGCGCCCCCAAGGCGGAACCGGCATGAATGGTGGCAATACCGCCGGGATGGCCCGTGCCCCAGACCTTGATGAGATCCAGCGCCTCGCCACCACGGACCTCGCCAACTACCACACGATCGGGTCGCAGCCGCATGGTGGCGCGCACCAGCTCGCTCATGGTCACAACACCCGAACGCGTGCGGAGCGGTACATGGTCATGGGCTGCGCATTGCAGTTCGATGGTGTCTTCGAGCACCAGTACGCGGTCGCCGGTGGTGGCGATCTCCGCGAGCAAAGCATTGGCCAGCGTGGTCTTGCCGGAGCTGGTGCCACCGGCAATCAGGATGTTTTGTCGGTCGCGTACCGCACGGCACAGGAAGTCGGCTTGCTGCACCGTCATCATCCCATCGGCGACGTAGCGCTCCAGCGGGATAACACCCACAGCGCGCTTGCGCAGCGCGAAGGCCGGCCCGGGCGCGGCCGGCGGCAGGATGCCCTCGAAGCGCTCGCCCGTTTCCGGCAGCTCAGCCGTCAACAGCGGTTGACCGCGATGCACCTCCGCGCCGACATGGGCGGCGACCAAACGGATAATGCGCTCACCGTCGGCCTCGGACAGTGCCACGTCCAGCGGCGCGCGGCCGGAGGACAGGCGGTCGACCCACAGCGTGCGGTCGGGGTTGAGCATGATCTCCACCACGTCCGGGTCTTCCAGTGCAGCGGCAATCACCGGCCCCATTGCTGTACGCAGCATCTGGATACGTCGATCCAGCGACGTGGAGGGGGAAGACTGAGGAATGGCGCTCATGACATCGGTTCCCCAGCACGTTCCCGCCCCTCACCTTGCGCTGCCGCGTCGTCCATGTGCACCGGGTCGGGATGCAACTCCTCCACCACGTCACGCACCAGACTGCGCCCACGCAGCAAACGGCGCCCGAGTTGTTCGACGAACTGCTCGAAGCGCGCCTTACCCTGGGCGCGGGCGGCGTCCTGATGGGCCTCGGGCACCGGCGTGCTCACCGTCAGGAAGTAACGCACGAACAGCGCCAGCGTCTCGATCTCGATGTTCTGATTACGCTCCAGGCGCTCGAACTGGCGCGACAGGCGATCCAGCCGTTTGGCGATGGCAGCCTCGCGTCGGTCGGCGGCGTCCGGTGACAACCAGGACGCCAGGGCCGCCGCGACGATGCTGGATTTCGAGACGCCTTTCTTTGCGGCCAACTCATCCAGGCGCTTGGCGTGCTCGGGCTGGATAAAGAGGTTCAAGCGGTATCGGCTCATAGCGGGATTCCATCATCAGGATCGAGGGACGCCTGCCGCGCCACGCGTTGCATGGCCGGGTCCAACTGGCTCGGAAGAGGCAGTGGCGCGCCGTCGTCATCGAGCAGTGCCAGGTCACTGGCCGGGTGTTCCGGCTCAGGGCTGAAAGCGACGGTCTCGGATAGTTCGGGCAGGCGGCGCGGGCCACCGTCGTCCGTGTCGTCCAGGCCATCAGCAGAAGCCGTAGTCGATGCCGCGGGTACGGTCGGGACTACCAACTCGCGCCAGTCGTCGGGTCGGGCCGGGGGCGTATCCGCGTAACGCCCCGCCGCGAGTACAGGCACCGGCAGCACGCGTTGCTTGAAATTGGCATCCAGGTAGTAGCGCAGCTTTTTAGCCTTGATCGGTGCCACACTAGAGACCATCACCACGGCTTCATCGGGTGGAAGCTGCATCACTTCTCCGGGCGTCAGCAGCGGCCGTGCGGTTTCCTGACGCGACACCATCAGATGCCCCAGCCACGGCGCGAGCCGGTGGCCGGCGTAGTTGCGCTGGGCGCGCAACTCCGTGGCGGTGCCCAGCGTCTCGGAAATCCGCTTGGCCGTGCGTTCATCATTGGTGGCGAAGGTCACCCGCACATGGCAGTTGTCGAGTATCGAGTGGTTCTGCCCGTAGGCTTTGTCGATCTGGTTGAGCGACTGCGCGATGAGAAAGCTGCGGATGCCGTATCCGGCCATGAAGGCCAAGGCGGTCTCGAAGAAATCGAGCCGTCCCAATGCCGGGAACTCGTCGAGCATCAGCAACAGCTTGTGGCGGCGCTCGATGCCATCGGAGCCATCGAGCGACTCCGTGAGCCGCCGTCCAATCTGATTGAGGATCAGACGAATCAATGGCTTGGTGCGGCTGATATCCGACGGCGGCACTACCAGGTACAACGAGACGGGATGCTTGGCGGCAATCAGGTCGGCGATACGCCAGTCACAGCGCGAGGTCACTGCCGCCACCGTAGGGTCGCGGTACAGCCCCAAGAATGACATAGCGGTGGAGAGCACACCCGATCGTTCGTTGACGGCTTTGTTGAGCACTTCGCGTGCGGCGGAAGCCACTACCGGATGCGGTGCATCGCCCAAGTGCTTTGTCGTCATCATCCGGTGCAGCGTCAGTTCGAATGGGCAGTCGGGATCGGAGAGGAAGTTGGCGACACCACACAGGGTCTTGTCCTCGCCTGCGTAGAGCACATGCAGAATCGCGCCGACCAGCAGTGCATGGCTGGTCTTTTCCCAGTGATTGCGTCGCTCCAGCGCGCCCTCGGGATCAACCAGAATGTCGGCGATGTTCTGCACATCGCGCACCTCATGTGCGCCACGCCGGACTTCCAGCAGCGGGTTGTAGCCGGCCGAGTCGGCATCGGTGGGGTTGAACAGCAGGCAGTGCGAAAAGCGCGAACGCCAGCCGGCGGTAAGCTGCCAGTTCTCGCCCTTGATATCGTGGATAACCACTGACTCAGGCCAGCTCAACAAGGTGGGCACCACCAGCCCTACCCCCTTACCTGAGCGCGTAGGCGCAAAGGCCAGCACGTGTTCTGGACCTTCGTGACGCAGATATTGGTCGTCGTGCAGGCCCAGGAAGACACCGTCCGGCTCGGACAACTCAGCCTTACGAATATCATCCGTATTGGCCCAACGTGCCGAACCGTAGGTAGTGACCCGTTTGGATTGCCGAGAACGCCATACCGACATGGCGATAGCGACGATGACGGCGATTAGGCCACTACATCCTGCGATGGCGCCTCCGATATCGAAGACCTCCGGCGCATAAGCGCCGAAGAAGAACCACCAGTCAAAGAGTCGCCAAGGGTGATAGACCGGCGTGCCGAAGAGATCAAACCAGGGAGAACCGAGGCGTAGCTGATAGCCCAGGGCGGCGGCGGTCCACTGTGTAGCTCCCCACACACCGGCGATCACGATGCCAAAAACAGCAGCGATCTGCCCGAATAATACGCCCTGAGAGTGCATTCACCGGCCTCCGACACACACGCACTGATATCTAGGTTCTGTCTGAAAAGTCATGGTTGCTACGCTATCTCTGTTCATTGAACAGGAGAGAGTCATGGCAGGCCGCTACGAGCTTTCCGACCAGCGCTGGCAGATGATTGAGGATATCGTTTCTCCAC
>NZ_VTPX01000019.1 GCF_008298015.1 Salinicola corii | reverse complement strand
TTCGAGTACATCGAGTTGGACTACAACCGGCAGCGCCGACACAGTGCTATCGGGATGATCAGCCCAGAGGCCTTCGAGGCTCAAATGATCGCTTAAGTCGGTGTCCACCAGTGCTGGGCAAGATCAGAGCACTGCCGCACAATTCGCGGAACTTCGCGAGATATCGCCCCGTCTCACTCCTGACTTTTCATTGCGATAGCCGAAATTACAGTTTCTAAAACCTAAGATCGCTGAAAAATCAGCTATAAGGCGCCCGTTCTCAGGCGAAAACGTTGCTGGTGGCACATCATGCAGAACAGGTGTGCCCCTATACGAACTATGCATCTGTCGATGAACAGATTTATGTTAATCTTATCACTGAAGTATCAAACTAGAAGCTAATCACGTCATTTCATAACATTAATTAAATTCATGACAAAAACGATGGCATCCATAAATCATACTCATGTCGTTCAGGCGATGTCCCGCTGGCTTGCCAGCAATGGCTATCGGTGTGGAGCCAACCGCCTGGGCACTCGCTCGGAAATCGATCTCGAAGCCATCCCGGTGTTCGGCCAGAAGCGTCTCGTCGTCGATTGTCGGGGCGAACTTAGCCTCGAGGTCGGTCAGGACCCCTGGATGGAGATTACCCAAGCCTTCTTCTATCTCATTCGAGACAGCGAAATGCCGGATGACACGACCCAAGTATCGCTGGCGCTGCCAGACACCACGGATTTTCGCCGCCGGATGGCAGGGATGAAGGACTTCTGTCTACGCCAGGGAGTCATCGTGTTCTGGGTGGCCGAGACCGGCCAGGTCAGGCAATGGGCCGAGAGCGCGCCAGTCACCACAGGCGCCAAAGCACTACCCTGATGGTTTCCTCAGCGTGAAAGCTTCGGCTGTCTCGTCCGAGGTGAGGAACTTTTTCATCAACAACCACTCTCAATGATCAAGAGATACTGAATAGCAGTCGCTATGCGAATTCTCGAGCTTACTGCAATGATCGTTATCGCCGCGCCCTGCGCGGCGATTTTTTATCCGGGTGGTGGCAATGCGCATGCGCACGGCTCCCTGCCGTCGGCAGGTTTGCTCTTCACGCTTGTCGAGTACTGTCGTGACAGACACCGAAGCCAACTAATAACAGCCTCACGAGATAAGATCGGCTGCGCTTGTCTCGATGTCGGCCTATCGCCGACATCCGCGAGATCGACACCGAGCTGGGCATGAGTCTTCGAGCACCGCTTCAGCAGACCTATGGGGGCCGCCGCGGCCGGCGTGGTAAGCTATGCCGGTTGCCGCGCATCCGGAGCATCTGCATGCCACTTTTCTTCGTGGTCTTCCTCATCTGCCTGCTGATCAGCCTGGCCACCGTGGCTGCGCTAATGCTATCGCGCACTCCACGTTACCGAACACAGGCGCAGGATCTTCTCGACCTTTTCGACGCGGTACTGGACAACCGCGCCAGCGAAGCGCGCTGGCACACCTTGATCGGCTACCCGATCCGACACGATGCCTACCTGGAGAATCTGCGCCGCCGCAGCCAACACCTGATGGAAACTCATGGTCGCCCCTGGCAGGCCGCTCAGGGCGGGTCGCTCTTTTCCCGCAGCGGTCGGGAAGAACTGGCAGCATTGCGCGATCATCTGGCTGCCCACCAGTCGCTCCAAGGAGGCGAGTATCATGCCTGAGCCAGCCATGCTGTGGCGAACACCATGACCGATATCATCCGGCTGGCACCGCTCGACAACGCCATCCAGCACCACCACCACGACTATCACCAGATCGTGATTGGGCTGTCCGGTTATGCGGAGTTCGAGATCGCCGGCCAAGGGGGCGTCGTGGCACCGCTTTCCGGTTGCCTGGTCCCCGCCAATATCGAACATTACTACGAGGGAATCGGGGATAACCGTCAGTTGATCATCGATCTGCCGGACGACGCCTCTCCCCTGACGGGCATGAACCGGTCATCGAGAGCCCTGTTCGACCGTCCAGGCTACTTTTCTCTCGATGAATCGCTCCAGCACTATCTGCAGTTCCTGATCAACGAAATGAGCCAAGCCAGTCACGCGCCCGGGGATCTGCTGGTCACCACCCTGCTCAGCTCACTGCGTGCCCGCCTCGGCACGACCTTGGGTTCGCCCCCGCTGGCCAGGCGAAGCGGTCGATCGCTCGACGTCCAGCGACTCGAGCAGTTCGTCCTCGAGCGGCTGGACCAGCGCCTGAGCGTATCCGACCTGGCCCGTCTCGCCTGCCTGAGCGAAGCGCACTTCGCCGAGCGCTTTCGCGAACAGACCGGCGTCACACCCTATCAGTTCGTGATGCGGCTGCGATTGAACCGGGCCCGTGAACTGGCCATGCTGAGCGACATGCCGCTCGCCGATATCGCGGAACGCACCGGATTTGCCAATCAAAGCGCCCTGAGCAACGCCTTTCGCCGTCGCTATGGCCACCCGCCCATGCAGTTGCGACGCCCCTCTCGCTAGCGCGATGACCCAGCCTTTTTCGCAAATACCCCCCGGATAATTGGCAAGTACCGCCGCCCTGTTTCACGATAGAGTCAGCCACCACTCCTTTTCCATTGGCGCAGTCCACCGCACGCTTCCAGCGAGCGGCCGCCATTGCCAACGCTGATTATCATGGGGTTCAACAATGCTAAAAGCCGACCAAATGCTGGACGCCGCCACCTGGCAGACTTCGCTGGAGGCCCTGTTCGCCAGGATCAGCGACCACTATATCATTGACGAGGAAGCCTACCTCGAACAGCTGTGCGAGATGCTGGACGCCGACGAGGCGGATTTCGCACGCATCGGTGACAAGACGGCGCAACTGGTTCGTGATGTTCGCACCATGGATACGGCCGTCGACTCCATCGACGAACTGCTCCAGCAGTACAGTCTCGACACCCAGGAAGGCGTGCTACTGATGTGCCTGGCCGAGGCGCTGCTGCGGATCCCCGACAAGGCCACCGCCGATGCGCTGATCGAAGACAAGCTGGGCGTCGCCGACTGGAAACGTTACCTGGGGCAGAGCGAATCCTGGTTCGTCAACGCCTCGACCTGGGGCCTGCTGATGACGGGCAATGTCATCCAGATGGACAAGCCACGGGAAGGCAAGCCGGCCAACTTCATCAACCGTATGGTCAATCGCATGGGCGAGCCGGTCATTCGCAGTGCGATGTACCAGGCGATGAAGATCATGGGGCAACAGTTCGTATTGGGTCGCACGATCGACGAGGCGCTCAAGCGTTCCAAGCCGCTGTTCAACAAGGGCTACACCTACTCTTACGATATGCTGGGCGAGGCGGCCCGTACCCGCCAGGATGCCAAGCGCTATTTCGACGACTACGCCTCGGCGATCCGCCAGGTGGGCGAAACCAGCCTCAAGCTGGACGCCAGCACGCCGGCCCCGTCCGTCTCGATCAAGCTCTCCGCACTGCATCCGCGCTACGAGTTCGGCCGCCGCACCCAAGTTCTCGACGAACTGGTCGGCACTGTCAAGCAACTGGTCGAGATGGCTCGGGAGCGTCATGTGGCGCTGACCGTCGACGCCGAGGAAGTGGACCGTCTCGAACTCTCGCTGGAGGTTTTCCGCGCCGTCTTCGAAAGCGATGTCTGCCGCGGCTGGGGCCACTTCGGCCTGGTGGTCCAGGCTTACGCCAAGCGCGCCTTGCCGGTACTCCACTACATCAATCGCCTGGCGGACCAGCAGGGCGACGAAATTCCCCTGCGCCTGGTCAAGGGCGCGTACTGGGATACCGAGATCAAAGAGTCGCAGAAGCTCGGGGTCGATGGCTACCCGGTCTATACCCGCAAGGCCTGTACCGATGTCGCCTATCTCGCCTGCGCCCGGTTTCTGCTGTCCGAGAACACCCGCGGCCGCATCTTCCCCCAGTTCGCGACCCACAACGCCCACACCATCACGACCATCCTCGAGCTGGCCAACGATGCCGGGCGCGCTTTCGAATTCCAGCGTCTGCATGGCATGGGCGAAGCCCTCTATGACGCCGCACTGACGCGAGCGCCACAGGGTACCTACTGCCGCGTCTACGCCCCGGTCGGCGCCCACAAGGACCTGCTGCCCTACCTGGTACGTCGACTGCTGGAGAATGGCGCCAACTCGTCGTTCGTCCATCAGTTGGTCGACCCCAGGGTCCCGGTGGAGTCGCTCTGTGTCCATCCGGTGGCCACGCTCAAGCCCTATCCGACCTTTGCCAACACCAAGATTCCGTTGCCGAGGGACATCTACGGTCCGGCACGCAAGAACTCCAAAGGCGTCAACTTGAACATCAACAGTGAATACCAGCCGCTCGTCGATCGCATGGCGGAGTTCATGGATCGGGAATATCACGCCAAGCCGCTGCTGGGCGTCGACATCGCCGACGACGAGAGCCAGCGCCAGCGAGTCACCAGCCCCTACGACCGCCGCCAGGCGGTTGGCAGCGTGCAGTGGGCGACACGCGAGCAGGCCCTACAGGCCGTCGACATCGCCTGGCAAGCCTTCCCCCGCTGGAGCGAGACGCCGGTCGACGAGCGCGCGGCCATTCTCGAGCGTCACGCGGACCTGATGGAGACCCATCTGGCGGAGTTGATGACGCTCTGCTCACGCGAGGGCGGCAAGCTGCTGACCGATGGGGTCGACGAGATTCGCGAGGCGGTGGACTTCTGTCGCTACTATGCCGCCCGCGCCCGCGAGCTGTTCGCCGAGCCGACCGTGCTGCCGGGGCCGACCGGAGAGTCCAACGAACTGATGATGAGCGGTAAGGGCGTGTTCGCCGCGATCAGCCCGTGGAACTTCCCGGTCGCCATTTTCACCGGACAGCTGGTCGCGGCAGCGGTCGCCGGCAACAGCGTGCTGGCCAAACCCGCCGAACAGACCTCGCTGGTCGCCAACCGCGTGATCGAACTGCTGTACGAGGCCGGAATGCCGAGGGATGTGGTGCAGCTTCTGCCCGGCGATGGCCCTACCGTGGGCAGCGTACTGAGCAGCGACCCGCGGATTACCGGTGTGGTCTTCACCGGCTCCACCGATACCGCACAGGTCATCAACCGGGCACTAGCCGCCAGGGCAAACGCCGCGCTGCCCACGTTGATCGCCGAGACAGGCGGCATGAATGCGATGATCGTCGACTCCACCGCCCTGCCCGAGCAGGTCGTCGCGGATGTCGTCCACTCGGCTTTCCAGAGTGCCGGCCAGCGCTGTTCCGCCCTTCGCGTTCTCTATCTGCAGGAAGACATCGCCGACCGCGTCATCGAGATCCTGCGCGGCGCCATGGAGGAACTACGGATTGGCGACCCTCGGGACCTCGGCACCGACGTCGGCCCGGTCATCGACGAAGAGGCCCGCAAGGGCCTGCTCGCGCACGTCGAGAAGATGCAGGCCGAGGGGCGCCTGCTGGCCGAGGCCAGACTCGACCCGGCACAGACCGACAACGGCACCTTCGTCGCCCCCATGGCCTTCGCCATCGACGGCATCGAATCGATGCAAGCCGAGCAGTTCGGCCCCCTGTTGCACATCGCCCGTTATCGTGCCGATCAGCTCGAGGAGGTCATCGATGCCATCAATGCCAAGGGCTACGGCCTGACGTTCGGCGTCCACAGCCGCAACGAGAACTTCACCAACCATGTCGCCAGTCGTATCCGCGTCGGCAACGTCTACGTCAATCGCGACATCATCGGCGCCGTCGTCGGAGTGCAGCCATTCGGCGGGCAGGGTTTCTCCGGCACCGGCCCGAAAGCGGGCGGGCCGCACTATCTGTTGCGCTTCGCCACCGAGAAGACGCGCACCATCAACACGGCCGCGCTGGGCGGGAATGCTTCGCTGCTCGCGATGGGAGACGAGTGATTGCCACTCGTCATCAACAACAACAAGCTGAAGGAAGCTCTGCATGATCGAAAACAACACCAACAGTGGGTTAACGCGCAAACGCTCTCCAGTCGCGATGCGCCCCGCCAGGGCTCCGGCCTGCGTATCCCAGGCCGGTCGGCGGCATCGCATCGGGTCTGGTGACTATCTAACAACCACCTAATAACTCTCTAATAATTAAGAGAAAGGAGACGTCTTTATGGCTATTGGTGTCTGGATAAGCCTTATCGCTTACTTCGTGCTCATGATCGCCATCGGCCTCTATGCCATGCGCACATCCACATCCACATCCGAGGATTACATGCTGGGGGGGAGAACGCTCAGCCCGCAGGTCGCGGCCTTGTCGGCCGGCGCTTCGGACATGAGCGGCTGGTTGCTGCTGGGTCTGCCCGGGGCGATGTTCGTCTCCGGCCTCGGATCGGCATGGATCGGGATCGGCCTGTTCGTGGGGGCATTCTTCAACTGGCTTCTGGTCGCACCACGCCTTCGTGAACAGACGGTTCACTATGGCAATGCGATCACCATTCCGGAGTTCCTGGCCAACCGTTTTCCCACCCGAGCGATGTCGCTGAGGACGGTATCCGCCGTCGTCATCGTCGTCTTCTTCGCGGTTTATACGGCATCGGGCCTGGTGGCAGGCGGCAAATTGTTCGAAAGCGCGTTTTCCGGGGTGATCAACATTGGAGGTCTCAGCGATTACGCCGCGGGCGTTGTCATCACCTTGGGGGTAGTACTCGTCTACACGGTCGTCGGCGGCTTCCTGGCGGTGAGCATGACGGACTTTGTGCAAGGCTGCATCATGATGCTCGCGTTGGTGATCATGCCGGCGGTCGTCATCTTCGGGGAAGGCGGCGGCGGCTTCTCCCAGGCATCACAAACCCTGAACGAGGTCGATCCCACGCTGCTGTCCTGGACGGACGGCCTGACCTTCATCGGCTGGCTCTCGGCGGTAACCTGGGGGCTGGGCTATTTCGGGCAGCCGCACATCATCGTGCGCTTCATGGCCATTCGATCGTTGAAGGATGTTCCCGTGGCCCGCAACATCGGCATGAGCTGGATGCTGATCTCACTGATCGGTGCGATCTCCCTGGGTATATTCGGTCGCGCCTACGCGATCCGCAACGGCCTGGAAGTTCAGGATCCGGAAACGATCTTCATCATCCTGGCCAATCTGCTGTTCCATCCGCTGATCACCGGCTTCCTTTACGCGGCCCTGCTCGCGGCGATCATGAGTACCATCTCCAGTCAGCTTCTGGTGGCGTCTTCCTCGCTGACCGAGGACTTCTATCGCCTGTTCCTGCGCAAGCAGGCGACGGAGAAGGAGACCGTGGGCGTAGGTCGACTCAGCGTCGTGCTGGTGGGATTGGTCGCGGCCGTCATCGCTTCCGACCCCAACTCTCAGGTGCTGGGGCTGGTCAGCAATGCCTGGGCGGGCTTCGGCGCGGCATTCGGCCCGCTGATCATCCTGTCGCTGATGTGGTCGCGCACCAACGGCGCCGGCGCCATCGCGGGGATGGTGGTAGGCGCCCTCACCGTCATCGTGTGGATTTCACTGGGCTGGAACGGCGAGTTCATGGGCGGTCCCGGCGTCTACGAGATCATCCCCGGCTTCATCGCGTCCTTCATCGCGATTCTGGTAGTGAGCAACATGACCAACGATGCCGGAGAGTATCGGCAGATTTCCCGTTAACCAGCGGGCATGACATGCTCAAGGGGCTCCCGCGGGAGCCCTTTTCGTGCCTGTTGCTACACGAGCAATCACAAGCGGCAGGGTAAGCCGAACCGGTGTCGATCCTGTCCCTATCGTCGCCTGCAGCCACTTCGTATCGGATCTCAGCGGTTATGGTCGCGAAAGGCCCACAGGCGTGAGCCGATGTAGGTAATCACTGGAACGGTGAGCGTCGCGATGCCGATGGCCCAGAACCCCGAAATTCGGGTCGAAGCCAACAGCATGGCCAGGACACCGTTGTTGAGAGCCAACCCCGATAGCGCCAGCGCGAAGAAGCGCCTGGCCTTTCCCCGACGCCGAAACGTCAAGCGTCTGTGACCAATCAGTGAGATCTGGAAGGCGACCAGGAAGCCGCACAGATTGACCAGAAATTCCGACAGCGCCGGCCACAGGGCACTGAGGACGGCTGCAACCGACAAGTGCGCTGCCGTCGCGAGACTTCCCACCAGCCCGAACCGTACGGCGGTCTTCGCTTCGCGCGTGAGCCGACGCTTCACGAGGCGTCGGACACGTCGTCGACCAAGCCTTCCTGGCCGGTCACCAAACTGTCCTCAGCGACCAGATAGAGCGGTCGTTGCTTGGTTTCGATGAAAAGACGCCCGACGTACTCCCCCAGAATGCCGACGGACAACAACTGCATGCCGCCGAAGAACAGGATCGCGGTCATCAGCGAGGCGTAACCTGGCAAGTCATTGCCCACCACGATCACGCGTCCGACGAGGAGTAGGATATAAAGAAAGGCGAGCCCTGCGATGACGGCGCCGAAGTACATCCAGATACGCAGTGGCCAGGTAGAAAAGCTGACGAACCCGTCTATGGCGAAATTCCACAACTTCCAGAAATTGAACTTGCTCTCCCCGCTTTCCCGAGCCGGCCGATCGTAGGAGACACCGATGGAGCGGTATCCCGGCCAGCTGAACAGACCTTTCATGAACCGGTTGCGCTCGGGCAACCGCTTGATGGCTTCCACCACGCGACGATCCATCAGCCGGAAATCCCCCGCGTTACTGGGAATGTGCGTTTCGGCCAGACGGTTGAAAAAGCGATAAAAAAGGCCGGCATAGGCCCGCTTAGCCTGGGTATCTTCCTCTCGGGAGCCACGAATGCCGTAAATCATGTCGTAGCCCTCTTCCTGCCACAGACGAATGAATTCCAGAATCACCGCAGGGGGGTCCTGAAGATCGACATCCATTGGCACGACGGCATCTCCGCGGGCGTGATCGAGGCCAGCGGTCATGGCAGCTTCCTTGCCGAAATTTCGCGTCAAGGACAGCACCCGAACCCGAGGGTCGCTGGAGGCGCTCCCGCGGAGCCTCTCGAGCGTTCCATCGGTAGAACCGTCGTCGACGAACAGTATCTCCAGTGCCGGTAGCTTTTCACCGAGTTCCCGGTCCACTGCCTGCAGAAACCGGTCGATCGCGGCTTCCTCGTTCATGACCGGAACCACGATCGACAACATCCAATCCTTTCGGCGTCTATTCATGGGTGCTCCTCTCGTGATCGATTCGTCGACTCGTCTCGTATTGGCAACGTCAGCCATCAGCGACTAGGGTAATCCTAGAGGTAGAAAGACGGCTGCGCACAGGTAGGTGCATAAGCTGCAGGAATGTAAAAAAACGCTGTTTCAAAATTTTACTGGACATAAAAAACACCGTTTCCTATCATGACGACGTTGTCTCATAGAATGTGAAGGCCGGTAACACGGCTTCATGATGAAAGAAAGGGAGTACTTATCATGACCAAGACCAAACTGTTTTCTGCAATGGTGATTGCCGGCGCTTGCGCATTCGGAACTCAAGCCGCTTTTGCCTATGGCGCTGGTGATTTCTACGGTCGTCTGGGTGTTGCCAAGACCGATACCGACGATGGTTATGCTGGCGACAACGACAAAGGTGCCTATCTGGGCCTGGGTTACATGGTTCACGACAAGATCGGCGTCGAGCTGAGCTCCATGACCGAGACCAAGGTCCACGCCGAAGGCGGCACCTTCAAGCAGGTCCCGATCAACCTGATGGCGCAATACTATCCGCTGGGTGGTCTCGATTCCCGCGTTCAGCCGTACGCTGGCGTCGGTGTCAACTACACCACGTTCTCTGACGAGAGCGGCGTCGGCAGCGTCGACGACTCCTGGGGTGCAGCGGGCCAGTTGGGTGTCGATCTGAACGTGACCGACAACTTCGGCTTCAACGCCTTCGCCCAGTACACCGATGTCAGCGCCGACATCAGTGGCGGTCGTGACATCGATCTCGACCCGGTCACCGTCGGTGCCGGTGTCACCGCTCGCTTCTAAGCGAACGGCAGTCGATATCGAAAACCGGGCCTGAGGGCCCGGTTTTTTTGTGCTTCGGATTCGGCGAATGGAGCTCGACCGTGACCGGTCACGCCTGGGTGACGATACGATCGACAGTGGCAAGTTCACGGACCACCGGATCTCTTCTCGAGGCAGGCTCGTCCTTGAGCCAAACCTCCATTGCTGGCGCCACGGCGCAAGTCGCGGGCAATGTGGCACGGGCATCGACCAGAGCCTGAAGACGAGCGATGAAGACATAACGCAGCCATTGCGGCATCGACATGGTATCGACACAAAATGGCTGCTGGCTCTCGAACGCCGACGGTTGCGGTCGCGATGCCTCCCACAGACCGACGTTTATCAGCGTCGCTTCCAATTCACGCAAGGCGTGAGCCAATCTGTCGTGCGAGGTCATTCTTCCTCCTGAAATGGTGGGTGTGGAATCTTTTCCGGTTGCTCACAAAAAACCTGAAGGAGCCTGTGGATAAACTTGGGACACCTACCCCGATGTGGCGTAATGCATGTCTCAGAGCAGGTTGATCAATTTTTGGCCAGGATCTATCCAGCACCATCGCGGCAAGTTACAGTGCGCGCCTCGATGGAGACGACGACCACCTATCATGCAAACGCTCAGCGATTTCTTCACGGGCAGCGGCGCGGAGGTCGCGTTATCGACCCTGGGCCGTCGCGTCACCCCTATGAAGCAGACCACTTTCGCCGCATTCGAACGGGAGCAGGCGCCCTGGCCACTACCCTGGAACGGCCGTGCCCAGCTGGCTTGTGCGTTAAGCTGGCCAGCGCTCGAAGCGGATCCAGCGATCTGGTTCCTCTCCCTACCACTGGATGAGCAGGGTCAACTGGTGCCCGCGCCACGCGATGAGTTTCTCGACCGTCTGCTGCAGACTCTGGGCACACGCGCGGCGTCTGCGAGCGATGATCTGGCGCCGGACAATCTGATGCAGAACAACCCGCTGGCCTTCGAACCGGAGCTACACCAGAGGGCGCTGCTGCATGCTCGCTTGTCTCGTCATTTCGGGCAACCACCCTCCGCTTCCTCCGACATGACACGTCGCTATCTCGTCGGCGACGAGTCGCTCGACTGGCAGATGCTGGGCCTTCAGGGGCTAGCCGACCAGATCGTCGCCAAGGATCCAGCAGTAACCAGTGCGCTGGTAAAGAGATTCGACGCCATGCCGCGGGAGGTGATTCTAGCGCTGTGCTACCTGTTGGAACATGGCGACACCCCGAAAGAACTGCTGCCCAAGCTATGGAGCATGCTCAAGAGCGCTCACGAGAACCGGGACATCGAAGTCTTCTGCGCCTTGTTGAGGGCCCTGCTGGGTAGCGACGACGCCAGAGTCAGCGGCTGGCTGGAGCGAATCCTCGATGACGACGCCCTGATGGCCGCCGACTGCCTCGCCGCGATTGCCGCCCGCGGCTGGCACCATCTCGAGCACGAAGCCCGCCTGGAACGGTTTCTGGAGCGTCTGGCCGAGAGTCCGGATGCCGACTTTCGTCCCGTCGTGCGTGATTTGGCATTGATCCCTCGCCTGCGGCTGCCCATATTGATGATGTTACGTCAGGCGCCGATGGACTCCTCCCTAGGCCGGCTCGTCAGACAATGGAACGCATGATTTCATGAAAGCAATGCCCTATCAGGCCCAAGCGATCATTGGCCGACGTGAAATGGTCACGCTTCCAGACTTGCACATGACACTCTGCTGCAAGGCGGATACCGGCGCCCGTACCTCGGCGTTACATGCCGAACAGATCGAGCCCTACGAAGAGAATGGACATCCTTGGATCCGGTTCATTACCCGGTCGAGCGGGCAACCCATCGCGCACCACGAATGCCAGTTGCCGCTGCACGACCGGCGGAGAGTCAGAAGTTCCAACGGCCAGCAAGAGTGGCGCTACGTCATCCGCACCCGCCTCATCCTCGGTAGCCTGGACTTCCCTATCGAACTGACCCTGACCGATCGCAGCAACATGCGTCATCCCATGCTGCTCGGAAGACGCGCCATGCGCCGGCTCCTGGTTGCTCCGGGCGCTGCGTTCCTTCACGGTGAACCCTGACGTCTCTCTCGCCACCGCCATCACAACCCACCTCTCGGAGCCTCTCGCGCATGCATATCGGCATTTTGTCACGCAATCGCAACCTCTACTCGACGCGCCGCCTGATCGAGGCCGCCGAGCAGCGTGGCCACAGTGTCAGAGTCGTCGACACGCTGCGCTGCTACATGAATATCGCGTCGCATCGCCCTTCGATCCACTATAAGGGCGCTGAGCTCGAACCCTTCGACGCGATCGTGCCACGCATCGGCGCGTCGGTAACCTTCTACGGCTGCGCCGTACTGCGCCAGTTCGAGATGATGAGTACCTACGTACTCAACGACTCGGTCTCCATCACACGCTCCCGCGACAAGCTACGCTCGCTGCAATTGCTGTCGCGCAAGGGGCTGGGGCTCCCGGTGACCGGATTTGCCCACTCACCCGACGACATCCCTGACCTGATCACCATGGCTAAGGGCGCACCGCTGGTGATCAAGCTGCTGGAAGGGACTCAAGGGATCGGCGTAGTTCTGGCGGAAACCAATCAAGCGGCGGAATCGGTCATCCAGGCCTTCATGGGCATGAAGGCGAACATCATGGTGCAGGAGTACATCAAGGAGGCCAAGGGCGCCGATATCCGCTGCTTCGTCATCGGCGAAAAAGTCGTGGCGTCGATGAAACGCCAGGCTCCCGATGGCGAGTTTCGCTCCAACCTGCATCGTGGCGGTACTGCCAGCGTCATCCGGATCACCCCGGAAGAGCGTTCCACCGCCATTCGGGCGGCCAAGGCCATGGGGCTGGCCGTGGCGGGTGTCGACCTGCTGCGCTCCAACCACGGCCCGGTGATCATGGAGGTGAACTCCTCTCCCGGATTGCAGGGTATCGAGACGGCGACCAGCAAGGACATCGCGGGACTGATCGTCGAGCATCTGGAGAAAAATGCCAGCACGCCGCGCAAGGCGCCACCAAAGCCCAAGGGCTGAATGAGAAGAAATTAAACAAATAGCCGGAAATGCTAAATTTTTCTGCCCCCAGGGGTAGCAAAACAGTGTTTCCGGCCGCACAATTTGTGTCACCTCAGGAGGTGGCCGCACATGTTTCTCGACAATCGCCAAGTGGCGATGGACAGCGTGCTCGAAGCGCTGGCCGACAGTCTCGACTATTTTCAGGACAATCTCGATCGCCTGCGTCCGGCGCTGCGTAATGCCCTGAAACCCCATTACGAGGAACGTGGGGCTGCCATGCGCGAGCTACAGCAACTGGTGCGCGAGCATCTCGACATCCTGCCACGGGATGCCGACGTCGAGCGCGATGATTACCTCTGGCTCTGGAGTCGCATCAAGAGCTTCGTCGGTAATGACAGCGCCGTGCTGCTGGGGGAACTGCTCGAGCAGGAGCGCGTTCTGATGCAGGCGCTGGGCACGGCCTTCACCCACCCCCTGCCGGAAGCCCTCGAGCCGACACTGGAACGCTGCTGGAAAAATTGCCGCGCGCTGATCCGGGAAATCAACAAGCTTCAGCAGCGCCAGCGCTAGGCGCGGGTGAACGGCGGCCCCGCCGCATTCATGACGACAGCCGGATCGGCTCGAAGGGCCCGAGGAAGTACGGTTCGCGCCCCCACAGATAAAGATCCCCGAACGTCGCGGCACGCGCCAGCCACTCTCTCAGGCGCAGCCGCCACTCCCCTTTGATGCCATCGTCGGGCACGGCGCAGCCAGTGGACTCGATGCCCAACGCGTCGGCGATGAAAAGCGCGCGTGGTAGATGCCAATCCTGTGAAATCAGCATCAACCGGTCGGCGCCAAAAACCTCCTTGGCCCGAACGACGCTGTCGAAAGTGCTGAAGCCGGCATAGTCGAGCGTCATGTTGGCATCGTCGACGTTACGATGCCGCAGGGAACGCCACATGCTGATCGGTTCGTTATAGTAGCGCGTGCGATTGTCGCCGGAGAGAAGCAAGTGCTGAACGCGTTGCAGCCGCAGCAGCTCCGCCGAGGTTTCCACTCTGGCCTGATAGTAGGGATTGGAACCGCCCTGGCGTAGCCACTGCGCGGTACCGAAGACCAGGCCAACGGGCTGCACCGCGCACAGCGGCACCTCATGTTCGATACGCGCGTGGGTTTTCTGCAGTATCCAGAGATTGATCACCACGATACTGACGGCCAGCAACGACAGGCTGGCCAGCAGCGCCTTGAGCACGCCCTTCAGCAGCCAGAACATGGGGAGGAGCATGGTCGGTGAACGAGAAGCGGCCGCTGAAGGCCTCTATCGGAAATCCGGTGGCGCGTTGAGATGTCGATCAGCATATCGCGTTCGTTGCTCTGCCAGAAACCGGCTGTGCAAGCCGGGAACGTTCGTCAGGCTCCGTCTGTAAAGTCCCTAGAACATTCCCAGTTCAAGACGCGCCTCTTCGCTCATCATCTCACGGCTCCAGGGGGGATCGAAAACGATTTTCACGTGGACCTTGGAGAACTGCGGCGCACCCAGAATCTTGCGGCGGGCGTCTTCGGCGATGACATCGCCCATCCCGCAACCCGGCGCGGTCAGCGTCATGCGGATGGTCACCATGCACTCGCCGGTGAGCAGGCGTTCGATGCGACAGCCGTAGACCAGCCCCAGATCGACGATGTTGACCGGTATCTCCGGATCGAAGCAGGTCCGCAGTTGCGCCCAGACGAAAGCTTCCATCTCCTCTTCGCTGGCGCCCGGGTCCAGCGTGGGACGCTCGAGCGCCTCGAGACCCAGCGCATCGAGGTCATGCCCTTCGATCAGATAGAGACGCCCTTCGTGGCTGACGCTGACCGAGCTGCCCTTGGCCTGCATCACCACGACCGTGCTGTCCTCGACCAGCGCGACCGTCTTGCCGAACGGAATCGAGATGGCATCGACATCACGCTGCAGCGGCATCTCCTGGCCCTTGTAGACCTGGCTTAGGGGATCCATCGTCACTCCTGACAGAATTGCCGGCCCGAACACGCCGGGAGCCAGAGCCGGCTCACCGCAGCATACCCAGCACGCGCTGCAACGCCTCGACGAAGGCATCGACCTCTTCCGGCGTGTTGTAGACCGCCAGAGAGGCCCGACAGGTCGCCTCGACACCGAAATGATTCAACACCGGCTGGGCACAATGGTGCCCGGTGCGAATCGCCACGCCCAATTGGTCGATCAACAGCCCGATGTCCTGCGCATGCGCGCCATCGACCACGAACGAGATCACCCCCGCTTTTTGCGGCGCGGTACCGATGATTGTCAAGCCGTCGATCCGTTCGAGCTTCTGGGTGGCGTGATCCAGCAGCCACTGTTCCCAGGCCGCCAGACGTTCGATACCAAGCGCGCTGACCCAGTCGAGGGCCGCGCCCATGGCGATCACGTCGGCCACCGACGGCGTACCGGCCTCGAAGCGATGCGGGACGGCGGCGAACTCGGTACCGCGCTCGAAGGAGACGCGCGAAATCATCTCCCCGCCACCCTGCCAGGGAGGCATGGACTCGAGAATCGACGCCTTGCCATAGAGCGCGCCGGCCCCCATGGGCCCGTACACCTTGTGTCCCGAGAAAGCGTAGAAGTCGGCATCCAGGGCCTGCACGTCGACGGCCTGATGTGGCACCGCCTGGGCGCCATCGACCAGAATCAAGGCACCGTGGGCATGGGCGTCACGCGCCATCTCGGCGATGGGGTTGATCGTGCCCAGCGCGTTGGAGACATGGTTGACGCAGACCAGCCTGGTCCGCTCGCCCAGCAGCTCGCGATAGGCCTCCTGATCGAGCACGCCTCGTGCATCGACCGGGATGACCCTGATCACGATACCCAACTCGCGCTCGAGCAGTTGCCAGGGCACGATATTGGAGTGGTGCTCCATCAGCGACACCACGACCTCGTCGCCGGCACGCAGATTGGCCCGCCCCCAGCTGTTGGCCACCAGATTGATCGCTTCGGTGGTCCCTCGGGTGAAGACGATCTCGCGCGGCTCGAAGGCGTTGAGGTGCCGCTGCACCGTCGCGCGCACGCCTTCGAAGGCGGCGGTCGCCTCGTCGGCCAGGGTGTGCAGGCCGCGGTGGATATTGGCATTGTAGCGACGGTAATAGTCGCCAAGACTGTCGATGACCGCCACCGGCGTCTGGCTGGTCGCGGCGTTGTCGAGATAGATCAGGGGCTTGCCGTGGACCTCCCGCTCGAGAATCGGAAAGTCCCGGCGTACCGCCGCCAGATCCAGCGTCAGATCGGTGATCGACGTCATGTCACGCCTCCTGAATCGCCTCGGCAGTTTCGACCAGATCCGCCAGATTGAAGCGCTCCGGCAAGCGGCCGGCAACGGCCCGCTCGACGCGCTCGGCGATGACGTTGAGCCGCACCTTGTCCATCACCTCGCCCACGAAGGCAAGGGTCAGCAGCGCCCGCGCCATCGGTTCATCGATACCGCGACTGCGCAGGGCATAGACGGCATCCTCGTCGAGCTGACCGGTCGTGGCGCCGTGGGAACACTTGACGTCGTCGGCGTAGATGACCAGTTCCGGCTTGGTGTCGATCTCGGCGCGGTCGGACAGCAGCAGGTTGGCGTTGTTCTGATACGCCTCGATCTGCTGCGCGTCCTGCTTGACGAAAACCTTGCCGTTGAACACGCCATGGGCCCGGTCATCGAGAACGCCCTTGTAGTTCTCGTTGGAGAATGTCCGCGGCGAGTTGTGATTGACCAGGGTGTGATTGTCGACGTGCTGGCGTCCCTGGACGAAGAACAGCCCATTGTAGGCGGCTTCGGCACCCTCGCCATTGAGATCGGTCACCAGGTCGGTGCGTACCAGCGCCCCGCCGAGGTTGAGGTTGTACGAGTTGAAGCGGCTGTCGCGACTCTGGTCGACGTGAATGCTGGCCACGTGCAGATCCGTCAGTGCGGCTTCCTGGAGCTTGTAGTGATTGATGATGGCTCCGCGATCGAGCAGCACCTCGGTCACCACGTTGGTGAAGTTGGCGGCTTCGGGTTCACCCGAGTAGTGCTCGATGACCGTCGCTTCACTGCGGGCGCCCGCCTCGATCAGCACCCGGGGGTGGCTCATCACCGCCTGCCCGCCGGCACGGGACAGCAGCAGCACGTAGATCGGCTTGTCGACCACCACGCCGGGGGCGAGGCGCACGATGGCACCTTCGTCGGCAAAGGCGGTGTTCAATGCGGTAAACGGGGAAAAATCGACGCCGGCCAGACGCCCGAGAGCGCCCCCCACCGCTTCATGATTGGCGGAGACGGCCTGCGATAGCGCTTCCACCTGGACGCCATCGGGCAGACCCTCGAGCTCGGAGAGTTCCGCGCTGAACAGGCCGTCGACCAGCACCAGCCGGTAGGCATCGATATCCAGACGCTGCGCCTCGAAGTGGGCGCCATCGAATGTGGCGTCGGTCGCCAGCGCGAAGTCGCCTTCGGCGATACGGCGCACGTCCGTATACTTCCACGCTTCATCACGCCGCGTGGGGAAGCCCATCGCCTCGAATCGCGCAGCGCCAGCCTGACGACGTGCCGCGACCCAGCTCGGGTCGTCCGCACGACGCTGGGTCAGACGCTCGAGAAAGCGTTCCGGTGCACTCATGCAGCAGACTCCTCCAGCACCCAATCGTAACCACGGGCTTCGAGCTCCAGCGCCAGCTCCTTGTCGCCGCTCTTGACGATGCGGCCATCGACCAGGACATGGACGCGATCCGGCTCGATATGATTGAGCAGGCGCTGATAGTGGGTCACCAGCAGGATGGCGCGATCGGCGCTACGCAGCGAATTGACCCCGCTGGCCACGACCTTCATGGCGTCGATGTCGAGACCGGAATCGATTTCATCGAGCATCGCCAGTTTCGGTTGCAGCACCAGCATCTGGAGGATTTCGTTGCGCTTCTTCTCGCCGCCGGAGAAACCTTCGTTGACCGCACGCTGCAGGAAGCTCGGGTCCAGCTTCATCTCGGCGCTCTTCTCGCGCACCAGCTTCATGAACTCCGGCGCCGGAATCTCGCCCTCGCCCCGTGCGGCACGCTGCGCATTGAGCGCGGCCTTGAGCAGATAGATGTTCTTGACCCCGGGAATCTCGATCGGGTACTGAAAGCCCAGCAGCAACCCGGCACGAGCACGTTCCTCGATCTCCATCTCGAGGACGTCCTGGCCCTCGAAGAGAATGGTGCCCTGGGTCACTTCATAGCCGTCCTTGCCGGCGATCACGGCCGACAGCGTCGACTTGCCCGCACCGTTGGGCCCCATGATGGCGTGAATCTCGCCGGCGTTGATGGTCAGGTTGAGGCCCTTGAGGATCGCTTTGTCCTCGACCGTGACATGAAGATCTTTGACTTCGAGCATGTGAAACCCTTGATACGAGAGAGGCCGTCGACGCAGCCTCCCGAAATTGGATGACTTGGGCGATGGGTCGCGAATCAGCCCACCGACCCTTCCAGCGTGACATTGAGCAGTGCTTCGGCCTCGACGGCGAACTCCATCGGCAACTCCTGGAAGACGTCCTTGCAGAAGCCGTTGACGATCATGCTGACGGCATCCTCCTCGTCGATACCCCGGGCGCGACAGTAGAACAGCTGATCGTCGGCAATCTTGGAGGTGGTCGCCTCATGCTCCACGGTCGCGGTGCTGTTGCCGATCTCCTGGTAGGGGAAGGTGTGCGCACCGCACCGGTCGCCGATCAGCAGCGAATCACACTGGGTGTAGTTGCGCGCGCCCTTGGCCCGCGGCCCGATCTTGACCAGCCCGCGATAGGCCTGATCGCTGCGGCCGGCGGCGATCCCCTTGGCGACGATCGTCGAGCGGGTGTTCTCGCCGATGTGGATCATCTTGGTGCCGGTATCCGCCTGCTGGCGGCCGTTGGTCACCGCCACCGAGTAGAACTCGCCGATGCTCTCCTTGCCGCGCAGCATGCAGGAGGGATACTTCCAGGTGATCGCAGAGCCGGTCTCGACCTGGGTCCAACTGATCCGGGAGCGATCGCCGCGACAGTCGCCACGCTTAGTGACAAAGTTGTAGATACCACCCTTGCCGTCCTCGTCCCCCGGATACCAGTTCTGAACGGTGGAGTACTTGATGTAGGCATCTTCCAGCGCCACCAGCTCGACCACCGCCGCGTGCAACTGGTTCTCGTCGCGCATCGGCGCGGTACAGCCCTCGAGGTAGGAGACCTGGGCCTGCTTGTCGCAGATGATCAACGTACGTTCGAACTGCCCCGTATTGGCGGCATTGATCCGGAAATAGGTGGAGAGCTCCATCGGGCACTTCACGCCTTCCGGCACGTAGACGAAGGAGCCGTCGGTGAACACCGCGGAGTTCAATGCCGCGAAGTAGTTGTCCGCCTGCGGCACCACGGTGCCCAGGTATTGACGGACCAGTTCCGGATACTCGCGGATCGCCTCGGAAATGGAGCAGAAGATCACGCCCGCTTCGTGGAGCTTTTCCTTGAACGTCGTGGTCACGGACACGGAGTCGAACACCGCATCGACCGCGACCCCCGCCAGCGCCGCCCGTTCATGCAGCGGGATCCCCAGCTTTTCGTAGGTCTCCAGCAGCTTGGGATCGACCTCGTCCAGGCTCTGCGGGCGATCTTCCGGCTTCTTGGGCGCGCTGAAGTAGGAGATCGCCTGATAGTCGATCGGCGGGTACTCCAGGTGTGCCCAGGAGGGAGGCGTCATCTTGAGCCACTGATAGTAAGCCTCGAGGCGCCACTCCAGCATCCACTGCGGCTCGCCCTTTTTCTGGGATATGAAAGCGATCGTGCTCTCGTCCAGGCCGGGCGGCACGGTATCGCTTTCAATGTCGGTCACGAATCCCTGCTTGTATTCGCGACGGACCAACTGCTCCATCTCTTCGCTAGCCATGGTCTTCTCTCCTCTCCACCGAGAGCCTTATGACGAAGGCACAATCCCGGACGGGACCAGGAAGCAACGAACCGTCACCACCGCTGGTCCTGCCATTGCCGCGCCTTCTTAATGTTCGCGCAACGCCTCGCCTGCCGAGGGAAGCGTCACGCTTTGAATGGGTAGCTGCACCGGCAGCTTGAGCGGACTGGACTGCGCGAGGTGCGCCAAGGTGACACCGTCGAGCAGGGTGCGTATGGCCTGCGACACCCGCTGCCAGTTGCCGGCGACGCCACAGGTGTCGAGCAACTCGCAGTCGCCGTCGGCATGGCTGCATTCGGTCATGCCGATCGGCCCCTCGATCGCGGCGATGATGTCGCTGGCCGTGATGTCAGACGGTGAGCGGGACAACACGTAGCCGCCGTGGGAACCTCGGCGGGACTCGAGCAATCCGCCCTTGGACAGCATCTTGAGGGTCTTCCCCACCGTGGGATGGGGCAGTTTCACACGCGCCGCCAGTTCCGACGCGGTGTGCGCCTGATCGGGGTCACGCGCGATCTGCGCCATGATCACTGCCGCATAGTCCGTCAATTTCGATAGCTTCAGCACGCCTCGATGCCCTCTCGACCCTGACAGTCTCCATATAGGACCATTTTAGTCCTCTTTATATACGCTGTGAACCCTTACCGACGCATGGCTCGCCATTCTCCGAGCGGTTCGCCCTCTTCTTTCCGGACAACCGTCATTCAGATCCGCTCGAGGACGTCGCCGAATCTCGCAATGACATAAAAATACAAAACGAAACGCCAAGAAACCTTGTTTTCCTAAAGACACATTATGAAGCCTTTTCGATACTCAGGGCGTTTTTCGGCGAGCGTCCGCCGTTGGCATTCGGCAACAAGTGGTGTCTGCGTAAAGACACGCCCTGTGCAATGGAGCGACACGAAAATCGCACGTCCTTTTACATGAGATTTTCCTGAATTGCCTCTTCGCCACTTCGAACCTACCGTTGTCCCACCCTTTCGGAAACGCTGTTTGTCATCGGCTGTAACACCCATCGCCGATGGGACAGTACGGATGTCACGGAACACAAGGCCAAACGGTCCCCCTCATCTTCCGGACACCTGGCAAGGGAGCGCGGGGGGGGGGGTCACGGAGAGATATCAAGAATCGGCAACTCCACCTCGGTGGCGCAGTGAATGCCGACGTCCAGATCACGAAACCTGGTCACGATACGAATATCAGCAAGGAGAGCGATCATGCGGATCACCATTTTTGGAACGGGCTATGTCGGCCTGGTCACCGGGACGTGCCTCGCCGATGCCGGGCATGAAGTCATGTGCATGGACGTGGATCAGGACAAGATCAACGGCCTGAAGAACGGCGTCGTACCGATCTACGAACCGGGCCTGGAGGCGTTGATCAAGCAGAACGTGGCGGACCAACGGCTGCTGTTCACCACCGACCCGGTCGAGGCGGTCAATTTCGGGACGCTGCAGTTCATCGCCGTCGGCACGCCGCCGGACGAGGACGGTAGCGCCGATCTCAGATACGTGCTCAACGTGGCCGACACCATTGCCACCCACATGCAGGCGTACAAGCTGGTGATCGACAAGTCCACGGTACCGGTCGGTACGGCGGACCGCGTGTCGGGGACCATTGCCCGGCGGCTGCGGCAACGCGACGTGGATATTCCCTTCGACGTCTGCTCGAACCCGGAGTTTCTCAAGGAGGGCTCGGCCGTGGAGGATTTCTCCCAGGGTGCACGCATCGTGGTCGGCTGCGACTCCCCCCGCGTGGAGCCGCTGATGCGCGAGTGCTACGCGCCCTACAACCGGCGTCAGGAAAAGCTGATGTTCATGGACATCCGCAGCGCCGAGCTGACCAAGTACGCTGCCAACGCCATGCTGGCGACAAAGATCAGCTTCATGAACGAGATCTCGAATCTGGCGGAACGGCTCGGTGCGGACATCGAGAACGTGCGCCGGGGCATCGGCAGCGATCCGCGCATCGGCTACAGCTTCATTTATCCAGGCTGTGGCTATGGCGGCTCGTGTTTCCCGAAGGACGTGCAGGCATTGGCGCGCACCGCCAGCGATGTCGGCTACGAGGCCGAACTGCTCGACGCGGTCGAATCGGTCAACAACCGTCAGAAGACCCACCTGTTCACCAAGCTTTCCCAGGCGCTCGATGGGGAACTGCAGGGCAAGACCATCGCCATATGGGGGCTGGCCTTCAAGCCCAATACCGACGACATGCGCGAAGCCCCGAGCCGCAAACTGATGGAGGCGGTCTGGGCCGCCGGCGGCAAGGTTCGCGCCCACGATCCCGAGGCCATGGATGAGTGCCGACGTATTTACGGCGAACGCGACGACCTGGCACTGACCAAGCGCCGGGACGACACCCTGGAGGGCGCCGACGCCCTGGTGATCTGCACCGAATGGAAGGCCTTCCGCACGGTCGACTTCCGCCGCCTGCGGGAGCGGCTCACCACCCCGGTGATCATCGACGGACGCAACCTGTTCGATCCCGAGAGCGTGCGCGCCGCCGGCCTGCTCTATTTCGCGGTGGGTCGTGCCGACTCGCTGCTCATCGCCCAGCCTGTCGCCGTCGCTACCGCAGCGGCATCACCGGCCGAGCGAACGAGCCCGAGCGTCGCCTACACACTCTGATAACCGCCCCGTCGGCGGCTGACGTCGCCGCCCCCTCGACTCTCATGACGTTCCCGATCGGTGCCACGGCATCGATCAGGGGGACTTCGTGTCTGCGCGCCTGACGCAAGGACTCGGGTCGAGGAACGCAACCCAGGAACGACTCCAGGGGACAACCCGATGAGCCACATCCACTACACCCGAGCCAGACCCAGCAAGGCATCGGTGGCGACCGAAGCCACGGTCATGCTGCTGCTCGCCACGCTGGTCCTGCTGCTGGTAACGCATCTGCCGGACGAGGTCTTCCATCCCGGGTCGAAGAGCTTCCTCTTCGCCGTGGGCTTGATCGGCGCCTGGCGCTACTCGTGGTGGTTCGTCCAGGCGATCCGGTCGGTCTGGTACAACCGCCGCATGTTTCCACGGCTACGGGCGGAGGCCGATGCCGTCGGTGCCAACGAAACCCCGGACGCCCTCTATATCCTGTGCACATCGTTTCGGATCGATACCGAAGTGACTTTCGCCGTCTATGACGCGCTGATCCGGGATGCGGCCGACTACGGTGTGCCGACCACGCTGTTCGCCGCCATCGCCGACCGCAGCGACGTCGACATCATCGACCAGGTCATGGACGAGCATGGCTGGCCCGCCAATGTCAGCGTTCGCTACATGTTCCAGAAAGGCGACGGCAAACGCTCGGCCATGGCCGAAGTCTTGCGGGCCATCTCTCGCTGCATGCCGACGCCCCGCTCGTTGCTGGTCAGCATGGACGGCGACATCCGCATCGAACCGGGGACGCTGGAACGCTCGCTGTCGTTCTTCCTGGCCCGGGAAGACCTGGGGGCGATCACCACCAACAACAGCGCCGTCGTCATCGGCAACGACATGACCAAGGAGTGGTACGACCTGCGCTACGCCCAGCGTCATCTGGTGATGAGCTCGACCGCGGTCTCCGAACGACTGCTAGTGCTGACCGGTCGCTACAGCGCGTTTCGTGCCGACCTCGCCACCGAGCCGGAGTTCATCGAACTGGTCGAGAACGATCACGTCGAGCACTGGCGCTTCGGCAACTTCAAGTTTCTCTCCGGAGACGACAAGTCGACCTGGTTCTGGCTGCTCAAGCATCGCTGGAAGATGCTCTACCTGCCCGACGTCCATGTCACCGGTTTCGAGGAGCTGCCGGATCGCCGGCGCTTCTTCAAATCGACGCAGGACCTGATGCGTCGCTGGTTCGGCAACATGCTGCGCACCAACGGCCGGGCCATCGCCCTGGGGCCGAGTCGGATGGGGTGGTTCACCTGGTGGAGCCTGGTCGATCAGCGGCTATCGATGTGGACCACGCTGATCGGCCCGACCATCGCCATCCTGCTGACGCTGTTCGTGCGCCCCTCATTCATCTTCGCCTACCTGCTCTGGATTGTGATGACCCGCGGACTGACCAGTCTGGTGCTGGCCTGGCAGCGGGGCCGCTGGAGCGCGCTATGGGTGCCGATGCTCTACTACAACCAGCTCAGCGGGGCGGTTCTCAAGACCTACGTCAGCTTCCGCTTCAATCGACAGCGTTGGTCGCGCCAGGGCATTTCGGCGGGCGAGCCCGACGATCCACGCGCCGCGCGCCATCAGCGCCTCGGCGGCCATCTCATCCACACCCTCTACTTCGGCGCGCTGGTATTCGCACTGGCCGTCTTCGGCGGCGTCATGGCACCGGCAGATCGTCTCTCGGTCGCGGCGATGGTTGGGGCCAGGCCGGCATCGACCGACGCCGACGACAACCGCTGGCTGGCACTGGCGCTCGCCGATGTGCCGCAGGATGGCAGCGTGCAGCTGCCGCCGGGGCACTTTCGAATCGATGGCGGTTTCAACGCCGCCGTCGCTTCACTGGACAGAATCCGAGGCACCGACATCCACGGTCATGACGATCCCGACCACCCGAGCGTCCTGCAGATCGACCCAGGCCTGTCCGCTCAGATCACTTCAGGCGATACCACGCTCGCCAGCGCCGGACGGTTGCAGTGCAACGAACCGCGCCCCTGCCGACTCCGGATCGGCGGACAAGATATCCGTTTGACGGAGCTGTCGCTGTCGCTGGACGAACGCCGCGGAGAAGACAAGGTACTGGCCCAGAACCGCCAGTAAACCAGGGATTTACAAGGAGACTCATGCATGACAGATCACCACCAGGATCCGGATCAGTTGCGCCACGAGCGCCGCGACGAACGCCGCCACGTGCGGGTCGCCATGCCCTTTCACGTACGTCTGGGCGATGGTCATGTGGTCAAGGGTCATGACCTCTCGCTGGGAGGCTTTTCCGCCGAGACCTCGATGCATTTCGAGCGCGACCGCGAGATTCCCGTCGCGCTGATGCTGGCCGCCAGCGGCATCGAATTCGCGCTTCCCGCCATGGCGCGTCCGCGGCGCGAGATGGGCGAGGGTCGTCGACAGTGCATCGCCTTCGAGTTCACGCAGATGGAACCCCGCCAGCGCGACATCCTGCGTCGGGTGATTCGCGCCCAGATGAGCGGACGCCACGTCAGCCTCGACGGCCTGGTCGATCAGCAGGATTCCCAGACGCCCCGCAAACGACAGGGCAACGTGGCGACGCCGGCCACCAAGCCGAAGCGCCGCGTTCCCATGTTCCGCTATCTGGCACTGCTGGTCGCGGCGGGCGTCCTGATGGTCACCGTCGCCGCCACGGTCTATCGCAACGTCTTTCTGATCGAGCCCAGTTTCGCTGCGGTGACCGCGCCGCGCACGGACATTCTGGCGCCCGGTGCCGGCCAGTTGAAGGATCTCGATCTCAAGGCCGGCGACAGGGTCGAGCGTGATCAGCCGTTGATCGACGTCGACAACGCCGAACTGCAGAACGATCTGCTGCTCTCCCAGGCCTCGTTCGACTACAACGAGCGACTGATCGAAAACCTGCAGCAGAGTCTCGATAACGCCGGCAACAGCAAGGTCAGCGTCGCCACCTCGTCCAATCCGTCGGGCGGCGAGCTGGGCTACGAAACCCTGCCACCGGCAATCGCCAGGACCCGTGTCGAACAGTTCGAGACCGCACGCGACTACGAAAGCTCGCGCATCGACGCCTACAAGGCGCGGGTCTCGGCCAACACCATCTACAGCCCGTGTGACTGTGAGGTCGCCTGGGCGCTGAGCGCCGCCGGTGGCACCTACGTCAACGAGGGCGACCGCGTCATGACCCTGGTCAGCACCCACGACAACGACGTCATGGTCGAGGCGCTGGTGCACATGGACGACATCGGCGATATCGAGAATCACCAGCAGGCCTACATCGCCCTGCCCAACGCGTCGGAGCCCATTCCCGCTCGCGTGCGCAGCGTGGCGCTCGACGTCGAGCGCCAACCTCGCGCCGGTTTTCCGGACTGGGTCCGGCAGCAGCAGAACGTGGCCAGCGTGCTGCTGGTGCCGGAGGCGCCGCTACCGGCCAGTGCGGTCGGTACGCCGGTCGACGTGCGCTTCACCGAGGCGCCGATGCTCGATACCGCCGCCGAATGGAGCTATCAGGCCGGCCGGGCGATGTTCCAGGGAGTGCAGTCGCTCTGGGGACGCGCCGCCGACGGCATGACCCAGGGCCTGAAGAGCGCGATGAACTGATCGCATGGCAAATCGGTCATGCCACCGCCACCGATCCGACGCGATACCTATCGCAAGGCACCCATCGCCCAAGGAGACGAACATGATTCTGTCCAGACTCGAAGACCTCCAACGCCGTCTGACGACCCCGTTGAGCGCAGCCATTCTGACCGCCGGCGCGCTGACGCTGACCTCGCTGCCCGCCCTGGCGGCCAGCGACGATGCGCTCGCCAAACCGCAGGTCGGTGCCTGTTCATCGCGTTACGCACCGGTACGGACCCTGGCCCTGGATGCAGGGGCCAAGGCCGACCCGAAAACGTGGGTCGCGGACGGCCTGGGTGGCCAGCGTCGCTGGGGCGAGCAGAACCTGCAGGTCCTGGATCGCGCCGACAGCGGGCTGGACTCATCCGCCCTGCGCGTCCACTACCCCGCCGGCACCTCCTCGCCCAGCGATGCCGAAGAGGGCGGCGCCGGTTTCGTGATGCCAGTCCCCGCGCTGCGCCAGGCCGACCGGGCCTGCCTGCGCTATCGGGTTCGCTTCCCAACCGGCTTCGCTTTCGTCAAGGGCGGCAAGCTGCCGGGGCTTTACGGGGGCGACGGCCCCACCGGCGGCGACGAGGTCACCGGCAAGAACGGCTTCTCGATGCGCTTCATGTGGCGCAAGCAGGGTCAGGGCGAACTCTACGAATACATCGTCAACAAGGACGCCGACTACGGCGAATCGGTGGGCCGCGGCCTGTGGCACTTCACGCCAGGCCAGTGGGTCACCGTGGAACAGGAGATCGTGCTGAACGACCCCGATCGCCAGAACGGTGTTGCACGTGTCTGGATCGATGGCCAACCGACACTCGAGCAGCAAGGCATCGTCTATCGCACCACGGATGACGTGCACATCGACGGGCTGATGTTCTCGACCTTCTTCGGCGGCCATGGCAGCGATTGGCGCACGCCAAGGAACCAGACCGTCGATTTTGCCGACTTCACGCTGATGACCCCCAAGGCGTGATCGATCCTTCTACAGGGAGTCGACTTCCATGAACCGGATCTCAATCGCAGGCCGCTTCGGTCTGCGCCACGGCTTCGTCCTGCTGCTGGGTCTGACGGCTATCGGTCTGCCGCCGTCGACGCAAGCGGCCGAAGCGACGCCAGACAAACCCGCCCAGGCAGGCCAGGCGAGTCGGACGATGAGCTACGCCGAGCGTCAGAAGCTGGATCTGTCGAAATACACGGTCACCGATCCGGATGCCTCCTATTTCGACGTTCAGGCCCGAATGGCGCTGCTGAAGCACACCGATAACGATCTGCTGCAGTACAACCGGGATCAATTGATGCACGGTCCCAGCTGTCGTCAGGAACTCTCCAAGCCGACGCTGGACAGCGTGATCCGGATTCCCGGCTACTACCCGCAGCCCAAGGCGTGGGAGTTGGCCTCCGAGCCGCTGTTCGATTTCGAGGACACCGTCTCCAACCTGGCCGGGGCCTACGTGGCCTCCGGCGACGACTACTACGCCGACTGCCTGGTCCGGTTTCTGGACAAGTGGGCGACTCACGACGCCTTGAGCCAGTTCCACTATGACCGTCTCGAGCCCCAGGGCTGGTACTCGACGGAGTCGATGATGTTTGCCGCGGCGATGGCCTATTCGATCGTGCGTCCGGTCGTCGCGGACAAGCACCAGGAGGCGATCGAGCGTATCAATCACTGGCTCAACGCGCTGGCCCACAAGCACTCCGCCATCAAAGGCGGGGAGCCGAGCTGCTGCAACAACCACTTCTACCGCCGGGCGCTCTACGCCAGCATGATCGGCGTGCTGACGGACGACGATGAGCTGTTCCAGTTCGGCATCAGCGCGATCTACTCGGCACTCAACGACCTGACGCCCCGTGGCGCCCTGCCCCACGAGATGGCTCGCGGCCGCCGCGCCAGCCACTACCAGAATTACGCCCTGCTCTATCTGGTCAACATCATGCAGGTGGCCTACCGCCAGGGTTACGACCTGTTCGACTTCGAGTACCGCGGCCACACCCTCGACGACGCGGTCCAGTTTGCCCTGGACACGTTCGACGATCCGGCGGCGCTAGGGGATCTGGCGACCCACGCCCAGTACTACGGATTCCTCGACGACGAGCAGTATCTCGCCTGGATGGAGATCTATCTCAGTCATCGCGATGACGACCGAGTCGCCCACTACGTCAGCCAGAAGCGGCCCGTCGACAACCGCAGTGCCGGCGGCTACGTCACCTTCTATTTCATGGACCCGCAGGCCCAGCCCCGCGCACTGCCGGAACCCGAAAGAACGGAACTCGCCGCCTTCGAGCCCGACACCTGACGCCGCCGTCAATCCCCGACATCCGTATTCGAGCTCCGGACTCGACCCATGACCATTCCTGGCCCGCTTCAGGGACGAAGGCCGGACCAGAAGGAGACAAGCACATGACGATACCGACGCCCGACGCCATGCATTTCCTTTCCAAGACGCGGCGCTTCTCCGGCAGCCGCTTCATGCTGGGACTGGCATCGGTGGTGCTGCTGACCGCTTGCGCGAGCCAGCAACCCGCCCAGACCCAACCGATCGCAGCCCAGGACCGCGAGCTGTTCGCGCACCGCTACATCGAATCGATGCCCTCCACCGACTGGAATCGGGTGGAGTACATCCGCAGCCTCGAAACCCAGGGACAGAGCCTCGAGGCCATCGAACTGCTCGAGCCAATGGCGCGGACGCATCCCGAGGCCAGCTACGAACTGGCCAGAATCTATGACGACGGCGAGGGCGTTCCTCCCGATCCCTCCCTCGCCGCCCAATACTATCGCCGGGCGGTTCCCTACGCGTTCAGCGGCCTCGACAATGCCTCGTTGAAGCTGGGTCGACTCTATCGCACCGGCGACGGCGTCAAGCGCGACCCGGCACTGGCGTGGAACCTGTTTCAGCAGGCCGTGGATCACGACGGCAACCCCGGCGCGCGCATCGAACTCGCCGAGATGCAGCTCTCCGGCGAGGGGGTGCCGAAGGACATCGACGCCGCCCGCGCGCAGCTAGAGAA
This sequence comes from Salinicola corii, assembly GCF_008298015.1. Taxonomy (GTDB): domain Bacteria; phylum Pseudomonadota; class Gammaproteobacteria; order Pseudomonadales; family Halomonadaceae; genus Salinicola; species Salinicola corii. The sequence goes on along the minus strand of NZ_VTPX01000019.1, from coordinate 33,127 downwards.
GGCAGCGGCGCAGAACGAGCCCCGCGCCCTCCAGACGCTGGCCGAGAACTACTCGCCCGGCGGCGCTTTCGGCAATGATCCGGGCCAGGCCCGCGCCTACGCCGAACGCTACGCCCAGGCGATGACGCCCCGTGCCGAGAGCGACGATGTCGGCGCGATGCTGGCGCTGTCGCGTCTCTATGCCGAGGACGGCCTGCTTCCCCAACCGACACGCCAGCGGCAGTGGCTGAGCCGGGCCGCCGACAGCGGCGATCCCCAGGCGCTGGCGGCCGCCGGTCACCTGCTGGTGACGCAGCGGGATCCCGCCAGCGGGCTCGAGATGCTCCGACGTGCCGCGGAGTCCGGCAATGAGGATGCCGCCTACTGGCTGGGGCAAGCCTACCTCGGCGAGGGTCGGGTCGAACCCGACCCGGAGCTGGCCGAAAAGTGGCTTGCGGACGCCGTCGGCCGCGGCCAGCCCGATGCCGCCCGCACCCTGGGCCAGGCCTACCTGACGGGCGATGTGCTGGCGGAGAACCCCCAACACGGCATTCGATTGCTGACACGGGCGGCGCAGCAGGACGACGCCTATGCGCTGGCGCTGCTGGGCAGCGCCTATCTCGACGGCGACAAGGTCCAGGCCCAACCGGGACAGGGCGTCGACTATCTCGAACGCGCCCACGAACTGGGCCACCCCTACGCCACGGCGCGCCTAGGCCAAGCCTATCTCCAAGGCGAGGGCATACCGGCCGATCCGGTGCGCGGCGTCTCGCTACTGACCGAGGCGGCCGACCAGAACCAGGGCGGTGCCGCACGCACCCTGGGGATCGCCTACCTGGACGGGAAAGGACTTCAGCACAATCCTGCCAAGGCTCGGCAGTGGCTGGGCCGAGCCATCGAGCAGGACCCCGACGACACCACCGCCAAGACCCGGCTCGGCCGGGGCATGCTCGAGGGCAAGCTATCCGGCAATGCCCGGCAAGGCGTCAAGCTGCTCAAGCAAGCCGCCAACCAGGGCGATGCCTACGCGATGGTCGTACTCGGCAGGGCCTATCGCGACGGGGTCGGCGTTCCGCCCGACCTCGATCACGCGGAACGCTGGCTCCAGCGCGCCGCTCGCGCCGGCCACCCTTCCGCCCAGCAGGCACTGGCGCGCACCTATCGTGCCAGCGGTGAGCAGGGCAATATCGACGACCTGATCCGTGCGGCGCGGATGGGGCAAGTGCCGGCCATGGCGGACCTGGGCCGGGCCTATCTCGGTGGACGGGGCGTGCGAGTCGATTACGCCAGCGCCAGGAAATGGCTGTCACGCGCCGCCGAGGAAGGCCATCCCGGTGCCACCGCCTCGCTCGGTCGTCTGTATGCCGACGGACTGGGCGTCGGGGTCGACAAGGCGCGCGCCGCCGGCTACTTCGAACGCGCGGTCGCCGCCGGCCACGTGGGGGCCGAGGCGGATCTCGGCGAGCTGCTGCTGCGCGGCGACGGCGTAGCGGCCGATCCGCAGCGCGGCGTCAGGCTGTTGGCTCGGGCCGCCAATGCCGGCCACGGCTCCGCCGGCGTGACGCTGGGCGAAGCCTACCTCAACGGCACCGGTGTCGCCGCCGACCCCGCCAAAGGCGTGCGCTACCTGGAGCGAGCGGCACAGCGCGGCGACGACAATGCCCAGCGTCTGCTGGGACAGGCCTATCTCGAGGGCAAAGGCGTCGATCAGGACCCGACGCGGGCCGTCGAGTGGCTTTCTCGCGCGGTCGACAACGGCAACGCCTCCGCTCAGGCTTCACTCGGTACGGCCTATCTGGAGGGGCAAGGTGGCATCGCCCAGGACGTGAATCGCGGCGAACGCCTGCTGACCGCCGCCGCCGAAAGCAGCCATGCCGGCGCCGAAGCGGCCCTTGGCCGAGCCTATCTCAGTGGCGACGTGCTGCCGCGCGATCCACACAAGGGCGCCAAACTGCTGGTCGAGGCCGCACGGCAGGGGCATCGGTCCGCCCGCGTGTCGCTGGCTCAGGCCTACCTCCAGGCGCGAGGCGTGGAGTTCGTCAACCAGCAACAGGCGATGATCTGGCTCGACGGGGTGATGGAGAGCGACAGCGAAACCGCCATCAGGACGCTGCAGGATCTGCTCGAGGATCCGGCTATCGCCGACGCTGCAGGCAAGCCCTCCTAGGGCGCGCGATGTGCCGGTCCGGCATCGACACCACCCCGACCCACCCCACCCAACGACGAGACCCGCTGCCAGGCAGCGGGTCTCGTCGTTGGGTGCAGCACGCAGCGCGGGCAATCAGTCGAATGGATTGCGCAGCACGATCGTCTCGTTGCGGTCGGGGCCGGTGGAGATGATATCGATCGGGGTCCCCACCTCCTTCTCGAGAAAAGCGATATACGCCCGCGCATTCACCGGCAGATCATCGACGCTGCGCGCGCCGATGGTCGACTCGTTCCAGCCCGGCAGATCGTGATAGAGCGGCTCGATCACCTCGTACCCCTCGGAGTCGACGGGATTGTCGATGGTCTCGCCATCCTTGCTGCGATAGCCGACACAGACCCGAATGTTCTCGAGACCGTCGAGGACGTCGAGCTTGGTCAGGCAGATACCCGATACCGAGTTGATCTGCACCGCATGGCGCAGCGCCACGGCGTCGAACCAGCCGCAGCGGCGTGCCCGCCCGGTGGTGGCGCCGAACTCGTGGCCCTTCTCCGCCAGATGCCGGCCGAACTCGTCGAACAGCTCGGTGGGAAACGGGCCGGACCCCACCCGGGTCGTATAGGCCTTGGTGATGCCCAGCACGTAGTCGAGATAGAGCGGCCCCACGCCAGAGCCGGTCGCGGTACCGCCGGCGGTCGTGTTGGAGCTGGTGACGTACGGGTAGGTACCGTGATCGATGTCCAGCAGCGAGCCCTGGGCGCCTTCGAACAGAATGTTCTCGCCGGACTTGCGGATGTCATGCACCAACGAAACCGTATCGCAGACCATCGGCCGCAGCTCTTCGGCAAAGGCCATTGCCTGATCCAGCACTTCCTGGAAGTCGACCGCCGGCTCACCGTGATACCGGGTGAGCACGAAGTTATGGTAGTCGAGCACCTCGCCCAGCTTGGAGGCAAAACGCTCACGATGCAGCATGTCGCCGAGACGAAGGCCACGTCGCGCGACCTTGTCCTCGTACGCCGGGCCGATGCCGCGACCGGTGGTGCCGATCTTGGCGATCCCGCGGGCCTTTTCGCGCGCCTGGTCGAGGCGGACGTGGTACGGCAGGATCAACGGGCAGGCAGGCGAGAGCCGCAGACGCTCGCGCACCGGCACGTCCTTGGCCTCCAGTTCCTTGATCTCCTCGATCAGCGCTTCCGGCGACAGCACCACACCGTTGCCGATCACGCAGATCTTGTCGTCGCGCAACACACCGGAGGGGATCAGGTGCAGAACCGTTTTCTGACCATCGATCACCAGCGTGTGGCCGGCGTTGTGCCCGCCCTGAAACCGCACCACGGCACTGGCAGACTCGGTCAGCAGGTCGACGACCTTGCCCTTGCCCTCATCGCCCCACTGAGTACCCAATACGACTACGTTCTTGCCCATTGCTCTCGTCTCTTGATCAACCCGTCGCGATCCCGTCGTTCGTCGCGATCCATTCGCTGTCACCATGTCGGCGTCTCGCCGTCATCGGTCAATCCAGCGGCTCGGTACGCCACTCTCCGTCCTGGAGCACCAAATGGCGATTGCATCGGTGTGCACCCGGACCGGTCCGCTGGTCGGGCAGTGCCTGGATCACGCGCTCTCCCCGTGCCCTCAGACGATTGATGGTGTCATTCAACGCCGCATCCTCGCGGTTCGGCGCCCAGATGCCATTGGTTGGCGGCTCGCGCTCGGCCAGGGTCGCCAACTGTTTGAGATCCATGGAAAAACCGGTAGCGGGACGGGCTCGACCGAACGCCTTCCCGGTATCGTCGTAACGTCCACCCTTGCTCAGAGCCTGACCGTATCCCGGCACATAGGCGGCAAACACCATCCCGGTGTGATACTGATAGCCACGAAGCTCGGCCAGATCGAAGTAGAAAGATACCTCAGGGTGCTCGGCCACCACACCGCGATGCAACCGCACCAACTGGTCGAGCGCTTCACGCACGGCTTCCGGCGCATCGGCCAGTGCCAGTCTGGCGTGCTCGAGAATCTCCGCGCCGCCATGCAGTCTCGGCAGCTCGCTGAGCATGCGCGCCAGCTTGGGATCGGCGACATTCGCGGCCACCAGTTCGTCGATGACGACGTACGCCTTGCGCTCGATGGCATCGAAAAGCGCCCGCTCGATGTCTTCGCTCCAGCCAATGCCGCGCACCAGCTCGCGATAGATCGCGATGTGGCTCAGCGCCAGGTGCGTCTCCCGCGCGCCCGCCGCCGCGAGGCTGGAGAGCGCCAGCCTCAGCACTTCCACATCGGCGTCGAGGCCGGCATGCCCGAATAGCTCGACGCCGACCTGCATCGGACTACGGCCACCCTGGTGCTTGTCCGCCTGAGCGCGCAACACGGTCGTGCAGTAACAGAGTCGAACCGGCCCCTGGCGCTTCAACGAGTGGGCATCCATGCGTGCCACCTGCGGCGTGACATCGGCACTGGCCCCCATCATCCTGCCGGTCAACTGATCGGTCAGCTTGAACGTCTGCAGATCCAGATCGGTGCCGGTGCCCGTCAACAGCGAGTCGAGAAACTCGACCGGCGGTGGCATGACGAGGTCGTAGCCCCAGCGGTCGTACAGGTCGAGCAGCGTCCGACGCAACTCCTCCATCCGGGTTGCCTGCGGCGGCAATATTTCATCCATGCCGTCGGGAAGCAACCAGCGGTCAGCGATCGTCATGAGCTTGTCCTGCCAAGCGGTGGTTCGGTGGTGATCGGGTGCCAAGGCGAGCTTGCGCACTCCCTTGCCCACCCCGTGATAGTCGCGGCCGAAGCACCATGAGGCGTGGCCACGCGGCGCATCCCAGACTCGCCTGACTCGTCGTAGCCGAGCGTGATGGCACGGATACAGCCCGCACAAAAAAGCCGGGCGAAACCCGGCTAGGCGATATTACCACGAAACGCCCGCGGAAAAATCCCGCGGACGTCCGTTTTCCGCACTATTCGCGGCTGTCGCGACTCACGGCGCCGAGGTCCCGTCAGGGGTCGGATTTTTCAGATAACGGAAGAAGTCGCTGTTGTCGGGACTCAACACCAGCAAGTCCTTCCCTTCGCCGCTGAAGCTGTCGCGATAGGCCTGCATCGAGCGGTAGAAGGAGAAGAAATCCGGTGCCTGCTGGTAGGCGCTGGCATAGATCTTCGCCGCCTGGGCATCGCCTTCACCCCGGGTGGTCTCCGCTTCCTGGCGCCCGTTGGCCAGAATTTCCTGACGCTGACGATCGGCATCGGCACGAATCGCCTCCGCCTGCTGAGAGCCCTCCGCACGATAGGTCCGTGCTGCCTGCTCGCGCTCCGAGTTCATCCGCTCGTAGACGGCCTGGGTCACCTCGGGAGGAAGCTCGATGCGCTTGACGCGAATGTCGAGAATATGGACACCAAGCTCGTCGCGCATCGCCTGATCGAGCTGTTGCACCGGCTCGACCATGAGCTCTTCCCGAGCGCCCTCGACGGTGTCAGGCCCCTTGTTCTTGCCCGGCAGCCCTTTGTCCTTACTTTCGGCAGCGATTCGCTCCTGAATGATGGAGGACATTTCGGTCTGACCGAACTTGTTACGCAAGGCTTCATCGGTTCGAGGCGCAATCAGGTTCTCGGCGACCTGGATATTGCCTCGCGTCGCTTCATAGAACTGCTGCGGATCGGCTATTTTCCACTTCACGAAGGAGTCGACAATGACCGCCTTGGAGTCCGCGGTCAGGTATCGGGTCGCGCTGGAGTCGACCGTCTGCACGCGCACATCGAAGATGCGTACCGTGTTGAATACCGGTAGTTTGAAATGCAGACCTGGTCCGATATCGTTTTCGATCACTTCACCAAAACGCAGCTTGATGCCACGTTCGGTCTCGTTGACGACGTAGAAGCTGGCGCTGGCGAACCATGCCAGCAACGCCAGGACGATGACGCCAATCAGGGCGCGGTTATTAAACATTAGCGACCCTCCCGCAGGCTGGTACTACGCGTCGGCTGCTGCGAGCCACTGTTCATGTGATCGACTACCTGACGTGATATCTGTTCGAGCTGTTGCATGCTCATCGACGAGGAATCGCTTTTGCCACTGGTGTTGCCACCCGCCTGCATCTGGTTGAGCGGCAGTACCGTCACGGCATTGCTGTCACCCAGATCGACGAGCGCCTTCGGCGTGTTGCTCAGCACCTGGCTGATGGTTTCCAGATAGAGACGTTGCCGCGTCACGTCCGGGGCCTGGCGATATTCGCCCAGCAACGAGTTGAAGCGATTGGTCTGGCCCGTGGCGTCCGACACGACTGCCGCCTTATAGCCATTGGCCTCCTCGACCAGACGCTGTTTCTGTCCCTTGGCCTCGAGCACGACGGCCTGGCTGTAGGCATTGGCCTGGTTGATCGAGCGCTGGCGCTCCTCGCGGGCACGGATGACGTCGTCGAAGGCGTTCTGGACCTGATCCGGCGGCGCGGTCGACTCGACGTTGACCGTCTGCAGGCGCAGGCCGGTTCCGTAGGCGTCCATGTAGGCCGTCAGACGATCAAAGATACGCTGCCCCAGCCGATCACGGCCAGTGGTCAGAATCTCCTGCAGATGCATGTTGCCCACTTCCTGGCGCAGGGCGGAGTCCATCGCGTTCTGCAGCGTCATTTCCGGCTCGTTGACGTTGACCAGGAAGGCATGCGCATCACTCACCACATACTGGGTCGACACGCTGACGCGAACGATATTTTCATCGCTGGTGAGCATCGAGTCCGTCTGCGTGGCGGAACGAATGCTGGTCACGTTGACGTTGTCCACCCGGTCGATGATCGGCGGATTCCAGTGCAGGCCAGGATTCAGGGTGTCGGTGTACTTGCCGAGGCGGAACACCACGCCGCGCTCGGACTGGTCGATCAGGTGGAAACCCGAACCGGCCCAGATCACGACCGCGACGATCAATACCAGGATCGGCAGCACGAACGGGTTGCGCTTGCCACCACCGCCGGATCCCTCCCCGCCGCCGGAACCGGAACGCTTGCCGCGCCCCCCCAGAAGCCGATTGATCTTGTCCTGAAATTTCTTCAGTGCTTCGTCGAGGTCTGGCGGCCCCTGATTGCCACCACCGTTGTTGCCACCATTACCACTCGGGCGTCGGCCCCCTCCGCCGCCCCAGGGGTCCTGCTGGTTATTGCCACCACCAGGCTCATTCCAAGCCATACCTAGTCTCCAATGATGCAGTCAAAGCGTTGCGTCAGGCCAAAGCATTACGCATGGCATCGGGAGCGTGAGCCGCCGTGGCGTTGCACTCGCGTGCAAAGGGCTTGTTCGAATTGACATCGAACCCTCGTTACCCTGCATCATTCGGGTCCGACTCTCGGACCACGAAGCTCCCTGCGTCGTTTTTCTCACCTCAAACCCGTTCCCAATCGGCAACCGGTGTTTTCTCCGAGGTGGGCAAGTAATCGTCGGCGTGTTCACCCAAGCGAGCCATCATCTGCATAAACTCCCGCCGGGGCAAGCGAATCTCCAGATTCGAACGACCGTGCTCGTCGAACGCTTCGTCTTGCACGGCCTGCAATTCGTGCAGAGCCGCTCGTAGTCGACCCTGCTCGGGTGTCAGCGTCAAGCGGATATCCAGGATATCCTCGGCCAGCCACTCGCCGAGTGCCTCGCGCAGCAGCTCGAGCCCCTCGCCATCGCGTGCGGAGAGCCAGACGACTTGAGGGAATCCATGCTCGTCGCGCTCGATGCGCGGCGATGTCCCCAACAGGTCGATCTTGTTCATCACCAGCAGTCGGGGCACTTCGTCGGCGTCGATCTCCGCCAGCACGCTGTCGACCTGGGCGACATTGAGTTCGCGGTCGGGGTCGGCGGCGTCGATCACATGCACGATCAGGCTGGCCTCGGTGGCCTCCTGCAGCGTGGCCTGGAACGCCTCGACCAGCTTGTGGGGCAGGTGTCGAATGAACCCCACCGTATCCGCCAGCACCACATCGCCGACGTCCGGCACGTCGAGCCGCCGCAGGGTCGGGTCGAGAGTCGCGAACAGCTGATCGGCGGCATACACCTCGGACGCCGTGATCGCATTGAACAGGGTCGATTTGCCAGCGTTGGTGTAACCCACCAACGATACGCTGGGGACCTCCGCCCGCGCCCTGGCCCGACGGTTCTGGTCGCGCTGCTTGCGCACCTTTTCCAGCCGCCGGTGGATCGACTTGATCCGTCCACGCAGCAGGCGGCGGTCGGTCTCCAGCTGGGTTTCACCCGGGCCACGCAGACCGATACCGCCTTTCTGGCGCTCGAGGTGCGTCCAGCCTCTCACCAGTCGCGTGGACATGTATTCGAGCTGGGCCAGTTCGACCTGGAGCTTGCCTTCATGGGTTCGCGCGCGTTGCGCGAAGATATCGAGGATCAGACCCGTTCTGTCGAGCACGCGACACTTGAGCGCACGCTCGAGGTTACGCTCCTGGGAGGGAGACAGGGCATGATTGAAAATGACCAGTTCGGCATGATGGGCCTCGAGCGCGGCCTTGACCTCGTCGAGTTTGCCACTGCCGATGAAGGAACGAGGATCGGGGCGGCGTCGACTGCCCTGAATCAGGGTAGCCGACTCCGCCCCGGCGGAGCGCACCAGTTCCAGGAGTTCACCCGGATCTTCGCGCTCCTGCTCGTCCTGAAAGTCCACATGGACCAGAATCGCCGTTTCGCCGGCGTCGGGACGTTCGAAAAACAATCACAACCTCTCGATTAGCTATCGAGTCCGGGCGCTGCGTTGGGATCCTGCGGCGGCAACCGGACGTTACGGGACGGCACGACCGTCGAAATGGCATGCTTGTAGACCATCTGACTGACGGTGTTGCGCAGCAGGATGACGAACTGATCGAACGACTCGATCTGTCCCTGCAGCTTGATGCCGTTCACCAGAAAAATGGAAACCGGGATGCGCTCCTTGCGCAGAATGTTCAGGTACGGATCCTGAAGGGACTGTCCTTTGGACATGTTGCTCTCCCTAATACTGTTATGAGTAGTGCTGTTTTAGTTGGGCGGCGATTCGTTCTGACTCGGCATCACACCGGCGGCATCGCTTGCCGCGAGTATAGGTCTCGACGAAGCCCGCCATTTTACGCTAACTGCCGTGCTCACGCACGATTTTCGCAATCCGCTCGTCCACGTTCGATCCGCAGCTGTCGACCCAGTGCAGATCGGGCCAGCGCCGCAACCAGGTCAGCTGACGCTTGGCCAGTTGACGCGTGGCAGCGACGCCACGCTCACGCAGCGCGTCGAGATCGTAGGCACCTTCGAGATGCTCCCAAGCCTGCCTGTAGCCGACGCTGCGCATCGATGGCAGATCCGCGTGAAGATCGCCTCGCTGTTTCAATGTAGCCACTTCCGAGACAAATCCACCAGCCAGCATGGCATCGAAACGCCAAGCGATGCGTTCGTGCAGCACGCTACGCTCGGCAGGCGCGAGAGCTATGGACAACAGCCGCCAGGGAAAGTTTTCACGCTGCTGGCGCCGCCAGTGCTCGGAGAGCGTCACCCCACTCAGCCGGAACACTTCCAGCGCCCGGATCAGGCGTTGCCGGTTGCGCGGGTGAATCGCCTCGGCGGCCTGCGGGTCCACCTGGGCGAGCTCCGCGTGCAGGGCCTCGTACCCTTCGCGCTCGCCGCGCTGGCGCAGCTGCTCGCGCAGTGCCGGATCGGCTTCCGGCATGGTCGCGACCCCGTCGATGAGACGCTTGGCGTACATCATCGTCCCACCCACCAGCAGCGGCATTTTGCCGCAGGCGCTGATTTTCTCCATCTCGGCCAGCGCGTCGCGGCGGAAATCGGCGGCGGTATAGATCTCTGACGGGTCGCGAATGTCGATCAGACGATGCGGCGCCCGGGCCAGCTCGGCCGACGACGGCTTGGCCGTGCCGATGTCCATGCCCCGGTAGACCATGGCGGAATCGACGCTGATCAGTTCGGCCCCCAGCCGTTCGTGCAGTGCGATGGCGCTGTCCGTCTTGCCCGCGGCGGTGGGACCGAGCAACAGAATCGCCAGCGGTCGGTCATCCTCACGCGAACGCGCTGGCACAGAAAAATCGGAACTGGCGGCGTCCACGCGGTCACTGCCCCCGGAGAAACAGCTTATCGAGCTGTGCCATCGACATCTCGGTCCAGGTGGGACGGCCGTGATTGCACTGCCCGCTGCGCTCGGTTCGCTCCATGTCCCGCAGCAGCGCGTTCATCTCCGGCAACGTCAGCAGGCGGTTGGCGCGCACGCTGCCGTGGCAGGCCATGGTGCTGAGCAACTCGTTGATGCGGGTCTCGAGACGATCGGAACGGCCAAACTTCTCGAGATCACCGAGCATATCCCGCACCAGCGGTTCGATGTCGGCGTCGGCCAGCAGCGCCGGAACCTGACGGATCAGCAGTGTCTCCGGGCCGGCGGCGTCGAGCACGACCCCCAGCCGGGCAAATGCCTCGCGCTCCTGATCCGCCACTTCGGCCTCACCCGCACTGACCGCCATGGAGACCGGCACCAGCAGCGGCTGGGCATCGAGTGCGCCCGAATGAATCTGCTGCTTCATGCGCTCGTAGACGATGCGTTCGTGGGCGGCATGCATGTCGACGATCACCATGCCGCGCTCGGTCTGCGACAGGATGTACACGCCATGCAGCTGCGCCACCGCATATCCCAGCGGTGGTGCCTGGGTGTCGTCCATAGCCGGCAAGGTGGTCACAGCTACCGGGGGGCGCTCCCCCTGGGCGACGCTGGCCGCCTCGCCTCCAGGCGCGCCAGCGCCTCCTTCCCGCGGCATCAGAAGCGTCGACTCATGATCCGGGTGCAGCGCGTGATAACCGGCCATGAATTCGCGAATGCGCTGTGTACCGGGCCGGCTCTGCCCGGCTTGCCCGCCCAGCGAATGCTGCCCGGCCAGCGTCATCCGCTGTTGCTGCCAGCTCGGAGAATCATCTCCCTCCAGAGGGTATGCCTGACTGCCCTGCCGTGGCGAGACCGATGCGGTCGCTCCCCCGCCGGCCGACTCGTCCGCGCCCTCCTGGCCGCCTTCCGCCATGGCGTCGTTGGGCTTCACCGATGCCAGCGCGCGGTGCAGGCTCGAGAACAGAAAATCGTGGACCAGACGACCGTCGCGGAAGCGCACCTCATGCTTGGTCGGGTGGACATTGACGTCCACCACCCGCGGATCGAGTTCCAGGTAGAGCACGAATACCGGATGCCGGCCGTGAAACATCACGTCGCGATAGGCCTGGCGAATGGCATGGGCGACCAGGCGGTCGCGGACAATGCGTCCGTTGACGAAGAAGTACTGCTGGTCGGCCTGGGCGCGCGAGTGGGTCGGCTGCCCCACCCAGCCCCATAACCGCAGCCCCGTGGCTTCCAGATCGACATGCAGCGCCTCGTCCAGGAAGCGCCGGCTCAACAAGGTACCGATTCGGCGCTCGCGCCCGGCCTGATCCGATGCCACGCCAGGCAACTGATGCACGACCTTTTGGTTGTGCCGCAACACCCAGGCAATATCGAAACGGGACAGGGCCAGGCGGCGGAACGCCTCCTCGACGTGACCGAACTCGGTCTTCTCGGTGCGCAGGAACTTGCGTCGCGCGGGCGTATTGAAGAACAGGTCGCGCACCAGTACCGAGGTGCCCCGCGGATGCGGTGCGGGCGTGACCCGGGGCTCCATCTGGCGCCCCTCGGCCACCACGCGCCAGCCGCCGGAGGGGTCGTCGGCGGCGTTGGAAATCAGCTCCAGCCGCGAGACTGAGCTGATCGACGCCAGCGCCTCGCCGCGGAACCCCAGACTGGAGACATCCTCGAGATCGTCGAGCGAGGCGATCTTGCTCGTCGCATGCCGGGACAGCGCCAGCGGCAGGTCCCCCTCGCCGATGCCGATGCCATCGTCGCGCACCCGAATCAGCCGGGAACCGCCCGCCTCGAGTTCGACCTCGATACGCTGGCTGCCGGCATCGATGGCGTTCTCGACGATCTCCTTGACCACCGACGCCGGACGTTCGACGACCTCCCCCGCGGCGATCTGGTTGGCCAGTCTGGGATCGAGTATGCGGATGCGTGATGACTCGCTCACCGACAGTCTCCTGCTGCTGTTGCATGGATTGTCATCGTCATCCTCCTGGAATGGTCAACACCTGCCCAACCCGCAGAATGTCGCTATCCAGCCCATTGGCCTGCTTCAGCGCCTTCATGCTGATGTTGTGGCTCGCCGCCACCTGAGACAACGAATCCCCTCTCTGAACGCGGTATTCGTTGCTGGCGCCGCCACGCCCCTGATCGCGCTGCCACGCCAGGAGGCTCGAGGGCGGCGGATGTTGGCGGAAGTGGGCCACGATCCCCTCGTAGATCGCCTGGGCCAGCTTGGCCTGATGCGCGGACGACTTGAGCTGGGCCTCTTCACGCGGGTTCGAGATGAACCCGGTTTCCACCAGCAGCGACGGAATGTCAGGTGACTTCAGCACCACGAAGCCGGCCTGCTCGACGCTCGACTTGTGCAGCTTGTTGATCCGCCCGAGCTGGTCGATCACCTGCCCGCCGGTCGCCAGCGAGTCGTTCATCGTCGCAGTCATGGTCAGATCGAGCAGCACGCCGCGCAACACCTCGTCCTTGTCGTCCAGACTCAGGCTGCCGTCGACACCGCCGATCAGGTCGGACTGGTTCTCGCTCGCCGCCAGCCACCGTGCGGTCTCCGAAGTCGCCCCCCCTTGGGACAGCGCGTAGACCGAGCTTCCGGACGGCTGGCTGCTGCGCACCGCATCGGCATGCACCGACACGAAGAAATCGGCTTTCTGCTGGCGTGCGATCAGGGTGCGCTGGCGCAGGCCGATGTAGTAGTCGCCGTCTCGGGTCAGAAACGCCTTGAACCCCGGCGTCTGGTCGAAGCGCTGCTTGACCTTGCGCGCGATATCCAGCACCACATCCTTCTCGCGCGTGCCGTTAGGGCCGATCGCGCCGGGATCCTCACCACCATGACCGGGGTCGACGGCGACGATGATGTCACGCTTGGGATGTGGCTGGGCCTCGACGGCGGACGCTACCGTCTCGGCCTGCTCCGGATTGCCCTCGGCAACGGCCTCCTTCTGCGCCCGCTGCGCGGCGATCTCCTGGTCCCGGATCATCGCCTCGATAGGATCGATGGGATCCTTGACCGCGCTGGCGCCAGGATAGTCGAGATCGACCACCAAACGATCGCTGTACTGCTCGTTGGGCGGCAGCGTGAAACTCTTGGGTGCCACGCTCCGATTGACGTCGAGCACGACACGCAACCCACCGCTTTCGCGCACGCCGGTGCGCACCTTGGAGATGGCGCTGTCGTCAAGATCGAGCTTGTCGACATCGAAATCCAGGTCGGTACTGTCGAGATCGATCACGACGCGGTCGGGACTATCCAGCGTGAAGACATTGGCATTGACCGGCCCCGACATGTCGAACACCAGCCTGACGTGGTCCGGCGCGGACCACAGGCGCATGTTGTGGACCTCCACCGCCTGCGCTTGCGCGGCCGCGCCCAGGCAGCAGAGGGACACCAGCGCTGTCATCGTTCCGCGCCCATGCCTCGCAAGACAGCCTATCCGGCGCCCCATGAGACGGCTCATGGCCGACTCGGCCAACCTGACCAGCGAGGAGATCAGCGGCAGCAACAGTAGTAGCGCATACCCAAGCCTACCGGCGATTCGTGGCGGGACATCGCGACGAGCGGTCGTGACCGAGGGCGACATCTCTCGAACGTCTTTCAGCATTCATCTTCCTTGTGACTCAAGCACGCCGGCATTCTTGCCAGGACGGCTCGTCCCTGTTGACTGTAAGCAGTTCCCGACACCCGCCGGCCATCGGATACCAGTTGCAGACGAACCTCCAGATCCGGGACCGGCAACCAACCCGCGCCACGGCTCGGCCACTCGATCAGGCACAGCGCATCGCTGCCCAGCATGTCGCGAGCGCCCATGAATTCCAGCTCCTCGGGATCGCCGAGGCGGTAGAGGTCGAAATGAAAGATCCGGGCCGACGCGGTCTCGTAGGGCTCGACGAGCGTGTAGGTCGGACTCTTGACCGCCCCGACATGGCCATAAGCCCTGAGTATGCCCCGTGCCAGCGTGGTCTTGCCGGCGCCAAGGTCACCGATCAGATGAACCTGGCCGCGACCGGCCAGGGCCTGGCCCAGCATTTCACCAAAGGCCACCTGGGCGGCTTCGTCGTTAAGCGTGATCGGCATGACTCGAGACAGGTTGGGGGTTGGCCAAAGTTCGCGCATAGGATGCCAGATCAGTCGCCAGCAGACCACGCTCGCCGGCATCCAGCGCTGCCGCATCCGCCGCCAGGGCATGGAGCAGCACCCCGATCCTCGCAGCCTCTCCGAGCGAGGCGAGCTGGCCGGACAGCCCGGCGATGATACCGGTCAGCGCATCGCCCATCCCGCCGCTGGCCATGCCGGGATTGCCGAACGGGCAGAGCGTGAGCCGATCGCCGTCGTAGACCAGCGTACCGGCTCCCTTGAGCACGACAGTGCCGCCCCAGCGTCGTTGCAGGGCGATCACGGCATCGCGCCGATCCCGCTCCACTTCGGCGGTGGAAATTCCCAGCAGCCTCCCGGCCTCCCCGGGATGCGGCGTCAGCACCCAGTCGTCGCGGTGGATACCGCTCTCCTCGCGAGCCAGCAGGTTGAGCGCATCGGCGTCGACCACGCAGGGCTTGCCGGCGTCGAGCACGCTGCGCAGCGCCGCCTGTCCCCAGGCACCGTTACCGATGCCCGGGCCGATGGCCACCGTGTCGGCGGACTCGATCATCGCCTCCAGATCCGGCGCACCACGCACGCCTCGCGCCATGATCTCGGGGAACCGGGTCAGGCTGGCGGAGACGTGCGCGGCGTCGGTGGCCAGACTGACCTTGCCGGCACCGACGCGCGCCACCATCTCGCTGGTCATCAGCGCCGCTCCGCCCATGCCCGGGGCGCCGGCCACGACCAGCACATGGCCGTAAATCCCCTTGTGGCTGCCGGGCCTCCGCGGTGGCAGGGCCCGGGCCAGATCTTGACGCGTCTGCAGCCAGGCGACCGGCGCGATGCCGCCATGCGACCGTGGATCGACGCCCAACGGGGCATATATCACATCGCCGACCACGTCGAGGGCCGCACCGGTATGCAGACCCAGCTTGTCGCCAACGAACGTGACCGTCAGCGTCGCCGCCACCGCTTCCGTCTCGATATGACCGGTATCGACATCGACGCCCGACGGCGCATCCAGCGCCATGACCGGGCAGCCACTGGCGTTGACCTCCGAAATCGCCGCGGCATAGGGGGGACGCGGCGCGCCGTGGGCCCCGGTCCCCAGCATCGCGTCGACCATCAACTCCCCATCCAGCGTCAGTTCGTCATTCCACGCAACCGGCACGACCCCCGCTTCCGCCGCCAGCTCGGCTGCTCGCCGCGCATCGCCCTCGAGCTCGGCCACCGGCTTCAGCGCCACCAGGTCGACCGCCACGCCATCGGCGGCAGCCAGCGCGGCGACGATATAGCCATCGCCCCCATTGTTGCCTCCACCGCACAGCACGCAGACGCGACGTATGCCCGGCCACCGGGCACACAACACCTCGTAGGCCGACTCTCCGGCGCGGCGCATCAAGGCAAAGCCGTCACCCTCGGCATCGATGGCGCGGCGATCCAGTTCACGGACCTGATCGGCGAGATAGAGCGGGCGCTGAAAAGAAGAGGCGGTCATCGTGACTCCTGTCATCTTTCGATAGAGAATTTGCCGATTGGGTGGTGC
Organism: Salinicola corii; assembly: GCF_008298015.1. Classification (GTDB taxonomy): domain Bacteria; phylum Pseudomonadota; class Gammaproteobacteria; order Pseudomonadales; family Halomonadaceae; genus Salinicola; species Salinicola corii. Next base: position 17,265 of record NZ_VTPX01000019.1, on the reverse strand, counting down.
CATATCTGCCGCTCGGCTCATTAGTGGTGTAGGGTAGCGCACCCGACACTCCCACCCCTGCTTGCGTCCCTGCGGTATGTCACAACCATCCAGCGTCGATTTCAACGACCTCGCCTCACGCGTCAAACAGTGGGGACGAGAGCTCGGCTTCCAGGCGATAGGTATCACGGATACCGATCTGCAGACCCATGAGCGCTATCTGCAGCGCTGGCTGGAGGCCGGGCACCACGGCGAGATGCACTACATGGCCAGGCACGGGAGCAAGCGCACGCGACCGCAGCAACTCGTGCCCGGCACGCTGCGTGTGATCAGCGCCCGCATGGATTACCTGCCGCCCGAGGTCGAGACCACCAGAACACTGGGACAGCCGCACAAGGCGTATGTTTCACGCTACGCCCTGGGTCGCGACTATCACAAGCTGATCCGCAAGCGCCTGGACCAGCTGGCGCGCAAGATCGAGGAAGAAGTCGGCCAGATCGGCTATCGCGCCTTCGTCGACTCCGCCCCGGTGATGGAGCGCGCCCTGGCCCAGAAGGCCGGACTGGGCTGGTTCGGCAAGAACGCCATGCTGCTCGATCCGCAGGCCGGCTCGCTGTTCTTCCTCGGCGAGCTCTATACCGACCTGCCGCTACCGGTGGACCCGCCCTTCGAGCGCGAACACTGCGGTTCCTGCAGCAGTTGCCAGACCGCCTGCCCGACCGATGCCATCATCGACGACAAGGTGATCGATGCCAGGCGCTGCATCTCCTACCTGACCATCGAGCTTCACGGCAGCATTCCCCTCGAGTTTCGTCGGGCCATGGGCAATCGGGTCTACGGCTGCGACGACTGCCAGCTGTTCTGCCCTTTCACCCGCTTCACTCGCGCCAGCGCAGAGCCGGATTTCGCGCCGCGCCATGACCTGGACCGCGCCGAGCTGATCGACCTGTTCGCCTGGAGCGAGAGCGAATTTCTCAAGCGCACCGAAGGCAGCCCGATCCGACGCATCGGCTACGAGCGCTGGCTGCGCAACCTGGCGATCGGCCTGGGCAATGCGCCCTGGAGCGAGCGCGTCGAGCATGCCCTGCGAGCTCGCCTGGCGTACCCCTCCGACCTGGTTCGCGAGCATGTGCGCTGGGCGCTCGAGGAACAGCGGATCAAGCGTGAAGCGCGCATCGTCAGCGCCTGAGGCGTGGCCGCGGACGACCGGCGCCCCATCGACGATCACGCGGGCAGTTTCAGGAAGGTTTCGCGGTAGTGCCTGAGCTCCGCCAGCGACTCGCGAATGTCGTCCAGTGCTTGATGGGTGTTCTGCTTGATGAAGCCGTTGGCCACCGCCGGATTCCAGCGCTTGGCCAGTTCCTTCAACGTCGAGACGTCCAGATTGCGATAGTGGAAGAAGTTGTTGAGCGCCGGCATCTCGCGCTCCATGAAGCGCCGGTCCTGGTGGACGCTGTTGCCGCAGACCGGAGAGCTGCCGGGCAGGACATAGGTGGCCAGGAACTCGAGCGTGCGGCGCTCCGCTTCCGCCGTATCGATGACACTCTCCCGGACCCGCCGAACCAGTCCGGATTCTCCATGCGTCTTCTGGTTCCATTCATCCATCCCATCGAGCAGGGCATCCGGTTGATGCACCGCCAGTACCGGGCCTTCGGCGATCAGATTGAGTTCGTCGTCGGTGATCAGGGTCGCCACTTCGATGATTCGCTCCCGATCGGGGTCGAGGCCGGTCATTTCCAGGTCTATCCAGACCAGAAGATCGCTGCGGGCGCCAGCGGCGGATGGTTCAGACATGAACAACTCCAGGGTCGGTGTCCTCCGGCCACACGGACGCGGGCGGACACGGCAGGTCGGTAACGGCTACAATGCCGCCATTCTACCCCCGTGACACGAGGAAGGGGCAAACACCAGAGGTGGCTTCACTCCCCTCTTGAGCCTCAGACAACCGCGAGCCGACACCCATCATGAGCCGCCGTAAACTGACCCGCCAGCAGCGCTGGCGGGTCGAGAAGATCCAGGCCGAGCGTGCCGAACGCGCCTCGAAGAAGGACGAGCGCGACAGCGAGCGCCTCGACGCCGGCGAGTACGGCGCCGAGCGCCCGGGCCGGGTCGCCGCCCATTTCGGCCGCTCGCTGGAGGTCGAATCCGTCGAGGGCGACCAGGTTCGACTGCACCGCTGCCATCTCCGCGCCAATCTCGAAGGCCTGGTGACCGGCGATCAGGTGATCTGGCGCCAGGCCAACGACGGCAGCGGCGTGGTGGTCGCCCGCGGCGAGCGTCACAGCGTGCTCGAGCGCCCCGATGTCCACGGTCAACTGCGGCCGGTGGCCGCCAATATCGACCAGATCCTGATCGTGGTGGCAGTCGAGCCGGAACCGCACCCCAATCTGATCGACCGCTACCTGGTCGCCGCCGAGAGCACCGGGATTCCCCCCGTGCTGGTGCTCAACAAGAGCGATCTGCTGCCAGCCGAGGGCGGGCCGTTGCGCGCGATGCTGGCACGCTATCGCGAGCTGGGGTATCCGCTAATCGAAGCCTCGGCGCGCGGCGAGCAGGGGCTGGAAGGGTTATGGGCGCAACTGGCGGGTCGAACCTCCGTCTTCGTTGGCCAGAGCGGGGTCGGCAAATCCTCGTTGATCGACAGGCTACTTCCCGACGAGACCCTGCGGATCGGGGCGCTGTCGACGGATACCCGCAAGGGCAAACACACCACCACCACGGCCCGCCTCTATCCGCTGCCGCTGGAAACGACGGTCGATGGAGAGCGTCGCGGTGACCTGATCGACTCACCCGGCATCCGCGAGTTCGGGCTATGGCATCTCGACGAGCACGAGCTCGCCGAGGGTTTCATCGAGTTCCGCCCCTCTCTCGGCCGCTGCCGCTTCCGCGACTGCCGTCATCGCCGGGAACCCGGCTGTGCGCTTATCGACGCCGTCGAGCGCGGCGAGATCCATCCTCAGCGCTTCGCCAGCTTTCAGCGCATCAGAGACGACATCGCCGCGTCCTGAGAGTCACCAAGGTTTATCGAAGCCGCCGCCCCAGGCGCCTTTCGAGACGACGCTGAACGGCTCCCGTTGCGCCGGGTCTTGTGGCATGGATGCCACAAGAGGCGCGCCTGGACAGGGATGTCCTTGTGCGCCGACCCAGGCGCAAGCGGAAAGTCGTTCAGGGTTTCGTCGTCTTGTGGCGCAAAAAGAGGGGGAGCGACGAGGGGGCGAGCGTTAAGCCCCCTCGTCACGGTGAGCCATAGGCTGGATTGGACTCGGCAGTCGTAGTTCCACTGCAATCTCTCGTCATCCATGACGCGAGACCCGGCTCGACGCTCTGCGTTCAGCGCCGTTCTGGAAGGCGTCCAGGGTGCGAGACTTCGAGCAAATCAACCTGACCAACAACAAACCAACTTGGCTCGGGAGTGCCCATGCCGCGTTAACGAAGGCTGATTAAGCAAAAGGAGTCTGGATCAGCCCTGGATCAGCCCTCGAACAACATCAGAATGGACAGCAAGAACAGTACCCACATGGCCGGGCGCACTTCCTTTGCCTTGCCCACGCCGACCTTGACCACCACGAACGTCAGGAAGCCGAACACCACGCCGTGGGTGATCGAGTAGGTCAGCGGGATCAGCATCATCGCCACGAAGGCCGGGATCGCGTCGTCGTACTGCTGCCAGTCGATGGTGCGGATCGGCGAGAGCATGAAGACGCCCACCATGATCAGGGCTGGCGCGGTGGCGATGGCCGGCACCAGTGCCAGCAGCGGCGACAGGAACAGGAACGGCAGGAACAGCAGACCGGCGACCACGGCGACCAGACCCGACCGACCGCCCTGACTGATACCGGCCGCGGACTCGACATAGGCGTTGGCCGGGCTGGTGCCCAGCGGTGCGGAGATCAACGCCGAGAAGGCGTCCACCATCATCGAACGGCGAATGTTGCGCGGCTCGCCATCCTCGTCGAGCAGGTTGCCGGCCTGACAGACGCCGATGAAGGTCGACATCGCGTCGAAGAAGGTGGTGAACAGGATCACGAAGATGAACGGCCAGTAGGCCACCGACAACGCGCCGACGAAGTCGACCTGCCACAGCGCCCCGAAATCCGGCCAGGCAAAGAGGCCCTGGAAGTTGACCAGCGTCGGCGCCCCGGTCGGCGACATGGCACTGGCATCGCCCCACAGCCGGCCGATGGGAATGGCGAGTATCGTGGTGATGACGATCCCCAGGATCAGCGCGCCCTGGATGCGACGAGCGACCAGTACGGCGGTGATGCCCAACCCGATCAGGAACGTCACCAGCGTCGGCGTCATCTCGCCCAGACCGACCACCGTCGCCGGATTGGAGACCAGCATCCCGGCATTGACCAGGCCAATGACGGTGATGAACAAGCCAATGCCACAGGCGATGGCATGACGCAGCGTCGCCGGGATGGCGTCGACCACGTAGCGGCGCACGTTGAACAGCGCCAGAATCCCGAACAGCACACCGGACCAGAACACGCAGCCCAGCGCGGTCTGCCACTCGATACCCGCCCCCAGCACCATGGTGTAGGTGAACAGCGCGTTGATCCCCATACCCGGCGCCACCAGGATCGGGTTGCGCGCGTAGAGCCCCATCATCACGCTGCCGAAGAAACTGATCAGCACCGTCGCCGTCAGGGCGCCAGCGAACGGCACGCCGGCACTGGAGAGGATCGAGGGATTGACCACGATGATGTACATCGCCGCCAGGAAGGTCGCGACGCCCGCCAGCACTTCGGTCTTCACCGTCGTTTCCAGCGAGCGCAGAGAGAACATTTTTTCGAGCACGCAGCAATCTCCTGGCAATCATGATTGTTATTGGTGACGCGAACCGCTCGCGTCCGTGAATTTTGTATACGAGGATCGTTCCAATGAAAAGGGCCGAAAGGTCATCAGGCCGAAAAATCCCGTCCGAATTCGACCTTGCGAACGGGTGGAGGCCACTCTCGAGCGGCGCGCAGTATAGCGGATCCGCTCCGTGACGCTATCCTGGCGACAGGCACGTGTGCCATCATCATGTCTATTGCCGCATCACGATCACGACAGGAGTCACCGCTCATGAGTTCGGAAATTCCTCAGTTGCCGTTGATTCTGGATCCGGCCACGCTGACGCGACATCTCGATGATCCCCATATACTGATCATCGATGTACCACTCAAGGCCGATAGCTACGACTCGGGCCATGTGCCCGGCGCAATCTTTCTCGACTCTCGCCGCCTGCTGGCAGGCTCAGGGGATATACCCAACGATGTCCCATCAGAAGCAGCCCTGAGCGTGCTGTTTTCCGAACTCGGGCTGACGTCGGAGACTCACGTCGTCGCCTACGACGATGAGGGCGGCGGCTGGGCTGGCCGTCTGTTGTGGACGCTGGAACTGATCGGACATCGCCGTTATTCGTATCTCAATGGCGGTATCCACGCCTGGCGCGCCGACGGTCAACCGGTCTCCACGACGCCGGCCTCCTCGACGCCGAGCGAGTACGAAGCCGCCTACCTCAACCCGGCCGTGCAGATCCGCCGTGAAGAGCTGATCGAGCGTCTCGGCGATCCGCGACTGGCGATCTGGGATGCGCGCTCCAACGAGGAGTACCGCGGTCTCAAAGGCGACAACCGCAAGCTCGGGCATATCCCTGGCGCGGTCAATGTCGATTGGCTCGACGTGATGGACAAGAGCCGCGACCTGCGTCTGCGCGATTACGCCGAGTTGGTCTCCGAACTGGAGGCACGCGGCCTGACCCAGGACAAGGAGATCGTCACCCACTGCCAGACCCACCACCGCAGCGGGCTGACCTGGCTTGCCGCCAAGGCGCTCGGCTACGACAACGTCCGCGCCTACCCCGGCTCCTGGAAGGAGTGGGGCAACCGCGACGATACGCCGATCGAGAAATGACCGCTCGCCGCGAGAACCGCCATTGCGAACGCCGGACGTTCGCACACCTTTGCTCGAAGCTCGTGGTCTATTGCACGTCAACGGTAGTGCCGCTACCTTGTATCGCCCTCTAACTCGGGATCGATACCATCGTGGATCGCCAGGAACTCTTCGCCAGAATTCAGTACCCGTTACCTCACCACGCGATCTCGCGACTGATCGGCCGGATCGCCGATAGTCGGGTCCCCTGGGTCAAGGACCTGTTCATCCGGCGCTTCATCCAGACCTACGGCGTCGACATGACCCAGGCCCTGCAGCCGGATCCTGGCGCCTATGCCTGCTTCAACGATTTCTTCACCCGCGCGCTCAAACCCGAGGCCCGCCCCATCGGCGAAGGCCTGGTGTCTCCCGCCGATGGCGTGCTGTCACGCTACGGTCGTATCGAACACGGCACCCTGATCCAGGCCAAGGGCCAGACCTACTCGCTCAGCGCCCTGCTGGGCGGCGACGTCTCGCGAGCGGCGCCGTTTCGCCAGGGCAGCTTCGCCACGGTCTATCTATCGCCCAAGGATTATCACCGGGTACATATGCCGATGACCGGCACACTGCGTGAGATGACCTATGTCCCGGGACGGCTGTTCTCGGTCAACAGCGCCACCGCCAACCATGTACCGGGGCTGTTCGCGCGCAACGAGCGGTTGGTCTGTCTCTTCGATACCGAGCACGGGCCGCTGGCCATGGTGCTGGTCGGCGCGATGATCGTGGCCGCCATCGAAACCACCTGGGCCGGTCAGGTCACGCCGCTGAGCGGCCGCATCCAGACAACCCGCTTCGACGAGCCGATCGTGATCGAGAAAGGACGGGAGATGAGCCGCTTCAAGCTCGGTTCCACGGTGGTGATGTGCCTGGGGAGAGAGACCGCCTTTGGCGACTTCGATCCCGAGGGCAGCCCGATCAGCATGGGGCAGACGATGGGCGCGCTGCCAGGGACAGCGTGAACCGGCTGACACCGGCTATCAGTCGAGCCGGTCCCGTACATAGGGTCCCAGCGCCCGATCGATGACGGCTTCGACGAAATCCTGGTCGATGTCGCAAAAGGAGACCGATAGCCGGTAGTAGACCGCGCCATAGATCAGATCCATGCTCAGGTCCGGATCGATCTCCGGGCTGAGCTCGCCTCGCTCGACGGCACCGACGATGGCTTGCCGGCCCATCTGGCGACGCGGTCCGATCCAGCGCTCGACGAAGGCACGGCTCAGTACGGGGTCGGATTGGGCGGCGCCCAGCAGATACTGCAGCAAGCGGCCATGAGGGCCATTGAGCACCTCGGCCAGCGCCAGCACGCTGCGCCGGAAACTGGCAACGACGGGCAGTTCGTCATCGTAGGCGATGCTCGGCCCTACCGCTTCCAGAAAGGCATCCATGACGATGGCAACCGCATTTGGCCAACGTCGGTAGATGGTCGACTTGGCCACACCCGAGACGCTGACTATCCGCTCGACGGTGGCATGGTGAATTCCTCCCTCCAGCGCCAGTTCCAAGGCTGTTCGCATCACCTCGGCAGAAGCCGTGGCGCTGCGTGGCCGACCTGGGCGTGCAGGAGAAACGACGGGCATGGAAGACATCCTTGTCAAAAACAGCTCCTGAAAGATACGGTAGTATAGGATGATTACCGTATCGTATCATTTTTTAGTAAAAAACTGTTACCCCTGCCGCGACCCAGATCCCGCCGACCCCGTTGTCGCGGGCATCCCATCTTCGTTCGACACGCATTACTGCTCGAGGCCTCATCATGGAGAGTTACGATGGAGAGTTATGACGTCACCATCGCCGGAGCCGGCCCCGCCGGACTGGCCGCCCAAAGACTCTCTGGTCAGGGACGTCGAGTTTCGTATCGACCAGCCCAGCGAGCAGGCCGTCTTCCAGACATTTTTCAATCTCGACCTCAAGCTGACGCTGCAGACGACCCGTTTCGATGAGCCGACTGTGATCGAAAAGGGCCACTTCAAACTCGGCGCCACGGTGGTAATGTGCCTAGGGCGCGTGACTGCACTCGGCGAATGCCCAGTATAAAAAAACGCGGCGGCACCTGAGTGCCGCCGCGAACCAAACACGACGATAACCCACCTACCCCATAACAACGACCCACCTACCCCATAACAACGGCTTCAAACGCTCCTTCCGACCAGATAGCCTCCCAGGTCCCGATCCACGATGGCTTCGATAAAGCCGTCATCCATCGCGCTGAATGAGACCGTCAACCGGTAATAAACCACGCCATAAATGAGGTCCATACTCAATTCCGGATCGAGTTCCGGATCGAGTTCTCCTTTCTTGACGGCCTCGACAATGGCCTCCCGCCCCATTTGTCGCCTGGGCTCGATCCAGCGCTTGGCGAACGCCTCGCCCAGTTCAGGGTCAGACTGCGCCGCACCCAGCAAGTGCTGCAGCAACCGGCCGTAAGGCCCATTGAAGATTTCGACCAGCACCGTGACGCTATGACGGAAATTCGTCACGACAGGAAGGTTCGAGTCATACGCGATGACCGGCCCAATCTTCCAGAAACGCATTCCATGACGATGGTACCTACATTCGGTTAACGCCGGTAAATGGTCGGTTTGGCCGAAAAGGCGGAGATTCGCTCAATGGTGGTATGATGGATCCCATCCTTGATCTCCAGCTCCATCGCTTTGGGCGAAGCCGTGGCACTAGGTGACCGTCTGAGCCTCATTAAGAGGAAGCTGTAGACATCAATGACATCCTTGTCGAAAACGACACTTGAGATTAAGATGCCATTGGATACGAATCGGTCCGTATCAAATCCTTCTTTATTTGTAGCCAACGATACCTTAAACAGATTGAGTGGCGCCCATTTCCCCTGGGACAAACATCGATTCGTCATATCCGCACAAACGCCCTAGGCTATCGATCCATGGCGGCTTGTGACGTCGCTATCGTTGGAGTCGGCCCCGCCGTTTGACCGCCGCCAACCGACTTTCACGTCAGGGCCGACGGACCATGCTCATTGACCAAGGCCGCGAGATAGCCCAGTGCCATCGGGAATCGGGAGCCTAATTAACCCAAGGCCATGGCGACGCCGAAAAGCAGGAAGTCATTCCAAAAATGGCATAGGTAAAATGAGCTTGAGTTTTAGCGCACAAAAAAGCTGGTCATTTTAATTATCGCCTACCAATCAAGACAACTAACGCGAGAGAGGTAACGAAAAAAAATCAACAAGCTTTATCGAAAAAATGCAGACTACCAAGGCCAGCCTACGTCATTCAAAAGATGTTATTTATCAGAAAAGACATTAATCCCTGTCAGACTAGCCGTGAATTTCCACAATTTAATCGCCTCCTCTGGGTCAACCGCATATTCGCAGACACCTACGAAGGGGGCAGGATACTCAGATGCGAGTGCAGTTACATCGCAATCCTCGCAATAGAGCCCACCGAGACCATTCAGCTTAGGGCTGGTAGCCGCCCAGACTTCGGTTGCTGCTCCCTGAGCAGTAGATTTGAAGGTCGGATCGATCGGGTTTCCATCTTTATCCATCCACCCTTCGTCAACCATTTCCTCATTAGTCAGGTGGCGTTGCAACGGAGTGAAAATTTTCCCTGGATGCAATGAAAACGCACGAACACCGCACTCTTTACCGTAATTATCCAGTTGAAGCGCAAACAATACATTTGCGGTTTTAGACTGACCGTATGCAAGCCATTTATCGTATCCGACGGTGAACTGGATATCATCCCACCGGATAGGCGAGTTATGGTGTCCTGCTGACGAAACGCAGACAACCCTTCCACCAGAACGGATATTATTCCAAATTGAGTTTACCAGCACATAATGGCCTATGTGGTTAGTTGCAAACTGGGATTCCCAGTACGGCCCCACTCTGCGCTCAGGACATGCCATGACACCGGCATTGCACAGCACGTAATCGAACTGATAACGGTTGGCAGAAACAAGCGCGGCCACGCTCCTGACGGAAGCAATGTCAGAAAGGTCCAGAGGGAGAATAGTGATGTTGTCCAGCTCACTGAGGTTGCAGGCAGCTGATTTCACATCTCTAGCTCCCACAACAACATGTACTCCCGCAGCGGAGAGAGCCTTTGTTGCTTCAAACCCAAGACCAGAGTGCCCACCCGTAATAAAGGCAGTTTTTCCCTCCAGATTTAAGCCCTTGAGCACATCAGATGCTGTTGAGGACGCATCAAACCCTGAATTAACCGGTTTTTGAACCGTCATATTGCCTTCCTAATTTTACTGTAGCTCAGCTTGAGAATGAGGAGTATAGAACTCTTCTAGAGCAACTATCTCGTGTTCATCCAGCACAATTTCAACACTCTTGATATTCTCGGCGAGCTGCCCGACTGAGGTTGCCCCGATGATAGGAGATGTCACACCGGGACGGGACAGCAGCCATGCGAGCGCTATGTGCGCAGGCTTGCATTCTTTGTTTTTAGCTATTTCGTTAAGTGCGGTAATGATTTTTGCATCGCTGGCCTTAGCCGACTCATACAGCCATGACTGTACCTTGTCTGACTGTGTTCGGATTGTTTCCACGTTTCTGGCAAGCCTTCCCCGGGCAAGTGGACTCCAAGGCGTGACGCCAACCCCCTCAGAGAAGCAGTAAGGAAGCATTTCACGCTCGTCTTCTCTATTAATGAGGTTGTAATGATTCTGCATACTAATGAACGGTGTCCAGCCATTATTACGCGCAACGTTTTGCGCCTTAATAAACTGCCAGGCCTTCATTGAGGAAGCACCTATATAGCGAACCTTACCATAGCGGACCAAATCATTGAGCGCTGACATTGTCTCTTCGATTGGCGTATTCGGATCCCATCGATGAACAATATACAAGTCAATATAGTCTGTTTGCAACCGCTTTAAACTCTGATCAACTTGGAAAAATATTTCCTTCCGTGATAACCCACCTGACTGTGGTGAGTCAGTCATCTTTTCATAGATCTTAGTTGCAATCACGACATCATCACGCCTTGCATGTCGTTTCAGGCATTCTCCCAAAATCTCTTCACTCGAACCCAATGAATAGATATTTGCTGTGTCAAAAAAATTAACCCCCAAATCTAGCGCTTTAGCAATGATTTTTTTACTACTCTCAAAGTCCAAAGTCCAGAGGTGTGCCCCTAAGGATGCTTCTCCAAATGACATGCATCCGAGCGCTATTCGCGAAACAACAAGGCCGGAATTACCAAGGTGAGAATAAATCAAGGGTCATCTCCTCAGTTGTTTAGCTCAGTAAGGCGTGACCATGAGGTTTCCTGTTCATCCAGGGGAACACCCAGACTTGAAAGATACATAGCGGTCATCCAGCAGTGCCCGGCCAAATGTGTTGCATCCGCGATCTCGCCCTGAGAATAGAATTCGTTAAGCTTGCGAAACGCAGCAGGCGAGGCTTTGCCATCGTTAATACACTCGGTTATGTAGTGAACCATAGCCTGACGGCAGGGTTCCATCGCGTCGTAATTGCCGCTTTCGATATCACTAATTTCCTGTTCCGATAACCCAGCTTTAATTGCTAATGGATAATGGATCAGGCGTTCAAACTCACTATCCACGAGTTTTGCCACGCGCATCACAATAATTTCACGCTCATAATCATTGAGATAGCCCTGAGTAATTGCACCGCCCAACGCCAAATGAGGGCCTGCTGAACACTTTGTCAAAAGCAGGCTGCGAGTCAGGTTCGATGGAAACTTTTCATAAACACTGAACTCCTCCGGAGTAAAATCACTAACATCTTTAAGCTGAACAAGTGAATTATTCATAATTTATCCTCGTGGACGACTTTGATCAATTATACCATTCAGAACACCAAACACTTCGTTACAACCACCTCCATTTATATCAATTAAATCACTAATAAAACCATCCGGACGAACAACAATGCACACAGATACACTGGGCAGAAGCCCCTTTAACAGCCCGAGAACCTTTCCGCTCAGATTAATAAGACATGCACCTTTTACAGCTTCAGAAGCTTTCTCGAAATAGGCTAGCCATTCCGAATAGATATAATGATCACCCGGCCAGAAAAGAATCGTATATTTTGTCAGGCTGAGATGCGGAGACAGCAAATTTCTGTGCCATTCAAGCGGAATACGTCTTCCTGGCTCCAGTAAATTTTTACCTTCAGGAAGCTCGCCGTGGGGAATATCTATTTGAGCAATACGCGGCGAAAGAAATTTATCCACTAGCCCGGTTCGGGATGCCATTCTGAATGCTACGTCTCTGGCAAATATTGCCTGTCGATTTTCATATAGGCTGACGTTAGCCAGAAATGTTGAAAGTTTAGATGTGCGATTAACACCATTGACTCTCTCTTCTGAATAAGAATCGAGAAGCGATGGTTTGTACTTCCCGAGAATGACACCGGCCAGTTTCCACCCGAGGTTCACCACATCCTGAAACCCACAGTTCATTCCCTGTGCACCAGAAGGGCTCATTGCATGAGCCGCATCGCCCACAAGAAAGACATTTTCATTTCTGTAAGACGACGCTGAACGAACATGGGCGTTAAAAATTCCGCAGAAATTCATATGCCCCAATGATTTCTTACCCGGAGCACGGTCTCTTAAAATCGTTTCGAAAAACTCACGGTTAATTTCACCCTTGTAGTCAGCAGGCACACTTGCCCCGACGCGGAAGAGGCCATCTCCTATCGGGGCCAGCACCATATTACCTTTGCGGTGCAGGTAATACCCTACCTCACGACTGGTGGATTCGCTGACTAGCTCTGCATCGGTAATTGCAAGCCTGGTCTCCATCTGGAAGCCATCAAAAGTGAAACCAAAACATTCCCTAACTTTACTCGAGTAGCCGTCCGCACCAATAACCCACGCAAAGGATTCGTGAGTAACCTTCCCATCCGGATTACGTAGCGTTACATTAACCTGATCATGGCTGTTATGGCCGTTAATGAACTCGAAACCATATTCAATCTGGATACCTTCTTCATTAAGTCGGTTCTCCAGAACTTCTTCAGTTTTCCACTGAGGGATCGTAATACCATAGCGATAGTTGGTGTATTTTAGACGATCAAAGCAGATGTTACCAATCATTTTCTTGTTCGAGTAATAATTCATTTGATCAAAGTAATGACCGGAATTAATAACGCCCTCAGAGACACCAGTGCGAGAGAGTAGCTCCAGTACCCGGGGCCAGATGATCGTCGCTTTTGAATGCGGCGAGTAACGCTCATGCTTGGAAATAATTCTTGCCTTGATACCAAAAAGAGATAACTCCAATGCGGCTAGCATGCCCACAGGGCCACCACCAACGATTAATACACTATTCTCACTCTTGTGAAATTTCATGAACTTGATCTCGATTTTTATTGAGACGACAAAAATTCAGAATCACTACTGAAAAAATAAAACATAAAACCGATACCACTATTAGCAGCAGTGACGTAGATGTAATAAAACTTTCATGTGCATTACCAATGAATCGATAACCCATATTGAGTGTGTGCTCCACCTTGCCGCCCAAGGTGGTATTTAATAATGTGGCAACCGAAGAAGTCAGAGGAATGAAAATAGATTCCCCGCCAATTCTGAAGGTATTAAATGTGCCCGCGGCCAATCCTGCCTGATGAGCAGGAACGGAGTTAACGGCCACCCCGTCAATATAAGACAGCGATATACCGAAAGAAGCCCCAAACAAAAACATTGCTATTTGATGTAATAAAACACTTTCACTTCCTGTGATTTTTGACAAAAAAAGCGGCGAAGAGATCAGAAAAAAAAGCGTAACCTTTAACAAAAATGCATCACTGAGCTTGCTCCTGAATTTCGCGATAATTGACGGAAAAACAAGAGATGGCAATGTCGCAGCCGTCATGATTGAGCCCATCTGCAAGGCTGAAAATTCCGTCACTTTACTCAGATATAGCGGGAAATAAAATAGCACACTAATATACCCAAATCCAAGAAGTAAAGACGTGATGCTCATCGCTGAGAAGTCACGATTTCTGAAAATACGAATGTCAATCAACGGATACTCTGATTTTCTTTCAACCCGATAAAGCAGAGACCCGATCAGAACTGATACCAGCAGCAGGCTCAGTGTCCGGGGATTGTTGAATGTCCAGACCGGCAGGAATGACACCACCATAACGGAAGAAAGCAAAAACACCGTTAATAGAAACCCGCCGACCCAGTCAAAAGGATGGCTGGCACGATGAGCTTTTGCGGAAATTAAAACCAGTGAAATTAACATGACAAATAAAAACGAGGCCATCCCAGCACTGAAGATTAGCCACCCGTGGTCAATATAGCTCAACCCCGAGGCAATAAGCGGACCGCTGATCATCCCAATGCCGAGAAACACGCCAAAGATTGAGAATGCACGAGCTTTCTTTGTTTTATCAACGTGCGATGCCAGAAGAGACGTTGCCGACGTGGTTACTGCTGCGGCAGCTATGCCGCTAACGGCACGGGACGCTAGTAGAAGCATATAATTGTTAGCCAGCCCGCCCAGCAGGAAACCCATCGCTAAAAGTGCAAGGCCAAATAAAAACACATTCTTTTTACCAACATAATCAGATATAGATCCGGTCACTGGCAGAAAGGCGGCGTACATGACCATAAATATATTAATGAACCATTGAGCCTCCTGATATTTCAGAGAATAATCGTTCATTATTGAAAGATTCAGAATGCTCGAAGATGTAATCGTCAATGGAATAATAAACATCGACAGACATACTGTCAGCAAAACATGTATTTCCATTCTGTTAAACCGGGCTTCCGCCATACCGACCTCTTAAGTCTGGTTACTGAGTACTTTCTAGTCTGTAAACCTCTATTCCTTCAAGGTGTGCTTTCGTCTGGTTGATAAATTCCTCTGTATATATTTCTCTCATATGAGCATCAATAGCTGCCTGATCGGCCCAGCGCTCAATCAGAACATATTTATTTTCGAAAATGTACACATCGAAGATTTCACAACCATTTTCATTTATGGTAAGTTCTTTCAAAATAGCAAGCTTACGACCAAATTCTTTAAAAAAACCCGCCTCAGGTATAATGAAAACAACAATATTTAAACTCATGTATATCCTCACAAAAATGATGTATTTAACTGCTCAACGCATGATTTCTTATATGCACCGGTATCAAGCGCGTGAAAAGCGCAGTTGTCCAGAAATGACTGCTCGGATTCAACCCTCAGTATGTATCTCATATAAAGCGAGATGACACCACCGTGGGAAACAATTAGCACATTACCTGACGCGCCCTTCGTCACAAACTCCAGCGCTCGTGAAAATCGTCCTATGCATGCATCCACGGGTTCACCTTCAGGTGGAATAAATTCCTTTTCACCTAACCGAGCGACTAAAGCGGCCCATTCCGGACTATTTTTGTACTGCCCGTCCATTATTCCAAGATTTCTCTCTCTAAAATCCTTATTTACTCTCACCATGGTGCCAGTCGCAGATGCCAGAATGTCAGCAGTCTGAATCGCACGCAGATAGGGAGAGCTGAAAATAACACCTATCTTCAGATTTCTTAGAAACTTGGCTGTCTGCTTAACATTTTCAACGCCGATTGGGCATAACGGAATATTAGTCTGGCCTAAAAGCCTTCCTTCTACGTTAAATGACGTTTCACCATGCCTCATCAGATAGATCATGTAACATTCGCATTATTACGAAGGATAGATTTAACTGAATACTCAATAGCCATTTCAGATGAAACAATCCCGTCTGGTATTTTAAGACCAAACTCTTTTTCGAGAGTAACTGAAATTTCCAGTAGCACCAGCGAATCTAATCCAAGATCGTCGTATACCACACTGTCTGTTACTTTTTCTGCGGGAACATAGTATTTATCCACGAGAAGCTCTTTAATGCGGCTAAAAATTAGATTTTCCATTAGGACACCTCTAGTTTTTCAGATTACATTTGCATTAATTTTCTCATCGGGCCAGCGGAGTACAGCTGCTCCCCAGGTAATCCCCCCTCCAAACGCAGTCACCACGATCTTATTTCCAGGTTTTATTGTACCTACTTTAACATGCCTGACCAGAGTGATAGGAATTGAAGCTGCCGAAGTATTTCCGTATTCTTCAAGACTCATCAGAGCCTGGTCTTTATTCAGTTCAAATAGCTGAGAAATAGTGTCAATGATTCTTTTATTAGCCTGATGGGGAACAATATAATCCACGTTTTCTTTAGACAACCCACTTAAGTTCAGCGCTTCACTTACAGATTCTTTCATATGCGCAATGGCTTTCAGGAAAACTTCTTTACCTTCCATTCTGAAAAATACATCTGCATTGACACCATCTGGGCGGAGTGCGGATTCGGTGCCGCCATCAGGAATCGTAATCAGATTTTCATATTCGCCATCACTGCCTGTGTAAGTTGAAAGAATATTGTCGTCATCGCTGTTGGTTAAAATCATTGCCCCGGCAGCATCACCAAATAATGGATATGTCGTTCTGTCCTGCTTATTCAATATGGTAGTAAACACATCTGCACCAATTAGCATTAACTTTTTGGATTTTCCTGATCGGATCAGAGCATCGGCCAATTCCAGAGCGTAGATAAAACCTGTGCATACTGCATTAATATCAAGTGCTCTAATTTTCCCAAGTCTCAGCATCGCTGCAACTTTAGGTGCAGTGGCGGGGCATCTTCTGTCAGGCGTGGACGTAGCAACAATCAGTGTGTCGACATCACTGTCATCGGAATGGGTGACGCTCCTTAACGCCGCAACACCGGCTTTGTATGAAAGATAACTAGTTGTTTCACTCGAAGAAGAATGATGCCTTCTCTTTATTCCCGTTCTCGTTGTGATCCATTCATCACTCGTATCGAGTACCCTCGATAATTCTTCATTTGTCACTAGTTTCAGCGGCACAGATGCACCCAGTCCGATTATTTTTACGCCCATAATGACCTCAACGATTTAATTGATGAGCAACAGAACACCTAACCTGAATATGATCCAAGCTCGCAACGATATCTGCGCTTCGCCATTCAGCATCGTCTTTGTTCACTAGGCTTGTATTTTCCAGGGTAACATCCAGGTTATTTCCCAGAGGCACATCTGTCTTTTGCAAAGTTTTAAAACTAACATTCCTCATCCAAAGATTATTGGACTCTTCACGGGTTACGTCATCAAGCTCATATAGAAGTATTTGCCCCAACTGGAGAGCTGAAACAAAAACATCGATATAATCAATGTGCTCACATTTTTCGCCATTGACGGTTTTAATCACCATTGCTTCACTTTCAAATTTGGCGGTCTCGATAACCAAGTGCAACACCCGAACTGTTAGCTAAGGTGTTGTCATGACTCATTGCTATCACCATCTCTGCGCCGAAGAGAGAGCTGCCATCATGTTGATGCAGGCAACTCATTCCAT
>NZ_VTPX01000018.1 GCF_008298015.1 Salinicola corii | reverse complement strand
GATCGATTGTTAAAGAGCGTTCTTACTGGAGGCCTTTCGGGCCTCTGCCACGAGCCAGGAAATCATCCAAGTGCTTGTCAGCACTTGCTTTCTTGGCCGCCGTAAGGAGTGGCGTATTTTAAGGATCCGGGCGAGGATGTCAACGTCTTTTTTGTCGAATCCCGCTTGGCGTCGCATGCTGCCGTCGGCGCCGATCCTGTCGAAGAAGCGGGAGCATTCTGCCTGCCTCCCTGCCTGGCGTCAACCGATTATTTCAATCGAATCAAACGCTTGGCTTCCTTCTTCACTCCCGTCGAGAACCTGTCTCGGCGGCAGCGGATGCGTACTTTACGGACCCGAACCGGACTTGGCAAGCCCTTGAATCGAAAAAACTGAATCGATGATGAACATCTGCGGTGGCTCGATACAGATCAATGGCGACGGAAGCCGATTGCCGTCGGGCGTCTTATGCTTTTGCCAGATGCCAACTTCTGACGTTCACCATCACGACTGGCAAGTCTTTGAAAGCTGCCAGAACATTGGTAAAACCAATTATTGGAATCGTCATCAGGAGCATCGTCACGTGACCTACCCTTCCGTCAGGCAGCCCCGTCTGGCCGACGTTATCACCGAGCGGCTCGAAACGATGATCCTCGAGGGCAGCCTTAAACCGGGCCACCGCTTGCCGGCCGAGAGACAACTGGCCGAACGCTTCGGAGTTTCACGCCCCTCGCTACGCGAAGCCATTCAGAAGCTGGCCACTCGCGGACTGCTGACCAGCCGTCAGGGCGGGGGCACCTATGTCAGCGAGCGCCTCGTCGATAGCTACGGCGATCCCATGCTGGAGATGCTGTCGCGCCACGACGAGTTCCATCTCGACGTGCTGGAATTTCGCGATGCGATGGAAGGAATCACGGCCTATCACGCGGCAATGCGGGCAACACCGGCCGACAAAGAGATGCTGCAGCAGCGGTTCGAGGCACTGGACAGGAGCTACAGAGACCCGGTCCAGCAAGGGGACCCGCTACGCGAGGCCAAGGCCGACGCCGCCTTTCATCTTGCCATTGCCGAGGCCGCGCACAATGTCCTGATGCTGCATACCATTCGTGGCCTTTTCCATCTGCTGGAGAAGAGCATCGTCGGCAATCTGGCGCATCTGTTCGAGCGCCCCAACGCCCGCCAACGGTTGATGGCGCAGCACCGCGCGCTGCTCGAGGCGATTCAGGAAGGGAGAGCCGAGGAGGCTCGGATACTGGCCCACGAGCATCTCGACTACGTCAAGACGGGGTTGCTGGACATGCAACGCGCCGAATCGAGGGCCCGACGCGCGGAGAGACGCTCGCAGTTGCTGAGCGACCGCTTCGAGCCCTGATCGCTTCCGCCCCGGGTCACTCTCCGCTCAGATGCTGGTCCTTCAGCTTGACGTAATTTTTCGCGGAATAACTGAAAAACGCCCGTTCGGCGGCCTTGAGCTCGCGCAACGGCTTGGCGGGGTTGCCAGCGTAGACATGGCCGCTCGCCAGCACCTTGCCGGGCGGCACCATGGCGCCAGCAGCAACGATCACTTCGTCTTCGATCACGGTCCCGTCGAGCACCACCGCGCCCATTCCGATCAGAACCCGATCCCCGACCCGGCAGCCGTGCAGCGTGGCCTGATGGCCGATCGTGACATCCTCCCCGATCACCAAGGGATGGCCGCCGGGGTTGTAGTCACTGGCATGGGTACAGTGCAGCACGCAACCATCCTGCACGCTGGTACGCGCGCCGATGCGAATGCGGTGAACATCGCCACGGATGACCGCCATCGGCCACACCGAGCAGTCGTCGCCCAGCGCCACGTCACCCAGCACGACACTGGTATCGTCGATGAATACCCGTTGACCGAGGCTGGGCGTCACGCCCTGAAATGTTCGAATTGCCATTGAGTCCCACTCCTATCGCTATCCAGAATCCGCTTCACCATCCAGGCACGGCCTACATGAGGCTGGTCGCCAGCACCACGACCGTCAGCGGAATCGACACGTAACGCACCAGCCATCGCCACAGCCGGAAGCCACCGATGCCGACGCCCAGCGCCGCCGTGGCCGCTTCCTTCGACATCATCCAGACTGCGAAGATGGCGGTCAGCAGACCACCGACCGGCAGGAAGATATCGGGCGGAACGGTCGACACCAGCGTGAAGAAATTCATCTCGCCAACCCAGTGCACGTCTGCCAGGGTGGAAAACGAGAGTACCGACAGCAGACCCACCAGCCACACCAGAGACCCGATCAGGATAGCAGCCCGGCTGCGTCGCCACCCGGCACCTACCAGCATCGACACCATCGGCTCGGCGAGATTGATCGACGACGTCCAGGTCGCCACCAGCAGGAGCAGAAAGAAGGCGCCCAGCCAGACCTGCCCTCCCGGCAATTCGCTGAAGGCGATCGGCAGCGTGACGAACATCAGCCCCGGCCCCTCGCTGGGATCGAGACCATGGGTGAAGACCACGGAGAAGATGGCAATACCGGAGAGCAGCGCCACCGTGATATCGAGCAGCGCCACGGCAAAGACGGCTTTGGGCAGACTCTGCTCCTCGGGCATGTAGGCACCGTAGGCCATCAGGGCGCAAGCGCCTACCGCCAGGGTAAAGAAGGCGTGCCCCATGGCATTGAGCACGACGCTCCAGGTGATGGCGGCGACGTTCGGAGTGAACAGCCAGTGCATGGCGGCCCCGAAACCCGGCGTGGTCACGGCATAGCCCCCGAGAACGATCAGGATCGCGTACAGCAGCGGCATCATCACGTTGTTGAGCTTCTCGATGCCGTTGGCGATGCCAGCCGCCACCACCGACATGGTCAGCAGCATGAACAGCGTATGGTTGAAGGTCATGCGCAGCGGATCGACCAGGAAGGCATCGAAGCTCGCGCCGATCTGCGGGGGAGAGAGACCGACGAAGTTGCCATTCACGGCACTGACCAGGTACTCGATCGACCAGCCGGAGACCACCGAATAGAACGACAGGATGAAGAAGACGGTGATCGCGCCGAAAAGCCCCAGCCATTTCCAGTGACGACTCACATCGGCCTCGTCGGCCAGGAACGCCAGCGCCTGCATCGGGCTGCGCCGGCCGGCGCGGCCGATCATGATCTCGGCCATCATCATCGGCAGCCCCAGCAGCAGTACGAAGAGGATATAGAGCAGCAGGAACGCCGAACCGCCGTTCTCCCCCGTCATGTAGGGAAAGCGCCAAATGTTGCCCAGCCCCACGGCGGCACCGGTGACCGCCAGGATAAAGGCACGGCGGGACTGCCAGCGCTCCAGAGTTTCACTCATCATTCGGGACCTTTATCGAACGGGTTGCGGCCGCGGGCGGCCTGCAACGGGCAGACGGGACCGACGCGAAAACGCGAAGAGCCTATCAGCACCGGGGCGGCTCGCCAATCTCGCCCGGGCCAGCGCCCATAACGGGCGCTGCCAACTGGAGCCCCCGGATTGAAAGCGGCTTTGGCTTCCCCCATATAGAATGGCACTGATTCCGTCGTCCGAGGTGACCATGTCGAATAACCCGCTGCTCGAGCAGCATAGTCTGCCGCCGTTCGAGGCGATCCGTCCCGAACACGTCGTACCGGCCATCGAGAAGATCATCGCCGACAACCGTCAGGCCACCGAGGCCCTGGCCCGGCAGCAGGACGTGAGCTGGCAGACCCTCGCCGCGCCGCTGGAAACGCTCGACGACCGCCTCTCCCAGGCCTGGTCGCCGGTGTCCCATCTCAACTCGACGATGAACAGCGACGCCCTGCGCGACGCCTATCAGCAGTGCCTGGCCATGCTTTCCGAGTACGGCACCTGGGTCGGCCAGCACACCGCGCTTTTCAAGGCCTTCGAGCCTCTGCGCCAGGGCGACGAGTTCGCGACACTCGATACCGCGCAGCGCAAGGCGATCGACAACACGCTGCGCAACTTTCGTCTCGCCGGTGTCGATCTCCCGGCCGATGCCAAGAAACGCTACGGCGAGATTCAGGCTCGCCTGTCGGAACTCGGCAACACCTTCTCCAACCAGTTGCTGGATGCGACCCAATCCTGGCACCTCGATCTCGCCGACGCCGATCGCCTGGGCGGCCTGCCGGAGAGCGCCCTGGAGACATTGAAGGCCAATGCCGAAGCCAAAGGCGTTTCCGGTTACCGCATTACCCTGGACGTGCCCAGCTTCCTGCCGGTCATGACCTTCGCCGAAGATCGCGAGCTGCGCCGGGAGGTCTATACCGCCTACGTCACCCGCGCCTCCGACCAGGGTCCCAAGGCCGGCGAGAACGATAACGCGCCGGTGATCGAGGAAACCCTGTCACTGCGTCAGGAGTTGGCCCGCCTGCTCGGTTTCGACACCTACGCCGACTACTCGCTGGCCACCAAGATGGCCGAAACGCCCGAACAGGTGCTGGGCTTCCTCGACGACCTCGCCAACCGCGCACACCCGCAGGCGCAGCGCGAATTCAACGAGCTCGAAGCCTTCGCCAAGGAGAGCCTCGGGCTCGACGCCCTGAAGCCCTGGGATACCGGCTTCGCCAGCGAGAAACTGCGCCAGGCCCGCTACGATATTTCTCAAGAACAGTTGCGCCCCTATTTCCCCGCACCGCGTGCCATCGAGGGCCTCTTTCGCGTCACGAACAAGCTCTACGGCATCCGCATGGCGGAGAATCCGGAAGCGCCACGCTACCACCCGGACGTAAAGTACTTCGACGTGCTCGATGGCGATCGCCCCATCGCCGGCTTCTATCTGGACCTGTACGCCCGGGAGGGCAAGCGTGGCGGCGCCTGGATGGATGTCTGCCGCACGCGTCTCCAGCGCGAGAATGGCGAACTGCAGCTGCCGGTGGCCTATCTCACCTGTAACTTCACGCCGCCGGTGGCGGGCAAGCCGGCGCTGCTGACCCACGACGAAGTGCTGACACTGTTCCACGAGTTCGGCCACGGCCTGCATCACATGCTGACGCGGCAGACGGTCGCCGATGTTTCCGGGATCAGCGGCGTCGCCTGGGACGCCGTGGAGCTACCGAGCCAGTTCATGGAGAACTTCTGCTGGGAGCGCGAGGGTCTCGACCTGATCGCCGGCCACGTCGATACCGGTGAGAAATTGCCGGATGAGCTGCTGAACAAGCTGCAGGCGGCGCGCAATTTCCAGTCGGCCATGCAGATGATGCGCCAGCTCGAATTCTCGCTGTTCGATTTCCGCTTGCATCACGAGTGCCGCAAACCCAGCGCCGCCGATGTCCAGGCGCTGCTCGACGACGTGAGAGCCAAGGTGTCGGTGGTGCCGGCCGTCGACTTCAACCGCTTCCAGAACGGATTCGCACACATCTTTGCTGGCGGCTATGCCGCCGGTTACTACAGCTACAAATGGGCCGAAGTGCTCTCGGCGGACGCTTATAGTGCCTTCGAGGAAGCCGGCATCTTCGATCCCGAGACCGGCCGCCGCTTCCGCGAGGCGATTCTCGAACAGGGCGGCTCGCGGGAAGCCGCAGAACTGTTCAAGGCTTTCCGTGGTCGCGAGCCGAGCATAGACCCGTTGCTACGCCATGCCGGCATCGAACCGCGAGACGCCGCCTGATCTGCGGCCATCCAGCGACTCGAGAGGACGCCTGCGAGCGTCCTCTCCTCCATTTCGAGGTAACGCATGACCCAGACACCGAAACGCTTCATTGCCGGCGCGATCTGCCCGCGCTGCTCGGCCATGGACCGCATCCGCTCCTGGGAGCAGAACGGGATTCGCTACCGGGACTGCGTGAGCTGCGATTTCTTCGAGCAGTTGCCGATCGAGGATGAGACGATCCAGGAGGTTCCCACCCGAGTGAACCAGCCCCGGGAACGTCAGCGTCCGGCCAGCGATGAGATCACCCCGGTACGGATTCTCGACCCACGCAAACCGCACTGATTCCGCCGACCGCCCCGTCAATCGGCGACAATGCGCTGGAACAGGGGATCGTGCGAGCGCGTTTAGAGCAGCGTTTCGCTGACGTCGAACATCAGTTGTATCGCGATCTCGTCGTCACGCGGTGATGGGGGACATGGCGGGCAGGTGGGCTCAATGCCACAGCGCCACCCCCTGCATCACCAGCTGCCGTAGTACCGAGAAGGATGGCAGCCAGCTCAACAGGTGCATCGATATCAGCGCCAGCATCAGCGCACTGCCCGGTGACTGCCAACTGAAGAGCTTGAGGGCCGTGCCGAAAGAACGCTTGAAGCGCGCCCCAGTGAGATCGACGCTATACAGCTCGTCCAGCAGCAAATGGATGACGAAGCCCAGCGTCATCGCCAAGCCGTGGATCCAGGCCAGTCGTTCAGGCTGATCCAGCAGGGAGAAACTGATCGCTGCCGTCGACAGCCCGCTGATCGACGCCGCCAGCAGCGAATGCCACAACCCACGATGAACCGTGAAGCGCGCGAAAATCGCACCGGCCAGGTAGCGCACGCCGAGATAGACACCGCCGCAGGCGGCAAGCAGGTAGGCCGGCGTGACTCGATGCTGCAGGACCAGCACCGCCAGTACCACCGCGACCACGGCCAGGAGATTGAAGATCAGGCGGATGGCCTGGGACTGATCGGCATCGATATCCGGGAGAATACCGCCGAACGCCACCAGTATCGCCACCACCAGCGACTGCCATCCGCTCCACTGCCCCGCCTGCCATCCGGCCTGAGCGACGGCGGCTCCGCCGACACCCGCCACGCCGAGATGCGTTCGAAAATTGGCCATTGGCCCAGGCGCCCCATAACTGGATAAATAAACAGATTATGGCGCGCGCGCCGACCAGAAAACAATAGCTTAAGAATGACCGTTGCAGGGCGGAGTGCCTCCGCAACGAAACAGGACGGCTCCCTCTGTGGGGGAGCCGTGAAAAGGCGCGCCATTCAGGGCACGCTAGCTCTCATCGACGACGCCACAGGCAACGCGGCTCCCGCCGCCACCCAACTTGGGCTCGTCGCTGTAGTTGTCGCCACCCTCGTGAATCATCAGCGAGTGACCGCCGAGATCGGCTTCGGTGAGACGTGGCGCCAGTACTGGCGTCGTCGCTTTGCCGTCATCCCCGACCGTGAGTGCCGGCAGGTCCCCGAGATGGCCCTCGTCGCTGTAGGGTCCCTGGTGTGTGCCGGTATCGTCAGGGTCGAAGTGGCCACCGGCGGCGCCGCCAGGCGTGACCTCGCCATCGGTCTCGCTGGTCTCGCAACTGGCATTGGCGTGCAGGTGGAAACCGTGGAGCCCGGCGTTCAGGCCCGACAGGTCGGGCGTCAGCAGCAGACCGTACTCGGTGTCCTTGGCGACCACCTTGCCGACGCTATCGCCGACACCGTCCGCGGAAACCGAGTGCATCTCCACCGTGGTGTCCGCCTGCGCCCATCCCGACAGGGCCAGCGCAACCCCCGCGGTCAGACCGATCAATCCGTTGCGTTGCATGGCGCTCTCCTCTCCGTGAGTGAATCTTTCAGCCGGATGCCGGCCGATAATGCACTCTTCAACGTAGACAACGTCGTCGAACGACGCGAATCCACTGATCCGAGGATAGTGCCAGCTTGCGGCCGGGGCTCAGTTCAGGTTGTCGAGCACCCGAAGCGTGGGCGCGGACTGGTTGAGCGTATAGAAATGAAGCCCGGGCGCACCGCCATCCAGCAGACGCCGGCACAGATTCGAGACGACCTCGGTGCCGAATGCCTGGATGCTGTCGCTATCGTCTCCGTAGGCTTCGAGCTGCTTGCGGATCCAGCGCGGGATATCGGCCCCGCAGGCGTCGGAAAAGCGCGCCAGCTTGGTGTAGTTGGTGATCGGCATGATGCCGGGCACGATCGGGGTGTCGATACCCATGGCCCGAACGCGCTCGACGAAGTGGAAGTAGGCTTCGGCCGTGAAGAAATACTGGGTGATGGCGATGTTCGCTCCCGCCCTGGCCTTGCGGGCGAAGTTTTCCAGGTCCCGCTCGAAGCTCGGCGCCTGCGGGTGCGCTTCGGGATAGGCGGCCACCGCGATCTCGAAATGATCGCCAGTCTCGTCGCGAATGAACTCGACCAGTTCGTTGGCATAACGCAGCTCCCCGGCCCCACCCATGCCCGATGGCAAATCACCGCGCAGGGCCACCAGGCTATCGACGCCATCTTCACGGTAGGCGTGCAGCAGATCGCGCAGCGCCGATTTGTCGCTACCGACGCAGGAGAGGTGCGGCGCCGTGGTGACTCCGCTGCGACGGACCGTCCTGACGGTGTCGAACGTGCGTGCCTGAGTGGAGCCACCGGCGCCGTAGGTCACGGAGAAGAACCGCGGCTTGCGGGCGGCCAGCGCATCGCGGACACCGCCGAGCTTTTCGCGCCCCGCGTCGGTGTTGGGGGGGAAGAATTCGAAACTGAATCCCAGCGGAGGCTGCGTGCTCATGACATTGCTCTCTTCGATGCGGACCAGCGTGATCGCACGCTGGTCGAGGTCTCGCTCTCGAGCCTTGGTGTCCCGGAAACGACGACCGGCGATGGATTGACGACAGTATGATGGAGATTCTGCCTGCCCCGGGCGGTCACGGCCAATGAAACTTTCCCGTCGTCACCGTGAGCAAGGTTCATCGTGAAGCGACATCACATGCGCCTGGTTCACGAATGTACGATCATCCCTTGGTTGCACTCGCCACCGGTCAGGCAGTCTCGCGTCTCGACCTGCAATGTTGCGTGCTGGATCCCGAAGCGGGACTGCAGCATGGCGTAAGCCCGCTCGATGACCCCGTCGTGAAAGGCAGGAGACTCGATCACCAGGTGCGCGCTGAGCAACGGGTCCTGGGGTGTCAGGCCCCAGACGTGAATATCGTGCAGGCTCTTGACGCCCTCGACGTCGAGCAGCGCCTGCCGAATCTGGCCTATATCGACCCCTTCGGGGGTACCCTCAAGCAGTGTGTGCGCGGAACGGCCCAGGATCTTCCAGGCGGCGCGCAGAATCAATGCTGCGGCCAGCATCGAAAGCAGCGGATCGATCGGTGTCCAGCCGGTGAGCATGATCACCACGGAGGCCACAATCGCCGCCACCGACCCCAACAGGTCGCCGATCACATGCAGCAAGGCACCGCGCAGGTTGAGATTTTCCCGGTCACCACCGTGAAGAATCTTGAAGGCCACCAGATTGACCAGCAGACCCAATATCGCCACTACCATCATCGGTCCCGCCAGTACATCGACCGGTTGGGTGAAGCGCTGAATCGCAGCGATGAAGATCCATACTGCAATGGCCAGCAGCGTCAGCCCGTTAACGAAGGCGGCAAGGACCTGGAAACGCTGATAGCCAAAAGTGCGCAACTTGTCCGGCGCCTTGTCGCCCATGTAAAAGGCGACCAGCGCGAGGCCGAGCGAAAAACTGTCGCTGAACATGTGACCGGCATCGGCCAGCAAGGCCAACGATCCTGAGATCAAGCCGCCCACTACCTCTACCAGCATGAATCCGGCCGTCAGAATCATTGCCAGCCTAATCCGTTTGACGCTGTCAGCCGTCACGGTTGGCGCATGATCGTGCGAGTGGTCATGAGAATGACCATCCTCCGCGTGGTCATGATGCGCGTGGTCGTGTGAAGCCATGAGACCTGTCCCGATGAGAATGTCCCCGAATATTAGCCTATGCCCCCGACGCTATTGTATTACACGCTGCCGGTGTGACGAGTTGCATTCGATCCCTCGATATCTCTGGGTCAACGGTTTTCGATCGACTACGTTGAGATCACAACCGCGACAGATCCAAGGCATGCCGGGGCCAAGCCGACAGCTCGCCCCCGGCGCCTCAATCGTCATGCCTCGAACGCTGGCGCCAGAGATCCCAGGCGATTCCCGAGGCGATGCCCGCACCGATGCCCCATCCCCACTCGGTGGTGGACATCCAGACCACCAGTCCTACCACGATACCGATCAGCGAACCCTGCATGATGTCTCCATCGATGGCGACGTTGTCGTGGTCATTGTAGTCACGGCTGAGGCTGAGATAATCGGTAGGCAGGTCAAAAGGAGGAACCCACTCCCACGTTCCTTCGCGGTGAGGGCCACTTGGCTAAGTGGACAATCTCAGAGTGGACTTTCATTATCGAATCGCCAGCGACTTTCTCGTGATCCCAGGATCGTTCTTGCTTACGGCAAAAGCTAATTTTCTTAATCATGCATTTATAAGTAACTGAATAATCAATAAAACGCGTAATTTTTTGCAACCCTGAAAAAACGCCGTCTTCACAAGTCACTTGCACATGGCAAATCGTTCGGGCCAGGCGATCGATGGTACCGGACAATCGCCTCGCTTGGGTGACAGGTGATGGGAAAGATGGCGGAAGAGAGTGGGAGTCGAACCCACCAGGGACTGCTGGCAGCCCCTACAGGAGTTGAAGTCCTGGCGCCCCACCGGGGAACGATTCTCTTCCGGAGATGGTGTTTACAAAATGCTTGCACTCGACAATACGGCGTTAAAATCGGCCTGAAAATGCTCATTTTCCCCGTGTAAACTCTGCTTTTCGCCCGGTTTTTCCTTAACTTGCCTTCGCTCGCCGATGTTGCCCCCTCTGAGCGCTCGATCACCAAGGACCGAGCCAAATCACTCGAACAGCATATCTTCCCGGATCACCTTGTGACCATCCCCGACGCGCCGCGTGAATCCGATCCGGTCGAAAAACTCGAGAATCGCCACCGCCAGCTTCCGACCACAGCCGACCCGGTCCCGAAAGTCCGCCGCCTTCGCCCCAGGTGACGCCTCGCCATCCAGTTCGCGAATCACGCCGGCCAGCTCGGCGACATGGGTCGTCAGGAAGAAATGATCGTGGCGCAGCTGATAGACACTACCGAGCAGCGCGCAGCTTCTCAGCAGACGCCGAGCCTCACGCTCTTCCCAGCCGAACTGCTGGGCGATATCCCGCACACGCGGCGGATCGTAAGGAGACGCCTCCAGCAGCGGGCGCACCTGCTGCCAGCGCCGGGCCTCTTCCGGGGAAAGCGAAGCCTCGTGGGAGGCCAACGCCACGAACGGACCGTGCTGCACGATCTCGTCGCCCGCCTTCCAGCGCTCCAGCAACGGGCGGAACAGACTGGCCGGCAACCGAGGAGCCACCATGCGGCGCAAGCGGTCGACGTCGACACCGCGCATGACGGGCTCCTGCTCGTGCATCAGTGCCAACCGCTCCAGCGCCTTGCAATAGAGCGATTGCTGCGTCCTCACGGGGAGTGCGTGGCTCTCTCCCTGATGGGAGACGACCCACCAACCGGCGAGCGTGGCGCTATTCTCGAGTTCGCCCGTCTCCCGGTCGAGATTGGCAGCCAGCGCCACGAGATCCACGCTCTCCTCGTCCAGCGCCGGGGCTTGCCACAGCACCCGCGGGTCCTGAGCGCCGCGATCGTCCGGCAGGAACGCTTGCAATTGACCCAACCAGGCGAGACGCGCCGGTTTCCTGGCACCTCTTCTGGGAGGATCGACATCAAGCACGCGGGCCCCGCCCAGCGTGTGACTGGCCCCGTGGTCGCGAATCACGACTCGATCACCGTGTGCCGCCTGCAGCGGCGAGTCCAGCACCAGTTGCGCGAGCATCGATGCCCCGGGCGCCAAAACCTCCGCTTCCAGTAACGAGATGCGCCCGGTGACATGGGCGCTGCCATGATGGAGGTGAACGGGCGCCCAGTGCTCGAGCGACGGCGACTCCGGCAGCGAACGCAGAACGACATCGAGCCGGCGCTGATCGCCGAGCCGGGAAGCCTCGGCCACGACCCAATCGCCCCGGGCCAGACGCCCAATCTCGATATCGGCGCCGCTGAGATTGATGGCACAGCGCTCGCCCCGGCTCGCGGCTTCCGCATCGCGATCCTGACACCGCAGTCCGCGCACGCGTGCCGCCAGGCCGGTCGGTAACAGTCGGACGCTGTCACCCAGCGATACCCGGCCGCTGCGCACCGTTCCGGTGACCACGACGCCCGCCCCCCGCTTGGTGAAGACACGGTCGACGGCGAGCCGAAAGCGACCCGAAACGGGAGTGGCTGCCGCGCTATTCCCGGGGATATCGCCGTCTCCCGAGACAATGCCGTCTCCCGGGACCTTGGCGGCCGCCGTCCATAGCGCGTGTTCGAGTGCGCCGACTCCCTCGCCCGAAACAGTGGAGAGCGGAAAGATCGGCGCCCCCGCGAAGGCGGTATCCGCCAGCCAGCGCTGCAGCTCGAGCATGACCTGCGCGATGCGGTCGGGTTCGACGCGATCGGTCTTGGTCAGCGCCACCCAGGCCCGTGTCACGCCCAGCAGCTCCAGAATGCGGGCATGTTCGCTCGTCTGCGGCATGATGCCGTCGTCCGCCGCGACCACCAGCAACATCGCTTGGATACCCACGGCGCCGGAGAGCATGTTGGCGATGAAGCGCTCGTGGCCCGGCACGTCGATGAACCCCAGCATGGCCCCGGCATATTCCGGTGGCGGCTCGGGATAGGCATAGCCGGCCTCGATGGTGAGACCACGAACCTGCTCCTCTTTCAGGCGATCGGTGGCCACGCCGGTGAGCGCGCGAATCAGTGCCGTCTTGCCGTGATCGACATGCCCCGCGGTACCGACGATCATGCCGTGCGATCCCACAGCGGCCGAAGGGTATCGAGCTGCTCGACGAACCGGCGCTCCTCCTCGTCGCCATCCAGGCAGCGCAGATCCAGCCACAGTGCACCCTCGTGCACTCGCCCTATCACGGGTCGCGGCAAGCCGCGAAGCACGCGCTCCAGCCGGGACAGATCCCGACTCCGTGAGCAATGGAGCACCAGCGCACGGCTGTCGAGACGATCCACCGGCAGCGAGCCGCTGCCGAGCTGGCTGCGGCAATCCCGACAGGTCACTTCGGCAATGCCATCGAGTGCCGCCTGCATCATCGGCTTCAATCTGCTCACCTGGTCGCCAATCGTGGCCACATCACGCGCCAGCATCGACAACGTCGGCAGCGAGCGTGATGGCATATCACTGTCTCGATAGCACCGGAGCGTGGCCTCCAGCGCCGCCAGCGTGAGCTTGTCACAGCGCAACGCCCGCTTGAGCGGGTGTTGCTTTAGCCGGGCGATCAGCTCACGCTTGCCGACGACGATGCCCGCCTGCGGACCGCCAAGCAGCTTGTCGCCGCTGAAGGTCACCAGATCGGCGCCCGCCGCGATCGCCTCCGACGGCTGGGCCTCGTAGGGCAGGCCCAGCGCGCGGAAGTCGGTCAATGCGCCGCTGCCCAGATCGATCATGAACGGTATGCCATGCTCGTGGGCGATCCGGGCAAGCTCGTGCTCCGGCACGCTGCTGGTGAATCCGGTGATGGCGTAGTTGGAGGTATGCACCTTGACGATCAGCCCGCTGTCGTCACCGAGCGCCTGGTGAAAGTCCCGCGCGTGAGTGCGATTGGTGGCACCGACCTCGACCAGCCGACAGCCGGCGGCGGACATCACGTCCGGCATCCGAAAGGCGCCGCCGATCTCGATCATCTCGCCCCGCGAGATCACTGCCTCGCGCCCGGCGCCGAGGGCCGTGAGCGATAGCAGCACGGCCGCGGCATTGTTGTTGACCACGGTCGCCGCCTCGGCACCGGTCAGTTCGATCAGCAGCTCTTCCACCAGACGGTCACGATCGCCGCGCCGCCCCTTCTCCAGATCGTACTCCAGCGCGATGGGGTGACGGGCAGCCTGGACGACGGCCTCGATGGCCGCTTCGGAGAGCGGCGAACGCCCCAGATTGGTGTGGATGACGGTGCCGGTCAGATTGAAGACCGGACGGGTATTGGCGCGTGTCAAAAGCTCGAGCCGTCCCCTGATCGCGGCGACCAGGTCGCCCTCCTCGGGCCGGTCGTCACCGATGTCGTCCGCCGCGCCCTCACTCAAGCGCTGGCGATAGTGGGCGAGTGTCTCACGAATGGCGCGTATCGGCAGCCGGTCACCATGGCGCTGCCGCCACGGCTGGAGTTCGGGATGGTCGAGCAGTGTCGTCACCCCCGGCAACTGGCGGCGAAGATCCATCGATGAGGCGATCGTGTCGGGCATGACGGGCTCGAGGTCGCTGACTGTGACCTCGATTTAATCGTCGAGCTGGCGCCAATACAAGCCGCGAGCCGCGAGCCGCGAAGACAACCCCCGTCGACTCGCGAAGCTCGCAATCCCTTTCTCGAAGCTCGAAGCTCGAAGCTCGAAGCTCGAAGCTCGAAGCTCGAAGCTCGAAGCTCGAAGCTCGAAGCTCGAAGCTCGAAGCTCGAAGCTCGAAGCTCGAAGCTCGAAGCTCGAAGCTCGAAGCTTAGGCCGGCTCGCCCAACACCAGCAGTGGATTGAACGCGCGCCGTTCCAGTTCTCGATCGGCGATCATCATGTCCAGGGCCAGGCTGGCAAGATCATCGGCCAGCGGATCGGCATCCGCTTCCCACTCCCGATTGACGCGCTTCAGGTAGCTGTGACAGTGATCGCAGGTCTCGGCCTGGATCGGCAGCACCCGCTCGCCCTGTTCATCCTCGAGGCTGCAATAATCCAAGGTCTGGCTGTCGCCACACTGCGCGCATTTGGCCCGCTCGGCGTACCACTCGCTGGCACAAAGGCCACACTGCAGGTAACGCACCCGGGAGCGCGCCATGCCGATCTGGATCAGGCTGCCGACCGCAAGTGAGCCGCAACACGGACAGAGCCCGCTGGCGACGTCAGCCGGTCTGGGCGGGGTCGCCGGCAGCACTCTTGCCTGGCGTGTCCACGCCACCTGCAGCGCCGCGCCCACCAGCGGCGCCATGGCACGCTGCTCGAGCGGCAACGGCTGGCCCTCCAGCACGGCGCGGGCCAGCTCGGCCCGATCCGCGTCGGGCAGCTGGCGCAACGCCTCGAACCAGGTGCGTTGCGGAGCCAGGACCCGTCCGTCAAGCTCGCTCAGCAGTGCCTCGAGATCGTCGGGCCATGACATGTCACGCCACAGGCCGTCTACCGACAGCGGCGGGATGCCATGGCGCATGGCCAACTCCGCCCCGCTCGTCAACACCGGACGCGACTGCTGGACGACGCGGTGCTGCGCCTCGACGATCATCGCCATGAACTGGAGATAGGGCGCCATCGCCGGTACCCGCTCGGCCAATTGCCGCAGGCGCTGACCACGCTCGGCAAACAGCTTGCGTCCTGGCAATCCGACCATTGGCGGCGCCCCTGGCGACGGGGGCGACTGGCCGAAGGCGTGCTCGCGGGTCACGCTTGGTCCGTGCTGGCTGTCAGGGCTGCTGCTCACGGCGCTGCGCCTCCTCTTGTTCGCGGGCCCACAGGCCGTGGTGATGGCGCGCCCAGGCTCGGGTCACCCAGCCTCGGGTCATGGAGCGAATCGAGCCCTTGACCCAGATGGCGGCATAGACGTGGACCACGATGGTGACGATGGCCACGAACGCCGACACGGCGTGGAGCAGACTGGCAAAGCGGATCAGCGGAATCGGGAAGAACCCCGCGAACCACGGTCGCCACATGATCACGCCGCTGAACAGCAACAGCGCGATCGACACCACCAACGACCAGTAGACCAGCTTCTGACCCGGGTTGTACTTGCCGATGGGTGGCAGCTTGTCGTCGCGATTGTCGAGCACGTCGCCGATCTGGCGCGCCCACTGGACGTCGTTCTCACCGAGCAGGTTGCGACGCACGTGTCGTGCCGCCATGGCGTAGAACAGCAGCACCAGCACCACGCCCAGAAACGGGTGCAGGATGCGCGCCCATACCGGCCCACCCAGCGTATGACTCAGGAAGAAGAAGGCGGGATGGAAGAACGCCAGCCCGGATAGCGCCAGCAGCACGAAGACCATGGCCATGGTCCAGTGATTGGCGCGATCCAGCGGCGAATAACGAATCAGTCGATCGCGTGGCATCTTCATCGGTCTTCTCCCCGCGGACGGGTGGCATCGTAGCCGAGCGAATGCGGTGGCGGCACGTCGTCCTGCCCGTGTTCCGCCTGCTCTTCCGGTTCTTCCTTCGGCCCCTTGGTCATGTAATGGATCACGCCCGCGAACGCGGTGATGCCGATGATCGCCGACATGATCGGCTTGGTCGCGCCCTTCCACGCCCCGACCAGCGGCGAAATGCGCGGATCCTTGGGCAACCCGCTGTAACGGTTGGGGTCATTGGCGTGGTGGAGCACGTACATCACGTGCGTGCCGCCGACCCCGGCCGGATCGTAGATACCCGCGTCACGGAAGCCGAGCGCCTTGAGATCGCCCACCCGCTTCTCCGCCCGCGCCAGCATGTCTTCCTTGGTGCCGAACTCGATGCAGTTGGTCGGGCAGGTCTTGACGCACGCCGGCTCCATCCCCGCGTTGACCCGATCCGAGCAGAGCGTGCACTTGTAGGATTTCTGATCTTTTGCCGATATCCGCGGAATATCGAACGGGCACCCGGTAATGCAGTAGCCGCAACCGATGCAGTGCTCCGAATTGAAGTCGACGATGCCGTTGGCGTACTGCACGATAGCGCCGGGGGCCGGGCATGCCGTCAGGCAGCCCGGTTCGGCGCAGTGCATGCAACCGTCCTTGCGAATCAGCCATTCGAGGTTGCCCTCCTGCGTCTCGTGTTCGCTGAAACGCATGACCGTCCACGAATTGGCGGTCAGATCGGTGGGGTTATCGTAGGTGCCGTGGCACTCGCCAACATCGTCGCGTAGGTCGTTCCACTCCATGCACGCCACCTGGCAGGCCTTGCAACCGATGCATTTGGAGACATCGATCAGTTTGGCAACCTCATCGACGTGACTCCGGACCTGAGGAGGCGTCGTGGTGGTGGCGGAGCGGGCGATGATGTTCTGAGAGTTATTCATATGCCCTCCTTAGACCTTGTCAACGCGGACGGTGAACGACTTGTATTCCGGCGTCTGGGTATTGGCATCGCCGACGAACGGTGTCAGGGCGTTGACCAGGTATCCTTTCTTGGCCACCCCGGTGAATCCCCAATGCAGCGGAATCCCCACGTGGTGGACCTGCTTGTCGCCGATCATCATCGGTCGCAAACGCTTGGTCACCACTGCCACGGCCTTGATGAAGCCCCGTTTGGACGACACCTTCACCCAGTCACCCGCCGCGATGCCGATCTCGTCGGCCAGCGCTTCGCCGATCTCGACGAACTGCTGCGGCTGCACGATGGCATTGAGCTCGGCATGCTTGGTCCAGAAGTGGAAATGCTCGGTAAGACGATAGGTGGTCGCCGCGTGCGGAAACTCCTCGGGCTTGCCCAGCGCCTCCCGGTCCTCGTCGAAAATGCGCGCGGCCGGATTGTTGCGCGCCTTCTCCTTGCCCGGATGCAGCAGGTTCTGCGACACCGGTGACTCGAACGGCTCGTAATGTTCGGGGAACGGCCCGTCGACCATGCTCTGCCCGGCGAACAGGTGGCCGACGCCCTCCGGCTGCATGATGAACGGCATCTGCCCTTGCGACGGCGGCGAGTTGGTCGGGAAGTCCGGCACGTCCGCCCCCACCCAGGCGCCCTGCTCGCCATCCCACCAGACGAACGCCTTGTCAGGCCCCCAGGGGCGCCCCTGGACGTCGGCGCTGGCCCGGTTGTAGAGGATTCGCCGGTTCATCGGCCAGGCCCAGGCCCAACCCAGCGTGTTGCCGGTGCCATAAGGATCGGAATTGTCGCGGTTGGCCATCTGGTTGCCGGCTTCGGTCCAGCAGCCGGTGAATATCCAGCAACCCGCCGCAGTGCGGCCGTCGGCGGTCAGCTCGGCGAACCCGGCCAGTTGCTCACCGGCTCGCCGGGTCACGTTGCCCTGCTCGTCGGTCAGATCCTCCAGCGCACGGCCGTTGAACTCGCGCGCCAGCTCATCCGCCTTCGGATCGTCCGGAATTCGGTAATCCCAGGTCAGGTTGAGTATCGGATCGGCGAAGACGCCACCCTCTTCCTGGTAGAGCCGTTTCAGCTTGAGGAACAACTCGCCCATGATGCGGGTATCCGGTCGCGCGTCTCCCGGCGGCGGCGCCGCCGACCAGTGCCACTGCAACCAGCGGGCGCTGTTGACGATCGACCCCTCATCCTCGGCGAAGCAACAGGTCGGCAGACGGAACACCTCGGTGTCGATCTGGCTGGAGTCGACATCGTTGTATTCGCCGTAGTTCCTCCAGAACTCGCTGGTCTCGGTATTGAGCGGGTCCATCACTACCAGGTACTTCAGCGAAGAAAGCGCCCTGGTCACCTTGGCCCGGTCGGGGAACGAGGCCAGCGGGTTGAAGCCCTGGCAGAAGTAGCCGTTGAGCTCGCCCTTGGACATGCGCTCGAAGGTGTCGAGAATGTCGTAGAGCGGTCGCTCGAGCTTGGGCAACCAGTCGAAGCACCAGTTGTTGCCTTCGTTGGCGGCATCGCCGTACCACGCCTTCATCAGGCTGACGTGGAACTTTTCATAGTTCTTCCAGTAGGAGACCTGCCCCTCGACGGTCGGCTGCTTGGTGCGCTTGTCGATGTAGGCGCGGTAATCCTGCTCCTTGGCATTGGCCAGCGTCATGTAGCCCGGCAGCAACTGGGACAGCAGCCCCAGATCGGTCAACCCCTGGATGTTGGAGTGGCCACGCAGGGCGTTGACGCCACCGCCCGGCATTCCCATGTTGCCCAGCAACAGCTGGACCATGGCCGCGTTGCGAATGATCTGGGAACCGGTCGAGTGCTGCGTCCACCCCAGCGCGTAGAGGATGGTCATGGTCTTGCCGGGCACCGCCATAGCCGCGATCTTCTTCCAGATGCGCTGGATGTCGTCGACCGTGATCCCGGTGATGCTCGACACCATGTCCGGGGTATAGCGCGAGTAGTGCTCTCGCAGCAGTTGATAGACGCAGCGCGGATCCTGCAACGACTCGTCGCGGCGGACGAAACCGTCGTCGCCCATCTCGTACATCCACGACTGCTTGTCGTAGCTGCGCGTCGACTCGTCATACCCGGAAAACAGGCCGTCCTCGAACCCGTAATCCTCGCGCACGATCAGTGCCGCGTCGGTGTAGTTCAGCACGTATTCGCGCTGGATCTGGTCGGTCTCGATCAGGTAACTGATCAGCCCGCCGAGAAACGCGATATCGGTGCCGGTACGGATGAACGCCTTGTCCTGCGCCACGGCGCTGGTACGAGTGAAGCGCGGGTCGATCGTGATCAACTCGGCTTTGTTGTGCTCGATGGCCTCGGTGACCCAGCGGAAGCCCACGGGGTGTGCCTCGGCAGAGTTGCCGCCCATCGACAGAATCAAGTTGGCATTGCGGATGTCGACCCAGTGATTGGTCATGGCACCGCGACCGAATGAAGGGGCAAGACCTGCCACCGTCGGTCCGTGTCAGACGCGTGCCTGGTTGTCGAAAGCCACCATGCCGAGGTTACGAACCACCTTGTGGGTGATGTAACCGGCTTCGTTGGAAGAGCCGGACGCGGCCAGGAATCCCGTCGTCGTCCAGTGATTGACCGTCTCGCCCTGCGCGGTGCGCTGGACGAAGTTGGCGTCGCGATCGTCCTTCATGTGCCGGGCGATACGGTTGAGCGCCTCGTCCCAACTGATGCGTGTCCATTCGCTGGAGCCCGCTTCACGCACCTGCGGATATTCGAGCCGCCCCTTGCTGTGAACGAAGTCGAGCAGACCGGCGCCTTTGGGGCAGAGCGAACCACGGGACACCGGATGGTCGGGGTCGCCTTCGATATGGAAGACGTTCTGTTCGACGTTCTTGGAACCGTCACCCTTGCTGTAGATCAGGATGCCGCAGCCTACCGAGCAGTAGGTGCAGGTGTTGCGGGTCTCTTTGGCGTGGGTCAGCTTGAACTGGCGGATCGAGGCTTCGGCGGGCTCGGGCGCAAAGCCCATCATCGCCAGGCTCGAGCTCGCCAATCCCGCTCCGCCCAGTTTGAAAAACTGGCGCCGAGTGACATTGATTGACATGTGCCATCCTCATCGGTCATTGGCCGGCATCTCTGCTAAGGAACGGACGCCTTGGATTCCTTATAGCAAACCTCGGCCGGTATTGCCCGTCGACGCCATCGAAAACGCCCGCCCTCCTTGGCAGGAGCGCGGGCGTCGTCGCGGAGCTCGGCGTCGCCGGGCTAGGTCGTGCCGGCGGACCTCACTTCCGGCTTCGCCTTGGCCAGCAGGAACAGCACCACGGTAATCACCGCACCGACGATGTCGCTGGCCAGCCCCGGGAAGATCAGAGCCAGCGCGCCCACCGCCGCCAGGACCCGCCAGAAGGGATTGAGCGGCCGCCGCAGGTAACCCTCCACCGCCACCGCCAGCAGCAGCACGCCGACCACGCCGGTCACGATGACCCACAGCGTGTTCCAAAGGGTCGCATCGATCATCAGCATGCTGTGGGCGAACACGAACATGTACGGCACCACGAACCCGGCGATGGCGAGCTTCATCGCCTGGAAGCCGGTGGCGTTGGGCGAGCCGCCGCTGATGCCCGCCCCCGCGTAGGCCGCCAGCGCCACGGGCGGGGTCAGATTGGCGAACAGCCCGAAGTAGAACACGAACATGTGGGCGACGAAGATCGCCGTCTCGTTGCTGCCGGCCAGCTCGCGGAACATCGGCAGGTTGAGCAGGATCGGCGCAGCCATGGTGCTGGTGATGATGTAGGTCGGGATGCTGGGCAGCCCCATGCCCAGCACGATCGAGGCGATCATGGTCAGCACCAGCGTGACCAGCAGTTGGATCATCGGAATCGGAATCTGCTGTCCCAGCGTCACCACGGCATCCGCCGCCTCCAGCGCGATGCCGGTGAGCGTGGCGATACCCACGATGATCCCGACCGCCCCGCAGGCCACGGCGACGGGAATCGCGTTGCGCACCCCATCGTGCATGGCGTCACGGCAATCCCCCACATCCATCTTCTCGGCCACCATCCCGAGCCTGGCCCGCAGCGCGTTGATCGCCACCGGAATCGCGATGATCACGAACAGCATCCAGCGACTGGCCGGGAAGTTGGGCAGGGCGTGACCGCCGATCAGCGCCCGCAGCTGGGGCTCGAAGATCAGCAGCGTCAGGATCAGGCCGAGCCCGACGGTCACGCGGCGCGTGCCGCAGATCAGCACCGTCGCGGCGATCGACCAGAAGGCGGCGAAGAACGGCGCCCGCCCTTCGAACAGCAGCCACAGCAGCACCGCCATCGGTATCAACAGATGGCCTCGCTTGAGCATCACCTCCTTGAGCGGGGTCAACTGCGAACGGGGAATCCCTTCCAGCCCGTTGCGCATGGCACGCAGATGGACCTGGAACAGCACCCCGAGGTAGAAGAGCAGCGCCGGGATGATCCCCGCCAGGATGACCTGGGTGTAAGGCACCGAGAGCACCTCGGCCATGATGAACGCCGCCGCGCCCATGATCGGCGGCAGAATCTGTCCACCGACGCTGGCCGCAGCCTCCACCGCACCGGCGAAGTTCGGCTTGTAGCCGGTCTTCTTCATCAGCGGAATGGTGAAGGCGCCGGTCGTCACGACGTTGGCGATGGCGGAGCCGTTGATCGACCCCAGGAAGCCGCTGGCGATGACCGCCACCTTGGCCGGGCCGCCACGGGTATGCCCGGCGATGGCCAGCGCCAGATCGTTGAACAGCTGCCCCAGGCCGGACTTGCCGAGGAAGGCACCGAACAGGATGAACAGGATGATGTAGCTCGCCGAGACCCCGATCGCCGTACCCAGCAAGCCCTCGGTGATGTACACCAGGTGCGAGACGATCTGCTTGCACGTCGCGAGAACGATCGCATCGTTCACCTGCGGATAGAACGAAAGCTTGGCGTAGAAGCCGTAGACCAGGAACAGCGAGGCCAGGATCGTCAGCCCCCAACCCGTGACGCGCCGGGTGGCATCCAGCACCAGCAGGATCGCCACGAAGCCGACCACCATGTCGACATTGTTGATGCGCCCCGCCGAGGCGATGACACGATCCGACACCGCCAGCATATAGACACCGATCCCGAACGCCACCAGCGCCACAACGGCATCCCCCCACGGCACCCGATCGCGAGCCCCCTTGCGGGTCAACGGATAGAGGATGAAGGCCAGTCCCAGCAGGGTATAAAGGTGGATGCTGCGTTGCGCGACATCGACCAGTGGTCCCGAAAACGAGGTGTAGAGATGGAACAGCGCCAGCAGCACCGACACCGCCGTGACGAACTGGATCACCCTATGCGGCAGTCGATCCCGGACCAGGCTTTCACGATCGAATTTCTCCAGCGCTTCCTTGACCGACGGATCCTCGGGACCGTCGGCGGAAACCGTGACTTTCTGTTCGGACATTTCTCATCCTCGCCAGGCGGGATCTATGATAACCAGGGCCGCACCAGTGCCGGCAAGACTTGCCACAACGGCACCCTGAGTATGGAAAAGGTCAATATGACGGGAGGGTCGCCACGCGACAGGGGAATGGTATGGCCGGCGAAAATCAGACGGTAATGCTCTTCCACCGCCGCTTGCACCGCCAGCGGATCGACCACGCGATCGATCCCCGTCATCACTACCCACCCATCCTCGAGATGGGTCTCGGTACCGGCATGCGACGGTACGCCAGCGCCGAAGGTCTTGAAGCGCGTCCCGGTGATCTCGATGGCGTCATCGGCGGTCACCTCGAACCACTCTTCCCAGTCTTCCTTCTCGACCGAGTGCATCCAGCGCAGCGTGAACGTCGTGCCCTGCCACCCGGGAAAGGCAAACCGCCACTGGGGTCCGTCACGCACGACGAGCCACGGTAGCGGATACAGCGCGGTGGCTATCGTCAGGATCGCCACCGCTGCCAGACTCAGTCCCGTTTTACGCGTCATGACTTGCCGGACACGCGATCACCCACACTCAGGATTGCGGTTCTTTATCCTGAGCGTTTTCGCTACCGCTGGTATCGCTGCCTTCGGCCGGATCGACATTGTCCTCGGGCGTCTCGGCGCTGGTTTGCTTCGCCGGTTCGGCTTCGGCGCCGTCGGCATCGGTTGTTGCCGCATCGGCATTGGCCGAGTCGGACGCCGTGGCGTCGGCACTCGTCGAAACGCCCTCTGCCGGCTGATTCGCGCCATCGTCACTGGAAGCCAGTGTGTCGTAGTATGCCTTGGCGCCCGGATGTAACGGCACGACCAGGTTCTGGTCCATGGTCGCAGGATCGAACTGCTTGAGCGCGCCGACGGAAACGTTGCCGGATTCCAGATAGTCGTGGAAGCGCTTGGCCAGATCCGCGGCGACATCGTCCCGCATGGAGGAGGGCACGATCATGATGTTGCGGATCGCCACCGTGTCCACGGCATCGCCCAGGTTGTAACGCTCGGGGGCGCCAGCCGGGATTTCGTAGCTCTCGTAGTACGGGTATTTCTCCAGCAGCGTGGAGGCGACGTCACCACTGACCGGCACGAAGGTGATGTCGGTGCTCTGCATCAGACCGGTGATACTGGAATTGGGAACGCCGGAGGTGAAGAACGCGGCATCGAGATTGCCATTGCTCATCTCGGTGACGCTATCGGCGTAACCGGTATGGCTGACCTGGGCCAGGTCGTCGTAGCTCAATCCCGCGGACTCCAGCACCTTGGCGGCGCTCTGCTCCACACCGGATCCGACCTTGCCGACGCCGACTCGCTTGCCTTTCAGGTCGGCAACGCTGTGAATATCGCTATCGGCGGTGGCGACGACCTGCACCACGTTCGGATACATCCCGGCGATGGTTTCGATGTCGGCGGGCTGGCCGTCGAACTGGTTCTGGCCCTTGACCGCGTCATAGGCCACGTCGCTCATCACGATGGCGACCTGGTTCAGGCCGTCGTTGATGTTGTTGATGTTCTGCACGGAGGCGCCGGTCGAGACCACCTGCACGCCGTCGACCAGGTCGCTCTTCTCGAACACCCCCTTCAGTGCCCCGCCGATGGGATAGTAGCTACCGCCGGTCCCGCCGGTGCCGAAGATCAGGTTGACGGGTTCGCCGCCACCGCTGCCTTCGCTACTGCCGCTGCCGGAGGTGTCGGAAGCGGCCATCTCCTGGGTGTCGGAACCGGAGGACTGGGATTCCTGCTGGGAGGACGACGGTTCCTGAGTCTCGCTCTTCGCCTGATCATCGCTGTCGTCGCCGCAGCCCACCAGCAGCGCGCCGGACAGGCCTAGTGCCGCGACCAGCATCCCTGTGCGTAACATCATGGTTCACCCCGTCATTTTGAATACCATCGGCCGGTCGGCCGAAGAAAAAGATACAACACAATGACACAAGAGTAAGGAACGCCCGGCGCCGATACCATGCCTGCGCCGCCACATACCACTAAAGTCTAAGACTTGCCGGATCCCTGCGATAATACCCGTTGTACGACGCCGCCAATGGTCAAGCCCTGGGCCAGAATCGAGAACAGCACGATGAGGTAGGTCACCATCACCAGCGTATTGCGGTAATCGCTCTCGGGAAGGCCCAGCGCCAGCGCTACCGAGATCCCGCCCCGCAACCCACCCCAGGTGAGTACGCGCGTGGTTCCGTGGCGAAAGTGAACCCAGCGGCTCAACACGACGATGGGCAGGCCGATGGTGGCCAGGCGCGTCAGCAGGATCACGCCGATCACCGGGCCCGCGACGATCAGATACGACCATTCGAAGGGAATCAGCAGTAGCTCGAGGCCGATCAAGACGAACAGCACCGCGTTCAGGATCTCGTCGATGAGCTCCCAGAAGCCATCGACGTAGCGCCGGGTCGTCTCCGACATGGCGTGTTCGCGCCCACGATTGCCGATGAACAGTCCGGCGATGACCATCGAGATGGGCCCCGATACCTGCAGATGCGTCGCCAGCGTGTAGCCACCCAGCACCAGAGCCAGCGTCACCAGCACTTCGATCTGGTACTGGTCGATGCTCTTCATCAACCGGTAGGCGACATACCCCATGACCAGCCCGAGCAGCATGCCGCCACCCGCCTCTTCCAGAAAGAGTATCGCGGAGTGCGCCACCGTCAGCGCCTCTGTCGCGGTCGCCGCCCCCAGCAGCATGGTGAACACCACCACCGCGACACCATCGTTGAACAGCGACTCGCCGACAATCTTGATCTCCATGTCCTCCGGCGCACCGGCACTGCGCATGATGCCGAGAACGGCAATCGGGTCCGTCGGCGAGATCAAGGCGCCGAAGACCAGGCAATAGAGATAGGGCACGCCGATGTGAAAAGTGCGGAAGAGCCACCAGGCGGCACTGCCGATCACCACCGTCGAGATCACCACGCCGACGGTGGCAAGCAGGCCGATCGAGTAGCGATAGCGCTTCAACTGGTGAAAATCGACATGCAGAGCCCCGGCAAAAAGCAGAAACGAGAGCATCCCGTCCATCAGCAGGGCGTTGAAGTTGATCTGTCCCAGCCAGGCTTCGGCCCAGTCGGTGATCGCGTCGAATCCGAGATGGCTCGACGCGATCAGCAGCACCGATGTCACCAGCGAGATGAACATCACCCCGATCGTCGCCGGTAACTTGATGAAGCGGTAGTTGAACCACGCGAACAGCGCGGTGATCGTGATGAAGAGTGCTGCGATTTCCAGCATCGAATCCTTTCCTGTCGTCGCCGAACGTAACGAATTGCCGATGGAGTTCCCGCCCCGTCATGCAACGATAGTGGCTCGTCACGGTGGCAGCCATGATGCAGGTGCATCCCGCCGAAGACTCATCAAAAAAGCGGACCCGGTAGGCGGGTCCGCTTTGTCCTGTACCGCTGGCCGAGCCCGGGGATCGTCGTCACAGCCCAGCGGCGGCCTTCAAGGCCTCGGCCCTGTCCGTCTTCTCCCAGGGGAAGGCGGTGAAGGTCTCGGTCTGCGTTTCACCGTTGACGTCGGTCCAGGTATAGCTGGACTCGAACGGCTCGCGGCCGAAGTGCCCATAGGACGCGGTCAGTTGGTACATCGGGTGGAGCAGGTCGAGCATCCGCGTGATCGCGTGCGGACGCAGGTCGAAGTGCTCACGCACCAGCTCGATGATTTTGGTTTCGCTGATCCGGGCGGTGCCGAAGGTGTTGATAGACACCGAGGTCGGCTCTGCGACGCCGATGGCGTAGGAGACCTGAATCTCGCACTTGTCGGCCAGCCCCGCGGCGACGATGTTCTTGGCCACGTAACGCCCGGCGTAGGCGGCGCTGCGATCAACCTTGGAGGGATCCTTGCCGGAGAACGCACCACCACCGTGACGCGCCATGCCACCGTAGGTGTCGACGATGATCTTGCGCCCGGTCAGGCCGCAATCGCCTACCGGGCCGCCGATCACGAACTTGCCGGTTGGGTTGATATGGAAGCGAGTGTTGTCGTGAATCCACTTCGCCGGTAGCACATCGCGGATGATCAGGTCTTCCACCGCCTTGCGCAGGTCGTCCTGGGAGATGTCCGGATCGTGCTGGGTCGAGAGCACCACTGCATCGACCCCGTTGGGCTGGCCTTGGTCGTCGTAGGTGAAGGTGATCTGGCTCTTGGCGTCCGGGCGCAGCCACGAGAGCGTGCCGTTCTTGCGCAGTTCCGCCTGACGTTCGACGAGACGATGCGAGTAGTGGATCGGCGCCGGCATGAACGACTCGGTCTCGTTGGTGGCGTAGCCGAACATCAGGCCCTGATCGCCCGCGCCCTGATCTTCGGGCTTGCTGCGGTCGACGCCCTGGGCGATATCGACACTCTGCTTGCCGATCAGATTGATCACGCCACAGGTTTCGCCATCGAAGCCGACCTCGGACGAGGTATACCCGATATCCATGATCACCTTGCGCACGAGATCTTCCAGGTCGACCCAGGCGGTGGTGGATATCTCGCCGGCCACGATGGCCACGCCGGTCTTGACCAATGTTTCGCAGGCGACGCGTGCCTGCTTGTCCCGAGCGATGATGGCGTCGAGAACGGCATCGGAAATCTGATCGGCGATCTTGTCCGGGTGACCTTCGGACACGGATTCAGAGGTAAACAGAGAGTATTCGCTCATGGCGTACGGAGATCCCTTCGTTCACTGATTGCGGCCCGCATGCGCGGCCCGCCTGACAAAACGCAGCGCCGCCGGTCGGAAGGACGGGTGAAACGACGCACGGCATCGCTATCCCGAGCGGGTCGGGGCAGGGTACAAAAGTCTACACACAGAATAGCTAGCTGCCTATGTTTTGCCACCGCCGCCATCGCTTTCGACACGCGTCGCGTCGCCTCACTCGGCGCCACTTCCCTGCACGATAGCGACCAGCCGCTCGATGCCACCGGTCACGCCTTCGCGCTGCCAGGCGTTGCGACCGAAGATCACCCCGCTGGCGCCGTTATCCAGCGCATCACGGGTAAAACGCGTCAGCGCCTCGTCATCGTTCATAGCCGCCCCGCCCAGAACGAGCACCGGCACCGGACAGCTCGCTACCAGAGCCCGCATATCCTTGGGGTCACCGGTGTACTGCGCCTTGATCAAGTCGGCCCCCAGCTCGGCGGCGATCCTCGCGATTCGTGCGATACGCTCGCCATCGAGCAGACCTTCCTCCCTGGC
The DNA here is from genome assembly GCF_008298015.1 of Salinicola corii. Taxonomy (GTDB): domain Bacteria; phylum Pseudomonadota; class Gammaproteobacteria; order Pseudomonadales; family Halomonadaceae; genus Salinicola; species Salinicola corii. Next base: position 35,837 of record NZ_VTPX01000018.1, on the reverse strand, counting down.
CCCCCACACCACCGCCTCGACGATCAGCGGCAGTCCGATCGCCTCGCACTGACGCGCGGTCTCCGCCACCGCCTCGAGATTGTCGGCCTCGCGCCGGGGGTCGTCGTAACCGGAGATCAGGCACATCACCACGGCATCCGCGCCCATCGCCTGCGCCTGGGCAGGGGTAGCGATCATGCGATGATGCTCCTCTCCCGCCAGGGTGAAGTCGCCCACCATCGGATAGTCGATTCGCAGCACGATTCTGGGAGCCCGACTGTCGGCGAACAGGTCCCCGCAGGACTTGAGCGCGCCCGGCGACAGCAGTACCGCATCCGGTCGCGACGTGACGATGGCTTCGCAGGTTCGGCGCGCATCGATCGCATGCTCCACCGGGCCCGCCAGTAGTGTGCGATCGAACGCCACCATGCAGGTCAGGCCGGTCTCGCGGCGAAACAGCCGCCCCGTTCGCAATCCGCTGGCAGAGAGCATGCTGGTCATGACGCTGGCTCCTGAGTGGAGGAAGTCCCCTTGCGCGGGGCGTTTCCCGATGTGGAAGAGAGCGGCTCGTCGCCACTCGCCGTCGTGTCGTCGGCGCCCGGGCCGAGCGAGACACCGTGTGCGCGTACGGCGATCTCCCGTACCCTGTCGATCTCATCCCGGCAACGGGCCTCCGACCACGTCAGGACCCCGCTGCACAGCGTCGCGATCTCCTCGATCACCGCGTCGTCGAGCAGGCCGGCCAACGCGATCGGCAGACGCCGGAACAGCACATCCGCCAGATGCTCGACACGCTCGAAGCGGCAGACGAAATCGATCTCTCCGATATAATAACCGGGCAGCGAATCCAGGGGCCGCTGGCGGCAGGCCCCGCCAGCGCTCATCCCCGCACAGTGACGTGCCACCGCCTCGCCCCGCGTGCCGTAGCGATCCAGCAAGGTAATGGCCCGATGCCGGTCGCCCTCGCAGATGGCGGTCACCCTGGCGAGCCACGCCTCCCGCGACGTCGCATCGCGGGGAAAGTCGCGCCCGCCACCGATGGCCAACTGCCGGGTACCGACCTCGCGCCGGCGGCCCAGCCTCGCCAGCAGGTCGTCGGCCACCTCTTCGGCAAACCCGCGAAACGTGGTCCATTTTCCACCCACCAGGGATAATACCGGCCAGTCGTGGATGCGATCCTCGACGATGGCGTGATCGCGGCTGATCTGGCCCGGATCGGCGGCGTCGCTGTGCGGCAGTGGTCGCACGCCGCTATAGCGGTAGCGGACCTGATCCGGACCGATCGTCACCTCGGGAAACAGGTAATGCACCGCTTCGAGCAGGTAATCGCGCTCGTCGTCGTCGCAGACGGCCTGGTCCGGGTCGGTGCAGCGGATATCGGTGGCACCGACCAGCACATGACTCATGAATGGATAGATCAGGCAGATGCGACCATCGGGCGTGCCGAAATAGATCATGCGCCCGTCGAGCTGATCGCGAATCTGCGGCACGTCGACGATCAGGTGCCCGCCCTTGGTGCCGCCGATATGCCGTGTTTCCTGCCCCAACTGGCGGTTGATCTCGTCGATCCAGGCACCGCCGGCATTGACGATGATCCGCGGACGAACCTGGAACGCGTTGCCCTCTTCATCGTCGAAGGTTATCGCTTCACCGTCACTACCGGTCAGGGTGACGTGATTGAGCGCCATCGCGCCGCGATGGGCTCTGCAGCCGTCGTCGATCAGCTCGAACCCGAGCCGCTCGGCCTGGCTGATCGCGGCGTCGTAGTAGGTGTGCAGCGCCCGCACGTCGTGGCGGATGTCCGGCAACGATTCCCGTACCTTGCGCCCCAGCGTCACCGAATGACGCGGCATGCTGCGGAAATGGCGGCCGAGGAAATCGTAGAGCGTCAGCCCCGCTTCACTGATCAGGATACCGCGGTCGTCGATCTTTGCCGGACGACGGAAGAAACGCTGGATCGACGGCCAGATCCCGCCCCACCAGCTGTGCGTCGGCATCGCCGTGCGCAGCGGATGCACCACGTGCGGCGCGTTGCGCAGCAGCAGGTTGCGCTCGCGGGTCGACTGCGCCACCAACCGGAACTCGCCGGTCTCGAGATATTTGAGTCCACCATGGATCAGTCGCGACGGCGCGGCACTGGCGCCGGCACAGAAGTCCTGCTTGTCGACGATCAGCGTATCGACGCCCTGCAGCGCCAGATCGCGGAACAGCCCGGCGCCGTTGATTCCGGCACCAATGATCAGCACCGACACCGCGGGATCCGCCCGCAAGCGATCCAGTGTCTGCCGACGCGTCGGCGGCATGGCATTGGCGGGTTCCGTCATTGTCTTGCTCCCATCGTTGGCGTGGATTCCGCCGAAGTGTCGGGTGAATCCGGGGACGACGCCTCGACGTCCAGCGTCGCCCATAGCGTTCTCATCCCCTCGATCAAGCGCTGGTAGCGCTCGAAGCCCTGCTGACACGCGGCCTGGCGCTCCGAATCGGGGCTGTAGCGGTGGTCGACCTCGCAAAGCGACGTGGCCGACTCGATGGCGGGAAACACTTCGGCTGCCACGCCGGCGCAGATCGCGGCGCCCCAGGCCGCGGCCTCCTGGATTCGCGACGTTTGCAGCGGCCGACCCAACGAATCGGCGAACAGTTGGGCCAGCCGCGGCGAGTGACTGCCGCCGCCGGTGATGCGCACGCGCTCGATGGCGAAGGTCGAAGCCAGGGCATCGACATGCACCCGGTGATTGAACACCACCCCTTCCAGGATCGCACGCAGGACATGGCCACGGTCGTGCCATCCCTGGAGACCGAACAAGCCGGCACTGGCCGGTTCATCGTAGGGCGAACCATAAAGGAACGGGTGGTAGACCAGTCGTGACGGGCTACGGAAAGCGGCGTCCAGCGACGCTTCCATCTCGGCGAAAAAGGCGCCCGTGCCGCCATCTCCCGGCTGCCCCCACTGACGATGAAACCATTCGAGATTGCTGGAGGAAGCCGGTGAAATCGCCATGTTGAGCCATTGGCCAGGGCGTAGTCCGTTGCGTGTCGCCCAGCGCGGATCGGGCTTGGGCGCGTCGGAAAAGACCTCGTTGATGCTGAAGGTGCCGGCCGCGATGGTCAGCGTATCCGACTCGACGTTGCCCAGCCCCACCGCGCTGGCGGTAACGTCATGCAACCCTGCGGCGACCGGCGTACCGGCTTTCAGGCCGGTGGCGCGCGCTGCCGACTCGCAGACCTGGCCGGCGACCTCCTCGGGCAGGCGAACGTCGGGCAGGGCCTCGAATACCGACGCGATGCCCAGCATCGACAGTGCGTCGCGACTGTAGCGCTGGGTGTTGACGTCGGTGTAGCCGGTGCTGGCCTCGGTGAAGTCAGTGGCGATCTCGCCGGTCAGCTTGAATCGCAGCCAGTCCTTGCAGGTCAGGACGTGGGCGAGAGCGGCGTAGCGCTCGGGTTGGTTGGCCTGCAGCCACGCCAGCAAGGCTACCGGCGAGAAGGCGAAAGGCATCTGCCCGATCCGCGCCAGCGCCTCGTCGCGTATGCCCTGCTGGCACCAGCGCTCGACGATACCCGCGGCACGACTGTCCAGCGAGGTGATGGCGTGGCCGAGCGGCTCACCCTTGCGATCCAGGGGGTAGAGCCCGTCGCCGTGGGCCGTGACGCCCACCGCCAGTATCTCGCCGCCCTCCAGGCCGGCGGCCGCCAGGGCGGCACGTATCGATTCGGCGGCGCTCGCCCAGGCGACGTTCATGTCACGCTCGACCCAGTGGGCCTGGGGATGCTCGAGCCGGGAAGATTCCCGCCCAATCCCCACGACGTTGCCCTGGGTATCGAAGATCACCGCCTTGGTGGAACTGGAGCCACCGTCCAGCCCCAGCAGATAACCGCGTGACATGGCTGCCTCCCGTTGATTTCGTCCCTCGGCACACTTATCCATCGTGCGAGAGCTTCGTGAGCGCCATTTCTAACACTATTTTGTTATCCACGGACGTTAGACGATGGTGTTAAATAAAAATATAAATATGAAAAATGTATTTATATTCAATTATTTAAAATTTAGTCCGTGAAAACATAATTTCAACGAGACCAAAGTCATAGGGCGAACCATCACTTTTTGATGTTATCTCTTCATCGCCGATCGCAGTTACAGCGCTACCCGACACACTTCAACAAAAAACATTCTCCTCGCAGGAGTTGAACATCATGTATAACGCCATGCTTCGAAACGTGCTTTGGGTGCTTTCGTTGGCCCTGTGGGCAATATCCACCACGACTCATGCCGATGATGCTCAGCGCCAGTATCGCTTTGTGGTGGTTCCCAAGGTCGTGCACCCCTGGTTCGACCAGCTCAACGAGGGGGCTCAGGAAGCCGCTGGTGAGATTCAGCGCCTGACCGGTGCCGAGGTCACGGTCCAATACACCGCCCCCCAGAGTGCCAGCGTCGCCGAGCAGAATCAGATACTCGAGAGAGCCATTGCGACTCGCCCCGACGCCATCATTACCGACTTGCTCGACCCCACCGGCAACCGCGCCGTGATCCGCGAGGCCCTGGAGCAGGAGATCCCCGTCTCGGTCATCGACGACAAGGGTATCGAGGACATGCACCTGCCCGTCGTCGGCAGCGACTACTGCACCCAGGCGATGGTGGCGGCGGAACGCCTGGTCGAACTCCTCGACGGGAAAGGCAACGTCGCCATCATGATGGGCGTGCCAACGGCGTCCAACCACGCGCAGCGCGCCGAGTGCAGCCGCGCGGTATTCGATCGTCATCCCGATATCGAAGTCGTCGCCACCGGTGTCGACAACGACAGTATCTCCACGGCACAGAATCAAGCGGCGGCGATCATGCAGGCCCATCCCGAGCTGGATGGCTGGATTCCCTCAAATGCCGCCGGCCCCATCGGCATCGGCCAGGCAGTCAAGGAGGCCGGCAAGGCAGGTGAGATCAAGATCGTCGGTATCGATGACCTCAACCAGACCCTGAGCCTGATCCAGGAAGGCGTCATCGATTCCACCTCCGCACTCCGCCCCAGACTGATGGGTTACTGGTTCATCATCAGCGCCTGGCAGCGCGCCAATGGTGCAGAAGTGCCCGAGTACATCGATACCGGACATGTATTCATAGACCAGGACAACATCGAAGACTATCTGTAGTCGGCGACGTTTGACGTGGATCTTCGCTCACCAATTCAGGAGACCGTGACGATGCTACCCGATGACATGCAAGCCGTGGTCTGTCGCGGCCCCGGCGACTACCGGCTGGAGCGCGTGCCCACGCCCCGCCCCGGCCCCAACGAGCTGATTCTGGGAATCCAGGCCTGCGGCATCTGCTCGAGCGATCTCAAGTGCCGCGACGGCGCCGCCATGTACTGGGGCGACGGCGACCGCTTTGCCCCCTTCGTCAAGCCACCGATGATCGTCGGCCACGAATTCGCGGGTGAAGTCGTCGCACTGGGCGACGATGCCGGGGAACACTTCGGCGTTGCGCTCGGGGATCGCGTCGTGCCGGAACAGATTCTCCCCTGCGGCAAATGCCTCTACTGCCAGCGCGGCCACTACTGGATGTGCGAAGTGCATCATATCTTCGGCTTCCAGGGCGGCGTGGCCGATGGGGGCATGGCCGAATACCTGCGCGTGCCGGCCAATGCGGTGCTGCACCCGGTCGACCCGGGCCTGAGCCTCGAGGATGCCGCCTTTCTCGAACCCCTGGCCTGCGGCATCCACGCCGTCAACCGCGCCGACATCCAGTTCGACGATACCGTGGTGATCGCCGGTGGCGGCCCGATCGGCCTGGCCATGGTCCAGCTCGCCAGGCTCAAGACGCCCAAACGGCTGATTCTGGTCGACACCCATGACGACCGCCTGACCCTGGCCCGCGACTACGGCGCCGATCACGGCCTCAATCCGCATCGCGACGATGTTGCCAAGGAAGTTCGGGCACTCACCGGCGGTTACGGTTGCGAGGTCTACATCGACGCCACGGGCTCCTCGAGCGGCGTGGTCCAGGGCCTGGAGTCGCTACGCAAGCTCGGTCGGTTCGTCGAGTTCAGCGTGTTCAAGGAGCCCACCAGCGTCGACTGGTCCACCATCGGCGACCGCAAGGAGCTGGATATCCGCGGCTCGCATCTCTCGCCGCACACCTACCCGGTGGCGATCGACCTGCTGGCCCGCGGGCTGGTGACCACTCGCGGCATCGTCACCCATCGTGTTCCGCTGGCCGACTTCGAGCGCGGCTTCGAGATCGCCGCCCGGCGCGACTCGATCAAGGTCGTGTTGACGACGGGAGCGTCATGACTTCACCCACGACCATGACCCCTCGCACCGTGACACGGGGGGCACCAGCGCGCCGCCAGGCGATGCTGGACTACATCATCCAGGCCGGCTCCGCCCAGGTCGACGAGCTGGCCGAGCGCTTCGGCGTCAGCCGGATGACGGTACACCGCGATCTCGACGCCCTCTCCGATCAGGGCATGGTCAACAAGCAGCATGGCGGGGTCACCACCCGCTCTTCCAGCGTGTTCGAAAGCAACTTCGCACTGCGTTCGCATATCGCCACGCGGGAAAAGCAGGCGCTGGCCCGTGCGGCGCTGGAGGAGATCGCGTCCGGCGAAGCGGTGATGCTGGACGACTCCACCACTGCCGCCGAACTCGCCCTGCTGCTGCCGGCGCGGGAGCCACTGACCGTGATCACCAACGGCCTGGAGAGCATCGACCGGCTCAAGGCCGCCAGCGGCATCAAGTTGATCACCCTGGGCGGCGACTACCAGCCCCGCTTCAATGCCACCTTCGGCCTGCTCTGCGAACAGACGCTCGCCAACCTGCGTGCCAATGTGGCGGTGCTTTCCGCATCGGCCATCCTCGGCACTACCGCCTATGTTCAGGACCCGACGGTGACCCAGATCAAGCGCGCCCAGATGGCGGCGGCAGAGCGCCGGATCCTGCTCGTCCACAGCGCCAAGTTCGGCCACGGCGCGCTGCATCGGCTGGCCGATCTCAAGGAGTTCGACCTCGTGTTGATCGACGAAAGCCTTGCCGCCGAGCATCGCGCCACGCTGGACGAGGCCGAGATCCGTTATCGCCTGATCGAAGCTTGACCGTAAACGACACCGACAAACGAAACCGCCGCGGGCCAGGGCCCGCGGCGGTGGATCGACGAACGGCTTTGCGTCTTACTGCTTGAGCACGAACGGCGAGACATACTTGTCGACGTTATCCGGGGTGATCAGGATGCAATCGAAGAGGTGCTTCTCGCCCTGGACACCGGTTTCGCCGGTGGTGATGAACTTGTCGGCCATCTGCACCGCGGCCTTGGAGAAGATCGCCACCGGCTGCAGTACGGTATAGGCGAGCTCGCCGGACTTGACCGCGTCGACGGCGTCTGGCGAACCGTCGAAGCCACCGACCACGACATCGTCCAGCTTGCCGGCTTCCTTGAGTGCGGCGATCGCGCCCAGTGCCATCTCGTCGTTGCCGCTGATCACGCCTTGAATGTCAGGGTTGGCCTGTAACAGGCTCTGCATCTTGTTGAAGCCCTGAGTGCGGTCCCAGTTGGCGACGTCCTCGCCGACCTTGTTGAGATCCGGGTACTGGCTCAACACCGTCTTGTAGCCGTTGGAGCGTGTCGCGGCGTTGTTGTCCGACGGCGCTCCCTTCAGCTCGACGTAGTTGGCCGAGTCGCCGACCGTCTGTACCCACTGCTGCGCGCCGAGGGCGGCACCCTGGGCGTTGTTGGATACCAGTTGCGCCTTGGCCAGCCCCTGCTCGTTGATTTCCGCATTGACCAGGAACACCGGGATACCGGCTTCGACGGCCTTGCGCACCGCACCGACGGAACCATCGGCATTGGCGGGGTCGAGAATGATCGCCTTGGCCTGATTGGTAATCGCAGTATCGATCTGGCGGCTCTCGGTATTGGTATCACCCTTGTGTGCGCTGACGTTGGCGCGATACCCCAACTCCTCGGCCGTTTCCCGGGCGATCTTGCCCTCGGTGAACCAGTAGGGGTTGGAGGTATCGTTGACGATGACCGAGATCAGTCCCTTGTCCTGCGCCATGGCGCTTCCGGCGAGCAACGGCGCGCTCACGGCGAGGGCTGCGATCAGCAGGCGTTTTCCTGTCTTGAACATGATGGATCACCCTTCTTTTGCGATTGTGATGACTAGCGTGCAACGGTCAGGCTAGTGCTGTGTTGCCGGTTTACCGGCTGTACTTTCCGCCTCGGATGTCACGCGCGCGGCATTGCCGCTCGAGGCCGGAGAAGAGGGGTTATCGGGTGCCTTTGGTTCTGCAGGCGTGGCCACGCGCTTCTTGCGCCCGCCGTACTGGATGCTGTTGAGCAACACCGCCAGCACGATCACGGCACCGGTGAACACGGTCTGCCAGTAGGAGGAGACGCCGATGATCACCAGCCCGTCGGACAGGAACCCGATCACGAAGGCGCCGAGCAGGGTGCCGCGCACGTTGCCGCGGCCGCCGGTCAGCGCCGCGCCACCGATCACCACGCCGGCAATGGCGGTCAGTTCGTAGGTGGTGCCCGCGGTGGGGCCGGCAGAGGTCAACTGGGACGACAGCACCAGCCCGGCTATCGCCGCGCAGATACCGGAGAGCACGTAGACCGAAACCTGCACCCGTTTGACCGGCACGCCGGAAAGCTCGGCCGCCCGCGCGTTGCCGCCGGTCGAGTAGACCCAGCGTCCGAACGGCGTGCGCGCCAGCGCCAGGATCGTGACGATCGCCACCGCGGCCAGAATCAATACTCCCACCGGCACACCGAACAGGCGGTTGAACCCCAGCCAGTCGAACCCGGTGTTGCCCAGTTCCGGGCTGCCGCCGAGGTTGTTGTAGGTCAGACCATCGGTCATCAGCAGCGCCACGCCGCGGGCGACGTAGAGCAATCCCAGGGTGGCGACGAAGGCCGGTACCTTGAAGTAGGCGATCAGCACGCCGTTGATGGCGCCGATGAACGCGCCGACCGCGCAGGTCAGGATGACTACCACCCACACCGGCGGATAGAGCGTGACACCGAACATGTCGAAGCTCACGCCCTGCATCAGAAAGCCCGCGACCACCCCGCACAGTCCCAGGGTCGAGCCCACCGACAGATCGATGCCGCCGGTCAGGATCACCAGCAGCATGCCGATCGACAGCAGCCCGAAGATCGCCACGTGGGACGACATGGTCAGGAAGTTGTTGGTCGAGAAATAGACCGGCGACAACGCCGAGAAGATGATGATGATCGCGATCAGGGCGAAGAAGGCGCGACCCTCGAGCAGTATCCGCCCCAGATCGAAGCCGCCACCCTGGCGCGCTGGCGCTTGGCTGTGCTTGGACATAATCAAAACTCCCTTCGAGTAAAAGCGCTCACGCGACCACGGCCTCGCCCGAGGCGGCCATGATCTGTTCCTTGGAGACGTCGGCGCCGAACTCCGCCGCGATGTGTCCGCGGCTCATCACCACGATGCGATGGGCGATGCTCAGGCATTCGCCGACCTCGGAGGTGGAGAAGATCACCGCCAGCCCCTGCTTGGCAGCCCCTTCCGCCAGCAGTTTGAACACTTCGGCCTTGGCCCCGATATCGATACCGCGGCTCGGCTCGTCGAGCACCACCACCCGGGGATGGGTCGCCAGCATCTTGCCGATCACCACCTTCTGCTGATTGCCGCCGGAGAGCGAGCCGATCTCGGCCCTGGGCCCGTCGGTCTTGATATGGACGTTGGCGATCGACTCGTCGACCACGCCGCGCTCGCGGCTTCCCGAGGTCAGCAGCCAGCGGGTGAACGCCTTGATGCTGGCCAGCGACAGGTTCTCGCCCACCGACATGGTCTGGACCAGGCCATCGCGCTGCCGGTCTTCCGGCACCAGCACCAGGCCCTTGGCGATGCGCTCGGCGATGCTCAGGTGCGAGACGTCCTCGCCTTCCAGCACCACCCGCCCACCGCTCAGCGGCACGCGACCAGCCACGCACTCGAGCAGTTCGGTGCGCCCGGCGCCCATCAGGCCATAGATGCAGACGATCTCGCCGGCGCGGACCTCCAGCGACAGATGATCGACCACCGAGCGCTCCGGCACTGCGGTATCGGCGACGCTGACATCCTCCAGCGACAGCGCCACCTCGCCCAGGGCGTGACCGGTCGGCGGCGAGCCGAGATCGAAGTTCTCGCCGACCATGTTGCGCACGATCCACTCCAGGTCGATATCCGCTCGCCTGGCGTAGGCCGTCATCACGCCATCGCGCAATACCACCGCGTGATCGGTGATGAGCAGCGCCTCCTCCAGGTGGTGGGAGATATAGACGATCGATACCCCGCGGCTCTTGAGGTCGCGAATCACCCGGAACAGGACTTCGACCTCGGTCGCCGACAGCGCCGAGGTCGGCTCGTCCATGATCAGGATGCGCGAGTTCACCGACAGCGCCCGGGCGATCTCGACGATCTGCTGCTGCCCCAGGCGCAGGTCCTCCACCGGCGTCAGCGGATCGATCGGCTCGTCGAGCTCCTCCATCAACGCCCGGGTCTGACGCGCCTCCTCGGCATAGTCGATACCGGTCGGCCCCTTGATCTCGCGGCCCATGAAGATGTTGTCGCGCACGCTCAGGTTGGGCGCCAGGCTCAACTCCTGATGGATGATCGAAATGCCCAGGCGCTGGGCATCGGTGGTCGAGGCGAAGCGTACCGGCTCGCCCTCCAGCACGATCTCGCCGGAGGTCGGCTGGATCACGCCGGACAGGATCTTCATCAGCGTCGACTTGCCGGCCCCGTTCTCGCCGAACAGCGTGGTCACCTGGCCGCGATAGACGCCGAAGTTGACCGTCTTGAGCGCATGCACGCTGCCGAACGACTTGGCGACATCCCGCGCCGACAGGACGATATCGTCGACCGGTTCGCAGGCGGGAGCGGGCCGACTCGAAGAGGAAGCCATCACTGCACCTCCATGCTGACGGGCGTCACCAGCCAGTTCTTGGGATTGATCAGCTTGAACACGCCGGTCACCCTGACGGTCTTGCCGCTCAGGTCGGCGGTATCGATATCCGCCAGCACCGCTTGCTTCATCGCGTCATTGATCGACGCCCCCGCGTTCTGATACTCGATCTGGTTGGCGAACTCACCGAACGAGATCTCGCCGGTGGCGTCGCGCAGGTCGGTGCCATTGATCGCCGGGCCGGTCTGCACGCGCAGCGTGATCTCCTCGGGCACGCCTTCGGCTTCGACCGTATAGATGCCTGAGCGCGCCTCACCGAACGTCCCGCTGAAAGTGACCGGCACCACCGGGCCGAAACCATCGCCGACACCATACTTCTGACCCGCCGCCGTCGAATCCGCAAGCACCGCCGACGCCAGTTCACCGGCATCGACGGCGCGCTCCTCGACGCTCGCCTGAATGGCCGGGAAATGCTCCCCGCCATAGGTCTCGGCGGAGAATCCCCCGGCCAGCTCGGCTTCGGTGCCGATCTCGACGACCTTGGTGTCCCAGGCCATCGCGGCCAGCACCACGACCACGCAGGCACCGATGATCAGGCGCCCTTTCAGCTTGCCCGGCGCTGCTGGCCGACTGGCAACTGTTGTACTCATCGCTTCGAGCCCTCTCTCCTGATACCGCTGTCTTCGTCTGCGCGGGGCGGGAGCGACCGCCGACCACGCGCCGAAATCACGGGATCAACACGATCTTCAGTGACTTCGATCCGCTCTTCATCAGCTCGAAGCCTTCCTCGTATTTTTCCAGCGGCAGCTTGTGAGTCACCACCCCTTCGGTCGGGAAATCGCCGTTGCGGATCCCCTCGATGACCAGCGGATAACAGTACGGGCCGAGATGGGAGCCCAGCACGTCCAGCTCCTTGCGGTCGGAGATGATGCTCCAGTCGACGCTGACCGGATCCTTGAACACGCTGAACTCGACGAAACGCCCCAGCTTGCGAATCATCGACAGCCCCTGCTCGACCGACTTGGGATGCCCGGTCGCCTCGATGTAGACGTCGCAGCCGTAGCCCTCGGTCATCTCCTTGATGATCGAGACCACGTCGTCGCGCTTGGGATTGAGGGTCAGGTCGGCGCCGAACTTCTTGGCCAGTTCCAGGCGGTCGTCGAACAGGTCGAGCACGATCAGTTTCTCGGCGCCCGCTTTCTTGGCCGCACCGACCATGCCGAGCCCCAGGGTGCCGGCGCCGGAGAGCACCACCACGTCGCCCAGTTCGATCCTGGCACGCTGCACCGCATGCAACGAGCAGGCGTAAGGCTCGATCAGGATCGCCTTCTCCAGCGGCATTTCCTCGGGGACGTGGTAGTTGATCGCCTCCTTGGTGAACTTCATGTACTCGGCCATACCGCCGTTAACGTTGTTCTGGAAGCCGTACAGGTCGTGCTTCTCGCACATCCAGTACTGCCCTCGACCGCAGAAGCGACAGTTCCAGCACGGCACGATCTGCTCGGAAATCACGCGATCGCCGACGGCGTAACCTTCGACATGGGAACCGACCTTCACCACTCGGCCGATGAACTCGTGCCCCGGGATCATCGGCGCCTTGATATAGGCGGGCTGTGTCTCGTCGCCCCAGAAGCTGGGCGCGCCGTCGTAGGACTTGATGTCCCCGGCGCAGATGCCGCAACCCTCGACCTTGACCAGGATCTCCTTGTCGTCGATCTCGGGGACCGGCACCTCTTCGTAGCGATAATCATTGGGCGCGTAGGCGACTACCGCTTTCATCGTTCGGGGGATGTCGTCGAGGGAAGTCGCTTGCGTGGATGTCGCGGTGGAGTCGCTCATGGAAGATCTCCCAGGCTTAAACACATGATCAATATTCGGTCATATGTTTTTATCTCAGCAGCGGAAAAGACATCAATACGCAACGCGAAAATGCACTCTAAGACTTTAGGCAAACGATTTTCATCTTATTGATAAATATAACTTTAAAATGAATGCATTTGGTACGCTACGACTAAAGTTATCGACGAGCACACGGCAAGGTTCGAGAGAATGGGCGGGAAACAAATGCGTTAGAATGCTCCAAACACGATCATATGTTCATCGGTATGAATAAAATGAACGACTCTCGATCGTAAAGCACGGGTAGCAAGGCCATTCGAGCCGTATCATTGCCGACGGAAGGGAGTCCGGTCTTGTACGTGGAGCCGGCGGCCGGTGTCGCGGCAAGACCGCACCGACCGCGACCGTATCCCTCACGATCAATCGCGCTTGAAATAGCGTCGCGAGATGGAATCCAGCGAGATCGCGATCACCACGATGGCGCCGCTCACCATCGACTGCCAGTACGGGGAGATGCCCAACAGCACGATCACGTTCTCGATGACGCCGATGATCGCCGCGCCGAAGATCGCCCCCAATGGCGTGCCGATGCCGCCCGTGGTCGGCACCCCGCCGATCACCGAGGCGGCGATGGGCCCCAGCACCCACGAATCCCCGATGGAGGGCTGTGCCGAGCCCAGCCGGGCGACCATCAGCATGCCGGCCAGCGCCGCCAGGAAGCCCGCGAAGGCGAAGACGCCCAGGCGGACACGATCGGCGCGAATGCCCAACATCCTGGCAGCCGACAGGTTGCTACCGACGGCATACATGTAGCGCCCGAACGGCGTCTTCAGCGTGATGAAACAGGCGACGACCAGAAACAGCAGCATGATCCAGAATGGTACCGGCAGGCCGGCCCACTTGCCGCTGCCGAGAAAGCCGATATCGGCGGGAATGCCGGTAATCGCCACCCCCTTGGTGATGACCAGGTTGAGGCCGCCGTAGACACCCGCCATGCCGATCGTCAGCACCAGCGACGGCAGCCGGAGCAGCGTCACCAGCAGGCCATTGAGCAACCCGAACAGCGCCCCGATCGCCAGACAGAGCGCGAATGCCAGCCACGGGTTCAGCCCCACCTTCACCATCAGGATGCCACCGATCACGCCGCAGAAGCCGCCGATGGCACCGAGCGACAGATCCAGTTCTCCCAGGATCATCAACATCGACTGCGCGATGGTGATCATGCCAATGAAGGCCAGCGACCGAGCGATGATGACCAGGTTGTAGCTGTTCAGGAAATTCTCCGACAGCAGCGACGCCACCACCACGATGAGCGCCAACACCCCCACCACACCGCTCAGAGGATTGCTGACCATGAACCCCATTGCCTTACGCAGCATGCCCGCTTCCCCCGTGACCGTGGATGGCCCCGACCAGCGCGTCTCCGCTGGCCTGGTCGATATGAAATTCTCCGCTGACCTTCCCTTCGTAGAGCGTGATGATGCGATTGGCGCAACGCCGCAACTCATCCATCTCCGATGACACCAGGATGATCCCCACGCCGCGCTCGGCCAGCACCTTCATCAACCGGTAGATCTCCATTTTGGTGCGGATATCGATCCCCTTGGTCGGCTCATCGAAGATCAGTATGCGAGGGTCGCAGGCCATGGCGCGCCCGATGATCGCCTTCTGCTGATTGCCCCCCGACAGGAAAGCGATGTTCTTGTTCATGGTCGGGGTCTTGATGTCGTAGTCACGCACGATGTCGCCGACACGCTCCCGCTCCCGGCGGGCGTCGATCACCCCGTGGCGGGCCGTGGCGTGCAGCAATGCCATGCCGATATTGCGGCGCACGCTCTGGCCGGGAAAGATGCCGTGATACTTGCGCTCCTCGGAGAGGTAGAAAAGACCGTTGCGGATGGAGTAGTGCGTGTCTCCCAGCCGCCACGCCCGCCCCTCCAACTGGACGTTTCCGGACCGGGCCGGCAGAAAGCCGAACAGGGTCTGCATCACCTCGGAACGGCCAGCCCCGACCAGCCCGGCGAACCCCAGGATCTCCCCCCGTCGCAACGTGAAGGAGACATCCTCGAACCTTTTCCCGCAGAGGCCTTCGACTCGCAGCATGACCTCCCCGCTCCCGCCCTCGGGCTGCAGGCGGCTATCCGTCTTGACCTCCTGCCCCGACATCAGCGACACCAGCTGGCGGTCGTCCAGCTGCGACGCCGGTCGCGTCTCGATCTTGCGACCGTTGCGCAACACGCTGATGGTGTCGCTGATGGCGAACATCTCGTCGAACTTGTGCGAAATGAAGACGACGCCGCAGCCCGAGGACACCACGTCCCGCACCACCCGAAAGACGCGCTCGACCTCGGTCTCCGTCAGCGAGGAGGTCGGCTCGTCGAGAATCAGGATCTTCATCGACTCGTTGGTGCAGGCCCGCGCGATCTGCAGCAGCTGCTGGTCGGAGATAGAGATATGGCGCACCTTGTCGCCGGGCCTGGCCGCGATCTTGAATCGATCGATCCAGGTCTGCGCCGCCCGTTCCAGCTCGCGGCGCCTGAACAGCCATCCCCCGCGCCGGGAGCGCGAAAAGGGCATGAAAAGGTTCTCGGCCACGGTCATGTTGCCGAACAGATTGATCTCCTGCGGAACATAGGCAATGGTCTTGTGCAGGTGATCGTGGCTTGCAGCATCCTGGCCATCGATCATCACGCGCCCCTGGGAGGGCTTCTCGGTGCCGGTCAGAATCTTGACCAGCGTCGACTTGCCCGCGCCATTCTCCCCCGCCAGCGTGTGCACCTGGCCCATCTCGATCTCGAGCACGATGTCATCAAGCGCCTTGACGCCCGGAAACATCTTGCTGACATGGTCGACATGCAAGTAAGCCATCGTCACCTCCCGCAAACTCTCGCGTTGGATCGTCGAAACCGCCCCGCCAGCGATACACGGCTGTTGACGAGGGCGTTCCGAGCCTCACTCCATGAAGGAGTCGACGTTATCGGGCGTGATCATGATGTTGCCGGTGTCGATATGATTGGGTGTGATCGCCCCGGTTGCCAGCTGCCACATGCTGATCACCGACCAGTAGCCCTGCATGGTTGGCCGCGAAGCCGACGAGGAGTCCGCCACGCCCTCCTTGATCAGCACCAGCATCTGACTGAGGTCGTCGAGGCCGACCAGTTGAACCTTGCCGACCTTGTCGGCCTCCTTGATCGCCTGGCCGATACCGACCGGTCCCGCGGCGTCCGAGGCGACCCACCCATCGAGATCCGGATTGGCCTGCATGATCGCGGAGGCCTGCTGCTGCGCGGTGTTGATGTCATCGTTGTCGACGCCGGTCGCGACGACCTCGATACCGTCGTGGGCGTCGAACACGGCCTGCGCACAGCGCGCCCGCTCGGCGTGATTGGGCGCCGTGGGCACCCCCATCATGATCGCCACCTTGCCCTCGCCATCCAGCAGTTCGATCAAGCGGTTGGCCGCCATCTCGGCCTGCTCGCAGAAATCGCTGCCGACGGTGGTCAGGTTCATGCCCTCGGGATTGATCGAATCGAAAAGCGTGATCGGAATCCCCTGCTCCTGGGCCTCCTGCAACACGGTGCGGTTGCCGCTGGGATCGAGCAGATCGACGATAATCCCGTCGGGGCGCGTCGAGATGGCACGCTCGATGATTTCGTTCTGCTGGGCAACGTTGGCGCTTTGGGGAGCCGAGTACTGGATCTCCACGTCGGAACCGGTCTGCGCCTTGATCGCGGCGGCAGCCTGCTGCGCTCCCTGGTTGACCTTGTCGAACCAGGGGTGAACGACCTTCGGCACCACCACGAAGCGATAGCTCTCACTCTTCTCGGTCCCCGGACCATCGGCGGCGAGAGCCGATGATGCCACCCCCGCGGATGCCAGAATGCCGAGCGCCAGTACCACACCCGCCTTGACGATTTTCATGGAGAACCCTCCGGAACGATCTCTACCACCATTCACATGAAACTCATCGAGTTCATATGAACACCATTTGTCTTCATCATTTACTGCTTCGCTTGCCACACGGGCAAGACAGACTTTAGTGGTCACGACGAAAGATCGATTATTTTTATTTTTTTCAAAAAGTTATTATTCCATCGACAACCGAACCGCCACAGTCGGCAGAATCCAGAAGAGCCATAATCGATGATCATATGATCACCCGATCGAGGCCTATCGCTACCCGCGGCTTCGCCCAACCTCTTCGACCGCCGCGCCGATCCCCTGAATCTCTTCCGACTTCCGACTTCCGACTTCCGACTTCCGACTTCCGACTTCCGACTTCCGACTTCCGCAGGAGGATGCCGAGCCAGGCAACCCGATTCAACGATGCTCGCGCTCATAGGCCTCGATCCGATCCACCTTGGGCTGCGAGCGGCCGCCGGGCTCATACTCGTTACCCAGGAAACTCTCGGCGATCGTCTTGGCCAACTCGATGCCGATGACGCGCGCCCCCATGGTGACGATCTGGGCATCGTTGCTCTTGCGTGCCCGCTCGGCAGAGTAGGTGTCGTGAGCCTGTGCAGCGCGAATGCCAGCCACCTTGTTGGCGGAAATCGCCACGCCAATGCCGGTGCCGCACATCAGAATGCCGCGATCGTAGCGCCCTGCCGCTATCGCCTCCGCGACCTCGATCGCGATGTCCGGGTAGAGCACCGGCTTCGCCTCGTGCGTGCCGAAGTCCTCGACTTCATGCCCCAATGCCCTGACGTGCTCGATCATTGCCTGCTTCATTTCGTACGCAGCCTCGTCACACCCCAGCGCCACTCGCCACTTCTTTGCCATCACTCACCTCCATGCTGTCAATGACGTCGAACCTCGACGGCATCATCATAGCCACACACCGATCATATGAACAAGAATAACTCATATGAGCATAAAGTCGTGTATCCATAGGCGCCAAAACCCCGAAAATCGGCGCAGAATCAGCCTGAAGCGACAAGAAAACCGTCGAAACAAGGGCGCGAAAAAGAGCTTTATCACCACCAAAGTCGCATATCGTCGCCCCCTTTGGTCGCTATGATGGTCGCAGGCGCAGCAAGGAAACCAAATGCGCAAACCTGGATCATATTTTCATCAGGCTGTATCAGGACACTGATCGTCCACGGTCTGACATTCACTCAATCGCCGGGAGCGTCGGCCATGACACGTCTTTACAACGATCCTGTGAATTTCGTCGACGAAGCGACCGAAGGGTTCGTCGCCGCGCATGCGCAACGGGTCTGCCAGGTACCCGGCGGGGTCATTCGCAGCACTCGCAGCGAGCCGGGCACCGTCGCCGTCGTTATCGGCGGAGGATCGGGCCACTATCCGGCCTTCGCGGGGCTGGTCGGCCAGGGTCTGGCTCATGGCGCGGTCATGGGCAATCTGTTCGCCTCGCCGTCGGCGCAGCAGGTCTACAACGTCTGCAAGGCTGCCAACAATGGCGCCGGGGTGCTGCTCAGCTTCGGCAATTACGCCGGCGACGTGCTGCATTTCGGCCAGGCGCGGGAACGCCTGATTCGCGAGGGCATCCCCTGCGAGATCGTCGCGGTCATCGATGATGTCTCCAGTGCCGGACGGGAGGAGCTTCACAAGCGTCGCGGCATCGCCGGCGACCTGACCGTGTTCAAGATCGCGGCGGCGGCCGCCGAGGCGGGCTATTCGCTGGAGGAGGTCGTGCGTGTCTCCCGCGCGGCCAATCTGCGTACGCGCTCGATGGGCGTGGCATTCGACGGCTGCACGCTGCCGGGCTCGAAGGATGCGCTGTTCCACGTACCCGCCGGCAAGATGGCGGTGGGCCTGGGCATCCACGGCGAGCCGGGAATCAGCGAGCAGGACGTGCCCAGTGCCGACGACCTGGCCGAACTGCTCGTCTCCCACCTGATGGAAGAGATCCCGGATGGCATCGGCAGTGTCAAAGGTGCCAAAGCCTCGGTGCTGCTCAACGGCCTGGGCTCGATCAAGTACGAAGAGCTGTTCGTGGTCTATCGCCGGGTCAATCAGTTGCTGACGGAAGCCGGGCTGGAGATCGTCGAACCGGAAGTGGGAGAACTGGTCACCAGTCTCGACATGGCGGGCGCCTCGCTGACGCTGTTCTGGCTCGACGAGGAGTTGGAGCGGCTCTGGAAGGCGCCGGCGGATGCACCCGCCTATCGCAAGGGCAGTCTCGAGGCCGCCCCGCCGATCGACGCCTCAGCGCTGGACATCCCGGATGTCGATGCCATTCCGCCAGCCAGCGAAGCATCGATCGCTGCCGCGCGCTGCCTCTATCAGGCGCTGAGCGCGACGCGCAGGATCATCGACCAGAAGGTGGAGGAGCTGGGGCGGCTCGACGCCATTGCCGGGGATGGCGATCACGGCATCGGCATGCAGCGCGGCGTGGTCGCCGCGGAACTGGCCGCCGAGGATGCGGTGAGCCGCAGTGCCGGGGCCGGCACGCTGTTGCGCATGGCCGCAGAGGCCTGGTCGGATCGCGCCGGCGGCACCTCCGGCGCCATCTGGGGCGTGATGCTGAACGCGCTCAGCGTGACGCTTGGCGACGATGACGACCCGACCCCGGCTGACTATGCTGAAGGCATCGCCAAGGCCAAGAACGATGTGATGGCGTTCGGCAAGGCCAAGCTGGGCGACAAGACCCTGGTGGATGCGCTGGCACCGTTCAGCGAGATCCTTGAACAAGCCGTCGCCGCGGGAGACGATCTCGCCACGGCATGGCGCAAGGCCGCCGAGGCCTGCGAAGCGGCGGCGACCGCCACCTGCGAGCTCAGACCGAAGATGGGGCGCGCCCGCCCGCTGGCCGAAAAGAGCCTCGGTACACCGGACCCCGGTGCGGTCTCCCTCTCCCTGATCGTCGCCGCCATCCAACCCGTCATCGACCGGTGATCCCGCCCTCGATGACATGACGCTCCACAGCGCGAGGACGCCATGGCTCACGCTCCGATTACCCTGGGCATCAGCTTCAAGATGTATTTCGGCTATGCCCAGACCCTGGACTGGTGCCGCCAGATCGCCAACCGTCTCGCCCACCACCCGGCCGTCATCGACGGCCGGGTGTCGCTGTTCGTGCTGCCCAGCTTTCCCGCCCTCGCCCCGGTACTCGACTGCTTCGCCAACACCCCAGTCGGCGTGGGTGGCCAGAACCTGTATCAGGCGCCACCCGGCGCTTATACTGGCGAGGTGAGCGGGGCCATGCTGGCCGAGATGGGCTGCCGTTATGTCGAGATCGGCCACGCCGAGCGCCGACGCCTGTTCGCGGAAGATGACGGCATCGTCGCCACCAAGACACGAATCGCCCTGGCGCAAGGGCTGATACCGGTGCTCTGCATCGGAGAATCCGACCGTGGCGAGCCGCGCGATGCCATTGCCGACTGCCGGCATCAGATCGATTCGGCACTGGCGCTGGCGACGCCGGAACAGCGCTCGCAGCCGCTGGTGATCGCCTATGAACCGCACTGGGCGATCGGTGCCTCGGAACCGGCGTCGCTGGCACACATTGCGGCGGTCTGCCAGGGGTTGCGGGATCATCTCTCAACGCATCCGTCTGCTAGCGTGATCTACGGCGGCAGCGCCGGCCCCGACCTGTTGACCCGTCTGGCGGGAAAGGTCGATGGTCTGTTCCTGGGGCGCTTTGCCCACGATCCGGCCGCGTTCGAGGCGATCGTGAACGAAGCCTCGCTGCTCGCGTCAAACGGATCAGCCGCGCGGAACGAATCCTCCGCATCGGATTGATCATCCGCGTTACACTGACCAGCCACGTTAGACTTGATTGCCGTGTCGAACTCATCGTGTCAAAACGAGTGCCAGATCGCGTCTCGCGACATCATCCATTTACGATCTAGGGGATCCGAAAGCCAATGCCATCTCGTCGTCAGCTAGCCAACGCCATCCGCGCGCTTTCCATGGACGCCGTGCAGAAGGCCAACTCCGGCCACCCCGGCATGCCGATGGGCATGGCCGATATCGCGGAAGTGCTGTGGAACGACCATCTCAAGCACAACCCCGCCAATCCAGACTGGGAAGATCGCGACCGTTTCATTCTCTCCAACGGTCACGGCTCGATGCTGCACTACTCGCTACTCCACCTGACCGGTTACGACCTGCCGATGAAGGAGCTCGAGAACTTCCGTCAGTTGGGCTCCAAGACTCCCGGTCACCCGGAGCACGGCTACACCCGGGGCATCGAAACCACGACCGGCCCGTTGGGTCAGGGCCTGGCCAACGGCGTCGGCATGGCGATCGCCGAGCGCACCCTGGCCGCGCAGTTCAACCGCGACGGCCATGAGATCGTCGATCACCGCGTCTGGGTCTTTGCCGGCGACGGCTGCCTGATGGAAGGCATCAGCCACGAAGCCTGCTCGCTGGCAGGTACCCTGGGGCTGGGCAACCTGGTGGTGTTCTACGACGACAACGGCATCTCCATCGACGGTGAAGTCGAGGGCTGGTTCACCGACGATACCGGCAAGCGCTTCGAGGCCTACCACTGGCACGTGATCCCCGATGTCGATGGCCACGATGCCGAGCAGATCAACGCCGCCATCGAGGAAGCCAAGAGCGTCACCGACAAGCCGACCCTGATCATCTGCAAGACCGTGATCGGCTTCGGCTCGCCCAACAAGGCGGGCAAGGAGGAGAGCCACGGTGCCGCGCTGGGCGAAGACGAAGTCGCCGCCGCCCGCAAGGAGCTGGGCTGGGAATACCCGGCGTTCGAGATTCCCGACGAATACTACGCCGCCTGGGACGCCCGAGAGCAGGGCCAGAAGCGCGAGGCTGAGTACGATGCCAAGCTGGCGGCGTACGAGCAAGCCTACCCGGAACTGGCCAAGGAGCTGAAGCGCCGCTACAACGGCGAGCTGCCGGCCAACTTCGACGGCGATGCCCTGATCCAGGCGGCGCAGGAGAAATCCGAGACCACCGCATCGCGCAAGGCATCGTTGGGCGTACTCAACGAACTGGGACCGGACCTGCCCGAGCTGTTCGGTGGCAGCGCCGACCTCGCACCGTCCAACCTGACGCTGTGGAAAGGCGCCAAGGCGATCAGCAAGGAAGATTTCGACGGCGGTTACCTGCACTACGGCGTACGCGAGTTCGGCATGGGCGCGATCGCCAACGGCATCGCCACCCACGGCGGCTTCATTCCCTATGACGCCACCTTCCTGGTGTTCCTCGAGTACATGCACAACGCCGTGCGCATGTCCGCGCTGTCGCACACCCGCATCATCCACGTCTTTACCCACGACTCCATCGGTCTCGGCGAAGATGGTCCGACCCACCAGCCCATCGAGCAGTTGGCCGACCTGCGCAATCTGCCGGGTCTGGCAACCTGGCGCCCGTGCGATGCCACCGAAACCACGGCCGCCTGGGTCGAGGGCCTGAAGCGCGAGACGGGGCCAACGGCGCTGATCTTCTCGCGTCAGGACCTGCCGGCGCAGTCGCGTGACGCCACGCAGTTGAAAAATATCCGCCGGGGCGGCTACGTGCTCAAGGAAGCCGAAGGCGGCACGCCCGAGCTGATCCTGATCGCCACCGGTTCCGAGGTGGGCCTGGCGATGGATGCCGCCAAGGAACTCGAAGGCAAGGGCAAGAAGGTTCGCGTGGTCTCCATGCCCTGCACCAGCGCCTTCGACGAGCAGGACGACAGCTATCGCGAGTCGGTACTGCCCAGGTCCGTGCGCGTTCGCCTGGCGGTGGAAGCCGCCATCCCGTCGACCTGGTACAAGTACGTGGGTCTGGACGGCGACGTGATCGGCATGACCACCTACGGCGAGTCCGCCAAGGCCGGCGACCTGTTCAAGCACTTCGGTTTCACGGTCGACAAGGTCATCGCCCGCGCCGAGAAGCTGCTGGGCTGATCGTCAACGCCTGAAAGCGCGCAACGAAGCGCCCGGCCTGTTGGCCGGGCGTTTTTCATTGGTGGATTCGTGACGAGGCGGTTCGGGCGCCAAGGGAAGAGCAGCTTGTCAGCCAATGCTTAACCGGATTTGTCGTCGACCCGCGTCGCCTCGTCCAGCCGCAGAATGGTGTGGGCGTTGGTGACGCTGGTGGCGAGGGTATCGATCACCCCGGTGCGCAACGCGCCGAGTATGCCGGCCGCCTTGGTATTCTCGGCGGCGATGGCGATCACGTCGGGAATTCGGGCCAGGTCGGTGATGGTCAGGCCGATGACGCGGCCCTGCATCGGCGTCATCGACGGGCGGCCATAGATGTCGATGAAGTCGTAGCCCATCATGTCGCCCACGGTGCCGGAGAGCCGCGCCTCGGCAGTCTCCTGCGGCGTGAACCAGCCCATCCGCACCATGTTGCTGTTCTCGCTGAGATCGCCGATGCCGATCAGCGCCAGATCGGCGCGCCGGGCGCGGTCCAGCGTCTGGCGAATGGTCGGGTTCTCGTACATGGCGTCGCGCAGCTCGAGGTTCTGCACCAGCGCCGGCGCATAGAGCGTCTCGCTGTCGCCGCCAAACTTGATCGCCAGCCGGCGACAGATGTGGTCCGGGTTCATGTACTCCCCCGCCCGCACCGAACCGCCGATGGCGCAGACGAAAGAACACTGGCGCTGCCCCTGCTCGAACACGTTGTCCGCCACCGCACCGACGTTGCGCCCCATACCGACGGCGACGATCGCCCCCTCGCTCAGCTGTCGCGAGAGATGATCGGCCACCAGGCTGGCCACGTTGGCGCGCTGAACGTCGGAATCGGCGTGATCGAGCGCAATCAACGCGCGCTTGATCCCGAAGCGCCGCTTCAACGCCTGTTCGATCTCCGCGCTGACGGCAGGATGCTGGCGCACGCGAACGTCGACGATCCCCTCCGCCTGCGCGCGCTTGAGCAACCGCCCCGCCTTGACCCGCGAGATACCCAACCGGTTAGCGATGACCTCCTGGGTCTCCCCCTCGGTGTAGTAGAGGGTGGCGATTTCCGTCATCAGAGCGATATCGGCGTTCTCGTTGCGCTCGTTCATGCACGCTTCCATGTTTTGAGAAGATCGAGTGTGAAGAAGATCGGCCTTGAACGGCCCAAGGCCGGCGCCCCGTTCAGCCGGCCTATTCGACCGGCTCACGATACCACAGGGTCCCCCGCGTTCGACTTTCTCGTGCGCCGAAATCGGCGTAGACTATCGGCGGATTGCGGTTCGCCGCGATCGGTTCTCAGGGCGGGGTGCAAGTCCCCACCGGCGGTAATGATGCGGCGTGAAACGAGCGCCAGCCTCTCAGCCCGCGAGCGCTCGAAGGCGTCGCCTTCGAGGTCAGCAGATTCGGTGAGATTCCGAAGCCGACGGTGATAGTCCGGATGAAAGAGAACGGTTCCCCTTGCAACGACGATTCGGTCAGCCACGCGTGGCTATCGGTGACTTTCGCCATTCACGCCCACGCCAACCGCCTCCCGTGATTCCCAAGCGGATCCGAAGCCCTGATTCTGGTTAACGTGACTTCGGTCACCGATGAATAGGAAACGACCATGAATCAGCCCTATCCGCCGCAGCTCTCGCCGCAGACGCTGTCGCAACGCATCGCCTTCATTCGTGCCGACTGGCACGGCGATATCGTCGGCAACTGCCACGCCGCCTTCCTCGACGCGGTCGCCGAACGCGGCTTTGCCGTCGAGCAGATCGACACCTTCACCGTGCCCGGCGTGTTCGAGATTCCACTGCAGGCCAAGCTGCTGGCCAAGAGCGGCCGCTACGCCGCGATCGTCGCCTCCGGCTTCGTCGTCGACGGCGGCATCTATCGCCACGACTTCGTCTCCACGGCAGTGATCGATGCACTGATGTCACTGCAGGTCGAGCAGGAAGTGCCGGTACTCTCCGCGGTGCTGACGCCGCACCACTTCCATGAGCACGAGGCGCATCTGTCGTTCTTCCAGCAGCACTTCCTGATCAAGGGGCGCGAGGCCGCCGAGGCGTGCCTGGCCACGATGGAGAACGTCAATCAGGCGCGCAAGCTGAGCGTCGACTGACCGCCTGCCGGCATCATGCCGATGAGCCCACGCCATCCCCGATGGCGTGGGCTTTTTCGTTGCGTCCTGCCAGACCGGCGGCCGATCAGCTCTCGACAGGGGCCTGGCGTCGATTCCTCACCCGCAGGTAGATCGCGAACGCCAGCGACACGGCGATCAACACCCACAGGAACATGGCGATGGGACTCTTGGTGAAGAAGATCGAGTAGTTGCCGTACGACTCCAGGCTCTTGACGAAGTAGACCTCCGCCGACTTGCCGAGAATGAAGCCGATGATCAACGGCACCGTTTCCAGCCCGATCTTGTGGGCGACCCAGCCGAACACGCCGAAGATCAGCAGCGTCCAGACATCGAACATGATGCCGTAATTGATCGCGTAGGCGCCGACGACGCACATCATGATGATCAGCGGATAGAGAATGTACTTCGGCACCTCGATCACCTTGGCGATATGGCGGATCGCGAAGTACATGATGCCGAACATCAGCACGTTGGCTGCCAGCAGCGCGATGATCATCAGGTACCAGGTATCGAGGTTGTTGCCGATGAACAGCGGGCCGACCTGGATACCCTGCAGCGTGAACGCACCGATCAGGATCGCCGTGGTGGAGTCGCCGGGAATGCCCAGCGACAGCAGCGGCACCAGCGCGCCACCGGTCAACGCATTGTTGGAGGACTCCGACGAAACGATCCCCTGCGGCGCGCCCTTGCCCATCTGGGAGGAGTCCCGCGAGAAATTCTTCTCCTGGCTGTAGGCCAGGACCGAGGCGGCGCTGCCGCCGACGCCCGGCAGAATCCCGACGAAGGTGCCGATGCTCGAGGAGCGTACCAGGTTGAGCAACTGGCCCTTGAACACGCTGAACCGGAACCTGGCCCCGCCCTTGAGCGAAATCGGCCCCTGACCGGTCTCGTCCTTGAACCCCTTCTCGGCGTCCAGCAGCACGGTGGTCAAGCCAAAGATACCGATCAGTACCGGCAGTAGCGAGAAGCCGTCGATCAGGTAGTACTGCATGAAGTCGAACATCAGACGCGGCTCGCCATTGCCGCCCTCGGTGATCGAGTAGGTGCCGATCAGACTCAGCCACACCCCCAGTACGCCGCTGAAGACGCCCATCAGCATGTTGGAGCAGAGCGAGGCGATCACCGTCAGCGCCAGCAGGATGATCAGGAACTTCTCGACGTAGGAGAACTTGATCGCGAAGTCCGCCAGCACCGGGGCGAAGAAGAACAGTACCGCGGCGCTGAACAGGCCACCGAAGACCGAGGCGACGATCCCGATCTTGAGCGCGCGCTCGCCCTCGCCCCGCTTGGCCATCGGGTAGCCGTCGAAGGTGGTGGTGATCGACGACGGTGTGCCGGGGATGTTGATCAGCACGGCGGGTACCATCCCGCCGGAGATACCGCCGACATAGAGCCCCAGCAACAGCGCGATGCCGTTCTCGAGACCGAAGGCGTAGGTAAGCGGCAGACAGACCGCCACCGCCATGGTGGCGGTCATGCCCGGGATCGCGCCGAAGATGATGCCGATGGAGGTTCCCGCGGCGATCAGCGCGAAGAACATCGGCGTGAGGTGAGACAGAATATCCATGCAAGATGTCTCCGGCAGATCAGGGCAGGGTGATGCGGAACAGCTGCGCCAGCACGTACCAGGCCAGCGTCGGCGCGATCAGCGCATTCAGCACCAGGATGACGAACAGGCGCCGCGTCGGCCGGTCCACGTAAAGCAGCGAGAGCAGAAACACGAACAGCACCGACATGATCAGAAAGCTGTAGCCGGTATTGGGAAACACGTCGCTCAGCACGCCCATCAGATAGAAGTAGGCCGTGGTCAGCGCCAGCGTGCCGAAGAAACGCCGGTGGTCGAACTCACCCTCACGCCCGATCAGAACGCGACCCGCGCGCTTGAGACCCGGCACCAGCAACCGATAGCGGGTGATCAGGATGATCGCCAGCAGAGCGACCAGAATCCAGGTGACGATTCGGGGAAAGAAGAGGTGCGATTGGTCGAAATCGATGGTCACATCGAGCAGCGACAGCCATTGGCTTTCCATGGAAAGCGGCTCCTGCGCCGGGTCATCGCCGGCAGTGTCGGTGGTGGGAACGAAGCCGTGCCGGCCGACGTCAGCCGGCCGGCATGCGGCGGGATCAACCGTTCAGGTCGCTGATGATGGTCTGGTACTGGTCGTTTTTCTCTTTCAGGTAGCTGGCCGCTTCCTGGGAGGGCTTGAAGTCCGGCACGAAGAACGAGCGCTTCTGCTGCTGCTGGATCTCGCCCTCGTCGTAGATCTCCGCCAGCGCATCGTCGATACACTCGATCGCGGCAGGATCCATGTCCTTGTTGTAGAGGAAGAAAAATTCCTTGTCGAAAGTGAAGTCCCGGTCGGCGCTCATCGGCACGCTGACATTCGGCGTCACGTACTGCAGCAGCTGCTCGCGCGTGGTGTCGCCCATGCCCGCTTCATCGGTTTCGGCGATGGTCTTCTCGCGGGCGGTGATCCAGACGAAGCGCATCGCCTTCTGGTCATCCGCCGGCAGTTGGGTGTACTGCTCGTTGGCCTGGACCGAACCGTTGATCACGTCCACCGCCCCATCGAACAGCAATTGGTTCTTGTCCGCCTGGGAGCCGGTGTTGACGGCGACGATGTTGCCCTCCTTGCCGGGGTACTTCATGCGTACGGCATTCTTGAGCGCCGAGAATCCGATCTCCGAGACGCTGCCCGGCTGGATCGCGACCTTGACCTGCTTGCCGTCGCCCGCGGCTTCGATGATGTCGCTCATCGACTGATAAGGGGAATCCTTGGGCACGAGATACGCGTTACCCGGATTGATGGCGATGGTCGGCCCGACGATGAACTTGCTGAAGATATCGGGATACCCGTTCACCCCGTAGAGGTTGCCCAGGTAGGCGCCGTCATGAAAGATCATCACGGTGTTGCCGTGACGGCTGCGCTCCAGCGCCTGGAAACCGGGCATCACGCCAACGGCATCGACCTTGGCATTGATGTCGAGCTTGTCCGCCAGTCGATCCACCACGATGCTCGAGTTCTGGTAGGTGTCGCCGCCGGTCGAGGTCGAGCCGATCACCACGCGCAGGTTCCCCGGTAGCGGGCAGTCGTCGGCGGCCTGCGCAGAGGCCGATACCCCGATGGCGGCACTGACCACTACCGCCAGACAGGCCTTGTTCCAAATCGCTTTCATGACGCGTCTCCCTCATACCGTTGCCCCACCCGAGCAGCGCGACTCGCTACGCCATACGCCGGCGGGGACAAAATGATAGCGTTATCATCCAATACGTCTCGCACGGTAATGAAGGCGACTTTGTCAGACAATTCAACTTAAGTCTCCAGACCAAGGTCGTAATCCATCGACCTGGGCAAAATGCCTGAAATCGAGGCGAAAAAAAGCCCGGCGGTAGCCGGGCTTCGGGGATTCCATGACACCTTGCGTCTAACGTCTAATCCATGGGCCTGGGATCAGGCGACGGTGACGTCCTTGGAAAGGTAGACATCCTGAACCGCGTTGAGCAGTTCGATACCCTCTTTCAGCGGCTTCTGGAATGCCTTGCGTCCCGAGATCAGGCCCATGCCACCGGCACGCTTGTTGATCACTGCCGTACGTACCGCTTCACCCAGGTCCGAGTGCCCCTTGGAGCCACCGCCGGAGTTGATCAGCCCGGCGCGGCCCATGAAAGAGTTGGCCACCTGATAGCGGGCCAGGTCGATCGGGTGATCGCTGGTCAGCTCGCTGTAGACCTTGTCGTGGGTATGACCGAAACCGATCGCCTTGTAGCCACCGTTGTTCTCGGGCAGCTTCTGCTTGACGATGTCGGCCTTGATGGTCGCCGCCAGATGCACGGCCTGGCTGGTGAGGTCGGAGGAGACGTGGTAATCGGTCCCGTCTTTCTTGAACTCGGGATTGCGCAGGTATGACCACAGCACCGTGACCATGCCCAGCTCGTGCGCACGCTCGAAGGCCTCGCTCACTTCCTGGATCTGGCGGCGGCTATCCTCGGAACCAAAGTAGATCGTGGCACCGACCGCGATGCAGCCCATGTCGTGGGCCTGCTCGATCTGCGCGAACATGGTCTGCTCGTACATCGCCGGCAGGGTCAGGCTTTCGTTGTGGTTGAGCTTGAGCATCATCGGAATCTTGTGCGCATAGCGCCGCGCCACCGAAGAGAGCACCCCGAGGGTCGAGCAGACGCAGTTGCAACCGCCCTGCAGGGCCAGCTCGACGATGTTCTTGGGATCGAAGTACATCGGGTTGGGGGCAAACGACGCCCCGGCCGAATGCTCGATACCCTGGTCGACCGGCAGGATGCTGAGGTAGCCGGTACCGCCCAGGCGACCGGTATTGAACAGCGTCTGCAGGTTACGCATCACGTGCGGACTGCGATCGGTATCGGAGAAGACGCGATCGACGAAGTCGGGGCCCGGCAGATAAAGGTCTTCTTTCTTGAAGCCCGTGCAGGTATAGCTGAGTAGGCTGTCTGCTTCCTTGCCCAGCAGCTTGGCGATATCGGTCATGTTGCTTTTCCTCTGTCCTCAAGATGGATCATCCGGGAAATCTCGACTTGGGCCGCTTCCCTGTCTACCAAAGATGGCTAACCGATAATGGCTGCGTGGCATGGTCTCGACCCGCTGCCCGTGGCGCCAGCCCCCCTCTCTATCGCGGCGATCATCGACTAGCCGTTAAGGAAACACCGCAAAATTGTCCGCGCTTCCTGAGATCACCGCCAAGAATAAGCGACTATGCGCCGCAGTTCACGCCCATGCACCGTTTCTTCATCGCCTGTCTGCTCGGTCGGACGCCATGACGGGGGCTGCACCAGATTGTCACGTTTCGTATCCCGGCGACGGCTGAAAATCGTCATGGGAAAGTCTTGAGCGCCGGCCGGATCCGGACTGGCATGCCACGGCCGTCGGGACTACGCCACGCATTTGCTATGATGCTCCTCCTTTCCGCGATTCGAGATTGTCAGGATGTCCGTTCTACGCGGTTTTTTGTGGTTGCTGATCTTTCTGCTATTGGGACAGGCCGTGGTGGGGCTGTTCCGCCTGCCGATGCCCAGCGGCGTCATCGGCATGCTGTTGTTGACCCTCTTCTTCGGCTACCGGGGTGGCATGAATCCGGATGTCGTCCACATCAGCCAGCCGCTGATCGCGATGCTGGCGCTGTTGATCATGCCCGGTGTCGTCGAGATATTCTTCGTCGCCGGTCAGTTCGCGGACCAGTGGGCCGCCATTCTGACCGCGCTGATCGCGGGCACGCTGCTCAGCGTGCTGTCGAGCCTGCTGCTGATGCGGCGCTATCTGCCCGCGAGCGACGCCCCGGGAATGGCAGCGGGAAACGCCGGCCATGAATGACTGGCTCGAGCGACTCTCGCAGCTGCCGCAACAGTGGTTCGACTCCCCGATCGCCGCCATCGCGCTCACGCTCGGCGCCTATTTCTTCGGTATCCGCCTGTTCAAGCTGATGCATCGACCCACCTGGTGCCCGCCGATGCTGATAGCGGCGATCCTGATTGCCGTGACCATCGCGTTGTTGCCCATCGGCATCGACG
Organism: Salinicola corii; assembly: GCF_008298015.1. Lineage (GTDB taxonomy): Bacteria > Pseudomonadota > Gammaproteobacteria > Pseudomonadales > Halomonadaceae > Salinicola > Salinicola corii. Next base: position 5,623 of record NZ_VTPX01000018.1, on the reverse strand, counting down.
ACTACAACCGCGGCGCCGGCTGGCTCATGCTGCTGCTGGGCCCGGCCACTGTCGCGCTGGCCGTACCGCTCTACCAGCAACTGCCGCAGATTCGCGCACTGTGGAAGCCGATTCTGCTGACGCTGCCGCTATCGGCGACCCTGGCCGCCTGCTACGCCGTGATCATCGCCGCCACCATGGGCGCACCGAAAGAGGTGCTCGCCTCGCTGGCGCCCAAGTCGGTGACCTCACCCATCGCGCTTGGGCTGGCCGAAGAACTCGGCGGCTCGCGGGCGCTGCTGATGGGGGCACTGCTGACGACCGGCGTCACCGCCATTTTCGGGGTGGAATGGCTGAGCCGGGTCCTGCGCATTCGCGATCCCCGACTGATCGGTCTGGCACTGGGCATCAACGGACATGCCCTGGGCACGGTGCGCGCCTTCGAGATCAGCAGCGCCGCCGGCGCGTTCGCTTCGCTGGGTATGAGCCTGACCGGCGCCTTCACCGCCGTCGTTCTGCCTCTCGTCTGGCATCTCTTCTACTGAGCAGCGCTTCATGCCCGACAGCGACGCACATCCCGCTACGCTGTTATCAGACCGTCGACTGCCTCGACGGTTTCGGCAAGGAAAGCCCGATGACAGCAAAGCCTCGACAGGAGGGATCCGATGACGATAGCCAGTGACAACGGTCAGGGAGATCCGACGCTGGTGCTCATGCACTTCTTCGGCAGTTCCCATCATGAGTGGGAGGCGGTCCTGCCGCTTCTCGACGAGCGGTACCGGGTGATCACGCTGGACATGCCGGGCTTCGGCCGCGCCAGCGAAGAGTCTCTCGCCCCGACGCTCTACCAGCAGGCGGTGGAGGATGCCATCAACGCTAACCCGGCGGCGTGGCGGGCCTGGGTACTGGTCGGGGACAGGGACCCGTCGCTGCCGCCGGAAACTCAGCGTTCCGAGGTGATGCCCCACCTCCCCTAGGGCAAGCTCGAGGTCTTTCCCGGCTATGGGCATCTCCTCCCCATGGAGATGCCGGAGACACTGGCGGAGCAACTCAACGCCATCGCCGCCGAGATCCGCTGAAGACCTCAGTTGGCGGAGAGTGCCGGCGCCCGGCCGACGATCGCCACGCAGAGCGCGAGCGGCCAGGGCCACTCGGCGCCCGCCCGCGATGGCGATGAATCGGCGAGCGGTATCGCGCCGAGCGCTCGGCAGGCCTTGACGACGTGCGTCGTCGCCTCGCCGAGTGCCCCGATCGTCGTCGGTACGCGGAACTCGCCGCCCCATTCGACCAGTTGCGCGGCGAGCGCCAGACCCGCCGGGCCGATCTCGATATCGCCGCCGACGTGAATGCGATCCACGTCGAACAACGCCCGGACACCCTGAAGGCGAGCCATGCCGACGACGACCCGCATCGCGGCCTGGGCGGCCGGACCGGCAGCGCCATCGAGACAGCGCCGGTCCTCCGGCGAGAGCGTGAAGCCATCGTTGGCGGCAAAGTGTGGTGTCGGCTCGTGCCCCAGTTCTCCGCCGGCCGTGACGCTGGCCAGGCCCGCCAGGCGGGGGCCGCTCAGGACGAGCCGGCCACCGCGATAGAGCGTGACCAGATGCGCCGCCTGGGCCATGGCAAAACGTGCCTCATCCAGCACCACCACCGGCAACGAGAGCGACAGCACCTCCGCGGCGACGATAGCTCCCAGCGCAATGGCCTCGTCGGGACGGTCGAGCACGACCAGCGCCGGCGCCTGCCCGGCATGGATGGCCTCCAGTAGCCCGACACCGCCGCTGCTCGAACCCGGCTTGCAAGCAACGACCAGCGCTCGCCCGGCGACGGGGTCGCCACGCGGCAGGTCGCGATCGCCGATCCCCTCGCCTTGCTCTAGCTCCGGGTCCTCCCACAATCGGCATGGCATCGAGCGGTTCAGGACCACGCCGCTGGCCTCGCCCTCGACCAGACACTCGGTGGCGGAGAGATAGAACGACAACGATTCGAGACGCCGCCTCATGGCCTCGTCGTCCCGACAGCCATGGATGGGACCGCGATCGCAACGAAAGGCGTGTCGGCAATAACCATCGGTGAGCGCATCCGGTACCAGAGAGATCGTTCCAAACTATGAGGCGATCGCTCTTGCGTCCAGTCCCTTGGCCTGACATCCGGCTCAGGATCGGCTGGTCCGGCATGGATGCGCTAAGATGGCCGGCCTCGACCCTCGTCCTCAACCTCGGGTTATCGGACTCGCCATGACCTATCGCGTCGCCATCAACGGCTACGGCCGTATCGGCCAGAGTGTGCTGCGTGCACTGATCGAGCGCCCCGATCTGCCGCTGGAGATCGTCGCCATCAACGAGCGCTCCGACCTGGAGACGATCGCCTACCTGACCCGCTATGACACCACCCACGGGCGCTTTCCCGGCCATGTCGAAGCGCGCGATGGCTGCCTGATCGTCAACGGCAGGATCATTCGTGTCCTCAACGCTGCCGAACCGGAGACGCTCCCGTGGGACGAGCTCGGCATCGACCTGCTATTGGAGTGCTCCGGCAGTTTCAAGGATCGCGCCACCGCCGAGCGGCATCTCCAAGCCGGCGCGGCGCGATTGCTGTTCTCCCAGCCGGCGGCAGCGGACGTCGACGCCACGGTAGTCTACGGCGTCAATCAGAGCGCGATCGCCCCCGACATGCGGATCGTCTCGGCGGCGTCGTGTACCACCAACTGCCTGATACCGATCCTCGAGGTGCTGGACGCCAGCTTCGGCGTCTCCCATGGCGTCACCACCACCATTCATTCGGCGATGAACGACCAGCCGGTGATCGACGCCTACCACAACAGCGACCTGCGCCTGACACGCTCGGCGATGCAGTCGATCGTCCCGGTAGATTCCGGTCTGGCACGCGGCATCGGCCGCCTGATGCCGCATCTGGCGGATCGCTTCGAGTGCCTTCACGTGCGGGTACCGACCATCAACGTCTCGGCCATGGATCTGGCGATCTCGCTCGAGCGCGATACCGACGCCGACGCGGTCAACGCCTGCCTGGCCGCCGCCAGCCGCGAGCGCTACCTGGGCCTGCTCGGCGTGACCTACGAGCCGATGGCCTCGGTCGACTTCAACCACGATCCGCGCTCGGGTATCGTGGATGCCACTCAGACCCGTGTGGCCGGCGGCCGCCTGCTCAAGTCGCTGTGCTGGTTCGACAACGAATGGGGCTTCGCCAACCGGATGCTCGATGTCGCCCGCCACTGGCTCGAACTGTCATCTCCCGTATCCGAACCCGCCACCTCCTCAGGAGAGGGTATTTAAGAAACAGGCGAACGAAGACGAGACAAGGCAAAACCGGATGAAACAGCGGAGTTTACGAGCAGTAAATGAGCATGTTGACCGGGCTCGCGCACGAGGAGGGTTTCAACGCCGTATCGGCGAGTGCAGCCCTTTATTAAACACCCTCTAAGGAAAGGATTTCATGACCGTACTCAAGATGTCTGAACTCGATCTCTCCGGAAAACGCGTGCTGATCCGCGAGGATCTCAACGTCCCGGTCAAGGGCGGCAAGGTCACCAGCGATGCCCGCATCCGCGCCTGCCTGCCGACGATCCAGGCCGCGCTCGACGCCGGCGCCAGCGTGATGCTGATGAGTCACCTGGGTCGGCCCACCGAGGGCGAGCCGGCGGATGAGTTCACCCTGGCCCCGGTGGCCGAGCATCTCTCCGAGCTGCTGGGCAAGCCGGTACGGCTGGAGAAGGAGTACCTCGACGGCAACGTCGAGATCACCACCGGTGAAGTCGTGCTGCTCGAGAACGTACGCTACAACGAGGGCGAGAAGAAAGACGACGAAGCGCTCGCCAAGGCATATGCCGCCCTCTGCGATATCTACGTGATGGACGCCTTCGGTACCGCCCACCGCGCCCAGGCCTCCACCCATGGCGTGATCCGATTCGCGCCGCACGCCTGCGCCGGGCCGCTGCTGGCCAACGAGCTCGACGCGCTGGAAAAGGCGCTCAGCGCGCCCAAACGCCCGATGGCCGCCATCGTCGGTGGCTCCAAGGTGTCGACCAAGCTCGACGTGCTCTATTCGCTGTCGGAGAAGTGCGATCAGTTGATCGTCGGTGGCGGCATCGCCAACACCTTCATCGCCGCGGCCGGTTACGGCGTAGGCAAGTCGCTCCATGAAGCGGATCTGATCGACAAGGCCAAGGAACTGATGGCCAAGGTCGAGATCCCGCTGCCCACCGACGTGGTCGTCGCCACCGAGTTTTCCGAATCCGCCGAAGCGACGGTCAAACCGGTCGATCAGGTCGGCGACGACGAGATGATCCTGGATATTGGCCCGGAGACCGCGAAGCACCTTGCCAGCCTGCTGGAAAACGCCGGCACCATTCTGTGGAACGGCCCGGTTGGCGTGTTCGAGATCGACCAGTTCGGCAAGGGCACCGAAGTGCTGTCGAAGGCGATCGCCGCGAGCCCCGCCTTTTCCATCGCCGGTGGCGGTGACACCCTGGCCGCCATCGACAAGTACGGCATCGCCGACCAGGTCTCCTACATCTCAACCGGCGGCGGTGCCTTCCTCGAATACGTCGAAGGCAAGACCCTCCCCGCCGTGGCGGCGCTGGAGAAAGCCGCGAAATAGCACCGATTCATGATCCGGTGACAAGCGACGACACCGACCCGAGGGTCGGTGTCGTCGTCTGTGGGCAACGGCTTGCCATTTCACACCGCTGTCTTGCTCACGGGGCCGCCTGGGTCTCGTCCTGTCCGCTCTCCACCAGCGCCCGTTTCACCAACCCGTTCTGCTTCATCCGGGAGAGGAAATTCTCGACGTAGCGCGTGACCCGATCCGACGCCTGGGCCCTGGTCACGGCCATGCACTGCTCGATGGCGGTGAAGCGCCCTGGCAGGACACGATAACCGGGATTCGACGCGGCATAGGCCGCGAGTGGCTGACGCACGCCGGCGGCGGCATCAAGCCCCTGCTCGGCGAACAGCTCGATCGCCGCGGCGGACGTGGCAGCGCGAACCAGGCTGGCATGCGTCAACGCCCGTGTCAGATAGAGATCGTAGGCCGCGCCCTTGCCCACCGCGATGCGGATATCGTCGCGATCCAGCTCGTCGACATCCTGGAACGGCGCCGCATCCGGCACCAGGTAGGTGCCTTCGATGATCACGTAGGGATCGGTGAAGTGGATCTTCTCGGCCCGCACCGGGTCGCGGGCGAGAAAGCCGATCCGCCAGGCGTCGTCGTCGATGGCGGCGAACACGTCACCGGCACCGTCGAAAGTGGCAAACTCCGCTTCCACCCCGAGTTCCTCCGCCAATGCCCGCGCCAGCGCCGCAGAGACACCGACAGGCTCACCGTTCTCTCCACGCTGGGCCAGGACAGTATTGCCGTAGTTGATCGCGACGCGTAGTCGCCCGGCCGGCGCCAGCGCCTCGATGACCGCAGATTTTTCATCGCTCATACAACGTTCCTCAGAGAGAAAGCGAGTAAGGATAATAGCTGATCGAACTCGTCAATCCTGGGTTCTCGCTCTGGCCGCCTGCATCCGACGACGCAGGATCGGCCCCACGATCACCGGCAGCAGCAGGCCGATGATCGCCACCAGCCACAGTCCGATCGACAGACCGCTGCCCCACAAAATCGACCAGTCGCCATCGGA
>NZ_VTPX01000017.1 GCF_008298015.1 Salinicola corii | reverse complement strand
CCCGACCTTCCTCGTTGATGTGCTCGATCAGCTCCATGCCGACCTCCGCGGCCATCTTGTCGCGGAACTCGATCATCTCCTTGAACTTCCAGGTGGTGTTGACGTGCATCAGCGGGAACGGCGGTGGACCGGGATAGAACGCCTTGCGTGCCAGGTGCAGCATCACCGAGGAGTCCTTGCCGATCGAGTAGAGCATCACCGGATTGCCGAACTCGGCCGCGACCTCGCGAATAATGTGGATGGACTCGGCTTCGAGCTGCTTGAGATGGGTCTGGCGTTCGGGGGTAATTTCTGTCATATGATTTCCATAAAAGCAGTGTCGATCAGGCATCAAGAAGGAGGATATAAGCGCCGCTATACGGCTAGCAGAAGGAAGAAAAATTCCCTGCTCTCATCGCTGTAACCCTCACTTCTCATCCCTCTTCTTGCTTCCCTCTTATCTCTTCAAACTGGCCCGAAGGGCCCCTTCCCAGCGTGAATCGCGCTGTCCGCACACAATAAAGAACGGGTTGAGTGTGCTTTCCTGCTGGTTGCAGCGCAGCGGCTCGAGGGTTTCGGCGTCGAGCACCTGGCCGCCCGCCGCGGTGACGACGGCCTGGGCGGCGGCGGTGTCCCATTCGCAGGTCGGCGCCAGGCGCGGGTAGAGATCGGCGGCGCCTTCGGCGACGAGACAGAGCTTGAGCGAGCTACCCATGGAAACCCGCTCGTGGGTCGGTAGCTGGGCGCAGAAGGCTTCGAACGATTCCGCGCCGTGGGAACGGCTGCCGACGATCAGCCAGGGCCGGTCGCCCGCCACCGGGAGCTCACGCACGCGAATCGGTTGTTCGCCGTCGGTGGTGATCTTGAACGCGCCGATGTCGGCATCTCCCCACCAGGTCATGCCGAGCACCGGCGCATGCACGATCCCGAAGACCGGTACGCCATTCTCGACCAACGCCACGTTGAGCGTGAACTCGCCGTTTTTCTTGATGAATTCCTTGGTGCCATCCAGGGGATCGATAAGCCAGTAGCTCGACCATTGCCGGCGGGTTTCGAAAGGGATGGCATCGCTCTCCTCGGAGAGCAGCGGTATTTCCGGCGTTACACGCCGCAGCAGCGCGGTGAGCGCGCGGTGCGCGGCCATATCCGCCTGAGTCAGCGGACTATCGTCGGCCTTGGTCTCGACGCTGAAATCCTGAGCGTAGATCTCCAACACGCGTTCACCGGCATCGGCTACGCCAGAGAGAAGTTCACGCCTGATGACTTCATCGATTTTCATTGCATTCCCTTGTCTGTCGTTTCGGTACGCCCCGGTCCGAATCTAGACTAGTGCTACCGGACCGTCGGACCTCTTTTACCATGCATCCCTGTCTATAACTCTAGAAAGGCCAGATCATGGGTATGAGTAGAATACTGACAGCCCCAACGATCAAGCTCAATGGCAGGCCCAGCTTGAAATAGTCATGCATCTGATACCCTCCCGGCCCCATGACCATCAGATTGGTCTGGTAACCCAGGGCGGTCATGAAGCTGGCCGAGGCAGCAACGGTGATGGCGATCACGAACGGCATGAAATCCACCCCCAGCTGTTGCGAGACCGCCAGCGCAATGGGGAACATCAGCACCGCCGCGGCGTTGTTGGTGATCATCTCGGTGAACAGCACTGTCATCAGGTAGATGAACGCCAAGGCCAGCCAGGGCGAATCGACATGCCCGACGACCAGCTCGGCGATGGTCCGCGCCGCGCCGGACTGGGTCATCGCCGCGCCGAGGGAGAACGAGGCAGCGATCACGATCAGTACGGAAAGATCGATATAGCGCCGCGCCTTGCCCATGGTGAGGCAGCCGGTCATCAGCAGCGCCCCGGCCGCGAGGAAGGCGGCTTCCAGGATCGATATCAGGTTGGTCGCGCTGAGCACGACCATCACCCCCAGAATGCCCAGAGAGAGCGGCGCTTTCTCGAAATTGGGTGGCGTGGAGTCGTTGAGCTGGCTGACCAGCAGGAAATCCTTACGGTAACGATACTGCTCGACGAATTCCTGGCCGGTCTCCAGCAACAGGGTGTCGCCGACCTGGAGTTCGATATCGCCAACCTTGCCGTTCAGGCGACGGCCATGGCGGGAGATCGACAGGATCACCGCCTGGAAGCGCGAGCGAAACCGTGACTCCCGGACCGTCTGCCCGATGCCGGTAAAATCCGGGCTGACCACCGCTTCGACCAGACACCGCCGGTGTTGGGCGACCTCCAGCTTCTGAACGTTGCCGTTGGCCGGGCTCAACCCTCGAATCTCGCGGAGCTCCCTGGCACACTCCGGCGCACCGATGAATACCAGCGTGTCACCGCCCAACAGCTTCGTCTCCGGCGGTACTGCTGTCATCAGGTGGTCGTCGCGCTCGATATCGGTCAAATAGCCGAACTGCAGGTTGCGCAGCCCGGCATCGGCGATCGACTTACCTACCAGTGGCCCGCTGGATTCGACGGAGACCTCCACGCTGTATTCCCGCACCTGGTCCAACTGGGCGTTGGTGCCATCCCGCTGCGGTAGCAGCCATTTCGCGAAGATAAGGATGAACCCGCCACCGACGATAAGAATCGGCAGCCCAATCCAGGTCAACTCGAACATGCCGAGAGAAATGCCCAGCCGACTCTGTAGCAGGCCATCGACCACCAGGTTGGTGCTGGTACCGATCAACGTGCAGGTACCGCCGAGGATAGAGATGTAGCTGAGCGGCAGCAGCAGCTTGGAGGGCGGCAGCCGCAGGCGGTTGGACCAATCCTGAATGGCGGGTATGAACATCGCCACCACCGTAGTGTTGTTCATGAAAGCACTCATGATCGAGGCGGGCAGCATCACCCGCCACTGCGCCCGACGCAGCGTCGTCGGCTGACCCAGCAACTGCCCGGCTATCCATTTGATCGCGCCGGTCTCCTTCAGGGCTGCCGCGACCACATATAGCGCCGCGATGGTCATCACCCCGGTATTGGCGAAGCCGGACAGCGCTTCCTGGGGAGTCAGCACGTTGGTAAAAATCAGAAACGCCATGGCACCGACCAGAATGGCGTCCGGCGCGATCCGGGTGAAAACGAGCGTGGCCAGAACCGCCATGACTGTCGCGATGCTCAACCAGGCATCGATATCCATACCTTCCCCTGTCAAATGCCCGGATGACACTGTGTTAACGGTTAGAAATTAACCAGTTAACCAAAAATTCCGCTTCCTGCGGAAAATTCCATAGCTACGTATTCTAAGCCAGTCATTAAGGCAGGTACCAGCACAGCTTTTCCTAAAAAAGTAATGATACTGTTAATGAGGTGAGCGACATGAGAACCCGCAAACCGAAGGCAGGCGATGCTTCGCGATTGCCTCAATTTTCATGGAAAACTCCCCCAACTCCAGGGCGTCGTCGGCTAGATAACTCGGCGAACCGCCGATGCAAATGCCTGCCCGCCTCCGTGTCATGGAACTCGGAATGACGCTGAGACATGGCGAAATAGGTCATGATCAGCCATCCCAAAAGCATCGCATCCGGCCTGGGGCCTCCTTTTCGCTCCTGCGCCGCCTCGATCCAGGATTCGGCGAGCCTGGGTGGCACGCTCAGCAGCAGGCGGGCGAGATCACAGCCCACCGGCAGCATCCCTGCGTGATCCCAGTCGATAAGTACCGGAGCACCGGTCGAATTCTGAATCAGCACGTTCTGGGGATGAAGGTCACCGTGGGAGAAGACGCGCGGCAATCGATAGGCGACCAACGCCATTCTCAGCAGCCGTCCGAATTCTCGCCACTGCCGTCGTTTGAGTGCCACAAGACAGACGCCGGAGACCATCTTGTTCAGTGCGCGACGTCCTCGACGGCCGATATCACGATCGGACCACCACCGTGACGGTCGATGAAGGCAAGCCATACCAGCGAATCCATCGTGTCGCGAAAGGCAGGCTCCCTGCCCTCGCGATAGGCGCCCAGCGGCTGCGCCTCGATTCGCTCCACCACCAGGCTGGCGGCCTCCCCGTGGTTAATGACGGCTTTCAACGACGGCGCCGCGATTCCGGCAGGCGCGAGCACATGGCGGTAGAGCCGTTCCAGACCCTCGGCGAGGGAGCGCGGCAGTTGGCAGTGGACGACGTAGCAGGTATCCGCCGTTCGCACCTCCAGCGCGGAGAGATGGCCCATATGACCCAGCAGCGGGCGGAACGCGCGAATGTCGAGATGGGGTCGCAGCGGTATGACCAATGGCCCCAAGACGGGGTGGGCTGTGCCTGTCTCGACGTCGATGAATCCGTCGCCGACGTCATGCGCCACCACCACGGCCAGGCCATCGTTGAGCAGTCGCCCACCATCGAGCGCGCTGACTCGAACGAGATCTCCTGGCTGCAGCGGCATCGGCGCGATAAAACCGACATCGGCCCGGGTCGCGATGCCCCCCTCGACCACATCGGGTCTCGGCTCCTGGCACAGCGCGCAGTAGCGAACCTCGCCGTTGATCGAGACCAGCACCGCACGGGGCCCGCTCTGGCTGTCATCGACATACCAGCCCCGGATCACCTGCTGACTCACCTCATCCACGACCCCCGGCATGACGCGTATCGCTCCGTTGTCATTCCCGCCAAATCTCCCCCGCTTTTATATCAATGTTCGGCGCCGAATTTCGTAACGTCTTACAACATAACTGGAACATTTTGGCAACATAAAACAACATTTTCTGCAACGCCCACCACACAAGGGCGTGTCGGCTATTGCTGCATGAATTCGGTCGAAGCCGAATCGGTTATCGAATGGGCATCGACGATCCTGTTCGTCTAGCGTAGGCGTCAAATTTCCAATCAACCGTGTTACGAAATCGTGACAACGACTGACGACTTTACGACAGGGTGACACCTCTTTTATCGAATCGGCGCTGATTTCAAGAGGATATTGAACGAGTATTTGATAAACGATAGGGAGGCCTTTTTGCCATGGCTCAGGAAATCACGCGAGAGAATGCTTCGAACCATGTCCCAGATACTGGCGACCCGAGTGTCGGCGAGCGCAGCGCCGGGCGCTGGCAGTCGACGCTGTCGAAGACCCTGAACCTGAGCCGGAAATCCCCCTCCTCCGATGACGACGAGTCCAAGCCTGGGAAGCGCGCGGATGCCGACACCGAGGCGCCCAGGAACCTGAACGATTACAAGCAGATCGTGACCATTGGCGACGATCTCATTCGCTACGAGACCAAGGGCGGCAAGATCGTCGAGGTCGACCGGCAATCCACCCCGGAGCTGTTCGAGACGCTCAAGCAGGATTTCGACCAGATCAATGGCCTCAACGAGAGCGGAGAGGATGGCTATGGCGTGTTGCCGCCCGATGCCGAGCCTCCCGGCAAGCTGAGCGACTACCGTTTCATCGCCCCGCCCGACGAAGTCGCCAAGGGTGTCATCCGCTACGAGATGCAGAACGGCACCCGGGTCGTGGTTGCCGAGCGCGCCAACCCTGAGCTCTTCGCTGCCGTCAAGAAGGATTACGAGAGCCTGATCGGCATCAACAAGAGCGAGGCGGATGGCTACCAGCGCATCGGCAGCGACGCCACGCCACCGCCCTACTACAACACCGAAGTCGGCGCGCCCGGTGAGATGGGCCCGGAGGTGATTCGCTACGAGCATGACGGCGAGAAGTTCGTCGTCGCACGCAGCGACAATCCGGAACTCTATGACTATCTCAGCGAGCAGTACGCGACCCTGGGCGGTAACGCCGAGCATCAGGATGCCATCGACATTGCGGTCGAGGATGGCGCCACCATTGCCGGCGCCGATACCGAAGCCCCCGACTTCAACGACTACAAGCGGTTCCATTGGCAGAACGATGCGCGGGAGGACGTCATTCGCTACACCACTCACGACGGCAAGGACGTGGTGGTATCGAAGGCGTTGACGCCGGCACTGTTCGAAACGGTCTCCACCGCACAGCAGACCTGGAATCGGATCCACGAATTCGAGGACGACGGCTACAAGCTGCGCTCCGCCGACGAGGACATCCCGGTGCTGGGCAAGGGTGACAGCGTCAAGAGCGCCACCGACGAGCACGGCGACGTCATCGAGGGGCTCAAGCTGGTCGAGGTCGATGGCGAGAAGTTCGTGGTCTCCAAGGGGGTGACACCGGAGCATTTCGAGGCCGCCTCCAGCTTCCAGCAGACCTCCAGCGAGGATGTCATCGACGACGTGTTCGCCGATCACGACCTGCCCGGCTCGGAAGAGACCAACCTGATGGGTCAGGAGACCACCGTCGAGAACGACGACGGTGAGGCCAAGACGGTCACCGAACTCTACATGGAGAAGCTGGAGGAGAAGGCGGAAAACTCGGACAACGAGAACTTCAAGAAATATGCCCGCCTGCTTGAGCTCAAGTCCCAGTTGGACGATGGCAGCTTCCAGTATCTGCCCTACATGACGGTAGACCACGGCGGCGACTGGACCTACTACGCCAGCGATACCCAGGGCATGGACCCGGCCGACCTGCGTGGCCTGATCCACGAGGAGAAGCTCGGCGAGGAGCTCGCCAAGCTGCTCGGGGACGAGGAGATCGCCGAGTTCACCGACGAGGCGATGGCGGAGGCCCAGAGCAAGATCAAGGATCGCGACGGGCTCGCCGACAAGATCTACGACTCGTTGACCGGCGACAATGGCGCGGACTATCTCGATGCCATCGAGGAGCTGCGCGACAAGGGCTTCGGCGACGAGGCCGCCACCCGCTTGAACAATGACCTGAACACGCTGCAGGCCCTCGATCCCGACCGCGCGGCCGAGGCGAGAGGCAGCATCACGGCGGCCAGTACCGCCAGAGGCCTCGAGGAGGAACTCGCCGACATCGACGCCGAATACGAGAGCGGAGAGGTCTCGCCGGAGAGTGAAGAGGCCGCGGAACAGGTCGCCGCCGACATGGTGCCGACCGTTCTCACCGGGATTACCTACAGCACCTTCGGCATCCAGACCACCGATGGCGTCTGGAACGCGGTAAAGGATGCGCTCTCCGCCGACAAGACCGATCCCAAGGGCTCGGTACCGCCCAACCTGTCGGCGGACGAGAAGCTGCAGTTCACCAAGATCATGGCGATCGCCGCCGGCCTCAAGGAGGTGATCAAGACGGCGGCGTTGAGCGGCAGCAACGTCGAGACGGCGCTGAAGGATTCGTCCCTCATGCGCGATGTTATGAAGAAGGTGAACGAGCAGTTCCGCAACATGACCACCAGCCGCGACGGCCAGCCACCCATCGTCGAGCTCAGCGACAGCCAGCGCACCAACGTGCAGAGTTCGCTGAAATCCCAGTTCCGCAGCCTGATGAGCTCGAACACGATGTTCGCCATCGGCGGCACCGCAGCGCTGGCCAACGCCATCTATCGCCGCTCGGGCGATGATTTCGGCGACACCTGGCAAGAGCGCATGACCGTCGCGCGCGGCATGCTGGTGTTCATCGGCACCACGCCCTTCGCGCTCAAGGGCATCACCGACGCGGTGGGTCCCAAACTCGACGAGGGCAGCCGGCTGGCCAAGCTGTTCGGCAGCCCCAATATCACCCAGGCGCTCGGTCTCGACAAGGAGATGGGCGACGTCCTGCGCGAGCGCTTCCCCGACACGTTCAATGGCGACAAGGCGCCCTCCCTCAACCCGGGCGAGCAGGCCCGGGGCAAGCTGGACGACATCCGCGGCAAGCTCGAATCCTTCGATACCCTTCTCGATCAGAAGGACGCTCCCGACTTCGAGCAGAAGGCCCAGGGGCTGGTCGACGACATCCAGGGCCAGCTCGACGAGGTCGACCGCATCGTCAAGGAGTCCGACTCGCTCAGCGACGACGAGAAGAAGGAGATCCAGCAGCGCCTGGACACGATCGAGGATCGGCTCGACAAGGTCGAGATGAAGAAGGAGGGCCTGGCGCCCCAGAATGCGGACGATCTCAGGGGAGTGGTCGACGACCTGTTCGAGGAGATCCAGCCTTTCGCCTCCTCGGCGACGCCGTCGGAGCAGCGCTTCGCCCAGATCGACGACTTCGACCGCGCAGTGGCGGAGTACCGCGAGCTGCTGGATGCCGATGGCAAGGGTAAGGGCAAGATGCCGGAACAGGCGCCGGCCCTGTTCGACGAGATCATGGAGAGACATCGTGCCATCCGCTCGTCGATCGAATCCGACCCGACGCTCTCCGACAGCGATCGCGCACAGCAGCTCGATCGCCTGGACGAGATCGCCAACCGCCTGGACGACGTGCGCCCGACGGACGGCGGCGCCCTGCCCAGCGGCGCCGGCGACGCGCTGGACGACCTCGACAGCCTCAGCGGCGATCTCCAGCAGCGTTTCGATCCCGCCAACGGCGAATCGTCGAAAGTCGCCATGCAGCCCTTCAACCAGGCGCTGGATGCCGAAGCCGACGTGATGACCAACGGCGAACCCACCCCTGGCGGCACGTCGCCCGACAGCCCCGGCGGCACCGGTGGCGATGGCGACATCGGCAGCAAGAAGAAGGCGCTCATCGGCCCGGCGCTCAAGGGCCTGGCCTACATGACCGACTTCGCCGGCGGCATTCTCGACACCGTCGTGGCGGGTGTCGGGCTGAACCAGCTGATCAAGAACGGCGGCACCCCGATAGAGTTCGCCGCCAGCTCCACCGGCGTGGTCTCCGGCTCGTTCTTCACCATCGGCGGGGCCGCTGAAATCGGGGCATCGCTGCAGACCGCGTCCCGCGTGCTCTCCGGGCTGGGCGCGGGCCTGCGCGCGGCCGGCCCCATCGGCAACCTGATCGGGCTGGGCGTCGGCTTCGCCAGCCTGATCCTCAATGCGGTGATGGCGCAGAAGAAAGGCGCCGAGACCGAAGGCAAGATACGCGACCAGTTCGAGCAGTTCGCCGAAGATGGCGTGACGGAGGACGATTGGGGCGAGAAGTTCAACTACCTGATCAACTCCAGCTACGGCTTCAAGGACATGATGCACGCCGGTGACGACGACAAGGAGCCCGACCCGCTGTTCAAGGAGTGGTTCCCCGAGGACATGGCGGCGTGGGAGGCGCAACCAGAGCAGTACGAGAAATTCACCCAGGAGATCCGGGAGAACGGCAACGTCGACGACTTCTTCTTCGACTTCGACCAGGACCAGATGCAGCTCAATATCCACGGCCAGGAGTTCTACCAGGAGAACAAGGAGACCATCGACACCATTCTCTTCAACTGGGACGAGGGCGATGGCGGCAACGACTGGACGGGCGGCGACGATATCGTCAGCAAGAAGGATCTCGAGAAGATCGCCGACCCGGAAAACGGCCACTCCAAGAAAGAGCGGGACGCGGCACAATTCCTGCTCGACAACGAGGACTTCTTTGCCCTGCTGGATACGCTGCACAAGCAGGACGGCTCGGACGACAAGATCAGCAGCGCCGACATCGACTCCTGGATGCAGTTGATCGGCGAGCGTGCAATCACCGACGACAACCCGGCCTTCGCCGAGGAAGACAGCATCTGGGACAACCCGGCGTCGTACAAGCTGTAGGCTGAAGCCACGAGCTACGGGCTGCGAAAAGCGGGCCATGCCTCGATCCGAGGCATGGCCCGCTGTCGTTGTCGCGACCGGATCGTCGGTCGCCTTTCAGCCGTGGCTCAGCCGAACTGGTTCATGGTATTGAGCCCGCCGCCGGCCTTGAGCGCGGCGGCACCGGAGAAGTACTCCTTGTGGTCGTCGCCGATATTGGAGCCGGCCATATCCTGATGCTTGACCGAGGCCAGGCCTCGCCGAATCTCCCGGCGCTGGACGCCGGCGACGTAGGCCAGCATGCCGGCCTCGCCGAAGTAGCCCTCGGCCAGCTCGTCGGTGGAGAGCGCCGCCGTGTGGTAGGTTGGCAGGGTGATCAGGTGGTGGAATACGCCGGCGTCGCGGGCTGCGTCGCGCTGGAATGCCTGGATACGGTGATCCGCCTCCCGCGCCAGCTTGGAATCGTCGTAGGCGGCGCTCATCAGTTGGCTGCGTTCGATGCCGGAGAGCGACCGCCCCTCTCGTTGCCCTTCTGTCTGCCCTTCTCGCTCCCAGTCGTCGAAGACCTGTTGGCGGAAGTTGAGCGTCCAGTTGAACGAGGGCGAGTTGTTGTAGACCAGCTTGGCATTGGGCACGACCTGGCGGATACGATCGACCATGCCGGCGATCTGGCCGACATGGGGTTTCTCGGTCTCGATCCACAGCAGGTCGGCGCCATTCTGCAGGGCGTTGATGCAGTCCAGCACCACGCGATCCTCGCCGGTATCGGAGCGGAACCGATAGAGTCCGTTGGCGAGACGCAGGGGTTTGCGCAGATCGCCGTCGAGCTTGATGATCGTATCGCCTTCGTTGACATCGTCCGCCGAGCAAATCGGCACGGTGCAGAGAAAACCGTTGTACTGGTGGGCGAGATCTCCGGGTTCCTTGCTGACCGGCAGTTTCTGGGTCAGGCCGGCGCCTAGCGAGTCGGTCCGGGCGACGATCACGCCCTCCTCCACGCCGAGTTCCAGAAACGCATGGCGAACCGCGTTGATCTTGGCGACGAAGTCTTCGTGGGGAACGGTGACCTTGCCATCCTGGTGCCCGCACTGCTTGGCATCCGACACCTGGTTCTCGAGCTGGATGCAGCAGGCGCCCGCTTCGATCATCTTTTTCGCCAGCAGGTAGGTCGCCTCTTCGTTACCGAAGCCGGCATCGATGTCGGCGATGATCGGCACGATATGGGTCTCGAAGTTATCGATTTTCTCCACGATTCCCCGCGCCACCACCTCGTTACCCTGTTTCCGGGCGCTGTCCAGTTCCCGGAAAAGCAGCGTCAACTCTCTGGAATCCGCCTGGCGAAGAAAAGTATAGAGTTCCTCGATCAGGGCCGGAACGGCTGTCTTCTCGTGCATCGACTGATCGGGAAGCGGGCCGAACTCCGAGCGCATGGCGGCAATCATCCAACCGGAGAGATAGAGATACCGCCCCTGCGTCGTACCGTGGTGTTTCTTGATGGCGATCATCTTCTGCTGGCCGACGAAGCCGTGCCAGCACCCCAGCGACTGGGTATAACGGGAAGGGTCCCGGTCGTAGGCCTCCATGTCGCGGCGCATCACGGCGGCGGTGTAGCGGGCGATGTCGAGGCCGGTACGGAAGCGGTTCTGGGCCCGCATCCGTGCCACGTTTTCCGGATCGATATTGTTCCAGCGGCCATTCTGTTCCCGACGCAATCGCTCGAGTGAATCGATATCGCTCTGATAGATGGACATGACTGTCTCCACACAGGAATGGGAATACTCTCCTGGGCCCGTTTCTTCCCGTGTCATTTTCGACGGATCAAAAACGCCCGTTTTAATCCTGACAATGAGAAGAAAATGCCCCATCGGCGAGTTCACTATGTGAGAAGCGGTGCCATGCCAACAATTCGTACTTAGCCGTCATCATGGTAAGGCTTCTACCAAAAATGGCGCTTATGGATGAATCCTGTAGTCATGTATGACGTATGATGCCCATCGTTCCAGCGCGGGGAAATCATTTGCCGGAAAACCACTGTCGCCCTGCCAGATTGCGGACGATTTCCAAAACCGCTGCGGTTTCATCACCTTGGGGCGACCGCGGCGCCATGGTCTCGACCACGGCGTGCCTGCCGGATTCCCTGTCGCCGGCCAACTGACCCGCGACTTTCGTCGACAGGGAGTTAGCCGGGTTTCAAATTATTGATCCGCGGTGGCCAGTTCCAGCCCCTCGTGGGTGACTTGCGCCACCATGGCCAGCTCCTCTTGCGAGATCACGTAGGGTGGCATCCAGTAGATGACGTTGCCCAGCGGCCGCAGCATCACCCCGCGCGAGAGCGCGTGCTGGTAAACGCGCAGGCCGCGACGTTCGCGGAAGTCGTAAGGCGTCAGGCTGGCCTTGTCCGCGACCATCTCGATCGCTACCACCATGCCGGTCTGGCGGACGTCGCCGACGTGGGGGTGGTCGCGCAGCGGTTCGGCGAGCCGCCCCATCGTCTCGGCCTTGCCACGGTTGGTGGCGATCACGTCGTCCTGCTCGAAGATATCCAGCGTCGCCAGCGCGGCGGCGCAGGCCAGCGGGTTGCCGGTATAGCTGTGGGAGTGCAGGAACGCCTTGAGCGTCGAATAGTCGTCGTAGAAGGCGGCGTAGACCTCGTCGGTGGTCATCACCACCGACAGCGGCAGGTAGCCGCCAGTGAGCGCCTTGGAGAGACACAGGAAGTCGGGGCGCACGCCCGCCTGCTCGCTGGCGAACAGAGTCCCGGTGCGGCCAAAACCGACAGCGATCTCGTCGAAGATCAACTGGACGCCGTGACGGTCGCAGGCCTCGCGCAGCCAGGTCAGATACTCCGGCGGGTACATGCGCATGCCGCCTGCGCACTGGATCAACGGCTCGACGATGACCGCCGCCAACTCGTGGGCGTGACGCGCCAGCGCCGCTTCCATGTAGGCGAAGGCGCCTCGCGCCTGGTCGGCCCATTGATCTCGCGGCAGGCCGAAGCCGTCCGGCGCCGGCACCTTGATCACGTCCAGCAGCAGCGAGCGGTAGGTGTCGGTGTAAAGCGCCACGTCTCCCACCGAGAGCGCCCCCAGCGTCTCGCCGTGATAGCCGTTGGTGATGGTCAGGAAGCGCCGCTTCTCCGGCCGCCCGACATTGCGCCAGTAGTGGTAGCTCATCTTGAGCGCGATCTCGACGGCGGAAGAGCCGTTGTCGGCGTAGAAGCAGTGGCCGAGGCCGGCGGGTGCCAGTCGTCCGAGTCTTTCCGACAGCTCGATCACCGGCTGGTGAGTGAAGCCGGACAGGATCACGTGTTCGAGTTCGTCGAGCTGCTGCTTGATCCGGTCGTTGATCCGGTCATTGGCATGGCCGAACACGTTGACCCACCAGGAGCTGACGATATCGAGATAGCGCTTGCCCTCGAAATCCTCCAGCCATACGCCCTTCCCGCGCCGGATCGGCACGACGGGCAGCGTCTCGTGGTCCTTCATTTGGGTGCAGGGATGCCAGAGGCTAGCCAGGTCACGCTGCATCCAGTCATTGTTGGAGGTCATTCGATGAATCCAGGGTTGGGGTTTTCGGTCTCGGCGGTCGTTGTCAGTAAGGGTTCGACATCCAGAAAATCGGCGACGCGTTCGGCTGATGGCGCCTGCAGCCAGGGCGCCTTTTCCAACCACGGAACTGTGCCCAGGCACGGCGCGCCGCCCTGCTCGCTCAGCCACTCGACCAGTGAGTCCAGGTTCTGTTGTCGTCGCGGCAGTTCGGGATCGACCACGTTGGCGACCCAACCGGCGACGCGCACGCCGTCGCGATGGATCGCTTCCAGCGTCAATCGAGCGTGATTGATTGCGCCCAGCCGCACGCCGACCACCAGCACGACGGGTAACGCCAGTTCGATCGCCAGGTCCGACAGCGACTCCTTGTCATTGAGCGGCACGCGCCAGCCGCCGGCGCCTTCGATGAGGGTGAAGTCAGCGCCGTGGGCCAGTAGCGAGCGCATCGGAATCTTGAGTGACGACAGCGACAGCGCCACGCCCGCTTCACGGGCGGCGATATGGGGCGCGATAGCGGGCTCGAAGGCGAAGGGGTTGATCACCTCGTAAGGCAACGCCGGGTGGCATTGGGTCTGAATGGCCAGTGCATCGGCGTTGCGCAATCCTTGCGGGCTTGGCTCACAACCGGAAGCGACCGGCTTACCGCCAGCGACGGCCAGCCCCCGACGCCTGGCCGCTGCCATCAGCCCGGTGGCGATCACGGTCTTGCCGGCGTCGGTATCGGTACCGGTAACGAAATAGGCGTTCATGACTCAATCCTGAAGGTGACGACGTTGCATCAGCACCGTGGCGACGCGGTAACGGGTGGGAATTCCGGTCGGCTCGCGCCAGGTTTCCAGCGTTTGCGCCAGTTGGGCGAAACGGCGACGACCGGAGAGACCACCACCGGCCGCCGCCGACGCCGTTATCGTGTTGGCGCCGATACGCTTCAACGCGCGCAGCGTATCGGCCGGCGTGGCATGATGGGTTCGGCGTGTCGCCATGGCCACTTCGTACCACTGCCAACCGGGCGTCTTCAGCGTATCGATCAGCCTGGCTTCGGCCATGAACTCGTTGACGTGACGCTCGCCGTCGACCTGCTGCCAGGCCCGATGCAGCTCCTCCAGCGTGCCTTCGCATAGCGTCGTGAAGGCGAGCCAGCCGCCGGGACGAAGTACGCGGGCGGCCTGATTCAAGAAGCCTTCGAGCGAATCGCACCACTGCACGGCCAAGCTGGAAACCACCAGATCAACGCTGCCATCGGCCAACGGCAGTGCCTCCGCGCACCCGGTCACCCACTGAATGGCATGCCCGGCATGCCGTCGCCGGGCTTCGTCCAGCATGCCGGGGGCGATGTCCAGACCGATGGAAAGCCCGTCGTGATGCTCGGCCAGGCGTGAAACCAGATAACCGGTGCCACAGCCGACATCGACCAGGGTCTGCACTCCCTCAAGGGTCGGCAGCCGCGCCAACAGGTCGTCGGCCACCGCCCGCTGCAACTGGGCGCCGGCGTCATAGCTGGCCGCGGCCCGTGAGAAGCCGTTCGCAATCCGCTGCCGACGGCGATCCCCGCCGGCGACGGATCGGCGGCAAGCAGACATGGTGGTCATGGGTCGGTCTCGGCGTGAGCTGACGAGAGAATGAAAGTCGCCATGAACTCAGCGGTCTCCTCGGCGCGTTCCAGCGGGAAGGCGTGGCCCGCGTCCGCGATCGACGCCGTACGGCCGCCCTCGGGCAGGCGTGCGGCGATGGCGTGGCGTGCCGCCGCTGGCACCAGACCATCGTTGTCGCCGAACAGATGCAGTTGCGGGATTCTCAGCGTTGCCGATACGTCCCGCAGGTCGAGCGCGGACAACACTCCCAGCCCGGCCAGCGCCTGATCGAGCGGCGTCGCTTCCAGCGCGGTCATTAATTCGCGCCCCAGAAGACGCGTATCGCGGCCGCCCTGGGCGCTCAACTGCGCAAATCGTCTGAACGTCCGGGCGGGCGACGCTCGCAAGCCGCGCCGGAACTCTCCCACGGATTCCGCCGTCATCGCCTCCGTCCAACCCGATCGCGTCACGAAGCTGGCGTTGGCGCCCAGCGTGATCAGCCCTCGCGCCCGACGGCCGCGCCACTGCGCCAATGACGTGGCCAGCATCCCACCGAGGGACCAGCCCGCCAGCCAGGCGTCCTGGGGCAGCGCATGATCCAGCGCCGCCACCCAGCTTTCGGGGCGGTGGCTGGTCAAGGCGGGATAGTCGATGCACTCGACCCGGTAACACGGGGGCAGCCGTCGACGCAGGGCGTCGGCCAACGGTTCCAGCGGTGCCGAACCGAGCGCCCAGCCGGGCAGGAGCAGTAGGGTCTGCGTGCTCATGCCGACGGGCCTCCACTGGACAGCCGGCGGGCGGCGTCGAACAGCACGCTCAACAGCCGGTCGAGATCGTCGTGGGTGTGGGCCGCCGACAGCGTGAAGCGCAGACGCGAGGTGCCTTCGGGCACCGTGGGGGGACGGATCGCGCTGCACCAGGTGCCGGCATCCTGGAGTGCGGCTGCCAGCGCCAGCGCCGCGGCTTCGTTGCCACCTCGCTCGCTGGCCCGTCCCTCGCCCGGCGCCCTGCCCCAGCTCGGCCCGACCACCAGCGGCTGGATCGGCGTGGGCGATGGCATCAGATGCAAATCCAGTTCGCGCAAGCCGGCTGCCTCGCGACGAAATTTCGCGATCAATGACGCGAGGTGACTGCGGCGTTCCGGCTCGCCGCGGACGATGTCGAGGCTGGTCAGCGTCGCCCATGCCAGCGCCGGCGAGAGACTCGTGGTGTAGATGTAGGGGCGGGAGAACTGGATCAGCGCGTCGATCAGTGTCTCGCTGCCGGCGACGAACGCCCCCTGGGTACCGAGCGCCTTGCCCAGCGTGCCGACGGTAACCGCTATCCTGCACGGTGCGATTCCTTGCGCCTGCCGCGTACCGCCGCCCTCATCGCCCAGCACACCCAGTCCGTGGGCGTCATCGACCATCAGCCACGCCCGATGACGTTCGCACTGCACTGCCAGATCGTCCAGGTCGGCGACATCGCCATCCATGCTGAACACCCCATCGCTGACGACCAGGGTGCGTCGATTGGCGGCCAGCGTCGCCAACCGTTGGCCGCAGTCGTCGGCATCCCGATGCGCGAATCGCTCCAGCCGAGCTCCAGCCAGTCGCGTCGCGTCCAGCAGCGAAGCGTGGTTGAGGCGATCGTGGAGCGCCACATCCCTTCGCCCCAGCAGTGTGGAGATGACGCCGAGATTGGCCTGGTAGCCGCTGGAGAAGAGCAGCGCCCGCGAGCACCCCGTCAACTCGGCGAGTCGGGATTCGAGGCGTTCGTGGGCTTCGCTATGACCGCAGACCAGATGTGAGGCGCCGCCACCGGTACCGAAACGGCGCGCGCCTTCGGTCAATGCCTCGGCCAGACGCGGATCCCCGGCCAGCCCGAGATAATCGTTGCTGCAGAAGGCGAGTCTCTCGCCCCCGTCTCGCCGAAAGCGTGGCCCGATGCCGGTCGTCGTCGCTCGCTGGCGGTAGCGCTGGCGTTGCCGCTGACGCGCAAGCCGTGCCGCCAGCACACTGTCCAGCGACTTGTCCCGCGTTTCGAGCGCTGTCTCCACGGCCTCGCTCACACCCGGGCCGTGGCGTCAGTGACCATGGTATCGAGCCGTGCCCGGGCTACTCGCTCCCGGAGGGCGGCCTCGTAGGCACTATCGTCGACATCCTCGCGTCGCTCCGGATGCAGGCCAAGGCGATCGAACAGGCGCTGGTCGTGGCTCGCCTGAGGATTGTGTGCCGTGAGCAGGCGTTCGCCGTAGAAGATAGAGTTGGCACCGGCGAGGAATGCCAGCGCCTGGGTCTCGTCGCTCATCAGTTCACGCCCGGCGGCCAGACGGACGTGGGAGCGCGGCATCAGGATGCGGGCGACGGCGATGGTACGAATGAAATCGATGGGGTCGAGATCCTCGACGTGTTCGAGCGGCGTGCCCTGAATCCGGATCAGCATATTGATCGGCACGCTTTCAGGGTGCTCGGGCAGGTTGGCCAGTTGCTGCAACAGCCCCGCCCGATCGCCGACGCTCTCGCCCATGCCGAGAATGCCGCCGCTACAGATCTTCATGCCGGACTGACGGACATGGTCCAGGGTCTCCAGCCGATCTGCATAGGTGCGGGTGGTGATGATCTCGCCGTAGTACTCCGGCGAGGTGTCCAGGTTGTGGTTGTAGTAATCGAGCCCGGCCTCCCCGAGCTGCTCGGCCTGATCCCGGCTCAACATGCCCAGGGTCATGCAGGTTTCGAGCCCCATGGCACGCACGCCACGCACCATTTCCAGCACGTAGGGCATGTCCCTGGCGCTGGGATGTTTCCAGGCCGCGCCCATGCAGAAGCGGCTGGCACCGACCGCCCTGGCCTTGCGCGCCTCCTCGAGCACTGCCTCGACCTGCAACAGCTTCTCGCGCTCGAGTCCGGTGTTGTAGTGCCCGGACTGCGGACAGTACTTGCAGTCCTCAGGGCAGGCACCGGTCTTGATCGATAACAGTGTGGATATCTGGACGGCATTGGGATCGAAATGGCGTCGATGCACGCTCTGCGCCTGGAACAGCAGATCGTTGAACGGACGTTCCAGTAGTGCCTGTATTTCCGCCCGCTGCCAGTCGTGGCGCAGCGTCGTGTTTTCCGTTGCCGAAAGTGCGGTGTTTTCCGCTCGAGAGAGAGGCGTTGCCATACGCTCAGTCAACCTTGACTTCCAAAGTGGTTGACGGAATGGTGTCACGACCACTGGTCAACTTCAAATAAAAACCATGTTGACTAAATAAAGAGACGCCATGCCGATATCGGCATGGCGTCCCGCGATGATGCCGACGATCGCCGCAGCGTCGTCTCAGGAAGCCTGGCCGGCGCCCCGGCCCGTGCCGCATCACCGCGGGGCGACTACGCCCGGGAATCGCCGTCGCTGCCGAGATCCAGCGACCGGGCAAAGTCGCTATCGAAGCTTGCGGGGTCGAGTCGCTGCGACCAGCCGATGATCGGAATCATGTCGTCGTTCGGGCCTCCCCGCGTCGGCACGATGTACTCCCAGGCGATGCGGCCTTCACGGGTCACTTCCACAAGGCGACCGCCATCGGATTCGCTGATCAGAGTATTGCCGTTGTCGAGCCGATGCTGATCGCCGCGGATCTCGCTCTCCAGCGGACGCTCCGGCGTGCCGGCGTACTGCCAGACGACCTTTAGGGTTCGAGGATCGAACTCCACGACCCGCGATTCGCCCTCCGGGGTGTGGTAGTGACCGCGGTTGTCGAACATCACGATATCGCCGTTGGGAAGAACATCGGGATCGTGCTGGCGAATCCATGGGCCGCGCGTCGCCCAACTGATCTTCTGCGAGCGCGGATCGAACACCGCGATGGAACTGGTCTCGCGGAACGACAGCAGCAGGTCGCCCTGGTTGCCGAAGGAGAAGTTGCGGGCCTTGTCGGCAGTAAGGTAGTCGACCGCGTTGGCGTGGATGGGGTCTCCCAGCATGATGCCCGGCACGTTGTTCAGCAGCTCGCTGAACGGCGAGTGCTGGATCGTCGGTAGCAGGCGGGTGCGCTGCAGTTCCTTGCCCCCCGGCGACAGCACCACCAGCGAATCCTCGAGGCGCGGCGGCTTGAGGTAGTCCAGCCCTTCGATCTCGTCGTCGAAGATGCCGTGAATCAGCGCATAGATCTTGCCGTCCGGCGCTATGGCGAACTGGTGGTGGGCTCTCCCGGCGTAGCGCCAGATCACGTTGGAGTCCTTGTCCAGCTTGACCAGCCCGTAGCCGTAGGGCGTATCGCCGTTGCCCTCGTAGAGCGCGATCAGGTCGCCGTTGGGCAGCACTTGCGCATTGCGGAAGTGGATGAACTCGTCCGGGCGCGGGTTCGGCACGCCCTCCCCGTCGGACCACACCTCGCTGTAGGGTTTGCGCCACTCGTGCACCACCTTGCCGTGCATGTCGACGAGATAGGCGGCCGGCTCGGTGCCCACGGTATAGAGCGTCAAGCCATTGCGTGCGAGTTGGGGGTCGTATTGGGTGACGCCCTTGGCGTCGGTGCGCTGGGGGCGCCAGATATCGCCCTTGTAGACGTCGTTGTAATCGGTCGCTTGATGGTAGAGCGCCTGCCCCGCCTGGTAGGCATGCTGAATCTGCGGTCCGGGAAAGATCTCGGTGACGACCGAAAAGGCGCCGATCACGAAGACCAGCACCAGCGCTGCGACGATCGCTAGCGTCTTGAAGAGTTTGTCGGTGAACGTGTCGGCATCCTGCCGGACAGGGCGCTTTTCGGGCGTCTTCGAGTCCATGATTCCACCATCCTGTATGGCTTCCGGGTGAGGCACGGGTTGGCCGTCGCTCGTCGATTGTTCAGGTCGCTCGTCGAGCGTTCAAACAAGGCTTAGAGCGGGATGGTGGAATGGAGGTTCAGCGGGGAGTGTTGTCTTAATGTTGTCTGTCGGCGCGTTTTAGGTAACGCGCTCCGCGCCGGCCAGCCGCCCCATGGCACCATGCTGCGGCCGCGATGGGGCTCCCTAGAGGCCCTGAAGCAGATCCTCGATTCTGATCGGAAGGTGCCGGATACGCTTGCCGGTCGCGTTGAAGACGGCATTGGCGATCGCCGCGGCCGCGCCTACCATCGCCACCTCACCCGCGCCCTTGACGCCCGACAGGTTCAGTCGGGTATCGGGTTCGTCTATGACCTCGACGTCGATCCAGTCGATATCGGCGTTCACGGGCACCAGGTACTCTGCGAGATCGTTGTTGAGGACCCGGCCGTAGCGGGGGTCGGTTTCACCGATCTCGCGCAACGCGGCGCCGATAGCCCAGACGACGCCCCCCTTGACCTGGCTTTCCGTGGTGCGCCGATTCATCACGCGACCGCAATCGATGACGCTGGCGAACCTTCGCGTTCGGACCCGCCCCGTCGACGGTTCGACGTGCACTTCGGCGAAATGGGCAATCCAGCTGAAGGCCATGAAGTCGGCGTACTCGGGACCCGTCGTGACCGGCAGGCCCCTGCGCAGATTGTCGAGCGCCTGTGGGCCTTCACCCAGGGGAACCGTGTCGATCTCGACCTTCAGCATGGGTCGGCGGGTCTTCGCCAGTTGCACGTGAGCCGGCCCTTCGAAATCGTCCCGGCCGATCAGTTCGACGAGATTGGCACGCAGCTTGAGCGCGGCAGCCCGGGCGGCGGGTGCCACGCTGGCCGTGCCCCAGGAGCCGGCGGTGAGCATCTGCGGGGCAAGGCCGGTATCGCCGATCCTGATGTCGAGCTTGGCGGGGTCGACGCCCAGCACCTCGATCAGTTCCGCCGCGATCACGCTGCGTAGTCCCTGCCCCATCTCGTGACCCGACAGCGAAATGCGGCAGACGCCGTTCGCCTGAAGCCGCAGCGTCGCGATCGCCGGGCTCATCGACGCCTTGTAGTTTCCGCAGGCCACGCCGAGCCCGATCCTGTCGCCGTTCTCGGCCCGCAGCGTCCCCGGCTCCCGTCTCCGGCGGCCCCAGTCGATCATCCTGGCTCCGCGTCTCAGGCACTCCGCCAGATGCCGCGACGAGTATGGCTTGCCGGTGATGGGGTCCGTATCGGTATCGTTGGCCAGCCGCAGTTCGACGGGGTCCATGCCCAGCTCGTGCGCCAATTCGTCCAGGGCGCATTCGGTGGCGTAGCTGGACGGATGTTCGTGGGGAGCGCGCTGGTGGCCCGGCGTCTGGGTGTCGACGCGAATCACGCGATCCTCGCCCGCCCAGTTCGGGTAGCCGTACATGCGTGGCGGGGTTTCGCCGAACAGCGGGTTGTAGCCGTCGTAGCGGCTGTTCTGCTGCTCGGTGCGGTAGAGGCCGGCCGCCAGCTTGCCGTCGGCGTCGGCCGCGAGACGCACGTGATGTAGGCTGCGCGGCCGATACGACGCCGTGTGGAAGAGCTGGCCGCGCGGCATCACCAGCTTGACCGGGCGTGCCATGATCGTGGCGGCGCGGGCGACCAGCGCGCTCTGCTCCTGTATCCCGTTCTTCTGCCCGAAACCGCCGCCGACATAGGGGCTGGAGGCGCGAACCGACTGCGGCTCGCGGCCGATCATGCCGGCCAGCCCACCGGCGAGGGCCGAACTCCACTGGGTGCCCTCGAGGATGCGCAGCTTGCCCTCCGAGAAGAGTGCCGTCGTCGAGATCAACTCGATCGGATTGTGATGCTGCTGGGGATGCCGATACGTCACGTCGACCTTGTGCACGGCGCCTGCGAAGGCCCCTTCCGCATCGCCATGGTCAAGGCGGGTGAAGACTTCGGACTCCTCCTCGGCCCCGTCCTGCTCCATCAGCGCGGTGAACTCCGCCGCCTCGTCATACTCCACCGACACCGACTCGGCGCCCTCGATGGCCGCCTCCAGGGTTTCGGCCAGTACCAGCGCAACCGGTTCGCCGCGGTGGACGATGTCGGGACCGGTCATGGGCTGGTAGCCTTTCCCCGGCTGCCCATAGGCGCCCCGCGACGCCGGCGTCGTCCGGATGTCCGCGAAGTCGTCGAAGGTCATGACCCTGACGACGCCCGGAACCTTCAGCGCGGCGGATGAGTCGATAGCGCGGATCCGCCCCTTGGCGATGGAGGCCGGGACCGTCATGGCGTGGAGCAGGTTATCGACCCGCTGGTCGGCCGCGAACAGCGCTTCGCCGAGCACTTTCTGGCGCGCGTCGACACGCGGACGATCCGGGTTGGAGGAGAGGGTCATGATGCGCTCCTTTCTGCAGCGATCGAGATCGCATCGGCGATCGTGTTGGCGGCGAGATCGATCTTGAAACCGTTGTGCCGGCCGGCCTTGGCGCCGGCTAGCGCGGCACGTCCCGCGGCGAGTGCGTTCTCGCGCGTCGGCGCCTTCCCGCGCAGCGCCGCTTCCGCCTCTCGCGACCGCCAGGGTTTGGTGGCGATGCCCCCCAGTGCGATATGGGCCTGCCGCACCTGGCCGCCCTCTATCCGCAGGGCGACGGCGGCGGCGGCAAGCGCGAAGGCGTAGGATTCCCGGTCGCGCACCTTGTGATAGGTCGAGGCGCGGCCGGCAGCCGTCCTGGGCACGCGGATCTCGATGACCAGTTCACCGGGTTCCAGCGAGAATTCGCGATCCGGCGTGTCCTGGGGCAACAGGTAGAAGTCCGCGATCGGAATGGTGCGATTGCCCTGGGGCCCGAGTACGACGATGTCGGCGTCGAGGGCGGTCAACGCCACCGGCCAGTCTCCCGGCGATACCGCGGTGCAGGCGTCGCTGGTTCCCAGCACCGCCTGTCCGCGATCCAATCCATCGATGGCGGCGCATCCCGTTCTCGGGTCGCGCTTGTTGCAGGGATAGACACCACCTGCGCCGTTGCGGAAATAGGGGCACCGGGTGCGCTGCAGCAGGTTGCCACCAACGCTGGCCATGTTGCGCAATTGCTGCGAGGCGGCCCGCCAGAGGCTCTCCGCCAGCAGCGGATACTCTCTTTTGATCGTCTCGTCGTCGGCGATATCGGCCATTCGCGCGCCCGCACCGAAACGCAGCACGTCGCCGGATGTCTCGATCAGATCGGTGCCGTGGAGTTCGGATACGTCCACCAGATGGGTGGGACGCTCGACATTGAGTTTCATCAGGTCGAAAAGCGTCGTTCCACCCGCAATGTACCGCGCGCCCGCCCCGGCATCGGTGAAGGCGGCCACGGCGGCTTCCGGAGTGCGGGGGCGGCTGTAGCTGAATGCACGCATATCTCAGCCCTCCCGCACGGATCTGGCGATCTGCTCGACCGCGGCGACGATGCCGTTGTAGGCGCCGCAGCGGCAGATGTTGCCGCTCATGTATTCGCGAATGGTGGCGGCATTGGAGGCGTGCCCTTCCTCGATGCAGGCGATGGCGGCCATGATCTGTCCCGGCGTGCAGTAGCCGCACTGCAGCGCGTCATGATCGATGAAGGCCTGCTGCATGGGATGAAGCGCCTGCCCGTCGGAGATGCCCTCGATGGTCAGCACTTCCGCGCCGTCGACCTTCGCCGCGAGCGTCAGGCAGGAAGCGACCCGGCGCCCGTTCACATGCACCGTACAGGCGCCGCACTGACCGTGGTCGCAGCCCTTCTTGGCCCCGACCAGGTCCAGCCTCTCGCGCAGCAGATCGAGCAGCGAGGTGCGCGCATCCACCCGTAGCGTCCGGCGGGTGCCGTTGATCCGCGGTGAAATCTCGACGACATTGCCGGCAGCCAGCCCCGGGGCCGGTTGCCTTTTATCGTCGAGCGGCTGCGCGCTGGCCTTCCAGGGGACCATGACACCCAAGGGCACCATGGTGGCCGACATCGCCCCAACCTTCATGACGGTGCGTCGTGTCACGCCCGATGATTGGCAAGGCGCTTCGGTGTCCGGCGGGTTTGATTCATGGTCCATCATCGCGACCTCTTCTGTGGTTTCAATCCCGCTTTGGTTAGCTGGCGGAACCTTTGGGCGGCAAGCCCATCTTCTCCTGACCCAGTGAGTATGGCGGTCCGCCATACGATACGAACGGAGAGAGTATTGGCATTCGTCGTGGATCAATAAATCAGCTAGATTGAGAACACTATTCAACTATGAACAACAATTGCCATGGACAGACTCGATGCCATGACGCTCTTCGTACGCATCGTCGAGAGCGGTAGTTTCACCAAGGCGGCCAATGCGCTCGATATCCCCAGAGCCACCGCCACCCTCGCTATCCAACAGCTGGAGAGCCGCCTCGGCGTCCGTCTGCTGGAGCGAACTACGCGCCAGGTCCGCCCCACGCCGGAAGGCGAGGCGTTCCATGAACGCTGCGTGCATTTACTGGCGGAGCTGGAGGATGCCGAGGCGATCGTGCGGCCGGGCTCCACTACGCCCTCCGGCGTGCTTCGAGTCGAGATGCATGGCGCCCATGCTCAATTGGTCGTGCTGCCCCACATCCAGGCGTTTCACGAGCTTCAACCCAAGCTGACACTGGTCCTGACCAGCGGAGACCGTCGAGTCGACTTGATTGGAGAAGGAGTCGATTGCGCAGTACGCGCCGGTATCCCGGACGACTCGAGCCTGATTGCTCGAAAGTTGACCGACATGACCCAGGTCATTTGCGCCAGCCCGGCCTATCTGGAGAGTGCCGGCCACCCAGGCCATCCTGACGAGCTACGATCCCACCGGGTCGTTCGCTTTTTCTCAGGCAACGGTGCCATCGACAGCACACTGGAGGTTGTCATCAATGGCCGAACGCAACTGTTCGAGGCCAGCGGCTGGATCACGGTCAACGACGCCGCCAATTACGCCGAATGTGCCCGGCAGGGCTGTGGCATGATTCAGCTACCTCGCTTTCACGTTGCCCCCGCGCTAGAGAGAGGCGAACTCGTGGAGGTTCTCCCCGACTGGCCCAAACCCACCTTGCCTCTCTATGTGGTCTACCCGCAACGTCGCCAGCTCTCCCCCCGGGTAAAGGTTTTCCTGGATTGGCTCACGTCGATCTATGCCGAGCGCAATCTCGGTTAGGCGCCTGGCCTCATCGTGCATTACCTTACAGCCTGTTCGACTCCGGCGACGTCAAAGGCACCATCCGGACGCTCGGTGCTGAATAGGAGCGCGATATACTAAGAAAGACCGCGCGTTACTCCGCTCGGCTTATCCGATGTGACTTTGCCGATTGCCGGAATGCGGCGTAGTGCCTGAAGCCAAGACCTCTGGCATCGGACGCCACCTGGCCGACCGGTCACATCTACCTAATTCCTGGAGAGTTCGATCCGGAGATCATGCCCGACTGCGGCCGCGCCCTTCGCTGGTCGAGCCAGAAGCTACGCGCGCCATTGGTGAACATGCTACCTGGTAACCTAACCCAATGGTCAGCCATGCGGAGGTTGAGCCAAGGGCCCGCTTTAGTCCCTGGTATAACCGGGACTGGCATCCGATGTTTCCTGATGGCGCGGGCGATGGACAGCGTGAAGCCTGCGCCATTGAGGGAGATATTCAAAAGCGCGCCATCGTAGATTGGATCCGCGCAGGGTGTAATAGTGACTCACCGAGTTCAGACCGCTGTGGTCGTCTACAGCAGCGAAGCGAGGCGGCACTGCAAGACGCTTTGAACTATTCGTTCGGTAAAATTTAACGCCAGAGAAGCCCCACCGACTATAGCAATCGGCAGAATCGTGGGATGGGCGGCATGATCATTTGCGGAGCATCAACGAGAGCGGCATACAAGACCATCTTTCACTCGGGGGCAATCTCGATGATCCAAGGTCCAGGTTTCAAACGGCGCCACGATCGGGAAATCTCTTGGAACGAGCCTGAGCGATTGACCACCGGTCAATGAGGGAATGTTGAGAGCACTAATCGAGAAACACGGTAAGAACCAGAGAGAACTATCGGGAAGGGGATTCTGGAACGAACATCGCGCTGGCTCCCCGAACAGGACTCGAACCTGTGACCCAATGATTAACAGTCAGTTGGACTATTTGAGTCGGAAAAACCCGAAGTTTCAGTCGCTTAAGAAAAACATGCCTGATATGAAGTGCTGGCTAATTGCCTACCGCGCCTGCACTACATTGGCATCAGCAATCTTGGATTCCGAGGTGATCATTGTCAAGCTGCCCGCCGCAAGAACGAGCGGCCGTCTCTGGGCCGCCCTTTGCTCGCCTAAAATCTAGGGGCACCGACGTTGATTCAGCGCCTTCCTCATGGAGTCAACGCTAGGATGAACATACTCCATGGTTGTGCGCATACTAGAGTGGTCGAGGATCATTTGGGTGACTCGGATGTTACGATCAGGGTCTTCCATGAGGTCGGTCCCGAGAGTGTGCCTAAACCGATGTGGTGTGACCCGCGTGCCGCAAAACCCTGACAGCCTCTTAAAGAAATGCTCGACCTGATTTATGTCCATCTCCTTGCGCCGATGCCTACGTGAAAAGCGGTTTACGTTAAAAAGCTGATCTTCACGTTTGAAACCTTCACGATGCGCCGCAAGCATCAGCTTTGCAATGTAAGGGTACAAGCCATCTGCGATCGGCACTACGGACTCAGAATAGGTTTTGGATCCTTCAAACGAAGTCACTAAAATCATTCTCTTGAGATCAACGTCTTTGGCTTTAATATGGAGCAACTGATTCAATCTGATACCTGTGAAATAAAAAGCCTCAATAACGGTCTCCCAAAACCAAGCGGGATAGAGCTTCGATGGATCACCTTGCGCGGTTTCGAATCTACGGCATACATCCATGACCTCACGCACATACCTGATAGTATACGGCTGTAAGGTTTTCTTAGGCTTGCGAGGCTCCCTGACCCGCACCTGATTAAACGGATTTTCCTCGACCATTATGAGTTGATGCTTGATCCCAAAATTGTATAGCGCAGCCAGATGCCTCACATAATTATTCCAGCTAACCTCGACAATGCCACGTGGATTTTCCCTCGAACGCAATGCCACTTTACGCCAAGCGCATACTTTTTCTCTGGAGAGCATGCTCGGATAAGTTTCCTTTCCGAAGTGACGGCGAGCGGCTCTCACTGCTGAAGCATAGCTATCAACGGATTTCGGCTTGAGATGTGTGTCGGCACAGTACCTGCTCAGCAACTCCATAAAAGACACATCATTCATTCGTTTCGTCCTTATCGACTTGGTGTGGAATTAAAGTCAATACCCAATTGTCAGGCGGTATCCGTTGACTCACTTCTCGCGGATCCTTGATCAAGTAACCCTTCAGCAGTCGGGTCTTGTTCGGCCCCTCGACGGAAACGTTATGAATGTTTTGTCCCTGGCTTCTGATATGCAAACCCAGCTTTTGGAAGCGCTTTTGAACTAACTTCCACTGTTCTTCATCACCAAGCTCTTTGGTGCTAAAGCGCTTGAATATGCCGGGACTGACCAGAAAATAGGTGCCTTCCACGACATGGATGGGCGCCTTAGTGTCATTGATGACGATGGAGTGATCCGTGATCCCCATCTTCAACCACTGCCAGAACCGCTCACCGAGGTCCGAATTATTATTAACCCCCTGTGTACTCGACTTTGGTCGAGAACCGACATTTTTATCAGATCTAGATGAATTTGGCTCGGCCGAGCTTTCTTGCCCAGCAGCATTAGCGCTCTGAAGCTGGTCCGAAACTATCTCCGGCTCAGGATTCACCTCTGGAAAAAGTGTCATGATGTCGTCGTCCAGAGTGTCATTGACGGTGTCAGTCTGAGAGGAAGGCTGTGAGTCGGTGGTTCGCGGCGGCGGCATCTTGCCAGCCCGTGGCTTGTTCTCTGTGATCGATTCCGATTTGGTTACTGCCACATCTTCTGAGGACGACTTATCTACTGTTACTGCACCTTCACCTCTGATCGTGATTTTCCCTCGAAAAGGGGCTGGCTTATCCTCTACCCCCCAGATCAAAGTTGGGGGCACCTTGATCATGTTGAAGGACTGTCTCCAGTCCCCTTCCACGATCTCGCACTTCCACACCGATTTCCCCTCGGTGACTTCCTCGATCAGCCCATGTGACTGCAGCTCACCGTAGAGCCTGTTGAGGTCTCCTGGAATGCTCTTGACGCCCTGAGCATATAGGTGTGCTTTCAGTTCATTGACCGCACGCGGTGAAACCAGCCAGAGGGCCTCTTCAGTCAGCCAAGCGACTTCGCCCTTCTTATTGAGCTTGAACTGCTCCTTGACCATCCACCGCAGGCCTTCTGCCAGCTTTCTCTGGATGGACTCCACCGGGGCAGAAAGAGCCTGAAGCGGATCGCCTCCCAGAGCCTTGGCGACACTGGCGCGATCCGCCTGGTGAATCAGCTGCGCAACGATCCCGCCTCGCTCG
The DNA here is from genome assembly GCF_008298015.1 of Salinicola corii. Classification (GTDB taxonomy): domain Bacteria; phylum Pseudomonadota; class Gammaproteobacteria; order Pseudomonadales; family Halomonadaceae; genus Salinicola; species Salinicola corii. The sequence goes on along the minus strand of NZ_VTPX01000017.1, from coordinate 38,979 downwards.
GTGTGCCCTGCGATGGTGTACATGAACAGCGCAAAAAGCTTGGGCTGCGTCATCATCCAGTCGAGCACCTTCGCCCCAAGGACTCGTTCGCATAACAACGGATTAACCGCCGCGTGAAGGTGATACTCCCGTCCAGCTCGGTACCTGACGCGATAAGGCGCAGGAATGGGGCCGTGCCACAGCCTCCATTCCTGCCCATCCTCAAGATGAATTTCAATGTCGACCAGCGTCTTGGCTACGTCGTGCATGAGTGCACCGTAGATGACGGCCGCACTCCAAAGCTCACCTGCTGAACTTTGATCCTCGGGCTTTGCTCCGGGTGGCAGGAGATGACGCTGACGTAGACGCAGTCCGTAGCAGGCCATCTCCAGGGCATGATCCAGCATACCCCCTGGATAGGCGTGGTGATGTGATTCCGAGGCAGGGAGCAGTTGGACCAGCTCGGCATACCGGCAGATCGGTTCAAGGAGGTACTCGTCAAAGACCCTCTGGGTCAACGATGTCGCATCCCATAGCATTTTGACCATCTGCTGGCGGCGTGGAGTATCGAGCAGTTCCCCACCGCTAAACGGCTGCATGAAGCCTTGCGACGGCCTAGCTTTCTGGGTGGGTCTTGAGAACAAACGCCGTAGCATTGGTGATCCCTGTCGAATTGCGTGAGCGACAGGTATGACAGGAAGCCAGCAACAGACAAAGCAGAAACGTTAATTCTACCGCGCCGGCTTTCTCTAGCCCATTGCCATGCAACGTCTTGGCAGTGAACAAGGGGATCGCGTATAAGACGTTATCGCTATTCTGATGCAGCACAAACAAGATCATAGATACTGATAGGTAACACCCATTCCTGCTAGCGCAAGGATTTGCGTCGAGAGTCTCGATCCGTCATCGGATAATTGATTTCACATCCAAATCTAGTAGACCTCTCCCGAGTGAGCTTGAAGAAAAATATTCACATCACATGAAATAAAAAGTAGAAATCGGCGCATCACCCAAAAACAATCACCCAATTAATTTAAAGGGCATTAAATGCAGGCAGGCGGATAAAAAACGGGCAACCTTACACTATTACCATGAGGAACGCCAAACTCGAACCAACCACATAGCTTCAGCCAAGCCTTGAAAACGCAAACTTCGCATCATTGGAAACGAAATGGATTTTAACAACTACCCAGCAGCATCCTTCGATCCAGCATATGCTCTTTTCTTGCCCGGTCGAACTGAATAAGAGGGCTCCCCGACAGCACCGCAACAACCTCTGTCGGTGTTGGACGAAAGAGAGTTTTATCGGCGATTCCCTTAGGGCAAAACTTACGCGACTTATCGGTATTAAGTAGGGCGATCACAGGTACTCCTAAAGCCGTGGCCATGTGCATAGGCCCCGTGTCCGGCGTAATCAATGTGATTACATGAGATAGCACAGCCGCAAATTCTCGAATAGGCATCAAGGGCAATATTTGACCCTGGGGGCCACAACACTGTTCCAAGTGCTGACGATAATGTTCCTCTTCGGGACCCACCATTACCACATAATTCTCTCCTGTCATATTGAGCTCTCGAATCTGCGCCTGCCAGAAAATTAGTGGCAATCGTTTATCGAGATGACCGCCGACGAATACTCCGACAACGCCGCCCTCAGACGAATGCTTAAAAAGCTCTTTGGCCCTAGCATGTTCTTTTTCACTAACGACCATCCACGGCAATGATTCGCAATGTAAACCTAGAGAGTGTGCAATAGCGCTAGGTAGTTCATATGCGTGACTGGTTTTTCCTTCGATAAGCCAATCATAGGTATTCTGCAAGCGCCCTTTTTGACCCAATGTTTTCTTTGCGCCACAAAGGTGCGTAAAGGCCCAGCTGGTTAAAGATCCTTCTCCAATCTGGATTGCCAAGTCGTAGTTCTCTCTACGTAGCTCCCAAATCATGCGCAAAAAAAGCCAAGGCCGATACGAGAAAGTTCGACTGTAGGCATGATAACTTGAGATACCGATTCCTGAAAACAGCTGGACTGTCGTATCGGTACCCAGATAGTCTATTCGGATTTCCGGTTTATTTTTCGAAAATGCCTCAGCCAGCCGCGCCCCTATAACAGCGTTTCCAAGTCGAAAATTCGGTCTCACGAGAAGAACCCGTTTTACATCGACCAATGCCAATGAGGACGCACGACTAGGCTTACGAGACATAACACCAAGCAAAAGATACAACCCAGTTTTAGCCATTTTTTCTAAGCATTTTCCCAGCCGGCGCATGACATCATGACGACGAATTTTAGTTAGCACGTTGCTCATACTGCTCTCCCGACAAACTAATTTTCGCACAGAATAAACAACGAAGCTTAAGAGAATATTTACTCTAATGTTTTCTTCATGAGGGCATTACGTGTATATGCGTTGTAGTGAAATCGAGATTTGATAAGGATTCCTTCATAATTGATCGATTAGAGTCACGCTACGAAAATGTGACGGATTTCAGAAATGTCGATCGATTCCAACTTGACTTCTCTCATCAATGGGTTATCTGGGCATATATCTTTCATCGACTCGCTGGTGGTCGCTGTTACCCATTGGGGACTACCTTTGATGATTCTATGCGTCGTGCCCCTGTGGTGGCTCCGGCTCAACAGATGCGAAATGAGGTATTTGGCTGTTTCCTCGGCCCTGACGTTCATCTCTGGCCTGCTAATCAACCAATTTGTATTGATGTTCATATCGCGCGCACGCCCCTACACGGAAGGGCTCACGCATCTTTTGATTGAACCCTCCACAGATCCCTCGTTCCCTTCTGACCACGCTACCGGTGCTTTCGCGATAGCCGTCACATTTTTCTTCCATGGCCGCAACAAAATGGGAGCGCTCTTCTCTTTGGGAGCTCTCCTAGTGATGTTTTCTCGAGTCTACGTAGGCACACATTACGTGACGGATGTTTTGGGAGGACTTGTGACTGCGTCTATAGCGGGGTTGTTGGTCAGACGTTTTCATTACAGAGAGAGCTTTCTCAACCGCTGTCTCACAAGGATTCTCTAACTTGGCCTCGACTCTGGAGTGTCCCGATGCTTGAGCACGCCCTAGACCACGTTCCCGACCTTGCCTCCCGCCATGCATTGCTCACCTATCTGGTGGTGGGTCTATCCGCATTGCTGGAAGCGATACCTGTCGTCGGGACAGTTTTTCCTGGGTCGATGCTGATTGTTGGTTTGAGCGCATTGGCCAGTTCCGGTACGTTAAACCCGCTTTCACTTGTCATCTCAGCTTTCGTAGGCGCAATAGCCGGCGACGGCCTCTCTTTCTGGATTGGCTGTCACTACCAGTCACGTATAGCGCGAATCTGGCCAATTAGCCGTTACCCAGACTGGTTGAATCGTGCCAAGTCGTTGTTTAGTCGTCATGGCGGAAAGAGCGTTTTCACGGCGAGATTTGTGCAGGGTCCTCGTGCTTTTGTACCGTTAGTCGCCGGCATGAGCCAGATGCCAGCGGGCCGTTTTTATTTAGCGAATATTGCATCTGCGTTGATCTGGGCCCCCAGTCACGTCCTTGTCGGTGTCATCGTCGGCACGTCACTACAGGTACTCGAACAGATCGGAGGACGCTTGGCCCTGCTGGCTGGGCTAGTCGCCGCCTTGGCATGGGCGATTCTGTGGATCAGCCGGAGAATTCTGCTGCCCTATGGAAAGTACGCCTTATCGAGCGCCCAGAAAGGCGTGATGCATCGCACAACAATGCCGACAACATGGGCAGGTCAATGCCTGGCTCGGGTAGTGCGGTCAATCAGCGGCATGCGAACGCTGACTATCGGGGCATTGATGGTAGTGCTTGAATGTCTCTGGCTATTTTCAGATTTGCTTGAAGATCTCGTGACGGACGATTCGCTGGTTCAAGCCAACCAAGCTGTTTTCCATGCGCTACAGACCTTACGTTCCCAGTGGGGCGATAGTGCAATGCTGGTTATCACGGAGATGGGTGATGGCTTCGTGACTACCTCACTAACACTGGCGATAACGGCCTGGTTCTTGATCAAGCGCTCATGGTACAGCGCCGCTTACTGGGTTATTGCTGTAGGAGGGGCTGCATTATTTACCCCCGGTATCAAGGCATGGGTGCAATGGCCACGTCCGACGGCGAACCTGTACAGTGGATGGGAGCTTTTTTCTTTCCCTAGTGGCCACGCCACGATCAATACGGTTCTTTACGGGTTTCTTGCCTATCTTATCGCTCGAAGCTCACCTGCTCGCTGGCATCGATGGATCATAGGAACCGCCTACCTGATCATCTTTATGATTGCCTTCTCAAGACTCTATTTAGGCGCCCACTGGTTTGCCGATGTTGTGGCTGGCATGTCTCTGGGCACTGCTTGGGTCATTTTATTGGCCTTGCTTCATCATCGAAGCGAGATCAAAAAGCCGGGGGTGAAGGGTTTGATTCTTGTATTTTTGATAACTCTGGCGATCACGTGGCCCTATCATGTTTCTCAACAACTGGACCATGATCGCAGTCGATACACGCCTGAGTTGTCGGTTCAAAAGTCTACCTGGTCCGATTGGCTGAATGGAAAAACACTCGATATTCCCGCCAAACGTATCGATCTGGCTGGAGAAACCGAGGAGCAGCTGGTGCTTCAATGGGCCGGGGATCTGTCGTTGCTCAGCAACGCGCTTGAGCGTGGTGGATGGCAGGTCGATACACCTTGGTCTCTTCACAACACGCTAGCATGGTTAGATCCCAACACAAGCGAAGCTCTATTCCCGATTTTGCCTCGTCTCAATGACGGGCGCCCCGCCGCGCTGAGCGCATCGGCCAACGTTGCCGGAGAGCCGACACGACGGGTTGTCCTACAAGTGTGGCCCACATTATTCAGGCTCGTGGGCGCGTGTGGACCCGCCAAAGTGCCGTTATGGACCGGATCACTACGGTTACAGGAGCACACATCAATTCTAGGGTTGATAGCTTTGGAGAAAGACCGGGAAGACGCCTCGTACTCACAGCCGGCACTATTCAAAGCCATTAAGGACGATCCAGACCTGGAGGTGCGCCAGCTGATTCGGAATAACAGTTTCGATATCCTGGCTGGCTACCCCCGTGGACTTCAGCCATGTGGGGACGCTTAACTGGGTCAGCGAAGCAGTCGAACCGGGGACTAGAGATCCCGGTTGACTACTCAACGATTTCTAGACAAACCTCTTATTAATTAAGCCCCAGCTTATACCCAACACCTCGGACCGTGAGAATGGCATTGGGACTCGTCCTTTTACGGAGAGTGTGAATAAAAACCTCAATCGTATTTGATTTAGCCACATAGCCATAACCATAGAGCAGTATTTCTAAATGTTGCTTAGTAAATATACGCTGGGGATTAGCTATCAACTCATTCAGAATCAGTAACTCTCGCGAAGAAGGGTATATTTTTCGCCCTTGCCATCGCACTTCATGAGCCTCCATATCAATACTGACCCCGCTTTTATAAATTATATCATGCCCCCTCGCGTTAGTAGCTCTACATTTGCATCGAACCCTGGCAAACAACTCACGAACGTCAACAGAAGATGGCAAAAAATCATCAGCGCCGGCGTCAAGCACCTCAAAGGTACTATGTTTTTGTTGTCCGTATGTCATTACCAAAATTGGTAAATTTAGCCCATCCCGAAGTCGGCCCAACACTTCGAGATTATGAGAGCAGTTCCCATCAAATATGTGAATAATTGCATCATGGGTGGCCATAGCGAGTATCTCTCTCGCCTCTTCCATACTGGCGCACAAATCTGCCTGAACTGATTGCTCTTCGAGCTTCTGTTGCCAAAACCTCCCACTCGCGACAATTTTTGAATAAATCAACACACGCATAAAATGAACCTGCTATTTTTCATCTAACCTTTTCAGAAAAGGCGTTGCAGCGTAAATACAGACCGTGGTCCTTACCCATTAGCCAAATCTTATTAAAGCTTAATATTATTGCAACCAAAAAATGGTGCTGGCATAAAATCAGCGTATTCGATAATAACACTTACCTCACCAAGGCCTCAATTTTCAGATGACCCCATCCATTTTTGTTTCAGTCTTGTAAGCCCAAGACTCTACGAAAGTCATATTGCGTTCCTCCTTAAGGGTCTTTTAAGACTAACTCGTGAAGATAGGTAACTGCTTTGCAGAGCGCTGGCTCCAGAATCATCGAAATCAGATAGCATTTATTGAACTTGCATTGTTCAGAACGGATGCCCACTGCGTCCTGTGCTGGGCAGTCTTATACTCCGAGCGAGAAAATTCGACGCGATGCACTCCCCTTTGCTTTCGATACTCATTCCCGCCAAGGATGAGGCCGGTAACCTCTCCACGTTATTGGATGAAATCGCTGCCGCCCTGGCATCCACCGACTACGAAGTCATCGTCGTTGACGACGCCTCCACCGACGATACCTGGTCGTTATTGGAACAAAGAGCTTCCGGAGATGACCGTGTGCGTCCTTTGCGCCACTCGAAAAGTGCTGGACAGAGTACCTCAGTTTGGCAAGCAGCCTGGGCGGCACGTGGCGTCTGGCTTGGCACGCTTGATGGTGATGGGCAGAACGACCCAACTGATCTGCCTAACTTGTTCGAGCGAGCGCAACTCGATGGCGTCACCTTAGTAGCTGGGCACAGAACCAATCGTCGCGATGACTGGATCAAGCGAATGTCTTCGAAGATTGCCAATAAAGTACGCTCGGCGATGCTCAATGACTCTACACCGGATACAGGCTGTGGCTTGAAGATCATTCGCCGTGATGCCTTTTTATCACTTCCCTATTTCGATCACATGCACCGATTCCTGCCTGCCTTGGTACAAGCCCAGGGAGGCAGTTGCGTTTCACTTCCCGTGAATCACCGTCAGCGGGGGACTGGCAAATCACACTACGGGCTCAATAACCGCCTCTGGGTAGGCCTAGTCGATATGGTTGGGGTGATGTGGTTACGACGAAGAAGCCGTCTGCCGATAGCGAACGCGGATGCCAGCGTCGTCACGAGTAGCGTCACACACAAGCCAGATAAAACAGAAGTCGAGTCGAAACGATGAATACCGAATGGATATGGGTCTGCGTTGGCTTTGCCGGCCAAACACTATTTTCAGCGAGATTCATTGTGCAATGGCTTACTAGCGAGCGGGCAAGACGTAGCGTCGTGCCGGTTGCATTCTGGTTCTTCAGCTTAGGTGGAGGGGCGACGCTTCTGGCATACGCCATTTATCGCCGTGACCCAGTGTTCATCGCCGGCCAAGGGGCCGGGTTGGTCATTTACGTACGCAATCTCATGTTGATCCGCGGTGAGCGACAGCAATTTATGCCACCTGGCAACAATCAGACCTCCTGAACGGAATGCCATCCCGATGAAAGACTTTTGGAATGCCCCATCACAGGCACACTATCGCCGTGCTTGGCTGCTTCTAATGCTGTTCGCTGTCATTCTTCTTGGGATCGGTATCGGCCTGCGCGATCCCTGGCCAGCCGATGAGCCTCGTTTTGCCCTTAATGCGCTGGAAATGCTGCGCACCGGTCAATTCTGGTTCCCGCATCGAGGAGGAGAACTCTACCCGGATAAGCCGCCAGTTTTCATGTGGGCATCGGCACTGTCCATCGCTCTCACCGGATCCGTTCGGCTTGGCTTTCTGATTCCCACCACCTTGGCCGCTCTGGGCTGTCTGGTGTTGGTCGTTGATCTCAGTCGGCGTCTTTACGGACGCCGCCTGGCCATCATGTCTGGGCTCACATTGCTGGCCGCACTACAGTTCGTGCTGCAAGCCAAGACTGCTCAAATCGACATGATGCTGACCTTCTTCACCACCTTGGGAACTTATGGGCTCCTTCGCCATGCTCTACTAGGCCCCTCCAAGCGCTGGTGGCTGATCGGTTGGGGTGCCATGGGCCTGGGAATCATCACCAAAGGTGTCGGCATTCTTCCCCTTGCCCTGTTGCCAGCATGGCTATGGCTAGCGCATCGCGGCAGCGTGACACGTATTGGTGTGAAGGATCTGCTTCAAGGCTTGACAGTATTAATGCTATGCATAGCCGCTTGGCGCGTACCCATGATTATCATGGCGACAATAAGTGGGGATCCCGCGCTCGCGGCCTATCGCGATAATATTCTGTTCAAGCAAACCGGACAGCGCTACGCGGAGTCTTGGGCCCATCTAGCCCCCTGGTACTACTATTTACTGGAAGTGTTGCCGTGGGCGTGGATGCCTCTCGTACTCGCATTCCCTTGGGCTATCCCGGCCTGGTGGAGGCGCCTGCGTCGTGGCGATGCAAAAATCATATTACCTCTGACCGCCGTCGTACTGATCGTGATTTTCTTTTCGCTGTCGCCGGGCAAGCGTGGTGTCTACATGTTGCCGACCTTGCCACTGTTGGTGATGGCGCTAGTCCCACTGGTGCCAGGGCTCTTTGGCAAACGCAAATTGCATTGGCTGGGCTTCACGCTGCTGGCAGCCTTAGGCGGCGTATTCCTTCTGACAGGTATTCTTGGAGCATCAGGCCTGACCGCGCTGCAACGCGTAGCCGAACGCCATGATGTGGTTCCCTGGGCGTGGTGGATCACCATCGGCGCGATCGCCATGGGCTTGCTGATTGGCTTCCGCCCACATCGTGGCCTTTGGGCGCTTAGTGCGTGGCTGATCGTTTTTTGGGTAAGTTGGTCAACGTGGGGGTATGCGCTACAAGATCCGGCTCGCTCTCCTCGCGACATGATGGGAAAGGTCGTTGAGATTACCGGCGACGGCGCGTGGCTTGCCATGCCCGACTTCGATGAAGAGTTTCTGCTGCAATCACGTCAACCCACCGTCCATTTTGGAGATGGAACAAGGAACCGTGATCAATTCAGCCGTGCCTTTGCCTGGCTTCAGGCAGATTCAAGTCGATGGATGCTGGCGATCCAGCGTGAGGCCGAGGATTATAGCTGTATCGACCGGTCACAAATGCATGACCTAGGTATGCAAAATGGCGACATATGGTGGTTAGTACCGGCAGGCGCCGTTGGCACCTGCCATAGTGATGCTGACGCCGCGCCGCTGTTCGTGGCGCCCACCACGCTGTCAAACAAACAAGATGGGCCTAGCGTCTAGTCGCCAAGGATTCAAGAATAGGGGTCATGCCAATCCAGCCTGGCGGAAAGCCCTCCTGAAGGACGATTCTCGAGCGTTAGCGTGATACGTTGACGCTCGGCTATCTCAACGACAATCGCGAGTCCCAAACCACTACCGCTGATACTCTGATTGGCGTTTCGCTGAAAACGCTGTTTCACCAAATCAATCATATCGTCAGGGATCCCCGGACCCGAATCTTCGATGGTCACCCAAGCACGAGCAGACTCGACACCCCAGTTCACAGCTACCTCGCCGCTTGCTGGGGTATAACGCAGTGCATTATCTAACAAGTTACGAATTAATATTCCCAACTCAGTCTTGTTGCTTAGCACCCATACAGAGGCGCAGTCTCCGACGCTCAACACTTGTTCACGGGCTTCCGCCTGGGGCCAGACGTCCGCAACCAATTCCAGGATCACCCCGGAGAGCTTTACCTTTTCGCCCGAAAGGCTCTCGTCGCTGATATCCAGACGAGCCAATAGAAGTAGCTGCTCTACCACTCGCTGTAACCGCTCCACCCCCTGATACGCCTTATCTAGGGAGCTCGTCTCACCATGCCGCGCATTATCTAGATGAATTTTCATGGCAGCCAACGGTGTGCGCATTTCATGAGCCGCATCTGCTGTAAAGCGTCGCTCACGTTCCAATGTGCTCGCCAATCGGGAGATAAAGTCGTTGAGCGCGCGATGCAGCGCTTCCAATTCTAGGGGTACCCACATGTGGATCGTACTGAGATCTTTCTCGTCGCGTGCCTCTACTTGACGAGAGAGCTGACCTATCGGCTTCAGCCCTCGACGAACAAAGTGAGCGATCAGTATAAACAGAATCGGCAAGGCAAAAAGAAGTGGGGCGAGATTTCCCATCGCAATCTTATTGGCTAGCTCACTTTGAAAGGTCTCCCTCAAACCAATACTAATCCAACGACCATCATCTAAATGCAGACTGAAAATGCGCCACCAATTGCCGTCGTAGTATTGCGAACGATGCCCTGTTTTGTCGGGAACGGGAAAAGCACGGTCCGGCTCATTCCAACGCGCCCCCATCAGAATAGGCCGTCCCTTGGGGTCCCAAAACCCCATCGATAGCATCCGTTCTTCATCATCGTAAAGGCTTAAGTCAATGGGCTTGCGCCTAAAGCGATTGGATGGGTCAAACCAGCGAGCGAAGTGTCCCGGCTGAGACAGTTGTCTGGCAATCATTGCATATTCATCGCTGGTCGTATGGACGCCCACCAGCGATGAAACGATGCGAGCTTGCACACTCAGTTGGGCATCGAAGATTTCCTCCATCTCATGGCGCGTCATATAATATGCAGCGGCACCTGCCAACCCCATAATAACGAAGAGGACACCTGCCAGTGTTATATTCAAATAACGCCGGATAGATTTCATGCCGCGCGGCTATCGAGACAATAACCAACCCCTCTAATAGTAACTATTAGCTGCTTATCAAGTTTGCGCCTCAAGTGGTGTATGTGAACTTCAAGAGCATTTGAACCGATTTCTTCGTCATTGGTATAAAGCAGCCTTTCGAGGTCAATGCGTGACATCACCACGTCCCGATGGCGAGCAAGTTCGAGTAGCAACGAAAATTCTCGCCGTCCGAGACTAATGGGAGCTCCGTTCCAAACGACCTGATGCCCTAGCTCACTAATTGATAGGCGACCCATGGACAATTGCTGGTTGGATTTTTCCCCAGCGCGCTGGGTTAACACACGAATTCGGTCGAGAAGCGGCTGAGAACTACAAGGTTCGACTATATAATCATCTGCTCCCGCATCCAGACCCAAAATGTGCGTTTCAACATCTCCCCCTAGTGTGAGGGTCATAATGGGCAGCAGGGAATGAGACCTAACTTCTCTCAGCACGCCCAACCCATCGACATCAGATAATTCCAGATCCAGAATGAGCAGCAAGAAAGATTCAGATAAAACCTGCTGCAAAACCTGCTTGCCTTCGGTCAACCAAGTGACACGATACCCTTCCCGATCATGTGTCGCTTTAATTCCCCTGCCAAGAACAAGATCGCTTTCAACCAACAAAACATTCATTTTATTCGTGCCCTCGCTAGCCATACTGACACTCTCCCGAAAGTCATAGCCTAGGATTGAGACACAGGTAGCTTAACGCTGACTTATCAGTTTCAACATCCGCTCATATCGAGTCTAAAGGCATTAAATACGCATCAACACCCGTCGATAATGTTTTGTTAAGATTCATCACTCAGGGTACGGCTGAGATATAGCTCAAAACTGATACCGGGGTACCAACTTGGCAAGTTCAAGACGCTTCTGGGCCCGGCTCTGGGAAGCCAAGCATCGCGATACGCTCATCATTGCTTTTCTGTGGTTGATAGCAGTCGCTGGGGCCCTGACACGCCCTTTCTTACCCATTGACGAGACACGGTACGTCTCTGTTGCGTGGGAGATGTGGTACTCGCATTCCTGGTGGGTGCCATTGATGAATGGCGAGGCCTATGCCGATAAGCCCCCTTTGCTGTTCTGGTTGATTCATATTGGCTGGGAGGCATTTGGCGTCAACGACTGGTGGCCTAAACTCATAGGTCCCCTTGCATCTCTAGTGGCGATGATCCACCTCTATCGAGTCGCCCGCCGCCTGGGTTACGCCGGCAGTCGAGCACGGCTTGCGCCTATGATGATGATGGCGATGCTGATGTGGAGCCTTTACAGCAGTGCCTTGATGTTCGACATCCTGTTGACCGCCTGTCTGCTGGGCGCTATTAGCCCCCTGATCCAAGGACAATTGACCACGCGAAAAAGCCTCGTCAGCGGAGTCTGGCTAGGGCTGGCACTGCTGGCCAAGGGACCTGCCGTTTTCGTTACTCTCGTGCCAATTCTTCTCGCCATGCGCTGGTGGCGCGAGAGGCAACTAGGACCCGAGGGACGTATGCGGCTAGGACTATCGCTCTTGATCGGCACGAGCATCCTGTTGTGCTGGGCCCTCTCTGCGTCCTGGCTGGGTGGCAGTAGCTATGCCCGGGAATTGCTTTGGGGCCAAAGTGTCGATCGGCTTCATGACGCGATAGCTCACGCACACCCATTGTGGTGGTATATCCCATGGTTGCCACTGATTACCTTTCCCTGGATGGTGTGGCCGGCTACATGGCCACGTTTGCCACGCTTTCGATATCAACGTCTTGCCTGGGTGTGGCTTGTCATTCCGTTGATAGTGTTCTCGCTGATCAGTGGTAAACAAATCCACTATCTGATGCCATTAATACCCGCGCTAGCGCTGGTGATAATGGACCGTATCGGTCAAAGCCAATTGGACTCCGATGTTCCCCACAGAACCCGAGCGCCGGCACTCGCTATCGGTCTACTTGGGGTGGTCGGGCTTTCGCTGATGATATGGGGCAAAGGAGCCGTGGGGCCCTCCACCATCTCTCCGCTCGGTGCGTTCGCTCTGATCGCTTGGGCCGGCTTACTCTGGCGCTGGCACTGGGCTTCCGCCGGAGCGGCTGTGCGAGGAATCGCGTTAGGCACAGGTCTCGCCGTGTTGATCGCCACGCAATTCATGCTGGGACCTTTTTGGAATCGCTTCGATGTCAGACCACCGAGTGCGCTGCTGGCGCAACTGGAATCACAAGACATACCGGTGGCATTCAATGGCGATGGATATCAAGCGACATTCCAGTTTGCGGGGCGGCTAAAGCGCCCTCTTATGACCCTGGACGGCTCAACCGCAAGAATGTGCAAATTTAATAAACAGTTCCCGACAGGCTGGGTCGTCGCCCGGGATCGAGATGTCAATCATCTCATTGTCGATGACAATGCCGCCCACACTTTCAAGTACCGTGGGGGGCAACTGGTCATCGTTCCCGTTCATGCCCTTTTTCCAAGCGGATACGAAGCCAACTGTTCCGGACACAGCTAATCGGACAGCGAAGTACATCCGTGTGATTTAACGTTAGGACCCATAATGAAAATTCTCGTCACCGGCGCGGCTGGTTTCATCGGCTTTCACCTTACTCTTCGGCTCGCCAACGATGGCCACGACGTCGTCGCGCTTGATAACCTGAACGACTACTATGCGGTGTCGCTTAAGGGGGCTCGCCTTGAAAGGCTTGGAGACGTGCCTTTCCACACCATCGACATCGCCGATCTGAAAGCGCTGGATGCGCTATTCGCCCAGGAAAGATTTACCCATGTCGTGCACCTGGCTGCTCAGGCCGGCGTGCGTTACTCCGTCGACCATCCTCATGAATACGGCCTTAGCAATCTGACCGGCTTCCTCAACATCCTCGATGTCTGCAACCGCTACCAGGTTGAGCATTTACTCTACGCGTCGTCCAGCTCGGTATACGGTCGACAAGAAACATTGCCCTTTCGGGAGACCGACGCAGCCAACCAACCGGCTTCGATCTACGCTGCGAGCAAACGTGCCAATGAAATGATGGCATACAGCTATGCAGATCTGCATCGCCTACCGGCCACAGGTATGCGTTTCTTCACGGTTTACGGTCCTTGGGGCCGGCCGGACATGGCACCCTGCATGTTCGCTGCGAGTCTGCTTCGAGACGAGCCCATCGACGTATTCAATCATGGCCGGATGGCGCGAGATTTCACCTACATCGACGACGTCGTGGAATGCATTGTGCGACTTCTGCCTCTTCCTCCCAAGGGTCAGGATTCCGCGCCACATGAGATCTACAACCTGGGTCGCGGTAAACCTGTCGCGCTGCTCGACTTCGTTGAAACGCTGGAAAGCGCGATGGGTACCACGGCAACCAAGCATTTTAAACAAATGCAGCTCGGCGATATCGAGAAGACCTGGGCAGATACAGAGAAGCTTAGATCCGTCATTGATTACACCCCGCAGATATCGCTGGAGGTAGGTATTGGGCGTTTCGTGCGATGGCTAGAGAGCCATCACGAACTGGTATTGGAATCGGTCGACGCTTGAGTCGAGAATAGCGAGCCATATCTATACGCGGGTCGTAGATATGGCCTTTCCTTCCATTACCTTCTCTCAAATGACACTGAAAGACCCCCTCCTCGACTGCTCTCAATAGCCGCTTATAATTAGAACCAGTTTTGGCTTGTAGGGGATCATTTCCATCGTGGCTCTCTGTTAATACTCAAAAACACGAATAAAAAGTTATTCCATTTCATCGCCATCAGGTTCAGGTAAGCATGGCACTCCTTGCTGTGATCAGTACCACTAATGGTATCGAAAAAGAGTGAGGAATTGGCGATGGCTAAATTGCCCGGTTTATTCCGATTGTAGGGACGATCGCACCTTTCCTTGCAGGGATATCGAGAATGGAAATGATGCGATTTTCTATGTACAACATAATATAAGCCTCCTGCTGGTATACATTTTTAATATCAGCAGATTAACGGTTAGAAAAGATAGAATGAGTGCAACAGCATTTTCAGTGGATGACCTTAGGGATCATTTTCCTCTCATTAGTGCCGGTGATCATACACTTCTACTCAAACAAGAAAGCTGCCTCTTGAAATAATCCGGCGCTTACTGAGAGCGGGGAAAATGATACGAGCCCCTAGCGGGGCTCGTGTAGCACTTCAAGATGCTTGGCAGGAAGCCGCCATGTCGAGTTTGACGTCGTAAACATCAGTTTTGACTTGGGCCAAACCCAAGATCGTGTGGAACAGATTGGCGTGACTGTGATGAGATCCAGCCGCTTGCTGAATGCACCTGTAATCAATGCCTTCATCGTGCCGGATATTCTTGGAAAGCCACCAAATCATGGGAACATGCGTCTGCTCGTCAGGCGCGATCAGATAGGGCAACCCGTGGAGGTAAACACCATTTTCACCTAAGGATTCTCCGTGATCAGAAGCATACAACATCGTTGAATCATAGTTATCCTGCGTTTCCAGATAGTCAATGATTCCGGATAATACATGATCATTGTAAAAGATCGCATTATCGTAAGCATTCTTGATGCTTTGAACGTCACACTTACTTAAGTCATCCTGCTGACACACAGGAGTAAATTTTTCATAGACTTTAGGATAACGCTTATAATAGCTAGGCCCGTGATTGCCCATTTCGTGCAGAACGATGACGGTATTTTTCTTAAGCTCCTTGGTTCTCACCTGTAATTGTTCTCGGAGCGCATCGTCAAAGCATTCATCCTGGCCACACCCTGGTGTTTGGGTCGATGAATCTAGCTTGATACTGGGAATTCGATCACAAACACCCTTGCAGCCGGATTGATTATCGATCCACAGCACGTCGTAGCCGGCCATCTTCAGCACATCCAGTAGCGCCTCATGCTGGTCTATCGCACTTTCGTCGTAATTGTCTCTGCCCCAAGGTGAGAACATACACGGAACTGAAACGGCTGTACTCGTGCCACATGAGGTTACGTTGGAGTAGTTAACCAGATCCCGATTGGCAAGCTCAGGCGTCGTCTGTCGATCATAGCCGTTAAGCCCCCAGTTAGCGGCACGAGTAGTTTCTCCGACAACCATAACAATCAACTTTGGTCTATCACTGCCCTCGTAGGTCGCTTGGGCGGTCAAAGGGATCTTCGTCTCAACTTTATTTTTCTCGCTTGCTGTTAACACCCTAGCCAATGATACAACATAGTTCCCAGGAGTTAAAAGATATCTCATCTCCGGATTATTACGCATCTCCGAAGCAAAACTCTGATAAATGAGAAGCGCGCTGCCGATTAGCAGAACGACGCCCGACAAAAAATAACCGACCTTTCTGAAAACTGTGACTTTCCAACCACTCCTTACGACCTTGAATCTCAGCAAAATTAGAATAGGCAATCCCGCAAATATCAGCAGATGCTTAAAAAAGCCAGCCGTAATTAGCTCGCTTGCCTCATGAGAGTCAGTCTGAAGCGTATTCACCACCATAGTTGTATCGAAATACGTGTGATATGCGGAGGTAAAATAGCTGATGCTAGCGGCAACCAGTATTAATACTATCAACACTGGTTTTGCCGTGTATCGAGTCGCAAATAGCATATAAACGATGTACTGAACAAGAGTCATCAGTACACCGTATCCTATCAAGGTCAGCCACGACCCGGCTAAGGCCGGAGAATGCAAATCCAGCACCTTCTGCCAGAAGGCATTATTATAAAATAATGTGAATGCTACCGAGACAATTAGCGTCAACAGTTCTGGGCTTGCCGTGGGGCGACGGCTCAGTAAATTTATGAACTTGTTCATGCCCCCTCCTTTTTGACGTGATGAGTGGGGGCAATGACTGGTCGAGCGGCGTGGGACATCCACGCATTCACGAATTCGGACTGGGCGCTGAACTTCCTTAGCATCAGCCACCCCAAAATGGCGCTGCACGACCAGCAGATCATGAGCGTCGACAGATCGTGCGATAAGAAATGAGCGCCCCTGAGCTGTTGATCGATACCGAAAACCAAACCCATGCTCAGGCCTATCGCCAAGCCAACATACCTCCAACTCGGCGCCATTACGGCAAGAAGAAAATACAACGCAACCCAGCCATAGCCCGCACTAGCATGGCCCGCAGGAAAGCATGCCGTATCAGGCATGCCTGCTGGACGGCTTTCAAACAGACCGATAAAAGGAAGATCACCACCGTAGCGTGCAAGATCCCAAGGGCAATCCATGCTGATGGAGTTTTTGATGAGGCTTACAAGCACCGTGGATGAAGCCACGGAGGTGATGAGGTACAGCAAAGGTCGACGCCAATGGCCGAGGCTCTTTTTCATAAATGCCGTCACCGCAAATCCAATCAGCCCGGCTCCCATCAACTCGCTTAAAATTCGTCCATCGTCATGAAGAATGGATTTAGCGATAGCATTATCTTTCAGTAACCACTGACCGCCCTCCCAGTGGTAGAGATAATCAGCAATATAAAAATCTATGTCATAGAGCTGAAACAGCAGCATTAGCGCAATAAAAAAAAGCCATCCGTAAAACAATCGCAACAGATGGCTTTCGAATCCTACAGAAGTATGCATAGCCATACTCCTGCCATTAGGACCAGACTGACCAAGACCGCTGCCGATCCCATATCTTTTGCGCTACCGCTCAGCGGATGAAACTCTAGGCCGATTCGGTCCACGACTGCTTCTAACGCGGAATTTAGCAATTCAACAATGATGACCAGTATTGCGGTCCCAAAAAGCATAGCCCGCTCTAAACCGGAAACGTTAGCCATCAAAACCACAGGCAACAGCACCGCACACAATATGATTTCTTGCCGAAATGCCGCCTCCTGCTTCCATGCATGCCTGAGGCCGAATACGGAATATCTAGCTGCGTATAGGATCCTCGCAAGGCCTTTGCGAGAAGGAACCACAGAATGCTCTATCGTTGTCTTCACTTAAGACAGTCCCTCTGACGTCATATCGCCGGCGCACCAGAACTCGGGCCGACTTCAGATGGGCATATTGGGAGAGGTGCCTTAAGAAAAGATTATAATCACTGCACTATTTTTTTTCTTCACATAAGTGTTTTTTAAGCAATTTGGTATCTATCACAACAACCGTATAAAAACTTTGTCACCTTACCGAGGTTCGCAGTCATATAAACGGCATCTAGTGCTAGAAACACAACCCAAATTCACCTCTGACAAGTCACACCGCTTCATTAACTACCGATAAATCGGCGAAAAAACCTAAAGTGCAATGCTGACTATAGGGTGATTAGCACGCCTCCGCTTGAAAGGACCAAGACCACTATCCACGCTGGCAGTTTCCAGACGCTCAGCAGGAGGAAGCCGGTCAGCGCCAGAGCGAACTCACGGGGGCCGTGAATCGCACTGGTCCAGACTGGCTGGTAGAGGGCGGCGCCCAGAATGCCCACGACCGCCGCATTGGCCCCACGCATCATCGCTTGCGCGCTGTCCCAGCGCCGGAATCGGTTCCAATGGGGCAGTACCGCCACCAGCAGCAGCAATCCGGGCAGGAAAATCATCACCAGCGCCACGGCGGCGCCCGCCAAGCCGCCGGCGAGCGGCGTCATCAACGCGCCCAAATAGGAAGCAAAGGTGAATAGTGGCCCAGGTACGGCTTGGGCGGCTCCGTAGCCGGTCAGAAACTCGTCCGCGGCGACCCAGCCGGACTGCACCACCTCAGTCTCGAGAAGCGGCAACACAACGTGACCCCCCCCGAACACGAGAGCACCAGCGCGATAGAAAGCATCCATGACCGACAGTAAGGCGGTGGGAAAAGCCCAAGCCAGTAACGGCAAGCCGAGCAGAAGTGTGATGAAAGCGAACCCCGACAGATAACCGGCACGAGTAGACACCGGGAAAGTCAGATTTTGGACATCGGTTACGGCGTGAGTCCGACAAAGGATAATGCCTGCCGCCACCCCAATCATGATGGCGGCCACTTGTCCCGCTGGACCGCTCACCAACGCCACGGTGAACACGGCGGACAAGGCAATGCCGGCGCGCCGAGAATCGGGACAGAGACTGCGCGCCATTCCCCACACGGCGTTGGCGACCACGGCCACGGCCGTTATCTTTAGGCCGTGGATGATGCCTTGGCTGATGGGGCCATCAAGCACTTCAGCGCCCAGGGCGAACAACGCCAGCAAAATGGCCGAGGGCAGCGTGAAGGCCGTCCAAGCCGCCGCCGCGCCCCAGGGGCCGGCGCGCATCAGCCCTAAAGCGAATCCCACCTGACTACTGGCGGGCCCAGGTAGAAACTGGCAGAGCGTCACCAGGTCTGCGTACGCTTGTTCAGAAAGCCAGCGGCGTCGCTCTACGAACTCGCTGCGAAAGTAACCCAGGTGAGCGATGGGACCACCAAAGGAAGTCAAGCCCAGCAACAGAAAGGCCGCGAAGACCTCTCTAATAAGTCCGGCAGGGCGTGGTGTCTGATTCTCCATCCGGGCTCCTTGCCATGGCTCTCTTACAATGGACTGTCGTCTTTTAAGGCCTCGCCGGTCAGCTCTCTCAGCTGGCGTTTGGCCGTTTCAAGCCCTTCTCGACCTAGATCGGTCGCGCGATAGAACTTACGGCGAACGCTACCCTGATGCGCTTCGCGGGAGATCAGGTATCCCCTGTTCTCCATCGAGTGCAGCATGGGATAAAGAGTGCCGGGGCTCAGTCGATAGCCGTGACGCGCCAGCTCATCGATCATCCATTGTCCGTTGATTTCATGCTCGGCGGCATGGTGAAGGACGTGTAGTCTGACCAGGCCCACGAGCAAGTGATGATGCTTCATTGTATTGACTTCCGGTCTACCGAAAACGAAGATCGATATCGACTTTCGTTTTAGCAAGTCTTGCTCCTGATCGCAAGCCAACCCCCTCCTCTCATGGATTAGACAGATGTTGATAGAGAATGCGGTCTTGCTGGTAGCGACCGGCTTTGGCCTGGGATGGATATCCTGGGCACCGGGGACAATCGGGTCGCTGATCGGTGTGCCGTTGGCCTGGTGGCTGACACATCACTCGCCGCAACGCCGGGTTGTCATTCTGTCGGTACTGCTGGTCACGGCAGTGCCAATTTGTCATTGGGCTTCAATCTGGCTCGGCGGCGGAGATCTCTCCCAGATCGTCGCCGATGAGTACCTGGCGTTTCCGATCGCCATGCTCGGAATCACGGTGGCGCGCCGTGCCTGGACGATGGGAGTGGCGTTCGTGTTATATCGGCTGTTCGATGTCACCAAGCCATTGCCCATTGGCTATAGCGAAGCCATCGGTGGCGGCTTGGGTATCGTGCTGGATGACGTTATGGCGGCATTCTTTGCATGTATTGTGCTCTTTGTGGGGCTTACCCTGTGGCACCGATGGCATTCCAGGTGAAGCGATGATCCTGCCACCGTCACGCAAAAACCCGGTCGATCGAAATGCCTGAGATGTGGCTTCGGGGAGGCCTCAGTTGAATGAACACCGAATTGGGATAAATCACGATATCCGGCGCCTTCCGGATTTTCAGGAACCATTCAGGAACCGGCTGTATCTTCGGCAAACAGATTCAGTCTCTCGATGAGCCATGAGAATATTACTGGTAGAAGATGATGAGCTGTTGGCGGAAAGTTTGGCAGAGCTTCTAGATGATGCTGGCTACCGCACCGACATTTCACCTAGTAGCCGATCGGCGTCTGCGCTCTCGGCTAGCGAGGAGTACACGCTGGTCATTCTGGACCTTGGTTTGCCGGACGGCTCCGGGCTGAGTCTCCTCTCCGACTGGCGGGACGCTAAGTGGTCTGTGCCGATACTGATTCTGACCGCAAGAGATAGCTGGATGGATAAGGTCGAAGGGCTTCGCGCCGGCGCCGACGACTACCTCACCAAGCCTTATCATGAGGAAGAGTTGCTGGCGCGCCTGGAGGCCTTGTTGCGTCGTCAAGGTAGTCATTTTTCCTCCCTTCTGGAGATCAACAATCTTCGGCTCGATGAGGCACGCCAGCAGTTCAGTCTGGATCACCAGGAGTGGCAAACACTCACCTCCACCGAATTTCGGCTTCTGCGCTACCTGATGCGCCACCCTGATCGCGTTCACTCCAAGCGACACTTGCTCGAACAACTCTACGCGCTCGAGCAGGATGCTGCGGCTCCCAATCTCGTCGAGGTCTATATCGGCAGACTACGTCATCGGCTCGGACGTGAGCGCATCGTGACGCGCCGTGGTGAGGGGTACATGCTTGTCTCGGTTTAGCCGGCGAAGCCTACGCCTCCGGTTGCTGGGTAGCCTGGGCATTGCGGCGCTGATCGTCGTCGGGAGTACCTGGGTACTGCACGGACTGCTGCTGGACCAGTTGGCACGGAATTTTCTCGCCGATCGCTTACAGCAGGAATCCGAACTGGTCGTGCGCCGATTGCGCCTCGAGGGCCCGAGTGCCCTGTCGCTGCCACCTGATTCCAGCCCCGCCGAAACCTTTCACCACTTCTATCAGTTGCGGACCAACGGCCGTGTCTACGCGACTCACGATGCGCTCGAGACATTGCCGACCGGGGACACAGAAGGCGCGCAACTCTTGCAGTGGCGCGATCATCGACTGCTGCTGTGGCGAACCGGATTGATGCTTGCCGGCGAACCCGCCACATTGACGGTCGGCGAAGACTTCGCCGGCATCGAGCGAGGACTGACACGCCTTCACTGGTGGATCGGTGCAGCGGCCATGGTGCTGCTGTTGCTGTTGATACTGCTCAACCTGTTCGCGGTCAATCATGCTTTACGCCCGTTCGGTCGGCTATCGCGCCAGCTCATCGAGCTGCAACGCGGCGAGCGCCGCCGCCTGGACATCAAAACCGTCTCCGAGCTGAAAGCCCCCATCGCTCAACTCAATACCCTTCTCGACGAACATGAACGTCGTCAGCAGCGCTCGCGGGAGTCACTGGCCAACCTTTCTCACGCGATCAGGACGCCACTAACGGCGGTCATGCAAGCCCTTCGCTCAAAACGAGCCCTGGATGATCAACGTCGTAAGCAGATTCTGGCTCGTCTCGACGACATCGATGAAAAACTGGAGAGCGAACTACGCCATTCGCGTATCGCCGGCCAGTCTACAGGACAGCAACATACCGGCATGGCAGAAGTCATTTCCATGCTGGAAATGTTTCGTACCCTCTACCCCGATCGCATCTTCGTTCTCGATGACACCGCCGTCGTCGATTTCCGGATACCGCTGGAGCGTCAGGACGGCATGGAGATGCTCGGTATCGTGCTCGACAATGCCGGTAAATGGGCGCGCCAACGCGTCGAGCTTACGCTACTTCCCAAGCCCTGTTGCCTAAGGCTCGAGGATGATGGCCCGGGGGTTCCGGATATCATGCTCGAGCGCCTTGGCCAGCGAGGCGTCAGGCTTGATGAACAACATCGTGGCCACGGCCTGGGGCTCTCCATTCTGTCACAGCTCACCGAACGCTACGGCGGTCGTGTGACCTATGGCCGTTCACGACTGGGCGGGCTGCGGGTCGAAATCACGTTACACCCTGGCTCGGCACCGTGAAGATACTTTTCTCGTTTTGGCGGATCCATTCAGCCTCTTTTCAGCTTACCCACGTTTACTGTTGGCGAAGGCTCATGAACGCTCCGGAGATTCGTCATGCCAAGCAGAAACATCGCATTGTTGTTATCCGCAACATTCATGCTGGGTGCCCAAGTGGCCCACGCTTCACTGCCCGACCAGGCGACACTCTATAAAAGCCCTTCCTGCGGTTGCTGTGCCGCTTACGGCGATTATCTGAAGGAACGTGGTGTCGATGTCAAAGTCGTGGAAACCACCAACCTCGGCGAAATCAAAGAACGCCTTGACCTTCCTCATGGACTCGGGAGCTGCCACACCCTCGAGATGGGGGGCTACGTTGTCGAGGGCCATGTCCCCGGCGCAGCGCTCGATCGGCTTTTTGCCGAACGTCCAAGCGTTCGCGGTATAGCCCTGCCCGGCATGCCGGCTGGCACACCGGGGATGCCCGGCGATCAGGCTCGGGCCTTGAACGTGCATCAGTTCGACGATAACGAAACTCAAGTGTTCATGACCCTGCCGATATCGGCAGGTTGATTCTGGCACCCGGCAATCTGGTTTTGGTATCCGCCGGCCTCGATCAGCGGGCGAAAACATCATTTTTAAATATCCTTTCTCATAACAGCGGAGCTTTTTGATGAAATTCCTGTTCTTGCTTTTCACCTTGACTGCCGTCAGCGCCTCAGCCTTGGCAGATACCGGCCACGGTCAGTCACACCAAAGTGAGCCCGCGCCCAGCCGAACGATCGATATTCAGGCCGGAAGCATGTGGTTCGACGCCGACAAACTGCAGATTGAACCCGGTAAGACGGTACGTTTTCGGATCGAAAACGTATCCATGATTCCCCACGAATTTTCTATCGGCAGCGGCCGCATGCAGCAGATGCATCGAGAAATGATGCAACAGGGCGGAGACCATCACGGCGCTGAAGGCAGCGATAAGATGATGGGCGATCATCACAACGGCATGATGGATCACGGTGAGACCCAAAGCGCAGCCGTCACCATAGCGCCGGGCGAGACCGAGACACTGATCTGGACCGCACCCGAGCAGGGCGACGTCATCGAGTACGCGTGCTTCCTTCCCGGTCATTACGAAGCCGGGATGAAAGGAACCGTCACCTTGAATTCGAACGCTTGAACCTTGGTCATGCGCACCGCACGCGCTCTTAGGTGATCTCACGCACGTTGGGGAATGAAATCCATGAAACATCGCTCGATCGATAATGATCGTCGTCGACTTCTGATCGCACTGGCCGGAACCGGCGCCCTAGCAGGATTGGAGTCACTGCTACCCAGCTATGCCCGAGGCGAGGCGCTCTCTTCGCAGAGTGGGGTCGCGGCGCTGGTTGCGGGCGGCTCGCCCCGCCCTGTCTCGCTGGATCTCGACGTGCGTCGAGAACGGGTTGCCATCGCCGGTGGCCTTGGCAGCGGCATCACCATCAATCGTTCGATTCCCGCGCCGCTAATCGAACTATGGGAGGGGCAAACCGCACGCCTGCGCATTCACAACCATCTCGATGAAGATACCTCTATTCATTGGCATGGTTTGCTCTTGCCGTTCGAGATGGATGGCGTGCCAGGTGTGTCGTTCCCCGGCATCGCACCTGGCGAAAGTTTTGAGGCGGCATTCCCCGTGCGCCAGAGCGGCACCTATTGGTATCACAGTCACTCCGGCATGCAGGAGCAGATCGGTCTGACCGGCCCGCTCGTCGTGCACCCTGCAGCCCCCCATCGGATACAGGCCGATCGCGAATACGTGATCATGCTCAACGACTGGACCTTTGAAGATCCACATAGAGTGATGGCACGGCTGAAAAGTCAAAGCGACTACTACAACTACAACGAACGCACGGCAGGCGATTTTTTCGAGGCCGTGGAGAAGCATGGTTGGAAAGCCACGCTACAAGACCGTCTGGCGTGGAACAATATGCGCATGAGTCCCAGAGACATTGCCGATGTGACAGGGTCGACGTACACCTACTTGATGAACGGCCGTCATCCGGCGGCTGGCTGGGAAGGACTCTTTCAACCGGAAGAGAGGATACGGCTGCGGGTTATCAATGCCTCGGCAATGACCTACTTTAACTTCCGCATTCCCGGCCTGGCCATGACAGTGGTAGGTGCTGACGGTGAGGAAGTGGAGCCGGTAGAAACCGACGAGTTTCAGATCGGTGTCGCAGAAACCTATGACGTTATCATCGAGCCGCGAGCAGACACTGCCTACACGCTGATGGCGGAATCAATGGACCGCAGTGGTTTCGCCTTGGGCACTTTGGCGCCTCGCGCTGGCATGCGCGCGGCGGTACCCCCGTTGAGAGAGCCACCGCAGCGCACGATGGTGGATATGGGTATGGATATGTCGCACGGCGCCATGGGCGGCATGGCCGCCGGTGAGATGAGTGGCATGAGCGATGGCAGCATGTCGATGAACCACGGCTCCATGAATGGCATGAGCGATGGTGGCATGTCGGGTATGAATCACGGCTCCAGGAATGGCATGGGCGATGGCAGCATGTCGGGCATGAATCACGCCGGCGGCAACCACAACGCCATGGCCGGAATGGGCGGAATGGGCGGAATGGGCGGAATGGGCGGAATGGGCGCAGAGGATGCCGGCCCGGTCGTGTCACGCCATGAGCAAGGCGGCCACGGACCCGGCAACATCAACGTCGCCGAGCTGCAGCGCAACCGGCTCGGTGAACGTGGGACCGGTCTCGAGACTGTCGATCATCGCGTGCTCACCTATAGTCAGCTACGCAACATCAAGCCCATGCGCGACCGACGCCCGCCGTCACGTACGATCGAACTGCACCTGACCGGCAATATGGATCGCTACATGTGGTCATTCGACGGCGTGAAGTATTCCGACGCCGAGCCAATCGACATCGTGCTGGGAGACCGTATTCGTCTGGTGCTGGTCAACGACACCATGATGGAGCATCCCATCCACCTACATGGCATGTTTATGGAGCTGGAGAACGGACAGGGGGAACACCTACCGTTCAAACACACGCTCAGCGTCCTGCCGGCCTCGCGTGCGTCATTACTTCTCACTGCAGATGAACCGGGTCGCTGGGCTTTCCACTGCCATTTGTTGTACCACATGGATGCCGGGATGTTCCGGGTAGTCAGAGTCGCTCCGGCGGAGGCGTTCGACAATGTTTAACAGCAAATTCACCTGTTGCGGAACACTCCTCCTCGCGGCTCTATGCTTGCCAGTCGCCGCTATCGCCGACAACCATGGCCGTGCCAATGTGGACGAAGTCGTCCCCGGCGGGCCTCTGAACGCCCACAGCGGCTCTCCCGCCGAGTGGAACGAACCGGTACATGATGACGCGCTGTTCAGCCAGATACTCCTGGATCGGTTCGAGTATCGCGACACAAACGGCGCCCCCAACGCCTGGCTGTGGGATGCCCAAGGCTGGATTGGAAACGACATCGACCGTTTCTGGTGGAAAAGCGAAGGAGAAGGGCCAACCAATGGAGGAGGTCCCGAAAGCAGCGATCTCCAGTTGCTCTATAGTCGCGCGATAAGCCCGTTCTGGAACTTGCAGACGGGCGTGCGTCAAAGCTTCAATCCGGACCCCGATCGACGCTTCGCGGTCGTTGGCTTTCAGGGGCTGGCACCTTTGATGATGGAAACCGACACTGCGTTATTCGTCAGTGACGAGGGTGATGTCAGCGCAAGCACCGAATTCGAATATGAAATGCTCATCACTCAACGACTGATTCTTCAGCCTCGGCTGGAGCTCTCGGCATCGCTTCAAGATGTGCCGGAATATGACCTGGAGCAAGGCCTCAACAGCAGCGAGGTCGGGCTGAGGCTAAGTTATAGCCTGATACGGGAGATCAGCCCTTACGTGGGGATCAGTCATGAACGCAATTACGACGAGGATGAATCGACTACTGCATGGGTAGTGGGTCTGCGAGCCTGGTACTGAGTCTCTGCTGTGGGGAGGAGGAAGCATCACGATGGCATTTTTACCCGTGAAGGACACACCTGATCGCTACGGCAGAATCAGCCGATGGTTACACTGGGGAATCGGCGCGCTGCTGCTTTGGCAACTTGGCGGGATGGCAGCAAAAATATTATGGGGACACCCACAGTGGGTACAAGCCTGGCTTTCGACCCATCAACCCCTGGGCACGCTGTTGATGGGCTTGATTGTACTTCGCGCACTTTGGGCACTGTTCAACTTACGCCACCGCCCAGCTCACGTCGGCAAGTTAGCCAAAATCGCGACTTTGTCGCACTTATTGCTCTATCTGCTAATGCTGGGAATACCGGCTCTCGGGCTCTACATGACCTGGCTCGGTGGTCAGCCCTTCGCACCTTTCGGCATACCTTTATTCGACGGCGGAAGCACCCAAGGTCCTCGGATGATGCAGGCTCGCCAGTGGCATGTCTGGCTTGGCTGGACCCTGCTGGTGCTGATTGTCGGTCATGCCGGTATGGCACTGCTTTGGCACGGCCTGATACGCCGGGATGGTACTCTTAGCCGCATAGCCGGGCCCCGGCGCCGCTGATCTAGCGTCAGTTCGAAGCAAGATTTCGAAGATATTCGGATGAAATAATTGGTAGAGCTCCCTGTTTCCAATCTTTTGATCCTCTTGAAGAGTCGATGGATCGGACCGAAAATACTTGTCGGACTCAGGGAGACTCATGCAGGAAACCATGAATGCCGTCTCATCGTCATAGGTGTGACGTATCCATCATGGTTTGAGTGATTCTAGTCGGTGTCCTTTATAATTCGATAGTTTGCATATGGATCCCGTGCGATCGTGTTAGACAATGCGGCCTTTCCCGATCCTTATGTTCGTCAAAATGCAGGACAAATGCAGCTATAATTCGGAAATTGGAGGACTCACTCGCCAAACAAGCTAACCAGTGCCGCTCTGCTGGTCGGTTCTTCAAGATTTATTTGCTGGCAACACGGCATCCCCTACCCTCTACCGGCTACCGGCTACCGGCTACCGGCTACCGGCTATAGAAATATCATTTCCTATGCACCAAACCTTTTCAGTCATTTTAAACACCGTTAGTGGTCTGAATCTTCAAGCAGATTCGAGAAACGTTCGAAATACAGAGAGGCTATAAAGAAACAGAGTTTAACATAAGTGGTGCTATCATAGGTCGGACGAGGTGTCGTGGCATGAACATCTGAAGACCTATCTAATTTGGTGAAAGGATTGCAATGTGATAGAACAAGCAGAACCGCAAAGAAAACATTCACTTAGTGCAATTGACTTACGCCACCCCATTACCAGATTCGCTTTTCAAGTTTATCCATCAATATTCGTATCGCTTTCAGCTCCAGTTCAGATTCGTCGCACATACTTAGGCTGTACCAACTTTTAGGAGATTGTCATGAACCGTGGAATTCAAGCATTGACCTTAGCGCTTGCCGTGGCTATCACTGCACCCGCCTTTGCTGCTCCGGGACATCAAGATACAGCGAACAAGATATTACAAGAAGGTATCTCTTCTACCCAGCAGTTAGCGAGCACCTCCGTTCGCTACCAAGTCCCGGTTGATCGGGCTGGTAAGCTTTACTTAAGCAGCGAACACCTTGCCAGCGATTCAGGCCAATCAATGGCAATCGAAGCTGCATTATACAACTCTGCTGATCAGCTACTAGCTAGCGACACCGACAACAGTGGACACTTCATGATCACCGAGGACGTAACACCGGGGCAGTACTACCTTGAGATAAAAGGTTCTGCACTGGGCAGTGTCAACGAGTCAAACAGTCGTTACAACATACACATGGGATTTGAATAGCCACAAAAAATAATTAAATCAACGCACCAGGCCCTAAACAAAGGGCCTGGCTGTCACGTTTTTGGCAAATGCTTTTGCAAAAGAATAGTTAAAAAAAGAACCTATGTACGTGATTCAGCCTTAAAAACAGTAGACCAAGCTCTTTCCACCTAATGAACACTAAACAGAGCGGCATCATCGACCCACTCAGCTCTCGCTTGAAAAGCCCGCACGCCCAACTAAAACCTGGAATCCCTCGATCGTGTATTTATAGGAATTCTCGGTATGTTGCGTCTCTCCAGCCTCGAAACGGAAAATTTCGTCGACCACCTCGATCTTCTGGGCAATATCGCTGACCAAGTGCATCTCGGTACGCGATTGCGCTTCGCTGTAAAACGCCATAGGCGAAAATGAACTGCGGATCGAGATCGGCCTCAAATTCGCGGCACGGCCGCTCGAGCAGATTGAAGTTGAGGGCCGCCGTCACCCCGCTACATCGTTGTAAGCAGCATTGAGGATTGTGGCGTCCTTGATCAGGTCGACGCCGATCAGCAAACCGCTATCCCCAGGCAGCATTGAGTGCAGGCTGTGCAGAAATGGCTCCGTTTCCTGCAGTGTGAAGTTACCGATGCTCGAGCCGGGAAAGAAAGCTACCGGATGATCGCACGCCAGCCCCTTGGGCATCGCCACGCGCTGCGAAAAGTCAGCATAAGCAGCATGAAGGATAGTCAGCGACGAGACATCGCGTACTATCCAGCAGGAAATCACGGGTAATATCCATACCCAGATAGCTCGTCGGTCGCACCGTCTCGAACAACAGGCGGACATTGCGGCTCGCTTCGCTACCCAGTTCGATCAGCGTGGCATCCCGGCCTACCACATTGGCGATGTCATCGGCGGCATCGCGCAGGATCGCTTCCTCCGTGTGTGGGATAATACTCAGGCTGTTCGCAGATCTGGTCAAACAGCTCCGAACCACGCCGATCGTATAACACTAGGGTGATGCCATCTTGGGGGCCGACCTCAGGCCTCGAAGCAACTCGTCGCGTAGCGATTTGAAGGCAACCGGAGGTTGCTGATCGTGGAAACGCACGGCTGTTGCCGTGTTCGACATTATGGTCACGCCTCTCTTGCCAGGCGAAATCCCGAGAATGCCCAGCGGGCATGAGGCGGGAAGAAGTTGCGATAGGTGACGCGGATGTGATCGGCCGGCGTCGCACAACAGCCGCCTCTCAACACCATCTGGCCGGACATGAACTTGCCGTTGTATTCCCCCAGACTGCCCGGCAACTTGCGAAACCCCGGATAGGGGCGATAGGCGCTGCCCGTCCACTCCCAGACATCGCCGAACATTTGTCCTGGCACTTCCGCTGGCTGCACGGCCGCGACCGGCTGCAGATGGTCCTGCTCGACGAAGTTCCCCTGCCCGAAGTTGCCCTGAATGGCGGCATCATGGGCCACCGTCTCCCACTCGGCCTCGGTGGGCAGGCGGGCACCGGCCCACTGTGCATAGGCATCGGCCTCGAAGAAGCTGACATGGCAGACCGGCGCGTTCATGTCGACCGGTACCAGGCCGCCCAGAGTGTAGTGGTGCCAGACACCGTCGCGCTCGACCCAGTAGAGCGGCGCCTGCCAGCCTTCGGCCTCGACCGTGGCCCAGCCGTCCGACAGCCAGTGCTCGGGCTTGTCGTATCCCCCCGCCTGCATGAACGCGAGAAACTCGCCGTTGGTCACCGGGCGGTCGGCGATCTGGAAAGCCTCGACGAACTGGCGGTGGCGCCCCATCTCGTTGTCATAGGCAAAGCCCTCCTTGGTTTCGTCGTGGCCGATGTACCGAACGCCGGCCGGATAGACATGCCAGCCGAGCGCAGCGACGTCATGCGCGGGCGTCAGCGCCAGGTCGTTCCGGTAGGCCGGGCACAACGGGTTCTGAGCCAGGATGTGCTTGATATCCATTAGCAGCAGCTCCTGATGCTGCTGTTCGTGCGGCAGGCCCAGCTCGAGACGTCGGAGAATCTCCTGGAGATGTTCCTGCGGTGGATCGCTGAGCAGCGCTTCCATGGCCCGGTCGACGTGAGCGCGATAGCGATAGACATCGTCCACGGTCGGCCGCGAGATCATGCCGCGTTCGGGCCGGGGGAACGGCGTGCCGTGGGTCACGTAATAGGAGTTGAAGAGGTGATCGTACGCGGGGTCGAGGGTCTGGTAGGCGGGCAGGAACGGTTTCAGGATGAAGGCTTCGAAAAACCAGCTGACATGGGCGATGTGCCATTTCGGCGGGCTGACATCCGGCATGCTCTGCACCATGTAGTCTTCCTTGTGCAGAGGCGCACAGATGGCCTCGGTGGCGGCACGAATCCGCTGGTACGCGCGCAGCCACTCCTTGGCGTGCAGGTTGTCTGGCGTTTCGATGGCCAAACCTTGAGCAGGTGACATAAATGACTCCTTTCTCAGTATCACTCCATTGACGTGGATCCGGCAGGCCAGGCCCGCCGGGGCCTACAGGGCAAAGCGTATCGATTCTGTAAACAGCGAGAGCGCTTCCGCGCCGAGTCCTCCGACGATCAGCAGCACGCCCGCCACGGCCATCGTGGCACGCGCCCACTGGCCCGACAGCACATGCACGGCGGACCGATGATTGCCGAACATCATCGGCGCGACGATGCGCAGGTAATAGAACAGCGAGACGACGGTGTTGATTGCCGCCACGAGCGCCAGCCAGGCGTAACCGCCGTCGAGGGTGACGCGAAACAGCATCAGCTTGCCGAAGAAGCCGACCAGCGGCGGGATCCCCACCAGGGACAACAGCGACACGATCAGTATCGTGGCCGCGATCGGTGCGTGTCGGGCCAGCCCCCGGTAATCGTCCAGTGCGGTACGTCCCCGCAGGTGCGTGACCACGGCGAAGGCAGCCAGGTTGGCCGTGGCATAGCTCGCCAGGAAGAACACCAGTGCCGGCAGGGCCTGATCGCTGACACCCAGCACCACGATGGCCATCAGGGCATAGCCGGACTGGGAAACCGATGACCAGCCCAGCAGGCGGCGCACGTCCGTCTGTCGCAACGCCGCCACGTTACCCAGCGTCATGGTAGCGACGGAGATCAATGCCACGATCGCCCGCGAGGCGACGTCCGGCGGCAGCAGGGAGACGAAACGGGCCAGCGCCACTGCGGCACCGACCTTGGGAATGACAGTCAAGAAGGCCGCCGCCGGTACTGGCGAGCCCTGCGCCACGTCCGGCATCCAGGCGTGAGCCGGAAACGCCGCCAGCTTGAAGGTCAGGCCCAGCACAACGCAGGCCGTGGCAATGGTAAGCGCCAGGCGGTCGCTGTCCGTGGCAAGCGTTTGGGCGATGTCCGGATACCCGGTACTGCCGGTCAGGCCGAACAGCACCACCACCCCGATCGTCAGCAACGTATTGGTCAAGGCGCCGATCAGGAAATACTTCATCCCGGCTTCCAGCGCGGGCGCCCAGCCACGGTGATAGGCGGCCAGCGGGTAACTCGCCACCGATGACAGCAGCACGCCCAACACCAGTTCCATGGTATCGCTGGCCGATGCCATCATGATGACGCCCAGCAGGGCGAACAGCACCAGCGCGTAGTACTCGCCATGGCGGCGATCGGTCCGCATCCATTCAGGCGACATCGCGACAACCAGCGCACCGGCGACCAGCACCACCAGCTTGCTGGCGAGCGCCACGCCATCCAGGGCCCAGACACCGGAAAACGTCAGCCGCGGCGCCCCGCCCCATTGCGCGACGGTCAACCCCGCGCCGAGGCCGATGGCGAGCAGGGCCAGCACGGCTGCCCAGTGATGCTGCCGCTGACGGACGAAGCTGGCGAACAGGACGATCGCCACGGCACCCAGCGTCAGGCTGATTTCCGGCAGTACGTCACCGATAGGCATCAGCGACCTCCCACCAGCAGCGTCGCCGATGCCTCGACCAGGGTCAGCAGAAACGCCGGCGCCACGCCGATGATCACGAAGCCTGCCGACAGCACCGCGAGCACGCCCCACTCGATGGGACGCAGATCCTCGAACTGCGCCCAGCGCTCCGGCATCGCCCCGAAGAACACCTTCTGCAGCATCTGCAGAAACAGCGCCGCCGTCACCAGGATGCCCAGCACACCGATGACGGCGAGCCATGGATAGACACCGAAGGTGCCGGCAAAGATATGGAACTCCGCCACGAAACCGGCCAAGCCGGGCAGGCCCAGGCTGGCAAAGGAGGCGAGCACGGCGAAGGCGGTCAGCCACGGGGCCTGACGAAGCAGACCACCGTAGCTGTCCAGGTCATACTCCTCGGTACGCTGCCAGAACGAGCCACAGATCAGGAACAGCGCCCCGGTAATCAGGCCGTGCGCCACCATTTCCATCGTGGCCCCCACCAGGGCCAGCTCGCGGGCATATCCGGTGTCCTGGATCAGGGCACCGGCGGCGGCGATACCCAGCACCGTGTAGCCCATGTGATTGATCGACGTGTAGGCGATACGTCGTTTCAGGTTGCTCTGACCAAGCGCCACGAAAGCCCCGTAGAGAATCGACGCGACCGCGAACAGCGCAATGACCAGGGCATAGCGTGAGAACGTCTCCGCCATCATGGCGAACGGAATGCGGATGATTCCGTAAGTACCCATCTTGAGCAGCACCCCGGCGAGAATCGCCGAGACCGGCCCCGGGGCATCGACATGCGCCTGGGGCAGCCAGGTATGCACGGGCACCACCGGTGTCTTGATGGCGAAGCCGAGCATGAGGGCGAGGAACACCAGGCCGGCCGTCATGCCCGCGCCCGCCAGCGGTTGCTGCTCGATGAGCACGCGCATGTCGAAGGTATGCGGTTCGACCGACAGATAGAGTCCGATGATCGCTAACAGCAGCAACAGCGAGCCGCAGAAGGTGTATAGAAAAAACTTGAACGCGGCGAACTGCGCCTGGCCATGCCCCCAACGGCCGATCAGGAAGAACATCCCCACGAGGCTCAGGTCGAAAAAGACATAGAAGAGCAGCAGGTCCAGCGCCAGAAAGACACCCAGTGACACGGACTGCAGAAAGAGCATCCAGGCGTAGTACTGGCGAGGCTGATGCTTCGTGTCCACGGGGTAGGCGATGCTGGCCGAGAAGACTAGCGCACTCATCGTCGCGACAGCCAGCGCAATGCCATCCACGCCCAACCTGTAGCTCATGCCCAGGCTGGGTACCCAGGGCACCTCCTCGACGAACTGGAATAGCGCACCTTGCGGATCGAACTGTCGCCACGCCCAGGCCAGCAACAACACCGGCAACACCGAGACCGCGATGGCAAACCGGCGAGCCGTGGCCTCGGTCCAAAGGCTTGAAACGGCGAGTGCGAGAGCCCCCAGCATGGGAAGCCCCAAGGCTGCAGTCAAAATCAAAGGAGCGCTCCTATGCTCAGGATGATCAGGATCGCGGCGAGTCCTGCCGCGATACCGGTGTAGTAGTGATGCATCTGCCCAGTGTGCACCCGACGTGCCACTTGCCCCGCCCAATCGACACCCTTCGCGAGCTGGTTCGTGGCCCCATCGAACGCGCCTTCGCCACGCCGCTCTCCCAGCCTGGCCAACCACGCACCGAAGCGGGCACTGCCCCGGATCCCGGCATCCACGGCGCGATCGTCGAAGCGTGCCAGGCCATGGCTGAAAATCAGCACGGCATTCGCACCACATGCTGCCAGCCTCGGCAGGCCCAGCCAGTCCGCCACGCCGGTTCGCGTGGCGCCAGGTCGGCGCGCCCCCGTCACTTCACGACGCACCGCCCAGACGCCCAGGCCCATGCCCAGCGCCACCAGCAGTAGCGACAGGATGAGTTCCCACGGCCTGGTCCCGGGAAAGTGCACGGACAGCCAATCGGCGAGACCATTTCCGACACCGGGCCACCAGAGTAGCGACAGTGCCAATGTGCCTGCCGCCAGCAGGTAGAGCGCGGCGGCTTCCGCCCGGGAGTGGCCGGGCCGGGAGACAGCCTCGCTCATGCGGTCATGCCGCCCCCGCCCGAACGCCAGCAGCTGAAAGCGCGTGGCGTACAGCGCACTGAGCCCTGCCGCCACGGCGACGATCACGGCCAGCCAGGGCGCCTGATGGCCGGCGGCCGTGACGATCTTCTCCTTGCTCCACGCCGCACTCAGCGGAACGACGCCCGCCAGCGCCAGGCTGGCCACCATGCTGGCTGCCGCGACGCCAGGAAGCAGGCGACCCAGGCGCATCGCCGTCAGCGAATAGCTGTCGACATGGCGTTCGGCGATGCCGGCGGCCAGGAACAGCGCCGCTTTGGTGAATGCATGCGTGACGAAGTGCACCAGGGCGACGCCGGGAAAGCCCGCCCCTGCCGCCAGCCACATCAGGCCATACTGGGCCGATGTCGAGGCGGCCAGCAGCTTCTTGGCATGGCCCTGAAGACAGGCCACGAGCCCCCCTGACAGGGCAGTGGTCAACCCCAGCGTGATGGCGACCGGCGCAAACCAGGCGACGGCGGAGAGTTCCGCATGCAGCCGGACCACCAGATAGATCCCCGCCGCGACCATGGTCGCCGCATGGAGCAATGCCGACACCGGTGTCGGCCCGGACATGGCGGCAAACAGCCAGGGAGAGAACGGCACCTGGGCGGATTTCGCGGCGGCGGCCAGCACGACGCCGGCAACGAACACGTCCAGCCGCCACCCATCGAGTTGGGCCAGGTCTGCAAAGGCAAACGAGCCCGTGCCGGCGAACGCTGCCGCCGCGGCGATGTACAGCCCCAGATCCCCGAAGCGAGTGACCAGGAACGCCCAGGCGGCATCCCGCAGGTTGCCGGCCTTCTGCCATTCATGGGCGATCAGCGCCCACGAGCATGCCCCGACCAGTTCCCAGGCGATCAGCAGGGTGACGAAATCCTCGGCCAGGACGAGCAGTTCCATCGCGCCGACGAACGCCGTCAGCAGCACCATCAGTCCGACGGGTGGGCGCGCCGTTCCCCCGCCACTGACCGGCGATGCTTCATGGTAGGCGCTGTAGACGATGATCGGCGCGGCGATCAGTGGCACGACGATGGCGAACACGGCGCTCGCGGACGTCATCCCGAGCGACAGAACGACTCGGGAACTCCAGCGATAGGTGCCGCTCCAGTCCACCGTGACCGCGACACTCACGAGCAGCAAGGTAGCGACCGTGATCGCCACCCCCGCCAGGGTCAGCATGGCACGGCCCCTGTCGTCGCCCGGCCAACGCTTGCCGACCCCATGGATGACGAGGGCCGCCAGCAGCGGCACGAGAGGAACGGACCACAGCATCAATATTTCAGCCCGGTCAGCGATTCGGTCATGTCGGCCTGTTTACCGCGAAAGACCGCGACCACCAGGGCGAACCCCATCGCCATCTCGATGGCCATCACGGCCATGACGATGATCGTCAGCAGTTGGCCTTCCGGTGCTCCGGCCCCGCTGAAGGCCCAGAAAGCCACCGCCGCCAGCATGACACCGTTGAGGATCAGCTCCAGTCCCATCATCAACATCACGAACGACTGCTGGGAAAGCGCGCCATAGATCCCGATACCGATCAGTGCCGCTGCCAATAGCAAAAGTGTGGCGAGTGTCATGCAAGCCTCCCTGCCTGTCTGTCCCGCTCAGTGATGATGGTGATGATGGTGATGCTCGCCCTCGCCCGCTTCGTCCTCCTCGGGCTTGCCTGCCGGGTCGCCGCCCGGTTCCAGCCCCGGCGGCATCGAGCCCTCCGCCGCTGCGCCATAGCGCCCGCGATGGCTCGACAGCACCACCACGCCGATCATGGTGGTCAGCAGCACGAGACCCGCCGATTCGAAAATCAGCATCGAATCACCGAGCATTTCGTTGCCTAGTGATCTGACGGGTTCGAGGTCTGCCGGCACCGGCTGATCGGGAAATACCGCCAACAGGGCCATGGCGCCCAGTATCAGAAAACCGGCGATGCCGGCCCCGATGGCGATACGTTCCTGGTGGACCATGTTCATGGGATTCAGGCCGGCCGGGTTCATCATGAACATGACCATGAACAGCGCCATGACCGTCATTTCCACGGCCATCATGAAGAACATGGCAACGCCCAGGTATTCCGCCGCCAACAGGATCATGATCACGCCCACGGCGATGAACGACACCAGCAGAAAGAAGGAGGCCCGTACCATCGAGTCGGTGCGAAACACGCGCCACCCGGTGGCCACCGCCAGCGTGGCCAGCAGCAGAAACGCGATATCGACACCGATGCCGTCATTCATGCTCTCCATCACAACAGCGCTCCTATCCCGGCCCACACCAGATCGATAAACGACAGCGGCAGCAACACGACCCACATCAAGGTGACGCAGCGCTCCGGCGCCAGTCGCGGCAGTAGCCGCCCGAGCAACAGCAGCACGCTCAATACCGCCAGCATCTTGAGGGACATCCATAACGGGCCGGGCAGCCAGGGCCCCAGCCCCCCCCCCAGGAAGGCAGTCGCTGCCACGCCGCTGAACGCAACCAGCATGGCCGCCCGGGCCATGTCCCAGACCAGCCGTGGCGGTCCCGAGATCTCCGAGGCCGTGCCGCCGGCCAGATCCGTCGAATCGGCCAGGTTCAGCGGCCCCCAGAAGGTCATGCCCAGGCCGACGATGAGAAACAGCGGCAGCCCCAGCGGCTGGCGAATGACGTTCCACAGCCCTTCCTGCGAAGCCACCACCTGGGTGAACTGCAGCGATTCGGCCGGCAATGCCACGCCGATCAGCACGAACATGCTGATCAGGATGTAGGAGAGCCCCAGCGCCACGTACCGGTACCCGCCGATCAAGGCCAGTAACGAATTCGCCGACCAGCCATGCAAGAAGATGACGACGGTCGCCAGCGCTTCCACGCTGCCCCACAGCACCACGCTGGTGACCAGATCCGTGGCGACCAGCGATGCCGACCATGGCACCACCGCCAGCCCGCCCGCCGCCAACGCCAGATACAGGGCTGGTGCCAGCCGCCAGGCTCGCCAGTCAGGCGCTTCGGTGGCATTGGCGTGCTGGATCAGCAACCAGGCTCCGCGCGCTATCGGCGCCAGCCAGATACCTCCGGCCTGGGGGGTGCCAAGCGCGCTGGCAACCAGGCGATCGAGCACGGCAACGGCATAACCGCCGACAACCAACATGAAGATCACCATGAGAACCGGCAGAAACAGCTCGCTAAACATCGTTCCCGGTGCCTCCCCGTACCGCCCGGGACTCGCCGGATGGCCGTGTGCCGACAGGTTGATCGGCCACCCCCGCGACATCCAGGCTGGCGACCGTCGCCAGGGCATCGCCCCACTCCAGCCCGGGTAACAGCTCGTCGAAGAGCGCGCTCGCATCCGCCGGCCGCCGCGCCGACCAGGGGCCACGCGGTGTCTCGACGCTGCCTGTTCGCTCCGTGTGTACCCTGTCGCGTTCGGCCAGACGGGCCAGATGGAGGGACTGATCGATTTCGTCCAGAAGCTGCCGCCAGCGAGCATGGGTATCGCCCGCAGTCTGACAGACGGGAGAGAACCCCAATCGTCGATAGCCGGCATCCTCCGAGCGTAGGTCATCAGCCATTCCGGCAGCTCGAGCGGCGGACCCACCGATCATGCGCGCCTGCTCGGGGCCGAGCACGCCGCCGCCCGCCGTCAGGCGAAAGAAGCCGCTACGTGATAGTGCGCGCCGCAATCCATCGAGGGTACTCGACGTCGACAATCCATGCGCCAGACGCAAGGTCCGCAGGCTCACATTCTCCAGACCCGCCAGGTGCAATGCATGGAACAGCCGGTGAAGGTGATGGCGGGCCCGGGCAAGCTCGACCTCCGCAATGGGGACGGGGCGCTCGCGAGCGTTGAAAAAGATATCGTCGAGAGATTGTGGATATGGCGCAAATTGCGTTTGCCATGTCTGCACGAGATCCCCCTGCAGGGTGATCTCCGCCGCCATGCCGGGCGGAAACGCGAAAAAGAACGGCCCCAGCCGGAAAGTCAGTGAATCCAGCGTCAATCCGTCGCGGATGTCATCTGCCATGTTCATGGCCATGGGTCGCCCGTAGGGCACCCCGCCCATCATGCCTTCACCGCCCTGGCCGAAATCGCCCTCGCCTTCCCAAGGGTTGGGCGGCTCGTCCGGCAGGAGACGATGGGTACTGCCGCGGCAGCCTTCCATCAATTCGAGATGCGCCGTGACCAGTGCGCCGGGCAGGTCGTCGAGATCGTCGATACGGGCCACGCGTTCCAGATGAGGCCAGGGTTCGCTGCGAAACCACAGCGTCGTGAAGGGGTATGGCAATTGGTCATGCACCCGACGCAGGGGCTCGAAGCGGTCGGCCGGAATCTCCCCCGCCACCAGCAACACACTGGCGTGGCGCGGCGAGTCGACCAGTTCGATTTGCGGAGAAAGCGCGAGATGCCGCAGCGCGCCATCACCCTGCTTGCCCAGCACGGGAAACACAGGAACGCTGCCACGCGAGGCGAGTTTGTGCAGCCAGTTCACTGCCACTTGAACACCCCCTCACGCCAGGCATAGACGATGCCCACCGACAGGATGGCGAGAAACATGCCCATCTCCATCATGGCCTTCTTGCCCGTCTCGACGAACACGACCGCCCACGGGTACATGAACATCATCTCCATCTCGAAGGCGATCAACAGCAGCGTCATGGAGTAGTAGCGAACGTGGTAGCGGCTCCAGGCGTGGCTGTCGGGCGTCCCCCCGCCCAGAAACGGCACGCGCTGGGACCATCTGGGCCGAGGCTGATGACGCATGGGCAGCCACTGCACCAGCAGCCCGGCGCCCAGTACCACGATCAGAATGATGAGAAGAGCGAACAGCTCCATGCGGATCCCTCGCGTCGCTGATTCAAACGAACCTGGGCCAGAGACAATGACCGCGGGTCCCAGTCCCTTCGCTGATAACCAGCCCTTTATCGAAGGGTAGGCGGCTGACCTGAACGCAAACTGAATAAGCGTCCTCATTTAGCTCCCTGGATAAAGTAGGTCAACAATAGCCAAGGTGCGAGGCAGAGTCGGCCGTCACGCAGCCAGCGGCATCGGGTCATGCGGAAGTTACGGTCGGCTGGAACGGCAAGGTGTGAACGACAGTGTAGTGGTCAACTATTTCCGGACAGTATTTTAAGGTTTTCCTCGGCCACAACGGGGGACATGCTGTCATTGAAGGCATGAGGTCGCTGTCGGTTGTAGTACCCCATCAGATACTCACCAACGTCTT
>NZ_VTPX01000016.1 GCF_008298015.1 Salinicola corii | reverse complement strand
AACGCCCTCGTCAAACGCTGGGTTGGCGGCCACCCCTTGAGGTTTTTACGGAAGTCCTGCAGCGCTCTGTTGCTGGGCAGGGCAATCGTGTCCACTAGCGTTGCGCTTGGAACTTGAGACCGCCGTGCTTCGAAACCAATTCGGATGCGAGATGCTTCCTAGCATGGTAACACAATATGATGTGGTAAAGTGGCGAAACAATATCATTCGTTCACCTGCCAACCCCAATGGCGTAGCCGAGACAAGTTGGAATAACTATGCTCGTCATCTATCGGCACTTTATAACTTCGGTCTCGAGCGTCGGCTGCTGGGAGCCTGTGATGCCAATCCGTTTAAGGGGGTTCGGGTGCGAGAACCACGGAAACCCAAAAAGATTTTGCACCCGGATGTTGTTGGGCTGGCACGGAGAGAGTTGAATAATTGTCGTATATATGAGGAGGCTTCTAGGAAACCTTCATCGCTTCACCCAGCCTGGTTTTGGGAGGTGGTCGTTGAAACCTTTTATTTTACAGGGATTAGACTGAATCAACTTCTTAATATTCAGGCGCAACACGTGGATTTGAAGCGTTGTGTGCTGGTGGGTTCGGCGGAGGGGGCTAAAAATCACGCCGAGTTCATATTGCCTATTCCAGATCGGCTGCACCCGCTTTTGAGTTGCTTGATGTCGCAGGCGTTCCGCACTGGTATAGGAGCAAACGAGCAGCTTTTCAATGTGAATCGGTACAGCCACCGGCACCGACGAAAGGTTATGAACAAGAGCCAGGTTTCCCACTTCTTTGATCGTTTGTCTGAAGTATGTGGGGCGAGAGTGACGCCTCATCGGTTCCGGCACACGCTTGGCACCGATTTGATGGAAGACCCTGAGCGCAATCTGCACTTGACGCAACAGATACTGGCTCACAGTGACATACGTAGTACCCTGGAGTACGTGCATCCCAAGACTGAGACGCTGCGGCAATTGCTGAATCAGAGATGAAGCATGGCTGTGGCGAAGGAGGTCGAGTGTCAGATTGGGAAGGATTGCCCTTGACAGTCCGCTGAGAGTCGGCCAGAATTCGCACCGTAGCCAATACAGTGCAAGGGAATTCTGGCTATTTGGTTAAAGAGATAGCTCTTAGCTTCTATGAAGCAATGGTGAGAGTGTTCTCGGTAGGTGAATCCTTAGCGGGCGCACCAAGCATTGCCAAGTTTCAGCGCCCGTAGCTCAGCTGGATAGAGTACCTGACTACGAATCAGGGGGTCGGAGGTTCGAATCCTCCCGGGCGCGCCATACTGTCGAAAACCCCCGTGCCTCTGGCATGGGGGTTTTTGCTTGTAGGCCGTCGTTCTAGGTCGCCATCGTCGAAGAGGCGCGAGCCGACGGACCTGAGTTGACCGAGTCCGACTTCGACCCGAGATCGCTCAATCCGGCAACAAAGGGTGCCAGCGCGGTTTCCCGTCGCAATGCCATGAAGCGTGCCGCTGCCCCGGGGTCCCGACCCCGCATGATGTTGAGCCACTGTTTCAGCAGTGACACGATGACCTTCTCCGGCATTCCCGCGCCGCGTTTGGCTTCGGCATAGCGGATCAGCAGGGCGCTGCGAGCCGGCCACGGCGTCGGCGCCAGTCGTTCGCCGCCGGTTTCCAGCCAGTGGCGGATGCGCCGCGCCAGCCACGGGTCTGCCAGCATGCCCCGCCCCAGCATGACGTCACGGCAGCCTGACAGCGTGCGTGCCTTCCAG
Source organism: Salinicola corii (assembly GCF_008298015.1). Taxonomy (GTDB): domain Bacteria; phylum Pseudomonadota; class Gammaproteobacteria; order Pseudomonadales; family Halomonadaceae; genus Salinicola; species Salinicola corii. The sequence continues at coordinate 68,804 of NZ_VTPX01000016.1, read as the reverse complement.
TAATCCTCGAGCGACCAGATATCGCCGTTGGCCACCACCGGCACACTGACCTCGGCGCGGATCCGGGCGATCCATTCCCAGTGGGCGGGCGGTCGATAGCCCTCGCGCCGGGTACGGGCGTGAACCACCAGCTCCCCAGCGCCGCCGGCCTCGGCCGCTTGCGCGCAGGCCAGCGCCAACTGCTTGTCGTCGAAGCCGAGCCGCAGCTTGGCGTTGACCGAAGCACCATGCCGTTGGCCCACTCCGGCCACCGCGTCGACCACGGCGTACACGCGCTCCGGCGCCCTTAGCAGCGAGGCACCGCCGTCATGGCGGTTGACGGTTTTGGCCGGACAGCCGAAGTTGAGATCGAGACGCGTGGCCCCCTGGTCGATCGCCTGTGCGGCGTTGGCCGCCAGGGCCCGGGGGTCGGAACCCAGCAATTGCAACGTGACCGGGGTGGCGGACGGTGTGAGCGGCCCGGCGCTACCCGCCGATGCTAGCTCGGGACAGTGGCGCAGGAATACCCGAGGCGGCAATCTGGCATCGACGACACGCACGAACTCGGTGACGCACCAGTCCAGCGCGCCATCCTCGCTCAGCAGGGCGCGAGTGTCGGCATCGATGACACCCTCCATGGGCGCCAGACCGAGGCGCCCGCGTGGGGAGGCGTTGGTGGGTACGGAAAAGTGGTGTCGTGCCATGCGGCCTCCAAGGATCTGGCGGGCGCTAAACTAGCACAATCGTGGCGGTATGCCATGCCCCGGTGAGGGCGGGGCGAAACGGCCGCGCGGGAATTCAGGTCCGGGCAATCTTCCGCTGCTGGAGGAGGCGCCGAACGGTAAATACCACAGAGAGTACGGCCAGGATCAGCAGCCCGGCCGAAATCGGTCGGGTGAAGAACAGCGTCCAGTCCTCGTCGGCCATCAGTGCGCGACGCAGGTTGGTCTCGGCAATCGGCCCGAGGATGACGCCCAGTACCAGCGGCGCCAGCGGATAGTCGAGCTTCGCCAGCAGATAACCGACCAGGCCAACGCCGATCAGCAGGTAGAGGTCGGTGATGCGGTTGTTGAGCGCCAGGGCGCCAACGGCACAGCAGACCAGTACCACCGGCACGATGATCGACTTGGGGATCTCGGTGATCCGCAGGAACCAGCGCATGCTGATCAGACAGAAGGCCAGCACCATGCCGGCGGCCAGGAACATCGCCAGGAACATGCCATAGACCAGATCCGCACTGTCCATGATCAGGCGGGGGCCGACACTGACGCCCTGTACCATCAACGCCGCCATCAGCACGGCGTCGACGGCGCTGCCGGGGATGCCCAGCGCAATCATCGGTATCAGCCCGCCGCCGGCGGTGGCGGAATTGCCGGACTCCGAGGCGACCACGCCGTCGGCGATGCCGGTGCCGAAACGTTCCGGGGTCTTCGAGGCGCGTTTGGCCTGGTCGTAGGCGATCAGGTTGGCGATGCTGCCCCCGGCGCCGGGTACCGCGCCGATGACCACACCCAGCATCGACGAGCGCAGCAGGTTGCCCGGTCGGCTCAGCACCTCGCGCATCACGGCCAGCGGCCGGAAATGCAGCTTGCCGCTGACCAGCGATTCCCCGCGCTGGAGTGCCGTCGGGTTCTCGACCTCGCTGGCGAGCTGGCTGACCGCGAAGATGCCGATCAGTACCACCAGGAATGGAATGCCGGCCGCCAGCACGTCGACACCGAAGGTGAAGCGCGGTACGCCCATCATCGGATCCTGTCCCACCGTGGCGACGAACAGCCCCAGCAGGCTCATCATCAATCCCTTGAGGATCGACTTGCCGACCAGGCTCGCCACCACCGTGACGGCGAACAGGATCAGCGAGAAGTACTCCCAGGGACCGAGCTTGACGGCGATCATCGCCAGTGGCGGCGCGGCGATGATTAGTACCACGGCGCTGATCAGCGCGCCAAAGAACGACGCCCAGATCCCCAGTGCCAGCGCCCGGCCGGGCTCGCCCTTGCGCGCCATTGGGTAGGCGTCGAACGTCGTCGCTACCGCGGAGGGCGTACCGGGAATGCCCAGCAGTGCGGCACTGATCAGCCCGCCCGAGCCACCGCCGACATAGACCGCGAGCATCGTGGCGACGCCCTGCAGCGGCGGCATGGTGAAGGTGACCGGCAGGGTCAGCACGATCGCCATGGTGATCGTGAAGCCGGGAATGGCGGCGGCCACGACACCTGCCATGACGCCAATCATCATGCTGACGAGCGTCGCCAGCGAAAACAGTTGTTCGACGCTGGAGAGCAGCGCATCGGTCATCGGCATGGAGAACTCTCTTGGCCCATTGGACTTGTTGGCATGGGGCTGTCGATCTTTCCGGAGTGGGTCTTCGGGCTACCGTTTACCGCTACCACAGGCGGCCCGGGGGTAGCGAAATCAGGAACACATGGCTGAACAGCGCATAGAGCCCGAGGCCGAAGACCGCCGCAACCAGGCACGCGATCAGCAGCCGGCGACCGCGGCGTGCGCCCAGGATGACCTGGACGGCCAGCAGGAAGAGCAGGGACGCCAGCGCGAAGCCGAGCCACGGCATGAGTAGCGCATAGACGCAGAAGGCCGCCAGCGTGGCGAAGGCCAGGCGCCGCTGCGCGAACCAGCGGCCAGCTCCCACGCTCGTCTCCTGGTCGGTCTGGCGCAGTGCCATCGCCGACTGGACCACGATCGCCAGGTTGAAGATCACCAGGGCGCCGAGGATCAACCGGGGGAACGATCCGGCACCCAGCGGTTCCCACATCGACGACGGCAGGTCTCCGGCCTGCACGAACAGGCCGACGAAGAGCGCCGCCAGCACGGCATTGAAGATGACGTTGGCGAGCGCCTTGCCACGCTCGCTGCTGGCCTCCCGCCCGGGGGGGGAGGCCGTATCGGTCGCGTCGTTCATCGTGCCAACTTGCCGGAAAGGCGCTTGATCGTTCCGTCGACGTCAGCCAGGTAGTCGGCGTAAGCCTGCGGCCCCATGAATTCGACCTCGGCGCCTGCCTTGTTGACCCGAGAGATGAACTCCGGATTCTGGGACATGGTTTCGAACCCCTGGGCCAATGTTTCCACCTTGGCCGGATCGATCCCCTTGGGCGCGACGATGCCGCGGTTGATGCTCAGGTTGAGGTTGTCGTAACCGAGCTCCTTGAAGGTGGGTACGTCGGGCGTCTGCTTGAGACGCTCCTTGCTGCCGACGGCGAGAAACCGCAGGTCGCCGTTCTTGACGAATTCCAGGCTCGAGGAGATATCGCCGATCGAGGCATCGATATGGCCACCCACCAGCGAACGAATGCGCGCGCCGGTTCCCTCGAAACCGACGTATCGGAACTGGGCGCCGATAGCGTCTTCGATCATCGCTGCATGGACATGGGGAATGCCGCCGAGGGTGGCGCCGACACGAATCTCGCCGGGATGGGCCTTGGCGTACTCGGCGAACTCCTCGAACGTCTTCCAGTCACTGTCGGCGTTGACCACGAGATATTGCGGCGACGAGGCCAGCGAGGCGATCGGCTGGAAATCGTCCCAGTTGAGCGTCGTCAGTCCGGTGGCGTTGGCGGCCATCAGGCCCTCGTGAATCTGGCCCACGGTGTAACCGTCGGGGTCTTTCTGCGCCAGTTCCTTGAGGCCGATGGTGCCGCTGACGCCGGGCATGTTGATCACCGGCATCGGCTCTCCGAAGGTCTCCTGGGCAGCGTTGGAGATGATGCGCATCAAGGCGTCGCTACCGCCACCCGGCGACCAGGGCACGATGAATTCGATGGCGTGGTCGGGGTAGTCGTCGGCTTGCACGGCCTGACTGACTGCCAGGCCGCCGGCGGCCAGGCCCAGGGTCAGGGAGGCGATCACGCCGCTGGATGAAAGCGCTCGGCCCAGTTTGCCCCGGGCCATCTGGTGAAGTCCGTCGTAGAACATGAGTTGTCCTTGTTGGTCTGTTGGTTTTGACGTCGTGTCTGTTGCTCTTGTTGTTCCGGATCCTTGCCTTTCTCAGGGGGGGCCATTGCCTCGCCAAGCGATGCCCTGTTCCCGCCGCTCAGCCGAGTAGAAATCCGCCATAGACCAGCCCGACGACGACGGCCCATACCGGGTGGAGCTTGAGTCGCCACAGCATGACGACGGAGATCGCGGCGATGATGGCGGTGTGGATCCAGCCGGCATCATGGACGCCCTCGCCGAGAAACGACCAGGTGAGATAGCCCATCAGCACCATGATCACCGGCCTGACCCACTGACTCATCGACTTGACCTTGATCGAATCCCGATAGCGATACAGCGTTCCCAGCGCTACCAGCATCAGAATCAGTGAAGGGGCGACGGTGGCGAAGGTTGCCACCAGGCTGCCGCCGATCCCGGCGATGTCATAGCCGATATAGCCGGCCATCTTGGTGGCGATCGGGCTGGGTAGGGTGTTGCCCAGCGCCAGCGTCTCGGCGAACTGCTGGGAGCTCATCCAGCCGTAGCGGCCGACGACTTCGTTCTCGACCAGGGGAATGATCGCCGGTCCACCGCCGTAGCCGACGATGTTGGGAATGAAGAATGCCAGAAACAGATCCCAGTAGATCATGGCTTGGCCTCCTCGCTGCGCTCGCGCCGCCGCTCCGGTCGCAGCAGGGCGGCGACGAGGATCGCGCCGATCACCAGGCCCGGATGGATGCCGAGCCCGTAGATCAGGCCGCCGGCGATCACGCCCATGATCAGGGTCGCGATCCAGCCGAGCACGACGCGGGATTTCTGAAAGAAGTCCCATGTCAGTTGGGCCATCATCACCATCACCACCGGGACGACGCCCTCGCTCATGCCCTGTATCCAGCGCTGGTCGCGATAGCGGGTAAACAGCCCCAGGAGCACCATCATCGCCACGATACACGGCACGATGACGGCGACGACGGCATTGATACAGCCCAGTACGCCGCCGACCCGGTAGCCGATGGTACCGGCCATCTTGGTGGCGATGGGGCCGGGCAGCGTATTGCCGATGGCCAGCACGTCGCCGAACTCCTCATCGTTCATCCACTGATAGCGCGTGACCGCTTCGGCACGAACCAGCGGAATCATCGAGGGGCCGCCGCCGAAGCCGAGCAGACCGATACGCAGAAAAGCCATGAACAGGCGACGCTGAGTCGTCAAAGATGAGGGCATGGCTCAGAGCACCGCGATGCTGGAGTCGGTCCGCGGTTCGGTGCCTCCGCAGTAGATGCCGCTGACGGGATCGCGGAGGATGACCTGGCCGCGACCGTAGGCCGTGGTGTCCACGGCAACCGTCATCTGGTGACCGCGCTCGGACATCGCGCGGATCAGGTGCATCGGATAGCCGGGCTCGATGCCGATCCGGCGTCCGCCCATCCACTGCCAGCGCGGCGCGTCCAGCGCCGCCTGCGGGTTGAGGCCGAAATCGACCAGGTTCATCACCACCTGCATGTGTCCCTGGGGCTGCATGAAGCCACCCATCACGCCAAACGGACCGAGCCCGATGGCGCCCCGGGTCAGGAAACCGGGGATGATGGTGTGGAAGGTTCGCTTGCCGGGCGCCAGCACGTTGACGTGATCGGCATCCAGGCTGAAGCCGTGGCCACGATTCTGCAGCGAGATACCGGTGTCCGGCACCACCACGCCGGAACCGAAGCCGTGATAGTTGCTCTGGATGTAGGAGACCATGTTGCCGTCGTTGTCGGCCGTGGCCAGGTAGACCGTGCCGCCGGCCTGCGGCTGGCCGGGTTCGGGGTCGATGGCCCGTTCGCCGATCAGGTGGCGACGGGTGTCGGCGTACTCGTCGCTCAACAGCGAGGCGACGCTGGTGCGCATGTGCTCGGCCTGGGTGATGTGATGATGACCGTCGGTGTAGGCGAGTTTCATCGCTTCCAACTGGCGATGAAGCAGTTGCGGATCGTCGCGCACCGTGACGTCGAACCCTTCCATCATCCGCAGCGCCATCAGCGCTACCATGCCCTGGCCGTTGGGCGGGATCTCCCAGACATCGAAGCCGCGATAGTTGACCGAGATCGGGTCGACCCACTCCGGCGCATAGTCGGCCAGGTCGTCGGCGCGCAGATAGCCGCCCGTCGCCTGAGAGAAGGCATCGATCTTCTGTGCCAGTTCGCCGCGGTAGAAGCTCTCGCAGCGACTCTCCGCCAGCGCTTCCAGGGTTCTTGCCTGGGCCTCGTTACGATGGAGTTCGCCCGGGCGGGGCGCATGCCCGTTGGGCGCGAAGGCGTCGAGCCATGGGGCGATGACGGGATCGTCCGCCTTGGCGCGAAACTCGATCTCGGCACGCTGCCAGAGTTGGCTGATGACCGGAGAGATGGGAAAGCCTTCCCGGGCGATACGGATTGCCGGTGCCAGCAGGGTGGCGAAATCCAGTTTGCCGTGCTGTCTCGACAGTTCCGCCCAGGCGGCGGGGATGCCGGGAACCGTGACCGGCGTCCAGCCGTGCAGGGGCATCTCGCCATGGCCTGCCGCCTTGACCGCCTCGGGGGTCAGCCGCTGGGGGGCATGCCCGCTGGCATTGAGGCCATGGAGCTTGCCGCCACCGTCGCGGCCCTCGGCCAGCCACACCAGCGCAAAGGCGTCGCCGCCGATGCCGTTGCCACTGGGCTCGACCACGGTCAACACGGCTGCCGTCGCGATAGCGGCGTCGACCGCGTTGCCGCCCTGGGCGAGAATGTCCCGCCCGGCCTGACTGGCCTGGGGTTGCGAGGCCGCCACCATGCCGCGGTTGGCGTAGGTGGCGCTGCGGCGGGAAGGGAAGGGGTTGTTGTGGTCGAACGCGAGAGACATGGCGATACTCGGATTATTGTAAGGCGGTTCGTTGGATGCCGAAGGTCTACGGTAAATGGATGTTAATCGTTTATGATGTAAAAAATCGATTTTTTACTATGGCGTCGTATTCTCGTGCAGGTCAAGCCCCCCATTGGCGATATGCTCGGAGTCGGTGCGATAGTGAGATTCCGCCACTGGATCAGAAGGTCAGTCTTTATGGAAGCTGAAGTCGCCACCGCCAACATGACGGCGAGCCAGCTGTACGCAGCGCTGAAGCGCGATTTGATCGACGGTCGTTTTGCCGCGGGGCAGAAGCTGGCGATCACCGCGCTCAGGCAGCGTTACAGGGTGGGCTTGAGTCCACTGCGAGAGGCACTGAATCGTCTGGCGGCCTATGGTCTGCTGGAGCAGGAGAATCAACGTGGCTTTCGGGTCCCCGCGCTGAAGCGTGCCGAACTCGACGACATCGCCGATCTGCGACGGCGTCTCGAAGGATTGGCGTTGGCGCAGGCGCTCCAGGAGGGCGGCGACGAATGGGAAGCCGGCCTGCTGGCGGCGTTCCACCGCCTCAAGCGGGCTGACGAGACTCCCGGGAAGCTGGAGCACTGGGAGCAGATGCACCTCCAGTTCCATCGCCACTTGCTCGAACCCTGCGGTTCGGCGTGGCTGCTGCGCTTCATCGAGCAGTTGCACGACCAGTTCGACCGCTATCGCCGTATGGCGCCAGCCAACGATACGATCCGGGCGAGGCTCAACGTCCAACACGGCCAACTGGTGGATCTGGCCATGGCTCGCGATGTCCCGGCGGCTCGGGCGTTACTCGAGGAGCATATCCGCCTCTCTCACGAGGTGGCGCGGGGGGCCTGCCAGGAGGATCGAACGAGCGTGGAAGAGAGAGACTAGACGCAGGGAATACTGGGCGAGGGCAAAGGCCGTTCGTCTCAGAGGCGCACGAGCGCGCCCTTGAGGCGCTGCTCCAGTGCCGTCAGCGAGACGCTGCCATCGTCGGGCCACTGCGCCACCAGACGTGCGCCCTGGCTGTCGTAGTCGGCGCTGGCAATGGGAATATCGTGGTCGGCCAGCCAGCGGCGGGTTTCCGCCTCGTTGCTAAAAGCGACCTGGATCGCTACCGCACGGCGTTCGGTGAAAGGGCGCCTGGGCAGCGTGTCGAGCGCTTTGAGGACGGACTGGGTGTAGGCGCGAACCAGACCGCCGGTGCCCAGCTTGGTGCCGCCGAAGTAGCGTGTCACCACGGCGCCGATCTGTCCCATGCCACTGCCTTCCAGCGCCTGGAACATGGGCCGGCCGGCGGTGCCCCCCGGTTCGCCGTCGTCGGAGAAGCCGATCGCGACCTGTTCGCCAGGTGCGCCGGCGATGAACGCGGAGCAGTGGTGGCTGGCATCCGGGTAGGTGAGGCGTGCTTCCTGCAGCAGCGCGTCGAAGGCGGCGTTGTCGGGGGCGTGGCAGAGCCAGCAGATAAATCGGCTCTTTTCGATCTCGAACGTTTTGACATGCCGTCCATCGGGGGGGAGGTCGGGAATGGGGTAGTGCATCAAGCCGCCTGGGGGGGATTGCGCATCACGCCCATGACCAGCCCCAGTACCTGTACGTCCTCGTTCTTCAGATAGATCGGCGGCATGCTGTCGTTGGCAGGTTGCAGGCGAACGCCGGATTTCTCGATGAACAGCTTCTTCAGCGTCACTTCGTGGTTGTTGATCAACACCACGGCGGTCTCGCCGTTTTCCGCCGACTCGTAGCGCTCGATGATGATGACGTCGCCATCGAAGATGTTGCTGTCGATCATCGAGTCGCCACGCACGCGCAGCGCGTAGGTGTTGCGACGGACCAGTCTGGCCGGAACGTGAACGGTGGCGTTGTCGAGGCAGGCTTCCATTGGCAGCCCGGCGGCGACCTGGCCAAGTAGCGGTATCTCGACCAGGTCGGTCGCGTCGATGGGTTCCCAGTTGCCGTCGATCAGCGGCAGATTCGGCTGGCGCTGGAGATAACTCGGTGCGGCGTTTGTCATCGTCTTCTCCCGAGGTGGTATCGCCATCATAGCAAGGCAAGCGGCAGCGGCAAGTCGATACTTCCACTTGGTCACCTCCCGGGTATCACACGGCGTCGCGGTGTGGCGACGGCTTGGATCTTGGGTGTAGAGTGGCGCCAGCTCTGGGCCGGCGTCGCCGGCGTCATCTGCCCGTTCTTGAGGACCGCATGGGAGTCGATGTCTCGTTACAAGCCAGCCAGCTCGCCAGCGAGCGAGACGATCGATGGCTGTTCCGGTCGCTGGAGCTGCGGGTCGAGGATGGCGACATCCTGCGTATCGAGGGGGGCAACGGCAGCGGCAAGACAACGCTGCTGAAGCTCCTGACCGGCCAGTTGCAAGCTTCCGAGGGGCGCGTCGAATGGCATGGGCGGTCACTGGCCTCGGTGCGCGAGCATTTTCTGGATCGGCTGCTCTATCTCGGCCACAGGCCGGGCGTGTCCGGGGCACTTTCCGCCCAGGAAAATCTGGCCTGGTCTGCCGCCATGGCGGGCGTCAAGGCGAGACCCGATGCCATCGAGGCAGCGCTCGATGCCGTCGGGCTGGCAGGGTTCGAGGATCTTCCGGCACGCCAGCTCTCTGCTGGCCAGCAACGCCGTATTGCCCTGGCGCGGCTCGAGCTGATCCCCAGACCGCTGTGGATTCTCGACGAACCGTTCACCGCCATCGACCGGGATGGCGTGGCCTGGCTGGAATGTCGGCTCCTTGATCATGCCTGGGGGGGAGGCACCGTCGTGATGACGACGCATCATGCTTTTCAGGCTAACGATCGTGTAGACTCGCTGGTGCTGGGAGAGATGCCATGAATCGAGTGCGCTTGGCGTCGGCCGAATCTCCGGCACGAGACGCCGGACTCTGGAATGGTTTTCTTGCCCAGTTTCGGCGTGAGTTGGCAATAGCGCGACGGCGCGGGAGCGATCTGCTCAACCCGCTGATGTTCCTGGCCCTAGTGGTGATGCTGTTCCCGCTGGGAATTTCGCCTCGCCCCGACCTGCTGGCGGATATCGCGCCAGGATTACTTTGGGTCGCCGCGCTGCTGGCGATGCTGCTGTCTCTGGATACACTGTTTCGAAGCGATTTTGCCGATGGCAGTCTCGAGCAGATGTCGCTGTCGCCCCGACCGTTGCCGCTGCTGTGCCTGGCCAAGATAACCGCCCACTGGCTGCTGACAGGCGTGCCTCTCGCACTGTGCGTGCCGCTACTGGGTGTGATGCTGTCGCTGCCGGCCACGGGGTATCTGGTGCTGATGCTGTCACTGGCGCTGGGCACGGCGACCCTGAGCCTGATCGGCGCGATCGGCGCCGCGTTGACGGTGGGCTTGCCGCGCGGCGGCGTTCTGCTCTCGCTACTGGTGCTGCCGCTTTACATTCCAGTGCTGATCTTCGGTGCCGGTGCCGTTCAGGCGGCGATCGAAGGCGGTATTGCAGGGCCGGCGCTGGCGCTGTCGGGTGCGTTGGCGGCGATCGCCCTGGCGGCGGCCCCGTTCGCGGTCGCGGCAGCCTTGCGAATCAGCCTGAACGGTTGACGACATCGCCCGGACCACAGCGATCCCTTAGATAAGGAGTGGCGAGATAACGGCATGTGGACTTTCTGGCACAAACTTGGCTCCCCGAAATGGAGCTATGCGATCTGCGGTCGGTTGCAGCCGATATTCTGGATAGCGGCGCTACTCCTGCTGCCCATCGGGTCGTTCTGGTCGCTGGCGATCTCGCCTCCCGACTATCAGATGGGCGACAGCTACCGCATTATCTACGTTCATGTGCCCGCGGCGATTCTCGCCCAGAGCGTCTTCGTCGCGATGGCCCTGGCATCGGCGGTTTTCCTGATATGGAAAATCAAAGTGGCCGACATGGCGGCGAGCGTGATGGCGCCGTTCGGCGCGGCGATGACATTGCTGGGGTTGTTCAGCGGCTCGCTATGGGGCGTGCCGACCTGGGGCACCTGGTGGACCTGGGATGCGCGGCTGACCTCGATGCTGATCCAGTTGTTTCTCTACATCGGCGTGATCGCCTTGCGCGGCGCTTTCGGCGGCAGCGACCAGGGCGCCAAGGCGGTAGCGGTATTGACACTGGTCGGTGTGGTCAACATTCCGATCATCAAGTATTCGGTGGTGTGGTGGAACACGCTGCACCAACCGGCCACCTTCAACCTGACCGAGCGGCCCGCCATGCCTGCCAGCATGTGGATGCCGCTGCTGCTGATGGTACTGGGATTCTACTGCTTCTTTATCGCACTGACACTTTTCCGGCTACGCAACGAGCTGATCCGCCGTGAATCGCGTGCTCGCTGGGTGCAGGAACTGGCCGGTTGATCGTCAAAGCGGCCGATGGAGGAAATCCGATCAATCGACAGATTAAAAACCGGCAAAGGTCGTTCGTAGAAAAAGACCGGTAACAAGAGTCGGTGACAACGCCTGATGACAGGTCCTGTAACAGATCGGCTGACAGCAATAAACGGAACCGTGACATGGCTTTCGATTCACTTGCCGCCTTCCTGACCATGGGCGGTTATGCTAAATACGTTTGGCCGGCCTGGGGGTTGGCGGTGCTGATCATTGCCGGCTTTACGCTATGGGCGCGATTCGAGCGGCGCCAGCTACTGCAACGGCTGAAGCGGCGCCAGCGGCGTGAGACTCGCACCTCATGAGAGCCAAACGCAAACGCCGCCTGATCATCGTGATTGGCCTGGTGGCGCTGGTCGCGGTTGCCGTCGGACTGACGCTCTACGCGCTGCGCGCCAACATCAACCTGTTCTTCACGCCGTCGCAGATCGCCGCGGGAGAAGCGCCGCACGGGCGCACGATGCGCATCGGCGGGGTGGTCAAGAAAGACAGCGTCGACCGCAACAGCGACTCGCTCGAGGTCACGTTCGTGGTCACCGACTTCGCCAAGGACGTCGAGGTCCGCTACGACGACATCCTTCCCGACCTGTTCCGCGAAGGACAGGGTGTAGTGGTGATCGGCCAGCTCGACGAAGACGGTGAGTTCATCGCCCAGCAGGTGCTTGCCAAGCACGATGAAACCTACATGCCGCCCGAGGTCGCCGAGGCGCTGAAAGCTACCGGCAATCTGCCCGACGGCAGCGTGCCATCTTCTTGAAGAGGCTGCCTCGTCGAACGTTGCGAGTGACACCATGTTGATTCGAATTTTTCCCGAACTGGGACATTTCGCGCTGATCCTGGCGTTTGCCATGGCCGTGCTGCAGGCGGTTGTCCCGCTGTGGGGGGCTGCCACCCGGCGCCCGCTGTGGATGGCGTTCGCCCAGCCCATGGCATGGGGGCAGTTCACCTTTCTGATCCTCTCGTATCTCAGCCTGACCGCGAGCTTCGCGCTGGATGATTTCAGTGTCGCCTACGTCGCCAACAACTCCAACTCGCTGCTGCCGTGGTACTACAAGCTGAGCGCGGTATGGGGCAGTCACGAGGGCTCGGTGCTGCTGTGGGTGCTGATCTTGAGCGGCTGGAGCTTCGCCGTCAGCGTCTTCTCCCGGCATTTGCCGCGAGACATGCTGGCCCGCGTGCTCGGGGTGATGGGCTGGATCAGCAGCGGCTTTCTGCTGTTCATTCTGCTGACCTCCAACCCGTTCGAGCGCCTGTTGCCCGATGTGCCGGCAGACGGCGCCGATCTCAATCCGCTGCTGCAGGATTTCGGTCTGATCGTGCATCCGCCGATGCTCTACATGGGCTATGTCGGTTTCTCGGTGGTATTTGCTTTCGCCATGGCGGCGTTGCTGGGCGGTAGACTCGACTCGGCCTGGACGCGCTGGGCACGGCCGTGGACCAACGTGGCCTGGGCCTTTCTCACCGTGGGGATCGCGCTGGGCAGTTGGTGGGCCTATTACGAGCTGGGCTGGGGTGGCTGGTGGTTCTGGGACCCGGTGGAGAACGCTTCGCTGCTGCCGTGGCTGGCCGGCACGGCGTTGATCCACTCACTGGCGGTGACCGAAAAGCGCGGCACGTTCAAGAATTGGACGGTGCTGCTGGCGATCTTCACCTTCTCGCTGTCGCTGCTGGGCACCTTCCTGGTGCGTTCGGGCGTGTTGACGTCGGTCCACGCTTTCGCCAACGACCCGTCTCGTGGCACTTTCATCCTGGTTCTGCTCGGCGTCACCGTGGGCCTCTCGCTGGCGATCTTCGCGTTGCGCGCGCCCAAGGTGCAGTCGCTTGCGGGCTTCGGCTGGCTGTCGCGGGATTCGCTTCTGCTGATCAACAACATTCTGCTGGTGGTGATGACCGTCACCGTGCTGCTCGGCACGATCTATCCGCTGCTGCTGGATGGACTGGGGCTGGGCAAGATCAGCGTGGGGCCGCCGTATTTCAATGCGCTGTTCGTGCCGTTGACGGCGCTGCTGTGCCTGTTCATGGGGCTGGGGCCGCTGGCACGCTGGAAGCGCATGCCGGGCAGGGAGCTCGCCCGACGCCTAGCGGTTTCGGCCATCGTCGCTGTGGTTACCGCTGCGGTCTTGCCGCTCTTCTATGGCGGCAGCTTCAGTCTTGGCGTCACGCTGGGATGGCTGCTGGCGCTGTGGCTGGTGTTGTCATTGGTCCGCGATGTTTTTGATAAAACCCGCCACGGACGATCCGACAAGGCCCGAAAAGGGCGTACTCGCTTGGCAGGCTTTAGGAAGCTGACGCTCGCCTACTGGGGCATGGTGCTGGGGCATCTGGGGCTGGCGGTGACCATTGTCGGCGTGGCGATGGTGTCGCACTACAACGTCGAGCGGAACGTGCGCCTGGCGCCAGGGGGAAGTGTCGATGTGGGAGGCTATCAGTTCGCGATGACCGGCTTGCGGGAGCGACGCGGCCCCAACTACACCGCGGATACCGCCACCATCGAGGTGACTCGGCCCGGACGGTCGAGTTTCACGATGCAGCCCGAGAAGCGCTTCTACGTCGCCAGCGGCATGCCGCTGAGCGATGTCGCGCTGCGTCCGGGGCTGTTCGGCGACCTCTACGTGGCGCTGGGCGAGAAGCTCGACAATGGCGACTGGTCGCTGCGCATCCAGCTCAAACCCTTCGTGCGCTGGCTGTGGCTGGGTGCGTTGATGATGGCGGCTGGCGGTATTCTCGCCGTCATCGACCGCCGTTATCGCCGAGCACCCAGGCGCTCCGCGGCGTTGCAGACGCATGAGCCGATGCCGTCCCGCCTGGTACCGCCGAGTCCGACGGAGGTCACCTCGTGAAGCGTCGTCTGCTGCTGTTGATCCCATTGCTGCTGTTCGCCGTGCTAGTGGTGTTTCTCTATCGTGGACTGGCAAAGGATCCCGCCGCGCGGGACTCGGCGCTGCTGGCCCGGGACTTCCCGGCCTTCAGTTTGACCACGCTGGGGGATCCGAGCCGCATGCTGGACCGTTCCCTGCTCGAAGGCCAGGTGACCCTGGTCAACGTCTGGGGCGAGTGGTGCCCGACCTGCAAGCAGGAGATGCCGCAACTGCTGGCGTTGGCCGATCACGGCGTGCGTCTGGTCGGTGTCGACTACAAGGATACGCGCGAAAACGGGCGACGGTTTCTCGATGAGTTCGGTAACCCGTTCGAAGTCTCGTTGTTCGATCCGGACGGTACGCTCGGCTTCGATCTTGGGGTCTACGGCGCGCCGGAGAGCTTCCTGGTCGACGCCGACGGCGTCATCCGCTATCACCACACCGGCTATATCACACCGCAGGATGTCGACGACGTGATCCTTCCCGAGGTGAAGAAATGGCAGCAATGACACGCTGGCTGATGCTGATCTGCCTGCTGCCGATCGTTGTCCTGTCGGGCGCCGCGGCTCTCGCGGCCATCGAAGTACAGGATTTCGACGACCCCGCCTTGATACAGCGCTACGAGGATCTGACCTCGCGGTTGCGTTGCCCCAAGTGTCAGAACGAATCGATCGGCGCCTCGAACTCGCCGATCGCCGCGGACATGCGAGCGCGCGTTGCCGCGCTGCTGCGCGATGGTCAGAGCGATCGACAGATCGAGAACGCCATGGTCAGTCGCTTCGGCGATTATGCGCTCTACGATCCCCGGCTGGATACGCGCACCTGGCTGCTGTGGGGCTTGCCCTTCGGTTTGGTGGTGATCGGCGCCTGCGTGGTGGCCGCCTTCGTCTTGCGCCGGCGCCGTCTGGAGGATCGCGAATCGGGCATTGACGGCTTGGATGAACACGAGAGACGCCGGCTCGAGGCACTGACGTCGCGTCATGACGCCGGCTCACAAGCCCGCCGCAATGACGGGGAGGCCCCATGATCCCCCTATGGATAGGTATAGTCGCGTTGCTGCTGCTGAGCATGTGGCTGCTGTGGTTGCCGCTACGTCGCGCCGCCGGCGTGCGGGATGCGATGATGACGTTCGAGGCCGACGACCGTAACAATGCCGAGAACGTGGCGATCTATCGTCAACGGTTGGCTGCGCTGGAAGCGGCGCTGGCGGAGGGCGAGATCGATAGGGAGCGCTTCGCCGAGGACCGTCTGGAACTCGACCGGCGGCTGCTGGAAGATGCCGGCAGCGCCGGTCGGCGGCCACTGTGCCGCGTTCAGGCCGGTCGCTGGCTGCTGCCGATAGTGGCCGTTCTGGTGATCGTCGGCACGCTCGTGTTCTACGATCAGACCGGCGGTCGCCGCGACCTAGCGCTCTATCAGGTCATTCAATCGCTGACCCACGCGCCGCCGGAAACGCGCCTCGCCGGACTGGAAGCCGAGGCCCGGCGCCAGGCCGACAATCCAAAGGCGTGGGCCGAGCTGTTCCCGCTCTACCGCGACAGCGGTCGGTTCGACAAGGCGATCGGTACGCTGGAGCGGCTGATCGAACTGCAGGGGCGCCAGCCGTCGCTGCTCGCCCAGTTGGCGCAGATGAAGTTCTTCGCCGCCCACCGCACGCTGACCGATGAGGTCCAGGCGCTGGTCGACGAGACGCTGAAGCTCGATCCGCGCCAGCCGACGGTGCTCGGCATGCTGGGAATCGATGCCTTCGATCACGCTCGTTACCAGCAGGCGATCGACTACTGGCGACGCGCCATGGCCGGTTATCAGGATGCCCAGTCCGGCCAGGCACTGCGCAAGGTGATTGCCGTCGCCCAGCAGCGGCTGGCCGCGACACGAGAGACAACGGGGTCGACCTCGACGTCGAGGTAGCCGATTCGGCGACATTGAGGCTGGATATCGATCACGCGGTGCCTTAGGCTCTGCCGAAACCGGTGTCGGGTCGCCATCCGCGACGATCCGCTGCTGCCATCTCGGTTTCCGGAGCTTTCTTCCCTGCATGCGCCTCAAGTCCATCAAGCTGGCCGGCTTCAAGTCGTTCGTCGATCCGGTCACCGTGCCGTTCGACAGCAACATGACCGCCATCGTCGGACCCAACGGCTGCGGTAAATCCAACGTTATCGATGCCGTGCGCTGGGTGATGGGCGAATCCTCCGCCAAGACCCTGCGCGGTGAATCGATGACCGATGTCATCTTCAATGGATCCACCGGCCGTTCCCCCATCGGTCAGGCCTCCATCGAACTGATCTTCGACAATCGCGATGGCGAACTTGGCGGCGCCTACGCCGGATACAACGAGATCGCGGTCAAGCGCCTGGTGACCCGCGAGGCGCAGTCCAGCTACTTCCTCAATGGTCAGAAATGTCGCCGCCGCGATATCGCCGACATCTTCCTGGGGACCGGCCTCGGGCCGCGCTCCTACGCGATCATCGGCCAAGGCATGATCTCCCGGCTTGTCGAAGCCCGTCCAGAAGAGCTGCGCAACACGCTGGAAGAGGCGGCGGGAATCTCGAAGTACAAGGAACGCCGACGGGAGACCGAAAATCGGCTACGGCGCACCCAGGAAAACCTCGAACGGCTCGACGACATTCGCGAGGAGCTCGACAAGCAGCTCGAACGGCTCAAGCGTCAGGCTGAAGCGGCCAAGCGCTATCGTTCGCTCAAGGAGGAAGAGCATCGTCTTCGCGGCGAGCTGGCGGTGCTGCGCGAGCGTGCATTGCGCAGCCAACAGCGCGAGGAAGAAGCTCGCGTTCGCGACTACGAGATCCAGGTCGAGCGCGAGATTCTCGGGCAGCGCCAGTGCGAGACGCGGCTGGCGGAGGGCCGGGAGACCCACGACGCCGTGGCCGCCGAGCTGGAATCGCACCAGGCCGCGTTCTACCAGACCGGCGCCGACATCGCCCGGCTGGAGCAGTCTCTCGAGCACGCCCGGCAGCGGCAGCAGCAGCTCTCCGGTGATCTGGAGAGTGCGCAGCGGGAGCGGGACGCCATGGCGCAACTGATCGAACAGGACGAGGAGCGTCGCGGCGAGTGGGATACCCGACTCGAAACGCTGCTCCCCGAGATCGAGATGGCCGATGAGGCGTTGCTGACGCTGGAGGCGCAGCTCGAGGAGGCCGAGGCTTCGGCACAGGAGTGTCAGCAGCGGTGGGAGGCGTTCAGCGAGCAGGATCGTGACGCCCGTCACCGGGCCGAGCGCGAACAGGAGACGATTCAGCGACTCGAACGTCAGCTCGAGGAGCTGACCCGCGAGCTGGAGCGCCGCCGACAGCAGCGATCGGAACTGCCGGACATCGGCGATCTCGACGAGGAGAAAGCCTCGCTGCAGGAAGCCCTGGCCGTACTGGACGAGCGGCAGCAGACGCTGGAGATTCGCCGCGAGGAGCGCCAGCGATCCCGCGAACGCGCTCGCGAAGCCCAGGCCGAAGCGCTGGTAGCCAGGGATGGAGAGCGCGAGCGCCAGCATCGCTGCCAGGGCGAAGTGGCGTCGCTCGAGGCGCTGATCGAGGCGGCACTCAACGATGACGACGCCAGCCTGGCCGAACACCTCGCCGATCATCCGCTGGGCAGTGCGCCACGCGTCGCCGAGAGCCTGGAAGTCACGTCCGGTTGGGAGCGTACCGTCGCCTGGGTGCTCGGGCCCTGGCTGAAGGCGCGCCTGGCCGAGCCGGAACTGGCCCGCGAGCCGATGGCCTCGTTGACGAGCGGGGAGCTGCCGGTGGTGTCGCTCCAGGCCGCGGAGAGCGCGCCTGCCGAATCGCTGGGAGCCCGGGTCAAGGGGGCCGGCGCGCTGTCGACGCTGCTGGCGGCGATTCACTGCGCCGACGACGCGACGGCCGCGTGGCAGATGGCGGCCGATCTTCCCGCGGGTCACAGCGTGATCACCCGGGACGGTCTGTGGCTGGGGCGCGGCTGGGCGCGGCGGCTCGGTCGTGACGACGCCAACGCGGATAGCGTGTTGCTGCAGCGGCAACGCCGCGACGCGCTGGTCGAAGAGCTCGCCGCGCTCGACGCCACGCTGGTCGAGCGGGATTCGCAGATCCTCCATTGGCAGTCCGAGATCGATAGCTGCGAGGCGGCGCTGGAGGCGCTGCGCCACGAAGAGCGGGAACTCGCCGGTCAGCGTCAATCCCGGTCGACCCGGCTGGCAGCGCTCGAAAGCCGGCTCGAGCATGTCGCTTCACGGCTGCGGGAGTTCGACGCCGAGCAGGCGCAGAGCCAGGACCGCCACGCGACACAGCGGCTGGAGCTCGAAGCCGCGCGGGAGCGTTGGCAGCAGGCGCTCGACCGGGTCGAAGCCAACGGCGCCGAGCGCGAAACGCTGCAGACGGCCCGCGAGCAGAGCCAGGCGCGTCTGGGGGAGCTTCGTCAGCAACAGCAGCAGACGCGTCAGACCCAGCAGCAGCTGGCGCTCGAACGCCAGCGCCTCGAGGCGCAGCGCGGCGAGCTTCAGCAGCAGATCGAGCGCAGCCGCGGTCAGCTTGCCCGCCTCGACGAACGCTGCGAGTTGCTGCGCGAGCAGCAGGAGACGCTCCATGAACCCGGCGAGGATCAGCGTGAACGCCTGGAACGGTTGCTCGAAACGCGATCGCAGCAGGAGGCCACCCTCGACCGATGTCGGGAGCGGGCCAGCCAGATTGGCGAGGCGCTACGCCAGACCGAGATCGATCGTCAGCAGCACGAGCGCAATCTCGAAGGGCTCCGCCAGCGGCTGCAGGAAGCGCGGATGCAGGTCCAGGCCCTGACGCTCAAGGCGGATGCCCAGCGAGAGACGCTAGCGGAGCAGCAGCAGGATGAGCAGGAACTGCAGGAGAATCTCGATTCCAATGCCACGGAATCGGCCTGGCAGAACCGCCTGGAAGAGACCGGCGAGCGCATCCGGCGTCTCGGTGCCATCAATCTGGCGGCGATCGAGGAGTACGAGCAGCAGGCCGAGCGGCGCGACTATCTCGAGGCCCAACACGCCGAGTTGAGTGAGGCGATCGAGACGCTGGAGCGCGCGATCAAGCGTATCGACCAGGAGACAAGGACCCGTTTCAAGCAGACTTTCGAGGAAGTGAATCGTGGCCTGATGGCACTTTTTCCCAGAGTCTTCGGTGGCGGGGCCGCATGGTTGACCCTCACGGGGGAGGATTTGCTGGAGACGGGGGTGGCGATCATGGCGCGCCCACCGGGCAAGAAAAACAGCACCATTCATTTGCTGTCCGGGGGAGAAAAAGCACTGACGGCGCTGTCGTTGGTGTTTGCCATCTTCCAGCTCAATCCGGCGCCTTTTTGCATGCTCGACGAGGTCGATGCGCCGCTCGACGATGCGAACGTGGGGCGTTACGCGAAACTGGTCAAGGAAATGTCCGAGAGCGTACAGTTCATCTTCATCACCCATAACAAAATTGCGATGGAAGCTGCCGAGAGATTGATGGGTGTCACGATGCAGGAACCCGGCGTCTCGCGTCTGGTATCCGTGGGTGTGGATGAGGCAGCGTCGATGGCAGAGGCGTCCTGAAGTTGGCAAAAATAGCCAAACCGGCTAACGACGTAATAGGATGTTAGACATCGGATGGAATTGAAGGGTGATTGCTGATGGGCAAAACTTTGCTTGACAAAGAAAAAAAGTAGCCCATTTTTGACAAATCACGCTATGCTAGTGCCGACATGCCTAATGCATGTTGTCCTCTTCCAGCATAGTGGCACCGCGAACAGGCAAGACGACCCATGGAACTAAGAGAGTGGCTGATCATCCTGGGGCTGGTTTTGGTGGCGACCATCGTGATCGATGGCTTCCGTCGCCTACAGCGCCAACGTCGAGTTCCACGCCTAGATCGGGCGATTGGAGATAATGGAACCGACGATGGATCCGAGATGGATCCGGAACAGGCGGCCCGCGAGGCCGAGGTCAACTGGGAATTGCCCAATGGAGGGGCTCGTGTCCTGCGTCCGGCTACGTTCGAACGCAGCGGCAACGGTTCGGAGCCGATCAGGCCCACCGAGCCCAAGCGCCAGGAGCGGATTCCGGAAGAGAAGCTGCAGAGCAGCATACTCGATCGGAGCGCGCGATCGTCGTTCGCCGATATGCAGCACAACGTCAAGAGTGCCGTTCGTGCCGGTGCCAAGCGTGTCAGTGAATCGGCTCAGCGTCTGAGTCACAGGCGCGAAGACGCCAGGCGTGAAGCCGAAGAGAGTCGCGCGAGAACGCCGGAGCGACACGAAGAGCCTCATTTGGGCACTCGGGAAGTCGCCGATGCCGAGGCGCCTGACCGTTTGCAGATCACGACGCTGGTACCGCCTGACGATAGCCATGTTACCGTTGCCGGTGCTCGGATGGCTGACGAAAAGGATGGAAGCCAGGGGCAGGATCGTTCTCGGACGACGTTGCGTGCCGAGTCCGAATTGGCCTCCCATTCTTCTGCATCGATGGAAGAGGCCGAAGATGCACCACGCAGCGATGTGGTGACTCAACATCCCGCCGTCGAACGTGCCAAGCGCCATCATGTGAGTGCGGCACGGGCCAGGGAAACCCTGGCGCATTCCGAGGAGATTATCGTCATCAGTGTGTTGGCGAGAACGGAAGCGGGCTTCGATGGTGCCGATCTGCTCAATCTGATGCTGGCCTGCGGTTTGCGCTTCAGCGAGATGGGGATTTTCCATCGCTACGAGACCGAGTCAGACGACAGTGAGCTGCAGTTCTCGATGGTCAACGTGGTCAAGCCCGGCGTCTTCGATCTCGACAGCATGCAGGAGATCGTGACACCTGGCGTGACATTCCTGATGCCACTTCCGGGGGCCAACGATACCGCGGCGGCCTTCGAGGCGATGCTGGAAACCGCCATGGTGTTGGTGCGCAATCTGGGCGGTGAACTGAAGGACGAGAATCACAGCGTGATGACCGCTCAGACCATTGAGTTCGCGCGCCAGCGCGTGCAGGAGTTCGAGCGCCGCCATCGACTGCATCGCTATCAAGCCAATTGAGTTGGCAACGGCTTGAGCCGAGCTTGACGTGAGACGACGGGGCCTTAGGGCCCCGTCGCCGTTTCCGGCTTTCGCATATCTCCGGCGCTGCGGCAGCCGCGGCGGGCTTCCGCTACAATGCGTGTCACTTTTTGAGCAGCGATCGAACCGAGCGCCATGAGCCAGATTCCCCCAACGGTCCGCGAACGGGCCAGTGCCCTGCGCCAGCAGTTGGATGATGCCAACTACCATTACCACGTCGAAGATCAGCCGCAGATCACCGACGCCGAGTACGACAAGCTGCTGCGTGAGCTGCAGTCGCTGGAAGCCGAGCATCCCGATCTGGTGACGCCGGATTCCCCGACCCAGCGCGTCGGCGCATTGCCTGCCGATCGCTTTCGGGAAATCACCCACGCGGTGCCGATGCTTTCTCTCGATAACGCCTTCAACGAGGAGGAGCTACGAGCCTTCGTCAAGCGTGCGGCCGACAAGCTCGAAGACGACGTCGAAACGCTCGTGTTCTGCTGCGAACCCAAGCTCGACGGCCTGGCCGTTTCGCTAGTCTACGAGAACGGGCAACTGGTTCAGGGTGCGACTCGTGGCGATGGACGCACCGGCGAAGATGTCACGCTCAATCTGCGCACGATTCATTCCATACCGCTCAAGCTGCGTGGCAAATCGGTACCGTCGCTGATCGAGGTGCGTGGCGAAGTCTATATGTGCCACTCCGGCTTCGAGGCGATGAACGAGCGCGCGAGAGAGAGGGGCGACAAGGTCTTCGCCAACCCGCGCAATGCGGCCGCCGGCAGCCTTCGCCAACTGGACTCATCGATTGCGGCCCAGCGCCCGCTGGAATTTTGCGCCTATCAGGTAGCCCGACTGGAGGGGGACGATGACGCCCAGTCCCATTCCGATTACCTGAAGCGCCTGCGTGAACTGGGATTCCGGACCAGCCCGCTGCTCGACGTGGTCGAAGGCGCCAGCGGTGTCGTCGAATTCTGCGAATCGCTGGGCAGGCGTCGGGAAGGGCTCGACTACGATATCGATGGTGCGGTACTCAAGGTTGACAGCCTGCGCGCTCAGCGCGAGTTGGGATTCGTCTCGCGTGCGCCACGCTGGGCCATTGCCTTCAAGTATCCGGCGCAGGAGCAGACCACGACGCTCAACGACGTGGCCTTTCAGGTCGGCCGGGTCGGTACGCTGACGCCGGTCGCCAAGCTGGAGCCGGTGCAGGTCGCCGGTGTGACCGTCTCCAACGCCACGCTTCACAACATGGACGAGATCGAACGTCTCGGCGTGCGCATCGGCGATACGGTGATCGTGCGCCGTGCCGGTGACGTAATCCCGCAGATCGTGGGTGTTGTCGAATCGCAGCGCCCGAACGATACCCGAGCCATCGAGATGCCCGCCGAATGTCCGGTCTGTGGCTCGCAGATCGAACGGTTCGAGGGCGAAGTCGCCGCCCGCTGTTCCGGTGGCCTGTTCTGCCCCGCGCAGCGCAAGGAGGCGTTGAAGCATTTTGCCAGCCGCCGCGCGCTGGATATCGACGGTCTTGGCGAGAAGCTGATCGACCTGCTGGTTGAACGCGAATGGGTCAAGACCCCGGCCGATCTGTTCCGGCTCCGGGCCGAGCGGCTGGCGGAGCTCCCCCGGCTGGCGGAGAAATCCGCCAACAACTTGGTCGCCTCGCTCGATGCCGCCAAACGGACGACCTTGGCGCGATTCGTCTACGCGATCGGGATTCGTGAAGTGGGCGAGGCCACCGCGGCCAATCTGGCGCGCCATTTCGGCTCGCTGCAGGCACTGTCGGAGGCGTCTCTGGATGCACTGGAATCGGTCGAGGACGTGGGCCCGGTCGTCGCCCGGCACATCTACACCTTCTTCCGTCAGCCTCACAATCAGGAAACCCTCGAGGACCTGCAAAGCGTTGGTGTTACCTGGGAGGAAATCGAGATTGCTGATCGACCTCAACCCTTGGCCGGCCAGACCTGGGTGCTGACCGGTAGCCTCGAGAGCATGACGCGGGACGAAGGCAAGGAGCGCCTGCAAGCGCTCGGTGCCAAGGTCGCCGGTAGCGTTTCCAAAAAGACCGCGACCGTCGTCGCCGGGCCCGGCGCCGGCAGCAAGCTGGCCAAGGCCGAGGAGCTGGATGTCGAGGTGATCGACGAGGCGACATTCATCGAACGGCTGGAAAAGTGGGAGACAGGAGCATGAGCGGACGCTTTATCGAAATCCCGCATCGCATGCTGCCGGCGGAGACGCTGGACGCTCTGCTCGAAACGTTCGTCACGCGGCAGGGCTACGACACCACCGACGTGGCGACGGACATGCACGACTGGGTACGTGATCTCAAACGACAGCTGGAACGAAGCGAGCTGCTGATCGTGCACGACCTGCAGACCGAGAGCACCGAGGTGATGACCCTGGCTCAGTGGCGCGGTTTCGGCCGCGATGTCGCCGACGACGAGGAGGAGGACTGAGCGTCCGTCGAGGAGAACTCGGCATGAATCGAAACGGCGCCCCCGTTCACAACGGGGGCGCCGGTTTACATGGCCATGCCGTCACTTGGCTGGCCATCGCTAGAGATCAGGTAAAGAACAGCGGTACCACGATGCTGGAGATCAGCAGGATCAGCGCCCCGCCGAGGCGCGACGAGATCTGCGCGAACGGCATCAGTTGCATGCGCTTGGCGGCGGAGAGCACGGCGACATCGCCCGTGCCACCCATGTTGGCCATGCACAGCCCGGCGGTGATCGCGGATTCGATCGGGTAGAAGCCGACCAGCTTGCCGACTAGGCCGGCACCAAAGGCCGCGCCGGCGACGACCGCGAACACGATCATCACGTAGGTGATGGAGATTGCGTCGATCACCTGGCCCAGATCGGTGTAGGCGATGCCAATACCGAACAGCAGGGCGAAGGTCCAGTTCTTGGCGACGAACTGGAACCACTGCGCCGCGGCATCGTTGATCGATTCCGGCACCACGTTGGCGATCTTGAGCACGGCGACCAGGATGATCATCAGCGCGTACGGGTGGAGCGGAATGAATCCGCCCAGGATTTCGCCGGCGACGAAGAAGGTAAGTGCGGCGACGACGCCGATGCCCAGTTTGGAGAGATCCGGCTTGCTTTCGCGCTCTTCGATCTCGACGCCCGGCATCATCTGGCCGTTGCCGGTGAGGCTCGGCATGCGATTTGCCAGGCCGTTGAGCAGGCCGGCGATGATGATGGCGAAGACGTTACCCAGCGCCAGTGCCGGTACCAGAATGGAGATGTAGTAGCTGGCCGGCTGGCCCAACAGTTGCTCGTAGATCTGGCTCATCGGTACCGCACCGGCGCCCATGCCGCCGCCCATGATCGGCAGAGCGATGACCACGACCGCGTCCTGGGGCGAGAAGCCCATGATCCAGCCGACGGCGATCGCGAAAAGCGCTGCGAACAGTACGGCGCAGATCAGCGGCAGGGCGTAGCGCGAGCCGACCTTGACCAGAACGCGGGAGTCCATGCCCAGGATGCTCCCGGTGATCAGCGCGGCGATGTAGAAGTTGAGGAAGCCACCGCTCTTCATGAACTGGGTCACGTTGTCAACGACACCGGTCGGCAGCCACTGCACGTAGACCAGCGCCGCGGCACCGAAGATGGCCAGGATGGCGCCGCCACCCAGATAGCTTTTGATGATCGGCAGGCGATCGCCGATGAACCCCATCAGTTCGCCCAGAATCATCATCACCAGCAGGGCACCGATCATGCCGGTCGGGATGGTATCCGTCGCCATGGAGATGACGAGAACCCCGGTCGCGATGGCGAAGAGTGGAAAGGGAATGCCGAAGATCGGCGTCGACAGCCAGCTGTCGCGACGCCCGGAAACGGACGTCGCGGTTTGCGTCACGGTTGAAGTCATGGTTGGCTCCCCAAGGATTGCCGCCCAAAGGGCGGTAGGCGGTATTCTTGCCCCGATGGGCGGTACGCTGCCGAGGATAGAGGCCTCGAGGTGTCGACCAAGTTTTATGAAATTATTAAAGCCTTTAGAAACTATTGAAAGACATGGGGCCATGCACGGCACACCCCCAGGTCAGAAGGTATACCACCATGGTCTAATCGGCGCTCGACCATGGTCGATATCCCGGAGGGAGTTCTTCCTGCCGGTGCCTACAGCAAGGAGTGAGGGATGAATTCCGGATTGGCCCGATGCGACGGGCACGCTGGCGATGTCTCCATACCGCGCCTGTCGGCCGAGGATGAAGCGTGAAGCGGCTGCGTCTGAGTGCCCAGATATCCGTCCTGGTCGCCAGCATGATTGTGCTGACACTTGGCGTTGCCCTGTTGCTGTTCAACTACCAGCTTCGCGCCAATCTGGAGGAGGCCCAGGGGGAGCGTGTGATGGGGCTAGCGGCGGTGCTGGCCGATCGTGACGACGTGCGGGCCGCGCTCATGGCCACGCCCATCGTCCGTAACCCCGACTCCGAACTGCGTCAGCAGATCGAGAAGCTGCGCGATCGGCTGGGCGTCGATTTCATCACCGTCATGGATCGGGACCATCTGCGCCTGACGCATCCCGATCCCGACGAGGTCGGACGTCATTTCCGCGGTGGCGACGAGGGGCCCGCGCTGAAGGGTCAATCCTATGTCTCCCGCTCCGAAGGCACCTTGGGCGTCAGCATCCGAGGGTTTTCGCCCGTGCTCGATGCGCAGGGGGCGGTGATCGGTGCGGTTGCCACCGGAGTCACTCTGACGCGGGTCGGGCTACTGCTGGCCGAGCGGCGTCAAGTGCTGCTGCTGGGCATCGTGTTGCTGATGCTGGTCGGTGCCTCGGGCGCCTGGTGTCTGGCGCGATATATCAAACGCATCCTGCTGGGCTTCGAGCCCCACCAGATATCCCAATGGGTGCAGCAGCGTCAGGCCATGCTGGCTTCGCTGCACGAGGGGGTGCTGGCGATCGATGGCGATTCGGCGATCACCATGGTCAACCCGGCCGCTGGCGAGTTGCTGGATCCGGCGGGCGCTGGCGATGGCTCGGGAATACCGGCATCCACGCTCAGAGAACTGTTCGACAGGGGCACGCCTGCACTCAATCGGCGCTTGACGCTGAACGGACGCGCCTTGATCGTCAACCGTGTGCCTATCCGGGGCGACCGGGGCGCGGGGGGCAGCGTGGTGACGTTACGGGACCGTAGCGAAGTGAACCGGCTGGCCGAGGAGTTGACCGGTGTCAGTCGATACGCTCAAGCACTGCGCGCGTCCACCCACGAGTTCAAGAACCGGCTTCACGTCATCCTCGGACTGGTACAGCTGCGCGATCTGGGTCGTCTGGAGCGTTATCTGCGGGAGCTCGACGACACCTTGATCGCGCCGGCCGCGGCGCGGGTCGCCGGGGTCCGGGATCCCGTGCTGGCGGGCTTTCTCCTGGCCAAGGGGAGCGAGGCGAGAGAGCGACGGGTCGAACTCGATATTGATCTGCAGAGCGAAATTCCGACGCCCGACGAAAGCGAGGCCGTTCATCTGCTGGTCTCCATCATCGGCAATCTGCTGGAAAACGCCTTCGAGGCGGTCGCCGGTCGCGAGACGCGCCAGGTTAGCCTGACGTTGGGCGTCGACGCTGGCGCGCTCTCCTTGCATGTATCGGACAACGGCAAAGGGATGAGTGACAACCAGCAGCAGCTTGCCGTGGAGCAGGGCGTCTCTTCCAAGGGGGCGGGGCGCGGCTATGGGCTGGCCATGGTCAAGGCCCATGTGGAATCGCTAGGTGGTACGCTGGCACTCTATTCGACGCTAGGGCGCGGCACGCTCGTCGAAGTGACCGTGCCTTATGCGATGGACGTAATGCAGGTAACCGACGGAGTGACTTGATCCATGCGCGTGTTGGTCGTGGAAGACGATCCGATGGTAATGCGGCTCAATGTCGAGTTTCTCAACCGCATCGAAGGCATCGACCTGGCCGCCCAGTGCGAGGACCTGCCGGCGGCGAGAGAGATTCTGGCGCGGGAGAATGTGGACCTGCTGCTGCTCGATGTCTATCTCCGCGAGCACAATGGCCTGTCGCTGGTGCGAGATCTGCGTCGCCAGGCCCGCGATATCCAGATCGTGCTGATCACGGCAGCCTCGGAAATGGAAACCGTGAGGGAGGCCAAGCACCTGGGCGTCAGCGACTATCTGGTCAAGCCGTTCGAGTTCGAGCGCTTCAAGGAAGCCCTGACTCGCTGCCTGGACACGCATCAGCGGCTGTCCCGGCTACCCGCGCGCGCGCACCAGCGGGATCTCGACGCGCTGTTTCGTCGAGAGGCGACCGCGGCGCAACCGGCGCGCCCCGGTGATCTGCCCAAGGGTCTGACCGCCAACTCCCTGTCCCAGGTCGCCAGGGCCGTCGCCGAGCGGGCGGGGGCACCTTTCACCACCGAGACGTTGAGCGAGAATACTGGCATGTCACGGGTATCGGTGCGGAAATACCTCAAGCACCTGGTGGATCGTGGCGTGCTCGAGGAGTCTTTTCACTACGGCCAGATCGGTCGCCCCTCCTTCACCTATCGCTGCCTCGATGGCGATACGCTGGCCAACCTGGGGGAAACCGGCGCTCCAACTCCCTGAGTCCATGCCCACCGTTCAGGCCTCGAGTTCAACTGCCCGCCGCTCGGATCAGCGGCCTCGAATCAGATCGGCGATGATCCGCCGTCCGGGATGCAGATGATCGACCAGTTCGCGCTCCAGAGGCATCGGTTCGTCGTGGAGCCTGGAGGCGATCAGTTCGGCGCACAGCGGGGCGCTGACCATGCCTCGGGAGCCGTGTGCCGTGCTCATCCATAGCCCCGGATAGTGGCTGCCCGGTTGGCTGAACGAACGCTTGGCGTCTTTGCTCAGGGCGGCATAGTCCTGGCGCCAGCGATCGAATTCGGGCAGCGGTCCGGCGTAAGGCGTCTTGTCCGGACTGGCGGCGCGGACGCTGGCACGGCCGCCGCACGCTGCGGGGGAGCGGTCCGCGAGCGACTCGGTCAGCGTGGGTACCATGCGCGCCAGTTCCTCGAGATTGCGCCGATGATCCGAGCTTCGCACGGTGTCGTCATCGTCGTTGGGTGAGAAGGTCGCGCCGAAGATCAGCCGTCCATCGCGAGGCGGCATGACATAGCCCTCGGCGCAGAGAATGCGATCCAGCGAGGGGACTGTCCCGGATCCGGAACCTCGTGCCAACGACATTGTGGATATCTGGCCACGGACCGGCTGTATCGGCAGTCCGTCGAGCCAGTGGCGGCTGGCGTGACCGGTGGCGAACACGACCTGATCGACGTTAAGCGAGTCCTGTCCCAATGCTAGCTGCCAGCCGGCTTCCGTTTCCCGCAGCGACTTGAGCTCGGCCCGACGAATCTCGACGCCGGATGTCGCTGCGAGATGGTGGCAAAGCGCCACAGGGTCGACCCAGCCCGCCAGTGGATAGTGCAGTGCATGCCGGGGCAGTTCCACGCCAGCGAGCGCCGTAACCATAGAGGGGGCGCTGGCGGCCACGACGGATGGCGGCAGGTCGTAATGAGCCAGGAAACGTCGCTGGCGCTCGACGTCGCCGGCTTTCCCGGCCAGCTGCAGCAACCCGCAGTCCGACCACCAGCGACGCTCGGGATCGAGGCGCGCCAGCCAGCGCTGGGTGTAGAGCAGCGCGGCGAGATAGAACCGGCTCTGGAGGTTGGGCTCGATGGCCATCTTGACGTAGAGCGCGGCCTGGGGATTGCCGGACGCACCCGCCGCGATGCCCCCGCGATCGATCAGGGTCACCCGACTGCCCCGGCGCGCCAGTGCCGCTGCCACGCTGGTACCAGCGATACCGGCGCCGATCACCGCCACATGGTCGACTGGCCTGGGCGGCGGCGGTTGGAACCAGGGCGTGGCCGCTGTGGCCGAGGGGGCCCGGGACGTAGGCGAGACGGCGGTCGGGGCGGTGGGGGCGTGCTCGCCTCGCAGCATCTCGCGCTTGCGACCGAACCCCGGCACCTTGCGCCAGCGAAATCCTGCCTCGGCCAGGCCGCGACGCACGAAGCCGGCGCAGGTGAAGGTGGCGAACGTGGCTCCCGGCCGACTGGCGGTCGCCATGGCCGTGAACAGTTCGGGTCGCCACATGTCGGGATTTTTTGACGGCGCGAAACCGTCGAGAAACCAGGCGTCGACCCGGCCGTCCAGGCGGGAGAGACAATCGGCGGCATCGCCGAAGTGCAGATCGAGGATGACGCGGTCGTCCAACTGCAGGCGATGGACACCCGCCACCGCCGGTGGCCACTGGGCAAGCAGGGCAGCGGCCTGACGTGCTAGCTGCGGCCAACTGCGCCAGGCGCGCTCCAGCGCATCGCGGGTGAGCGGGTGTTTTTCGGTCGAGATCAGGTGCAGTCTTGCCTCAGCGGGGGCGTTCTCGTCGAAACAAGCCCAGGCACATAACATGTTGAGTCCGGTGCCGAAGCCCGTCTCGCCGATCGTGAACGGACGTGGCTCGCCCCAGGTGGCCAACCGCTGCGGTAGATCGTTGTTGTCGATAAAGACGAAACGCGTCTCCTCTCGGCCATCCTGGCGAGAGAAATAGACGTCATCGTAAGCGGTCGAGAACGGCGCCTCGACGTCGCCGTCGTCGGCTCGCCAGTCGAGCTCGGCGTGTCGTATGGCCTGGCGATGAGAAGGGACCGACTTGTCGTTCATGGTTTCCACGCTCGGGTGCCATCGAGCGACTCCGTGACGAGACGCCGGAGGCGCGTTGTATGAAAATTGAACACTTTTCGCCAAGCAGCGGCTTATCGGGAACGGAGGAAGACGTCCGCGGGATCTTAACAGCGTTATCCACAGCAAGTGTGCAAAACCGCCACGCCAAAGGCTGTGGATAACCACACCATCGGAGAGACCGGGTTACGGAAGTACCCGCTTGAACGGCTTGACCCGAACCTGGGAGTAGACGCCGGCGGCGACGTACGGGTCGGTGTCCGCCCAGCGCCGGGCGGACTCGAGCGAATCGAACTCGGCCACGATCAGGCTGCCGCTGAAGCCGGCGCTGCCCGGATCGTCGCTGTCGATGGCCGGATGGGGGCCGGCGAGCACGAGTCGGCCTTCGTCTTTCAGCACTTCCAGACGTTTCAGATGCTCGGGGCGGGCCGCGAGACGCTTTTCCAGACTGTCGTCGATATCTTCACTGATAATGGCATAGAGCATCAGGAGCCTTCCTTCGATTGTGATTGCGAGAGGTGACGGGCCAGGAACAGGGCCTGGCCGACCACGAACAGCAGGGTCAGTCCCAGCATGCCGAACAGTTTGAAGTCGACCCAGGTCGCCTCGTCGTAGTAGCTGAAGACATAGACGTTGAGCGCGGCCATGGCGAAGAAGAACAGCACCCACGCCAGGTTGAGGCGCCGCCAGATCGCGGCCGGCAGCGATACCGCCTTGCCCATCATCCGTTGGGCCAGCGTCTGGCCCCCGAACAGAGGCGAGAGCAGAAAGGCGATGCCGAACAGCGCATTGATGACGGTGGGTTTCCACTGAATGAAGGCCGGGTTGTGAAACGCGACGGTCGCGGTGGCCGAGGCGATCACGATGATCGAGGTGATCAGCAGCATCTTTTCGATGCGGCGCTGACGCCACCAGACGATGCCCAACTGCGCGACGGTGGCGGGAATGAGCACCATCGTGGCGGTGATGATATCGCCGCTGACATGATAGACGGCGAAGAAGATCGCGATGGGCAGAAAGTCGAACAGCAGTTTCATACGGGCTGGGCCTCTGGCGGGTGGTGGCGGCGAGACGATTGACCCGGTTCGCCGCGCCCCTCACCATAGTCAGTCTATTCTGACAAAGACGCTGGCTGGCGTCATGCCCATGAGCGTTTTTCCCACCGATGATCCCGAGGCCAGCTCGACCGTGCTGTCCGATACGCTGGAAGGTATTCGAGGGATCGATCTGCACCTCCATTCCACAGCTTCCGACGGCAAGCTCTCGCCCGCCTCGCTGGCGGATCTGTGCCACGCGCGTGGATTGACGCATGTCGCCCTGACCGACCACGACACGATCGATGGCGTCGAGGAAGCGGATGAGCGATGCCGGTATCACGGTCTTTCCCTGCTGGCGGCGGCCGAACTCTCCTGCCAATGGCGCGGTATCGCCCTGCATGTCGTGGCGCTTCTGCCCGAGGGGGTTTCCCCGGCGCTGGAGGAGGGATTGAAGACGCTGGGGCTCGCCCGCGACAGGCGAGCCCGCGAGATCGCCCATCGCCTGGAGAAGGTCGGCCTTGCCGATGGTCTCGCCAGGGCACGGCAGGAAGCGGGAAGTGAGCGCCCACTGGGGCGGCCGGATTTCGCGGCGGCGCTGGTTGCCGCCGGCGTGGTTCCGGATGTCAAAACGGCGTTCAAGCGTTATCTGGGCGCCGGCAAGCGGGGCGACGTCAAGATGCACTGGCCCGAGCTGGCCACGGTCGTCGGGTGGATTCGTGATGCCGGGGGGGTTGCCGTCGTCGCGCACCCGCTGCGTTACGGCATGACCCGGCGCAAGCGCGACCTGATGTTTTCGGCCTTCATCGATGCCGGCGGCGAAGCGGCGGAACTGGTCAGCGGCTATCAGAATCCCGACACGACCCACGACCTGGCTCGTCAGCTCGATTTCCACGGGCTGTACGGATCCGTCGGCAGCGACTTCCATTATCCGGGTGGCCCGCTGTCTCCGGGAACGATCAGTCCGCCGCCGCGCTCCCACGTCAGGCCGGTCTGGTGTCATCCGGCACTGCGACGCTTCGCCGGCGGCGAGTAGCGCCGCGTCTGTTACCCTGTGAAGCAGTAACGACCCCGAAAGCAACGACGCCCCGTGATCGACCGCGGTCATGGGGGCTGGGCAGATTTCGATAGCGGTTCCAGGAGAGCGTGAGATGACCCAATTCTTCCAGATTCATTCGCAGAACCCGCAGAAGCGTCTGATCGGCCAGGCCATCGAGATCCTGCGTCAGGGCGGTGTGATCGCCTATCCCACCGACTCCGGCTACGCCCTCGGCTGTCGCTTGGGCGAGAAGAAGGCGATCGAGAAGATCAAGTGGTTACGCCAGCTCGACGATCGTCACAACTTCACGCTGGTCTGCTCCGATCTCTCGGAGATCGGCACCTACGCCAAGGTCGACAACAGCGTCTTCCGCTTGCTCAAGTCGCACACCCCCGGCGCCTATACGTTCATCCTCAGCGCGACCAGCGAAGTACCGAGGCTGCTGCTGCACCCCAAGCGCCGTTCGATCGGCGTGCGCGTGCCGGATCACAAGATCACCCATGCGCTGCTCGATGCCCTGGGCGAACCGCTGATGAGCGTGACCTTGATTCCGGTGGGAGAGACCTGGCCGATGACCGACCCGGAAGAGATTCGCGAGCGGCTCGGCGCCCACCTGGACCTGATCATCGACGGTGGCGCCTGCCAGCTGGAGCCGACCACGGTGGTCGACCTGCGCGAGATTCCCCCCGTGGTCGTGCGGGAAGGGCGCGGCGACCCGGACCCCTTCCGCTGAGCGGATCCCCCGGCCGGCGGTCGGGTCGCCATCGAGGCGGGGCGGGACGTGTGGCGTCCCGCCTCCCGCGCTAGCGACTCTTCAGTGGCGCCGCCCACGCTTCGAGATCGGCGTCGCTCCAACTGCCGTAGCTGGCGTTGGGGAACATGATCCAGTCATCGCCGAAATGGGCATCGTCCTCGGCCACCAGCCGATGCTGGTCCTTCAGGCTGGCGTGATGGAAATCGCTGGAGAAGTCCGCCAGCGAGTCACCCAGTTGCAGGACCAGCTCGTGATCGCGCTCGATGGCGGCGCGGCGCTCTCCCTTCGAGGGACCCAGCAGCCGGACCTGGGCGTCGTTGACCTGGGGCAGATGCAGCGAGCGGAGTGTCGCGAGCGTTGACGCCTTGTTTTCTTCGTAGCGGTCGGAAACGTAGAAAATCGTTACTCCCCGGGAATCGGCGTAATTCAGGAACTTGCGTGCGCCGGGAATCAGCCGTGGGTGTCCTTCGCGCTCCCAATCCTTCCAGGTATCCCAGCCGGTAAAGTCGTGGCAGGCCTGCATGTCGCGAACGAGTAGCGCCGAGTTGTCGATCACTGTCTCGTCCAGGTCGGTCATGATCGCCAGGTCGTCCGCATCGGGATGGGCAGCGATCTTTTGTTGCAATCTCGCCGTAGCCAGGGCGTAGCTTTGTCGCTGCAGTGCATCGATCTCGGCCGACTGCTGTTGATAGCGAAGGGCCATCGCGTAGGCCTCGGGGGCACAGGGTTCATCGGCGGCGGCCTGAGAGGTCGAAGCGATACCCAACATCAAACCGGCCGTCACCATCCATGCGAGTCGGCCCTTGGCCCTGGTCGTGGCGTTGGTCGCGTTGTTGGTCTCGTTCATTGAAGTGTCCTTCTGAAATGGCGGCACGGTGGCCGGGAAGCATTGCAGGTCGTGTCCGAAAAGTGGCTGCGCCCATCCATTGGGCGTCACAAACCGGCTCGAAGCACGCGGTGGCTCCGATGCAATTCGTGTTTTCGCCGATTTTTCCGACGGAACCTAACCTAGAGCGAGACGGCGTCGCTTTCAAACCGGCAGTGCTTTCTGCTCCTCGTGGCAGGGGCGATCGTCGGCCAGAGCCATGCTATCCGGCCCGGTGGTGTCCGGCGTCCCGGAATCGAGTTCCGGCATTGGCGTCTCCAGTTTGAACTGGCCGCAGTGCTCCTGCTGGCGCTGCGCCCGGGCGTCCAGATCCTGCGTTGCCCTGAGCGTGCGTTCCGCCAGTACGACGTTGCGCTGGGTGGCGATGTCGATGGCATTGATGGCCAGGTCGATCTGGCGGATGCCGTCACGTTGCTGCTGGCAGGAGAGGGCGATACCCTCCAGCAACTCGCCGAGCTGATGGCCGGACTGCACGGCGGTGGCCATCGTCTCCTGGGCCTGGGTCAGTACCTGAGCACCCTTCTTGACCTGGAGATGCGTCCCCTCTATCTGCGCTCGGATGGTTCTGGCGGCTTCGGCGGATCGCGCCGACAGACTGCGAACCTCGGCGGCGACCACGGCGAATCCGCGGCCCTGTGCCCCGGCTCGCGCCGCTTCGACCGATGCATTGAGCGCCAGCAGATTGGTTTGGAAGGTTAGCGAATCGATCATCCCGATCACTTCCAGCGAGGATTCGGAGCGGGCTCGGGCCGCTTCGATCTCGGTGACCGCCGTGGAGATCTGGTCGCCGCTGGAATCGATCCGGCGCCGGTTCTCCTCCGACAGCGCGTGACCCTGATCGGCATGATCCGCCGTATGCGAGACGGTGGCGGTGATCTCCTCCATGCTCGCGGTCGTCTGCTGGAGTGCCTGAGCCTGCTGCCGGCTCTGATCGTTCAGCGTGTGGCTGGCTTCGGTCAACTCCTGCGCGTCATCACGCAGCGCCCGACTCTCCCGTTGCAGTTGCGAGACCAGCTCCAGTAGCGCGACCTGCATCGCGTCGACGCCGGATTTGAGAAACCGCATCTCCCTCACTCCCCGGGTCGACAGACGCCGACTGAGGTCGCCTTGGGAAATATTGGCGCAGTGTCGTCTCACGTCGCCCAGCGGGCGCAATAGATGGCGCTGGAACATGAAGAAGGCGAGCAGAATCAATGACAGCGTGACCAAGGCCGCCGTGGCCAGCCCGATCTGCAGGTGGCGCACGTTACGCTCCATGGCAGCCGCCCCCGATACTGCATTGGTGTTGGCGGCGGAGGTCAAGCTGGCGAGGCTCGCATCCAGCGCGGTAGTCAGTTCGTTGGCCTTGTTTACGCTGGACTGGTAGGCCGAGACATCCCACGCTTTCAGCGCATCGAAGCCGGGCTCGATGCCTTCGTCGATCAGTGCCCGGAAGTGATCGGCGAGATCGCCGCCCGGCGATTCGGGGGCTGCCGGAGGGATTTCCGCGAGGCGCTGCTTCGCGCTCGCGAAGGTGGCCTGCGCTTGCGCCCAGGTCTTTTTGGCGGGCTTGACGCGCAGGCGATTGTAATCGGTCTGATAGCTGTCCAGCAGGACTCGGGTCTGCATCAGGGCGGCATAGATTTCCCGCGCCGCCCCGAGTTGCACGATATTGAGGGCATAGATCGAGTCGAAGGCATCTCTCGCCTGTTTCATGGCCAGGTAGCTGCCGCCGCCGATGACCGACATCAACAGCGCGAACAGCAGTAGTGTGACGACGAGGCCGCTGCGGAGCGTAAGACGAAGCGATGGCATGACAACTCCCGATGATGACGAACCGCCTGACGCGGCATCGTGGGAGTTTGTCGTTCTTGTGTCACAGTATCATGACAAAAGTTAACGATACGGCCGCCCTGCGGTATCAATCGTCTTTGCCGTGCTCCTCGGGAGATTCCGCCGCCGTCTCGGAGGTTTCGGGTGGGGGCGCGTTGGGATCCTGGGTCTCCTCATCGAGCCAGGTACCGCAGAAAGGACAGTACTTGGCACCACGCTCGTGCCCTTCGTGACCGCAGCCGGGGCAGGCTTCGTTGGAGTAGCGCTCGCGCTGGATCGATCGAATCACCTCGGCGGAGAAGACCCCGGTGGGGACGGCGATGATCGAATAGCCGAGAATCATCATGAAGGCGGAGATGAACTGTCCCAGCGGCGTCACCGGTGCGATATCGCCATAGCCGACGGTGGTCAGGGTGACGACCGCCCAGTACATGGCCCGAGGCATGCTGGTGAAACCGGCCTCCGGTGGCTCGATCATGTAGATCAGCGCACCGAAGATCGTGATGATCAGCAGTATGGTGGTCAGAAAAAGCAGAATCTTGCGCTGGCTACGCTGCAGTGCCTCCATCAGCATGCGGCCCTCGCCGACGAACTCCATGAGCCGCAGGACCCGGAACACGCGCAGCACGCGCAATACCCGTACTACCAGCAGCGATTGCGCACCGGGTATGAACAGGGCGAGCCATGTCGGGAGAATGGCGAGCAGGTCCAGGACACCATAGAAACTGCGCAGGTAACGCAGGGGACGGTCAAGACAGTAGAGCCTGAGCGCCAGCTCCAGCGTGAAGATCAGCGTGAACCCCCATTCGACCAGATAGAATATTCTTCCGAAGCGTTCATGCAGATCCGGCACGCTATCGAGAAAGACGGTTGCTACGCTCACCAGGATCAGCGTGATCAGCGCGATATCGAAAGCCTTCGCTTGCGGTGTGTCCGATTCGAAGATGATCTGAAACAGCCGCTTGCGTAGTAGTGAATCGCCCGATTGCATCAAGTCAGTTCCTGTCCCCGGTGATAGGCGGCGCATCGAGTGCGCTCGACAATTAGTCTATACGGCGATCAATTTCATGGCTCGAACGCCGATAATGCTAATGATACTTCGAACATGATGGCTGTCATCGCCCGTCGTCCTCCCTGTCGCGACTCCTCGGACCGCGAACGGAGCGGTAACGGACCCTTGAGTGATCTTTCCATGATCGGGGTGACTTAGCGCGTCCTCATCTACTATCTCGAGGCCAGTCACGGCAGCGCGGTCGTCGATTCCATCGCGTTCGGGCGGGCGCTGGCCTCCCGACGTCTACCGGTCCGGCTCCTATCCGGCTCGTTGTCGAAGGCCCAGCCAGTCCCGGCTTCTCCAGGGAACGATTCCCCGACGCAGGTTCACCAGAATTCGCTCCCCGGCCTCTCGGCATGAGGCGTCGTTGTCGATCGTCCACCGCTGGACCAACTGTTCGCATTGGGCCTCGGCATTGGCAAGCCAGGCAGGGTCTTGGCTGTCCTGCCAAATGTCGATGGCATCGATCAGCGTATCCACTGACGTGGCTCCGGGGGCGGCCGGCTCTGGCCAGCCGCTGGCGAGGCAGGAGGCTCTGCTGGCCTTGCTGTGATTGGCCGGGCGTGCCGGCAGTGCCTCGTCGGCGAAGCCGGTTGGTGCGCACAAGGCCTCGGCCAGTGTCCACAGGCATGCCGGATCGCCCCGTTTGAGCTCGAGTTCGAGCTCGCAGATCGGTAGGGTCGCCGCACCGACATGAATTCCGCCTTGGTCCAGCGCGATCTCGATATCGCAGTCGTCATTCCGGTAACGCCAGAGTCGACGCTCGAAGTCGGTCGTGAAGACCGGGTGAAGCGTTTCCAGCGCTAGTCCGGAAAGGGCGGGATGCTCCAGTGCGCGAAGGCCCTTTACGTCGAGGCCGGCGGCATTGCACTCGACCCCGTCCAGCGACCACTCCCATTCGCCGCGACTCGACAAGCCGCCATGGCTCTCAGCGGCGCTCTTGAGCGTCTGCAGACGTTGCTCGCCCTGGCGCCTGACACGAAGCGCGACGCGTCGGGATCGTAGTGCCGAGTCGGCGGTGTCGTAATACTGGTTGCCCAGCGAGACCATGCGGGAGGTCAACGTTTGGAGCAGTGGGTGATCGATCAGGAGAGCAGGACCCTCGGATGATAATGCCAGTTTGAGTTCGATCTCGTCGCTCATGCAGCTTCCTGGTGTTGGCCGGTCGTTGGTTGCCCGATCTGAAATGGCCCCTCCAGGGCCGGCGGCCAGGTCATTTGCCCGACAGCCGGGCCGCGGGGCGTAACATGAATTTTTCATGACGCATCCAGACGCAATCATTATACTGGCGCCGCCACTTCCAACGCATCCAGGCCACGTTATGGTGAGTACCAACCCGTTCTCGGCGCTGTTTGGACGATCGCCGTTCCAGCCGCTTCTGGCTCACATCGTCAAGACCAGCGAATGCGCCGGCCAGCTGTTGCCTTTTTTCGATGCCGCGCTGGGGGGCGACTGGGAAGAAGCGCGCAAGCATCGCGAGGCGATCACCCGACTCGAGCACGAGGCGGACGAACTCAAGACGCAACTGCGCCTCAACCTGCCCAACACCATGTTTCTACCGGTATCGCGTTCCGACCTGCTGGAGTTGATCAGCGTCCAGGACAAGATCGCCAACAAGGCCCGGGATATCACCGGTATCATGCTCGGCCGCAACATGAGCATTCCCGAGCCGCTGGCGGAGCCGATGCGCGATTATCTGCGGACTGCCGTGGACACCGTCGACCAGGCGCGCAAGGCGCTGGAAGAACTCGAGGACCTGCTCGAGTCGGGCTTCGGTCGCAATGTCTCCGACGTGATGCACGAACTGATCAAGGAACTGCACGATCTCGAGCACCAGGCCGATGATCAGCAGGTCGACATTCGCCGCCAGCTGTTCCAGCTCGAAGCGGAACTGCCGCCGGTCGATGTCATCTTCCTCTATAAAATCATCGAATGGATCGGCGAGTTGTCCGACCGCGCCGAGCGCGTGGGTAGCCGCCTGCAGATACTGACGGCCCGCTGATAGCGGGTCTTCGTCATTCTACGCCTTCGTCACGCCACTCAAGCGAACAAAGCCTATGTCCATCATTGCGCAATACGGTGATGTCTTCATCATTCTCGCCTGTGTTTTCGGTTTCTTCATGGCATGGGGGGTTGGTGCCAACGATGTCGCCAATGCCATGGGAACCTCGGTCGGCTCCAAGGCGATCACCATCAAGCAGGCGATCATCATCGCGGTGATCTTCGAATTCCTCGGCGCCTGGCTGGCCGGGGGGCAGGTCACCGAAACGATCCGCAAAGGCATCATCGACCCCGGCCTGCTGGAGAGCGACCCCCAGATGCTGATCTACGGCATGCTGGCGTCGCTGTTGGCGGCCGGCTCGTGGTTGATGATTGCCTCCATGAAGGGCTGGCCGGTCTCCACCACCCACTCCATCGTGGGGGCCATCGTCGGGTTCGCGGTGGCCGGGCTCGGTGTCCAGTCGGTCAACTGGGGGTCGGTGGGAACGATCGCGCTCAGTTGGATCACCTCACCGCTGATCGCGGGGGTGTTCGCCTTCATGCTGTTCCGTTCCGTGCAGGTGCTGATCTTCGACAATCCCGACCCGTTCGCGGCGGCCAAGCGCTACGTGCCGGGATATATCTTCCTGGTCGGCTTCATCGTTTCGATGGTGACCTTGGTCAAGGGGTTGTCCCACGTCGGTCTACATCTGACCTTCGGCGAGAGCCTGCTGCTGGCGGTGGCGTTCGGCGTCGTCATCATGATGTTGGGGCTGCTGCTGGAAAACCGGATCAACCGCGGCGACCGGCGTGCTCGCAGCAACTACGACTTCTCCAGCGTAGAGCGCATCTTCGGCGTGTTGATGATGTTCACGGCCTGCGCCATGGCCTTCGCTCACGGCTCGAACGACGTCGCCAACGCGGTCGGCCCGCTGGCGGCGGTGATCAGCGTGGTCGAGAACAGCGGCAGCGTGACCGGCTCGGCCACCATGCCGTGGTGGGTGCTGGTGCTCGGCGGCGGCGGGATCGTCGTCGGCCTGGTGACCTACGGCCACAAGGTCATCGCCACCGTCGGCACCGGGATCACCGAACTGACCCCGAGCCGCGGTTTCGCGGCGACGCTTTCCGCCGCCTCCACCGTCGTGCTGGCCTCCGGTACCGGTTTGCCGATCTCGACCACGCACACGCTGGTCGGCGCCGTGCTCGGGGTCGGCCTGGCGCGCGGCATGGCAGCACTCAACCTGCGCGTGCTCGGCTCGATCGTGCTCTCCTGGCTCATCACCCTGCCGGCGGGGGCGCTACTCTCCATCGCCTTCTTCTTCATGTTCAAGGGCATGTTCGGCTGACGGATCGCTCCGCGCCGGCTCGGGATCGGCAGGCCGGGCCACCAGCCCGGGCATGCCGGTCGTGGTCTACCGGCCCCAAGCCGCTCTGGTATAGTTGAGGCAGGCCCCACGCGGATCATGCCTCACAGCCCACTGCCGGAGCGTCAAGCCCTTGGACTCGCGTTTTCCCTTCGTCGACTGGTTTCGCCATTCATCGCCCTACGTCAACGCCCACCGCGGCAAGACCTTCGTCATTCTGGTGGAAGGCGAGGCGATGGCGTCGGCGCGACGCGGTCAATTGCTGCAGGATCTGGCGCTGGTACACACCCTGGGCGTGCGGGTGGCGCTCGTCTACGGCATTCGGCCCCAGGTTGCCGCCGCACTGGAGACCGCCGGTATCGAGCCGGTTCGTGTCGACGGACGCTGGGTGGCCGATCGTGAAATCATGGATCATGTCGAGCGGATCGCAGCGACCCACCGGCTCGAGCTGGAGGCTCAGCTCTCCCTGGGCCTGCCCAACACGCCGCTGCATGGCGTGGAGCTGACGGCGGTTTCCGGCAATCTGGTCACGGCCAAGCCGCTGGGAGTGCGCGGTGGTGTGGATTTCGATCACAGCGGGGAAGTGCGCCGGGTGCGCAGTCAGGCCATCGAGAGCCTGCTTGCCGGCGGCAATCTGGTGATTCTGCCTCCCTTGGGCTACTCCCGCACTGGTGAGGTCTTCGACCTCGATGCCTCGGAAATCGCCCAGCACGTGGCGATCTCGCTCAAGGCGGACAAGTTGATTCTGCTTGGCGAGTCGGCCGGGCTGCACGACGACTGTGGCCAGTTGCAGCGCCAGTTATCCCCCGACGAAGCCGACATCCTTCGCGAACAGGCCAGCCCTGGCAGCGAACTCTCCCGGCATTTGAGCGCCGCCTGCGATGCGGCTCGCCACGGCGTCGGCCGTACCCATCTGCTCTCGTGGCGCGATCACGATGCTCTGCTCGGCGAGCTGTTCACTCGCGACGGCGTCGGCACCATGATCACCCAGAACCGCTACGAGCTGCTGCGCCAGGCCATGCTGGATGACGTCGGTGGCCTGCTGGCCCTGCTCAAGCCGCTCGAGGCCAGCGGCATGCTGGTGGCTCGAACCCGCGAGCGGTTGGAACACGAGATCGAGGATTACGTGGTGATCGATCGCGACGGTATGGCGATCGGTTGTGCGGCGCTGCATGGCTACTCCGAGGCGAAGATGGGCGAACTCGCTTGTCTGGCCGTGCACACCGACTATCGCCGGGGGAACCGAGGGGAGACTCTGCTTGCGGAGATAGAGCGCCGCGCACGTCGCCGGGGATTCACCCAACTGTTCGCCCTGACGACCCATACCACCCACTGGTTCGTGGAGCGGGGTTTTTCACTCGCCACGCCGGAAGCGCTGCCGGACCTCAAGCGCGAGACCTACAACCAGGCCCGGCGCTCCAAGGTCTTGCTGAAGTCGCTGTAAAGCGACACCTGAAACGGTGAGTTTTCCACCATGGCGTCTCCAAATGGAGACGCGCCAAGCTGATGATTTCATTGAAATATATGAAAAAGGGCCAAAAAACGTCTGTCAAAGACGACATGTTTGGCCCTTTTTTTCGTTCTTTCGTGGCAATCGGCGGGCAGTGGTCCGGCAAGGTGGAATGGTGTGTTTTTAAGTTATTGATATTTTTTGATTTTTAAAAACCTGGCACGGCTATCGCAACAGTCTTGTCGAGAGCGACGAGACGACGTCTTCGGAATCGTCTCGCCGAATCCTGTCAGGTTCTTCGACTACCCTGTGCAGGGCCGTCAGGGTTCGTCAGCGTCTGCTCCACGCGATGTGTGACTTAGGTTGCGATGAGACGGGTGCGGCCCATTGGGCAAGGAAACGCACCACTTGGGCAAGGATGCCCCGGCAAGGATGCCTTCCCCCTCGCGAGAGGGGACCCATTGCGGCCGGTCGTCAGGCTTGACAAACGCAGGTCTGACGGCCGGCCCGAAGACGAAGCAGGCGGTTCGCCGCCCCGATATTCGATAGCCCCTGAATGGCTCAGTCGAATATCGGCTTCGGGGCCTTCGGGCCACGGGAGCGGTCTCGAATAGCTGATTCAGGCAGCATTTCAAGGTCGTTCTCGACCCTTCAGTTCCCTGCGTACCTTGGGCCGGCTCTGCCGGCCCTCTTTTTTTGAGTGGATTCCCAGCGAACGATCGGAGCCAATCGTCGATTGGCGGGGCTGAGATCTGGAGATGCGCTCGACGGTTCGACCCGAATGGGCATTCAACAAAGATGTTATCCTTGCGGAACGATCCATGACCCCAATGGGCATCCTGCATAGAGCGAATTCCATGACCACCGAGCTCTCCCGACGTTGGCGGCCTCGCTCGCTTTTGCAACTGGTACTGTTGGCATTCGTCGTCGTCATGTTGCCGATAGCCGTGCTGATGTTTCAGGCTGGACAGGCGCTGTCGCAGCTCTCGACCCTGGCCGACCAGAGCGCTCGGCAGGCCGTCGAGGAGACTCGCCGTGCCCGTATGCTGAGCTCGCTGGCGCTGCAGATGGAGCGTAGCGCGCGTCAATACGCGGTCATCGAAGAA
Organism: Salinicola corii; assembly: GCF_008298015.1. GTDB lineage: Bacteria > Pseudomonadota > Gammaproteobacteria > Pseudomonadales > Halomonadaceae > Salinicola > Salinicola corii. The sequence continues at coordinate 26,667 of NZ_VTPX01000016.1, read as the reverse complement.
GAGGGCCTGCGCGATATCTACAACGAGAAGGCCCAACAGTTCGGTGAACTGCTCGAACAGCACGAGCTTCTGATGCGCGACAATCCCGACTTTCAGTCGCTGGTCGAGCGCTTCCGGCAACTCCGGGTTCTGCCGCAGGCGTCGGTCGACGATATGGGGGCGTTCCTGCAGCGATTCTCGGGTTTTGCCTCGGAGTCCGACGCGGTGAGGGACGCCACCAACGACCTGATCGACGCGCGTATCGCCGATATCCGCGAACAGGCCGATGCGGTGAAGGCCCGGCTGTGGATGCAGACCGCCGCCCTCGTTTCCGCCAGTCTGATGTTGATGCTGTTCTTCACCTGGCTGATCACGCGCCCCATCCGCCAGCTCGAGCGACGGATCTTCGGTCTCGGTAGCGGCGATCATAGTGACACGCCCACCCGCATCCAGGGGCCTGCCGAGCTGGTCCAGTTGGGTGAGCGGCTGACCTGGTTGTCGGGCCGATTGTCCGAGCTCGAAGCGCAGAAGCAGCAGTTTCTGCGCCACATGTCGCATGAGCTGAAAACACCGCTGGCCAGCGTTCGCGAGGGCACGTCACTGTTGTCCGACGGCGTGGCCGGAGAGCTCAACGAGCGGCAGAGCGAGGTCGTGCGATTGATCGATGAAAATGGCCAGGAGTTGCAGACATTGATCGAGCAGCTTCTGGATTACAATCTGCTGCAGAACAGTCGTCGAATGAAGGTCACCCAGTTCGATGTGGCGACGGTCATTCAGGAGGTTCTCGCCAAGCATCGCCTGGCGCTCGACAGCAAAGGCATGCAGGTCAAGAGTCCACACCATCCGCTGACCTGGCAGGCCGATCGTGAACGCACGGCACGAGTGCTGGACAACCTGATTTCGAACGCTATCGCCTATGGTAGCGACGGTGGCGAATTGATGATTCGTGTCGCCCATCAGCGCGACTGGCTGGCGCTGGACGTTGCCAATAGCGGGGATCCCATCGCCGAGTCGGACCGCGAGCACCTGTTCGAAGCGTTCTATCAGGGCGGCGCGCGTCGCAAGGGACCGCTCAAGGGCTCCGGTATCGGGCTCTCGGTCGCCGCGGACTGCGCCCGATTGCAGGATGGACAGCTGGCGCTGGTGGATGACACCGAATTGCCTGTCTGCTTCCGGCTCACGCTGCCATGGGCCAGCGCCCCGGTGCGCGGAGCGCAACACGATAATGAGGCCGCGCCGGACGAGACGTTTCCGGGCGGTGAGGCAAGGAAAGAAACATGGTCAGTCAGATAAGAACGACGCTCGTCCTGTTCGGCATGATGGCGCTAGTGGGCTGCCAGTCCCTTTCCGGCGAACCCAGGCAATATGGCTGTGGTGACATTCCCACCTACGCCGACAATGTCTGCCTGGTCGATTCCTGGGTCGCGTTCGGTCTGGAAGCGCAGCGAGGCGATGACGAGTGGCGTGACGAGGTGCTGGAGCGGGTTGGTCAGAGCCGCATGGATCAGAAAGCCGTGCGTGCCGTGGTGCTCTCCTGGGACGGCCCCGGCCAATGGGCCCAGGCCTCGAACTTCTACAAGGCAGCGATCGGCTCGGCACCGCCCCGGCTGCAGCCCCTCCTGCAGCAGTGGTTGAACGAGCTGGAGGAGCGCCGGCAGCTCTACGCGCTGCGAGGCTCGAACGGGAGCCGGGGGAATGTCGGCAGCAACGACACGCAGGCACTGAAGCAGGAAAACGAAAAGCTGAAGCAACAGCTCAAGGAGATGTCGGACAAGCTGGAAGCGCTGACCGACATCGAGCGGACGATCAACGCCCGCGACTGAGACGCGCCAGGTCCGCGCGACCCACACTCACGTAAAACCAAGCCATCCGCGCGATGCCAGGCCATATCTCGGCGCGCGCGACCGCGTCACATCGAGCGTGACACATCCTCATCGACAGCGATAAGGTGAAGCGGTGGCAGGAGGTGCCAATCCCATGTCATTGAATACAGAAGCTCAGAAGACCCGGCCGGTGCGAACGCCGGCCATGCAGCCGGGCAAGAGCGGTACCACGGCCCATATTTTGCTGGTCGACGACGATACCAGCCTGCTCAAACTGCTGGGCATGCGTCTGGAAAGCCGCGGGTTCCGTGTGACCACCGCCGAAAGCGGTCGCGAAGCGCTGACGCATATCGAAGAGACTTCCCCGGATCTGGTGCTATCCGATCTTCGCATGGACGAGATGGACGGCCTGGCGCTGTTCCACGAACTGCAGCGTCGCATGCCCGGGATGCCGGTGATCATTCTGACCGCTCATGGCTCGATTCCGGATGCCGTCAGCGCCACGCGCCAGGGTGTCTTCAGTTTCCTGACCAAGCCGGTCGATCGCGACGAGCTGTTCGAGGCGATCGATGAGGCACTCAAGCAGACGCCGACCACGCGCGGCGAGGGTGGCGAGGCGTGGCGGTCCCAGATCATCACCCGCAGCCCGCAGATGGAGCGCATTCTCGAGCAGGCATACATGGTCGCCGCCTCCGACGTCAGCGTGCTGCTGACCGGCCCCAGCGGCAGCGGCAAGGAGTTGCTGGCCAACGCCATGCACCAGGCCAGCCCCCGCGCCGACAAGCCGTTCGTGGCGATCAACTGCGGTGCGCTACCCGAGCAACTGCTGGAGAGCGAACTGTTCGGCCACGCCCGTGGCGCCTTCACCGGCGCGGTCAGCCAGCACGAGGGGCTGTTCCTGGCCGCCGACGGCGGCACCCTGTTCCTCGACGAGATCGGCGACATGCCGCTGCCGTTGCAGGTCAAGCTGCTGCGTGTGCTCCAGGAGCGCCAGGTTCGCCCGCTGGGCAGCACCAAGTCGTTCCCGATCGACGTGCGGATCATCTCCGCCACCCACCGCGATCTCGACCGCGCCATGCACGAAGGCGACTTCCGCGAGGATCTCTACTACCGCCTCAACGTGGTCAACCTCAAGCTGCCCCCGCTGCGGGATCGCGCCGAGGACATCCCGCTGCTGGCCAAGCACATGGTGGCGCAGGTTTCCGCGCGGCATAAGCCGTTCGTCAAGGGCTTCTCGCCCGAGGCGCTCAACCTGCTCGCCTCCAGCGGCTGGCCGGGCAACGTGCGCCAGCTCGTCAACGTCGTCGAGCAGTGCGTGGCGCTGACCAGCACGCCGATGATTCCCGAAGCGCTGGTCTCCCAGGCGCTGGCCGCCGAGGAGAACGCGCTGCCCTCGTTCAGCGAGGCGCGCGCCGGCTTCGAGCGCGGCTACCTGATCAAGGTGCTCAAGATCACCGAAGGCAACGTCACCCAGGCGGCCCGCATCGCCGGACGTAATCGCACCGACTTCTACAAGCTGCTCGCGCGCCACGACCTCGATCCCGGCAGCTTCAAGCCGAGCGCGATGCCGGAACAGGCGGGATGATCCCCGCTGGTCGGCGCTCCGAACTCGCCAAGGCGAGGTAGCCGGCCAACTGAAACGACGCGACCCTCTCGCTGGGCGATCACCCGATTCGGCACTGTCGAATCGGGTTTTTCATTTCATCGGGCTAGGGCCGCGTCGGCATCTCCCTGCCATCCATACGCGCACCTGAAACCAGTTCGCCAATCCGCTGGCGCAGCCATTGGTGCAGCGGATGAGTGGTCGTGCGCTCATGCCAGACCATGGCCATGTCGAAACCGGGAACGGGTAACGGAGGATCCAGCAGCCGTACCCGACCGACGCGGTCCGCAGCGACCCGAGTGGGGACCAGCGCGATCATGTCGCTGCGCGCGACGATCTCCGGCACCACCAGGAATCCCGGCGCCGACAGTGCCACGCGTCGGGACAAGCCGACGGCGGCCAGGGCATCGTCCACGGGGCCGTGAAAGCCGCCGCCCTCCGGCGAGACGATGACGTGATCCAGCCGGCAAAAGGTGTCGAGATCGAGCCGGTCCGACAAGGCCGGATGGCCGGGGCGCGCGATGGCGATGTACGCCTCGCGATAGAGCGTGCGCATGCGCAGGTTGTCCGGCGCCGCCCCGGGCGTCGTCAGGGCCAGGTCGACCTCTCCGCGCGCCATCTGCGCATCCAGAGTCCCGGTATCTATCGTCCGCCAGGCGATCCTGAGCCCCGGCGCTTCCCGGCTCAGGCCATCACCAGCGGCATCAGGACCGAATACTGCACATAGTCGCTGGCAGCGATGGCGACCGTGGCCTTGGCCGTGGCCGGGTCGAACGGGCTGCCGGTGGCGACGACCTGGCGCACGCTCTCGATGGCAGCGTGCAGCGGTGCCTGGAGTTCGAGCGCGCGCTGGGTGGGAATCATGCCGCGCTGGGCGGGCAGCAACAGCGGGTCGCCCAGCAGTTCACGCAAACGGGTCAGGCGGGCAGAGAGTGCCGGCTGGCTGAGATGCAGACGCTTGGCGGCGCGACTGACATTGCGTTCCACCAGCAAGGCGTCGAGGGTCACCAGCAGATTCAGGTCCAACCGTTCGATATCCATTCAGTTGATACCAAGACATAAAATATCGGATTTCTACAATACCAGACGGCGTCTCAAGATCATGGTCCGAACCCGATCATTTTCCCGATCATTGCCACAACAAGGAACCGGACCATGAGCCATATTCTGATCGTCCACGCCCACCCCGAGCCCCAGTCGCTGACCAGCGCCTTGAAGGACCTGGCGGTGGAGTTCCTGCAGGCGCAGGGGCATGAGGTACAGGTCTCGGATCTCTATGCCATGGGGTGGAAGGCGAGCGCCGACCGCGAGGATTTCATCGATACGGTCGATCCGGAGCGCCTGAGCTACATCGCCGAATCCCGCCACGCCTATGCCTCCGACACCCAGACCCTGGATATCGCCGACGAGCAGCGCAAGCTGCTGTGGGCCGATGCAGTGCTGTTCAGCTTCCCGCTGTGGTGGTTCGGCATGCCCGCGATTCTCAAGGGCTGGGTCGACCGGGTGTTCGCTTTCGGATTTGCCTATGGTGTCGGTGAGCACGGTGGCGAACGCTGGGGCGACCGCTACGGCGAAGGCGTACTGGCTGGCCGCCGGGCGATGCTGATCCTGCCGATCGGCGGGCGCGCGCCGCACTACAGCGATCGCGGCGTCAATGGCAGCCTGGAGGAGATCCTGTGGCCGATCCAGCATGGCACGCTGTTCTATCCCGGGCTGGCGGTCATGCCGCCTTTCCCGGTCTACTCGAGCGACCGCCTGGATGATGCCGGTTGGCAGCGGGTGGTGGCCGATCTCAGGCATCGCCTCGAGGGACTGTTCAGCGACGCGCCTATCCCTTTCCGGCGCCAGAACGGCGGGCACTACGATACCGATCAGCGGCTCAAACCCGGGCTGGGTCAAGGCGAGGGCGGCACACGGATCCATCTGGTGCAGCCGGGGGATCCCGAAGAGCGGCTCGCTTAAGGACTCAGCGCTTCAGCCGCCGCTTCACTTCCAGCTTCAGGCGCCCTTCGCCGAGGCGGGCCGTCAGCATCTGGCCGGGTTGGGTCTGGCTGGCAGCGCGCACGACCTGGCCGTCGTCGTCCTGGAGGATCGAGTAGCCCCGTCCCAACACGGCCAGCGGGCTGACTGCGTTGAGCTCCCGGGCCACGCCTTCCAGCCGCTGGCGTTCGCGCTGCAACTGGCGCTGCTGGGCGCTCTCCAGCCGTTGCGTGAGCTGGTCCACACGCTCCCGCGATTGGCGCAACGTGCGGCTCGGGTCGTGGAGCGTGAAGCGCCGGGTAGCGGCCTCGAGCCGCTGACGCTCCCGCTGCAGACGCTGTTGCATCGCCAGTTGCAGACGACGATCCAGACCTGCCAGATGCTGGCGCTGCTGGGCGAGTCGCTCACCGGGATGGCGCAGCCGTGCACGCAGATGATCGAGCCGCTGGGACTCGGCGTTGAAGCGACCGCGCCACGCCTGAAGAAGCCTTCTCCGCTGCTGACTCAGCGTCGCCTCGAGATCGCGGCGATCCGGCACCAGCCGTTCGGCGGCGGCGGAGGGCGTCGGCGCGCGCACGTCGGCGGCGAATTCGGCCAGCGTCGTGTCGACCTCGTGGCCGATGGCGGCCATCACCGGCAGCGTCGAGTGGAAGATCGCCCGGACCAGATGCTCGTCGTTGAACGCCCACAGGTCTTCCAGGCTGCCGCCGCCGCGGGTGATCAGGATCGCATCGAAGGGCTCGGTCGCCGAACGCTCGGCATCCTGTCGTGCTGATTCATAACGTGCCTGACGATTGGCTTTTACTTGACGATTAATCAAGGCCAGCGCGCGAATCAGCGCCGGCGGTGCCTCGCGACCTTGCACCGGCGACGGGAACACGCTGACATGCACCATCGGCCAGCGTGCCTGCAGCACCGCCAGCACGTCACGAATGGCCGCGCCGGTGGGGGAGGTGATCAGTGCCAGATGGCGGGGCGGGTAGGGCAGCGGCCGCGCGTTGGCGAATACACCCTCGGCACTCAACTGCCGCTTGAGCCGTTCGTAAGCCGCCATCAGCTCGCCTTCGCCGCTGGGCTGCACGGCGTCGACGATCAATTGATAGTCGCCGCGCGGCTCGAAGATCGAGACGCGGCCGCGAACCTTGATCCGGTCGCCATCCTTCAGCGGCGTGCGCGACAGGCTCGCCCGGTTGCGGAAGAACGCGCACTTGAGCTGGGCCCTGGCGTCTTTCAGGCTGAAGTAGATATGCCCCGAAGCGGGCCGCGCCAGCCCCGAAATCTCGCCCTCGACCCAGCAGTCGCCGAAGCCGCGTTCTAGCATCTGGCGGGCCTGGTGGTTGAGATCGCTGACTGAGAGGGGGTGGGTACCGGTGGCGTCCATCGAAGCCTCGCAAGTCGAACAAAGGGGCAGTCTATCACTCCTGTCATGGGCTCCGGTGATGGCCGATTGCTTTGGTGCTCGGGCATGAGGCCAATAGCGATCATCGGAAAATCTGGTGCTTCTGCTGATAGTGGGTTGGTCTAGGCGTTGTCCTGAGAAGTGTTCACCGCGAGGTCCTTTTTTGTCTCCAGAGATTGAATGGCTCGATAGCCTGAGGTGTGGAGTACTTGCGAACCTTCATGGACCAGCGACCGGGGAAGTCGGCTAGCACCTGATACGAGCTGCGGTAATCGAAGCCCGCTTCGGCGGCACCGTCCCGGTCGACGGCGTAAATTACCTCCCCGACACCTGAGAACAGCGCGTTGAGGTAACACATGGCGCAGGGTTCCCCCGAGGCCAGCAATGTCGAGCCGCGTAGGTTAGTGACACCCTCATTCCTACATGCATCTCGGATGGCCTCGACCTCTGCATGAGCGGTGGGATCATGGTGCTCGAGAACGCGGTTGACCCCGCGACCCAGCACATTCCCTTTGGCATCGACAACATAGGCCGTGAAGGGAATGCCGCCGCCACGGACATGTTCCGTGGAGTACGCGACCACATCTTCCATAAGTCGAACGATATACTCCGGCGGATGAGTAGCCATTAGTGAATCCTGTCAGGTGATAGCCGCGGAGAAAGGGCAAGCATAGTTTCTGCAGATCTTTTCGCAGGGAGCGTTAGGCTTCAGGAGGCCACAAGGCCTGGTTTCTCAGGCTGGGCTTTCTCGCTGCTGGCCAGCTTCAGCCAGATGACCCCGGCAATGATGACGGCCAGCCAGAATGCCTGGGTCAGCGTCAGGGATTGATCGAACAGGAAACTGCCGAAGATGGCCGAGCCCACAGCCCCGATCCCTGCCCATACGGCGTAGCCAATCCCGACATCGATCGATTTCAGCGCTACGCTCAATGCGTAAAGGGTGAGCAGGAAGAATACGATCGCCGAGATCGACCAGCTCAGTACAGTGAAGGCTTGGCTACCCGCGACGCTCAATGCGTAGGCGATCTCGAAAGCGCCAGCGAGAAGCAACATGACCCAGGCGCGACCGGTACTGGTTTGGTTACTAGAAGTGTTGGACATGACATTTCCCTTCTATGGTTAGTGATCCTGAAAATATCGTAATTACGAAAATTCAAGTGGACCTCCGCCTCAGGCGGCTCCACTCAGACGAAGCCCGATGACGCCGCCAATCACCAGGGCGATGCCGGACAGCTTTCTCAGATTGAGGCGCTCTTGGAAGAACACGGCACCCAGGACGACGATTCCGACGCCGGCAACGGAGGTCCAGATGGCATAGCCCACACCGACATCGAAATCGAGCAAAGCTAGGCTGAGGAAGAAGGTGGCAATGGCGCCACTGACGAGGGTAGCGATAGTCCACCATAGTCGAGTGAACCCCTGCGCATTGCCGGCCGAGAAGGCGACAGTGATTTCAAAAAGCACGGCGATTCCGAGGTAAATCCAGCTGATCATGATGAATTCTCCTGAAAAGAATTGGTTAGTGCTCTTGTTGGCCTGGGTTAGCTTGGGCTACTCCCGCTGTTTCGGTGGCAGGTATTGGTTTGGCATTGGTGATCTGGTCGACAGCCCGACGCAGCTCACCCGGCGAGGGAATGCCACGAAAAATCTGCTCGCCCACCACAATGGTAGGGACCGAGGTGATTGCCATCTCCTCTCGTGCGTGGCGAAGGGCCTCACGATGCCGCTCGCGGTAGGTACCGTCTGCCAACGCCTGGAGAACGGCCTTGTGCTCGAGGCCTACCTCTGTGCCCAGGTCAGCCAGTATTTCTGTGTGGCCGATATCCTTTTCTTCCTGGAAGAACGCTTGCAGTGCTCGCATCGAGAACTCATGTCCAAGCCCTTGCTCATCGGCCATCGCGAAGACCTCAAACGCCTTGTCAGTGCGGGGCTGGGGCGACAGTGAGGGCAGTTTGATCGGCACGCCGAGACGCTCGGCCATCGGGTATACCGATTGCTCCCAGACCTGAGGCAGATAGGGGTCCTCTATACGAAGGGTCGGTACCGGCTCCGGCCGCAGTTCGTAGGGCCGCCAATGGATATCGACGTCCAGCCCCTCGATGACATCCTCAATGACGCGCTCTGCCAGCAGGCAGTAAGGGCAGACATAGTCGGTATAGATCGTGATGGGCATGCTCATCTCCTTTCGTTTCCCGGTAATCGATTGCGATCAATGGCACCAGTAATCGGGAATTTGCTTGCACGTGCAAGTATTTTAAAATCTACGAGACAGTCTTGGTTTTGTCAATATGCTTGCGCATGCAAATATATTGAAATTGATTTTACCCAGGATGAATTCAGAGAGGATGTAATTAACTTATTGATATAATTTATTTTATAGGTTTCCCATGTGGCGCTAACCCGCTGGCGACTGATGTTAGACGCCACCCCGCCGGCGGTACGACTAGCCCTAAATAGCTGGTCATGAAGCGATCTATTGAATATTGTATGTATATACAACCATGTTGGTTCTAGGATAGCCGCCAAATTGAGGACCGTTATGACGTCACCGTCGGTAATGTGGCAGAGTTTGAAAGGGGTTTTCGAGTCAGTCGAGCATCAGATTGCCAAAAGCCTTCAGCGCCAGCATGGCCTGGGTTTGACCGAATATCGTGCTCTACACTTGCTCGCCGCCGAACCTGATGCTGAGTTGCGAATGCAGGAACTAGCCAAGAGGCTCGGGTTGAATCAGAGTTCCGTGACTCGGCTTGTCGAGCGCATGGAACGTAATGGGCATACGATTCGCGATGTCTGTCCAGACGATAAGCGTGGCGTTTATACCGTCATTACCAAGCGTGGACGGCAGATTCACGCCGAGGCGAGCCAAGACTACGATAGCTTCCTGGAGGCGGCGCTTGACGAGACTTCTCAGACGAAGACAAGCTCAGAGATTGTCTCCTGTCTGCGGCAAATCCTGGCGTGCCATGGTTCCCCCGAACATGCCACCGAGCGGGAGGATGTCGTAGGGAAACCATGACTTGGCGGGAGAAGTGCGCCATGGGCACGCCTTACACGAATCCGCCACCCGGCGTTGCATCGTCCATCTCCTATCATACAACCGCCGCTTGCCATTGAGAGGCACCGGCCAAACGACTATAATGCGCGATTAACTTTTCGCGGCCCCGATCCGGTCCCACTGCATACCTCATCGCGGTGCCGCAGGCTGTTACAGGCTCCCCACCACCTGCCAATTGGGTTTCCGACCATGCTACGTATAGCGCAAGAAGCTCTTACGTTCGATGACGTATTACTCGTACCCCGCTACTCGGATGTCCTGCCCAGAGACGTCGAACTCAAGTCCCGCCTGACCCGCAAGCTGACCCTCAACATCCCGCTGCTCTCGTCCGCCATGGATACCGTCACCGAAGCGCGCCTGGCCATCGCCATGGCGCAGGAAGGCGGTATCGGCATCATTCACAAGAGCATGTCGATCACCCAGCAGGCCGCCGAGGTCCGCAAGGTCAAGAAGCACGAGAGCGTCATCGTCAAGGACCCGGTCACCGTCGGTCCCAACGCCAAGCTGCAGGACCTGCTGGAGATGGCCAAGGAGTACGGCTATTCCGGCTTCCCGGTGGTCGAGGGCGAGACCCTGGTCGGCATCGTCACCGGGCGCGACATGCGCTTCCAGCCGGACCACAGCGACAGCGTCGAAGCGATCATGACCCCGCGCGACAAGCTGGTCACCGTGCTCGAAGGCACCTCGCTCGACGTGATCAAGTCCAAGCTGCAGGAAAACCGCATCGAGAAGATCCTGGTCGTCGACAAGGACTTCCACCTGCGCGGCCTGGTCACCGTGCGTGACATCGAGAAAGCCCGCACCTACCCGATGGCCGCCAAGGACGCCGATGGCCGCCTGCTGGTCGGCGCTGCCGTCGGCACCGGCCCGGAAACCCCGGACCGCATCGCCGCGCTGGTCGAAGCCGGCGTCGACGTGCTGGTCGTCGATACCGCCCACGGCCACTCCAAGGGTGTGATCGATCGGGTGCGCTGGGTCAAGGAGCACTACCCGGAACTGCAGGTGATCGGCGGCAACATCGCCACCGGTGACGCCGCCGTCGCCCTGGCCGAAGCCGGCGCCGACGCGGTCAAGGTCGGTATCGGCCCCGGTTCCATCTGCACCACCCGCGTCGTCACCGGCGTCGGCGTGCTGCAGATCACCGCCGTCGCCAACGTAGCCGAAGCGCTCAAGCCGTTCGATATCCCGCTGATCGCCGATGGCGGCGTGCGCTACTCCGGTGATATCGCCAAGGCGATCGTCGCCGGCGCCAGCACCGTGATGCTCGGCAGTATGCTCGCCGGCACCGAGGAAGCGCCGGGCGAAGTCGAGCTGTTCCAGGGCCGCACCTACAAGGCCTATCGCGGCATGGGCTCCATGGGCGCGATGTCCCAGACCCAGGGCTCCTCGGATCGCTACTTCCAGAGCAAGGACGAAGGCGTCGAGAAGCTGGTGCCGGAAGGTATCGAAGGCCGCGTGCCCTACAAGGGGCAGATGAGCGCCATCGTTCACCAGATGATGGGCGGCCTGCGCGCCTCCATGGGCTACACCGGCTGCCACAACATCGACGAGATGCGCACGCTGCCGGAGTTCGTCAAGATCACCGGCGCCGGCATTACCGAGTCGCATGTACACGATGTGCAGATCACCAAAGAAGCGCCGAATTATCGCGGCGCTTGATCGGACGTGCCCGGGCCGGCACCAGGCGTTTCCGCCTAGCCTAGCACTCGGCCCGAACACGCCGATGGTCTGTCCCGGCAGGAAGGGCAGGCTGATCAACCAGTTTATAGCCATTTCCGGCTTTGTCAGCGGCGCCTAATCAGCGCCGCTGCTCGTTTAAGACTCACACCCAGGGCTCATCCGATGACCGACATCCATTCGCACAAGATTCTGATCCTTGACTTCGGTTCCCAGTACACGCAGCTGATCGCGCGCCGCGTGCGCGAGATCGGCGTGTTCTCCGAGATCCGCGCCTTCGATATCACCGAAGAAGAGATCCGCGAATACAATCCCAACGGTATCATCCTCTCCGGTGGGCCGGAATCGGTCTCCGAGCTGGGCTCGCCGCGGGCGCCGGAATGCGTGTTCGAGATGGGCCTGCCGGTGTTCGGCATCTGCTACGGCATGCAGACCATGGCCGAACAGCTGGGTGGCGCCACCGAAGGCTCCAACAAGCGCGAGTTCGGCTACGCCCAGATCAGCGTCGCCGCGGAAGACGACCTGCTGGGCGGCATCAAGGATCATGTCGACCACGACGGCGGGGCGCTGCTGGACGTGTGGATGAGCCACGGCGACAAGGTCGCCCGCGCCCCGGCCGAGTTCACCGTTACTGCCTCCACGCCGAGCTGTCCCATCGCCGCCATGACCTGGCCCGAAAAGCGCTTCTACGGCGTTCAGTTCCACCCGGAAGTGACCCACACCCTGCAGGGCCAGCGCATCCTCGAGCGCTTCGTGCTGGATATCTGCAAGGCGGAAAAACTCTGGACCCCGGCGCAGATCATCGAAGACCTCACCGAGCGCGTGCGCGATCAGGTCGGCGACCGCCACGTGCTGCTCGGCCTCTCCGGCGGCGTGGACTCCTCGGTGGTCGCAGCACTCCTGCACAAGGCGATCGGTGACCAGCTTACCTGCGTGTTCGTCGACAACGGTCTACTGCGCAAGAACGAAGGCGACCAGGTAATGGAAACCTTCGCCAGCCACATGGGCGTCAAGGTGATCCGGGTCGACGCCGAAGACGAATTCCTCGGCAACCTGGGCGGCGAGAACGACCCCGAAGCCAAGCGCAAGATCATCGGCAACACCTTCATCGACGTGTTCGACCGCGAAGCCGCCAAGATCGACGGTGTCGACTTCCTCGCCCAGGGCACCATCTACCCGGACGTGATCGAATCCGCCGCCAGCAAGACCGGCAAGGCTCACGTGATCAAGTCGCACCACAACGTCGGCGGCCTGCCGGAGACCATGAAGCTCAAGCTGGTCGAACCGCTGCGCGAACTGTTTAAGGACGAAGTGCGCAAGCTCGGCCTCGAACTCGGCTTGCCGTACGACATGGTCTATCGTCACCCCTTCCCGGGGCCGGGCCTCGGCGTGCGCATTCTGGGTGAGGTGAAAAAAGAGTACGCCGACATCCTACGCGAAGCTGACGCCATCTTCATCGAAGAGCTGCACAACTTCGACTGGTACCACAAGACCAGCCAGGCGTTTGCCGTGTTCCTGCCGGTCAAGTCAGTCGGCGTAGTCGGCGACGGCCGCCGCTACGAATGGGTCATTGCCCTGCGCGCCGTCGAAACCATCGACTTCATGACCGCAAGATGGGCGCACCTGCCGTATGAGCTGCTCGAAAAGGTTTCCAACCGCATCATCAACGAAATCAGCGGTGTATCGCGTGTGACCTATGATGTGAGCAGCAAGCCGCCCGCGACGATCGAGTGGGAGTGAAAATACGTCTTTCAGGGACTATCGATAGCAATCGGGAAAGCGGCGTAAGATCATGATTCTTATAGATTTACGTCGCATTACCTATCGGTGGCTATCGGCGGCCAGCAGAAACACCTGTCGGTAAAAGCGACGGTATCGCAAATCCCTCGGAGTAAGACTCTCCCGTTTACCGTCATGGCTATTTTGAGCATGACGGTAAAACTACGCCCTGACTTCTTTTGATAACAAGGAGTTAGGGACATCATCAGGGCTCCTGACCCTTGACGGTAACCAACCGCAAACACAGGAGAGCCCCTGACATGCTGACCGATACAGCGCTACGCAAATTCAAGCCCAAAGCTGCCACCTACAAGGTTGCTGACCGCGATGGTATGTACGTGACGGTGTCGCAAACCGGCACCGTCACCTTCCGCTATGACTACCGCCTCAACGGCCGCCGCGAGACCCTCACCTTGGGCCGCTATGGGCCGGGTGGTATTTCCTTGGCCTTGGCGCGTGAGCGCCTGTTGGATGCTCGCAAGGTGGTGGCGGAGGGCCGCTCTCCCGCTCAGGAGAAGCAGCGGGAAAAGCGCCGCCTGTCCCGTGCGAAGACATTCGCCGAATTCACCGATGTGTGGATGGAAGCCTCCGGCATGGCTGACAGCACCAGAGCCATGCGCAAGCACATCGTCGATCGCGATATCCTGCCGGTCTTCAAGAACCGCTTGTTGGTGGAAATTACACCCGACGATCTTCGAGCCCTGTGTCTGAAGGTCAAGAAGCGCGGGGCGCCGGCAACCGCCATTCATGTCCGCGATATCGTCAAGCAGGTATACGCGCATGCCATCATGCATGGCGAGAAGGTGGCGAACCCGGCCGACGAGGTGAGCCCTTCGTCCATCGCAACCTTCGCACCGAAGGATCGTGCGCTGTCACCCGCTGAAATCCGTCTGATGGTCCATGAGATGGAAACCATCCCCACATCGCCGACCATTCGCCTGGCGCTGCGCATGATCCTGCTGACTCTGGTGAGGAAAGGGGAGTTGCTTAAGGCGACCTGGGACGAAGTAGACTTCGAAGCGGGTGTGTGGAGCATTCCCAAGGAGCGGATGAAGCGACGCTTTCCTCACAATGTCTACCTGTCCCGGCAGGCATTGGACATCCTGGTGGCACTGAAGACCTGTGCCGGTGGTTCCAAGTACCTGCTCCCGGCTCGTTATGACGGTGACCAGTGCATGTCCATGGGGACACTGAACCGGGTGACTCTGAAGATTTCGGAGCAGGCGCGGAAAAAGGGACTGCCGCTGGAACCCTTCACCGTTCACGATTTGCGCCGTACCGGCTCCACACTGCTTAATGAAATCGGTTTCAATCGCGACTGGATCGAAAAGGCCTTGGCCCACGAAGATGGCCGCTCCTCACGGGCGGTATACAACAAGGCGGAGTATGCCGAGCAGCGTCGGCACATGCTGCAGGAGTGGGCCAATATGATCGATGCCTGGGCGGAAGGGGGCAGCTACGTTCCGTCCCTGATGCCGGAAAGCATGTCGGTGCCGGCATTGAAGGCATCGATATGAGTATCGCGAACATGGTGATCGTTGGTTTCCCGGTGCCAGTACGGTGTGCTGGCATTGGCCGTTCTGTGAACCTGCAGGGTGGTCAGAGGGAGGTACTTTATGCCCAAGGTTGTCACTTGACAACCTTGGGTGTCATTCCCATACTGGAGGTAAGGAATGACTCGTTCATCACACCCGAAAAAAGAGATTGAAGCCGCGATCAGGCATGCGGAAGAGGAAGGCTGGCGAGTCGAGGTGGGCGGTGGCCATGCCTGGGGCAAGATCTACTGCCCCTACAATGACGATGAATGCCGCTGTGGTGAGTTCTGTATCGCGAGTGTGTGGAGTACGCCGAGAAGTCCTGGCAGCCACGCCCGGGCGCTTCGGAGGGTGGTGGACAAATGCTCCACCCACAAGCGCCGGAGTGAGACGGAACCGGAGGATTGAGCCATGGAATACATTTTTACGCTGAAATATCAGTTGGCTGACCATAACAGTGATCTGGATGCAGTGGTGGAGCGCTTGGGCGTTGCCGGTTGTGATGACGCCCTGGTGGGCGTGGGGCAGCCGGGCCGTCTGGCGCTGGAATTCTCCCGCGAGGCGGACAGCGCTGAGGAGGCGGTCCGCACTGCCCTGGCCGATGTCAAAAGCGCGGTTCCTTCCGCGCGCCTGATCGAGGCCTCGCCGGATCTTGTTGGCTTGACCGATGTGGCGGACATCGTGGGCGTTTCCCGACAGGCAATGCGGAAATTGATGCTCGCCCATCGAGCGACGTTTCCCGTGCCGGTTCACGAAGGTAGCGCCTCGATCTGGCATCTCGCAGAGGTGCTTGATTGGCTCAAGGCACGAGGGGGCCACCAAATTGATGTTGGTGTACTGGAAGCAGCGAAAGTGGCGTTACAAGTGAATATCACCAAGGAGGCGATTCGTCATCCGGTGCGTGACCACGGGAGCATAGAACTGCTAACCGCGTAGCCAATCGCTCAGTCGTTGAGATCGCGGACCGGACGGGCGATACGTTGTTTCACGTCCGGTCCCGGAGCGGGGGCGGCTTTTCCTGATCGGGATTGACGCTTGCGCTCTTCGACCCAGGCTTCCACTTCCTCCAGGTCCCACACCACACAGCGAGGCGTCAGATTGAAGCGGCGCGGGAATTCGCCACGGCGTTCCATGTCGTAGATCGTTGTTTCGGCCAAAGGCACGATCTGGTGCAGCTCCTGGCGGCGGATCGTTCTGCGAAAGGGGAGAGGGGAATTTTCCACGTATTGAGGTAATTCCCCGTATTCTGGTGTTCCCGGTATTGGCAGGGACTGGCGTGGTTGGGATTCCATGTATTGACTCCAATGCTGTGCTCAAGGCGATTTTGGGCAATGGAGTTATGGTGGCTATTGAATACAATTGGGCCAACCTGCTGGGGCGAGTCGTAGCAGAGCTCGGAGGAAATAGTTTCACACTTGTAGTCAATCGTGCTCATTCCAGTGAATAGAGGCGTTGGGGACTGCGCACGTTGGTACCCAAGGCATGCCCCATTACCCGGCATACCGTTGTCAGGCTATCGTGCCGAAGCACGGTCGTCTGACTACACCTCTGACCATTGAGAAGCTGTGTAGCCTAATGGATTGCAACCAACCACCTACCGCGTGTTATAGGGGAGGGATATCGTTCAGTAGCCATTGTTAAGGCGACGAAGCAAGGTCCGGCTAGTGATGAGCCCAAGGTGCAGACGAAACGTGCTATGATCTTCGTCCGAGAGGCCAGGATGTGAGCTATCGGTATGAAGCATCTTGAACAAGCCGTTCAAATAGTTCTTCCCATCACAGGCCCATCTCGATAGGAATCCGCGCTTCGCCAACCAGGCGCGGCAGTTCTCGCCCGTAATCAGTTCAGCAGACGTCTGCCGGTCAATGTGCAAGGCAATGTCTTTAGTCAAGCCTTCCAGAAATGTACGAATTTGACTGTTCGCTGCTGCCCAATCGCCGCGCGCGTGAGCGTCGATTGCTTGGTCTAGGTGTCCTAACGGCACGATGAACCCGAACTGCCTCAGAAGTTGATGAACCTCGTCATCGGCCGCAGGAAGATCCACTTCGTCAGGTAACGCTGCACGCAGCAACGGAGTTCGTGCGTCATCATCCCAGGAGACAATGTAGCCGTCGAGCGCCAGTCCTCGCAGAAATCGCTCCTGCTCGGCCTTTGTGTGGTGTGGCACAGAGCCTCCAACTGCCTCGCGTACCGTAGCTTCGGCTAGAGGCACAGGCCCGTCTAAAGTGCTGACGATCTGCGTTGCACGTTGATTGACGATGCGCGCCAGTGCAGCCCTCTTTGCAGTCACACTCATTGACGGCCCCTGCGAGATTTCGTTGTCCAGTCCGAGACACGCCAAGAGTTGATCGAACTTCGCCTATGTCAGCACTTCTCCAAGGAACTCGACCGCCGCAACAATGGTGGTGTGAGTAAGAGCGCCTTTCAAAACCCTTGAAAGACCTGATCAGTTCTTCCACCTTCATGAACATGGCGAAGAAGACCATACCTGACGAGCTCTGGGAGATCGTTGAACCGCTATTACCACCGGAGCCCCAAGCCCGATGGCGGTAGGCCGCAGGTGGCCAATCGTGCCGCCTTGACGGGAATCCTGTTCGTCCTGAAATCCGAGATCCCCTGGGAGATGCTGCCTCAGGAGATGGCTGCGGTTCCGGCGTCACTTGCTGGCGGCGACTGCGTGACTGGCATGAAGCTGGCGTTTGGAAGGCACTCCACCAAACGCTGCTGGAACATCTCCAGCACGCGGATCGGCTGGGCTGGGACCGAGTCTGCATGGATAGCGCCTCCATCAAGTCGAAAAAGGGGATCAGCCACCGGCCACAACCCGACAGACCGCGGCCGGCCAGGCACCAAGCGACATGTCTTGACGGATCGACAAGGGACATCAGGCGCCAACAGCGTGCCTTTGGCAGCCCTATTGGATGCGGTGGTACCGGTCGCAGGCCGGCCCCGGTATCGACCCAAGAAGCTTCATACCGACAAGGCGTATGATTTTCCGCGTTGTCGCTGAGCCTGTCGGAGGCGTCGTATTCAGCCGCGCATCGCCAGACGTGGTATCGAAGACACTCAACGGCTGGGACGACATCGGTAGGTCGTCGAAAGAACATTCGCCTGGCTGGACCAGATGCGTCGACTCGCGACGAGCGACGGACCGATATTCACTATGCATTCACTTTGCTGGGCTGCTCGCTGACCTGCTTCAAGCAACTCAAAGGGCAGTTTTGAAAAGAGCTCTTAGCACCGCACAGTAACTGTGATCTTTCCCAGAAACCAGTCCATATGGGCGCGTACGATTTCCGCTATGCTGTGTCTACTATAAAGGCGCTTTGGTCGATCCACGGAGCATGTTGCTTGAGTTGTGGAAAGACGTTGTCGAAGAAGTGCTGCTTTAAAATATCGGCAATTCTTAGTGGGATTGTGCGCATTTCATTCTTTCGATAAATAAGATAAATGTTACGGGCATGGCGTTCACTATCAAGACTCATAAGTTTTATGTTATGCATTCGGTGCATGCACTGCGCGACGCATAGAAAACTGAGTAACCCCCATCCATGACCGGCTTCAACAAAGATCAACAGGCTGTGAGTATCATCAGTCTCATACTTGAATTTTACTGAGAGATTTATGCGGCGTAGTGTGACATCACTGAAAACACCTACACTGGTATTCCTACCATAACGAATTAACGGCATTGTTGCAGCTAGGTTTTGCAAGGAGCCGTCGAAAGTATTTTCCCATACCTTGGGATATGCTACTAACATGGGGTCGCGAAAAATTTTAACACGCTCTATGTCGCTTATCTCCGGCATGGAGTCGTTCGAAATGAGAATGTCGATATCGCGCTGGAGGAATGCATCCTTTAACTCATTAGTCAGTCCGCTTCTAATGGTGATGCGCTCCGATTTATCCTTCAGGTTGGCGATTATCTGACTACCTGCAACCTCGGAAATAGAAGTGATCAGGCCCAGCCGGCATTGGATTAGCCCCTGATCCTCTGCGTCACGCACCAAGTCATCTATGCGACGAAGTTCGGCAAGTAACGAGACAGCGTGCTGATAGAGTACCTTCCCCGGGGCCGTCAGGCGCAATGGGCGAGTACGGCGAATGATCAGCTGCGCCTGGAACCGGCTTTCCAGTTGCTTAAGGTGTTGAGAAATAGCTGGCTGGGTGACATTCAGCTTGAGCGCGGCGTCTCGCAGAGAGTCAGACTCAGCGAGTACGACGAAAGTATTAAGCCAGTAAGTTTCCAGCGGACGACTATCGTTAAGCAATGTCATTCCTCCCAAAGTATAAGTTTTATTTATATAATATATCATTTCGCCTTAAGTATCGCTTTTCAAGTAGATATTTTTATCGTTACCGATTATATCTGTAGTTAGAGAAAGAAGTACAGCTTCAAACGTGACGACTATGCAAAGTGGCGCAATAGGTATCTGTATATGATTTTTCCCAGCTATGACGATAACTGCGGTTGGTTCGAGACCTTGGGCTCCATCACGGATTATCCGCCCATGCAGCAAGATTCAAACTTTGACATGGTTGTCATAGGGGGAGGGTTTACTGGACTTGCGGCTGTGCGTCGCTATGCTGAGAACAACCCGAGTCACAGTGTGCTATTGATTGAGGCACTGAAAGTTGGCCAAGGAGTCTCGGGGCGAAATTCAGGCTTCGTAATTGACCTGCCGCATAAGAGAGAGTTGGAACTGGGTGATAAGTGTTATCTCAATAAGGTCATGGAGCTTAACCGCGTGGCCATTGATTACCTCGAGGCGCAGGTAAATACTTACGATATAAATTGTCAATGGTCACGCGTAGGCAAGTACCAGGCGGCAGTGGGAAACCGCGGTATAGAATTTCTTGCATATTATAAGTCACTTCTCAATAATGTGGCCGAGGAATATGAAGATTTTACCGGCGATTGCCTGGAAAATATTTTTGGGACTACTTATTATCAGGAGGCTGTCTACACTCCCGGTGGTGCTCTTATGCAACCGGCGGCTCTGGTTAGAGGGTTGGTCGACAATATGCCGGTCAATGTGACGGTCTCGGAGCGTTCACCGGTTATAGGAATTAATAAGCGGGCCGAGGGATTCACTATCCGTACCAGTTACTGCACACTTCACTGCGGTAAGGTGATTCTCGCTACAAATGCTTTTACCAAAGAATTGGGATTCATGAAAAATAGAATCCTGCCAGTGATGACTTTTGCCAGTTGGACTCGCCCGTTGACTGCTACCGAGATGGAGCAGTTCGGTGGCCAGCTTGATTGGGGAATTACCCCAGCGGATCATGGCGGTACAACCCTGCGTGTTACGCAAGATCGGCGAATATTGATCCGTAACGGCTACCGCTACGCCTTTGATTACAATACACCGCCTCAGTTACTGCCTAAGCTGAAAAAGCAGCATCGCAGGGCTTATGAAGAGCGTTATCCCGGGCTTGCCCATATACCTTTCACGCATACCTGGGGAGGTGCCAGTAGCCTCTCCGGTAACTTTGAAACTTACTTCGGTAAATTGGATGATAACCTCTATTCAGCTGGTTGTGATCAAAGTGTGGGAGCGTCGAGAGGCACCATCTCTGGTATGATGCTGGCCGATTATGCTAGCGGTATCAAGCATGAGCTTCTCGACAATATCGTCGAGGTTTCCGGTAAGCCGTCGCGCCTGCCACCGGAGGCGATTCTACGTCTGGTCGTACCGTTGCGCATGCAGATGCAAAAATTCAGAAGCCGCTCTGAAATCTGAAATCAACGTGGCATGGTGAAATGCCTTTCATAACATTAACCAACTAAACTGTGCAAGGATTAAGTATGTTAAAAAAATTCTTTGCGAACTTGGATTATATAACAAGTAAAATATTGGGTGTGGTTGCTATCGTGGCAAGTGCTTCCTTGGTTTTACTAGTCTTCATGATTGTTCTTGCTCGTTATGTTTTTAATGTCTCAGTTATCGGGCTGGACGAATTGGCCCTCTTGGCAGCTATGTGGCTATACATGACAGGGGCGGTTATCGCCAGTCGGCGTGCCGAGCATATTGTGGTCGATTTCGTGCCAAAAGCATTGAAATACGAATTTTTAAGCAAGCTACATCAGCGGTTTGTAGCTATCGTCATGCTCTTGACTACAGTTATGTTCATGTACTTGGCTTGGGATATGCTCAAGTTCTCGTTACGTATGCCTCAGACGACCGCCGGGTTAAGAATTCCGCAGATCATTTCGCAGGCTGCTGTCATCATAGCCAGTATAGGATGCTTTGCTTATGCGCTGCGCGACCTAATCACGGGTAAAGCATGTTACAACTCGATTAATGAGGAAGTGTGAATTATGGCTATTTTTGCAGTAGGATTGCTGATCCTGCTCATGGGGATCGGCGTTCCTGTCGCCTGGGCCTTTGCTGCTGTGCTCGGATATCTCATCATCGCTTTCGATGTCAATACAGTAACCTTGTTACTACAGGGCTTTCGCTCACTGGACCATATTGTACTGTTGGCGTTGCCGCTATTTGTTTTGACAGGATACCTGATGAAGTCCGGTGGTATCGCTCAACGTCTTGTTAACTTCATTGAGTTAATGGTTGGCCGTAAGAAAGGGGGGATGGGAGCCTCAATGGTAATGGCTTCTGGTGTTTTTGGAGCTATTTCGGGAACGGCGACTGCTGCCGTCGCTTCCATCGGTACTATCATGGTCGACCCGCTGTCTCATCGTGGATATCCGCGGGGCTATTCTAGCGCCTTGCTGGGTATGTCTTCGTTGCTAGGCATTTTGATTCCACCCTCAATTACATTGATTCTCTTTGGTGTGGCCACACGCCAGTCCATTACGGCACTGTTCGCAGCGACTATTGGGCCAGGATTGTTATTGCTGTTAGGGCTGATTTTATTCAATCGTTTCTGTGTCGGTCGACTGTTCAATGAGGAATTGTTATTACAGGAATCAGAGGTAGATAAGGAGACGAAGAAATCCGGTGTTTTGGTTTCAGCGCTGCCCGCACTGTCTATGCCGTTTATTATTCTGGGCGGTATTTACGGAGGGGTTTTTACTCCGACCGAGGCAGCCGCTGTAGCCGTGGTAGTTGCTTTGTTGATTGGGTTTTTCATTTACCGGGATTTGACTTTATCTACGCTGCGCAAGAGCGTGGTAAACGCGGCTGAGACGACTGGGACCATCGTTCTGGTACTATTATTCTCCTTCATGATTGGTAAGATTTTGGTGGCAGAGCGGGTGCCCCAAGAGTTGACTGAATTCATGACCGATCTTGTCCAGAATCCAATAATGATTCTGCTGATGGTCAATGCATTTCTCATATTCGCGGGGGCAGTCATGGATGATCTCTCGGTCACCGTGGTGATTGCGCCGTTGTGCATGCCCCTGATGATGTCTATAGGGGTGGATCCGGTCCACTTCGGGGCTATCGTCGCCTGTTCTGTGGTTATTGGAGCTAACAGCCCTCCCGTGGCACCTATCCTCTATATGGCCTGCCGTATTGGTAAGGTTTCTATCCATAAAGCAGTTATGCCCGCGATTTATTTGATCGTGCTAGTGGGTATGCCGGTAATGTTGCTGACCACCTTCGTGCCGAGTTTGTCGCTTTATATACCGCATCTTCTGGGAGTAATGTAAGTGATCTGGAGGAGATGCTTTAGACTTCTGATCATTGGCAGGAATTAGGGTTCGTACTTCAGGACACTATCTTCTGAGTAAGGATAGTTAACATTGAAAATCGCAAGGGCCATCATAAGGGATATTAGTAATTTTTATGGCTGGTATTGCATTTCCTTAATTGTCTGGTTTTTGCTTGCAGGTGAGGAAGTGATTACTTATCTTAAGTTTGCCGATAAAATTAACATCATAAACTATGAGGCATTTTTAATGAGCAACAAGAAGACAGCCGCCGCTCTCATCTGCACTTCGCTGCTTTCGGGCACTGCATTTGCTGATACCATGACCATTAAATTGGCCACTGACACTGGCTCGCCTGATACCCCGCAGGGCGAATCACTCCAGAAGTTGGCTGAAATCATTGAGTCGCGTACAAAAGGCACTGATGACGAAATCGACGTCCAGGTGTTTTATGGAGGTGAGCTAGGAGATCAGAAGGAAGTTTTTGATCTGCATATCGTTGGAGAGATTGATATGATGATAAATTTTCCAATGACTTCCTATGATAGCCGAATGGGTGTCCGTAACGTACCCTATATGTTTGTTGATTGGGATCAGGCTCTTGATGCTTACAAGCCAGGAGGTTGGCTGAATACTATCTATCAGGATATCTATTCCGACAATGGCCTGCGTTTCTTCGGTGCTTATCCGGAGGGCTTTGCTGGTGTGGCGACGGCAGATTCATATGCAACAAACATCTCTGAGGCCAATAATACAAAGGTACGAGTGACCGCTAACTTCCCTAATCCCTCGACTCTCGGAGCCATGGGCTATACACCGGTTCCGATGACTTTTGGTGAGGTTTATACTTCCATCCAGACTGGTGTCGTGGATGGTGACGCTGGAAATAATATTTACTGGACATATTCATATTTCAAAGACGTGATCGATTATTATGTCGATACACGGCATTACTTTGTGACAGCCGCTATTTCCATGAATGAAAAAAGTTGGGAAGATCTGGACGATAATCAAAAAAGCATTGTTGCCGAGGCCGCTGAAGTTATCTCGCGTGAACAATTTGAAAATGCACAGAAGACCGATGCTGAATATCGGAAAAAAGCCGGGAATGCCGGGATTAAGTATATCGATCTCACCGAGGAACAGATGAGCTCCATGGCCAATGAGGTGCGAAGTGATGTATGGCCGATTCTTGATAAAGAGTATCCAAAAAGCCTGAAACAGGCAATCATGGAAAATGCTCCAGCTATCTAACTATGCAAAAAAGCCCGGCATATCCGCTGGGCCTCTTTTTTAAAATCATGAGGCGGGAAATGAGCCAGTTGTTGGACAACGACAATGTTTATCAATTTGTCACAGAAACTACCTATGAGGTGTTACCGGAATCCGTCAAGCTGCACGCCAAGCGTTGTTTGAAAGATTTGGTGTCTACCTTAGCCTCCGGCAGTCTGACCCCAACTTCGCGTATTATTAATGATTTCGCAAAGTTAAGTTTCGGTTCGGTTCCAGGCGCTGTCATGGCGCCTTCCATGGCTCATGGTGATAGATTAAGTATCTCTGGTGCCGCTTTGGTCGATGCGACCACAATTGACGCCATAGATGCCCACGATGGACACGCGTTAACCAAGGGCCATGTGGGGTGCTCAATTATCGGGGCTCTAGCAGCGATCGTGAGTGGTGGCGAGCGTAACTACACTGGTAAAGAAATATTGACCAAATTGGTCATTGGATATGAGCTAGGTACTCGTTTTGGTATTGCTCTTCATCGCACAACAGCTGATTATCATTCCTCTGGAGCTTGGAACGCTTTGACCTGTGCCGCGCTAGTTAGCGATCATCTGGATTTGAACAATGAGCAGTTCGAACATGCGTTGGGTATCGCAGAATACAACGGCCCGCGTAGCCAGTTGATGCGAGATGTTGATCACCCGACCATGGTTAAGGATGGATCTGGCTGGGGGGCGATGGTCGGCGTATCGGCTGCTTATATGGCCAGGTTGGGATTTACTGGGGCTCCGGCGCTAATCTTTAAGGATACGTGTGTCGCCGATACTTGGGAGGATTTGGGCAATAATTGGTACATATTGGAACAATACTTCAAGCCTTACCCCGTGTGCCGTTGGGCACATCCGGCTATTGACGCGGTTCTGATGCTTAAGAAAATGCATGGGATAACCATTCAGGACGTAAAACGTGTTGTGGTCCGAACTTTTCATGAGGCTTCACGCCTAAGTAAGGTAAAGCCAGAAACCTCCGATCAAGCCCAATATGCGACCTGTTTCCCTATAGCAGTGGCTCTAAGTAAGAGCCGGGTATTGCCTCAGGACGTGGCCGACGAGAACCTTAAAGATCCTGTTGTTCTGGATATCTTTGATAAGATAGAAATTGTCGAAGAGCTTGAATTTAGCAAGCGCTTTCCGGCTGAGCGGTTAGCAGCGGTAGACATTTACCTCGTTGATGGCTCACTCCATTCCTCGGAACCGTTTATCTCGCGTGGTGATCCTAAAAACCCTCTTAGCGAGTCAGAGATCGAAGAGAAGTTCTTTTCAATGTGCGTGCCAGTTTGGGGGGAGGAGAAGTCATGTCGAGTTATTGGATTTATTAATGCTATTGATATGGATGATAATGTTGATGCGGCTGAGTTGTTTGCTCTGATTAGGGCGTGAGTGTTTTTGTAGGTATCTGTAGAGTTCCGGATGATCGGATGAGCTAATCTCTATCGGCTCCGAGGGAGAGGCCTGTTTCAGCTGCATGGTAGCGAAGTTTGCTTTCAAGAGGGCATGCACCGCATCCCATGTTGCCTCCAAGTCAGTCTCTTGGGAGAGGGGGTCGGCCAGCGCTTTGTCTGCTGACGCTTCCAAGGTCTGGATGGCAGATTTGTAGGCGGTGATGTGTGCATCGATGAGGTCGATTTTTTTGTTGACGATCTCCGTCCAGTAGTTTGGTTAATTCATCCAGGAAGTCGTGGGGCAATCCTTGCTGGCAAAATGGGCATTGATCGTCGTGCACGAACACGCGGCCTTTGCTCAGCCAGTCCCCATTACCTAGTTTCCCTACGAGGGGGGCAAGGCGGCTCTCGCCGGATACTTCCACGCGTTCCTGCCAGACGCTACCTTTTTCGATGGCAAGAAATGCACTCAACGCAACGTGGTGGGGACCTTTTGTTGTCTCCTCCCCGGAAATATCAGCCAAGCGTTTGGCCAAACTGTCAAGATCGTCCAGGGTCTCATCGTCCGGTGTCTCGTAATTACGCAGGTCATCGAAGAACTTCTGCGCGCCGCGACCATATCCCGTGAGGAAGTTATCGAATATGTCTTTATCGTGAGCCTTGTAGACAGCTCAAACTGCTTCTTTGGCATCGTTAAGCGCCGTTGCTAGCTCGCCGTTAATG
Organism: Salinicola corii; assembly: GCF_008298015.1. GTDB lineage: Bacteria > Pseudomonadota > Gammaproteobacteria > Pseudomonadales > Halomonadaceae > Salinicola > Salinicola corii. The sequence goes on along the minus strand of NZ_VTPX01000016.1, from coordinate 825 downwards.
CGAGTGATATCCCGTTGTGCAGCCTCGCGTGAACCCCGGACATCCTGAAGTGAGTGTTCGTGCTCTTCGATCTGCCGTTGAGTCTCGGTCCCCAATTCGCCGATGGTGAAGATGCCGGGCATACCTTCGGCTTCACCGATTACCGACTGCACGAAGTAGTGGTTGTAAACCAGGTAGCGGAAAGGGCCGCCCTGTGTCGTTTCTACCCGGCATGCATGAAACTCGGCACTGCCAATGTCGCACCCGTGGATTACTTCCCCAATCGCCGTCTTTCCGGCTCCGTTGAGGCCATAGAAGAACACCGGCTTTTGAGTTGCTGTTTCAAGCGTAATAGTGGCGGAATCTGTAGGGTGAAAACTTTTGTAGCCTTGAATGACGATGTCCTGATCATTGTCCCCCCATAGGAATATTGATGGTAGTGCTCATCATGCAAAATTGCGTGGTATGCGGATCGCGTTTACTACGTCTTCGCATTGCGGCTACCACTGATCTTCCACCTGCTTTTGACCAATAAGTAGTCATTCAAAATGGATTCCGAGCCCTTCTGCTTCTCGCCGCACCCGATCCAAAAGCTCATCGAGTTCTTGTGCGCTATCACCGGCATAGGCCAACGTTAGCAATGTGAGCGGATGCACCTCCATCACCTCACACAACTCGGCCAGCTTGCTGAGGGTCGGGCTTTTCAGATCACGCTCCAGTGTAGTGGTTCACTAAAACCGGACACCCATTTAGGTGGTATCGTCGCCACCAAAGTAGAGGTGATCCATGGCCAGACAACGTCGTTCCTTTTCTACTGAGTTCAAACGAGAAGTGGCCGGGCTCGTA
>NZ_VTPX01000015.1 GCF_008298015.1 Salinicola corii | reverse complement strand
GCATCAGGCCATTGCTCTTCATGACCTGCTTCCACTGGTCGCTGGCGTAGAGCTTGTCGACGGCATCGACCCAGTACTGCTTGGCGTCGTCGTCTATATCGGCCGGCATGTAGAAGCCGCGCCAGTTCGCGCCGATCGCATCGATCCCCTGTTCCCTGGCGGTGGGGATAGTGGAAAACTCTTCCGGAAGGCGATCCTCGGAGAGCACGGCCAGGACGCGGATGTCACCGGACTCGAAGAATCCCCTGGCCTCGGTGATATCACCGGTGAACGCGCCCACATGGCCACCGACCAACTGTGTAAGCGCTTCGCCACCGTTGTTGTAGGAGAGGTAGGGGACGCGTGGAAGACCGTCGACACCGGCCGCCTTGGCCGCGATCAGTACCTTGAGGTGGTCCCAGCCGCCGTTGGCGCTACCGCCGGCGAACTTGACCGCACGCGGGTCCTGCTTCATCGCCTCCATCAGCTCGTTGAGGTTGTGGTAGGGAGAGTCCTTGGAGACCGCGATCACACCATAGTCGGCGCCGATCGCTCCCAGCCAGTTCACCATGCTAGCGTCCATACCCGGGAACTGACCTTGAGCCAGGCGAGTAACGGTCGAAGTGGAAGCCGCAACGAGCAGGTCATCGTCGCCACTGCGCTTGCTCACGGTGTGGGCGAAGGCGACGCCACCCCCCGCCCCTGCCATGTTGATGGTCTGCATAGTCTTCGGTACGAGCCCGAGCTCCTTGAAAACATTGGCTGCGTTTCTGCAGGTGAAGTCCCACCCTCCACCCGGATCCGCCGGGGCAATGCACTCGGTTTTGCTACCCGGCTCGTAGGCCAGGGTCAGTGAGCTGAAAATCAGGAAGGGAAAAAGAAGAAACGTTTTGATAATGGCGTGCTTCATTGTCGAACCCTCAGTTAATTATCTGCACCAAAATGATCGTAACCGCACCGAAAATATTGGAGACAGAGAAAAACTAAACGCTCAAAAATCGTCTGAGAATTCGCTATCAGATAAGCCTGTCTTTCCACTAACAGAAAACTAAAAAAAGACAGCGTCTTAGCAATCAATAGTGCGTCAAGTGTTCCACTAAAGACTTAACCGCCGGGTCCAGATATCGATTGGCCTTGACGCCGACGACAAGGTCGCGCTCGGCCCAATCCTCATCCAAAGAAATCGCAACGATGGGTATGGACTTCGCATAGACTTCGATGGTCTCTCTTGGCATTATCGCCAGACCATATTGACAGGCAACCAGTTGGCACATGCAATCAAAACTGCTGACTCTGACGCCAACCTTCAACCGGAAGCCACGGCTTTCAGCCTCTTTTTCCAGACGTTCGTACAACAGGCTGTCAGCGTGCTGAGCGACCATCGAATACCCGGCCAGCGCCTCATATCGTATGGACGAGCCGTTGACCAGCGAATGCCCCATGGGGACCGCCAACGCCAGCTCATAGGTGCGATACCGGAAAACTTCGATATCGGGTGGGGAGGATTCCACGGAAAAAACGCCCAGATCCGCCTCGCCCTCTCTCAAGGCACGAAGGATGGCGCCTCCCACTCGCCCTTCGATATCCAGATTAATTCTAGGGTACTTATGTCGAAAAGACGCGATATCGAACGGTAGGAACTGCGAGAGCGCGGAGGTCGTGGCGCAAATCCTGATATTTCCCCGAAGCTCTTCGGAAAAGCTCGCCAGCTCCTCGTCCATTTCTTCAATCCTGACAAAGACGCTGCGCACATGTACCAATAGAGCTTCTCCCGCCGCCGTCAACTCCACACCCCGTGCAAAGCGTACGAACAGGGGCGTCCCGACCCTGCCTTCGAGTTCGGCTATCCTCTTGCTGACCGCGGAGACGGCAATATGGGCTCTCACGGAAGCCCGTGTCAGACTTTTCTCCTCCGCCACGCAGAGAAAAATGTTCAACGAAGCAAGGTCGTGTTTCACCGGTTCCTCTAGACGTTTATCGCCCCTGGCTAATAAGCCCGCAGCGCGTTCAGTTGATGCGCATCGTAATCCAGACCATGCGCGAGATGATGCCGGAGGGCTACGAGTTCTCTCTCGCCTGGCAACTGCACGGGCCTTTCATCATCGATGGCCGGCGTATCGTGAATGATATCGAAAAAGTCGTTCATTCTCTCACCAAGCCAGCCCTCTCCGCCCAATCCTTTAGTATTGATAGTCAAAAAGAAGTGACCCAAGTTCTGAGGCTGATCGGGCTGCTTGTCCCAGGCTTTGACATGATTGAGATAAGCCGCCCCAGACAGAACACCAGCCAGCATGTCCACGGCAAGTGCCAGGCCATAGCCCTTATGACCGCCAATCGTCTGCAGCATACCGGCAAGCGCCTCGCTGGGGTCACTCGTTGGAACACCGCTGGCGTCTACCGCCCAATCGAGCGGAATCGACTCTCCCCGGTCTCTTGCGGATCGAATCTTCGCACGGGCAACCGTGCTCAACGCCATGTCCAGTAGAAAGTGCTCTCCTCGGGGATTGGGAAAACCGAAGCCCAGAGGGTTATTGCCCAACTTTGGAGAAGTTCCACCATAGGGGGCTATCGTCGTCGTGGCGTTGCTGGCGATGAAGCTCATGAAACCCTGCTCGGCGGCCATGAACGAGTAGGGCATGATAGGTCCAAAGTGATTGCTTCCCCTGACGAAGACCATGCCAACACCGAACTCAGATGCCATCTTCATGGATCGGGAAAGTGCCCTCTTTCCGAGCAGCGGACCGAGCGCATTATCCCCGTCGAGCGTCGCCACGGTGGGATAGGTCTGATGTAATTCGAGACGAGGATTGGCGTTGATTCCGCCTATCTCTATTCGCTCTCCATACGACATGATGCGAGCCACGCCATGCGTGTGGATTCCAAACATGTCAGCCATGATCAGCACATCAGCCACATCCTCGGCTTCGTCCGTCACGATACCGAGACGCTCCAACGCCTCGACCGCGATCTTCTTCAATTCTGCCTGTTCAATCTTGACTTTCCGCATATCTTCCATGGCCATTTCCACCTATAAAAGTGCCAACGAGATTCGGCAGATTATCCCCCTCATCGGATAGAGGGAATTTCTTTCTGGGAAAGGGAGCTTTCTCGTAATAACAAGAAAAATCAGGCACGTTGACTATCAATAACCGCACTCATGGAGACCACGCTGTTTCTCGACAGCCGGATATGCAACCGTAACCATAATTTCGACTAGTCTGACTTATGGGTTCTTATGACGGGCGGGATTGAAAAGGCCCCGCGAAAGCGGGGCCGTCCACTGCTGCCAGCGCATCACTCCATCCCGGTATCAGGACGCCTTGGCTGCCGGCAGGAATTTCGCCTTGAGCTTGCCCGCGAACATCGGCACCAGTACCACCAGCGCGGCGGCGATCCACAGCCCGATCGACAGGCTCGACTGAAACAGGATGCCGGCATCGCCACCGCTGATCGACAGCGCCCGACGCAGGTTCTCCTCCATCAAGCCGCCGAGCACGAAGCCGAGCACCACCGGCGCCAGCGAGAAGCCGAACTTGCGCAGCAGATAGCCGAACACGCCGATGACCAGCATCAGGTAGATCGCCATCAGGTCGGAGTGAAGCTGATAGACGCCGACGAAGGCGAGGATCGCCACGCTCGGTACCAGCAGCCAGCGCGGCACCTGCAGCACGCGGGCGAAGACGCCGGCCAGCGGCAGGTTCAGCAGCAGCAGCATGACGTTGCCGATATAGAGCGAGGCGATCAGGCCGCCCACCACCACCGGCTGCTCGCGGAACATCATCGGGCCGGGATTGATGTTGTAGAGCATCAGCGCGCCGAGCAGGATCGCAGTGGTGCCGGAGCCGGGAATGCCCAGCGTCAGCATCGGCACGAAGGAGCCGGCGGCGGAGGCGTTGTTGGCCGCTTCCGGCGCGGCCAGCCCGCGCATGTTGCCGGTGCCGAAGCTATTATCGTGGTCGCTGATGCGCTTTTCGGTGGTATAGGCCACGGCGCTGGCAACGGAGGCGCCGGTGCCCGGCAGCACGCCGATGACGAAGCCGATCACGCTGGAGCGCAGGATCGCCCACTTGCAGTACAGCACTTCGCTCATCTTGACCATGACCCGGCCGATCGGCGCCATCTCACCGTCCTGGTCGTGGCGGAAGGCGTGCTCGAGCATCAGCAGGATCTCGCTGACCGCGAACAAGCCAATGATCATCACCACGAAATCGATGCCGTCGTAGAGCTCGGGCATGTCGAAGGTGAAGCGCAGCACGCCGGTGCCGGAGTCGACGCCGACGGTGGAGATCAGCACGCCAAGCACCGCACCGATCAGGGTCTTGAGTGGATCCTTGCCCATCATGGCGGACATGGAAGCGAAGGCGAAGATCATCAGCGCGAAGAATTCGGCGGGGCCGAACTTGACGGCGACGATCGCCAGCAGCGGCGCAAACAGGGTCAGGCCGATGATCGCGACGGTCGCCCCGATGAACGAACTGACGGCGGACAGGCCCAGGGCCGGCCCGGCGAGCCCCTTCTTGGCCAGCGGGTGGCCGTCCAGCGTGGTCATGACCGCGCCGGCATCACCGGGCACGTTGAGCAGGATGCTCGACATCCTCCCGCCGTACTCGGAACCGGTGTAGATACCCGCCAGCAGGATGAGCGCGGATTCCGCCGGCAGGCCCAGCGTGTAGGCCAGCGGCATCAGGATGGCGATACCGTTGATCGGCCCGATACCCGGCAAGGCACCGAACAGCGTCCCGAGCAGCGCGCCCAGGAAGGCCAGCCCCAGGTTGAGCGGCGTCAGCGCGACACCGAAGCCCTGGATCAGAAAATCGAACATTTAATTGCTCCCCAGCAGCGGCTCGATCCAGCTACCGGTCGGCAGCGAGATTCCCAGTCCGTAGGTGAATAGCAGATAACTGCCCACCGCCAGCAGCAGGCCGCCGACGACCGCTTTCAACGGCCCGGCACCGAACAGCCAGGCGATGACGATGCTGACCAGAGCGGTCGTCACCAGGAAACCGAGGTTGATGAACAGCGCCGCATAGAGACCCAGCACGGCCATGGTGAAGAGCAGGCGCAGCAACAGCGCGCCGGTCGGCCACTCACCGCCGGCGCCCGGGCGCACGAACAGCACCACGGCCAATACCGCCAGCAGCCCCGCGAGAATCAGCGGAAAGGCTTTCGGCCCGACCGGGTCGTAACTGAACGGCACCTCCAACTGCCAGGCCTGGACGGCGACGAACGCCGCCAGACCGAGTAACAGCAGGCTCAGGATTCGGTCGGCGGCGAGTTTCATTGGGTCAGACCCACTTCTTTGGACAGTTGCTGGAAGTCGGCAACCTGATCTTTCACGTACTGGTGGAAGTCTTCACCGAACTTGGCCATCGGGAACAGACCGCGACCTTCACGCAGCTTGGCGAAGCTTTCTGTCTCGCTCAGCGCTTTCAGACGGTCGGCCCACGCCTGGTACTCTTCGTCGCTGACATCCGGACCCATGTAATAACCGCGCCAGATCGGCCATTCGACGTCGTAGCCCTGCTCCTTGGCAGTAGGGATGTCCGCGTAGGGCCCGCCCATGCGCTCTTCGGAGAGGGCCGCCAGAATACGAATCTCGCCGCTGTCGAGCTGTGGCTTCAGCTCGGCCAAGTCGCCGGTGAAGACCTGGATGTGTTCACCCAGCAGTGCGGCCAGCGCCTCACCGCCACCCTCGAAGGAGACGTAGCGCAGCTTGCGCGGATCGACCTCGTCGGCCTTGGCCATCAGCGCCGCCTTCATCCAGTCCTGGCTGCCGACCGTGCCGCCGGCACCGATGACCACGCTGGAAGGATCCTTCTTCAGCGCTTTCATCAGTTCGTCGAGGTTGTTCCAGGGCGCGTCCTTGCGGACGACGACCGCGCCGTAGTCGACGCCCAGCGCACCGACCCAGCGCACGTCGTCGACCTTGTGCTTGATGCCGAACTTGCCCAGCGCCAGATTCAACGCCGCGCCGGTACTGGCCGCCACGATCAGGTTGGGATCGTCATCGCGCACGCCGGTGACATGGTTGTAGGCGACGGCACCGATACCGCCCGGCATGTAGCTGACCATCATCGGCTCGTCGATCAACTTGGCTTCCTGCAGGCCATTGGCTGCCAGACGGCAGGTCAGGTCGTAACCGCCACCCGGTTTGGCCGGCGCGATGCACTCCGGCGGCTTGGCCTGGGCCTGGACGGCGCCGGCCAGCAGCGCACCACCGGTAACGGCGGCGACCAGCCAGCGTTGAAGGCCTTTCGCTTTGGACATGTGATTCTGGGGCATGCTGTGCGTCTCCTACCTGGGTTGTTATGCTCGCAAAGCTCATGGCGGGCACCGGTCTCGGGCCGGCTCTGCCCACCGACAGCGCGATGCTAGAGCGCTAACCTTTCATCAACCTGTCATCTAAACCTTTGTCGTATAGGACATTAGTCGCATAAGGCATGGGGATTCGATGACGCGAGACATCGCCATGCATCTGCTCGTGATCGAGGATGACCCGCTGCTGTCGCGCTCGCTGGCCCAGGCGATGACGCGCCATGGCTATACCGTCGACGCCCTGGCCCGTATCGACGACGCCATCCAGGCACTGCGTCAGGGTCGTTTCGATCTGGTGCTGCTCGACCTGGGCCTGCCCGATGGCAACGGCCTCGACGTCCTCGAGTGGATGCGCGCCCATACCGACTCGACGCCGGTGATGATTCTCACCGCGCGGGACGCCCTCGAGGATCGCGTGCGCGGGCTGGACCTCGGCGCCGACGACTATCTCGCCAAGCCGTTCTCGATCACCGAACTGGAAGCCCGGGTACGCGCCCTGCTGCGCCGCAGCCAGCAACGGCTCGACAACAGCGTTCGTTTCGGCGGCCTGGTGCTGGATACCCGCTCGGCCAGCGCCTGGCTGGACGGAGCGGCCCTCGATCTGCCGAGGCGCGAGTTCAGCCTGCTGGAAGCGCTGATGCTCAACGCGGGGCGCATCGTGCAGCGCGAAGCCCTGGAGAACCGGCTGTTCGGCTTCGAGGCGGTGGGCGCCAACGCCCTGGACGTCTACGTCAGCCGGCTGCGCAAGCGCCTGGCCGGCTCCGGGCTGTCGATTCGGACGCTACGCGGCCTGGGTTATCGACTCGAGGAGCCGCGGGAGTCCTTCGGGGAGGGGCGGCCTGAGTGATGCCACCTCGCACCTCGCTCAAGCGGCGACTGACGCTATGGCTCGTGGTGATCGTCGCCGGATTGGGAACGCTGCTGCTGATCGAGGCCTACACCAGCGCGCGCAAGGCGGCGGACCGGGCCATGGATGGCCAGCTCGAGGCCGCCAGTCTGACCATCGCCGAATCGCTGCAGTGGCCGGAGGGCAACCCCACCCTGGAGATGCCCGCCTCGGCGCTGCAGATCCTGGCCACCCGCTGGCAGGAACGGGTGTTCTACTGGCTGCAGGCGGACAACGGCACCACGATCACCCAGAATGCCGATCTGCCGATCACCGCTGCGATGCAGGCCGACGCGCGTCGGCAGCCGGTCTACCTGGATGCCATTCACGATGGCGAGCCGATCCGTCTCAGCGGCCGCGAGGTGGACTCCGCCGGCTGGGATACCCAGGAGCCGGTGCAGCTCTGGGTGGGGCATACCCGCCATGGGCGCGACCTGCTGGCGCGGGAGCTGTTCCGCAAGAGCGCGACCCGCTTCGCCGCAATGGTGCTGATCACTGCGGCCCTGGTGGGGATCGCGATGCACACCATGCTGGCGCCGCTGCGACGCCTGCGCCAGGCACTGAGGGAGCGTCGCGCCGAGGAGAACAGCCCGTTGATGCTCGACGTGCCGCGGGAGATGCAGGAGCTGGTCGAAACGCTCAACCGGTTGTTCGCCGACCAGCGCCATCATCGCGACGCGCTGCTGCGCTTCATCGCCGACGCATCGCATCAGCTCAAGACTCCGCTGGCGGGACTCCAGAGCACCAGCGAACTGGCGCTGACCAGCAATGAGCCCGGCGTCTGGCACCAGGCCCTGGTCACCGTTCACGACAGCGCCGGGCGTACCAGTCGCCTGGCCGGACAGATGCTGAGTCTGACCCGCCTGCAGCATCTGGGGCCATTGCATGAACGCCAGCCGCTGGCACTGGATCGACTGATGCGCGAGATCACCGTCGATTGGGCCGATCGCCAGGACAGTCGCGATCACGACCTCGGGCTCGCCATCGAGGTACCGGCCCCGGTCTGGGTCGAGGGGGAAAGCTGGGCCCTGCGCGAACTGCTCAACAACCTGATCGACAACGCCTTTCGCTATACACCGCCCGGCAGCGAGATCACGCTGGCGCTCCGCGGCGATGATGCCTGGGTGACGCTGGCCATCGAGGACGACGGCCCCGGCGTCGATGCCGAATCCCTCGACCGCCTGACGCGACCGTTCGAGCGCGGTCATCGCCAGGACACCCACGGGTCCGGACTCGGCCTGGCCATCGCCGACTCCATCGCCGGACGCCACGGCAGCCGGCTGGAAGTTTCCAATCGGGCACCTCGCGGGCTCAGGGTTTGCCTGACGTTGCCACGCTGTCAGCCACCCGAGGGGCGCGCAGGATGACAAGACGCCTCCACTTTGGCCTGGGCCTATTGTTGTCGCTATGCCTCGGTGCCGGCAGCAGCGGCACAGCCCGCGGGGACGAAAGGCTGATCATCGAAGCGGCACTGGACCGTCAGATCGTCGAGCCGGTGCTGGCCGCCTTCGCTGCCGAGAACCCGCGGATCGACCTCGACTACCGTGATCGCTCCACGCTGGAGGTCGACCGGCGCGCCCGGGATCCCGAATCGCCGCCGGACGTGGTGATCAGCTCGGCGATGCCGTGGCAGCTGGCGCTCAGCAACGATGGGATGGCCCAGCCGCTCGACGCCCCGGAGGCCGACCAGTGGCCGGCGTGGGCCAAATGGCGCAACGAGGTTTTCGGCTTCACCTTCGAACCGGTGGTGATGGCCTACCGGCTCGAGCTCGCCTCGCACATGCCACCGCCGGAGACCCACCGCGACCTGCTCGACCTGCTGACTCGCTACCGCCAGTGGCTCGACGGTCGCGTGGTCAGTTATTCGCCACGCAAGAGCGGGGTGGGCTACACCCTTTTCCAGCAGGATGCCCGCTACACGCCCCGTGCCTGGGACCTGATCGCCGCCATGGGCGCCGCCAATGTCGACCTCGAAGCCACGACCCAGCGCATGCTGGAAGGACTCAGCGACGGCCGCTACTGGCTCGGCTACAACCTGCTGGGCTCCTATGCCATGGTGTGGGCCCAGACCCATCCCGACATCATCGTTCAGGTCCCCAACGACTACTCGCTGGTGATGATGCGGATGGCGTTCGTCCATCGCGACGCGCCGCATCCAGCGGCGGCCAAACGCTTCGTCAGTTTCCTGCTGAGCCAACGGGGCCAGCATATCCTGGCCGGCCAGACGCCGCTGTTCAGCGTGCGTGACGATGTCGTCGGCCCCTACACCGCCCAGCGGCTGCGCGACCAGGTTGGCGATCACCTCTACCCGATCCCGATCAACGCCACGCTGCTGGCGTTCGTCGATCCACTGCGCCGCCAGGCCTTCCTGCGCCGCTGGGATCGCGAACTTCAGATCCTGGAACCGCCGAAGCCGTAGACGCGTCGGGCCGAGGGGCGCGATCCACCGCAGGGTCTGTGCCCGGCAGCGCAATGCCGTAAGATATGCCGCCGCCCCGTCGCCGCGCTTACCAGCGCCTCGATCACAAGACACCGACCACCGAGAGTTACGGATGAGCACGCCAGCCACGACCACCGTCCCCGCCCCCGCCCACTCGACAAGCCAGGCCAGACGTGCCGCCATCGGCAGTTTCGTCGGCGCCGTGGTCGACTGGTACGACTTCCTGCTCTACGGGATCGTCGCCGCGCTGGTTTTCAACTCGCAGTTCTTTCCCAACGTCAGCCCGGCCGCCGGCACCTTGGCGGCACTGGCCACCTTCGGCGTCGGCTTTCTGTTTCGCCCGCTCGGCGGGCTGGTATTCGGTCATTACGGCGATCGCCTGGGTCGCAAACGCATGCTGATCCTGACAGTGATCCTGATGGGCGGTGCGACGGCACTGATCGGCCTGCTGCCGACCTACGCCGAGATCGGCGTGTGGGCACCGATCCTGCTGGTGACGCTACGTGCGGTTCAGGGTTTCGCCGTCGGCGGGGAGTGGGGTGGCGCCGCCTTGATGGCGGTGGAAAGCGCACCACGCGGCCGCCGCGCGTTCTACTCCAGTGGCGTGCAGGTAGGTTACGGCGTGGGCCTGATCCTGGCTACCGGCAGCGTGTCGCTGCTCAGCTACTGGCTGAGCGATGCCGACTTCACCGCCTGGGGCTGGCGTCTGCCGTTTCTGTTCAGCGTGGTACTGGTGCTGGTGGCGCTGAAGATCCGTTCGAGCCTCGAGGAGTCGCCGGAATTCGTCGCCGCGGTCGAACACGGTGACCGCAAGCCGGCCAGGCCGCCGATCCTCAAGGCGCTCAAACGCCACCCCGGGGCTTTCGTCACCATCATCGCCATGCGCCTCGCCGAGCTGTTCACGATGTATATCGTGACCACCTTCGCGCTGAGCTACTCCACCGGCTATCTCGATCTCTCCCGCGACCTGTTCCTGCATATCGGGCTGCTGGTCGGCGCGATCAGCTGCATCACCATTCCGCTGTTCGCGTTCCTCGCCGACACGCTGGGGCGGCGACGGGTCTATATCACCGGTGCCATCGTCGGCATGCTGACCGCTTTCCCGTTCTTCATCGCGCTGCAGGTCGGTTCGATCCTGTGGATCGTGGTGTTCGCCGTGGCCCTGGCCAATCTCGCCCACGACATGGTGGTCAGCGTGCAGCAACCGATCTTCGCCGAGCTGTTCGGAACCGCCTACCGCTACAGTGGCGCCGGAGTGGGCTACCAGGTCGCCAGCGTGATCGGTGGCGGCTTCACCCCGTTCATCGCCGCCGCGCTGGTGGATTTCTATGGCGGCAGCTGGACGCCAGTCGCCATCTACCTGGCCTCCGGCTGTCTGCTCTCCGCTCTCGGCGCGGCCTGGATGCTGCGAAAGCGAGGGGCATGACGAGATCGAGCACCCGACCGGTGGCTATCTCCTGCTCCGGAGGCCATTACGACCAATGTCGCAGTTCTTCGCCATAGACGAAGCCCCACTTTCCCAACCGATAATGGCCAGCCATCGCCACGGATGGCTATAGTCTCCTCGCTCGCCGCCGGTGGCGCTTTTCGACCGTTTTTCGCCAATTTGGTATCACCATCTCGCACGCCTCCGAGGTCCTTCAATGAAAAAAAGAATCAGTGAACCGGTCAAGAAACCGCTGGTCTGGATCGGCTTCGTCATTCTGTTCGCCCTGATCAATCCCTGGTATTTCCCCGCCGGCTCCTGGTCGCCTCTATTCTTCGGCGTTCCCTACTGGGCACTGATCATCCTGCTCGCCTCGCTCGCATTGTCGATCTTTATCACCTGGGTGGTAATGACACAGTGGGAAACCGGCGCTGACGAAGACGAGGGGCTGTGACGATGGAAGTGGAACTGGCCTTCAGCGGGTGGTCCGGCATTCTGGTATTGATGCTCTACGGCGGTCTGATGCTCGCCGTGGGCGTTTACGCCTTCCTGCGTAATCGCAAGGTTCGTGAAAGTCTCGACGAGTACTATCTGGGCGGTCGTGGCCTCGGGGTCATGGTGCTGTTCTTTACCTTTTTCGCGACCCAGTACAGCGGCAATACCGTGGTCGGCTACCCCCCAACGGCCTATCGACTCGGCTACCAATATCTGGTTTCCGTACCGTTCTTCATCATGATCATCATGGTCTACCTGCTGTTCGCGCCCAGGCTTTATGCGCTGGGTCGGCGCTTCAATCTGTTGACGCCGGTGGACTGGATCGATCTGCGCTTCCGCTCGAAGAAGGTCACGATCCTGGCCGCGATCCTGATGCTCTACGGTCTCGGCAACTATCTGCTGGAGCAGTTCGTCGCCATCGGCCAGGGCGTATCCGGTCTTACCGGCGGCACGATCCCCTATCAGGTCGGGGTGGTGTTCTTCATCGTGATCATGGTCGCCTATAGCTGGCTGGGTGGCATGCGCTCGGTGGCCTACACCGACACGATCCAGGGCATCGCCCTGCTATTTGGCGTGTTCACCCTGCTGATCGGCTCGCTGATCTATCTCGGCGGGCTGCCCACGGCAGCCGAGACGATGATCGCCGAGGCGCCGGAGAAGTTGGGGGCCCCGACCGGGGGAAGTCTCACCACCTGGTTCTGCCTGCTGGTGCTGGTGGGTATCGGCGCGGCGATCTATCCGCACGCTTTCCAGCGAATTTTCGCGGCGCGCAGCGAGCGCACGCTCAAGCGCTCTTTCATCCGCATGGCCTACATGCCGTTTTTGACCGCCGGGGTGGTGTTCATGGTCGGGATCATCGGCATCGCCGCCTTCCCCGACCTGACCACCGCGGAGTCCGAGCAGTTGGTGGGGATGATGGCCAATGCGCTGGCCAATCAGAACGCCTTCTTCTACTGGGCGATGGTGCTGCTGTTCGGCGGCGTGATCGCGGCCATCGTGTCGACGGCCGACTCGGTGCTGCTGACGTTCTCGTCGATCGTCTCCAACGACCTCTACGGGCGCTACATTGCTCCTGACGCCGATGAATCGCGCAAGATCCTGGTGGGCAAGCTGGTCGGTTTGGTCGCCGTCGTCGTGCTGGTGCTGATCGCCTGGTATCCGCCGGGCACGCTCTATCAGATCTTCGTGCTCAAGTTCGAGGTGCTGATCCAGACCGCGCCGGCGCTGATCCTCGGCCTCTACTGGAGCCGGCTCAATACCCAGGCGGTGTTCGTCGGCATGCTCGCCGGCACCGTACTGGCCGCCGTCTTCACGTTCGCCGGCTACCGCCCGCTGGGCGTCTACAGCGGGTTGTGGGGACTGCTGCTCAATCTGGCGCTATGCGTGGGCGGGAGCCTGCTCAGCCAGGCCACGGAAGCCAACCGGCAGCGAGCGCTGGAGGTGATCGGTTGGCAGCGTCCGTGACGAGCGCAAGGCGCGGGGCCGATCAGAGCCAGAAAAGCGACTCGAGATCGGCGTCCCTTGCATACCGTTCGAGCCAGCGCTGGTAGCGCGCTCCGGCTCGTTTCAAGCATCGTCGGAGCCGCCGCTTCGTCATCATCCGGTCATGCCAGGGTTTCATAGGGCAATCCCACGTAGTTCTCGGCAATGGTCGTCAACCCGGCCCGGGAGCCGAGAAAGTAATCGAACTCGGCCTGCCGGATGCGCTCGTCGAAATCGGCGGCGTCGGCAAAGCGGTGCAGATTGCGGGTCATCCACCAGGAGAAACGCTCGGCCTTCCAGACCCGGCGCAGACAGGTCTGCGAATAACGCGGGATCAGGTCGGTACGCCCCTGGTGGTAGATGGCGGTAAGCAGCCGCTGGAGCACGCCGACGTCGCTGGCGGCCAGGTTGAGCCCCTTGGCGCCGGTGGGCGGCACGATATGGGCGGCGTCCCCCGCCAGGAACAGTCGCCCGTGCTGCATCGGCTCGGCGACGAAACTGTGCAGCGGTGCGATGCTCTTCTCCAGCGATGGCCCGGTGACCAGTTTCCCGGCCACGTCCGACGGCAAGCGCCGCGACAGCTCCTCCGAGAAGCGGTCGTCCGACCACGCCTCGACCCGCTCTCCCGCCGGCACCTGCAGGTAGTAGCGGCTGCGTTCACGGGAGCGCATGCTGCACAGCGCGAATCCGCGTTCATGGCTCGAGTAGATCAGTTCGTCGTGCACCGGCGGCGTGTCCGACAGCAGCCCCAGCCAGCCGAACGGGTAGTCGCGCTCGAATGTCTGGAGACGGTCGGCGGGAATCGATTGGCGCGAGACGCCATGGAAACCGTCGCAACCGGCAATGTAATCGCAGCGCAGCCGTATCGAGTCGCCGTTGTGAGTAAAGGTGAGGGCGGGCGACTCGCTGTCGAGCCCATGCAGTCTGACATTCTCGGATTCGTAGAGCGTGGTCAGCCCGGCCGCCTGGCGCGCGGTCATCAGGTCACGGGTGACTTCGGTCTGGCCGTAGATGGTGACGCGCCTGCCGCCGGTCAGCGCGGCCAGATCGATACGCACGCGGCGCTCGCCCAGCGCCAGCTCGAAGCCGTCGTGGGGGATGCCCTCGGCGTCCAGGCGCGTGCCGACGCCGGCTTCCCGGAGCAGATCGACCATGCCCTGCTCCAGCACGCCGGCGCGGATGCGACCCAGCACGTAGGCCACCGGGCGGCGCTCGACGATGACGTTGTCGATGCCCTGGCGGTGCAGTAGCTGTCCCAGCAGCAGGCCGGCGGGGCCGGCGCCGATGATCGCCACGGATGTCTGCATGGGGCGTCTCCCTCGAAGGTGGGCGAATGACCTTGCCGAATGTCATTTTTCGCCACCATTCTTTGCCACCAGAGAGCACGGTATAAGATAAGATTCACAGCCAAAATGTTAATTTTCAGGGATACGGCGCTGACTTTAGTCTTATCCGATCCATCCGCGAGCCGACGACGCCCTCATGCCCATCCCCACCTATCAGCTCTACGGCGAAACCCGTCACTGGCCAACCCCGGACCTGCTGCACTGCGAAACCATTGCCGAACGTAGCCGGCTCCACGCCTGGCATATCCGCCCCCATCGCCACGCCGACCTGATGCACCTGCTGCTGCTGCGGGAGGGCGAGGTCGCGCTGCGACTGGGGGAGATGGAGGCGGCGCTCGACGCCCCGGCGACGATTTGCGTGCCAGCGACCGTGGTCCACGGGTTTCGCTTCTCGCCGCAGACCCAGGGGCATATCGTCACGCTCGCCCGGCCGCTGGTGGAGCACCTGCGCGAGCGGCTGCCCCAGGCCGAGGTCCTGGATGACGCCGCCCATTACCCCCTGGCCGAACAGGCCGAATCGATGCCCCTGGCCCAGTTGGTCGACGCGCTGGACGCCGAGTACCGACGCACGCCGGCGGGAGGTCACGACGGCCGCGAAGCCATGTTGCAGGCGCTGATCGAGGCGGTGACGCTCCAGCTGTGGCGCCGCGCCAGACGGCGGCGTCGTTTTCCTCGCACCGGGCACGACCGCGGCGAGCAGCATCTCGACCGCTACCAGACGCTGATCGAGACGCGTTTTACACGGCAGCCCGCCATTCCCGAGCTGGCCGCCGAGCTCGGCATCAGCGACGCTCATCTCAACGATCTCTGTCGCCGCCTCACCGGTCACAGCGCGCTCCAGCTCCTGCATGCCCGGCTGCTGCTCGAAGCCAAACGCCAGCTCACCTACACCCAGCAGAGCATCGCCCAGGTCAGCGAGCGGCTGGGATTCTCCGAGCCCACCTACTTCACCCGCTTCTTCAAGCGCGGCACCGGCATGACGCCAAAGGCATTTCGGCAGCGGGGAAGCGACTGAGCCTCGCCCAACCCAACGAGAAAGCCGCTCGACGGCGAGCGGCCCGGGTGAGGTAGCGCGGAGCGAAGCGGGCTCAAAAATCGAAGAACACCGTCTCGCCCTCGCCCTGCAGCCGGATGTCGAATCGGTAGCGCCGCTGTTCGCCGGCCTCCTCGCGGATCGCGATCAGGGTCCGGCGCCGGGTCGGGGACTCGACCGAGTTGAGAATCGGGCAGGCGTCGTTGGCATCGCGCTCGTCGTCGAAGTAGAGCCGGGTATGGAGCTGAACGTTGACGCCCCGGGCGAAGACCGCCAGGTTGACGTGCGGTGCCATCTTCCGCCCGTCCGGCAGCGCGACTGCGCCCGGCTTGACGGTCGAAAAGGTCCACTCGCCGTCGTTCTCCACCGTGGCGGCGGTGCGCCCGAAGCTGTTGAAGGGCGCCTGGAGATCGAACCGACACTGATACTCGCCATCGGCGTCGGCCTGCCACGCTTCGAGCAGCGCATCGCGCACGGTGTCGCCATTGCCGTCGATGACCCGCCCCACCAGTTCGATACGCTCCCCCCTGGCATCGTCGCTGGCGAGCCGGTTCCAGATCTCCTCTTCCCGCGGCGGCAGACCGGCGATATCCAGCGCCAGGCCGATATGGACGTAGGGGCCGGCGGTCTGGGAGGCCGTCTCCTTGAGCAGCGACTGGGTGAGCGGGCGTGTGTTGGGCTGATGCATGGCTGGCTCCTTAACCCTGATTCTCGAAGTAGGTCTGCAGCTCGCCGCGCACCACCAGGTCGAAGCGGTAGGCGAGACAGTCCATGCTGCGGCTGTTGGCCATGTCGAGTCGGCCGATCATGGTCTCGACCGCTTCCGGATCGCGCAGCGTGTTGACGATCGGGCACAGCGGGATCAGCGGATCGCCCTCGAAGTACATCTGCGTGACCAAGCGGGTGGAGATCGAGGGCCCCATCACCGAGACGTGGATATGGGCCGGGCGCCAGCTGTTGACATCGTTGGGCCAGGGATAGGGGCCGGGCTTGACGGTGCGGAAGCGATACCAGCCCGACTCGTCGGTCAGGCAGCGGCCGACCCCACCGAAGTTGGGGTCGAGCGGGGCGAGGTAGCGGTCCTTCTTGTGACGGTAGCGGCCGCCAGCGTTGGCCTGCCACATTTCGACCAGCGTGTGGGGCACCGGCTTGCCGAACTGATCGACCACGCGGCCGAACATGATCACGCGCTCGCCGATGGGCAGGCCGGCCGATCCCGCCAACGCGGGGTCTTCACGAAAGTTGAGCAGCAGGTCGTTGTCGTGCGGGCCCATGCGCAAGCGGGTGAAGTCGGGACCGGCGCGCTCGGAGACCGTGGGTGACAGCAGGCTGACCAGGGCCTGCCTCGGCGAGCGGGCCACCGTGGTCTTGTAGCCCGGCGCATGGGCGGGCGGATGCCAGTTACGGTCGCGCGGCACATAGTGCTTGTTATCGTTGCTGGGCATGTCATTCTCCAACTCTTAAAGCGTGCTTGAACTGGTTAGCCGGACAACCTGGCCCCGGCGGTACACGAGCTTGCTTCCTGGAATCCGGCAGCTTCACGGCGTCAACCAGAAGAGACTCAGCGCCGGAAAGATGATCAGCAGCGCCAGGCGCACGAAGTCCGAGACGATGAACGGTGCCACGCCGCGAAATATCTCACCCAACCCCACATGCGGGGCCATCGCCTTGATCACGAACACGTTCATGCCTACCGGCGGGGTGATCAGGCCGAGCTCCACGGTGAGCACGGTGACGATGCCGAACCAGATCGGGTCTATGCCCAGCGCCTGGATGATCGGATAGACCACCGGCACAGTGATCACCAGCATGGCGATCGAATCCATGAACATGCCCAGCACGAAATACAGCAGCAGGATGCACAGCAGAACCACTACCGGCGACAACGAGAGGCCGAAAATGAAGTCGCTGATCGAGAACGATATCCGGGACACCGAGATGAAATAGCCCAGCGTATCGGCGCCCACCAGCATGAAAAACACCACCGTCGATAGCGCCAGCGTCTCCTGTACCGCGGCCCATAGCTCTCTGCCACGCAGTCCCTTGAGAAGGGCATAGAGTAACGTGACGAAAGCCCCGACACTGGCGCCCTCGGTGGGCGTGAACAGCCCGAAGTAGATGCCCAGAATGATCACCAGGAACACGCCAAAAAACGGCAGCAGTCCGGCCAGCGAGGCGAACTTCTCGAGCCACGAGGTGCGTTCGCCCGACGCCGCCAGCGAGGGCCTGAGGTGCACCACCACGGTCACCGTCAGGGCGTAGAATAAAAGCCCCATCAGCCCGGGAACCAGCCCGGCCATGAACATGTCGCCCACCGACTGTTCGGTAAGAATGGCGTAGATCAACAGCGCGATGCTCGGCGGGATCATGATCCCCAGCGTGCCGCCTGCGGCCAGCGCCCCGGTGGCCAGACCGCGGTTGTAACCATGACGCTCCATTTCCGGCAGCGCGACGCGGGTCATGGTGCTGGCGGTGGCCAGTGACGATCCGGAAATCGCCGAGAAGATACCGCACGAGCCCACCGCGGCGATTGCCAAGCCGCCCTTCCAGCCCCCGCAGATCACCCGTACGGAATTGAACAGCTTGCCGGCCATGCCGGAATGCGCCGCCAGCACCCCCATCAGAATGAACATAGGGATCGCGCTGAAGCTGTAGTTAGACAGCACCTCGACCGGCACCGACTTTACCATCGACAGCGCCGCGCCCCAGGAGATCACCTGAGCAAAGCCGCCGACGCCGACGATCAGCATGCACAATGCCACTGGAACGCGTAGCACCATCAGTACCAGCAGCAACCCGAGGCCCAGGGCGCCGATCATTTCACTACTCATTCGACGCTCTCCACTTGGTGGGCAAATACCGCCCCGAGCGCGGCGTGGAGCAGGCAACGCACGCTGAGCAATACACACAACCCCGAAGCGATGGCATAGATCGGCGCCATCGGCAGGCGCAGGTCCTGGGTAGTCTCGCCGTGAGAGGCAGCGCTGGCCGCCGCATCCCATAACCCAAACGCCAAAACC
Source organism: Salinicola corii (assembly GCF_008298015.1). Lineage (GTDB taxonomy): Bacteria > Pseudomonadota > Gammaproteobacteria > Pseudomonadales > Halomonadaceae > Salinicola > Salinicola corii. The sequence continues at coordinate 61,404 of NZ_VTPX01000015.1, read as the reverse complement.
AGCCCCAGTACCACGAAGCCCAGCAGGTAAACGCCGGCGATGCGCGCCTTGAGGGAATCGCGCAAGCTGTGGCTGAAAGCCTCCACCACCACCTGGCTCTTCTCGACATTGGCGGCCATCGCCGCCAACAGCGCGAACAGCATCAGGTAACTGACCAGCTCCACGCTACCCACCACGCTCAGCGAGAAGGCCCCGTCGCTCAAGCGGTAGAGATAGCGCAACGCCACGTCGACCACCGTGACACCCAACAGGCCGATCAGGGCGATGCCGGCGATGAGCCGCGAAAAGACTTCCAGCCAACGGCTGAACCGCAAAAGCGCATGCATGAATCGGGCTCCGAATTATTGCGCGCAGGCCTGGCTTGCATCCTGCGCGGCCTGGTAGACGTCACGCGCCTGATCGCGACCACGCGATTCGAGATCGCTCAAATAGCCGTCGATGCCATCCTCGAGCGGCTTCTGCCAAACGGGGTCGTCAAGCGGGTTGTCGACCACGCGAATGGTATCGCCGGCCTCTTCGGCCTGCTGCTTACCCGCCCTGTCTTCAGCGGCAAACACCCGACCGGCCTTGTCCGCCCATTTCATTCCCGAGTTGTCGTCGATCACTTGCTGCTGTTCAGGGGTCAGCGACTCGTAGGTGTTCTTGTTCATGGTGGCGACGAAGATCAGCGTGTAGAACGGCACCTGGGTGTGATAGCGGGATAGCTCGTTGAGGCGGAAGCCTTTCATGCCCTCCCAGGGAAAGCTCAGACCGTCGATCACGCCACGCTGCATCGAGGTGTAGATATCCGGCGCGGGCATGCCCACCGGCTGAGCGCCCATGTTCTCGAGAATGTCTCCGGCGACCGCGGTGGGTCGGCGGATGCGCAGGCCTTCAAGGTCCGCCGGCTTCTGCACGTTGGTTTCCTTGGTATGGATGTAGCCCGGCCCGGTGGTGAACATGAACAGCACGTGGGAATCGTCATACTCGCCGCTGATCTGGCCGTCGTCGTAAAGCGTCTGCAACACGCAGGCACCCTGCGGAGCCGACTCGGCGACACCCGGCAGCTCGACGATCTGGCTGAGCGGGAAGCGACCGTTGGTATAGCCCTGAGCGGTAATGCCGATATCGGCAATGCCATTGACCGCGGCATCGTAGGTCTCGTCGGCCTGGCTCAAGGTCTGCGAGGGGAAGTTCTGAACCTTCAGCGAGCCGCCCGACTCCTCTTCGATGGCCTTGGCCCATTTCTCGAAGATCTGCTGGTTGATGGCCGAACCACCTGGCCAGAAATGCGACATGCGAAGCGTGGTGTCGGCTTGGGCGGCAGCGGCCGCTCCAGCTACCGAGAGTGCAAGAACGGTGCGAGCGAAGATGCGGTTCATGGTCGAGTCCCTGTTATCCGGCGGTTTCTAATATCGACTGATATCTTTGCGGGCCAGCCGCACTTCGTCCATTAGACGAACGTTAGTTCGTCTTGCGAACTCAGTGAGAACTGATACTCTCACTCGCTCTCCTCTCCCCACCCCAGCTGCTTGGCCAACGAGAAGGCGTGATTGGCCGCCGGCACCCCGGCGTAGACCGCCACGTGCATCAGCACCTGGCGCAGCTCGGCCTCGCTCAGGCCGATCCGTCTGGCGGTCTTGAGATGCAGCGTCAGCTCCTCGCGCCCCAGCGCGGCAAGAATCGCGGTGGTGATCATGCTGCGCTCGCGATGATCGAGATCCGGGTTGGTCCACAGCTCTCCCCAAGCCAGTCGCGAGATCATCTGCTGGAACGGCCGGTCGAGTGAGGTCGACTGCTGGGTGGCACGGGCGACGTGGTCGGCGCCGAGCACCGCTCGGCGCGTCTCCAGCCCGGTGGCAAGATCGACGCCCTGCTCGGCCATCGCCGGCGACAGTGACAGCCGCGCCAGCAGCAACTCCACCAGGCGCGCCGGCGCCTCCAGCGAGGGCACATGGCCCACGCCCTCGAGAATCGTCGGGGCCTCGGCACCACACTCCTCGGCCAGCGCGGCGAGGGTCGACGGTGGCGTGGCGCCATCCTCGCTGCCGCCGATCAGCGTGAGCGGTACCGCCCGTGTCGCCTCACCGGCGTTGGCGCCCAGACGCCCGACGAAGGTGTGGCGGCCGAGCATCTCGCACAGCAGTGCGTAGGACTCGGCCTCATTGCGCGACATCGCCACCCGCCAGCCGGCGGCCAGGGCCGGGTCGGCCTCGGTGTGCGCCGGCGCGAACCAGCGCGGCACGATCTCCGCACTCATCACCGCCAGCCCCTCGCGGCGCACCCGGTTGGCGCGGGTCTGCCACATCTCGGCGCTGCCGATGACCGCGCCGGTGTTGGTCAGGGTCGCCGACAACAGGCGCTCGGGATACGCGCTCAGCAGCTGCTGGCCGATCACACCGCCGATCGAGGTGCCGGCGAAGTGGAAGCGCTCGGCCCCGGCGAGATCGGCCAGGGCCAGGGCCTCGGCGGCCAGCGTCGCCGGGGTGATCTCGCCCCGCGCCGCGGGCCATGCCTCACTGGCGCCGTGTCCCGGCAGATCCCAGGTGAGCACGCGAAAGCGCCGGGTCAGCGGGGTGATGACGCTGTCCCACACCGCCTGACTCATTCCCAGCGGATGGGCCAGCAGCAGCAGCGGCTGGGTATCGCCGCCGAGCAGACGATAGGCGACGGTGCGGTCATCGAGCGTGACGAAAGGCATGACGAGGCTCCTTGGTTCGAGTGCGCCCAGGCAATTATCGGACAGTGTCTAGGTGAACGTGGCCAGGGCGACGAACGTCCCCGCAATGGCAACGCCCGAGATCACCAGCCAGATCAACAGATAGCCCATGATGTCGCGGGCCGAGAGCCCGGCCACGCCGAGCAGCGGCAGCGCCCAGAACGGTTGGATCTGGTTGGTCCAGCCATCGCCCCAGGTGAACGCCATGATGGTGCGCGCGGGATCGGCGCCGAGGGCGTAGGCCGCCTTCATCATGATCGGCCCCTGGATCGCCCACTGGCCACCCCCGGAGGGGATGAAGAAGTTGACCGCCCCGGCGGAGAGAAAGGTCCACAGCGGGAAGGTCTCGCGGGAGGCCATCGAGATGATCGCCTCGGAGAACTGGGTGACCAGATCGGCATGGGTCATCATCCCGGCGATGCCGGCGTAGAGCGGGAACTGCACGATGATCCCGCGGGCGGCGCCCACCGCCTTCTCTACCGCGCCCAGGTAGGCCGCCGCGCTGCGGTGCAACAGCAGGCCCAGGGTGAAGAAGATCAGGATGACCGTGTTGAGATTGATGCTGAAGTCACCCTTGGCCACCTCGCCTAGTAGATAGGCGGCGGCGAGCAGGCCCAGGAACAGCGTCGGCAGCCGGCTGTGTTCGAGCCAGTCGGAGAAACTGCCGTCGCCGCGCTGGGCCGGTGCCTCCTCGGCGGGGTCCGCCGCCTCCAGGCGCACGATCTGCTCGGGTTGTTTCTGCAGCATGAAGAAGGCCACCAGCAGGGCCAGCAGCGCCAGGGTCAGGGCGATGTTCCAGCTGGCGTAGAGGGTCTCGGAGACCGGCACGATGCCGATCGCATCCTCCATGAAGTGACCCGGCGTGGCGATCACCAGCGGGATCGAGGTCGAGGGCCCGCGCACCAGCTCGCCACCGTAGGCGGCGGCCACGATCAGCGGGAAGTGCACCGCCACCCGGCGCCCCATCTCGCGGGCCAGGATCGCCCCGGCGACCATGCCGAAGCCCCAGTTGAGGTAGTAGCAGACGAAGCTGACCACGATGGTGATGGCCAGCGCCTGGCGCGGCGTCGAGGCCTGCCGAGTCAGCGCGCCGAGTAGCCGCTGCATCACCGGCGTCAGCGCCAGCACATAGCCGGTCAGCAGCACCAGCACCATCTGCATGCCGAACTTGAACAGCGAGGAGAAGCCCTCGCCCCAGTACTGCGCCATGTCCAGCGGCGTACGCTCACCGAGCACGATGCCGAGGACGAAGACGATGGCGGTGAGAATCACCGCCAGCACGAAGGCGCTGGGCAGATAGCGCTGCACCACACGCACGGAAAACTGCGTCACCGCTTGCATCGAGGTTCCCTCTAGCGATTTGTCGTTATGGGTTGCTGCTGACGAGCGTCACACCCGCTCGATCACCGTGGCGATGCCCTGGCCCACGCCGATGCACATGGTGCACAGAGCGAAGCGCTTGTGGCTGCGCGCCAGTTCGTAGGCCGCCGAGCTGATGATGCGCGCCCCCGACATGCCCAGCGGATGGCCCAGTGCGATGGCGCCGCCGTTGGGGTTGAGCCGCGGGTCGTCGTCGGCCACGCCGAGTTCGCGGGCGCACGCCAGCACTTGGGCGGCGAAGGCTTCGTTGAGTTCGATCACGTCCATCTGGTCGAGGCTCATGCCCAGCCGGTCGAGCAGCTTGCGGGTCGCCGGCACCGGGCCGATGCCCATGATGCGCGGCTCAACGCCGGCGGTGGCCATGCCATGAATGCGCGCGATGGGTTCGAGCCCGAAGCGTGTTAGCGCCGCCTCGCTCGCCACCAGCATCGCAGCCGCGCCATCGTTGACCCCGGAGGCGTTGCCGGCAGTGACGGTGCCACCCTCGCGGAACGGCGTCGGTAACTTGGCCAGCGCCTCCAGCGTGGTCTCCGGGCGCGGATGCTCGTCGCGGTCGAAGATCAGCGGCGCCTGCTTGCGCCGCGGAATCTCGATCGGCACGATCCCCTCGCCCAGCCGCCCGGCCTCCTGTGCCGCCTGGGTCAGTTGCTGCGAGCGATAGGCGTAGCGGTCCTGATCCTCGCGCGAGATGGCGAACTGCTCGGCCACGTTCTCGGCGGTCTCGGGCATCGAGTCGACCCCGTAGCGCTTCTCCATCAACGGATTGACGAAGCGCCAGCCGATGGTGGTGTCCTCCATCTGCTGCTTGCGCGCATAGGGGGAGCCGGCCTTGCCGATCACGTAGGGGGCCCGCGACATCGACTCGACGCCGCCGGTGAGGATCAGCTCGGCCTCGCCGGCACGGATCGCCCGCGCCGCGGTGCCGATGGCGTCCATGCTCGAGCCGCACAGGCGGTTGATGGTGGAACCCGGCACGCTGGTGGGCAACCCCGCCAGCAGCGCCGCCATGCGCGCCACGCTGCGGTTGTCCTCGCCGGCCTGGTTGGCGCAGCCCATGATCACGTCGTCGATCACCGCCGGGTCGAGCTGCGGATGCTGCGCCAGCACCGCCTCGAACAGCCGCGCCGCCAGATCGTCGGGGCGCACGCTCGCCAAGGCGCCACCGAAGCGGCCCACCGCGGAGCGCAGCGGCCGGCACAGATAGACGTCGTTCATGCGTTCTCTCCCATCTCGTTGCCGGCGTGGTGGCGTGCGGTGCGCGCCTTGAGCTCGCGCAGTACCTCGAGCTCCTGCTCACCCGGCTCGGGCGTGGTCTCGAGCCGCTCGGCGAAGCAGATCTCCCAGCCGGTGGCCTCGCGCACCTGCTCGGCGGTCACCCCCGGATGCAGCGAGACCACCACCAGCTCCTTGGTCTCGGGGTCGGGCTTCATCACGCACAGGTCGGTGATCACCCGGGTCGGACCGCGGCCGATGTGGGGCACGCCGTCGCGAGCGGTGCCGTCGCGGCCGAAGCCGACCGTGGTGACGAAATCCACCGCCTCGACGAAGGTACGCTTGGAGTGCTTGACGGTGATGAACACCTCGCCCGCGTTGGTGGCGATCTCAGGCGCCCCGCCGCCGCCCGGCAGCCGTACCTTGGGCTCGCGGTAGTCACCGATCAGCGTGGTGTTGAGATTGCAGTAGCGGTCGATCTGCGCGGTGCCCAGAAAGCCGACGTCGACGTGCCCGCCCTGCAGCCAGTAGCGGAACATCTCCGGCACCGAGACGGTGGTCAGCGCGGTCTCGCACAGCTCGCCATCGCCGATCGACAGCGGCAGCACATTGGGTTTGGTCTGCAGGGTGCCGGACTCATAAATCAGCACTACGTCCGGGGCATGGGTCAACCGCGCCAGGTTGGCCGCCTCACTGGGCAGGCCGATCCCGACGAAGCAGGTGGTGCCGTTTTCCAGCGCCCGGGCGGCGGTGACGGTCATCATTTCCGCAGCGGTGTAGTCGAGGCTCATCAGGCGGCTCCTCCGGCGTGGTAGACATGTTCCTCGAGCCAGGCGGCGAAGCTCTCGCGGTCGCGGGCGATCGCATCCCAGGCCTTGTAGAAGGCGTTGTCCCGCGGGTAGTAGCCATGGGCGTAGGAGGGGTAGGCGCCCTGCTCGGCCACGGCGATGGCATCGATCGCCCAAGCGGGAATGACGCAGGCGTTGGGCCCCGCCTCGAGATCGTCGACCACCTCCTCGACGGTGACGATGCTGTGGCGCGCCGCCAGCACCACCTCCTTCTGCACGCCGATGATCCCCTCCACCAGCACGTTGCCGGCGCGGTCCGCCTTCTGCGCGTGGACGATACCCACGTCCGGCCGCACCGCCGGCACCGCGGCCAGGCGCTCGCCGGTGAACGGGCACTCGATGAACTTGATCTGCGAATTGACCTTGGGCAGATCGCTGCCCACGTAGCCACGCAGCACCGCCAGCGGCAGACCGGCGGCGCCGGCCTCGAAGGCGCAGGCCATGGCGGCGTGGCTGTGCTCGAAGATCTCCAGCGGCTGCGGATAGCCGTGTTCCACCGCATCGCGCAGGCGGTGCAGCGAGCCCACGCCGGGGTTGCCACCCCAGGAAAAGATCAGGCGGCGGGCGCAGCCGGCGCCGATCATCTGGTCGAAGATCAGATCCGGGGTCATGCGGATCAGGGTCAGCTCACGCCGCCCCTGGCGGATGATCTCGTGCCCGGCGGCAAACGGAATGAGATGGGTGAACCCTTCCATGGCAAGGGTTGCCCCATCCTCGACATGACGCGCCACGGCGTCGTGAAGTGACAGGAATTCGGCCATCGTGCTCGACTCTCAGGTTGGTCCCACCAGGTTGGTCTCACACACAATGTTCGCTAAACGAACGCTAGTTTGTGATACGAACACGCTATCCTGTCGTCACTTCGTGGTCAAACGCCGAGCACAACGGCTCACGCAGAGCCATTTTGTGGCGTCTCTATTTTTATGATTTCAAATCAATCATTTAAAAAGATTGCAAATAGGAAAGGCAGCGGTCGACCTGGTGCAGGCTACTACCAATGTATAGTTCGATCGCGAGCGCCGACCGCACCTCGTCAGGATCAAGGCCCTCGGCGACGGCACTGAATTCGAGCAGCACCTCGGCGTAGTCACGACATTCACGGCGCGCCTCTTCTCCCGCACGCTGCGCCAGTTCCAGCGCGTCGTCGCTACTCATGATGTCGCATAACAGGCGCGTCGCCGGTTCGGCCATGATCGCCCCGCCGCTCAAGCGCAGATTGCGCTTCATCGACGCCTCGTGGACTTCCAGGCCCTCGAGCAGCGGCACCATCGATTCCAGCGCCCCCTCCAGACTGAGCACGGCATCCAGTAGTGGCGCCCATTCGGCGTGCCACTCGCCCAGTCCCCGCTCCAGCGGTTGCGCTCCGGCGTTGACGATGACCCCATGCTGACCGTGAATCTGGCGCGCGGCGGCACGGATGCGCGCGCAGGCGACCGGATTGCGCTTGTGCGGCATCGACGACGATCCGCCCACCCCGGGGGCCGCGGGTTCGCTGAGTTCACCTATCTCGCTCTGGCACAGCAGCGCAATATCCAGTGCCGCTTTCTCCAGCGCCACGGCAACGGCATCGACGGCCCCCATCAGTTCGAGGACCGGCTGGCGGTCGGTATGCCAGGGCAGCAGGGGGCTCTCCAGCCCCAGCGTCCGTGCCAGAGCCTCCATGATCGCAATGCCACTCGGGTCCAGCCCGGAATGGACGCCCACGGCACCGCCGAACTGCACGTAGAGCCTGGTGTCGACCACCGCCTGCAATCTCTGCTCCGCCTGGCACACTCCCCAGGTCCATTGCGCCACCTTGACGCCGAAGGTGATGGGCAATGCCTGCTGCATCAAGGTCCGTCCGATCATCGGCGTATCCCGGTAACGCCGCATCAGCTCGCCCTGGGCCCGGCGAAGACGCGCCAGATGCGACAGGCACGACTGCAACCGGGGTTTCAACAGCAGCATCAGCGCGGTATCGACGATGTCCTGGCTGGTCGCCCCCCGGTGAAAGGCCGGCTTGAGCGCCTCCGGCAGCATCGACCGCCCCTGCTTGACGAAAGGAATGGCAACATTGCCCCCCTTGCCGACATCGTCCGCCAGCGCAGCGAGATCGAAGGCTTCAAGGCGCAACGCCTGTTTCAGCGCCGCGGCGGTACCGGCTGGCAGCAAGCCTTCGGCCTCCTCTGCCCGAGCCAGTGCCGTTTCGACCTGGCACAGGGCTGCGACGACGGATGCCGCGTCCAGGGCGTCAATCCCTGCGCGGCTCATGAAGGGGTGGCGAAAGAAGTGATCGAACATGGAAGGCCCCGTCTGTGCGGGTCGTATGCCCGCCAAGCACTGACAATGGATGGTAGCGAGCATCGCCGATCGGTGTGGCGCTCGCCGTTGTACAAGGGGCAGAGCGCCCCGGACCTGGTGCGACACTCGACTCCGGCAAGCAGCCGTCGATGGTGTTCGAATAGCGTCAACAAGTTCGCATTATGAATTTTCGAAACCTGCCAGTGTCAAGTTGGCGCCTGTCAGCGCCTCACCAAAATCCGGTGGCACCTCGAAAGCATGCGGCAACGGTGGTACTTCACGCCTGACCTTCGTCTAACATCAACTCGCCCTTGCCGTCAGGCATTGCCCCGACGCGGTCTCTTCCTGCGAATCCCACCATTCCTGGCCCTCGCACCCGGAAAATTCTCTGGAACAGATGTTCGGCTTTCGAACTTTTCTCTGACACCGTAAGCTCACAGCCATCGATCCGGCAGACAGCAAGGAACTTCCAGGCATGCCCAGCAAGGATGAAATGCTTACTCCCGACGACCGCGACTTCGTCACCGCACTCGCCAGTGGGCTCGAAGTCATTCTCGCTTTCGATCAACAGTCGCCACGCATGACCCTCAGCGAGGTGGCAGCCAAGACGGGGATGAACCGAGCTCGTGCGCGTCGCTTCCTGCTCACGCTCCATGCCCTGGGGTACGTGCGCAAGCAGCACCGCTCCTTCGAACTGGCGCCCAAGGCCCTCCAGTTGGGTTATGCCTTTCTCTCCTCCAACGGCTACCGCACGGTGATCCAGCAGCATCTCGAGGCGATCACCGAAGCGACCGGGGAGTCGTCGTCGATGGGCGTGCTGGATGGAGACGAGGTGACCTACGTGGCACGCTCGGCGGCGCCGCACAGGCTGATGTCGATCTCGCTGTCGATCGGCACGCGCCTGCCGGCGGCCTACACCTCGATGGGACGTGTGCTGCTGAGCCAGCTGACGCCGGAGGAGCAGGATGCGTTTCTGGCCCGGGTGACGTTGACGCGGCACACCGAACACAGCCTCACCGACAAGTCGGCGCTGTGCGACTCGCTGAAGGCGGTGCGTGAACAGGGTTACTGCGTGCTCGATCAGGAACTGGACTCTGGACTGCGCTCACTGGCCATTCCCGCCTTCGATGCCCATGGCGAGCTGATCGGCGCGATCAACGTCAGCACCAATGCCGCCCGTATCAGCATCGCCACCCTGACCGACGAATTCCTGCCGATGCTGCGCGACAAGGCGGCGCAGATCGCGACACAGGTCAATTGACCCCTGGTGGCACGGGCGCCGCTTAAGTGAATTCACTTGCCGCTGGCGCCCCCGGGGCTCATGCTATTAGCCATAAGTCTAATTGGCAGCGATCAGAGCTTCGTGAACACCATCCTCGGCGCCATCATTCCCATCTTCATTCTGCTGGGTATCGGCTACCTGGCCGTACTCAAGCGTGTCGTCGACAAGGCCCATATCCAGGGCATGGGCCGTTACGTCATCAATATCGCGTTGCCAGCACTGGTGATCCAGGCGCTGCTGGAACGCCCGCTGGGTGATGTCTTCAACGTTCCGTATCTGCTGACCTATGGCCTCGGCTCGGGGCTGGCCTTCGCTGCCATGTTTGCGTGGGTCACCTGGCGCAGCGATCAGCCGCTGGAGCGCCGGGCGATGTATGCGCTGGGCACCTCGGCTTCCAACAGCGGGTTCATCGGCTATCCGGTGGCGGTGCTGGTGATCGGCCCCACGGCGAGCATCGCCATGGCGCTCAACATGCTGATCGAGAATCTGCTGGTGATTCCCACCGCACTGGTGCTGGCGGAGTTCGCCCGCCAGCCCGACAACGGTTTCTGGGCAACGCTCAAACCGGTGGCCGTGCGTATCCTGCGTCATCCCCTGATCATCGCCATCGCGGCCGGCACGATACTGGCGGCGCTGAACCTGCACCCGCCGGAACCGATCGCCCGGGTGCTGCAGATGCTGGCGGCATCGTCGTCGCCGGTGGCACTGTTCGTGATCGGGGGAACGCTATGCGGCTTGCGAGTGAGAGGCATGGTCGGAGACGTCTCGCAGATCGCCCTGGCCAAGCTGCTGCTGCATCCACTGAGCGTGCTGCTGATGATTCTGCTGATCCCCGGGCTGACGCCGGTGTTCGCCACCGCCGCCATCATCTTCTCCTGCGCGCCGATGCTGAGCATGTATCCCCTGCTCGGGCAGCGTTACGGTTTCGCCGAACTCGGCACCGCCGCCCTGGTCATGGCGACGGTGCTCTCCGCGGTGACGCTGGCACTGGGCATCTGGTTGAGCCATCTATGGTTGATGTAGGTCGCGCCGGCCCCGCTAGGTTCGCGATGCCAACAGCGATTCCAGGGCGTGCTTCCCCTGCAGCGCGGCCATGCCCGTCGGCATGACCCCGAGCGAATCGCTGAAGATCTCCAGCGACAGCGGCCCCTGATAGCCGGTTCGTTCCAGCGCTGTCATGAAGCGCTCGATGGGCAGTTCTCCGTCGCCGGGAAACGCTCGCCAGTGTCGGCTCAGCGATTGCAGCTCCTGTCCCCGCGGCCACGGCGAGTCGGCCAGTTGCACCAGGCCGATCCGGTCGCCGGGGATCGTGGCGAGGGTTTCCAGCTCTAGCTCCTGGGCGAGAATGTGGTAACTGTCGAGCACGATGGAGAGCGCCGGATGATCCGCCTGTCGAACGGTCTCCCAGGCGTCGCGATAATCGAAGACATGGCGCCCCCAGGCCAGCGCTTCGTAACCCACTCGCAGGTTTCTCTCGGCGGCCAGCTCGGCCAGATCGCTCAGCGTATCGACGGCACGGTCGATGTCGTCCTCGGCCTCTTCCCGGGTGCTGCTGCAGGCGAGCAGGAAGTCCCCACCGAGATCCGCCAGCGTATCGAGGTGGCGCCTGGCCTCGTCGAGCATTGTCCGCTGTAGCTCGGGCGGTAGCGCCTCGACATCGCGAAACGGCTGTAGCGCCACGACCGTCAGGCCAAGCTGCCGACAGCGATCGCCCACGGCTCGCGGCGACAGCCCACTGGACTGCAGGTCGTCGACGAAGATCTCCACCCCATCGAATCCCGCCCTCGCGATCGCCTCGAGCTTGTTGGTCAGTTCGCCACTCAGGCAGAGCGTCGCCATCGCTTCCGTCGTCATATTCCCTCCCGATCGTTGCCACACGGCACCGCGCTTAGCGTAGTCGATCCGCCACCTCCTCGAGGCGCTGATATACTGCCGCCTCGCTCGTTTCTGGAACCGCCACGATGTCGTCTTCGGTTACCGTTCTCCCCTGGCGTCAAGGGTTATCACTGCTGGCCTTGCTGGGCGCTCTCGGCTGGCTGTTGCTAGGCAGCGCCGATGGCTCGGTGCTGCAGGCCGGTATCGTCGTGGTGCTCTGTATCGGCCTGTGGGCCACGGGCTGGTTGCCACAGTGGCTGACCGCGCTGATCTTCTTCACGCTGTGCACCGTGGCGAAAGTCGCCCCGGCCTCGACGGCGTTCGCCGGCTTCGAGTCGGCGGCGACCTGGCTGGTGTTCTCGGGCATGGTGATCGGCGCCGCGATCAACCATACCGGCCTGGGCGAGCGCGTCGCCGCCAGGATCGGCCCTCACCTCGCATCGGGTTATCCACAGGCGGTCGTGGGCATCGGGCTGCTGGGATTGATCGCCTCGTTCTTCATGCCGTCGGCGATGGGCCGGATCGTGCTGCTGGTGCCGATCCTGCTGACCCTGGCCGACCGCTTCGGCTACGCCCCGGGCAATCCAGGCCGCAGCGGCATCCTGCTCAGCGGCATCATGTCGAGCTTCCTGCCCACCTTCACGATCCTGCCGGCCAATGTGCCCAACAACGTGCTGATGGGGGCCAGCGAAGCGGTGCTCGGCTTCTCGCCCAGTTACGGCGAATACCTGCTGCTGCACTTTCCCGTTTTGGGGCTGCTCAAGTGGGCGCTGATCATGGCGCTGATTCTATGGCAGTTCCGCGCGGAGTCACCGTCGCCGTTCGCGGCCGAGGCGGCTCACCCGCTCGGCCGCGGGGGCACCATGATGGGCGCACTACTGGCCTTCGCCGTGCTGATGTGGATGACCGATGCCTGGCACGGCATCTCGCCGGCCTGGATCGGCATGCTGGTGGCGCTGGCCTGCCTGTTTCCCGGCAGCGGACTGCTGCCGGCCAGGCCCCTGCAGCAGATGAATCTGGAACCGTTCATCTATGTGGCGGGTATCGTCAGCCTGGGCGCCCTGGCACACCAGAGCGGGCTGGGCGAGGCGATCGCCGGTCGGCTGCTCGAGGTGCTGCCGCTGTCACCCGAGTCGACCGCCGGCAACTTCGCCTGGCTCGCCGTGATCGGTACGGTGCTGGGCATGCTGGTCACGCTGCCCGGCATCCCCGCGGTGATGACGCCGCTGGCGCCGCAGTTGGCCGATGTCACCGGCTGGTCGCCGTCGGCCGTGGTGATGTCCCAGGTCATCGGCTTCTCGACCGTGGTGTTTCCCTATCAGTCGCCGCCACTGATCATCGGCCTGCTCACCTCCGGCGTGACCATTCGCCAGGCCATGCGGATCACGCTGCCGCTGGCGCTGATCACCATCGTGCTGCTGTGGCCGTTGGATTTCGTCTGGTGGCGTTGGCTGGGCGTGATCTGAGCGCGGCCCGAATTTTTTGCCTGGGGCGAGGGAATAGATCACCTAGAATGAGCGTCATACGAGACTCGGAGCAAGTCCCGGCGCGCGCCGAATGGCGCAATACGCATCCAGCCGCGCGCTGCCCGCGTATCCACGACATGCCACTGTTGGCGGTTGGAGACTCATCATGTTGATCAAGATTGCCAAACCCGGCGACCTGCGCGAATCGGACGTCACCCCGGAATCGGTCTACCTCTCGCGTCGTCGCTTTATGGGCGGTCTGGCGGGCGTCGGCGCGGGGCTGGCGCTGGCCGGCCGCGCCCAGGCCGCCGCGTCCGACTATCAGGACGTACCGGCCGGCAATCCGCCGGGCTGGTTCAAGCCAAAGCTGGAAAACGCCGAGTGGGATAGCGTGGTACCCGCCGATCGGGAGCTGGACAAGCTGACGCCGTTCGAAGACGCCACCCACTACAACAATTTCTACGAATTCGGCACCGGCAAGAGCGACCCCGCCCGCAACGCCGACTCGCTCGAGACTCAGCCGTGGAGCGTGGTGATCGACGGCGAGGTCGCCAACGGCGGGCGCTTCGACCTCGAGGATATCGCCAAGCCCTCTCGACTGCAGGAGCGCATCTATCGGCTGCGCTGCGTCGAGGCGTGGTCGATGGTGATTCCGTGGCTGGGGATTCCGCTGGGTGACGTCATCAAGCGGGCCGAGCCGACCTCGAAGGCCAAGTACGTCAAGTTCGAGACCCTGGTCGCACCGGATCAGATGCCGGGGCAGGACTCGTCGTTCGCGCTGATCGACTGGCCCTACACCGAAGGTCTGCGCATGGACGAGGCGATGCACCCGCTGGCGATCCTCGGGCTCGGCATGTACGGCCGCGAGCTGCCCAACCAGAATGGCGCGCCGTTCCGGCTGATCGTGCCGTGGAAGTACGGCTTCAAGAGCATCAAGTCGATCGTGCGCATCTCGCTGGTCGAAGAGCAGCCGGTCAACTCGTGGCAGGCGATCGCCCCGGACGAGTACGGCTTCTATGCCAACGTCAATCCGAAGGTCGACCATCCGCGCTGGAGCCAGGCTACCGAACGCCGGCTGCCCAACAGCCTGTTCAATCCCAACATCATCGACACGCGAATGTTCAACGGCTACGCCGACGAGGTCGCGAGCCTCTATCAGGGCATGGACCTGAGGAAGAGCTTCTAATGTCGATGCCACGCTATACGCTGACGCTGTGGCGCATTGCGGTGTTCATTGCCGCGCTGGTGCCGCTGGCCTACTGGAGTTCCCAGGTCGCCATCAACGCCGCCGGCCCGGAACCCGGCCGCTATCTGCTGCTCAATATCGGCCAGGGCATTCTGTGGATGCTGCTATTGACGCTGAGCCTGACCCCGCTGACCAAGCTGACGCGCTGGAAGGGCTTCACCCTGATTCGACGTCAGCTCGGCCTGTGGACCCTGACCTACGCGCTGCTGCACCTGTTCTGCTATGCCGTCTTCATCCTCGGGCTGGATCTGTCCCGGCTCGGCAGCGAGATCGTTCGTCGCCCTTACATCATCGTCGGCATGCTGGCACTCACCGGTCTGATCGTGATGGGCGTGACCTCCAACAAGTGGTCCATGCGCAAGCTGGGCAAGCGCTGGAAGACGCTGCACAAGATCGTCTATCTGGTGCTCGGCCTGGGGCTGCTGCACTTCCTCTGGGTGGTCCGTGCCGACCTGGAGCAGTGGAGCCTCTACGCCGCCGTCGGCGCCCTGCTGATGATCCTGCGTTTACCGCCCATCGCCCGGCAGCTGCCGAAATTCCGTCAGTTGATCAAGCGGCCCGGGCAGGCTCGCGCTTGATCCCCGCGTCCTCTCTGGCGGCTTGCGCTCAGAACCGCGTCGGGGCGTAGGGCGCGGGGTCGATATAGGGTGTCTCGCCGCAGATCATTTCCGCCAGCAGCCGTCCGGATGCCGGCCCCAGCGTGAAGCCCTGATGCGCGTGCCCGAAGTGCAGCCACAGCCCAGGGTGTTTCGGCGCCGGGCCGATGATCGGTTTCATGTCGCTGGTGCAGGGTCGCGCACCCAGCCAGGACGAGGTTTCGACCGCCTCGCCGAGATCGAGAATCTGGCGCGCCGCGACTTCGGCCTTGCCGGACTGCATCGGCGTGGCGCGGGCATCGAGACGCGCGAATTCCGCGCCCGTGGTGATCCGAAGCCCGCGGTTCATCGGCGCCAGCATGATGCCGTTTTCCGCATCCAGCATCGCCATGCCGAGCGGTTTCTGCATCGCATAGTGGCGATGGTAGCCGCGCTTGACGAACAGCGGCAGGCGATACCCCAGACGCCGGGTCAGCGTATCCGCCCAGGGGCCGAGAGCGATGACCGCCTGTTCGGCATCGATCACCCCTTCCTGAGTGGTCACGCGCCAGCCGCTGCCGTGTCGTACCAGCGTCGTCGCGTCGCCGTTGGCGAAATGGCCGCCCCGCTGTCGAAACAGCTCGGCGTAGCTCGCGACCAGTGCGCCGGGATCGCGCACCGACCAGGGCTGGGTCCAGTGCACCGCACCGGCCAGTTCGCGCTTGATGCCCGGTTCCTGCCGGCTGAGTTCCGAACCCTCGACGATCGCGTGCTCGACGCCATACTCGCGCTGCAGCCGCTCGGCGTGCGCGATGCCCTGCGCCATGGCGCCCGGTGTCCGAAACGCCGTGCGCCAGCCGGTCTGGCGCACCAGCGCTTCGGCGCCCGCCTCTCGGATCAGGCTGTCGTGCTCACTCAAGCAGTGCTCGATCAGCCGGCTGTATTCCCGCGCGACCCTGGCGTAGCGCGACGGTGACGACCACCACCAGTACTGCGCCAGTGGCGAGGCCAGCTTGGGCAGCGCCAGCGGATGATAGTTGACGTCGATGCCGCCCTTGCGCATGACCTTGAAGATCATGCGGCTGTCGTGGGGAAACGGATAGGGCTCGACGGCTTCGCGCTGAATCAGCCCAGCGTTGCCATAGGAAGTCTCCTCCCCCGGCGCCCGCCGATCGATCAGCGCCACCTGCCTGCCCCGCCGCTGCAACTGCAACGCCGTCGACACGCCGATCATGCCGGCACCCAGCACCACAACGTCCGCTTGCATCGTCACGCCTCGCCTCATCACGAATATACCGTCCACATTACAAGGTTCCGCCAACGGCGCCACCCCAAGGCGGCAGCCATCAGTCCGCGTTTCACTCGTCCAGGCGTTCGTCGGACCAGCCACGCGATGACATTCCCGGCCACTCGCGCGCTCACTGGTCTAGACTTTCGTCGGAGCATCGTCTCAAGGGGCCGGGTTTGTCGGTAAGCTCGTGCGTCTCTCGTCTCGCGGGCGTTGACGTCATCGCCCGCGGCATCATGCATCTTCCAGCCGGAGAGTCTTCCATGCGCAAGCGCATCCTGGCGTACCGCCGCCTCAACGACCAGCAACTCGACCAGCTCAGCGAACGCTTCCACGTCGACTACTTCGGCAAGCTCAAGTCGCCCGACGACCCGGCGTTTCGCGAAGCACTGGGCGAGGCCCACGGCCTGATCGGTGCCGGGGTCACCCTGACGCCAGAGCTGCTCGACGCCGCCCCCAGCCTCGAAGCGATCGCCAGCATCTCGGTGGGTGTGGACAACTACCCGGTCGAGGAACTGACCCGACGCGGCATTCTGCTCTGCAACACCCCGGACGTGCTCACCGAGACCACCGCCGATACCGGCTTCTCGCTGATCATGTCGACCGCGCGTCGGGTGGTGGAGCTGGCCGAGTACGTCAGGCGCGGCGACTGGAAAGCGAGCATCGGGCCCGAGCAGTTCGGCAGCGACGTCCACGGCAAGACGCTGGGCATGGTCGGTTTCGGCCGTATCGGCCAGGCCGTGGCTCGCCGGGGCGCACTCGGCTTCGGCATGAAGATCCTCTACGCCAACGCCTCGCCCAAGCCGGCGCTCGACGCGGAACTGGGCGCCCACCACTGCGAACTGGACGAGTTGCTGCAGCAGTCCGATTTCGTCTGCGCCATCGTTCCGCTGACCCCGGAGACCCGCCAGCTCATCGGTGCCCGCGAGTTCGAGCTGATGAAGGAGAGCGCCATCTTCATCAACATCTCCCGCGGCCAGGTGGTGGACGAGGCGGCGCTGATCGAAGCCCTCGAAAGCGGCCGCATTCGCGGTGCCGGTCTCGACGTGTTCGAACAGGAGCCGCTGCCGGCGGACTCCCCGCTGCCCAGGATGCCCAACGTCGTCGCACTGCCGCATATCGGCTCCGCCACCCATGAAACGCGCACGGCAATGGCGCAGCGTGCGGTGGACAACATCATGCTGGCGCTGGAGGGCAAGCGTCCGCTCAGCCCGTTCAACGAGGAAGCCTGGGCAGGCCGTTTCGACTGATATCACGCTCGTGTCTTTGACAGTGCCGCGCTCATCCGGCCGGGGCCTCTGCGTCGAGGCTCCCGACTGCCGGTGATGGGATATACCACCAAAGGGGGATAGGCGACATCGTCGTGGCACACTAGCCTTTTCGACACTTTTGGATCGATCCAAATACGAGGATACGATGGGATCCACTGCTCGAACCCGCGTGACGCTCAAAGACATCGCCGCCCATGCGGGCGTGTCTCGTTCGACCGTCTCGCTGGTGATGCAAGAGAGTGAATTGGTGGCGGGGGCGACCCGAAAGCGGGTGCAGGAAGCCGCCGCCGCGCTGGGTTACGTCTACAATCGCGGCGCCGCGACCTTGAGAAGCTCGCGCACCGCCACCGTCGGGGTGGTTGTCCACGATATCGCCAATCCGTTCTTCGGGGCCTTGATGGCGGGGATCGACGAGACACTGCAGGCCGCCGACTACATCCCCTTCCTGGCCAGCAGCGGCGACAGCCTGGATCGTCAGGCTCGGTTTCTCGCCCGCATGCGTGAGCATCGGGTCGACGCACTACTGCTGTGCCCGGCGGAAGAGACACCGGCGGCATCGATCGAAGCGATAGCCGACTGGGGCATGCCTTGTATCGAGGTCATGCGACACGTCGGCAAGTCGCCGCTCGGCGACTATGTCGGCGCCGATCTCCGCACCGGCGTCATCAATGCCGTTCGTCATCTCGTCATCCAGGGGCATCGCCGCATCACGCTGCTCGCGGGTATCGCCGATCACTCCGCCGGCCGGGAGCGCCTCGCGGGCTATCGACACGCCATGCACGAAGCCGGTCTCGACGATCTGTCGAACGTCGATCGCGGGCCATTGACCCGTTGCGCGGGGCGCGAACGAACCCTGGCGCTGTTGCGCGGCAACACCACGCCTACCGCACTGATCTGCCACAACGATCTGGTCGCGCTCGGCGCCCTGCTGGCGCTGTCGCATCTCGGGCTTCGCGCGGGACGGGATTGCGCGGTGATCGGCGTCGACGACATCGAGGAAGCCGCTCTCGCCGAGCCCGCCCTGAGCAGCATCGCGACGCATCCTCGTGCCATCGGTCGCAACGCCGCCGAACTGGCCCTGAAGCGGATAGCGCAGCCCGAAGGCGAGCGACAGCGCATCGTGCTCGAGGCGCCCCTGGTGATTCGCGCCAGTTCCCGAATCTCATCCGCTGTCGCGCAGGAGTTGACATGAACCACCGCCCCTCGGCCTATCGCGGGTTCGCCACCGCCCTGCTGACGACACTGGCGCTGACGGCCCTCGTCGCCATCATTCCTCACGCCCAGGCCCGAGAGCTGATCTTCGGCCATGGCGCCACCGAGGACACGGCCTATCACCTCAGTGCAAAGCGCTTCAAGCAGCTGCTGGAGGAGAAGACCGACGGCGGCCTGACGGTCAACATCTACAGTAACTCGGTGCTGGGTCACGAAACCGAGATGTTCGAGCAGCAGACCGCCGGTGCGCTGGACCTCTCGATCGTCAACCCGGGGCTGATCTCGGAGTTCTCGCACACCGCCAGCATCTTCTCGATTCCCTTTCTGTATCGCGATCTCGACCACTGGCGTCACGTGCTGGATGGCGAGCCGGGCCGGGAAATCGCCCGGCGTATCGAGGAGGAAACCGGGGTCAAGGTGCTCGCCTACTACGGCGGGAGCACGCGTCAGATCGTCAGCACGCGACCACTCGAGAATCTCGACGCGCTCCGGGGCATGAAGCTGCGCACCAATCCGACCCGCCCGGTGATCACCGCCTGGGCGGCGCTGGGTACCCAGCCGACGGTGATGGCCTACAAGGAGATCTACACCGGCCTGCAGCTCGGCGCCATCGACGGCCTGCTCAACGAGGCGGAGTGGATCTACCGCATGCGTTTCCACGAGGTCGCGCCCTATATCGGGCTCTCCGAGCACGACATCACCGTACGCCTGCTGACGCTCTCCGACGACACCTGGGACTCGCTGACGCCGGCACAGCGGCAGGCGGTGCAAGCGGCTGCCGACGAGAGCGAGCAGTACGCGCGCAACCTGCAGATCCGGCTCGACAAGGAGTCCCGGGACAAGCTGAAAGAGGAAGGCGCCACTTTCTACCCCATGGACCGTGAGCGGATGCAGCAGCTCGTCGCCGAACCGCTGGGACGGGTCATCGACGACATGGGGCTAGGCGATCTCCACGAACTCATCATCGACACGGATTGAGGAGCACCTCATGCCATTCGCAATGGCCCTGGGCCGCGTCAACCGCCAGCTGGAGCGCTTCCTCAATGGCGTGTTGCTGCTGTTGCTGGCCAGTTTCATCGTACTGATCGTCTATCAGATCGCGAGCCGCAACCTGGGCTTCATGCCGCGGCTCTACTGGACCGAGGAGATGAGCCGTTTCGCCTTCCAGTGGATGATCATGCTGGGCACCGCCATCGGCGTGCTGCATGCCGACCACTTCGTGCTGGAGGCATTCCCGCGCGGTTCCCGGCCGGATCGGATCACGCGAGTGATTCGCGACGTCGCCTGCCTGCTGGTGGGCGTGATCTTCGTCGTGTTCGGCTTCGACTTCCTGCGCTCCGGTTTCGATCGCATCGCCAGTGCCTCGCAGCTGCCGATGATGGTGACCTACTCGACCTTCTTCGTCAGCGGCCTACTGATCGTGCTGTTCAGCCTGCAGCGCCTGCTGGTGACGATGGCCCACGGCGTCGACGCCATGGAGCGCAAGCTCGACACGCCTTCCGAAATCGATGAGCCGGGGTACGCGCCCCCGACGCAGACACTCGGCTCGCCGGAGAACAGATCATGATGCCCACTGACTGGTTACCCCTGCTGCCGTGGCTTCTGTTCGCGCTGCTCGGCGTATTCATCATACTCGGCGTCCCAATCGCCATGTCGCTGGTGCTGACGTCGTTCTCGATCATCGTGCTCGACCCACGTCTCATACCCTGGGTCATGTTCCAGCGCATGTACTACGGCATGGATTCGTTCGTGCTGCTGGCGGTCCCGCTGTTCCTGCTCGCCGGCAACCTGATGAACGCGGCCAGGATCACCGACCGCCTGATCACGCTGTGTCTCAATCTGGTCGGCCATGTCAAAGGTGCACTGGCCCACGTCAACGTGCTGGTGAGCATGCTGTTCGCCGGGGTTTCGGGCTCATCGACGGCGGATAGCGCCGGCATCGGTACGGTGCTGATCCCGGCAATGAAGAGAGAGGGCTACCCGGCCCATTTCAGCGTCGCTGTCACTGCGGCCTCCTCGGTGATGGGCATCATCATTCCGCCGTCGATCAACATGATCGTCTGGGGTGCGCTGACCAGCACCTCGATCGCCGGGCTGTTCTTGGGTGGAATCATCCCCGGGGTCCTGATCGCGGTGGCACAACTGCTGCTCAACCTCGGCTATGTGCGCCGCTACGACGTGCCGACGCGCAAGCGGGCCACGCTCAGGCAGCTGGCCAGCTCGGGCAAGGACGGCCTGCTCGCCGCCGGCATACCGGTGTTGATCATCGGTGGCATTACCCTCGGTATCGTCACGCCGACCGAGGCGGCGGTAATGGCGGTGCTCTATGCCCTGCTGCTGGGTTTCATCGTTTACCGCGAGCTGACCTTCAGAAGCGTGCTGGACGCCTCGACCGACACCGTTCGACTCTGCTCGCTGTCGCTATTCAGCCTGGTGGGTGCCGCCATCTTCGGTTACCTGATCAGCTTCTATCGCATTCCACCGCAGCTGATGGCTGGCGTCGAGATCAGCGACCCGACCACGCTGCTGATCATCGCCACCATCGTCATGCTGCTGGTCGGCACCTTCATGGATTCGCTGCCGGCGATGGCGATTCTGGCACCGATCTTCCAACCGCTGGCGGCGCAGGCGGGCGTCGATCCGCTGCAGTTTGGCGTGATCAGCGTCATGGCGCTCGGCCTTGGCCTGATCACCCCGCCTTACGGCCTGTGCCTGATGATCTCGGCCAAGATCGGCGGCATCCCCCTGCTCGCGGCGCTGGGCACGACGATGATCTATCTGTTGGTCATGCTGCTGGTGATCGGCCTGCTGATCGCCTTCCCCGACCTGATCCTCTACCTGCCCCAGACTTTCGGCCCGGACGCCGGCTGATATCGGATGATCAAAAAGTGTGCAATTTCTGGGGAGCCCTTTGCTCCGGCTTGTGATTTCCAGCCAGGGCGACTAAAGTTGCAAGACAGATTAAAAACAGTGTTCCGTAATCCTACAGTCTTCGATCACGGGGCCGATAATCAGAGAACTGGAGTCAACCGCAGCGGCCCGACACATCATCACCGGCCGGCGTAACATCCACTGACAGCGCCCTCGAGGCGACCCACCATGCCCGATCCCCTCTGCTTGCTTTTCGATTGCGATGGCACTCTGGTCGATAGTGAACCCCTGCTCGCCGAAGTCATGGCGAAGTATCTGAATCAGGCTGGCTTGCCCTTTCAGGCCAGCGAGTACATGACGGACTTTCGTGGCGCACGGTTCGCCAGCATCGTTTCCCATCTGGAACGACTGCACGGGCGTCTCGAGGATCCCGTTCGTCAGCGAATCGAGACGGCGATGCGTCAGGAGATGCACGAACGCATGGTCGACGAACTCAAGCCCATCGCCGGCGTGCCGGAAGCGCTCGACGCGCTCGGCGCCCTGCCGCGCTGCGTTGCCTCCAACGGGCCCGAGACCAAGATTCGGCGAGCGCTGGACAGCACGGGATTGCGGGGCTTCTTCGGCGATCACATCTACAGCGCCTACACCGTGGGCAGCTGGAAGCCGGCGCCGGGCCTGTTCCTGCACGCCGGCCGCGACATGGGCTTCGCACCGTCCGACTGCATCGTGATCGACGACGCCCAGGTGGGCGTCCGCGCCGCGCTGGCCGCGGGAATGCGGGTCGTCCATCTCAATCGCTTCCCCGACCTCGAGCCCACGCCCTCCGGCGCCATCGGGATTCGCCACATGCGCGAACTGCCGGCGGTGATCGACAAGCTGATCCCGGCCCTCGCCGTCGGCAACCTCTAGCAGCTCGACCGAGCGCGTTCGGCGGCAGCCACCGACCGAGGATCCACCGCTGACGGCGATGATCGCGGCCCGAGCCCCTGGCTCGGGCCGCGATCGTTGTGGATCGCTCGTTAGCGGCCGGATGGCCGCGTTATCATGTGCCCTTCACGTCTTATCGGAGTTCCCATGCCTTCGTTACAGGATCAACTGCGCGGTCTGGTCTATTCGACCGAACATGGCGAGACCTGCCCCGACTGCCGTCGCCCTGTCGCCGAGTGCGAGTGCCGGGCGCGCGAGGAAGCCGAACGGATCGCCGCGCTCGACGGCATCGTTCGCATCCGGCGTGAGACCAGTGGCCGCAAGGGCAAGGGGGTGACGACGATTCAAGGCGTGCCGCTGGATGCCGAAGCGCTGAAAACGCTGGCCAAGTCGCTCAAGAAACGCTGTGGGACGGGCGGCTCGGTCAAGGATGGCGTGATCGAGATCCAGGGCGACCATCGCGATGTGCTCAGGCGTGAGCTGGAATCGCTAGGCTACAAGGTCAAACTCGCCGGGGGGTGATCCCGGAGAGCTCCCGCGCCGTGCCCGGTGCAGGGAATTTACGCTCCGTTCTCCTGTCCCAGTGGTACCGCCGCGCGCTTCAACGCTCAAGGGGATTCGATGTTCTCGTTCAACGCTTCATGGTGGCTCCGACTCGCCACTGCCGCACTGGCACTCGGGATGCTGGCGGGCTGTGCCGGCGGCCCCCGGTTCGACACCCTCGCGGCTCGCGTGGTTGCCGACGAGCCGGTCACGTTGCCCGAATCCGCGGTGCTCGAGGTCCAGCTCAAGGACATTTCCACCGGCGACGTACTGGCCAGCAGCCGCTACGAACAGCTGGGGCGGCTGCCGATTCCGGTCACGCTGCAGTATGCCGCCGAAGCGATCGATCGCGACGATCTCTATCGCCTCAGCGCGCAGATTCGCGACGACGACCGTATCCTCTACCTGAATCCCGATCCGGTGTCGGTTTTCGGCGCCGGTGACGCCGCCGAACCCGACATCCCGGTCACGACCACCGGCGCGGCACCGACTCGCTGAAGAGACCACCCGCCGAAGGTACGGCTTGTGGTGGACGGGCTGGCACCTCACCCTGTAAATCTTCGATTCATCACCAAGGAGGGCAGGATGGAAACACTGACATTACCGGGTACGGATATCGTCACCTCGCGTATCGGCCTCGGTACCTGGGCCATGGGCGGACGCATGTGGGGCGGCACCGACGACCCCAACGCGATTCGCACCATCCACGCCGCCATCGACCGGGGCGTCAACCTGATCGATACCGCCCCGGCCTATGGCTTCGGCCACTCGGAGGAAGTCGTCGGCAAGGCGGTTGCCCAGTCCGACCAGCGCGACAAGCTGGTACTGGCGACCAAGGCCGGCCTCGAGTGGTACGACGACAACAGCCTGGCCCGCAATGCCACCGCCAAGCGCCTGGAGAAGGAGCTCGACGACTCGCTGCGGCGACTGAAGACCGATCATATCGATCTCTATCAGATTCACTGGCCGGATCCCCTGGTCGAGCTCGAGGAGACCGCCACGGCGATGGCGCGCTTCCACCGCGAAGGCAAGATCCGGGCGATCGGCGTGAGCAACTTCTCCCCCGAGCAGTGCGACATCTTTCGCCGGTCGGCGCCACTGCACACGCTGCAGCCGCCCTACAACCTTTTCGAGCGCGATATCGAAGGCGAGATCCTGCCTTACGCCGAGGACAACGACCTGACCCTGCTCACCTACGGCGCGCTCTGTCGTGGGCTGCTCACCGGCAAGATGCACCCGGACTACACCTTCAGCGGCGACGATCTGCGCAACAAGGATCCCAAGTTCCTGCCGCCGCGCTTCGCCCAGTATCTGGCCGCCGTCGACGCGCTGACCGAACTGGCCCGCACCCGCCACGATAAGAGCGTGCTGGCACTGGCGGTGCGCTGGATCCTGGACCGTTCGCCCAACATCGTCGCGCTGTGGGGCGCCCGCAAGCCGGAACAGGTCGACCCGCTGGGCGACATCACCGGCTGGCGTCTGAGCGACGAGGACATGGCGGATATCGACGCGATTCTGTCGAAGCAGGTGAAGGACCCGGTCGGCCCGGAGTTCATGGCACCGCCGACGCGCCAGTGAACGCCCGGTACCGCTGGCGACATCAGAACCCGGCCTCGGCCGGGTTCTTTCGTTCCGGGGCGTTGCCGCGTCGCCGCCGTTCCAGCTCGTCGACCAGCGCCGTCAGCGTCGGCCCGATCGGCGCCGCGATCTTGAGCGCGAACAGCTCATCGGCCCGCGTGGTGCCGAGATTGACGCAGGCGAGCGACTTGCCGTCCCTGGCCGCCCGACGGGCAAAGCGAAACCCGGAATAGACCATCAGCGACGACCCGATCACCAGCACCCCCGAAGCCGCCTCGAGGGCATCGAAGGCCCGTTCGACGCGGGCCCTGGGGACGTTGTCGCCGAAGAACACCACGTCCGGCTTGAGAATGCCGACATGACAGCGATGACAGTTCGGCACCACGAAGGTCGAAAAATCGTAGCCATCGAGATCGGCATCGCCGTCCGGCCCGAACTCCGCGGTCAACGCCAGCCATTGTGGATTGAGGCGGGAGAGCTCGTCGTGGAGCGCATGGCGCATCATCGTCGCGTCGCAGCGCAGGCACTTCACCACGTCGGCCTGCCCATGCAGATCGATGACGCGACGGGCACCCGCACGCTGATGCAGGCCGTCGACGTTCTGGGTCACCAGCGCGGTGATGCGCGACTGCCGTTCCAGCACCGCCAACGCCCGGTGCGCCTGGCCGGGATGCGCGTTGGCCAGGGCACGAAATCCGACCAGGCTACGCGCCCAGTAGCGCTGCCGAACCCCGTGACTCCCCATGAAAGCCTGATGACTGACCGGTGGCGGCCGCTTCCAGTCGCCCCGCGCATCGCGATAGTCGGGAATGCCGCAGTCGGTGCTGACGCCGGCGCCAGTCAGCACGAACAGTCGCGGGTGGCGCTCGACGAAATCGACCAGCGCCGCGAGATCCGGAATTGACTCTTTGGACATGCTATTTTCCGGCGACCGATGTTAGATATGAAAGATAGATACGATTCGTTGACACAATATAGGCGTCTTCGACGCCGGATGGCTGCCGACATGCCCGATACGCCTCTGGATCCCGTGGTCGACAAGCGTTTGAGGGGCATGTCTCGCTAAACGCATCTACGCGCCACGGACCCTTGGGCTTCTGATTGGCGGACTGTGCATCGGTAGCGCGCTCCATGAATTGCCGACCCCACCTTGGGTCTGGACGCTGTGGGCAAGGCAGATCCTGTTCTGGTCTCGCCTACTGGCGAGCGAGGCACCACGCCTCACCCTATCGTGCCGAACGTCAGAATCTCGGCGCCATCAGGCGCTCTACGCGGCCAAGCATGCCGGACGCAACCGGATCTGCATCGACGGCGCACCAAGATCGCAGACGACACTCGACCTCGGCTAGAATGGAGCCTCTTCCCGCCCACGCCACTGCAAGGACAACCGCTCATGGCCTGGTTGGAGTACGTGCTGCCGCTGATCTTTCTCGCCCCGCTGGGCGCCGCCGCGCTGGTGGCGATCACCCTGCGCGACGTGCAGACCGTCGGCCTCCGCTCCCCGCACGACGGCAAGCCGATCCGCGAAATCGCCCAGGCGCACCGGGACCGGCTGGAAAAAGCGCGCATGGTGTTCTTCCTCGATGCCACGCTGGCGCCGACGCTCACCCTGATGCCACTGGTCTACGGCATGGGCCGGATGCTGTTCGCCGAGGAGCAGAGCTGGCTGGAGTGGTCGCTGTACGGCGTCGTCAGTACCTTGCTGGCGATGCTGTTCTGCTTTTTGATCCTGCGCGACGTGCAGCGGGTGCGCCGCCTGACGCGCAGCCTCGCCTGTGAACTGGCGGTGGGACAGGCCCTGGACCACCTGATTCGCCCGCTGGCCAAGCCTTACTTCGTATTCCACGACTTCCCCGCCGACTCCTACACCATCGACAACGTGCTGGTGACGCCGCAGGGCGTGTTCGTGATCCAGACCGTGGCCCGCGAGTTTCCGCTCGATATCGAGGGCCACCCCATCAATACCGTCTCGGTGGAGAGCGAGCGGCTGCGCTTTCGCGGCTGGAACGAGCGTCAGGTCCTGCGCAAGGTCAGGCTTTCGACGGTCTGGCTACGTCAGTGGCTGGCGCGTCACGCCAAGTTGAGCGTGCCGGTGAGCGGCATACTGGTGCTGCCCGGCTGGGAGATCGATGACGAGACCGAGCATCTCGGCGACAGCCGCGATGTCCGGGTAGTCGATGGCGCCGATCTCGCCACGCAGTTGGGCACTGCCCAAGGCGAAGCGATCGACGACGCCCAGCGCCAGCATCTGGTGGAGGTCCTGAACCGGCGCTACCAACGCGTCGAGAACAAGCCACCGCCCCAGTGACATCTCCGGGGCGACGTTTCGCAGCGGCTCCCCGGACGCGACTTCCCCACTATTCTTTCACGTCACGTTTTCGACAAAGCGTGCTTGCACCCACCAGGAGACGCCATGCCCCGTTCCGATACCCGCACCGATTACGATGTCCTGACGTTTGGCGAGGCGATGGCGCTGTTCATCGCCGACGATCAAGGGCCGCTGGATCAGGTGACGAGATTCCATCGCCGCACCGCCGGTGCCGATACCAATGTCGCGATCGGACTGTCGAGGTTGGGCTTCGACGTTCGCTGGCTCAGTCGGGTCGGCGCGGATCACAACGGCACCTTCCTGCAGCGAGCGCTGGAGGCCGAGGGCCTCGACTGCCGCCATGTCCGGCATGACGCAGCGAACGCCACCGGAATGATCTTCAAGGAGCGTGCCATCAACGGCGCCGATCCTCACGTCGAGTACGTCCGCCGGGGCAGCGCGGCCAGCCACCTGAGCGTCGCCGACGCCAGCGATGTCGAGCTGGAGACGGCCCGCCATCTCCACGCCACCGGTATTCCGCCCGCCATTTCCGATTCGGCGCGCGAACTCTCCTTCCACCTGCTGCGCCAGGCTCGCCGCGCCGGACTGTCGGTCTCGTTCGATCCCAACCTGCGTCCCAGCCTGTGGCCCAGCGAAGCGGTCATGATCGAGACCCTCAACGCGCTGGCCGCGGAGGCCGACATCGTGATGCCGGGACTGGGCGAGGGGCGCATGCTGACCGGCCGCGAGACGGCCTACGACATCGCTGGCGACTACCTCGATCGGGGCGCCAGGGCAGTGGTGATCAAGCTCGGGCCGGAAGGCAGCTATTTCCGCACCGCCGACAGCGAAGGCACCGTCGGCGGCTCGCCCGTCGCGCAGGTCGTCGATACCGTCGGCGCCGGCGACGGTTTCGCGGTGGGCATCGTCAGCGCGTACCTGGACGGACTGGACTGGCACGCGGCGCTGCATCGCGGCAACCTGATCGGCGCCCGCCAGGTCCAGGTGATCGGCGACATGGAAGGTCTGCCCAACCGGGAGCAGCTGGTCGCCATGGAGCGCAGCGGTGACGCCCGCTAGCCAGGAACGCGCTCGTCATCCCGCGTCGATGGCCGACCGTTGGCGGCCTCGGCGCGCGCTCGGTCGCGAAGCCCGGCCAGCACCGCCGGCTTGAGGGCACCCAGCGCCTCGCCGGAGAGGCCGCTGAGAACGATCAGCCTGGCATGGCGGCCCGGCCGCCCTGGCGCATACCCCAGCCACAGTGGAAATTCGACCGGACGCAACGTCGCAGGCATGACCCGCAGCGCCCACCGCCGCGGCCGGGCCAGTCGCTCCCACAGCCACCAGCGCTCGAACTGCGAGAGCGTCGGCGGGCCACCGCCTTCCAGGACCAGCGCGCCGTCACGTTCCGCCGGGTGGGAGGTCAACGCCCCCGCCATCAGCATGGCTCTCGGCAGATTGTCGGCCGCCAGCAACCAAGCCAGCGTTTCTCCCGTGTCGCGGCCGATCGCCAGTGCCCACAGCGACAGCCACGCCGGCTCGAACCGCTCGGCACCGTAACGCCGCAGCCGGGGCTCGGCGGCGACGGCGCCCAGTCGCCGAGGCAGTCTCGCCGTCGGCGCCGTCGTGCCCACCTCCGGCATCATCCGCCGCTCGTCCTCGCGATCAGCCATTGGCCCAGGCCTGCAGCAGCCCCAGCGCGGCCAGCGACACGAAGAACCAGAGGATCAGGCCGAGGCAGCGTCGCCGCGTCAGGCGCGCATCGCGGCCAATCTCGGCGGCACCGTCACTGCGCCCCTTGAGGATCGCCTGCATGTCGGGCGCGGTCTCGTCGATCACCACGTCCGAGAGCTGCGCGGCCGACGGTGCCGGCGCGGTCAAGCTCACGGCGTAGCCGACGACGACCGAGACGATCAGCCCCACGAAATTCTGGTAGAGCCAGGAGACATCGGTCTGCGAGACGGCCCACACCGCCGCCATACCGACGATGATGCCGCTGACCGCCCCCCTGCCGTTGCTGCGATGGCTGAGCACGGCCAGCAGGAAGGTCCCCAGCAGCGCGCCGTAGAACCAGGAACCGATGCGGTTGACGGCTTCGATGACCGGGCCGAGATTACCGGCGAAGAACGCGAACGCGGTGGCGTAGAGCCCCCAGAAGATGGTCGCCCAGCGCGACGCCTTGAGGTAGTGCTTCTCGTCGGCGTCGGGCCTGACGTAGCGGGCGTAGAAGTCGCGCACCGTCACCGCGGAGAGCGAGTTGAGCGCGGAATCCAGGCTCGACATCGCAGCCGCGAACACGCCCGCGATCACCAGCCCGGTCACCCCGACGGGAAAGGCGTTGACCACGTAGCGCGGGAACAGCTCGTTCAGGTTGTCCGGCGCGGTGAGGCCGTGCTGCTGGTAGTAGGCGGCGAGCATTACGCCGATGAACAGGAACAGCAGCATCTGCGGCACCAGCAGATAGCCGCCGATCAGCAGCGAGCGCTGCCCCTCGGCGATCGAGGGGCTGGTCAGCACCCGCTGGATCTGGCTCTGGTCGGTCCCGAAGTAGGCGACGTGCATGACCACGCCACCGATCAGCCCCGCCCATAGCGAGTAGGTCACGGTGGGGTCGAGCGATAGGTCGATGGTATCGAACATGCCGCTGGCGGCACCGTAGGCGAACACGTCGCCCCAGCCGCCGGGCAGGCTCGAAACCATCAGCACCATGCTCAGGATCGCGCCCAGCCACAGCACAAACATCTGGATCACGTCGGTCCAGATCACCGCGCTGATGCCGCCGAGCACGGTGTAGCTCACTGCGATCACCGCCATCAGCACGATGGTCAGATTGACATCCCAACCGGTCACAACCGAGAGCACCAGCGCCGGCGCATAGAGCACCACGCCCGTGGCGAGGCCGCGCGCGATCAGGAACAGCAGCGCCGCCAGCGACCGGGTCAGTGCCCCGAAACGACGCTCGAGCAGCTCGTAGATGCTGTAGATGCCGGCGCGATGGAAGATCGGCACCAGCACGACGATCAGCACCGCCATCGCCAGCGGCACGTTGATGAACGTGGCCAGGCGTTCCAGGCCACCCTCGAAACCCCAGCCGGGCGCACCGATGAACGTGATCGCGCTGGCCTGGGTTGCCATTACCGACAGGCCGATGGCCCAGCCGGGAATCTTGCGACCACCGAGAAAGTAGTCCTGCGTGCTCTCCTGATCCTTGCCGAAGCGGGCTCCCACCCAGGCAATCCCCACCACGTAGACGATCAGAACCGCGGTATCCCACCAGGTGAAAGCGCCCACATCCCGTCCTCACTTTTTTGTTATCGACAAAATTGAGCGTAGCACGTCGCTCTCGCCGCGCTTGGCGACATCACGGGTTAGGTATCGCGTCCGATATATCCCAGGGCGGCACGATCGATCACGAGGACATCCCCTCATCCGCGCTCGCGCTGGTTCAGCGTGTGGCCGCGCGCATGGGGGTCGATCACGCTGGATTCGACGTCGCCATGGTCGGGGATCACCCTTTCCTGTTCGAGCTCAACCGTCTGTTCGGCACTCAGGGGATCGCCGACCCCGGCAGGACGACCGCTACCGCGATCCTGGAATGGCTCTCCCGCAGCCAGGGCACGCCTGCCGCGAATGATGCGGGCATCGAGACGCCTTCCGGACAAAAAGACCCCGGCCAGATGGCCGGGGTCGTGGTCAGCGAGAAGAGAACCGATGTCAGCCTGGCGGCTGCTCGGGACTATCGGGCATGTTGATACTCCCTGGTTCCATGCGATTGAGATGCAGGAACTGCAGATGTCGCTCGTACTGGTCGAGGATGTCATCGATGACCTGCTCGCGGCTATAACCCATCAGGTCGTAGCCCTGGCTACCCTCCAGCAGGTATACCTCCAGACGATAGTAGCGACTGCTGCTGCGCGGTGTTCGCATGGCGAAGGACGGCGTCGAGAACGGATGCGTCCAGATCTGGTAGGCGAAGTTCTGCTCGCTGCCGAGATCGACGTAGAGCGAGAGGTAGTCGTCACCGTTCTGCGTGCCGGTGCTGATATCGACCTCGACGCCCTGCTTCATCAGTTCCTCGCGTACCGCATCCATCGCAGGCCGTCCGGTCTCTTCCAGGAACTGCTGCGCCTGCTGACGATTGGGGAACGACATGGCTCGCTTGAGTCGTGTCTTCCAGTCGTGAGCCCGATCGCGACTGCCGACCGACATACGCCCCGAGAGCGAGCCGGACAGACTGAGCCGATGGCTATCTTCCTTGAACGCCTCGACCTTCAACGCCTTGTAGAGCCCCGCAATCATGAAGAACAGTACGATCGAGAACGGCAGACCGGTGATGACCACAGCACTCTGCAGCGTCGACAGCCCCCCGGCCAGCAGCAGCGACAGGGTCAGCACCCCGATCACCGCCGACCACAGGATGCGCATCCAGATCGGTGCATCGCTGTTGACGTCCTTCAGCTTGGAGGTGAAGTTCGACAGAACCAGGGCGCCCGAGTCACCGGAGGTGACGAAGAACACGATGGCCAGAATACTGACCGCAATGGTCGAAATGACCGGGAACGGGTACTGCTGCAGGAACAGATAGATTCCTGCCGGCGGCGTCTCCATGACCTGCTGACCGAAGTCGGTGGCGCCGTTCATCGCCATGTCGAGCGCGCTATTACCCAGAATCGACATCCAGATCATCATGAACGCGATCGGCAATGTCAGCGTTCCGGCCACGAAAGTGCGGATGGTGCGACCGCGCGAGATACGCGCCAGGAACAGCCCGACGAACGGGCCCCAGGCGATCCACCAAGCCCAGAAGAACAGAGTCCAGCCGTTCAGCCAGTCGGTCGGACGGTCGAAGGCGTAGGTGTTGAACGACATCGAGATGAAATTGGACAGGTAGTCACCGACATTCATGACTAGGGCGTTGAGCAGGAACACCGTCTTGCCGGCGAACAGAACGAACAGCAGCAGGGCAATCGCCAGCAGAATATTGAACTCGGATAGACGGCGAATCCCCTTCTCGACACCGGTCACCGCGGAAATCGTGGCGAACAGCACGATCATCAGCACCAGGATGGTCTGGGTCCAGGCGCTTTCCGCGATGCCGAACATGAAGCTCAGACCGTAGTTGAGCTGGATGACGCCGATTCCAAGACTGGCCGCGATGCCGAACACCGTGCCCAGCACGGCGGCGATATCCACCACATGGCCGATAGGGCCGTAGATTTTCTTGCCGAAGATCGGATAGAGCGCGCTGCTGATGGTCAGCGGCAGGTTGTGCCGATAGCTGAAGAACGCCAGAGACATGCCCACTAGCGTGTAGATCCCCCAGCCCGACAGGCCCCAATGGAGGAAAGTCAGCTGCATCGCGTGACGGGCGGCTGCCACCTGGTCACTCGGCGTATTGGGCGCGTTGTAGAACTGAGTCAGCGGTTCCGCCAGGGCGAAGAAGATTACCCCGATACCGATGCCGGCAGAGAACAACATCGCCGACCAGGAGAAGATATTGAAGTCGGGCCTCGAATGCTCCGGCCCGAGGCGAATCTTGCCAAAGCGGGAAAAGCCCACAAACACCACGAAGGCCAAGTAGATGACGACTGTCAGAAAGTAGTACCAGCCGAAAGTGTTGGAGATCCAACCCAGCAGCGCGTTGATGATGCCGTTCGCTTGCTCGGTAGCGATCATCGCCCATAGCGAAAAGGCGACGATGCCAATGACCGACCCATAGAAGACGATTGGATTCAGCCTGTCCTGGGTCGTGGAATTATTATCGGGGCTTGTGCTCATGCGGCTCCCATCATGTTCAGATAGTTTGCGTTGACGAGCATCAGCGCACCCTGGAGGCTGACGTGGCCTGCAGGGGCACAGGGCGTTGAAACCCTTGACTCGTTTCCGTATTCCCGCCGCGAGGCCTTATGACCTCGAGTTGAGTTAAGTCGACCTCGGTCGTTGAATCCAGCCACACCTTCAACGGAAGATTCGACCCACTCTTTGCCCTGACACTCCGCAGTCGCCTGCCGGGCTTCGTGTCAGGTCGTGGAACCGCCAGCCAACTCGTCGCGCATCTTTGCCAGGTTGGTGATGCCGACACTGGCGTATGAAAGATGGCTCATCGCCGGATAAAAGCGAGAATGGTTTCTCCCATCGGGGGGGAGGCGGCGACATTGACAAGCGGTCTGAAGCTATCGACAGTAATTTTTATTGATTAACCGTTCAATTAAAATACGGCGTTATGGACCGACTTTCAACAGCCCTACCCAACACTCGCATGATGCGATGGGCCGATGGGTACCAAAAACGACGAGGCCGGACACGGGCCCGACGACGAGATGAAAAAGCGGGGGACTCAGTCGCCCTTGAGGCGCCCACCCATCTCCTGGGCCAGTTCGACCGCGTAGTGGTCGGTCATGCCGCCGATGAAATCGAGCATTCGACGATAGCTGTCGTAGAGCGGCCAGTTCGGCTTCGGCGTGTTCTCGCCGATCAGCGCGAGGACACGCTGATGCTTGAAGGAGGAGTGCCCGGTGTGATGCAGCTCGTGGGCCGCGCCGATGAATGCCTCCAGCAGAATACCGAGCGTGGTATAAGCGCCGATCTCGAGCTTGGCCTTGCGCTCGTTCTGGAAGATGCGCTCGCGGGCCAACTGCTTGGCCGAGGAAACGCCCCAGGTGAGATCCGGGTGACAGAGCTCGAGCAGATCATCATTGAGCGTGCCGTTGAGCAGCGCTTTCTCGTGTTGAACGAAGACATCACCGACTTCATTGACGGCGCGCTCCATCGCCGCACCGCGCAGCGCCGCGATCCGTCGGCGCTGCGACACCCCTTCGACGGCCATCTGCTCGTATCCCGTCGGCGGCTCGCCGGCAATCTGTAGCAGCACCTGTGCGACCTCTTCATACCGCAAGATGCCCATCTCCAGGCCATCTTCGAGATCAAGCAGCGCATAGCAGATATCGTCCGCGGCCTCGACCAGATAGGCCAGGGGATGGCGGCACCACTTGGAACCATCGACGGACTTGAGCCCGAGCCGCTCGGCGACCTCGATCAGCAAATCCTTCTCGGACTGGTAGCAGCCGAACTTGCCCATCTGGCCGCCGTGCTCGACCGTCCACGGATACTTGAGCAGCGTGCCCAACGTTGCGGCGGAGAGCCGCATGCCGCCGCGAAACTGGTTGTACTCGATCTGGGTCACGATCCGGAAGCCCTGGGCGTTCCCTTCGTAGGTCAGCAGATCCCGGCGCTGCGCCTCGTCCAGCCCCTCCAGCAAACCGCTCCCCTGCGCCTCGGCCCACTTGAACCAGTCGCGAATCGCATATTCACCGGCATGGCCGAATGGCGGGTTGCCGATATCGTGGCCGAGACAGGCTGCCTGGACAATGACGCCGAGATCGGCGGGCGTGACCCAGCCCGGCAGGCTGTCGCGCAGTTGCTCGCCGACGATCATTCCCAGACTGCGACCGACACAGCCGACCTCGATCGAGTGGGTCAACCGGGTATGGATATGATCGTTATCGGTCAGCGGATGAACCTGGGTCTTGCGTCCCAGGCGCCGAAATGAACCGGAGAAGACGATACGGTCGTAGTCCTTGTGGAACGGACTACGGCCAATTTCACCACGCGACGTCCGAGCATCGTGCAGTCGGACGGGATCGAGCAGGCGTTCCCATTGCATGACAGTCATCGTCATCTCCGTTCGAGGAAAATACAGCTTCGGGCGGCCTAGAATGCCGCTTCGTGACAACAAGGGAAACCGCTGACCGGATCGACCCGACGCTTACCAATGTTTCGCCGCGCAGCTCTACTCGTCGTCGCTCGTAGCCTTGGCTCGTCGCTATTCTTTCACATCCATGTACTCGCGGGCCCAGATCCGATACTCCTCGAGCGTCGAGTACCGCGTCGACAGCTGCGAAGCGTCCAGGTCGTTGGTGGCAATGTTGCGCTGCTCGCGCAGGCAGTCATAGGTCGCCTTGATCGCCGCGAAGTAGGCGGCGTGACCGTTGACCACGATGCGCACCCCGAGCCTGGCCAGTCGCGCTCGATCACGTAGCGCCGGATTGTCGTAGGTCACCAGCATCAGCGGCACCGTCAACGGCGCCGCCAGCTTTTCGAGATGCTCGAAGTCCCTGACGCCGACCAGGCAGATGGCATCGACGCCGGCCGCCTGATAGGCCCGGATGCGGGCGACGGCAGCATCGTCATCGAGCTGGCCGGCATTGGTGCGTGCAATGATCGACAACGCCGGGTCGATCCGCGCCTCGAGTGCCGCGCGCATCTTGCCGACACCCTCCTCGACGGGAATCAGATCGGTCGACTTGTGCCCATACTGCGCCGGCAGCAAGGTATCCTCGATCGTCAGCGCGGCGACACCGGCACGCTCCAGTTCGGTGATCGTACGCATCACGTTGAGCGCGTTGCCGTAGCCATGATCGGCGTCGGCGATCACCGGCAGTCGCGCCACGCGGCCGATCCGGGTGGCCTGTTCGACGAATTCGCTCAAAGTGATCAAGGCGAAATCGGGCGCCGCCAGCACCTGCAGCGAGGCGACCGATCCCCCCAGAATGCCTACCTCGAAGTCGAGATCGGCGGCGATGCGAGCCGACATCGGGTCGAACACCGACGCGGTGTAGTAGCACTCGCCGCTGGCGAGCAGTTCGCGGAAGGCGTTGCGTAAATCATGCTGCGAAGGGGTCGTCACGGGACACTCCTGTTCTTTACCCCCGTCATTCGAACTGGGGCGCGATGGAAAAAACTCCCGGCCGATGCCGATGGCACGTCGGTGAATGCGTCGGCGGGGGTCGACAATCCTACCACTAAAGTTTGAGAGCGCGACGCCGGTACGACAGGCCACGAATCTCACGATGAATGATGCACATGGCGACCTTGAACTGGCTTCATTGGCCGAATGGCCGCCCAGCCCGCATCATTGGCGACCTCGGTATCGACGCTCGCCGATGACACCGCATGGCGAAGTCCCAGAACAGGAGACAGATTCATGTCACAAGCGCATCCCCCATTCCGAGCCGATATTGTCGGCAGCTTTCTTCGTCCGCCGGCGTTGAAAGAGGCCCGGGCCCGGCACCAGCAGGGCGATATCGACGACGCCGCGCTCAAAATCGTCGAGGATCGAGAGATTCGCCAGGTGGTCGAGCAGCAGGAAGCCTCTGGCCTCGAGGTGGTGACCGACGGGGAATTTCGCCGCGCCTGGTGGCACTTCGATTTTCTCGAGCAGCTCGATGGCGTCACCGGCTTCACCGGCGACCAGGGCATCCAGTTCCAGGGCGTGCAGACGAGTGCAAAACAGATCCGGGTCGACGGCAAGGTCGGCTTCAACGATACCCATCCGATGCTGGATCATTTCCGCTATCTGGCCAGCGTCGCCAACGTCATGCCCAAGATGACGATCCCGAGCCCCAGCGTGCTGCACTTCCGCGGTGGCCGCAAGAAGATCGATAGCGGCGTCTATCCCAGCCTGGACGCCTTTTTCGCCGACACCGCCGACGCCTACCGCGACGCCGTTCGCGCCTTCTACGATGCCGGCTGTCGCTATCTGCAACTGGACGACACCGTGTGGGCCTATCTCTGCTCGGAAAAAGAACTGCAGGCGGCCCGAGACCGCGGTGACGACCCCGATCGACTGCAGGCGATCTACGCCGAGATGCTCAATCACGCCCTGGCCGACAAGGCGGACGATCTCTACGTCTCGCTCCACGTCTGTCGCGGCAACTTCCGTTCCACCTGGATCAGCGAAGGCGGGTACGAGCCGGTAGCCGAGACGCTGTTCGGCAGGGTCAACGTCGATGCCTGGTTCCTGGAGTACGACAGCGATCGCGCCGGCAGCTTCGACCCGCTGCGCTTCGTCCCGGAGGGCCATCAGCAGGCGGTGCTGGGGCTGATCACCACCAAGGTGGGCGAGCTCGAGGACCCGCAGGCCGTCAGAGCGCGTCTCGACGAAGCCACGCGGTTCGTCGACAGGCGTCAGCTCTGCCTGAGCCCGCAGTGCGGTTTCGCCTCCACCGAAGAGGGCAACGAACTCGCCGAACGGGCACAGTGGGACAAGGTACGCCTGGGAGTCGACCTGGCCCGCGACTACTGGGGCGGGTGAGACGCTGACGAAACCCGGCGCGCGGACTCAGCCCTGCCGCGCGCCGCCCTCTTCCTGCCCCATCAGCGACCCCAGCAGCCGACTGAGGAATCCCTTGCGCTCGGGGTCGGGCTCCTGATCGATCAACGCCCGGGGGTCGATGCTGCCCCGGTCGATATGCACGAACGCCGCCTGGAATGCCGGCAGCGTCAGCCAGCCATCACGCAGATGCGCGGTAAAGCCCGCCTGGAAGACGATGTCGCCGGCACCGGCGGGCAGGCTGGTGGATCGGGATTCGCTGGTGAGATTGAAGACCGCCAGAATCGCCTGGTCCCGCGAGACCCGCAGCCAACCCAGCAGTTCGTCGTCGAAGTCACTGAGGATCAGCGTGCCGTCGACCATCGCCGATTGCGATTTGCGCCAATGCAGAAACTCCCGCGTGACGTGCAGCGTGCTATCCGCGCTGGACAGCTGTCTTTCGACCGAGAGTTGGCGATGATGCCCATCTACTGGCAACCACGACTCCACCGAGGTGAAACCGCCGTGCTCATCACTCGTCCAGGGCATCGGTGTGCGGCAGCCATCACGCCCCTTGTACTCCGGCCATAACGCCAGACCATAAGGATCCACCAGACGCTCGTAGGGCACGTCCGCTTCCGGCAGGCCCAACTCCTCCCCCTGATAGAGACAGATGCTACCGTAAAGCGAGCAGAGCATGACCGTCGCGACCTTGGCCACCAACGGCCCATGCTGCTCCAACTGGTCATGTTGGGTCCAACGCGATACGACGCGCATGACGTCATGGTTGGAGAGCGCCCAGCACGGCCAAGCGTCACCCGCATAATACTGGAAGTGCTCGATGATATCGCGCAGCCGCTGCGCGCTGAACTCGGCATCGAACAGGTCGAAGGTGTAAGCCATGTGCAAACGATCGTTGCCGATGGTGTACTCGACCATGCGCTCCAGCGGCCGATCGTCGGAAATCTCTCCCACGGTCATGGTGCCAGGATACGCTTCCATCAACGCGCGCAGCTCGTTCAGGAACCCGAGATTTTCCGGCTGGCTGATATCGAACTGGTGGCGCTGCATCGAATAGGGGTTCGATGCCGGTACGCTGGGCGTCTTGAGCTCACCGCTGCCGAGCGCTGGGTTGTCCTGCAGCGCCAGGCTGTGGAAATAGAAATTCGAGGTATCCAGACGGAAACCGTCGACACCGAGATCGAGCCAGAAACGGGCGTTTTCGAGCTGCTCCTTGCGCACCGCCGGATTGTGAAAGTTGAGATCCGGCTGGCAGGACAGAAAGTTGTGCAGGTAGTACTGGCGGCGCCGGCTATCGAACGTCCAGGCGCTGCCGCTGAAGAAAGACAGCCAGTTGTTGGGCGGCGTGCCATCGGGCTTGGGATCGGCCCATACGTACCAGTCGGATTTCTGGTTCTCCCGCGAGCTGCGACTCTGGATGAACCAGTGGTGCTGATCCGAAGTGTGACTGAGCACCAGGTCGATGATCACTTTCAGCCCCAACCCGTGGGCCCGCTCGAGCAACATCTGGAAATCATGAAAGGAACCGAACATCGGATCGACGCCGCGATAATCGGTGACGTCGTAGCCAAAATCCTTCATCGGCGAAGGAAAGAACGGCGAAATCCAGATTGCATCGACGCCCAGTTCGGCTACGTAGTCCAGCTTCGCGGTGATGCCGGGTAGGTCGCCGACGCCATCACCACGGGCATCCATGAAACTTCTGGGGTATATCTGATAGATGACGCTGCCACGCCACCATTGGGTCGAATCGGACATGCGAGTCCCCGTGTTGGTGTCATCTATTCCACGCCGGTAACGACCAGCCCGCGACGACAACGCCCGGCCCAGCATGAGAGCCAGCGCCGGGCGTCATTATCAACCTAACGTTACTTAGGTCCCAGACGCTACTCATCCGCCAGCGCCGGCAGAAGCACTTTCACCTTGCGCGTCAGGGTATTGCGCCCCCACCCCAGCAGCTCGGCGGCCTCCCCCTTGCGCCCGCCGGTATGCTTCAAGGCCGTCTCGATCAGGATGCGTTCGAAATCGGGCACCGCCTCCTCGAGCAGATGCGTGTGTCCCGATGCCAAGGCCCGATCCGCCCACTCTCGGAACGCGTTCCGCCAGTCCCCGCTTGGCGCCTCGGTCCCCTCGAGTTCGCGTAGCTCAGGCGGCAGATCATCGACCAGCACCTCCCGGCCGGACGCCATCACGGTGAGCCACCGGCAGGTATTTTCCAACTGACGCACATTGCCGGGCCAAGGCAGACGCGTCAAATGCGTCTCGGCGTCCTTGGTCAGAACCTTGGGTTCGGCCGAGAGTTCCTTGGCGGCTTCGGCGAGAAAGTGCTGGGCCAGGCGTGGAATGTCCTCGCGGCGCTCCGACAGACGGGGCAGGTGAACACGAATCACATTGAGACGATGGAAGAGATCTTCGCGAAAGCGCCCCTCCGTCACCAGCTTCTCCAAATTCTGGTGGGTCGCGGCAATGATCCGGACATCGACCTTGACCGGCACGTGGCCGCCGACCCGGTAGAACTCGCCATCCGCCAGCACGCGCAACAGCCGTGTCTGTGTCTCGGCGGGCATATCGCCGATCTCGTCCAGAAACAGCGTGCCGCCGTCGGCCTGCTCGAAGCGCCCGCGACGCTGGGCGGCTGCGCCGGTGAAGGCCCCCTTTTCATGGCCGAACAACTCCGACTCCATCAGATCCTTGGGAATCGCCGCCATGTTGAGCGCTATGAAGGGATGACCACTGCGCGGGCTGTGCTGGTGCAGTGCCAGGGCGACACGCTCCTTGCCGGTGCCCGACTCGCCGTTGATCAGCACCGTGATGTGCGACTGCGACAGCCGGCCGATGGCACGGAACACCTCCTGCATCGCTGGCGCCTCGCCGATGATCTCGGCGGAGAGCCCTTCCGGCATCGCCGCCGGCGAGCGCCGTTCGCGGGCGTGGGCAACGCCACGACGCACCAGCGCCAGCGCATCGTCCACATCGAATGGCTTGGGCAGGTATTCGAAGGCGCCTCCCTGATAGGAGGCGACGGCGCTATCCAGATCCGAGTGTGCCGTCATCACGATCACCGGCAAATCGGGATGCATCTCGCGCACCTTGGCCATCAGGTCGAGACCGTCGAGCCCCGGCATGCGGATGTCGGTCAAAAGCACATCCGGCGGCTGCCGCTCGATCGCTTCGAGTGCCGCATCGGCACGTTCGAAGGATTGCACCTCGAGATCCGGCTGCGCCAGCGCCCTTTCCAGGACCCAGCGGATCGCGCGATCGTCATCGACGATCGCGATACGGGCGACTTCAGTCATGACAGTTCTCCAGCAGAACGGTGAATCGCGCGCTTGGCGGCATCGGTGTGGGCCTGCGCGCCCGACCCGGCAGGCGGCCACGCACTATGCCAATAGTGGGCCGACACACTCACTGTGTCGCCTCGAAGGGGATCAATAACCGGAATTCCGTGACCCCGGGGTGGGATTCGCACTCGATCAAGCCCTGGTGCTGATGCAGGATCGACTGCGCGATCGACAGGCCCAGACCGCTACCCTCGGCACGCCCGGATACCATTGGAAAAAACAGCGTCTCGCGTATGTGTTCCGGTATACCGGGGCCGTTGTCGATGATCGCGACTTCGCAAACCAGCCGGTGGCGGTCGGCGCCGAGCGTGAACTGACGGCGAACACGAGTACGCAGCAGCAGGCGAGGCTCGGGCGTACCGAACTCCTCCATCGCCTGGACGGCGTTGCGCGCGATATTGAGAACAGCCTGGATCAGCTGCGCCTCGTCGCCAACCAGATCCGGCACGCTAGGGTCGTAGTCACGCTCGAAGCTCAACTGATGGTGCTCGACCTCGAGCAGTGCCCGCACCCGCTCGAGCACCTTGTGCACGTTGAGGGGCTCGTGACGCACCAGCGTATTGGGCCCCAGCATCCGATCGACCAGATCTCGCAGACGATCCGCTTCCTCGACGATGATCCGGGTGAACTCGGTGAGCTGCGGGTCGGGAAGATCGCGTTCCAGCAGCTGCGCGGCACCACGGATTCCCCCCAGCGGATTCTTGACCTCATGGGCGAGACCGCGCATCAGCACCTTGACCGTTTCCTGGCGCGCGATCAGGGCTTCCTCCCGCGAAATGCGTAGCAATCGATCCCGCGGTTCGATCTCCAGCAGCAGTTCGCGGCTGGTGATCGGTGTCGCGGTGAAGTCCACCGTGATCACGTCGCCGGCGTTGAGCACCAGTGCCGCTTCCCGCTGCGTGTAGGGATGAAACTCCTGCATCGCCTTGAACAGAACCTGGCGAACGCTACCGTCCTCGCCATTCAAACACTCCAGCCACTGACCGACGACACGGGGCCGGCTTGCGGCGAGCAGCGCCTCGGCCGCAGGGTTGAGCCAGCGCACGTGAAGACGCTCGTCAAGTAGCAGGACGGCGGTCGTCAGGTGCTCCAGCAAACGTTGATACATGCGTCGTTCCATTGTGGTGATCCGGTATGTGCTTATACAGTGCAAAAACCGCGCCACTCCCTGATTCTGCCCACCTGCGGGGAGGTTCTGATAAGAAGCGGGACGTCATTCACCAAAATAGTGCAACCGCTAAAGGCTGTGCTTACCGATCGGGATTACTCTCTACGGTTGGAATTATTGGGATTGGCCGGCAGGTTGACGCTGGCACGCTGCACGTAGAGGGTCACCGGTGGCGTAGACAACTTCACCTGGCCTTGAGCATCAACCAGGTCAGCTTGAAGCTGATGCTCGCCTCGCGGTAATTGACTCAGTACGAAGACGCTGGTGTGCATGGGCGACTGGCTCACCTTGCCGTCTACTCTGAGCTGGACGCGATCTCCCCTCTGCAGCGCGGGCTCGATCGCCAATTTCACCTGAACGTTTCCCGCTTGCCCGGTTGGCAGCGTCTGCTGGTCCCCTGGTCTGGTGATCACGAAACGCTCGTATTCGACCGCAGCCGCCTCGGGCGCGACCGACCGATGAGGGCCCGAGCGTATCTCGCCCCCGGCGGGGTCGACCACCGTGATCGGTTTGAGATTGACGCGGTTGCCCGCTCCTGGCTCGTCGCTATAGATCACATTGCCCTGAGCGTCGACATGTCGATAGATCGGAGCAGCCATCACGGGCGAGGCGGCCCAGACCATCAGGAAACTCGATATCACCGATACCACTATCCCCGTTTGCATCAGCGCCAGCTCCATTGTCGATTCTCTTATATCGGCCGGCGGCCTTGCCCCTTCACCTGTCCGGGAGCATCCTCTTGCTCTCCCGCGTCCTGCTCTTGCGGCGGGCGTCTTCAGGAGACGACCTCACGAAAAAGCCCCACCGGAGTGGGGCTTTCTGTCAGGCGTAGGACCGGCCTTAGACGCTGTAGTAAAGGTCGAACTCGACCGGATGCGTCGACAGGCGTAGACGCTCGACGTCTTCACTCTTCAGTTCGATGTAGGCATCGAGCATCTCGTCGGTGAATACGCCACCCTCGGTCAGGAAGGCGCGATCGGCGTCCAGCGCTTCCAGTGCCTGGTCAAGGCTGGTCGCCACGGTCGGCACCTTCTTGCCCTCTTCCGGCGGCAGGTCGTACAAGTTCTTGTCCATGGCATCGCCAGGATGGATCTTGTTCTTGATACCGTCGATACCGGCCATCAGCATAGCGGCGAAAGCCAGATACGGGTTGGCGGTCGGGTCGGGGAAACGGCACTCGACGCGCTTGCCTTTCGGGCTGGCGGTATAAGGAATACGAATGGAGGCGGAGCGGTTGCGCGCGCTGTAGGCCAGCATGACCGGCGCTTCGAAACCCGGCACCAAGCGCTTGTAGGAGTTGGTCGACGCATTGGTGAAGGCGTTCAGGGCACGTGCATGCTTGATGATGCCGCCGATGTAGTACAGCGCCATTTCGGACAGGCCAGCGTACTCGTCACCCGCGAACTGGTTCGAGCCATCCTTCCAGAACGACTGGTGGACGTGCATGCCTGACCCGTTGTCGCCGACCAGCGGCTTGGGCATGAAAGTCGCCGTCTTGCCGTAGGCGTGAGCGACGTTGTGAACCACGTACTTGAGCTGCTGCACCTCGTCGGCTTTTTTCACCAACGTATTGAACTTGACGCCGATCTCGTTCTGACCGGCATTCGCCACTTCGTGATGATGCACTTCGACTTCCTGGCCAACGGCCTGCAGCGTGTTACACATGGCGCTACGGATGTCGTGGAAGCTGTCGACCGGCGGCACGGGGAAGTAACCACCCTTGACCCGCG
This sequence comes from Salinicola corii, assembly GCF_008298015.1. GTDB lineage: Bacteria > Pseudomonadota > Gammaproteobacteria > Pseudomonadales > Halomonadaceae > Salinicola > Salinicola corii. The sequence continues at coordinate 18,194 of NZ_VTPX01000015.1, read as the reverse complement.
GACGGTGCGCCAGGTTGCCACCTTCGACCTGACGGTCGGTGGACCAGGCACCCTCTTCGGAGGAGATCTTGTACATGGAGCCTTCGATATCGGACTTCCAATGCACCTCGTCGAAGATGAAGAACTCGGGCTCCGGGCCGAAGAAAGCGGTGTCGCCCAGGCCGGTGCTGGCCAGGTAGGCCTCGGCACGCTTGGCGATGGAACGCGGGTCACGCTCGTAGCCCTGCATCGTCGCCGGCTCGATGATGTCGCAGCGCAGGATCAGCGTGGAGTCTTCGGTGAACGGATCGAGGAAGGCGGTACCATCTTCCGGACGCAGAATCATGTCGGACTCGTTGATGCCCTTCCAGCCTTCGATGGAAGAGCCATCGAACATCTGACCGTCTTCGAAGAATTCCGCATCGACGGCGCTGGCAGGAATCGTGACGTGCTGCTCCTTGCCCTTGGTGTCGGTAAAGCGCAGATCCACCCACTTGACATCGTGTTCTTCGATAAGGGCGAGGGTTTTCTCAGACATGTTGTCCTCCACTGTGAGCCATGGCTCGATTCGTTGGCGAATATCCAACACCGTTTTGTGGCATGCGTGTTTTGTAGCACGAAGTCGGCACTCTTGCCCACGCGCACACCGTTTTTACATAACCATGCAGAGAATGTGCCAAAATGAGGCAAAGCACAGATGGCCGTTAATAAACAATTGATAAAAATGATGTTATCGAAAAACCAATGGACACTACTGGGCGCCATCTCGGGCATCACCATTAATGAGCCGACGCTTCAGATCACCAAAAGCACCAATTTGGCGCAAATATTTGCTTCATTGCACCAAAAAAGAAAGCGGACAAATCCTCTCCGGAACCTTTGCCGAAAATCGATAGGCAACGGATACTGTGGACAACGCCATGTTTCGATGGCGACCGACGACTCGAGTGATGGAATGACCCATGCCTAGGCTGGATCGCACACAGGATGTGGTACAACGCCTACGCGGTCACTGGCGTCTCAGCCTGAGTGAGCCGCTGTGGGGTCGAAGCGCCATTCTCGCGATGAATCGCGTACTAAACGATGAAGCCGAGGCACGTTTGCCCCATAGAGCCGACTGGTGCCTGGGGCCGGATAGCTTCCGTCAGTTATTGGAGAGTCTCAGCGAGAGTGCGCAGATCGTCAGTCTGGAGAGCGTGCTGCAGTTGCATCACGACCAGTTGCCTCGTATCGCCCTCACCTTCGACGGCGGCTGGCGCGATACGCTGAAACAGGTGTCGCCGGCCCTCGAGCGGCTGGCGTTGCCGGCCAATGTGTTCCTGCCCTGCCCGGTCACCCAGCGCGCCTGGAGCTCATGGCGCGAGGCCATCGGCGAATCCCTCTGGCGCGATGAGACGGCCAAACACGCAAAGCGACTGCTCGCCGAAGCCGGCCTGCCGGCACCGCCCGCCATCGGCACGCACCGCGACGAGCGCTACAGTCAGGCGATCAGGAACTACGTCGCCGAGCTCGGCCAGTCGCAAGACGCCACCGCATTGCATGCTGTCGCCTCGGCCCTGGATGCCGATCCGGCATTCGCCGACAAGGCCCTGGATGCCTTTAGCATTCGCCGTCTGGAGCAAGGAGGCCTGTTTCGCTTCGGCAGCCTGATACCTCCTCACGCCACGACGCAAGACGTTTCCGCACTGGTACAGCTCCGCGAAAGCCAGCACCAGTTGGCGGTCCTTTGTCGCCACCCGCTTCGCATCGCCACCAGCGCCTCGGCACAAGCGGACAAGGGATTGGCTCGACTGGCGGCCAACGCCGGCATCGAACGTGTGCTGACGCACAGGACGGGCTGGCTCGAGCCACCGGTCGACACGGTGCTGCTGCCGCGTTTCGTCATTACGCAGCCGGTCGCCAACAGTCCGGGAAGACTGTTCGACTGGCTGTTGGGCAATCTGCCCTCGTAGGAACCCGTTCAAAATCCCCGAATCTCGAGCCTTGGCCAGCGACGCTGCCACCCCTTGGCAATGACGCGGTGCCGAAACACCTCGCTATCGCCATGCCTAGGGTTGTGCGTCACCTGGCCGGATAACAAGGAGGCGGTGCCAAAAAGGGCCTTCAGGCGTATGCGATCATCGTCGCCGAGAGTTACCGCCACTGCCGTTTCACACTCGACCCAGACACTCAACGCTTCCTCTATGGAGGCGTAGGGGCGATGTCCATGGCGCCCATGCATCCGCGCCTGGTTCTTGACCGACCAGGGCAGCGGGGCAACGCGCCGGAGCTCGTCCTCGTGCGCCCGGTCGATGCACTCGCTGGCGTGAGAGGTGTCGAAATAGACGAGATCGATATCGTTCAGCGGCGTCGATGGCGAGTAGCCGTGCAGCCGGTCCCAGACCAGGTTGCGCACGAAACCGGCGGCCAGCCACCAGTCAGGGAGACGCAACGCGCGCGCCTGGCGCAGCACGTCCAGGCGCCAGGCGTCGGTCCGAATCCATTCGATGATTCGTTCCGCGCGCTCCCACTCCCCTTCCTCTGGAGACATGACCCCCTCGTCTTTCAATGGGTTGGCCCGCCGCGTTCAGAGCCCTTGACCCAAGCATGTCGCGGCGGAATCGTCGTCGAAAAAGCGCTCGAATGGCGCCGATAGACTAAAGTAGCCAGTGTCGCGCGCTTGCCTGTACAATGCGCGCCCGACCCTCCTACTCAGTGCCCAGGGGACTCGTCGATCCAGCGCTAGAGCGCGGATCATCGACTTAGGGGCTGTCGGCGTTTCATGCACGGCCGCGCCCGGCCCTTCGGTTCGCGCTGAAACGTCAACAGCCCCTAGACATGGGCGCACACATTTTACGATGGAAACCGCCCCATGAGTGACAACGCCTCTAACGCTCGTATCGAGAGCATTAGGAACATTGCCATTATCGCCCACGTCGACCATGGCAAGACGACACTGGTCGACAAGCTCCTGAGCCAATCCGGCACCCTGGACCGCAAGGCCGAAGGTCAAGAGCGGATCATGGACTCCAATGACCAGGAGAAGGAACGCGGTATCACCATCCTGGCCAAGAACACCGCGATCCGCTGGAACGACGGCAACGGCCGCGACTACCACATCAATATCGTCGACACCCCGGGACACGCCGACTTCGGTGGCGAAGTCGAACGCGTCATGTCCATGGTCGATTCGGTCCTGCTGCTGGTCGACGCTGTCGACGGCCCGATGCCGCAGACCCGCTTCGTGACCCAGAAGGCCTTCGCCCAGGGCCTCAAGCCGATCGTCGTGGTCAACAAGATCGACCGCCCCGGTGCCCGTCCGGACTGGGTCATCGACCAGATATTCGATCTGTTCGACAACCTCGGCGCCACCGACGAGCAGCTCGACTTCCCGATTATCTACTGCTCCGCGCTCAATGGCATCGCCGGCATGGAACCGGACGACATGGCCGAAGACATGACGCCGATGTTCAAGAGCATCGTCGACATCGTCGAGCCGCCCAAGGTCGAGCTCGACGGCCCGTTCCAGATGCAGATCTCGGCGCTGGACTACAACAGCTACGTCGGCGTCATCGGTCTCGGCCGCATCAAGCGCGGCAGCGTCAAGCCGAGCCAGCAGATCAGCATCATCACCAAGGAGGGCGCGACCCGTAAGGGCAAGATCGGCCAGGTCATGACCCACATGGGGCTGGAGCGGGTCCAGACCGACGAAGCCACTGCCGGCGACATCGTCTGCATCACCGGCATCGACAACCTGGCGATCTCCGACACGCTCTGCGACGTCAACAACGTCGAAGCGCTGCCGCCGCTCTCCGTCGACGAGCCGACCGTCTCGATGACTTTCCAGGTCAATGACTCCCCGTTCGCCGGCAAGGACGGCAAGTACGTCACCAGCCGCAACATCAAGGATCGTCTCGAGCAGGAGCTGATCCACAACGTTGCGCTACGCGTCGAACAAGGTGAGTCCTCCGAGAAATTCAAGGTCTCCGGGCGTGGCGAGCTGCACCTATCGGTGCTGATCGAGACCATGCGTCGCGAAGGCTTCGAGCTGGCCGTGGGCCGCCCCGAGGTCATCATCCGCGAGATCGACGGCGTCAAGCAGGAGCCGTACGAAGAAGTCATCATCGACTGCGAAGAGCAGCATCAGGGCGCGGTGATGGAAGAGCTCGGCTACCGCAAGGGCGAACTCTCCAACATGAACCCGGACGGCAAGGGCCGTGTACGCCTGGACTTCATCATCCCCGCGCGCGGCCTGATCGGCTTCCGTGGCCAGTTCCTGACCCTGACCTCCGGTACCGGCATCCTGACCAGCCGCTTCGATCACTATGGTCCGCTCAAACCGGACGCCGCGATCGAGCGTCGCAACGGCGTGCTGGTGTCGATGGTGCCGGGCAAGGCGCTGGCCTATGCGCTCTACACCCTGCAGGAGCGCGGCAAGCTGATCGTCGACCACGGTACCGAAGTCTACGAAGGCATGCTGATCGGCATCAACAACCGGGCCAACGACATGGTCGTCAACCCGACCAAGGGCAAGAAGCTCGACAACATGCGGGCTTCCGGCAATGACGAGAACATCGTGCTGACGCCGCCGATTCGCTTCACCCTGGAACAGGCCATCGAGTTCCTCGACGACGACGAGCTGGTCGAGATCACCCCCAGCTTCATCCGCCTGCGCAAGAAGCACCTGACCGAAAACGAGCGCAAGCGGGCCGGCAAGAAAGGCTGATCGCCCCGCGATCCACCGCTGCCGTCAAATCGCTGTTGCCACACCGACGACACCCGCCCTCCGGCGGGTGTCGTCGTTTGGGCTGGCGTAGCGTTGATCAAGAAAAACTACTCAAGCCAAACGACGGCTGTACAATCGGCAACATCACGGCTACAAGACACCGCCGCTCCGTCTCGCCACCTATGGCCTGATCGATCGAGACGACGTCGAAATCGCGGTAGACAGAGGCAGGCGCGCCACCCCAACGGCGCACCAGAGGACAATATCAATAAACGCTCGGGGGAAGACGCGATGACGCCGATCATCGATGTCCGCAACATTCGCAAGTCGTTCGGCGGCCTGACCGTCATCGACGACTGCTCCATTCAAGTCTCCAAAGGCTCCATCACCGGGATGATTGGCCCCAACGGCGCCGGCAAATCCACGCTGTTCAACATCATCGCCGGCAGCCTCGCGCCCGACAGCGGCGAGGTCCTGCTCAACGGCCAGGCGATCACTCAACTCTCCGCCAACCAGCGCTTCCACCGCGGGCTGCTTCGCACCTTCCAGATCGCCCACGAGTTCAGCCATCTGACCTCGCTGGAGAACCTGATGATGGTGCCGCCGCTCCAGGAGGGCGAGAACCTGTTCAGCACCTGGCTGAGGCCGGGAGAAGTGCGGCGCCAGGAGGCCGAGGTCCGCCGTCGCGCGCTGGAAGTGCTCGACTTCGTCGGCCTGTCCCATGTCCGCAACGAGTTGGCAGGCAACCTCTCCGGCGGCCAGAAGAAGCTGCTCGAGCTCGGCCGCACCATGATGACCGATGCCGAGGTGGTGCTGCTCGACGAGATCGCCGCCGGGGTCAACCGCACGTTGCTCGGCGATCTGATGGGCAATATCGAGCGGCTCAACCGTGAGCTGGGCTATACCTTCCTGGTCATCGAACACGACATGGACATGATCGGTCGCCTGTGCGATCCGGTGATCGTGCTGGCCCAGGGGCAGGTGATGATGGAAGGCTCGATCGGCGAGATCCAGAACAATCCGGAAGTGATCGAAGCCTATTTCGGTTCCGAAACCGCCTAGGGTTCCGAAACCGCCTATGGTCCGAAACCGCCCAGGGCTCCGAAACCACCCAGAGTTACAACGCCTCCGGACGTGAGACACGACGGCAACCCATCGCCAAGCAATAACAAAGAGCACTCAATGCCATTACTCGAAGCAGTTGACGTTCATGGCGGCTACGGCGGCATGAACATTCTCAACGGCGTCAACATGACGATCGAGGCCGACGAAATCGGCGTCATCGTCGGCCCCAACGGCGCCGGTAAATCGACCATGCTCAAGGCGGTCTTCGGCCTGCTGACGATCACCCAGGGCGAGATTCGGCTGCGCGGCAAGCCGATCACCAATCTTTCACCGCACAAGCTGGTGGAGATGGGCATGGGGTTCGTGCCCCAGGAGAAGAACATCTTCCCGAGCCTCTCCGTGGAGGAGAACCTGGAGATGGGCGCGTTTCTCAAACCCGCCACCGTCTCGCGGCTCAAGGCGCAGATCTACGAATTCTTCCCCCCGCTACTGGAGAAGCGCCGCCAGCCGGCCGGCGAGCTCTCCGGCGGCCAGCGCCAGATGGTGGCCATGGGGCGTGCGCTGATGAACGAACCCAGCGTGCTGCTGCTCGACGAACCCACCGCCGGACTCTCGCCACGCTACATGAACGAGATCTTCGAGCGGGTGAAGACCATCAATGCCGCCGGCGTCGGCGTGTTGATGGTCGAGCAGAACGCCAAGCAGGCACTGCGCATCGCCCACAAGGGCTTCGTGCTCGCGGCCGGCCAGAACCGATTCAGCGATACCGGCGAAGCGCTCCTCAACGACCCTCAGGTGGCCAAGAGCTTCCTCGGTGGTTGATGTCCATCGTCCCGCTGGCGAGCCCCGGCTTGCCAGCGCCCGTATTCAAACCGAGACGTTTCCGTTAAAGAGAGCTGGTCGTGAATGAGCTGATCTACTTCTTCAACTACGTGGTGGTGGCCGGCAGCGTCACCGGCTGCATCTACGCCATCGGTGCCGTCGGCGTGACGCTGATCTACAGCATCCTGCGCTTCGCCCACTTCGCCCATGCCGACATGATGACGCTCGGCACCCTCGCCGTGCTGCTGCTGACGCTGGCCTTTCCCCACGCCGGAGATCCCCTGGGGCTGCCCACCGCGATCGTCATGCTGCCGGTGGCGATGGCGTTCACCTCGCTGGTGGCCGTAGGCATCGATCGCGCCTTCTACCAGCCGCTGCGAAGCCATGGCGTCAAACCGATCGTGATGGTGATCGCCTCGCTGGGCGTCACGCTGATGCTGCAGGGTCTGATCCGGCTGTTCGCCGGCACCGGTTCGCAGAACCTCTACGTCGATGCGCGCAAGGAGATCTTTCGCATCGACGTGCCGGGCGTGACCCGGCCGATCATCCTCACCGAGCCGCAGGTCATCCTGTTCGTGATCACCATCGTCGCCGTGGTCGGGCTGCACCTGTTCCTGACCCGGGCACGGCTGGGCAAGGCGATGCGGGCGATGTCGGACAACCCCGACCTGGCGCGCGCCTCCGGCATCAATACCAGGCTGATCATCACCCTGACCTGGGTCATCGCCGGTTCGCTGGCCACCATCGCCGGCACGCTGCTGTCGCTGGATGTCGCCTTCAAGCCGGACCTCAGCTTCTTCCTGCTGCTGCCGATCTTCGCCGCCGCCATCGTCGGCGGCGTCGGCCATCCCTACGGCGCCATCGCCGGCGGCTTCCTGGTCGGCTTCGCCGAGACATTGGCGGTCTTCAACTGGTCGGTACTGCTCAGGCCGCTACGGGACAGCCTGCCGACCTGGCTGGAATTGCCCAGCAACCTGGCGCTGGTGGGTACCGAATACAAGATCGTGGTGCCCTTCTTCATTCTGGTGGCGGTGCTGATCTGGCGCCCGACCGGCATCTTCAAAGGGAAGGTGATCTGATGACTGCCCCCTCACCGCAACGTCCCGCTTCCTCCGCGACCTCCACCCGTCACGCGCTCCCCATCCGCGAGCTGGCGCTGTTCGGCGGCCTGGCCCTCGTGGTTCTCACCGTCTTCGCGACCATGGGCCCGGCCTACTCCACCCGCATGCTGGTGGAGGCCTCCTGCTACGCGATCCTGGCTCTCGGCCTGACCATCCAGTGGGGCTACGCCGGCCAGTTCAACGCCGGCATCATGGGCTTCGTCGCGCTGGGCGGTTTCTCGGCGACCTTCTTCAGCATCCCGGTCAACCATGCGTTCTGGGCCAGCGACCTTCCCGGCCGGCTGGGCTGGGTGCTGCTGGCGATGGTCGTGGTCACGGCGATCGTGTTCGGCATCAGCCGGCTCGACCGCATCGGCGTGCCCAAGCTGCTGCGCACGATCCTCGCCATCGTCGCCGGTCTGGTCGGCTACCTGGTCGTGATCAGCTGGTTGCGCAGCGTCACCGGCGATATCGAGTCCCAGGTGGAGTTCATCGGCGGGCTGGGGCTACCGGTGTGGCTGGGCTGGATCGTGGGCGGCGCCCTGGCCGGCGGTGTCGGCTATTTCATCGGCCATATCTGCCTCGGCCTGCGCAGCGACTATCTGGTCATCGCCACGCTGGGGATCGCCGAGATCATCAAGGCGTTCCTCAAGAATTCGGACTGGCTCACCCGCGGCACCGCGACCATCTCGCCCCTGCCCTGGCCGGTACCGGACCCCGGCGAGGTCGGATTCCTGACCGCCCGTGCACTCTACCTGTCGGTGACCGTGGTCATGATCGCGGTGATCTTCTTCCTGCTCCACCGCGCCTATCACGCCCCCTGGGGCCGCATGATCCGTGCCATCCGCGACAACGAGGTTTCCGCCGCGGCCATGGGCAAATCGATCAATCGCCGCCGTCAGGAGATCTTCGTCTTCGGCTGTATCCTGATGGGGATCGGTGGCGCGGTGCTCACCAGCTTCAACGGGTTGTTCGATCCGCAGGGCTACCTGCCGCTCAACCACACCTTCCTGGTGCTGGTGATGGTGATCCTCGGCGGCCCGGGCAACAACCTGGGCACGCTGTTCGGCGCGGTGCTGGTCTACGTGATCTGGATCATGTCGGGGCCGATGGCGCTGGCCGTGATGCACGCCATCGTCGCACTGGGCTCGCACTGGTTCGACTGGCAACCGGGGAATCTCGACAGCCGCGCCCTACAGGCGAGAGTGTTCGTGATCGGGCTGCTGATCCTGCTGGTGCTGCGCTTCGCCCCGCGCGGGCTGATCCCGGAGAAGGTGGCGCACCACAATTGAGCGATTCTACGAAACCTGAAACGCAAAACCCCGAGCCTGAGCTCGGGGTTTTGCGTTTTGGAACGCCGGCGAAGGTTATTCGTCGATCGCCCCCTTGGTGACAAATTTGCCATCCTCAACCGCCATTTCGACCACGATACCCGGCACGTCGCCGTTGTCGTCGAACTCCGCGCTGCCGGAGGCGCCTTCGTAGTTGATCTCCTTGCCTTCACCGATCAGCTTCTTGGCCTTTTCCCACTCTCCCGGCAGGATCGTCTCGCCCGGCGCCGTGGCGACGTCGCGCAACGCCTTGGACAAGCCCTCGCGATCCGCGCTGCCGTTCTTTTCGATGGCGAGCGCCAGCAGGAACGCAGCATCGTAGGACTGCGCCGCGAACACCGCACTGGGATCGATATCGGCTTTCTCGGCCAGATCATTGAAGATGTCCGAGCCCGGCACGTCCGGCGAACCCGGACGCGTCGCGATCATGCCCTCGAGCACGTCGGCGCCCACGGCGTCGACCAGCGCGTTTCCGACCATGCCATCGCCGCCGGCATACTGGGTGAAGGCGCCGCTCTCGTAGGCCTGGCGCAGGATCGTCTGACCGGACGTATCGGCGTAGGCCAGTACCACCAGCGTCTGCGAACCGCCGGAGGAGAGCTTGCCGATCTCCGACCGGTAGTCCGCCCGGTTGTCCTCATGGGCCAGGTTGGCGGAGATCGAACCGCCTTCCGCCTCGAACGTCTTGGTGAACGCGTCGTCGAGGCCCTGGCCATAGTCGTTGTTGACGTAGGTCACGGCGACATCCTCGATCCCCTTGGAGAGCAGCAGCTTGGCCAGCTGCTCACCCTGGAAGGCGTCGGAAGGCACGGTACGGAAGACCAGATCGTCGTCGTCGAGATCCGTCACCGCCGGTGCCGTGGAAGCCGGCGATACCATCACCACACCGCCGGGAATCGCGGCGTTGTTGGCCGCGGCGATGGTGGCGCCGGTACACAGCGCCCCGACGATCGCGGTCACCTGCTCGCTGTTGACCAGCCGGTCGGCGGCGTTGGAAGCGGCCGAGGCATCCGAACAGGTGGTATCACCCGAGGGCATGACCATCTTTTCACCATCCAGCAGGCCGCCCTGATCGTTGATCTCCTGCACCGCGAGTTTGGCGCCATCGAAGATCGGCGGCGTCAGACTTTCGATACCGCCGGTGAATCCCCCCAGAAATCCCACTTTGACATCCGCCTGCGCAACACCGGCGCATGCCGTGGTTGCCGCAATGGCGAGTGCAAGTACTGTCTTTTTCATCGCTGTTGTCGCTCTTTGTTGGATTGCGAAAGACCACATTCACTCTGCTGGCAAGCCGCCCAAAAGACAAGCGTCCGTAACCGTTCGTGTCTTCACCTTTCGGCGTGCCCGATCGACACGATCACAGCGCGGCCGCGATCTCGTCGAACACGAGGGAAACCCGCCATGCCGGCGGCAAATCAACCGATTAGAGGCGACGTCGATTAGGGACTACGCTGAAACCGCGACAACGCTAACGGCAAGGAGAACGCCATGCACAAGCATATCGAGTGGGATGCGCCGGGCGGCGCCAGTGTCGACGCCCACTACGCCAAGGACGAACAGCATCGTGTCACCCCGCAACCGGGGATGATGCTGACCGCCCGCTACCACGGCGCCACGGTGCGCGTTCAAGTCGAGGCCTACAAGGATGGTGTCAGCATCGGCAAGGTCGCGGCACTGATCGGTGACGACGGGGAGCGCCACAACAGCCATGGAGATCTCGCCAAGGGCGACATGGTGCGCCTGCCCGACGACAAGCGCGCTTTCCAGACGCCCGAGGACGACGAGGACTGAACATAAAAAGCCCCGGTCCTGGGGGTGGACCGGGGAAGTTGGAGGTACTGGAAGGTCGCGGAACCCGAAGCAGTGCCTACCGTTTCAGTACGCCCGTCAGCACGGGCGCAACGCAGGGATATCGTCTGTAGTTCGTCTCAATCGAGGCTGGCGAAGGTCATTTCCACGTTGCCACGATCGGTATTGCCGCCATTAACGTTCTGCAGCGCCCGGGCAGCGGCATCGCTCTGGCCTTGGCCGACCAGTTCGTTATTGCCGCCAGTGATATCGGTTGCCCGCTGCGTGATCGCCGCGACATAAGCCAGGGAGTGATCGGCTGCGGTGCTATGACCGCCGCTGACGGTATTGATGCGATAGTCGGATGGCAGCAACTGATACTCGGAAGTTGCCTGGGTATTCAGCGCTTCGTGCTGTTGGGCGAATGCCCGCTCTTCCATGACGCTGTTGGCCTGAGCGGCGGCAGGAAGTGCAACGGCAAGTGCGATAGCGGCGAGAATGCGAGTTTTCATGGTGAACCTCCAATCATCTTCGTTTGAGTGGCCAGCCCCTTGGCCTGACCGATGAAGTGATTATGGAGATCACCTTGTTAGCTTGCTAATCAGTTGGCACAAAACTGAATATCACCAGGATTAATGGATCGGATGCCGGACAGCAGCAAGCCATCTCGTGCCCGCAATAACCGGCTACGATGGAAGAGTCGTTCGACGTATATCGAAACCGGAGAAAACGAGATGCTACAGCTGCGAAGCGCGATGGTTCTGGGAGGGCTGCTGGCAATCGGCATGATCTGGGGTGGCAGCTACATCGAGGATGCCGCCGAAACCTGGCGTGACGCCGGTCGCAGCGTCACGGTCAAGGGCCTTTCGGAGCGCGAAGTGCCGGCGGACATGGCCCTTTGGCCGCTGCACTACACCGTCACCGCCAACGAACTGGAAACGCTGCAACGCGAGCTGACCACCCAGGAAACCCGCATTCGCGAATTTCTCACGCAGCGAGGCTTCGAGACTGACAACATCACCATGACCTCGCCCCAGGTGACCGACCGATTCGCCAATCTCTACGGTGCCGACCGACCCGACGAGCGTTACCAGGCCGAAGCCACGGTGCTGCTGCGCACGCCGGCAGTGGACAGCGTCAAGAAAGCGATGCCCCAGACCGGAGAACTGGTCCGCGCCGGCGTCGTGCTGTCACCCAACTACGACTACCGCACCGAATTCCTGTTCACCGGCCTCAATGACATCAAGCCGGAGATGGTCGCCGAAGCCACCAAGGATGCCCGCGGCGTCGCCCAGCAATTTGCCAGGGTCTCAGGCAGTCGCGTCGGCGAGATCCGCAGCGCCAACCAAGGCTACTTCTCGATCGAGGATGTCGACAGCTACACCCCCGATATCAAGCGGGTACGGGTGGTGACGACGATTGATTACGCACTTGAGGAGTGAGATCAGTTCTAGCGTCCGCTTTCGGCCAAAAGCGGACATTTAGCCAAAGCAGGTATAGCGGATGAGTTAAGCCGAGCCGCGAAGCGGCGTCGGCTTGAATGAATTGTTAGAGCGCACCGAGACTGCCAATGTGCTTCTCCAACATTTCGCTCGATTCTTTGGCTCTCAGGTAGCCAATACTAAGATACCAATCAACAAGTTGATCGGTATCTGGCTCTTGGTTTAGTGCATATGGCTTTATCTGCACCAATCTGCAACCGAGCTGAAGTGCGTGCTTCTCTCCGTACTCAATCAGGGATTTCCCGATGCCTTGCCTCCGAAATTGAGGAAGCACGTATACTTCATATATGAACCCAAGATTTTTCTCTTTCCAATCTTCGTAAGATAGAAGCCCCGCCTCTTGTCCATTGACTAGCGCCGCGAACTCACATGACCTTCTGGCATGACCTCTTAAAGCACGCTCGCGAAGAGTTTCGTCATGAAGATCTTCCGGGGCGTTGATTGCTGAGATAACCAACATGCTCATGTCGTGCGATCTAATGCCAAGCTTTGGGGCAGCTGAAGCGCTGCGTAAGCCATCCCAGCCGCGATAGCGGTGACAACAGCACCTTATTAGAAAACTTTACCACGTTACATCTACTACGATTTTTCCATTCGCATCACGCTGTTCAACTGATTGGGTGCGATTGAAGCCTTTAATTGAAGTGTGATCCGCATGAACTACAGAACCTACTTTATTCCCGCTTAAATCCAAAACTGCATATGTCCAGATATCGGTCTCAGCCATAGTACCTTTTGAACGATGGCTTTCTTGCTTTAAGGTTTCGCCTGGATTCAACTTAACTCTATCTTTCAACGCTCGATCTCCATTGGTTATATAACGCCGCGCTCTGCGGCAAATTTGAAGCGCAGCGTAAAATTTGTCCGACAGCAGCGCCTTGTTAAGCAAGGTGCTCAAGTTTTCCAAAATGTAAAACGTGAAGAAGCTCCTCAAATAATCGGAGTCACCAATCCAGCTTCCTGGATTAGCGTATCTATTAGTTTCAATAGCTTAGACACGTTATAATTACCATCAAGCAAGTGGTTATCGGGCTGCTCGTAAAAATTCTTTGAATAGGATTCTTTGTGATCTAAAATACCATGCCATGCATCGATATCTTTTTTGAAATTACTCCATGTGACCTGTGCTGGAGGGTATTGATCTAGGTGAAGATCAAGATAACACTCAATCGCAGCAGCTCTACCATTTATATCAGAGGTACTAACTCCTTCAGGTCCGAGAGTTACAAACTCCCTAAATTCATCAAGATCAGGTAGTAGCATTGCCCTCATGTTGGTAGGGGAATTCAAATTTTCAAATTTGCGCAAAGCATCAACGCCCTCTGCATCGTTATCGAAAACAAATAAGACCTGATTTAAGACCTCGATTCGTAACAGCCCCTCTGCAAACTTTACTAGATTGCCCGTTCCCCAGTAAGGATGTCGTTCATCGACATCCACAAAATTGAAAAAATCAGCCACATCCGGACGTAAGATCTGTAGAGCTCGCTGAATAATGCGTGTATCTGATGTACCCTCGGTTGCTATCAGAACCTTTTGCTTTTGGAGTGCTCCAGCCCGAAACGCCTCTCGTTGAACCCATCCAGCATGAACAATAGGACCAAATTCCCAATTAACCTCAACATCAGAATTTTCTGCATTTTGCGCAAAAACCTGAAGCATAGATTCAGCACTAAGAATACAAACTCTTGAAGACAGATAACTGGCCTCAGACCAATACAGATCTGAGCCACCAGGCCAAGGAACTCGATCAAACAATTCGACATCAGTTGCGAGACGACCTTGAGAAATAGTGTCTCGATCTTGTGTGTCATATTCTATATAGTCGTTTTTTAACTCAGACAGCGGATAGCGACATGCCAAGTGGCAAAACTCTTCAAACGTCAGATATTCCTTTTTTGATTCATCTATATCAATATCGTTTGAGATCTCTTCCGCTTCTGCTATCAACGAATTGTATTCAGCACGTGCCGCGTCAAGTGTATAGCCGAGTATGTTTAGTCTTGGTATAACGCGATATAGAGCCCTAGCAAAAGCCTCCCCCGCCTTTTCTACCTCATGTTTTAACTCAGGATTTTCTTCATAATATTTGTAGTCTATTGACTCAGACTTTCGGCGTATTAAGTCACCATCTTGAAAAAGAAACCCATAATCTATGCCCATGTGATTTTTGGAATACGACAGAGAAACGTTCCCTGCATACAGCTCTATCGATGTTCCCATTTAAATCACCTTCTTATTGCTAGCTTAATTATTCGCACTCGTGCTGCCTAACAGGTATTAGATAGCGCGATCGTTTGCTGATTTGAGCGCGCCTGCGCGTTCAATAATGTTATCTAGCACACTATCCGCATCCCAATCTATTGAAATTGCTCGACATTAACTATAGTTCGGCAACATAGCGCCGATAACCGTACCTGCTATATAACACCCCCGAACGTGCTTTCGCACCGTACTCAGCCCGTCCGCTTTGGGTCGTCAGTTGCCTCCTCCATCAGAGTAGCCTTAAGATCAGAATTCGGCCAAGAGCGGCCATTGAAATTTTTCTGATATTTAACGCCTAAGCTCAGCCGCCGACTACTGCGTAGCGGTTGGATGGTCGACTGGAGCGTCTTGTTAGGCATTGATATGGCGTGAGTTGCACCTCAATTGTTAATTCGCCCATGCCGTCTGAATGAACGCATTGTGAGGCCCGGTACTGTCTTGAACTCGGTGGGCCATGGCTGCCCCTCATCAGCAGCTATAAACCTGAAACGGTCGTCATCAATGTTATAGATAGCCGGTAGGCGTTTCCCTGCGTCGGGCCCCATGGAATCGATCCATGTGATACGTTTCGGATGTTTCGAAGGATCGATCTCGAAGCTCCCTTCAATAAGGACCGTTCCATCGCGCGTACGAACAGTGAACAGCGTCGTAGACAAGTAGCAGAGCGCCCCAGGAACCGTATGTTCATCAGGAGGACACAACGCCGTCCGCTTCCAAGGAGATTTGTTGCCAAACGCCTTGAAGCTTTTCAAGCTCGTCTGCAATCAGCTGTTCTCGTCGATTCATTCCAAGTGCCATCACATTTCCTTGAGCCTTGAGCGATCAAAGCCTAACGCCGCATTCATCGGCTAGTCCGGTGCAATGCTTTATTATATTTTGCGTTCAAGTATTACACTATTTTGAGAGCCTGCGGTTCTCTTGGTAGGATCATGAAAAGTGTCCATTATTTTAAACCCAGCCTTTCGCATCATTCCCGCTGAAGCTAGATTGTCTTCGTGTCTTTCAATTAAAACAGCACTAGCTTTTCTACTTTTAGCCACTGCCAAACACTCATTTAGCAATTTTGTTGCAACACCTTTGCCTGAGCATAATGAAGAAACAACAACATCTCCTATAAATTGTATGTTTTCCAAAGAGCAATACTTCTCAAGGTAACTTGGGCTAAATATGCCGTCAATGAGAACAGCAAAACCTATAATTTTTGAATCATGTGTTGCTATGAGGGCTTGCGCATTTCCACTACATACAAGATAAAATTCCTGACTTACACCTTCTTTAGTTAAGTGGTTCCATTCATTGGGGCCATATTTCCAGAGAAGCTTCTTTAATTCATCTACTTCTTCGAATTTCGCCTTTCGATATTCAATCAACGACTAATACTCCACAAAAATATAACAGGTATTAGACAGCGCGCTCGTTTATTGACTTGAACGAGCGCGCGCGTTCAAGAATGTTATGCCGCTTGCATGCAGACCCCTAAAGCACCGAAATATAGAAAGTCACATATAGCTCGGCTACATAACAGCGATCATAGTGCATGCTGCATACCCCTTAATGAGCGTGCTTGCTGCCTTTGTCGCCATGGCGGCTTTGGGTCGCTAGCAGTCATCTTGGCCACCCTATCGACACTGCAGTCAAACGCAGATTCCATCGTCGTATTAGGCAACCGTCCTTTCACGTAAACGATTCGTTTCAAAAAACTCCTCCGCAACAATCGTAGTCTTGAAATCGGCCTCCTCACCACCAATTTCCTCAACAGCATCTCGAATCCTATTAAGCTCGACACGGAAAAATTCCTTGCGAAGATTGACAGCATTTACACGATGATTCCTAAACTTCCTATGGAGTGAGGTTTCCATTGCAGGCGCATCATCGGAAAAGATAATAGCATGCACATCAAAAGAAAATGGAACACTAGCATCACCTAGCTCTTTTACTCTATCCATCGGGTCTAGGCGTCGTGTCATGCCAATTTTGTACACATGCTCACCAAAAGATCCGACATTACTTATAACATATACATGACCTCGACGGGTTTGCTCAGCCAAGCTCTTAACGCGATTTTCCTTGGCCTCAGCTTCGGCAAGGCGTTGTTCAAGTTCTGCAACTCTGGCCTCGACAAGAGCGCGCTCTTCGACAGTGCTCTGACCTAGTTCCTTGCGAGCTTTTTCCAAGATGTCACGGTAAAGTTTCTCTTCTTTCTCTGCTGCATCCAAGGCATTACGATATTCTTTTTCTGCACGGGCCTCTTCGCGCATCTGCTCTCTAATTAGCTTTTGCTCTTCCTGCTCGTCTTTCTTCTTGAGGGTGTATTGATATTGAATGCCACACTCTTCGTATTTCAAGGCGACGTAATCAATGCTGATGCCACATCGTAGGGAGGCCACTAATTTTTCCAGATCATTGGCAAGCTTTTCAATTCGACCCAAGGTGCGATCAAAATTGGCGGGGCTGACTTTTCCTATAAGCATATCGCATTCAATATTGAAGGCTCGGAGAATCAGCTTCATTTGACCGTCGATGATCTTTTTATCGACACGGCCATCTCCGGTGAGATTGACTTCACCTTCTTGAGCAAAGGCGCTACTTTCTTTGATCATGGACTTCTGTTTATCCCGAAGAATCTTGATCTCGGCTGAGAAACGCTCTCCCGTTTCATAGAGATATTCTGGCACTTCAAAGTGCCCGTATTCTACGAAAGTATCCAGGCGGCTGTAGAGATCTATCTTTGACATGATTTCGTGGATAGCAGTCTCTTTTTCCTCGACAGATTTCTGGTGCTGGGCGATCAAAGCCTCAACTTCATCTAAAGCAGCTCTATCTTTGGCCAGCTGGTCTGCAATGCTACCAGCATTATTTCGGAGCACCTGAAGATCTTTAGTTTCGGCATCAAGCCGAGTGAAGGCCTCTTCAGCCTGCTTAATCTTCTCAAGCTCTCCTGTAAGAGCATTTTCTGCTCGCTGTTTCTCGGTTACAGCTGTACTGATGGCTTCAGTAAGTGTCCTGTATTGCTGGATTTTTTTATCTGATCTCTTAGTAGTTAGTACGTACACCACACCCAGTGAGGCCAGATAGACAATGATCGCCAGGCCAATGATTCGCACGTCCATGTTTTCACCTCATGTATGCACTGATGATGTCTTCTTTGACGAGACGGCGCTCCTCGGCCCGGTCTTCGAAGCACGCTTTTGCGGTCTGGAATTCGTCTTTAATCGCCTGGGTTTTTGCCCTCATCCGAGCACGCTCAGACTGTTCAGCACGGCGCTGTCGAGCCTTTGCTTCTCGCTCGATTTCCCTATAACGACGCTGCCTATCCCGCTCCGCTTGTTTTGCCGCTCGATCAATGGCTTTTGCTACTTTTATTACAGTTCTTAATCCGCTTGCTCGCCTAGCCATTGTTATCCTTAAACTTTATTGATTATGCGCTCTCAACCAACCCTGCGCTGAAAGCTTTTGAATGATCACTATTGGCATGTATCCGCTAATAAAATAAAGCCACCACCACTGGTGAACTGCACCCCGAAAGTTGGACACCCATCCAATCTTCGGGGTGTTTTTGATGGCGAGATACGATGAGAGCTTCAAACTGCGGGTTGTTCAGCAGTGTTTGCGTGAGGATGTCAGTCAGAGGGAG
>NZ_VTPX01000014.1 GCF_008298015.1 Salinicola corii | reverse complement strand
GCGTACTTTACGGACCCGAACCGGACTTGGCAAGCGCTGATTGCCACTTTTTGATCATCCGGTCCGACACGCTCTCCCTCGGCCAACCTCCAGATACCACAACGCCCGCGCAGGGCGGGCGTTTCGGATATCGACAAGAATCGAGCGACAAGTCTTACTTAGTTCAAGATGATGCGTGCGTAACGCTTCTTGCCGGCCTGGATCACATAGCGCTTGCCGGTCTCGAGCATCAGATCCTTGACCGCGACCTCCCCGTCGACCTTGACCCGGCCGTTACTGAGCATATCCTTGGCCTGGGCACTGTTGTTGGTCAGGTTGGCGCGGTTGAGCACGGCCGCGATCGGCGCCTGGGGAGCGCCCTCGAAATCCACCTCGACTTCCGGCAGATCGTCGGGCAGCTCCCCTTCCGCCAGCTGATTGCCCGCGGAGCGGTGCGCATTGGCTGCCGCTTCTTCGCCGTGATAGCGCGTGATCAACTCTCTCGCCAAGGCCATTTTGATATCACGCGGATTGGCCCCTTGCTCGATGTCACGACGAATCGACTCGATCTCGTCGTTGGACTTCAGCGACAGCAGCTCGAAGTAGCGCCAAATCAGGCTATCCGGCATCGACACGATCTTGTTGAACATCACCCCGGGTGTGTCGTCGACGCCGATATAGTTGTTCAACGACTTGGACATCTTCTGCACGCCATCCAGCCCTTCGAGCAGCGGCATGGTAATGACGACCTGCGGCTCCTGGCCGAAGTGCTTCTGGACTTCGCGCCCCATCAGCAGGTTGAACTTCTGGTCGGTTCCACCCAGTTCGATATCCGCCTTCAGCGCGACCGAATCGTAGCCCTGCACCAGCGGATAGAGAAACTCGTGGATCGAGATCGACTGGCCGGCGCGATAGCGCTTCTCGAAGTCATCGCGCTCGAGCATGCGCGCCACGGTGGACTGCGCCGAGAGTTCGATCATGTCGGCCGCCGACATCTCGCCGAACCACTCGGCATTGAAGCGCACTTCGGTCTTGTCGGGATCGAGAATCTTGAAGACCTGTTCGCGGTAGGTCTGGGCGTTGGCCTTGACCTCTTCCTCGGTGAGCGGCTTGCGCGTCACGTTCTTGCCGGTGGGATCGCCGATCCGGCCGGTGAAGTCGCCGATCAGGAAGATCACTTCGTGGCCGAGATCCTGGAACTGACGCATCTTGGTCAGCAACACGCTGTGCCCCAGGTGCAGGTCGGGAGCCGTGGGGTCGAAGCCAGCCTTGATCCGGAGCTTGCGACCGGATCCGAGCTTTTTCACCAGCTCATCTTCGATCAGAATCTCCTGCGTGCCGCGCTTGATCAACGCCAGCGCTTCATCGACCTCGGCCATCGTGTCCGTCTCCCTTACCAACGCTATCGAGCTTGAAAGGCGGCAATCTTAGCATGAGTCTCCGACCATCGTTGATCGGCGACACCGACGCCAAGCCAGGGCGCTTCCGGTCACTCGTCGTCGATCAGCGAGAATCTCGCGCCATCATCGCTCCCGTCCCCGGCGTCCCGGCGTTCGCCATACTTGATCAGCATGCGTAGATCGTTGGCCGAGTCGGCGTGAGCCAGCGCCAGGCTCTCGCTGATATCTCCACGCCGGAAAAGCTCGTAAAGTGCCTGATCGAAGGTCTGCATACCCTGACCTCTGGAGCGCCGCATCAAATCCTTCAACTCTGCCACCTCACCACGGCGGATCAGTTCGCTGATCAATGGGGACTTGAGCAACACCTCGGTCGCGACACAGCGCCCGACGCCATCCTGACGCGGCAACAGTCGCTGGGCGACCACGGCGCGCAGATTGAGCGACAGGTCCATCCAGATCTGTTCCTGGCGCGACGGCGGAAACAGACCGAGAATCCGCTCGATCGCCTGATCGGCACTGTTTGCATGCAGCGTGGCCAGACAGAGATGGCCGGTTTCGGCAAAGCTGAGCGCCAGCTCCATGGTGTCACGGCTTCGTATCTCGCCGATCATGATGACGTCCGGCGCCTGACGCAGGGCATTCTTCAGCGCGACCTCGTAGGATTCGGTATCGATGCCCACTTCCCGCTGATTGATGATGCCGCGCTGGTGCGGGTGCATGTACTCGATAGGGTCTTCGATACAGATGATATGGCCGCCGACCGTGCGATTGCGGTGCTGGATCATCGAGGCCAGCGTCGTCGACTTGCCGCTGCCGGTTCCGCCCACCACCAGCACCAGCCCGCGCCGAATGGAAGCCAACGTCCCCGTCACCTCCGGCAAGCCCAGAGATTCGAGATCGGGAATGTCGAAAGCGATTCGTCGAACGACCATCGCCGGCTGGCTGCGCTGGAAGAAGGCGCTGACGCGAAAGCGACCCTTGCCGCTCAAGCTCAGGGCGAAATTGGCCTCGTGTTCCGCCTCGAACGTCTCTCGCCGCCCCTGAGGTAGGGCAATGGCCACCAGCTCACGCACCTGATCCGGCTGCAGGGGCACGTCACCCAGCGCCACCAGCTTGCCATCCAGCTTCAGGCAGGGCGGCGCACCGGTGGAGATCAGGAGGTCCGAAGCCTGCTTGGCCAGCATGATATCGAGAAGTTGCTCAAACCATTGAGAGGGAGTCATGTCATGTCCTGATACCTGAATCCGGAGCGCGAACTCACTGGTCGAGCCCGGCGCGCGATTTGGCATGGGCTTCCTGGCGCGTCACCACACCACTGGCCACCAACTGGGAAAGCGCCGCGTCCAGCGTCTGCATTCCCAGGCTACCGCCGGTCTGAATCGCCGAGTACATCTGCGCGACCTTGCCTTCCCGTACCAGATTGCGAATCGCCGACGTCGCCACCAGGATCTCGTGAGCCGCAACACGCCCACCGCCTTCACGCTTGAGCAGCGTCTGCGAAATCACCGCCTGCAGCGACTCGGACAGCATCGAGCGCACCATGCCCTTCTCGTCACCAGGGAAAACATCGATGATCCGGTCGATGGTCTTGGCCGCCGACGTCGTGTGCAGGGTGCCGAACACCAGGTGCCCGGTCTCGGCAGCCGTCAGCGCGAGCCGGATGGTTTCCAGATCCCTGAGTTCGCCCACCAGAATGACGTCGGGATCTTCGCGCAGGGCCGAGCGCAGGGCCGGTGCAAAGCCCTTGGTATCGCGATGCACTTCACGCTGGTTGATCAGGCAGCGCTTGCTTTCGTGCACGAATTCGATCGGATCCTCGATGGTCAGAATGTGTTCCTGGCGGTTGCTGTTGATGTAGTCGATCATCGCCGCCAGGGTCGTCGACTTGCCGCTGCCGGTCGGGCCCGTGACCAGTACCAGGCCTCGCGGCAACATCGACAGGCGCCGGAAGACATCACCCAACCCGAGATCGTCGAGCGTCAGCACGTTGCTGGGAATCGTGCGAAAGACCGCGCCGGCGCCACGTCCCTGAGTGAACGCATTGACACGAAAGCGGGACACGCCGATGACCTCGAACGAAAAGTCGGTTTCGAGCGCGGCCTCGAAATCCCGCCGCTGTCGGTCGTTCATGACATCATAGATCAGGCGCCGGA
This sequence comes from Salinicola corii, assembly GCF_008298015.1. Taxonomy (GTDB): domain Bacteria; phylum Pseudomonadota; class Gammaproteobacteria; order Pseudomonadales; family Halomonadaceae; genus Salinicola; species Salinicola corii. Next base: position 91,694 of record NZ_VTPX01000014.1, on the reverse strand, counting down.
CCTGGCTGTCATCGAGCGCGGGCACGTTGAGACGACGCATGTCACCATCGACCCGAATCATGGGTGGCAGTCCGGCCGACAGGTGCAGGTCCGAAGCGTCGTGCTTTGCCGAGAACGCCAGCAGTTCGGTAATATCCATGGGCTTTTATTCGATCCCCTGCGTAAGGTCGCCATCCAGTATGCCAGAAGCATCGGTGTCCGAGTCTCTCTCCAGCGCCCGCGAGCGCCTCAAGACAGCACTGTCCGCGGCCGGCCGGCCGGAAGACGGCGCACGCCTGCTTGCTGTCAGCAAAACCAAGCCGGCAAATATGCTGCGCCTCGCCTATGCCGCCGGTCAACGCGCCTTCGGCGAGAACTACCTGCAAGAAGCCCTGGAGAAGCAGCAGGCACTGACCGATCTCGACGACATCGAATGGCATTTCATCGGTGCACTGCAGTCGAACAAGACCCGCGACGTGGCCGAGCATTTCAGTTGGGTGCATGGGGTCGACCGGGAGAAGATCGCCCGCCGCCTCTCCGAGCAGCGCCCGCCGGCGCTGGGTCCCATCGATCTCTGCCTGCAGCTCAACGTCAGCGGCGAAGCCAGCAAGGCAGGAGTCGACATCGACGACCTGCCGATACTCGCCGAGTCACTGCTGGCGCTTCCCAATCTTCGCCTGCGTGGCCTGATGGCGTTACCGGCGCCTAGCGACGACAGAGACCAGCAGCGTCACGCATTCCGCCAGGTCGCTTCCGCGCTGGCCGAGTTACAGCGCCGTTTTCCCGAAGCGCCCCTGGACACCCTTTCGATGGGCATGAGCGGCGATCTAGAGGCCGCCGTCCTGGAAGGCGCCACCATCGTTCGCCTGGGTACCGCCATCTTCGGTAGCCGCCCGCCACTCGGGAGCTGACGACATCGCTCCTTTTCAGATCGACCCCAAGGACCCAGTCATGACCGAATCGCCAAACGCCAACCGCATCGTCTTCATCGGTGCCGGCAACATGGCCAGCGCCATCTTCGGCGGGATGCTCGAGAGCGGCTACCCCGCCGATGCCATCGTCGCCACGTCACGCAGCCAGGAAAAGCGCGATGCCATCGGTCAGCGCTATGGTATTCGCGCGATGCAGGATAATCTGGCCGCGGTTGAGGAAGCGGATGTTGTCGTCCTCGCTGTCAAACCGCAAATGATGCGCGACCTCTGCCTGTCGCTGCGGGATAGCATTCAGGCCCGTCGGCCTCTCGTCATTTCGGTGGCGGCCGGGCTCGACGCCGCGACGCTGGACACCTGGCTGGGGGGCGATCTGGCCTTGATCCGCTGCATGCCCAACACGCCCTCGCTGGTCGGCGAAGGCGCGAGCGGCCTTTACGCCAACGACCGCGTCAGCGCCGCCGAACGTCAACTCGCGACCGAACTGCTGGAATCGGTGGGTCTGGTCGAGTGGGTGGAGGAGGAAGCCCAGATCGAAGCCGTGACTGCCATCTCCGGCAGCGGCCCGGCCTACTTCTTCCTGTTCATGGAGTCGCTGGAGGCAGCCGGGATAGCGCAGGGCCTGGCGCCCGAGAGCGCCCGCCGACTGGCGTTGCAGACCGCCTTCGGCGCCGCCAAGATGGCGCGGGAGAGCGAGCTCGCCCCCGCCGAACTGCGCCGACGCGTCACCTCACCCAACGGCACCACCGAGCGCGCGATCCACGCCTTCGAGGATGCCGGACTGGCCGAGATCGTTAGCCGCGCGACCCACGCCTGCGCGGAGCGCGCCCGCGAACTGTCGCGCGAATTGGGTCAGAACTGAACGAGCCGGAATGGAACCCGCCGAATCACTAGGAGAACGTAATGGGCAGTAATCTCGGAAGCGCCGGCCTGATGCTGGTCAACACGCTGGTCAACATCTATCTGTTTGTGCTGATGCTGCGCTTTTTGCTGCAATTCTCGCAGGCGGACTACTACAACCCGCTGAGCCAGGGGATCGTCAAGGCGACACAGCCGGTGGTCGCGCCGGTTCAGAAGATCCTGCGACCCGTCGGGCGCATCGATATCGCCACGCTGTTCGTGGGTTTTCTGCTCAAGGTGATTGTGATCACCGCCATTTTCCAGATTGCGGGTTTCGGCATGCCGCCGCTGCAGGGCCTGCTGCTGGCGGGCATCGCAGGCGTGCTCAATGCGATTCTCAAGATCTACTTCTTCGCCCTGATCATCATGATCATTCTGAGTTGGGTGGCGCCGCGCGCCAGTCATCCAGGAGCACTGCTGGTGATGCAGATCGTCGAGCCGATCATGGCCCCGGTGCGCCGCGTGATACCGCCGCTGGGCATGATCGATCTCTCGCCGATCGTGGTGTTCATCGCCATCAATCTGCTCGATAGCGTCGTCGTCGGCTCGTTGGCCCGTGCCGCCGGCCTGCCGGGCGCCCTGGTCGGCTTCTGAGCCACGCCGGCCGCCTCCGCCGCCCGTCCCGCATGTTCGACGACGATCCACGCCAGAAAAGTTCATGGACCGTTGACGAGTAGCGGCTGGCGGCGTCCGGGCACTCACCGATGTGAATCGGCCACGTGCCCTCGCTGAACCTGGAGACTATCCCGATTCATGTCCGCTTCCTTTCCGTCAGACTCCGTCGGCCTGGTCACACCGCAGACCGCGACATTCGAGTCGCCGCTGGCCCTGGCCTGCGGCAAGACCCTCGAACGCTTCGAGCTGGTCTACGAGACCTACGGCATGCTCAACGCCGAGCGCAGCAACGCGGTCCTGATCTGTCACGCCCTTTCCGGTCATCACCATGCTGCGGGCTTCCACAGCGCCGACGAGCTCAAGCCCGGCTGGTGGGACGCCTACATCGGCCCCGGCAAGGTGATCGATACCGACCGCTTCTTCGTTGTCTCGCTCAACAACCTCGGCGGTTGCCACGGTAGCACCGGCCCCGGCAGCGTCGACCCGCAAACCAGCCGCCAGTGGGGCCCCACGTTTCCGGTCATGACGGTCGCGGACTGGGTCCACAGCCAGGCGCGCTTGGCCGACCGGCTCGGCATCGAGCGCTTCGCCGCCGTGGTGGGCGGCAGCCTCGGTGGCATGCAGGCAATGCAGTGGACGATCGCCTATCCGGAGCGCGTGGCCAACGCGGCGGTGATCGCCGCGACCCCGCGACTGTCGGCGCAGAACATCGCTTTCAACGAGGTGGCACGGCAGGCGATCCGCTCGGATCCCGATTTCCACGATGGCTGGTACGCCGACCACGGCGCGATTCCCAAGCTGGGCCTGAAACTGGCCAGGATGATCGGCCACATTACCTACTTGTCCGAGCACTCGATGGGCTCGCGCTTCGGCCGCGACCTGCGCAGTGACCAGTTGAATTTCGGCTACGACGTCGAATTCCAGGTGGAGTCCTACCTGCGCCACCAAGGTGATACCTTCTCGACCCGCTTCGATGCCAACACCTATCTTCTGATGACCAAGGCGCTGGACTACTTCGATCCCGCCGGCCAGTACGACGGCGATCTAGCAGCCGCGCTGGCGCCGGCCGACTGTCCATTCCTGGTTGTCAGCTTCACCACTGACTGGCGTTTCGCCCCGGCCCGCTCGCGGGAATTGGTCAATGCCCTGCTGAGAGCCGGCAAGGCGGTCAGCTACGTCAACGTCGACTCCCCGCATGGGCACGACGCCTTCCTGCTACCCAACGACCAGTACGAGTCGATCTTCGGCAGCTTTATGCGGCGCATCGATGCCGAGCTCAACGGAGGGACGAACTGATGCGCGCGGATCTCGAACTGATCTACGACTGGGTGCCCGAAGATGCCCGCATCCTCGACCTGGGCTGTGGCGACGGTACGCTGCTGGCGGCGCTGGCGCGCCACAAGAGCGTCACCGGCTACGGCCTCGAAATCGATCCGGAAGGGATCTCGGCGTGCCTGACCAAAGGCGTCAACGTGCTCGAGCAGAATCTCGACGACGGCCTGGGCAATTTCGTGGACGATGCCTGCGACCTGGTGATCATGACCCAGGCACTGCAGGTCCTGCGCCGCCCGGACACCATGCTGGACGAAATGCTGCGGGTGGCCCCGGAGTGCATTATCGCCTTCCCCAACTTCGCCTACTGGAAACACCGGCTTCACCTGACTTTCCGTGGTCGCATGCCTGTTTCCCGCTCCCTGCCCCACGCCTGGTACGATACGCCCAATATCCACCTGTCGACGTTCCAGGACTTTGCCAAACTGTGCCGTGACAAGGGCGTCACCATCGTCGACGAGGCCGTAGGCAGCGCCGAACACGAGGGGCACTGGACATCGCGGCTCTGGCCCAATCTGTTCGGCGAGACGGCCATCTTCCGGGTCAGACGCGGGCGCTGACGGCCTCCATCGCCTCCACACCCGCGCTAATCGCCCTCGTCCATCAGCGTGGCGGCGGGCTACCAAATGCCTTCGAGATCCACCGGCAGGCGTCGTGCCAGCTCCATCGCGACAGGACGACCCTGCACCCGCGTCACCCGGCAACCATAGGCCAGCACTTCAACACCGCGCTCGGCGACCGCCTGAAGCGTGCGTGCGTACACAGGATCGAGATGCGTCGCCGGCGCCACATCGTCGATACCGGTGTGCGCCGCGCAGAACAGCAGCACCCCGCGATGGCCCTGGGCAACGAGTTGGGCCAGCACCTCGAGATGGCGGCTTCCACGCTCGCTCACCGAATCGGGAAAATAGCCATGTCCGTCACTCTCCTTGAGCGTGACTTGCTTGACCTCGACGAAGGTATCGCGCCCCTGTGCCTCTCTCAAACGGAAATCTAGCCTGGCCCCCTCGACGCTGGCCTCTCGCTTGAGCTCGACGAAGCCAGCGAGCTCCGGGACGAAACCGCCGCGCAGTGCCTCCTCGACCAGCGCATTGGCACGCCCGGTGTGCACTGACACGAGATCGAAGCCACCCGTGCCATCGGGCAATTCGATCAGTTCCCAGGTCCACGACAACTTGCGGGCGGGGTTGGTGCTCGGCGACACCCAGACACGGCAACCGGGAACGTTGACGGCGCGCATCGAGCCGGTATTCGGACAGTGCGCCACGACTTCGCGGCCATCCTCAAGCTCGATGTCGGCCAGGAACCGCTTGTAGCGTCTCAACAATATGCCAGGGAGAAGAGTGGGATAATTCATGTGGTGCTGAATCCAGAAAGACGAAAGCCCAGAGAGGTTCGGTCCAGAGAGACGATAGTCGCGGCATCCCCCACCCGGCGGATGCCCCCGATTTCCCGGGTTCACGAACCGGGATGAGAAAAATAAAGCGCCCATTCGGTTGCAAAGCGACAACTTTTTCGCTAAATAAGCATGGCTTCGGGCAGTGGCAGACGCTGCCCCGGCCGATACTCGGCCAGACACACGCGTCACGACACTTGCGTAACGAGGCAGCCCCCATGCCAGTAGCGGAAAAGAAAACGGAAGCGCCCAGTCAATTCACCCCGTACCAGCCGGCGCCGGGTGAAGAGTATATGAATGACAAACAACTTGCGCATTTCCGTGAGATCCTTCTGGGCTGGAAACAGGATCTGATGGAAGAGGTCGACCGTACGGTTCGCCACTTGCAGGAAGAAGCCAACAACTTCGCAGACCCCGCCGATCGCGCTACACAGGAAGAGGGTTTCAGCCTGGAGCTGCGTACGCGCGATCGCGAGCGTAAGCTGCTCAAGAAGATCAATGAAACGATCGAGAAGATCGACGAGGAAGACTACGGCTTCTGCGAGGCCTGTGGCGTCGAGATCGGCATTCGCCGCCTCGAAGCCCGCCCCACGGCGACGCTCTGCGTCGACTGCAAAACGCTGGCCGAGCTCAAGGAAAAGCAGCTCGGCGGCTGAACGGCTTCGGTTGCCGTAGATACACGACGGGCACCTTGATCGGTGTCCGTCTTGCGTTTCGCGCTATCCTCGCGGCACTCGGCACTGCCATATCCCACGTAACGAGCCGCCTCATGACCACTGCTCCGCCATCTACGTCGGGCTATATCGGCCGTTTCGCGCCTACGCCCTCCGGCCCGCTCCACCTGGGTTCCCTGGTGGCGGCGCTGGGCAGTTGGCTGGATGCCAGAGCAGCCGGCGGCCATTGGCTGCTGCGCATCGAGGACATCGATCCGCCACGCTGCCCTCCAGACGCCGTCGACTGGATTCGCCGCCAGTTGGAAGCGTTCGGCCTGGAGTGGGATGGGGAGATCCTCCATCAGAGCTCCCGTGGAGCGTCCTACCAGGCGGCGCTGGACCGTCTGATCGCCGACCGAATGGCCTATCCCTGTGGCTGCTCGCGGCGCGAGTGGCAGCAGCATGGCCATTACCCCGGCTGGTGCCGCCATGGCCCACTTCACCCCGGGCGCGCCCAGGCCTGGCGAATGAGGACCGACAAGGGCATCCAGCCGGTGTGCTGGCAAGATCGCCTGTTCGGGAGCCAATGCCTGGACCCGACCACCCAGGGCGACGTGGTCATCAAGCGCAAGGATGGCCTCTGGGCCTATCAGCTCGCGGTGGTGGTCGATGATGCGAAGCAGGGCATCACCGATGTGGTTCGCGGCTTCGACCTGCTCGACAATACCCCCTGGCAGCGACAGCTCCAGGTCGCACTGAACTATCCTGAGCCGCGCTACCTGCATCTGCCGCTGATCCTGGGCGAGGATGGCCAGAAGCTGTCCAAACAGAATCTCGCGACCGCCATTCCCCACGATGGCACTCTGGCTCGACCGGTACTCCATCAGGCGCTGAAACTGCTGGGTCAGGCGCCATCTCCCACGCTACGCCAGGCCGACGTATCCACTCAATTGGCACACGCTCTCGAGCATTGGTCCCCCCTTGCGATGACCGCGATCCCGGGTCGACGGCCGGATTGAGGCCCTTCTGCAAGGTTTATCGCCGCCGCCTGCCTGACGTTCGAAGCGCGCCATTCCGCGCCGCCGAAACCGCTTCTCCCTTCGATTGAAGACTATTGTCTAAGCGAAACTCGCGCCGTTTTGCGCCACCCTGTCGCCATTGCGCAGAAGGGGCGCACCACAATTACGCATGATCCGCTGCAGATGCCCCCTTATGAATCATCCGGGTGCCTCCATGCTGGTCGCCATACGACGACCAGCATGGACAGACAAGCACAAATAATTGATTTTGTTTAAAAAAACAAGGAGTGGCACGACACGTGCTGTAACTAAGACAAGAAAAACAACAGCGGGTACCGATAAAGCCCAACAACAACAAGAGGGATCGGATAACTCCCAATGCCGACAACAACAACAAGACGGCACTCAACCTAGGAAGGCAGATCGCCACCGGCCCACAACAACAACACTGGCCAAGGGCGAACGAGGACACGAACAACAACAATCGTTCTCGAGCCGACGCAAAATCAGGACGCGACGCTCTTCATCAACGAGGCAACAACAACAAGCTTCCTCGTGACCTGGAGACTTCTCGGAACAATGACAACAACCGAGAAGGGGCATTGCCTGTCGTGGTTGGATTATTGTTTTGAATACGAGGTGGTCGCTACGCACAGTATGGCTGATAACGACAAGCCAGTGACTGCACGCTCGTTCAGCGACTGTGGTGCGTATTCAAGGCGATGCGCCATCACGAACAAGAAGAAGCGGCATGGACGTTGCGAAGCATCCTTGCAAGGGGAGGCCTATCGGGTCTCCCCTTTTACTATGCCCGTCGACCCCGTTCGTTCCATCGTGAGAATCTACGATGAATGCCGACATGATCCGCCTACGGCGAGGCCTGTGCAGAGCCTTTAGACCCTCCTCTCATTCCCCATTGCCTTTGCAAGGCTTCTAGCCTCCGCTACACTGGAGTTTTGCTACCTCGCGAGTCGATTTCGCCGCATGTTCAAAGGATTTTCCCGTTTCCTCCAACGTCCCGGTGAACGTTTGAAGACTTTCTTCGGCCCGGAATCCGCTCAAGCGGCCGAAGACACCACGACCACCCGTCAAGTCCTTCCTCGCGACGAACACAACGTCTCGCGTCAGAACCTCAGCGAAAGCGCTCTCAAGGTATTGTATCGACTCAATGGCGCCGGCTACGACGCTTATCTGGTCGGTGGTTGCATTCGGGACTCCCTGCTCGGCAACCGGCCCAAGGATTTCGATGTCGCCACCAACGCAACACCGGACGAAGTACGTCAGCTATTTCGCAACTCCCGGATCATCGGCCGGCGCTTCCGCATCGTTCACGTCCGCTTCGGGCGCGAGGTGATCGAGGTCACGACCTTTCGCGGACGGCATGGCGAGGAGCACACGGGCAATCACAGCCAGCAGTCGGACGAAGGCCTGCTGCTGCGCGACAACGTCTGGGGTAGCGTCGAAGAGGACGCGATTCGTCGCGACTTCACCGTCAACGCGCTCTATTACAGCGTAACCGACTTCGCCATCCATGACTGGACCGGCGGTCTCCAGGACCTGGACGATCGCGTGCTCCGCCTGATCGGCGATCCGGAAACCCGTTATCGCGAGGATCCGGTGCGCATGCTGCGCGCCGCGCGTTTCGCCGCCAAGCTCGACTTCCGGATTGCCGAAGGTACCGAGGCACCGATTCGCGAGTTGGCACCGCTGCTACTGCAGATCCCGCCGGCGAGGCTGTTCGAGGAAGTGCTCAAGCTGTTCCTCTCCGGGCACGCGCTGCAGAGCTTCCGGGTGCTGCGTGATCATGGCCTGTTCGCGATGCTGTTCCCCGAGAGCGACGAAGTCCTCGACGAGCATCCTTGGGCGGTCAAGCTGGTCGAGCAGGCGCTGACCAACACCGATGCGCGGATCGCCCAGGATCGGCCGGTCACGCCTGCCTTCCTGTTTGGCGCCCTGCTGTGGCCCTGCGTCCAGCAGCGCACTCCGCGCATCGCCCACGAGCAGGACCTGCCGGACGTCCCGGCTCAGCAGGCCGCCGCGCAGCAGGTCATCAGTCGTCAGTTGCAACATACCTCGATCCCAAAGCGCTTCAGCATCCCGATGCGCGAGATCTGGGATCTTCAGCAGCAACTCCCGCGCCGACGCGGCCGTCGGGTGTTCCAGACACTGGAACATCCGCGTTTCCGCGCCGCCTACGACTTCCTGCTGCTGCGCGAGGAAGCCGGCGAGCTGGCCCCAGGCCTGGGTGCCTGGTGGACCGAATTCCAGCAGGCGGACGAGGAGGGGCAGCGCCAGCTACTCGCCAACGACACCGGCGGCGGCAACGGCAATCCGGCGGGAACGAGTCCCAAACCCCGCCGTCGACGCCCGCGCAAGCGTCGGCGGCCGACCAACAAGCCGACACCGCCGACGCTGGATGACTGACCACCGACGCTTCGCCCTGGCCTATGTCGGCCTGGGCAGCAACCTGGAGTCGCCCCGTGACCAACTGGCGCGGGCAGTGTCGGCACTGGCCTCGCTACCGGTGAGCGAGCGCGTTGCCGTCTCCTCTCTCTACGCCAGCGCTCCGGTCGGCCTCCAGGATCAACCCGATTTCGTCAACGCCGTCGTCGCCGTGCGCACTCGACTCTCGCCGCTGGCGCTGCTCGACCAGCTCCAGGCGATCGAGCAGCGCCATCGCCGTGTGCGGCATCGCCACTGGGGGCCCCGGACGCTGGATCTGGACCTGCTGTGGTACGCGGGCCTCACTTGCCACTCCCCTCGTCTCACCCTGCCCCATCCGGAGATGATGCATCGCCGATTCGTGCTGGAACCCCTGGCTGAAATCGCGCCGACGCTCTCCCTCGGCGGCGAGCTGCCGGGGAGTCTGGCAAACAGGCTGAAGGACCAAACGCTGCACCGTCTGCCGGCGTGAACCCTCGGCATGCCGCCAATGTCGTGTTGCGTCTGGTGGGCAACTCACTACACTCTGCTCCGCATCGCCCTGTCGGGCATGATGGATGGGCTCGCGCCCTGGTCGCGAGCCGCAGGTCGGAGCCTTCGTCAACGCCGTAGCGAGCAGGGCTCGGCGCGATTGGGAGAGAGAGCATGAAGCGCGTTACCCTGGACACGTTGCGCGACTGCAAGGCGCGCGGCGCGGCGTTCAGCTGTCTGACCGCGTACGATGCCACGCTGGCGCGTTGCGCCGATACCGCCGGTATCGATGTGCTGCTGGTCGGCGACTCGCTGGGCATGGTATTGCAGGGACACGCCAGCACCCTGCCCGTCACCCTGGAAGACATCCGCTATCACACCACCTGCGTGGCACGGGGCAAGCAGCGAAGCCTGCTGATGGTCGATCTCCCGTTCATGAGCAACGCCGATATCGGTCAACTGCTGCGCGACGCGGGTGAGCTGATGCGCGCCGGCGCCGAACTGATCAAGATCGAGGGCGAAGCCTGGATGGCCGACGGCATCCGCGAACTCACGCGCCGTGGCGTTCCCGTCTGCGCCCATCTCGGGTTGACCCCGCAGAGCGTCCACCAGCTCGGCGGGTTCAAGGTTCAAGGCAAGGCCGCCGATGCGGCCCAGCGCATCGTCGACGATGCCCAGCGACTGGTCGAGGCCGGCGCCGCCGTCATCCTGCTGGAGTGCGTGCCCCGGGCCGTGGGCAAAGCGGTCAGGGACGCCGTCGCCGCCCCCGTCATCGGCATCGGTGCCGGCCCGGACGTGGATGGGCAGATCCTGGTCATGCACGACACGCTGGGGCTCAACAGTGGCTATGTGCCACGCTTCGTGCAGAATTTTCTACCCGGCCAGGAAAGTATCGAGTCGGCGTTCCGCGCTTATGACGAAGCGGTCAAATCCCGTCGTTTCCCGGCCGAGGAGCACTGTTTCTGATGCAGACGCTGCATGATATCGCGCCGCTGCGAGAGACCCTGCAGACCCACCGAATGGCGGGGCGGCGCATCGCGCTGGTGCCGACCATGGGCAATCTCCACGCCGGCCACCTGGCCCTGGTCGACCGGGCCCGGGGACTCGCCGACGTGGTGGTCGCCACGCTGTTCGTCAACCCGCTGCAGTTCGGCGCCGGCGAGGACTTCGGCCAGTATCCTCGCACCCTCGAAAGCGACCGCGACAAGCTGGCGGCGCACGACTGCGATCTCCTCTTCGCCCCCAGCGTCGAGACGCTCTACCCCGACGGACTCGAGACGCAGACCCAGGTCCAGGTGCCGGACGTCTCCGAAGGGCTTTGCGGCGGCACCCGCATCGGCCACTTCGATGGCGTCGCCACGGTGGTTTCGCTGCTGTTTCACCTGGTGCAGCCAGACATCGCCTGTTTCGGCGAGAAGGACTTCCAGCAACTGGCCGTCATCCGCAAGCTGGTGGCCGACCTGCATTTCCCGATCGAGATCGTCGGCGTGCCGACCGTCCGTGCCGAGGACGGCCTCGCGCTGTCGTCGCGCAACGGCTACCTCGGTGACGACGACCGGGCCCTGGCGCCCGCCTTCCACCGGGAGCTGTCGCGCTGCCGCGACGCCTTGGCCAGTGGCCGGCCACCCGACGCCGCGCTCTCGGAGGCCAGGCAAGCGCTACAGGCATCCGGTTTTCGAGTCGACTACCTGGAGATCCGCGGGCCCTCCCTGGCCCCGTTCGATATCGCTCGCCATGCCGAAGGCCGCCTGCTGGGGGCGGTCTATCTGGGCTCGACGCGGCTGATCGACAACGTGGCCGTCTCCTTGCCGCGGCCGACCGGAAGCGGCATCCGCCATGGCTGACAACCGCTGGCGCCCGGCGCTGCCGACGGATCTTGCCCGCATCGCCGAATGGATCGGAACGGCACGGGCGCTGGAGCGCTGGGCTGGCCCCGGCCTATCGTGGCCGACGGATGGCGCCAAGCTATGGCGGGAAATCGACGGCGGCAGCCTGCTCTCGTTCTGCCTCGTAACCGGCAGCGAGCCGCTCGCCTTCGGCCAGCTCGTGGTCAAAGGCGAGCGCCACTATCATCTGGCCCGGATCATCGTGTCGCCATCGCGCAGACGCCAGGGGCTTGGCGAAGCGCTTTGTCGTCAGTTGCTGGACGAAGCCCGCCAACGCCGCGCCGAGCGCGTGACACTCAATGTCTTCGCCGACAACCGGGCGGCGATCGATCTCTATCGGCGACTGGGTTTCACCGATTGCGGCAGCGCCGATTCGCGTGGCATTCGCCCCATGCAACTGAGACAATTTGCCGCGAATGTCGACAATGACGTCCCCTAGCCCCTGCAGCGTACCGACCACGCGGCGGTTCGACAGTGAAAGAGACACGATGAATCAATTGAGACCGGACCCCTTCTCCCCGTATCAGTTCTACACGGCCGAGCAGTGGGCCGAATTTCGAGCCGATACGCCGCAGACACTATCGGCAGAAGAGTTGCAGCGGCTGCGCTCGCTCAACGACCCGATCGACCTGGGCGAGGTGCGACGGATCTACCTATCGCTGTCACGCCTGCTCTCCTCCTACGTCGAGGCGAGCCAGCGGCTGTACGCCCAGCGCAAACGCTTCCTAGACATCGACGACACCCAGAAGACGCCGTTCATCATCGGCATCGCGGGCTCCGTCGCGGTGGGCAAATCGACCACCTCGCGCATCCTCAAGGAGCTGCTGGCGCGCTGGCCGTCGAGCCCCAAGGTCGACCTGGTCACCACCGACGGCTTTCTCTATCCCAACGCCACGCTGCGCGACAAGGAGCTGATGGCCCGCAAGGGCTTCCCGGAGAGTTACGATATCGGGGCCCTGCTGCGCTTCCTGTCGTGGATCAAGGCCGGGGCCCGCAATGTCCGGGCGCCGCTCTACTCGCACCTGACCTACGACGTGCGCGATAGCGAATACCAGATCGTCGACCGCCCCGACATCCTGATCGTCGAGGGCATCAACGTGCTGCAGGTCCGCGACCTCCCGGAAGACGGCAAGATGGTGCCGTTCGTCTCCGACTTCTTCGACTTCTCGATCTACATCGATGCAGAGGAAGCTCACATACACGACTGGTACCTGGAACGCTTCAAACTGCTGCGGCAGACCGCCTTCCAGAACGCCGAGTCGTTCTTCCACCGCTATGCCCAGATCGGCGAGGCGGCGGCGCTCGAGATCGCCGAAGGGCTGTGGCGTGACATCAATCGCCGCAATCTGCGCGAGAACATACTCCCCACGCGCCCACGCGCCGATCTCATCCTGCGCAAGGGTCGCGATCATCTGGTGGAGCAGGTGGCACTGCGGAAGCTGTGAGCCGCGGCCGACTCGAACGGGTCAGCGGTGACGCGGCAGAGAACCGGCGCGACAGGCTGCAAATAGAAACAGCGTTTTGTAATTTTGCGTAATAACGCCGAACTTTTTCGGCATCCACCCTTCTCAAGAGGCGTCTTAGACTTCTGGGCAAGGACTTCGAGGGATGCTCATTTCGGTACAGGCGTTACGCGCCCTGGCGGCATGGATCGTCGTCTTCCACCATTTCATGCAGGTCTTCTTCAGCTTCGAGGCGGACAACTGGGTCGAGTACCTCTTCTCCACCCGCGGCCAGGTGGGTGTGGATATCTTCTTCGTCATCAGTGGCTTCATCATCTACGTCTCCAGTCGCGGCAAACGGCTGACGATGCCGCAGTTCCTGCTGCACCGGCTCGTCCGGATCGTGCCCGCCTACTGGCTCTATACGCTGATCACCGCCGCGATCATCTACTTCACCAGCAACGTCATGCCGGAGTACGGCCTGAGTCTCAAGGGCCTGATCATGTCGCTGTTTTTCCTGCCCACGGAGAACCCCGCCGGCTACGGCTACTATCCCATCCTGCCGGTGGGTTGGACGCTGAACTTCGAGATGCTGTTCTACGTGGTGTTCGCGGCCTCGCTGATGCTCAAGCGCGAATGGCGGCTATGGAGCGTGGTGCTGGCAATCGTGGTCATCAACACACTGTTTGCCCACCAGCCGTTCATCAGCAACTTCTACACCGATCCGATCATCTTCGAATTCCTGCTGGGCATGGGGATCGGCGCCATCTACAGACGCTACGGAATGCCCGAGGGACGCTGGTGGCCGATCGCGCTGGCGCTAGTCAGCAGCGCCACGATCCTCCATTTCAACGATCCGTCCGGTGCACTGCGGTTTCTCGCCTGGGGACTACCGAGCGCGCTGCTAGTGGTCGCCTTCATCGGGATGGAGACCCGTATCGGCAACAACCGGGTGTTCAAAGCGATGGGAGACTGGTCCTACTCCACATACCTGCTGCATGTGATCGTGCTGTGGTCGGGCAACTACGTGCTGACCGAGCAATTCGGCCTGGCCCCCTACCTGGCGCTGGCGATCTGCCTGCCCGTCATCGCGCTCTGCTCCTGGCTCAGCTACGAGTTGGTGGAGAAGAAACTCTCCCGCCAGCTCAAGCGACATCTGCCAACGCCACGCCCCCTGGCCGCCACGGCATGAGCCGCCCATGAAAAACGCCCGGCCTGCATGGCGCAGACCGGGCGTTGGCGGTTACCGCCGGTGAATCACGCTTCGGTGACGAGGGTCGCCTCGAAGGCAGCCTTCTCTTCCGGGGTGATCTCCTTGATCGATAGCTTCACGCGATTGCGGTTGTCGATGTCGAGCACCTTGACCGTCACTTCCTGGCCTTCGCTCAGGTACTCCTTCACGTCGTTGACGCGCTCCGGCACGATCTGGGAGATGTGCACCAGGCCGTCGGTGCCCGGCATGAAGTTGACGAAGGCGCCGAAGTCGGCCAGGCGCACCACCTTGCCGCGATAGAGCTTGCCGATCTCGGCTTCGGCGGTGATGCCGAGCACGGTGTCGATGGCGCGCTTGGCCGCGGAGCGATCCTCGGCGTAGATGCGGACGGTGCCGTCATCGTCGATGTCGATCGACGCGCCGGTCTCTTCGCAGATGCCGCGAATCGTGGCACCACCCTTGCCGATGACGTCGCGGATCTTGTCCGGCGAGATCTTGATCGTCTGCATCGCCGGCGCATGATCGGAAACCTCGTTGCGGCTCTCGGCGATCACGGCGTTCATCTTGTCGAGGATCTCGATACGAGCCTGGTGCGCCTGCTGCAGCGCCGTCTCCATGATCTCCTCGTTGATGCCCTCGATCTTGATGTCCATCTGCAGTGCGGTCACGCCGTTGGCGGAACCGGCCACCTTGAAGTCCATGTCGCCGAGGTGATCCTCGTCGCCCAGGATATCGGTCAGCACGGCGAAGCCGTCGTCGTCCTTGACCAGGCCCATGGCGATACCCGCCACCGGCGCCTTGATCGGTACCCCGGCATCCATCAGCGCCAGCGAGGAGCCACAGACCGACGCCATCGAGCTGGAACCGTTGGACTCGGTGATCTCGGACACCACGCGGATGGTGTAGGGGAAATCGTCTTCGCTCGGCAGCATCGCCTGGATACCACGGCGCGCCAGGCGGCCATGACCGATCTCGCGACGCTTGGGGCCGCCCATGAAACCGGCCTCGCCGACGCTGTAGGGCGGGAAGTTGTAGTGCAGCAGGAAGCGATCCTTGCGCTCGCCCTCCAGCGATTCGATCAACTGGGCGTCGCGCAGCGTGCCCAAGGTGGCGATGACCACGGCCTGGGTTTCACCACGGGTGAACAGCGCCGAACCGTGGGTACGCGGCAGCACGCCGACCTTGATGTCCAGCGGACGCACGGTCTTGTGATCGCGGCCATCGATACGCGGCTCGCCGGCGATGACGCGACGCCGCACGGTGTGCTTCTCGAGACTGGCCAGGGCACCGCCGACTTCATCGGCGCTGAACTGCGGGGCGTCGCCACCAGCCAACTGCTCGATCGCCTTGGCGCGAATCTCGGCCAGCGCATCCTGGCGCGCCATCTTGTCGGTGATGCGATAGGCTTCACCCACGGCGGATTCGAAGCTGCCGGCGACGGCTTCCTTGAGCGCCACGTTGGCGGCGGCCGGCTGCCAGTCCCACTTCGGCTTGCCGGCTTCGCCGACCAGCGACTTGATCGCGTCGACCGCGACCTGCATCTCCTGGTGGGCGTAGAGCACGCCGCCCAGCATTTCGTCCTCGGTCAGCTCCTGGGCTTCGGACTCGACCATCAGCACGGCCTTGTCGGTACCCGCCACCACCATGTTGAGCTCGGAGGTGGCCAGCTCTTCCACCGTGGGGTTGAGGAAGTAGCCACGCGATTCGGTGAAGCCGACACGCGCCGCCCCGATGGGGCCGCTGAACGGCAGGCCGGAGATCGCCAGCGCGGCGGACGTACCGATCATCGCGGCGATATCGGGATCCTGGTTGCGATCGGCGGAGAGCACGGTGCAGATGACCTGCACTTCGTTCATGAAACCTTTCGGGAACAGCGGACGGATCGGACGATCGATCAGACGCGACGTCAGCGTCTCCTTCTCGGTCGGACGGCCTTCGCGCTTAAAGAAGCCACCCGGGATCTTGCCCACGGAGTAGGTCTTCTCCTGGTAGTGCACGGAGAGCGGGAAGAAGTCCTGGCCGGGCTTGAGGTCCTTGCGTCCGACCACGGTACACAGCACCACGGTGTCGTCCATGGTGACCAGCACAGCGCCGGTGGCTTGGCGCGCAACGCGCCCGGTTTCTAGGGTGACGGTACTCGAACCGTACTGGAACGTGGTCTGAACCGGATTCACGGGCTTTCCTTTACTTGTCGAATTCATATGGGGTCTTTTGACTCGGCGCTCATTCTAGGCGTTCGAGCGGGATAGAGCTACCGGTGGGCGACCTTGGTCCCATGCTCCCCGGCACGGGGAGAGGCTGTCCGAAACGCCAAGACCCCCGCTCGGAAGCGGGGGTCTTGGGATTGTCACTACCGAGTCGCCGACCGGCGACCCGGCCAGCGGCGAGTTACGCCTCGCGCTTGCCGTCGACCAGGCGTCGCAGCTTCAGCGGATTGGCGTGCTTGACCGCTGCCGGCAGCAGCGCATCCGGCAGATCCTGATAGCAGACCGGACGCAGGAAGCGGAAGATCGCCGCCGTGCCCACGGAGGTGGTGCGCGAATCCGACGTCGCCGGGAACGGCCCGCCGTGAACCATGGCATCGCACACTTCCACCCCGGTCGGCCAGCCGTTGACCATCACCCGACCCGCCTTGCGCTCGAGGATCGGCAGCAGCGCGCGGGCGGCCTCCAAGTCGGCGTCGTCCATCTGCAGGGTCGCGGTGAGCTGCCCTTCCAGATGTTCGGCGACCCGCTCGAGTTCGGCGGCATCGGCACACTCGACCACCAGCGACGTGGCGCCGAAGACTTCGCCCTGAAGTGCCTCGTCGGAGAGGAAATCCTGCGCCGAGGTCACGAACAGGCCGGTCTGACACTGGTTGGGGCCTTCGCCCTTCTGGCCGCGCGCCACTTCCTTCGCCTTGCCGCTACCCGCCAGGGCGCCGACGCCATTCTCGTAGGCCTCGAAGATGCCCGGCGTGAGCATGGTCTGGGCGGCACTGCCCTGGACCGCTGCGCTGGCCGCCGCGACGAAGGCATCCAGCTCCGGCCCCTTGAGCGCGATCACCAGCCCAGGGTTGGTGCAGAACTGGCCGGCGCCCATGTTGAGCGAGCCGACGAACGCCTTGCCCATCTCCTTGCCGCGCGCCTTCAGCGCCGCCGGCAGCGGGAAGACCGGGTTGATCGAGCTCATCTCGGCATAGAACGGGATCGGCTCAGGACGCGACTGGGCCGCCTGCCACAGCGCCAGGCCGCCGCTGCGCGAGCCGGTGAAGCCCGCCGCCTTGACCCGCGGATCGGTGACCAGCGCGGTGCCGACTTCACGGCCGGAGCCGTACATCAGCGAGAACACGCCTTCCGGCAGGCCGCACTGCTTGACTGCCGCCTGAATGGCACGACCCACCAGCTCGCTGGTGCCGGGGTGGGCGCCATGGGCCTTGACGATCACGGGGCAGCCGGCGGCCAGGGCGGAAGCGGTATCGCCGCCGGCCACGGAGAACGCCAGCGGGAAGTTGCTGGCACCGAACACCACCACCGGGCCCAGCGCGATGTGACGCTGACGCAGATCGACCCGCGGCATCGGCTGACGGTCCGGCAGCGCCGGGTCGACGCGCACGTCGAGCCACTCGCCGGCCCGCACGGTCTTGGCGAACAGGCGCAGCTGGCCGCAGGTCCGGCCGCGCTCGCCCTGGATGCGTGCCTGGGGCAGGCCGGATTCGGCCACGGCGCGCTCGATCAGATCGTCACCGATCGCTTCGATCTCGTCGGCGATCGTCTCCAGAAACTTGGCGCGATCCTCGAGCGAGGTTTCGCGGTAGCTGTCGAAGGCGCTCCAGGCCAGTTCGCAGGCACGATCGACTTCGGTCTGAGTGCCACCGGGATAGCTCGGTTCGAGGCGCTCATTGGTGGCCGGATTGATCGCCTGGATCGGATCACGGCTACCTTTGACGGCCTGCTGGCCGATCAGCATTTCACCTGTCAGATTCATCTTGCCTCCTGCAGTGATGGTGGATACTCATTCATCTTCCGACCGGGTCGGATTCAACCTGCCTTCGTCGCCACGACACACCGCTCGGCATGCCTGTCGCCGAGAAAGCCTGGTTCCCGTGGCATGACATGCGCCTGTCCGCCGGAACACTGTGGACGCCTGGGCATCGCCAAGCTTGCGGATCGCCGGAATGTCCGACTCGCGCCGTGGTCATTCATCGGAGTGGACTACCGTCATGAGGACGCATTCGATTCGGTTCGGCGATTGCCACGATAGTTCTGCCAGAGCGTCAGTGCCAGCAGCCCCACCGCGATCACCAGAAACGTCAGACTGATCGGCCGGGTGAAGAACGGTGTCCAGTCGCCCTGGAACGCCTGCAACCCGCGACGCAGATTGGACTCCGCGATCGGCCCCAGAATCAGCCCCAGGATGACCGGTGCCGTGCCAAAATCATAGCGGTTGAGGAAATAGCCCAGCACCCCGAAGCCCAGCATCAGATAGAGATTGAACACATCGCCATCGACGCCGTAGACGCCGATGAAGCAGAACACCAGGATCGCCGACAGCAGCTGCTTGCGCGGCACCATCAGCACCCGAATGAACAGCTTGATGCCTAGGCACATGATCAGCAGCATGAAGACGTTGGCGACCAGATAGGCCAGGAAGATGCCGTAGACCGTGCCGCTCTGGTCATCGAACAGCAGCGGGCCAGGCGTGATGCCCTGAATCATCAAACCGCCCAGCAGCACGGCCGTTGCCGCCTCGCCGGGAATGCCCAGCGCCAGCGTCGGTATCAGTGCACCACCCAGCAGCGCATTGTTGGCACTCTCCACCGACACGATCCCCGGGGCGTGCCCGGTACCGAACTTTTCGGGAGATTTCGAGAAACGCCTCGTCTGATCATAGGCGACCAGGGAAGCGATGCTGCCACCGGCGCCGGGAATCGGCCCGACGATGGACCCGGACAGGATACCGGCCACGACCGCTTTCCAGTGGCGCAGCGTTTCCAGAAAGCGGGGGCGCGCGATATCGATACGGTGCGTGCTCTCCTCGAGACGCTGGTGCGGATCGTACTCGAAGGCATCCTTGAGCACCTGGGAGACGGCAAACAGCCCGATCAGTGCCGGCAGCAGGTTGATGCCGGTCAACAGCGACAGCTGGTCGAAAGTGAAGCGGCCCACGCCGGTGATGGGGTCGGTGCCGATGGTCGAGGCGAAAAAGCCGATCAGCCCGGCGATCAGCCCCTTCAACAGCGACTTGCCGGCAACCGAGGCGATGATCACCAGCCCGAAGATGCTCAGTGAAAAATACTCCGCCGCGCCGAAACGCAGCGCGAACTCGGCAATCGGCGGTGCCAGCAGGCTGAGGATCACCATGCTGGCGACACCGCCGAAGAACGAGGCAACGATCGCCAACCCCAGCGCGCGACCGGCCTCTCCCTTCTGTGCCATTGGGAAGCCGTCGAACGTGGTCGCTACCGACGAGGGCGTGCCGGGTATGTTGAGAAGGATGGCCGGGATCGAACCGCTGGCACCGGCTCCGCACAGCGCGCCCAGCAACATGCCGATGCCCATGACCGGCGGCATGCCGAAGGTCACCGGCAGCAGCAGCGCGATGGCCATCGCCGAGGTCAGCCCGGGCAACGCGCCCATGATGATACCGAGCAGGGTGCCGCCGGCGATTGCCAGCAGCGTGCCGAGCTGCAACACCATGCCCAAACCGTCGAGATATCCGGAAATCATGTCTTGCTCCTAAATCACATGCCGACGCTGCCACTCAGTCCGGCAGCGGAATCTCGAAGAGATTGGTGAAGACGTAATAGATCGCCACCGCGAGTACGATCGCGAAGATCACCGCACCTACCAGCGATTTCACTCGCTGCGAGGCGTTCAGTTCACGCCAGGCACCGCTGGCGAACAGCAACCCGATGACACAGCAGAAGGCGAACACCGTCGTGCTGGGTATGTACCCCAGCGGCTCGAACAGCAGGATGTAGACGACGGTGAGGCCCACGATCCACAGCCACTGCATGACCCCTCGCCGGTTGGCGGGCTGGGACCCGTCGGACGGCGCGGCGGCTCGCCACTCGCGCACGTCCTTGACCAGACAGGGAATGGCGAACAGAAAGATCATCGCCGAGATCAGTTTGGGAAAGAACGCCGGCGAGAGATCGCCGACGATCTCGATGTCAGGCAACGCCATCGCACCGGCGAAAGCCGCCGCCGACGCGATCAACAGCAGAAGATCGAAAACCGGCTTACCGATATCACGTTCCATGGGTTCAGACTCCAGCGCCTCGGCCAGGAAGAGGGACGGTCGCCGTGCGACCTTGTCGGCTGGCCGGACAGCGCGGGCGAGTGCGCCGCGATGCCCGGCCCGCACGCTACTTCGCCAGATCGCCGGCCGCTTCGCGCATCACGTCTGCGGACTGGTCGATGAACGCGTCAAGCTCATCACCGTAGAGCGGGGAGACCTGCGTCCCGAGGTTCTTGGCGGTCTCTTCATAGGAGCCGTCGGCCACGATCTGCTTGATCGCCTCGACCCACCGCTTCTCGACGTCGGCAGGCAGCCCCTTGGGCGCTGCGATGCCGCGCCATACCGTCAGCGTCAGGTCGTAACCCTGTTCCTGGAAGGTGGGTACGTCCGGCAGCGAATCGCTACGTTCGGCGTAACTCATCGCCAGCGCCTTCAGGCGGCCGGATTGCAGTGCCGAGCGCAGTTCGGCGCCGCCCAGCACGACGGCATCCACATGGCCGCCCATGGCGGCGGAGATCGCCTCGGAACCGCCGGGATAGGGAATGATGTTGAACTCGGCACCGGTCCGGTTGGCCATGGCCACGGCGGCGATGTGCGCGGAGGAACCGACGCCGGAGACCCCCACCTTGATGGTGGTGCCGGAGGTGGCCGCGTTCACCAGGTCCTCGAGATTGGCGTACTGGCTGTCACCGCCGACCGCGATCACGTAGGGCTCCTCGATCACCTTGGCGATGAAGTCGAAATCGGTGTGCTTGAAGGGAACGTTGCCCATCGCCTCCAGCGTCAGCATGGCGTTGCTGGCGGCCAGCAGGGTGTAGCCGTCGGCCTTCGAGGCCACCGCACGCGACATCCCCACGGCACCGCCGCCGCCGGGAATGTTGCGGATGACCAGATCCTCGCCGAGCTGCTTCTCCAGCAGCGGCTGCAGCGCGCGCACGAAGGTGTCGTTACCGCCACCCGCGGAGAACGGCACGATCATGTCGATGCTCTTGGTGGGGTAGTCGTCGGCAAGCACCGGCCCGCCGACCACCATCGCGGCAGCCAACGTCAGCGTGCTCAGTAGCTTTTTCATTATCGGCTCCTTCGGTTCTTCTCTGGATGTCTTGTCTTTCGCGCGTGCTGAATGTCTTGTCTTTCGTCTTACTCGTCTTGCGCGCGTGAAGTGAGGTCCAGCCCGGCCGCCTCAGCGAACCAGCGCCGGCCGCTTGGGATCGAACTGCCAGCCCTCGATCAGATACTGCATCGCCATGGCATCGTTGCGCCCACCGGCCGGCAGGCTACGATAGAGCGCATTGGCCTGCTCGACCTGGGGCATGTCTATCTCGACGCCGAGCCCCGGGGCGTCCGTGACCGCGACCCTGCCGTCGACGATCTGCGGCGGATTGCGGGTCAGGCGGGCGTCGCCCTCCTGCCAGATCCAGTGCGTGTCCAGCGCCGTGGTGCGGCCGACGGCCGCCGCCCCGACCTGGGCGAACATCGCCAGCGAGATATCGAAGTGGTTGTTGGAGTGCGAGCCCCAGGTCATGCCGTGGTCCTGGCACAGCTGGGAGACGCGCACCGCGCCGGAGAGCGTCCAGAAGTGCGGATCGGCCAGCGGAATGTCCACCGAGCGCAGCATCAGCGCATGGGCCATCTCGCGCCAGTTGGTGGCAACCATGTTGGTCGCCACCGGCAGCCCGGTGGCATGGCGGAATTCGGCCAGGACCTCGCGCCCCGAGAACCCCTGTTCCGCCCCGCAGGGATCCTCGGCATAGGCGATGACCCCATGCAGGTTCCGGCACAGCCGGATCGCCTCGTCGAGCGACCAGGCGCCGTTGGGATCGATGGTCGTGCGCGCCTCGGGGAAGGCATCGTGCAACGCGGTGACGGCCTCGATCTCCTGCTCCCCCGGCAGCGCGCCGCCCTTGAGCTTGAAATCCCGAAAGCCGTAGCGGTCCTGCGCGGCGCGAGCGAGCTCGACGATGCGCTCTGGCGTCATCGACGCCATGTCGCGCTGGCGATACCACTCGTGGCTGAGATCGCCGTTGCCCCCACCCTCGGTACGCTCGCGATAACCGAGCGGCGTCTTCTGGCCATCGCCGACGAAGAACAGATAGCCCAGCACCTCGACGCTGTCGCGCTGCCTGCCGTCACCCAGCAGCTCGGCCACCGGTACGTCGAGGAACTTGCCAAACAGGTCGAGCAGCGCCGCCTCCAGCGCCGCCACCGCGTTGACGCGCAGTTCGAAGGTCCAGGAGCCCTTGCCGAAATCCTCGAAATCGGCACCGCGACCGGCGGAGTGCAGCGATGCCACCATCGATCGCAGCTTGCCGATGGGCTGCCCCACGACCAGCGGTCGCGCCTGCTCGAGGGATTGCTGGATGGTGTCGCCGCCCGGCGCCTCGCCGACGCCGACATGCCCGGCACTGTCCTTGAGGATGACCAAGTTGCGGGTGAACCAGGGAGAGTGGGCGCCACCGATATTGAGCAGCATGCTGTCCCGGCCGGCGACCGGAATCACTTTCATGTCCGTGATGGTTGGCGTGCCGTGACTCGGCATAGGGAGTCTCCGTCGAGGCGATGAACGCTGGGGAACCGGGCTGGCGTCACCGCCCCGCCCGTCGCCGGGCCAGCCCGAGGGCCGCTTCCGGCTTGATGAAAGGTACGCAAGAGTGCGTCGCTCAGAGCGCGCGCGCTTTCTCGATCAACTGCTTGAGCGTGGCCCGCTCCTGCTCGCTGGGCATGGTCAGCGGCGCGCGCACGTTCCCGCCCGGGTAGCCGACCAGGTCGGCGCCCGCTTTGATCAGGCTGACGGCATAGCCTTTCTGGGTATCGCGCAGGGTGACAA
The DNA here is from genome assembly GCF_008298015.1 of Salinicola corii. Classification (GTDB taxonomy): domain Bacteria; phylum Pseudomonadota; class Gammaproteobacteria; order Pseudomonadales; family Halomonadaceae; genus Salinicola; species Salinicola corii. The sequence goes on along the minus strand of NZ_VTPX01000014.1, from coordinate 68,368 downwards.
AGGGGATGAAGAACTCGCGTGTCGCCTGGCGCACGAAATCGCGGTTGCCCTGGCGCAGCTCACGATAGAACTTCACCGCCATCTCCGGCACGAAGTTGAACACCGCCGACGAATAGGTGCTGACGCCGATGGCGAGATAGGCTTCGGCGATGATCTCGGCCGTCGGCACGCCACCGACATAGGCGAGGCGATCGCCCAGCGTCTTGATGATGATGTTGAGCGCCTGCATGTCGCCCTTGCCATCCTTCAGGCCGACCAGGTTCGGGCAGCGGTCGGCCAGCGCCTGGACGCCATCGACATTGAGGTAGCCGTTGGCGCGGTTGTAGTAGATCACGCTGAGGTCGGTCGACTCACAGACGCTGGCGGCGTACTCGACGATGCCGGACTGCGGGCACTCGGTGAGATACGGTGGCATCAGCAGGATGCCGTCGGCACCCGCTTCCTGGGCGGCTTTGCAATAGGCTTTGGCGAGTTCGGCACTCTGTCCGGCGCTGGCGATGATCGGCACATGCCCGCCGAGGGTCTCCACCGCGACCGCAACGATTTCACGATACTCCTCGATCGTCATGTTGAAGAACTCGCCGGTACCGCCGGCCACGAAAAGGGCGGAGACCTCGTACTCCTTCAGCCACAGCAGACGGCGACGATAGCCGTCGGTATCGAACTTGCCATTGGCATCGAAATCGGTCACCGGGAAGGACAACAGGCCATCCTTGATAGAGGCAACAACCGCTTCTTTGGAAAAATTCACCTTGACTCCCCTCATCGTGGGTTAACGTAAATCGGTCACTGAGTCGCCCAGCCGCTGTGCCTCGATCGAAGGAACACGAGCCGCGAAATTGGAATACCGATGTTGTCATACATCATACTATGATGCCGTTAGACCTTAGATGAACGTCACCGCATCGCCTTCATTTCGCGAACGGCAACTGCGTCGTCGACAGCACCTCCCGCAGGCCCATGAACGAGCGGATCTGACGCACGCCAGGCAGGTAGATGAGCTGCTCGGCATGCAGTCGGTTGAAGCTCTGGTTGTCACGTGTGCGAATCAGCAGGAAATAGTCGAACTCCCCGGTCACCACGTGGCACTCCATACAGCCCGAGATGTGCTGCGCGGCCGCTTCGAAATCGGCAAACGACTGGGGTGTCGAGCGATCCAGTACGACGCCGATCAACACCACCATGCCGACGTTGAGCTTGTCGGCATCGAGCAACGCTACCGTCCCCTTGATGATCCCCTGCTGCTTGAGCCTCTCGACCCGCCGCAGACAGGCGGGCGGGCTGAGGTTGACGCGCTCCGCCAGCGCGACGTTGGAGATCGAGGCGTCGCGCTGCAGCTGATCGAGGATCTGGCGATCGATCCGGTCCAGTGACGCGCCCGCGTCGCTGCTGATCTGGGGCATGGCCTGGCTCACCCTTTTGTTAATTTAATTTCACGTATTCTCGGTTACTCGAAATATAAACCGAATTTTTTGCGGTATCGACGATTTTTAAGCCAATCAACCGCTCCAATTTGCAACACGTCGCACGCCATTTCGCTCTAGGATAGATCGAGTCATTGCCATCACGACGACACAACTCCATCACGACTCCAGAACAACAGCCGGAGCTCCCATGAAACTCGACAAGTTCACTCGCTATCCGCTGACATTCGGCCCCTCTCCCATCACCCCGCTCAAGCGCCTGAGCGAGCATCTCGGCGGCGAGGTCGAGCTCTACGCCAAGCGCGAGGACTGCAACAGCGGACTCGCCTTCGGCGGCAACAAGACCCGCAAGCTGGAGTACCTGATCCCGGAAGTGCTGGAGGGCGGCTACGACACCCTGGTCTCGATCGGCGGCATCCAATCCAACCAGACGCGCCAGGTCGCCGCCGCGGCCGCCCACCTGGGACTCGACTGCGTTCTGGTCCAGGAGAACTGGGTCAACTATCACGATGCCAGTTACGACAAGGTCGGCAACATCGAACTGTCGCGGATCATGGGCGCCGACGTGCGCCTCGATCCGGCCGGCTTCGATATCGGCATCCGCGAGAGCTGGGAACGCGCCCTGGAGAGCGTTCGGGCCAAGGGTGGCAAGCCGTTCCCGATTCCCGCCGGCTGTTCGGAGCATCCCTACGGCGGTCTCGGCTTCGTCGGCTTCGCCGAGGAAGTGCGCCAGCAGGAGCGCGAACTGGGCTTCACCTTCGACTACATCGTGGTCTGCTCGGTCACCGGCAGCACCCAGGCCGGCATGGTCGTCGGTTTCGCCGCCGACGGGCGTGCCCGCCAGGTGATCGGTATCGATGCCTCCGCCAAGCCGGAGCAGACCCATGCCCAGATTCTGCGCATCGCCCAGCACACCGCCGACCTGGTGGAGCTCGGCCAGCCGATCGCCGCCGACGACGTGGTGCTCGATACGCGGTTCGGCTATCCGGAATACGGCCTGCCCAACGACGGCACGCTGGAAGCGATCCGGCTCTGCGGGCGGCTCGAGGGCGTACTGACCGACCCGGTCTACGAAGGCAAGTCGATGCACGGCATGATCGAGAAGGTTCGTCTGGGCGAATTCCCGGCGGGTTCGAAAGTGCTTTATGCGCATCTGGGCGGCGCGCCGGCGCTCAGCGCCTACAGCGAATGGTTCTCTCGCGGCTGAACACGATCTGCGGAAATGGTGGCTCCGGCGGCACGATCCGTCGCCGGGTCCCGGCGTGGCATCGGCGGTGATTCCGCGCCCCATTGCGCTATGCTGGAGCCACCTCCAACAACAAGCTCTCCCCTCATGACACCGCTTTCCGATTCGAATCGCGCCGCGCCGGCGCTCGCCCTGACCGAGATCGTGACCTGGGATGCCACCACGCTGTCGCGGCAGCTTCACGATCGCGCCGTCTCCTGCCGGGAGGTGATGAGCGCCTACCTCGACCATATCGACGCTGCCAATCCGCTGGTCAACGCCATCGTCTCGCGGCGCGAGCGGGCAGCACTGCTCGCCGAGGCCGACGCCGCCGACAGGGAACTCTCGGCCGGTCGCTCGCGGGGCTGGATGCACGGCTTCCCGCAGGCGATCAAGGATCTGTCGGATGCGGCGGGCCTGCCAACGACGCAGGGTTCGCCGCTGCTTGCCGGTCAGATGGCCACCCAGGACAGTCTGATGGTAGAACGCATGCGAGCCGCCGGCGCCATCATCGTCGGCAAGACCAACACGCCTGAATTTGGCCTCGGCTCGCAATCCTACAATCCGGTCTTCGGCGCCACCCGCAATGCCTTCGATCACACCCGCACCGCAGGCGGTTCCAGCGGTGGCGCGGCGGCAGCCCTGGCCGTGCGAATGCTGCCGGTGGCCGACGGCAGCGACATGATGGGCTCGTTGCGCAATCCTGCCGCCTTCAATCACGTGATCGGCTTTCGGCCTTCCTTCGGGCGGGTCCCGGAGTTGGCCGCCGACCCGTTCGGCCAGCAGCTCGCCACCAACGGCCCGATGGGCCGAACCGTCGAGGACGTGGCGCGACTGCTGGAGATCCAGTCCGGCTTCGACCCGCGTGTCCCACTGTCGCTGGGTGAGCCGCTGCGGAGCGGCACCCGCGATATCGGGACCTCGCTCGAGCGCGACGCTCAAGGCCTCAGGATCGGCTGGCTGGGTGACTGGGGCGGGCATCTGGCGATGGAGTCCGGCGTCCTCGCGTTGTGTGAAGCGGCGTTGGATCGATTCGTCGGACTCGGCGCCCAGGTCGAAGTCGGCGACATGCCGTTCGACCCGGACGTGCTGTGGCAAAGTTGGACGACGCTGCGGCACGGGTCCGTCGCCGGCAAACTGGGCGCGTACTACGCCGACCCCGCGACCCGCGACCGCTTGAAGCCGGAAGCGCAGTGGGAGGTCGAACATGGCCTGCGACTCTCGGCTCAGGACATTCACGCCGCCAACGTGCAGCGTGGCGACGCCTATCGAGCCTGGAGCGCGCTGTTCGAGCGGTTCGACTACCTGGCAATGCCCAGCGCCCAGGTGTTCCCGTTCGACGTGGAGACCCACTGGCCCCGCGAGATCGCCGGTCGCACGCTGGACAGCTACCATCGCTGGATGGAGGTGGTGATCCCCGCCTCGATGCTCGGCGCCCCGGCCATCAGCCTGCCGGCCGGCATCAACGACGGCGGCCTGCCGATGGGCTTTCAACTGATCGGCAGGCCCCGGGATGACTGGGGCGTGCTGCAACTGGCGCGCGCCTTCGAGGCGGTCGGTGGCGACCTCGCCCGCTTGCCACCGGCATTGGCGTCCGCGGGTTAGTGTGGCATGCCGGCGAGCAGGCGCTCGGGCATTCGCTGGTACGCTCGATAAGCCGCCAGCACCGTCGCCCGCTGGGCCGCCACGGCGGCCTGGAAGTCAGCGCCGTAGACCGTCTCGTCCGGATACTCGGTGATCAGCGTCATCGGTACCCGGTGGCGGTCGTCCTCCGTGACCAGACACGGGAAACCGTTGACCGTCTCGAATCCGGTATCGCCGGCATGGGTCTCGAACAGGGCGATCTGGCGATCGTTGAAGGCGCGCAGTCCCGGTACCTCGTCGAGCGCCAGCGTGACCGCCTCGATCAGCCAGCGCGAGGCGTCGGCCCAGCCGGCGGCATGACGCAGGATCAGGAAGAACCCTTTCGGTAGTGTCCACATCTCGAAGCCGCGCGGAACATAGCCCGACAGCGGCCGCGTCCACTCATGGGCCGGATAGCCATGCAGGTTGAGATGCAGTCTCGCCCCGCTGAGCCGCTCCGCCTCGAGACGAATGGCCGTTTCGTATCGCTCCGCTTCACGATATTCCAGATCGTCGCCCAGCGCGGTGTAGCGGGCGGCGTGATGCATGTGCCGTGGGTTGTCCGCCATCAGGCGCCGGTGCAACGCATAGCCGTCCGGGTTCTCGAGCGGACAGAGCGTGAAGTGGGCCCCGCCACGCCTCACCAGCGCCTGTGCCGCCAGCAGCGTCCCCGCGGGTGAACTGGTCTCGTTGGCGTGCTGGCCGGCGGAGATGATCACGCCACGATCGCGCCCGGCCACGTAGCGACCCTCGACTCGTCGCCCTGCGACCGAGGTCGCATAAAACGGGGTACCGCCGAGCGTCATCAGTTCGTCGGCGATCTGCGTGGACGATAACGGCCGGGTCACGGCGTCGAGCGGCTCACGACGGGACGGCATCGACCCGCGGTCGTAAGCACGCGTCTCCACCTTTACCTCGTAGCCGTTGCCGAGCCGGATCTCCGGTACGATTTGCCCCGGTTGCAGATGGCGATCGCCCAACAGCCTCCCCGAGCGACGCTGGAACACCTCCAACAGCGAGAAGTAGAACTCCTCGTGCAGGGCTTCCCGCAGCGACAGCACCTCGTCGGCATAGCCGAGAGGCTCATCGGCGATCGGCAGCCTGGCGCCGATGTTGAGCTCCTCGAAATAGGGCTCCCCGCCCCCATTTGGCGTGTCCCATTCGGCCTCGCGGATGGCCGTCATCGCCTCGGCGAAGAGCTGCTCATAGGCCGTCGTCAGGGATCCGCCTGCACCGTCGACGATCTGCCAGCCGCAGGGGGACAGCGCCTGTTCATCCGCGAAGTCGAGATGCCAGCGGTTGGGCGCAAGTACTTCCAGATGCTCGTCTCGCCCATCGGCGTAACGCAACCACAGGCGGTAGACCGGCAGCTCGTCACACACCTCGTCCGCCGTAAACTGAAAACCGACGCCGGGATAGAGCGCCGACAGCGGATAGCTCTCCAGCAGGAAGCGCGATGACGGGGCGGCAGGATGCCGGGGGTAGGTGACCTCGACGCACGTCAGCCCCTCGGTCGCGATCTCCTCTCGGAAGGCGCAGACCAGCGGCTTGTAGGCCGAGCGACAGCGTGCGCGGATGCCGCGGCTCGCCAGTGCGTCCTCGACCGCCCGCCGCGTTTCCCGGTCGTCGAACGTCCAGGTTTCCAGCCTTCGTGCCGTGGACTCGGCGACGAGCAGATCGAGCGTCGCGGGGTAACGTTTCTCGAACAGGATCAACGGTTTGTCCTTCCGGTCGGGTCGAGTAGATCGCGTAGCCAGTCACCTAGCAGGTTAAGGCCGAGCACGGTGCAGAGGATGGCCAACCCCGAGAACACGAAAATCCACCAGACGGTCTGCAAATAGGTGCGACCTTCAGCCAGCATGCCTCTCCATGAGAGAATCGTCGGGTCGACGCCCAATCCCAGAAACGTCAGCGAGCTCTCGAGCAGTAAAGTACCGAGCCGCGCACGAGCCTTGCGTACTGCACCCACTGGCTAACGATCAGCAGGATGATCGTATTGGTCAGCGAGCCGCCGAGTATGGCCACAAATCAGTCGTCATCAATAGATAGTATTTCACCAATACCTAAAAATTATCGATAAATTGTCAATTTCTGGCCGCGGTCAAACCCAAAACAACTCGAGCGACAATCATTGCCGTCGCCCGAGTCGAAGCCAGTGAGAATCAGGTTTGTCCTACCATGCCTGATTCCGTTCACGTTGCCGGGCGACGTCGCTTCCAGACGAAACCTAATGGGGCACACCCAAACGATCGAACTGCTCGTCGGGCGCCCCTTCATCGTTCATCAGCCGCGACAGGATCTTTAGCATACGCTCACGCTGCGAGGGCTCGCGGTCCCAAAGGTTGTATTGCTGATCAGGATCGTCGGTGCGGTGATAAAGCGCATTGGTGCGGGCATGGGCATGCAGGCTGCGCGCATTGATTTCGACCGGTACCTGCCACTGGGCCATGTCGACGCCAGGGATGAAATGCCCGTGCCTTGCAGGCGGCACAACGGTGTCGACCAAGGTATCGCTGATAGCCTTGTAGATCATCGGGGAGTAGTAGTTCAACGAGCCATCAGTCTCCGGCGATTTGAAGATCGTCCATTCTCCATCGGTACAGCACACTCCCTGACCGAAAGTGCCGTATAAAATCGCCTCGCGATGCGCGCTGGAGGACTCCGTCAACAACGGCAAAAAGCTTCGTCCGTGTGGTGCGATGGAAGAATCCAGCCCAGCGGCATTGAGAATCGTGGAAAAATAATCCACGGTTTGAGTGAGTGCAGTGACCGGCGACTGGTTCAGTGTGCCGGGATGCCATACCAGTAGCGGAATATTGGCATGAGAGTCGTAATGCGGATACTGCTTGCCAAATTTGCCCCGCTCGGCCAGATCGTGGCCATGATCGGTAGTGACGATCACCATCGTCTTATCCCACAAGGCCTGCTCGTCCAGCGCATCCAGTACCTCGCCGAACCAGCGATCGACCATGGTTAACTTGCCGGCATACTGCGCGCGAATGAAATCGAGTTCCTCCTCGGATGCCTCCTGCAGAAAGGCATCGAGATCTACCGCATCCTGATACGGCGGCCAAAGTGTAAAGCGTTGGCGCTCCGATCCCTGCCCGTACATCGAAGCATAGGGCTCAGGTACATCGAAAGGTTCGTGAACGTCGAACGACTCGATCTGTAGAAAGAACGGTCTCGACTGCTGCGCATGGGTGTTTAACCACCGGGCTGCACTGGAGAACACCCGGGCTGGAAAATAATCCGACTCGTCGCCGAAATCGCAAACGTTCGAGTAATAGCGACGCCCCGAGCCAGGTCGCCAACGTTCGATATTGTCGACCCAATCCGGTACCGGCGCCTCGGCCTGTATCGGTGATTTCCAGAAGTCATGTTCATGTCCCCGCACCAGTTCAGCGCTCTGGAAAGACTGTACATAGCCGTGAGCTTCGTTCTCCCAGTAGTGGTAGTGGTCCGTCACGATGGCCGTAGTGTAGCCAGCTGTTTCAAGCAACTTTGGTAGGCGGTCATCATAGGGTTCGATCGGCCCCCAGGGTCGCCAGAGCATCTCCTTGCGACCGGTATATATCTCGCGCCGGGCCGGCATACAGGGCAGGCTGCCAACGAAATGGTTATCGAATCGGCAAGCGCGTTTCGCAAAGCGTGTCAGGTTGGGCGTATCCACCTGACTGTCGTCATTGTAAGCCGTCAGATGCCGACGGTTCAGGCTGTCGATCAGTACCAATACGACGTTCATGATATCTCCGTTACTCACTCATCAAGTGCTGCAAGCTCATGTGCTATCGGCCCCTGGTCCGTCAGTCGTCCCGAGCCTTGCTACCAAAGCGCGCGCCAATTTCCTGCTGTATCTGTTTGAGTGACTTGCCTCGGGTCTCGGGGGCCAACCAGTACACGACACAGACGTTGAGCACGCCAACCAGAGCGATCAGCAGAAAGGAGCTACTGCCTATTGAATCCAGGACCGTCGGCAGCAGCAGCGTACCCACGACACTGCCGCCTTTTCCGACCATGTTGACGATACCAACGGCGCGTCCGCGTACATGAGTGGGAAACAACTCCGGAGCCCAGGAGTAAAAGGCCAGCGATGTCCCGCCATTGATGACCCCGATAATGATCGCAAACGCAATGAAGACCACGACGACCGAATCAATTTGCAGCCAGAGCGCAACCGATGCCGCCGACATCAGTAGGGTCCCGCCAATCGCAATGAGCCGACGCCCGACGCGATCCATAAGCCATAGTGCAACAAAACTGCCGAGCAATACGGAAAATAGGATGGTGCCGGCGGAAAAGAGCAAGGATGTGTAGCCAGAGGGTTCGGTAATACGCTGGATCAGTGTGGGCTGATAGAGCAGAACGGCCGAGCCATAGAGGTTGTTGCAGCCCCAATAAACACACATACAGATGAGCATCATCAGCAGTGGCTTTTCCTTAAGTCCTGCCAGGAGGCCTATCTTTCTCAGAGAACTGCCCTTGGTGCTCGCGTTTGGGTTCTCGCTCTCCTGATCATTGCTATCGTCAAAAGTCTCGGCCTCCGCATCTTCGCCGGTGGCTTTCTTCCAGGCCTCAATAGCCTCACGTTTACGACCACGAGAGTAGAGCCAGTAAGGAGATTCTGGCGCGTTGTATCGCATGACAAGCAGGATGACAGCCGGCACGGCACCTGTTGCCATCACCCAACGCCAAGCCTCCTCTCCCAAAATTGTGAAGATCCCCAGGGTCACCAGAATGGCAACCAGCGAACCGATCATCCAAGCCACACCACCAAGGGCCAGGAATGTCCCGCGTTTCTTACCTGGAACAAATTCAGTAATTAACGCTGCGATACACGGCATGTCCGCGCCGATAGCCACACCAATGGCAAAGCGTATGGCAATTAGCTGCCAAGTCGTTTCGGCGAACAGGAAGGCGATCGAACTGATCAGGAAAATGACCATCGCGACCATGAAGACGATGCGACGGCCGAAGCGGTCAGTCAGGGGACCGGCGATTGGCGAGCCGACAGCCATGCCGATGAAAGCTGAAGCGGTTAGCAGGCCTACACTGCCCGGGCTTAGACCTAGTTCGGGCACGATAGCCAGCAAGGCACCGGCAAGGATGAGCAAATCATAACCATCGATGAAATACCCCCCAATGGCGCTGAGGACAATCCGCCTTCGATTTGGCGTCATGTCGCAAAAGCCAACATCCTCGACCGGCTGGGCGTGTGTCTCCATGTTGTACCTCTATTTTATAATTGATTAGCCCAGCGAGCTTCGAATAAATACGGAGTCTTGGTCCAATTCCTTTTCCGTTTGAGTATTATCCGAAAAATGAATAGTGGCTTTTCCATTTCCCTCTCAATCGTGCTGAAAATGGGTCGTTCCAAAAAAGCGGACCGGCGAAAGCATAGCGACGGAGTACACGGTGCACACGAATATTGATCGCTACAAGCTGCAGTGGATTCTCACGTTTATTGCCGTTGCCGAACATGGCAGCTTCACTGCGGCCGCACGCGCGGTTAATCGCGCTCAGCCACGTGTGAGTGGCCATATTGCGGCGTTGGAAGACGCACTGGGGGCACGGCTACTCAAGAGAGGCACCCAAAAGGTTGAATTGACCAGTGCAGGAACCCGTTTTTTGTTTCGGGCGCAACGCATGTGCCACGAGTTCGGCGCCGGCATTGAAGAAGTCGCCGCCCTATCCAATGAGCTCGAGGGCCACATCAAGATCGGGAGTTATCCCGGCGCCAGTGCAGTCCTGATTGCTCCACTGATGCAGCGCTTTCAGCTCAGATTTCCACGGGTCAAGCTTGAACTGATCGAGGGTGAAGCCAACTACCTGGAAAAAGCCGTAAATGCAGGCGATGTCGATATCGCCATCAGACCCGCTGATGCACCGCGCCATCATCACGAGTTGGCATCACAGATTTTGTGTCGAGAGCGGATCGTGCTCATTGCACCATCCGGTCACTGCATACTAAGAAGCAACCGACCTCTCTTGGGCTCTCTCGTAAATGAATCGATCATCGTGACCGGCGACCCGCATCGCCACTGGAGCGACTACAGAGATCGTCTGGATCGCGAGGGCGTAGATCCCGAGAATACCGTGGTCGCACTCATGCCAACGACTGTCGTTGCCATGGTGACGGCAGGGTTGGGCATCGGCCTGCTGGGTGCCTTTGCCGCGCATATGCTGGAGAAAGCCAACATCCACGCCGTTAAACTCCCGCTCCCCTTGTGGCAACGCGAGATACAGGTCCTGTTTCGCGGTGACAAGAGCGCGGACAGTGAACTTGCCACCTACTTTCTTGGCATGCTGACCCAGGAAGGCCCTGGTTTGAGTAACGACTTGGCAAGTTGGTAAGGCTTGATCCCAACCGCCCTAGAACCTGTACTCAACGCCCCAACTAAAACACGAACGTCAGCAGCAGGTTGAACACCAGCGCGGCGATGAAGCCGAGCGGTGCGGCACGGAACAGCAGCTTGGGCAACAGTCCCGAGCGCGCTTCGTCCGTCGGACAGGAGCCGAGAATCAGGCTGCCCCCGGAAGAGAACGGTGAGATCGAGGTGGCCTGCGCGCCGACCACGATGGCAATGAAGATGATCATCGGATCGATCGACAGCGTACCGGCCAGCGACGGCACCAGCGGGAATAGTGCCGGCGTGACCACGCCCAGCGTACTCGCGAACAGCGACATGAATGCGGCAACGACGCCGAACGCGACCGGAATCAGCACTGGCGGAATGTTGGTACCGATCCAGGAGCCGAGCAGATCGATGGTGCCCGCCTTGATCGCCACCGAGATCAGCATGCCGACACCGCAGATCATGATGATCGTGCCCCACGGCAGCGAGGCAATCGCCTTGCGCTCGTCGCCCAGTTTCATCAGTAGCGCGATGACCGAGAACACGCTGGCGATCAGGCCGATGTCCACCTTGGAATTGACGAACGTCACGGCGGCATTGTCGGGCAGGATCAGGCTGGCGATGGGCGGCAGCAGCACGCTAGCCATCATCACCAGGGTCAGGAGCAAGGTGGCGCGCTGGTCACGGTCGAGCGGGCTGGGACGCTCGACATGCTCCAGAGACGCCATGGCCGTGCCGCGCTTGCGGCCGAACAGGATCAGTCCGGATAGAACGACGATCGGCACGATCATGGTGCTGGCGAAGATGCCAAAGCTGTTGATGAAGGCCTGGTTGTCGGAGATGCCCGAACTGGTCATCAGGGTACGGAAGATGATGCCGCTCTGGCTGGAAACGAAGTTGGCGCCCGCCAGCGCCCCATAGTTGACCGCCATGGCACCGACGATCAGGTTCAGCCCGGTACGACTACACAGCAGCAGCGTGATCGGCGCCATGAACGCCAGCACGGTGTAGTAGCCCGCGCCCAATGCCGAGATCACCACCGCCGCCAGAAAGATGGCGAAAGGCAGCAGATGCGGAAAGTGCCGACAACGATACATCAGGTGTTCGGCCAGCTTCTCCAGCGTGCCGTTGACGATCGCGAAGCTGTAGAACAGGCAGACCGAGAAGATGATGAAGAAGATCTTCAGCGGCCACATGGCGATCACTTCCTTGGGACTCAGCCCCAATCCGAAGCAACCGAGCAGGTAGGCGAAGGCGATCGCGAACAGCCCGATATTGATCCTGGTGCGGTATCCCAGAATGATGGAGACGACGATCGCCCCCACCACCAGTAGACTCATCATAATCCTGTTCCCCTTTCGTACTTGTCATGCACTCTTCATGCGTGCTTGTCGTATCGTCCGCCGGCCTTCAGTTCGCAGGTCCGATCTTGAACAGCCTGGCCGGGTTGTCGACCAGAACCTGCCGGCGCTCGTCGGCATCCGGCAACAGCGTCTGCATCATCGAGAACTGGTCGTCGTAATCCGTCTGGTCTTCGAATCTCGTATGCGGCCAGTCACTTCCCCATAGCAAGCGCTCGCTATGGCCATAGGCATTGCGCAGTCGATCGATCGAACGCAACGCCTGTGCTGGATTCGAGCGACTGCGATAGGTCGCCGACAGTTTGACCCAGATCTCCTCGCTCGAAAGCAGAGACAACAGCGCCTGATGGTGGGAGTTGACCGGATCGATCTCGCCGGAGGGCAACCCGAAATGATCGATCACCACTGCCACGTCGGCTTTCAGGATCTGCGGCAGAACCATATCCAGATCTTCCATGCCCCGCTGGATCTCCACCGACCACCCGCGACGTGCCACTTTGGCGAATAGCGTTTGCCACGCCGCGCTACGATAATCTTCCAGAGGTTGCCCGATCAGGTTGAGCCGGATCCCGACGACGCCGGCTTCGGCCAGCTCATCGAGCGTCTCGTCGTCCACGTCCCGCTCCACTACCGCTGTACCGCGCAGACGCTGTGGGAACCGGCGTAGCGCCGAGACCATGTGACTGTTGTCGGTACCCAGAAAGCTGGGCTGTACCAGCACGCCGTGGGAGAGGCCGCAATGATCGAGATGCGCCAGATACTGCTCGATGGTGGCGTCGTAGTCCGGACTGTAGCGACGGTTGCCCGCCAGTTTCAGATTGTGCTGGAAAATATGCGCATGGGTATCGACACCGGTCAGCGCGACGGTAGCGAGTTGCGTCATGGACGGCCCTTGGTAAGTGGCGTGAACACGTGACAGCGAACGGAGGGTTCGGTCTATTCTCAACATCTATTCAACTAGATGAATAGATCAAATGTAAGCATACACCTAATGCGTTGCAATCCATGTAGCCTACGACTAAAGACGACAACAAAAGTGATACCTTTGTTTGAAGCAGGGTGGAGAGGGGAACACTCATGAAGGGAACAAACTCGATGACGGACGAACGCCTACCGCTCTATCAACGTTTACGTGACGATATGCTTGCCAAGATCGCTGCGGGAGAGTGGACACCCGGCGGCGCGATACCTACCGAGGCGGAACTGACCAGGCACTATGGTGTCGCCGTCGGCACGCTGCGAAAAGCCGTGGACACACTGGTCCAGGATGGCCTGATGAAGCGTAGCCAGGGGCGTGGCACTTTCATTCTTCGTCCCAATTTCGAGGGCTCGCTGTTTCGCTTCTTCCGTCAGGTGGATGCCCACGGCGACCGCCGGATTCCCAGGAGCCGTATTCTCTCGCGCCATCTGGAGCCCGCCCCCGGAGATATCGCGGAGGCGCTGGAACTGATGGAGACCGAACAGACGATTCGGCTGGAGAGAATCCGCCAACTCGACGGGGCGACGCTCCTGCACGAGGAGATCTGGCTGCCGGCCACCCGCTTCGATGCCCTGATGCACATCGACATCGCGGACTTTGGCAACCTGCTCTACCCCTTCTATGAATCGCATTGCGGCCAGTTGATAGGATCGGCGCGGGAAACGCTGACCGTCGAGACGGCCCAGGCGACGATCGCCGACATCCTGGGCATCGGCACGGGACAGCCGGTCGTCATGGTGGAGCGGCTGGCGCTCGGCTACGATCGCACGCCACTGGAGTATCGACGTTCGCGTGGCGCCGCCAGCACGTTCCGCTACCAGGTCGACATTTCCTGAGAGGGTGTTTACAAATCCGACGAGCGAAGGCAAGACAAGGCGAAATCGGTCGAAAAAAGGACCGGGCTGGCGTTCCAGTTTACGCGGGGTAAATGAGTATTTTGACCGGGCTCGCGTACGAGGTCGATTTCAACACCGTATTGCCGAGCGCAGGCATTTTGTAGACACCCTCTGAGGCGACTGGCCGGGGCCGCCACGCAGGTAAGGGAACGTAACAATCGGTTCGAGGTCGATGAGTGACCGCAGCAGCGCCGTCGTGGTGCTGCTTCGCCGTTCACCGACAACCGCAGGGCCGTCACCGTGTTCCGATCGTTCTTTCCCAAGCCGTCGCTGTTCTTCTTCACTGCCCTGGGATGGGCACTATTCGCCATCGTCCTGTGGGAGTTCGCCGCCAGCACCTGGGGCGCAGCCATCGGGCTGCCGCCAGCGGATGAGGCCTCCCTGCCGATCGGCGTCTCTCGATTCTGGTCGGCGCCGTTTCTCTGGTTCTATCTCTACTACGCGCTCTGTGTTGGGCTGTTCGCCGCCGGGTGGTTTCGTTTCGCCCCGCACCGGTGGCAGTACTGGTCGATCCTGGGCACCGCACTGATCGTGTTCCTGACCTACTTCTCCGTGCAGACCAGCGTTGCGGTCAACGCCTGGTACGGTCCGTTCTGGGACATGGTGCAGCAAGCGCTCGCCGGTGGCAGCGGCGTGACCGCCCTGGATCTCTACCGGGAAATGCTCACTTTCGCCGGCATCGCCTTCGTCGCGGTGACGGTGGGTGTGTTCAACCTGTTCTTCGTCAGCCACTATATCTTCCGTTGGCGTACAGCGATGAACGACTATTACATGGCGCACTGGCCGCGGCTCCGGCACGTGGAAGGTGCGGCCCAGCGTGTCCAGGAAGACACCATGCGCTTCTCGACCACGCTGGAAGGTCTGGGCGTCAACCTGCTCAAGGCGGTGCTGACGCTGATCGCCTTTCTACCGCTGCTGGTGGCGATGTCGAAGAACATCACCGAACTGCCGCTGGTCGGCCATGTCTCCGATGCGCTGGTATGGGCGGCGATCGTCTGGTCCGTGTTCGGCACGCTGTTTCTGGCACTGGTGGGGATCAAGCTGCCGGGGCTCGAGTTTCGCAATCAGCGCGTGGAGGCGGCCTACCGCAAGGAGCTGGTCTATGGCGAAGACGACCCCTCGCGCGCCGAGCCGACCGCGGTGGCCGGGCTCTTTTCCCGCGTGCGTCACAACTATTTCCGCCTCTACTGGCACTACGCCTACTTCAACATCGCCCGCATCTTCTACCTGCAGGCGGACACGATCTTCGCGTTCGTAGTGCTGACGCCGTCGATCGTCGCCGGCAAGCTGACCCTGGGTCTGCTGCAGCAGGTGCTCAACGTGTTCGGCCAGGTTCGCGAATCGTTCCAGTACCTGGTCAATTCGTGGTCGACGATCATCGAGCTGCTCTCGATCGTCAAACGGCTACGCACGTTCGAGGCCGTGATCGAGGGCCAAGACGCGCCGCCGGCGCGCTCGGACTCGGCAACTGGCGCCTGACCGGCAGCGCCTAATCCGGTACGTGCAGTGTGATCACCGGGCAAGGGGCGATATGCGATACCTTGTGCGACACGCTGCCGACCACCAGGCTCTTGAGATCGCTGAGACCGCGGCTGCCCATGACGATCATGTCGACGCCGAGGTCGGTCGCCTGCTGGACGATCACCTGCGCGGGTCTCCCTTCCACGACGTGATAGGTCACGTCTTCCGCATCACCGGCCACGGCCTGCCAGGCTTCCTCGAGCAGGCGCTCTCCCGCCAGGCGTCCTTTCTCCGGCGTATAGTCGGCCGGCGCAGCACCGACTTTCGCGCCTAGCGCATCCTTGGCTATCGGCACCTCGGGAACGTGCAGCAGGTGAATCCGTGCCTGGGTCGCGCGCCGGACAAGGCATGCATGCTCCAGCGCCTTGCGCGCACTGGTGGAACCGTCGATCGGTACCAGAATCCGTTGAGACATGGTCGCTACCCCCTTGGTTGGCGATCGACTCGCTGGTCGCTAGAAGACCGTGTACTGCCAGCCGCGGTAAACGCCAGTGTTTCGCCAGGCAGGACACCGAACTCCCACTCAGCGTAGCCAATCCAGCGCCGAGCGAAAGGCCGCAAAAGGTCGCAGGGCCGTGTGAATGCCCGCCTCCGACTCGACGCGTAAGTGCGGCACCGTCACAGCACGGCCATCGGACTGACATCTTTCTCTTCTAAGGTACGCCACCAGTGCTCCATTTCCCCCGCTCGACTGCCCGGAGATATTGCCTTGCGACTTCATCACCTGTTCTGCTACGCCGCTCTGGCGACCCTGTCACTCTCCTCCTCGGCCCAGGCGGCGACCACCATCACCTGGTGGCATGCCATGGAGGGCGTGCTCGGCGAGAAGGTCAACGAGATCGCCGACGAGTTCAACGCCTCGCAGGACGAGTATGTGGTCAAGCCCGTTTATAAAGGCAGCTACAGCGACAATCTCACCGCGACCATCGCTGCCTTCCGCGCCAATCAGGCCCCGGCTATCACTCAGGTCTTCGAAGTGGGCACCGCGACGATGATGAACGCGCGGGGCGCGATCTATCCGATCCATCAGTTGATGGAGGAAACCGACACGCCGTTCGATCCCGACGCCTTCCTGCCCGCGGTCAAGAGCTACTACACCTCGAGCGACGGCCAAATGCTGTCGATGCCGTTCAACTCCTCCACCCCGGTGCTCTACTACAACAAGGATGCGTTCCGGAAGGCCGGGATCGAGACGCCACCGGCGACCTGGAAAGCGGTGGGTGAGGCGGCCCACAAGCTGGTCGAAAGCGGCGCCTCAGAATGCGGGCTGACCACCGCCTGGCCAAGCTGGACGCAACTCGAGAACTTCAGCGCCATTGATGACCTGCCCTTCGCCACCCATGCCAACGGCTTCGATGGCACCGACGCTCGCCTGGTGTTCGACAAGCAGGAGGCGACCGTGGCACACATCCAGAACCTGGCCGAGTGGCAGAAGAGCCACGCCTTCGAATATGGCGGCCGCGCCGACAGCGGCACCAAGCGGTTCCAGTCGGGCCGCTGCGCCATGCTGACTACCTCTTCCGCCTCACGGGCCGGCATCCAGGAGGCCGCCAAGGGCAAGTTTACCTTCGGCATCGCCCCGCTGCCCTATGACGCCAAGGCGGTGAACCAGCCCAGGAACTCGATCATCGGCGGCGCCTCGCTGTGGGTCATGCGGGGACACTCCGACGACGTCTACCGCGGCGTGGCCAAGTTCCTGAATTTCCTCTCCTCCCCCGCCATTCAGGCCGACTGGGCAAGCTTCACGGGCTACGTACCGATCACCACCGCCGCATACCAGCGCCTGAAATCCCAAGGCTTCTACGCGGACAACCCGGGGGCCAGCGTGGCAATCGATCAGCTGACCCGCGGTACGCCAGATGACAATGGCCGTGGCGTGCGCCTGGGCAACATGCCGCAGATCCGCAACATCATCGCCGAGCAGTTGGAGAAAGCCTTCAACGGTGACGAGCCGGCTGCCGAGGCGCTGCACGAGGCCGCCCGGCGTGGCAACCAGGAGCTGGCGCAGTTCCAACAGAGCGTGGCGCACTGACGTTGGCGCCAATTCTCATTTTCCCCACGCTAGCGGCGGGCGGCTCAAGCCACCCGCCTAACCATCGATGACCACATTCGAACGCCACCGTTTCACGCCCTGGCTGCTGCTGGCGCCGCAGCTCGCCATCGTGGCCGTGTTCTTCTTCTGGCCGGCCGCGGAATCGCTGCGTCAGGCGTTCTATGTTCAGGATGCCTTCGGACTCGGCGAACGCTTCGTGGGCCTGGCGAACTTCCAGCGGGTCATGGCCTCGGCGGAGTACTGGCAAGCCATGGGGGTGACGGCGCTGTTCAGCGTGCTGGTGGCGGTCGGCGCCATGGGGCTGGCATTGCTGCTTGCAGTGCTCGCCGATCGCGTGATGCACGGCGCCAGACTCTACCGCATCCTGCTGACCTGGCCCTATGCCATCGCGCCCGCGGTCGCAGGCCTTTTATGGATGTTCATGTTCGACCCGGTACTCGGTGTGCTGACCCATGCGCTGGCCGGCTTCGGCATCCATTGGGACGCCCAGTTGAATCCCGGGCAGGCGCTGCTGCTGGTGGTGATCGCCTCGATCTGGCAGCAGATGAGTTACAACTTCGTGTTCTTTCTCGCCGGGCTGCAGATGATCCCGGCCTCGCTGCTCGAGGCAGCGGCCATCGACGGCGCCAGCCCGTTCCGGCGATTCGTCGGCATCACGCTGCCGCTGCTCTCGCCGACCGCCTTCTTCCTGCTGGTCATGAACAGCGTCTACGTGCTGTTCGAGACCTTCGCCACCATCGACAACACCACCCTCGGCGGACCTGGCGGCGCGACCCGCACGCTGGTCTACAAACTCTACGAGGATGGCTTCGTGGCACGCGATCTGGGCAGTTCGAGCGCCCAGTCGGTGTTGTTGATGGTGCTGGTCGGCGCGCTCACGTTCGTCCAGTTCCGTTATCTCGAACGACGGGTCCAGTACTGATGCGCTACCACCGCCCTCATCTCGACCGGCTGACCCATCTGCTGCTGCTGCTCGGCGTGATCGTGTTCGGACTGCCGCTGTGGCTGGCACTCACCGCCTCCACCCATAGCGCGGGCGACCTGCAGAGCGGTATCGCCCCGCTGTGGTTCGGCAGCGAGGGGCTGGCCAACTACTGGCAGTTGCTGTCACAGCCGATCGCGGGACTCGGTGTCAGCGCCCTGCGGCTGCTGGGCAACTCACTGGTGATGGCACTCGGCATCGCGATCGGCAAGATCGCGATCTCGCTGCTGGCCGCCTACGCCATCGTGTTCTTCCGCTTCCCCTGCCGCACGCTCTGCTTCTGGCTGATCTTCATCACCCTGATGCTGCCGGTGGAAGTGCGCATCGTGCCGACCTACGGCGTGGTGGCGCGCTTCGGGCTGATCGATACCTATGCCGGCATGATCCTGCCACTGATTGCTTCCGCCACCGCCACTTTCCTGCTGCGCCAGAGTTTCATGAGTCTGCCGCAAGAGCTATTCGAGGCCGCCCGGCTCGACGGCGCCGGGCCGCTGCGCTTCCTGAAGGACTTCGTGCTGCCGCTGTCGAAGACCAACCTGGCGGCGCTGTTCGTGATCATGTTCATCTACGGATGGAACCAGTACCTGTGGCCCCTGCTGGCGGCCAACTCGCCGGAACACGCCACCGCCGTGATCAGTCTGAAGAATCTCGTCCAGTCCACCGACACCCTGCCGCCATGGCAACTGGCCACCGCCATGGCGGTGATGACCGTGCTGCCGCCGGTGGCGGTCATCATTGCCATGCAGCGCTTCTTCGTGCGTGGCCTGACCGATACTGAGAAATGATTTCCAACCGTGGAGAACCACCATGGCCACACTGACCTGCCGCCAGTTGTCCAAGACCTACCCGGGCGGCCATCGAGCCGTCGAGGCGCTGGACCTGACCCTGGAAGCGGGCGAGCTGATGGTCATCGTGGGCCCATCGGGCTGCGGCAAGTCCACGCTGCTACGCATGGTGGCGGGTCTCGAAGCCATCAGTGGTGGCCAGTTGATCATCGGCGAGACCGTCGCCAACGCCCTGGAGCCGGCCGAGCGCGGGATAGCGATGGTGTTCCAGAACTACGCGCTCTATCCGCACATGAGCGTGTTCGACAACATGGCCTACGCGCTCAAGCTGCAGCGGCGCCCCCGCGCGGAGATCGAGCGTCGGGTGCACGAGGCGGCGACACTGTTGGGTATCGATGCCCTGCTCGAGCGTCGTCCCCGCCAACTCTCCGGCGGACAGCGCCAGCGCGTGGCGATGGGGCGCGCCATCGTCCGCGAGCCAACCGTATTCCTGTTCGACGAGCCACTCTCGAATCTGGATGCGGCGCTGCGCGTCCAGATGCGCCTGGAGATTCGGCGCCTCCAGCAGCGGCTGGGGGCCAGCATGCTATACGTCACCCACGATCAGGTAGAAGCGATGACGCTAGCCGATCGGCTGGTGGTCATGCGCGACGGTCGCATCGAACAGATCGGCACGCCGATGGCACTGTTCGAGAAGCCGATCAGTTGCTTCGTGGCCCGCTTCATCGGCTCGCCGGCGATGAACCTGATACCCGTCAAACGGGCTCGCGACGGCGCCCACCTGTGTGCTGGGCTCCAGCTCTCCGGCGACCCTGGGGCGGCCACGCTCGGCCTGCGCCCGGAGCACTTGAGACTCGACCCGCAGGGAGAGCTGGCAGGCACGGTGGAGATGATCGAACCGCTGGGCGTGGATGCCCTGGTTCACTGCCGGCTGCCGGAACATCACGAGCCGCTGACAGCCAGGTTGCCGGTGACGGCGCTCGCCGCATCCGGCATTCGACAGCAGGGCGCGATCCGGCTGGCCGTCGACGGCCCGCTGCACCTGTTCGACGACCAGGATCGCCGCCTCGAACATGCGGCAAGGCTGACGCCGCTGTCATCCCTCTTCGCCGTCTGATCTTCTCGCCCACCGACCGGCGCAGATCCACGCCCGCGTATCCCGCGTCGCGTCAGCCCGCCACGGCGTATTTGGCGGCGGCCTGATCGACATGGATACAGGCCACCTCGACCCGGTCGTTGACGGGATCCAGCGGCGGATCGAGCTGGGTACACTCCTCGGTCGCCAGATGGCAGCGCGGCGCGAACGGACAGCCCGGCGGCGGCGCCAGCGGCGACGGCGGTTCGCCCTTGAGGTGGACGCGCTCGCGGCGGCGGTTGGGATCCGCCACCGGCGTGGCCGAGAACAGCGCCTGGGTGTAGGGATGGCGCGGCGTGGTGAACACCTCCTCCGCCGGCCCGGTCTCCACCGGTTGGCCGAAGTACATCACGATCACGTCGTCGGCGATGCGGCGCACCACCGACAG
Organism: Salinicola corii; assembly: GCF_008298015.1. GTDB lineage: Bacteria > Pseudomonadota > Gammaproteobacteria > Pseudomonadales > Halomonadaceae > Salinicola > Salinicola corii. The sequence continues at coordinate 47,643 of NZ_VTPX01000014.1, read as the reverse complement.
GTCGTGGGAGATGAACACGTAGGCCAGCCCGAACTCCTCCTGCAGATCCGCCAGCAGGTTGAGCACCTGGGCCTGGATCGACAGGTCCAGCGCCGAGACCGGCTCGTCCAGCACCAGGATCTTGGGGTTGAGCATCAGCGCCCGCGCAATGGCGATGCGCTGGCGCTGGCCGCCGGAGAACATGTGCGGATAGCGATCGGCATGTTCGGGGCGCAGGCCCACCTTGGCGATCATCTCCAGCGCCGCCTCGCGGCGCTCGGCAGCGCTCATCTCCTTGCGATTGAGCTTGAGCGGCTCTTCCAGCATGGTCGCCACGGTCTTGCGCGGATTGAGCGACCCGTAGGGATTCTGGAAGATGATCTGGACCTCGCGGCGCAGCGCCGCCGGCGGCCGCTGCCCCTCCTTCAACGACACCTCGTGACCACTGATCGTCAGCTTGCCGCTGGTGGGCGGCTCGATCATCGTCAATACCCGGGCCAGGGTCGACTTGCCGCAGCCGGACTCGCCGACCACCGCCAGCGTCTGGCCGGGATAGAGCTCGAAGGTCGCTTCGTTGAGCGCCTTCACCGTCGCCGGCTTGGAGAACGGGCTGCCCTTGATCTGATAGTGACGGGTGAGATTGACGGCGCTCAATACGGCATCGCGGCTCATGGGCGCACCTCTCTATGCGGGCTGGATTGCGGGTTGTCTCGCGCAGCGCCCGCCGCAGCCGGCGACGGCGAGATCCCGTCTTCCAGGGGATAGTGACACAACGTACGGGCGGGATCGTCCGCGGCTGGTACCGGCTCCACCTCGCGACAATGCTCGGTGGCGTACTGGCAGCGCGGATTGAACAGGCAGCCGCTCGGCCGATCGTGCTGGCCGGGAACGACGCCGGGAATGGTCGGCAGTCGCGCCTGATTGCCTGCGCGCTCCGGCAGCGCCGACAGCAGCGCTTCGGTGTAGGGGTGGCGCGGGTTGGCGAACAGCGACTTCACGTCCTGTTTCTCGACCTGGCGGCCGGCGTACTGCACCACCACGTGCTTGGCGGTCTCCGCCACCACGCCCATGTCGTGGGTGATCAGGATCAGCGCCATGCCGGTATCTTCCTGCAGCCGCAGCAGCAGCTCGAGGATCTGCGCCTGGATGGTGACGTCGAGCGCGGTGGTCGGCTCGTCGGCGATCAGCAGCCGCGGGTTACAGGAGATCGCCATGGCGATCATCACCCGCTGGCTCATGCCGCCGGATAGCTGATGCGGGTAGGCCTTGATCCGTCGCGCCGGATCGGGAATCCCCACCTGCGCCAGCAGATCCAGCGCTCGTTCGTGGCGCTCCTTACGCGAGCCTCCCAGGTGCTGCTTGATCATCTCGTCGATCTGGGTGCCGACGGTGAAGCAGGGGTTGAGGCTGCTCATCGGCTCCTGAAAGATCATCGACATCTCGCCGCCGACGATGCGCCGGCGCTGGCGCGAACTCAGCTGCTGCAGATCCTGGCCGTCGAATGTCATCTTGTCGGCGGTGACCTGCGCCGTCCACGGCAGCAGGCCCATGGTGGCAAGCATGGACACCGACTTGCCCGAGCCGGATTCGCCCACGATCGACCACACTTCGCCACGGTCGACGTTGATGTCGACGCCTTCCACGGCGGCAAACAGGCCGCTACTGGTCTTGAAGCGAACGCTGAGCCCTTCGATATCTAGTAATGCCATGACAACTCCTCATCGCGTCGCCGCACCCGCCCCGAACGCCATGCGCCAGGGCGAGCGAAGCGCTCACGATCTTTTCATCTTCGGGTCCAGCGCATCGCGCAGGCCGTCGCCCATCAGGTTGATCATCAGCACAGTCAGCAGGATGATCAGCCCCGGAAATGTCACCGCCCAGTAGGCGCTACCCATGAACTCGCGGGCGTTGGCCAGCATCGCGCCCCACTCCGGCGTCGGCGGCTGGACACCCATGCCCAGGAAGCCCAGCGCCGCGATATCGAGAATCGCAGTGGAGAAAGAGAGCGTCGCCTGCACGATCAGCGGCGCCATGCAGTTGGGCAGCAAGGTGTTGAACATCAGGCGCAGATGCCCGGCACCGGAGAGCCGGCTGGCGATGACGTACTCGCGATTCTTCTCGCCAATCACCGCGGCCCGCGTCAGCCGCACGAAGTAAGGCAACTGCACCAGCGCGATGGCGATCATGGCGCTGGTCAGACCGGGGCTGAGGATGGCGACCAGGCCCAGTGCCAGCAGCAGGCTGGGAAACGCCAGCACCACGTCCATCACACGGGTAATGACAGTCTCGATCCAGCCACGGAAATACCCGGCCAGCAGGCCGAGGAAAATGCCCACGCCCATCGAGATCACCACCACCATGGCGCTGATCGAGAGCGAATAGCGCGCGCCGTAGATCAGTCGCGAGAGGATGTCGCGACCTACCGCGTCGGTGCCGAGGACGTAGTTCCAGCTACCCTCGGCATGCCACACCGGCGGCACCAGCAGCGCGGCACGATCCTGCATCGCCGGGTCATGCGGCGCGACCCATGGCGCGAACAGCGCGACGAGCAGAATGAAGACGATGAAGATCAGGCCGACCAGCGCGCCGCGACTGGCGCTGAAGTCGCTCCAGAAGGAGGCCAGCTGGTAGCGGAACGAACCGGGTGCGGCGGGGGTAGAAATGGTACTCATGATGATAGCCCCCTGTTAGTGGCGAATGCGCGGGTTGATGACGCCATAGGCGAGATCGACCAGCAGATTGACGATCATCACGATGAACGCGATCAGGACCAGGCCGCCCTGCACCGAGGGGTAGTCACGTCGCGAGATCGCATCGATCATCCACTTGCCGATGCCCGGCCACGAGAAGATCGTTTCGGTCAGGATCGCCCCCGCCAGCAGCAGGCCGACCTGAAGCCCGATCACCGTCACCACCGAAATTAGCGCGTTGCGCAGGGTATGCACCATGATCACGCGGAAGTTGGACAATCCCTTGGCTCGCGCGGTGCGCACGTAGTCCTCGCCCAGCACCTCGAGCATCGAGGAGCGGGTCTGACGGGCGATGACCGCCAGCGGGATCGTCCCCAGCACGATCGACGGCAGGATCAGGTAGTGCAGCGAGGAGAGAAACGCGCCCCAGTCGCCGGCGATCAGGCTGTCGATGGTCATGAAGCCGGTGACTGGCTCGATGAAGTACATGTACGAGATGCGCCCGGAGACCGGGGTCCAGCCCAGGGTGCTCGAGAACAGCATGATCAGCAGCAGGCCCCACCAGAAGATCGGCATCGAATAGCCGGTCAGGCTGACCCCCATGATGGTGTGGTCGAGCGTCTTGCCACGCTTGACCGCCGCCAGCACACCCGCCGGCAGGCCGATGATCACGGCGAACGCCAGCGCGAACAGCGAGAGTTCGAGCGTCGCCGGGAAGCGGCTCATGAACTCGTCCATCACCGGCGCGTGGGTCACCAGGGAGTTACCGAGATCGCCGTGAAGCAATCCCTTCAGGAAATCGAGATATTGGACGACCAGAGAGCGGTCGAAGCCCATTTGAGATTCGAGCTGGGCGTAGCGTTCGGCGGAAATGCCGCGCTCCCCCGCCATCAGCAGAATCGGATCGCCCGGCAACAGGCGAATGAAAGCGAACGCAACGATGGTGACGCCAATGAACGTCGGGACCAGCTGCGCCAGCTTGACCAGAAAGAATTTGAACATTTTGGAGTACTGGCTAGTCACGCGTTAAGACGCGGGGCGGCTGTCAGGGCCGCCCCGCGTCTTCGCTAGGAGAGAATCACTCGATGTCGACGCCTTCGAAGCTATGGCCGCCGAGCGGATCGATCTTGTAGCCGGTCACTTCCTTGCGCAACGGCATGAAGACCGTGGAGTGGGCCAGGGTGTCCCAAGGTGCCTGCTCCTTGAAGATCTCCTGGGCCTGCTCGTAGAGCTTGGCACGCTCTTCCTGACTATCCAGGGTGCGAGCTTTCTGGATCAGATCGTCGAACGGCTGGTAGCACCACTGCGAGCGGTTGGCGCCGCCGACACCGTCACAGCCGAGCAGCACGCCCAGGAAGTTGTCCGGGTCGCCGTTGTCGCCGGTCCAGCCGAGGATGACCGCACCGTCACGCTTGGTGTCCGACGAGCGCTTCAGGTACTCGCCCCACTCGTAGGTGACGATCTGCGCGTCGACGCCGACCTTGGACAGGTCCGACTGCATCAGCTCGGCGGTGCGGCGCGCGTTGGGCATGTACGGACGCTGGACCGGCATCGCCCAGATGTTCATCTTCAGGTTCTCGACCCCCGCGTCCTCGAGCATCTGCTTGGCTTTGTCGGGATCGTACTGATCGTCCTGGATAGCGTCGTTGTAGCCCCACATGGACGGCGGAATCGGGTTCTTGGCCACCTGGCCGGCACCCTGGAACACCGCATCGATGATCGCCTGCTTGTTGATCGCCATGTTCAGTGCCTTGCGCACTTCCGGCTTGTCGAACGGCGCCATCTGGGTGTTGTAGGCCAGATAAGCCACGTTCAGACCGGCCTCCTCGAGCACGTTGATATCGTCGTTCTGCTGCATTTCCTGAACATCGGACGGGTTCGGGAACGGCATCACCTGGCACTCGCCGGCCATCAGCTTCTGATAACGAACCTGGGCATCGGAGGTGATCGCGAAGACCAGGTTGTCGATCGGCTGCTTGCCGCGGAAATAGTCCGGGTTGGCCTGGTAGCGAATGGCCGCGTCTTCACGATAGTTGACGAACTGGAACGGACCGGTACCGATCGGCTGCTGATTGGCCAGCTCCGGCTTGCCCTCGTCGAGCAGCTGCTGCTCGTACTCCTTGGAGTGGATCGAGGCGAAATCCATCGCCAGGTTTGCCACGAAGGGCGCGTTGGGCTGCGTGAGCACGAACTTCACGGTGTGATCGTCGACCTTGTCGATCGACTTGATCAACTCGCCCATCGACATCGAGTTGAAGTATTCGAAACTGCCGTTGGCCAGCTTGTAGTACGGATTGTTCTCGTCCATCTGACGCTCGAACGTCCAGATGACGTCGTCCGCGTCGAGCATGCGGCTCGGGGTGAAATAGTCGGTGGTCTGGAACTTAACGTCGTCGCGCAGGTGGAAGGTCACTTCCAGGCCGTCGTCCGACACGTCCCAGCTCTCGGCGATGGCCGGCTCGACTTCGGTGGTACCCGGCTTGAACTGGACCAGGCGGTTGTAGATCGTCTTGCTCGACGCATCGAAGGTGGTGCCAGCAGTGTAGAGCGAGGGATCGAACCCCTCCGGCGAGCCTTCGGAGCAGTAGACCAGCGTCTTGGCCATGACCGGGGTCGCGCCCAGCATCATGGCGGCGATGCCAGCCGCAAGCAGCGTCTTCTTCATTATCCATCTCCTGCACAGCTATCGCTGTTCTTGTGATATCGGCTTGTGGCCGCTTGTCGTTGTGATGCCGGCCTGTCAGACAGCCGGCAATCGGCACAGACTAGAGCGTGAAGCAGCGTTTAATCAATTGTCCAATAGCGTGAGAAGGGGTGGTTGCAGCGAGGGGGCATTCAGTCTAGGAGGCTGTGGTGGCCGTATGGGACAGGCCTGCGCAACGTCAGGCCAGCTTCATCGATGTCGCTGAGAAAGACTCAGTGCTGGAGCGCCTCCACCAGGCACAGCAGTGACATCGACTGCCCGTAGGCGGTGGGATGGATCGGGATGTCCCGGTAGAACTGCAGCGTGTTTCCCATCCGCGTACCGTAGGAGACGTTGGCAACCGTGCCGTCTTCCTCGATGTTGTCGATCACCGCCTGCAGCGCCAATCTGCCGGCACGCTCCCAACGTTCGTCGCCGTAACCGAGACGCGCCCCTTTCAGGAAGGCGTAGCCGAACGCCGCCGTGGCGGAGATCTCTTCATAGGAGATCTCATCGTCGACCAGCGTTCGCCAAGCGCCGTTGGGGCACTGGTAGTCGAGCAGGGTTTCCATCTGGGCACGCAGTACCCAGCCGAAATAACGCTCGAGCGACGGTGTCAGGTCGGCGGTTTCGAGGAAATCCAGCAGGCCGGCGGAAATCCACGAGTTGCCCCGCGCCCAGCGGGCCCGCGCAAAGTTGTGATGGCCGTCGAACGTCCAGCCGTGGAACCACAGGCCGGTTTCGCGCTCGCTCAAGTAGTGGGTGTGCACCAGGAACTGAAGGCAGGCCTCTTCGGAGAGCTCCGGACGGTCGGCGGCCCGGCCATAGTTGGCCAGGAAAAGCGCAACCATGAACAGGGTGTCGTCCCAGAGCTCGTCGTCGTTGATCTTGTCCGAGACATTGTGCTGAAACCCGCCGCAGCGTGTGCGTGGCATCTCCGCCATCAACCGCTCGGCCCAACTGGCGAGGGCCTCCTCCCAGCGGGGATCGCCGGTTTCCGACCACAGGATCGACAGGGCCAGCATCGGCGCGGTGGTATTGACATTGAGGGGAGGCAGTTCGGAGGACAACTGGGTCTCGTACCAGTTCTCCAGCAGCTTTTTCGCCTCTTCATCATGGGTATGCTGCCAGAGCCTGGCGATCCCGTAGAGTCCGACGCCCTGGGGCCACTCCCAACTGTTGAAACTGACGTAATCGCCCGCGGTGCCATCGAGATTGGGTTCGTGAAAGCGACCGTCGTGGCGCAGTTCGGTCAGCCCTCTGATGACAAGCGCGATATGACGTTTCAGTCCATCTTTCGAAATTTCTGGCAGAGCGCTCATGACACAACCATCCATGTAACCGGGAACACTTTGAGCTGAACGAGGGTGAGCAAGCCGCTTGACGCGACGCCTTCACGATCCACGGGATCAAGGCGCATGCCTCGCTAGACAGCCCACTCACGTCGGGGAGAGTTCAATCCGAAACGATCTGTTCCAGCAGGGGGCCGACGGTGTCGTCTCGACGATACTCGTCGATCAGCGGCTGAACGGCGCGACGAAACGGCTCCTTGTCAGGCCGATTGACCTCCACCCCCATCTCGCGGGCATCGGCAAGGGCTTTTCGCACCGCTTCGTCCCACAGCCCGCGATAGGCCTCAGTGGCGTGGACAGCCGCCTCGCGGACAATCTCCTGCTGCTCGCCCGTCATCTTCTCCATGGCACGGTTGGAGATCACCAGAAAGTCGGGAATACGCTGGTGCTGATCGAGGGAGTAGTATTTCGCCACTTCACCGTGGCGGCCGATGGTCAGGGCGGTGGGATTGTTTTCGGCACCATCGATCACGCCCGACTGCAGCGCGGTGTAGACCTCTCCGTAGGGAAGCGGCGTCGGTGTCCCCCCCATCAGTTCCACCATGCGGATCGACGTATTGGAGTTGATCACCCGAAGCTTGAGCCCCTGCAGATCCTGGGGCGTCTCGATCGGCTTGGAGATGGTGTAGAAAGAGCGGGCACCGCTGTCGAAAAAGGTCAGCCCCTGGAAACCATCGTCTTTTGTCGCTTGGTAAACGGTTGAGGCGACAGGCCCCCTCATTTTTTCGTAGAAATCGTCTTCATCCTCGAAAATATAAGGGAGTGAAAAAACGCGAAAAACGGGATCGAAGTTTTCCAGACTTGCCGCGCTGACGCGGGTGATATCAACGGCACCATTCTGAAGTTGCTCGAGGACTTCCCGTTCGGAGCCCAACACGCCATTGACGAAAAGACGGATCGACACCTCGCCATCCGTTTTTTCACGAACTTCATCGGCGAACTGTTGAAGCACGACGCTGCTCGGATGATCCTTTGACAACGCGTTGGCCAGCCTCATTCGTACATCGGCATTAGCGCTGGCGATACTCAGAGTTACCACCGAAAATACGGTGACAACCGTTGTAGATAATTTCATGGTTTTCTCCCGTCTATCCATCCGCAGCCGCGATCGTTTATCGCAACGCTTCCGCAGGGTTCGGATCGATTCTGCCCGGGATGAAAACCAATATCTATATGAAAAAAATTTTCATAACTAGGACTTTAGTCCCGATGAGGAGCGCACGACGAGTTCGCAGGCGAGCTCGACACGACGGGCAATGAAACTTTCATCGAGCACATGTTCGCGCATCAGATTGACCGCGGCCTGACCGATACTGTGCATGGGAACGTGTACTGACGTCAGCGCGGGTGCCAGGAATTCGCCCTGGGGGAGTCCGTCGATACCGACCACCGAGATATCCTGCGGGACCCGCAGTCCGCGGGCGCGGAGTTCCAGCACCACGCCGATGGCGAGGCTGTCGCCGGCGCACAGCACGGCGGTGAAATCGTCGCCCCGATCGAGCCTTGCCGCGATTCCCACCCTCGCCGCTTCCGGCGTCCACTCCTCGACCTCGACGACGAGGTCGTCCCGATCTGCCTGCACCTCGACGGGCAGCGATTCGAGCCAGCCTTCGCGGCGCCGCTCGATGGTGCGACGCCCCGGGTTGGTGCAGAACAGAATGCGCTGATGCCCCAGGTCGACGAGATACTGGGTGGCGGCCGCCGCCGCTGCGCGATTGTGCGGCGCCACGCTGGAAAGCTGCATCAACGGGTCGTCGCCATTGACCAGCACGATGGGCTTGGCCAGCGTTCGCGCCTGCGCCAGCACGACTTCGTCGTCCACCGCCAGGAACAGCAGCCCGGCCACTTCTTTCGATGCTTCGGCCTCTTTCAGCAGCGCCAGTTCGCTCTGGCGATCCGGCGCGCTCTGCATCTCAAGTTCCATGTCCAGCAGCTTGGCCTGCGCCTTGATCCCGTAGAGCACATGGGTCGTGAACTGGTTGCGCTGGTAGTCCACCATCGCCCTGGCGCTGGCCAGTACCACGATGCGCTGACCGGCCAGCGTACTGGGTTGTTGGTAATTCAGCTCCCGCGCGGTGGCGAGAATGCGCTCGCGCAGGTCGGCCCGCACCCCCGGCGTCCCCGATAGCGCTCGCGACGCGGTGCTGATCGAAACATTGCAGTGAGCCGCCACATCGGCAAGCTTCAGCCGCCTTCCCTTTTTCTTCATCGCATTGCCCTTTCGCATTGCCCTTTCGCGGATCCGATAGTTATGACTATCGTATAACTAATGAAATTTTTTTTCATATTGCAAAATTAAGTTTCGATATTCAATCTTTAAATACCGACCCATTAATCATCATTCAGAAAACGGCACGCTTCTATTTCCGTGGTTCGGTCCCGGAGTGATCTTATGCTTTCGTTCAAGAGATGGCTGGAAAGAGTTCTTCTGGTTTTGATGGCGACGATGTTGATCGCCATGGTCTGCCTGATGCTCTGGCAGGTGACGACACGATACTTGTTGGGGGTTCCCGCCCTCTATACTGAGGAGACCCTGCGCTTTCTGATGATATGGATGGCGCTGACAGGTGCGGCCTACTGCTTTGGCACCAACAGGCACCTGGCTCTGGACCTGATTCCTTCACTGCTGCCGGAAAAGGCCGGGCGTGTTCTTTATCTCATCAACTCTGTTGTCGTGCTGGTTTTTGCAGGATTCGTCCTATTGTTGGGCGGGTGGAAAGCCAGCCTATCGGCGCTGACCCAGATGTCGCCAATCATGCAGATTCCGATGGGGTACGCCTATTCAATCCTGCCGATATCGGCAGTGATCATCTTCATCCTCCAGATCCTGAATGTCTTTCTGATCATGACCGGTCGCCTGCGCTTGCCTTATGCCAAATCCGGCGCCGGGGAGCTCTGACATGATTGCCTACATGAACTTCATGGCGGATCCGCTCAACGCCGCGTTCGTCCTGTTCGGTATCTTCTTCCTGCTGCTTTTCATGGGCTCGCCGATAGCGGTGGCGATCGTCTCCTCCTCGCTGCTGGTGGGTATCGCCTATCTGCCTCCGGAAACTGCGCTTTTCATCTCGACGCAGAAGATGTTTTCCGGGCTGGACAGCTTCACGCTGCTGGCCATTCCTTTCTTCATTCTGGCCGGCGACATCATGAACAAGGGCGGTATCGCCATTCGCCTGATCGATCTGGCCCGTCTGGTAGGCGGGCGGCTGCCGGGCTCCCTGGCCCATACCAACGTGATCGCTAACATGCTCTTTGGCGCGATTTCCGGCTCGTCGATCGCCGCCGCAGCGGCGGTGGGCGGCACCATGGGGCCACTGCAGCGCAAGGAGGGCTACGCGCCCGACTACGCCGCCGCCGTCAATATCGCCTCCGCTCCCACCGGCATTCTGATTCCCCCCAGCGGTCCACTGATTCTGTTTTCGCTGGTCTCCGGTGGGACCTCGATCTCGGCACTGTTCATTGCCGGCTATATCCCGGGCATGCTGATGGGCCTGACCGTCATGATCGTGGCGGGCATCATCGCCAGGAAGCGCGGTTACCGGAGCAGCGTTCGCAGCACGCCTGGCGAGGCGCTGCAGATCGTTCTTCGCGCCTTGCCGGCACTGGGAATGATCGTGGTGATCATCGGCGGTATCGTCATCGGCGTCTTCACCGCGACCGAGGCGGCGGCGGTCGCAGTGCTCTACGCGTTGATCCTCTCGCTGGCCTACCGCATGACCACGCCCCGGGAATACCTGCGGATCTTCTGCCGCTCGGCGATCCTGACAGCCTCCATCCTGTTTCTCATCGCCTCTTCGGGGGTCATGTCCTACGTCATGACGATCGCGGGCATCCCCGACATGATTGCCGATACGATTCTGCAGTTCGACAACCTGATCGTGGTCTTTCTGATCATGAACCTGTGTCTTCTGGTCATCGGCTTTTTCATCGATCTGACCCCCGCCGTGCTCATCTTCACGCCCATCTTTCTGCCCATCGCCCAGCAGATGGGCATGGATCCGGTGCAGTTCGGCATCATGCTGATCTTCAATCTGGGCGTCGGCTCGATGACACCACCGGTCGGCAGCGTGCTGTTCGTCGGCTGCTCGATCGCCGGACTGCGTATCGACCAGGTCGTGAAACCGATTCTGCCGTTCTTTTTTGCGCTGGTGATCGCCCTGCTGATGGTCACCTACATCCCTTGGCTGTCGCTGGGGCTGCCGCGCCTCTTCGGGCTGATGTAATCCGCGGGAACGACAGCCCGATCAATTGGAAAGACTGACGAATCAGAGGAGTTCCCATGTCACGATTTTCACTCACGGGACGCGTGGCGCTGGTGACCGGTGCCAACACCGGCATCGGCCGCGCCATCGCCATCGCCATCGCCGAGGCGGGTGCCAGCGTCATCTGCGCCGGGCGTCGTTCGACGCAGGAGACCGTGGACACCATCACGGCGAAGGGTGGCACCGCCGAAGTCATGACCATCGACTTCGCCGACCCCATGGCGGCGAGGGATCTTTTTCAGTCCCGCCGTATCGACGTGCTGGTCAACAACGCCGGCATGATTCGCCGCGCCGACGCCGTCGACTTCACCGAAGCGGACTGGGACGACGTGATCGACGTCAATCTCAAGGCGCTCTTCTTCACCTCCCAGGCGTTCGCCAAAGCGCTGCTGGCGCGTGGGGCCACGGGCAAGATCGTCAATATCGCGTCCCTTCTCAGTTTCCAGGGCGGTATTCGCGTGGCCTCCTATACCGCCTCCAAGCACGGCGTGGCGGGGCTGACCAAGCTGCTCGCCAACGAGTGGGCGGCCTCCGGCATCAACGTCAACGCTGTCGCGCCGGGCTATATCGCCACCAACAACACCGAAGCGCTGCGCAACGACCCCGAGCGCTCGGAGACGATCCTCGCGCGTATTCCCGCCGGCCGCTGGGGCGAGCCCCGCGATATCGCCGACAGCGCCGTCTTTCTGGCGTCGCCGGCCGCCGACTACATCCACGGCACCGTATTGAACGTGGACGGCGGCTGGCTGGCGCGCTGAGTCCTTTCTCTTCCATCCCTCAGGGAGCAACACCATGAGCATGACCACACGCTACGGCGCCGGCCCCAACCAGATCGACGCCATGGATACCACCGCACTACGTGACACCTTCATGGTCGAGGGGCTTTTCACCCCCGGTGAGATCGCCTTCACCTATACCCATCTGGACCGGATGATCGTCGGCGGCGCCGTGCCTCTTCAGTCTCCGCTGACCTTCGGCGACGGCAGCGAGGTGGGTACGCCGTTCTTTTTCGATGCGCGCGAGATGGGCATTGCCAACCTGGGCCAGCCGGGCTGGATCGAGATCGACGGGGAGCGCCATGCGCTGGCCAACCGCGATGTGCTCTACGTCGGTCGCGGGGCGAAGGAGATCACCCTGGGCAGCGACGAGGCCGACGCACCGGCCCGCTTCTACATGAACTCGGTGCCCGCCGGCGCGGACATCCCCCATCGCCTGATTCCCAAATCGGAAGCGAAGGTCATCACCATGGGCGACGCGGCCAGAAGCAACGTGCGCTCGCTGGCGATGTACGTGCACCCCAAGGTGGCGCCCTCGTGCCTGCTGCTGATGGGGATCACCGACCCGGCCCCCGGTTCGCTGTGGAACACCATGCCGCCGCACCTGCACGAGCGCCGCATGGAGGCCTACTGCTACTTCGATCTGGCCGCCGAGGATCGCGTCATGCACTTCATGGGGCGCCCCGACAACACTCGCCACCTGGTGGTGGCCAATGGCGACGTGGTGCTGTCGCCGGCCTGGTCGATCCACATGGGCGCCGGCACCGGCCCCTACGCCTTCGTCTGGGGCATGACCGGGGAAAACCAGGCCTACGAAGACGTCGATCCCGTTGCCATCGAGAGCCTGCGCTGATGAACCTGCGAGTTGGTGAACCGTTGACCTACTGGCAGGTACTGCCGCTGGTGGAGGCGGCCTACGACGTGGCCGACACCACCATGGAGGGCGAGATGGATTCCACCTTCTTCCTGACCAAGGAGAAGAACTGGATTCCGCACACCTACCCCTGCCGTACCGCCTATATCGCCGAACGTCGCGATCGACCGCTCGAGCCGCAGCCGCTGCCAGACTGGCGCGCGGCCCGCAACGTGCTGCCCATGGGCTCACCGTGGCTGGACCTGTCGGGATTCTGGTTCCGCCCCACCCGCATCCGCGGCTGGGCGCGGACCGCCATACGGGCCGAACAAGCGGGCAAGGCGCGGCTGCGCGCGGGAATCTGCGGCGCGGCACGCATTTACGTCAATGGCGACAGCGCCGGCTGGCTGTCGCCGGCGACCCGCAACGCCATGGACGAGACCGAGTTCGAGGCCGAATTGCAGGCCGGCGATAACGACATCGTCTTCCAGTTCGAGGATCTGTGCGAACGCGACGCGGTGATTCGCCTCTCGCTGGTCTGGCTCGACGGCCCCGATGCCCAGGTCGGCTACCCCTTCACGGCCGACCCCGAGACGGTGCGCGAGGTCGAGCGCGCCCTGGAGGCCATGCACCTCGATCGCGCCGTCTACGACGGCGAGGCGATCGAACTGGTCTGCCCCCAGCCGTTCACACGGTCCGTGACGGCCAGGGTGGAGGTCGCCGGGCACTTCATGTCCCACGGCCTCCAGCGATATCAGCTCGAACTCCCCGCCGGGGCGCAGCGGGCATCTCTCTGCGAGTCTCGTGAACTGCCCGCCGACTACCGCTATTTCGATATCACGTTCGACCACGATGGCTTTGTCACCGACCTGCGACTGGGGGCGGAGATCACCCGGCGTACCGCGCTGGGCGCGCCCGCCGCGGAGCTGCACGACCGCATCGACGAGACGCTGGCCTGGATCGCCGCCAACGCCGAGTCGGATACCGAACGCGCCCTGGCCTGCCTTGACGAGGGCAGCGAGGCGATGCGCGCCACCGCCGAAAGGATCATCGAGGCGGAGCTGCCGGCCATCGAGCAGTGTTACGACTGCGCCGATTTCTCGCTGGTACCGCTGCTGTGGGCGCGAACCCAACACGGGCACCGGCTGGCGCCGGCACTGGTGGCACGCATCGATGCCGCCATCCTCGACTACCGCTACTGGATGGACGAACCGGGCAACGACGTGCAGTGGTACTTCTCCGAGAACCACGCCCTGCTCTTCCACACCGCCTGCTACCTGGCCGGCCATCTGCACCCGCAAGCGCGCTTCCGGCGCTCGGGGCGCACCGGCGCCGAGCAGCGCGAGACGGGGCGCCAACGGCTGATGGCGTGGTTCGACCATTTCGAGAAGGCGGAGATGGCCGAGTTCAACTCAGCGCCCTACTTCCCGATCGACCTCAAGGGGTTCACCGCGATTTTCGCCCTCGGCCCCGACGACGATCTGCGCCAGCGGGCGGCGCGGGCCATCGAGCGGCTGGCCACGATCGTCGCCAACTCGGCGCATCAGGGCGTTCTCACCGGCGCCCAGGGGCGCAGCTACCAGCACTCACTGTGTGTCGCCGACACCCTGGAACTGACCGGGCTGGCGCGTCTGCTGTGGCGCACCGGCAGCTTCGGCGCCCATGTCCACTGCCTGGCACAACTGGCGCTGTGCCTGCGCGATCATGGCCTGACGCTGCCGGAGTCACTGGGCCAGCAGGCGTGCTGGCAGGATGACGAGGGCCAGGAGTGGGCCTATCAGCAGGGCGAGAACGGCTTTGCCCGGCTCTACCACTACAAGACCCGCGACACTGCCATGGGCAGCACCGCCCGCTACCGCTGGTTCGAGTGGGGCTATCAGGAGACGCTGATTCACGCGCGTATCGGCACTGACCCGCACGCCCAGATCTGGATCAATCATCCTGGTGAGCGGGTACAGGCGGGGTTCGGTCGACCCTCGTTCTGGGGTGGCTCGGCCAGCATTCCCCGCGTCCAGCAGTACCGCAGCCTGGCCATCGTGGTGTTCGAAGGCCACGATAGCCAGCCGGATTTCACCCACTGCTGGTTCCCCACCCCGGCGTTCGACGAGTGGCGGCTCAACGAGCGTGGCGCCGCCGCCCGCTCAGGGCTCGGCGTGCTGGCGCTGACCACCAGCGAAGCCCCGAAGCTGATGAAGTGCGGCGCTTCGGCCCACCACGAGCTGCGCGTTCCCGGGCAGCGCAGCTGGTGGGTCGTGCGGCTGGGACGCGGCTTCTCGGCGGAAGCGTTCCTCGCGCGTTATCAACTCCCCCTCGTGCGCGAGCAGCAAGCCTGGGTCGTCGAGGACCCGGAGTATGGCCGCGTGCTGTTCCATGACGACGGGCGGGTGGAGGCCGAAGGGCGCCTCATCGATCCCGACGCTTTCACCCTGGCGGGGCAGCGCGAACTGCTCGCCGACTAGCCCGGATCCCCCCCATGAAGTCCGCTTCTCGAGGGAGGGGAGAGCATCGGCTCTCCCCTCCCGGGGAGCACTCATGCCCGAAAACCAATAACAACGGCTCACTCAAGGTACGAAGGATACTAGAATGAACAATTCATCCCGGCTGATTCTCTCCTCCCTGGCCCTGTCCCTGGGTACCAGCACATCGGCCATTGCGGACGATGCCGACCTGGCAGCTCGTCTCGAGGCGCTGGAGGCTCGGGTAGCCGCCGCCGAGCAGCGTGCCCGGGACGCCGAGGCGCACGTGGCGCGACTCGAGTCGGAGCGTCGCCCTGACGACAGCAGCGACTATGAAACGCGCCTTGCCGCTCTGGAAAAGGAGATCGACAGCGGGGACGAGTTCTCCTTCAGCGCCTACGCCCGCTCGGGGCTACTGCTGGGTAACGACGGCAAGAGTATTCCGGGCGGCCCCTACGTGACCCCGGCGGGCTCGGTGGGTGGCGCGGTGGGCCGGCTCGGCAATGAGCCGGACACCTACGTCCACGCTCGCTTCAATCACCTGAAGACTTACGAAAACGGCGCCAAACAGCGTTTCCAGCTCGCCCTCGCCGATTCGGTCACCACCAGCAATGACTGGACCGCCGATGAGTCCAGCCTCAATGTCCGCCAGGTGTTTGTCGAGCTTTCCGAACTGCCCAGCTTCGAGGGCACCGCATTCGAGAACGCCACGCTCTGGGCCGGCAAGCGCCTGGACCGCAACAACTTCGACGTCCACTGGATCGACAGCGATGTGGTCAAGCTGGCGGGCGTCGGCGGAGGCGTCTACGACGTCGAGCTGGGCGACGACTGGCGCGGTAACTTCACGCTCTACGGCCGCAGCTTCGACGATTTCAACGTCGATCCGGAAAACACCGAGATCAGCGCCGACACCGATAGCGTGGTGCTGACCGCCAACAACTACGTCGGCCCCTGGCAGGTCATGCTCAGCGCGCTCTCCGCCAACGACAACGACCAGCGCATCGTCGATGGCAGCGGCACCGCTGCCGACAGCGGCGTGCACGGGATGCTGGCCTACCGCGGCGACAGCTTCTTCGGCCTGGGCGAAGGAACCTTCATGGCCGCGCTGCTGCACGGCGAGGGCCTCGGCGCGGAGGTCAAGCAGATCGGCGCCAACGGCGAGCTGCTCGACGACGCCCGTGCGACACGCCTGGCCGTCTACGGCACCACCTACCTCTCCCCTCACTGGCGAATCGCACCGTCTCTGCTGGCCGAGGTCAGCAAGGATCGTTTCGTCCATGACGACGACTACTTCTGGGCCTCTTTCAACACCCGTCTTGCCAACGAGATCACCGCAAACTTCGAGATGCAGTATGAAGCCAGCTACCAGACCATGGACCTCGACCCCCAAGGCTACAAGGGACGCCAGAAGGTACAGGGTAACTTCGGCAAGTTGACCATCGCTCCGACCTTCAAGCCATTCGTGGGCGGCTTCTTCCAGCGTCCGGAACTTCGCGTCTTCGCGTCCTATATCACCTGGGACGACGAACTCAATGACTTCGCCAGCGACGACGCCTTCGGCGAAAAGGGTTATGCCGGCAGTCAGTGGAGCTTTGGCATGCAGGCGGAGACCTGGTTCTAGAGACGCGTCCGCTATTGGCTCAGAGAGCGGTGAGTGGATACCCATTCTCCAGCACCGGGAGCGCTCTGTACCTCGCGAGGCTTGTCACGCAGCCTCGCGAGTCAAGATACCCGCCAATGCCGCAAGTTCAGCCAGCCTCTTCGCCAGCGGCCAGCCATTCGTCGACCTGGCCCCGGTTTTCCTCGAGCCAGGTCCGTGCGCCAGCCACCGGATCGCCTTGAGATTCGATCTCCGACATCAGCGTGCCGAGGCTTTGGTCACTCATGTGCCAGGCATCGAGTACGGCGGTGAGCCACGGATCATCCGCGGAAAAGCCCTGGCGCGAGAACCAGTAGATGGTGTCGCCATCACCGTAGATATTCTCGGGATCCTCGAGATACTTGAGATCATAGTCGGCAAACGCCCAGTGCGGATTCCACAGCGTCACCACGATCGGCTCTTCACTCTTGTAGGCACTGTCAAGCGCGGACATCATCGCCGGTTCGGAACTATTCACCTGATCCAGCGGCAGATCGTAGGTTTCGATCGCGTCGTCGGTCATGCCGGCAATAGCGGACCCCGGATCGATACCCAGGATCGTCGGGCTGCCCTGATATTCGAACACTTCGGCTTGCTCGGCGAGCTCCGGAATAGTGTCGATATCGACGTAACTCGGCACTACCAGACCCAGTCCGGTCTTGTCGTACCAGGCATCATGGACCTCGAGCGTGTCCTTGTAGGGTGCGAGATATTCCTTGTCGGTATGCGGCAGCCATATTTCCAGCGACAGATCGATATCATTGGCGGCCATCCCCGCGTAAAGCGCGCTCTTGCCGACGGCCGACAACTCGACGTCGTAGCCGTGATCGTCCAGCACCAGCTTCCACAGATTGGCGACGGCAACGTTTTCCGCCCAGTTGTTGGTACCGATGGTCAGTGTTTTTTCCTGCGCTAAGGATTGAATCGGTGAGATGGACACCACAGTGAAGACCGTGGTGGCTAACGGGAAAAAAATCTTTCTCATAATATACACCCTTTATTTATTGTATCATTCAAGAAAAAATCGTTATGAGTATCGCTCACATCGCGAGAGTTTTCAGCTTCGGATATGAGCATTGGCATACTGCAGGTCCTCAAACTTCAGTACGAGGCACTCGTTCCACCCCCTGGAACTCGACGAAGGCCTGCATCCGCTCCCACAGTCGGTCGCCGTAGACATAGCCGCCGTCGCCGGCCGTGTCGATATGGGCATCCACCGCGGGTTCGAAGAAGAACGGGATCGAGTGCCGCGAGCGGGTGCCGCCGACGATGCGATGCTCCGTGGCTTGAATGCGTCCGCCGGACCAGTCCGACAGCAGGCGGCCGAAGTTGAGCACCAGGGCGTTTTCACGGGGCGGCACTTCTTCCCAGTCACCGCTTGGGGTGCGCACTTGCAGGCCGCCGACCTGGTCCTGCCACAGCAGCGTGATGAAGCCGTTGTCGCAGTGCGGTACACCGACCAGCCAGCGCCGCGTATCGCCGCTGCCGTCGACGGCCGGCATGGCGTCCAGCGTCTCGGCCGGACGCTCGGGATAATGGATCAGGCGCAGCGTCGAGTTGCCGTGGGCGAAGGGCCGCGTGAGTGTCTCGCGCGGCATACCGAGGCCTTCGGCCAGCGCCCCGGCGATCACGCCGCCGAGCGATTCCATGGCTTCATAGTAGGTGGCGACATCCGCCGACCAACCCGATAGTTCGGATTCCGGCGGCTGCGGCGTGGGTTCGCGCAGTGGGTCGCCGCTCTGGGTATCCGCTCGCTCGGGGTGAGCAACGTCCGGGCCGAGGTCGATGCCTTCCTTCCAGGTTGGGTCCTCGTTCTGGGGCGGAAAGTAGCCGCGATAGACATTGCGGTTGGCTGGCTCGAACTTGTGCCGCGCCAGCTGCTGCTTGTGCGTCGCATCGAGTTCGAAGAAACGCAGCAAGCGGGCGTGAATGTCAGCGGCGAGCCCTAGTTGCGACGGGGCGATGCCCACGGTCATGAAGCCGGAGTCGCAGGCGGCATCGACGATGGCCTGGCGTGTCTCGTCGCGCGCCGGGTCGCCGGCGAGCAGCGGCGTCAGGTCAATATGCGGAATCAGCGTCTGGCTCATGAGGGCCCCTTGTGACGAATGGACGAAGCGGTTCTCCGGCGGCGTTGGCTGGCGTGTCACTCGGCCAGCAATCGCGCATCGAGATGATAGTCGGAAAGCAATTCGACCTGACCGTCGTCGCGAATGTAAAGCTGCTCCTCGAGCTTGACGCCTTCGCCACCGTCTTCGTGGCCGATGTAGCTCTCCACGCAGAGCGTCATGCCCGGCTGCATGATGCCGTCGTAGCCCTTGTCGTCGATGTCCTCGCGGTGAACGATATACGGATATTCGCCGGTCATGCCGACGCCATGCGCCAGCGCAAAATAGCGACGCGCCTTGTAGGGCTGGGGGATCTGCCAGGCCTTCTCGGCGTACTCCTTGAACGACATGCCCGGTGCGATCAGGGCCATGTTACGGCGCACCTGGTCGAAGGCCATGCGATAGAGCTCGCGCTGGGTGGACGTCGCCTTGCCATTGCCGCACAGGAAGGTGCGCGAAAAGTCGGCATAGTAGCCATAGCGGCCGACCACGTCGGTATCCAGCGCGACCAGCTCGCCGGCCTGCATTGCTCTATTGGAGCACTCCTGAAACCAGGGGTTGGTGCGCGGCCCGGAGTTCATCAGCCGGGTTTCGACGTAGTCCGCGTCGGTGGCGATGATGTGCTGGTGCAGCTGCGACCAGACCTCGTTCTCCGTGGCGCCGGGGCGAATCGCCGCTTCCAGCTTGCGGACTCCGTCCTCCACCGCACGCAGCGAGCTGCGTACCATCTTGATTTCATTGGGCACCTTGATGGCGCGTGCCCGCTCCAGCGGAATCTGAGCATCGCAGATCTGCCAGCCGCGTTCGACCAGCGCGAAGGCGGCGTGCGAGGTGGCGCTTTCGATGGCCACCTTGTCGCCTTTTTGGCCGCCGCACTGGCGCACCAATTCGCCGATTTCGTCCGCCCAGGCTTGGGTGGTCTGCTGCAGGTTATCTTCACAGAAGTAATAGGAGATCGCCGTCGCCGGGCGTGTCTCGTCGATGCCGGGCAGCCCTTCGGTCAAGTGACTGCAGCCGGAGAATTCGAACATCACCACCGGGCCCTCGGCCGGCACGAAGGCGTACCGCGCCGGGTTGCGCGCCGAGTAGACCTGCATATTGCGGGCGCCGGTGGCGTAGCGCACATGGGTCGGGTCGAACAGCACGGCGGCGACGATATCGCGTTTTTTCAGCTCTGCCCGGGTGCGGGCCAGGCGGTCGAGCAGAATCTGGCGGCTCTCGGCCTGAGTGG
The DNA here is from genome assembly GCF_008298015.1 of Salinicola corii. Lineage (GTDB taxonomy): Bacteria > Pseudomonadota > Gammaproteobacteria > Pseudomonadales > Halomonadaceae > Salinicola > Salinicola corii. The sequence goes on along the minus strand of NZ_VTPX01000014.1, from coordinate 27,617 downwards.
GCTCGCACTCGGCGGGATCGTGCGTCGGCGCCAGTATATCGGTGCCTTCCAGCAGGGAAGGCAGCGTGGATGACAAGCGGGTCATGGTCGTCGGTCCCGTCATGGAAATTGAATCAGCCCGTTCCAGGCATTTCGATCAGTCGAGCAGCCCGTCGGCGCGAACTTCACGGCGCTTCTCCGCCTCGATGTGCGCTTCCGAGACCCGGCCGTAGAGCTGGCGAGTGCGCTCGAGACGTCCCACCACACCCGGCTGTTGCGAGTAGGCGAAGATCGCGGTGTGACGCTCGCGCTGGCCGCCGACGCGTGTCACGCGGTGCAGCGAGTAACGGCCCTTGAAGAGTTGCAGGTCGCCGGGACGCAGCAGCAGGGTGCGGGGCGTGGTGGTGTCCTCGCCGCGGATCACAGCGCCGACGCCGGCGTAGTTCTCGCCCGCCGGGGTGCGGATGTTGGGGCAATACTGGAACTCGCCACCGGTTTCCGGGGCGTCGGTCATCATCGTGACGATGTACTCGTTGGTATCGTAGTGCCAGGGTTGCTCGGTGCCCGGCGGAAGCACGTTCTGTACCAGACCGGCGAACGGGTCGGCATACTCGTAGACCTCGTCCTCCTGCAGGCACTCGGCCACCAGACGCTTCATCGCCGGCGAGACGTAAAGCTGCTGGATCACCGTATCGGCGGGGATCATGTCGCGGGTCACGAAGCCGCTGGTGCGCTCCATGAAATGCCGCCGAGGGTCGCTCGCGAGGAGGCTTTCGTCGTCGCTGGTGAACCAGGCGTTGACGCGGCAGCTGGAGTAATAGCTCTTGGTCGAGAGTTCACGCCCCTCGTCGCGGGCCTGCTCCAATGCCTCGGGGCGCAGGAAGCCGCGCAGCACGGCGCAGCCTTCGCGGTCCAGGTCCTCGCGCACCCGGGCGATCTCGGCCTGAAGGCGCGGGTCGTCGACGTCATGCATCGGATAGCGGTCGGTGTCGACCAGTTCGCTCAGGTCGGTGCGCTCGGCATCGGCGAGCCGGCGCTGGGTCGGCTTGGCGTCGATGTCGGGGTCAGTCGCGGCAGCGGTCGTCGGCATGGGAAGTGTCCTCTCGATCAGCAAGGTGTCAGGTGACAGGACGTTGCCGCCGTGAAGGTTGGGCGGCCCGTCGATGTCCTCTATGCTGGACAGAACCCTCCCATCAGTAAAACGAGTCATTTCAATGGCAGCCATCGGAAACCCCGATATCGCGCAATTGGCGGCGCTGGACAGCGACCTGCTGCTGGCCTTCGTCACCGTGGCCGATAGCGGTGGCTTCACCGCTGCGGCGCGCTATCTGCATAAGACCCAATCGACCATCAGCCTGCGTATCAGCACCCTCGAGTCGCGCCTCGATACGTTGCTGATCGAGCGTGGTAGCCGTCGGCTCACATTGACCGGCGATGGCGAGACCTTTCTCGTCTACGCGCGGCGTCTGCTGCAGCTGCAACGCGAAGCGATCGCAGCGCTGGGGCGTTCGCAGCCGGTGACGCTGCGCTTCGGGCTCCCCGAGGACTACGCCGATACCTGGTTGCCGGCACTGCTCGAACGCTTCGGCGCTCGGCATCCCGAGGTCCACGTGCATATTCACTGCCGCATGTCGACGGAGCTGCTGGAGCAACTGGAGAAAGGATCGCTGGATGTCGTGCTGGCGGTGCAGCACGCCGCCGACAGTGGAGGGCGGCCCGTGGCCACGGAGGAGGTGGTTTGGGCGGCGCATCGGCGTTTCACGCTAGACGCCGGGCGGCCGATCCCGCTGGCGCTGTTTCCGGAGCAGTGCATTTACCGGCGCCGGGCGCTGGCCGCACTGGCCAATATCGGTCGTGACTGGCAGCTCGACTCCACCAGTCAGAGCCCGAGTGGTTTGCGCGTCATCGTCAATCAAGGCCAGACACTGACCGTGACCGACCGCCGCTCGCTACCCGAGAACTGGCGAGCGTTGGGGGAAAGCGACGGCCTGCCGCCGCTGCCCCCCGCCGTGATCGAAGTGCACCGTTCCCCGAGCCTGATGCATCCCGCCTTCGACGATTTCGTCGCGTTGATCGACGAGATGCTGGAGGAAAGTGCAGCCACGGGGCAAGGCCGAATCACCCCGACCGCTTCGCCCTTGCCAACCAGCCGGCACTAACGACGAAGTGTGCCACTGCCTTACCCAGCAAATACCTGCCCGTCCCCGCCCCGACCGGCCCAAAATAGCCTTCATGTTCTGATTCGAATAGTGGGCATTCGCACATACCGAATAAACTTTTCACTGGCGAACATCTTCGGCAAGAGACAAAAATCATATCTATTTGATTTTTATTATATTTTATAAACCCAGGTACTAAAAAGCATAACATCTACGACTTTCTGCCTAGTTAATAATGTTCGATTTCGCGCCACAATGATCTCAATCGAACACGAATGAGCAGATCCGAACATGGCCAACGAAAATTACGATCTGATTGTCATCGGCGGCGGCATCAACGGCGCAGGCATCGCTCGTGACGCCGTGGGTCGTGGCCTTTCAGTGCTGCTCGTCGAGGCCGACGATCTTGCCAGCCATACCTCTTCGGCTTCGACCAAGCTGATCCACGGCGGCCTGCGCTATCTGGAGCAGTACGAATTCAAGCTCGTGGCCAAAGCACTCGCCGAGCGCGAGATACTGCTCAAGGCCGCGCCGCACATCATCTGGCCGATGCGTTTCATCCTGCCCCACCAGAAGCATTTGCGGCCGGCCTGGATGATCCGAATCGGTCTGTTCATGTATGACCACCTGGGTGGGGGGCAAACGCTGGCGAGTTCACACGGCGTCAAGTTCGCCGATCATGCGGCCGGCATCCCGCTCAAGCCCGAATTCACGAAGGGCTTCGCCTACTCGGATGGCTGGGTTCAGGATGCCCGTTTGGTGGTACTCAACTGCATGGATGCGGCCAGCCGCGGCGCGCGGATCATGACGCGCACTCGTGCCGAGTCTGCGGTGCGCCATGACGACGGCTGGCAGGTAATGCTCAAGACGACCGACGGCGAGGCGATCGAGGCGCATTCGCGCGGATTGGTCAACGCAGCCGGCCCTTGGGCCGTACGCTTCCTGGACGATATCGCCTTTCAGGATCACCCGTATTCTCTACGCCTGATCAAGGGCAGCCATATCGTGGTGAACAAGCTGTTCGACCACGACTACGCCTACATCTTCCAGCAGCCCGACGGTCGCATCGTGTTCGCGATTCCCTACGAACACGATTTCACGTTGATTGGCACGACCGATGTCGAGCATGAGGACGAGCCGGACAAAATCGCCATCGAGAAAGACGAGATTCGCTATCTCTGCGATGCGGCCAATCGCTATTTCGAGCAGTCGATCGGTCCCGACGATGTCGTCTGGAGCTATTCCGGCGTACGACCCCTGCTCGACGATCGCGAGGACAACGCCAGCGAAATCACCCGCGATTACCGCATCCAGCTCGATGTCTCCGGCGGCGCCCCGCTGCTCAACGTCTTCGGCGGCAAGCTGACGACCTACCGGCGCCTGGCCGAGGACGCCGTCGACAAGCTGGCCCCTGAACTGGGTAATCGTGAGCGAGCCTGGACCGGTAACGGCCACCCGCTGCCCGGCGGCGAGAACGCTACCCCCCAGGATCTGGTCGAGTCGCTACAGGCCAGCCGTTCCTTCATTTCGCCGAGCCTGGCCTATCGATGGGTCTTCAACTACGGCACTCGGGTGATGAATATCGTCGGCGATGCACGAAGCCTTGCCGACCTCGGCGAACACTTTGGCGCCGATCTTTATGCTGCCGAAGTCGATTACCTGCGCGAGCACGAATGGGCGCGGACGGTGGACGACATCCTGTGGCGACGATCCAAGCTCGGTCTTCGTCTAGACGAGAGTGAAAAACGTCGGCTCGCCGATTACCTAGCCTGCCAGGCTCCGGCAGCGGCGGGAGGGTGAACGCAACCGACCAACGTGCCGCGACTCGACGGCCAATCGAATCACCATTGTGGCGCATGCCACTCAGGCCATGCCTGCCGTAACATCACTCACAGTAAGGAAGACCATGGGAGTCATAGAAACGATACTGGTTCACGAGATTGCTGGAACGGCATTCCTGACACTACTGGGTTGCGGCGTCGTGGCCAACGTCCTGCTGAACAGGACGAACGGCAACGGCAGCGATGGCATCGTGATCTTCTTCGGTTGGGGGCTTGCCGTATTCTGCGGTGTCTACGTTGCCTACGATACCGGTGCACATCTCAACCCAGCAGTGACCCTCGGTTTACTCATCGGCCCGGCCCAAGAGTACGCCAAGGGTATTCCAATCAATGTCGTCACGACTGTCACGTACTTTGTGGCCGAGTTCATCGGCGGCTTTCTAGGGGCGGTCGTTTGCTACCTCGCCTACAAAAAGCAGTACGATGACACCGAAGATGGCGCCATCAAACTGGCTACGTTTTCCACGGCACCGACCATCCGATCCTATGGCTGGAATCTGATGAGCGAGATCATCGGCACATTCGTACTGATTTTCGTGATCATCATGTTTGGTAACACGCCATCCGGCCTCGGGCCATTGGCGGTCGCACTGCTGGTTGTCTCGATCGGGGCTTCGCTGGGTGGGCCGACAGGCTACGCCATCAATCCAGCGCGCGACCTCGGCCCCCGCATTGCCCATGCCGTACTGCCGATCAAGAACAAGGGCCCTAACGACTGGCGTTATGCCTGGGTTCCGGTGGTCGGCCCTGTCATCGGTAGCACACTGGCTGCGCTTTTGGCCTATATCTATTAACCCGTCTGACTGATCGACTTCCGCAACGAATACAAGGAGCAACCTCCATGAGCGACGAAAAGAAATACGTCCTGGCCATCGACCAAGGCACCACCAGCTCGCGCGCCATGCTGTTCGATCACGACGGCAAGATCGTCGGCGTCGCCCAACGAGAGTTCGAGCAGATTTTCCCGCGTCCGGGCTGGGTCGAGCACAATCCCCGCGACATCATGACCAGCGTGCTGACCACGCTGACCGAAGTGATCAACAACACTCAGGTAGATGTTGAAGAGATCGCCGGTATCGGCATCACCAATCAGCGTGAAACCACGGTGATCTGGGACAAGAACACAGGCCAACCGGTCTACAACGCCATCGTATGGCAGTCGCGACACTCCGCCGAAATCTGTGACGAGTTGCGTGAAGCGGGCCACGCCGACATGGTCCGCAACAAGACCGGCCTGGTGATCGACGCCTATTTTTCAGGAACCAAGATCAAGTGGATCTTCGATAACGTCGACGGTGTCAAGGAGAAGGCCGACAAAGGCGATCTGCTGTTCGGCACGATGGACTCCTGGCTGATCTGGAACCTGACCGGCGGCGCCGAACATGTCACCGACGTGACCAACGCCTCGCGCACGATGATGTTCGACATTCGTGAGCGCAGATGGGATCCGGAACTGCTCGAGTTGTTCGGCGTGCCGGAATCGATGCTGCCCGAGGTCAAATCCTCAAGCGAAGTCTATGGTCACGTGCTGCCGAAGTTCTTCTTTGGCACCCAACTGCCGATCGCCGGTATCGCCGGCGATCAGCAGGCGGCCCTCTTCGGTCAGGCCTGCTTCAAGCCCGGCATGGCCAAGAATACCTACGGCACCGGCTGTTTCACGCTCATGAACACCGGCACAGAAGCCACGATTTCGGACAACGGACTGCTGACGACCATCGCCTGGGAGATCGACGGCGAGGTCGAGTACGCCCTGGAAGGGGCCATCTTCGTCGCCGGCTCGGTGGTGCAGTGGCTGCGCGACGGGCTGCGCATGCTGGGCAAGGCCTCGGACTCCGAAGCTTATGCGGAGCGCGCCGGCAGCAACGACGGCGTCTACCTGGTGCCGGCCTTCACCGGCCTCGGGGCGCCCTACTGGAATTCGAACGTGCGCGGCGCGATGTTTGGCCTATCGCGGGGTACCAGCAAGGAACAGTTCATTCGCGCAGCCATCGAGTCCATGGCCTATCAGACGGCGGACGTCCTCAAGGCGATGCAGTCCGATTCGGGAATTGACCTGACTGAATTGCGCACCGATGGTGGCGCCATCGCCAACAACTTCCTGGCTCAGTTCCAGGCGGATATTCTCAACGTCGACGTGCTGCGTAGCGAAATCAGCGAAACGACGGCGCTGGGCGCCGCTTACCTTGCCGGTCTCGCCCTCGGGTTCTGGGAGTCGCGGGAGCAGATCGCCGAGCAATGGGCGATCGAACGCCGCTTCGAACCCCGCATGGGTAAAGATCGACGCAATGAGCTGTATGACGGTTGGAAGCGGGCCGTTCAGGCCACCATGGCCTTTCAGGTCGCCTCGTAGGCGCTTTCGCACACAGCGAGCCCGTTGAACAAGAGGCAAGGCCCGAGCCCTTCAAATCTGAGGTTCGGGCCTTGTCGTCACGCCCCTTTTTTAGTCACTCTCCTCTTTAGCCAAGCTCTCGGAACTCAATACCCCCGGGATCTCACGTTCTGAACGTCGCATTCTCAGCAAGCCCCCAAGACGCAGCGCCCCCAAACCCGGATAATGGCCGCCATTCGCCCGGCCGACGCCCGGGCCACGCCATTCAGCAACCCGGTCCGCCCCATGGAAATCAAGGTCAACTATCTCGACAACCTGCGCCAGGAAGCCAAGTTCGACGACTTCACGGTGATCACCGACCAGCCGATCCGCTACAAAGGCGATGGCTCCGCGCCGGGACCGTTCGACTATTTCCTCGCCTCCACGGTGCTCTGCGCGGCCTATTTCGTGCGGGTCTACTGCAACGCCCGCGAGATCCCCACCGAGAACATCCGGCTGTCGCAGAACAACATCGTCGACCCGGAGAACCGCTACAACCAGATCTTCCGCATCCAGATCGAGCTGCCGGCGGACATCTCCGACAAGGATCGCACCGGCATTCTGCGCTCCATCGAGCGCTGCTCGGTCAAGCGGGTGATCCAGAACAACCCCGAGTTCCAGATCGAGGCGGTGGAGAACATCGACGAGAACGCCCAGGCGCTGCTGATGGGCGGCTCGCTCGACAAGGACGGCGAAAACCAGGAGACCTGGATCGAAGGCAAGGACCTGCCGCTGGAGCGGACCATCGCCAACATGACGGGTATCCTCGAGCGTCTCGGCATGAAGATCGAGATCGCCTCCTGGCGCAACATCGTGCCCCACGTCTGGTCGCTGCACATTCGCGACGCCGCCTCGCCGATGTGCTTCACCAACGGCAAGGGCGCGACCAAGGAAGCGGCGCTCTGCTCGGCACTGGGCGAGTTCATCGAGCGCCTCTCCTGCAACTTCTTCTACAACGATCAGTTCTTCGGCACGGAGATCGCCGCCAGCGAGTTCGTCCACTACCCCAACGAGCGCTGGTTCCAGCCGGGGCCGAACGACGCGCTGCCCAGCGAGATTCTCGACGACCACTGCCGGGCGATCTTCGACCCGGAGGGCGAGCTCAGAGGCTCGCATCTGTATGACACCAACTCCGGACGCACCGACCGCGGCATCGTCTCGCTGCCGTTCCAGCGCCACTCGGACGGCGAGACGGTGTGGTTCCCGTCGAACCTGATCGAGAACCTCTATCTCAGCAACGGCATGAGCGCGGGTAACACCCTCGCCGAAGCGCAGGTGCAGTGTCTCTCCGAGATCTTCGAGCGGGCGGTGAAGCGTCAGATCATCGAGCAGGAGATCGCGCTGCCGGACGTGCCCGAGGCGGTGCTGGCGCAGTACCCGACGATTGTGGAAGGCGTGCAGGCGCTGGAGGCCCAGGGCTTCCCGGTGCTGGTCAAGGATGCCTCCCTCGGCGGGCGCTTCCCGGTCGCCTGCGTGACGCTGATGAACCCGCGCACCGGCGGCGTGTTCGCCTCCTTCGGCGCGCATCCCAGCCTGTCGGTCGCCATCGAACGCAGCCTCACCGAGCTGCTGCAGGGACGCAGCTTCGAAGGCATGAACGACCTGCCGCCACCCACTTTCAATTCCCAGGCGGTGGCCGAACCCAACAATTTCGTCGAGCACTTCATCGACTCTTCCGGCGTGGTCTCGTGGCGCTTCTTCAGCGCCACGGCGGACGTCGACTTCGTCGAGTGGGATTTCTCCGGCTCGAACGACGAGGAAGCCGCCAGCCTGTTCGCCATTCTCGAAGAGGAGGGGCTGGAGGCCTACGTCGCCATCTTTGATGATCTCGGCGCGCCGGTGTGCCGGATCCTGGTACCCGGCTACTCCGAGGTCTATCCAGTAGAGGATCTGGTGTGGGACAACACCAACATGGCGCTGGCTTTTCGCGAGGCTATCCTCGATCTGCACGCGCTGGATGACGGGCAACTGGCCGATCTGCTCGAACGGCTGGAAGAGAGCGAGCTCGACGAGCAGATGAAGATCGTCACCCTGATCGGGATCGAGTTCGACGACAACACCGTCTGGTCGGAGTTGACCATCGCCGAACTGAAGCTGCTGATCCAACTGGCGCTGGGCCGTCTCGAGGACGCGCTGGATGGCGCGCAGATGTTCCTCCAGTTCAACGACAACACCGTCGACCGCGGGCTCTTCTATCAGGCGCTGTCGGCGGTGCTCGAAATCGCGCTGGACGACGATCTCGGCCTCGACGACTACCGCCACAACCTGACCCGAATGTTCGGCGAGGCGAAGATGGCGGACGTCATCGGCGCGGTGGAGGGCTCGGTGCGTTTCCCCGGACTGACGCCGACCAGCCTGGAACTCGAAGGCATCGAGCGCCACCAGCGCCTGCTCGAAAGCTACAAGAAGCTGCATGCGGCACGCGCCCGCCATGCCTGAGCCCCCGTGCGAATCGCCCGGCTATCACCGATCGGCCGGGTGATTCACGCCACCACTCACCTCAACTTCGCCCGGATCTCAGGGATCGATGCCCTCCAGACTGCCGATGTCGAAGCCGTATCGATTCGGATTCGAACGCCGCCGGTGATGGGTGCAGAGACTGCCGTTGGCGCGAAAGCTCTGCTCCCGGTCATCGCGTCGAACCGATAGCCATCCCCCTCGTCATTGCCCCCGATTACGTCTCTTCACATATCTCTATCTTCGCTTCATTCGGCCGTCATTCAACGGTACTAGTCTGCCGGTCATCGACAACAATTCTGCGAGGAGACGAGAAATGCCGACACAGCGAAAGCCATTCACCCGACGAGATTTCCTGGTCACCAGCGCCCACGTCGGGCTTGGCGTGGCGGGAATCGGACTACTGGGCGCGCCGGCGATCGTGCTGGCCGAAGGGCGACGTCCGACGGTGAAAGGCGGCGTAATGAGCGGCGATACACTGACGGACAGCGCGATGCTGTGGGGGCGTGCCAGCATGCCGTCGCGGATGCTGGTCGAGGTCGCCGACAACCCGGAGTTCCGCGGTGCGCGCCAGCTGCCATGGGTCGATGTACTGCCCAGCACCGACCTGATCGGCAAGATCGACGCCACCGGCCTGACAGGCATGGATACCGTGCACTACCGGGTGCGCTTCGCCGCGCTGGGCGACTCGCGCGCGGTGAGCGAGCCGGTGGTCGGGCGCCTGCGCTTGCCGCCATCCACCCCGCGCGACCTGCGCTTCGTCTGGTCGGGTGACGTGGTCGGTCAGGGCTGGGGGATCGACGAGTCGCGCGGCGGCATGCGCACCTGGGAAGCGATGCGTCAGGTCCGGCCGGATTTCTTCATCCACTCCGGCGACAGCGTCTACGCCGACGGTCCGCTGGAAGCGAAGCCGGACCTCCCCGATGGCGGCGTGTGGCGCAACATCGTCACGCCGGCCAAGCAGAAGGTCGCCGAGACGCTGGACGAATATCGCGGCCAGCACGCCTACAATCATCTCGACGCCAACTTCCGCCGTTTCGCCGCCGAAGTGCCGATGCTGGCCCAGTGGGACGATCACGAAACCACCAACAACTGGTATCCGCAGGAGATCCTCGACAGCGACCGCTACCGGGAGAAGAACGTCGCGCTGCTCGCCGCCCGAGGCCGCCAGGCCTTTCTGGAATACATGCCGATCCGCCTGCCCGCCTCCGACCCGCAGCGGATCTATCGCCGCTTCTCCTACGGGCCGGGGATGGAAGTGTTCATGCTCGACATGCGCAGCTATCGCGGCCCCAACAGCGCCAACCTGCAGCGCGAGGCGTCACCGGCGACCGCCTTCCTGGGCGAGAACCAGTTCCGCTGGCTGCACCAGGCACTGAAGTCGTCCACCGCGACCTGGAAGATCATCGCCGCCGACATGCCGATCGGCATGGTGGTGCCGGATGGCGATCGGTTCGAGGCGATCGCCAACGCCGACGACGGCCAGCCGCTCGGGCGGGAACTGGAACTCGCCCGGCTGCTGCAGGCCATTCGCGACGACGATATCCGCAACGTGGTCTGGTTCACCGCCGACGTGCACTACACCGCCGCGCATCACTACGCCCCCGAGCAAGCGAGCTTCAAGGCATTCAAGCCATTCTGGGAGTTCGTCAGCGGACCGCTCCACGCCGGCACCTTCGGCCCCAGCGAGATGGACGCCACCTTCGGCCCGGAGGTGACCTTCTTCAAGGCCCCGCCGGAGGGCCAGTCGAACCTGCCGCCCTCGGCGGGCTACCAGTTCTTCGGCCAGGCCGATCTGGACGCCGAGAGCGAGACACTGACCGTCCGGCTGAAAGACAGCGACGGCAGGACGCTGCATACCCAGGTGCTGGAGCCCGAGACTCGTTCCACCAACGCCTGAGCGCAGCTGGCGGTATGCGGTAATGTCACACCAGCTTGCCCGGGTTCATGGGCCGAGCGGGTCGGGCGCGGTCTTGATCCAGGCAACTGGATGGCAAGTCACACGGTGCCCAATTGGTCCTTGAGTGGATTGGCCAGGGTCCAAACATCGATATTGATCTGCTTTCGTCTTTGCTACTTCGCGAGGGCCTGACTCCAGACGCCGGCATCTTCCAGCATCTCCATTCCCATGCTCAGTCTCATCAGCGTCTCGCAGCGTCGTGGCGACAAACTAAGTTCGGCGCCTTCGAGAAATTTTCTGAACAAGGCGTCATCGCTTAGCGGATTGAGCGGGTTACCCAGCGCTGTATCGACGCGCAGAGTACGGTGTCGGCCGTCTTGTGTAATCAACGTCACCTCCGGCTCACCATCGCGAGGGCATTGGTCATCGACGATCAATTCCACCCGCAGCATGCAATCCCGTAACGCCGTCGCTTGCCGATTTTCGAGCGTGTAGGCGGAAAGGCCCGCGGAACCCAGTGTCGCCATGGCCGCCAGCGCATAGGGCAGGCTCATCTGAGCGCTGGCCAGTGAGTCGATGTCACGCGTTCCGCACATGTCGTTCAGAAAGGGGCTGAGTCGAACCTGGATTCGCTGGATGCTTGCTTTGGCGGCTTCCGCGTCGAGTTCGGCGTCGCGAATCAGAACCGATAGCGCATCGATCGCCGCATGCGTACCGCGGCAAGAGGCGTAAGGCTTGAGTGAGCAGCGCGATAGTTTCCAGATTTGGCCCAGTCCCACCGTCAGCGCAGCAGGCTCGGCGTGTCCTGGCGCCACGGTCGACAAGAACCCACCCCAGACGTCACTGAAAAGCTGACTCGGCCCGACCACGCCAGCCCGCGCCATCAAGGCGGCGTTGACACCGCCCTGCGCGGCGTGTCCGGCGTGCAACTTCTTGCTCTCGGCGCCATCGTGACTGAACGCCCAGAGCCCGGAACTGAAGCTGCCAGACAGCGTGATGGCCGAGCGCAACGCCTCGAATTCCAGATTCATCAATTTGGCGCAGGCGGCAGCCGCGCCGAATACCCCACAAGTGCCGGTGGAGTGCCAACCATCGCCGTTGTGCCGCGAATAACCGCCGCAGGCTTCCAAAACGCGCCGTCCAACCTCATAGCCGACGATCATGGCAGTCAGCAGCTCCTGCCCGCTGACGCGACGCTCGATCAGCGGCAAACTCGCGAGTAGCGCCGGTATCACGACCGCGCCGGAGTGATCGCAGCCGCCAGTATCGTCCAGTTCCAGCGCATGCGCCGAAACGCCATTGACGAACGCCGCCATTCGCGCCGACAGACGCTGCTCCGTGCCCCATACGACAGCCTCACCGCCGGGCTCGTGAAGACCGTCAATCACCTTGTGTCCGATATCGCTGGTAGCGCCGGCCAAACCAGCCCCTAGCGTATCCAGCCAATGTCTCTTGGCCTGCGCGACAACGGACTCAGGAATGTCTTCGAAACGCAGAGCACGCGAAAAAACGATCAACGGATCGAGTTCGGGAGTCGTCATTGTGGCTCACTCCGGTAGTGCTGGAATACGCAAGCGGGATGATCCGACGGTATGTCCGGACCGTTGGTGGCCCACCAACGAGCGACTTCGTGCCCGGTAGCCACCCAACGCATTGGCTGGTCACGTAAGCCCGCCAGCAATTCTCGAAGCAACCCGGCGCGCCCCGGCGTACCGATGAGCTCGGGATGCAGGCGCATCACGGCGCACAGACCCAATCGATGGAATCCGTCGAGATCGGCTTGCCAGTTGGCCAGCGTTTCACGGTAGCCGGCGATACGTGACTGCCCGGGCGGTACCGGCGGTGACAGGTTGAAAGCCAGATAGGCATCGTCATCGAGCTCGTAGTGCAGCGGTAGCTCGATCAGACCCCCGGCCTCCGGATGCCGGTAGGGCAAATCATCGCCGCGCCAGGAGGAAGACCAGGTAAAGCCGGCTCGCACCAGCTCAAGCTCGAAGCCCGGCGCCCAGGCGCCTAACGGGAGACGGAAACCGGTCGGCGAGATGCCGGTCCGCGCCGCGAGTGCATCGCGTCCTCGCCACAACACCTGAATCTGGTCCTGCGGTGTCAGCGCCGAAAAATCCTCGTATTCGTAACCGGCACAGGCTATTTCATGGCCTGCAGTGGCGATGTCATCCACCAATGTGCCATGTGTCTCAGCCAGTCGACCGGGCAAGAGCCAGCTGGTGCGAAGCCCAGCGTCATCCAGGCGAGCGAGCAGGCGTTCGACCCCGCGCTGGCTGCCGTAGCGCCAAACCGACAAGCTTTTTTCGCGCCCGGCCATCGCCGGCACCTGAGCCAAAATGCCCAACACATCGCTGTAGTCGACCGTCAGGACAACCGCACTGCGCATGGCGCCTGGCCACACCTGATCGATATTATCCGGCATGACCGACTTCCGGATTGGAAGGCTGCATCGACGGCCGATGCCAGAATTCGGCGACCTCGTTACAGCGCGCGAACCAGACATCGCCGTGCGCCGTCATATGGGAGAGGAAAGCCTCCAGCAGAGCCATGCGCCCGGGTCGCGCCGATACCTTGGGATGAAGCAGCGTGGTCAGCGACAGTCCTTCTTCATAGCTGCCGTCGAATTCCGCGCACCAGTTGGCGAGTACTTGGGAGTAGGGTGCGGTGCGGTCGAGCCCACGCGGAAAATCCGGCGCACGCTGATAAGCCAGGCTCGCGTAGTCATCGAGCTCCCAGCGCGCGGGAATCTCGATCAGCCCTTCCGGATGACCGTCGACTTCGATGCGATAAGGCCGATCGTCACCTCGCATACTGCTGGAATAGCGCACGCCAAACTCGCCCAAGATCGCGGGCGTTCGTGCGTCCCAATCGCCAGACGGGGTACGAAAGCCAACAGGACTGACGTCCAACACATCACGAAATATTGCCTGACTGCGAGTCATGATCTCGCGTTGCTGCGTCTCGTCGAGTGCCCAGAAGGGCTCATGGCGGTGCCCGTGATAAGCGACTTCATGCCCTGCCTCGACGATGGCTCGGCACCGATGTGGCCAGTGTTCGACAATCCAGGTGGGTACGAAGAAGGTGGCCGGCAAGCGATAGGCTTCCAGCATCGTTAAAATTCTGGGAAGCGCGCAATACGGACCATAGCCGCCCAACGTGAAATAGGCGGGATTGCCCTTCAGCGAGCCGTCGAGCATGGCATCGCCGGTGGGACCATCGAGATCGAAAGCCAGCGCGACGCAGGACCGCGCACCGCCCGGCCAGGCAATGGAAGGTTGCAAGAGATTGACCTCAGGAAGGGGCAGGGCAGCGCGGGCGTCGAGGCCCCCGCGCCGATGGCTCAGGTTCCCGCGTTGATACTCACTTTTTCGACGGCGGACTCCTGCAGCCCCCACTTCTCGATGATCTGCTGATAAGTGCCATCCTCGATCATCGAATCGAGTGCCGATGCCAGTGCGTCGCGCAGCGCCTCGTTCTCGTTTGACACGGCCATGCCGGTGTACTGGCGGCTCAGTGGCTTGCCGAGAATACGATAAGTGTCCGGCTCATTGGATGAGAAATAAGGCAGGGTCTCGCTGCCCTGCACTGCAGCATCCAGACGACCTTGGCGCAACTGAGCACGCGCATCAGCCGAGCCTTCGGTGCCGACGAAGGTAATCGCCGGCTTGCCGGCAGCCTCGCAGTTGGCAGCACTCCAGGCCTTTACCTCATCGGGATACGTAGTGCGGCGGCTGCCGCCGACGTTCTTGCCGCAAAGATCCAACGGTGCCTCGATGCCATCGTTACGCAGCATGGTGTAGAACTGCGGCCCGGTTTGAAGGTAGTCGATGAAGTCCACGACTTTCTGGCGCTCCGGGGTATCGGTCATGCCCGATAGCACCAGCTCGCTGCGACCCGTCTTGAGGCCGCTGATCATCTGCTCGAAGGCGGTCTCTTCCCACCGGATTTCGATACCCAGCTTTTCGCCCAGGGCCACGCCGAGGTCATAATCGAAGCCGGTTATCTGGTTGGTTGCCGGATCCTTGAATTCCATTGGCGGATAATTGGGAACGATCGCCGCGCTGATATAGCCACGGTCAATGATGTCCTGGGGCAGCTCGTCCGCCTGTACGACTTGGCAAACGGAGGCCGCGGTCAACGCCATCAGCAGTAGGGATTTCTTCATGGGATCATCTCTTGTGGTTATCGTTGATGGATCTTGGGATTGTGAATGATGCGTTTTGTGACGCTAGGTGATGAATCACACTAATTGAGCACTGCGGAAATAAAACCGCGAGTCCGCTCATTGCGCGGGTACATCAGAATCTCTTCCGGTGCACCGGTCTCGACGATCTGCCCGGCGTCCATGAACACCACCCGATTGGCGACTTCACGTGCAAACCCCAGTTCATGGGTAACCACGATCATCGACATTCCGCTGCGGGCCAGATCACGCATGACCTGAAGCACTTCACCGACCAGCTCCGGGTCCAGCGCTGAGGTCGGCTCGTCGAACAACATCAAGCGCGGCCGCATCGCCAATGCCCGCGCAATCGCCACGCGTTGCTGTTGGCCTCCAGAGAGCTCCACTGGATAAGCATTGGCCTTATCCGACAACCCCACACGTTCAAGCAGTTCGAGGGCCTGTTCACGACACTCTTGTGGGGAGCGCTTGAGAACCTGGATCGGGCCTTCGATGATATTTTCCAGCGCGGTCATGTGCGGAAACAGATTGAAGCGCTGGAATACCATGCCAGTCGCCAGTCGCTGGCGAGCGATCTGTTTGTCATCCAGTTCATGCAGGGCACTGCCCGCGATGCGATAACCGACCAGCTCGCCGTCGACCCACAGCCCGCCGCCATCGATCTTTTCCAACTGGTTGATACAGCGCAACAACGTACTCTTTCCCGAACCCGACGGACCGACGATGCAGACGACTTCACCGTTTTCGATATCAATGTCGACATGGTCGAGGGCGACAAAATCACCGAATTTCTTGACGACAGATTTTCCCTGGACAATGAAACTCATAGATTGTCTCGCTCCTTAGTGATCGACGCGGCCAGAGCCACGGGCGAAACGTCGTTCAAGCATCCGCTGGCCAAACGACATGATGGTCACCACCACCAGATACCAGATTCCGGCCACGATCAGCAGTTCCATGACGCGGGCGTTGGCGTAGTAGATGTTCTGGGCGTTGTGGAGAATTTCAGAGTACTGAATGACGCTGGCCAGGCTGGTCATCTTGATCATGCTGATCGTCTCGTTACCGATCGGCGGCAGGATGACACGCATCGCCTGAGGCAACACGATACGGCGCAGGCTCTTGAGTCGAGTCATGCCGATCGACATGGCCGCCTCGTACTGGCCGTTATCTACCGATAGCAAACCACCACGGACGACTTCCGCCGTGTATGCGCCCTGATTGATCCCCAAGCCGAGCAGCGCGGCAACGAACGGCACCATGACATCAACCGTTCGTGCTTCGAACACGCCCGGGATGCCCAAAGTGGGAAAGACCAGCGCCAAATTGAACCACAGCAACAGCTGAAGAATGATCGGCGTGCCACGGAAGAACCAGATATATCCCTTGGCGACATAGCGCAAAACCGAATTGCTCGACATTCGCATGATCGCGAATACCACCCCGAGAACCACACCGAGAATCATTGCCAGAATCGACATCAACACGGTGTTGCCCAATCCCCACAGGATCGCCTTGGCAGTGAGAAATCGGCCAACGACGCTCCACTCGATATCGCCATTGGCAAAAGCGTGTATCAGCGCACCCAACAGTCCCAGGATGATGAGCGAAGAAAGGAGGCGTCCATAATGTCGCCGCGGTACGATTTTGTAATCGGAAAGCTCCGTCGACGAAGTTGGCGGTGTTTGAGTCGTTGTCTGCATCGTAAGGTCCTGCACGATAAAGCGGTGGACGGAAGACGAAACGCGGCGTTCAGTCGACGCGAGGCCCGCGGTAGTCACTTAGCGCGCTCTGCTGCTGCTGAATCGCCACCCGCAACCGCTCGAGCTGGCTGCCAACCTGCTCTGGCGCGGTACCGCCATATCCATCCCGCGCCTCGAGCGCGGCCTCGAGCGTCAACGAATCGAGCACACCAGCTTCCAAACGCGAATCCACGGACTGCAGCTGTGCTGCGGAGATCTCGCTGAGTTCGATACCCTCTTGCTCGCACAGACGCACCACCTGGCCGGTAATCTCATGCGCTTCACGGAAGCTGACATCACGCATCGATAGCCAGTCGGCAATCTCGGTAGCCAGCGTGAAACCCAGCGGTGCCTGGCGGCGCATTTCGTCGACGTTGACCGTCATCGTGGCGATCATGCCCGCCATTGCCGGCAGCACCAGATCCAATGTCTCGAGCGCATCCAGCACCTGATGCTTGTCTTCGCCCAGATCGCGGTTGTAAGAGAGCGGCTGGGCCTTGAGTGTCGACATCAAGCCGGTCAGATTGCCGATCAGGCGGCCGGACTTGCCCCGGGTCAGTTCGGCAATATCCGGGTTTTTCTTTTGCGGCATGATCGAGCTGCCAGTGGCATAGCCGTCATCCAGCACGACCCACTGGAACTGCCGCGACGTCCACAGACAGACTTCCTCGCCCAGGCGTGAAAGATTGACGCCGACCATGCCGGCTATGAATAGAAACTCGGCCACATGATCGCGGCTTGCCACCGCATCGATCGAATTCTCGCAGGCGCCCTCGAATCCCATGACCTTAGCGGCCCGTTGGCCATCCTTGGCCACGGCAGATCCGGCCATGGCGGCCGCGCCTAGCGGAGAGAGCGAAAAGCGCCGATCCCAGTCGATGATTCGCTGCACGTCTCGCAGCAACGACTGCGCGTGCGCCAATAGTTGATGGCCGAAAACGATCGGCTGGGCCTGCTGCAGATGCGTGAATCCCGGCACCACGGAGTGAAGGTGCACCTGCGCCTGCTGAGCCAGTGCCCCCATCAATTCGTGAATCTGTACCGCGAGCTGACGAATGCGATCCCTCAGCAGCAGTCGCATGTCGTTGGCTGCCTGGTCATTGCGCGAGCGTCCGGCACGAAGCTTTCCGCCCAGCGCGCCAAGGCGTTCGGTCAGAAGCCTTTCGAGAAACGTATGCACGTCCTCATCCGCCTCGATGGGCTCAATGCTGCCCGCGCGGAAATCCTGATCGATTTCAACCAGCGCAGCCTGGATTCTCTCAGCCTCATCGGCCGTCAAAATGCCGGCATGATGCAGCTCCACGCAGTGAGCCCGAGAGCCTGCTACGTCATAAGGAAGAAGATCAAAATAGCGGACGGGAGAGCGTGACAGACGCGACATGGCATCACTGGGGCCGGACGAAAACCGGGCGCCCCAGAGTCGATCACTAGTGTGGCTCATTGAATATTCCTGCTGTTTGTAGTTGTCTTTGGTCGGTCGCCACCGATCGATCTCGATAACAATATCTTGGCAGCGACTCCTTCACCGGGCTTACCCAAGCGACTAATAACAGCTATCTCACGAGAAGACGCCATGGGGGAATATCAAAGATGGAAAGTGAGCTTTCAAAAACGGAAAGTGCCGGCCCCCGCAATGGACCCAGAGCGGGTTTCCGCGTCGGTGCGATGGAGTTAAAACTTCTGAGAGTCTTCAAGACGGTGGTGGAATCCGGCGGCTTCTCGTCAGCGCAGCATCCGCTGGGGATCAGTCTCGCATCGATCAGCAAGCAGATTTCAGATTTGGAAGTCAGGCTGGGCATGCGTCTATGCACCCGAGGGCGCGACGGTTTTGAACTCAGTGAAGAAGGCGATATCGTCTATCGCAACACCCTTGCTCTTTTCCGCACACTCGAAGATTTCAGTGACCGGATAACTGCCTCGGACGAGATCGTGGGTGAGCTAAGTCTTGCGGTGATCGACAACACCATCAGCGACCCCGAATCTCCCGTCGTCGCAGCGTTACATCAACTCAATCTTCGCGCACCCAGGGTGCGAGTCTCACTGAGCATTTTTTCTCTCGAAGAAATTGAAAAAGGACTGCAATCTGGAAGATTTCATGGCGCTATCGTGCCAAATTACGATATAGAATCGTCGGCGAAAAGATCGGATCAATTCCAGACAGCATCGCTCTATGAAGAACATAGCGGGCTATATTGTGGCCTGAATCATCCGATATTCAATAGCGCCGACCAGCAGACTTTAGAAACCTTAAAAGCTCATAAATTCGTTACGCATAGTTACGTCAGCGGCGAACAACGTCGGCAGCTGATCAGTCAGTTCGAGAATCTCTCATCTGCCACGCAGGTCGAAGCCGTGGCCATGCTTATTCTCTCAGGTGTTTACGTCGGAGTTTTACCGCATCATTACGCTAGGCAGTATGTTGAACAGCGGCGTATGGCACCATTGCTGGCAGCCAACCCTCCTATTTCCACACCGATGGAGTTAGTGTGGAATGCGAGAGTTGGCTTTTCCCAAGCCCTCGCGTGTTTTATCGATATCATAAAGGACATCAC
Source organism: Salinicola corii (assembly GCF_008298015.1). Taxonomy (GTDB): domain Bacteria; phylum Pseudomonadota; class Gammaproteobacteria; order Pseudomonadales; family Halomonadaceae; genus Salinicola; species Salinicola corii. Next base: position 8,430 of record NZ_VTPX01000014.1, on the reverse strand, counting down.
CTAGTTCAGGTCACGCTATTGTGTCGCTTGGGTCATCGAGTCTTACACCAGCTTGCCCGGGTTCATGATGCCGAGTGGATCAAGGGCCTGCTTGATCGCTCGCATCACCGCCCAACCTTCGCCATGCTCGGCTTTCATGTACACGCGTTTGCCGGTGCCGATACCGTGCTCGCCGGTGCAGGTGCCGCCGGCGGCCAGGGCACGTTCGATCAGACGCCGGTTGAACGCCGCTAGCGTCTCGAGCTCTTGTTTGCTATTGCGATCCACCGCGACAACCAGGTGAAAATTGCCGTCGCCGACGTGGCCGAGCAGCGGCGCGATCAGGCTACTTTCGGCGACATCTGCCTGGGTCGCTTCGATGCACTCGGCTAGCTGCGAGATCGGCACGCAGATATCGGTGGCGAGAAACTCCATCCCCGGACGCAGCGCCTTGGCCGCGTAAGCGGCATCATGGCGCGCCTGCCATAGCGCCTGACGCTCCTCCTCCCTCGTCGCCCAGGCGAAATCGCTGCCGCCGAGCTCCTGGCACAGTTCCAGCATCGTTTCAGCCTGCTCCTTCACGCTGGCGTGGGTGCCGTGGAACTCCAGAAACAGCGTTGGCTTCTCGGCGTAGTCGAATCCGGAGAAACGGTTGACCGCCCGCATCGCCAGCGCATCCATCAGCTCGATCCGCGCCATGGGAATGCCGTACTGGATCGAAGCGATCACCGCGTTGACCGCACCGGCGACGTCCTCGAACGCCACCGTCGCCGACGAGATCGCCTCCGGCAGCCCGTGTAGCTTGACGTTGAGTTCGGTGATGATGCCTAGCGTACCCTCGGCACCGATCATCAGATGGGTCAGATCGTAGCCGGCGGCGGACTTGCGAGCCCGCGTCCCGGTCTTGACGATACGTCCGTCCGGCATCACCACGGTCATCGACAACACGTTGTCGCGAATCGTGCCGTAGCGCACGGTGTTGGTACCACTGGCCCGGGTCGACGCCATGCCACCCATGCTGGCATCCGCACCTGGGTCGACGGAGAAGAACAGCCCAGTCGCGCGCAGATGCGTGTTGAGCTGAGTGCGAGTCACACCGGGCTGGACGGTGGCGTCCATGTCTTCCGGCCGGACCTCGAGAATGGCGTTCATGGCGGAAAGATCGACGCTGAGTCCGCCATGTTCGGCAATGACCTGGCCTTCGATAGAGGTGCCGACGCCGTAGGGGATTACCGGCACTCGATGCGTCGCGCAGGCGCGGACCACGGTGGAGACTTCGTCGGTGGAGTGCGGGAAGCAGACCGCGTCCGGCGCGGCCGGATGGTGCCAGGACTCGTCGTGGCCGTGCTGCTCGCGAATGCCCGCCCCCGTGGTGATCCGGTCGCCGAGGATCGGCTCGAGCTCGGCGATCAGCGCCCGAAGCGCGCCAGCAGTGGGACGTGAAGACCGTTCGGCAGGATGTGCGGCGGCGGAAGACATGAGAGACACCTCGAGTAGACCAGGAATGATCGACAGTGAGCAAGCTATCGATCACCCCAGCATACCCGATTCCGCTCGCGCTGCGGCCACGGCGGTTCAGCCAGGGTCAGTTGGCGACGGCCTCCGTGACGGCGTCGGCAGTCGGCGCGTTCGCCCCGCCGAACACCCGCTCCAGGTGCTCACGATATTCTGCGGTGTGGCGCTCGACGTCCGGCATCTTCATGACGTCGTTGGCGATGAACGTCGGCAACCCTTCCAGTCCGACGAAGGCCTGTGACTTGTGGAATGCAAAATAGACACCGTCGACGCCCTTGCCGTCGAAGAAGTTGCCCGGCTCGTCGAAGGCTTCCCGCGGTGCGTTCCAGGTCAACGACAACATGTAGCGCCGGCCCTGAAGCAGGCCGCCGCTGCCGTACTGCTTGGAAGAGTCCTGCCGCGAACGGCCGTCATTGGCATAGAGCGAGCCGTGGCCGGCGGTGAAGACCTCATCGATGTAGCGCTTCACGCTCCAGGGTGTGCCCATCCACCAACCCGGCATCTGGTAGACGATGACATCCGCCCACAGATAGTTCTGCACCTCGGCGTCGATATCGTAGCCCTGCTCGATCACCGTCTCGCGGAGCTCGTGACCCAGCTCCATCAGTTGCGCGACGGCGACGGCGTGAAAGGTATTGTTGAGTTCACCGCCGGAATGGGCGAACGGCTTGCCACCGTTGATCAACAGGATCTTCATCTCGAATGGTTCTCCATCAATGTAGATTAGGCGGCACTCGGCAATGACCGAGCACGGCAGGATGGACCCCATTGTGAAGAGAAACTGCCACCGATAAACCACTCTGCCAGCAAGTCACTTTTGATTTAAAATCAACAAAACCTCGCAACGCAGCAACACGATGAAAAGCACCCTGGAAGAGCAGCAAGCCTTTGTCGCCGTGGTCGACAGCGGCTCCATCACCGCCGCCGCCGAACAGCTCGGCCTGACCGTCTCCGGCGTCAGCCGCGCACTCAACCGGCTGGAGCGGAAGCTCGAGACGACGCTGCTGAGACGAACCACGCGACGCCTGGAACTGACCGAGGAGGGGGAGACGTTCCTGGGTCACGCCCGTTCGATTCTCGCCGCCGTCGACAACGCCGAGGAGGCGATCGCCAACCGCCATGACCGGCCCCGCGGCCGCTTGCGCATCAATGCGGCACCGAGCTTCATGCAGTTCGTGATCGTGCCGATCGTCGGCGAATTCCGCGACCGCTATCCGGGCATCACCCTAGAACTCGACACCCACGACCGCTTCATCGATCTGCTGGAACAGCGCGTCGATCTCGCCATCCGTATCGGCGAACTCGAGGACTCCTCGCTGCATGCCAGGCCGCTGGGCCACAGTCCACTGCGTCTTCTGGCCAGCCCGGATTATCTCAAGCGTCACGGCGCGCCCCGCGGCGTCGGTGATCTCGCGCACCACAGCCTGCTCGGCTTTAGCCAGCTCGACCATCTCAACGACTGGCCGCTGCTCGACGCCCGCGGCGAGCCGTTTCACGTGAAACCCTCGCTCTCGGCGTCCAGCGGTCCCACGCTGCTGGCGCTTGTCATGTCCGGTGCGGGGATCGCCTGTCTCGCCGACTACATGACCCTCGCCCCACGCCGAAGCGGTGCCCTCGTCGACGTACTCCCCGAGCAAACCCGGTTCCGAACCCAGCACATCAATGTCGTCTACTATCGTCAGACCGCGCTCTCGCAACGCGCGCGGCTATTCATGGATTTTCTCGCCGAGAAATTACTGGACATTATGATCGACGCGCACCCGGTCTAATATCTCGCGCCCGTACTTGGCCACCACATGGAAACAGCCGTAAACCATCCCGGCATTAGGTTAGTGTTTCTTCACTTCCAGATCGGAGGCCGAGAAGCAGCGCTCGGGTAACCACCAGTCGATGCGCGCTCGTGTCGGGCCACAGACCGGGCAGTGCAGACGTCGAACCGGGATGTCGATTTCACTCGATGATCAGCAACGGCGGCCTCGCGACTGCGCCGCCGTTTCTCTATCCTGCCTACGCCGCAAGCCCAGCCCGTTCTGCGAAGAACCAATTTTTTAACAGCCGTATAACACGCAATACAGGTCCTGGAGACTACCGCCACCACCAATACCTGCACCACCGCCGGGAGTCACAGGGTGCGCAGGTTCAAGGGCCATCGCACTCACACTGACGCTGAAAAATAACACTGCCGTTATAGCCGCCAAGCCCGCCTTTCGGAACTTCATCGCTATTCTCCTTATTAGTAGTCAAGAACGAACTCCAGCCCTACTGACATAAAAATCAGTAGTGCCCTCATGAGTTTTTTTGAAACTCGAATCTCAAATAACCATAAAATCCAACGCACCCACAAGGGTGGGTTTCAAAATGAAACATAAAACCCCATCAAAAGCAGGAGAGCGTTATGGTGGATACCGTTTCTCTCGTAGTGGGTGCCAGCCCTCCCCTGGAATCAGGTTCTTGTCGAAATACACTGATTCCGCTAAAGAACCCATCTTCGTTGTCAGACCTGTTTCATGAATCAATAAGACGGGTGAAAGAGCTTCAGAATAGCGCAAGCCGTTTGTGCAATCCCTGCTTACCATGCTAGCTTGTATTGGTGTCGTGGTATGTTTTGCGACACTACTCTATATTACAATCGACTACATCACCCAGGAGATTGAAATGAATAAGATAAAGAAGACCCTGCTTGCGATGACACTCGGAATCGCTGCCACCAGCCTTCTGACTGTCAGTTCTTCAGCAGTTGCCTGCGATGTCATTTATTACATCATGGGCACACCGTACTGCGTAACATTTTAACAATATATTTGTGTTGCACCGTAACTCTTGTAGCCATTGGGTAGCAAAATAAGAGATGGCGGATGCAGGCGCTGAATGTGACACGGCTACTTGTAGGGTCTCGGATGATCAGATGAGCTATAGAAGTTATCCTCTACTGGCGACAAGAGGGCTTCTACTTCAGTTCATTCGGGAGCAAGGACATGGATGTCCAGTTGCATAAAACAAGCAACCACGACGCCGAGATCCGCGCCTGCCGGCATCAGCGACGTGCTGGCCACTCGGCGTTATGAGTTCAGGAGCAGACGCTGAAGCGTTACTGCTGGCTGTACAATCACCATATCTCGCAGAAGGCGCTGCATCATCAATCACCGATTGCGGCAATGAAAGAATGGCAAACCAAAAGCCAGAGTTACCAAAAGGGTAGTCAATCACACAGAACCCGACACCTATGCGACAATCAAGGGTTTCGAGGTCATGCGTGCTTTTGGCATCGGACCAAGCGCGTTGACGGAAGCCTTGGCCCTCCTCGCCCAGAATCTCGAAGATCATGCGTCTGACAATGGTGAGCCAGCGCCTGCTTCAGTTCAAGCCTGTTCGCTTTCTGCTGGGCCCTGGCTCGCCACACGGATAGAGCTGGCTGGTCAGGGGGCGTCACGGTCCCTTGCGGTTCATAATAAGACCATCAAGAGGATCATCACCTTCAAGCTCGAACACTGGATTATCCTCTGTGATTTGGCGCTCTCCGATAATCTGGAACCAGCTATCGAGGTCGGCATTGCTGATTTTGCTATCCGAACCGTCTTGCTTGTGGAATGTGTCGAGTAGATCGAAGAACTCCTCATGCTCGAGAAGGAATTTTGCCGCTTCCCTTTCAGCATCGGATCGTTCATCATCGTCTCTGATTTTCTCGAGATCCTTCCTGCTTACGATATCATCCCCACCATTCCAGTCGTTCCACCTCTCGGCAATAGTACTGATCTCTTCCTGATGCTTTTCAAAGAAGTCTTTACCGTGAACTTGCAAATCCATTTCATCAAGATGATCCTCGAAGAAATTCTCGGGGATACTATCGTTCTCCGTGATCTCTTCGAGAAATGCTTCGTAGAACTCCGGTTGAGCCTCCCACACGGGCACATCCTCGGAAAAGAACTCCTCATAAAGTGGGCTTGGCTCTTCCCGATCAAAGATAGGATCATCGTCGGTGACGGAACGTTCACCTATGAACTGCATCCAAGAGTCAATATCCTTGCCACTAATTTTGTTGTCGGCACCTCCACCTTTATTAAATGTGTCAAGCATATTGAAAAAACCCTCGTTCTCCAGCAGAAACCGTGCCGCTTTTCTCTCCATATCGCTAGCAGCAGATGATTTAGCGATAAAGTTCAAGTCATTCTTGCTGACAATATCGTCGCCAGCTGACCAGTTACCTATCAGCCAATCCTCGAGTTTGAATACCGATGGCAAGCCTTCTCTTCCATCATCCCAATTGTCAACGATATGATCTATGACATCCTTATTATCTTCGTAAAAGCTATCATCATAGTAAAGATAATCCGGTGGATCGCCGGCGCCCTCCTGGCCTTCAAAAGCAGCGGCGGAGTGAATCAGGAAGTTGAGTTTCCCTCCCCAGTCCTCCTCCAATACGCCATAATTATCGAGATCCTGAAAACCACCGAGAACTTCCTCTGCTTTTTCTCGATTTTTTTGCTGTCCGATAACCAAACCCAAAATGAGACTAACAGTCCCCACTGCCACGCCAACCACATTCAATCCAGGCACAACGCCCAGTCGTGACACCGCACCCAGTGCCCGCAAGGGTGTAAAGCGCGCCCCGGGACTGATGGTCGATCCAGCAATCTCGGCGGCACCAGCCGCCGTGAATCCAGCTCCCGATACGATACCGAGAGAAGCGTTGGCCTTGTCCATCGCATCGCCATTTTGCAGCGCGGCATCCAGGCCCATACCCGCCACGGCGACATCGAGTATGCCACCGCCGAAATTGGTCATATAGCCGATCCCCTTGAGAGCCGGCCCAAAGAGATTGACCTTGTCGGTCTCGGTCGGTGTCGAAGTGCGTTTGACGTCGTCATTGATACCATCAATGTCCTCAACCTCCGGTATTTCCGTACCCGGAGGCAGTGCACCACTCATGGCGAATTGATCACCGCGTCCCGCGGCACTGGCATTATCAAGCGTTTGGTTGAAACCATCGTATACACCGTCACCACTGCCGCTACCTTTGGAAGCCGTATCACTCAGCGGGTCAAGATCCCGGATGTCACTTGTGGTTTGATTTTGCAGTTCGTCAAAGTACTCTTGATTATACTTGAAGGAAAGGTCGTCAGCGTTAATATCGTCAATCACGTTATTGATGTACTTGATTTTTTCATCCACTCCATCAAGGAAGAACTTCCGGTCGGCATCGCTGAGATGTGAAGCGCTCTCGTAGAGATCTCTAATCTCTGAAGTACCCTTTTTCCAATCTTTAAGCAAACCATTCACACGGCTTTTATCAGACTCATCAAGCCCACCTTCTAACTCCGCTGCGGAAAGAATCTGTTTGAGTTTCTCTTGCTTCACCAAACTGTCATCATAGAGTTCGATTGCCTTTAGGGGAAACTGTCTTCTCTCGTCGGCTTCTGTAAACGCCTTTTGAGCCTCCGTGTCTTTTCCGTTCGATACGTCTTCGGACACCTCGTCCATACGCTTGTCAATGTCATCCCTCCGATCGAGCTGTTGTTGCTTCTGCTCATCGGTCAGATCAGGATCGTTTTCAATCAGCGCTCTCTCTTCGGAAATACCATCTTGTATCTTGTCGATGGCATCCTGAACCTTTTCTTTTTGTTCATCGCTTAGGTCTTCTTTTATCTCCATGAGTGCCGAGAGCTCAGACCAACCCTTGTCGATCTTCTGGCGAGCTTCCACTCTTTCGTCGGGAACGAATTTTTCTTCGGTACCGGTATTTTTCTGATAGGTATCGAAGAGTTCCTTATCCAGTCCCAGCGCTTCGATCATACCCTTTTGACCGAAGAGCGACTTGAAACCATTGCCCATATAATCAAGCGTATTCAGAGTACCCGGTGTACAGCCAATGAAAACGAGTATTCCGCGCGCAACAGCCATGCGCTCTTCGGGAGAATCGCCGAAATCATCTCCGGAACGTCGGTAGATGGCATTTGCCAACGCCACCAGCCCGCCAAGGGCAAAGGTTGCCTCTCGGTCAATGAAGGTTTTAAAACCCGATTTTAGCTCTTTCGTAATCTTATCCGAATCTTTCAGGCCTGCATCCTTCACGGCTTTGTCGACACGATCGCTGACATCACCAAAGTCCAGCTTACCGGCCTTCGTCCCTTTCAGCGCTTCCTCCTTCAAAGCATCCGTCAGAACGTCTTTGACGATCTTTATTTTATTGAACTGCTCCTTTTCCTTATCGGTCAACTTATCGAAGCCAGCCGGCTTTCCGTCATCACCAGCCTTCAGGGAATCGATCGCCTGCCAGACGCGCGTACTCGCCTGGAGGCCAAAATTGGAGTAGATAATGCCAGTCAGCATCGGTTTGACGAGATCGCTGGCAACCTGCTCTGCACGATCCTCACTCTCCGCGCTAATATCCCCGCTACCATATTCGTCGTCAATCTCGTCCATGGCGCCGCCAACGTCCATGGTCAGGCTCTTGGCGGTAATCTGGTTCTGAGCTTCCTCCGCCTTCTCTGGGTCCAGTGTTGCCAACACACTCAGGTCGTTGTGCATCCGGTCCTGGGCCTGCTGTTGCAAACCATCATCGTCCAGATCCTTTATTGCCAGAAGATACTCATCCCCTTTCTCACCAGTCATCGAAGAGTAGATTTTATCCACAAGTGCATCTTTATCTTTCAGCTTGTCGGTGGCATCCGACATCATTTTTTCTGAGAGCTCAGCAAAATCCTCATCACTGAGAAGTCCTTCCAGTTCCTCGCTCAAAGCCTGTTCATCAACGATGCCCCGAACATCATTCTCCGACATAAATTGCGTGCTTTCGGCGTAATCCGACCTATGGCGGTCTCGATAACCAAGTGCAACACCCGAACTGTTAGCTAAGGTGTTGTCATGACTCATTGCTATCACCATCTCTGCGCCGAAGAGAGAGCTGCCATCATGTTGATGCAGGCAACTCATTCCATC
>NZ_VTPX01000013.1 GCF_008298015.1 Salinicola corii | reverse complement strand
CCTCCCTCTGACTGACATCCTCACGCAAACACTGCTGAACAACCCGCAGTTTGAAGCTCTCATCGTATCTCGCCATCAAAAACACCCCGAAGATTGGATGGGTGTCCAACTTTCGGGGTGCAGTTCACATTTGTCGCTGGCTTTCTTCGTAGCCCGTAGCCCATGGATCAGAGGCGATAGACGCTCTTGGTCATCACCTTCGACATCAGCCGCATGCCCCACTTCAGCGGCAGCGGGAAGCGCTGGCCGCCGGACTCCAGCGCCCAGCGCTCGTGCTGCGCTTCGTCGATGCGCATCTGCTCGAGCACCGCGCGCGAGCGCTTGTCGTCGATCGGCAGCTTGCGCAGATGGGCCTCGAGATGCCGCCCCACCTGCTCTTCCGTGGCGGCGACGAATCCCAGGCTGACCCGATCGCCGATCGCCCCAGCCACCGCTCCCAGCCCGAACGACGCCACGTAAAACGCCGGATTGAGATAGCTGGTACGGCTGTCGAGCTCTTGCAGGCGCTGATCGCACCAGGCCAGATGATCGATTTCCTCCGCCGCCGCCTCTTCCATGCGCTGGCGAGTCTCGGTCAATTTGGCCGTCAGCCCCTGCCCCTGGTAGAGCGCCTGCGCGCACACTTCGCCAGTGTGATTGATGCGCATCAGCCCCGCCACGTGATGGCGCTGGTCCTCGTCGAGATGACTGTCGGGTTGCACGTTGGCCGGAGAGGGTCGGCTGGGCTGGGCCGCTCTGGGCACCAGCGTGCGCAACACCGTATCGAACTGGTGGATCAGATTGTCGGCGCGGGAAATCTTGCGAGTCATCGAAACCTCCTTGTTGACGCCACTCGGGCGAGCAAACCGGTTTTCAGCCTGGCGGCCACTGCATGCGACGCCCACCCAGCAAGTGCATGTGGATATGATAGACCGACTGCCCGCCCGCTTCGTTGCAGTTCATCACCACACGATAGCCTTCCTCGGCGAACCCGAGTTCCTTGGCCAGCTTGGCCGCGGTGTATTGCAACCGTCCGATCAGCGCCAGATCGCCTTCCTCGATGTCGTTGAGGGTGGCAATCGCTTTCTTGGGGATGATCAGAATATGCGTGGGCGCCTTCGGATCGATGTCATTGAAGGCCAGCACCTCGTCGTCTTCGTAGACGATATCCGCCGGTATCTCGCGGTCGATGATCTTGCTGAAGAGTGTCGGCTCCATGGGAGCTCCTGATGTCGGAATTGAGGTATCGGTCGGCGACAAGGCTCAACGAAAACGGCGCTGGGCCAGCAGTTGGCGCACCTGGGGTGCGAGGATCAGGTCCATCGCCAGCGACAGGCGCGCCCCCGGGACGACCAGCGTATTGGGTCGGCTCATGAAGGCATCATGAATCATGGTGACCAGGTAGGGAAAGTCGACGGCCGCCGGATCCCGGAACCGAATGACCACGAACGACTCGCCATCGTTGGGCACGTCCTGCAGCTCGAACGGGTTCGAGGTATCGACCGTCGGCACGCGCTGGAAATTGATGTGCGTGCGCGACAGCTGGGGCTGGATGTAGCGCACGTAGTCGTGCATGCGCCCGAGGATGGTGTCGATGACCGCTTCCTGAGAGTAGCCGCGCAGCTTGGTATCGCGATCGATCTTCTGCAACCACTCGAGATTGATCGTCGGCGCCACGCCGATCAGCATGTCGACATGCCTGGCGATATCGACCTCGTGGGTCACCAAACCACCGTGCAGTCCCTCGTAGAGCATCAGATCGGTGCCGCTGGGGATCGGCTGCCAGTCGGTGAAGGTCCCGACCTGCCAGCCCGCCTCGATCATGCGCTTGTCTTCGGCATGAATGTAGTGGCGATAGGTGCCCTTGCCACTCTCCCCGTACTCCTGGAACAGCGCATCGAGATGGTCGAGCAGGTTGGCATTGACCGAGAAGTGAGAAAGTTCCGCCTTGCGCTCCGGCTCGACTTGAAGAATCTGCGCCAATTCCGCCCGCGAATAGCGATGAAAGGCATCGCCGTCGATGAACGCGGCGTGCACGTCCTCGCGGGCGAACATGCGCTCGAAGGTGCGCTTGACCGTGGTGGTGCCCGCGCCGGAAGAGCCCGTCACCGCGATGATCGGAAATTCACGCGACATGCAGAACCTCTTCATTCAGCAAGTTCGACCGGCTAGTGCAGAACCCCGCCACAATGCCGCGGCAGCTTGAGCGCTCGAGCTGCTGTCCGATCGTCGATCGATGCCTCACTTGCTGCATGGCGGATTTTCCTTGTTTCTAAAGCGCCTGACTTCTTCAGGATGGCTGACGTTTCTCAGTCCGGATGACGCTCTCGGGCGATGGCACGATAGGCAATATCGCGACGGTACTCGGCGCCGGCCCAGCGCACCAGCTCGAGACCGGCGTAAGCCTGCGCCGTTGCGGCGCCGACCGTATCGCCGAGAGCGGTCACACATAGCACGCGACCACCGCTGGTGACGACGCGACCATCGTCGCTCATGCGGGTACCGGCGTGAAAGACCTTGCAGCTAGCTGCATCGGCCGCCTCGAGCCCAGTGATCTCGTCACCCTTGCGATAGCTGCCGGGATAGCCTTCCGCCGCCAGCACCACACCGACGGCGGCACGCGAATCCCACTCGCACTCGATCTGATCGAGCTTGCCCTCGAGCGCCGCCTGACACAGCGCCACCAGATCGCCTTTCAGGCGCATCAGGATCGGCTGGGTTTCCGGATCGCCGAAGCGGCAGTTGTACTCGATCACCTTGGGGGCGCCATCGGCGTCGATCATCAGTCCGGCATAGAGAAAGCCTGTGTAGGGATGTCCCTCGGCGGCCATGCCGCGAACCGTGGGCAGGATCACCTCGTCCATAATGCGCTGATTGACGCTCGCGGTGACTACCGGCGCGGGAGAGTAGGCCCCCATGCCGCCGGTGTTGGGGCCGGTGTCGCCATCACCCGCCCGCTTGTGGTCCTGGCTGGTGGCCATCGGCAGCACGTGCTCGCCGTCGACCATGACGATGAAGCTCGCCTCCTCGCCGTCGAGAAACTCCTCGATCACCACCCGCGCGCCGGCGTCGCCGAAGGCGTTGTCCTCGAGCATGTCGCGAATCGCCGCCTCGGCTTCGGCTTCGGTCATCGCCACCACAACGCCCTTTCCCGCCGCCAGGCCATCGGCCTTGATCACGATCGGCGCCCCCATCTGCTTCAGGTAGGCCAGCGCGGGAGCGACGTCACTGAAGGTCCGGTAATCGGCGGAGGGGATCGAATGGCGTGCCAGGAAGTCCTTGGTGAACGCCTTGGAGCCCTCGAGCTGGGCGGCACCTTCGCTCGGACCGAAGATCGCCAACCCGGCCGACTGAAAGGCATCGACGACGCCGGCGACGAGCGGGGCTTCCGGACCGACGATCGTCAGGTCGACCGCGTTGTCACGGGCGAAGGCGATCAGCGCCTCGCTCTCCATGACATCGATGGCAACGTTGGTCAGCCCCGGCTCCCGCGCGGTGCCGGCATTGCCTGGCGCCACGAATACCGTCTCGACCCGCGGCGATTGTGCCGCTTTCCATGCCAGCGCATGTTCGCGCCCGCCCCCGCCAATGATCAGAACCTTCATCGCTAGCCTTCTTCTGAAGCTGTGACTGAGTGAATGGGACATTATGTCAGAAAGGCATCCCGCTCGCCGCTGTACTCCATCGATGGCAATCCTGTGCATCGCTAGGGGATTCCATATCCATGACCGCCCACGTTCACGCGCAGCTAGGTTCGAGCGCAGCGCTCAGGCAGAATGACGACCCTGCCAGCTCCCGACACTGTGTTGAACTGTTATCTCATGAACCTGATCCTGCTACAGCCCGACGAGTGGCTGGACGACACCCACGCCACCATTCGTGATCCGCGCCGCCTGCGCCACCTCGTCGATGTCCACCGCGCGACCCCCGGTGACAGCCTGACCGTGGGCGCCCTGGATGGCCTGATGGGGCGCGGGGAACTGCTCGCGCTGAGCGATACCGAGGCGCGGTTCCGGATCACCCTCGACCGCGAGCCGCCGGCGCCACTGCCGGTGCACCTGCTGCTGGCGCTGCCTCGCCCGCGGATGCTGGCGAGAACGCTGGAGCACGTCTCGGCGCTGGGGGTCAAACGCGTGACCTTGATGCATACCCGACGCGTCGAGAAGAGCTACTGGCAATCCCCCGAACTGAAGCCGGAGAAGATCCGCCAGCACTTGCTGCTCGGGCTGGAGCAGGCACGCGATACCCGGCTGCCGGAGATCATGCTGGAAACCCGTTTCAAACCGTTCGTGGAAGATCGGCTGCCGCCCCTTCTCGAGGGCCAGTGTGGCCTGCTGGCGCACCCCGGCCTGGCCCAGGCCTGCCCACGCGCCATCACCGAGCCGACGCTGCTGGCGATCGGCCCGGAGGGCGGTTTCGTCGATTACGAGGTCGAAAAGTTTCTCGAGCTGGGCTTCGAGGGGATTCATCTGGGAGAGCGCATTCTGCGCGTGGAAACCGCCGTTACCGCGCTGCTCGCGCGACTATTCTGACGCCACCGCCCGTCCAGCGACTCGATGGGCAGTCGTACCGGCGGCGGTGACCGAAATCTGATGCGCCGCCTCATCGCCGACAACACCGGGGAGATGGCGAGTGGCGTCAACCTGCCGAGACCTGAGCCATCGATGAATGTCGGCCCAGCCAGCTCGCGGGGTCGCGAATCAGCTCGATGCCGAGACGCCGAGGTTGTCGAGCATGGCAATAAGCGGACGCGCGGCGGGGAATGCTTCCCGCCGCGCGTCGAGACGGGGGTCAGCCGTTGGTCAGGCGCTGGATCAGGGACTGCGTGGGATAGCCGTCGGGGATAACGCCGATGCTGCGCTGATAGGCTCGCAACCCCGCCCGAGTATTGGGGCCGACCAGGCCATCAGGCGTACCGACATCGAAGCCGTGAGCATTGAGGCCCTGCTGCATGCGTCGAATGCGATCACGCGACAACGCCGGCTCATCGCGTGGCCATTCGCCCTGGATTCCCGGTCGTCCGGCCAGCCGGTCCGACAGCGTGGCGACGGCCAGCGCGTAACTGGTCGAGGCGTTGTAGCGCATGATCACACGGAAGTTGTGGCCGACCAGAAACGCCGGCCCTCGGGCGCCCGCGGGGGCGATCACCGAGGCCTGATCGAAGTCCGGCAACGACTGGCCGTCTAGGCGCTTCACGCCCTGCGCCTGCCATGCCTGGGCGGCGTGGCGCACCGCCAGTTCGGTCTGGGAGTAATCGAAGTCGTCCGGCAGCGTGACCTCGACCCCCCAGGGTTGTCCACGTTGCCAGCCGGAAGCATCCAAGTAGTTGGCCGTCGAGGCCATTACGTCGGGTATGCTGCCCCAGATATCCCGGCGGCCATCGCCGTCCTCGTCCACCGCATAGGCCAGGAAACTGCTCGGAATGAACTGGGTATGCCCCATCGCCCCGGCCCAGGAACCCCGCATTTGATCCCGGTCGATATCGCCGTTCTGCAGTATCTTCAGCGCGGCCATCAGCTCGCCTCGCGCAAACGACCGACGGCGGCCGTCGAAACCCAGCGTCGAGAGCGCATCGATGGTTTCGAAGTCGCCGAAGTTGCTGCCGTAGTTGCTCTCGATCCCCCAGATGGCAACGATGATTTCCCCGGGGACGCCATATTTTTGCGTGACCTCATCCACCGTGGCACGGTTAGCGGCAAGACGCTCGCGACCATTGGAGACGCGCGACGCCGAGACGGCACTGTCGAGATAGCTCCAGATCTGGCGGGTGAATTCGGGCTGGGAGCGGTTGTACTCGAGAATGCGTGGCTGGTAACTGACCCGATCGAACGCTTGCGCCAGCGTTGCCTGATCGATGCCCTCGGCGGCCGCCCGCTGCCGAAACTCGTCGACCCAGGCGTCGAATCCGGCCGGATCCTGCACGATCCCGGTATCCGCGGAGCCATTGGCAGTCTCCTCGGTCGCCGTCCGGGGGTCGGACGTGCTCGACGTCGTCTCCTGGGGAGCGGTAGAGGAGATCATTTCGCCGGTGCGACTTTTCGACGCGGTATTGGTATCGGCGACGCTCTGACATCCCAGTAGCGCCAGCGAGAGGCAGAGCGAGAGTGTGGCAGGAGCCTTGACCGGTAGTGAACGCTTCACGGGGGCACATCCTTATGCTGAAGTGGTTCCAAGAGACGCTGGACGCCGACGCGGTTGCGCTGGCGGATTGCACCGCAGTGTAGCGTATCCCGTCGCCCGGGGAAGCGACCCGCGGCCGACGTCCTCGTTCCCTGCGCGAGGGCCGAAAGCGCCGTCCGCCCCCGGCGCAGCGCGCTTCCCTTTGGCCCGGACCCGAGGCCCCGCTCGTCCGCGCCGGGGCAACCGCCATCCATTGCAACCTATGGCTAGGTGTATATCGGCGTGGTAAAGTCGGACCAACGCCACCATTCGGTTTCCATAATTTATTAATATTTTCAATAATTTCGCGCTCAGCGAACCATGACCAGGCGTTTACTGAAGGGAGGAGAGACACCATGCCGGGCCACATGCCTAGCCAGCTTTCGCTGACATGCGCGACCTGTCGTATTGGTGCCCCGACTCGTATCGGTGCCCAGACTCTGCCATCCATTGCCGGCACGATCACACTTCGGAGCCAGACCCCCGCCTGGATGCTGGCACCTCGCGGCGTTCGTCGTCCTTACCTGACCGATCCGCCCCAGCGCCTCTGATCTGGCAACAGCTACCCCATGGCATCATGGGTATCGCCATCGCCACTTGTCCGTAGACGGCTACCGCTTCGTCTCGCGCGGAGAAAGGCCATCATCGCCCCGACGTCGACCACGTCCCAAGACGCACGCCTCGTGCGACTGGCAACATCGCTTACACTGAGGCGAGATGGGATCGCGGATCGATCGCGACGGCGCGAACCGAAGCTCGAGCCGACCGGCTGCCGCCATGAGGCAGATCGAGAAACGGGCCTCCCTGATCCAAGAATAGAGCGACAACTTCATGTCACTGCCGCTGATCGTTCTGCTGCCGCTACTGGGCAGCCTCGTACCGTTGCTGAGCAGTAACCGGCAACGCAACCTCAATGCCTGGTCCACCGCCCTGCTTCCCGCGATCGCGCTGGGCATCGTGATCGCCCATGCCCCGGGCGTGGTGGCGGGCGAGGTCTACCACTCCAGCATGAGCTGGGTGCCGCAACTGGGCCTCGATTTGGCATTCCGGCTCGACGGCCTCTCGCTGCTGTTCCTGCTGTTGATTCTGGGTATCGGGCTGCTGATCATTCTCTACGCCCGCTACTACCTGGCGCCCGAGGACAGCATGCCGCGCTTCTACGCCTATCTAATGCTGTTCATGACGTCCATGATCGGCATCGTGATGGCCGACAACCTGTTGCTACTGTGGGTGTTCTGGGAGTTGACCAGTCTGTCGTCGTTTCTGCTGATCGGCTATTGGTATCAGCAGAGCGAGGCACGTCGCGGCGCGCGCATGGCACTGGCGGTTACCGGCATGGGCGGATTGGCGATGCTGGCCGGTTTCCTGCTGATCGGCCATATCGTCGGCACCTACGACATGCAGACGGTACTCGACAGCCGCGATCTCATCCAGGCCGACCCCCGTTATCTGCCGGCGCTGCTGCTGGTGTTGCTCGGCGCGTTCACCAAATCGGCACAGTTTCCTTTCCACTTCTGGCTCCCGCATGCGATGGCCGCACCGACACCAGTCTCGGCGTTTCTGCACTCCGCCACCATGGTCAAGGCGGGCGTCTTCCTGCTCGCCCGCCTGCACCCGGCGCTGGCCGGCTCCCAGTTGTGGCTCTACATCGTCACCCTCACCGGGCTGGTGACGATGATCTACGCCGCCTATTTTGCTTTGCTCAAGTACGATCTCAAGGGCGTGCTGGCGTTCTCCACCGTGAGCCACCTGGGCCTGATCACCATGCTGTTCGGGCTGGACAGCAAGCTGGCCGTGGTGGCGGGGCTCTTCCACATCATCAACCACGCCACGTTCAAGGCGGCGCTGTTCATGTCCTCCGGGATCATCGACCACGAAACCGGCACGCGTGACATCCGCAAGCTGAGCGGGCTGCGCCGCAGCATGCCTATGACGGCGGCGCTGGCGGGCCTGGCCGCGGCCTCGATGGCGGGAGTGCCCCTGCTCAACGGCTTCATCTCCAAGGAGATGATGCTGACCGAGACCCTGGAGAGCGGCCTGCTGGGCGGCCTGGCCTGGCTGATCCCGGTCCTGGCAACGCTCGGCAGCGTGCTGTCGGTGGCCTATTCGCTGCGTCTGATTCGCAATGTCTTCTTCGGCCCGGAGGCGAAGGAGCTTCCCAAGACGCCGCATGAAGCGCCGTTCCCGATGCGCCTGCCCATGCTGATTCTGGTCGGCCTGTGCATCGTCATCGGGCTGATACCGGCAGTGATCGTTTCCGGACTGCTCGATGCCGCCGCCCGGGCCACGATCCTGGCGCCGAGGCCGGAGCTTCAGTTGTCGATCTGGCACGGCTTCAACCTCCCGCTGCTGATGAGCGCCATCGCGCTGGCCGGCGGTGTCGGCATCTATACCGTGCGCCGCAATCTGTTCAACTTCCAGCGCCAGTTCCCGCAGCGCAACGCACTGATGATCTTCGAGCACAGCGTGCGTCGCCTGCTGCAATGGACTCAGGTCACCATCGATCGGCTGGAGAACGGCTCGCTGCAGCGCTACATGCTGTGGCTGATCGTGGCCGTACTGTTCCTTACCGGCAGCGGACTGCTGGATCTCGATCAGTTGCAGGGCTCGCGCCAACCGCAGCCGCTCGACGGCCTGCTGCTCGCCGGCGCCGGTATTACGATTCTGGCGGGCCTGGGTACCGCCATTCTCCACCGCCGTCGCCTGGTCTCGCTGATGATGCTGTCGGTCGTGGGGCTGATGGTATCGCTGGCGTTCGCCCGCTTTTCCGCCCCCGATCTCGCGCTGACGCAACTGGCGGTCGAAGTGGTGACCGTCATTCTGCTGATGCTGGCACTGTTCTTCCTGCCCCAGCGCACGCCTAAGGAATCCAGCGGCGCACGCGTGGTGAGGGACGTGCTGCTGGCAGCCGGTTTCGGTGGTGTAGTGGCGAGCCTCAACTACGCCTTGTTGACCCGGCCGATGGACAGCATCTCCGGTTTCTTCCTCGACAACAGCGTCAGCGGCGGTGGCGGGCACAACGTAGTCAACGTCATTCTGGTCGACTTCCGCGGATTCGATACGCTCGGCGAGATCACCGTGCTCTGCATCGCTGCCATCGGCATCTACAAGCTGCTCAATCGCCTGCGCCTGTTCATGCCATCGAGCGACAGCGAAGGCCGCCCCTGGTCCCGGGATCTGCACCCCATGCTGTTGGCGACCGTGTCACAAAGCCTGCTGCCGTTGGCGCTGCTGGTCTCGGTGTTCATCTTCCTGCGGGGTCACAACGAACCCGGCGGCGGCTTCATCGCCGGTCTGGTGACGGCGGTCGCGCTGATCCTCCTCTATATCGCGCGGGGCGTGGACTGGGCCCAGCAACGCCTCTCCTTCCAGTACCAGCCCATCGCCGTGACAGGCGTCGCCATCGCCACCTTGACCGGGCTCGGCAGTTGGCTGTTCGGCCACAATTTCCTGACCTCCGCCTTCGGCCATTTCTCGATCCCCTATATCGGCGAAATCGAGCTGGCCACGGCAATGCTGTTCGATCTCGGGGTCTACCTGACGGTCGTCGGTGCCACGCTGATGATTCTGGCCAATCTGGGCAAACTGACCACACGACACCGGCCCAGCAAAGAGAACGAAAAGGAGACCGTCTGATGGAAGCGCTCTACGCCACCGTAACCGGTTTCCTGGCCGCTAGCGGTCTCTATCTGGCGCTGCGGGGCCGTACCTTTCCCGTGGTCGTGGGACTGACCCTGCTCTCCTATGCGGTCAACCTGTTCCTGTTCTCCACCGGCGGACTCACTACCAACGGGGCGGCGGTCATTCGCGACGGCGTCAATGACTATGCCGATCCGCTGCCCCAGGCGCTGGTCCTGACTGCCATCGTGATCGGCTTTGCCATGACCGCCTTCTCGGTCATTCTGGCGATGCGCGTGCGCGGCGACCAGGGTAGCGATCAGGTCAACGATCAGCGCGGCGAAGAGTCGAAGGAGGACAAGTCATGATGCATCACCTGATCGCGCTTCCGATCCTCCTGCCGCTGCTGAGCGGGCTGTTGATGCTGGTCAAACGAGACTCGACCGTGCTACCTCGCCGGGCGATCGCCTTGACCAGCACGGCGGCACTGCTGGTGATCAGCGCCGCGCTGGTGATCCAGAGCGACAGCGGAGAGATCACCTACTACGCGCTGGGCGACTGGCAGCCGCCTTTCGGTATCGTGCTGGTGCTCGATCGACTTTCGGCGCTGATGGTCTGCCTGACAGCCTTTCTGGCCCTCGGCAGCATCGCTTATGCCTGCGCCGGCGACGACCGCAAGGGCAGCAACTTTCACGGCCTGTTCCAACTGCAGTTGATGGGGATCAACGGTGCTTTCCTGACCGGAGACATCTTCAACCTGTTCGTGTTCTTCGAAGTGCTGCTGATCGCCTCCTATTCGCTGCTGATGCATGGCGGCGGCAAGGACCGCACCCAGGCCGGCTTCCACTATGTGGCGCTGAATCTGGCAGGCTCGGCGATGTTCCTGATCGCTCTCGGCGTGCTCTACGGCACTACCGGAACGCTCAACATGGCCGACATGTCGCAGAAAGTCGCCGCGCTCGGTCCCGACCGACTCGGCCTGCTCAAGGCTGGCGCGTTTATGCTGCTGGTGGTGTTCGGTCTCAAGGCCGCGATCCTGCCGCTCTATTTCTGGCTACCGCGCGCCTACAGCAGTGCCCCGGCGCCGGTAGCGGCGCTGTTCGCGATCATGACCAAGGTGGGGATCTACGCCATCCTTAGGGTCTACACACTGATCTTCGGCGGCGGTGCCGGCGAGTTGGCCAATTTCGTTCAACCTTGGCTGTGGTGGTTCGCGTTGGCGACACTCGCGCTCGGCGGCCTGGGCGTTCTATCGGCCCGCGACCTGCGCAATCAGGTGGCCTATCTGATCCTGATTTCCGTCGGCACCCTGCTGGTCGGGGTCAGCATGAATCGCGAAGCGCCCATCGCCGCCCTGCTCTACTACATGATCCATACCACTCTGGTCAGCGGCGGGCTGTTCCTGCTGGCCGATGCGATCGGCGAGCAGCGAGGCAAGGCCGGCGCTAGGATCGTCCCCGGCCGCGGTGTGACCCAACCGGCACTGCTGGGACTGTTCTACTTCATCGCTGCAGTCACGGTGATCGGCCTGCCGCCACTCTCGGGCGCCATCGGCAAGGCGCTGCTGCTGAAGGCCGCGCTACCAAGCGAGCAACCCTGGCTGTGGCCGCTGCTGCTGCTATCGAGCTTTGCGGGCCTCGTCGCCATGGCACGTAGCGGCTCGACCGTATTCTGGAAGGCCGGACGCGGCGATAGCGACGGCCCCAGGTTGAAGCCGGCAATGCTGGCAGGACTGATCCTGCTGATCGGCGCGTCACCGGCTTTATCGATTCTCGCCGGCCCGATCACACGGTTCACCGATGCCAGCGCCACTCAACTGCTCGATCACGATGCCTATGCCGAGGCGATCCTGTCCCGCAACGTTGCAGGAGGTGACTCATGATTCCTCCCACTCGCTGGCTGCCAATGCCGGTATTATCCCTGCTGCTGCTGCTGGTGTGGCTACTGCTGCAGCAGAGCGTCGCCCTGGGGCAGTGGATTCTCGGCGGCGTGCTGGCGATCCTGATTCCGATGATCTGCCGACCGTTCTGGGAGCGTCAGCCGACCATCAAGCGCCCTTTGAAACTGCTCGGTTACTTCTTCCGCGTCCTGGGCGATATCGTGACCGCGAACGTCCAGGTCTCGAAATTGATTCTCGACCCCAGGGGGAGGATGCGTCCGGCTTTCGTGGAATATCCGCTCACGCTGAAGGAAAACTTTCCGATCACCATCCTGGCCAGCACCATCACCATGACGCCAGGCACCGTCTCCGCCCACCTGCGGCTCGACGGCAGGACGCTGCTCATACACGCGCTGGACGTGGCGGACACCAAAGCGTTGATCGACGAAATTCACCAGCGCTACGAGCGCCCTCTGCTGGAGATCTTCGAATCATGATCGATACGGCCCTGTGGATCGCGCTGGCGCTATTCTGCGCCGCCATCGTACTCAACTTCTATCGAGCCTTGGTTGGTCCGAGCCTGCCGGATCGCGTGCTGGCGGTGGACACCATGTACATGAACTCGATCGCGCTGATCGTTCTGTTCGGTATCTGGGTCAACAACAAGGACTACTTCGAAGCCGCACTGCTGATCGCGATGCTGGGCTTCGTCAGCACCATCGCCATCTGCAAGTATCTGCTGCGCGGCGACATTATCGAATAGGAGGCGTGACAATGCTGGATACGATTATCGAAGGCGCGATCGCCTTCATGCTCATTGCCGGTGGCGCGTTTGCCTTCATCGGCTCGCTGGGTCTGACGCATCTCAAGGACTTCTACATGCGTCTTCACGGCCCTTCCAAGACAACGACGCTGGGCGTCGGCTGCACCCTGATCGGCTCGCTGATCTACTTCAGCCGGGAAGACGGTCCGATCATCCAGGAACTGCTGATCACCATTTTCGCCTTCATCACCGCACCGGTATCGGCCCACATGCTGGCCAAAAGCGCGCTGCACCACAAACTGAAGCCCGATCCCCGCACTCGCGGCAATCCGGTCGAGCTGGAGAGCGAAAAGCCCAAACACACCGTCGAGGAAGCCCCCCAGGGCGACTCGCCTTTGCCTTAAGGGCGCCTTGGCGAACTGCCGTCGCCGACGTCACCAGCCGGCGGCGTGCTGCTCGACCAGATGGGTCAGCAGGGTAACGTGCTCCGGACGTTCATTGAGCGCCGGGATGTAACGATAGCGCCCGCCCCCGGCCTGCTGGAAGTAGTGGCGATTTTCGGCGTCGATCTCTTCCAGGGTCTCCAGACAGTCCGCCGCAAAGGCTGGGCTGATGACGTCGACGCACTCGATCTTGTCCGCGCCCCAGGCCTTGAGAGTCTCGTCGGTGTAGGGCTTGAGCCACTCCTCACGTCCGAATCGCGACTGATAACTCTGGAACCACTCCCCTTCGCCGAGCCCCAGCTCCTCGGCCAATAGCCGGCTGGTCGTCTCGCAGTGCCTGGCATAGGGGTCGCCGTTGTCGACGTAGCGCTTGGGAATACCGTGATAGGACATCAGCAGCCGGCCGCGGTCGCCATTGGCCTCCCAGTGCTGGCGAACGCTGGCTGCCAGCGCCGCGATATAGTCCGGGTGGTCGTGGTAATCGCGTACGAAGCGCAGCTCCGGCAGATGCGGACAAGGTTCCAGCGCCCTGGCCAGGCGCTGGAATACCGCGCCGGTCGTGGTACGCGAAAATTGGGGATAAAGCGGCACCACCAGGATGCGCTCGACGCCGGCTTCGCGCAGCTTGAGCCCGGCCTCCTCCATACTCGGCTTGCCGTAGGTCATCGCCAGCTCCACCGGGATAGCTTCGCCAGTACTGGCTGCCAAGGACTCCCTCAACGCGCTCTGCTGGCGCCGGCCGATCGCCAGCAGCGGTGACCCCTCCTCCTGCCAGACCGACGCATAGGCCTTGGCGACCTTCGGCGGACGAATGCGCAGAATGACACCGTGCAGAATCGGCCACCACAGCCAGCGTGGCGCATCGATGACCCGGGGATCGCCGAGGAACTCCCCGAGATACTCCCTCACGGCCTTGGCCGTGGGCGCCTCGGGCGTTCCCAGATTGACCAGCAGCACTCCATAACGGGCCGCCATAGCACCACTCCTTTCCCTGGCATCTTTTGACCGAATTCTACCATTAGCGCTTGTGCTCACCCGATCATCTTATACGATCAAGGCAATACGTATAAGTTATGAATAACTTCATGTCGCGTCCGTTGATCCTGATTCTGGTGATCAATTGAGTGACTCACCACCGCCCCTTCCAACGCTGTCGTCGCTCTCTGCGAGGTAAGGGCAGAAGGAGACTATGTTCCTCACTATACCCAGAAGATCGTGCTGATATTGTCGGCGATGCGCCACTTCGCCGATACCCTGCGCGACAAAGGGTATCAGGTTCACTACAGCCGGCTCGACGACGATGACAACCGCCAGGATCTGCTACTGGAAGCCGAGCGACTCGCCGACGCCTACGGCTGCGACGAAACCCGGGTGACGCACCCCGGCGAATGGCGACTGCTGGAGCGTATCCAGCGTCGGGGGACCCGCGGGCGACTCTACGACGATACCCGGTTCTATTGCTCCATCGCCGAGTTCAGCGAGTGGCTTCTTCAGCTTGGCATTCTCGTCCTCGCGCGTTTTCAACCGTTTGGCTTCCGACACGGTCATGTCGCCGAACTTGGCTTTCCAGTTGTAGAAGGGGCCCTCCGACATGCCGTGCTTGCGGCACAGGTCAGCACACTTCGCCCCCGCTTCATGCTCGGCCAGGATGCCGATGATCTGCTCTTCGGTGAATCTCGCTCATTTCATGGTCCGTCCTCAATTAGGTCGGACTCTAGTCGACGTTGGCGGAAACATCCCGTGGCAGGTCACCTGACAAGCCGGCATCGGCGTAAACGAGGGAAGAGAGAAGAGAGAAGAGAGAAGAGAGAAGAGAAACAGCATTCCCTCCAGAGCATGGCAAGTCACTGCGGGACTCGCCGGAGGGAAATCAGGTTGGTGAATGGAAAATTCGTCGGCTTGGCGTCATCGATACCGTCGGCCCGGGATCAGAAGACCAGCGGCATCCGCGACAGCAGCGGATCATGATAATGTGGCTCGTGTCCGACGATCTCGTCGTTGGCAACCTGCTGGACCAGATAGGCGCGGTGGATACCGGCCTGTTTCAGTTCGCCATAGACATCGTCGAGGGAGCGAAACAGCATCGGTTTGCCGCGCCGGGTCAAGGCCTGCGTGGCACCGTCTTCCGGTTCCAGCATGACCTGATAGTAGCGGCTGCCGGCATGGGCAATGACGCGGATCTCGAAGTTCTCATGATGTCGTTGATATTGCTCTAGCTCCTTAAGTTCCATGGTTCCCTCCTGTGGGTCGTGTATGGAATCGTGTTCTGGATCGGGAGACACTCCTTGCCATCCCGTCGCGACACCCTGACAGTCGGTTGTGACAAAGCTGTGACCAGGGCTTGTTCACACTATACGCCGCGAGCCGCGTGGATAGTGTGAACAAGCCCTAAGACGCCAAGGCGCGCTGATCGTTCACTCCCCGACAGTTGCCGAACGGCGGTCTAGCCTCACCACGATTCGGCCGTTGCCGGCGCGCTTGGCTGCCGGCTTGAAGCGACTCCAGAGATCGCCAAAGCTCTCGACCCTGGCCTCGGCACCGACGCGAAGCGCGATGATCGACAGGCGGACCAGCGGAAAAAAACGCCATTGATCGTAGCGATCCTTGGCATGAAAGCCACCTGCCGCTCTGGCATCGGCGGGAACCAGCGCATGGCTCTCGATGATGAAGCGGCGTTGTATACCGGCCAACCGACGGTGGAGATTCTTCCCGTCATTCAGCAGCAGTATGAAATCGTCGCCGCCGAGGTGGCCCAGAAAGTCCTCCCGCCCCAGCTCGCTGCTCACCAGCTTCGCCAGCGCAAGGATCATTCGATCCCCCAGGGCGTACCCGAACCGGTCATTGAAGGGCTTGAAATTGTCGAGATCCAGATAGCAGGCGACGAAGCCCCGCGCCTGACGCTGATAGTGCTCCAATGCCACCCTGATGGGGCGGTTGCCAGGCAACTGGGTCAACGGATTGGCTTGTCGCGCTAGCTGAACCTGCTGCTCGGTGAACAGTTGCAGCAGGTTGATGACGTGTCCCATACCCAGGTAGCGGCCACCGTCGGTGATGATGAAATCCTCGTCGCGGGAGGACTCCTCGCGCCCCGTGACCTTGCGCGAGACCCGCTCCAGCGGCTCGTGGGCCTCCACACAGAGTGCCCGGGTTCGCATTACCTTGGCAATGGGCTGACGACCGTGAAGATCGAACCCGAAGCGTTTGCCGAGCAGCGCCATGAGCTGCTGACGCCCCAGGATACCGATCGGCCGGCTCCTGCCATCGACGACCGCCAGCGCGTTGGCGTGCGGCAGACGGCTGAAGCGCTCGGATGCCTCCGCCACACAGAGATCGGCATCCAGCGCAGGCAGAGGTACGCTGAGGCGCTGGATCTCTGTCGCGGTGGCCGCCGGACGACGATTGGCAGCCAGTGAAGCGAGCCGAGCTTCGAGCAGCTCGCGTATCCGATGGGGAGCTGCATCGGGGCGCGCGAACAACCACCCCTGGCAATAATCCGCGCCCAGTTCGAGAAGCGTATCCAGCTCCCCCTCTCGCTCCACACCCTCCGCGATGACACGGCTATCCATGCTGTGCGCGATATCGATGATGGAGCGGACGAAGCGGCGCTTGATGGGATTTTCGTCAAGGCGACTGACGAAGTGGCGATCCAGCTTGACGTAGTCGGGATTGAGCTGGGACCAGAGTCGCAAGCCGGCATAACCGTCTCCCAGATCGTCCAGAGCGATGGAAAACCCCATCGACTGATAATAGCGGGCAGCCTCGGCCATCAGGTCGGGGTCGATCCCCGGCGACTGCTCGGTGATCTCGATGACGATGCGGGCGGGCGAGAGACTGTGCTGCTGAAGCAGAGCCAGCGTCTTGCCGCCGAGATGCTCGGGATCGATCAGGACTTCCGGACTGGCGTTGAGGAACAGAAGCTCGCCGAGGCCGGTAGCCACCCAGCTTTCGATCGCTCGTTCTCGACACCCGCGTTCCAGCGCAGCAAGTAGACCGCATTCGCGGGCCGCCCGAAACATCGGAATCGGATCCGCATAGGGCGAATTCCGCGGACCGCGAGACAAGGCCTCGTACGCCAGAATATGGCCGGTCGCGACGGAAACAATCGGTTGAAAATGTACGCTCAGATCGCGATGGGCGACAATCTCCTCGAGGGAGGAGTTACCGATGGGAGCGGGAGGCGGGTTCATGAATGCCATGAAACAGAAGCATCATGACACAATGATGGCACACAAAATTACAATGACATCAAAATGGCAACGACTATCGATAATCGGAAGGATCGATCGCCTTACCCAAAGAATTGCGATCAATCCACCTGCCCGCCTTGGCTTCCTTGTAGCGAAATACCACGCGATCACCGATGGCAACCGGCAATTCGGCATCTTCCGTCTGGTAACTGTAGAGTTCGCCATCGACCGTCAGCCAGTGACGGTAGAGATCGGGCATGCCCAGCCACTCCTTGAAAGGCCCCTCCCGCTCGAGCTTTTCCAGTTGGCCTCGTACCTCGATCTTGGGGACCCGCTGACGACGCCCCCGCTGAAAACCGCCTGCCATGATTCGACTCCTTGATATCTTTCCCAAACACCGGCGATGCCGGCTTCTTCACTGTCTGTCGGCTTACTCGTAGTGCTGACCGTAGCTGTCCGGCGCCAGATCCTCGAAGCGCGTGTACTTGCCGATGAAGGCCATATGGACGGTGCCGATAGGGCCGTTACGCTGCTTGCCGATGATCAGTTCGGCCAACCCCTTGTTGTCGGGATTGTCGGAGTTGTAGACCTCGTCGCGATAGACGAAAGCGATAACATCGGCGTCCTGCTCGATGGCGCCGGATTCACGCAAGTCCGACATGACGGGGCGCTTGTTGGGTCGCTGCTCCAGCGAGCGGTTGAGCTGGGACAGCGAAACCACCGGGCAGTTGAACTCCTTGGCCACGCCCTTCAGCGAGCGAGATATCTCCGAAATCTCGGCGGTACGGTTCTCGGACAGCCCCGGCACCTGCATCAGCTGTAGATAGTCGATCATCACCAGGCCGACATTGCCGTGCTCGCGGGCGATGCGGCGCACCCGCGACCGCAGTTCATTGGGCGACAGCGCCGGCGTATCGTCGATAAACAGCTGCCGATCCTTGAGCAGGTTGACCGCCGAGGTCAATCGCGGCCAATCCTCGTCCTCGAGCTGGCCGGTACGCACCCGCGTCTGATCGATCCGCCCCAGCGAAGAGAGCATACGCAGCATCAGCGATTCCGCGGGCATCTCCATCGAGAACACGATGACCGGCTTGTCGTTGGAAACCACCGCGTGCTCGACCAGATTCATGGCGAACGTGGTCTTGCCCATGGAGGGGCGGCCCGCGATGATCACCAGGTCCGAAGGTTGCAGGCCCGAGGTCATGTCGTCGAGATCGCGAAAACCGGTCGAGATCCCGGTCATCTGCCCCTTCATGTTGAACAGCTCATCGATCCGATCGACCGCCTTGGTCAGCAGATCGCTCATGCCGATGGGCCCACCGAACTTGGGCCGCGACTCGCTGATCTGGAACACCAGGCGCTCGGCCTCGTTGACCAACTCGTCCGGCGGCCGCCCTTCCGGTGAGTAGGCGCTGTCGGCGATCTGACGCGAGGCCTGGATCAGTTTTCGCAGCGTCGCCCGCTCGCGAACGATATCGGCGTAGGCGCGAATGTTGCTGGCCGACGGCGTGTTGCGTGCCAACTCCGCCAGATAAGCGAGCCCTCCCACGCTCTCGAGCTGATCGCGACGCTCCAGGGCTTCCGACAGCGTGACGACATCGAGTGGATGCGCACTCTCGGCCAGTTCCGCCATCGCATTGAATGCCAGGCGATGCTCGTGACGATAGAAGTCGTCCGCGACCAGGCGCTCCGACACCGTATCCCAGCTGCTGTTGTCGAGCATCAGCCCGCCCAACACCGACTGCTCCGCCTCTAGCGAGTGCGGCGGCATCTTCAGTTGTGCGGTTTCGTGATCATTGTCGACGCGTTGATTCATGCTTGGCGTTCATCCCGTGTCGCGCGCAGAACACGCTGCAAATGTCTGGCGCTCATTCTACCCAGTCGACAGCCGCCATCGCCACGTCTCCCGGCCATGAAAAAGGCACGCAGGGGGTGGACCCTGCGTGCCTTCGGCCAGACGTCTCGGCGACGACGATGGTCGAGATTTACTCGGCCACCACCACCACACGGACGCTGGAAGTGACTTCGGCATGCAACTGCAGCGCGATGTCGTACTCGCCGGTCTGGCGAAGCGGGCCTTCCGGCATGCGCACTTCGCTCTTGGCGACTTCGATGCCGGCCTGGGCCATGGCTTCGGCCAGATCACGCGGGCCGATGGAACCGAACAGCTTGCCTTCCTCGCCCGCTTTCGCGACCAGAGACAGTTCGATTTCGGCGAGCTGTGCCGCGCGGGTCTCGGCCTGGGCCTTGCGCTCTGCAGCCAGGGCTTCGAGCTCGGCACGCTGCGCTTCGAACGCTTCGACGTTGTCTTTGGTTGCCGGCACGGCCAAGCCGTAGGGAACCAGGTAATTACGGCCATATCCGGGCTTGACGGTGACCTTGTCACCCAGGTCGCCCAGCTTGCCGATGTTATCGAGCAGAATGACTTCCATTCTCGTGAACCTCTCGTCAATCACTGCGTGTCAGACGACCGCGAAAATCCGCGAAGGTATCTACCAACGCCAACAGCAGTACAATCAGAATCGTGGGCCAGGTGGTCAACAGCAAGGCATAAAAGCCTACCAGCCAGAACCCGCTCATTCCCTTCAAACCAATAAACCCATGGACCAGTGCCACGCCGGCGACCAGCAATGGAACCCAGGCCAGCAGACTGGCGGCGGGAACGGCCAGTACCAGGCCCAGCGCCATCAACCCGACCAGTAGCAGGAGCTGCTTGCGCGATAGCTTCAGTGAATGAAACTCCTCGCGAAACCCGCCGGGGTTGTAAAGCCCCGCCTGCCAACTGCGAGCCAGCGCCAGGCAAGCGATCCCGGCAAGCAACACGACCAGGCCGGTTGCCCCACCGATCACCAGAGTCGCCATCAACTCGGTATCGACGCCCTGCGCCGATAACTGATCGAGCATGCTGGCAACCTCCGACGAGCTCCGCCGCAGTTCCGCCAGCAGTGGCGCGGTCCCTCCGGCCGGCACGAAGATGCCAAGCTGCACCAGCGCCATGCAAACCACGCTGCCGACGATGAGCGCTTCGGACCAGCGCATGCGTGAACGCAGCACCGTCGCCATCAACGTCACCAGCAGGATGCTGGCCAGCGGGACCGAGTCGCCCTGCATCCACCACCAGCCGGCGGGAAGGGCTGCGGCCAGCAGCACCGGCGCCGCCGTGGTCATGCCCCGGCGCAGGGTAACCAGCCCGGCGACTGCGGCACTGAACCAGAACAGCCACGGCACCAACGCTGTCAGTGCGGCCGCCGCTATCGCTTGTGGCGTACCGCGCATGATCCAACGTGCCAGTGCCAGCATGATGCCTCGCTATGGATTACCGATCGTGGACTACCGGATCAGGGTTTACTGGTGGCTGTCGGAGTACGGCAGCAGCGCCAGGTAACGCGCCCGCTTGATCGCGGTAGACAGTTGACGCTGGTAGCGCGCCTGAGTACCGGTAATACGGCTCGGGACGATCTTGCCAGTTTCAGTGACGTAGGCTTTCAGCGTATCGATGTCTTTGTAATCGATGTACTTCACGCCTTCGGCGGTGAAGCGGCAGAATTTACGGCGACGGAAAAAACGTGCCATGAGAGTCTCTCCTTAGCGAAATCGAATCAGTTGGTTTCGGCGGTGGTTTCGGAACGCTCGGGGCGCTCCGAACGCTCACGATCGCCACGCTCGGAGGGCTTGTCGTCACGGCGACGGCTCTTCTCTTCAGCCGGCTTCATCATCGGCGAGGCTTCGGTAACGGCCTCTTTGTTGCGCACGATCATGCTGCGGATGATGGCATCGTTGAAGCGGAAGATGTTCTCGATCTCGTCGAGGGTCTCGCCGCTGCATTCGATGTTCATCAGCACGTAGTGTGCCTTGTGGATCTTGTTGATCGGGTAGGCCAGGTGGCGACGGCCCCAATCCTCGAGACGATGCACGGTACCGCCGTTCTCGGTCACGAGGCTGGTATAGCGCTCGACCATGGCCGGAACCTGCTCGCTCTGGTCCGGGTGGACCATAAACACGATTTCATAATGACGCATGTTAGCTCCTTGCGGTTTGGCAGCTTCCGCGCGGCGACACTCCTGAAGAGATGACCACCACGAGAAGCAAGGAGTCGATACCGGGTGAACGGCACAGTGCTCCGTTCACGACCCCGGATATTCAGACCAATTGGCGATTCGCCCGGACGAGCCCGAGCGGGAGTCGCGTTCCATGAGCATAGCCTGCCCACAGAACCGCGCAATTGTAGAGACCAAGCCCTATCAGTGCAAGTTCAACCGCCAACGCGCCCTGCCCGCTGGCGTACCGCCTCGAACAGACAGATGCCGGTGGCGACCGAGACATTGAGACTGGAGACGCCGCCCTGCATCGGCAGCTTGACCAGCCCATCACAGGCCTCGCGAGTCAGGCGGCGCATCCCCTTGCCCTCGGCGCCCATCACCAGGGCACAGGGCACGGTGAAATCGGCGTCGTAGAGGAGCGAATCCGCTTCACCGGCGGTACCGGTGATCCAGACGCCCTGCTGCTTGAGCTTCTCCATGCAGCGGGCGAGATTGGTGACCTGGAACACCGGCACCAACTCCGCCGCCCCGCAGGCCACTTTGCGCACCGTCGCATTGAGCGGCGCCGACTTGTCCTTGGGCACGATCACGCCATTGACCCCGGCAGCGTCGGCGCTGCGCAGGCAGGCGCCCAGGTTGTGGGGGTCGGTGACGCCGTCCAGAATCAGCAGCAGTGGCGGCGGGCCGGCCTGCCACTGCTCGAGCCGCCACCACAGGGTCGTTTCGCTCTCGGCGATCAGCGGCTCGCAAAAACCGATCACGCCCTGATGGGACGCTTGATGGGAGACCCCGTCGAGCACCTCGCGCGCCATTCGCCTCAGTTCGCAACCCGTCGCGTGGGCCTGTTGCAGCAGAGCCTCCAGGCGCTGCTCGGCATGGCCTTGCTGAACCCACAGCACTTTCGGCGGCTGTCCGCGTTCGAACAGCGCACGAACGGCGTGGACGCCGTAGACGGGCTCCAGCCCGTCCGGCATGCGAGGCAGATCGCGCGGTTTCGCGGGGGCACGACGATTCGCGGGACGACTCATCTCGGGTGGCCCCTGCTGGACGGCTGGCCGACGGCCGCCGTCATCGCTTGCCACCGCGTTGACGCGGGCCGCGGGAACGACGCTTGCCGCCCTCGTCGTTGCCCCCCGCTGCCCCCTGGCGCTCACGCTTGCCGGGGCGACTCTTGCGTGACGAGGCCTTCTTGGCGGGCGCGTCAGCAGTGGGAGCATCGCCGCCGGGCTTTTGGCCACGCGGCGTGCGACGGTGGCGCGGCGCCGCATCGGCGAGATCGAAATCGATCTTGCGGTCGTCGAGATCGACCCGGGCGATACGCACGGTGACGCCATCTCCCAGGCGGTAGGCGACACCGCTGCGCTCGCCCTTGAGGCGGTGTTTTTCCGCTTCGTAGTGATAGTAGTCGGACGGCAGCGATGTCACGTGCACCAGCCCCTCGACGTAGACGTCGTCGAGGCGCACAAAGATCCCGAACTGCGTGACCGAGGCGATGGTGCCTTCGTAGACTTCGCCGACCTTGTCGGAGAGGAACTCGCACTTCAGCCAATCGGTAACGTCACGTGTGGCGTCGTCGGCGCGACGCTCGGTCATCGAGCAGTGCTCGCCCAGCTCGACCATCTGTTCGAAGGTATACGGGCACCAGATCGAGGGTTTCTCGACCGGCGCCCCCTCCGCACGCTGCACGGTCTGGGTCTGACGCGGGCCGCGAATGACCGACCGGATCGCGCGATGCACCAGCAGGTCGGGATAGCGGCGGATCGGCGACGTGAAATGCGCGTACGCCTGGTAAGCGAGACCGAAGTGTCCATCGTTCTGCGGCGAGTAGACCGCCTGGCTCATCGAGCGCAGCATGACGGTCTGGATGATATCGAAGTCCGGGCGCCCCTGAATCACCTCCCGCAACGCCTGGTAGTCCTTCGGCGACGGTTCGTCACCGCCTCCGAGCGTCAGCCCCAGCTCACCCAGGAATACACGCAGATTTTCCAGCCGCTCGGGTGCCGGTGACTGGTGGACGCGATAGAGCGCGGGCAGATCGTGCTTGTCGAGGAAGCGCGCCGTGGCGACGTTGGCCGCCAGCATGCACTCCTCGATCAACTTGTGGGCGTCGTTGCGCGTGCGCGGCACGATCTTCTCGATCTTGCGCTCGTCGTTGAAGACGATCTGCGTCTCGGTGGTCTCGAAATCGATGGCGCCACGCACTTCACGTGCCTGGCGCAGCACCTTGTAGAGCGCGTGCAGATTCTCCAGCGATGGCACCAGCTCGCGGTAACGCTCGCGAAGTGCTGCCCCTTCGTCGCTGTCCGGCGCCTCCAGCATCGCGCCTACCTGGTTGTAGGTCAGCCGAGCATGGGACTGAATCACCGCCTCGTAGAACTTGTAGCGACTGATGGTGCCGTTCTGGGAGATGTTCATCTCGCAGACCATGGTCAGGCGGTCGACGTGCGGGTTGAGGGAGCAGAGCCCGTTGGAGAGCAGCTCCGGCAGCATCGGCACGACCTGCCCGGGGAAGTAGACGGAATTGCCGCGGATGTAGGCCTCGTTGTCGAGTGCACTACCGCCGCGAACGTAGTGGGAGACGTCGGCGATCGCCACGACCAGCTTCCAGCTCCCGGACTTGGTCTTCCAGGCGCAGACGGCGTCGTCGAAATCCTTGGCATCCTCGCCGTCGATGGTCACCAGCGGCATCTCGCGGAGATCGATTCGCGCCGCCTTGTCCTCCTCCTTCACCTCGGCGGACATGCCTGCGATCTGCTCGTCCACTTCCGGCGGGAACTCCGCAGGAATATCGTGGGAGCGAATTGCGATGTCGATCTCGAGCCCGGGATCCATCCGCTCCCCCAGAATCTCCACCACTTCACCCACCGGCTGCTTGCGGGTCTCCGGCTGCTGGGTGATGTGGACGGAAACGATCTGGCCGTCTTTCGCGCCACCGCTGACGCTATGGGGAATGATCACTTCCTGGCTGATCCGCGAGTTCTCGGGGATCAGCACCGCGAATTCGGAACTGTTCTGACGAAACACGCCAACCAGCGTCTGGGTGTTGCGGGCCAGCACCTCGGCGATGGTGCCCTCGGCGCGACCTCGACGATCCTTGCCGCTGACGCGGGCCAGCACCACGTCGCCATCGAACACGCGGCGCATCTGGCGCGGCGGCAGCACCAGGTCGGGCTTGACGCCATCGTGACGAATCAGGAAGCCCATGCCGTCACGGTGCCCCTGAACGCGCCCCTTGATCAGATCGAGCTTGTCGATCAGTGCATAGGCACCTCTGCGATCCTTGAGGATCTGGCCGTCACGCTCCATCGCCGCCAGCCGGCGGCGCACGGCTTCCAGTTGGTTGTCATCCTCGAGCCCCAGCATGGCGCTCATATCTTCGTGAGTGATCGGCTTGCCGTAGCTCTCCAGCCGCGCCAGCAGATACTCGCGACTGGGTACGGGATTGTCATATTTTTCCGTTTCACGAGCCGCGTGCGGATCGTCATCCAACGTCCAATGAGTCATGCAACCATCGTCCTTGCGTTGAGCCTGCTGGGCTTGGGCTGTAGAGAGAATTCACGCGGCGGGCGGCCTGAGCCGTTCAATCTTTTTGGATTCATTCACCAAGTATAGCGGTCACGCTTGCCCGACCCAACCATGTGCTGCCAAACAGCCTCGATTGCTGTCGGTGAACGGGTAGCGAAACAGGGCCGACATGCGGTTCGAAGCACCCGCAAACCTTGCCACGGAGCGCTTGCATTCGGATGCAAAATCGGTATTATGCATCGCGCCTTGGCCCAGATGGCGGAATTGGTAGACGCGCTAGCTTCAGGTGCTAGTGTCCTTACGGACGTGGAGGTTCAAGTCCTCTTCTGGGCACCATCGCTTGCGGCGATGGACGTTTCGAACGCACAAGGCCGGATAAGCCCGGATGGCGGAATTGGTAGACGCGCTAGCTTCAGGTGCTAGTGTCCTTATGGACGTGGAGGTTCAAGTCCTCTTCCGGGCACCATTCCAGAGGAGTTTTCCAGACTCCTGGCAGCACCCGATACATGACACGCCCAGGTGGCGGAATTGGTAGACGCGCTAGCTTCAGGTGCTAGTATCCTTACGGATGTGGAGGTTCAAGTCCTCTCCTGGGCACCACGTGTCATGCTCGTTTTTCTCTTGCTGCTTCTCTCGCAATACTCCCCGC
The DNA here is from genome assembly GCF_008298015.1 of Salinicola corii. GTDB lineage: Bacteria > Pseudomonadota > Gammaproteobacteria > Pseudomonadales > Halomonadaceae > Salinicola > Salinicola corii. The sequence goes on along the minus strand of NZ_VTPX01000013.1, from coordinate 71,162 downwards.
AAGACACTTTTTCACCGTAAGCCAGTACGGCATCGCCATCATCGATAGCGGCCGGGCCGCGTCGACACCGCCTCGAGACCCCAGCCGTCTCTATCTACCCGCCCTTCCAACTGACGCTCGACGGGGTCGGCCAATTGAGGGAAGAAGTCCAGGCCGGTACGCGCCTCGATCTCATCGATCGTGACCAGAAAACGGGCAAGAGGCTCGTTGCCGTTGACGTCCTGCGGCATCAGAAACGCCAGCGCACGAGGCGTCGTGCCTGGGGCGATAAGTATCTTGTAGAATCCCGCGGGGATTTGAGAAAACCCGATCCGATGCAGCAGCTGGTCGTCGTAGATCGGCCCCGTGACGACCCAGACGCGACCGAATCTGGGTACGAAATCGTCGATGACCGCTTCCTCCAGGCGCTGCCATAACTGCCGATTGAGCCTAGGCCGCTGCGGCGTGATGTTGGTCATCAGGAAACTGGCCATCTGCGCCCCCCGCCCATGGGCGACCGACATGGCGTAGTTGGGCGCCATATGTCCCCGGTCATAGCCACTGCCGGTATAGTCGTTGCTGCTGATGGGCCACAGACTGCGCCAGTCGGACTCGAAACGGTCAGGCCGCGGAAGGCTGTGTGGATCATCGACCCGATCCAGCACATAGCCGACCCACAGCGGTCCGCCCCGCACGTCCGACCATCCCAACAGGAAACCGTCATTGCGCAGCACGCGGTTCCAGCCCCGCCAGTCGTTCCACTGCCACTCGGGTACGCCCATCCAGCTCAACTGGTCGCGAACATCCCCTTCCTGCCAGTACCACAGCCCGCTGATGACGACGACGAAAATCAGGCCGATTCGGGAGGAGCGGGCCAGCTGCCCCAGCAGCCCCCGCTTTCGACGACGCGCCACCCCGACTTACAGGCCGACGGAGAACATGGCGTCGAGATCGTGGCGCGAGTGCACCTGCATGGCATTGAGCGTTTCGGTGTCACGGATGCCCTCGACGCTCATCAGCCGTTCGGTCACCAGCGAGGCCAAGGATTCGAAATCCCGTGTCCGGGCGATGGCGATGAGGTCGTAGCGGCCGCAGGTCGAATAGACCTCGCTGATTCCCTCCAGATCGGCCAGGCGCTCGGCGACACCCCGTATCCGGCCCTTTTCGACATTGATCAGAATGACGGCGTTCTGCATTTCCCTCTCCCACCGGCGTTCGGCCTTTCGCGAGGCCCGAAGAATGAATGATCCGGCGCGAGTATATCAGCTCCCGGACCAACCGCCTTCCAGCGTCAGCAGCGCGCGCTTCAGCGTCTCACCACCGCTGTAGCCCCCCATTCCTCTGGCGGCGACGACCCGGTGACAGGGAATGAACAACGGCAGCGGATTGGCCCCCACCGCACCGCCGATGGCCTGAGCCGCGCCATCCTTGCCCAGACGATGCGCCATCTCGCCATAGGTGCTGGTCTTGCCGTAGGGGATGCGCAACAGGCCCTGCCAGACCTGGAGCTGGAAATCGCTCCCCTCGGGCGCCAGAGTGACATTGAAACTCCGACGCCTCCCTGCCAGGTAAGCTTCGAGCTCGGCCCGCGCCTGAGCAAAGAAGCCGGCGTCCTCCTGCCAGGTCGACGCCGGCGCCCCGGAACGAGAACTCCGGGGGAGGCGCAATTCGCGCAAGCCCTGCTCGTCTCCCACCAGCATCATCTCTCCATGATCGGTCAAAAACTGGACATAGCGCATAGTCGACCCTTGGTGGCACCATGAATGGCGATGTCACCCGGCAGCAGATGGCTGCTGCGGATGTCTTGTGACAATGTCACGACACATCGCATACTTCCAGTCATACAGAAGAGGCAGGCGGCAAGACAACGAACCGGAGACTGGTCATGCATGAATCGGCGGGAAAGATGGCGAAAGAGGCCGGCGGGCCGCCGAACGACGAGGGGCGCCGGCGCTTTCTTCGTCACGGCATGTGCGCCTCCGGCCTGCTGCTGTTCGGATGGCAGGGGCTGCCCGCCATGGCGCAGGACAAGCCGATGCTGGACCCGAATGCCTACCAAGCCAAGGCGCTCGATTATGTCGAGGACGCCTCGAACGCACAGGGCAATCCCGCCTACCAGGCGGGTCGTCGTTGCGGCAACTGCGACTTCTTCACCGCGTCGAGTCAAGCATGCGGCCTGTTTCCCGACCACCGGGTCGCCAAGAGCGGCTGGTGTAGCGGCTGGACGGCCAGCACGCCCTGAAACCGCCCCCTCCCCTCCTTGGACGCAGAGGTCATGCCGACTCGTGAGTCGGCTCCGGAATCGGCCACTGATAGCGACGCACGACTTCCCCTCCCTCCATGGATTCAAGCTTGACAGGAAATCCCCACAGTTGATGCAGATGGCGCATGACCGGGAACAAGCTCTGTGCCAAGGGTCGACGGCGATCCTGCACATGGTGCAGTGTTAACGAACGATCACCGCGGATATCGGCTTCCCAGACCTGGATATTGGGCTCTCGGGCCGACAACGCGTACTGCACACTCAGCGCCTCGCGGATGCGTCGGTAACCTCGATCGTCGTGAATCGCCTCGATCTGAAGACTGTCGTCGCGATCGTCATCGATCAGACTGAACAACTTGAGATCGCGGATCACCTTGGGCGACAGGAACTGCTGGATAAACGACTCGTCCTTGAAGTTGTGCATCGCGAAATGCAACGTCTCCAGCCAGTCGCTACCGGCGATATCCGGGAACCACTCGCGATCCTCGTCGGTGGGTGCCTGACAGATGCGCTGGATGTCGCTGAACATCGCAAACCCCAGTGCATAGGGATTGATGCCGTTGAAATAGGGGCTGTCGAAACCCGGTTGGCTGACCACGGAAGTGTGGGACTGCAGAAACTCCAGCATGATGCCTTCGTCGATCAGCCCGTCGTCGTACAAGCGATTCATCAGCGTATAGTGCCAGAACGTCGCCCAGCCTTCGTTCATGACCTGAGTCTGGCGCTGCGGATAGAAATACTGAGCCAGCTTGCGCACGATACGCACGATTTCGCGCTGCCATGGCTCCAGCAACGGCGCATTTTTTTCCAGAAAATAGAGCAGATTTTCCTGGGGCTCGCTGGGGTAGCGGTCATGCCTGTGCAGTCCCAGGGGATCGTTCTCGAGGTCGTTTGACGGCTGCTGAACCAAGCCACTGGCCGGGGCCGGGATCGTGCTCCAGAGGCGGTTGACCTGGGTCTGAAGATAGGCCTCGCGCTCATCCTGACGCCGCACCTCCTCCTCGGCGGAGATCGGCGACGGACGCTTGTAGCGGTCGACGCCATAATTCTGCAGTGCGTGACAGGCGTCGAGAAGCTGCTCGACCGCCTCGACACCATGCCGCTCTTCGCACTTGGCGACATACTTGCGGGCGAAGACGAGATAATCGACGATCGCCGAAGCGTCCGTCCAGGTGCGGAACAGGTAGTTGCCCTTGAAGAACGAGTTGTGGCCATAACAGGCGTGCGCAATGACCAGCACCTGCATCATCAGCGAGTTCTCCTCCATCAGATAGGCGATGCAGGGGTCGGAGTTGATCACCAGTTCGTAGGCCAACCCCATCTGTCCCCGACGATAGGCCTGCTCCACCGACAGAAACTGCTTGCCGAACGACCAGTGGTGATAGCCGATCGGCATGCCCACGCTGGCGTAGGCATCCATCATCTGTTCGGAAGTGATGATCTCGATCTGATTGGGATAGGTATCCAGCCGATACTCCCGGGCCAGTTCTCCAATGGCGCGTTCGTAGACCTCCAGCGCCTCGAAGTTCCAGTCCGATCCGGTGGCAATGGGCTTGCGTCGCGTCATCGCTCTCTATCTCCTCGCTGCGTTACGTCGCCAGGCCTTTCCGATCACCCCTTCGCTCGCTGGCGGAAAAGCTCACGGAAAACCGGATAGATATCTTCCGCCTGGACGATCTGCTGCATGGCGAAACGCTCGGGGTAGGCCGCCCTGACCGTTTCATAGGCTTCCCACAGCGCCTGGTGTGCGTGAGGCGTGATCTCCACGTAAGTGAAGTACTGCAACTTGCGCATCAGAGACTCGTCGAGCAACTCGAGACAGGTGGACGAATCATCGTCCCAGTTGTCTCCATCGCTGGCCTGCGCCACGTAAAGATTCCACTGCTCCGGCGAGTAGCGCGCCTCGATGATGCTGTCGACCAACGTCAACGCACTGGAAACGATGGTGCCGCCGGTTTCCCGGGAATAGAAGAACTCCTCCTCGTCCACCTCCTTGGCCACGGTGTGGTGGCGCACGAAAACCAGTTCGACCTTCTCGTAATTGCGCTCGAGGAACAGATAGAGCAGCAGGAAGAATCGCTTGCCGATGTCCTTGTGCGCCTGGGTCATCGAACCGGAAACGTCCATGATGCAGAACATCACCGCCTGATTCGACGGCATTGGTTGATGCGTGAGGTGGTTGTAGCGTAGATCGTAGGTGTCCAGGAACGGGATCGACCCGATCCGCTTTTCCAGGCGCACGATCTCGGATTTCAATTCATCGATACGCGCCGGGTTACGCAGTACAGGATCCTTGCGCTCTTCGGCTTCGAGCGCCTCCTGCGCCTCGCGCAGGGCGCGTTTCAGCGGCGCGCGCATGCCGATACGCCGGGCCTGGGCTTCGCGCATCGAACGGACGATATTGATGCGCGCCGGCACGCCTTCCTTGGAAATACCCGCCCGCACCGGGCGAGTCTCTTCCAACACCTGCAATTGCTTGCGCTCGAGATGTGGCAGCTCCAGACCATCGAAGACGAAATCGAGAAACTCTTCCCGAGACAGCGAGAACGCGAACTCATCCATGCCCTCGCCTTGATTTCCCGCCTGCCCATCGCCGCTACCCTGCCCACCGCCACCGCCGGGTCGCCGCAACCGGTCCCCCTCGGCAAACTCCCTGTTGCCCGGACTCACGACCGTTCGCCGACCACCCGGGCCATGCTGAAACGAAGGTTCGGAGATATCCTTGGCAGGGATGGAGACTTTCTCGCCGCGCTCCATATCGGTGATCGAGCGCCGGTTCACCGACTCTTCCACGGCACGCTTGATGTGGGAGCGATAGCGCTGCAGGAATCGCTGACGATTCACGGCACTTTTGTGGCGCGCGTTGGGGCGTCGATCGATGAAGTAGCTCATGGCACCTCCCGCAGGCTGACTGCGACAGCGACCGCCCGGCAATGTGGCCCCTGCCTCAAGGCGCGGAGTTCGATTCGCGACCCCGCTCCGCTGACATCGACTTAAGATCGTTCAGTGCGACTTGCGCACCCGCAAATACCATTCCGACAGCAGCCGCACTTGCTTCTCGGTGTAACCGCGCTGCACCATGCGATCGACGAAATCCTCATGCTTGCGCTGATCGGACGCCGACGCCTTGGCGTTGAACGAGATCACCGGCAGCAGCTCCTCGGTGTTGGCGAACATCTTGTGCTCGATCACCCCGCGGAGTTTTTCGTACGACTGCCAGCTGGGGTTCATGCCATTGTTGTGCGCCCGCGCCCGCAGCACGAAGTTGACCACCTCATGACGGAAATCCTTGGGATTCGAGATGCCGGCCGGCTTCTCGATCTTCTCGAGATCCTCGTTGAGCGACTGCCGGTCGAACAGCTCGCCGGTCTCCGGGTCGCGGTACTCCTGGTCCTGGATCCAGAAATCGGCATAGGTGACATAGCGGTCGAAGATGTTCTGGCCATATTCGGTGTAGGACTCGAGATAGGCGGTCTGGATCTCCTTGCCGATGAAGTCGACGTAGCGCGGCGCCAGGTACTCCTTGATGAAACGCAGGTAGCGCTCGTGGGTCTCCTTCGGCAACTGCTCGCGCTCCAGCGCCTGCTCCAGCACGTAGAGCAGATGCACCGGATTGGCAGCGATCTCGTGAGCGTCGAAGTTGAACACCTTGGAGAGGATCTTGAACGCGAACCGTGTGGAGAGCCCGTTCATCCCTTCGTCAACGCCGGCGGCATCACGATACTCTTGAATCGACTTGGCCTTGGGATCGGTATCCTTCAGGTTCTCGCCGTCATAGACGCGCATCTTGGAATAGATGCTGGAATTCTCCGGCTCCTTGAGTCGCGAAAGCACCGAGAACTGCGCCAGCATGCGCAACGTATCCGGCGCGCAAGGCGCCTCGTCGAGCGAGGAGTGCTCGAGCAGCTTCTGGTAGATTTTGATCTCTTCGGAAACACGCAGGCAGTAAGGTACCTTGACGATATAGACACGGTCGAGGAACGCCTCGTTGTTACGGTTGTTGCGAAACTGCTGCCACTCGCTCTCGTTGGAGTGGGCCATGATGATACCGCCGAAAGGGATCGCGCCCATGCCCTCGGTGGGGTTGTAGTTGCCTTCCTGGGTAGCCGTCAGCAGCGGATGCAGCACCTTGATCGGCGCCTTGAACATCTCGACGAACTCCATCAGCCCCTGGTTGGCCTTGCACAGGCCACCGGAGAAGCTGTAGGCGTCCGGATCGTCCTGGGAATAGAGCTCCAGTTGGCGGATATCGACCTTGCCCACCAGCGACGAGATGTCCTGATTGTTCTCGTCCCCGGGCTCGGTCTTGGAGACCGCGATCTGGTTGAGGCGCGAGGGATGCAGGCGCACCACCCGGAACTGCGACAGGTCACCACCATACTCCTTGAGTCGCTTAGCCGCCCAGGGCGACATCGGGCCGCGTAGATGGCGCTGCGGGATGTTGTACTCCTTCTCGAGCAGTTCGCCATCCTCTTCCGGGGAGAACAGCCCCAACGGTGATTCGTAGACTGGCGAATCCTTGATCGCATAGAACGGGACGCGCTCCATCAGCAGCTTCAGGCGTTCGGCAAGCGACGACTTGCCACCACCGACCGGCCCCAGCAGATAGAGGATCTGCTTGCGCTCCTCGAGCCCCTGGGCGGCGTGACGAAAGTAGGCGACGATCTGCTCGATCGACTCTTCCATGCCGTAGAACTCGGCAAAGGCGGGATAGCGACGAATGACCTTGTTGGAAAAGATACGCGACAGGCGAGAGTCCTTGGCCGTATCGATCGTTTCGGGCTCCCCGATGGCGTCCAGCATCCGCTCGGCAGCGTTGGCGTAGACACGGGGATCCTTCCGGCACAGCTCTAGATATTCCTGCAGGCTCATCTCTTCCTGTTGAACCTGCTCGTAACGGCTCTGCACGTGATCGAAGATGCTCATGGAAGCCTCCTGGTCGTGACCCCCAACCGCTCAGGGCGAACGCCCTGCCAGCCGGGCTAGCTGACTATCAGCATAGACAGATGCACGAAGCGTCGGGAAGACCCATTTTGCGAGTCTTTTCAACGCAGCGTCGAAATACACGCTTTAGAACACGCTACCACGATCCGGTTTCGATGCACGGGGAATTTGCATCGACAAAATGCGTCGGTTACCGCAGGCATCTGTAACTCATAGAAAAGTCGGGACAAATTCGCTCGCGGTTCATCGCGGGCATGGCGAGGCCCGATCGGCGCCCGAGGGGATCGGGCGCCGGTACCCGTCAGGGTGCGTCGAAGGCGGCGCGAGCGTCAGCCAGCAGTTGATCGAGCAGCTCGGAGGTCGTGTTCCAGGAGCAGACGAAACGTGCCCCACCAGCCCCGATGAAAGTATAGAAAGTCCAGCCCTGGGCGCGCAGTTGGGAGATGACCGGTTCCGGTAGGCTCACGAATACGCTGTTGGCCTGGGTCGGAAACATCAGCGACGCGCCGGGAAGCGATGCCAGGCCGTCGGCGAGATAGCGAGCCATGGCGTTGGCGTGATCGGCATTGCGCCGCCAGGCACCGGATTCCAGCAGGCCCAGCCAGGGCGCGGCGATGAAACGCATCTTGGAAGCCAACTGTCCCGCCTGCTTGCAGCGATAGGCGAAATCCTCGGCCAGCTCCTTGTTGAAGAACAGGATCGCCTCGCCCATCGGCAAGCCATTCTTGGTGCCGGAAAAGCAGAGCACATCGACGCCGGCCTGCCAGGTCAGCTCGGCAGGCGAGGCATCCAGCGCACTGCAGGCATTGGCGAAGCGCGCGCCATCCATGTGCACGCGCAGATCGTACTTGTCGGCGACGGTACGAATCGCCAGCAGCTCCTCGCGGGAATAGACCGTCCCCACTTCGGTGGCCTGAGTGATCGAGACCACCCGCGGCTTGGGATAGTGGATATCGTTACGCTTGACCACGAGACGCTCGATCCCCTCGGGCGTCAGCTTGCCGTTTTCACCGGGGCTGGTCAGCAACTTGGAGCCGTTGGAGAAAAACTCCGGCCCGCCGCACTCGTCGGTCTCGATATGGGCCAGTTCGTGGCAGATCACGCTGTGGTAGCTCTGCCCCAGCGCCGCCAGCGAGAGCGAATTGGCGGCCGTACCGTTGAAGACGAAGAAGACGTCGCAGTCGTAATCGAAAAGCTCGCGGAAACGATCCGCGGCGCGATGGGTCCAGGCATCGTTGCCGTAGGCGAGATCGTCGCTGGCGTTTGCCCGGATCAGGTAATCGAGGGCTTCCGGGCAGATGCCGGAAGTGTTGTCGCTCGCCAGATAGCGAGGGCTACAATCGGATGTCATCTGGGGGTCCTTGTACGATCCCTCCATCGAGAAAAGCGACTCGGGCCGGTCACGGCGTGCAGAGTCCGCGTTTTCCGAGGGTCAGGCATGACGGTCGAAACCATGGCAGCCTGAATAACAAGAAGCGCGACCCAGTCAGCGACGGGGTCGCCGTCGCCCGGCTCGCGCTCACTGGTGAACGCCCGAGTCTAACATCTGCTCTTGCCTATCGGCAGCGTGCGGGACCCGGCCATTCACGCTGACTCAACGCAAACCCGGCTCGCGCTCACAAGGTCGCTGCCAGCCGCACTCCCTGGTCGATGGCCCGCTTGGCATCGATCTCCGCGGCGCGCTCGGCTCCGCCGATACGGTGAACCCCCACGCCAAATCCCTGCATCGCCTCGTAAAGCGCCTGCTGCGACTCCTGCCCGGCGCAGATCACGACGGTATCGACCGCCAGCGAGCGGGGCTCACCATCGACACTGACATGCAACCCAGCGTCATCCACTCGGTGGTAGGTGCATCCCGACAGCGTCTCGACCTGACGCGCCCGCAGCGCCGCCCGATGCACCCAGCCGGTGGTGACGCCGAGCCCGGCGCCTGGCTTTCCGGTCTTGCGTTGCAACAGGGTGATCTGGCGCGGCACGGCAGGCGGCAGCCGCGCCTTCAGACCGCCGGGGCGTTCGACGCTCAGATCCACGCCCCATTCGTCGCACCAGCGTTCGGGATCCAGTGCCGGCTGCTCGGCGTGGGAGAGCAGCTCCGCCACATCGAAGCCGATCCCGCCGGCGCCGATGATCGCGACCCGACGGCCGACGCGCTCCGGATGCTGGATCGCCATGGGATAGGAGATCACGCTGGGGTGATCGATCCCCTCCAGTTCGAGTTCGCGGGGCCTGACGCCGGTGGCGATGACGATCTCGTCGAAATCCTGCAACTGCTGGACCCCGGCTTCCGCGTTGAGGCGCAGCTCCACGCCAAGCAGCGCCAACCGGGTCGCGAAGTAACGCAGCGTCTCGGCGAACTCCTCCTTCCCGGGTATGCGCTGTGCCAACCGGAACTGGCCGCCGATCTCCGGATCACGCTCGAACAGCGTCACTCGATGCCCGCGTTCGGAGCAGGCCGTGGCCGCGGCCAGCCCCGCCGGGCCCGCTCCGACCACGGCGACCCGCTTGGAAGTCGCGGCCGGCGACAGCGTCAGTTCCGTCTCGTGACAGGCGCGCGGGTTGACCAGGCAGGAGGTCAGCTTGCCCTTGAAGGTGTGATCGAGACAGGCCTGATTGCAGGCGATGCAGGTATTGATCTCGTCGACCCGCCCCTGCTCGGCCTTGGTCACCCATGCCGGATCGGCCAGAAAGGGGCGCGCCATAGAGACCAGGTCGGCATGCCCGCCGGCCAGTACGGTCTCCGCCACCGCCGGCATGTTGATACGGTTGGTCGCGATCAGCGGTATCGAGACCGCCTCGCGCGCCGCCCGGCCGACGACCACGAAGGCGGCGCGCGGCACGCTGGTCACGATGGTCGGCACCCGCGCCTCGTGCCAGCCGATCCCGCTGTTGATCACATCCGCCCCGGCTTGCTCGACCGCCAGCGCCAGCGCCACGATCTCGTCACGGGTACTGCCATCCTCGACCAGATCGATCATCGACAGTCGGAAGATCAACAGAAAACCCGTGCCGCAGGCTTCACGGACCCGGCGCACGATCTCGAGCGCGAACCGGCTGCGATGCCGCGCGTCGCCACCCCAGGCGTCATCGCGATGGTTGGTACGGCGGCACAGGAACTGATTGATCAGGTAACCTTCCGAGCCCATGATCTCGACGCCGTCGTACCCCGCGCGCTGCGCCAACCTGGCGCAGCGCACGAAGTCGTCGATCTGGCGTTCGACCTCGTCGCCACTCAATGCCCGCGGCACGAACCGATTGATCGGTGCGGCGATCGCCGAGGGCGCCACCAGATCCGGGGAGTAGGCATAGCGGCCCGCGTGCAGAATCTGCAGGCAGATATGCGCGCCGTGTGCGTGGACAGCTTCCACCACCGGGCGATGCTGCTCGGCTTCGGCCTCGTCGGTGAGCTTGGCGGCGCCCTGAAAGACCGCCCCCTCGGGGTTGGGCGAAATGCCACCGGTGACGATCAACCCCACCCCATGACGTGCCCTTTCCGCGTAGAACGCCGCCAGACGCTCGAAACCGTTCGGTGCTTCTTCCAGGTTGGTATGCATCGACCCCATCACCACGCGGTTGCGCAGCGTTAGCGAGCCAACTTGCAAAGGACGAAAGAGATTGGGAAAACGCGTCACGAATCGGATCCACTCATGTCGAGGCGCACACCGCCGGCAGCAGTTTCAAACGCGCGTATGAGGACCAGTGTAACGAAAACCGCGACGAGAGCCATTCCACCAAAGCGGTATCTTCTCCACCGGTGCATCGGAACGGACGGTTTAGCAATGAATCAACGGCAAGCAGAGAAAGCGAATGGAATCGGGCGAGGGGAAAGCTCACCACCCAGGAGGTCCATTGTGAAACGGGGCAGCGGAGAGATAATGATTGAAGCAGAAGACGTCGATGGCGGACCGGACGGGACTCGAACCCGCGACCTCCGGCGTGACAGGCCGGCATTCTAACCAACTGAACTACCGGTCCGCTGTGGTGGGTGGTACAGGACTCGAACCTGTGACCCCCAGCATGTGAGGCTGGTGCTCTAACCAGCTGAGCTAACCACCCAGACGACGTCAAACTATACCAGGGCGAAGCGTGGCGGACCGGACGAGACTCGAACTCGCGACCTCCGGCGTGACAGGCCGGCATTCTAACCGACTGAACTACCGGTCCACTCGATGCATCGGGGGTTTGAGTCGAAACGCAGACCAACGATACCAACTACGCGACTGGCGGGTGACACTGCAAACCTTGCGGCGTGCGATGTCGACGGAAATGGCGGACCGGACGGGACTCGAACCCGCGACCTCCGGCGTGACAGGCCGGCATTCTAACCAACTGAACTACCGGTCCGCGTTTTCCAACTGCGACTTGCAACACGTGAAACCGAGCACTACGAAAACGCAGTGGTGGGTGGTACAGGGTTCGAACCTGTGACCCCCAGCTTGTAAGGCTGGTGCTCTCCCAACTGAGCTAACCACCCGTGGTCACGTGGCGCTGCATTCTACCTGTGACCGGTTGAAAGTCAACAGCTTTTCATCGCGCTTTTCTCCATCCGGATCATCCACTTGCGCCGAGCCGCCGCGCCACGTGGCCGGTAGCTTCGTCGATCAATGTCGACTGCGTGTGCGCACAACGTTTGGGCACCTGCCAGTCATGGTCTCCGCCGTCCATGAAGTGGCACTCGACCTGCACCGGCAGCTCATACCCTTCGACCTCGTCACGCCGTCCGAAAGGGTCGCGGGTTCCCTGGAACAGCAGCACGGGACAGGCAATCTGCGGCCAGTGTTCGAGTCGTAAACGGGTAGGCTTGCCGGGGGGATGGAACGGGTATCCGAACAGGACCAGCCCCGCCAGGGCGATCCGGGTCGCCAGCAGGCTAGCAACGCGGCCGCCCATCGACTTCCCGCCGAGCCAGAGCGGCATCCCGTCGTCGAGCTCCATCAGCACCCGGCGCCACTCGGTCAGTTCCGCCATCAGGGTATCGATCTTCGGCGGCGGGCGACGACGCCCCTCCCGTCGCGCGGTTGCCATGTAAGCGAACTCCAGCGCCACCACCTGAATGCCGCTGGCAGCCAGACGCTGGCGCAATTCGGTCAGGAACGTCGATTCGTGCCCGCCCCCCGCGCCGTGGCAGAGCACCAGCCGCGCACCAGTCGCCTTGCCTTCGACGGTTACGCTGCCGAGGGCTGTCTCGTGACGCGAACCGTCGCCACGGCTCAGCGCGACACGCAACCGTTCGCTATCCTGAATGTCGAGTGTCGGCGGTACCGCCTGCTTGGCCATCGATGCCTCCCTGTTCGGTTCTTGGGAATCGCAACAGCGTAATCGAACGCAGCGAGGTTCGCGTACCATTCCCACCGGATATCTTTTTTGCGTAGGATATGAAATCTGATCGATCGGTCAGGTTTTATCCCGACCTTCTACCGATCAACGCCAACAACAACACAGGACACTCCAATGACGCTGAACGTACTCGTCGTCGGCGCCGGCATGGGCGGGCTCACCGCCGCGCTGGCACTTCAACAGGCCGGCCATCGGGTCGAGGTCTTCGACCGTGTCGCCAACCTTCGTCCGGTGGGCGCTGCCATCTCGGTGTGGTCCAACGGCGTCAAGGTCCTCAAGGCGCTGGGCGTGGGCGATGCCGTGGAACAGGCTAGCGGTCGCATGAACGAGATGGCGTATCTCGACAAGAGCGGCAAGCCCTTGACCCGCTTCAGCCTCCAGCCGCTTTACGACGAGGTCGGGCAGCGTGCCTGCCCGATCACGCGCGCGACACTGCAATCGCTGCTGCTGGATGCGGTCGGCCAGGACAACGTCACCCTCGGCCTGGCCTGCACCGATTTCGAGACGACCGATGGCGGCGGCGTCACCGCCGAATTCTCCGACGGCTCGACCCGCCAGACCGATCTGATCGTGATCGCCGACGGCACGCACTCGAAGCTGCGCGAACGTGCGCTGGGCAGGCCCGTTCGACGACGCTACTGCGGCTACGTCAACTGGAACGTGCGCGTCGCGGCAACGCCCGACCTGGCGCCGCTCGATCATTGGGTGCAGTACGTCGGCGATCATCAGCGCGTATCGATGATGCCGATGAGCGGCGACCCGGCCACGCCGGAGTTCTACTGCTTCTTCGACGTGCCGCTACCGGCCGACACACCCAACGTCCCGTCGAGTTACCGGAAGGAGCTTTCACGACACTTCGCCGGCTGGGCTGAACCGGTCCAGCGTTTGCTCGACCGGTTCGACCCCGCTGCCATGGCCCGCGTCGAGATCCACGACATCGAACCGCTGGAGACGCTGATCGGCGAGCACGCGGCGATTCTCGGGGATGCCGCCCACGGCATGGCTCCAGATCTGGGCCAGGGCGGCTGCCAGGCGATGGAGGATGCCTGGGTGCTGGCGCGAGCGCTGGATAGCGCCGGAGGCGACGTGGCGAAAGCTCTGAAAGCCTACGACGAGGCTCGCGCCGAGCGTGTCGGGGAGATCGTCAGCCGCGCCCGCAAACGCGCCGAGACCACGCACGGCGCCGAGCCCGCCGCCACCCGGGCGTGGTACGCCGAGCTGGCCGCAGAAGATGGCAGTCACATCATGGCGGGGATGCGCAAGACGATTCTGGGCGGCCCGCTGGGCTAGAACGCCAAAGGCCCGCCGGACATCGCCCGGCGTGCCTCTGGAACTCCGTGCTCGATCAGGCCTCGCGGGTGAGCAGGTCGAACGCGTCGATCCGCGTCTCCTGCATCCGCCGCTGTTTGGCTTCCAGTCCCTCGAAATCGAACAGACTGCGATCCGCCAGTTGGGACGGCGCGACGTTGGTCAGCGCCTTGAACATGGTTTCCAGTCGCCCGGGATGCTTGGCTTCCCACTCCGCCAACATCTCCTTGACCACCTGGCGCTGCATGTTGGGCTGCGAGCCACACAGGTTGCAGGGGATGATCGGAAACCCCATCTGTCGCGAGAATTCGGCGATATCGGCTTCACGACAGTACGCCAGCGGACGAATGACGATGTTCCTGCCGTCATCCGAGAGCAGCTTGGGCGGCATCGCCTTCAGCGAGCCACCGAAGAACATGTTGAGGAAAAGCGTCTCGAGGATGTCTTCGCGGTGATGCCCCAGCGCCACCTTGGTCGCCCCGATCTCCTCCGCGAAACCGTAGAGCGAACCACGCCGCAGACGCGAGCAGAGCGCGCAGGTCGTCTTGCCCTCGGGCGTCTTCTCCTTGACCACCGAATAGGTGTCGCGCTCCAGGATGTGGTAATCCACGCCCTTGGCGTCGAGGTATTCGGGCAGCACGTGCTCCGGAAAGCCCGGCTGCTTCTGGTCGAGATTGACCGCAACCAGATCGAAGTTCACCGGCGCGTTGCGCTGCAGGCTCATCAGGATCTCCAGCATGGTGTAGGAGTCCTTGCCGCCAGACAGGCACACCATCACCTTGTCACCTTCATGGATCATGCCGTAGTCGATGATCGCATTGCCGACCTGACGGCGCAGGCGCTTCTGCAGCTTGTTGAATTCGTACTTCCGGGTATCAATGGATGCTTGCATGGGTCGGGCGACACAGATGGGTATGAAGGCGCGCTCATGCTATCACTGCGCCCAGCGAGTTGCGATGCTCCAACCTCTAGCGTGCCGTCAACGCACCCTTCTTCAGGCGTATGTACATCAAGGCGGTGGTCACCGCATCGCCAAGGGCGGTGTGGCGACCCATCACCGGCACGTTGAGCGCCTCGGCGACGCTCTCGAAATCCACCGTTGGCGACATCTGCGGCTGCGTCCGGTGCAGTTCTCGCAGATAGAGCCGCGCCATGTCGATGCAGACGTTGGGCAGGCCGAAGGCGAATAGAGGCCGCAACTGGCGGTCCAGCACCGCCAGGTCGTAATCGATGCACCACCCCAGCAGCGGACGGTTGCCAACGAAATCGAGAAACTTTTCCAGCGCCGCCTCCAGCGCGTCGCCATCTTCCAGGTCGACGCCGCGCATCCGATGAATCTTGATAGAGTCCCCGCGCAGGCTGGCCGGCGGCTGGAGGCGCAGATCCAGCGAGTCGCTGGTCAGCACCCGCTCGCCCTTGATGCGTACCGCGGCAATGGAGACCAGTTCGGCGGTCCTGGTGTCGAGTCCGGTGGTCTCGCAGTCGATAGCCACCATCTCGTCGCCCGTGTAGGGGTCGAACAGCCAGCCATGGCGGCCATCGGCTTGACGTCGGCGGTCTAGCGTACGGCGTAGCGAACGTATCATCGCGGCCTCGTCAGTATTCGAGATGAAACCGGTGCGTCAGACGTTGCTGGAAATCCTTGACGATATGCAGCGCCTGGCGCAGCAGGTCGCGCTCCAGCGAGGACAGATTCTGAACCACGACCAGGTTGGGCTCTTCGCTGTTCTGCCGTCCGTCGAGGTGGGTCAGTTGTTGCTTGAGCCGCAATTCGATGAATAGCGCCAGCGCCTCGCCGAGATCCGCGGCAAACTCCGATTCCAGCCGCCCCTGTTCGACGAGTACCTCCAGCCGGGCCGACGTCGATGTCTCGCCGATACGACACTCCAGAGCCAAGGTGCGCACCCCGTGCACGATCGGGAAGATGCCGCCCTTCTTGATGTCGATACCGTGCCTGGGCTTCCTGAGCGTGCCGAACAGAGTCAACGGTGCGGCGAAATGCAGTGCAGCCCTAGCCAGGTAGGAAAGCAGCAGTTCGTCTCGAGAGCAGTTGGCGAAGAGATGCTCGCGCAGGCGCTCCAGCAGACGGGTATCGCCGGCCACACCGCGAGCATCCAGCATGATCGCGAGGTTCATCAACGACGCGCCGTCGCGACGTTCGGCCCAGCGTGTAATCTTCCGCCGCCAACCGCTCTCGTTGTCGACCCAGGCAGGGTTCGAAACCATGATATTGCCCGGGCAAAGCGGATAGCCCAGCGTATGGAGCGTTTCGGTGAATCTCTGCATGACGATCGCGCGATCGGGCCAATCGCTATCGTCGGCGACGATCAGGGCGTTGTCCTGATCGGTCTTGAGTATCTGCTCACCACGGCCTTCGCTACCCATGACCAGTAGACAACTCTGGGCGCGGCAGCGGGGAGCGACAAGAAACTGGAAAGCCTTGTCTACGATACGACCGTTGAGAGCCGCGAGCAGATCCATGACGAAGCGGAGCTTGATCCCCTGGGTCATCATTCCCTGGACCAGCGCCGGCAGCCGCGCGCTGGCACGAGCCAGTGCCTCGAGAGTGTCGGCCTGTTCGAGCTCTAGGCCTACCATGTAGGAGCGGCTCGAGAAATAGCTGAGCACGTCGGTCAACTCGACCACGCCGACCAGCCGATCCCGTTCGACCACCACCACCCTGGCCACTTGATGTCGGGTCATCTGTACCAGCGCTTCGAACAGATACTGATCGGGACCGGTGGAAACCAGCTCGAAGTGAGCGATGGCGATGACAGGTCGCGCCTGCGTCGCGCCTTCCATGACCAAGGCATTGAGCAGATCGGTTTTGGTCACCACGCCGAAGCGACCGCCCTTGCCGACCAGCAGACTATCGGCATGGCTCTCGTTGAGCCGGGAGACGGCCGCGGCGATAGTGGTGGCCGCGTCGACGATCAACGGCGCCCGCATGCATTCGCTGACCCGTGCGAGCATAAAGCCCGCCATGTTCACGCCACTTTCGATGCGGCGCTCGGCCAGTAGTCGGGTCTTTTGCGCCAGCCCGCGACGGAAGAATTCGGCGAAAGTCGAATAATCGTCGCAGAGGCGCAGGAACAACGCCCTGGGTATCACATAGCAGAGACTCTCCTGCTCCACCTTGAAGCGATAACGGCTGCTGCCGTCGAGGATGCTGATGGCCCCGAACAGGTCGCCTGCCGTGTAGTGGGCGATGCGCGACTGGCTAATCGGCGCGTGAGGATCGAACTCTGCGACTTCGCCCTTGTGAATGATGTAGACGAACTCGCCTGGCTGGCCGGCTTCGAGGATGACCGCGTCGCTATCGAAATAGATCAGATCGACGCCACGCAGCACACGCTCACGCCCAATGTCGTCGAGCAGCGTAAAAGGCAACTGAGAAAGATCGATGTCGACCATCAGGCGGTCCCCGTCGCAACGGCGCCGCACCATCGTCGGATACCTTGCGGCGAACACCCCGAGTGATGGTGAAGGCACGACTCGAGGCTTAGCCGGCCAGGCCGGGGTGCCTCGCGACAGTCCGCTCGTACTGTCGTCTCGGCCAAGTTAATTTCCCCCTGCAAAAAGGCGCCATGAAGTCGAAGTCTAGGAAAAAATTCACTATCAATGGCCTTTGGCATCACTCTATTCCGGTAATCTTCATATCGCGACCGATTTTTGGTCCCAAGTCAACTTGATGACAACGACTATTGAGTTTTACGGTCATGATTCGTGAAATTACAAAGACGCAAACCATCGATCTATAACTGCCGCCCAGACTCGATACCATTATTACACTCACACACAGACTTTCGTTCCTGGATACCAGCATGCGTCTCGGTTCCACCCCTGACTCATATTTAACTGGCTAACCATACACGAATGACAACTGCCGCTTTTCCGATACTAAGGTAGGGTATTCAACATCTTGTTTTCATTAACCAATATTGCTATCAAGGATTCAGGGCAATCACATGCCGGGAATGCATCTCGCCAAAGACCAATAGTTCAAACAAAGTGCAACTTTAGTCGCTATACGACGTGTGATCGAAAAGCGCCGATCGGGCGACCCTTCCAGCGCAAAATTCATACACAGGTGAATCACTCAGGATAAATGTGGTTTGTAGATGAGCGATTGTTTTGCCGAATACACATAAACGAAGAGCCACTTCTCACCCTCAATAACGCGGAGCACGATAATATGGCAGATGACAAATCCAAAGCTGCTGCCTATTGGAAGGCGAATCTTCGCCTGATAACCGGCTGCCTGATCGTCTGGGCGCTGGTCTCCTATGGCTGCGCCATCCTGTTACGCCCCTTGCTCGCCGGCATACCGGTCGGCGGTACCGACCTGGGTTTCTGGTTCGCGCAACAGGGTTCCATCCTGGCCTTCATCGGCTTGATCTTCTTCTATGCCTGGAAGATGAACCGGCTGGACAAAAAATTCGGTCTCGGGGAGTAAGCCGGCATGAGTCAATTTGCAATCAACGTTCTCTTCGTCGGCGGCTCTTTTGCCATCTACATCGGCATTGCGATCTGGGCCAAGGCCGGTTCGACCAGGGACTTCTACGTCGCTGGCGGCGGTGTCCACCCGATCACCAACGGTATGGCGATCGGCGCTGACTGGATGTCCGCCGCCTCGTTCATTTCCATGGCGGGAATCATCGCCTCGGCAGGTTATGGCGCCTCCACCTTTCTAATGGGCTGGACCGGTGGCTATGTCCTGCTGGCCCTGCTGTTGGCCCCCTACCTGCGCAAGTTCGGCAAGTTCACCGTCCCTGAATTTATCGGCGACCGTTTTTACAGCAAGTCGGCGCGCATGGTCGCGGTGATCTGCCTGATCGTGGCCTCGCTCACCTACGTCATTGGTCAGATGGCCGGTGCCGGGGTGGCCTTCTCGCGCTTCCTGGAGGTCGACGCGACCACCGGCCTCATCATCGCCGCCATCGTCGTGTTCTTCTATTCGGTCCTGGGGGGAATGAAGGGCATCACCTACACCCAGGTGGCTCAGTACATCGTGCTGATCGTCGCCTACACCATTCCGGCGGTATTCATCTCGCTTGAGTTGACCGACAACCCGATACCGCCGCTCGGCCTGTTCTCCGATCACAGCGCCTCCGGCGAGCCGCTATTGGCCAAGCTCAACGAGGTCGTTACCGCGCTGGGTTTCAATGAATACACGGCGATGGTCGACAACAAGCTGAACATGGTGCTGTTCACGCTATCGCTGATGATCGGTACTGCTGGGCTGCCGCACGTGATCATGCGCTTCTTCACCGTGCCCAAGGTCGCCGACGCGCGCTGGTCCGCCGGCTGGGCACTGGTGTTCATCGGCCTGCTCTACCTGACGGCGCCGGCCGTGGCCTCGATGGCCCGCCTCAACCTGGTGACCACCATCTACCCGGACATGGCCGCCCAGGTCGAGAACTACGAGGATGCCGCCGCCAATCCCATCGCCTATGCAGACCGTCCTGACTGGATTCGCACCTGGGAGGAGACCGGGCTGATCTCCTTCGACGACAAGAACGACGACGGCAGGATCCAGCTCTACAACGACGCCGCCGACTTCTCCGACCGCGGCTGGCAGGGCAACGAACTGGAGGTCAGCAACGACATCCTGGTGCTGGCCAACCCCGAAATCGCCAACCTGCCCGGCTGGGTGGTCGGCCTGATCGCGGCGGGGGGCCTGGCTGCAGCGCTATCCACCGCGGCAGGCCTGTTGCTGGCGATCTCTTCGGCGATCAGTCATGACCTGATCAAGGGGGCGATCAATCCGAAGATCACCGAGAAGGGCGAACTGCGGGCAGCGCGTATCTCGATGTCCGTGGCGATCGTGGTCGCGACCTATCTCGGCGTCAATCCTCCCGGGTTCGCCGCCCAGGTCGTGGCACTGGCCTTCGGTATCGCCGCCGCCTCGCTGTTCCCCGCGCTAATGATGGGAATCTTCTCCAAGCGCATCAACAACAAGGGGGCAATCGCCGGCATGCTCTCGGGCCTGATCTTCACCCTGGTATACATCTTCGTCTACAAGGGCTGGTTCTTCATTCCCGATACCAACAACCTGCCGGACACCGAAGCCAACTGGGTGCTGGGCATTTCGCCGCTATCCATCGGCGCCGTAGGCGCGATCCTCAACTTCGCCGTGGCCTACATGGTGTCCAGCGTCACCGAGGAGCCGCCGCAGGAGATCCAGGACCTGGTGGAAAGCGTACGCTACCCCAAGGGGGCTGGTGTCGCGATCGATCACTAGGCGACAATGCCATCCTGATCAACCAGGTTGACGGGTTTCAATCGAATCGGGCTTCCCAGCGGGAAGCCCGATTCTTTGCGCAAGGAATCACCATGATATGGCATTTGGTCGCGGCGGCCTCGGCTGGCGTGGGCGCCGCCGGCATAGCGCTGTTGTTGCGTTCTCTCAGCGGTGGGCGCCTGCCTCGCTGGATCATTCCCGCCTGCGCGGGACTGGGCCTGCTGACCTACCAGATCAGCTACGAGTACGGCTGGTATGAATCCAAGCGCCAGCAGTTGCCCGAGTCGGCGGCGGTGGTATCGACCGAGAAGGGCCGGATGGTGTGGCGCCCGTGGACCTATCTCTATCCGCTGACCACGGCGTTCAGCGTGGTGGATCGCGACAAGCTGGTGACATCACGAGCCGACGGCGAGCGCCTCGTCGAGTTCGTTCTCTATCGTTTCGAAATGCAGTATCGCGACGTGCTGACCCATCAGGCGTACCTGGTCAACTGCAGTACCCGCGAGCGGGTTCCGCTCGTCGGCGATAGCCGCCGGCCCGATATCGACCGTCTGCGTCGCCTTGCGGACGACGACCCGCAACTCGAGACGGTATGCTTCAAGCGCTGATGTAACACGAACACGCTGCAGCACTGCCACGGCGCGCGGGGTCGTGGCTGCCCGCCGGGCCGAGGTTGCCCTAGAATGGCCGCAGACCAAGGGAGAGAGTTCATGTTTGAAGGCGGATTGTTGATCATCGTGGCACTGCTCTACGTGGCCACGCTGTTCGCGATTGCCTGGCGAGGGGATCGCCATGCCAGACGACATGGCCCGGCGAGCCGTCGGCCGATCGTCTACAGCCTGGCGCTGGCGGTCTACTGCACCTCCTGGACCTTCTACGGCAGCGTGGGTCAGGCTGCGACCTCAGGCTGGTCGTTCGCCAGCATTTTCGTCGGCCCCGTGCTCGCCTTCCTGCTGTTCTGGCCAGTGATCACCAAGATGATCCGCGTCGCCAAGCGACAGAACGTGACCTCGATCGCCGACTTCATCGCGTCCCGCTACGGCAAATCGCAGTCACTGGCGGCGTTCGCCAGCCTGATCGCGCTGATCGGCACGCTGCCGTACATCGCGTTGCAGCTGAAGGCGGTTTCCACCGCGTTCCGGGTCATGACCAGCGACGGCCACGCAGTGAAAGCACCGATCGTTGACGACACGGCCTTCTACATCACCATTTTCATGGCGGCGTTCGCGATTCTCTTCGGCACCCGGGATACCAACGCCACCGAGCACCATGAAGGGCTGATCCAAGCCATCGCCTTCGAGTCGGTCGTCAAGCTGCTGGTCTTTCTGGTCCTGGGCGCCTATGTCACCTGGGGCATGTTCGATGGCCTCGGCGAACTGCTGACGCGTGCCGACACCTACCTGAAATTGCAGCAGCAGCTTACCGAGCAGAACTTCGACACCAGCTTCTGGACTCAGACATTGCTGGCGATGCTGGCGGTCTTCTGTCTGCCTCGTCAATTTCACATCACGGTGGTCGAGAACACCCATACCGACGATGCCAAGCGGGCGCGCTGGCTGTTCCCGATCTACCTAATCGCCATCGGCTTCTTCGTGCTGCCGCTGGCCGCGGCGGGACTCTCGCTGTTCGCCGGCGAAGATCTGGCCCCGGACAGCTACGTACTCGCGCTACCGATCGTCGCAGACCAGCCGTGGCTGGCGATGATGACCTTCGTCGGCGGCCTCTCGGCGGCGACCGGCATGGTGATCATGGCAGTCGTCTCCAACGCCATCATGATCTCCAACGAGATCCTGCTGCCGGCGCTGTTCCGGCTGCGCTGGTTCGAAAAGAAGCCTCGCGACTACGGCCGTCTGGTACTGCGCGCCCGACGACTCACCATCGTCGTCATTCTCGCCCTGGCCTATCTCTTTTATCAGTTGGTCGCCGAATACAGCTCGCTCGCCGCCACCGGCCTGCTCTCCCTCGCCGCCATCGCGCAGTTCGCGCCAGCGGTGCTGGGCGGACTCTACTGGAAGCGCGGCAATCGCCTGGGCGTGGTGACCGGACTCAACGTCGGTTTCGCGATCTGGGCCTACACGCTGTTGATGCCGGCGCTGATCCAGGCCAATCTGCTACCGGAAGCCTGGCTGGTGGGCGGCCCGCTGAGACTGGAGTGGCTATCACCGCTGCACCTGTTCGGCCTCAACGTCACCGACAGCTTCGCCCACGGCGCTATGCTGTCGCTGGGCTTCAATCTGTTCTTCTATATCTTCATCTCGCAGTTGACCCCACAGCGGGTCGTCGAGCGTATCCAGGCCTCGCTGTTCGTCGACAGCATCGAGACTCGACAGACTACGGTCAACCGCCCCTGGACCGGGGCGACCACCATGGGCGACCTCAAGGTGCTGTGCGAACGGTTCCTGGGCAAGTCGCAGGTCGAGCGGGCCTTCGACGACTACGCCCGGCGTAACGCCAAACCGGTGGATAACAACACCCGGGCTTCGATCGACGTCATTCAGTTCACCGAGCGCCTGCTGGCGTCAGTGCTCGGTGCATCGTCATCGCGAATCGTGGTCAACTCAGCGCTCCAGGGCCGCGGTATCGGGATTTCGGATGTCATATCGATCGTCGACGAAGCCTCGCAGGTACTGGAGTTCAATCGCGCCCTGCTGCAGGCGACCATCGAGAACATCAACCAGGGCATCGGGGTGGTCGACCAGAATCTCAATCTGGTGGTGTGGAACCAGCGCTATCTGGAGATCTTCCGTTTCCCGGACAACCTGATCCGGGTCGGCACGCCAATGGAGAAGGTGTTCCGTTACAACGCCCACAACGGCGAATACGGCCCGGGAGATCCGGAGGAACACGTCGAACAGCTGATCGAGAACATCCGCAGCGGCCAGCCCCATCGCTACGAACGCTACCGCCCCGACGGTTCGGTGCTGGAGGTACTGGGCAACCCGATGCCGGGCGGCGGGTTCGTCTACACCTATCAGGACATCACCCAGCAGAAGCGTACCGAGGAAGCGCTGATTCGCTCCGAGAGCAACATTCGCATCTACACCGACAACGTGCCGGCGCTGATAGCCTACTTCGACAAAGAGTGCCGCTATCTCTTCACCAACCGCGCCTACGAAGCGGCCATGGGGATCGATCGCAACGCGGTGATCGGGGAGCGGGCGGAGAACGTGCTGCCGCCGCAGACGGCGCGCCAGCGAACACCCTGGATGCGGCGAGCATTGCGCGGCGAGCGGGTCACCTTCGAGATCTCGCTCGACGATGGCGACGGTGGCGTCCGCTACATGCTGGTGACCTATACCCCCCATTTCGGCGAAGGCGGGCGAATTCTCGGCTTCTTCGCCCTCTACCAGGACATCACCGAACGCCGGCTGGCCGAGATCGCCCTGCGCGAGACCAACGAAAACCTGGAGGAGCGAGTGCGCGAGCGCACCCAGGCGCTGTCCGAGGCCAACGCGGCGCTACGCCAGGAGAACCGGGTCCGTGCCGAGGCCGAGCAGGCGCTACGCCAGGCCAAGCAGACCGCCGAGGATGCCAATGCCTCCAAGACCCGCTTCCTCGCCGCAGCCAGTCACGACCTGCTGCAGCCGCTGAACGCCGCGCGACTCTTCACCTCCGCACTCGGCCAGCAGATCGTGGACGCCGACCACGGGCGCACCATAGGCCACATCGACAACTCCCTGCAGGCCGCCGAGGAGTTGCTGGGCACGCTGCTCGACATCTCCAAGCTCGATGCGGGCGCACTCACCCCGCGCCGCAGCCAGTTTCCGCTGGCCGATATCCTGCAGCCGCTACGCGCGGAATTCGAAGTCATGGCAGACGATCGCGGCCTCGATCTGGACATGGTCACGACCGACCGCTGGGTCGACAGCGACGCCCAGATGCTACGTCGCATCGTGCAGAACTTCCTTTCCAACGCGCTGCGCTATACCCAGCATGGCCGCGTTCTGCTGGGCTGCCGGCGCCGCGGCGATCGCGTGGCGATCGAAGTGTGGGATACCGGCCCCGGCATCCCGGAGTCCAAGCTGAGCGAAATCTTCCAGGAGTTCCGGCGCCTCGACCAGGCGTCGCGCCACAAGGAGAGCGAACGCGGTCTGGGCCTGGGCCTGTCGATCGCCGAACGCATGAGCCGGGTCCTCGAGCATCCGATCCGCGTGCGTTCATGGGTGGGCGCAGGCACGGTGTTCTCGGTCTCCGTGCCGCTGGTCGCCGACCGCCGAGGCGCCGTCAAGCCGGAAGAGGTAGCATCCACCAAGCGGGTCAGCAACAAGCTTGCGGGCACCCGCATTCTTTGCATCGACAACGAGCGACTGATTCTTGAGGGGATGAAAGCAATGCTCGAGGGCTGGGAGTGCGAGGTCTACACCGCCACGTCGATCGGCGGCGCCAAATCGGCAATCCGCAACATGGGGGGCGACCCGGACGCGATCCTGGCGGATTACCATCTCGACAACGAAGTCACCGGCATGATGGCGCTGGAGGCACTGGAGGAGCTCTGCGAACAGGCGGTTCCCGGCATCGTCATCACCGCCGACCGCACCGAGGAGGTCGCCGAGGAGATCAAGCGTGGCGGCTACCAGATCCTGCTCAAGCCAGTCCGCCCGGCCGCCCTGCGCGCCTTGATGACGCGCACGCTGCAGGCAAGCCGTGCGGCGAAGCTATCCGGGGACGACGAATCTTGAGTAAACGACTCATTTCGATTCCGCCACCCAGCGACGCCTATTCAGGCCGGCGCTGAGCGATGAATCGTTCAACCGGGGCTTGCGACATGGATGTCGCAAGAGGCGCGTTGGGCAGGATGCCCTTTTGCGCCGACCCGAGTTGATCGATTCAGTGTTCAGGGTTTCGCAGGTCTGTGGCGTCAATGAGAGGGGGAGCGGCGAGGGGGCGAGCGTTAAGCCCCCTCGTCAGTACGACGCTGAGCCACTGAAGATGCTCGACAGTGAGGTTCTCGACTCAGCTTATCGCGCCCCACTGTTACCCGAGATAAAACAAAGCCCCGCCAACCTCTCGGTCGGCGGGGCTCGTCGTTCGTGCCCGCGATAGGGCTTCGCGATAGCGCTTCGCGCGCTTACTCGTCGAGGAACGAACGCAGCGGCTCGGAGCGTGAAGGATGACGCAGTTTGCGCAGCGCCTTGGCTTCGATCTGACGAATACGCTCGCGGGTGACGTCGAACTGCTTGCCGACCTCTTCCAGCGTGTGATCGGTATTCATGTCGATGCCGAAGCGCATGCGCAGCACCTTGGCTTCGCGGGCGGTCAGGCCGCCGAGCACGTTGCGAGTCGCTTCGATCAGACCTTCGCCGGTAGCGGAGTCGATCGGCAGCACCATGGTGCTGTCCTCGATGAAGTCGCCGAGATGCGAGTCCTCGTCGTCGCCAATCGGCGTCTCCATGGAGATCGGCTCCTTGGCAATCTTGAGCACCTTGCGAACCTTGTCTTCCGGCATCTCGAGGCGCTCGCCCAACTCTTCCGGGGTTGGCTCGCGGCCCATTTCCTGCAACATCTGACGCGACACGCGATTAAGCTTGTTGATGGTTTCGATCATGTGTACCGGGATACGAATGGTACGCGCCTGGTCGGCAATGGAGCGAGTGATCGCCTGCCGAATCCACCAAGTGGCATAGGTCGAGAACTTGTAGCCACGACGATACTCGAACTTGTCCACCGCCTTCATCAGGCCGATATTGCCCTCCTGGATCAGGTCCAGGAACTGCAGGCCGCGGTTGGTGTACTTCTTGGCGATCGATATGACCAGGCGGAGGTTGGCCTCGACCATCTCCTTCTTGGCACGCCGCGCCTTGGCTTCGCCGATGGAAAGACGACGATTGACTTCTTTCAGTTGGCCCACGCTGAGCAGCACCATCTCCTGCTCGAAACTGATCTTGCGCTGCGCCCGCTGCACATCGCCACGGAAAGGCTCGAGACGATCGGCGTACTTGCCGTGCTTGGCGACAAATTCGTCGAACCAGCTACCGGAAGCCTCGTTACCCAGAAAAGAACTGATAAACGTCTTGCGCGGCACTTTGCCTTGCTTGACGAACACCTGCATGATCGCCTTTTCCTGACCACGAATCTGGTCGACGCTGATCCGAACCTGACCGACCAGTCGTTCGAAGTGCTTCGGCGAGAGCTTGATCGGCGAGAACAGTTCGGCCAGACGTGCCTGCTCGGCGTTGGCTTCTTTGGAGCCCCGTCCGTGCTTCTCGATGGCCGCCTTGGCGGATTCGTTCTGCTCGCGAATCTGCTCGAAGCGCACCCGCGCTTCCTCAGGGTCGGGGCCGCCTTCGCTGGAGTTATCGTCTTCTTCGCTGTCTTCGTCGTCGTCTTCATCGTCGCCGCCGCCGATATCGGCTTCGACTTCTTCGGGCATCTCGACCTCGGCGACACCGGGGATCCCTTCGTCGGGATCGATGAAACCGGAGAACAAGTCCGATAGACGCCCCGGCGCCTCCTCATCCTGGGTCTGATCGTAAACGCCGAGGATGGAATCCACTGCCCCGGGAAGATAGGCCAATGAGGACATCACCTCCCGCAGGCCTTCCTCGATTCGCTTGGCGATCTCGATTTCACCTTCGCGGGTCAGCAGCTCCACCGTCCCCATCTCGCGCATGTACATACGCACCGGATCGGTGGTACGCCCGACATCGCTCTCCACCGCTGCCAATGCCGCCACAGCTTCTTCCGCCGCCGATTCGTCGGTGGAATCGTCGGACATCATCAGCGTATCTTCGTCAGGTGCCTCCTCAACGACGTTAATCCCCATGTCATTGATCATGGAGATAATGTCTTCCACCTGATCGGGATCGGCGATATCTTCGGGGAGGTGATCGTTCACTTCGGCGTAAGTCAGGAAACCCTGCTCCTTACCGCGTGCGATCAACTCCTTCAAACGTGACTGCTGTGCATTTCCAGCCATAGAAACCCTACTCGACGAAGAAGAATGAAGCACCTGGGGTGACAGCGCGACGCCCCAAAAGCCGGCTAGTATAGCGCGCCCCCGCTTTTTGCTGCCAGCTTCTATTACCTTTCCCGCCAGGTGTGCTAGTGTGTTTGGTTACCTATCTGGTGGCGATCGCCGCCAATTCAACCTATTCAACCCTGCTCTCGGCCGACAACCTCGCTGATCGACCACTTCACGCTTCCCTGCCGACAGTCTCGATCTTTTGTTTTGATTAACCCGCGTCGCCGTCGATGAGCCGCATGACTCACGACCCCTCGGCCAACTTGCCGATCAACTCCCGCAATCGCTGTTTCTCCGCGTCGCTCAGCGCACCCGGCCGACGACTCTTTTCCAGCAATTGCCGGTACTCCTCGACCGGCGTCAATCTCGCACTCTCGCGCTCGAGATAACGCACCCAGTTGTCCAGCTCGCTGGCTCGCACATCGCGAGGGATCGCAAGCTCTCGACGAACCAACTGATCGAGCCGCTCCCCATCCGGGCTGCCGTGAAAATGAGCCAACAACACCTGAGGAGTGCGATAGCGCCCGGCGCGCAGCAACTGCACTACCTCGCGACATAACCGCCCATCGGGCACCTCGGTGGGGCACCAGTCGACCGATTCCGGCAAGCCGTCGACCAACCCCGGCTCGTGTAGCAACAGATGCAATATCCGAGCCGGAATGGTCAGAGAAAGCGTAGCAGTTCCTGAGCGAGTTGCCGGCAGCCTGTGCCGACTTACCCGATTATTACCATTATCGACCGTCGAGCCCGGGTCTGAAGTGGCTTCGGCATCGCCCTCCGCTGTCATCATCAGCGCCTCGTAGCCGGTGACATCCGTCGTCACCGCCGGACGCGGCATGGGCGCAGCGTGATTGACGAACCAGTCGGCAAACTGCGCCTGCTCGATCCCGCTGCGAGTCGACAACTCCTTTACCAGCAACGACTTGAGGACCCCTTCGGGGAGGAGCCTGAGCGCCTCCAGCACGGCCGTGACAAAACGCTCTCGGCCTTCGAGCTGCTTCAAATCGCGTCCTTCCGCCGCCTGTTCGAACAGGAATTCCGATAGCGGGCTGGCGCAGGTGATGCGGTCCTCGAACGCTTCCCTCCCCTCCTGGCGTACCAAGGTGTCGGGGTCCTCTCCCTCAGGCAGGAACAGGAAGCGGACCTGACGACCGTCAATCATCGACGGCAGTGCCGTCTGCAACGAGCGACGCGCCGCTTGGCGGCCCGCATTGTCGCCGTCGAAGCAGAACACCACTTCGTCCACCAGTCGAAACAGCCGCTGCAGATGATCGGTCGTCAGCGCCGTGCCCAGGGTGGCACAGGCGTTACGTATGCCGAACTGCGCCAGAGCCACCACATCCATGTAACCTTCGACCACCAGCATCCGCGAGAGTTGCCGGTTAGCCTGACGCGCCTCGAACAACCCGTAGAGTTCGCGCCCCTTGTGGAAGACCGGTGTCTCCGGCGAGTTGAGGTACTTGGGCTTGGCGTCGCCCAGCACCCGCCCGCCAAAAGCGATGGTGCGTCCTTTCCAGTCCCGGATCGGGAACACCACGCGGTCGCGAAAACGGTCGTAGGTGCGCCCGGTCTCCTCGCGGTGCACCAGCAGTCCGTACTCGACCTGAACCGCCTCGCTGATGCCCTGCTCGAGCAGATAGCGCTTGAGCGACTCCCATTCATCCTCGGCGTAGCCAATGCCGAAGTCGCGAATGACCTCCTGACTCAGGCCGCGGCGGTCGAGATACTGGCGGGCCTGACGCCCACCGCCGAGCGCCAGACGCTCACGAAAGAAACGCGACGCCAGTTCCAGCAGGTTGACGCCCTCTTCACGCTTCTGCTGGCGCTGCCGGGCCCCCGGATCCTCGCCACCTTCCCGCTCGACCTGCATTCCCGCACGGGAAGCCAGCTGTTCGACGGCTTCGGGAAAACGCAGGTTGTCGAACTCCATCAGGAAGCGCAGGGCATTGCCATGAGCGCTGCAACCAAAGCAGTGATAGAACTGCTTGTCCTGACTCACCGTGAACGACGGCGAATTTTCCTGATGAAACGGGCAGAGACCGCTGTGGTTACGCCCGCTTTTCTTGAGCTGAACTCGCTCGGAGATCACATCGACGATATCGGTGCGCGCCAACAGGTCATCGATGAAGCGCTGGGAGATCTGTCCGGCCATGTCGAGGGGCTCTGGAGAATCGGACTGAAGGCTAGATAGGCTCTATGCTGCCCTTGAATATAGACCAGCCAGAAGAGCCCTGCCCATGTGCCGACATCGGTGAATGGCGGCGGGGTAAAAACAAACGGCCACCTTGGCGGCGGCCGTTTGATCGTCCCTCTGGGTGACCAAGGTCACCGCAGTACGGATCAATACAAGCGTTCGAAACGCTTACGTTCACGCTGCAACTTCTTGGCGTGACGCTTCACGGCAGCCGCAGCTTTACGCTTGCGAACCGCAGTGGGCTTTTCGTAAGTTTCGCGACGGCGGACTTCGGACAGAACTCCGGCTTTCTCGCAGGAGCGTTTGAAGCGACGCAGTGCGACGTCGAACGGCTCGTTATCACGTACTTTAACAGCGGGCATGAAGCACTCACCTACCTTGGGAATTGAGTTCGGTTTGAACGCACACCCGAGAAGACGATCCGGGCGGATTCAGACGGCGTCACGAAAGATGGTCAATCTTCCGCCGATCTCGTCTGCCACGCCACATCCCGGATCTTCAGGGCGCACGACCCAGTCCTGCAGAGCAGAGCATTCTAGTCTCGCCCACGAACCAATGCAAATACCTTTTCGACGGCGTAAACTAGCGCGCCTTCCGCTTCAGCATTTCCCTCAACGACACCGACGGATGATTCGACCATGCGCGTGCTGGGTATCGAAACTTCGTGCGACGAAACCGGCGTCGCTCTCTATGACACCGATGCCGGGCTGCTGGCCGATGCACTCTACAGCCAGGTAGCGCTGCACGCCGAATTCGGTGGTGTGGTGCCGGAGCTGGCCTCCCGCGATCACACTCGCAAGCTGCTGCCGCTGGTCGATCAGGTGCTGGCCGACGCGCAGTTGGCCAAGCAAGACCTGGATGCCATCGCCTACACCGCCGGGCCCGGACTGGTCGGCGCACTGATGGTCGGCGCCTGCACCGCTCACGGCATGGCGCGCGCACTCGACATCCCGGTGCTCGGCGTGCATCACATGGAAGGCCATCTGCTGGCACCGATGCTGGAGGAGACCGCGCCCGCGTTTCCGTTCGTCGCCCTGCTGGTCTCCGGTGGACATACGCAACTGGTCGACGTGCGCGGCCTGGGCGACTATCGTTTGCTGGGCGAATCCGTCGACGACGCCGCCGGCGAAGCCTTCGACAAGGTCGCCAAGATGCTCGAGCTACCCTACCCCGGCGGCCCGCAGGTCGCCGCACTGGCCGAGCGGGGCCGCAGCGAACGCTTTCGTTTCCCCCGCCCGATGACCGATCGACCGGGGCTCGACTTCAGTTTCTCCGGGCTCAAGACTCACACCTTGACCACTCTGCGTCAGCTTCACGAGCAGGACGCCTTCGACGATCAGGCTCAGGCCGATGTCGCCCGTGCCTTCGAGGATGCCGTCGTCGATACGCTGATCATCAAGTGCCGGCGAGCCCTCAAGGAGAGCGGCCGGACAAGGCTGGTCGTCGCCGGAGGCGTCAGCGCCAATCGACGCCTGCGCGAGACGCTCGATATCGCGCTGACGAAGCTCGGGGCCAGGGCATTCTACCCACGCGGGCGTTTCTGCACCGATAACGGCGCGATGATCGCCTACGCCGGCGCACAGCGACTGATCGCGGGGCAGCATAGCCAGACCCTGCAGCCCCGCCCCCGCTGGCCACTGGCGGAACTGACGCCTCCCGGGTGCTAGCGCTAGTCCCGGCCATCGATCTCGCGACGATCGTGCAGCGCGTCTTCTTCATCGAAAGGGGCTGCCAGCATCGGCTCGTGCGCCTCGCGGCGCTGCTCCCGCCACAGCCGAATGTTCCAGGCATGCCGCGCCAGCACCAGCAACGAAAACACGCAGATGACGCCCGTCATCCGCGGCACCAGCCAGTAACTCAGCAGCGGGGCCAGCAGCGCCGACGCCAGCGACGCCACGGCCGCCGTGCGCACTCTCCAGGCGAGCAGAAACCAGCAGAGCGCGCAGATCAACGCAACCGGCGTCGCCAGCATCAACAGCACGCCAAACGCACTGGCCACCGCCTTGCCACCTCGCCCCCGATGCCAGACCGGGCAGCTGTGCCCTACCAGCACACTCAACCCCACCAGCCCCTGGGCCCAGACCGAGAGCGACAACATACCGGCCAGCCACAGCACCGGCATTCCCTTGACTGCATCGATGACCAGCGTCACCAGCGCCGGACGCCAGCCGAAGGCCCGCAGAACATTGGAGAATCCCGGATTCCCCGAGCCTGCCCAGCGCGGGTCGCTCAGCCCCCAGGCTCGGCACACCCAGATCGCACCGAGCAGCGAACCACTGAGGTAGCCAGCCGCCATCAGCAAGCCGGTGACAACGATCGGAGGCAAGATGTCATTCCCCTTGACCGCACAAAGCGGACATCATCGAGAGCCCTGATTCTGCCACTCTCATCGCGTACAATCGACGCCACCTTGGACGGTGCGTCGGCTTCGACTCACCACTCGCACGATGAACGCTGACGGAAATCATCAGCGCTGACGAGGAGTTCGCGTGGATCAGGTAATGATCGAAGGCTTGAGCCTGGAGACGGTGATCGGCGTCTACGATTGGGAACGCAAGGTGCGCCAACGCCTGGAGCTGGACCTGGAGCTTCGTACCGACATTCGTCCGGCGGCCCGTGCGGACGATCTCTCCCAAACACTCGACTACGCCGCCATCTGCCAGCGCCTCTCCGATTACGCCGACGCCAACGCCCATGGCCTGGTCGAGACGTTTGCGGAGCGCGTCGCGGCACTGTTGATCGACGAGTTCGGCATCCGTCATCTACGCCTGACCGTTCGCAAGCCGGGCGCCGTGAGGGCTGCACGCGCCGTGGGCGTGCGCATCGAGCGTAGCGTCGACTGATGCCGCTGGTCGCTCTCGGGCTGGGCAGCAACATCCAGCGCCAGCAGCATCTGACCCGGGCACTGGAGGCACTGGAGGCCCTCGCCACGCCTTACCCGCTACAGCTCTCCCGGGTCTTCGAGAGCCCGGCGGTCGATTTCGACGACGAGCGCCCGTTCTACAACATGATCGTGGCCTTCGAGACAGAGCTCTCCCCGGCGGCGATCGATCGTCACTGCAAGGCGATCGAACGGGATAACGGCCGCCCGGCCGGTCCGGCCAAGTTCGTCGCCCGCACGCTGGATATCGACCTACTGCTGTGGGGCGATAGGGTCGAACAAGGCGGCGCTCGTCGGCTACCGCGGGAGGACATCGACCGCTATGCTTTCGTTCTCCATCCGCTGGCGGAGCTTCTGCCGGGGCACCGGCATCCGGTCAGTGGACTCACTTTCGCCGAACTGTGGGCATCTTTCGACGCTGCCACCCAGCCCCACTGGGCGATCGACTTCGTCTGGGGCAAGCGACGGATATCCCGAAGCGACGAGGTCTGATGTCGAAGCCGCTCTCTACCGCGCTCCGCCCCCGGCGCAACGGGGCAAGACGCCCAGAGCCGGAAGTTCGAAGCGTAGTGACACGTGCAGCAATCTCCACAATTTTTGCCGATTGCCTGAACCGTCACTGCCATGCGTTGCGCCACACTTAGGGACCGTCACCAGCCGTGAAAAAGCCTGCCCCTATGTCTCTATCGCTCAGTAGTCGACGTGACTGGCCGCGGCTGTCACGCCTGAGCTTCAAGCTTTTCGCCATCATCCTGGTCACCAATGTGCTGATCAGCGGCTTGGTATTCGTGTTCGTCTCGCGAAGTCTGGATGAGGGATTCGTCAATTACCTGGAACGCAGCCAATCGACACGGGCCGAGACCCTGGCCAACGCACTGGGCGAGCAGTGGACGCAACGCGGGAGTTGGCAGTGGCTGCGCGACAACCCTCGCGCCTGGCAAAGTCTGGTTCGCAGCCAGCTATGGTCGAGCGACCGCCATCCCCCGACCGGGATCGACCGACAGCTGTCCGACGCCCGCGGCTACGTGCTGCTGGACGAACTGAGTAATCCGGTGATCGGAGAACCACTGCTCAAGCAGCCACCCCAGGATCTCGACCTGGACATTCCGCCACCGCCGGAGCCGCACTTCGTTCCCATTCGCAGTGGCGACAAGTTGGTGGG
Source organism: Salinicola corii (assembly GCF_008298015.1). Taxonomy (GTDB): domain Bacteria; phylum Pseudomonadota; class Gammaproteobacteria; order Pseudomonadales; family Halomonadaceae; genus Salinicola; species Salinicola corii. The sequence goes on along the minus strand of NZ_VTPX01000013.1, from coordinate 37,892 downwards.
GCAACTTGGCTATCTCCCTCCGGAACGCCTCATGGCGCGCATGGATCAGATATTCCTCGAGCGCCAGCAGCGCAATCTAACGATCATCGTCGGCTCGCTATTCCTCACCTCGCTATTGCTGGCGGGCGGGCTGGCCTGGTGGCTGGGTCGTCGCGCCCGTTTCATGACGCTGGCGACCCGACGACTGACCTTGGGAGACTACAGTGTGCGCCTGTCCGAACGCGGTCGCGACGAGCTGTCGCGCCTCTCCGCGGATTTCAATCAGTTGGCCGAAACGCTCGAGGCCAACCGGCGTGCGAGACAACGCTGGGTCGCGGATATCGCCCATGAACTGCGCACGCCGCTGGCAGTGCTGCGCGGCGAGATCGAAGCCATGCAGGATGGCGTGCGTCCGTTGTCGCCGGACAACCTGGGCTCGCTTCAACAGGAGGTCGACCAGCTCGGGCATCTGGTCGAGGACCTGCGGCTGCTCGCCCAGAGCGACGCTGGCGCGCTGGACATGCATCTGGTTCCGGTGGATCTCGAGGAGTCGCTGGTTCAGCGGCTCGAGGACAGCGAATTGCGCCTGGAGAGTCACGGCCTGACCCTTCAACTCGACACCGTTCCCATCTGGGTACGCGCCGACAGCCAGAGACTGCGCCAGCTATGGGACAATCTGCTCTCCAACACCATTGCCTATACCGACGGCCCCGGTACACTGCGCGTCACGCTGCGGCAACGTCACGACCAGGCGGAAGTGATCTGGGAGGATACTCCGCCAGGCGTGCCGGCCGACGAATTGCCTCGTCTGACCGAGCGGCTGTATCGGGTAGAAGGCTCGCGCAACCGCCGTAGCGGCGGCAGCGGGCTGGGCCTGTCCATCGCCCGAGCGCTGATCGAGGCTCAGGGTGGCGTACTGACGCCTTCGGCTTCGCCACTGGGCGGGTTGCGATGGACGCTGGCATTTCCACTGGACCTGCCAGCCGAACCCTCCGCCGAGCCCTACCCTCCCGCCATGGAGTCAGCCAGTAGCAATGGCAGCCATACCAACCGATAGGGAGCCGGTTTGATGAACGACACCATTCTGATCGTCGAGGATGAACCCAAGATCGCACGCCTGGTCGCCGACTACCTGTCGAAGAGCGGCTATGCCTCCGACCACATCGACCACGGCAACGCCGTCATGGAGTGGCTGGAGGAGAGCCAGCCGATACTGGTTCTGCTCGACCTGATGCTGCCTGGCACCGACGGCCTCACGCTGTGCCGCCAGATTCGCGAGCGATTTCCCGCCATACCGGTGATCATGCTGACCGCACGGGTCGAAGAGGTGGATCGATTGCTGGGGCTCGAGCTGGGCGCCGACGACTATATCTGCAAACCTTTCAGTCCCCGGGAAGTCGTGGCTCGCGTCAAGGCCGTGCTGCGACGGAGCCATGGCATCACGGGCGCGGACGAGGCAACCCCCGAAGGCGACCATTTGACCCTGGACGAAGATGGCTGGCGCGCCATGGCAGGGAGCGAGGACCTCAATCTCACCGCCGTCGAGTTCCAGTTGCTCAAGGTGATGATGCACAGCCCGGGCCGGATATTCTCCCGCGACCAGTTAATGGATCACATGTATCGCGACCATCGCATCGTCTCCGAGCGCACCGTCGATAGTCACGTCAAGAAACTGCGTCGCAAGATCGCCGACGTCTGGCCGGAGCGAGACATTATCCGCTCGGTCTACGGGGTCGGCTACAAGTACCAGCCGGAAGAGTGAGGCCATCGTCCGGCCGGTCCCGGGAAACGAGGATGGCCCTCCCCTGCCTTAGCGGTTCTTCCTCGGCGGCGCCCCCTACAGGGAAGCGCTCTTCAGGAATCCATCGGCGTCTCTCGCCGAGAAGAACACCAGCGTCACTTCCAGGCCGGGCAGAGCGGGCAGCCGCTCGCGCATCACGTCCGCCACGATGCCAGCGGCGGCGGCGGCCGGATAGCCGTAGATGCCCGTCGAGATGGCCGAGAACGCCACCCGCTCGAACCGATGCTCGGCGGCAAGATGCAAGGCGTTACGGTAGCAGTCGGCCAGCCGTTCGGAACGATCTTCCGATTTGGCGAATACCGGCCCGACCGTGTGGATGACGTGACGCGCCGGCAGCTTGAAGCCGGGCGTCATCGCCACTTCACCGACGGGCAACCCGTCCGGCCAGATCGTGCGTCGCAGTTCCCGACACGCCTTGAGCAGCTCAGGGCCTGCCGCACGGTGAATCGCCCCATCGACGCCGCCGCCGCCCTGCAGACTCTTGTTGGCGGCATTGACGATGGCATCGCCCTCGAACCGGGTGATATCGCCCTCGGCGACGGTCAGGCGATCGCCCTGCCAGTGAATCTTCATTGCGACCTCCGCTAGGCAACACGCGCTTTTGTCATCCACCAACGTAGGTCGCGATACCCACTTTCGCGAATCAGGACGCCTGGCGACTCACCCCGGCAGTGTCGGGCGGGGCCGGGGCGACCGGCACCGTATCCGCCTCGCCACGCTTGAGCAGTGCGTAGCCGACCCCGGTGATCACCGAGCCGGCGGCAATGGCCAGCAGGTAGAGCAGCGCCAGGTTGACCGCGTTCGGGATCAGCAGCACGAACAGACCGCCGTGGGGTGCCATCAGCTTGACGCCGAACCACATCGAAAGCGCCCCGGTCACCGCGCCGCCGAGCATCGAGACCGGAATCACCCGCAGCGGATCCTTGGCGGCAAAGGGGATCGCCCCCTCGCTGATGAAGCAGAGGCCCAGCACGAACGACGCCTTGCCCGCTTCACGCTCGGCCTGGGCGAACCGGCTGCGCCTCAGGAACGTGGCCAGCCCCATGCCGATGGGCGGCACCATGCCCGCGGCCATGATCGCCGCCATCGGCATGTAGGTCTCGGTCGACAGCAGCCCCACCCCGAAGGTATAGGCTGCCTTGTTGACCGGCCCGCCAAGGTCGAAGCACATCATCGCGCCGAGCAGCACGCCCAGCAGGACCGCGTTGGTCGACCCCATGTTGTTGAGGAAGGTGGTCAATGTCGACAGCAGCGCCGCCACCGGGGTGCCGACCACATAGATCATGACCAGCCCGGTGAACAGGCTCGCCAGCAGCGGGATGATCAGGATCGGCTTGAGCGACTCCACGCTGGCCGGCAGCTTGACGTAGCGCGTCACCGCCTTGGCCGAGTAGCCGGCCAGGAAGCCCGCAAGGATCCCGCCGATGAAACCGGCCCCCAGGGTAGAGGCCAGCATCCCGCCGATCATCCCCGGCGCGATGCCGGGACGGTCGGCGATGGAGTAGGCGATATAGCCGGCCAGCACTGGTACCATCAAGGCGAAGGCGGTACCGCCGCCGATCTGCATCAGCGCCGCTGCCAGCGTCCCTTCCTGCTCGTAGGCCTTGATCCCGAACACGAACGAGAGCGCGATACAGAGCCCGCCCGCCACCACCATCGGCAGCATGAACGAGACACCGGTCAGCAGGTGCTTGTAGAACCCGCGCTCCTTCGCGCTCTTGCGCTCGCCGCCAGCCCCTTTTTCGCTGCCGGCCGACTCTACCTGCGCCTCCTCGAAGGCCTTCTGGATCGTCTGCTGAGGCTGCTTGAGTGCGCTGCCGGTGGAGGTGCGGTAGATCGGCTTGCCGGCGAAACGGGTGTCGTCAACCTCGATGTCGCAGGCCAGCAGCACGATATCCGCCGCCTCGATGTCCGCTTCACCGATCGGATTCTGCGCCCCCACGGAGCCCTGGGTCTCGACGTGGATCCGGTGGCCCAGCGCCCGGCCGGCCTGCTCGAGGGCCTCGGCGGCCATGAAAGTGTGCGCGACCCCGGTTGGGCAGGCCGTCACCGCGACGATATGTCTGGCCCGAGAAGGATCCGCCTCGGCCACCGCCGGGGCATTCGCAGGTTCGCTGGCGGCGTCGAACGCCGTCGCCTCGCGGGCGGCACGCTCGAGAAACGCCTCGGGATCGGGCAGCGCCTGCTGGACCGCTGCGCGATAGAGCCGCTTGCCGACGAAGCGCGACGGCTCGGGCACCCGATCGGCGGCCACCACGACCAGATCTGCCTCGACGATCGCCTGTTCCGATACCGGCGCGACCGATTCGAGTTCGCCGTGCATCTCCACCCGGGGCTGCCAGCCGCGACGCAACGCGGCCTGCTCCAGACGCCTCGCGGCCAGAAAGGTCGTCGCCATGCCGCCGGGGCAGGCCGTAATCAGAATGACGTTCATGCGTTCACCGTTCATGCCCCCTCCTGACGTGCGCCGCCGCAGCGAACGACACGCGTCTGTTGCAGTAATTGCTGGAAATCCTCGACGTGTGGGTTGCCGACGCCGACATGCCGGACCGCTTCTGCCGCCAGCGCCGTTGCCTGGCGCAGTGCATCCTGCGGTGACTGACCCGCGATCACCCCATGCAGCAGGGCGGCCAGCAGGGTGTCGCCGGCTCCCACCGTACTCTTGACCTCGACCCTGGGCGGGGTTGCCCGCCATGCGCCGCGCCGGCTGATCCACAGCGTCCCCTCCGCGCCGAGCGACAGTATCGACTCCTCGATGCCGGCCGCGTGCAGCCGCCGGGCCGCATCGAGCTGTGATGCCGGTTCGTCCAGCGGACCGCCGGCCCACTCGGTCAGCTCCTGCTCGTTGGGCTTGACCGCGTGAGGCGAAACCGCCAGCGCTGCCGTCAGCGCCGGCCCGCTGGTATCGACCCAGATCGGGATACCGTCCGCCTTGAGCGTCTCGATCAACCTCGCCAGTGCCTCGGGAGAAACGCCAGGCGGCAGGCTACCGGTGACCACCACGGCCGACGGCGCCGAGATCTCGCAGCATGCGACCAGCGCGGCGGTCAGCTCGGCCAGTGCGGCCTTGGAGACCTCGAGCCCAGGACCGTTGACGTCGGTCACCCGACCGTCGTCCTCGGCCAGCTTGGCGTTGATCCGGGTCTCGCCGGGCAGGCGCAGGCTGGCATCCTCGATGCCGTCGCGCCGGCACGCCTGGACGAACGCGGTATCGTTGTCAGCGCCCAGAAAGCCCGACAGCGTCACGCGGTGGCCCAGCGCCACCAGCACCTGGGCCACGTTGAGCCCCTTGCCGGCCGCCGCCAGATGCGACGACCGCGTGCGATTGACCGCCCCCGGCTCGAGTCGCGGCAACTGGATCGACAGATCCAGCGCCGGATTGAGCGTCACCACCAGCACATGCGCCATCAGAGTGTCTCCAGCGCATCGCGCACGGCCTGGCTGGTGGCCTGGGCCAGTGCCGTCTCGGCATGCAGCCGCGCCGTTGCCTGGGTGATGCCGCGCAGGCGGGCCTTGACCATCGGCACCTGGCGCACCGACACCGATAGCTCGTCGACGCCGAGACCGACCAGCACCGGCACCGCGGCGGCGTCCGAGCCCAACTCTCCGCAGACGCCGACCCATTTGCCCTCGGCATGGGCGGCATCCACGGTCATCTGGATCAGCCGCAATACCGCCGGATGCAGGCCATCCGCCTGGGACGAGAGTTCGGGATGGCCACGATCGATCGCCAGGGTGTACTGGGTCAGGTCGTTGGTGCCGATGGAGAAGAAGTCGACCTCCGCCGCCAGGCTAGGTGCCAGCAGCGCCGCGGAAGGAATCTCGATCATCACCCCGACCTGGACGTCCGCCGCGCCGATCTCCTGCTGCAGCCGGTCGACGATCGCCCTGGCCTGGCGGTACTCGTCGACGTCCTTGACCATCGGGAACATGATCCGCAACGGACGATCACCGGCGGCGGTCAACAGTGCCCGCAGCTGGGTTTCGAGGACGTCGGGGCGGGTCAGCGCCAGCCGGATGCCGCGCAGACCGAGAAACGGATTGTCCTCCGCCGCCACCGGCCAGTAGGGCAGCGGCTTGTCGCCGCCGACGTCCAGCGTGCGCGCCACCAGCGGACGGCCATCGAGGGCATCGAAGGCGCGTTGGTACTCACCGATCTGGGTCTCCAGATCCGGCGCCTCCGGATGCGCCATGAACAGGAATTCGGTGCGCAGCAGCCCGACGCCCTCGGCGCCCTGCTCGACGGCATCCGCGGCGTGGGCGGTGTTGCCCAGGTTGGCGGCGACCTCGACACGTCGGCCATCCGCCGTGCGGCCCTCCTCGAACCGCGAGCCGTGGGCCTCGCGGCGCAGCCGCTCCAGCTCCTTGAGCCGCAGTTCGGCGCGATCGCGGCGCTCCGCGCTGGGACGCACGATCACCCGGCCGAGATCGCCATCGAGGATCAGTTCATCGTCGTTGGCGAGCGTCAGTGCCCGCGGTCCAGCCCCCACCACCGCGGGAATGCCCAGCGCCCGCGCCAGGATGGCGCTGTGGGAAGTGGCGCCGCCGCGGGCGGTCAGCAGTCCCCGCACCTGGGCGGTATCGAGACGCGCCACGTCGGAGGGCCCGATGTCGTCGGTGACCAGAATGTACGGGCGCTGCGGCGGTGTCGGCATCTTTACCCCGCACAACACGCCGAGCACGCGACGCCCCACGTCACGAAGATCCGCTGCCCGTTCGGCCAGGAGGCGGTCCGCCAGCACTTCCTGGGCACGGGCGGCGGTATCGATCGCCTGCCACCAGGCGGCTTCGGCGCTCAGGCCATCGCGCATGCCTTCGAAGGCCGCTTCGTGCAGCTCAGGATCGTCGAGCATCTCGGCGTGCATGGAGAGAATCTCGGCCACGTCGCCGCCCTTGGCGGTGCCGATCAGCGCGCGCAGCTGGTCACGCGCCTCGCTCAGGCTGGCACCCAGGCGCTCCCGCTGGCATTCGGCATCCCCTTGTTTCTCCGGCGTCAGATCGCGAGCCCGCTCGGGATAATCGAAGCTGGGCGCGCGCATCACGAAGACCGGCGCGATCGCCAGGCCCGGCGAGGCGGCGGTGGCCGGCAATACCGTGTCGTCGGCGACAGGCTCCTGCGCGGCCTCTTCCGTTGGCGCCGCGGTCTTGTCTCGAGACGCGTGATCGGCGAGGCCGCCGTCCGCCAGCGGACGCACCGACTCACCGAGCCCGGCCTTGACGGCGGCGACCATCGCCGCCAGCGCCGCCTGGGCCCCCTCCCCCTCGGCGGAGAAGATCAGCGTCTGACCGCGTCGGGCGCCGAGCCCGATCACCTTGGTGAGGCTGGCGGCGGAAACCGTCTCCGCCGCGCCCTCCATCAAGCGCACGCGAACCGGCAGCGACTGCTCGCGGGCCGCCTGGACCAGCAACTTGGCAGGCCGCGCGTGCAGGCCATGCGCATTGAGCAGCGTTGCCCGAGCGGTCTCGGCACGGCTCGACTCGCCGGACAACCGCGCCAGGACATGGTCCGCATCGGCATCGACCAGCGCCTCGCCTTCGCCGCTATCCAGCAGATCCGCCAGCCGCTCCAGCAGCGCCCGGTGAACGTCGCCTTGCGTCGCCACGCAGAAGACGCCATTGACCACGCCCTTCGGACCGCTGAACGACCGCTCCGGTGTCGCCAGCGCCAACGCCGGCTGGCTGACACCGAGGGAAGCGCTCACCAGCCACAGCCCCTGACCGAGCGCGACCGGCTCCTGCTCGGTGATCGCGGCGACGAAGCGTGCATCGACGCAATCCGCCTGGCGCAGTCGCGCCGCCGCCGCCAGCGCCAGCTCGAAACGGTCCCGTGCCGGGAAACCCAGGCACAGCGTGCCGGCGTCCAGGCGGGCCTTGGCCGGCGGTTTGGCGAGCAGTGCCACCATCGCCTCGGCGCTGTCAGTGTTGGCGATGCGCTCGGCGCCCCCTTCGTCATCGAGGACGTGGGTCAAGCGGCGCAGCACCTCGAGATGCTCGTCGCTGGCGGCGGCGATCGCCACCAGCAGGAACACCCGGTTGCCGTCGTGCCAGGTCACGCCTGACGGGAACTGCAGCAGCCGGACGCCGGTCCGGTGGATCTGCCCGCGGCTCTCCGGGGTGCCGTGGGGAATGCCGATACCGCTGCCGAGGAAGGTCGAGCCCTGCGCCTCGCGGGCATGCAGGGCATCGCGATAGTCGGCTTCGACCAGGCCGGCCTCGTGCAACGAGGCGGCGGCCTGATCCAGCGCCTCCTGCCAACTGTCGGCCTGGCAATCGAGCGCCGCGTCTTGCGGCTGGAGGGTCAACATAACGATCTCTCCGAGTGGGTCGTTCGATGCACGATCGCGGCCCGCCAGCCGCAGCGGAATCGGCGGGGCTGGCGGATTCATGGATACCAGCTGAATCGTGTCACCTCAATGGCACCAATGCTCTCTGCTGACGCGCGGTTTGGCAAGCTAGACCTTCGCCTCACGCCCGTCCCGGCACGGTCGTCGCCGAAATCGGACTGGGCCGACAGGACCCGACGCGGTATCGTTCAGACCGTGAAAATGCGCCGCCCTCTCCCATGGACATCGCAGGAGCCCTGCATGAAGCTTGCCGATATCGCCCGACTGGCCGGCGTTTCCCGCACCACCGCCAGCTATGTTCTCAACGGCCAGGCCAAAGCGAGGCGCATCAGCGAAGCCACGGTGGCACGGGTGCTGGCCGTCGCCAATGCCCACGACTATCGAATCGATGCCCAGGCGGCGGCACTGCGGGGAGGCGACAGCCGCACCCTGGGCCTGATCGTGCCGGATCTGGAGAACGGCAGCTACGCACGGTTGGCCAAGCGTCTCGAGCATGGCGCGCGCCGGCAGGGCTATCAGTTGTTGATCGCCGGTTCCGACGACGACCCGCAGAGCGAGCGCGAAGTCGCGAAATCCCTGCGCGCCCAGCGCTGCGACGTGCTGTTGGTGGCCAGCAGCTTGAGCCCCCAGGACCCTTTCTATGTCGAACTGCTGGCGCAGGGACTACCGATCATCGCCATCGACCGACCACTGGATCCCGAACGCTTCGTCAACATCGTGACCAACGGTCGCGCCGCCGGCGAGATGTTGACCCGTTCGGTGCTGGCCAACGAGGTGACGGACGTGGTGTGGCTGGACGCCGTACCGGATCTCTCGATCAGCACCGAGCGGCGGCGCGGCTTTCTGGATGCCCTGGCCGGCGAGGCCCGGTGCCGTCCCCACTGCCTCAGCGGCGAGCGCTACGATCACGATAGCGGTGCCTCGCTGATGCAGCGGTTGCTGGATGACGACGGCTTGCCGGACGCCATCGTCACCGCCTCCTATACCCTGATGGACGGACTGCTCGACGTGCTGCTCGAACACGGCGCCCCACCGGCGGATCTGCGCCTGGCCACCTTCGGCGACGACCGGCTACTCGATTTCCTGCCCTGCAAGGTGAACTCGCTGCCCCAGGACCACGACCGTGTCGCCGAACAGGCGCTGACGAGAGCCATGCAAGCGGCCCGTGGCGACTACAGGCCGGGGCTGGACGTGATCGACAGGACGCTCAAGCGACGGCGCTGAACGCGATGCGATGGATCCTCCCCGGAAGCGTGGCCGGGAGCCACGACTGAAGTATGCTTGGCCCATTGATGCTTTCAGGAACCTGCGACTTGTCAGACGACCTCCCCGACATCCTGGCCGGGCCGATACTCCGCCGGGCGGCGCCCCAGCGATTGGTGCTGTGGCTGGCCGCATCGCGCCCGCTCGAGTTCCGGCTGACCCTGATCACCGACGACGCGTCGTGGACACACCCGTTGGCACCGGCAACGACCCGGGTGGAGGTGGGTACCCGTGCCCACCTCCATCTGATCGACCTGGAGCTGGATGCCGCCCTGCCCCAGGATGTCCGCATCGCCTACGACCTCGCCTATCGTGGCGAGTCCGAGTGGCACTCGATCGGCGACTGGGGCAAGTCACTGTGCTACGGCAGCGAGCCGCTACCTACGCTGGTGCTGCGCTCGCGCTATGACAACCTGCTTCATGGCTCCTGTCGCAAACCCCACCACCCCAGCGAGGACGGCCTGGTGCGCGCCGACCGCTGGCTGGACGGCTGCCATGACGACGCCGCCGCCAGACCGGCGGTACTGCTGCTGACCGGGGATCAGATCTACGCCGACGACGTCGCCGGCCCGATGCTGGCCGCCATCCATGCGTTGATCGCCCGCCTCGGTCTCCACGACGAATGCCTGGAAGGCACGGACATCGCCAGCGGCAGCGAACTCTACGCCCGCGACGAGACCTACTATCATCGTGACGAGCTGCTGCCGGCGATCCGTTCCACGGAGGCACTGCGCGAGAAGTTCTTCGGTGGCGTGCGCAAGCCGATCTTCACCACCGCCAGCGCGGAAAACCACCTGGTCACCTTTGCCGAACTGCTGGCGATGTACCTGCTGGTATGGTCGCCGACACCCTGGCGGCTGATCGAGGTCGAGATGCCGCAACTGGCCGCGGAGGAGCAGGACCGCTACCGCGACGAGCAGCGGCATATCGAGGCGTTCGTCACCGGTCTGCCGGGCGTGGCACGCCTGTTCGCCCATCTGCCCACGCTGATGATCTTCGACGACCACGACGTCACCGACGACTGGAACCTCTCCGCTGCCTGGGAGGCCGCGGTCTACGATCACCCCTTCTCGCGCCGGATCGTGGGTAACGCCCTGATCGCGTACCTGTTCTGCCAGGGCTGGGGCAACGATCCCGATGGACTGGCCGAACCGCTGAGCGCCAGTCGCGAATGGCTGGACTCCGCCAGCGGCGACGGCGCTTTCGACTGCCAGTTGCAGGACCGGCTGGTGACCCGGCTGCTGCGTTTCACCGGCTGGGGCTACACGATCGAGTCGACGCCTCGACTGGTCGTGCTGGATACGCGCACCCGGCGCTGGCGCAGCGAACGCCGCCGACACCACCCCTCGGGGTTGATGGATTGGGAGGCGCTGAGCGAGTTCCAGCAGGAGCTGCTCGGGGAGCCGTCGGTGATCATCGTCTCCCCGGCGCCGATCTTCGGCGTCAAGCTGATCGAGGGCATCCAGCGTGTGTTCACCTGGTTCGGCAAGCCGCTGCTGGTCGATGCGGAGAACTGGATGGCACACCCCGGCGCCGCCCAAACCATGCTCAATATCCTGCGCCACAGCCGCACGCCGCAGCGTTACGTGATCCTCTCCGGCGACGTCCACTACTCCTTCGTCTATGCGATCACCATCCGCCAGCGTCGCGACAGTCCCCGCATGTGGCAGATCACCAGCAGCGGCCTCAAGAACACCTTCCCCGATACGCTGCTCGACTGGTTCGACCGTCTCAATCGCTGGCTCTATGCGCCTTGGTCGCCGCTCAACTGGCTCACCAAGCGTCGCCGCATGCTGATCGAGCCTTACCGACCCGAGCGCCGCTCGAAAGGCGAGCGGCTGTGGAATCGCGCCGGTATCGGCCAGGTCTGCCTGGACGATCACGGCGCCCCGAGCGAGGTGACGCAACTGGGGGCAGACGACTGCGACACACGTTTCTCCAAGGAGCCCCGATGAGCGCGATACGCCTGGCCCGCGCCACCGACCGGCAGGCCGTGGAAGCGCTGGTCACCGCGGCCTACGGCCATTACGTCGAGCGTATCGGCAAGACACCCGGTCCGATCCGCGATATCGGCGACAATCGCTATGCCCGTCATATCGCGGCCGGCCACGTCAATCTGCTGGTGGAAGGCGACGAGGTGGTCGGACTGCTGGTGCTGATCCCCAAGCCCGATACGCTGCTGCTCGACAACGTGGCGGTGGCTCCCGCCGCGCAGGGTCGCGGATTCGGCCGCAAGCTGATGGAGATGGCGGAGACCCGGGCCAGGCAGTTGGGCTTCGATAACGTGACGCTCTACACCCAGGAACTGATGCACGAGAACCTGGCGATCTACCGGCGCTACGGCTATGTGGAGACGCATCGCGTCGAGGAGGTGGGGTTGAGACGGATCTACCTGCGCAAACCGCTCTCCTGAGAGCTGGCTTCATGCCAACGCGAACCGCCGCACCCCGGCAAGGGCGCGGCGGTCGAGACGGGGTCGCCACCGGTGGTCAAACGGCCCGCGCCACGCCTTGGGCCGGCTCGACATCGCCGAACGTGCCGGAGGTACCTTCCACATCGCGCAGCTCGACCACGATGCCGCGGGAAGACGCGTTGCCGACGAAACGGTCGATATCCTCGCGAATGTCCGGATCGATGTAGTTGGCGCCGGTGGCATCGATGATCAGCTCGCCGTTGTCCGGCACCGTATCGAGATACTGGCGCATCTCCTCACGGTTCAAAAACGAGACGTCCTGCTGGAACTTGAGCAGCATGTGATCGCCACGCCGGGTGCAGGCAATCGCCGAACGATAGCCGGACTGCAGCAGGAAGTAGAGACTGCACACCAGCCCCACCAGCACGCCCATCAGCAGATCGGTGGCGAGAATCGTGATCACCGTCACGGTGAACGGGATGAAACGACGCATCCCCTCGCGATACTGCTCCATGAACAGCGCCGGCTTGGCCAGCTTGTAGCCGGTGTGCAGCAGGATCGCCGCCAGCGTGGCCAGGGGAATCAACTCGAGCCAGACCGCCAGAAACGCCACGCTCACCAGCAGCAGGCCACCGTGAATCAGGCTGGACAGCCGCGTGCGGCCCCCCGCATTGGCGTTGGCGGAGCTGCGCACGATCACCGCAGTGACCGGCAGCGCCCCGACCAGCCCGCACACCATGTTGCCGATGCCCTGGGCCTTCAATTCGCGGTGTGGCGGCGAGTGACGCTTGAGCGGGTCCAGCTTGTCGATGGCCTCCAGGCTCAACAGCGTCTCGAGGCTGGCGATGATGGCGATGGTGATGGCGACCGTATAGACCGCCGGGTTGGCCAGCGCGCCGAGATCCGACCGGGTCATCTGGGCGATCAGCTCCGAAGGTCCGGACAGGCCGTCGAGATCGATGTGATGCCCCGCTCCCAGCGCCCAGCCAGGCATCGCGCCGCCCACCAGGCGATCGATGGCGATACTGCCGAGCACCACCAGCAGCGGCCCCGGGATCAGTGCCAGCGCCCGGTGCCGCTTGATCATCGGCTGCTCCCACAGCACCAGCAGCGCCAGACTGAACAACGCGATCAGCGTGGCCAGCGGCGAGATATCGCTGAACAGCGCGACCGGTTCGGTGATGGATGGCATCTCCTCCAGGGGGTGTCCCAGTGCCATGGGGAATTGACCCAGCACCAGGATCAGACCGATGCCGGCCAGCATCCCCTTGATCACCGAGGTCGGCACGAAGGCACCGATCCGGCCCAGCTTGAAGATCCCCATCAGCAGTTGCAGCGCGCCGGCCAGCACCACCGCGATCAGGAAAGCGGAAAAGCTGCCCAACTGTTCGATCGCATCCAGCACGATGACGGTCAGGCCGGCCGCCGGACCGCTGACGCTGAGCGCCGAGCCGCTGAACATCGTCACCACCAGCCCGCCCACCATGCCGGCGACAAGACCGGCGATGGGAGGCGCGCCGGAAGCCAGTGCGATCCCCAGGCAGAGCGGAATCGCTACCAGAAAGACCACGATCCCCGCCGGGATATCGCGGGCAAGATGCCGGAAAGAGAAGGTGTCGGGGTTGTCGCGTTGTGCCGAAGCCGTTTGCGTCGGTGTCGTCATTGTCGTGTCCTCGGATCCTTGAGTCACAGCGTGTCGGCGTTCGATCTAGCCGGCCGCTGCCTGCTGCCAGTTCTGATCGGCCCATTCGGCCTCGCGGCGGTAGACCTCCTCGAGGTGTCCGGTGGCCAGGTCATAGACCCAGCCATGCAGGCTCGGCGCCCGGCGCGCCTCCCAGCTGTCGCTGACCAGCGGCAGCGAGGAGAGCCGCTCGACCTGGGCGATGACGTTGAGTTCGACGACGTGGTCGACCTTGTCGCTCAAACGCGAGAACCGAGCGAGTTCCTCCTTGCGCTCGGCGACCAGTCGCTTGACCTGGCCCAGGTGCTTGTCGACGTAGGGCAGCGCCTGCAGCGCGTCCCCACCGGCGACTGCCGCCTGGATCCCGCCACAGCCGCGGTGACCGCAGACGATGATGTGATCGACCTTGAGCGCGTGGATGGCGTATTCGAGCACGCTCGAGACGTTGGCATCGTCCTCGTGAACCAGGTTGGCGATATTGCGGTGGATGAAAAGCTCCCCGGGTTTGGCATTACAGATCTGCTCCGCCGGTACCCGACTGTCGCAGCAGCCGATCCACAGCGCGGATGGCGATTGCCCCTGATGGAGCCGCTCGAAAATTTCCGGGTCGGAAGCTTTCATGTTGTCGGCCCAGGCCCGGTTCTCGAGTAGCAAACGGTCGAAAAATTGCATGTCCAGCACTCCTGTACGGTGACGATTGGAATCCCTGTCGCTCGACGCCGATGGGCTCGATGGGGCCCACGGTCCCCACGCACGGCACGCGAGGGTCGGTCGAAGCACCGGTCCTTCGGACCGGACTCCCCGCTCTCCCTCGCATGAGACGAAAGGCGCAGGCTTCACATAAAGTCGTAAGGCGGGAGCACCGTTCCAGGCAAGCGAAAATCGCTTTGCCGCCTGCAAATTTTGTAAGGCGGTGTGATTGAATGTTGATTCAGGAAAGCGAGATGCCGATGCCGTCGAGACAGCTTCGTGCAGCCGATCGGCCATCGCCCGGCGGCAAAGAAACGTAAAAACGGGGTTACCGCGATGTGGTTTTCTTCAAGATGAACGGTGCATGACAGGGAGTGTCACGGCAGGTGACAGCGGGCAGGAAACATCAAATATTTAACAAAAACTAATGTAACAGAACACTCGACAACCTGACGCGAAGATGAATGTTTTCGAGGGAAAGTTAACCTCAACGCAGCATGAACGTTACCCGCCGATAACGTTCATGCCGGGTTCATCTCAGCTCAAGAATTCCAGCACCTCGATGGTGTCGCCCACCTGGATCTCTCCGCTGTTTTCCGCCACCAGATTCTGACCGAAATAGACCTTGCCTTTCTCTCCCCGGCGATAGCCGGCCAGCGTCTTGAGTGGTTCCTTGTCGGCACGCTTCTCCCCCCTGAACGGGTCGACCGTCACCATGGCGCAGCGCGAGCAAGGCGCATCGACGCGAAACGTCACCTCGCCGATGCGAATTCGCTTCCAGCCATCCTCAGCGTAGGGCTCTGTGCCGGTCGCGACGAGGTTGGGTCGGAATTGCGCCATGACGTGTGTGCCATCGGTACGGGCGTTGAGATCCTCCAGCGAGGCCTCGGAGATCAGCAACAGCGGATAGCCGTCGGCGAAACTGACTCTGACTCCGATCGCGTCCCGATAGCGCGGGGACCGCTCACCCAGCCACAGCAGCCGCGCCGGTTCGCCGGCGGCGTCACTGAACCACTCATCGAGCGAGGTGTGCGTGGTGGTGGCGGTGAAGGAGTCGGCCCACACCTGGGTATCGAAGGGATGCCCCGAGAACTCCCGACGGGCCACATCCACCGGGGGCAGGACGTCATGGGTCAAGGTCAGGCGCTCTCCGTCGAACTGCGCTCGGACTCGCTGAAGCCCCGGATGCGTTCGCGCGGTCAGAAAGGTGCCGTCGGGCCTGACCACCATGAACCGGCGGTCGCCGGCGAGGCCTTCCTCCTCGACTCGGGCACGTTGCAGGGACGAGCCCGCGGTGGACTTGATCGGATAACGATGGATGGTGGCAAGCGTGGGCACGAAAGGCTCTCCTGTCGAAAAATGATCGGTGACGCGCTCAGCCCCGGGCGGATCGCAGGCGACGCTGGTATTCGCGTTTGGCCTGCTGGTAGACCTTGTCGCCACGCAAGCGGTCCAGCGCCGAACGATAGTGCTCGGCGATGCGGGCCTTCTCGGCATCGGCGTTGCCCGGTCGTCGCTGGCGCCCCGTGGCGTCCCTCTTGCGCCCGCCAGGGTAGCGCGCGTAGCGTCTCGCGCGGGTATAGCCCATTTGCAGATACTTGCGCGTCATGTCCATGCCCACGAAATCGCCGCGTTCGCGATAGCCGCGAAACCGCGCGGAGAGATCGCGGACTGCCTGCCTGGCATCGGCTTCGTTGCGAATCGCCCACAGCGGAAGCAGTTCATCCTTGTAGGGTTGGACATGGAAGACGCCGCGTTCGCCATGGCCGATACGGTAGCATTCGGGATGCTGGCGATAATCGATGGATGCATCGGGAAAGCTCACGCTCACCTCGCTTCTGGTCAAGATGACGTCATCGCTGGCGGCGCGATGACGACCCCGGGATGAAAAACGACCGCCTCGTGAGAGACGGCCGTCATGTCGACACGGGCCCGGCGTCAGGCCGTTGCCGGTCGCTCGGGCTTGCCGGCCGAGGGTCCCCGGCGACGCCGCTGGAGCGCGACGACCAGCCCGAACATCAGCAGCGCCGGGATCCACATCAGCTCTTTCGGCATTTGCGACGTAGGGATACGTACCGAGACGATCTGCTGATCGAAGTCGAAACCCAGCTTTTCCGCCTGACTGCCGAAATCGGTCATGTCCACCAACGTCTTGCCGTCTTCCTGCATCAGGTGCAGACCCAGGCTCTGCAGCCGCTCGGCACCGGTCTCGCCCTCCGTCGCCGGCACCTGGATCACGAAGCTGGTCGGCGCGCCGTAGGCATCGAGCCCCTCGATCCGCGTCATCAGGTGACCGTCGGGGCCGATCTCGCCCAGCGCCTGTTCGAATTGCGCCGGTGGCACCTCTTCGTAAGGCGCATCGACCATGTCCATCCAGAAGCCGGGGCGAAACAGCGTGAAGGCTACCAGCAACAGTAGCAGGCTCTCGTACCAGCGGCTCCTGACCAGCATGAATCCTTGCGTCGCCGCCGCAAAGATCAGCATCGCCACCGTTGCCACGATGAAGATGATGATGCCATGGAGCCAGTCGACATTGATCAGCAACAGATCGGTGTTGAAGATGAACAGGAAGGGCAGCGCCGCCGTCCGCAGGCTGTAATAGAACGCCTGGAAACCCGTTCGAATTGGATCCGCGCCGGAGATCGCCGCCGCCGCGAACGAGGCCAGCCCCACCGGCGGTGTGACGTCGGCCATGATGCCGAAGTAGAACACGAACAGATGCACCGCGATCAGCGGCACGATCAAACCGTTCTGCTCGCCCAGCTGTACGATCACCGGTGCCAGCAGCGCGGAAACCACGATGTAATTGGCGGTGGTCGGCAGTCCCATGCCCAGGATCAGGCTGAGAACCGCGGTGAGCAGCAGCATCAGCAGCAGGTTGCCCATCGACAGCGTTTCGACCAGATCCGCCAGCACCAGGCCGACACCGGTCTGCGCGACGGCGCCGACGATGATGCCCGCGGTCGCGGTGGCGATACCGATACCGATCATGTTGCGGGCACCATCGATTAGTCCGTCCCACAAATCCATGCCGCCACGCTTGATGTCGCTGGCCAGTTCGCTCTTGCCACGGAAGAAGGCGTCGACCGGCCGCTGCGTCAGGATGATGAAGATCATGAAGGCGGTGGCCCAGAACGCCGACAGGCCCGGCGACAGTCGCTCCACCATCAGACACCACACCAGCACGACCACCGGCAGAATGTAGTGCAGCCCCACCATCACGGTGGGTTTGGTACGCGGCAGTTGGGTGATCTCCTGCGAAGGGTCGTCCACTTCCAGTTCGGGGTAGTGGGCGCCCATCTTCAGCAGCGCGATGTAGATGGCGCCGATGCCCAGGGCGATGACCCAGGAAGCCGAATCTCCCAGCACCGGCTTGAGCCAGCCGATGCCATAGTAGACGGCGAACGCCAGCGCCATGATGCCGACCAGCCCGGTCAGGAAGCCGAGAATCTTGTTGAGCCAGGGCCGCTGCGGGTTGCCGCTGGGCAGTCCCTGCATCCCGGCCTTCATCGCCTCGAGATGAACGATATAGAGCAGTGCGATGTAGGAGATGACCGCCGGCAGGAAAGCGTGCTTGATCACTTCGATATACGGAATACCGACATATTCGACCATCAGGAACGCGGCCGCGCCCATGACTGGCGGCATGATTTGACCGTTGACAGACGAGGAAACCTCGACCGCGCCCGCCTTGGTCGCGCTGAAGCCGACGCGCTTCATCATCGGGATGGTGAAGGTGCCGGTGGTCACGGTATTGGCGATCGAGGAACCAGAGATCAGGCCGGTGAGACCGGAAGAAACCACGGCGGCCTTGGCCGGGCCACCGCGATAGTGCCCCAGCAGCGAAAACGCGACCTTGATGAAGTAGTTGCCGGCGCCGGCCTTGTCGAGCAGCGCGCCAAACAGCACGAACAGGAACACGAAGCTGGTGGACACCCCCAGCGCGATCCCGAACACCCCTTGCGTGGTCAGCCACTGGTGATTGACCAGCCCGGAGAAGCTGACGCCACGATGGGCCAGGATCCCCGGCATGTAGGGTCCCGCCAGCGAATAGACCAGGAAGACCAGCGCGATGATCATCAGCGGCGGTCCGAGCGCGCGGCGTGTCGCCTCGAGCAGCAACACGATCCCCACCACGCCGACGATCACGTCCTGCAGAATCGGCGCGCCGGGGCGCTGCGACAGCTGGGCGTAGAAGAAGTAGAGGTACGAGGCGCAGAACGCCCCGACCAAGGCCATCACCCAATCGAGGATCGGCATGCGCTCGCGTGGCGAGCGCTTGAACGCCGGATAGGCCATGAAGGCCAGGAAAACGGCAAATGCCAGGTGAATGGAACGCGCCTCGGTGGCGCTGAAGACACCAAATCCGACGATGAAGGGAAGCGGCGAGGCGATCCAGAGCTGGAACAGCGACCACAGCGCCGCCACACCGAGCAGGAGGCGGTTGGGCGTTCCGGTCAGTTTGCGACCACCGGTATCGGTCGCGGCCAGTTCTTCCAGCTTGGCCTGATCGGGGCCGGAAGTCTTGTTATCGGTCATGAGCAGATCCTGACATGAGGAAACACTGAATCATTGCCTGCGCGAGCGAATCGTTGCGCAACGAAAACCCGGAGCGCCAGCCCGGTCCTCTTTCGCCGATTTTTGCCTTTTCTTGCCTTCGCTCGCCGACTTTTCGTACAAACCCTTGGCGACCGGTGAGTGAACCGACATCGACACGATTATCGGTTCACGCCTGATTCGATGCGACGATCATCGTCGCGGGGATTCCATCCAACGGCGCGGCGGTTGCAGACAACCACCGCGCCAGAGTGTCAACGACGTCTCTCGAGAATGACGTCGAGCCGTTACAACCAGCCCTGCTCCTTGTAGTAGCGCTTGGCCCCTTCATGCAGCGGGGCGGAGAGGCCCTGGCTGATCATGTCTTCCGGCGTCAGGTTGGCGAACGCGGGGTGCAGGCGCTTGAAGCGATCGAAGTTGTCGAACACGGCCTTGACCGTCTGGTAGACGACCTCGTCGTCGACGTCGGCGGACGTCACGAAGGTCGCGCGGACACCGAAGGTCTCGACGTCGTCCGGGTTGCCCTCGTACATGCCGCCTGGAATGGTGGACATGCTGTAGTAGGGGAACTCATCGACCAGTCCTTTGACGGCATCGTCGTTCAACGGGACCAGGTTGGAGGCGACGGTGGTGGTCGCTTCCTGGATGGCGCCGTTGGGGTGACCGACCACGTATGCCATGGCATCTATGTTGTTGTCGGCCAGCGCTGAGGCCATCTCGGCGGCACCGAGCTCGGAAGATAGCGAGAAGACGCTGGTGTCCCAGCCTTCCGCATCCATCAGCACTTCCATGGTGGCGCGCTGGCCGGAGCCCGGGTTACCGATATTGACGCGCTTGCCTTTCAGGTCCTGGATGGAGTTAATGTCGGCATCCTTGCGCGCTAGGATGGTCAGCGGCTCACCGTGGAGCGAGAAGACCGAGCGCAGGTTCTCCATCGGCTGATCGAACTGCGCCTTGCCGTTGTAGGCATTGAACTGGACGTCGGACTGAGCGACCCCCATGTTCAGTTCGCCGGACTTGATGCCGTTGATGTTGGCAACGGAGCCACCGGTGGACGGCGCGTTACACCGAATGCCGCTCTCCTCGGCGCTGCGATTGACCATCCGGCAGACGGACTGGCCGACGACGTAGTAGACCCCGGTCTGACCACCGGTGCCGATGGTGATGTACTGCTGATCCTGCGCCATGGCCGGCGTGGAGATCGATACGGCGCCCATCAGGGCGGAGGAGAGAACGGCTGCGGTTAATGCGTGGCGTTTCATGCGCATA
The DNA here is from genome assembly GCF_008298015.1 of Salinicola corii. GTDB lineage: Bacteria > Pseudomonadota > Gammaproteobacteria > Pseudomonadales > Halomonadaceae > Salinicola > Salinicola corii. Next base: position 17,895 of record NZ_VTPX01000013.1, on the reverse strand, counting down.
CCTCGAATATTTCCCGTTTATTGTGTTGATCGGCGTTCCGATCGCGAAGACAACAGGCCGACCGGCGTGCATCAGGGTGTGATTCAGATCGCACCGTGCCCGTGACTTACCCATTGCAACATAACTTAGCCCCGACGGCGCGCTATCATATAGCGAGTTTTTGGCCGGAAAAACCATCGGAAGGCACGGATTCCGCCCTCTCAGGCAAGAACCGACCTATCGGTCAATCCCCGGACACCGTCACTGAGGGCTTTTCCGGTGATCCCGGGGACATGGGCCGCCTCCCGACCACCATTATCGGAATGACTCATGCCGGAAGCGAATGCGCGTCATGGTGATTCCATCCAGGGCGCCAGCTCGATACGGTCGCCCACCTCGATCCGGCGTTCGACGAAGTAGCCTGCATTGGCTTCCAGTGCGGCCCGGAAGCGCGCCCCCGCCGGGTAGACGGGGCATTGACTCGACGACTCGGCGCGGCAAGGAGACATGGTCTTCAGCGAGCGTATCACGCCGTCCCCGTCGATGAAGGCGATATCCAGAGGAATCCGCGTTCGATACATCCAATAGGCGCTCGTCGCCGGCTGTTCGACGCCGTATAGAAAAAGCATCCCTGCGTCGGCGGGAAGCGAATCGCGCTCCATCAGACCTCGTGAACGCTGCTGCGGAGTCTCGGCGACCTCGACCTGCAGCGTGTACGTGCGTTCGCCATTGTCGAGGGCCAGGGCCTGGCGCGGCAGTGTTTCCCCCCAGACCGGCATCGTGACCAGCGTCGACAACACCCAGGCGGCGTGAACTACGGCTCTCGACACCATGTCTCTCCCTCCCTGGTCGCCAGGCTGACCGTCAAGCCTTCTCCTCCTCGTCGGACTCACGCTGACGCTGGCTGTTCTGCGCCGTGGTCGCCTGGCGCGTAGCGGACTCGCCGCTCCCGTGTCGGTGATCGATGTAGGACAGCACGAACAACTGGGCGACGAGAAAACAGACGCAGAAGATGATTCCCTTGATCATGGATTGGACTCTCGAGTGCGAGGATTTCAGAAGAAGTAGCAAGGAGTATGGGTCAGCTTTGCGTAGGGTAACGCATTCATCGAGCTGAGGAATGCCGATTCCTCTACCCGGTGACCGCCCGCTGAAGCGCTCGGTGTGAGGTGACATCTCAAAATAACCTTGCTCTCGCTCGAGTCGCTGAGACAATGGGCCATCCGGCGCCACTTTCAACGACGCCTTTCAATGACGAGTACTGCACGTGCCTCTCAAGGATTTACTGATCGGCCTGGGTATCATCGCCATCTGGGCTTTCAATATCATCGTGATCAAGCTCGGCATCGAGGATCTGCCGCCGCTGCTGGTGACGGTACTCCGCTTCATTCTGGTCGCCGTGCTGATCGTGCCGTTCACTCGCATCTCGCGTCAGCAGCTCGCCTGGATCCTGCTGCTGGCCATCACCTTCGGCGGCCTGCACTTCCCGCTGCTGTTCCTCGGCCTGCAGCACTCGGAGGCTGGCACCGGCGCCCTGCTGGTGCAGATGGGTACGCCCTTTGCCACGCTGCTGGCTGCGATCTTTCTCAAGGAAAAGCTTGGCCCGCGGCGAATCTTCGGCTTGATTCTTGCCTTCGGTGGTGTCGTCGTCCTGGCCGGAGGCCCATCATTGCCGCCGCCGGCCTCGACCGCCCTGCTGCTCGCCAGCGCCCTCTTCTGGGCTGTCTCGACCATGATCATCAAACTCGCGCCGCCGATTGCCCCGTTGACCATGACCGGCTGGATCTCACTGTTCGCGATACCGCTGGTCGCTGCGGGCAGTTGGCTATTCGAAGACGACCAGTGGCACGCCTTGCAGAACGCTGGTCTGGCCGGCTGGGGGGCGGTCGTGTATACCGCCGTGATGTCATCGATCGCCGCCTACGGACTCTGGTACTGGCTCCTGCAAAAGCATCCCGTCAGCCGCGTTGTACCATTGACTCTGCTGATGCCGGTCTTCGCCGTCATTCTCGGGGTATGGCTGCTCGACGACCCGCTGGGCATCAATAAGGTAGCTGGCGGCGCCATGGTCGTCGCCGGGCTGGCCGTCATCAATATTCGCTTTAGCCGCCACCGTAGATCGAGTCCTGCCTCATGAAATCCGGTCCAATACCCGACATTCTGCCCATGACCATCGACGATCACGCGGACTTCGCCGCGATGATGTCGCGCACCCCGGGCGTGGTGCTCAGAAATGCCGATGGCTACGCGGCAACGCAGCGCTATCTCGCGCGAAATCCCGGGCTGAGCTTCGTCGCGCGACCTGCCGTCGGAGACGGCATCGTGGGCTGCGCCATGGCGGGACACGATGGCCGCCGCGGCTACCTGCAGCATGTCATGGTCGACCCGGACTATCGCCATTTGGGACTGGCCCGAGCGATGGTCGATCACTGTCTGGCGGCACTGCTGGAAGCGGGCATCGAGAAAGTGCATCTCGACACACTGGCAGACAACCACGATGCCCACCGCTTCTGGCGTCATCTGGGATGGGATGATCGCCGCGATGAGATCGTCAAGTTCTCCCGCATTCTGATAGCTGACGCCAACGCCTGAAACAGGGTGTCGAAGGCGCCAGGACGACAACCCCGAAAACCGTCGCCATGCCGATAACACAAGAAAGTCCGGGAGTCGCCATCATGTTACGCCCACTCATCGTCGGAGTACTGATCGCGTTGTCGCCATTGCCAGTAAGGGCGGATGAGCCGCCCTACCCCGCGGACATGCCGCTACTGACGCTCGTCGATTCCCGCGGACAGGTGCTGGCGTCGTTCACGCTATCGAGCCTGGAAGCGTTGCCCAGTCGCGAGGTCACGGGTTCGATCCCGGACACCAGCGATCCCGAGGCTCGCTGGTCAGGGGTATCGATGAACGTCCTGCTGGGAAGCCAGTCGATCGCCGCGCCCGACAGGATGCTCGCCGTGGGCCTCGACGACTACAGCGACATCATTCCCCGTTCGGACCTGGAGCACTACGATCCCATCGTCGCCTACCGCCGAAACGGCCAGTATCTCGCCGTCGACCGTTATGGGCCGCTGGTCGTCATGTACCCCTACACCGACTATCCCGAACTTCACGAGCGCACCTACTACAGCCGCACCGTATGGCAACTGAGCGAACTGCAGCTACAGTGACCGGACCAGACGTCGCAGCAACCGGCAAGGGCCGGCGCTGGCCGGTCATACTGTTGATCGCGCTCGCCGCCGCCATGATCGTCGCCTCGCTTGCGGGACTCAGGCTGATCTCGGAGAAAGGCGATGACTACGCCTCCCCCGGCCTGCACACCGAAGTGTGGCAGAGCTACCAGTTGCGCTCGGAACTACAGCGTCTGCTCGACACCGCCCACGCCGTCGATGACGGCCAGGCCGGCGCCACCTCGCTGATCCTGCGCCTGGGCGTCATGCGCAACACTCTCGATCCTTTCCGCCACACCCCCGTCTTCGACTATCTGCCGCAACCCAGGCCCGAAGTACACGAGACGATCGAGCGTCTCGATTCGCTCAGCGCGGGCTGGATGCAGCGGTTGAACTGGCAGGACCAGGCCAGCGCCAGGCGCGTGGCCGCCGATATGCTGGCCGAGCTGCCGGCGCAATTGCGTCCGGCGCATGACCTGATCGTCGTCTCCAATATCGCCGTCGCGGCGCAGCTCGACAGGGAGCGCCAATCGCTGCAGCAAACGTTTCACTGGCTGACCGTCACACTGATGCTGCTGGCCTGTGGCTGCCTCATTCTTGCGCTACGCATTCTGAGCTCACAGCGGCGCTCACAACGCCTCGCCGGAGAACTGCAGGCGCTCAACAGCTCACTGGAGCGTCGCGTTCAGAGTCGCACACGCCTGCTGCACGAGCGCGAGGCGCTACTGCGTACGATTCTCGACTCGACGCCGAGCGATGTCACCCTGATCAGCGCCGACCAGCGACGGGTGTTCTACGTGAGCGACGACCTGCTGACCCAGACGGGTACCCGGCGTGCCGAGGACTTCCACCTCGAGGCACTGTTCGATAATGGCGACGACTATCGACAGCTCGTCGCGCGACTGGGCCGCGGGGAGACCTTGCATCAGATGGAGGCGCGGCTCTGCCCGAGCTCGCCTTACTGGGCCCTGCTGAGCGCGAGGCCGTTGCGCATTCATGCCCAATCCGCGTGGCTGATCTGGAGTCTCGACATCACCCGGCGCAAGGCGATGGAGCACGAGCTACAGCAGCTGGCCTCCACCGACGCCCTGACCGGCCTCTATAACCGGCGAGCGCTGTTGCGTGCCGCGGTGATGCAACTACGCCGGGAGCGGCGCGCCCCGCTGAGCGTGCTGTTGATCGATATCGACCACTTCAAGCGGATCAACGACGAATATGGCCATCCGATAGGAGATCAGGCGCTACGCGCACTGGCCCGCCAGCTCGGTGACCTGATGCAGGACGACGCCCTGCTCGGCCGCATCGGTGGCGAGGAGTTCGCCGTCATGCTCTCGGGCATGTCCCCCGAAGCCGTCGCCCTGACGGCCGAACGCTTGCGCGCCGCCGTCGCCGGAGCCCCCTTGATCGTGAATGATGACATAACGCTATCGATGACGCTGAGTATCGGTCTCACCCAGCGCCACGAGAGCGATAGTCTCAAGAGCCTGATGATGCGAGCCGACCGTGCTCTCTACCGAGCCAAGTCAGAAGGTCGCAACCGATGTTGCCATCTGCCCCCCGTCGAGTTTACTCCCTCGGAGTTCGACGAGATTTGAGACGCCATCCCCGCTCCATGATGCATCGATTGGCGAGGCCGGCTCTCGAATCGAGTCGAAAATCTCCGGTTGGTGCTCGAGTCCCCGGTTTCCAGCTAGACTGCTCGACAGACGTCACGCTCGTGCCCCCATGTCTCTGACAACAACTTAAATAGCGTGCTAATATTATCCATTTGTCACGCCATCGCCACAGGGGAAATATGGGTATACAGGAAATCGCCGTCGGCGGGATCTTCATCAGTCCCTTGCTGCTCTACACCCTGTTCGGCTTCGTCGCGACCGTCATCCTTCGTTCGTTGCTGCACTGGGTGGTCGGGCAGCGCGCGCTGTGGTACGAAGCCTGGTTCGACGTCTCGCTGTTCGTGCTGTTCACTGCCGGTATCACTTTTCTGTTTTCCGTCCTGCTCGAGAGTACTTGATGCGCAATTCGCTACGTATCCTCATGACCCTCGTCATCGTCGCGCTCGCCGTGGCCGCCGGTGTCTGGCTATGGAACTACTACCTCTTCACGCCATGGACGCGCGATGCCCGCGTGCGCGCGGAGGTCGTTACCATCGCCCCGGACGTTTCCGGTTGGGTCCGCACGCTGAACGTCAACGACACCGGCTTCGTCGCCAAGGGCGATACGCTGTTCGAAATCGATCCCGCGCGTTACCAGGCGGCCCTGGATCAGGCCCAGGCCACGGTGGAGAATCGCGAGGCCACCCTCCAGCTGCGCCAGACGGAAGCCCAGCGTCGCAACCAGCTGAGCAGCCGCTCGATCAGCGCGGAAGATCGTCAGATCGCCCAGATCAACAGTCGCGTCGCCGCCGCCAATCTCAAGCAGGCCCAGGCCGACCTGGCCAGCGCCAAGCTCGACCTGGAGCGCACCCGCGTCGTGGCACCGATCAGCGGTCATGTGCTCAACCTGCAGCTGGCCGCCGGCAACTACGTGACTCGCGGTACCCCGGTGATGGCGCTGGTACAGTCGGACTCCTACTACATCATGGGCTATTTCGAGGAGACCAAGATGTCCTCCATCGACGTCGGCGATCCGGCGGAGGTGATTCTGATGAACGGCGATACGCACCTGCGTGGCCATGTCGCCGGTATCGGTCGCGGCATCGCCGACACCAACACGAGTCTCAACAACCAGCTGTTGCCGCAGGTCCAGCCCACCTTCAACTGGGTACGACTGGCTCAACGCATTCCAGTTCGTGTCACTCTGGACGATATCCCGGACGACACGCTGCTCAGCGCAGGGATGACCGCGACTGTCAGAATTCAGCATGCGGACGGCGACCATCCAACCGAGCACGCCAATGAACCCGCCAGCACCGCCACGCCGAGCAGCCGGTCTGCCGATCGACGGCCGACGGAGCAGGTACAGTCGACCGGTGCGGTTCCGGCAGAGAACGCCGCCGAAGCGCCGCAGTGAGCATCATGCCGCCGCTCGTCAAGACTTACCTGATGCCCGATGCCACGGCGGTCAAGTTCGCCATCAAGACGACCGTGGCGATGATGATCGCGCTCTATCTGGCGCTCTGGTTCAATCTCGACCGCCCCTACTGGGCGTTGATTTCGGCCGCCTTTCTGCAGATTCGACCGATGAGCGGCATGGTGATCGAGAAAGGTATCTGCCAGATCAGCGGTACCTTCATCGGTGCCGTGGCGGGTATCGCTATCATGGCGCTCTTCGCCCAGGCCAGAATTCCGGCGCTGATCACCCTGACGCTATGGATCATGCTGTGTACCTACGTCGGCTCGCTATGGCGCAATAACTATACCTACGGCTGCCTGATGGCGGCCGTCACCGCCATGCTGATCGTGGTGATCTCCAATGGCAGCACGCCCGGCGGCATCTTCAACATCGCGGTGGCGCGGCTATCGGAACTGGGCCTGGGCGCCATCTGCGCCACCCTGGTCAGTTCGCTACTGTGGCCTTCCCGGGTCGGCAAACATCTCTCGTCGCAGGCCGACACTGTCATCAACGAAGCATTCGAGAATGCCGCCCTGCGCCTGGAGGCCAGCGACGACATTCCCGCCATGCAGAAGGCGTTGCGAGGCAGCCTCGGCCCGTTGACGGTGCTGGAAACGGACAGTCAGGCGGCACGCTTCGAAGGGCCGGAGGGGCCGGGCCGAATTCGCGCTACCCACGTGCTGACCCGGCGAACGCTGCGTTTCCTGGCCAACCTTCAGGCGCTGCATCAGATGCTGCACGATCACGCCGACAAACTGGATCCCCGCAGCGCCGAGATCGCACGACAGGTCGCCCGGGGCTTCCGCGAGGCGGAGCACGTCAAGGGCGTCCCAAAGGCCAGGCAGGAACTCCAGGAACTTCGCCACCTCGTGCATGAAAGCGATGAAGAGGGCATGGCGCCACTGGACCGTCGCGCTCGTCTGGGGCTTCGGGAATCGATCGGTCACGCCATGGTGATGCTGGATGCCCGCGAGGCGATTGCCTCGCCCGGCACGCACAAGCTGCGCTCGACCTCTCTGGCCTGGCATCGCGATCATCTCGCCGCCGGCATCAACGCGCTGCGCTCCGGCCTGGTGTTCGGCACGCTGGCCACCTTCTGGATTCTCACCGCCTGGAACAGCGCCATGGTCGCCATGCTGCTGGGCACGCTGTTCTCGTCGTTTTTCGCCAGCCGCGACAATCCGGTCGCGATCACGATGATGTTCTACAAGGGCATGCTTGCCGCCATTCCCAGTGCGTTCCTGTTCGGCCACGTACTACTGTCGCAGGCCAACGGTTTTCCGATGCTGGCGATGCTGTTCGGCACGCCGCTGTTCCTGGGACTTCTCGGCGCGACCAATCCGGCCACGATGGGCTACTGTCTAGCCTTCACGATTTTCAATATTCTGCTGACCATGCCAGGCAACAACATGGACTTCTCCTTCGACAGCTTCGCCAACCGAGCTGTCGCGGTGATCATCGGCCTGACCTGCGTGGTGATGGGTTTCCGGCTGCTGCCCGGACTGGGTACGCGTCTGCGCCGACGCCGCCTGATCAACGCCATCTCCAGAGATATCCGCCACCTGCGGCGGCGTTCTATACGCGATGCCGAAACCCACTTCAGCGGCCACATGGCCGATCGCATACTGCAGTTGGCGCAGCACGACGACATGTTGCCCGAAGACCAACGCCACTTGTTCATTCTCGGGTTGACCGGGCTGGACCTGGGAACCGCGACGCTGCGCCTGCGCGATCGACTCGACGACGCACGGCATCCCGTGATCCGGCGTGCCCATCGCCAGTTGCTGCGGGCGCTGGCCAGCGGCTTCGAGGAGAGCGCCAATGGCCGCCAGCCGCAAGGCATTCGCGAGGCGGGCAAGCGCCTGAACGAAGCCATTGCCGAGCATGGCGACGTTCCCGCCGATCGCCGCGTGCTACTGGAGGGGCTGGTGGAGCGTCTCGAACTGGCACTGGAACGGCTGGGTCGCATCATGGCCGAGCGGCCGCATATCAAGCCCGACCGACAGCCCGAACCCGCCACCCCCTGATCGTGACCGGCGGTCCGGCGTCTCACATCCCGCCGATTCGTGGCCAGGTGTCGGCAAGCCGGTAGCCGCCAGGCCACGGATCCTGCGGATCGAGGGTGTGCTGGTGGGTGCCGGTGATGAAAGCGCGCCCGCGGATCAGCGGCGTGACCGCTGCCACGTCGCCGACGCGCGTGGTCCCGTCGAGTCGGCAGACAAACCGTGAATCGATGATCGATTCGCCGATGAATGTCTCGTTCAATCCGAGTTTGCCCTGGGCGTGCAGCAACGCCATGCGCGCCGAACAGCCGGTACCGGTGGGTGAACGGTCGAGCTTGCCGGGTTGGATCGCCACCGTATTGCGTCCGAGCCAGGCGTCGCCCTCCCGCGTCAGCGGTGCGGCGATCTGGCAGAACGAGACGTGCCGCCAGTCGGGATTGGCGGGATGGTGGAAACCGAACTGCGCGTTGACCGCGTCGGTGATGCGGATACCGACTTCGACCAGTTCTCGCGCCTCGTCCGGCACCAGCCTGAAGCCGAGATCCTCGGCATCGACGATCACGAAGCTGTCGCCGCCGAAAGCCGTATCGACGCGCAGCGTGCCCACCCCCGGGACCTCCAGTTGCAGATCCCGCTGGTCGACGAAGGCCGGCAGGTTACGCACGGTGACGTCGAGGACGCGGCCACTCTCGCAGCGCGCCACGACTTCTATCACGCCACCGGGGGCCTCGAGCACGAGATGGGTTTCCGGCTCCCGCATGGGAAGCATGCCGGTCTCGAGCAGTACGGTTGCCACGCACAGGCTGTTGGAACCGGACATCGGCGGCGTGTCTTCCGGCTCCATGATGATCCAGCCCATCTGTGCGCGGGGATCCTTGGCCGGTACCAGCAGGTTGACGTGGCGGAAGACGCCGCCACGCGGCTCGTTGAGCATGAAGTCGCGCAGGGTCCGGTCGCACGCGATCCAGCGCGACTGCGCCCACAGCGTGTCGCCAGGCGGTGGCGCCACCCCGCCCACGATGACGTCCCCCACTTCGCCTTCGGCGTGACAGCTGACGCTGTGAATCACACGACTGGTCTGCATTCGATACTCCCGAGCCTGCTACTCGCCAACGCCCAGATAAGCCTTCACGATCGACTCGTCCTGGCGAAGCTCAGCAGCCGCGCCCTGCATCCGAATCTTACCGTTCTCGATCACGTAGGCGTAATGCGCCAGGCGCAACGCCAGGCGCGCGTTCTGTTCGACCAGCAGGATCGTGGTGCCAGCCTCGTTGAGCCGCTTGATGATGCGCATGATCTCGGTCACGAGCTTGGGCGCCAGCCCCATCGAAGGCTCGTCGAGCAGCATCACGCTGGGGCCGTGCATCAACGCGCGCCCCATCGCCAGCATCTGTTGCTGGCCGCCGGAGAGCAGCGAACCATCCTGATGGCGGCGCTCGTGCAGGATCGGAAAGAGTTCGTAGACTTCGTCGAGTCGTTGCCGGCGCAGCGCGTTGTCCTTGACCGTGAACGCGCCCAGTTCTAGGTTCTCCTTGACCGTCAGCCCGCGCAGGATGCGTCTGCCCTCGGGCACGTGAACCACGCCGCGCCGGGCGATCTCGTGAGCCGCCAGCTTGGCGATCGACTCACCCTCGAGCTGGACCTCGCCCCGCTGCGCCCGGACCAGCCCGGAAATGGTCTTGAGCGTGGTCGACTTACCGGCCCCGTTGCTGCCCAGCAGGGTCACGATCTCCCCCTCGTGGACATCCAGCGAGACACCTCGCAGCGCCTGGATCTGGCCGTAGAAGGCTTCGACATCGCGGATGCCGAGACGCACCTTGCCCGGTCGCGTCCCGGTTGCCGGCGCGTCGGTCCGGTTGATCGTCTGCATCACAGTGCCAGCTCCTCGTCGTCCTGGCCGAGATAGGCCTCAATCACCTTGGGATCGTTCTGCACCGAATGGGGGTCGCCCTCGGTGATCAGAGTGCCGTGGTCGAGCACACTGATGCGCTCGGAGACATTCATCACCAGGCTCATGTCGTGCTCGATCAGCAGCACGGCAACGCCGCGCTCGTCGCGGATACGCCGAATCAGTTCGATCAGCGCCTGCTTCTCGCCGCTGTTGAGGCCCGCCGCCGGCTCGTCGAGCAACAGAAGCTTGGGCTCGGTGGCCAGGGCGCGGGCGATTTCGACCCGGCGCTGGTGGCCGTAGGCGAGATTGGTCGCCAGTCGCTCCTGGTGGCCCATCAGGCCGACGAAATCGAGGCATTCGAGGCTGGTCTCGAGAATCTGGCGCTCCTCGGCGCGCTGACTCGGCAGCCGAAGAATGGCCGCCAACGCACCGGCTCGACTGCGACAGTGCTGCCCCGCCATGACATTTTCCAGCACCGACATCTCACGAAAGAGCCGCACGTTCTGAAAGGTCCGGGCGATGCCCATTCGGGTCACGGCATGAGGCTTGCGCTTGACGATCCGCTCGCCATCCAGCGTGATGTCGCCCTGCTGGGGTCGATAGAAGCCGGTGATCACGTTGAACATCGACGTCTTGCCGGCGCCATTGGGGCCGATCAGGCTATGGATACGTCCCGCGTCGACACCGAAGTCGACGTCGTGCAGTACGGTGTTGCCGGCAAAGCTCAGCGACACCTGTTTCAGTTGCAGCAGCATCAAGAACTCCTCGAAAAGGTGCTTACAGAACAGGCGAGCGAAGGCGAGACAAGGCAAAAATGGCCGAGGAGACGGAGTTTACTCGGGTAAATGAGTACTCCGAGGCCAGTTTTAACGCGGTATCGTCGAGCGCAGCCCTTTTGCAGGTACCTTTCATGAACGCTTCTCGGGCCAGATACCGCTCGGCCGGAACAGCATGATCAGCAACAGCAGCACGGCGAATATCAGCAGTCGCAGAGTGCCGAAATCGCGCAGCAGCTCGGGGCCGAGCACGACGATGAACGCCCCCAGGATGACACCGGGTATCTTGCCCATGCCGCCGAGCACCACCGCCAGCAGAATCAGCACGGATTGCTGGAAGCTGAAGCTCTCCGGCGAGATGGCGCCCAGGTTCACGGAGAAGAAGATCCCCCCGATGGCCCCGAAGATGGCGCCGGTGACATAGGCCGCCAGCTTGGTCGCGACCCGGTTGATCCCCATCGCCTCGGCGGCATCCTCGTCGTGGCGCACGTAGAGCCATGCCCGGCCCAGACGGGAGTCGAACAGCCGCTGGCTGGCGATATAGGCAAGCACCGCCAGTACCACGAAGACATAATAGAAATCGATCGAACTATCGATGTGCCAGCCGAACAGCGACGGTTCCGGGATGTGCGACAACCCGCTGGCGCCGCCGGTGATTTCCAGGTTGCGGGCGGTGAAGCGCACGATCTCGCCGAACCCCAGGGTCACGATGGCGAGATAGTCGCTGCGCAGCCGCAAGGTCGGCCCGCCGATGATGACCCCGGCGAGCGCCGCCGCCATCAGGGCAAAGGGGATTGCGGCCCAGAAATTGACGCCGAACTGCTGGGTCAGGATACCGACGGTATAGGCACCGACCGCAAAGAAGGCCGCATAGCCGAGATCGAGCAGCCCGGCGTAGCCGACCACGATGTTCAACCCCAGGCACAGCACCACGTAGAGCAGCGCGTTGGTCAGAATGACCGTGGTGTACTGGCTCGAGATCCACGGAGTGACGATCAGGATCGCCAGGATCGTGAGGTGAAGCGCCCGCCGCCGCCCCGGCGACTCGAAGGCCGCATAGAGTCTCTGGAGCGGATTGCGCGGTTTCGTCTTGTGAGCGTCATGCTCGTCCACATCGGGGCGCGTCGGTGGCGAATGCTTGTCCATGTCACATCCTCTCCACTTCGGATTTGCCCAGCAGGCCGGTGGGCTTGAACACCAGTACCAGGATCAGAATCGAGAAGGTGAAGACATCCTTCCACTCGCTGCCGATGAACGGAATGTGCGTACCGAAGGACTCCAGCAACCCCAGGATCAGACCACCCAGCATCGCCCCGGTGATGCTGCCGATACCGCCGATCACCGCCGCGGTGAACGCCTTGAGCCCGATCAGAAACCCCATGAAGTACCAGATGCTGCCGTAATAGGCGCCTGCCATCGTCCCTGCGGCGGCGGCCAGTCCCGAACCGATGAAGAAGGTCACCGCAATGACGGCGGAGACGTTGATCCCCATCATCCGGCACATGTCCTTATCGATGGAGACAGCACGCATGGCTCGACCGTAGAGCGTCCTGGAGACGAACAGCTCGAGCGCGATCATCAACACTGCGGCAGTCGTTACCAGAACGATCTGGTTATAGGAAAGAAAGAGATTGCCGAGATTGAAGCCCCCGAACCCAAGGTCGGTGCTGAAAGCGGTGTACTGGCCACCGGTCATCGCCAGCGCTGCGTTCTGCAGCCCCAGCGACACGGCAAGCGCGGTGATCAGAATCGACAGCCGAGGCGCGCCGAGCATCGGGTGATATGCCACGCGCTCGATCACCACCCCGAGGCAGCCGACGGCGAGCATCGCCAGCAACATGGCCACGAAGATGCCGAGCCAGCCGGCCCCGAGAAAGCCGGAGACCAGGGAGAGCCCGCCGAACCCCGCGAAGGCGCCGGTCATGTAGAGGTCGCCGTGGGCGAAGTTGAGCAGCTTGATGACACCGAACACCATGGTGTAACCGAGCGCCACCAGGGCATAGAAAGAGCCCAGCACCAGCCCGTCGACGAACTGCTGCAGAAAAGAATCGTACCAGGTCATGGCGTTTGTCTCTGGCCAGCGAACAGCGGATGAGAAAGACGAACGCGACGTGGAGGTCACACTCTACGAGGCGTTCCAACACCACCGGTTCGAGCCGAAGCCCGAACCGGTGATGCAGCCGTCATTTTTCGTAGCGGGTCCACTTGCCGTCCTGCCCCTCGAGCACCACGAAGTTGCTTCGCGCCAGGGTATGCTGCGGCGTGAAAGAGATTGGACCGGCCAGCCACTCCTGGCCGTCGGCACTGTTGAGCGCCTTGATGATGGCATCGCCATCGGTGGAACCGGCCTTGTCGATGGCCCAGGCCATCAGCTGCATGCCATCGTAGGCCAGCGGCGCGTAAGGCCCCGGTGCATTACCGAATTTCGACTGGTAGTCGCTGGCGAACTGCTTGGCAGCCGGCAGGAAGTCGGCCGTCGGATTGGAGAATGCGAACACGCCCTCGGCGGCCTGCCCGGCGATATTGAACAGCTCCGGCGAGTTGGAGCCGTCACCCACCGCGATGGTGCCCTGGAAACCGCGCTGACGTAGCTGGCGAATCAGCAGGCCGCCGTCAGCGTAGTAGGCCGTCCAGAATACCGCCTCGGCGCCGGAGCCCCGGATCTTGTTGACCAGTGCGGAAAAGTCCTGCTCACCCTTGTTGACGTACTCGAAGGCCGAGACGGTATGGCCGGCGCCGGTCCAGGCATCGCGAGTCAGGTTGGCCAGATCCTGCGAATAGGCATCACCCTGGTTGACGATGGCCAACTTCTCGATGCCCTTGCCTTCGAAGAAATCGAGCGCGGTCTTGGCCTGGTCGTCGCCGGTGGAGTTGATCATCACTGCGTTGCCAGGGTTGGCCGGAATCAATTGGGTCGAGTTGGCCGCCACGATGACGAACGGGATGTTGGCGTCGCCGTAGGTCTTGAGCGTCGGCTGGGTCGCACCGGAGCAGTAGCCGCCCACGACACCCGCCACCTCTTGCGATGCCAGTCGACTGGCTGCGTTGACCGACTGCTGGGGATCGCAGGCGGTGTCCCCGGTGATCAGCTCGATCTGGCGACCATCCAGCAGCCCGCCATCGGCGTTGATCTCGTCCGCGGCCAGCGATATGGCATTGAACATGTCCTTGCCGTAGGTCGCCTCGGAACCGGTCGTCGGCGCCTGCACACCGATGACGATCGGACCTTCCTGCGCCACGGCCAGAGACCCCGCGGCCAGACTGAGGACGGTCGTAGCGGTGACCAGCTTGAGAAATTTGTTCATACAACGATTACTCCCTTCAGCGCTTATTGTTTGTTCGTACTGCAAAGGGGTCGGGCGTTGCGCCCTTCCGTTCGAAACCGGGATCCAGGCGACGTCGATTCATCCTGCCACGAAAAGTTACGTTTCGACACTGTGCCTTTTGTAGACCCTAGACTTTTTGTATAAAATATACAAGCATCTCGACACCGCCATCCTATCGAACTCCGAAGCCTTTCTCTCGCTCCGCTGCGCCCCGCGCCCTTCGCTTTATATACCGACACGGCATTCGAAGCTGGATGTCTGGTTGAACAGCTTTCGGACTGAATTCATCGTCAGCTTCAATTACCATGACTATGCTGACTTGGTGCAATAGTTTGTCGCATGAAGTCAGCGGCCGCATCGGAGCATGCGGTCAATCGGATTAAATATATTTCATTCAAGGGAGAGTTCAGTGGCCACTACGACTTCTTCCCGCGGCGCTGGCAGCGTTTTTGCAAGGCTCGTCGGGATCATCGTTGCGCTTGTCGGTCTGGCTCTGGGAGCCGGTGGCGCTTATCTAGCGACTTTAGGCGGTTCCTGGTACTACCTAGTCGCCGGCGTGTTGATGCTGATTGCCGGCATTCAACTATTTCGCGGTAGAGTCTCCGGCGCCGCTATTTATGGTGTCGTCTTCGTAGGAACGTTCTTGTGGGCCGCTTGGGAATCGGGACTGAACTACTGGCGCTGGATTCCACGCCTGGATGTCGTGCTGATTCTCGCCATACTGGTTGCGCTCGTCACGCCCGCACTCAAAAATGGCCCGTCCCGCAAAGCCGGCTTCTCGCTGGCAGGCGTGCTATTTCTCGGCCTGGTCGTCGCGGGTGCCTTGGCATTCGTGCCCGGTCGAGGTTATCAACACCTCGAGGACATTCCAGCGGTCGCCGACGAGTCTTTCTCGACCGATGTCGGCAATGCGCAACCCGCCGACACTCCGGCAGACGCAGACTGGGCCGCTTATGGGCGTGATTCGGCTGCGACGAGATTCTCCCCTGCCGACCAAATCACCCCCGACAACGTGGGCGACCTCGAGGTTGCCTGGCAATATCGCACTGGCGATATGCTCGACCATCGCTGGGGTGCGGAGACGACACCGCTCAAAGTCGGTGACGATGTATTCCTCTGCACATCGCGCAATATTCTAATCTCCTTGAATGCCGCGACCGGGGAGGAGAACTGGCGCTACGATCCCCAGGTCTCCGAGGACGCCATTCCCTATACCGCTGCGTGCCGTGGTGTCACGTACTACGAGGTACCGGACGATCGCTCTTCGGCAGCCAACGATCAACCCGCTGCTCAGGGCGAATCCACGGCCGTCAATGGCGAACAGAGTGGCGATAATGATCAGCCATCGGATGGCACCGCATCGAGCCAACCGGCTGTTGCAGCAAATGACGACCCGTCGTGCCAGGCGCGCATCATCTCCGGCACGCTGGATGGCCGCCTGATCGAAGTCGATGCGGCTACCGGCGAACCCTGCGCCGATTTCGGTGACAACGGCCAGGTCGATATCAAGCGGAACATGGGCGAAACGCCAGATGGATACGTCTCCATCAATTCCGCCCCGGTTGTCGTGCGCAACGTGCTGGTTACCGGCCACCAGGTCCTTGATGGCCAGCGCCGCTATCCGCCTTCCGGCGTGATCAAGGGTTACGATGTCGTGACTGGCGAGCTGCTGTGGGCCTGGGATGCCGGCCGGCCGGATCAGAGCGAACCGTTGACTGGTGATGAAACCTACGTGCGTGGCTCCCCCAACATGTGGACCACCGCCGCTGGCGACAGCAAACTGGGGCTGGTCTATCTGCCGATGGCGAACAGCGCTGCCGATTACTGGAGCAGTTCGCGGACACCGGAAGAGAACGAATGGGCCAGCTCGATGGTCGCCCTCGATGTCGAAACGGGCCTGCCGAAATGGCATTTCCAGACAGCCCACAAGGACGTCTGGGACTACGACCCTGGTTCACAACCGACCTTGATCGACTTCCCTACCGGCAACGGCAAGGTGCCGGCGTTGGTGATGCCGACCAAGCAAGGTGACATCTACGTTTTCAATCGCGAGACAGGCGAGCTGCTCGGCGGTGGTGCCGAAGAGCGCCCAGTCCCTCAAGGCGGTGCCGAACCGGAGCAGCGCAGCGAAACCCAGCCATTTTCGCTCTACGCGACGCTGCGTCAGCCGGATATCGACGAGAAAGACATGTGGGGCATGACCCCATTCGATCAGTTGTTCTGTCGGATCCAGTATCGCCAGGCAAGCTGGGAAGGCATGTACACGCCGCCCACCGCCGAACAGCCATGGATCCAGTATACCGGTTACAACGGCGGCTCTGACTGGGGCAGCGTGGCGATCGATCCGCACCGCGGCGTGATCATCGCCAACTACAACGATATGCCCAACTACAACGAGCTGGTGCCGCGTGATGTGGCCAACAAGCTGGGCTGGGTGCCGCGCGAAGAGCTGAAGGAAGACAGTGGTGGTGCCGAAGGTGCGGGCGACCCCCAAGCCAACACGCCTTACGCGATCAATGTCAATGCTGGCTGGCGCGTGCCTTACACCGGCATGCTCTGCAAGCAGCCGCCGTATGGCCATATCCGCGCCATCGACCTGGCGAGTGGCGACACACTATGGGATCGCCCGCTGGGTACCGCCCGTGCCAATGGCCCCTGGGGCATCCGCTCGGGCTTGCCGATCGACATCGGTACTCCCAACAACGGCGGCTCCGTGATCACCGCAGGCGGTCTGATATTCATTGCTGCAGCAACCGACGATCTGATCCGCGCCATCGACATCGAAAGCGGCGAGACCGTTTGGCAAGCACCGCTGCCGGCCGGCGGTCAGGCCAATCCGCTGGTTTACGAAGCCAACGGCCGTCAGTATGTGGTCATCGTCGCCACGGGGCACCATTTCATGGAGACCCCCTCCGGCGACTACGTGATCGCCTATGCACTGCCGAAAGGTGACGGTTCCTGATCGCTCGCATCGATCACCCTGTCTGAGCAAGACTCAGGCAGGGTGACCCAGGCGAAAAGCCTTTCGACAGCCATGAATGACAGAAGCCCGAGATCCACTCATGCGGAACTCGGGCTTCTTTTTCGGACCGGACTATCAGCTCGGCCCCGCTGAAGGAGCGGCGGCCAGTTTTTTTATCACTAGCCTACCGCTACTTCATGGCAGAATTAATTCTGCGCATCTTCCGCTTTGTCCTGAATGTCATTGCCCGCGTCTTCCATGGCATCGCCAGCATTATCCACTGCGTTGTCGACGGACTCACCAGCCTCTTCGGCCGGGCCTTCGTCGTTATCGCAAGCGACCACGCCGAATGCCATGAAACCCACCAGCATTGCCATCGCCATTTTCTTCAATAGTTCGGTGTGCATCGAATCTTCTCCTTGGTAACCACTTCCATGTATTGCCCACCTAACATAGCCGTAGATCGAGAAATCATCCAATGGTAAACGCACCTTCCCCAATTCCTCCTAATTACCCACAGGCAATATAGAGATGTCGGCTTTTAGCGTCACGGCCCTTGCTGCCATTAAAGAGAACGCGTCTCATAGGAATACTAGCGTGGTCCGCGGTGATTTTCTTCGCGGCAAAGAAAAACCCCCAGCTTCTCGCGAAGCTGGGGGTTTGGGATAGAAGCCTGACGATGACCTACTCTCACATGGGGAGACCCCACACTACCATCGGCGCTAAGCGGTTTC
>NZ_VTPX01000012.1 GCF_008298015.1 Salinicola corii | reverse complement strand
ATGAACGCCCTCGTCAAACGCTGGGTTGGCGGCCACCCCTTGAGGTTTTTACGGAAGTCCTGCAGCGCTCTGTTGCTGGGCAGGGCAATCGTGTCCACTAGCGTTGCGCTTGGAACTTGAGACCGCCAAGCCTTGGCAACGCTGGAGCGGGCGCTGGCGCGCGGCGTCACCCTGTTCGACACCGCCGACATTTATGGTGAAGGCAGGAACGAGGAATTCATCGCGCCCTTCATCCGCGCGAACCGCGACCGGGTGACGCTTGCCACCAAGTTCGGCATCAACCGCTTCGGCCCCGCGATCGACCAGGTCAGGATCGAGAACCGTCCCGAATATATCCGGCGGGCGGTCGATGGATCGCTGCGCAGGCTGGGGATCGAGGTGATCGATCTTTATTACATGCACCGCCGCAATCCGGCGGTGCCGCTGGCGGAATCCGTCGGCGCCATGGCCGATCTCGTCAAGGAGGGCAAGCTGCGCTTCCTCGGCCTCTCCGAGGTTTCGGCGGACGAACTGCGCGAGGCCCACGCCGTCCATCCGATCACGGCATTGCAGACCGAATGGTCGCTGTTTTCGCGCCATGTCGAGGACAGCATCGTTCCCACCGCCGCCGAACTGGGCGTCGGCTTCGTGCCTTATTCGCCGCTCGGTCGCGGACAGCTGACCGGCCGTGTCGATCCCGGCGGTTTCGACGAGAAGGACGTGCGCAAGCTGTATGACCGGTTTGTCGAGGACGACAACGCCCGCCTGGTCGATGCGATCAAGGCGATTGCCGCCCGATACGACGCAACCGCGGCGCAGGTCGCGCTGGCGTGGCTGCACAGCCGTTCCAAGGTGTTCGGGCTCTCGGTGGTGCCGATCCCGGGTACGCGCAAGCCATCGCGGCTCGATGAGAATGTCGGCGGCGCGCAGTTGGTGCTTTCGGATGCCGATCTGGCGGAACTGGGAAGCCTGGCCGATCGCGTGAAGGGCAGCCGCGACATGGGCCGCCCCTCGGATCGTACCTGATGGAGATCGACATGACCGACAAACCGGTGCTCGTCACCGGCGGCACCGGGTTCATCGCCCAGTACTGCATCATGGCGCTGCTGGACGCCGGCTACGCCGTACGCACGACGGTGCGGTCGCTTTCGCGCGAAGCGGAAGTACGCGGCAACCTCAAGACCGGCGGCGCCGAGCCGGGCGAACGCCTGTCATTCGTGGTTGCGGATCTCACCAGCGACGACGGCTGGGACGAGGCGGCCGCAGGCTGTGCCTATGTCATGCATGGCGCATCGCCGACACCCTCCGGCGATCAGACCCGCGAGGAGGACTGGATCAAGCCCGCCGTCAACGGCAATCTGCGCGTCCTGCGCGCCGCCCGGAACGCCGGCGTCAAGCGCGTCGTGCTGACCTCGGCTTTCGGAGCGATCGGCGTCGGACACAAGCCGGGCTATCCTCGACCGTTCAAGGAGACGGACTGGAGCGACCTGGCCGGAGACGTTGCGCCGTACCAGAAGTCGAAGACGTTGTCCGAGCGCGCGGCGTGGAATTTCGTGGCGGACGAAGGACGGGGGCTCGAACTCTCCGCGATCAATCCGGTCGCCGTTCTCGGCCCGGCGCTCGGTCCCGATTTTTCGCACTCCACCCGCCTGATCAAGAACCTGATGGACGGGCAGCGCGGATGCCCGAAGATCAATTCCTGCTTCGTCGATGTGCGCGACGTGGCCGATTTGCATCTGCGCGCCATGACCGACCCCGCCGCCAGCGGCGAACGCTTTCTGGCCACATCGGGCGACAGCCTGTGGATGGTCGAGGTCGCACGGGTGTTGCGGCAGCGGATCGGCCATGCCGCGAGCAAGGTGCCGACGCGGGTGCTGCCCAACTGGCTGGTGCGCCTGGCCGCGCGCCGGAACCCGGCATTGAAGGGGATCGTGCCGATGCTCGGCTACAACATGAACGCCTCGGGTGAAAAGGCTCAGCGCCTGCTCGGCTGGCAACCGCGTTCGCCTGAAGAAGCCATTGTCGCCACCGCCGAGAGCCTGATCCGGCTTGGCTTGGTCGAGGGGCGATAGGGGCAAAGGGGGGCGTTGCTTGCGTGCAGCGGCCAAGTCAAGGCAGAGGAGCATTTTCCATGGAAACATCAGCAAAGCCCGTTGTGCTCGTCACTGGCGCGTCATCCGGCATGGGCAAGGATTTCGCCTTGAGACTGTTGAAGGAAGGTTATGTGGTCTATGGCGCCGCGCGCCGCGTCGAGCGGATGCGGGATATCGTGGAAGCCGGCGGCGTCGCCCTCAATATCGATGTGAGCGATGAGCGCTCGATAGGCGATGGTGTCGCCCGGATCATCGCGGATCAGGGGCGGATCGATGTTCTGATCAACAATGCCGGCTACGGCCAGCACGGTGCCATCGAGGATGTGCCGATCGAACTTGCCCGAGGGCAAATGGAGGTCAATCTTTTCGGCCTTGCACGCCTGACCCAGCTTTGCCTGCCGCATATGCGGGCTCGAGGACATGGCAGGATCGTCAATATTTCATCCATCGGGGGCAAGATCACGACACCCTTGGGTGGGTGGTATCACGCTTCGAAGTTTGCCCTGGAAGGCTGGTCCGATGTGCTGCGCAACGAGGTCCGGGCATTCGGCATCGAGGTTGTCGTCATCGAGCCGGGCGGCATTGAGTCGGAATGGTCCGACATTGCGACCCACGAGGCTGTGCGGCTTTCCGGCAAGGGCGCCTATGCGAACCTGGTGCAGGCCTTCGCGAAAGCGCATTCGGGCACGAAAGCACCGCCGCCAAGCGTGATCACCGAACTGGTGATGCGCGCGCTTCAGAGCCGGCGCCCAAGGTCCCGCTACGCCGCTGGCTTCATGGCAAAGCCACTTCTGCTCTTGCGTCGCATTCTGTCAGACTGGATGTTCGACCGACTGATCATGTCCGCTTTCCGGTAGGCTCGTGCCATGCCCCCAGGAGGCTCGCTCCGGCCTTGGCCTCGCGTGGCGAAACACCAAAGAGGTCTCTGAACGCGCGGCTGCAGGAGGTGCGCGAACGCCAGCCATTGTCTTCGGCGATGATCGCGATCGGCCGGTCGGTCTGCAGGATTTCGGCACGGATGCGGAACAGGCGCCAGCGCGCCACATAGTCCATTGGCGTCAGCCCGGTCCGCCGCCGGAAGATGTCGGCAAACGACGAGCGTGACATGCCGGCTTCGGCGGCGAGGCGGCCGACGCTCCAGCCCTCGGCGATTCCAGCATGAAACGCGCGCAAGGCGCGCCCGAGACGCGGATCGGCAAGCCCCGCGAGCCAGCTAGGCGTCCGATCCCTGGTCATGGCCAGATAGGCGCGCAGCGCCTGCACCAGCAATATGTCGGCGAGCCGGGCGACGATCAGGTCTTCTCCGGTGGCGTTGGTGCCCACCTCTTGCCCCAGAAGAGAGAGCGTGGTCCGCAAGGGTGCCGCGACTGGAGAGTCGGCGGGAATGCGAATGGCGGG
Organism: Salinicola corii; assembly: GCF_008298015.1. GTDB lineage: Bacteria > Pseudomonadota > Gammaproteobacteria > Pseudomonadales > Halomonadaceae > Salinicola > Salinicola corii. The sequence continues at coordinate 105,590 of NZ_VTPX01000012.1, read as the reverse complement.
CGGCAAGGCAAGGCGCATCCACTCGGCACCGGTTTCCTCGAAGGTGAAACGCCCGCCGATAACGATCTTGTCCGGTGCGCCGTCGCCGAACCGCACCACGCCATCAGCATCGCGATGGCTGGCGAAATAGGCTTCGCCGTCGATCTCGGGATGATCGCCGGTCCGCGAGGCATAGGGCGCGCCGTCGGTCAGCAGGTAGCAGTCGCCTGCCTCCAGATGCAGGGCCGGCCCATTCGCCGGGCGCAATTCCAGCCGGCCACTCAGCAATGCCCCGAACTTCAGGTGCCTGAAGGCTGGAAAGCGCATGGCATAGCCACCCCGGCTTTCGAAGCGCACCGGCGTTGCGCCGGAGACGCGCATCGCCAAAAGGATATCCGAGAGCGGATCACGCATTTCTGGACCTTAGGATACATATTTCGGACATTATGTGGTTTTTAGTCCAGGAAGGCACGCTTATATTGAAACGGTCAACTACAGGAGTTTCGATCATGCAATACACGCAGCTCGGCCGCACCGGCACCTTCGTCTCGCGGCTCTGCCTCGGGACCATGACCTTCGGCGGCACGCTGGAGGGCACCGGCGGCATCGGCGGTCTCGACCGCAAGGCGGCCGGCGAGATTTTGGGCACGGCGCTCGATGTCGGAATCAATTTCATCGACACCGCCGATGTCTATAGCGGCGGCCAGTCCGAAGCATTGCTGGGCGATCTGCTCGGCGCGCGGCGAAACGACGTCGTTCTGGCGACCAAGGCCAATGCGCGCATTGGTGCCGGTCCGAACGATGTCGGCCTGTCGCGCATCCACATCATGGATGCACTGGAGAGCAGCCTCAAGCGGCTGAAGACCGACCATATCGATCTCTACCAGATCCACCGCTGGGACCCGCTGACGCCGATCGAGGAAACGCTCGGCGCGCTCGACGACGCGGTGCGACAGGGCAAGCTGCGCTATATCGGCGCCTCCAACCTGGCGGCCTGGCAGCTGATGAAGGCGCTGGGCGCCTCCGCACAGGAGGGGTTTGCCCACTTCGTCTCCGTGCAGGCCTATTATTCGCTCGCCGGTCGCGGCGTCGAGGATGAACTGGCGCCGGCGATGTGCGACCAGGGGCTTGGCATGCTGTGCTGGAGCCCGCTGGCGGGCGGGTTGCTATCGGGCAAGGTGACCCGCGACGGCGCGGACGCCGATTCCCGTCGCGGTCGTCGTGGCGCGGCCAATCAGTTCCCGCCGGTCGACGAGGACCGGGTGTTCGCCATCATCGACGTGCTTCGTGACATCGCCGGCAAACACAATGCCACGCCCGCGCAGGTGGCGCTGGCCTGGCTGTTGTCGCGGCCGGTGGTCGACAGCGTCATCGTCGGCGCCAAGCGGGTCGACCAGCTGACCGACAATATCGGCGCCGTCGACGTCGCGCTCGACGAAGAGGATCTCGCCGCGCTCGATGCGGTCAGTGCCGAGGCGCCGCGCTATCCGAACTGGGTCTTGACCTATAACGCGGCGAGCCGTTTCCCGAAGGATCATCCGGTCGCCGGGCCGAGCTGGGTCGGCGGCGAAACACCGCTGCACGCCGAATAGGGAGAACCCGCCATGCCGAAGACGATGCGCGCCTGGCTGCTCGACAGGCTGGGCGGAAAACTCGAACTCGTCGAACGCCCCGTGCCCGAGCCGCACGCGGGCAGCGCCCTGATCGAGATCGACGCGGTCATCCTCCCTTCCTACCTGCAGGATTACGTCGAGGGCAAGCTCCCCACCTATATCGCGCCGGACCGTCCCTTCACGCCGGGCAGCAACGCCGTCGGACGGGTGGCGGCCGTCGGGCGCGACGTGTGGCACCTGAAGCCCGGCCAGCGCGTGCTGCTGTCTTCGCATTTTACCGCCGGCGAGAATGTCGCCGATCCGGCGCAGGTCTTGCTCGGCATCACCTCGTTTGGTGGGCCGAGCACGGCGATGCAGGCTGACTGGCCGGACGGGACGCTGGCCGACTACGCGCTGTGGCCAGTCTCGGCTTTGACGGCGGTCGAGGGGCTCGATGCGGTGCCGGCGGAGGTGCTGGCCGCCGCCGCGCGCTTCGCCGTGCCCTATGGCGGGCTCAAGCGGGGAAGGCTCGCGGCCGGAGAGACCGTGGTGATTTCCGGCGCGACGGGCGCCTATGGCAGCGCGGCGGCTCTGGTCGCGCTGGCACTGGGCGCCGGACGGGTTGTCGCCACCGGCCGCAATGCATCCGCGCTGGCCGCGCTTGCAGAGGTCGCTGGCCCCAGAGTGCGCACCGTGGTGCTCAGCGGCGGCGTGAAGACCGACGCATCCGCCCTGCGCGATGCCGCTGACGGCCCGATCGCGCTGGCCTTCGACATGGTCGGCCAAGCTGGCGACCCGTCAGCCACGCTGGCGGCGCTCGGAAGCCTTTCGCGCAACGGGCGGCTGGTGCTGATGGGTTCGATGACGGTGCCGCTGTCGATCAACTATCTTCAGGTCATGAGCATGGGATTGGAGATCATCGGCAACTTCATGTATCCGCGCACCGCGCTCGCCGACCTATTCGCGCTCGCCCGCGCCGGGTTACTGGACCTGTCCGCGATCCAGTCCCAGTCCTTCCCGCTGGACGCACTGACAGAGGCGATGGCCGCCGCGCGTGTCGCCGGCAACATCAATTCTGTCGTCGTAGACTCCGGGGCAGCGTGAAGATTGATGCAATCCGCATACACGGCACCCCGGACAAACAGCACCGAACCATCGGCGCTGATCGAGAACTGAGTCGAAAGTATCCGAGGTGGGTCAACGACGACTATTCCACCAATGCCCGCCGAAACCTGAAGGTCGGCAAACAGCGATGTTTAGCCGAGGAGAAGGGGGATTACCGGCTCGCTTCGCGAGGCCGCTTGTCGGCTCGAAAACCAGAACCGCGAGCGCCTCGGTGCGAACCGGAGGGTTCTCATCCACTCCCCCTTCTCCAAGGCCTAATTTCAGACATGAAAAAACCGGCTACTGAGAGCCGGTTCTTTTCAATTCGGTGGCGGAGGGGGAGGGATTCGAACCCTCGAAGCCTTTCGACTTACACACTTTCCAGGCGTGCTCCTTCGACCACTCGGACACCCCTCCGCATTGTCATCCTTCCCGTGGCGGCCTTGCCGCTGCGTTCAGAACGGCGCACATAGTAACGAGCTAAACCAGTGATCGCAAGCCGTTTTTCCTTTTCCGACGAGCTTTTACGATCTCTCCAGAACAGGAAACTCAGCGCTAGCGCCATCGCTCCAGATACTCCTCCGGGTCACGCACCGGTGCGTCGGGGTAGCGCCCGCCGACCTGGCCAAGGTAGAGGTAGCCGATCAGTTCTTCATGCTCGCCGAGACCCAGGCCGCGCCAGACGGCCTTGTCATGGGCATAGGTGCCGGTGCGCCACATCGCCCCCAGCCCTTGCGCGAAAGCCGCGTAGAGCATGGCATGGGCCGCGCAGCCGGCCGAGATGAGCTGCTCGACCGGCGGCACCTTGGGCAGATCCGGCGTGATGCGCGCGATCACGGCAATGATCATCGGCGCCCGCTTGGGTTTCTTGCGGGCGGCGTCGAGGCTGCCGTCATCGATATGCGGGTTGGCCTGATAATCGGATCGGGCGAACAGCTCACCCAACCGAACAAGCCCCTCGCCGCTGATCTCGATGAAGCGGTACGGCGTCATTTCCTTGTGGTCCGGCGCCCGCAGTGCGGCACGGTAGATGGCGTCGAGCTGCTCGGCGGTTGGCGCCGGCGCGGCCAGCTTGCCCATCGAGCGACGCTGGTGCAGTAGCGTCATGGCATCCATGTCTGACTCCTTGGAGACATTGGTCGTGAAACGCGACGGATCGCTCGACTCTACGTCAAAAGCGTTACTGCCGCAGCAGCCGGGCAGGCAGCTCCGGGGTCCAACCCGGCGTGGCCCGCCACGGGTTGATGTCGAGCCCGCCTCGGCGCACGTAGCGTGCCATCACCAGCAACTTCTGCGGACGACAGCGTGCCATCAGGTCGACGAAGATATGCTCGACGCAGTGTTCGTGAAAATCCTGATGCTGGCGATAGGAGACGATGTAGCGCAGCAACGCAGCCCGATCGAGTCGCGGCCCGCGATAGGCGATCAGCACACTGCCCCAATCCGGCTGCCCGGTCACCGGGCAGTTGGACTTGAGCAGATGCGAATGCAGCGTCTCCTCGACGATATCGCTCTCGTCGCAGGCCAGCAGACCCGGCGCCGGCGTGTAGCGATCGATGGCGACATCGAGATCATCGATGCACTCACCCGGCAGCGGCGCCGGCGCGAGCGCAGCGTCGTCGACACCGAACAGCTCGACGGTGACCGGGGCACCGGCCGCGACGCTCAAGTCCCGTTGCAGCAGCTCGATCACCGCGTCACGGCCGGCGAACGTGGTCTGGTTGAAGCCGTTGAGGTAGAGCTTCCAGGATTTGGATTCGATCAGGCAGGGCGAATCCGCCGGCAGCCGGAAGCGCGCCACCGCGACCACCGGCTTGCCGCGCGGGTCGAGCCAGGAGAGTTCGAACGCCCACCACTCGTCGCCACCGACGAACGGCAGTGACGACGCCTCGATCCCCAGCGGCACCCGGTTGGCGGCCCGCTCGATGGGAAACAGCAACGCTGCGTCGTAGCGCTCGGGATAGGCGGACTCGCGTCCGAGCGGCGCGTCGACCAGCGTCCCAGGACGATCCTGACTCATGAGCGAATCCCCTTGCCGCGGTTGAGCATCCACAGCGCCAGGCACCAGAACGCCACGATGAAGGCGGCGATGGCGATCAGCGCCCCGCTCACCGGAATGTCGGAGATGCCGAGGATGCCGTAGCGGAAGGCGTTAACCATGTAGAGGATCGGGTTGATCATAGTCACGTTCTGCCAGAACTCCGGCAGCAGGTCGATCGAGTAGAACACGCCGCCCAGGTAGGTCAGCGGGGTGAGCACGAAGATCGGGATGATCGAGATATCGTCGAACTTCTTGGCCAGCAGCGCATTGATGAAGCCGCCGATCGAAAACAGCAAGGCGGTCATGACCACCACCATCAGGGTCAGGAACGGATGATGCAGGTCCAGATGGGTGAAGAACAGCGATACCACCGTCACGATCAGACCGACGCCGAGACCACGCGCCGCGCCACCAATGACGAAGCCGGCCAGGATGACCCAATTGGGCATCGGCGAGACCATCATCTCCTCCACACTGCGCTGGAACTTGTTGGAGAAGAACGATGACGCCACGTTGGAGTAGCTGTTGGTGATCACCGACATCATGATCAGGCCGGGCACGATGTAGGACATGTAGGAGATACCGTGCATCTCGCCGACGCGGGAACCGATCAGGTTCCCGAAGATGATGAAATACATCGTCATGGTGATGGAGGGTGGCACCAGCGTCTGCGGCCAGATCCGCACGAAGCGGCGAACCTCTTTCACCACCATGGTCCACAGGGAAATCAGCAGTTGCCGGGTATTCAAGACGCCGTCTCCTTGGCCTGGGCGGATGTTTCGGATGGACCGTCGATGCCTGTCGCGGCATCCGGCTGCGAGGTCATCGAGACGAACAACTCCTCCAGACGATTGGCGCGATTACGCATCGAGAGCACGCGCACGCCCTGATCGGTCAGTTGCTGGAAGGCATCGTTGAGATCGGTGCCCTTGCGCACGGACAGCGCCAACTGGTGCGAATCGGCCCGCTCGACCTCGAAGCCTTCGACCCTGGGTGCCGTGTCCAGCGGCTCGGCAAGATCGAGCAGGAAGGTCTCGGTATCCAGCTCAGTCAGCAGGCCTCGCATCGAGGTATTCTTGATGATCTCGCCCCGGTTGATGATGGCGATATTGCGGCACAGACTCTCGGCTTCCTCGAGATAGTGCGTGGTCAGGATGATCGAGGTGCCCTCCTCCTCGTTGATCCGGCGCATATACTCCCACATGCTGCGACGCAGCTCGATATCCACACCAGCGGTAGGCTCGTCGAGAATCAGCAGGCGTGGCCGGTGAATCAATGCACGCGCGATCATCAGACGACGTTTCATGCCGCCCGAGAGCATACGGGCGGAGCCGTTGCGCTTGTCCCACAGACCGAGATCCTTCAGCAACCGGTCACAACGCGGTCTGGCCTCCTTCATCGGCATGCCGTAATAGCCCGCCTGGGTCAGCACGATGTCCTCGACCTTCTCGAACTGGCTGAAGTTGAACTCCTGCGGCACGACGCCAAGCGCGTACTTCGCCTTGGCGAAATCCTCGTCGATGTCGATGCCGAATATTTTCACCTGTCCCGCCGTCTTCTGGACCAGCGAGCAGACGATACCGAGCGTGGTGGATTTGCCCGCCCCGTTGGGGCCGAGCAGTGCAAAAAAATCGCCCTGCGCGACATCGAGATCGATGCCCTTCAGGGCCTCAAAACCATTACCGTAGACTTTGGTCAGCCCGCGGATGGACAGTGCCGGTTCTGCCATCAGGGATTCCTGCCATGTGTGATAGATCGGAATTCACGAAAATCGGGTGAAACGGGAGTGCCACGCAATATGGGGGCGATTCCTTGAGCTTCAATCTTTAGCAGACGAATTAACTATGCAGGGTCGCCGACTATCCGATAACCGCTGTCCGTGACGATCACATAGCGAATACCAGGATGAGCTCGTTCAGAATCGTCGACGCGCCGATAAGCCCGGAAGACTCAGGCCTTTCGAGGGCGATAAAGAAGGCACACAAAAGAAAGCGGATAGAGAAGCGTCATTAACGCTTCTCTTTTCAGAATCTGGAGCGGGAAAGGAGATCGACCGGGCTGGCGTTCCAGCTCACGACCCTCGGCCACGCTTCAAGATTCTCTAAAACTGGAGCGGGAAAGGAGATCGATCGGACCGGCGTTCCGGCTCACGACCCTCGGCCACGCTTCAAGATTCTCTAAAACTGGAGCGGGAAAGGAGATTCGAACTCCCGACCCTCGCCTTGGCAAGGCGATGCTCTACCACTGAGCTATTCCCGCTTGTTGCAGTCAACGCTATGTAACGAAGACAACATGACCTGGCAGTCATGGAAGTGGCGTCCCATAGGGGGTTCGAACCCCTGTTACCGCCGTGAAAGGGCGGTGTCCTGGACCACTAGACGAATGGGACGCAAGGGAGCAGCGAGGCTGTTCCTGTACTTCTGATATTGGAGCGGGAAAGGAGATCGATCGGACCGGCGTTCCGGCTCACGACCCATGCTGCCTATCTAACGCTACCAAAAGTTGGAGCGGGAAAGGAGATTCGAACTCCCGACCCTCGCCTTGGCAAGGCGATGCTCTACCACTGAGCTATTCCCGCACCGTCACTTTCCACATGCACTTCGATTAACCAAGTGGCGTCCCATAGGGGGTTCGAACCCCTGTTACCGCCGTGAAAGGGCGGTGTCCTGGACCACTAGACGAATGGGACGTAATGTCTCGGCTTCGTCGAAGTGGCGCGTATGTTACTGAGGCGATTTTGAGGTGTCAAGCGATTGATTTCACCGATTTTCACCATAGCCTAATCGGGACTGGTCAGGGAATGCCAAATGGCCTGTAATGCAGTGAGCGAGTCGAAACGATGAGGAGAACTGGACATGGGTAAGGTACAGAAGACGGAAGCCGAGTGGCGTGAAAAGCTCACCCCCGAGCAGTACCACGTTACCCGCGAGAAAGGCACCGAGCGCCCATTTACCGGCGACTATCAGGTCGAGCCGGTCCAGGGTATCTATCACTGTGTCTGCTGTGGCGCGCCGCTGTTCGAGAACGAGCACAAATTCGAAGCGCACTGTGGCTGGCCGAGTTTCGACCGCCCCCTGGCCGCGGCCTCGGTCGAAGAGCACCAGGACGGCAGCCACGGCATGCGCCGGATCGAGGTGACCTGCCGACGCTGCGACGCCCATCTGGGTCACGTCTTCCCGGACGGCCCGGCGGAAACCACCGGCCAGCGTTATTGCATCAACTCGGTGGCGATCACCTTCCATGCCGGCGAATAATATCGCCGAGCGGCGGCATCGGGCAGACAGTCTGCCAGAACGCTCGGGCCTGCTGATTTACCCGGCGTAAAGAGGCGAAAAAGCCCATGACTGTGGGCTTTTTCGTCTCCCTATCTACGATCACGATGTCCACTCGCTGTTTGTTTTTTTCCGAGATCGAGGCTTATAAGTCGAAAGATATTGTTGGCAAGCCAAATAGTAGGCGACAGTTTGAAGGCTATTCGCCAAATCCCGGTCGGTCTCCCGGTACGAGCATCATCGCGTTTGGCTGATCAGTCTGTGGCCACCGCCACAACTCAGCGTGCCGGAGCATGAACCCTTATTGCCTGGGAACCGGACAGCTCACATCACCCTCTTCGCATTGCGAGTAACTCTTCAGCGCCTCGGTGCGCTGGTGGGTCAGCTTCTCCAGGCAGCCAGCCTTGACCATCGAGTTGGCACTGCCCTCAGAGGTGGGCCCGCTCACGAAATCGCATTCGGCGTCGCGAAACTGGATCCAGGCCCGCTGGGCGGTCTTCAATCCTTCCTCCGAGTCGCCATCAAGCCGACCCATGACCTCGTCATAGGTGGCGTTCAACTCCTCGTCCGCGGCTTGGTATCCCTCGCCCGCGCAAGCGTTCATCTCCTGCTGAGTGATTGCGTCTTCGCAGGAGGGGGCAGCCTGAGCAAGTCCACTTAGGCCAACCAGGGCCAAGCCTGAAATCAGTAGAAAACCACGCATCCTTCGTCACCTCGCTTCTGATGTTGTGCTCTGTTGGGGTGATGCCATGAACCAGGCGACCCAGAAGACTCACCCTCTCTGGGCCCACCCATCAGGAATTTCGGTACAGCTATACCTTGACCGAGTATTTAAGGTCCCGCGCTTGGTCTCCCGTCATGCTCCGAAAGCCCCAACAATGCGGCGGTTGCTCTTTAATCGTTACTTCCACATCCACGGGGACAAGACCTACCTCAGTTTCCAGGCGCTGAAAGATCAACTTGATCAATGCTTTTTTGGTCTCCTCCAAGCGCCCTTCCATCATATCGATTTCTATGGCCGTATAAGCCTGTGTTCGGCCATCCGGGTAGTAGAAATCCTCGGCGTCCATTGGAATAAAACGATGTACCCGTTTATCTTCCGGCATACCCAAGTCAGACTGCATGCGGCTGTGGATAACGTCAGAAAACTGAGCCTCGACAGGATTTAAGTATAACTTAAACATCATAGATAACTATCAGGGAGTTTTCCTTTTATATGACACGACTCCAAAACATGATCCTAAACTCACAGACCGATGCCTTCAAAAGAGGACATACTTAATCTATACATTCGCGCCCTTACATTACCTATTCAACCAGCAAGTCGCTACCGCGTGATCGTCGGCGACTCCAAGCAGCGCTATAGCGGATCTCTCACGCTGGCGTCGATATGCCGAGAGACACCACGATTGGCGTCGACTCGGTGATGACCGCCGCACCAGACGGCCGATCTGCCACGCAGTCGTTCAGACCTCGCCAAGGAAAGTGGCGTCTTGCAGTCGTCCATCTAACAGTGAGCATAAACACAGGACGTGGAATCCAACCAATGTCGATCATTCACCCCATACCCGAAGCATACAAGATGAGACCTCGTGCGGAGCCGTGTGGTGTGTCACGCTGCAATTTGCCAGCAAAACTGTTGGAGTGGAAACAGCAAGGACTGCTGCTTCCGATGTCGCGGAATATGCTCCCGACGGTTCAATCGTTCTGGTCGAACCAAGAGCCCAGGAGGCTCACCATGAGATATTATCTCCTATGTAACCGTTGCGGTAATACAGAAGCTCTATCCCTCAATAATTGTCTCGAATGGGACGAAATTAACTGTTCGGAGTGCGGTGATTTTTTGGACACCTGCGGTCATCATGCCGATCTAATAGCACCCAGTTATCGACACCAAATGTTCAATAGATCTAAGAACCTCATTATTAAAATGGCATACGAAAGGTCTCAAGCCGGCGTTTACCGGCATGACTCTTCCACTTATCAGTGACGGAGCCAATCAACCGAAGCGCCTATCATTTCTCGGTCCTTATTGCCTCCGGATTTTTTCGAACTTGTGTAGTTCGTGTCGCATCCTTATCAGCGACAACCGACTACAGGCAATTCTAGCTAAAGTGACCATCTTTCCTCGCGACGAACCCTCGAGAGACAATAAGGAAGGGAGAAGAGACTTGCAACGCGCGAATGTTGCTTCACGTGAGATTTTTTCTCCGCTTGAGCGATTTGAACTCGCATTGTACCCATGGGTCGCTTTCACGGTCCTGCCAGCATTCGCTCTCGCTAACGCCGGTCTACCACTGTTTAGGTACCACCATGGATTGGCAACTTACGGCGGCAATCATTGGAGGACTTGTTCTCGGAAAGCCGATCGGAGTCGTTGCCTTTAGCTATATCGCCGTGAGAGCCCGTTTGGGGGTACTTCCAGAGGAGCTATCGTGGCCCCTTATCTTGGGAGGAGCCTTGCTCACGGGCATTGGATTCACGATGGCTCTGCTCATTGCCGGGATGGGCTGGGAGAGGCTCAGCTTGCATCGGCCAAGATTGGCATTCTGTGCGCTTCCGTCCTCTCTGCAACAACCGGCCTGGCCCTTCTGTTTTGGTTTACCTCACGGTAATCATCAGCGTGCGGTCTGAATATCGTCCACATCAGCCAATTTCTCATGGAGACTATCATGTCAAAGATGGATGACTTAAAAGCGAAGCTTCAGGAGCAAAACGAGTCTGAAAAAAAGGCCAAACAAAGAACCGAACAGGATTTGGAAAATTGGCTTACGGCTCTGCACAGACTTTATGATAGCATTGAAAATATGCTCGAACCCCTAAATGAACAAGGCGTAACAACAAGACGTTCATTTGAAACCAAAACAGAGTTCAACTCTCAAGTAGAGACTCCAATATTACACATCAAAAACAAAGATCAAGAAATAAAATCGAACCCAATATTTTACAGCGTCCCTTATAAAGCACGGGCAGATTTCGAGGTCGGAAAAAAAGCTCGGCTGATTCTCGTATGGTATGGAGAGGAAAAAAGCTGGAAAATGTTAATATCCGACTCCCAAGGACGAACACAGGGTGAAACTGCCGACTTTACGGAGGATGACTTAGCAGTATTCCTCGATAATGCTTTCCCCTGGACAGGCTGACTATTCCAGGCCGCCGCAAATGCGGTTCTCCACGCCAATCGCTCCTTGCTACGGCGATAATTCTGTCTTCAAACTCTCCCGTGTCACGGCCAGGAAACTGCGGAAGTAAGGGCCGATCGCATCACACCGAGCCTCCAACGGACTCCATGCCCCGGAGGTGGCACACGATCGAATCGACCAGTAGCCTGTAGTCTCAATGAGCAAAGCTTAGCCAGACGACATGAAAACGACCGATATCCGTAGCGCCCTCGATGCAATACTCAATCAGCAGTGTCTGCCATTGGAAGAGGCATTGGCATCGCATTTCAGTCCGGAATACCAGCAAAGGACGAATGGCCATTGGGATGACCGCGAAGCCTTTGCAGAACACGCTGCGAAGCTTCGTGAGATCGTGGTATCCGCAGACGTAGAGGTACTCGACGAGCTGAGGGAGGGCAACCGATATGCAGACCGCCACATCGTCCGCGTGACGAAGCGTGATGGTTCGGAGGTGGTCCAAGAGGTCTACCTGTTCGGTGAACTAGATTCCGAGGGACGTTTCCTGAGAGTCGAGGAAACCACGCTGATGCTCCAGGGCGCAGAGGAGGATCGGGATATCGGCAGCGCAAGATGAAGTATCTGGAGCAGGCTAGATTACGTCAACGTGAACATTGTCATTGGGTTTGTTGACAGCGGCACTGACCGGCCAGTGCTCGATGGCGACGCGAGGTGACAGAGCATTGCGTGACTTCACCGGGTGCGCAGGCATTGAGGTTCGTCCTTTCTATGCTAACGACTACCGATATCGCCTACCAGGCGGTGAGCTGCTGGGCGAAGCGGATGCGGGAGAGCGGTAACGCAAACGGAAACGCCACCTCCTTAACTCCGTAAAGCTACCTGCCCGACCATTCTGAGTGCAACGCCTTACCGAATTGGTCAGGTGTTGCACTCAGCAATTTTCGGCAAAGCATTCAGGGTGCCTTCCAGATCTGGAGCAAAGGCTCTTTTTGTCCATGCCAACGAGAATAAAAATCTACTCTGCGTCGAGCATTCAAGGTTGCTCCTACACCTACCACCTCACGAGGAATATGAGAGAGACAACCAACCGTCACTTTCTCATCGATCGGCTCTAGTGTTCTCCTCGGACGTTTGAGCCAAGCATTCTTCGAATCACGCACAACTCGAACTTCACCAACTTGGTCATAGGCGGATGTCATGCGGTGCAACCGCTGTGTCTGATTCATCTCATGTCTCCTTTCACTGATCCGGGGTCACGCTTTTTTTGCATCGCGAGCGGTCCTGGCAGGAATCCATGCCGCTCTGCGGCTCGCGTAAGTCAAGATAGTACAAGAACGGTGTTCTGGAACAGTGTTCTTTATCTGTAACAGTTTCCCTGCGCCTGCATGCGATAGGCGAGAAGGAGAGAGATTCGTGATTATCACTACAGCTGGTATCAGCTGCATTGATTGGGCCCTATATATTGGGCACTGCGATTAATTACCATCCGTTAAAAAACTGATGCGTCAGTCTCATTAGTAGGAAAAATTTAATGTCGAATGAAGCGATTACCCATGACGGGGACAATCAAATGAGAGTCTATTTCATTCGATTCAGGCTGCCAGCTTCGCTTGCTCAGTATGAGCTCTAGCGGAGTTTTACGGGCAGTCTTCGCCGAGTTCCGCGGAGCCTCCGATGAAGAAACGCGGTGCTTTTACCCCCTGATGCCCATGATTCGGCAGATTAGAGCAGCAGGCCACTAATCGTGCGGGCTCCAGCACATCACAGCAGCATCCTGTTAGAATGTCCGCCCGCTTGCCATTGGGGGCGGCGCGATTCGAAGAACAGGCAGGAGAACGTCATGCTCGGCTGGTATCCCGGACACATGAACAAGGCGCGGCGCCAGATCACCGAGGCGCTGCCGGAGGTCGACGTGGTGATCGAGGTCCTCGATGCCCGCCTGCCCTACTCCAGCGGCAACCCGATGCTGGCAGAGCTGACCGAGCACAAGCCCGTACTGAAAATTCTCTCGCGTGCCGATCTGGCCGACCCCGAGGCGACCGAGCGGTGGATCAACTTCTTCGATGCCCAGCCGGACAGCCGCGCGATTGCCGTCACCACGACCCAGGCACGGGAGCTCAAGCAGATTCCGGCGCTGTGCCACGAACTGGCCGGCCAGGTACGCGCCGACCGCGACGTCCGCGTGATGGTGATGGGCATACCCAACGTCGGCAAGTCGACACTGATCAACGGCCTCGCCGGGCGCAAGATCGCCAAGACCGGCAACGAGCCGGCCGTGACCAAGCGCCAGCAGAAGATACGCATCGACGGACGTGTCTCGCTGATCGATACGCCCGGCGTGCTATGGCCCAAGATCGAGGATCAGGCCAGCGCCTACCGGCTGGCGGCCAGCGGTGCCATCCGCGATACCGCGATCGAATACGTCGACGTCGCCATCATCTGTGCCGCCGAACTGGCCAAACGCTATCCCGATGCCCTGCGCGAGCGCTACCGGCTCGATGAACTACCCGTCTACGTGGCGCCGACCGAGACCGACGGCGTCGACGCCGATGGCCCCAGGCTGGTCGATTTCCAGGCCAGGGCCGGGTTCGACGGCCATGCGATCATGAGCGAGATCGCGCGCAAGCGCGGCGGCCTGAAGGCTGGCGGGGTGATCAACCTCCACCGCGGCGCCGAGGTACTTCTGCACGAGCTGCGGGACGGCAAGCTCGGCCGGTTGACCCTGGAGCTGCCGGAGGATATCCCCGACCCCGTCGAGGAGGATATCGACGCCTCCGAGAGCTGACCGCCACCATACAGATGCACCGAAAATCCTTCCGTTTCTGCCCCTTGCGCCGCGCCAGCGCGGCGTTATGCTGGGAATAGGTGACACAGCCCACCGGGGAATACCGACTTCCCGCCCTCTTCAACCCGCCTGACGTTTTAGGCTGTGCAGCTTACGGAACTTCAATGAACAGCCCCATTCGGAAATCGCACAAGCTCGACAATGTCTGCTACGACATTCGCGGGCCCGTTCTCGATCATGCCAAACGACTCGAGGACGAAGGCCATCGCATTCTCAAGCTCAATATCGGCAATCCCGCGCCCTTCGGTTTCGAAGCCCCCGAGGAGATTCTTCAGGACGTGATGCGCAACCTGCCGACGGCACAGGGTTACTGCGACTCGAAGGGACTCTACTCGGCGCGCAAGGCGATCATGCAGGAGTGCCAGCGCAAAGGGATCCCGGGCGTGGGCATCGAGGATGTGTTCATCGGCAATGGGGTTTCCGAACTGATCGTGATGGCGATGCAGGCGCTGCTCAACGACGGCGACGAGGTGCTGATTCCCGCGCCCGACTACCCATTGTGGACCGCCGCGGCCAACCTCTCCGGCGGACATCCGGTGCACTATCTGTGCGACGAGAACGCCAGCTGGTCACCGGATATCGCCGATATCCGCGACAAGATCACGTCACGCACCCGCGCCATCGTGCTGATCAACCCCAACAACCCGACGGGGGCGGTCTACCCGCCGGCGGTGGTCAAGGAGATCCTGGTGGTCGCCCGCCAGCACGGCCTTGTCGTCTTCTCCGACGAGATCTACGACAAGATCCTCTACGACGGCACCGAACACGTCTCCACCGGCGCACTGGCCGAAGACGACCAACTGGTCGTGACCATGAATGGACTCTCCAAGAGCTACCGCTGCGCCGGCTTCCGCTCAGGCTGGATGATCCTTTCCGGGGGACTGGGCAAGCAGAACGCCGAGGACTTCATCCAGGGCCTCACCATGCTCGCCTCGATGCGACTGTGCGCCAACGTGCCGGCGCAGCACGCGATCCAGACCGGCCTCGGCGGCTACCAGTCGATCAATGATCTGATCTTGCCCGGCGGGCGGCTGCTCGCTCAGCGCAACGTCGTGCATGAAAAGCTCAACGCGATCCCCGGGGTGTCCTGTGTCAAACCGATGGGAGCGCTCTACGCCTTTCCACGGCTCGACCCGGAGGTCTATCCCATCCACGACGACGCCCAGATGGTGCTCGACCTGCTGCTGCAGGAGCGTATCCTGCTGGTCCAGGGTACGGCCTTCAACTGGCCGACGCCGGATCACGTGCGCATCGTGACACTGCCCTGGGCCGATCAACTCGGCGATGCCATCGACCGCTTCGCTCGCTTCCTCTCGCGTTATCGCCAGTGATCCGCGGCGGTGGCCAGTCACCGCCATGTAACAGGGCCGCGCGTTTCGACGCGCGGCCACGCCCCCTTGAAACCTATTCACGAAAGTCGTATCTAACGGTTCATAACCGCCTGATTACCGGGCGTTAACGAATAACACGCTAATCAAAAGCCGGCGCACGAAGTGACGACGACCACGCTTTCCACGACTGAGGGTAAAGACCGATGATGCGAATCATCCTGTTCCTGGCAACCAACCTGGCGGTGATCCTCGTCGCCAGCATCACGTTGCGATTACTGGGCGTCGAGCCTTATCTCAACGCCAACGGGTTGAACATGAACAGCCTGCTGATCTTCTGCTTCGTGTTCGGCATGGCGGGCTCACTGATATCGCTGTTCATCTCCAAATGGATGGCGAAGATGAGCACCAAGGCCAAGGTGATCGACCAGCCTGCCAATTCCACCGAACAGTGGCTACTCGATACCGTTCGCGAGCTGGCGCAGCAGGCCAATATCCAGATGCCGGAGGTTGCGATCTTCCCGGCCCAGCAATCCAACGCCTTCGCCACCGGCTGGAACAAGAACGATGCGCTGGTGGCGGTCTCCCAGGGGCTGCTCGAGCGCATGCGACCCGAGGAAATTCGTGCCGTCCTGGCTCACGAGATCGGCCACGTGGCCAATGGCGACATGGTCACCCTGGCGCTGATCCAGGGGGTGCTCAACACCTTCGTGATGTTCTTCGCGCGGGTGGTGGCCCAGGTCGTCGACAGTTTCCTGCGCGGCCGCGACAATGGCGGCGGCCTGGGCTTCATTGGCTATTTCGCGGTCGTCATCGTCGCCGAGATCGTGTTCGGCCTGGTGGCGTCGATCATCGTCGCCTGGTTCTCGCGCTTCCGCGAGTACCGCGCCGACGCCGCTGGCGCCAAGTACGCCGGCAGCGGCGCCATGATCAACGCCCTGGCCAGACTGAAGTCCGAGACCAGCCAGCCGGACCAGATGCCCGACTCGCTGACGGCCTTTGCCATCACCACCGGGCAGACCCGCAAGATCATGGAGAAACTGTTCGCCAGCCACCCGCCGCTGGACGACCGCATCCGGGCGCTGAAAGAGTCCGCCTACCGGGAGTGACGTCCATTCGGGACGATGCCCGAGACGCTACCGGATTCCTCCCAACGCCCCGCCCTGTGCGGGGCGTTGGCTTATCCCGACGCCTACCCGGCCAGCGTTCCCTCGCGTTGCTCCCTTTCGGCCAGTCGACGACTCGATCCGGCGCGCTCTGCGCCAAAGACGTGCAGATAGGACACCCGGGCCGGGCCGTCGACCGGTGGAGGACGCGGATGGATAACCCTTTTCAGTGCCGCGGCATGCAGCTTGCTTGGTCAGTCCCGACTGCCCTAGCGAGGATCGAACCATGGCCCTGCCCCAAGCCGACAATGACTACCCCCTGAGCGAAGTGCCTGACGACGCGCGCAAACCCTTCGCGTCGCTGGCCTTGCTGTTGCTGGGTTTCACCTTCTTCACCGCAACCATGTTCGCCGGCGGCCAGCTCGGTGCGGCATTCCCGTTGGGAGAGCTGCTGGCGTTGATCGGGGTGGGAAATCTGCTGCTGGGTATTTATGCCGCGGCGATCGCCTGCATCGCCGCGCGCTCTGGTCTCAGCACGGCGTTGATGTCGCGATTCGCGCTCGGCGAACACGGCAGTGCACTAGCCGACCTGCTGCTCGGTGTTACCCAGGTCGGTTGGTACGCCTGGGGCGTGGCCACCATTGCCAACGTACTGGTCTCGACGCTGGGGCTCACTCCCGACTGGGCAGCCCCCTTGATGGTGCTGTTCGGCTTCGGCTTCTGTCTTACGGCTTTCGTCGGCTATCGCGGGCTGGCTTTGCTCTCCAACGTGGCAGTGCCGGCGATGGCGCTACTGATCGCTATCAGCATGATCATCGCGTGGCACGATGGCGGCGGCTGGGTCGGTCTGAGCGCCATTGCCCCCAGCGCTAGCCTGGGCTGGGCCGCCGGCATCACCATCATCTTCGGCACCTTCGTATCCGGCGCGACGCAGGCCAGCAACTGGAACCGTTTCGCACGCACGCCGCGTCAGGCGATCACGGCGACCCTGCTGGCATTCTTCATCGGTAATGGCCTGATGGTCTTGATCGGCGCCGTGGGAGCTTTCGTCTACCAGCAACCGGATGTGGTCGAGGTATTGATCCTGCAAGGCCTGACCGTCATCGGGTTGGCCATGCTGTTCCTCAACCTGTGGACCACTCAGGACAACACCATCTACAACTTCGCCGCTGCCGGCTGCAACTTGCTGCGCACGCGGCAGCGTGGCTGGGTGACGCTGGGCGGCGCGGCGACCGGCACGCTGCTGGCACTGGCCGGGATGGATGCTCTGCTAGTGCCCTTTCTGATCGCGTTGGGTACCTGCATCCCACCGCTGGGAGGCGTGATCATTGCCGACTACGTCTTCCTGCGTCGCGGCCACTATCCCAGACTCGACGATGCCATGTTGCCGGCGTTTCATCTTCCCGGGCTCAGCGCCTATGCGTTGGCAACCCTGGGCGCCTGGTTCTCGCCATGGGTGCCCCCGCTGGTCGGCATCGCACTGGCGCTAGCGCTCTACCCGCTGTGTTGTCGCTGTCTGGGCCAGCGATCCATGAAGCCGGCGCTATAACCCTCTCCAGCGAGGCTCGAGCCGATTCAGCGGCACCGACATCGGCTGCATCCATTCCTCCGCCCCACGTGTTTCCCCAAGTGCAGGACAAGGAGTCCTGACCTATTCACGCTTGGAGAGACGCCAATGAAAACTCGACAACGAGCCAGCGTTACCCTGACCGCCACCCTGCTGAGTCCTTTCAGCCTCGCAGGGAACGCCAACGACGATAGAGGTGGTTGAATACCAGGCGGAGTACCTGTCCTGGAAACCCAACGGATTCAGCAACGCCAGTGACCAGCAGCGCCAGCGGGTAGTCGCAGGCCGACGCGGGCTCGCCGCCATGACGATCCCGTGTTGCGTAGTATCGTGGAGATACGCATGCTCGCGATGGGGAGCGGCTAGTTTTTCCTCCAACGCCAATGAGAATGGTTGACATTTACCAGCACCAAGCATCTAATTGGTTGACACTATCAACCGATTAGGCGCGACATGTCCGAGACGACGTTCGGTGAATCCCTGCACCAGCTCATGCACGCCTACAAACGGGCGCTACGCCAGGCCTATGCCGACGCCGAGCTGGACCTCACCGTTTCGCACATTCGCACGCTCAAGGCGATCCGCGGCCAGATGCCCTGCACCGCCCGGGCCATCGCGCAGCGCACCCAGCGCGACAAGGGCCAGATCACCCGGCTGCTTCGCGACCTGCTCGATGCGAACATCATCGTCAAAGCGCCACATCCAGAGGACGGGCGCAGCCAGATGCTGTCGTTGACCGGGCATGGCCGAAGCCTGCTGGAGAGCGTCGATACGTGCGAGCGCGAAGCCCACGAGCAGCTATCGAACGGGATGACGCAGGCGGACCTCGACGCCTTCCTGCGCCTGTCACGGTTGATGATCTCCAACCTGAAGTCACGGGAGTCCCGATGCCCAAACCCGCCCCCAGACCTTACACCGTCTTGAACCGCCAACTCGTCACGCCCCACATGCTGCGCTTGACGTTCGGTGGAGAAGGCATGGCCGAATTTCCCGACGATCAGGAGAGCGCCTATATCAAACTGATCGTCCCCGCCCAGGACGAGGCGGCAACCTCGAAAGGCGCGCCGGGGACGATGCGCACCTATACCGTCCGCCATCAGCGCCCCGACCAGATCGACGTGGACGTCGTGCTGCACGAGGATGGCGGCCCCGCCGCGACATGGGCGGCAGCGGCGCAACCGGGGGACACGATCCTGATCGGTGGCCCGGGACCGGTCAAGCGCCTACCGGCAGCAGCCGACTGGTATCTGCTGGTCGGTGACATGACCTCGCTGCCGGCGATCGGCGCCAACCTGGAACGCCTGCCCCCGGACGCCAGCGGATACGCCATCATCGAAGTGACCAGCGAAGCGGATATCCAATGGTTCGACCTGCCCGACGGCATGCGGATCAACTGGCTGATCAACCCGCACCCGGGCAGCGACAGCGATCGTCTCGTCGACGCCCTGCGCGAGTTCGACTGGCTTCCGGGCGCCCCGGGGATCTGGGTCGCCTGCGAGTTTGCCGCCATGCGCAAGCTACGCCGTCATCTGATCGACGACCGCGGCGTGGACAAGCGGGCGATGTATATTTCGAGCTACTGGAAGCTGGGCACCAGCGAGGATGGCCACCGAATCGTCAAGCGCGAGGATGCCGACAGCGAAGAGGCCGGAAGCGCCTGACGGCATCCCGCCAGGCTCCCCTGCCGGCCGCGGCTATTTGCCGAGCTTGACGCTGAAACCGAACCCTTCCATGGCGTCGCGAAGGCCGCCCTTGTTCTTCTTCAACTCGACCCGCAGCGTCTGGAATTCGCGGCGTGAAGGATACTCGCGGCGATAGGCATCGAACCCCGCCGCCATGCCAAGTCGACGCCGGTAACGATCGAACGCCAGCATGTCCCGGCGCACGTCGTAGCAGGCCCGGGCGCAGAGCGACAGCGCCTCCAGCGGCGGCGTCCAGCTGTGCAGGACGATCTTGCGCAACCACGGGTCGGGCTTGAGCTGGCCGAGCTTCTTGCGCGCCGGCAGGCCAAAGTGGCGCATGGCGGCCTGGTAGATCATCTCCGTCCCCAGCATCTTGCCGTCGACGCTGTAGCCGGCGATATGGGGCGTTCCGATGTCGACCAGCTCGAACAGCGCCTCGTCGATGCCCGGCTCGTGCTCCCAGACGTCCAGGACCGTGCGCAGATCGCCTTGACGCTGGAGGCGCTCGCGCAGGGCGTCACCGTCGAGACAGTCACCTCGCCCGGCGTTGATCAGCACCGTGCCCGGCTCGAGGGCGTCGATGCGGCGACGATCCATGAGGTGATGCGTGGCATGTTCACCAGCGGCCACCAGGGGGGTGTGCAGGCAGACGATATCAGCCCGCTCGATCAACGCGTCCAGGTCGAGAAAATCCTCGCGGCCCTCGGCCTCGGCTCGCGGCGGATCGCAGATCAGGCAGTCGACGTCCAGATTGTCCAGGCGCGCCGCCAGACGACCGCCGACATTACCGGCACCGACGATGCCAACGGTCTTGCCCGAGAGCGAGAAACCATCCTCCTCGGACAGCAGCAGCAGACTGGAAAGCACGTAATCGACCACCGAATCGGCGTTGCTGCCAGGAGCGCTGGCAAAGCCGATGCCCCGTTCGGCCAGCAGCGCCGTGTCGATATGATCGGTGCCGATGGTGCAGGTGCCGACGAATTTCAGCTTGTCGGCCCCTTTCAGCAGGGCTTCGTCAATCTGGGTGATCGAGCGGACCACCAGAATGTCGTGTCCGCGGAGACTGGCCGCGGTCATCTCGCGGCCGGGCTGGCGCGTGATCTCTCCCAATTCGCCGAAGAATTCTTCCGCCAGCGGAATGTTCTCGTCCACCAGGATACGCATGACTACCCTCTTGTTTCGTTCGAACCCGGCGTCGATTTCTACGGGGCTTGCTTTACAATGGCATCTGACGCCGGGTGCATCGCGGGGCTCTGGAGCCGCGACGCTCGGCGCAGCCATATTAGGCCGGCCATTCGCGATGAACAAGCGATGAGCACCAAGCAGCAGGAGTCCGCGTGATCGTCCGTTGGGAAAGTGAACATGACTACGTCCTGGTCCATCTGCATCAGGACATGTTTGGCGACTGGATCTACAGTCGCGCCTGGGGCCAGATCGGCACTCAGTACGGCGGCCTCAAGCATGCCGTCGCCGACAGCTACGATCAGGCCATGATGTGGGTCGACGACCTGTCGCACATACAGACGGCGCGCGGCTACCGCAAGGTGCTGGAAGCCGAGGACGATACCCCGGAGGGGCGGCAGGCCGTGGCCCAGCTGTCGCTGCTTGACTGAGCGCGGCCCGAGGTGTCAGCCAGCGTGGCGGATACGGAAACAGTGATGCAGGTTGGCCCGCCGGGTGAAGTCCGGGTCATAGGTCCGAGCGGTGATTTCCTCGACCCGATAGCGCGACGCCAGTGACGCATCCAGGCTGAACCGCTGCTGATTGTTGGAGAAGATCAGCTCTCCCGTCGGTGCCAGGCGCGCCATGGCCAGTTCGATCAGGCGGACGTGGTCGCGCTGGATGTCCAGCGTGCCCTCCATGCGCTTGGAGTTCGAGAAAGTCGGCGGATCCATGAAGATCAGATCGAACTCCCCTCCCGCCGTCTCCAGCCAGCGCAGGCAATCGTCGCGCACGACCCGATGCCGGCCGGGATCGAGCTTGTTCAAGCTGAAATTGTCCTTCGCCCACTCCAGATAGGTGTTCGAAAGATCCACGCTGACGCTGTCATCCGCACCGCCCAGCGCGGCCTGCACCGTCGCCGTGCCGGTATAGCAGAACAGGTTCAGGAAGCGCTTGCCACCGGCTTTCTCGGCCAGTAGACGCCGCACCGGCCGATGATCCAGGAACAGGCCGGTATCGAGATAGTCCTTGAGGTTCACCCACAGCTTGGCGCCGCCCTCCGTGACCACGAAACGGTCGCCGCTGTCGCCCTGCTTGCGATACTGCGCCTTGCCGCTCTGGCGCTCGCGCTGCTTGTAGTGAATCTGTTCGGGCCGCACGTCCAGGGCGACCGGAATCGCGCTCAACGCGTCCATCAGGCGGCGCTGCGCCCTGCCCGGATCGACCGATTTCGGTGCCGCGTACTCCTGGACATGGACCTGATGCCCGTAGACATCGATGGCCAGGGCGTACTCCGGCATGTCGGCATCGTAGAGTCGATAGCAAGCCTCTCCGGACTTCTTGAGCCACTTGCTCAGCCGCTTGCGATTCTTCTGCAGGCGATTGGCGAACATCTGGGCGCCCTCGCTCAGCACGCTCTCCCGCGGTGCCGGACGCGACGGCTCACTATCCTCTCCCGCCGCCTCGTGACCGGCGATATCGATCAGCAGCAGCTTGCAGTCGAGCGGACCGTTCTTGAACGCATACTGCTTGTGAGCCCGCAGCCCGAGTCGGTGGCCCAGGTCCGGGTTGCCGGTGAACAGGGCCAGCTGCCATCCCGGGAAATGCCGACGCATCCGTTCGCCGAGATCGCTGTAGAGTGCGACCAGCTCGGGCAACTCGCCCAGCCGCTCGCCATAGGGCGGGTTGGTCACCACCAGCCCGGTCCCGCCGCTCTCCCCCTCCTGGAGCTCGGCCGGGCATTCGAGCGCCTTCACCGAGCCGCCGGCCAGCGTGATTAGGGCGGGGATGCCGGCACGCATGGCATTGCTCCTCGCCGCACCAATGGCTTGCGGGCTCTGGTCCAGGCCGAACAGGCGCGATCTGGCGCGGCGCCGGCCGACGTTGGCACGCGCCTGCGCCTCGCGCCGCAGGAGATGCCAGGCCTCGGCATCGAAGTCGGCCAGCGTCTCGAAGGCGAAGCGTTCCCGGTTCAGTTGTGGCGCCATGTCGGCCGCCATCATCGCCGCTTCGATCAGCAGCGTGCCGGCGCCGCACATCGGGTCGACGAGCGGCTCGCCACGCCTGGCCCGGGCCAGCCAATCGGCACGCGTCAGCAGCGCCGCGGCGAGATTCTCCTTGAGCGGTGCATGCCCCGAATCACGACGATAGCCGCGCTGGTGCAGGCTCGCCCCCACCAGGTCGATACCGGCCAGCAACTGACCCTTGTGCAGGTGAGCGAACAGCCTGACGTCCGCGTCGCGGGGCGCGATTTCCGGTCGTTCCCGACCTGCCGCGCGCAGCGCGTCGACCACGCCATCCTTGACCACCTGGGCGCCGAAGCGCGTATGCCGGATGGCTGGAGAGTGACCATGAAAGTCCACTGCCAGCGTCTGGCCGGGTTTGAGCAGCTCCGCCCAGCGCATGTTCTTGACCGCCTCGACGATCGACGCGGGCGCTTCGCAGTTGGCTTCGCGTCCCAGCGTCAGGATCACCCGGTTCGCCAATCGCGACCACAGGCAGATGCGATACGCCGTCGACCGATCGGCCAGCGCATGGAGGCCGGAGGCGGTAGTTTTTTGTATCTCGCCGCCCAGTTCGACGATCTCTTCGGCCAGCAGGGATTCGATTCCCCACGGGCAGGTGATGTGGAGGCTTAACAGCGAGTTATCGTCTTTCATGGCGGCGTCATCCGACCGTTATGGAGCGGTCATATTCCTGTGAAGTCGGTGAAGGGAAGGCTTTATGACAAAACGCCTATCGACATCGTTTCTCATTTCGGCTAAAGCTAACAGTCGTAGCTACGAAACAACGCATGCGGTTTGCCTGTCCGGACGTTTTCGCGGGCAGTCTGTCGGATTTGGCTCGATGCCGCCCGGCTGACTGTCGTTTTCCTCAGGAGATGCACTTGTTCTGACAAGAGGCTACTACACGATGAAACGACAGAAACGTGATCGCAACCAGCGGGCATTTCTTCACGGCTACAAGGCGGGGGTGGTCGGTCGCTCACGCGACGAGTGTCCGAGCCAGGATGTGAATCTGCGCGAAAACTGGATGAGCGGTTGGCGTGAGGGTCGCGGAGACCAATGGGCCGGTATGACGGGCGTTTCGGGTATCCACAAGAACCCTACGGTCATGACATAGCCGTTATGATGAATGATAATGCCATTTCGGTACTCCCAAGGCTCGCCGCTGGCGGGCCTTTTTACTGAGTCGTCAGCCGCGAGCCGGCGCTCGGCCTTTACCAACCATCGCATCACCGATGAGTCGAGCCATCGGCCTGCGTGGCTCGTACACACTCACCGATCAGCTCGGGGCCGCGATAGATGAACCCCGTGTAGATCTGCACCAGATCGGCACCCGCCTGACACTTCTCGCTAGCACGAACACCGCTGTCGATCCCTCCCGTACCAATGATCGGCATCGTCGGCAACAGCCGTCTCAACTCCCGGACCACCGCAGTCGAGCTGGCAAACAACGGCGCTCCCGACAGACCTCCGGCTTCGTGCGCATGAGGCATCCCCGCCACGTGCTCGCGCGACACCGTGGTATTGGTCGCGATGACGCCATCGATATCGTTCGCCTGTAGCGTACTGGCCACCAGTGCTATCTCGTCCAGCGTCATGTCCGGCGCGATCTTGACTGCCAACGGTACGCGGCGCCCGTGCTCGGCGTCGAGCCTGGTCACCTCGTCCTTCAAAGCGCTCAGCAGGCTGTCGAGATGGTCACCGAATTGCAGGTTGCGCAACCCCGGCGTGTTAGGCGAGGAGATATTCACCGTGATGTAGTGCGCCGTCCCATGCGCCTTGCGCAGGCACGTCACGTAATCGTCCACCGCCCGCTCGACCGGCGTCGTCAGGTTCTTGCCGATGTTGACACCGATGACGCCGTTGTAGCGACTCCGGCGGACATTCGCGACCAGGTGATCGACCCCGGCATTATTGAACCCCATTCGATTGATGATCGCCTGCGGCCCAGCCAGCCGAAACAAACGTGGTCTGGGATTACCCTGCTGCGGCTTGGGCGTTACGGTGCCGACTTCGACGAAACCGAAACCCAGTGCACCGAGGGCATCCAGATGATCGGCGTTCTTGTCCAGCCCGGCAGCCAACCCTACCCGATTGGGGAAAGTCAGGCCCATCAGGTCGACGGCGCTGGAAGCGACATAGGTGTCGCCCAGCAGGCCGGATAAACGCGCGCGATGGGCAGTGTCCAATGCGGTCAGCGTCAGGCGGTGTGCGGTTTCCGGCTCCAGCCGAAACAACAGCGAACGAACGAGGGCGTACATGGATAGTCTCGTCGGTAACGAAGGGAGTCTCTAGCGGCGGGCGAGTATATCCCACCTTGGCGCCTCGGGACGAACTCCTTGCACAGAAACTCTCCAGCCGGGAGCGAGGCCTCCTTGTGCAGGAACGACAAACCCGGCACCGAGGCGCCGGGTAGTGCCGCGAAAACGTGTTGGTTACTGTGAATCGAGCTGCTGGACCCGCAAGGTGTAGTTGTTGGCGCCGTTCATCGCCGAGCCGAACCGCTGCCCCTTGACCCAGACCCGATAGCGGCCCGGCTGCAGCACCGTCTCGATGTCGAAATTGCCATCGATCAGCGAGCCTTCATCGCTGGCGACCGTGCGGCCGTCCTCGTCAAGCACCTTGGCCTGCAGGCGATAACTGCCTTCGTTGCCAGGGAAAGTGGAGCTCTCGACCGACACCGTTCCTGCCTGCGCCACGTCGAAACTCATCACCTCGCCCTCCTGACGAATCAGGATATCGGCGACGATCTCGTCGAACGCATCCGGCATTGCCGGCTGATCGTCACGGCCACGGCTGGCGTCCCGAGACGCGGCACCTGCCATCGCGCCAGCAGCGGTCCCCTCGGGTGCCGCCCCCGGTGTCGCAGCGGCTCCGGTGTTGGACGTACCGGTGGAGGCACGCTGCTCGCCTCCACTCGTCGGACTGGCGACATCGCTCGCCGATTGCCGGCCCGGAGCACTCAGCGTCGCGACCTGATCGCCTTCGTCGACGAAGGCCGTCGTTCTGCCGCTCGGCCCGGCACCGCCGAACATGATGCCGCCGCCATTGTCCACGCCACCCTGTTCACTGGTCACCACGTTGCCGCTGGCATCCAGTCGCGCGACGTCGATGTTGTAGCTGTTGCCACCGGTCTTGGTGGTGCCGAACTTCTGCCCCGAGACCTGTAGCGAGTAATCACCGGGCTCGAGCGACTCGGTCATCTCGAGCCCCCCGGTATTACCCATCCCGGTACCGCTGGCCAGTACGTTGCCGTCGCTGTCGATCAACTTGGCGGAAATCTTGTAGTCATCGGACTCCCCGGGCAGTGTCGAACTCGAGAACCGATAGCGGCCCGCCTGGTCGACGGTAAACGGGTGCCGATGGAGCCCACCGAAAAAGAAGCTGCGGCTGCGCGCATCCGAACTGGATTTGAAGAAGTTGGTCAAATCGACCTTGCCGGCCGCTTCCTGAGCTTCTTTCATGGCTTCGCTCTGAGCGAGAACCTGACCGCTGGCGCCCGCCAGACTCAATGCCACGAATAAAGTGGAAAATACGCGATACTTCATGGGGCCTCTCTCTGCACTCTGCGACCGAATCGGAGCCGAAGCATAACAGAGACGCTCCCCGAGGCACCTTAAGGGCCTGCGGAGAGCGCCTCCGTGCTGAATCACCTATGCACTGACGGTGCACTGCCTCACCGGTCACCGGACCGGCGGGGTTCACCCATCCATGACGGGCGACATCACTGCCGCCCGACCTGCAGGCTACCTTAGCCCTCGCTATCGCTCTCGGCAAGGTCGACCAGTTCTCGGATGGCCACGGCGACCAGCGGAAAGCTGATCTGCGAGCCTGAATCGATCTCCGCCAGCAAGGCGTTCCAGCGATCGAACAGCGGCGAGTGCAACTCCTGCCAGTGCTCGACCCGGGGTTCGATCTCACGCGGGGCGTCCGACATGCCCAGCACCTTGACCGTCAGCGCCAGTTGCTGGCGATCGAGGTCGTCTCGGAACGTTTCGCGTGCCTGTGCCTGCCAGCTGTCGCGCACTTCCAGGCTGTTGATCTGCTGCATCATCCGCGGCAGCTCCAGCCGCTGGCCGATCGTGTAGTAGGTCTCCGCAACCCGCTGGATTTTCTCACCACTGGTCCGCGCCGCCTGGATGATGCCCAGCCCGGCATAGAGGCTGGAGGCGGCAGCGACGATCGAAGCCAGGGCTTCCGGCACCTTCACCTTGACCAAAGCATCACGGCGCCTGCCCCAGGCTTCACGCTCGTCGCCACTGAGGCGGTTGCCGATGTCTTCCTGCAACTGTGCCAACTGGGGGGCGTACTGCTCGACGCACTCCTTGACGCCGAGCGAGCCCCGGTGACGCAGGAACCAGCGTGTTGCCCGGCGCAACAGCCGCATCAGATCGCGCATCATGGCGTATTGCGTCTGGCTGTCGACACGGTAATCCAGTGCCTCGATCTGTTCCCACAGGTGATTGAATCCGAAACTGTCGCGGGCGATGACATAGGCCTGGGCGATCTCGACCCGCGATGCGCCGGTGGAGTCGCGCAACTGCCGCACGAAGGTGATCCCCATGTGATCGACCAGATCGTTGGCGATCTGGGTCGCCACAATCTCGCGCTTGAGACGATGCTGGTAGAGATCGTCCGGGTAGCGCTCGGCCAGCGTCTCGGGAAACGCTTTCGTTACGTGCTGCTGCAACTGCGGGTCAGAGGGCAACTCCGCGGCGATCAGGTCGCTCTTGAGCGTGCTCTTGGCGTAGGAGATCAGCACGCTCAACTCCGGCAATGTCAGTCCGCCATCGTTGTTGCTGCGCTCGATCAGCTGTTCATCGTTGGGCAGGAACTCGAGTTCCCGGTCAAGGCTGCCAGCCGCTTCCAGTTCATTGATGAACCGGCGATAAGGCCCCAGCCCCTCTTTCGATTGCAGTTCGGCGAGTGACAGCGCCTGGGTCTGGCGATAGTTGTCCCGCACGACCAGTTCACCGACCTCTTCGGTCATCTCGACCAGCAACTGGTTGCGCTGTTTCTCGGTCATGTCGCCGCGCTGGACGATACCGTCCAGCAGGATCTTGATATTGACCTCGTGATCCGAACAGTTGACGCCACCGGCGTTATCGATGAAGTCAGTGTTGACGCGAATCCCCTTCTCCGCCGCTTCCATTCGGCCACGCTGGGTCAGTCCCAGGTTGCCGCCTTCACCCACCACGCGGCAGTTAAGCTCGCGACCGTCGATGCGCAGGCCATCGTTGGCCTTGTCGCCGACGTCGGTGTGGCTCTCGCTGGAGGCCTTGACGTAGGTGCCGATGCCGCCGTTCCAGATCAGATCGACCTTGGATTTGAGCATCGCATTGATCAGGTCGTTGGGCGACAACTTGTCCGCCTTGATACCGAAGACCTTCTTCATCGTCGCGGAGATGGGAACCGACTTGGCATCGCGGGAGAAGATACCGCCGCCTTCGGAGATCAGCTTCTCGTCATAGTCCGACCAGCTCGAGCGCGGTTGCGCGAACAGGCGCTTGCGCTCGGCGAAGGATTTGGCAGCGTCGGGATTCGGATCGACGAAGATATGCCGGTGGTTGAAAGCGCCCACCAGTAGAATCTTGTCGGACAGCAACATGCCGTTGCCGAAGACATCGCCGGCCATGTCGCCGATGCCGAGCACGCTGAAAGTTTCCTGCTGGGTATTCAGGCCCATTTCCCGGAAGTGGCGCTTGACCGACTCCCAGGCACCGCGGGCCGTGATCGCCATACCCTTGTGGTCATAGCCCTGGGCGCCGCCGGAAGCGAAGGCGTCCCGCAGCCAGAAGTCGTACTCGATCGAGATCGCGTTGGCGTAGTCGGAAAAGGTCGCCGTGCCCTTGTCCGCCGCCACCACCAGATAAGGGTCGTCCGGATCGTGGCGTACTACCGTGCGCGGCGGCACTACCGTGGTGCCGTCGAGATTGTCGGTGATATCCAGCAAACCGCGAATCAGGATCCGGTAACACTCGACCCCCTCGGCCTGGATCGCGTCGCGATCGGCGTTTTCCGGCATGCGCTTGCAGATGAAGCCACCCTTGGCGCCGACCGGGACGATGACCGAATTCTTGACCTGCTGCGCCTTCATCAGCCCCAGGATCTCGGTGCGGAAATCCTCGTTGCGGTCCGACCAGCGCAGGCCACCGCGGGCCACCTTGCCACCGCGCAGATGGACGCCCTCCATCCTCGGCGAATAGACGAAGACCTCGAACATCGGCCGCGGCTTGGGCATGCCGGGCACCTTGCTCGGCTCCAGCTTGAACGAAATGTACTCCTTGGCGCTGCCATCTTCGCGTGGCTGGAAGAAGTTGGTGCGGACGGTCGCCAGAATCAGGTCGACATAGCGGCGCAGCAACAGGTCGTCGTTGAGACTGGCGACCTGATCGAGCATGGCGTTGAGCTCGTCGATGCAACTCTGGCACTGCGCTTCGCGAGACTCGAGCTCGGGGGAGAAGCGCAGCGTGAACAGCCGCGAGAGCCCTCGGGTGATATCGGCATGGGTTGCCAGGGTATTGGCGATGTAGGCTTGCGAAAGCCCGATGCGCAGTTGCTTCATGTAGCGCGCATAAGCTCGCAGCACGGCGACCTGACGCCAGTCCAGATCGGCACCGACGATCAGCCGATTGTAGGTATCGTTCTCCGCATCACCGACCCAGATCCTGGTGAAGGCGTCGATGAAGTTGTCGCGCATGTCGCCCAGATCGACATCGCCCACACCTCGATACTCGAAAGTGAAATCATGAATCCAGTAGGTCTGCTGGCCGCTGGCGATGCGGTAAGGCCGTTCGCTGATGACGCGCAGCCCCAGGTTCTCGAGCACTGGCAGCATGTCGGAGAGCGGGATCGGCGTATCCTGATGGTAGAGCTTGAGGTTGACGCTACCGGCGGCGCTCTCTGCCAGGTGATAGAGACTGACCCCGATCGGG
Organism: Salinicola corii; assembly: GCF_008298015.1. Classification (GTDB taxonomy): domain Bacteria; phylum Pseudomonadota; class Gammaproteobacteria; order Pseudomonadales; family Halomonadaceae; genus Salinicola; species Salinicola corii. Next base: position 75,832 of record NZ_VTPX01000012.1, on the reverse strand, counting down.
GCGCCCTCGTCGAGCGCCTCGAGATGGCGGATGTCGTTGGCCGCGGTCCGCGCCGAGAAATCGTCGCGGTAGCTGCTGGGGAAGGCATCGCGGAAAGCCTGGGCCCGACGGTTTCCTGCCTCCTCGCCCAGCGTCTCGATCAAGGCGCCGTGCAGCTCCTCGCGCCAGTTCCGCGCCAGATTGATGACCTTCTTCTCCAGCGCGCGACTGTCGAAATCGACGGGCTCGTCGCCGTTGAAACGGAGCGTGAACTGGATGCGCGCCAGGATCGACTCGGAGAGGTAGGGGTTGAAGTCGGCGAAGGTGGCGTCGAGCTCCTCGCACAGCAGGTTCTGGATACGCAGCCGCAGATCCGTCGAGAAGATATCTCGCGGCACGAATACCAGGCAGGAGTAGAACTGGCCGGCACGGTCTTCACGAATGAACAGGCGCACCCGGCGGCGTTCGCGGATGTTGAGAATGCCGAATGCGGTTCGGCTCAGTTCCTCGGTGGAACTCTGGAACAGATCATCACGGGGATGCACTTCCAGCACCTGCAGCAGCAGCTTGCCGTTGTGCCCTCTCGGATTGACGCCGGCCGCGTCGATGACCGCCTGGACCTTGCGGCGAAGAATCGGCACGGTGCGCGGCGATTCATTGTAGACCAGCGAGGTGAACAGGCCGAAGAAGCGCCACTCACCGATCGCCTTGCCCTTGGCATCGTGGCGCGTGACGGCGATGTAGTCGGGGTAGGTCGGACGATGCACGCGCGCGTGATAGGCGCTCTTGGCGAAGTGAAGCAGCGCCGCCCCTTTGTCATGCTCGAATCGCACGGGCTCCCGATAGCGCGGCTGATCCAGCTTGAGCACGCCGAGTTCGCTGCCATCGACCCGTTCGCTGCGTGCCTTCTTGCCACTGCCGACGAAACGACTCTCGGCGTAGCCAAGGAACGTGAAATGCTCGTCGAGCAGCCATTTGAGGAAAGCCACCGTCTCTTTCTGATCCGCCGCGGTAACGCCGCTCGGCTTCTGGGTGTCCAGCGCGTCGATGACTTCACGGACCTTGTCGCACATCGGATCGAAATCGGCAACGGCAGCCCGTACGTCGAGCAGCACGTCGCACAAGCCCTGCTCGAGATCGGACAGCGTCTCGCTGTCGGTATGGCGATCCACCTCGATCAAGATGATCGACTCGCGGGCCTCCGGCGCCTGTCTGGCCCGCGTTCCGGTAATTCGTGTCGCGTGATGGCGCGAGTCACGCTCGACCGCCAGCACCGCATTGTGGATCGCGTGCAGGGTCAAGCCTCGGCGGTTGAGCTCCATGCGCACCGAATCGACCAGAAACGGCATGTCGCGATGAAGAACGGCGACCACCGTGTGCGGCGATTGCCAGCCATGCGATTCGAAGTTGGGATTGAAGACCCGGACCTTGGCTTCATCGGGATCGAAGGTGCGCATGAAATGCCAGGCCGCCAGCGTCGCGCCGTAGATATCATCGAGTTGCCGATCCGCCGCCTCTTCGAAAGGCGCGGTGGCGTAGAGATCCTCGGCAAACGCCGTGATCCGCTTGACCTTGTCCTCGGGGAGCCGCTTGGACAGTTTTTCCTGCAACTGCTCCAGAAATTCCGTTTTTCCCTCGATCGCGACGTGTTGCATCTATCACCTCGGCTGGCATCGACCGTCAACATGGCGGCCGCATTCAATAGGCTGGAAGCTTACGTCAGCGCCGCATGGCGCCCTACTCAATTGAAGCTTCGTCATGACGCATGTCGGTTATGCATCAACGACGGGATTGCATGATCGCATCGACGGTTGACAAGATACGATGCTGGCTCGGTCTCGGGCCAGCACGGCACCTCGGATCACGCCGACGACGCCGACGATCGGCGTTCGAGCAGCACCCCGCACTCACAGTGGTCCGTCCACGGGAATTGGTCAAACAGCGCCATACGAGCCACGCGATGCGTCCGGCTCAACTGCTCGAGATTGACGGCCAGTGTATCGGGATTGCATGAAATATAGATGATGCGGGAGTAGCGCATCAGTGGCGCACAGCTGTCGGCGTCCAGTCCCGCCCTCGGCGGGTCCACCAGTACGGTGGAGAAGTCGCACTCGGCGAGTTCCATGGCGGCGACTCGTCGCCCTTGCTTCTCTCCGGCCAGCGCCAGGGCAAACTCCTCTGCCGACATCCGCGCCACATGAACGTTGTCGATGCCATTAGCCTCGAGGTTGGCCTGCGCGGAAGCGACCGACGTCCGCGAAATCTCGGTGGCGACCACGCGCCGGAAATTCTGCGCCAGCGCCACCGTGAAATTGCCGTTGCCGCAGTATAGCTCGACCAGATCTCTCCGACTCTCCTTGGCAGTAGCGGCGGTGACGTCCCGGGCCCAGTGCAGCATGGCGCGACAGATCTCGGCGTTGGGCTGGGTGAAGCTGTTCTCGACCTGCTGGTAACGGAGTTCTCGGCCATCTACCTCGAGTCGCTCCCAGACGTGGTCGCGATCCAGCACCAGCCGCTGCTTGCGGGAACGTCCGATCAACGACACCCCGAGCCGCGCCTGGAGTTCGCGGGCTCGCGCCTCCCAGTCCTCGCCCAGCGGCTTGTGGTAGATCATCGTGATCAGCGCTTCCCCGCTCAACGTGGTGAGAAACTCTACCTGGAACAGCTTTCGTCGCATCAGCGACTCGTCACGAATCGCGTCCAGCAGGCGTGGCATCAGTTCGTTGATGCGCTCGCTGGCGACCGGGAAACGGTCGACGCGGACGACGCGCTGGGCGACCCGGCCTCGCTGAAGCGGTGCCTTCGGATCGGCCTCGAACATCGCGTAGAAAAGATCGTCTCCCTCGTGCCAGATACGGAACTCGGCGCGCATTCGGTAGTAGGAAGGCGGCGATGAGAACACCTCCAGCGGCGGCGGTGAGAAGCGAGCGAACTGTCGCTCGATGCGTTGGCGCTTGGCCTCGAGCTGGGCGTCGTAACGCGAGGGATCGATATCGAAAATCACCAAACCAGAAGTCCTCGGGCAGAAAGAGAGCAATGGCTCATGAAACGTGGGAGGCCACAGCGGGCGAAGCGATCTCGAGAGAAAGCGGCGGCGAGTAGCCGAAACGCCTCAGGATCGGCGCCAGACTCTCGACCCAGGGCGCCGTAGCCCAACTGGGCGCCCCGCTCGCCTCGCCTTGCGGCGCGAAGACCGACTGGGCATCGGTCAGCACTTGATTCAGTCGGCGGGCAATCGCCACCCCGGAGTCGATCCAGCGCACGTCGGGCATCAACGGCTCGAGCAGCCCACGCAGCAGCGGGAAATGGGTGCACCCCAGCACTACGACATCAAGGTCCGCCGCCGCCTTCAACGGCGCAACGGCCAGTTGAAGCGCACGGACATCGACCGACTTTCCCGCGAGATGAGATTCAGCCTGGGTGACCAGCGCGTCCGCGGCGACACGCACCACCCGACAATCCGGCGCATGGTCGGTTATCAGCCGATTCAGGTAAGGCCGGTGAACGGTCGCGCCGGTGGCGAGCAGGCCAATCGTACGGCTTCGGGATGCCTCGGCCGCTGGCTTGATCGCCGGAACGGTGCCGATGACCGGTATCGATAGATTCGCCCTCAGCGCTTCCAGCGCCAGCGTGCTGGCGGTATTGCACGCTATCACCAGCACGCGGGGCCGCGCCAACTCGCATGCGTTCACGCAGACGGCGACGATTCTCGCGATCAGCCAGTCGTCACGCTTGGTGCCGTAGGGCAGCGCCGCGTTGTCGCAAAGGTAGCCCAGCGAACAGTCCGGCATCCGCCGTCGGATCTCCTCACTGACGGAAAGTCCGCCGACGCCGGAATCGAAGATGAGGGCGTCAATCATAAGCCCGGTCGTCACCGAAATAGCCGAGCAGTGCCTCGATCAGGGCACGCAGACGCGCCGGCATGTAATCGCGTTCGGCATACAGGAGATGAATATCGAGCGGCGGCATCTCGAAGGATTCGAGCACGCGAACCAGTTGTCCGGCTCGCTCTTCCGGCGCGGCCAGGGACGCCGGTTTCAACGTCAATCCCATACCGAGTACCGCCGCCTCGACCAGCGCCCTGCCGTTGTTGCAAGAGAGTGCCGGTTGCAGCCGGAAGCGATAGATCTCGCCATCGACCCGAAACGGCCAGTAAAGCCCGTGTCGCGACAGGGTATAGTGCAGACAGCGATGGTCCCTGAGTTCTTGAGGATGCCGGGGCGTGCCATGGCGCTGTAGATACGCGGGCGACGCGTAGACGTGCATCGGCATCTGCATCAACGGTCGCGCGATCAGGCTGGAGTCCTCCAGTTCGCCAATTCGCACGACCAGATCGAAATCCTCGGCCAACGGATCGACGCGGCGATCCTCCAGTACCAGATCGAGCGATACGGCCGGGTGGGCCGCCTCGAAGGCCTGCAGCGCCGGCATCAAGGAACGCGCGCCGAAATCCACCGGCGCGGAGAGGCGTAGACGGCCACGAATTTCGCCCCGCTGCTCGCCAATGCCCGCCTCCAGTTCCTGCAGTTCGTCGAGCAGACGAACGGCGGTCGTCAGGTAGCGTTCTCCCTCGGCGGTCAACTGCAGACGCCGTGTGGTGCGTACCAGCAGCCGCACGCCCAGCATCTCCTCGAGCCGGGAAACCTGCTTGCTGACCATGGCGTTGGAAACGCCCAGCCGCCGGGCACCGCCGGCAAAGCTTCCGGCGTCGATGACCGCGCGGAAAACCTGCATCGCTTGCAGTCGATCCATTCTGCCCCCGTCCTGTCGTGCCAGACGGCTATTCTACGCAAGCGGCGGCGATCGCGCAGTGGTGATCGCCGCCGTGACGGGCAACGATGGGGGAGAAACGCCAATCCTACAGCGGTGACGGGGCCTCGCGAAATTCGGTATACAGCTCCGGATACGCCTCCTGCAACCGCGCCAACTCGGTACCCGCCCGAGCAGGCAGTTCGTCGGCGAGGCGCGCGAGATCATCCTCGTCGAAGTGCTCGCGAATCAGCGGGAACAATTCTTCCCGCTCGGCACGCAGATAGGCCCGATGCGCTTCGAGATAGGACTTGAGGTCGTCGGCGAACTTGTCCATCGGCATGACACCGTCCATCAGAATCATGTCGATATCCTGGGACAGACGCATCAGTTGCTCATGCAGATGCTGATAATCCTCGGCGAGACGCGTGCTCAGCTCGTGGATACCGGACGCCTTTGCCACTAGCTGATCGCTACAGATACGCTCGAGGGGGATCGTGAATCCGTTCATGTAGTCGAGAATATAATCCACGACTTCCCGAATCAGACGGAAGTCAGGACGCTCGCCGTCCGCCAGGGTCTTGTGCTTGAGTTGCAACACATGCAGCAGGCGCGCCATGTTGGCATGGTCCTGACGCAGTTGGGTCAGCATGGGCATGGTGAGTCTCCTGTCCGTGAAGCGCGGAGTCGAGTGACGCCCGTCGCCTTGTCAGCCTAGTGTAGCGCCTGTCGACGACCTTGGCGCCGGGACTCGTTGCGACGGTTCGTCACCACTGTTGCCAGGGTGAACGAAGGCGTCGTTGCCCCGCCGTTCGAATCGACGATGTACGCCGTGGATTACCTCTGCCAGATACCGACAAACGAGCCTCGAATGACATCTCTATCGATGATCGATTGGGTCTGCCTTCAGCGACACGCTAGAATTTCCTACCCTAGCGGTTTTTTCGATAAACGCTCTACGCCTAACGTCTGAATCGCTGTAGCGAAATGTACCGTTTCGTTGCCGTCAGCCAGCCTGGAAACCCCATGGACCTATTTGCCGACGACGCCTCCCGAGGCGCCCCCCATCCAGACAGTGCGCCCCTCGCCTATCGCCTGCGTCCGCGCACGCTCGACGACTACATCGGCCAGCAGGCGCTGGTCGGGCCCGGCAAGCCGCTGCGACGCATGGCCGAGACCGCCAGCGTACGCTCGATGATCCTGTGGGGCCCTCCCGGAGTCGGCAAGACCACGCTGGCGGAGATTCTCGCCGAAGCCTCCGGCGCCCGGCTGGAGCAACTGTCGGCGGTGATGGCGGGCGTGAAGGAGATCCGGGCGGCGGTCGAGCGAGCCCGAGAGGGCCAGATGCGCGATCGCCGGACCCTGCTGTTCCTGGACGAAATCCACCGACTCAACAAGAGCCAACAGGATGCCCTGCTACCCCACGTCGAATCCGGTTTGCTGACGCTGATCGGCGCCACTACCGAAAACCCCTCCTTCGAGGTCAACTCGGCGCTGCTCTCGCGTGCGCGGGTCTATGTACTGAAAGCCCTTGACGAGAGCGAGCTGATCACGGTGCTCAAGCGCGCCCTCGGCAACGAGACACTCGGGCTCGGGCAGCGCAATATCCGCGCCAGCGACGAAACACTGTCGATTCTGGCGAGGGCGGCCTCCGGCGATGCGCGTCGTGCCCTCGGCCTGCTCGAGACCGCCTGCGACTTCGTCAAGCGCGACGAGCACGGCGAGATCCTCGACCGCGACGCAGTGATCGAGGTGATCGGACACCAGGCGGCGGCTTTCGACAAGCAGGGAGAGCACTACTACGACGTGCTGTCGGCCATTCACAAGTCGGTTCGCTCATCGCGCCCCGATGCCGCGCTACTGTACGTCGCCCAGTTCATCAGTGGCGGTGGCGATCCGCTGGATGTCGTCAGGCGCCTCGCTGCGATCGCCTCGGAGGACGTCGGCAACGCCGATCCGCGCGCGCTGCCGCTGGTGATAGCGGCGTGGGACGCCTATCTGCGGCTGGGCGACTACGAGGGGCAACGCGCCATCGCCCATGCCGTGATCCACCTGGCGGTCGCACCGAAAAGCAACCGCATCGATCAGGCCTGGAGTCAAGCCAAGGCGTTCGTCGCCCAGCATCCCGACCTGGAGGTACCGGTCTATCTGCGCAACGCGCCCACGAAATTGATGTCATCACTGGGCTACGGCGACGGCTATCGATACGCTCATAGCGAACCCAATGGCTACCCGGCCGGCACCCACCATGACTGCTGGCCGCCTAACCTGCCGAAGACACGCTTCTACGATCCCAGTGACTACGGCCAGGAAAAGCGCTTTCAGCAGATGCAGGCGTGGCGCGAGGAGCTGGATCGTCAGGCGGACGGCGAGTCCTGAAAGATGTCGCTTCGCTGTCCGTAGAACTCGCCCTGGCGTGGGAGACCACGACAGGACGAGTCGATCGACGGGCGCGGCGTTACGGGGTCGCCGGCGACTGCTCGCGAATCACGTCCGCGCCCTCGGGCGCCTGAAACTGGAACTGGGCGGGATCGATATCGACATTGGTCTGCGCGTTGTCGAAATCGATCGCGGTGCGCTGGCCGGTGCTGTCGGTCATCTGCAGCGCGTCGAGTTGCTCGCCGTAGAAGGTCAACTTGAGCTGCTCGAACAGCGTATCGTTGGCCTGCGGCACCAGCGTGAAGGTCTCGCTGGCACCCTGCTGCTGCCGCGTGACGTCGTAGTTGTCGGCGAGTTCGGAAGCGCTCCCGGAGAGCAGCAGCGCCGGCGTATGGGTGACCCGGTCGTCCAGTGGCTGGATCGTGACCTGCTCGAGATCGGGATCGTAGAGCGAGACTTCGTCGCCGTCGGAGACGACCAGTTGCCGGTAGGGTTCATTCACTTCCCAGCGGAAATGACCCGGACGAGACAGCCACATGTGGCCGCTGGTGTCCTGCAGGCTGGAGCCCGAGGCATCCAGAATCCGCTGCTCGAAATCCGCGGAATAGGTCTTCAGCGGTTCGAGCAGGTGGGTCAGGCGATCGGCGGAAGCTTGATCCGCCAGTGCCGACTGCGTCATCAATACCGGCGCCAGCAACAGCGAGCCGGCCAGAGCCAACGTCTTCATCTTGCGCATGGAAATTCCTTATCGGGAATCGGCGACCCGAGGCCGGCGATCATGAATCTGGTGAATGCTAGGACAGCGAAACGGCCACGGGGTTTACTTCCCCGCGGCCGCTGGCGCGATCAATGGCCGACGGGCGGCGGCGCCAACACTTCCCGGGACCCGTTGTTGCCCATGGACGAGACGACGCCCGCCTGCTCCATCGCCTCGACCAGTCGAGCCGCCCGGTTGTAGCCAATCTTGAAACGGCGCTGCACGGCGGAAATCGAAGCCCGGCGACTCTCGGTGACGAACTGGACCGCCTCGTCGTAGAGCGCATCCTGCTCGGCATCGTCGCCATCGCCTCCCCCCTCGGCCTCGAGTCCGGCCAGCGCATCGGCGGAAACGCCGCCGGAGAGGATCTCCTCGATGTACTCGGGCTCGCCACGGCGCTTCCAGTCCTCGACGATGCGGTGAACCTCGTCGTCATCGACGAAGGCGCCATGGACACGTTGCGGCATGCCGGCACCGGCCGGCAGGTAGAGCATGTCGCCATGCCCCAGCAGGTTCTCGGCGCCGCCCTGGTCGAGAATGGTACGGGAGTCGATCTTGGACGAGACCTGGAACGCCATGCGTGTCGGGATGTTGGCCTTGATCAGCCCGGTCACCACGTCGACCGACGGCCGCTGGGTGGCCAGGATCAGGTGAATGCCCGCCGCACGCGCCTTCTGGGCCAGGCGCGCGATCAGTTCCTCGACCTTCTTGCCGACGATCATGAACATGTCGGCGAACTCGTCGATCACCACGACGATGTAAGGCAGCTTCGCCAGCGTCGGCGGCTGCTGGTGCATCTCCCACGGCTGCGGCTCCCATAACGGGTCCTGAACCTGGGCGCCGTGACTCTCGGCTTCGTCGAGCTTGGCGTTGAAGCCGGCGATGTTACGCACGCCCATCGCCGCCATGAGCTTGTAGCGTCGCTCCATCTCGGCGACACACCAGCGCAATGCGTTGGCCGCTTCCTTCATGTCGGTCACGACCGGTGCCAACAGATGCGGAATGCCATCGTAGACCGAAAGCTCCAGCATCTTGGGGTCGACCATGATCATTCGGACCTCGTCCGGGGTCGCCTTGAGCAGCATCGACACCAGCATGGTATTGATTCCCACCGACTTGCCGGAGCCGGTGGTGCCGGCAACCAGCAGATGGGGCATCTTGTTGAGGTTGGCGACCACCGGCTTGCCGCCGATATCGTGCCCGAGCGCCAGCGTCACCGGCGATTCGGCTTGCTGATAGACGTCCGAGTCCAGCACCTGGCGAATACGAATCATCGCCCGATGCGGGTTGGGGATCTCGATCCCGACGGTCGGCTTGCCGGGAATGATCTCGACCACACGCACACTCTTGACCATCAGCGAGCGCGCCAGATCCTTGGCCAGGTTGCTGATCTTGGAAACCTTCACCCCAGCCGCCGGACGGATTTCGAAACGGGTAATGACCGGCCCCGGCCAGGTCTCCACCACCTCCGCCTTGACGCCATATTCGCGAAGCCGCATCTCGAGCAGTTCGGCCATGTCTTCCAACTGCTCCGGCGAGTAGTTCGGCTGCTCGGGATCGGCGGGCGTGGTCAGGCGAATCGACGGCAGATTACCGCTCGGCTCCGGCAGATCGTCCATCACCGGGCGCTGGCTCTGCAGGTGCTCGACGGTCCATAGCGTCGGTTGATCCTCGGCAGCCGCCCTGGCCTGATCCGCGGTGGCCAGCGAGCCTTCACCGCTCGGCACCGCAGTCGGGGAGGTCGGTGGGGCAGAACCGGGGCGAGAAACGGCAGGCGCGGCCGACGGCTGGTGGCGCTGTGGCGAAACCGCGCCGGCCACGTTTTCCTGGTCATCGTCGTCGGCGATTTCGAAACGCGGCTCCTGACGCTGCCGCGAAGCCAACTCGTGGGGTCGCGCCTCACGGTTCGGCGACGATATCGCCGGGTCTGCCGGAATATCGCCACTCTCCGCCTCGATATCGTTCCAGTCGACACCGGTACGCCGACGCTCCAGCCCTTCCGGTTCGCTCGCGGGCAGGCCCTCGGTCGGCGCATCGGGTTCGTCGTCAGGCCGGGGCGCGGTCTGGCCCCGATCCGGGACCGGATCGTTGCGCTCGGCGCGAATCCCCCATTGCTGGACCGGCGCGTCGTCATCATGCGCCGAGACGCCGTTGACCGGCGGTTCGGGGCGACGGCCATCGACGTCGCCACGCGTCGCCTCGTTCGACGGGGCTGCCGTGTCGGCAGCATCAGTTGGCGAGGGCGAAACGTCTCCGGCCGATGCCTGGAAGGCGTCGGGTATTCGCCGACGTGTGACGTCGGCGCGGAAAGGCGCCCTTTCCGGCCGGGCTGCCGACTCGGCCTCCGAGTCGGCTTGCGACGCTGCGGTCGTCACTGCCGACGATGTCGCGGGCATGATCGCCGGTTCGTCGGTTGCGGATATCCGACCAGGCATCACCGGGTCAGAAGACGACGGCCGGCTCGGTTCTCCACGCGTTGTCGCCCGCGGTGACGCATCGGGGTCGGTTCCTGGCAGACGCCCCAGCGTCGGTTCGCGAGATTCATCGCGCTGCTGACGAGCGGTGTAGGATGCCTCAGGACGCTTGGCGGAGGGTGTTCGCGCCGGAACGTCCCAAGGAATATCGGTCCGGCCATCATGGCGCCACATCGAGGTGTCTCGACGCTCCGATCCCTCGGTAGCGCCGACGGTATTTTCCCAAGCAGGTTCCTGGCGCGACTGATACGAACGCTCCAACTCGTCGTCATCCCACCGTTCCAGATCGGGCGCCCTGTGCCATGGCAACCATTTGGCCCACCAGGAGGTCTTGGCAGGCGTCCCCTCCTCATCCGCCACGGCCGTATCGGTCCGATGGTCAGGGCGAACACGGCTCATCGGCTCGGCCGCGTCCTTGTCGAGTCGCCGGCTCTCCCGAGCCTCGCGGCGCTCGCTCGCGCGCGACTTCATCCAGTGAAACAGCCGATTCAACGAACTGCCGAGTTCGTCCATCACCGTCAACCATGACATGCCGGTGAACAGCGTGAACCCCGACATGAATGCCGCAATGGCGATCAGCGTGGTACCCCGCACTCCCACCAGGGAGGTCAGTGAATTGGCAATGCCACGACCGAGAATGCCCCCCGCCTGATTGGGAAGATCGCTGGCGGCACTGTAGAAGTGGAGGTCGCCCAGCGTGGTCGTGCTCAACAGCAGCAGCAGTAGCCCGCCGGTGTGGACGGCCAGCGCCATCGGATCCCAGGCTATCTGGACCTGGGTCTGACGCATCAGTCGCCAGGCGCCCAGCCCGAACATGCCAGGCCACCAGAGTGCGCTGGCACCGAACAGCGAATAGAGCACATCGGACAGCCAGGCCCCGATCTTCCCCATCCAGTTCGAGACCGACTGGTCCGGCCCACTGTGCGACCACCCAGGATCCGTCGGTGTATAGCTGAACAGAGCCAGCAGGAGAAATACGCAGATGGCGAGCAGCAGGATAACGGCGCCCTCGCGAGTCACACCCTGCAGGCGCATGATCACGTGGCGCGCCTGTTCCCTGGCGTGCGCTTGCGTTGACGAACGACGGCTCTTCTTAGCCGAACTCTTGGCACTCAAATGATCAACCCCCTCGCGCCCGGTCTGGCGTGGCGTAGCGCAATCAACTGCCACGCCGCTGGCGGTATTCCATTCCGCTCGCGGCATTGGCGATCAATGACCGAACCCATGGCGGGCCCGGTGCTTTCAACCCGCCATCATACCGGGGCCCGCGCCGACATCACAGGGGGCGCGGATTGCGTACGACGTCGACCAATTCAGCGGCGCCGGGTCAAGCCGGCAACGGCTCCTCGGACGGCGCGTATCGCGTCAGACTGGCCGCAGGGGAAGAGAGAGCCGGTTCCTGCCGCTCGAATGCCGAGCCGTCACGCAGCCGGAACACCGAGACGGTCTCCGCCAGCCGCCGGCTCTGCCCGTTCAACTGCTGAGTCAAGGCGCTGGATTGACGAACCAGCGCCGCATTGCTCTGCGTGGTCTCGTCGATCTGCGAAATGGCCACATTGATCTGCTCGATACCGTGGGACTGCTCTTCGGACGCCAGACGAATCTCGGAGATCAGCGTGCTGATTCTCTCGACCTGCGACACGATCTCCGAAACCCGCTGTCCCGCCTCCGCGGCACGGAGATTACCGTTGTCGACCTCGTCGACGGTGTGCCCGATCAGCACCTTGATCTCCTGCGCCGAGGTCGAACAGCGCTCCGCCAGACCACGCACCTCCTGCGCGACCACGGCGAAGCCCCTGCCATGCTCGCCAGCCCTGGCGGCCTCGACGGACGCATTCAGCGCGAGCAGGTTGGTCTGAAAGGCGATGCCATCGATCACGCCGACCACCTCGGAGATCTGCTTTGCCATCCCGACGATGCGCTGCATGGCTTCCGACGTGGCTTCGACCGTGCCCAGGGCTTCCCCTGCGGCCAGCACGGTTCGCCGGGTCTGCTCGTCGCTCTCCTGCGCTCGCTGTGTGTTCTGGCGCACGGTCGCATTGATTTCTTCGGTGCTGGCAGCGGTCTGCTCGAGGCTCGCCGCCTGGGACTCGGTACGCGAGGAGAGTTCGGCATTGCCCGAGGCTAATTCTTGCGTATGGCTCTCGGTCTCCACGACCGCGTGACGCACCTGCCCCACGATGCGCTCTAGGCCATCGCCGATGCCGTTCATGGCTCCGACCAGTTGGCCGATCTCGTCGCGTCGACGCGTCTCGATTCGCTGCGACAGATCCCCTTCCGCCAGCGCCTGAGCCAGGCCGACGGCACGACTCATCGATTTCGTCACCAACCACTTCGCGATCCAGTAGAGCGTCAGGCTCAACACCGCCGCCAGCAGCATGGCGATCAGCAAGAAACGATCGCGCGCGGCGACGACGCCGGCTTCGATCTCGTCGACCGACACCGATCCGGCGATGATCCATTGCCATTCGGGGTAGCGGGCGTACAGCACCAACCGCTCGTCGCCATCGCCGGCGATATAGTTGATTTCGCCGGATGCCTGATCGAACAGCGGCACGAAGGCGTCGGCGGCTTCAAAGTGCAACAGGTTCTGTCCTTCGAAAGGGCCTCCCGCGATGACCTCGCCCTTGTGATCACCGGCGGCCGAAATCAACATTGTGTAACCGGCGTTGCCGATCCCCATCTCCCGGATGCGGTTCTGGACCTGGGCCATCTCGGCGCTGATATCGACACCCACGAACAGCGCGCCGACCACCTTGCCGTCGCCGTCCTGTATGGGTTGATATTTGGTGATGTAGGACGTGCCGAAGAGCTTGGCGAGTCCGATATAGGGCTGGTTTGCCATCAGCTTGGCGTAACTCTTGGATTCCCGGTTGAGCAACGTTCCCATTGCCCTCTTGCCGTTCTCGTCCTTGAGAGAGGTAGCGATGCGCACGAAATCGTCGCCGTCGCGCGCGAAGATCGTCGCTGGCGTACCGGTCTGCTCGCTAAAGCGATCGAGTTTCCACGTGTTGTCGTTGAGCACCTCGAGCCCATCCCTGAGCGTCGGCGTCTGGCGCCCGGAGACCTCGACACGCTGGCCCGTGCTCAGCGCGAACCGCCCCGAATACTGGTCCGAGAAGATATTCAGGAACCGATCCGCCTGTTGCTGGAGGCTGTAATCGAACAGTGACAGCATGGCGGAAACCGAGTCCTGCTGGGTTTTCAACTCGTGGGTCGTGGCCTCGCGCAGTTGCGATGTGCTTGCCTGGGCCATGGCGAAAGCCATCCCCATGAGCACGGCAACCTGCAATAAGGCGACGATGATGGCCAATTTGGTGCCGATACTGGCATGACGAAGACGCTGTCGGAGTGCTGCCATGATGCTTTCCGCAATTTGAGGAGTCGGGAATCTATCGGCGCAAGTCGGGAAATTCTTGATGCCACTTTCGGCAAAGACATACCAAGAATCATCGCTTCGGTGTTTGATATGCTGTGGACCGCTCTCCCATCAGGTCCCTGCATGCTGCCCTGGCTACCTCCTCACCTCGTCGCCTTTCCACCGGTTTCCCAAGCGCTGGATGAACCGGACGGTCTGCTGGCCGCGGGGGGCGGACTGACACCGGAGTGGCTGCTGAGCGCTTACCGCCAAGGCATCTTCCCGTGGTATTCAGAGGGTCAACCGATTCTCTGGTGGTCTCCCGATCCACGCATGGTGCTCTTCCCCGAAGAGATACGTATCCGCAGAAGTCTGGCCAAGCGGCTTCGCAATGGTGGCTTCGCGGTAACGTTCGATCATGCTTTCGAACGTGTCATCACCACCTGCGCCGAGACTCGCGCGGATGCGGAAGGGACCTGGATCGACGACGCCATGCGGCAGACCTACCTCGATCTCCACCACATGGGATACGCACACAGCGTCGAGGTCTGGCAAGCGGAAACACTGGTAGGCGGCCTCTACGGCCTGTCGATCGGCCGCGTCTTTTTCGGGGAGTCGATGTTCAGCCGCGTTCCCGACGCCTCGAAAGTCGCCTTGGTGCAGCTGGCACGGCGACTCCAGCATCACGATTTCACCTTGATCGACTGCCAGATGCACACGCCTCACCTGGCCAGCATGGGTGCCAGAGACATCGCCCGACACCGCTTCATCGGCTATCTTGAACAAAATGTCCATGCACCCAACCCGGCCGACCTATGGCCAACGGAGCCACCGTGAGCAGCGACAATGCGAACAACCCGCAGCGTCAGGCACGCGATCTTCGTTTCTTCCTGACGGTGCCCCACCCCTGTAGTTATCTGAAGGGAAGGGAGGCGACGACGCTGTTTCTCGATCCCGAGGAAACCGTGGCGCCCGAAGTCTATGACGCCCTCACCCTGCTGGGCTTCCGACGTAGTGGCAGCAATCTCTATCGTCCCCACTGCGAGGCTTGTAGTGCTTGCACCTCCGTCAGAATTCCGGTCGAGGACTTCGCGCCCAGCCGGACCCAGCGCAAACTGATCAATCGAAATCGGGATATAACCACGCAGCTGCGACCGACGGCATTCGACGAGCAGCACTATTCGCTGTACGCCCGCTACATTCGCGCCCGACACGCGGATGGCGACATGTTTCCCCCGAGCCGCGAGCAGTATCGGATGTTCCTGACCCAGGCACACCCCTTTGCCAATTTGCTGGAGTTTCGGCTGGGCGACCATCTGATGGCGGTGGCCGCTACCGACTGCCTGGGCCACGGGCTCTCCGCGATCTATACGTTTTTCGATCCCGACCCGATCTTCGAACGACGCTCGCTCGGCAGCTTCGCCATACTCAGCCAGATCGAGCTGGCGCGTGAACGCCGACTACCCCATCTCTATCTCGGCTACTGGATACGCGCCTGCCAGAAGATGCAGTACAAGCAGGACTATCAACCGCTGGAGTACCTCAACGGGGGGCGCTGGCAACGCATGGTCCCCGCCAAGGCGCTGTGATGGCGACACGCAGACGTATCGCGCCGGGACCGTGAATTCACGGCACTCACGCGGCCATGCGGTGGGTGCCTGGAGTATTCGGTGGTGCTGGATCCGCTCACCAAGGCTCGGGCGTTAACTGGCCGGCCAGAGGCCGGGGCCCATTCGATTTGCAGCGGATTTTTGCCTTCCCTGGCGAGATAGCCCATAATATCGCGCACTTCAGAGGCCCAAGGGCGGGCTGGCTCGATGATGACGTGAACGGCACCCGTGCCTTTCGCGGTATTCCACGTCGATCGCCAACCGCGAGGCGCCGTGTCAGGCCCTCACACCAAGCCCCGTTCTCAACACGTTCAAGAGGGATCGCCTATATGGCACGAGAAGATCATATCGAAATGGAAGGCGTGGTGGTCGACACGCTTCCCAACACCATGTTCCGCGTCGAACTGGAGAACGGTCACGTCGTGACCGCCCACATCTCCGGCAAAATGCGCAAGAACTACATCCGTATCCTGACCGGCGACAAGGTCAAGGTTGAGTTGACCCCCTACGACCTTTCCAAAGGGCGTATCGTCTACCGCTCTCGCTAACTCGCGAGCCTATCTCGGCTCCGCCCTGTCCGAACGGCCTCCCGCCCTTACTAACAGTGCCTGACACTCCATCTCCGTCAGGCGGGCAACCAGAGAGATGATACGAATCCAAAAACGCCTCGCCATGTTGCCATGGCGAGGCGTTGTCGTCTTGCCGCGACCGATTCAGGCTATCTCGGCTTCGGTCTCGAGCTGCAACTCATCGTTGTCGACTCGAACGTGCACGATGCCGCCATTCTCGGCCAGGTCGCCGAACAGGATCATCTCGGCCAACGGCTTCTTGAGTTTTTCCTGAATGACTCGGGCCATCGGACGAGCCCCCATCTCCGGATCGTATCCCTTCTCGGCCAGCCAGACGCGAGCATCGTCATCGACATCGAGTTGTACACGCTTTTCGTCTAGCTGAGCCTGCAACTCGACCAGGAACTTGTCGACGACGTTGCGCACGATAGTTGGCTCGAGACCATGGAACTGGATGATCCCGTCCAGACGATTGCGGAACTCCGGCGTGAAGGTCCGACGAATCACTTCCATGCCGTCGGTCGAGTGATCCTGGGTCTGGAAGCCGATCGAACGACGAGAGATCTGCTCGGCACCGGCGTTGGACGTCATGATCACGATCACATGCCGGAAATCCGCCTCACGGCCGTTGTTGTCGGTCAAACGGCCATGGTCCATGACCTGCAACAGCAGATTGAAGACTTCCGGATGCGCCTTCTCGATCTCATCGAGCAGCAACACGCAATGAGGCTGCTTGGTGATCGCTTCGGTCAGCAGGCCGCCCTGATCGTAGCCGACGTAGCCCGGAGGCGCCCCGATGAGGCGCGACACCGTGTGACGCTCCATGTACTCCGACATGTCGAAACGCACCAGCTCGATCCCCATCAGATGCGACAACTGTCGTGCGACTTCGGTCTTGCCGACACCGGTCGGGCCGGCAAACAGGAAGCTACCCACTGGCTTGTCCGGCGACTTGAGTCCGGCACGAGACAGCTTGATCGCCGCCGACAGACTGGTGATCGCCTCGTCCTGACCGAACACCAGCATCTTCAGATCGCGCTCCAGGTTGGAGAGCAGCTTGCGGTCCGAACTGGAAACGCTCTTCGGAGGGATTCGCGCAATGGAGGCCACCACGGCCTCGACCTGATCGACATCGATCGTGGCAATGCGGGCTTCCGGCGGAAGCAGCCGCTGATGCGCCCCCGCTTCGTCGATCACGTCGATCGCCTTGTCCGGGAGATGGCGATCGTTGATGTAGCGGTCCGCCAGCCGGGCGGCGCTCTCCAGTGCCGCGTCGGTGTACTTCAGTTGATGATGCTCTTCGAAGCGCCCGCGCAACCCCTTGAGGATGCGGATGGTGTCCTCGACGGTCGGCTCCGGCACATCGACCTTCTGGAAACGACGCGCCAGCGCCCTATCCTTCTCGAAGATGCCGCGGAACTCCTGGAACGTCGTCGAACCGATGCAGCGCAGTTCGCCAGAAGAAAGCAGCGGCTTGAGCAAATTCGAGGCATCCATCACGCCACCGGATGCGGCACCGGCTCCGATCACCGTGTGAATCTCGTCGATGAACAGGATCGAGTTGTCCTGCTTGCGCAGCTCGGCCAGCAGCCCCTTGAGGCGCTTCTCAAAATCGCCGCGATATTTGGTGCCGGCCAGCAATGCGCCCATGTCGAGAGAATAGACGACCGCATCCGCGATGACGTCGGGTACATCTTCCTCGACGATGCGCTTGGCCAGCCCTTCGGCGATGGCGGTCTTGCCAACGCCCGCTTCACCGACCAGTAGCGGATTGTTCTTGCGTCGCCGCGCCAGAATCTGCACCACGCGCTCGAGCTCGTGATCGCGACCGATCAGCGGATCGATCTTGCCCAATCGCGCTTGATCGTTGAGATTGGTGGCATAGCTGTTCAGCGGGCTCTGACCACCTTCGGTCGTCGCCTCCTCGCCATCCTCGGACTCCTGGGACGGCTGCTGCGCCTGGCCGTGCCCGGCGACCTTGGAGATGCCGTGGGCGATATAGTTGACCGCGTCCACCCTCGCGACGCTCTGCTGCTTGAGGAAGTATACCGCCTGACTCTCCTGCTCCGAGAAGATCGCGACCAGCACGTTGGCGCCGGTCACCTCGCTCTTGCCGGAGGATTGGACATGGAAGACGGCGCGCTGAAGGACACGCTGAAAGCCCAAAGTAGGCTGGGTCTCACGGTCTTCCTGATCTTCGGGAATCAGCGGTGTCGTGGAATTGATGAAGTCCTGCAGGTCGGCACGCAGCTTTTCCAGATTCGCGCCGCAGGCGTTGAGCACATCGGCTGCCGAGGCATTGTCGAGAAGTGCCAGCAGCAAGTGCTCCACGGTCATAAACTCGTGTCGCTTGGAGCGCGCCACGGTGAAAGCCGTGTTCAGGGTGAGTTCAAGTTCTTTACTCAACATGGCAGTCCCCTTTTAGCCACTGAGGGCATCGGTCGGCACTTTCACAATCGGGCACAAACAGCGGTTTCGCAAGTCTTCGAAGACAAAAGCGTTGACGATGTGTGTCCGCCATCTATTCTGCGGCATCCACGTCACACATGAGAGGATGCTCACACTCTTTCGCATACTCGTTGACGAGGTGACACTTGGTTTCCGCTACGTCACGGGTGAAGATGCCGCAGGTCGCTTTCCCTTGGGTGTGAACGGCCAGCATGATCTGGACCGCCTTCTCGCTATCCATGGCGAAGAACCGTTGCAGCACCTCGACGACGAACTCCATCGGCGTGTAGTCGTCGTTGTAAAGCACGACCTTGTACATGGGCGGCGGCGCCAGTTGCGGATCCGACACCTGTTCGGCAACATCGCCCTGCTCTTCGCGTTCAGGGTCGGGTGGACGCGCCATACCCGTGCGGGCCGGCTCCCCGGCGAGGCCAGGCGACACGCTATTCAAGATTTCTGACATAGTAAGGATGAATCCCTGGATGCATCGGCTCGGATACGTCAAGCCGGGACTCGGTAAGGTATTGGATACCGTTGAAGACCCGAAGTTCCTTGAAGATGCGGCCGATGGAGCCCGTATGCAAGCCTTCCCTGAAAATAGTCTCGATCAGCGACATCTGCCATGGCGGGACGCTCGAGCAGCGCACCTGGAGCTGCCCACGGCGACCGCAGAAGACCCGATATGAGCCGAATCTATCTGCTGCACAAGCCCTACAACGTTCTCTGCCAATTCACCGATGTTCATGGACGGCGCACGCTGGCCGATTATCTCGACGTGGCCAGAGTCTACCCTGCCGGTCGTCTCGATTACGACTCGGAGGGCCTGCTGCTGCTGACCGATGACGGCGCCCTGATCCATCGCATCAGCGATCCCCGTCACAAGCTACCCAAGCAGTACTGGGTCCAGGTAGAGGGCGAGCCGGATCAGAATGCGTTCAAGGCGCTTCGCGAGGGTGTTACGTTGAAGGACGGGCCGACTCGACCGGTCAAGATTAGAAGGCTCGCACAGCCGGAACCTCCACCCCGCGACCCACCCGTACGCTATCGATCATCGGTACCGACGACCTGGCTGGAGATCGAACTACGCGAAGGTCGCAACCGCCAGGTACGCAGAATGACAGCACACGTGGGCCATCCGACCCTACGCTTGATTCGTGTCGGGATCGGACCGTGGCGGCTCGACGGCCTACCCTCGGGCCACTGGCGCAGCGAAACGATGAACGTCCCCAGGCGTCTTCCTGAGCGCAATGACAACCGGCGCTCGACACCCTCCCGCAAGCGCTGAGTCGTCTTCCAATCTTCAAGCACCCGGAATGGCGTTTCCGATAGCGGACTTTCGAATTGGCGTAGACCGGGTATGATCGGCTGGGGTCCCGCGGCCGGGTGCCGAGGGCAGAGCATCGAGTCGGGAGAATGATGACATGAACCGTTGGACGCCTCGCGTGACCGTTGCGGTGGTGGTGGAACGAGCAGGTCGTTACCTGATGGTGGAAGAGGACCGCGGCGGCCCATTCAGTCTGTTCAATCAACCCGCGGGCCATCTGGAGCGGGGTGAGCGCCTGATTGCCGCCGCCGAGCGGGAGGTTCGTGAAGAGTCGGCCTGGCAGGTGGCCATTACCGACTATCTGGGCCTCTACGTTCACCAGGCTTCGGACGGCCTTATATTCCACAGCCATGCGTTTCTCAGCCTGCCGTTGGCACATCTGGGCAATGCGCTGGACAAGGGTATCATCGGCGCCCACTGGCTCACCTTCGACGAAATCGACGATCTCGACCGTAGCCACCAGCTGCGTAGCCCGGTCGTGATGCAGCGGCTGCGCGACGCACGCGACGGCCGACGCTATCCGCTTGATGTCATTCGCGAGCGCTGACCGGGAAGCGGATCTGCAGCCACCGTGTCGCGGCACCTCCGCCCCCGGGAAATTGCGTATGGGCTCGATGCGATCCCCCGTTTTCAGCTATAATCGCGGGCCGCTCATTCGAGTCGGGCCAATGACTCGGATCCTGCAAGCTCGTCAGGCATCGCAACTGGCGAGTCGGGTCTCACTGCCCACTCCCACCTGCCCCGGAAATCGCCATGACCACAGCCAGCGCAACCAGCGATACCGCGCACGCATTCAGCGAAGGCCCCCAGAAAGTCATCGTCGGCATGTCGGGCGGCGTCGACTCTTCCGTGACCGCCCTGCTGCTGCTCGAGCAGGGATACCACGTCGAGGGCCTGTTCATGAAGAACTGGGACGAGGACGACGGCACCGAATACTGCACGGCCATGGCGGACCTGGCAGATGCCGAGGCGGTCAGCAAGACCCTCGGGATCACACTACACACGGCCAACTTCGCCGCCGAGTATTGGGACAACGTCTTCGAGCACTTTCTCGCCGAGTATCAGGCCGGTCGCACGCCCAACCCGGATATCCTGTGCAACCGCGAGATCAAGTTCAAAGTCTTTCTCGACTACGCCGAGATGCTCGGCGCCAATCTGATCGCAACCGGCCACTACGTGAGAAGAGGAATCGACGGGAACGGTCGAGCCCAATTGCTCAAGGGGCTGGACGGCAACAAGGATCAGAGCTATTTCCTGCATGCAGTTCCCGGCGCCGCCATCGAAAGGACACTGTTTCCCGTCGGAGAGCTGGAGAAACCGCAGGTCCGGGCCTTGGCGGAGCGTCACGGTCTGGCGACGGCGAGCAAAAAGGACTCCACCGGGATCTGTTTCATCGGCGAGCGCCGGTTCAGTGACTTTCTCAAGCAGTACCTCCCCGCACAGCCCGGGCGGATCGAAACGCCCGAAGGCGACGTGATCGGCGAGCATACGGGCCTGATGTACTACACCCTGGGCCAACGGCGCGGCCTGGGCATCGGCGGGCTCAGGAACCACAGCGAGGATCCGTGGTTCGTCGCCGCCAAGGATCTCGAGCGCAACGTTCTCATCGTCGCTCAGGGCGAACACCCCTTGCTCTACAGCGATATCGTCTACTGCGAGCCGGCAGCCTGGGTCGCGGGAACGCCCCCGGAGACATCACGCCTGAGTGCCAAGACCCGTTATCGCCAGCGCGACGTTCCTTGCGAAGTGACGTTGCTGGCCGATGGCGCACTCGAGGTTCGGTTCGATGAACCTCAGCGGGCCGTCACCCCGGGCCAGTCGCTGGTGCTCTACGATGGTGAAGTCTGCTTGGGCGGCGCAGTCATTCGCGCCACCGAGACCATCGACGACGCGGCCGTTGCAGAACTCACCGGCAACTCCTCCGCCATGACAGGGAGCCAGCGCTCGGCATGAATCCGACTCCCATTCAATCGGCACCGCTAGACAGCAACGGCCGTCAGGCCCTGGCGCTGGCCGGCGTGTTCCAGGCTGCCACCGTCGTCGACCAACTGGCACGGACCGGGCAGTGCGACGAGCGAGCCTGGAACACGCTCGTTCGCGCCACGCTGGATACCGATCCGGCAAGCTTCGAGTCGATCTACGGTGGCCATCACAACAACCTGCGCCTGGGCATCGACACGCTGCTGGCGGTGATGTCCCGACAGCAGGCCCAGCCGGCGGTCATGCGTTACGGGTTTTCGATGGTCCTGCTGATGCAGAAGTTGCGCGACGACGATGCCATGATGAGCACGCTCGGCCAGCGCCTCGGTCGCGTTCAAGGGCAGGCCGAGCATTTCGGCGAGACTCACGAAAACGTCATCGCCAGCCTAGGAGAGCTTTATCAGGAAACACTCTCCACCTTTCGTTACCGGATCGTGGTGCAAGGAGAGCCCAGTTTGCTGCAGAGTCGAATGATGCCGGAACGCATACGCACGACCCTGCTCGCCGGCGTTCGCTTCGCGCTGCTCTGGCACCAGCAAGGGGGGCGCCGCTGGCGCCTGATCTTCCAGCGTGGCGCCATCAAGCGCACGCTGCGCGAACTCGACGCCCACTGACGTCGAGTCCACGAATTGAACCACACGAATCTCTTAATCGCGAGTTGCTTGCTCGCGCGATGTCTCGGGAACCCACGATGATTGAACTTTCCGCACTGACCGCCCTTTCACCTGTCGACGGCCGCTACGCAGCCAAGGCCGCCCCACTGCGCGAACATTTTAGCGAGTTCGGTCTGATCCGGGCGCGCGTTACCGTCGAGGTGCGCTGGTTGGAACGCCTGGCGGCCCATCCCGGCATCGTCGAAGTGCCGCCGCTCTCCGCCGAAGCGCAGGTCTTTCTGGACAAGCTGGTGAAGAAGTTTTCGGTGACCGATGCCGAGCGCATCAAGATCATCGAGCGCACCACCAACCACGACGTGAAAGCGGTCGAGTATTTCATCAAGGAGGCCATCGCCGATCAACCGGAGCTCCACGCGATCACGGAGTTCGTGCACTTTGCCTGCACCAGCGAGGACATCAATAATCTTTCCTACGCGTTGATGCTGCGTGACGGCCTCGATGCCCTGGTGCCGACGATGCAGGCGGTCCACGATGCGATCGCCCGGCTGGCCCACGAGCATGCCGAACAGCCGATGCTGTCACGGACTCACGGCCAGACCGCCAGCCCTACCACACTGGGCAAGGAGATGGCCAACGTAGCCTATCGCCTGAGGCGCCAGCTCAAGCAGATAGCGTCCGTCGAGCTGCTGGGCAAGATCAACGGTGCCGTCGGCAACTACAATGCACACTTGGCAACGTATCCGGAAGTGGATTGGGCCGAGAACGCCCGAGCCTTCGTCGAGTCCCTCGGACTCGCCTTCAATCCATACACCACCCAGATCGAACCGCATGACTACGTCGCCGAGCTGTTCGATGCCATCAGCCGCTTCAACACCATCCTGATCGATTTCGATCGCGATGTGTGGGGTTACATCTCTCTCGGCTACTTCAAGCAGCGAACCGTCGCAGGCGAGATCGGCTCTTCCACCATGCCGCACAAGGTCAACCCGATCGACTTCGAGAACTCCGAAGGCAATCTCGGGCTGGCCAACGCGTTGCTCGATCATCTGGCGCGCAAACTGCCCGTCTCCCGCTGGCAGCGCGACCTGACCGACTCTACCGTGCTGCGCAACCTCGGCGTCGGCATGGCCTACGGCCTGATCGCGTACGAAGCGGCGCTCAAGGGTATCGGCAAGCTGGAAGCCAACCCACAGCGTCTCGACGACGATCTCGATCAAAGCTGGGAGGTGTTGGCCGAGCCGATCCAGACCGTCATGCGCCGTTACGGGATCGAGAAGCCCTACGAGAAACTCAAGGAACTGACTCGCGGCAAGCGCATCGATCAGGCAGGCCTTGCCACCTTCATCGATACGCTGGCGCTGCCGGACGAAGTGAAGACCGAGCTCAAGGCCCTGTCCCCGGCAACTTACATCGGTAATGCCATCGATCAGGCCAAGTCGCTCTGAGCGCGCTATATACGTTTTCGTCCAGGAGATCGACATGACGTCAGCCAACAAGCCACGCACGCTGCTGGGCGGTCTCACCTCCGCCCAGTTTCTCAGCCAGCACTGGCAGAAATCGCCGCTGCTGATACGCGGTGCGTTTCCCGACTTCGTCTCGCCCCTGGAGCCGGACGATCTGGCGGGTCTCGCCTGTGAAGAGGGAGTCGAGGCCAGGCTGGTGGAGGAGCAGGGACCAGACAAGGCATGGCAGGTCAGCCACGGACCGTTCGACGAGAACACCTTCGCTCGCCTGCCCGCCAGCGGCTGGTCGCTGCTGGTGCAGGCGGTGGACCACTATGTGCCAGAGGTCGCCGAGCTGCTAGAGTCCTTCGATTTTCTGCCCAGTTGGCGGCTCGATGACATCATGGTCAGCTACGCGCCGCCTGGCGGCAGCGTGGGCGCGCACGTCGACCAGTACGACGTCTTTCTACTCCAGGCCAGCGGACGCCGGCGCTGGCAGCTGGGCGGCAGCCCCGGCGCGAGTGCCCGCTTGATCCCAGGGATCGACCTGCGCATCCTCGGAGACTTCACCGTGCAGGCCGATCAGGAGTGGGTGCTCGAGCCGGGCGACATGCTCTACCTCCCGCCGGGCGTCGCGCATCACGGTGTCAGCGAAGCCGAGGATTGCCTGACCTACTCGATCGGTTTCCGGGCCCCTTCCGCCGACGAGATCGTCACCTCCTTCGCCGACTATATCGGTGAACAGCTCGGCGACAGCCAGCGCTACGCCGATCCCGACCTGCAACCCCCGTTCGCCCCTGGCGAGCTGGACGAGCAGGCCGTGGCCCGCGTGCGCAGGCTGCTGCTGGACGTCATCGATCGACCTGATCAGATGGCGCAATGGTTCGGGCGTGCCATGACGCAGCCAAAATATCTGGACCAGTTGGCCCCGCCGGATTCACCCACCGCACCGGAGGCACTGCGCGCCTCGCTCGAGAGCGGCAGCGAACTGACGCGCAGCCTTGGCTCACGTTTCGCGTGGCACCGCATGGATGATGCCAACGCCACGCTGTTCGTCGACGGAGATGCCATCCGCTGCCCTCTCGAAGTGGCCCGGACACTGGCGTCAAATTCCCGTATAGACGCCAGTGCACTAGCCCATCCCGATAGCGCCCGCTTGCTGGCGGCACTCGTCGACAGCGGCAGCCTGAGCTTTTCTGAAGACGACCGGGATCGCCAGGACTGATGAGGCGGGAATCGCCAGCGGCTCCTACACTCAATCCGTGTCGGGTGCAGTGCCGACGGAATTCATTAGCACTGGACTAGTTTTAGAACACTGTTTTAATGTACTGGGCACGAAGCCATACCTGGATGTTAAGGAGAATCAATCATGAAACGACTCATCGCCCCTGCACTGATCATGAGCCTGCTGGCTCTGGCGGGATGTACCAATACCTCGACCTACTCGGGTGACGTCTATCGGGGAGATCAAGCGGGCACGGCACAGTCCGTAAGCTACGGAACCATCCAGTCGGTGCGACCGGTACAAATTCAGGGTGGCAATGGCGAGAGCATTCTGGGCAGCCTGGGCGGTGCGGTCATTGGCGGTTTGCTGGGCAATCAGGTCGGTGGCGGCTCCGGACGCACCCTCGCAACTGCAGCCGGCGCCATCGGCGGTACGGTGGCCGGCAGCAAGATTCAGCAGGCGACCGACCGCGTCGATGGCTACGAGTTGGAGATTCGCCAGGACAGCGGGCAGAATGTCGTGGTGGTCCAGAAGGCGGACCGCAACTGGCAAGTCGGCCAACGCGTCAAGCTGGTCGCCAGCGGGTCGAGCGTCAGCGTAGCCCCCTACTGATTGCACGACGACAGGTAGACGATACGCCAGCGGCGCCCCAGGGCGCCGCTTTCTGTTAGCGCGGGACTAGTTTTTATGTTCTCGACGTTTTACGTACGCTATTGTATGTCCCGCAGATCCAATAATTCGTTTTAAGGGAATAAGGCGGCACATGAAGGGACACATTTGGTTGCGAACCGGCCTGGCCATGGCTCTGACAGCCATTTCGAGTATCGCTTGGGCGGACGGCATCCTGACGCTGAAGTCGGAAAACGATCTCTTCGCCAGCGGTGATGACGGTCATTACACCAACGGCATCGAAGCCGACTGGTCTTTCAAGCCTGACCAGGATCACTGGACCCGCGATCTCGCCGACCTGATTCCGGGCTGGAGCGCCGCCTCACTGGATGGAGCCTCCTACCGCTTCGGGCAACAGATCTACACGCCGGAAGACATCGACGAGAGGCGCTTGATCGAGGACGATCGTCCCTACGCTGGCGTTCTCTACGCTGGACTCTCCCTGTTCGATGACAAGCAACTGACCGGGTGGCGCCGCACCAGTGGCCTCTATTTCGATGTCGGCCTTGTCGGTCCTGGCGCCGGCGGTCATACCGTACAGGAAAACTTTCACCATCTGATCGATAGCGACAAACCCGAGGGCTGGCACAATCAGTTGCACAACGAGCCCTTCGTCAACGTTGCCTACCAGACCTCCTGGTGGAAACAGGGCCGACTAGGGGGGCTGGAAGCCGAATATGGGCCGTCGGTCGGTCTGGCCGTCGGCAATCTCTATACCTATGGCGCAACCGGTCTCGGGTTGCGTTTGGGACAAGGGCTGGACAAGAGCTTCGGCGTACCGGCCGTGGCGCCTTCTCAAGGCAGCAGGATCTTTTTCGAAAAAGACAGCGGTTTCAACTGGTACGTGTTCGCCAATGTTGAAGGTCGGCTCATGGCCTACAACATGCTGCTCGACGGCAATACCTTCGAGGACAGCCACTCCGTTGACCGGCGACCCTGGGTAGGCGATGCCCAGCTCGGTCTCGCCGTATCCTGGGATCGCTGGCAGTTGACCTACAGTTCCGTCTGGCGCACCCACGAGTTCGAGTCTCAGGATAATGGCGATCAGTTCGGCTCGATCACCCTCTCCACCTGGCTCTAATTACCAGTCTCGAAATCAGAACGGGCGATACTGCTCTCCAGCACCGCCCGTTGCCGCACAAGAGCCGGTCAAGGCAACCGGCGATCCCGTCAATGCAAATTGGCTTTACGCATGACCCAGCAGCCAACACGCAGACCCACCCAAATTCCAATAGCCAGCAGAATCAAGGTCAAAAGCATGGACACAGGCTTGATGATGAACGTCGCTCCCAGTACCGCCAGCGCCGTCGACATGACCCAGCGATCCTGAGAGGGATCCCCTTGCAACTGGGTCGGCAACCGACGCTTGATCATCGCCCCGAGCGCGCCATTCCACGCCCTGAGCAGAAAAAAAAGAAAAACGGCGAAGGCAACGAGCCAAACGACAAAAACGGTCATGACGAACTTCTCCTCGGCCGCAGACTCACGGTAATTTATCGTGGGGTCAGGGTAACCACACCCATAGAGTGGCGCAACTACCGTAAAAGCCGGTCGCGGTAAGCGGGACTCGGTCGGGCCGACTTCCTGGTCATTGCGACCTGACAGGAAGGCTGTGGCGCGTTAGGATGTGACAGACATGCACAAACGCAAAGGTTTCGAGATGCAGATTGCCCAGAACTCCGTGGTCGCGTTCCACTACACACTGACCAACGATGCAGGTGAGGTCCTGGACAGTTCCGAAGGTCGCGATCCGCTGACCTATCTACACGGTGCGGGCAACATCATTCCGGGGCTCGAGAAAGAACTCGAAGGTCACGGTAGCGGTGACAAGCTTCAGGTCGCCGTCGCGCCGAGCGAAGGATATGGTGAAGTCCAGCCGGCACTGGTTCAGGAAGTCCCGCGGGATGCATTCCAAGGCGTCGACGACGTCGAGCCGGGCATGCAGTTTCAGGCACAGACCCAGGAGGGCCCGCTGATGGTCACCGTAACCAAGGTGGAAGGCGACACCGTAACGGTCGACGGCAACCATCCCCTGGCTGGCGAGAAGCTGAACTTCGATGTCGAGATCGCCGAGGTTCGCGAAGCGACCGAGGAAGAAGTATCCCATGGCCACGTCCATGGCGAAGGTGGTCACGAGCACTGATCATCGCGCCCAGCCGAGATGGAGTATTGGAGCACGTCTTCAGATAAAAAAGGGCAGCCGCGAGGCTGCCCTTTTTCATGCTTCACCGGCGAGTGGAGGAACCAAATTCTCGGATAAAACGGCGTCAATACGCATCCGAGACCGAACTCCCTATCGCGCAGCTAATGCTTGCGTCTTAGCCTTAACCTTCGTTGGCCAACATGACCCGTTGAGCCAGCTGTGTGCGTTCGACCGGTCGCCGCGCCTGCCAGTAGTATCGCTTCCAATAGACATTATCGAGACGAGATAACTTCACCCCCTGGGACGACGAGGCGTGAAGAAAGTAACCATCGCCCACGTAAACGCCGACATGATTATAGGGGCCAGGTGGCTGGAAGAAGACCAGGTCCCCTGCCTTGAGGTTGTTTTCGGCGACCCGATCGCCCTCCAGAACCTGCTCTTCGGTCGTCCGCGGTAGCTCGAGAGCGAAGGCCTCTCCGAACACGTTCTGCATCAACGCAGAACAGTCGATACCGCGACGCGTTGTTCCCCCGAGCACGTAAGGTGTCCCGACCCAACGCCTATGCTCGTCCAGCAGGGCCTTTCGAATCACCGCGGGAGAGACGCGCTGCGGCCGAAAGTCCCGGATCACCAGAGGTGCCGGCGGTGCGCTCTTGGGAATATCGACCGCAACGGTGCGAGTCTTGACCAGGGGGAGTGAATACTGAGCATTGACCTGTTGTTGTTTTACAGGGGCAGAGCAACCGGATATGACCATCGCCAGTGCCAGCCCCATGACTGTGCGTCTTAGCATTCAGCGCGACCTCGTTCGCCTGTGAGCCGTTACGGGCGCCGCCTTCTTATCGACAACTCACGGGGAGTCGCCCGGCGAAATGGAGTCGCTGTGGTGGTGACACATCTCGACGAGGTGTCACCGCCATAACGGCCTGTATTGGGCTCGAATCATCGATCAATCGAACAGAAAAAAGCCACGCCCTCTTTCCAGTGGACGTAGCGCAGCGAAGATCATATGTCATCGAAAACGCTTTGGCGAGTGTTCTCGGTTAATGAACAGCGTTAATGTAAACGGTGGGGTTCGCCGGGGAGGATGTCGACATGAAGAGATGTCCAGTGCGTCATGGGACTGCCCGGAAAATCGAGACTTGCCCACGCACCGGCCAACAGCGGCTCGGCTTCCAGCCATGCGCTGAGCGCTTCCCGGAAGCGCAGCAGAAAAGCCTCGCGTTCGGGGGTATCATCCATGAAGAACCCAAAGCCGCTATATAATCCCTCGGCATAATCCCGCCAACTGCTGTAATGGCGCTCCGCCAGGCGCATGGCGGCGTCTAGATAATGCGACAGGCGGTCCTCGTCGAGCCAGTCGAGCTGTCTGCCAGCCAGCGCCAGATCCACTAGTTGCGCGATATCCCAGGCCGTCATGTCCTGATCGTTGCAGCGACAGGCGTTGTCCCGCACGTGCTTCAGCCGCATCAAATGGACGCGGTCTTCTTCCACGCACTCTCCCGATTCGAGAATCGCGATTTCCGCTTCCAGACGAGTGCGATTCAGTGTGTAAGGCGCATAGTTGATCTGATAGTCCTGACGGTCTCCCGCCTCTGTCAAAAAATCCAGAAAATCGACCAGGCCCGAGCCCCCCTGCAGCGCATACTGGTGCTCTATCCACTCCCCCAGCGCCTCTCTGTCTTGCGGCGCCAACGGCTGCGGCGCCTGCCATAGCGCTTCATTGAGCGGCCCTGCCAGCGAGATCGCCGTGAACCGCGCCAGAGTCGGCCGTATACCCGGCTCGAGCCACGTCAGCGACCGCGACGGGGTCAGCCAGTGGAAGGGGGAGCCGGGATCGCACCGGTGCCAAGCGATGTCATCCGCCAAAGAGACTTCATCCGGCGTTTCATCCTCGCTCAGGACGGTTTCCCAGACTTGCCATGCCGACAGCATCCTTTCGGCGTCGCGATAGAAGCGACTCAGTACATCGCACAGCGACTGCGCCAGCGTCTCGATTTCGATGGGAGAATAGCGGCCACTGTCCGACGCCATCACCAGATAGAACGCGTACTTTTCCGCCATCGTGATCGTTGCCGCGTGATCCGCGCAAACGGGCAATCGCCGCGATGCTCCCGGCGATGACCGGCGGCCGGCGGCATGGCGGGAGTCGGCGGCTAGTTGGTTGAGATGATGCGCCTGAGCCGGTATCCAGAACCTAGCCAGTCCCGCAGCCCCCTCTTCCCGGCGCAGGCCCAGAACATCTTCGAGGTAGCGCTCCGCCTCCTGGACCCTTTCCGGTCCCAGCGGTTCGCTCAGGGACCGACGGTGGATCAAATCCGGGTCGCGGATCGAGGCGACGCTCAACACCCAACTGCCGGGGTCTCCCCGATGCTGTCGAGCGAACTCACGTGCCGACTCGCGCTGCGTCTCTTCAAGCATGTCGGCGAGGGGTAACGCCCATGGACTCGTATCGGCGGAGAGCAGGCCACTCCACTCCTTGTCGAAGACCGCCCGCAGATCCCGCCCCTCGAACAGGCTGCGCCCCCGTTGATACGCCCGAGCCGCTGCCTCCCAGTCCGCGTAGCGCTGTTGCAGGAGATCGATGCCATGACCCGCGAACCTCTCCGCCTCCTCCGTCGTGAGCCACCCGGCACAATGGCCAAGGTACGCCTGATCGACAAGCCGGAACCAGTCCCAAGCGGCCCAGTCCAGCGGTTCCGCATCGGCTACAAAACCCAGCAGCACCCGACCGTAATCGTGCTGATCGTTTAACCCCGAGAGCCACTCGAGCTGCGCCTCGGGGCGCTGACGTGCCATCCGGGCGGCATCCAGTTCCCACCCATATCGATGCCCCTGTCCCGCGAGCCAGAACAGCAACGATATGAGCTCTTCACGTCCACCCACGTCGTCCTGTTCGCGCAATAATGTCCGGTATTGTCGCTGCTCGTCGAGAGAGATATCGACCGGCCAGGCAAGCACCGGCGCAATGGCCGCCCTGGCCCGCCACAGGTCGTCCGGCCAGAGATCGACCAACCGGGACTGGAGAGAGTAGAGTCCGGTTGAATCCCGTGGCGCAGATGGGTAGGCGGATTTGAGACGATGACGAAGCGCAAGCCAAGAAACGCCCCGCTGCTGGCGCTCCCGAGCCAGAAGCTCGCGCCCGGCGGCATCCAGAGCCGGATCGTTCAGGGAAGCGAGCGATTGCAGCCAAGTCTTGAGCGTAGGGGCCTGCGCGACGATGCTCCGGGCCAACATGACAAGCCAGGCATCGGCACAGGAAGGTCGAACCCAATTTGCCGCACTCCCCAGCGCGAGCAACTCCAGTGCCGCCAACCAGGTGAACGATGGCGACTGTGTATCGGCGCCGCTCTCCCACAAGCGCCAGGCAAATTCGTCGCGCCCTTCGACCCCTAGCGACTGCAGGCGAACACGCGCCTGCTCGGCACCAAGCGCCAGTCGGGGATCGCTGACAAGGGGCCAGCCACACAGCGTCAGTTGCTGGGCCCACCACGGGACGAGAAGTTCGCTCAAGAGAAACCTCGTGCTACGAGAGACGGCTTGCGCTGACTGCGGAGTGGCTCGAGGCAGTGCGCTTGCGGCGGCATAGTATAACGGAAAGGTCGTCGCGCGCCGATGGCCAACGCGCGATCGAGCACCGAATGTCAGCTCATCTTCTCGGTACGAGCGAGCGGGGGCTTGCCCAGCAGATGACGTAGCAGGAATTTTCTGACCCGCACCACGAACTGCTCCTGGAAGAGCACACAGAACAGCACGGTCAGAATCAGGAAAAACGGGTAGAGCCACAGGTGCAACTCTCCCGCCGCCGTCAGGCACCCCCTGAAATCCGTCAGACACAAGCCAGGATCGCCGGAAAGCACGCGCTCGACGCGCGAAAAAACCGCATAGAGAGGCACATGCAGCGCGAACATCGGCAGCGATGCGCCTCCCAGCCTGGACGCCCAACGCATCAGTCGAGGGCTACGCGGTTCCCCCCAGTGCGCCGCCACGTAGATCAGTGCCAACTGGGCCGGCAGCAACAAGCCATTGTGCAGGGCGTAATACCACGCGTGCCCCAACCCCAACAGATAGACCGCGGCCACGACACTCGCCGCAACGGCCAGCAGCGTCAGGCAACACTGGCCAGAAGACATCAACCGACCTTGCGCCTTACGCTGCGCATAGAAGGCGCAGAGCAAAATTCCGGCGGCGAATTCGGGAAGGCGAATCAACGGATTGCGATGCAGAATGCCAGTTTCCGGCACGCCGTAGTCAGTCGTCAGGATCACATACAGCGGCGGAATCAGATAGATCACATTGACCAACAGTATGGCGCGACGGGGGTGCAGCACCCGACGCAACCGAGGCGCCAACCATGGGAATGTCAGATAGAAGAAGAACAGCGCCGAAATCGACCAGGACGGCGGATTGAAGGTCAGATACAGCGGGTTCCAGGCATGCAGCAGTGTCAAGTTGAGCAGCAGATTGATGCCGGTTTCCAGCGACCCCATGGTGTGATTGAGGCTTTTCCAGTCGAGCTGACCGATATCGTTATTGACGTCGTAGACTACGAATCTCAGCGAGATGTCGCTATCCCCTGGCGCGATTGCCAGATAGCCGACCAGCGCCGACACCGACATGGCGAGGATCAACGATCCGATATGAATAGGGTAGAGATTCGAAAAGCGTTTCAGCCAGAAGCTTTTGGGTGGCTCGCGCATCTGGCAGGACGAGTCGAGATAGACATGCGTCAGCAGAAAGCCGGATAGCACGAAGAAGGCACTGGTCGAGAAGAACCCGATATCGGTCACGTAGTGCGACCATTCGCGTATGGAAGGATAATTATGGAGCGTGTGGAAAATGACGATATAGAGGCCGAGCAGGAAACGCAGCCATTCGAGCCCGATGAAGCGTTCTTTGCGCGTGGCGGTCGATGAATCAAGCATCCGTTGCAGATCTCTGGCCGTCAAAAGGCGCTAGTGTACCTGATTCCATCCGGTAAACACGTCATCGGCTCATCGCGGTGGCGTCGCACCGATCCTTCCAACGAGACGGCCGCGCAGAAGCGCGGCCGCCCGTCATGGCAGTCGATCAGCGAGGCCGATCAATGCCATTGATTGGATCATGCTAGGCCTTCTTGACCTTGGCAACGATCCACAACAGGATGATCGCACCAATGGTCGCAACAACCAGTGATCCAATCAGCCCGTTCGACGATAGCCCCAGCAGGCTGAACAGGAAGCCACCGATCACGGCGCCGACGATGCCGACAACGATATTGCCCAGGATCCCGAAACCGCCGCCGCGCATGACTTTCCCGGCAATCCAGCCGGCGATGCCGCCAATGATCAGCCACAAGATAAAGCCCATAGTCTTACTCCTTGATTCCCTTCGGATGAATAACCGACAAGCAGTTCGATACCGCTTTATTCAAGCGTAGTCATCAATCGACGAATCTTCGATGCTTATCAAGCAAACGAGGCGACTTTCGTCCCGCATGGCGGCACCGACGCAAGGCACCTGCCATATCAACCGAACGCCGGCACCCGCAAAGAAGCTCTCGAGGGCAAGCCGTGCTCGTGCCAGCCCTGATGAGCATCGGCATCACCCCAGACTCTCCAGTGCAATTGGGACAGCATCACCGGATCATCCAGGAACGCCAGGCGCTCGAGGTTGTTCATCGAGGCCGGCCCCTGCTTGAGCGCCTGACTCACACGCTCGTGGCGTCGTCGCTTCAGCGGCTCGGCATGGGCATGCCGCGAGGTGCCGAGCGCGGTCGCCAGTGCATTCGACACCGGGTCCACCACTATTTGGATGAAATTCGGCGTCGGGGCGGCCGCGTTCATCCTGCCCAGATGACGCACCATCCTGCGCAGCACGCGTGGCGGATGGGTCTCCTCGGGAATCCGAAACAGTCGCGCGCGGAAACAGACGCTGCCGAGAGACACACGGCTGGACAGCGCGGATACCGGTATCGAGATCATCATCGCCCCCACGATGGGCGACAGCCACCACAGAAACGTTGGCTCCATGAAGTAGACACCCACCGCCCAGACGGCGCCAATGACGGTCTGGCTCCAGTGATTGCGAATCGCATCGCCCCAAGTAGTGTCGCTGTTTTCGCGTGACGGCGATCGCCACTGGATCGCCCATCCCATGATCGAGGTCAGCACGAAACGCGTGTGGAACAGCATGCGCACAGGAGCCAACGCCATCGAGAACAGCGACTCCAGAACCATGCTCGCCAATACCTTTAGGGGCCCGCCGAACTGGCGGCTTCCCTGAACCCACACCAGGATTACGCTCAACACCTTGGGCAGGAACAGCAGCGTCGCGGTAGCACCGAACAGTCCAACGGCCAGCGTCGGATTCCACTGAGGCCACACCGGAAACATCATTCCCGGTTCGGGGAAATAATTGGGCGTACTCAGCGTGTGAACGGCGAGCAAGGCCGTCGACAGTACCAGGAACAGACACCAGAGCGGTGCGGAGATGTAGGACATCAGCCCCGTCAGGAACACGGCGCGATGGACGGGATGAATACCTTTGGAGAGAAACAGCCTGAAATTCATCAGATTGCCATGACACCAGCGCCGATCCCGATTGAGCTCGTCGAGCAAATTCGGCGGCATCTCCTCGTAACTGCCATCCAGCTCGTAGGCGATCCAAACACCCCAGCCGGCACGTCGCATCAGTGCTGCTTCGACGAAGTCATGAGAAAGGATTTCCCCGGACATCGAGCCCTTACCAGGCAACGGTGCCAACATGCAATGGCGCATGAATGGCGCCATGCGGATGATGGCGTTGTGCCCCCAGTAGTGCGATTCACCGAGCTGCCAGAAGTGCAGCCCAGCGGTAAACAGAGGTCCGTAGACACGGGTCGCGAACTGCTGCATGCGAGCGTAGAGGTTCAATCGGCCGGAAGCCCGGGGCGCGGTCTGCACGATGCCGGCATCCGGATGCGCTTCCATCATCTGAACCAGGCGAGTCAGACAGGCACCACTCATCACGCTATCAGCGTCCAGTACCAGCATGTAGCGGTAGAGCGCTCCCCAGCGGCGACAAAAATCGTCGAGGTTGCCGCTCTTGCGTTTCACGCGGCGCTGGCGTCGACGGTAAAAGACTTGGCCGAACGCCTCCAGATCACGACACAACGCCAACCACGCATGAGTTTCCTGGATCGCGATATCGGGATCGAACGTATCGCTCAGGATGAACACGTCGAAGTGCTGACCATTACCGCTTTGGCGCAACGACTCGATGGTCGCTCGGACACCGGCGAAGACCCGCGGAACGTCCTCGTTACAGATGGGAACCAGCAGCGCGGTACGCGCATCCTCAGGGATCGGCTCATCACCAATTTCGGAGTCAATAGCATAGCGGTCGCGACCACGAAGCAGCTGGAAGAAGCCCATCAGCGCAGTCCAGAAACCCGCGGATACCCAGGCGAACAGGAGCACGAACAACGCCAGGATGGTAATCTCGAGCCACTGTTGGCCCTGCCCTGGCAAAACCGTCCGCATCTGGTTGGCAGCGATGAAGCTCTGGCCAAAAATCAGTACCAGCAGCACCCAGCGGCGCGCGCTCGCTATCATCTGCCAGCGCGGCGCTGGTTTACTCTCCCGATGCTTGCGCCGAAATCCCCGGCCTGCCCAGCTCTTGAAACGCTGCCCGAATCGCACGAAAGGATTGGTCGACCACCCTTCGGGAGCCAGCGGTGTCCGCTTCAGCGGCGGCGCCGTCTTCAGACGGATGATGCCGCGCTCATCGGTACTCAGGATCTCCGGCGGCGCCAGCGGCGGCTCGGCATAGGCCAAGGCCAGACGGCGGCCTACCGAGCTGGCAGCCGGATCGTCTTCGTCGACCTCGCCACCGCCCAACGCGGCGTGCAGCGACGCCATGTCGTGGGTATCCAGGTCGCTGGCGAGCAGCTTGCGCCGCTCGTCCCGATCCTGGGCTTCAAGCGCCAACCGCTCCAGGTAATGCTCGGCTGACACCATCTTCTTGGAGGGCGTCGCTTCAGCCATTGGCGGGCAACCGGTAATACCAGGTTTCGGAAACCCGCTTCTCGCCTTGATTCAGGTAGGCACGGATGTCCAGCGGCTTGCTGTTGTCACTGCGTTTGACCTTGACAAAGACTCGCCAGCCACCCGTGGCCGAGTTGCGTTCGCCATGGCTATCCACCAGTTCACCGTTGTCGCCGACACTCGCCTGCACGCTGACGTTTGCGTCGTCACCGAGTCCTGACAGCGAGGGACCATTGAAATCCAGCACGAACGCCAGGGAACCGTCGGCCTCTCTGACCAGATTGTCTTTGCGCACTTCGCCACGAGAGCGACGAGTCTGGTCGACCCAGGCCAATGCAGGGTCGACGTAGCGGCTCTCGTCCTTGGTCACGGTGAAACGATAGTCGTAATCCAGCGGCGTGCCCGGCTGCGGCGCGGTTTCCGGCAGCCACATCGAAACGATGTTGTCGTTGGTTTCGTTGGGTGTCGGGATCTGGATCAACTCGACCTTGCCGGCGCCCCACTCGTTCTGCGGCTCGATCCAGGCGCTCGGACGCAGGTCATAGCGACTGTCCAGATCCTGATAGCTGTCGAACTGGTGATCCCGCTGCATCAGACCATAGCCCCGGAGGCGCGGCGTGGCCTGCTCGTTGATCATCAGCTTCGCCGGATTGGCCAGGGGACGCCAGGTCCAGCCGTTCTGAGAGTCGCTGATCAGCAACCCGTTGGAGTCGTGGATGGCGGGCCGATAGTTCAGCGTCGATGATGGCTGCTCAGGCCCGTAGAGATACATACTGGTCAGCGGTGCCACGCCCAGTTTCTCCACCGGACGACGCAGGAAGATGCGCGACTTGACGTCGACGACGGTGTCAGCCCCCGGGCGCAGTACGAAGCGATAGGCCCCGGTCAGGCTGGGAGAATCGAGCAGCGCGAAGATCGTCAGGTACTGACTGGTCTTGCTCGGCTTGACGATCCAGAACTCCTTGAAACGAGGAAACTCTTCGCCGGAAGGGAGCCCGGTATCGACCGCGAGCCCCCGGCCGGAGACACCGTAGACCTGGTTCTTGCCGACGACACGGAAGTAGCTGGCGCCGAGAAACACCATCGTCTCGTCTTTACGGTCAGCCTGGTTGAGCGCGTAATTGACCTTGAACCCCGCGATGCCGAGATCGTCATCGTTCTTGACGCTATCCGGAATATCCAGATTCCCGAAGGTGAAGTCATCGGGATTGTAGGCGAAATCGTGTACACCCTGATCATCGACGCTGTGGAGCTGTATGGCGCTGTTGTAATGCATTCCTTCATGGAAAAAGCTCAGGGTGAAGGGCACCCCGTCTCCACTCCAGACATCGCGATCGCGCTTGTACTGGATCTGCTCGTACTGACCATAATCCAGATTGCTCAGCGTTTCCGGCAGGTTTTGTTCAGGTTCACTGTAACCCTGCTGTGAAAGGTCCTCGGCTTTCTTCGCGACATCATCGAAACCAAAAGCCAACACATTTTGGGCGATACCGCTGAGTAGCAACCCCGTCAGGGCTACCACCGGAAGAAGCGCCTTGCGTTTTTCAAGGTTATTCCGCCGGATCGATGCACTCACACTCATACTCCTGTCATAACTATCTTGGCCGATATCAACGAGCTCGAGGCGTTCAAGGCCGTGCATACCGATACTATAAAAAACGGTCAGCCATGCCGAGCCGATAAAGCCGCGCCACCAGGAATGCCGGCAGCGGACGCAACTCACGATGAAGGACGACGAGATAGCGAAGCCTCCTTGCTTCGTACCACCGCAGTCTAGCATACGCTACACTGCGGGTACGGGAAGACCTCGTTGTCGACCCACGACTGCCTGACTGAATAGCGCACCCGGTTCACCGACGGATGAGATCGCTGCATGCCCATGGATTCGCACTTCGATCGAGGGGCCGCGACGACCGGGTTACGTTGGCTGGGCATGATGGCGTATCTCGTCATTTTCAGCTACCCCCTGATCCAGGCCGACCGACTCTACCGGGACGACATCTGGCGCAGTTTCCATGGCGAGATGGGCTGGGTTTCCAACGGTCGTCCGCTGTCCAGTCTCGTCACCCTGCTGCTCAATGGCAATCCACGCCTCGCCGATCTCACTCCACTGCCTCTATGGCTGGGACTGGCCGCCGTCGCCGCGGCCATTCTGTTGTGGCGACGCCGTCTGCTGGCATTCGACACCGGTCACGCCTGGCTTGCGATGCTGATTCTCGTCGCACAGCCATTTTTTCTACAAAACCTCTCCTATCATTTCGATGCGCTTCCCATGGCGCTCTCTCTCGCCTGCGCCATCGCCGGTATCGCCTGGGCGCTGGATCCGCGCCAACATCGACACTGGCAGGCACGCTTCCGCTGGCTGGCCGGAGGCGCCGGCGTTCTGGCGTCACTGTTATTCTATCAGCCAGCTGCCAATGTCTACTTCGTGCTGCTCGCCTTCCACGTCGCCTTGAGTATCTCCCTGCGAGGTCGCCCCGACTGGTCCCGGCATCTGGGAGCACTGACCATAGGCTTGATGGCACTGGTGATTTCGAAGGTCGTTTCCGCGTGGTTGATTGACGGCGATTACAGCATCAAGCACAGCCAACTGGCTCCGCTCGATCAGCTACCCGGTCACCTGATCGATCAGACGTGGAAATTTTGGCGCTACGCAGCAACCACTCTCGGCACCCCGACATGGTGGCTCGTCATGGCGCTGGCTGCCGTGACCGTGATGACGCTATGGATCGCGGCATGGCGCCATCGAAATCTGGCGGGCCTGGCCGTCATGGCCCTGGTCACGATCAGCCTGCCACTGGGCGGGCTCGGCTTTCTGTCCGCGCTGTCCGACCCGATCTGGCGGCCGCGAGTGATGATGGGCTTCGGCGCGGTCTATGCCGGACTGCTCTTCTGCGTGCTGCAGTGGCTCGGGCGCTCCCGCTGGCCGCTGTTCAACCAGTCCACGATTGGCTGGCCGCTGCTGGTGGTCGCGCTCGGCACGCCCCTCACCCTGACCTACGCCTACGGCAATGCGCAAAGGCAGCAAGCGCTTCTCGCCGATCACGTTGCCATGACGCTGATCGACGATCTCGCCGTGCAGCCTTCGGCCGCGCCATTGCTCATCGACGGGACGCTGCCCTACGCCCGGGCAACCCGCAACGCGATCGCCGCGTACCCGATGATAGCCGAGCTGATCCAGCCCTATCTCGACAACGACTACTGGTGGGGCTACCAGGAGCTCTACCGCAGAGGTCTGTCCTCGGGCTTCGAATTCAGCAGCAACACGGCACTGCGGACGGATTTCGAGTCCCGGTGCGGGAGTCTCGCCCCCCTGGTGCGGCGGGCCTGGTACACGCTCTACCGATTCGAGGGACACTACGTGGTTTCTCTCGAACCGCACTGTCATCGAAGCCTGACGACCAGCGAACTCCCCATCGACGACTGAGCGCGACGCCCGGCCTTGCCATCACGATGCGGGGTTCTCCGGCGACATATCGTTCCGGTGCCATGACCCACACGCCAAACGCCTACACATTGATCAGGCTATGTCAGACAAATGGAGAATGGCGCTTTGTCGCCCGGTGCCCAACACTTCCCGGGTAACGTGGCGACAGCTCCCTTTTCGAGCCGCCACTGGGATGCATTCAACCAGGACACCTCTATGCATGCATGGACTCTGATCTCGTTCCTCTTCTTTACGGGATTGGTCGCCTTGATTACGTGGCGTATCACTCACCGTGACGATCTCAGCAATACGCGGGGCTACTTTCTCGCCGGTCGCAGCCTGAGCTTTCCGCTGATCGCGGGCTCGCTACTGATGACCAACCTCTCGACGGAGCAGATGGTCGGGTTGAATGGCGCGGCCTTCTCCGACGGGTTGAGCGTCATGGCCTGGGAAGTCGTTGCCGTTGTCGCCCTGGTGCTGCTGGCGCTGTTCTTTCTGCCTCGCTTCCTGCGCAGCGGCATCGCCACCGTTCCACAACTGTTGCAGGCGCGGTTTGGCCCGACGACGCAACTGATCTGCAACGTCATCTTCCTGGTCGCCTACGCGGTCATTCTGTTGCCGATCATTCTCTACTCCGGCGCCGTCGGTCTTCAGGGCATGCTGGATCTGCCGGTACTGACGGGCATCGAGTCCAGCACCACGCTGCTGTGGCTGACGGTCTGGGGTGTCGGCATCATCGGCGCGATCTACGCCCTGTTCGGCGGGCTGCGAACGGTCGCCGTCTCCGACACCATCAATGCCATCGGCCTGCTGGTCGGCGGTTTTCTGATCGTTTATCTCGGTCTCAATGCCGCAGGAGACGGCAACGGTATCGCCGCCGGTTGGCAGGCCATCCAGCAGGCCCAGCCAGAACGCCTCAACTCCCTGGGTCGCCCGGATCAGCAGGTTCCCTGGCCGACACTGTTTACCGGCGTTTTCCTGATCAACCTGTTCTACTGGTCCACCAACCAGCAGATCATTCAGCGTACCTTTGCCGCCAGGAGCCTTTCCGAAGGCCAGAAAGGCGTCCTGCTGACCGGTTTCCTCAAGCTCCTCGGACCGCTCTACCTGGTGCTGCCAGGCATCATCGCCTACCAGCTCTACGCCGATGAGGGCATCGCCGGCGACCAGGCCTATGGCTACCTGGTCTTCCATCTGCTGCCGCCCTGGCTGACCGGCTTCTTTGCCGCCGTCATGGTCGGTGCGATCCTGTCGTCGTTCAATTCGGCCCTGAACAGCACCACGACACTGTTCAGCCTGGGTATCTACAAAGGGATATTCAAGAAGGAAGCGAGCGAGCAGCAAGTGGTCAACGCCGGCAAGATCTTCGGTTGGGTCATGGCCGTCGCGGCCATGGTGATCGCCCCGCTGCTGGCCGGCCAGGACAGTCTTTTCGACTACCTGCAAACGATGAATGCGATCTACTTCATCCCAATCCTGGCGGTGGTGATCGTGGGCCTGCTGACCAAGCGGGTGCCGGAGTCCGCTGCCATCTTCGGGCTGGTCGGCGGCATCGTGCTGATTGCGGCCGGCTACTTCGTACCGCCGTTCAATGGCATCCTGGAGATCACCAACCAGTATCACTTCGTGGCCGGCGTCTTTGTGGTGCTGGTGCTCGGCATGCTACTGATCGGCAAGATCGCGCCGCGCCGCGAGGCCTGGGTGCACGAGGACGTCAAGGCGGTCGATCTCACGCCCTGGAAGGGGGCGGTACCGATAGCGATCGTGCTGCTGATTCTGGTCTTCGCGATCTACTTCGCCTTCGCTGGTTGACGCGACCGGGGTCGAACCACAACCCGACGACGCCTCGCCTCTGGTGCGAGGCGTCGTCGTTTTCGGCTCTCGTCAGCGGCCGCCCTCCCTGCCCGGGGTTCCCTGACGGCCGCCGTTATCGTTTACCATGCGGACTGGTTTCTTCGGAAATAGAGGCGATGGCCCGACACCTGACTCACGAACTTCGGAATCTGCTCGATCGCGGCCGGGACCGCCAACTACGACTGGCGGTCACCGGGCTCTCCCGCGCCGGCAAGACGGCGTTTTTGACGTCGCTGGTCAACCAGTTGCGCCATGCCGGGATCGATGCACGTCTCGACTTG
This sequence comes from Salinicola corii, assembly GCF_008298015.1. GTDB lineage: Bacteria > Pseudomonadota > Gammaproteobacteria > Pseudomonadales > Halomonadaceae > Salinicola > Salinicola corii. The sequence continues at coordinate 34,544 of NZ_VTPX01000012.1, read as the reverse complement.
CTCAAGTCCGCCCGCGAGGAGCGCCTGCTCGGCGCGCAGCGGATCTCGCAGCCGGATCTCGGGATACCTCGCTTTCCCTACGACGAAGCGATCGCCGCGCTCGAATCGACGCCGCCACGCTGGCCCGAGCCAACGCGCGGCATCAGCGAACTGCGCCTGCAGTTGCGCTACAAGACCCGGCGCGCAAGAGGCCTGCTGGGCGACACGGCGACGCTGACGCTGGACCTGATCGACTACCCTGGCGAGTGGCTGCTGGATCTGCCGCTGCTCGAGCACGATTTTCTCAGCTGGAGTGAAAGCCAGCTCCGACGAACGGGGCCGGAGCGCCGGCAGCATGCCGAAGCCTGGCGCGCGGCGCTCGACCGGCATCGCCCCGACGAGGAAGTGGACGAATCCCGCCTGGCCGAACTCGCCGAGCACTACGCGGCCTCGCTGCGCAGCGCGCGGGAAGCCGGCTTCTCCCACCTGCAGCCGGGCCGCTTCCTGCTCCCAGGCGACCTGCAGGGAGCCCCGGTGCTGCAGTTCTTTCCGCTACCGGGCGTCGGGGAGTCTGATCGCCAGACACTCGAGACGCTACCCGCCGACAGCCTTTACCAGACGCTGAAAAAGCGCTTTCGCTTCTATCAGCAGCATGTGGTCAAACCCTTCTACCGCGAGCATTTCCGCCGCTTCGACCGCCAGATCGTGCTGGTCGACGTGCTTGGCGCGCTCAACGCCGGTCCGGAGCGCTTCGAGGATCTCTCCGACGCGCTGGCGACCCTGATGCGGAGCTTCGACTACGGCAAGCGCAGCCTGATGAACCGGCTGTTCTCGCCGCGCATCGACCGCCTGGCGATCGCCGCCACCAAGGCGGATCACGTCACTCCGGACCAGCATGCCAACCTGGTGGCGCTGCTCGAATCGCTGCTGGCCGAACCGATCAAGGACCTGCGCTACGCGGACGTGCCGGTGCGGGCGTTCTCCCTGGCCTCGATACGCGCCACCGAGACCCGGGAAATAGAGAGCGACGGCAAGCGACAGCCGGCACTTCGCGGCCACGGTCTCGACGGAGAGCCTGTGCTGATCTACCCCGGCGACGTCCCCGACAGACTCCCCGAGAACGCGTTCTGGCAACGCCAGGGGTTCGACTTCACCGCCTTTCGACCGGCGCCCTGCCGGTCCCAGGCGCTACCTCACATCCGCATGGATGCCGCCCTGGAGTGGCTGATGGGAGACAAACTGCGATGAGCGATCCTCGGCCCGGACAGCGCTTCAGCCTCGACGATGCCCCCGCCCCCGGGGAGCCCACCACGCTTCAGGGCGCGCGGCACTATCTGCCCACCCAGGCGAGCGACCCCTACCACCAGGACGAGATCCCCGACTCCCCCGCCATCGATGCCGCGATCGCGCCACCGCGCAAACGGCGCTGGGGCTTGATGATCGTCCTCGGCGGCGCGCTGGGCCTCGGCACCCTGGAGGCCGCCCAGACGCTCTACCTCTCGACGCTCGGCGGCGACTGGCTCGCCGGCGCCTGGAGTCTGATTGGCCTGACTGCCGTTGGCCTGGGCGCCCGGGCGCTGTTCGGCGAACTCTGGCGGCTGCGCAAGCTGCGCCGGCACGCTCGCCTGCGCCGGCAACTGGACGAGGAGTGGGTCGACGACGCCCCGGCCACCCACACGGACCCGCTGACCCTGGCCGGAGAGCTGCGCGAGCAGATGGGCCTGCCCAGGGACCACCCCCAGTGGCAATCCTTTCTCGACGCTCATCAGTCGCATCACACCGCCCAGGAGACCCGCCAGCTGATCGCCCACTATCTCCTGCATCCGCGCGACCGGGCGGCACGACGGCTGGTGACCCGGATGTCCGGGGAGACCGCCGTGATGGTCGCGGTCAGCCCGTTGACGCTGGTCGACATGTCCCTGATGGCCTGGCGCAACATCGCCATGCTCGACCGCATCGCCGCGCTCTACGGCCTGCAGCTCGGCTATGCCAGCCGCCTGCGACTGTTCCGGGAAGTCCTGCGCAACATGGCTTTCGCCGGTGCCAGCGAGATGGTCAGCGACGCCGGCATGGACCTGCTGTCGATGAACCTGGCGGCCAAGCTGTCCACCCGCGCCGGGCAGGGCCTCGGTGCCGGACTGCTGACCGCGCGCCTGGGGCTGCGTGCCATGCGCACGATTCGACCGATCGCGTTCGAGGGGGACGAACAGCCACGGCTGGCCGACCTCCGCCGCGAGGTCTGGCAGCAGCTGCGCAGGCTGGACGATCGCGCGGAGCCGCGCTGAAGCCCGCCGTCGCGCCCTCACTCGAGCGCGAAGAACTCCCGCAGGGCATGCGCCACCGCAGACTCGTGGTGGGCGCCGATGGTCTTCGCCCGTGGCAGTTGTCCGATGACGTCGGGATGAGCGTTGGAGACCACGTAGGCGTGACCCGCCAGTGTCAGCATCTCGACGTCGTTGAAGTTGTCACCGAACGCCAGCGTTCTCTCGGTAGGGAGATCGAGCGCCCTGAGCGCCCGGCTCAGGGCCGTCGCCTTGTTCACACCCCGCTGCATGATCTCGAGAGAGTTGGCCGCCGAATAGGTGATGTGCAGCGCCTCGCCGTGGCGCTCCCGCAGGGTGCGCTCCAGCGGCTTCAGCAGCGCCGGCTCGCCGATGTAGAGCACCTTGCCGACGTGTTCGCTGTCCAGATCGGCCATCTCGTCGACCTGGTAGGTGAAGCCGGTCATCGCATGCAGCGGTAGCAGCTCGGGCGCTTCGGCATCGATCAACCAGCGGTCGCGAGTGTAGAGATTGAGCCTGACCGATGATGGTCGCGGCAGATCCACCAGCGCCCTGACCAGCTCGGTGGGCACCAGCGTGTCGCTGACGACACGATCGCCGGCGTCGTGCACATGGGCACCGTTGCTGCTGATGATCCACGCGGGAATGTCCAGTTGGCGCCGGATCGCTGCGATATCCTGGTAGTGACGTCCGGAGGCCAGTGCAATCACGTGGCCCCGAGCCGACAGCGCCTGCAGGGTGTCGCGGGTCAGGGCATCGATGCGATGCTCGGCATTCAACAGCGTGTTGTCGAGATCGCTGGCGATCAGGTACTGGGACATGGAGTCTCCTCGGGTCGGCGGCATGGGGCTTCGACAAGCGCCGGCTGCGGGGCGCTGTCGATAGCAGCTTCGAGCTTCGGGCGAACGGTGTCAAAGGCCGAACGCAAAGCGCCAACCGCCGATTCGGCGACTGGCGCGATGCCCTGTACGGAAAACGTCCCGCCCGGGCCTGGACGGGCCTCCCGTCAGGCAGGCTTGGTATCGATGCCGTTGGCTATCGCCCCCGCCTGGCGCCCCAGCACCAGATGGACGACACCGTTCTCCAGGTCCTGGATACCGGCGGCGCCCAGCCCCGCCAGCGCAGACTCGTCCACTTTCCCGCGATCCCCCAGCTCCAGCCGCAGGCGGGTGGTGGCCACCGCGGCGACGTGGCGAATGTTCTCGGCGCCACCCAGCGCCGCCATCCACGCCTGGCGCGACGCCTCGTCGAGCCGGGCATCGGTCGGTACCGTATCGTCCCCGACCGCCGGCGCCGTCTCCAGCGTCTTGCCGTGATCGCGTACCGCCACTCGGATGTCGTCGGCCACGGCATCGGCGATCGGCCCCAGGATCACCTGCAGGCCACCACCGCGCAGATGCAGAATGCCGCGGGCCCCCAGCGCCTTGAGCGCTGGCTCGTCGATCGCGGCATCGTCTTGCATCACCAGCCGCAGCCGGGTAGTACAGGCGCCGACGCTAACCATGTTGGCCGCCCCGCCCAGCGCGGTCACGAAGGCGGGCCCGCGCTCGCCGGCGTCGTGGCTGACGCTCGTCGTCGCCAGTTCCGGCTCGCGCCCGGGGGTCGGCAGGTCGAAACGCACGATCGCCCAGCGAAAGATGCCGTAATAGAGCGCGAAGTAGCAGAGTCCCACCGGGATCATCATCCAGCCGTTGGTCGAGAGGCCATAGGAGAGCGCGTAGTCGAACGCCCCGGCGGAGAAGGTGAACCCCAGCTTGACATCGAGCATGTTCATCAACGCCATCGAGATACCGGTGAGAACCGCATGCATCGCGTACAGGGCGGGCGCCAGGAACATGAACGAGAACTCGATCGGCTCGGTCACGCCGGTCAGGAAGGCGGTCAAGGCCAGAGACAGCAGCAGGCCGCCGACCTGAGCCCGGCGGGAGCGAGGCGCGGCGTGGTACATCGCCAGCGCGGCGGCGGGCAGGCCGAACATCATCACCGGGAAGAAGCCGGTCATGAAGCTGCCCGCGGTCGGATCGCCGGCGAAGAAGCGGTTGAGATCGCCGGTGACGCCGTCGAAACTGCCGAAGACGAACCACACGAAGCTGTTGAGCACGTGGTGCAGCCCGGTCACGATCAGAATCCGGTTGAGCACGCCGTAGACGAACAGGCCCAGATCGCCGGCGTCGATCAGCCACTGCCCCAGTTGATCGATGCCCTGCTGGATCGGCGGCCAGATCAGACCGAAGAGGCCGCCCAGCACGACGGCGGAGAGCCCGGTGACGATGGGAATGAAGCGCCGCCCGCCGAAGAAGGCCAGATAGTCCGGCAACTTGATCGCCTTGTAGCGGTTGTAGAGCACGCCGGCCACGCTGCCGATGATGATGCCCGACAGCACGCCCATGTTGATGTCGGGGTTCAGCGTCTCCAGCACCGCGTTGAGCACCAGGTAGCCGATCACCCCCGCCAGCCCGGCCGCACCGTTGTCGTCATCGGCGAAGCCGACCGCCACGCCGATGGCGAAGATCAGCGCCAGGTTGGAGAAGATCGCATTGCCCGCGTTGGCGACGAAGCCGATGTCGAGCAGGTCGGGCTGGCCCAGGCGCAGCAGCAGCCCTGCCACCGGCAGCACCGCGATCGGCAGCATCAGCGAGCGTCCGAGTTTCTGCAGACCGGCCATGAGCCGGGAACCGAAGGTGGTGGTCATGACGAGTCCTCAGGATCTTGTTGTCGTGTCGGTGGAGGTCGTGGCGTCGCCGGAGGCGGGTGTCGCCGCTTCGGCGGACGATGCCAGCATCGTTGCCAGTGCCTCTCTCACCGCGGCCGCATCGTCCAGTGCCAGCAGCGCCGGGAGCTGCGCCGCCAACGCTTCGGCGTCCAGCCTGCGCAGCGTCGCCTTGACCACCGCCACCCGCGCCGGTTCGACGGAGAGTTCGTCGACGCCCATGGCGGCCAGCAACGCCCCCGCCAGCGGATCACCTGCCGCGGTGCCGCAGACCGCCACCGGGCATCGACCGCCGGCGCCCTCGAGACACAGGGCGATCAGACGTAGCACCCCCGGATGCAGCACATCGCTGCGCGCCGCCAGCGATGCGACTTCACGATCCATCGCCAGGGCGTACTGGGTCAGGTCGTTGGTGCCGATGGAGAGGAAATCCGCCTCGCCGGCGAGAGTACCGGCACAGAGCGCCGCCGTCGGCACTTCCACCATGGCGCCGAGCGACGGCAGCCGTTCGATGCCGAGCGCGGCAGCCCTCGTCGCCAACCGCCGGCGCACCCAGCGCAGCTCGCCGACGTCCGCGATCATCGGCACCATCAGTCGTAGTCTCGTCAGGCCATCCTCGCAGACCGGCAGCCCGCGACCCGCTTCCAGCAACGCATCCAGTTGGGTGTCGAACATCTCGGGATGCGCTTGCCACAGTCTCGCGCCACGTTCCCCCAGCGCCGGGTTGGGCGTCGCGGGAAGCGCCAGGTAGGGAAGTTGCTTGTCGGCCCCGATATCCAGCAGCCGGACGACCACCGGTCTTCCCGCCATCGCCTCGACGGCGGCGCGATACTCGGCCTGCTGCTCGGCAAGGTCCGGCGCGGTCTGCCGCGCCAGGAACAGGAATTCGCTGCGCATCAGCCCGACCCCGTCGGCACCGGCGTCCAGGGCACCTTGCGCCTCCGCGCCGGAGGCGATATTGGCGGCGACATGAAGATGGCGCCCGTCGCGCATCGTCACCGGCTCGAAGGCGACGGCCAGGTCGGCCTCGGAGCGCTGGCGCTGGCGCGCCTGCTCGGCCTCGACCGCCGCCAGGCGCCGCTCGTCGGGGGCCAGCTCCAGCCGCCCCCGGTCGGCATCGAGGCAGACCCGCTCGCCGCTGGCCTCCAGCAGGGCATCCCCCATCGCCACCAGACAGGGCAACCCTCGTGTCCGAGCCAGAATCGAGACGTGGGAGGTCGAGCCGCCGCCCGCCAGGCACAGCCCGCCGATCTGCCCCGCGACCTCGACGAACTGCGAGGGGGCCATTTCCCGCGCGACCAGGATCGCCCCTTCGAGTCCGGTGGTGGCGACGGCGTCGTGGGTAGCGAAGCGCTGCATGACCTGACGCTGCAGATCGTGGAGATCGTCGGCCCGACCGGCCAGCAACGCGTTGCCGCTGCCACGCAGGCGCTGGATCTCGGTCTCGAGGGCCAGGTACCAGGCGCGTCCGGCGCTGGCGCCCTCCGCGATCTTCGATTCCGCCGACGCCCGCAGATCGGGGTCGTCCAGCCAGGCCCGGTGCGCCTCGAAGATATCCGCCTCGGCCTGCTGTCCACGCGACCCGGCCGCGCGCATCGACCGTTCCAGGTCGGCATCCACCTCGGCCACGGCAGCGGCCAGCGCCCTTCGCTCCCGTTCGGGGTCGTCGGCGGTGTCGGCAACGCGGGGTAGTGCGGCCCGGTAGCGGACCAGCGGGCCGACAGCCAGGCCCGGGCTCGCCGACAGACCGTTCAACGTGCCCGGCGTCGCCTCCGCGGCGGGTGCGACGCTCGGGCCGGCGCAAACATCGGCCCGACCGGCATCGTGCTCGGGCGTCTCCAGCAGCATGACGGCCGCGTCGACCGCGGCCTGGGCCGCCGCTCCGCGAGCCGTGACCAGAACCCGGTCGCCCCGGATCAGGCCCAGGTTGAGCAACGCGCTCAGGCTGGCGACGCTCGCGCCGTCGACGTCGGATCGGTCTTTACCGGCCTCGTCGTCTCGCCCCAGCCTCAGTTCGACGTCGTGCTTCTGGGCGATCGACCTTAGCCTCGACGCCGGGCGGGCATGCAGGCCGTGGGCGGCAGCGATCGTTGCCTCTCCGCGGGCGGACGCCTGGGTGGAGACCTCCCGACCGGCGATCTCCGCCGCCGGGACCGGTGCCTGCCACTGCAGCAGCACCTCGCCCTTGTCGACGATCGTCCCCGGCTTGACCAGCGTCTCCAAGGCGAGGTCGGAGGCGTTGGTCACCACGATCGGCGTGACCAGGGCCTTGGCACGCCGGGACAGCCCGTCGACATCGAACCGGCACAGCGGATCGCCGACGGAGACACGATCGCCGGTCGCGACCAGCAGCTCGAATCCCTCTCCGCCCAGGTCGACGGTATCGATGCCGATGTGCAACAGCCATTCATGGCCGTGATCGTCGCGCAGCGTGAGCGCATGTGCGGTCCGCGCGCACTGGATGACCTCGCCGTCGAATGGCGCATGCAGCGTCTCGTCCAACGGGTCGATGGCGACCCCTGGCCCCAGGGCGCCTTCAGCGAAGGCCGGATCCGGCACTTCGCCGAGTGGAACCACCACCCCGCGCAGCGGGGCGCAGAGAAACCGTGATGTGGATGACATGAAGACTCCCGACTTGTTGTTGTTCCAATCCCGACCGATTCGCCACGTGCTGCTATTCAGGTCAGGCGGCGATTCGCGGCAACGCAAGACATCACCGACGACTCACAGCGTTCGCGTCACCTTCTGCAGGTGACGAGGCTGATCCGGATCGCCACCACGGGCGACGGCCAGCCTGGCCGCCATCACGTAGAAGCTCTGGATCACCGACAGCGGCTGCAGGTCGTCATGACCGGCATCGACCAGCGTCAACTGGCGCGACCCGACGCTCTCGTCGGCGGCCAGCAGCACCCTGGCGCCGATGCTCTCCAGCCACTCGGCCAGCTCCAGCAACCCGGGCTGGTCCGGCCCCGGTGGCGCGAGGACCAGGACCGGATAGCCCGGGCCGATCAGCGCCATCGGCCCGTGACGAACCTCGGCGGCACTGAACGGCTCGGCCTGGATGGCGCAGGTCTCCTTGAACTTGAGCGCGGCCTCCTGGGCCACGGCAAGGCCTACGCCGCGGCCGATGACCAGCAGCCTGTCGACATCGACCAGCGCATCCACCGCCGGCTGCCACTCCTGCTGCGCCGCCGTCTCGAGCGCTGACGGCAGCGCTTTCAACGCCGCCAGCAGTGTGTCGTCTTCCGCCCAGGCCCCGATCAGGTGCGCACAGGCGGCCAGCGTGGCCAGATAGCTCTTGGTGGCGGCGACGCTCTTCTCGACGCCGGCGTGTAGCGCGATCTCGTGCTCCGAAGTCTCGCCCAACAGCGAGTGCGGCGTGTTGACCAGCGCCACGCTGAACGCACCGCCATCAACCAGGGCCCGCTGGGTCGCGATGAGATCGGGGCTGGCGCCGGACTGCGAGATCGCCACCGCCAGTTGCCCACGAACCCGCCACGGCGTGTCGGCGACGGTGGTCAACGAGGGCGGCACCGAGGCCATCGGCAGACCCAGGTGTTTCATGCCGAGATAGGCGAAGTAGGCAGCAGCGTGGTCGGAGCTGCCGCGGGCCACCGTTAGCGCGCCATGCAGGTCCGCCCCGCGCAGGGACCTGCCGAGTTCGGAAAGGATGGCGGCGTTGGCCTGCCATTGGGATCGCAGGCAATTCGGGGCGCTCTGCGCCTCTTGAAGCATCAACGACATCGGTGTTTCTCCTGCGACGCGCCGGCCGCCTGGGGTGTGGTCGATACGTTCGGGGTCGACGAGCCGCGATGGACCTGATCGCCTCCGACGTAGACGGCATCGATCTCGAGGTGGGCATCCATGACCACGACATCGGCCCGACAGCCGATCTCGATCCGTCCGATCTCTCTCTCACCGAGGAAATCGGCGGGATACTGCGACAATCGCCGAGAGGCGTCGTCCAGCTCGAGACCGATCTGGACCAGATTGCGCAACGCCTGGTCCATGGTCAGCGTGCTGCCCGCCAGCGTGCCGTCGGCCAGGCGGACGCCGCCCAGGCACTTGGTGACGTGCTGCTCACCGAGACGGTACTCGCCATCGGGCATGCCGGCGGCGGCCGTGGAATCGGTCACGCCGAAGAGATGGGGAATGCAGCGCAGTGCCGTACGAATGGCGCCAGGATGCACGTGCAGCAGATCGGGGATGATTTCGGCATAGTCGGCGTGCGCTAGTGCCGCCCCGACCATGCCGGGCTTGCGATGGTGGAGCCCGGTCATGGCATTGAACAGATGGGTGAAGCCGTGGGCGCCATGCTCGAGTCCGGCCACGCCCTCCTCGTAGCTGCCCAGGGTATGGCCCATCTGCACGCGGACACCGCGCTCGCGCAGTTGACCAATGAGCGCGGCATGGCCCGAAAGCTCGGGTGCCAGCGTCAGCAGCCGGATCGGCGCCAGTTCCATCAGCGCCTCGACGTCCGCGATCGCGCCGGGGTGGGCATACGGGGGCTGCGCGCCCAGCTTGCCGGGATTGAGATAGGGTCCCTCGAGATGGACGCCCAGCAGCCGCGCCGCCCCGGCTGGCGGTCGATCCATGGTGCGGGCGATGTCCCGTAGCGCCTGACGAATATCGGGCAGCGGTGCCGTCATGGTGGTCACCAGCAGGCTGGTGGTGCCGAAACGGACATGGGTTCGCGCCATGGTCGCCGCTGCATCGCCCCCCTCCATGGCGTCCGCCCCGCCGCCGCCGTGCACGTGCAGGTCGACGAACCCCGGCAGCAGCCGGGGATGCGCGTTAGTCGTGGGATCGACCGGCTCCCCACCGATGGCGACTATCCGGCCATCGCGCCACTCCAGCGTGCCCAGTCGCCATCCCCGGGGGGTCAGAATGTTGCCGTAGAGCATGCCGTCTCCCGTTCGCGCGATCTCATTGGGTCAACTCCACCATGAAGTCGTAGTAATCGGTCCGACAGTAGGTCACCGTCAGTTCCCCGGGGCGGCCGTCGGCCAGATAGCCGAGGCGCGTCATCATCAACAGCGCCTGGGACGGCGGTACCTGCGCCAATTGCGCCAGCTCGGCGTCGGCGTTGACCGCTGAGACATGCTGCAGGGCCCGCACGATCGGCGTACCCAGATCGTCGAGATGGCGATAGAGCGAATGGGTGACGCTCTCCGGGTCGGGCAGGACCCGGCTCGGCAGGCAGCTCTCCTCGACGGCGACGACCACGTCGTCCGCCAACCGCAGGCGTTTGAGCCGCGAGACCTGGTGGTCCGCACTCAAGCCGAGACGCAGGCTCTCTTCCACCGTGGGCGTCCCCGAGCAACGGCTCAGCCAGCGCGAGCTGGGCCGATGACCGCGCTGAACCAGCAGTTCGGTAAAGCTGGTCAGACGTGTCAGCGACTGGTTGAGTCGCGGCGCGATGAACGTCCCGGAGCCATGGGTGCGCTGAATCAGCCCCAGTGCCACGAGTCGGTCGAGCGCCTTGCGTGCGGTGATCCGCGAGATGCTGAGCGACTCCGCCAGGACCCGCTCCGAGGGCAAGGCCTCGCCGGTCTCCCAGTCCCCCGCCTCGATCGCTTCGACCAGTTGCTGGGCCAGTTGGCGATAGAGCGGGGTCGACTGGGCGGCATCCAGCTTGAGCCGGGATAGCGTCGGTGCCATGAAGGTCGGTTCCAAAGTGACGTTGACTGATACCAGTTCAATACCACCAACATAACCAGTCGAATACCAATTCACCAGCCCCGTGGGGGACGACTTTGGTCGCACCTCCCCGCGTCGCCGAGAGCGTCCCGGTCGACGCTACCTCGAGGGGCCGCGTGCGATTGGCGTGGCCAACCCGGAATCCGTATAGTGTCGCTCTCGTCCACCGACCGATCCGATCCGATGCTGCAGAACAACTCTCTTCTGGCCCAGCTGAAGCAGGACATCCGCGCCAACACGCCGCGTGTCCAGGGCACCATCAAGGCCACCGACAAGGGCTTCGGGTTTCTCGAAGCCGAAGACGGCACCTCCTACTTCATTCCTCCCCCCGCCATGAAGCAGGTCGTTCACGGCGACCGCATCGAAGCGGTGATCAAGGAGGATGGCGACAAGAAACAGGCCGACCCCGAGACGCTGATCGAGGCATCGCTGGATCGCTTCGTGGCCCGCGTGCAGAAACGCGACGGCCGCCTGGCCGTGGTGCCTGATCATCCCTCGATCAACCTGTCGCTGAAGGCACGCCTCAAGCGTTCGCTGGAGAAGTCCGACATCGCGGACGGCGACTGGGTCGTCGCGCGCCTGATTCGCCATCCGCTGCGCCCCGACGACAGGGGGTTCTTCACCCAGATCGACGAGCTGGTGGTCAAGAGCGACGACCCGGCGGTGCCGTGGCGCGTCACCCTGGCGCGTCACGCGCTCGAACAGGAGTGTCCGCCAGCGGCCGAAGCGTGGCCGCTGCAGGACGAAGGCCTGGTGCGCGAGGACCTGACCGCCGAGCCGTTCTTCACCATCGATGGTGAGAAGACGCGGGACATGGACGATGCGCTGCGGGTCGAAGCGACCGACGACGGCTGGACGATGACGGTGGCGATCGCCGACCCCACCGCCTATGTGGACGAGTCCCACCCGGCAGACAAGGAGGCACGCACCCGCGCCTTCACGGTCTACCTGCCGGGCCAGAACATCACCATGCTGCCGGAAGCGCTGGCCGACGACCTGTGCTCGCTGAAGCCGGACGTGGATCGCCCGGTGCTGGCTTGCCGGCTGCAGGTCGGCCGCGACGGCACGCTGGGCGAGTACCGCTTTTTCGCCGCCACGATTCGCTCCCAGGCCCGCCTGGCCTACGACGACGTCTCCGACTGGATCGAGGGGCGATCCGGCGCCAAGGCGCCGGCTGCGCCCATCGCCGGGCAGCTCGAGGCGCTGGCCGACCTCGCCCGGGCCCGCGCGGCCTGGCGGGAAGCCAACACGCTGGTATTCAAGGATCGTCCGGACTATGCGTTCGACCTCGACGACGCCGGCAATGTGCTGGGCATCGTCATCGAAGAGCGTCGCATCGGCCAGCGCATGATCGAAGAGGCGATGATCGTTGCCAACGCCTGCTGCGCCGACCTGCTGGCCAAGGAGATCGGCCACGGTATCTTCAACGTCCACAACGCCTTCGAGCCGGAGAAGATCGACCAGGCCGTCGAGTTCCTGGCCACCCAGGAAATCGCCGTCGAGCGTGAGCAGCTCGCCGAGCTGCCGCGCTACAAGGAGCTGCGCCGGACGCTGGACGCGCGTGAGGACGCCTGGCTGGATGCCCGCCTGCGGCGCTTCCAGGGCTACACCAACATGTCGGCCCGGCCGGGGCCGCACTTCGGCCTCGGGCTTCCCGCCTACGCCACCTGGACATCGCCGATCCGCAAGTACGGCGACATGGTCAATCATCGCCTGATCAAGCGGGTGTTGAAGTCCGAAGCGGCGCCGGCCGAGGCCAGCCAGCAGCTGACGGAGCAGTTGACCGAACGTCGCCGACTGAACCGAATGGCCGAGCGTGACGTCAAAGACTGGCTTTACGTGCGTTATCTGGGCGCCACCATCGAAAAGGGTGAAGTTTTCGACGCCGATATCATCGACATCCGCCGTGGTGGCATGCGCGTCCGTCTGACGGCCAACGGCGCCACCGCCTTCGTGCCGGCGCCGCTGATTCACAGCGACCGCAACCAGATGGCGATCGACGACAAGGAAGGCCGCATCCGGATCGACGGTGAGCTGCGTTATCAGCTCGGCGGCTCACTGCGCGTCAAGCTCGTCGAAGCCCGTGAAGCGACGCGCTCGCTGGTGGCCGCGCCCGCCGAGTGAACGCGGTAACGGCCTGCCGGCGCCGGAAGCGGCGGCGGCAGGCTACCACTTTGGTGTGAACGCCCTGTGGCAGTAAAAAGATATACTGCAATGTAGTCATCGCCATTCTCAGGAATGCGCCGTATCGACAGGGAAGTCTTCAAGAGGAGCGGCTCGTTGCACATTGCCGACGTTACGATGTTCTATGCCCCCGCCAGTGGTGGGGTCCGTACTTATCTCGATGCCAAGCATCGGCGCCTCGCCAAGCTGCCTGGCGTCACCTGCAGCCTTCTCATCCCCGGTTCCCAGCTCTTCACCCACAACGGCATTCACGAGGTTCCGTCCCCGCCGTTGCCGTTCAGCCAAGGTTACCGATTTCCCCTGCGTCGTCGCGGCTGGGAACGGGAGCTGGTGCGCCTGTCACCGGACATTATCGAGGCCGGCGATCCCTATGTCACCGCCTGGGCGGCGCTACGCGCCGGACGCAAGCTGGACGTGCCGGTGGTGGGCTTCTACCACTCGGACCTGCCCCGGTTGATCAGCAACCGGCTGGGCAGTGGCACCGACAAGCTGATCGAGCGCTACGTCCACCAGCTTTATCGCCGCTTCGATCAGGTCCTCGCGCCGAGCCGGGTCATGGCCGAGCGCCTGACCCGACTCGGTATCGAGCGGGTTGCCATCCAGCCGCTGGGCGTGGACCTGGAGACGTTCCACCCGAGCCGTCGGGACCTGGCTCTACGTGAGCGGCTGAATCTCGACGACACCACGAAACTGCTGATCTTCGTCGGCCGGGGTTCACGCGAGAAGAATCTCCACGACCTGCTGAAAACCGCCCGGCTGCTGGGCAAGGGCTACCACCTGCTGCTGGTCGGCCCCAGCATGCCCAGCCAGGTACCGGACAATGTCAGCGTGATCGACCGCTATACGCCGACCGAAGAGGTGGCGAGCTGGCTGGCTTCCAGCGATGCCCTGGTTCACGCTGGCACCCAGGAGACCTTCGGCCTGGTGGCGCTGGAAGCCATGGCGAGCGGCATCCCCGTGGTCGCCGCCCGGGCGGGCGCACTGGCCGAGAACGTGCCGCTGGGCTGCGGCCTGTTGAGCGAACCCCATTCGCCCGCGGACATGGCACGCGCGGTCAAGGAACTGTTCGCCAATCACGATGCCGCCCAAGCGGGGCGCCGCGCGCGACGCTACGTGGAGCGCAACCACGACTGGGATGTCGTCATCGACGGCCTGCTCTCTCACTATCGACGGCTGACCAGCGCCACCGAAGGTGCAGGAGAAGCCCAGCAGGGTTCCCAGCATGGATAAGTCACATTTCTCGCTGGTACTCCACGACATCGCCCCCGAAACCTGGTCCGATTATCAACCGTTCGTCGAGTCGATCGACCGTCTCGGCGACCGGCTCGGTGAGCGCATTCCAATGACCTGGCTCGTCGTCCCCGACTTCCATGGCCGGGGCAAGTGCCGCGACAGCGACACGTTGCGCCGGGTTCTCGATGATCGCCTGGAGCGGGGCGACGAACTGACGCTGCATGGCTACTTTCACCGGGACGATGCGCCGGCACCCCGCTCCTTGCGGGATTTCTACATGCGCCGAATCTACACCTGGGAGGGCGAGTTCTACACCCTCGACCAGGCGCGCGCCGGCGCCCTGCTCGATGAGGGCATGGCCCAGTTCGACGCCTGCGGCTGGCCGCATGGCGGCTTCGTCGCCCCCGCCTGGTTGATGAGCGAAGGGACCCGAAAGGCGTTGCAGGAACGCCCGTTCACTTACACCAGCGACCTGCAACACCTCTATCGCTTGCCATCGCTGTCGTCGCTGGCTGCGCCCAGCATCGTCTGGAGCGCCCGCAGCGCCTGGCGCCGCGGCATGTCGAGAGTGGTCAGCGCGCTCCAGTACCGCCGCTTCCAGCACGCGGCACTGCTGCGATTGGCTCTGCATCCCGTGGATATGCGCCATCGCGCCTCCCATGAGTACTGGCTGCATCTCGTCGAGCATCTGCTGGAGGTGGGTCGACAACCGTTGACCAAGCAGGCCTGGCTCGACCAGGCCGCTCCCGATCTCGTCCAGGACAACTTCGCCGGGCCGGCGGACAAGGATCGCTCCGCGGCATGAAGCGCATCCTGTGGCTACTGGCGCTGGGCCTGGTGGCAGCGCTGGCGATACCCATCCTGATTGGCGGGCGCGGCATCGTCACCGAACTGCGAGGCTTTCCCACCTCGCAGCTGCTGCTGATGATGGGCATGATCGTGATCTGCTGGAACGTCAATGCCCTGCGGCTGAGGTTGCTGCTGGCCGGGCGCGCGGGAAAGCTCTCCCAGATCCGAGCCTTCTCCATCGTCATGGCCACCGAGTTCGCCATCTGTGCCACGCCGGGGGGTACGGGCGGCCCGCTGACCCTGCTCGGCCTGCTGGCCCGGCGCGGTGTCCGTCCGGCGCAGGCGTCCGCCATCTTCGCCGTCGACCAGCTGACCGACCTGCTGTTCTTCCTCTCGGGCCTGATCGGCGTGGCCCTCTACGTGCTGATCGAGGCGGTGGACCTGAAGCTCGGCTGGCTGGTTGGGCTGCCCACGCTCCTGCTGCTCACCGCGCTTGCCATGCTCTGGCTGACGCTCAGCAACTACTCCAGGGTGATGCATATCACCGGACGCTGGCTGGCCAAGCTCAACGTCAAGCGAAGATCGCGCTTCGGATTCGCCCGCCGCCTGCTCCACTTCCGCAACTCACTGATGGAAACCCTGCGGTTGCCACGCTGGTTGCTGCTCGGCGTGTTCCTGCTCTGCTGCACACACTGGCTGGTGCGTTACAGCATCCTGTATCTGGTCGTTCAGGGCCTGGGCCAGCATATCGACTGGGCCTGGACGTTCCTGGTGCAGATGGTGTCGATGGCAGCCGGCCAGCTGAGCTTCCTTCCGGGGGGCGCGGGGGGCGCCGAGTTGACCTCGTCGGCACTGTTGACGCCGCTGATCGGCGCACAGAGCGCCGCTGCGGCCGTGCTGATCTGGCGCTTCGTCACCTA
The DNA here is from genome assembly GCF_008298015.1 of Salinicola corii. GTDB lineage: Bacteria > Pseudomonadota > Gammaproteobacteria > Pseudomonadales > Halomonadaceae > Salinicola > Salinicola corii. Next base: position 18,747 of record NZ_VTPX01000012.1, on the reverse strand, counting down.
TTACTTCTACTTGCTGGCCGGCTTTCCGATATTCATCGCCACGGCAGGCAGAGCGTTTCTGCGCATGATGAACAAGCAGAAGAGCGCAGCCAGAGGTCGACCCGAAGCAAGCCGCCAGGAGCGCTAGGCCCCCACAAAAACATCGCCCCGTCAGGCGAACCCGACGGGGCGATGACAGAGACGACGCCGTCTCTAACGACTTGCCAGGCGGACTTACCAGCCAGTCACAGCCTTCAGTGCATCACCGATCTCGGCCAGCGAACGCACGGTCTTGACGCCTGCATCTTCCAGCGCGGCGAACTTTTCATCCGCCGTGCCTTTGCCACCGGAGATGATCGCGCCGGCATGGCCCATGCGCTTGCCCGGAGGGGCGGTAACACCCGCGATGTAGGAGACCACCGGCTTGGAGACGTTGGCCTTGATATAGGCTGCGGCTTCCTCTTCGGCGGTGCCGCCGATCTCGCCGATCATCACGATCGCCTCGGTCTGCGGGTCCTTTTCGAACATCTCGAGGATGTCGATGAAGGTGGAACCCGGGATCGGATCGCCGCCGATGCCCACGCAGGTGGACTGGCCGAAGCCGTGGTCGGTGGTCTGCTTGACCGCTTCGTAGGTCAGGGTGCCGGAGCGCGACACGATACCGACGCGACCGGGCTTGTGGATGTGACCCGGCATGATGCCGATCTTGGTCTCGCCCGGTGTGATCACGCCCGGGCAGTTCGGCCCGATCAGGCGCACGCCCAGCTCGTCACACTTGACCTTGACGTCGAGCATGTCCAGCGTCGGGATGCCTTCGGTGATGCAGACGATCAGCTTGATGCCGGCATTGGCGGCTTCGAGGATCGAGTCCTTGCAGAACGCGGCAGGAACGTAGATGACGGACGCTTCGGCGCCGGTCTTCTCGACCGCTTCCTTGACGGTGTTGAACACCGGCAGGCCCAGATGCTCCTGGCCACCCTTGCCCGGCGTGACACCGCCGACCATGTTGGTGCCGTAGGCGATCGCCTGCTCGGAGTGGAAGGTTCCCTGGCCACCGGTGAAGCCCTGGCAGATGACCTTGGTGCTCTTGTCGATCAGGATACTCATTACTTGCCCTCCGCCGCTTTGACGACCTGCTGAGCCGCGTCAGTCAGGCTGGTAGCAGCGATGATGTTCAGACCGCTGGAGGCCAGTTTCTCGGCACCCAGCTCGGCGTTGTTACCTTCCAGACGCACCACGACCGGCACGTTGACGCCGACCTGCTCGACGGCACCGATGATCCCCTCGGCGATCATGTCGCAGCGCACGATACCACCGAAGATGTTGACCAGGACGGCCTTGACGTTGGTATCGGAGAGGATGATCTTGAACGCTTCCGCCACGCGCTCCTTGGTCGCGCCACCGCCGACATCCAGGAAGTTGGCCGGGCTGCCGCCGTTGAGGTTGACGATGTCCATGGTGCCCATGGCCAGGCCCGCGCCGTTGACCATGCAACCGATGTTGCCGTCGAGCGCCACGTAGTTGAGCTCCCACTCCTGGGCGTGGGCTTCGCGCTCGTCTTCCTGGGACGGATCGCGCATCGCCTGCAGATCGGGGTGGCGATACATGGCGTTGGCATCGAGATTGATCTTGGCGTCGAGGCAGTGGAGATTGCCTTCGTCGGTGATCACCAGCGGGTTGATCTCGAGAAGCGCCAGATCCTTGTCGTGGAACAGCTTGGAGAGGCCCAGGAAGATCTTGGTGAACTGCTTGATCTGGTCCTTGTTCAGGCCCAGCTGGAACGCCAGCTCGCGTGCCTGGTACGGCTGAGCGCCGACCAGCGGATCGATCTCGGCCTTGAGGATCTTCTCGGGGGTTTCCTCGGCCACTTTCTCGATCTCGACGCCACCTTCGGTGGAGGCCATGAAGACCACACGACGGGTGGCGCGATCGACCACGGCGCCCAGATACAGCTCGCTGGCGATATCGGTGCAGTTCTCGACCAGAATCTTGGCGACCGGCTGACCTTTCTCGTCGGTCTGATAGGTCACCAGGTTCTTGCCCAGCCACTGCTCGGCGAACGCCTTGGCTTCTTCCGGGCTCTTGATCAGCTTGACGCCGCCGGCCTTGCCGCGGCCGCCCGCGTGAACCTGAGCCTTGACGACCCACTTGTCGCCCCCGATTTTCTTGCAGGCCTGCGCGGCTTCATCCGGCGTGTCGACGGCGAAGCCTTTGGAAACGGGAAGACCGTAATCGGCAAACAGCTGTTTGCCCTGATACTCGTGAAGGTTCATCGATTCATGCCATTAGGTTGCATGTGACTCGAATGGCAACGAGCCGAAAACCGGCCCGTCGCCCCCGTGCCATCCCCATGGGAATGGCACCTAGTGCAGGAAACGCTGGAGAATGACCTATTTGCGTTTCTTGCGGTTGGCCATGTGAATGGCGTGCCCATCGACAGCCAGCGCCGCCTCGTGCACCGCTTCCGACAGCGTCGGGTGTGCGAAACAGGTCAGCGCCAGGTCTTCGGCACTGGAACCGAACTCCATGGCAATCACGCCCTGGGCGATCAATTCGCCGGCGTGCTGGCCGAGAATATGGACGCCCAGGACGCGGTCGGTCTCGGCATCGGCAATGACCTTTACCATGCCCTCCGGCGCGTTGTTGGCAAGTGCACGACCACTGGCCGAGAACGGGAAGGCACCGGTCTTGACCTCGATGCCCTGCTCCTTGGCCTGCTGCTCGTTGATACCGACCCAGGCCACTTCCGGCGCTGTGTAGATGACGCTGGGAATGGCGTCGTAGTTCATCTCCGGCTTCTGGCCGGCGATGATGTCGGCGACCATGACGCCCTCTTCGGACGCCTTGTGGGCCAGCATCGGACCACGCACCACGTCACCGATGGCGTAGACACCGGAAACATTGGTACGGCACTGGTCGTCGACGAAGATGAAGCCGCGCTCGTCGAGCTTGATGCCGGCACCGTCATCGAGCAGATTTTCGGTATAGGGCTTGCGGCCGACACAGACGATCAGCTTGTCGAAGGTCTGTTCCTGCTCGCCGTCGCTGTCGGTGTACTTGACCACGACTTCGCGGGACTTGCCCTTGCCCTTGATCTCGGAACCGGTCACCCGCGCGCCCATCTTGATGTCCAGGCCCTGCTTCTTGAGCAGTTTCTGGGCATCCTTGGCGATCGCCTGGTCAACCATCGGCAGGAAGGTGTCCAGCGCCTCGAGGACGGTGACTTCACTGCCCAGACGGCTCCACACGCTGCCGAGCTCAAGACCGATGACCCCGGCGCCGATCACGCCCAGCCGCTTGGGCGCCTCGGCGAACTCCAGCGCACCGGCGGAATCGACAATGATATCGTCGGTCATCGGCGCCGGCGGGATGTTAACCGGGACCGAACCGGAGGCGATGATGATGTTGTCGGCCTCGAAGGTTTCGGCCTTGCCGTCGTGACCGGTCACCTCGACCTTCTTGCCATCGAGCAGCTTGCCGGCGCCTTCCAGCGCCGTGACGCCGTTGGACTTGAACAGCATGCTGATACCGCCGGTGTTCTTGGCGATGACGCTGTTCTTGAACTCCATCATCTTCTTCACATCGGTCGCGACATCGCCGACGTTGATGCCGATCTCGGCATAATGGTCGCGAGTCTCGACGAACTTGTGCGAGGTCTCCAACAATGCCTTGGAGGGAATACAGCCCACGTTCAAACAGGTACCGCCGTGAACCGTCTTGCCTTCCTTATTGACCCACTTCTCGACACAGGCCGTCTTGAGGCCCAGTTGAGCGGCGTGAATCGCGGCGACGTAGCCTCCCGGGCCAGCACCAATGACGATCACATCGAATTTATCGGCCATGAAAATATTCCTGTTCGCTTCGTTTGACGTTCAGTCTTCGAATTCGTGTGCGACGGTGCGAATATCCGCTGGCCCGGACGCGAGAGATCCGGGCTCCGGTCATCAGATATCCAGCAACAGGCGCGCCGGATCTTCCAGCAGCGACTTGATCGCCACCAGGAACTGAACCGCGTCCTTGCCGTCGATCATGCGGTGGTCGTAGGAAACGGCGAGATACATCATCGGGCGAATCTCGACCTTGCCGTTCACGGCCATCGGACGTTCCTGGATTTTGTGCATGCCCAAGATGGCCGTTTGCGGCGGATTCAGAATCGGCGTCGACATCAGCGAGCCGAAGATGCCGCCATTGGTAATGGTGAAGGTGCCGCCCTGCATGTCGTCGATACCGAGCTTGCCTTCGCGACCGCGCTTGCCGAAGTCGCCGATCGCCTTCTCGACATCAGCCAGCTTCATGCCGTCGGTGTCACGCAGCACCGGCACCACCAGACCGCGCGGCGTGGAGACGGCAACGCCGATGTCCTGGTAGCCGTGGTAGACGATGTCGGTGCCATCGATGGAGGCATTGACGTCGGGGAAGCGCTTGAGCGCCTCGGTCGCCGCCTTGACGAAGAAGCCCATGAAGCCGAGCTTGACGTCGTGCGCCTTGAGGAAGGTGTCCTTGTATTCACTGCGCAGTGCCATCACCGCGCTCATATCCACCTCGTTGTAGGTGGTGAGCATGGCGGCGGTCTGCTGGGCCTGGACCAGGCGCTTGGCGATGGTCTGGCGCAGGCGGCTCATCGGCACGCGCTGTTCCGGGCGATCGCCTTCGACCGCCGGCGCCGCAGCCGCTTTCGGTGCGGAGGCGGCTGCCGGCTTGGCGGATTTCTTCGCCGAGCCATCCTTGATCGCCTTCTGCACGTCTTCCTTCAATATGCGACCACCCTTGCCGGACCCTTCGAGCTCGCTGACGTCGAGATCGTTCTCGGCAGCCAGCTTGCGCGCGGCAGGGGCCAGAATCTTGCCGTCGACCTTGGCATCCTCTTCCCCGCCATCCGCGGCAGAAGCCTCATCCTGATCGTCGGCGGACGCGACAGAAGCATCGCTATCGCCACCGGCACCTTCCGAGAACACGGCCAGCAGGGCCTCGGATTCGACCACCTCGCCTTCCTCGACCTTGATCTCGGAGAGCGCGCCGTCGGCCGGGGCGACGACTTCCAGCACGACCTTGTCGGTTTCGATCTCGGCCAGAACTTCGTCGCGCTTGACCGCTTCACCGACTTTCCTGGTCCAACTGGCGACGGTGCCTTCCTGCACGGATTCGGGGAAGCTCGGCGCCTTGACCTCAAAGCTCTTGCCGGACGTGGCGGGCTTGGCAGCCGGTTTCTCACCACCCGACTTGTCTTCGCTGGCCGTCTTCTCTTCACTCTTGCCGCCTTCGGAAGCGGCGCCGAGAACGCCCAGCACCTGCTCGGATTCGCAGGTATCGCCCTCCTCGATCTTGATCTCGGAGAGGGTGCCGGCCTCGGGCGCCACCACCTCAAGGACAACCTTGTCGGTCTCGATCTCGACGATCAGTTCATCGCGCTCGACGCTATCGCCCACTTTCTTGTGCCAAGTGGCGACCGTTCCCTCGGCAACGGATTCGGGAAAAGTCGGCGCTTTGATATCAGTAGCCATGTCGTATCCTTAGTCTCTTTTCTCTCGCGCCTGTCTCAGCGGCAAGGCGCCTTACGCGTTGAAAGCGTCGTCGACCAGTTGGCTCTGCTGGGCCACATGGACAGACATGTAGCCCGCGGCTGGCGCGGCGGATGCCGGACGACCAGCGAACTTGAGGCTGTGATCCAATCCCTCGCGCACCATGCCCGCCACCAGGCGCAGATGGTGCTGACTCTGATACCAGGCGCCCTGGTTGAGCGGCTCTTCCTGACACCAGACGACCTGTTCCAGATTCGGATAGGTCTTGAGCGCTTCCCACAGCTCGTCCTTGGGGAAAGGATAGAGCTGCTCGACACGAATGATCGCGGTGTCGTCACGCTCGTTTTCGGACCGGTAGGTCGCGAGATCGTAGTAGACCTTGCCCGAACAGAGCACGGCTCGCTTGACCTGCTTAGGGTCCCGCTCGCCGACGTCGGGGATGACCATCTGGAAGCGCCCCCCCGCCAGTTCCTCCATGGTGGACGTCGCGTCCTTGTGGCGCAGCAGGCTCTTGGGAGACATAACCACCAGCGGCTTGCGCAGCGGACGAATCACCTGACGGCGCAACAAGTGGAAGATCTGCGCCGGCGTGGTCGGCACGCAGACCTGCATGTTGTGCTCGGCGCAGAGCTGCAGGAAACGCTCGAGGCGCGCGGAGGAGTGCTCCGGCCCCTGCCCTTCATAGCCATGCGGCAACAGCAGCGTCAGGCCGCACAGACGCGCCCATTTCGACTCGCCCGAGGAGATGAACTGATCGACCACGACCTGAGCGCCGTTGAAGAAGTCACCGAACTGGGCTTCCCAGATGATCAGCGAGTTGGGCGCGGTGGTGGCATAGCCGTATTCGAACGCCAGGACGGCCTCTTCCGACAGGAAGGAGTCGTAGATGGCGAAGGCGGGCTGGTCGTCCTTGATATGTTGGAGCGGGACATAGGTCGAGGCGTCGGCCTGGTTATGCACCACGGCATGACGATGCGAGAACGTCCCTCGGCCGGTATCCTGCCCGGTCAGGCGCACCGGGTGGCCGGCATCGACCAGGGTGGCGTAGGCCAGCGTCTCGGCAAAGCCCCAGTTGAGCGGCTGGTTGCCGGCCAGCATCTTGCGCCGCTCCTCGTAGACCCGCGCGACCTGGCGCTGAACGTCGACGCCGTTGGGGATCTCGCTCATCTTCTGCGCCAACTGGGTCAGTTGGTCGAGATCGCAACTGGTATCGGTGTCGCCACTCCACTCATGACCGAGATACGGCGTCCAGTCCACGAACAAGCCGGTGTTGGGCTGCTTGACCAGCGCGTTGGCGACATGGTTCCCGGCCAGCAGATCGTCGCGATACTGCTCGCCCATCTGCTTGGCCTGATCCTCGTCCAGCACGCCTTCCTTGATCAGTTCCTCGACGTAGAGCGTCCGCGTCGACTTATGCGACTTGATCTTGGAATACATCAACGGCTGGGTGCCGGACGGCTCGTCGGCCTCATTGTGGCCACGGCGACGGTAGCAGACCAGGTCGATGACGACGTCGCGTTGGAACTCGTTGCGATAATCCACGGCGACCTGGGTCGCATGAAGCACCGCTTCGGGGTCGTCGCCGTTGACGTGCAAGATCGGCGCCTGGACCATCTTGGCGATGTCGGTACAGTACTCCGTCGAGCGCGCGTCGTCGGCACGCGACGTGGTGAAACCGACCTGATTGTTGATCACGATGTGCAATGTCCCGCCGGTCTTGTAACCGCGGGTCTGCGACATCTGGAAGGTTTCCATCACCACGCCCTGGCCAGCGAAAGCAGCGTCACCGTGAACCACCACCGGCAGGACCTGCTTGCCATCGTCGTCCTGGCGGCGATCCTGGCGCGCCCGGACGGACCCTTCCACGACAGGAGAGACGATCTCCAGATGCGACGGATTGAACGCCAGTGCCAGGTGAACTTCGCCACCGGGCGTCATGACATTGGAGCTGAAGCCCTGGTGATACTTGACGTCCCCGGACCCCTGCTCGATCTGCTTCTTGCCATCGAACTCATCGATCAGCTCCGACGGGCTCTTGCCGAGGATGTTGACCAGCAGGTTGAGACGTCCGCGGTGGGCCATGCCGATCACCACTTCCTTGACACCGTAATTGCCGCTGCGCTGAATCACCTCGTCCATCATCGGAATGAAGGATTCGCCCCCCTCCAGACCGAAACGTTTGGTGCCTGGGTACTTGGAAGCGAGATAACTCTCCAGTCCCTCGGCTGCGGTCAAGCGCTCCAGCAGATGTTCACGTTCGCTCTGACTGTATTTCGGCTTGGAACGCACCGATTCGAATCGCTGCTGCAGCCAGCGTTTTTCTTCGGTGTTGACGATGTGCATGAACTCACAGCCGATCGAGCGGCAGTAGGTCTGTTCCAGCGCCTCGACGATCTCCTTGAGTGACGCTTCTTCCTTGCCCAGAAAGAACGAACCGGTCTGAAACTCGGTGTTCATGTCGGCTTGGGTCAAGTCGTGGAAGGAGAGATCGAGATCGGGAACCGTGTCGGGCTTGCGCAAACCGAGCGGGTCGATGTTCGCGCGCTGGTGGCCGCGGAACCGATACGCGTTGATCAGTTGGAGAACCTTGACCTGCTTGCGATTCTCGCTACTGCCGGTAGCGGCGGTCGCCGGAATGCGGCGCTCACGCGCCAGTTGATAGAACTGCTCCCGTATGGGACTGAGGGGGACGTCTTGGGAGGGAGAGCCTTCCAGGCGTGGCAACTGTTCGAAAGCTTGGCGCCACTCTTCGGGAACGGTCGCGGGATCATTCAGGTACTGCTCGTAGAGCGCTTCCACATAGTGGGCGTTGCCGCCACTCATGTGGGAAGTGCGCCACATCAACTCCATTATGCCTTCTTGCATCTCTCGTTCACCCTACACTGATGGGGTGTTGTCGGCGCCGGTCGCAGCTGCGCCTCGGCGTCACTCCGGAACCGTCGCGAGACGGCCAACGACCATGCCATTCAAGGCGTCTTCATGATCGTTAAAAGCCGGTGCACGAGGCACCGGCTGACATCTTGAACTCTGACCGGCTGCGACATCGCGTCGCAGCCGGTAGCGTGGCAATATGATAACAAGCCCAGCGCTACGATTTAAGTCGTAGATGCTGCCTTTGACGATCAGGTCGCGTTGGACAACAGCATTTCGCGAATTTTCCCAATGGCCCGGGTCGGATTCAGCCCTTTCGGACACACGGCGACGCAGTTCATGATGCCGCGGCACCGGAACAGGCTGAACGGATCTTCCAGCTCGGCCAGACGCGACTGGGTAGCGTTGTCACGCGAATCCGCCAGGAAGCGATAGGCCTGCAGCAGACCGGCGGGACCGACGAACTTATCCGGATTCCACCAGAAAGACGGGCAGGAGGTCGAACAGCAGGCGCACAGAATGCACTCGTACAGACCATCCAGCTTGTCGCGCTCTTCTGGAGACTGGAGGCGCTCGATTGCCGGCGCCGTCGTGTCGTTCTGCAAATACGGCTGCATGCGCTCGTACTGCTTGTAGAACAGCCCCATGTCGACCACCAGGTCGCGCATGACCGGCAAGCCCGGCAGCGGGCGCAGCACCAGCTTGTTGTTCTTGGCCACGTCCGACAGCGGCGTGATACAGGCCAAGCCGTTGGTGCCGTTCATGTTCATGCCGTCGGAGCCGCAGACGCCCTCGCGGCAACTGCGACGGAAAGCCAGCGAGCTGTCCTGATCCTTGATCATGGTCAGGACATTGAGAACCATCAGATCGCGCCCCTGAGTATCGACCTGAAACTCCTGCATGTAGGGCGCGGAATCGGTCTCAGGGTTGTAGCGGTAAACGGAAACCTGAAGATTGGACATCGTTGACAACCCCTTAGTAGGTACGGACTTTCGGCTCGAAAGTATCGACCGTTTTCGGCGTGAAATTGACATCTCGCTTGGTCACGGTCTTGTCGCCCGGATGAAAGAGCGAATGTTTGAGCCAGTTGACGTCGTCGCGATCCGGATAGTCGTAGCGGGAGTGAGCACCGCGACTCTCCTTGCGATCAAGCGCCGCGATCGCGGTAGCCTCGGCCACCTCCAGCAGGTTGTCGAGCTCCAGCGCCTCGACACGCGCCGTGTTGAAGACATCGGATTTATCACCCAGATGGGCCTGTCCGATACGCTCGCGCAGCTCCGCCAGCTTCTTGACGCCTTCCTGCATGTTGTCTTCCTGGCGGAAGACACCGAAGGCATTCTGCATGGTGTTCTGCAGCTCGGCCTTGAGTTCGGGCACGGACTCGCCGCCACTGGACTCGTTCCAGCGCGCCAGCCGGCTTGTCGCACGCTCGATGTCCGAGGCGGAGGCGTCGAGATAGTCGATACCCTCGCTGAGCGCCTGGTCGATATAGATCCCAGCGGCTCGGCCGAACACCACCAGATCGAGCAGCGAGTTGCCCCCCAGGCGATTGGCGCCGTGAACCGAGACGCAGGCCGCCTCGCCACAGGCGAACAGACCGTTGACGATCCGATCGTTGCCGTCGCCATCCTGGGTGATGGCCTGGCCGTGCACGTTGGTCGGGATCCCGCCCATCATGTAGTGGCAGGTCGGCGTGACCGGGATCGGCTCCTTGACCGGATCGACATGGGCGAACGTCTTGGAGAGTTCGACGATACCGGGCAGGCGCTTCATCAACACCTCTTCGCCCAGATGATCAAGCTTCAGCATGACGTGGTCGCCATGTTCACCACAGCCGCGTCCTTCCAGCACTTCCATAACCATGGAGCGTGCGACGACATCTCGGCCCGCCAGATCCTTGGCGTTGGGCGCATAGCGCTCCATGAACCGTTCACCGTCCTTGTTGATCAGATAGCCACCTTCACCACGACATCCCTCGGTGACCAGCGTGCCCGCGCCATAGATGCCGGTCGGGTGGAACTGCCACATCTCCATGTCCTGCATCGGGAAGCCGGCGCGCAGGGCCATGCCGATACCGTCGCCGGTGTTGATCAGGGCGTTGGTGGTCGAGGCATAGATACGGCCCGCCCCACCGGTCGCCAGCACGGTCGCCTTGGATTTGACGTGAACGACTTCGCCGGTCTCGATGCACAACGCGATACAGCCGACGACGTCGCCGTTGGCGTTCTTCACCAGATCGATGGCGTACCACTCGTCGAGGAAGACCGTGTTGTTCTTCAGGTTGTTCTGATAGAGCGTATGCAGCAGCGCATGCCCGGTACGGTCGGCGGCGGCGCAGGTACGCGCAGCCTGCCCTCCTTTGCCGAAGTCCTTGGACTGACCGCCAAACGGACGCTGGTAGATCCTGCCGTTGTCGAAACGCGAGAACGGCAACCCCATGTGCTCGAGCTCGAACACCGCCTTGGGCCCTTCGGAGCAGAGATACTCCGCTGCGTCCTGGTCGGCGATGTAGTCGCCACCCTTGACGGTGTCGTACATGTGCCAGCGCCAGTCGTCATTGGGATCGGCGGAAGCGATGGCGCAGGTAATGCCGCCCTGCGCGGAAACGGTATGGGAACGCGTCGGAAAGACCTTGGACAGCACCGCCGTCTTCTTGCCGGATTTGGCCAGCTCGAGCGCCGCTCGCAGACCGGAACCGCCACCACCGATGATGATGGCGTCAAAAGTCAGGTTACGCATGGTTGACATGGATCAGGCTCCCCAGAGGACTTGAACGCCCCACACCAGAAAAACGAAGATGGCAAGAATCACGATGGCCTGAAAGCCGAAGCGAACACCGGTGTGCTTGAGATAGTCGGTGGAAACCGTCCAAAGACCGACCCAGGCGTGAGCGGCCATGGAAATGAAGGCCAGCAAGGAGAAAATGCGCATCCAGGTCTGAGCGAACAGACCACTCCAGGTGGCATAGTCCAGGTTCGGATGAAACAGCAGATACACCACGACAAACAGCGCATAAAGTGCCAGCACCACGGCGGAAACACGCTGAATCAACCAGTCGGACAAGCCACTGCGGCCGAGATTCGTGATATTGGTTACCATACCCAGACTCCTGCCAGAACCACCAGTACGGCACTGATCACGACCGTGATCTGCGCCTTGCGATTGCCACCCTCGAGATCGACACCATAGCCGGTATCCATCAGCAGGTGCTTGATCCCCGCAACGAAGTGGAAGCCGAGCGCCGACAGCAGGCCCCAGGCAATCAGCTTCACCAGCACGTTGTGCGCCAGCGCATCACGCACCGATTCGAACCCCTCGGGAGAAGACAACGAAGCATCCAGCGCCCAGAAGCCGAAAATCAGCCCGACGAAAAGGATGACGCCTGTGATGCGATGTGCGATAGAGGTGAGTGCGGGAAGTGGAAAGTGGATGGTTGACAGGTCGAGGTTTACTGGACGTTTACTATTCACGGCTCTTAAACACTCTCTTAACCCAAACGGGTCGTGCCCGTTCAGGGCGGTGGTTTTTAGAAGCTGGATCACGGTCGCAAGTGCAGTTCCGATGCGGCCCAAACCGGCTGACGATGCCATATCGTGCGGTTGCAGATTATAGGGTTTGGGTAACGGTATGACAAATCACCACACATGCCATTGGCAGGGAAAATGCCCGACCGGCCCCACCGACGCCAGCGTGCGGGTTGTCGACAGTCGAATGAAATTTCTTTTGTCGCTGTCGGCCCACCCCACTCGATAGGTATGATGTCGACTCGGTCCGAAAGCCCACGGACCATTCCATGCCACCGGCACTCTGCCGCCTCTCTAAAACCCGGGACAAACGCCGCAACCACGGTGTCAAGGCGACCTAGGTGAATTGACAATCCCCCGCGGAAATCTATAGTGGGCAAACTATTTTTCGCCCGCACGGCAGTAAAGACAAAGACTTATGTCACGATAAAGGAGGCCAACATGGCTGACAGAAAAGCGAAACTATCGGTCGATGGTGTCGACAACACCATCGAGTTGCCGGTCTACCCCGGCACCGTCGGCCCCGATGTCATCGACGTCCGCAGCCTGACCGCAAAAGGCCTGTTCACCTACGATCCTGGCTTCGTCGCTACCGCTTCGTGCGAATCCGGCATTACCTACATCGATGGCGCCGCCGGTACGCTGCTCCACCGCGGCTACCCGATCGAGCAGCTAGCCGAGAACTCCAACTATGTAGAGCTGTGCTATCTGCTGATGTTCGGCGAACTTCCCTCCCCCGAGGAGTACGAGAAGTTCAGTGGCACCATCGGTCGTCACACCATGGTTCACGAGCAGATCGTCAACTTCTACAAGGGGTTTCGTCGTGACGCACACCCCATGGCCGTCCTCTGCGGCGTCGTCGGTGGTCTGGCCGCCTTCTATCATGACAATCTCGACATCACTCAGGCCGATCAACGCCACGTCAGCGCCATTCGCCTGATCGCCAAAATGCCGACGCTGGCGGCGATGTGTCACAAGTACAACATCGGCCAGCCGTTCATGTATCCGCGCAACGACCTCAACTACTCCGAAAACTTCCTGCACATGATGTTCGGCAATCCCTGCGAGAACTACGAGGTCAACCCGGTCATCGCCAAGGCGATGGATCGAATCTTCATGCTGCATGCCGATCACGAGCAGAACGCTTCGACCTCCACCGTGCGCCTGGCCGGCTCCACCGGTGCCAACCCCTTCGCCTGCATCAGCGCCGGCATCGCCGCGCTCTGGGGGCCTGCACACGGTGGCGCCAACGAAGCGGTACTGGCGATGCTGGACGAGATCGGCGACGATTCGGAAGAGAATATCCAGCGCTTCATCGACAAGGCCAAGGACAAGGACGACCCGTTCAAGCTGATGGGGTTCGGGCATAGGGTTTACCGCAACTTCGATCCGCGCGCCAAGGTGATGAAGGAGACCTGCGACGAGGTTCTGGGAGAGCTGGGAGTCGGCGACGACGCACAACTGCAGATCGCCAAGCGACTGGAGCAGATAGCGCTGGAGGATGAGTATTTCATCGAGCGCAAGCTATATCCCAACGTCGATTTCTACTCCGGGATCATCCTCAAGGCCATCGGCATTCCGACCAACATGTTCACCGTCATCTTCGCGATGGCACGAACCGTCGGCTGGATTTCCCACTGGAACGAGATGATCACCAACGGCTATCGGATCAGCCGCCCTCGCCAGCTTTATACCGGCTACGACAAGCGCGATTACCCGAACAAGTAGTCCAACAGCTTGCAGGAAGCCAACCACGAAGCCGCCGGCACCGCGCCGGCGGCTTTTCTACGCCTGGCCTGCGGCACCACGGAGATTTCCACACTTCCTGTGGATAAGCCTGTTCAAAACCCCTCGATAATGTCACCAAACCGCCTCCAGAAGCGCGCCGACAACAGATTGATTAATCTTTAACCACTTCTAACCAATTGATTTAACTAGATAAAAATTTCATTCACCTATTTTCAGTAAGTTAGCGGCACCAAGAAAAGCGGCAAACCCACGCAGTGGAAAAGCCAGACGATGTCAAGTCAGAAAGGATGGATGCCGAACAGTTATCAACAGCCGAAAAAATCGACGAAGCTGGATATCGGAAGGAGAAAAGCGAGGGAGAAGTGGCGTCCCATAGGGGGTTCGAACCCCTGTTACCGCCGTGAAAGGGCGGTGTCCTGGACCACTAGACGAATGGGACGCTGAAAATGACTCGAAAGCCGGTTCTTGTGGTGGAGCCTAGCGGGATCGAACCGCTGACCTCAACACTGCCAGTGTTGCGCTCTCCCAGCTGAGCTAAGGCCCCGTTCCAAGAACGGGGCGAAATATACGGCCATCCCACTGATAAGTCAACGCTTTACACAGAAAAATTCGAGCCGACACCTGGGCGAAACTCATATCGAGTTACAGCTCTCGATACTGCTTCTCCAGACGCTTGGCCTGTTTCTTGGAAACACCGCCGAGCACCTCGATCGCCTGTCGAAGGCGAGCCCGCGTCACATCCGAGCCCAGAATCGTCATCGCATCGAGCACCGACGTCGAATGGCTGCTGCCCGTTACCGCAATGAACACGGGAGCCAGGAAAGCTTTCATCTTCAGTTCGAAGTGCCCCGCGAGCAGCTTGACCTGGTCCAGCAGTTCGTCTTTCTCCCACCGCGCGATGGCCTCCAACCGCCATACCAGAAACTGCAGCAGCGCCACTAGCGTCTCGCGTTCGAGATTGACGTCATCGAAGCTCTTTTCGCTGACCTCGGGCAGGCCGGCAAAGAAATGGCCGGCCAGCGGCATCGCATCGGAGAGCGTGGTGATTCTCGGGCGAATCTGCGGCAGGATCTGCCCGACGTACGCCTCGTTGAACGCCCACTCGCGCAGTGCTTGCAGCAGCGCCGCGTCATCCAGATCTTCTCGAATATAGACGCCGTTGAGCCAGCTCAGCTTGTCGAGATCGAAAACCGGACCACCCAACGAGACCCGCTGCAGGTCGAAGTGAGCCATCATCTCGTCGAGGCTGAATTTCTCGCGGTCATCCGGCATCGACCACCCCATCCGTCCGAGATAGTTGGTGACAGCCTGCGGTAGAAACCCCATTCGGCGGTAGTAGTTGATCGACGTCGGGTTCTTGCGCTTGGATAACTTCGACTTGTCCGGGTTGCGCAGCAGCGGCATGTGGCAGAGTTCCGGCATCGACCAGCCGAAATACTCGTACAGCAATTGATGCTTGGGCGCGGAGTTGATCCACTCCTCGCCTCTGAGGACATGAGTGATCCCCATCAAATGGTCGTCGACCACGTTGGCCAGGTGATAGGTCGGCATACCGTCCGACTTCATCAGGATCTGCGCATCGACTTGCGCCCAATCGACTTCTATCTGCCCGCGAAGCATGTCTTGGACGATACAGACACCTTCGGAAGGCACCTGCATTCGGATGACGTAGGGATAACCTTCCGCCTCCCGTTGACGCTGCTCTTCCGGATCCAGCGCCAGATCCTGAGGTTTCAACGCAAGATGCAGCCCTGCCGCCTTTCGCTCTTCACGGAGTGCGTCCAGCTCTTCGCTGGTGCGATAACACTTGAAAGCGTGCCCGCTCTCGAGCAGCCGTTCGGCATGCCGAGCATAGATGGCACCGCGCTCACTCTGTCGATAAGGGCCATGAGGGCCACCGATATCCGGCCCTTCGTCCCACTCCAGGCCCAGCCAGCGCAGGGAGTCGAGAATCATGTTCTCCGACTCGGCAGTGGAGCGCTGACGATCGGTATCCTCGATTCGCAAAACGAACTGCCCGCCATGCAAGCGAGCGAAGCAGAGATTGAAGAGTGCGATGTAGGCCGTCCCGACGTGCGGGTCGCCAGTGGGCGAAGGCGCAATGCGCGTGCGTACCGTCATGAATTCCATTCCGTTGATGAACGAGCCACGTGATTGTACGCCTTCCCGAAGGGTGGCTGCAGCGCTTGCTGTCCATTCAGGACGTTGGGAGCGATTCTCCGAGGGACCATCGCCGGTAGACCGGGACACGCCAATGCGTTGAATTTGCACCTTGACGATTCTCGTCGCTGGCCCAACGCTTTGGTCGGAAAAACCGAGAGCAACGCGGCGACGAGTTCATAACCCGAAACATACTTCGGCAATGAGTGGATATCCTCACAGCACCAATACGCAGGCGAGATTCATGGATGGACGGGTTAGGACCACGAATCAAACAACTCCGCCTCCAGGCAGGCATGAGCAAGGCCGCACTGGCGAGACGAGTGGGCGTCTCTGACGTCACGATTTCCTATTGGGAGTCAGGCACCATCAAGCAGATCGGCCATGAGCGTCTCGTGGCGCTCACATCGGCGTTGAACTGTTCGATCAAACAGCTTCTCGATGATGACTCTCTCAGCGCGATGGCTGTCGGCTCTCAGACGTCGAGTGGAGCCGTGATGAGCCTCCACGCGCGCTTGGCGGCTCCCTGGGAGCAACAGGGAACGGAACCGGGCGCGATATCCACGCTACAGATGCTGACCCAGGACTGCCATCTGGTGACGCCAGCGGAAAACGAATCGTTCGATTTCCTGTTCGAGGGCGACTTGGCCGCAATCGTAGCGTGCGACAAGTTTCAGCAGGATGGTCTCTATCTGCTCGAACGGGAAGGGATCCTGCAGATTCAGTATCTCGAGCACCTGGCCTCCGGCAGAATGCGCGTCAGCGGAGAGCAGCTTCACGGCGTGACCGTGGAGAGCGTGCGTCATCCGCCTTTCCGCATCGTCGGCTATGTCAGGGCACGCTGGAGCCGGCAATGACAGTCGGCCTTCACGGCTAGGCTATGTAAGAAAAGTCGGCGAGCGATGACCTCTTGTGAACACCTTCTCAGGCACGGCGAAGGAGCCGACCTTGCATTTCCGGCGCTCGGCTATACAGTTGGCACCAGACTATAGTCGTGCGCCTCTGCCCCATGCGACATCGGTGCAAAGGCGAGTACGGACCAGACATCACGGTGAAGGAGAACCCAATGGAAATGTTTACGGTGAAGCAATCCGAGAGTTCATTGATGGCATGCTGTCGCGCATGTGGCCATGAGCAACCACTGACGCTGGCCACCTCTGACGCTGAAGAACGGATGGCGGTCAGCATCAAGTGCGAGCGTTGCCCCAGCGAGGACGCGTACGTCGCCGTCCCCGCCTCCGCGACCACTGCCGTCGAGACCATTTGACTCTCGCACCCGCTCTTGATGGACCTGTTGTGGAGGCCTAGCCTAGGTGGGCCAAGCCTCCATCCAACGACCTATAGATTCGACTCGATTCGCCTGACTCAACCGTACCGGCGCTGCTGCCGATAGGCGAAGAAGAATACGACCAGCCCCCCTGCTGCCGCCGCCGCCCCCACATAGCCAGTCGCGGTCCACCCCAGTCCTGCGCCGATGGCCATGCCGCCGAGCCATGGCCCCAGCGCATTGGCCACGTTGAAGGCAGCGTGGTTCGAAGCGGCGGCCAGCGTCTGGGCATCCGCCGCCACATCCATCAGGCGTGTCTGCAGTGCCGGGGAAAGCGATACCATGGTACCGATCGCCACACAGATCAGTAGTATCGACCATAACGACTGCGCAGCCAGCGGAAAGAGCAGCAGGATAGTGATGCACCAGACCAGCAACCAGCCGACCCCCTTGAGCTGCATGCGATCGTATAATTTTCCGCCCACGATATTGCCGACGATGGCGCCGGCGCCAAACGCCGCCTGGGCCACGGGAATCCAGTACGGCGATACCTGCGTCACGTTGACAAGGACCGGTGCCAGATAGCTGAAGACGCAGAACATGCCGGCGAAGCCGATGGCGCCGATACCCAGCGTCAGCCAGACTTGCGAGCGCTTGAGTGCCGTCAGTTCCTGCGCAGGGCTATTGCGCTTCTCCTGTCGGTTCAACGGCAGATAGATGAACACCAGTATGACCGTCAAGATGGCAATGCCCCCAACCAGTGCAAAGGCCAGGCGCCAACTCATCATCTGACTCAGCCACGTGGCGAGCGGGTTGCCTGCCAGCATGGCGATGGTCAGGCCGGACATGACCCGGCTCACCGCCTGCGCGCGCTTGTGCGGGGGAACGAGCGACGCCGCGACCAGAGAGGCGACGCCAAAGTAGGCACCATGCGGTAGTCCGGAGATGAATCGGAAGATCATTAATGTGTGATAGTTGGGCGCCAAGGCGCTGGCGATATTGCCCAGAGCGAAGAAAGCCATCAACATCAGCAGAAGATGGCGTCGGTAGAAGTGGGCCCCCATGACGGCAATTAATGGCGCGCCCACGACGACACCCAAGGCATAGGCGCTGATGACGTTACCCACCTGCGGCTCCGAGATGCTCAACGCCTCGGCCACGTTCGGCATCAGTCCCATGATGGTGAACTCACCAACGCCAATGGCAAACCCTCCTACGGCGAGCGCCACCTCTATCAACAACGCATACCGTCGGGAGGGCTTGGTAGCGCCGGTCGGGTGAGCATCAGCCACGGACATCTCCCACTTTAGTCGAACAATATTGGCTGCAATTATTCACATCACCCTGCAGTATGGGAACCGCTGTCCAGCAAAATTTTCGACAATCTGGCGGCCGCCCCGGAATTCGGGTCCTGCTGACTGAAAGGTGAAGCGTCGAAGTTACGTCTTGGCAGCAATGCCGTTGAGTTTTCGATACCCAAACCCAAACGTTCGTATGGAGCTTGAATTTTAATATTACAGTAGAAACAACTTAACGACTTGCCAAGACGAGTGATCTTGCCCACCGACAGTGGACACCTCGTTAAGACAGTACACTGATACGAGGTTACCCATGACAAGGCAAGTCGCTTCGATGAAGAAGACCCGCAACCGATACTCCCCGGAATTCAAGGACGAAG
>NZ_VTPX01000011.1 GCF_008298015.1 Salinicola corii | reverse complement strand
CATTACATCCATTACTACAATCACGAACGCATCAAACTGACACTAAAAGGCCTGAGCCCTGTTCAGTACAGGGCCCAGGCCTTAAACGCCGGCTAAGTGAATCGTCCAACTTTATGGGGTCAGTTCATCACGTTGCCGGGCCGGCTTTTTCATGGTCGAATCGATCTTCTCTCAGGCGCGATGCTCGCTACCGGACTCATGAAGACGGTCGGGTTGGGTCGCTCGATCCCGCGCCTCGGGGGGAGCCTTGTCGCTACTGCAAAGACGTAGAGCGACGAAAAGCCCAAAGGCGACAAAACCAATGACGATAAGGCTCAAACTGAACAGACTCATTGCGCACCCCCCGCGTATCCGCCATCGATCGAGTCAGGACTTCCATGCTGATCTCGACATCCCTGACGGGATGATGGCTACCTGGCGCCTTCATCGGCACCGTTATTCTCGATCGGGCGACACTTCCCATGACTGGACGACTGCTGACGAAGCCCACTCCAGAAGCCCGTTCCTGAAACCGAACGTCATTCACCCGACTCAACCACTGCCCGCTTCGGCGACAGTGTTAGCGACTCTTTTTAACACCGAAGGCGACAAAAATTACACTTTGATGCAAAAAAAGGCAATCCAAACTTTATGATTACCTAATAACACAAATTATGAATTAAAGATGCCTCATCGACCATTAGCGATTGGTGGCCCAGACCAAAGGCTAGAGTCAGACAGTCACGCCAACGTCGCAATGGCCAGGCCAGCGCGGGGAAAATCAGCAACATATTGATATACTGAATGTAGTCAACGAGTCAGGCGCGGAAATTCATTGCACCCGAACGGGATATCGAACGACTCTCGAAGACGATATGAGAGACTCGGAAAGAGAGGACAACTCGAAACGCAGCACGATTTCTCCTGGGTGACTCCCCAGGAACTGCCAAACCGCCGTACTATCGTTCTCGACCTGCTGGCGCACCTGGCCGGCCGCGACGCGCATGGGAGAACCCAATGGTTCGAGCGCACCATCCGGCGGTGCCACCAGACGCCAGTCGAATCGCCCGCTTGCATCGGCTGCCAAGCTGACCGTCAATGTCTGCCCCACCTGGATCGCGATCGGCAATCCGCTATCGGCCTCGGTCACGCTGAGATCTCCTCTTGCGGAAGCAACGCTTCGACGGAGGCCGACCACCCCCGTTTGACCAGCCCCACCCCGTGCCATGAGCGTATCCCGATCCACCTGCTCCAGTAGGAAGACATGCCGCGTCGGATCGTCCGGTTCGAACCGATAAACCGGCTGGTCGCGCGGGCTGGCACCATTCTGCATGATCGACCAGCGTCCATGGTGGCTGGTCTCCACCAGAGATCGGCGATCGGCGGGATCGAGCGGATAACGTTGATTGAGTTGATAACCCGCAGGCGTGCCGGTCCGTCTCTCGCGGTAGAGCACGAGTTCGCTGTCCGCCCGGCCGTGCCCGCACCCCGGACAGTCCAGGCGGCCCTCGTAGGCCTCGCTGTAGAAGGGGGCGACATCGAGCCGTGATGAAATGACGTCCTGGCGCTTGTCCAAGCCCTCGGGACGCGTGCAGCCGGTCAAGGCGAGGCCAAGCAGCATGGCCGTCGCCAAGCCACGCCGCCCGAGAGGGATCCGTATCTCGTCGATCATCCCGCCTCCCGCCGATGATGGCGTCATCGTGCCACTATCACTATAGAAGGTGCCCGGAGCTCCTGCTCGAAATACGGAACGGTTCCGGTTCACCTCGATGGCCGCTCAAGACCGATCCAGGCCCCGTCCCTGGCGCTGGACCAGATTCATTGCGGATCGGGAGTACCCGGAGCCGTCACCGGCTCCCTGGATCCGGCACTGCCAGCGGATACCGTCGACTGCTCCATCACCACGCTCATTCTCGGCATGGCCAGGTCGATGCCTTGCTCGTCGAAACGCTGCTTCAAGCGGAGATTGAAGGCTCGAGCCACGTCCCACTGCATGATCGGCGCCGTGCGCATTCTGACCCGCAGAATGGCGGCTCCGGCATCGAAACTCTCGATACCCTGCACCTCCAAAGCCGACCAGATGTGGTGACGCATCATTGGGTCGTTACGCAATTCATCCGCGATCTCGCGAACGATCTCGATCGCTTCGTCGATTTTCAGATGGTGAGCGATGCGGATGCGCAACAGCGCGATGCCGAATTCCCGGGAGTAGTTCTGGATACCCTGGATCTGACTGAAAGGAATGATGTGCACGATGCCATCCAGATCGCGCAGCTTGACGGTTCGGATACTCAACGCTTCGACCGTACCCATGTGCGTTCCCAGATTGACGAAATCGTCGATAGCCAATGAATCCTCGATCAGGATGAACAGGCCGGTAATGAGATCCTGGACCAGCGTCTGCGCGCCGAAACCGACCGCCAGGCCGATGACTCCGGCACCGGCCAGCAATGGCGTGACGTTGACCCCCAGATTGGCCAACGCGATGATCACGGCAATGACGGCGATGGTCACGAACACGGTATTGCGCAGCAACGGCGTGATGGTCTGGGCACGCGCGCTGGCATTGACTCTCCTGCCATGGCGACGGCTGCTGCGCAGCAACGCGTGCTTGATCGCAGTATCCGCCAGTATCCATACCAACCATGCCAGCAGAAACGTCACGCCCAATCCGAGCACGCCCTTGGCGATCTGCTGGCCGATGCCGGCGGAGGCACCCACCGCCCATAACGATGAACCCCAGACCCGCATCGCTAGCTCGGCGAAGATCACCCAGCTCGCCAGATGAGCCAGGGTGAAGCCGAAACGCGCCAGACGGGCCATGTATTCGGAGGAGGGATTCTCACGGACGTTTGCACCTCGCCGGTGAATCAGGCCGGTGACCACCAGAGTCGCGATCATGAGCCCGGCCGTCACGACAGCGCGGAAAAACGCACTGCGAGAATCCTCGGCCGACATGATCATCGCGATCAGCGACACCGCCACCATGACCAGAATGGGAATGTGCCAGATCCGGCTGAAGACCCGAATCAGTTCGGTGGTCGCGCGACGCTCCTGACGCTGGGAATAGGGGCGATTTCGCATCAGATGCCGTATGGGGCGTCGAAATACCAGAACGAAGATACCCAGCAGCGATGCCGCACACACGTTGGCGATCAGTGACAGGAAGGTCGTGACCCCCTCGCCGAGCGGCTCGACCAGCGCCTCGGCATTGGCTGCATCGCCCAATGCGACCAGCGCCCCCAGCACAAACAGCCACCGGGCCCCGCGTCGACGCAAGATGCGTAGCGCGGCGTGACGATGCCCGCTGCCGAACAACGAGAAGACGATTTCACAAATCGCCGAGAAGACGGCACCGCAAAGCGTGGCGTACGCCGCGACCATGGCCAGCGTAATACCGACCGTGCCGGTCGCGACCTGGTGCACGGTCATCAGCGCGGCGACGAATCCAATCGCCAGAGGCACCACGCGCCGGACGATATGGCGAATGAGCGTCCAGGTCGTCGGCTCCGCCGGTAAATGCCACGGCAACCCCAACTGGCGGACGGCCCATCGCCAGAGCGTCGCGACAAGCAGCGTCACACCGATCCAGAGTGCCGTGACCCACACCAGCTCGAAAAAGATCCTGGGCCACTGCTGGTGATTGCTGACCAGCGTCGAGATATCCTCTCCGGCCTGATCGGCTCGTGTCGACCAGTAGCGGATCGGATTATCGAGCCCATCGGTTTCCAGAGAGGAGAACGATTGCGCGAGGGCGCCGAGCAGTCCTCCCGAACCACCCTCCTGTTTGGTATCCGCCGCCGTGGCATCACGCAGTTGCTTGAGATGCTCCAACAGGGACTGGCGCTGGTCGCTGTTTTCGAGCGTCGCAATGATCTGATCGAGCGATGCGCTCAGTTCCTGTGGAGAGGGCGCGGTTGCCGACTGGCTATCGCTGCCCTGGCTGCCGCCCATCAGCGATGTCAGCGACTGCGCCGATGCCGGCAGGCTGACCAGCAACGCCAGTACCAGCCCCAATATCCATCCCCGCTTTCTCAATCCCGTCACGTTGACTCCCTTACGCGTCACTATCGAGCCGTCGATGGCTTGCCGCCAGACATCATGCTATCCAGGCGACGCCAGAACAACGCTTCAACTCTTTGGTCCAAAGGTCGAAGCTGCTCTATCTTCAACGGAGGCACCGCCTGGGCATTACCGTCAACAGCGTGGCGCCCGGTGCCATCAAGACACCGATGAATTCATCCGCTGGATGCTGAATGCCTGACGATGCTGATGGACGAAGGCGTACTTCTCTTCAGGCTCTTGGCAAAGTACACCGCGGCTTTTTTTGCGATTTCAAGCTCTTCCGATTTCTCGGCCAGTTGGCGCTTAAGTCGGGCATTCTCGTCGGCCAAGGCTTGCTCGCGGGCTGAAGCACTTTGCTGCTGCTGGGCCTTCCGCCACTGGTAAAGCTGGCTGGGCTGGAGGCCAAGCTCTCGGGCGGCAGCACTGATGCCGACACGGTCGGCGAGCGCCAGGGCCTCGGTCTTGTAGTCCTGGGAGTAGCGGGTACGGGTCTTTTTCATCGAAGCTGCTTGCCTTGCCATGGGTCACCTCGTCTCAGTGTACTGTCTTAACGAGATGTCCACTGCTGTTGGGCAAGGTCACTCCGCGTCAGCCGAGATTGTAGAACAGGCATTCCAGTCCTGGTGATAGACTTCGAAGGGGGAAGGCAGTGCCATCGAAGCGTGCCAGACCGTGGGGAGAGGATGGAAAGTGGCCTAGCACCCAATCCAGAATGACACCGAGCCCACGCAGTGGGACGCTGGCCGGAGCAGCAATAAAAAAGGCAACCCCCGTGGGGGGGTTGCCTCTGGAAGGCCGATTTCTCGGCTGCATCGACACTACCTGCTAGTGACTTTCGTCCGGAGTCGGCTGGCCATCGTTGCGCCGCTTGCCACCGCCGAATCTCGACTGCAGCCCATGGGTGGTCTTCATGATCAGTACGTAGGTCGCCGGCACGAAGACCGTCGCCAACAAGGTGATAGAGATCATGCCACCCACGACCGGCGTTCCGATTTGGTTGCGGCTGGCCGCGCTGGCACCGGATGCCATGGCCAACGGCAGGGTACCACCGATGAACGCCAGCGAGGTCATCACGATCGGACGGAACCGCTGGCGGGCCGCCACCTTGGCCGCGTCGACCACCGACAACCCCGCATGCTTGCGCTGCTGCTCGGCGAACTCGACGATCAGGATAGCGTTCTTGGCGGCCAGGCCGACCACCACCAGCAGACCTACCTGCAGATAGACACTCGTGCTCAATCCGGCCAGGTAGACGGCCAGGATCGCGCCGATGAACGCAAACGGAACGGCAGAGACGACGGCCAACGGCAAGGTCCAGCTCTCGTACTGCGCTGCCAGGATCAGGAACATCATGATCACGCCGAAGGAGAGCGCCAACGTCGCCGCCGTGCCCACGTTGACCTGCTGATAGGCCTCGCCACTCCAGCCCATCCCGTAATCGGAGCCCAGCGTATCGGTGACGACTTCCTGCATCGCCTGTACCGCCTGCCCGGAGCTGTAGCCCGGTGCCGGACCGCCCGAGAACTGAGCGGCCGAATAGGTGTTGTAACGCTGCAATACCGTGGGCGCCTTGTCACGCGTGAGCGTAACCAACTCGGACAGCGGGATACGCTGGCCATCACCGCCACGTACGTAAACCTTGCTCAGGTCGCCCGGATTGCGACGGAAGTCGTCTTCCGACTGCAGATATACCTGAAAGTTACGACCCGAGTTGGTGAAGTAGTTGACGAACGAGCTGCCGAAGGTACTCGCCATGGTGGTATTCAGGTCAGCGATATCGACACCCAGGCTGCGCGCCTTCTCCGTATCGACGTCCGCCTTGTAGGAAGGCACGTTGACATCGAGTGACGTGAACACACCCGCGAGTTCCGGGCGCTTGGCCGCCGCCTGCATGACTTTGCCCGCCGACTCCGCCAACTGCTGTGACGTATCACCACCATAGGATTGCAGATAGCCGGTGAAGCCGCCGGTCGGAGACAGTCCCTGAATCGGAGGCAGGTTGAACGCCACGGTCTGGCCACCCTGAATCTGGGCGCCGATCTGCATGATCTTCTGGGTCAACTGGTCGATGGTGATATCACGATCTTCCCACGGCTTCATGGTAACGAAGACCGTACCCTTCGCAGTGTTGGGCGAACTCGACAGAATGTCGAAGCCGGGGATGCCGGTGACAAAGTTGATCCCCGGCACCTCGTCGCGCAGACGCTGACTGAGTTCCTGAACGTAAGCATCGGTTCGCGCCACCGAAGACCCCGCTGGTAGGTTGACGGCGGCCAGCGCGACGCCCTGATCCTCGGAAGGCAGCAGCGCGGCCGGCAACTGGGCAAAGATCATCCAGGAGACGATGCCTGCGGCAGCCAGACCCACCACGACCAACCACAACTGGTGGATGATGAAGTTGGTGATCGCCATGAAAAAGTCGGTGATCTTCTCGAAGACCTTGTTGAACCAGTCGAACGGCTTGCGAATGACGCGTACGAAACCAGACTGCTGAATGCGATCCTGATGCTTGAGGAAGATCGCACTCATGGCCGGGGTGAACGATAGCGCCACGATGGCCGAGATCGCCACCGAGATCGCGATGGTGATCGCGAACTGCTGATACATCTGCCCTGTCAGACCGCTCATGAAACCGACCGGCACGAACACCGCGGCCATGATGAAGGCGGTAGCGATGACCGCACCGGAGACCTCTTTCATCGCCTCGAGCGCGGCGCTGAAGGGTGTGGCCTCCTCGTCTTCTTCCATGATGCGCTCGACGTTCTCGATGACCACGATGGCATCATCCACCACGATCCCGATCGCCAGTATCATGCCGAACAGCGACAGCAGGTTGATTGAAAAGTCGAGCAGATACATCCCGGCGAAGGTCCCTACCACCGAAATCGGCACCACCGACATCGCCACCAGCGTGGAACGCCAGCTCTGCAGGAACAGGAACACGATCACCGCCACGAGCAGCAGGGCCTCGATGAAGGTGTGCTCCACCGACTGTATGGAAGCATCGATGAACAGCGTGGTGTCGTAGGGTATATCGAAGTCCAGTCCCGGCGGGAAACGCGTCTTCAGGTCCGCCATCGCCTGCTTGACCTCATTGGCCACATCCAGGGCGTTGGCACCCGGCTGCAGGTAGATAGCGATCGGCGCGATCGGCTTGTTGTTGACGTAGGCCTGGATTCCGTAGCTGTTTTTCCCCAACTCGATACGAGCAACGTCGCTCAGGCGCAGCGACGAGCCATCCGGGTTGGTTCGCAGCACGATCTCGCGAAACTGGTCGACGCTCTCATAGCGCCCTTGTGTGGTGATGGTATAGGTGTAGGGCGTGGGATCGCTCTGCGGCTCGGCGCCAAGCTTGCCGCCCGCAACGACCGCATTCTGTGCCTGTATCGCGGAAGAGACCTCGGCCGGGGTCAGATCGTACTGCGCCAGTTTGTCCGGATTGAGCCAGACGCGCATGGCGAATTCCTGACTGCCGAGCACTTCTGCCTGCCCCACACCAGGGAGCCGTGAAAGCTCATCGGTCACATTGATGTTGGCGTAGTTGGTCAGATACAGGGAGTCGTAGGCATCGGAGTCCGAGGTGATGCCGACGAACAGCAGGATGCTCGACGAACGCTGCTCGACCGTGACCCCCTGGGACTGTACCTCGCTCGGAAGCTGCGAAAGCGCCCGCTGAACCCGGTTGTTGACGTTGATCGTCGCCGTCTGCGGATCGGTGCCGATATTGAAATAGACGCTCATGGACATCTGACCGCTATCCGAACTGCTGGAGGTCAGATAGATCATGTCCTCGGTGCCGTTGATCTCCTGGGCGATCACCGACGCGACCGTGTCGGAGACCGTCTGAGCACTGGCCCCCGGATAGGTAGCGGAGACGCTGATCGTTGGCGGTACGACAGGCGGATACTGCTCGATGGGCAGCGTGCGCATCGCCATCAAACCGATCAGCGTGATGATGACCGAGAGGACTGTGGCGAAGATCGGGCGTCTGATGAAAACGCTGGAAAAGTTCATCAGTTGGCTCCGTTCTGTCCGTCTTTCGCCTCTTGCGCATCACGATGGGCGCCCTCGACGCCTTCACCGCCCTGGGCGTCGACCTCCTGCGAGGGATTTCCGCCGGCGTTGTTCTGCGGTTGCGGCACCTTGCCATTGAATGGCTGCGCGTCGATTTCGTCGCCGGCGGAGACACTGCCGATGCCCGAGACGACGACACGGTCGCCCGGGTTCAATCCCTCGGTGATGATTTGCCAATCTCCCGCGATTTCACCCAGCGACACGAAACGGCTCTCGGCCTTGCCCTCGCCATTGACGACGAAGACCTGTGGCCCCTTGAGCCCCTCGGTTACCGCGATGGCAGGCACGGCATAGACGTCGTAACGCATCACTTGGGGGAGCTTGACTCGCACGAACTGACCCGGCAGGAAGAGCTGGTCGTCGTTCTGGAACACGGCCTCGGCCTGGACCGTACTGGTTGACTCATCAACCCTGGAACCCAGGAAGTCGAGCGTGCCCTGTAACTGGAGGGCACTGTGGCTGGCGCTCTCGGTACCTGGCGCGGTCAGAACGGCCACGTCGGCTTGTTCGGCATCGCCCTGTTGACGCTGCTGGCGGAGAGAGAAAGCATCATCGGCGGGCAATGAAAAACGCACTTCGATCGGGTCCAGCGGCGTGATGGTCGCCAGTTCCTGAGGCGGCTGTACCAGGTTGCCGACGTTGACCTGACTGAGACTAATCATGCCGCTGACCGGCGCGTTGACTTCCGTGTAGCTGAGATCGATCTTGGCACTGTCCAGTGCCGCCTTGGCCTGGGCCTGGGCGGCTTGCGCGGTGCGCAGATCCGCCTGGGCCTGATCGCGCTGCTGCTGACTGACGGAGTTCTGGTTATAGAGCCGCTGGTAGCGCTCGGCGTCGCGCTGAGCGCGATACACCTCCGCTTGCGCGCTCTGCACGTCGGCCTGGTTCTGCGCGACCGTCGCTTCGTAGGGCGCCTGCTCGATGGTAAAGAGCTTGTCGCCCTTCTCCACCATGCTTCCCTCGCGATAGTGGCGAGCTTCGAGAATACCCTCCACGCGTCCCATCACCGTGACTTCACGGTTACTGCGAATCTGGGCGGGATACTCCTTGGAGAGCGAGACATCATGGGCCTCGACCTCCATCACTTCCGCCTTGGTGGGCGGCTTCTGCGGTTGCCCCCCACCTTGTTGAGCGCTTTGCTGATCGTCTCCGCCACAGGCGGCCAATGCCAACGACAGCAACAACGCCCCACCGAAACCGAGGGTGCCATTCTTGAAATTAGGGCGCATGAGTCTCCGTCCTGGAAAGGGGTGCCTGGATTAATGTAGCGAGCTTACAGGCATACATACATGAATGTAAACTTGCTGATAAATTCGTTATGCTGCATCTAGAAGACCTTAATCAGCACATAAGAAAAGCCATTCGCCATGACTCACTCACGCTTGCGACGACATCACCATGCCCAAACGCACCAAGGCTGAAGCCGAAGCCACACGAGAGGCCCTGCTCGACGCCGCCGAAGTCATTTTTCTCGAACGCGGCGTGTCGAGAACCTCTCTCGAGCAGATCGCTCGCCAGGCGGGCATGACCCGCGGGGCCGTCTACTGGCATTTCAAGAACAAGTCCGACTTGTTCCACGCCATGCTGGATCGCGTCAAGATGCCACTTCGCCAGTTACTGGATGATGTCGAGGACGCCGAGCGTCCGCGCGCACCGTTGGAGAGTCTCCAACTGGCTTCCCTGCACGCGTTGGAGCGGCTGCAGAGCCCACGCTCCCGGCGAGTGCACACCATCCTGTTTCACTGCTGCGAGGCGTCCAGCGACGTCAACATTCTCGAGTTGCATCAGCGGCTCGCCGACGACTGCTACGACACCATGCTGGAACGCTTCGAGGAAGCAAATCGCACCGGCACGATGATAGCGAGCATCGAGCCGGAAATCGCCTGTCGTATGCTGATGTCGATGTTCGGCGGCCTGATGCATGACTGGCTGCGCGACCCGACACGCTACGACATCGGCGATGTCGGCCCTCGCATAATCGACACCTTTTTCGAGCGCATCGCGCCAAACCCGGTGCCGTCCCACCCAGCGCTCCAATCGCTCACCTGAAGTGAGATGACACTTCCGGGCGGACCGCCTCTCGATCTGTCCGTCCATCTCCGGCGCCGGAAACACGACTTTCGTCGCAAAGACACTGCCGTCCCGACGCTCGACACTGGGCGGTCTTTGCGCCGAAGGATTTCATCATGCCCCACCCAGACTGGCTCGTGGCCGAGGACGACCGCTTCTCCTCGCTGGTCTTGCCTAACGCTCAGCTCGACCGACTCTGGCAAGCCGGCCGCTGGTGCGAAGGGCCGGCCTATTTCGCCGCCGGGCGCTACCTGCTCTGGTCGGACATTCCCAACGATCGTATCCTGCGTTACGACGAGAACGACGGCCATGTCTCCGTCTTTCGTCAACCCTCTGCCTTCAGCAACGGCCAGACGCTGGATCGGGAAGGCCGCCTCATCACCTGCGAGCACGGCAGCCGCAGCGTCACTCGCACCGAGCACAACGGACGTATCACCACCTTGGCGGATACCTTCGAGGGCCTCCGGCTCAACTCGCCCAATGACGTCACCGTCAAGTCCGACGGTTCGATCTGGTTCACCGATCCCAGCTACGGCATCGACAACGATTACGAGGGCGGCAAGCGACGGTCCGAGCTGGACTGCCACGTCTACTGCCTCGCCCCCGACGGCGAGCTGCGCCGCGTGGCCGACGATTTCGAAAAACCCAACGGCCTTGCCTTCTCCCCCGACGAATCCTGGCTCTACGTATCCGATACTGGTGCGACGCACCGAGCCAGCGGGCCACGGCATATCCGGCGATTTCGCGTCGGACAGGATCATCGCCTGAGTGGCGGCGACGTGTTCGCGGAGTCGGACTGCGGTCTCTTCGACGGCTTCCGCCTGGATATCGCGGGCAATCTGTGGACCAGCGCCGGCGACGGTGTCCATTGCTACGCCCCGGATGGCACTCGTCTCGGTCGCATTCTGATTCCGGAGACCGTGGCCAACGTCTGCTTCGGCGGCATCAGTCGCAATCGGCTCTACGTCTGCGCTACCACGTCGCTCTACGCACTGACACTCAATACCCGAGGTCATCACGTCATCGGCGAGGCCATCGCTCCTTCCGATATTCGCGCCCCTGCGCGCGCCTGATCGGCGAATGCCATCAGCCGGCCAGGATGCGATCCACCGCTCGCGCCACGCTATGGCGATAGGTGCCGCCGAACAGATAGAGATGGTTGAGCAGCGGGTAGAGCTGGAACAGCGCTTCCCGCCGCTCCCAGTCCGAGGGTCGCTCGCCGTCCCAGTAGGCCTCGAAGAAGGCATCACCCGGCCCGCCGAAGAGCGTCAGCATGGCCACGTCCACTTCCGGATAGTGCCGGTAGACGGCGGGGTCGATGATTGCCGGCCCCTGCGGCGTGAACAACACGTTGCCGGACCAGAGGTCGCCGTGCACCAGCGATGGCGGGATATCGGACAGCCAGCGCTCCAGCGAGTCGGCGGCACGCTCGATGCGCTCGGCGAGCGCGGCATCCAGCAGTCCCTGTTCGCGACAGAGCGCCAGCAGCGGCAGCAGACGTCGATCACGCTGGAAGGCGCGTCCGTCGGCCAGCGGCTCGTTGGACTGCGGGGTCAAGCCACAGGCGTTATTCCGCGACCAACCGTGTTCGGCGTCCGCATCCCGAGAATCCCGATGCAACTGACGCAGGCCTTCACCCAGCGCCACCCCGTCGCGCTTCCCCGTGTCCTCCATGGCCTGCATTATCAGCAGATCGCCATCTTCGGCCAGAACCTCAGGCACGATGAGATTGCGACAGGCGTCGCGCAGAGCCCTGAGACCGTCGGCCTCGCCAGCGACACGCTGTGGCGAATCCCGTTTGACGATACAGGGCGTCGTGCCGTCGACCCGCCATAGCCCTGCCCCACTGTCGCCACCGGAAAGCGGCGTAATGGCCCCGACATCAACGGGCATTTCCAGGGCCGCGAGCCGTCGTCTCAGCGTCTGCGTCATCACGTATCTCCTTGTTTACGTCGTCGCTATCGTTGGCGGCAGCGCTCCCTTCGCCCGCGCTCTCCTTGCCGCGCCCCCGGTTGAGTTCCTGCTGAAATAGAGACTTCAGCTCCGCCATGGCCGCCTTCTCGGTCGCCATCAACCGCTCGTTGTCGTTGCGGTGAGCGTAGGTATCCTTGAGCAGTTGGTTGTCGAAGTCGCGAAAAGTCCGCACCGCATTGATGGCGTTCGAACTGGGATAGCCCAGCCCCTTGAGCACCTCGACGCTCATTTCCATGCTCGAGGCGAACGTTTCCCGCACCACACCGTCGACGCCGATCTCCATCAGTTGCCAGGCGTGATGGCGGTTGCGTGCACGGGCATAGACGGATAGATCCGGAAAATGGGTCTTGGCCAGCCGGGCGATGGTCAGCGCGGCACTCTCGCTGTCGACGGCGATGACCAGCAGGCGAGCCTTATCGATACCCGCCGCACGTAGCAGGTCGAGACGCGTGGCGTCGGCATAGAAGATGCGGGAGCCGAAGCGGCGAATGAACTCGACCTGGGTGATGTTGGGATCCAGCGCGGTGAAGTTGATGCCTTGCATCTTCAGCATGCGCCCCACCATCTGTCCGAAGCGTCCAAGTCCGGCAATGATCACCGGCGGCGTGTCATCGCCGAAGTCCGTGTCGTAAGGACGGCTCTCCTTGAGCCGGTTGCCGAGCTTCTCGCCCAACTGATACAGAAACGGCGTGGCGGCCATGCTGAGGGTAACCGCCGCAATGCAAAGGCTGGCGATGCGCTGGTCGATGACACCGGCGGCCACGGCCGCCGTCAGCAGGACGAAGTCGAATTCCCCGCCCTGGGAGATGATCGTCGCCAGCCTGGGGATTTCCGTGCGCGGCAATCGGGTCAGCCAACCGATGACCGCCAGCACCACGGTCTTGGCCAGGGTCATGGCGATGGCGAGTCCCATGACCAGCCAGACGTTGTCCAACACCAGCGCCAGATCGACCGACATGCCGACGGCGATAAAGAAAAGCCCCAGCAGCAACCCTTTAAACGGCTCGATATTGGCTTCTAGCTCATGCCGGTAGGGGGTGTCGGCCAGCATGACGCCGCCCAGGAAGGCCCCCAGGGCCATCGACAATCCCGCCCACTGCATGACCAACGCCATGGCCAGCACCAGAAATAGCGCCGCGGCGGTAAAGATTTCATGCACGTCGCTCCGCGCGATCAACGCCAGGACGCGGGGAAATACCAGACGGCCAAAAACAATGGCGGCGATCACCACGCCGATGCTCCGCACAATGACCCAGCCATCGTCCGGCGCCGCGTCCGCGCGACCGGCCAGGAACGGTAGCAGCGCCAGCAGGGGTATCACCGCCAGGTCCTGGAACAGCAGCATGGCGAACGCGCTCTGGCCATGCGGCGTGGCCAGTTGACGGCGCTCGTTGAGCACCTGCAGCGCGAAGGCGGTCGACGACAGCGCCAGTGTCAAGCCAAGGAAGATGGCAATGCTCGGCGGTAGATCGAGCAGCAGTCCGATCGGCATCAACAGGGCGGCGCAGCCGGCCATCTGCAGCGATCCCAATCCCAGCAATCGCTTGCGCATCGACCATAATCGCCTGGGTTCCAGCTCCAGGCCGATGATGAACAGCAGCATTACCACGCCGAACTCGGAGAAATGCAGCACGGACTCCGGCTCGGATACGAAGCCGCTCACCGAGGGACCGGCCAGCAATCCGATGCAGAGATAGCCCAGAATCGCCCCCAGTCCCAGGCGCTGGAACAGCGGCACCGCGATGATGGCCGCCCCCAGCAGAACGGCCGTCTCATTAAGAAAGTCCATCGACCTTATATCCTCGTCGCGGCGGACATGCCGCCCAGGTGGGTCCGAAAGCAGAGTATCACTATCCGAATACGCGACAGGGCGCAGCCGGCACGACCCCCGATCTATGCCGGCGGATCCTTGAAAGGTAGACGCCGCCGGCTCTGCTCGAAATAGGCGTGGACATAGGCCCGCTCCTCGCGACAGTAATCGGCGACCGCTTCGCGAAACCCCTCATGCTCGAGATAATGCAGCGATCGGCTGATGACCGGGGCAAATCCCCGCGCCAGTTTGTGCTCCCCTTGCGTTCCCGGGTCGAACCTCACCAGATTGCACTCGAGACAATGCTCAATCCCCTGGTAGTAGCACGTCTCGAAATGCAGGAAGTCCGCCTCCACCTCGCTACCCCAGTATCGGCCATAGAGGGTATCGCCTCCCTGGAGGCAGAGCGCGGCGGCCACCGCCCGTCCCCCCACACTGGCACGCACCAGCAGCAGGTTGTCGGCCATGCCATCACGCAGCCGGGTAAAAAATTCGAGCGACAGATAGGGCCGTTGCCCCCGTTCGAGATAGGTCATGCAGTAGCAGCGATAGAACTGCTCCAGCGCCTCGT
This sequence comes from Salinicola corii, assembly GCF_008298015.1. Taxonomy (GTDB): domain Bacteria; phylum Pseudomonadota; class Gammaproteobacteria; order Pseudomonadales; family Halomonadaceae; genus Salinicola; species Salinicola corii. The sequence goes on along the minus strand of NZ_VTPX01000011.1, from coordinate 115,607 downwards.
CATCGATCCGGTCTCCCGTCAGACGCTCGAACACAAACCCCTGATCGGACAACTTGCGCCGCTCTCGACGTATCTCCTTGCGCTTGCGCGAGTTCATCCGCGCCAGGAAACCGTCGAAGTCGCCAAAGCCGTCATCCCGCCAGGCGAACTGCACCGCCTGACGCTCCAGCAGTGGTGAGCCGAGCGCGGCCTGCCAATCGTCGACCTCGTCGCTATCGGCGAACAGCAGGTGCCAGCTCTGGAGGCCGGTATCGCGAATCAGCGGCGCCAGCGCGGCGATGACGGTGCGCCGATCGACATCGTCGACGACGGCCAACCGCGGCCCTGTCGCAGGCGTGAACGGAATCGCCGACAACGACTTGGGATAATAATCGCCACCGGCACGTTCCCAGGCATCGGCCCAGACCCAGTCGAACACGTACTCTCCACGGGAGTGATATTTGGCATAGCGCGGAAGCGCGGCCACCGCTCGCTCACCCTCGAAAACCATCAAGTGGTCCGGTTTCCAGCCCGTGTCGGTGTCGGCGCACCCACAGGCCTCCAGCGCCGCCAGAAACTCATAGCGCAGAAACGGATAGCGGGCGCCGGCCACGGCATTCCAGAGCGACGCACCTACGGCGGCCAAGCTGCCGATATTCTCGACCCGCAATGCCATTCCATTCCTCCCATTGATCATATTGCTACCGTCGCCCATCGCTCATGTTGAAAACTTCGAGAGCTGCGGGCAAGCGTGCGATACTCTACCGACAGTTCCAGCTCACGAGATGCACAGCACGATGACACCCGCTTCCTCTCCTCCTGGCCAGCCGACACCACCACCAGCCCCCACCAATACCATGGCACTGGCGGCGTTCGCGTTGAGCGTGCTGGGCACCTTCGTGCCACCCGCGGCGCTGGGCGGTGTCGTCTGCGGCCACCTGGCTCGACGTCAGATTCGCCACAAGCAGGAATCCGGCGATAGCTGGGCCCTGGCCGGCTTGATACTAGGCTATTTGTTGATTCTGTTGTCTCTGGCGGGCCTTTTGCTGTTTGGCGGCTTCGTCGTGACAATGTTCGGCGTCATGGCTTTCTTGTAGCCGATTTCATTGAAGAAACGCTCGCCGGCAAACAACGACCGCGGGTTTTGCTTACGCTGATGACGAGTTCCCATGCTGACTTCGCTTCTCGATAACGACTTCTACAAGATCACGATGCAGAATGCCGTGATCAAGCGCTTTCCCTATGCCCAGGCGCGCTACGCGTTCATCAACCGTGGCGAGCATGCCTTTCCCGAGGGATTTGGCGACGCGCTGCGACGCGAAGTGGATGCGATGGCCAACCTGATCTTGAGCGAGGCCGAAAAACGCTATCTCGAAGTCACCTGCCCTTACCTCGATCCGACTTACCTCGATTTTCTGGCGGGCTTCCGCTACAACCCGGCGGAAGTGACCATCCGACAGCAGGGCGTCGATCTCTCGGTGACGATCGAAGGATTGTGGTATCGCACCATTCTGTGGGAAGTCCCGCTGATGGCGCTGATCAGCGAACTCTGGTATCGCTTGCGCAATGCCGAGCGAGACACCGACGAGACGGTCGAGGCCCGCACTCGAGCCAAGATAGAGCAGTACCAGAAACTGGGACTCAAAATTGCCGAATTCGGTACCCGGCGACGCTTTTCATTCGACGTGCATGATCGAGTGGTCGGCGCTCTGCGTCATCACGGCGGCGAGGCGTTCAGTGGCAGCAGCAATGTACTGCTGGCGATGCGCCATGGTGTCAAGCCCATCGGCACCCATGCCCACGAGTGGTTCATGTTCCACGGTGCCCGGTTTGGCTTCAAGATGGCTAACAGCCTGGCCCTGGAGCACTGGGTCGACGTCTACCGCGGAGATCTGGGCATCGCCTTGACCGACACATTCACCAGCCCGGCCTTCTTCGAAAGTTTCGACAAGAAGTTCGCGAAACTCTTCGACGGCGTCAGGCACGATAGCGCCGACCCGATCGACTTCGCGGCTTCGACCATCGCCCATTACGAAAAGCTGGGCATCGATCCGCGCAGCAAGACGATCATCTTCTCCGACGCCCTGACACCAGAGAAGGTCGAACGGATTCAGGCCTTCTGTCAGGACCGTATTGGCATGGCGTTCGGTATCGGCACCAACTTCACCAACGACGTTGGCGTCGAGCCCATGAACATGGTCGTCAAGATGGTCGAGGCGAGACCGGAAGGCCAGCATTGGCTGCCCGTGATCAAGTTATCCGACGTCCCCGACAAGCATACTGGCGATCCCGAGATGATCGCCCTGGCCAAGCGGGTTCTCGCCCTCAGCCGCCCGGCCTGAGCGGGAAGCTGGAGGCCAAGGTCTAAACCGACTTTCTCATAGACAAGGTTTGTTTTTGCTTTTGGCCTTTCTTCCAGCTTCAAGTTTATGACTGACAGCTCCGGGCACAGCCCGGTCACTGATTCAACGCCTCGTCCAGCGTCAGCAGGGCGGCCTGCCAGGAAGCGGCATCCGCGGCCGCATCATAACCCAACGGCAAGTCGTACTCCTTCGCCAGTGCGTCGGCATCCGGGTTGGTGAACGCATGCTTGGCGCCGGGATACTGGACCACACGGACGCTGGCTCCATCCTTCGTCAAGGCATCGGCCATGCTGTCGAGCGCCTCAGGGTCCACCAGGGAGTCGTCCTGACCATTGTAGATACGCACCAGGCCGTCGAACGGCTGCGGATTGGTGACGACCTGAGTCGGGCTGCCATGGAAGCTGATCACGGCATCCAGCGGCATGCCGGCCAACGCCATGTTCATCACCACGCCACCGCCGAAGCAGTAGCCGATCGCCGCCATGCGGTCCTCCCGCACCGCCGGGTGCTGGCGCAGCGCCGCCATCGCCGCCTCCAGCCGCGCTCGGGCGGAGGGCCAGTCCTGCATCACCTGACTGGAGAACGCCTTGGCGTCCTTGGGGTGCTGGGCGACCTTGCCGTTTCCATACATGTCGACTGCCAGGGCGACGAACCCGAGCGCTGCCAGCTGGTCGGCCTTGTGCTTGATGTAGTCGTTCAATCCCCACCATTCATGCACCAGCAGGACGCCGGGACGGGGTTCATCGTCGCTGGCATTGTAGGCAAGATAGCCTTGGTAAGTCTGTCCGCCGGTGGTGTACTCGAAGGTCTCTCCCTGGACATGAGGGCCTTCGACCTCATCGGCCCAGGCCGACACGCAGATCAGGCTGAGCAGCGAGGCCAGCAGTAGTCGTCCCATCGTCTTTCTCCTTCTATGACTGGCTTGGCACCTGGCGCGGCCGGCTCTTCTCATGGCGCCTGCTGGACGCGATCCCGACCGCGCTGCTTGGCATCGCGCATGCCCGCTTCGGCGCGCGCCAACATGGCTTCCGCGGACTCGCCATCGCGTCGCTCGGCGACACCAAGACTAACCGAGAACGACAGCCAATGGCCATGGAACTCCACCCGGGTCGAGGCGAAACGGCCACGCAACCTCTCCGCAATGGCGGCCGTCTCCTGCAAGGACTTGCCACTCAACAGCAACGCAAAGGCACCCTCCCCGAGCCGGCCAAAACTGAACCGCTCTCTCAGCATCGCCCGGCACATCTCACCGATACAACTAAGGACGAGGTCGCCCCCATCTCGCCCCCATTCCCGGTTGATATCGCCGAAGCGATCGACATCGAACACGATCAGCGTGAACCGGGCCCCGGCCTCTCCATTGGAGAGCGCGTGTCGCAACAACCCCATGAACGGCTCCCGATTGAGCGCAGAGGTGAGTTCGTCGGTCGCGGTGTAGGCATCCCACTGCAGGGACTGCCGCCGCCGCTGGGTGACATCCCTGGCAACGGCAACCCAACCCGGCATGGCCGAGGGCTCCGATGCCGGCGTCAATGCCATTGGATAGGGCGAAAAGTGAATCTCGAACCAGCGATAGGCGCCATCTCTATGCCTCAGACGCAACTCCACGAGGGACGAACTCGCGTTAGCGGCTCCCTCGACCAGCAATCGTCGTATCCGAGAACCATCCTCGGGTGCCATCAGGGCAAACAATGATGATGAGAGTAGCGACTCGCTGCCAACGCCGAGCGCCCCTTGCGTGTCACCGGCGGCGTAGTGGCAGTCGAGATCCTCGTCGAGCGCCAGGAATACGTCGCCGCAGTGATCGAGAAGAGGCTGAAGAGGCGGGCCGTCGCGTTCCCTGACGGCCTCGACGCGTGGCAGCAACAGACCAACGAGGGCAGCGACCGCACCACTCGCGTCACGTTGAATGTTGACGCTGTCATCGATCGTGCACCGAGAACCATCCGGCCTCTCGATGACGTATGACAGCCGTATCGCAAGATTCCCCTGCGTCAGGGCCTGCTGAAGCTGCTCCAGCACCGACAACCGCTCGGATTCGGGGATCTGCGCCAGCCACAGTTCAGGCCGGGAACGATGATCATTCACCGGCCGGTGGCTCAATGTACAGATGGAATCGCCGACGAAGCGTAGCTCTCCCAACCACCAGGCCGAGTCGGTGACATAAGCCGTGCCTGGCAGCGCCTGTAGCCAATCTTGCGCTTCCGCGCCCAAGCTTCCATCGTCATGCACGAAGGCATCCAGTGGATCCATGCACTCCGGCCTCATGTAGCCGCAGAGATGTTTCCAGGCGGCTGGGTGGTATAAGGGATAGCGCTAGCGGGAGCCAACGCGACGTCGGGCGGAAACGTGAGAAGCAGACCTGCTCTCGTCGGATGACGCCTCCCCTTCATCCCGAACATCGTCCTCACGCTCGCTCGCCTGTCCCGACTGACGATGAAGACAGGCGCTCGCGAGTTGACTCAGCTCATCGCGGGTCAATTCGACACGTTGTATTCCTGCCTGCTCCTGCCAGATCACGAAAATTACCGGCACCGCGCGTGACTGGTCGACGCCAACGATTCGTCCGCGACGCGGTTCCCCGGGCTCTTGTATCGTTTCGCCAATCAGGCGATGTGCATTGATGATGGTGTCCTGCATGACGCCGCCAACCTCGGTGCGTGGTGAAAAAATGAACATCTTCAGACTTACACTAGAAGCGACGGGCGAGTATGTCCAAGACCATCGACATGAAGGGCAGCATAAAGCCTTCTATCGACGCTGGATCGAACGACTTGAGTGCAAAATTGGGGGTACTTCCATTCCTAGGCTGCCGGTCGAGTGCGCCTCGAGCCAGACAAGGCCGGGATCGGCCGGGATCGGCCGGTACTCTGAAAGAAGTGGGTACGAAAAGATGAGGGGCGGCAGAGTCTCTGCCCCCCCTCGTCATTGTCATGCGGCAAGCCGGGCCGCTGCGGCGCCGAAATTACAGGAGCTCGATCATCCAGTAGCCCGACATCCGCAGTTACCGCATCTTGGCCTCAGCTCACGGCCTGCATGGCCAGCGCCGTGTCCAGCATGCGATTGGAGAAGCCCCACTCGTTGTCGTACCACGCCATGACCTTGACCAGACGACCGTTCACACGGGTGTGGTTGGCATCGAAGGTGGACGAGTTGGGATCGTGATTGAAGTCGATCGAGACCAGCGGCTGCGAGTTCACCGCCAGCACCGGTGAGTTGGCCGCCGCCTTAGTGACGATCTCGTTGATCTCTTCCTTGGTCGTATCCCGTCCCGCGGTGAAGGTCAGGTCGACCAGCGACACATTGATCACCGGCACGCGAACCGCGAGACCATCGAGCTTGCCGTTCAGTTCCGGCAGAACCAGCCCGACGGCCGCCGCCGCCCCGGTCTTGGTCGGAATCATCGACTGCGTGGCGCTACGAGCGCGGTACGGATCCTTGTGATAGACATCGGACAGATTCTGATCGTTGGTATAGGCATGGACCGTAGTCATCAGACCATTCTCGATACCCACGGTGTCCTGCAGCGCCTTGGCGACCGGCGCCAGGCAGTTGGTGGTACACGAGGCGTTGGATACCACCCGGTGCTCCACCTTCAGCGTACCTTCGTTGACGCCGAACACGATGGTCGCGTCGGCATCACCGCTCGGCGCGGAGATCAGTACGCGCTCGGCACCAGCCTCAATGTGCTTGGCAGCGGCATCCCGCTTTGTGAATAGGCCAGTGCACTCCATCACCAGGTCGACGTTCAGCGATTTCCATGGCAACTGGGCCGGATCGCGTTCGGAAAGAATGCGGATGCTATCTCCGTCTACGCTCAGAGTATCGCTATCGTGAGTGACATCGAATCCGAAATGCCCATGCACGCTGTCATGGCGAAGCAGGTGGGCGTTGAGCGACGGGTCGCCGAGATCGTTGATGGCGACGACTTCGATCCGATCCCGGTAGCCGTTCTCGTACATGGCACGAAGTACGTTCCGGCCAATGCGACCGAATCCGTTGATGGCGACACGCAATGTCATGGTGCTCTCCTTTTGATGGCGTGACTGAGACGCTGAAGTTGGCGTAATCGAGACGTTGAGTCGGCCGGGTAACGAGCCTGCGCTGCATCCCGGCGCTGCATCGGATCGAACGAAAAGATTAGATCGCCGCAGAACTGGTGAATAGCCTAGTACGTAGTCTAGAACATCGTCGCATGAAAAAATATTACCCCAAAAGCCTAATACCAAAGGCTCATTCGCGAACATGCGAGATATTTTTTGGTAAGTTTACCAAATAAACCTGACAGCTCGATGAGGCACTCCATGACACTCGACCCCACTCTGGACCGTGTAACGAGGCGCATCGAAGAGCGCTCCGCCGACCGACGCCACCTCTACGAAGAGCGGATGCAACAACAGCATCGCCGCGGCGTCCACCGCGCGGAACTCTCCTGCGGCAACCTGGCCCACGGCTTCGCCGCATGCAACGCTGGCGACAAGAACAGCCTGAAGCTGATGAACAGCGCCAATATCGGCATCGTCTCTTCCTATAACGACATGCTGTCGGCCCATCAGCCGCTCGAACACTTCCCCGAACTGATCAAGGAAGCCGCCCGCGGCATGGGAGGCACGGCGCAGTTCGCTGGCGGCGTGCCGGCCATGTGCGACGGCGTCACTCAGGGTCAGCCCGGCATGGAGCTATCGCTGTTTTCCCGCGATGTCATCGCCATGTCGACGGCGGTGGCGATGTCGCACAACATGTTCGATGGCGCACTCTATCTCGGAGTGTGTGACAAGATCGTGCCGGGCCTGTTCATCGGCGCCGCGCGTTTTGGTCATTTGCCCGCGATATTCGTGCCGGCCGGCCCGATGCCAAGCGGGCTGCCCAATGCCGAGAAGTCGCGGATCCGCCAGCTCTACGCCGAGGGCAAGGTTGGCCGTGATGCACTGCTGGAAGCGGAGTCCGATTCCTACCATAGCGCAGGCACCTGCACCTTCTATGGCACCGCCAATTCCAACCAGCTGATGCTCGAGATGATGGGCCTGCACATGCCGGGCACCTCGTTCGTCAATCCTGGCACCCCGCTGCGCGACGCCATCACTCGCTTCAGCACCGAGCAGGTGATCCGCTTGAGCGACCAAGGCGGCGACTATCATCCGTTCTACCAGCAGATCGATGCTCACGCCATCGTCAACGCCATGGTCGGACTGCTCACCTCGGGCGGGTCGACCAACCATACCCTGCACCTGGTGGCGATGGCCGCGTCCGTGGGTCTGACCATCACCTGGGACGACTTTGCCGAGCTGTCGACGGTCGTACCCGGGCTGACCCGGATTTACCCCAACGGCCAGGCCGACGTGAACCACTTCCACGCCGCCGGCGGCGTCAGCTTCCTGGTGCGGCAGCTGCTCTCGGCGGGCCTGATGCATGCCGACGTGCGCACGGCCTTCGGCACCGACATGACCGCTTATACCCAGGAGCCGTTCCTGGAGGGGGACCGGTTGGTCTGGCGCGAGGGCACGCAGCAGAGTCTCGACGAAGAGGTGCTGCGGCCGATCAGCCGGCCGTTCTCCGCCACCGGGGGGCTGGCGGTGCTAGACGGCAACCTGGGGCGCGGCGTGATCAAGGTCTCCGCGGTCAAGCCCGAGTTTCGCCGGGTCGAGGCACCGGTGCGCATCTTCGACGACCAGAGTCAGGTCAAGGCGGCGTTCGAAAGCGGCGAGCTGGATCGCGACGTCATCGTCGTGGTGCGCTTCCAGGGCCCCCGCGCCAACGGCATGCCGGAGCTGCACCAATTGACCCCTTTCCTGGGCGTGCTGCAGGATCGCGGGCACAAGGTCGCACTGGTCACCGATGGGCGAATGTCAGGTGCCTCTGGTAAGGTACCGGCGGCCATCCACATCACCCCGGAGGCGGTCGACTCGGGCCCCATCGCCTATCTGCGCGACGGCGACCGGGTGCTACTCGACCCCGACAATGGCGTGCTGGAGGCGCTGGTCGATGCCAAAACCTGGGCGCAACGCGAACCGGCGTCCTGCGACCTGGATCACTATCATCAGGGAATGGGCCGCGAACTGTTCGCCGGTTTCCGCCACCTGGTCGGCGGTGCCGAGGAAGGCGCGGCAACCTTTGGCGGCTTCGACGCCGCCGACTTGCCCGGAGGGCACACATGACGACTCCCGCCCTGATCGGCGACATTGGCGGAACCAACGCACGCTTTGCACTGGTCATGCCCGGCAGCGTCGAGCTTCAATCGATCGAGACGCTGCCTTGCGCGCGCTACGCCGGTCTGGTCGAAGCCATTCAAGCCTATCTCAAACAGGTCGGTGCCGAAGCGCCCCGCGAGGCTTGCCTGGCCTTCGCCTGCCCGGTTCACGAAGACTGGGTCAAAATGACCAACAACGACTGGGCCTTCTCCAAGAAGGCAGTCGCCCACGAACTGGGGTTGTCGAACTTCAAGGTCATCAACGATTTCACCGCCCAGGCGCTGGGTATTCCCCATATCGAAGAGAAGGATCTGGTCAAGGTCGGTGAAGGCGAGGCCGAGGCCCGCCGTCCCCGCCTGATCATCGGCCCTGGGACCGGGCTTGGCGTGGCCGGGCTGATCCCCAGCCAACGCCACTGGATCCCGCTAACCACGGAAGGTGGCCATGCTACTTTCGCCCCGACCGACCAGCGGGAGCGACAGTTGCTCGATTATTTTAGTGCCCGTTATGGACGCGTCTCGGTCGAGCGCCTGCTGTGTGGCCAGGGCCTGCTCGACCTCTATCTCGGCCACGCCGCCCTGCTCAACGTCACTGCCCACTACAACACCCCGGCGGAAGTGACCGGCGCGGCGCGGGCCGGCGATCGCGTCGCCCGCGAGACGCTGCTGCGCTTCATCAAGATTCTCGGCGCCTGTGCCGGCGATGCCGCACTCACCCTCGGCGCCCTGGGCGGTGTCTATCTCTGTGGCGGCATCACGCCGCGCCTGATCGAATGGCTCCCGCGCAGCGACTTCCGGCGCGCCTTTGCCGACAAGGGCCGCCTGAGCGCCTACAATGCCGGCATTCCCACCTGGGTAGTGACGGCGCCCTGGACCGGACTGCTGGGGGCGGCGGAAGCCCTGCACAACGAGGAGGTGACATGATTCCCGATACGCTGCGGCAGTTGGTCGACGCGACCGACGGTCAGCGGGAAGCCGACTGGCAAGGCCGGCGCCTACTGCTGATCAATGCCGACTGGGGCGAACTGGCGATCTCGCTGCAAGGCGCCCAGGTTCTCCACTTTTTACCTTTCGCCCCCGAAGCCGGGCGAGCCGCAGGCGCCCGACCGGCGACCGGCACGGAGGATGGCTGGCTGTGGGTCACGCCGACGCCGCAGCCGATGCCGGGCGCCATTCGCGGCGGGATTCCGTTGTGCTGGCCGTGGTTCGCCGATGAATCGCCCGATGGCAAGGGTCCTATGCATGGCCCTGCCCGCACGGCGGCGTGGCGCGTCGAGGCCGTCGACGACAGCGTCTCCGGTAGCGGCGTCGAGATCCACCTCTCCCCGGAACAGCGGCTGCACGACCAACTCGTTCCCAATGCTGTGGTTCATGCCAACGGCCAGCGCCTGAGCGTCGAACTGATGACGCGCCATACCGGCACTACCCCGGTCAAGCTGACGGGTGCGTTGCATACGTACTTCGCCGTCGCCGATACCCACCAGTGTCGTGTCGAGGGGTTGGCCGGCGCACGCTATCTGGACAAGCTCGAGCACTTCGCCGAGCACCATCAGCAGGGCGAGCTCGGTATTCGCGGTTCGCTCGACCGCATCTACCAGTCGAATCGCCCGGTGATCCTCGATGATGGGCAGCGCCGGCTCGCGATCTCCAAACAGGGCAGCGATTCCACCGTGGTCTGGCATCCCGGCGACGATCTACCCAGCGATACCCCAGCCACTGCGGGGATGCGCTTTCTGTGCGTCGAGACCGCCTGTACGCGGGTCGACCCGGTCTGGCTGGTACCGGACGGTCAACACCTGCTCTCCACCACGATCGGGCGGGAGGCGACATCGGCGTGAGCGACGATCTGGTTTTCGACTCGCCCTTCATTCTGGGCATGATGCGTCTCCAAGAACGGCCCGAATTCGACGACGTCGAAAAATTCGCCGACTGGCTGGAAGCCCGGGTGGACCAGGGTCTGCACTGGTTCGATCATGCCGACAGCTACGGCAATCACTTGGGCGAGCAGCGCTTCGGCGAGGCGCTCGCCCGCCGACCGTCGCTCAAGTCCAGGGTGAGGGTGGTGACCAAGGGCAATATCATCCTGCCGCATCGCGACACCTCGCCCTTCGGGGTCAAGCATTACGATACCTCCGAACGCCATCTCACCCAGGTCATCGACGACTCACTCTCGCGCCTCGGCGTCGACCGGCTCGACCATTTCCTGCTCCACCGCCCGGATCCATTGATGGATACCGAGGCGACGGCCCGAGCCCTGGACGATGCCATCGCGGCCGGCAAGGTCGGCGCGGTGGGTGTTTCCAACTTCCTGCCGGAACAGTGGCGTCGACTGCAGGCTGCCATGGGCAACCGGCTCGGCGTCCACCAGCTCGAGCTCTCGCTGGCGCATCCGGACGCCCTGTTCGACGGCTTCTACGACGCCATCCTGGCCGACGGTCTGGCGCCGATGGCCTGGTCGCCGTTAGGTGGCGGCTCGGTATTCGAGGATGTTCTCGGCACCGCGCTCTCGCGCCTCGCGGAACAGCTCAATTCGACCACGGCGGGATTGGCGTTGGCCTGGCTGCGGCGGCTACCCGGCAAACCGGTACCGGTGACCGGAACGTTGAATGAAAGGCGTATCGACAATTTGCTGCTGAGCAGTAATCTCGAACTCGATCGCCCGACGTGGTTCGCGCTGCTCGAGGAAGCACGCAGTCACCGAGTGCCGTGATGACGTTCGATGTGGCGCGACAGCACCGCATCCTCGATTCCTGTTCGACAAGAGAGTCGGTAACCCATGACCCCCATCATCGCCTTCGGCGAAGCCCTCGTCGACATGCTGTCCAGCCGCCTGGGCGACGACAGCGGCCCCGAGACCTTCACACCCTATGCCGGCGGCGCGCCGGCCAACGCCGTCGTGGCCTGTGCTCGCCAGGGTATCCCCAGTTTTTTCCTCGGCATGATCGGTGACGATCGCTTCGGCGACTTCCTGGTCGACGAACTGAACCGCTACGGTGTCGACACCCAACACGTGGTTCGGACCCGCGAAGCCCGCACTGCCCTGGCATTCGTCTCCCGTGACCGACTGGGAGAGCGCAAGTTCGACTTCTATCGCCCACCCGCCGCGGACCTGCTCTATCGCCGAGAGCACCTCCCGCCCGGCATCTTCACCGAGCCGGCCCTGGTCCACCTGTGCAGCAACAGCTTGACCGACGCGGCCATCGCCCGCACCACCCTCGACCTTGCCAGTATCGCCCGCCGCGGCGGCTGCCTGATCAGCGTCGATGTCAATCTTCGCGCGATGCTGTGGCCCCAGGGCAACATCGATATCGCCTTGGTCGAGCAGTTGCTCGAACGGGCCCATCTCATCAAGCTCTCCACCGAAGAGCTGGATACGCTTCGCGGCGATCGCAGTGCCGAGGAGTGGATCAGTGCCCGACTGGCCAAGGGCGCCCGATTGATCGTGATCACCGACGGCCCGGGGCCGGTGACCGCACATCTGGCGGACCGTCAGCTTCAGGCGGTACCTCCGAGCGTCCAGGCGGTAGATACCACCGCCGCTGGCGACGCCTTCATCGGCGGCCTGCTGGCGTCCCTGTCCCGAGCCGACGTGGCCTGCGAGGCGCTGGGCGAGTGGCTGGCCGACGATGCCAAGCTGAGTGAGGCGCTGACCTTCGCCTGTCGCTGCGGTGCCTTCGCGGCGACGCGACCCGGCGCATTCGTCTCGCTGCCGGGCACCTCAGACCTCGACGATCTCCCGACCTGACCCCTCCACCAGGGCGTGAAAGGCGCTCGCGGTGGAGGAAAGCTGCTGGTCGGCGCGGGTCACGACGCCGACTGGCCGCTCGATCACCGGGTCGGATAGCGCCAGACAGCGGACTCCCAGCGCCTCCATCTGGACGCGACACAGCGCCGGCACCGCGCTCACGCCCAATCCCTTGCCGACCAGTTGGCCCACCGTGGCCAACTGATGGCTCTCCAACTCCACCGGCAGCGTCATGCCGTGTCGCGACAGTTGCCGCTCCAGCATCACCCGCACCTGCGATGGCCGCTGCAGGGTAATGAAAGGATATGCCAGCAGCGCCGACCAGGTCGTCGACGCCTGCGCGGCGAGCGCCGACATCGGCGGCACCGCCGCCACGAAGCGATCACGGTGGATCGGGGTGAATGTCAGCGCCGGCTGCCGCGGCGGCTCGAAGGCGATTCCGAACTCCACGCGCTGGGCCAGCACCATCTCCACCACCTGTTCGTTGATCACGTCATGGATGGTGACGCTGATGCGCGGATAGCGCCGACGAAAGGCCGCGATCAGTGGCGGCAGGCAATTGGAGGCAAACGATGGCATGGCGGCGATCGCCAGATGCCCCTGCTGCAGATGGAAACGCCGCCTCATGGCGTCCTCGGCGTCGTCCCACTCGGCCAGCAACCGCCGCGCCAACGGCAGCAGCGCCTCGCCTTCGGGAGTGAGTCGCACCTGGCGCGTGGTGCGCGAGAACAACGCGCCACCGAGCTGCGACTCCAACGATTTCACCGCCAGACTCAGCGCCGACTGGGTCACGTGCAACCGCTCGCAGGCCTGGACGAAACTCAGTGTCTGCGCCACGGCAAGAAAGGCACGGAGCTGCTTGATGGTCATCAAAACGCCTCATTGATGAGAAAAACTCGACAATTATCGGCGAAAATAAATTTAATAACAGCGCGACGAGCGGTCATAGTCTATCCAGGACACAACAACAGAGGCTCGCCATGACCCAGCACGCCAGTACTGAGAAGACCCCCGCCGGGATGCGCGGCGGCAAATGCTTCGAGAGCGCGCAGACCGCGCTCGACGGCCTGATCGAGGATGGCATGACGATAGCCGTCGGCGGTTTCGGCCTGTGCGGCATCCCCGAATCGCTGATCGTTGCCCTGCGCGACACCGGCAAGAAAGACCTGACGGTGGCCAGCAACAACGCTGGCGTGGACGGTTTCGGCCTTGGCTTGCTGCTGGAGTCGCGCCAGATCCGCAAGATGCTCTCCTCCTACGTGGGCGAGAACAAGGAGTTCGAGCGCCAGTATCTCTCCGGCGAGCTCGAGCTGGAGTTCTGCCCCCAGGGTACCCTGGCCGAGCGCCTGCGCGCGGGCGGCGCCGGCATCGCTGCCTTCTTCACCAAGACCGGCTACGGCACCAAGATCGCCGAAGGCAAGGAAGTTCGCGAATTCGACGGCGAGCATTACGTCATGGAGCGCGGCCTGCCGGTCGATGTGGCGCTGGTCAAGGCTCAGGTTGCCGACAAGGCGGGCAATCTGCGCTTCAACAAGACAGCGCGCAACTTCAATCCGCTGGCCGCCATGGCCGGCAGGATCTGTGTCGCCGAGGTCGAGGAGATCGTCGAGACCGGCGCCATCGACCCTGACGACGTCCACCTGCCGGGCATTTTCGTGCACCGCATCGTGCATCACCCGACACCGGAAAAACGCATCGAGAAACGCACGCTCAGGGAGGGAAACTGAGATGCCCTGGAACAAGGAACAGATGGCGCAACGCGCCGCCGGCGAGCTGCGGGACGGCTTCTACGTCAACCTGGGAATTGGCCAGCCCACGCTGGTAGCGAACTACATTCCCAACGGCATGGAAGTGTGGCTGCAGTCGGAGAACGGGCTGCTCGGCATCGGCCCCTTCCCCACCGAGGAAACCGTCGACCCCGACCTGATCAACGCCGGCAAGCAGACCGTCACCGCCCTGCCCGGCTCGAGCTACTTCGACAACGCGGAGTCGTTCGCGATGATCCGTGGCGGCAAGATCAACCTGGCTATTCTGGGCGCCATGCAGGTCTCCGAACAGGGAGACCTCGCCAACTGGATGATCCCCGGCAAGATGGTCAAGGGCATGGGTGGCGCCATGGACCTGGTCGCCGGCGTGCAGCGCGTGGTGGTACTGATGAGCCACACCGCCAAGGGCGAGCACAAGATCCTGAAAGCGTGCAACCTGCCATTGACCGGTGTCAGGGTGGTCGATCGCATCATCACCGATCTCGGCGTGATGGACGTCACCGACGTGGGGCTGGCGCTGGTCGAACTGGCGCCCGATGTCACGATCGAGGAGATTCGCGAAGCCACCGGGTGCGAACTGATCGACCAGCGGGAGACGGCTCATGTCTGACCAAACGACAGCAGCGATGCGCGATGTGGTCATCATCGCGGCCACGCGCACACCAATCGGCACGTTCCAGGGGGGGCTTGCCAGTGTCCCCGCGGTGACCCTGGGAGCGACCGTCATTCGTCGCGTCCTCGAGGGCATCGACCCCGCTGGCGTCGACGAGGTGATCATGGGCAACGTACTGCGTGCCGGACTGGGCCAGAATACCGCGCGCCAGGCTTCCATCGAAGCCGGTCTGCCGGACAACGTGCCGGCGATGACGGTCGACAAGGTCTGCGGCTCCGGCCTCAAGGCCGTGCACCTGGCCGTCCAGGCGATCCGCTGCGGCGATGCCGAGACCATCGTGGCCGGCGGCATGGAGAGCATGAGCCTGGCGCCCTACGTGCTGCCCAAGGCCCGTACCGGACTGCGCATGGGCCACGCCGAGCTGCTCGACAGCATGATTCATGACGGCCTATGGGACGCCTTCAACGACTACCACATGGGTATTACCGCGGAGAACGTGGCCGAGCGGTGGAACATCTCCCGCCAGGATCAGGACGCCTACGCCGCGGAGTCCCAGCGGCGTGCCTCGGCAGCGCGGGAAGCCGGCCGTTTCGATGCCGAGATCACCCCAGTGAGCGTGCCTCAGAGACGCGGCGATTCCATCGTCATCGAACGTGACGAACAGCCGCGCGCTGGCGTCACCGCCGAGTCGCTGGGCAAGCTCAAGCCGGCCTTCTCCAAGACCGGCAGCGTCACCGCCGGCAACGCATCGTCGCTCAACGATGGCGCCGCCGCCCTGCTAGTCATGAGCGCCGAACGGGCCGCGAAACTCGGGCTTCCGGTCCTCGCCATCATTCGCGCCTACGCCAACGCCGCCGTCGACCCGGCGACCATGGGTATCGGCCCGGTGCCCGCCACCCGGCGCTGCCTGCGTCGAGCCGGCTGGACGATCGACGATCTGGATCTGATCGAGGCCAACGAGGCCTTCGCCGCCCAGACGCTGGCCGTGGCCAGGGATCTGGGGTGGAGCAATGACAAGGTCAACGTCAATGGCGGCGCCATCGCGCTGGGCCATCCCATCGGCGCTTCCGGTGCCCGAATTCTGGTGACGCTACTGCACGAGATGCAACGCCGCGATGCCCGGCGCGGCCTGGCGACGCTCTGCATCGGCGGCGGACAGGGGGTAGCCACGGCCATCGAACGAGACTGAATGCCCTCTCAGCAAGCGACAAGGTGCTTGTCAGGCGTCTTGCCGCTCGCGAGCCCCCCGTCTTAGCGCGCCGTCCACCCCAGGTCGATGGCCCAGTCCGCACCGGTGACGGCGGAAGCCTGATCGGAGGCGAGGTAGGCCACGACGCTGGCGACTTCCCCGGGCTCGATGAGGCGCTTGATGGCGGCCCCACTCAGCATGATCTTCTCGATGACGTCCGACTCATCCATCCGGTTGAGCGTCGCCTGATCGGCGATCTGGCGCTCCACCAGCGGCGTGCGCACGTAGGCCGGGCAGATCGCATTGGCGGTTATGCCATGCTCGCCGCCTTCCAGCGCGGCAGTTCGTGTCAGACCGATGAGCCCATGCTTGGCGCTGACGTAGGCCGATTTTCCCGGAGACGCCACATTGGCATGAATGGAGGCGATATTGATGATCCGCCCCCACCCCTTCTCGCGCATATGCGGCCAGCAGGCCTGGGTCAGCAGGAACGGCGCGGTCAACATCAGGTCGATGATCTTGCGCCACTTGTCCGGCGGGAACTGCTCGATATCGGCGACATGCTGAATCCCGGCGTTGTTGACCAGAATATCGACGCTGCCGAGGCGTTCCACCGCCGCCCCGATCACCCGGGCGCACTGCTCACCATCGGTGAGATCCGCCTCGAGGAAGGTGGCACCCACGGCCTCCGCCACGGCCTCGCCTGCCGGGTTGGCGTCGACTGCCATCACACGGATGCCCTGACCCGCGAGATTTTCCACTACCGCACGGCCGATACCGCTGGTCGTGCCGGTGACTACCGCCACTCGAGGACGTTCACTCATGCCATCGCTCCTGTCTTGGACGAGGGATTCCCTGATGCCACAGTGTGGAGCAGCCTGGGGACAAGGGGTATCCCTCGAAAGCAGTGAGCCATTCGAGCGAGTGGGGTCGCCTGGCTGTCGAGGCGCTCCCGGACCGACGACAGTCGCCCCAGGTGCTGGCCATCAGCGCCGACCCGCCCCGTGCCTCAGCGCGGATAGCGCTGCGTCGCCTCCTGGGTCAGGCGGGTGATGCCGGCCCAGTCCTCCTGGTCGATGAGCGATTTCGGCGCCATCCAGGAGCCGCCGATGCACATCACGTTGGGCAGCGCGAGGTAGTCGGCGGCATTGTCCACCGTCACCCCGCCGGTGGGACAGAACAGCGCCTCGGGCAACGGACCGCCAAAGGATTTGAGCGCCTTGGCACCACCGTTGGCTTCCGCCGGGAAGAACTTGAAGCGGCGATAGCCGTACTCCCAGCCGGTGACGACCTCGGAAACCGTGGCCACACCGGGCAACAGCGGCACGCTGCTGGCAGTGCCGTGCTCGAACAGCGCTGGCGTCGTGCCAGGCGTGACGACGAAATCGACACCGAGCTCCTCGCAGATTCGATATTGATCGACGCTCAGCACCGTGCCGGCACCCACCGTCACGTCGGGAAGCTGCTCCCGAATGCGCTTGATGGCATCGACCGCGCAGTCGGTGCGCAAGGTGATCTCGAGCACGTCGAGCCCACCGTCGACCAGCGCCTTGGCCAGCGGCACGGCATGCTCGAGACGTTCGATGACCAGCACCGGAATGATCGCCGTGGAGCGGCAGATTGCGTCGAGTCGGTCGGTCTGGGAAATCGGCAGTCGTGATTCGGATGGCATATCGGAATGGCTCCTTTGATGGGTACCCGGCCGTCGGGGCAGGCGGGGATGGCGCGTCAGGGCGCCCAGTAGAGGGTAAGCGGACAGGTCAGGAAGGCACGGATCGGCAGTTCGCGGACGTCATCCCCGCTGAGCGCCTGGGCCAGCACCGCTTTCTTGGCGTCGCCGACCAGATGCAGCGCGTGACGGCGGGCATCGTGAAGCCGGGCCGCGCTCAGGGTGATGCGAGGCTGGGGGACGCTGGGCGCCCGCACGGCCACGACGCTGTCGTCCGTGCTCAACGCCAGCGAGAGCTCGCCGCTGTCCGGAAACAGCGATGCGGTGTGACCGTCGTTGCCCATGCCGAGCACGACCAGACTGGCCGGCCAAGGCAGCGTCGCCAGACGGGCGGCGACCGTGGCCGCGCCCTGCTCCGGCGTGGGGTCGGAGGTGGTCAGCGAGTGAAAGGTCGCCGCGGCGGCCGGCCCTGTCAGCAGCGTTTCCCGGACCAGGCGCGCATTGCTGTCGGCGTGCTCCTCGGGCACCCAGCGCTCGTCGGCGAGGGTGACATCGACCCGCGACCACGCCACCGGCTGCTCGGCCAGCCGCCGGAAGAACGGCAGCGGGGTCGAACCGCCGGAGACGACCAGCAGCGCACGTGGCTGGCTGGCCAGGTCCTCGTTCAAGGCATGGGCGGCGGCGACGGCCAACTGCGCGCCGATCTGCTCGCGGGCGTTCTCAGTAGTCTTCATACCAGGAGCGACCATCCTGCGTGATCATCGCGATGGAGGCCACGGGCCCCCAGGAGCCGGCCGGATAGCGACGCGGCGGAATGTCCCGTTTCTCCCAGCCGGCGATCAGCTGATCGACCCACTTCCAGGCGTATTCCACCTCGTCGCGACGGACGAACAGGTACTGCTGACCCTTCATCACCTCGAGCAGCAGACGCTCGTAGGCATCCGGAATCCGCTCCTTGGGAAAGGCGTGGTTGAAGTCCAGGTGCAGCGGACCGGGACGCAGCCGCATGCCCTTGTCGAGACCGCCGTCCTTGGTCAACACCTGCAGCGCGATGCCCTCCTCCGGCTGGAGACGGATCACCAGCTTGTTGGCGGCGAGGTTGCGCTGGTCCGGATCGAAGATGTAGTGCGGCTGCTGACGGAAATGGATCACGATCTGCGACAGTTTCTCCGGCATGCGCTTGCCGGTACGCAGGTAGAACGGCACGCCGGCCCAGCGCCAGTTGGCGACTTCGAGCCGCATGGCGACGAAGGTTTCGGTGGTGCTGGAGGTATTGGCGTCCTCCTCCTCGAGATACCCCGGGACGCTCTCGCCTTCCATGGTGCCGGCGACATACTGCCCGCGGACCACGTGCCGGTTGAGATCCTCGCCCTCCAGCGGCTTGAGCGCCTTGAGCACCTTGACCTTCTCGTCGCGAATGGCATCCGCATCGAGATTGGCCGGCGGATCCATGGCCAGCATGGTCAATAGTTGCAGGAGATGGTTCTGAACCATGTCGCGCAGCTGGCCGGCCTTGTCGAAATAGCCCCAGCGCCCCTCGATCCCCACCTGCTCGGCCACGGTGATCTCGACGTGGGAGATCTGGCTCTGGTTCCACTGGTTGCCGAACATCGGGTTGGCGAAACGCAGCGCGATCAGGTTCTGGACCGTCTCCTTGCCCAGGTAGTGGTCCATGCGGTAGATCCGCGATTCAGGGAAGACCGCACCGATGGCGTCGTTGATCTCGTGGGAGGAGTCGAGGTCGTAGCCGATCGGCTTTTCGACCACGACCCGGGAGTCGCCGTCCAGGCTGCCGCTCTCCTGGAGATTGGCGCAGATCGCCCCGTAGATGCTGGCGGGCACCGCCAGATAGATGGTCAGCGGGCACTGGGAGTCCAGGCTCTCGGCGTGCCAGTCCCTGATCTTCTCGTAACCGTCGACGGTGTCGAAATCGAGCTGGGTGTAATCGAGCCGCGCCAGGAACCGGTCCAGGCAGGTCTGCTCAAGCTCCTTGGCCTTGACCCGCTTCTTGAGCATCCCCAGCACCGTGCTGCGGAAACTGTCGGCGTCGTGCTCTCGTCGTGCCAGCCCCAGAATCCGGGTGTCGGCCCCCAGAAGACCATCGCGATCCAGGTGATAGAGCGCCGGATAAAGCTTGCGCAGTGCCAGGTCGCCGAGCGCACCGAACAGAGCCAAATCCACGTTGGGCGTTGCCTCTCGAGTCATTGCCTCCCTCCACCAGAGTCGTTAATTTACGAACAAAATACGCCATGCGAATGGCTTTTGACATGCAACTTCGTAACTAAATTACCTCTACCGAAACCATTATATCGTGCCTCGCCGCCAGCGGGCGCATGCGGCCTCGACTCTCGCAGCTTGGCGCTGGTGTCGCCAGAGGCTAGGATGCAGGGCCTGTGTGACGAATCAATCATCATTCCGCCGCTAGGAGATGCCCCGCAATCATGGCAATGCACGATCTCATCGCCCGCATTCGTTCGCGGGTCGACGACCTGAATCGCTCGGAACGCAAGGTCGCCGACGTCATCCTCCAGGACCCCAATGCGGCGATTGGCATGAGCATAGCCACTCTGGCACAGGCTGCCACGGTGAGCGAACCCACGGTCAACCGCTTCTGTCGCAATTTCGAGACCAAGGGCTACCCGGACTTCAAGATCCAGTTGGCCCAGAGCCTGGCGGGCGGAACCCCTTACGTCAGCCGCAGCGTCGAGAGTGACGACGACGCCGCCGCCTATACCGACAAGATCATCGGCGCGACCATCGCTGCGCTGGACGAGATCCGTCGCGGCATCGACCCCAGGCGCATCGAACGCGTCGTCGACCATCTTTCCCAGGCGCGGCAGATCCACTTCTTCGCGCTGGGCGCATCGGCACCGGCGGCATTCGACGCCCAGAACAAGTTCTTTCGCTTCAACCTGCCGGTCGGCGCCTACAACGACGTACTGATGCAGCGGATGATCGCCGCGGCGTCCCATACCGGGGACGTCATCGTCGTCATCTCCTACACGGGCCGGACCCGCGACCTGGTCGAAGTGGCTCAGGTGGCTCGAGACGCCGGCGCGCTGGTCATCGGCATCACGCGCGATGGATCGCCGCTGGCCAACGTCTGCACCGACATCCTCCCGGTCGATCTACCGGAGGACACCGAAGTCTACATGCCGATGAGCTCGCGCATGATCCACATGGCGCTGATCGACGTCCTGGCGACGGGCGTGACGCTGCGCCGGGGCGAGTCCTTCCTGCCGCACCTAAGGACCATCAAGGAGAGCCTGCGACCGACCAAGTTCCCGCCGAAGGAGGCATGAGGCCGGCCGCTGTTCCGACCTCGACGTATCGGTCATTTCCTACGACCACGCCAGTTTAATCCCGGTGCCGCAATGCGGTTATCATGAGCGTCTTTTCTCTCACCCGAGGTCGCCGCTCATGCGCTTGATGTTCGCCCTGATCCTGACAATGGTCTGCTCGGCCGCCAATGCCGCCGATACCTTCCGCTTCACCGCGATTCCGGACGAGGACCAGTCACGCCTGGTCGAGCGCTTCTCCAAGGTCGCCGACTACCTGTCGGACAAGCTCGGGGTCGATGTCGAGTACGTTCCCGTCACCTCCTACGGCGCCGCGGTCACCGCCTTCCGCAACGACCAGGTGCAACTGGCGTGGTTCGGTGGATTGTCGGGCGTACAGGCCCGCCAGCTGGTACCGGGCTCGAAAGCCATCGCCCAGGGCGCGGAAGACGCCGAGTTCCGCAGCTATTTCATCGCCAACACCGCGACGGGTATCGAGCCGAACCAGGACGAGCTTCCCGAGTCGGTCGCCGGACACTCGTTCACCTTCGGCGCCAAGACGTCGACCTCGGGCCGGTTGATGCCGGAGCACTTCATCCGCCAGCGCTTCGACGAAGCCCCCGACGAGCTTTTCTCCCGCGTCGGTTTCTCCGGCGACCACACCCGCACCATTGCGCTGGTCGAATCCGGCACCTACGACATCGGTGCCGTGAACTTCACCGTGTGGGAGGCCGCCGTCGAGGATGGCCGCGTCGATACCGACAAGGTCGAAGTCATCTGGGAATCGCCGACCTACCCGGACTACCAGTGGACCCTGCGCGGCGATGCCGACGAGCGTTACGGCGAGGGATTCACCCACAAGGTGCAGCAGGCGCTGCTCGACATGACCGACCCTGCCTTGCTGGAAAGCTTTCCGCGCTCGGGCTTCATCCCGGCCAGCAACGACGACTATGGCCCGATCGAAGCGGTAGGCAAATCCATCGGTCTGCTGCGCTGACACCGATGCCGCTACTGGAGCTGGACAGGGTCGATCTGGGTCACGGGACGCAAGTCGTGCTGCCCGGCCTTTCGTTGACCTTCGAAGCTGGCGAGCGCGTGGCCCTGCTGGGCCAGAGCGGTGCCGGCAAGTCCACGCTGCTCGCCGAGATTCGGCGCCGGCTGGACAGCGAGGCCGCCTGGTGTCCGCAGGGGCACGGCCTGGTGCCGCTACTCTCGGTCTATCACAACGTCTATATGGGACGACTGGATCGGCACGGGGCGCTGGCCAACCTGATCAATCTCCTGAAGCCCCGGCAAGAAGCCTGGCAGGAGATCGGCCTCCTGGTCCGTGAACTGGGCCTGGAAGGCCTGCTCCGCCGCCCGGTGGAGCAGCTCTCCGGGGGCCAGCGCCAGCGCGTGGCGATCGCCAGAGCCCTGTACCAGCAGCGCAGCGTCTTCCTCGGCGACGAACCGCTGGCCAGCGTCGACCCCCATCAGGCGCTGCGGCTGCTGGCGCGCATCCAGGCGCGCCACACCTCCAGCATCATTGCGCTGCATCAGCACCGGCTGGCGCTGGACCACTTCGATCGGGTCATTGGTCTGCGTGGCGGTCAGGTGGTGCTGGACGCGCCCGCCCGCGAGCTGACACTGGCGAGCCTCGACGCCCTCTATCCGGATGCCGGCCCATCGAACCACGAGGCCGGAGTCGCCGCATCGACATGAGTGCCGCCCCTGGTTTGCTGCGGGGACGCAGCCCTGGCCTGACGCTGGCGCGCCGTTCGCTGGCGCTGATACTGCTCTGCCTGCTGCTGCTTCCCTTCGCCGATTTGCGCATCATCACGGTCGATCCGTGGGGCGAGCTGTGGCGGATGGCCCTGGGTTTCGCCTGGCCCGATTTCATGGCGCTGGAGAGCCCGTTGCGCGCCATCGTCCTCACCGTCAGTGTCGCGCTGTGGGGCACGTTCATCGGCGCGATACTCGGCTTTCCGCTGGCGCTGCTGTTTCATCACTCGAGACTGGTGCGCGGTTTCTGTGCATTCGTCCGCGCCATTCACGAGCTGTTCTGGGCACTGCTGTTTCTCCAGGTTTTCGGCCTGTCCGCGGTCACCGCCCTTGCCGCGCTGGCCATTCCTTATGCCGGCATCTTCGCCAAGGTCTACGCGGAGATTCTGGAGCTCACGCCTAGGGCGCCGAACGACGCGCTGCCCAGCGGGGTCGATCGGCTGTCACGCTTCCTCTATGCCGAACTGCCGCTGGTCTGGGAGCGCCTCGCCAGCTACACCCGCTATCGATTCGAGTGCGCCATGCGCGCCAGCGTGCTGCTCGGGTTCGTGGGCCTGCCGACACTCGGGTTCTATCTGGAGAGCGCCTTTCGCGAGGGACGCTTCGGCGAAGCCGGTGCGCTGCTCTGGATCTTCTACGCGCTGGTCGCCACCTTGCAGTGGTGGGGACATCGTCGCCTGCTGTTACCGCTGCTGGTGGGCGCCTTGTTCTTCCTCGGCCCGTGGCCGGATGTCGATGGCGAGCTGCTGTGGCGCTTCGTCAGCCACGACCTGTGGCCGGCCCCGCTGCTGGAGGGAAACCTCCCCGGCCTGGGCGCCTGGCTGGCCGGGCTGCCGGATCTGCTGCCGGCGATCGGCAACACGCTACTGCTGGCGCTCATGGGCACTGTCGGCAGCCTGCTACTGGCGCTACTGCTATGGCCGCTGGCCAGCCGTCACTTCGGCCGCCCCTGGCTGGGTTTCGGCGGACGGATGCTGCTGGTCGTCGTGCGTTCGACGCCGGAACTGATGCTCGCCTTCATCTTCCTGCTGATGCTCGGGCCGTCGATGTTGCCGGCGTGGCTGGCACTCGCCCTGCACAACGGTGCCCTGATCGCGTTCCTGGTCGCGCGTCACGCCGACGGTCTGACGCTGGGCATGCCCAATCTCCCGGCGTCCGGGCGCTACGCCTACGAACTGCTGCCCCGCCTCTATCCCAATTTGCTGGCCCTGATCTGCTACCGCGCGGAGGTCATCATGCGAGAGACCGCGCTGCTCGGCATGCTGGGTGTCGCTACCCTGGGGTTCTACATCGACTCCAGCTTTCAGTACCTGATGTTCGATCAGGCCTTTTTCCTGCTGCTGGTCACCGCCGCGCTGAACATCGCCATTGACGCCATCTCCCGCCGCTTCCGGCCTCGCGAGGTGCCGCTCGACGATCCGTGTAGCCGGTAGTCGATGCGGGACCAGGACGAGATGAATTTGAGCGGCTTTTGAGAATCCGGGCGATAAAAAGCCAGCCATACGGGCTCGCTCTCCCGTCAACCATCTATTCGAACAGCACTTTTGAAAGGTGGCCGGTTCGGCATGAAAATCCCGGCCATTGGGAGTGGCCGGGGCTCGTGTCATGTCGGGAGCTGGCAGCGGCTATCCATTGCTGTCAAATGCCACTCTCATTCCAAACCTGCTTGGCCAAATCGTCGATTTGCTCGTTGCCACCATGGCGTTTCAGATAGCCGTTGAAAACATCGGCCTCATCATCGAAGTTGCCGATGCGGTCCTTGAGCTGCTTTTTAGTGAATTCACTCAGATCCTCGTAGCTATCGTAATCCCCATTGACGAGGTTGTATTCAAGCAAGCCCTTATAGCGGTCAGCAAGATCACCCTCCATATAAAGGGTCTTCCGGTCATCCACATCGACACCATCAACGATAGTCTTGACGATCCCATTGAGATTATGATCGAAATCCTCTTCACCCTGAATAAAGTCATCTCTGGGCACCAAGTGATTATCTGACCGCCACGCATCGTAAGACAGCTCCTTCAGTTGCTCTCCACCATCGTGTCGCTTGAGATAACCCGCAAATACGTCTGCCTCATCACCAAAATTACCAAGGCGGTCCATAAGTTGCTCTTTGGTATCATTGTGCAGCTCTTGCCAATTGTCATAGTCACCATTGGTGAGATTATAATCCAGCAGCTGCTTGTACCGTTCTGCAAGGTCACCTTCCATGTAAAGTGTGGTTCGATCTTCAACATCGACCCCCTCGCGAATCGTCTCGACCAAGCTATTCAATTTGTCATCGAACTCATCATCATCCTTGATCAATGCGAGACCAACACTGACACCATCAACTTCATCCAGTAGCTCATCCATTGAAAGATCGTCAAGGCCACCCCCTCTGACTTCATCGATATAACTCTTGGCATCAAACCCCTCGTGGATATCAATGGGCGCCCCCTTGTGTTCCTCGTCATAGGTGACTCGACCGCCGCCTGGCTTGGTTTGAAGTTCCTGCTGGACCACGGCGCCGCCAATGCCGATGGTGGGCTTGTCGCCGATCCCGAGAAAGGAGTGCATTATCTCGTGCGCCATTAAGGAGACGTTGCCGAGATTATCTTTGGATTCATAATCCTCCGTTCTAACGCCTTCGTAGGCATCATGGGCGTTCAGTGTCGTGGAATAGTCGTCGAATGGAGAGCTAACGGTACCGCCACCCTGGCCAATGGTGGAGAAGTTGAATTTCTTTTCTCCATTGGTGTCTTCCAGCGTAGAACGCATGGTTTCTTTCATGAAACCGCTATTATCGTACATGTAGATTACGTCTTTACGAATCTTATCGCCATGCTCTCCTGAAAAAGAGAAAATTCCAAGGCGCTCCATATCATCGACGAACTCTTCCCCTGACATATCGTCATCCGCCATGACTTCATCAAAACCGGGGCCCTCACCGGGGGGTTGCACATCCCAGTTCGAATCCTCGTTGAACACCTCTTTCAACGAAGATTTGACGTCTGCATCACTGGGGATGTCGATTTGAAGCACATCGCCGTTGACAATCGAGGCGCGACTGTCGTCGCCATTGAGACGAAAGTTGACGCGAACGCCATTCTCTATGGCTTCGTCAAAGGCTTCTGCAAATTCAGGGTCAGATTCCAGCAACTCTTCCAGCGCGTTCCGAACGACATTTTGGTCTTCGGCCTTGTCAGACTCTTCGTCATCAGCGTTGCGCCGCGTGTCGCGCTCCAATGAGACCTTGTCATCAAAGATCAAGCCATCCACGACGGGGGTATCGGAACCCATTCCTCCTCCACCCAGGATATCCCCGATCTCATCAATGGGTATTTTTTGCTCGTCTTTATCATCCCCACGATTGGTCGGACTGGAAGTTTTTTCATCGCCACGACTCTGGCCCGTCTTTCCCAGAGCGTCCTCTAAAGCGCGACCAAACTCCTCAACTCTATCGACACCTAGAAAAACGTTTCTTGATGCCAAACTACTCTCTATACCAGTGGGCTGAGTCATTTTGTTTTCCTTAAGTTTTTTTCAACCTCGACTTAAAATAAAATACCACGCTCATCCAAGATGATCTGTAAAAACCAAGATCCCGACACTTGCATTGAACGCAATTAGCCTGAAAGATTACCTAGCCAAATATCATGGCACGATGCCGCTTATGGCATTTTTTGTTATTTTTGAAAACGGCATGGTAAGGAAACGCACGCTTGCGCAACAAACGTCAACAGGTGACAGCCCCTCCTGTCGACGGGAGGTCAAGCGATGTGCCAAGAAGGCCGTCTGCTGGAACGTCGACTCGGTCGTCTCGGCGCCGAATCGGCGCCCCGCCCCGCGGCTGCCGCCATGTCGCGCCTCGGAACGGGTGACAGGAGAGGGAGTGGCATTCCCGATAGCGGCCAGGTTACCGGTGCGCGTTTTTTACCTCCCTCACACATCACGATTTAACCTGCATCAAGTCTTTCATCGGGGAGCGACGGTAGTCTTGTCGAGCCCGAAGGATCGTCCTCCCTAGGGTGCGCCGGACTCCGGTTCGGCGCTTTGACGCCCCCGGACGGTGGACATCGTCGATGCCCCTCCAGAATCCATAAAGCTTGCACCGCGTGAGCGCCGTTTTCCGTTATGATGCGTAAAATTACTGCAATACGGATCGTTGAAGCGACGCCATGACGGATCTTTACCTACAGGATTGGCGAGCCTGGACACCTCACCGCGAGGCTGCCGGGGAATCTCGACTCGATACGCAAGACAAGCCTGCCGGCAAGGCCGTTCCCGCGATGCTGCGACGCCGCCTCAACCTGCTCGGGCGCGCCATCTGCGACATGCTGGCGACGCTCGATCCCGAAGCCGACCGTATCGTATTGCACGCCTCGCGCCACGGCGATGGTGAACGCACGCTGGAAATGCTCTACGGCCTCAATGAGGGCGAACCGCTCTCCCCGGCCCGGTTCGGCCTGTCGGTTCACAACGCCACGGCCGGCGTCTACTCCATCGCCAGTGGCAATCGGCGCAGCCAGCAGGCGATTGCCGCCAGCGGTGGCGAATGGGCCGCACTGATCGCGGAAGCCAGCGGCTATCTCGCCGATGGGCAGCCGAGTCTCCTGCTGGTCTTCAGCGATCAGCCCGTTCCCCAGCGATTCGCCGCGTACGCGCCCGCGTCGCTATCCGCCGCCGTCGCCCTTCGGGTCGGCAGCCAGCCGACCGAAGGTGCCCGGCGCCTGGTCGAGGCGGCGACCCCGGCAGGCGGCACGACCTTGCAACCCCTGGATGTCATCGACTGGCTGATGGGCAGTCATCAGCGGATCGCGTGTCCCATCAGCCGACGCGGTTGGCAACTCGAGTCTCTTCGGTCATGATCCGCCCCCCGCAACGACCAGTTTCGGCGACGGGACGACCGCCGCACCCGGCCGGTAAGCTACCGGCAGCGCGCCCGACATCACGATCGAGCGCCAGTAAACGATAACGAACGAGTCACAAGGACGATCAAGACCGATGACCACGACAGCGCTGGAACACGAACTCAAGCAGATGATCATCGAGACCCTGGAACTCGAGGATGTGACGCCGGACGACATCGATCCCGAAGAGCCGCTGTTCGTCGAAGGACTGGGGCTGGACTCCATCGACGCGCTGGAACTGGGCCTCGCGCTACAGAAGCGCTACGGCATCACGCTGGAGTCCGAGGCGGAATCCTCCCGTCAGCATTTCGCCAACCTGAAGAGTCTGGCGGCCCTGGTCGAATCGCGTCGCCAGAAATGACAGCGGCGGTGCCCTCGTGATTTCGTCGATTCCCCCCCACGGTCGTAACCGGCTTCTCTGGCTGGCAGTGGCCATCATCGGCCTGGTCTGGCCTCTGGTGGTTCACTTCCTGTTGCCGCACTACGGTGCCTGGCCGCTGCTGATGGTGCTGGCCGCCGCTGCCTGGTGGCGACTGCCCTCGGCGCAACGGCGCTGGGGATGGAGTCTGGTGCCGCTGGTCCTCCTGCTGACGGCGACCGGCAGTGCGGAGCTCGGCCTGCGGCTATGGCCGGTCGTGGTCAACGTCGCTCTGCTGCTGCTCTTTTCCCATGGCCTGCGTCATCCGCCGACGCTGATCGAACGGTTCGCTCGTCGGCAGGAACCCGACCTGCCGCCTCACGCCGTGCGCTACACCCGGCGGGTGACCCAGGCCTGGTGCATCTTCTTCGCCCTCAACGGTGCCATTGCCCTGTTCACTGCGATTTTCGCCGACCTCGATGTCTGGGCCTGGTACAACGGCGGCATCGTCTACGGCCTGATGCTGGCCATGTTTGCGGGAGAGTGGTGCTTGCGCCAGCGGATCAGACGGCGCGCGGAAGCGGCCATGAGACAGCAAGGCGAGGCGCGCCATGACGTTTCGTAGACTCGGCGATCGGCCGTGGCGTGACCGCCCCCAGGCGGATGCCATCGCCTGGGTCCCCCCAAGGGGGGATACGCCGTCTCGCTGGCTGACCGTGGGCGAGTGGCATGGGCGTATCGGCGCCTGGCAGCAATGGCTGCTCGAGACGCCCAACGAGAGTGACGGCTGGCGGCTGTTCGAGCCGGACCCAGTAGAGTTCAGCGCGGCGCTGGTCGCGATCTGGGAGCGCGGCGATCGCGTCGTGCTACCGGCGGACAATCAGCCGAAGACGCTGTCGGCCCTGCACGGCACCGGCGTGGCGCTCGGGCCGGCCGAGCCGATGCTCGGGAGCTACGGGTCCCAAAGCCCCCCAGACCGCGCCCCCCAATGGGACTCGCGGCCACTACCCACCGTGGCCGTCTCGCTTTACACCTCAGGCTCCAGCGGCGAGCCGCAGCGACTGGACAAACGTTTCGATCAGTTGGATGCCGAGCTCGCCACCCAGGCCTCGCTCTGGCCTTTGGCGGGCCGACTGGTCGTCAGCCAGGTCAGTCACCAGCATATCTACGGCCTGCTGTTCTCGATCCTGCGCCCGCTGTGCGAGAACAGCCCCTTCGCGACCCAGCCCTGTCGCTACCCGGAAACCCTCCACACCTGGTTGCAGCACTGCCGGACGAACGGGCACCGGATGATCCTCGTCAGCGCGTCACCAGCGCTGTCCCGCCTGCCGGAAGCGCTCGACTGGAAGCCGGCGAGCGCGGCGCTCGAGACGATCTACAGCTCGGGAGCGCCGCTCTCCAGGAGCGCCAGCGACCTGGTCCACGAGCGGCTCGGCACGCCCGTCCACGAGGTGTACGGCAGTTCCGAGACCGGCGGCATCGCCTGGCGCGTCCAGCAGCGTGAATCCGCCTGGACCGCCCTGCCCGGCGTCGAGGTCAGCCACGGCGACGACAATCGCCTGTGGCTGCGCTCGCGCCACCTGGAAATCCCGGATCAGTGGCAACGCCAGGCCGACCTGATCGCGCTGACGGACCGGGGCTTCGAACTGCTGGGCCGTGCCGACCGAATCGTCAAGATCGGCGGCAAACGGATCTCGCTGACGGCGATGGACCGCGCACTGAGCAGGCTCCCCGGCGTCGAACGGGCGCAGACCCTGACGCTGCAACGCCGTGACCTGCGCCTCGCCGCCATCGTCCAGCTGTCGCCGAGCGAAGTGCCCCACGATCACCGCCAGCATCGCGACACGGTAAAGCGGCTGCGCCGGGCACTCGCCGCCCATTTCGAGACGCCGGTGCTACCCCGCTACTGGCGCTTCGTCGCCCCCTGGCCGACCAATGCCCAGGGCAAGTTGGGCGCGGAGATCCGACAGCGCCTGTTCCTCGACCTGGAGGATCGACGCGCGCCACGCTGGCTGGGCGAACGCGTCCACGACAGCGGCTGGCGGGTCACGCTGGAGGTACCCGAACACTGCGCCTATGTCGACGGACACTTCGACGGTCAGCCGGTGCTCCCCGGCATCGCCCTGGTGCACTGGGCGATGCAGCAGGCGCGCCGGCTGTTCGCGCTGACCAGCGATTTCGACGGACTCGAGCGGCTGCGATTTCCCCAGCCGCTGCTGCCCGGCGATCGCTTCGAAATGTCCCTCGAGCACCGTCGGGGCGACGGGGCCGAGAGCCTGCGCCTCGAGTGCGACAGCTGGCGCGGGAAACATGTCAGCGGCCGCATCGCCCTGGTCGATCGGCAAGAGCGGGAGAGTTAGAGGATGTCGAGAGAGAGCAGCGCCCGCATCGCGGTCCTGGTGCCGGTCTACAACCACGCCGAGGCGGTCGGCCAGACCCTGGCGCGGCTACGCCTGCTGCAGTTGCCGGTCATCCTGGTCGATGACGGTAGCGACGCGCACTGTGCCGGGGTGCTGGATGCCCTGGCAGACGTCGAGTCGGTGGATCTGGTCAGGCTGCCCGTCAACCGGGGCAAGGGCGCGGCGGTGCGGGCGGGCCTGGCACGAGCCGCCGAACGCGGGCTGACCCACGTGTTGCAGGTGGATGCGGATGGCCAGCACGAAGCGGCCGACCTGCCGCCCTTCGTCGAGGGGCTCCGCGCCGACGACGAGGTCCTGCGGCTCGGCTACCCGCGATTCGACGCCAGCGTGCCCCGGCACCGCTTCTACTCCCGCTATATCACCCATTCGCTGGTCTGGCTGGCGACGCTGTCATTCGATCTTCGCGACACCATGTGCGGGGTCAAGCTCTACCCCGTCGCCGCCGTCAACCGGCTGGTTGCCGAACACCCCTGCGGCGATCGCATGGAGTTCGACAGCGAGCTTCCGGTACGCTGGCACTGGCAGGGCGAACGCGTCGTCAACCTGCCCGTCCGGGTCCGCTACCCCATCGACGGCGTCTCCCACTTCCAGCTATGGCGGGACAACGTACTGCTCGCCCGCATGCATCTGCGTCTGGTGCTCGGCATGTTCAGACGCCTCCCCGATCTCTTGAGCCGCCGCCAGGAACGACTCTCATGACACCGATCAGCAGCAATCCCAATCACTGGTCGAGAATTCGCGAGACCGGCACTGCCGGCGGGGTTCGCGCCATGGTCTGGATCCGGCGCAAGCTGGGACGGCTACCGTTCCAGTTCATGCTGCTGCTGGTGATCGTCTACTACTATATCGCCCACGGCCTGCATCGGCGCGCCTCCCATACCTACCTTACCCGACTGTGGCGGCACCGTTACGGCCATGCGCCCAAGCGTCTGACCTGGCTGAGCCTGCGCCACTTCCGCAGTTTCGGGCAGAGCCTGATGGACAAGATCGACGCCTGGAGCGGCATCCCACCGGCGCTCAGCTTCGAAGGCGATACGCGGGAGCGGTTTCGCCAGGCGGTCGAGAGCGGGCACGGCGGGATCATGCTGGTCTCCCATGTCGGCAACATGGAGATCTGCACCGCCATGAGCGACATGCAGGAGGACTTCCGCGCGACGCTGCTGATGCACACACGCAATGCGCAGCAGTTCGACGAGGTCCTGGCGCGCTCGACCCACCGCGAGAACCCGCCCGAGATCGTCGAGGTCAGCGAGATCACGCCATCGACGGCGATGAAGCTGGGGCGCCGGATCGCGGAAGGCGGTTTCGTGGTGATCGCCGCCGATCGTGTGCCGATCAGCGATAACGGACGCGCCCGCACGCTTCCCTTCCTGGGCCACCCGGCGCGTTTTCCGGAAGGCCCGTTCTGGCTGGCGAGCCTGCTGCGCTGCCCGATCTACACCATCGGCTGCTTTCGCGAACCCACCAGCTATCGCATCGACTTCGACCACTTCGACGATACCAGCGACTTGAGCCGGCGGGATCGGGAGGCATGGATGGATGGCGCCATGCGGCGCTACGTCGACTGGCTGACGCGGCAGTGCGAGAAGACCCCGCTGCAGTGGTTCAACTTCTTCCCCTTCTGGCTCGACTGCGAGGACGCCCACGCCGCGGCCCCCGGCCATGAGGACGAGCGCCCCGTCACCTGACCGGGCGATTCCCGACACGCGATACCCCGAGGACCCGACCATGCCGTTTCGTCGATGGTGGATCACACTGCTGCTACTGGTGCCGTTGAGCGCCCAGGCCTTCGATCTGGACGACCTGCAACGCCAGCTCGCCGCCACGCCCTCGCTGGCGGGCAGCTTCGAGCAGCAGCGCGAACTGGCGGACCTCGACAGCTCGCTTTCCAGCCAGGGCACGTTTCTGTTCGAGCGCGGCAAGCGCGTCGTCTGGCAACTCGAGCAACCGGTCGAGGAGCGGATCGAGCTGACCCCACAGGCGATAACCGATGGCAGCGGCGAGAACGCGCCGCCCGGTGGCGAGCAGGTCGCCCAGTTGTTCCTGCAGTTGCTGGAAGGCGACTGGCAGGCGCTGGAGTCCCGCTTCACCCTGGCGCTATCCGGTGACCGGGATGACTGGCAGGTCGCCCTGACCCCGAAGGAAGCCGCCCTGCGCGAGCGCATCGCCGAGATCCATCTGCGGGGGTCTGACACCATCGATCATCTCGACATGCGCACGCCCGACGGCGACCGGTTGAAGGTCCGGCTATTCGACCAGCATCCGCTGAACGACTCATGACGGACAGGGGCTACCGTTGGCTCGGCTGGCTCTGGCTCGCGTCGCTGGCACTCTGTGCCCTCTGGCTGGGCTGGATGCTGCGCCAGGGCCTGCCCGCCGATACCGACCTCACCGCGCTGCTGCCCGCCGACCGGCAGGCGCCGCTGGTCGAGAAAGCGGACCGCGAACTGGGGCGCGGTTTCGAGAATCGCTTCCTGCTGCTGCTCGGCGATGACGAACGGGTACCGACGACGCAAGCGCTGGGCCGGTCGCTGCAGCGGCTGGTCGACGAGGGCCAACTGGCCGGGGTCGACTGGCGCGAGCTCGATCTGGCCGACGCCGACCCGCACGGCTGGATGGGGCAGTGGCGCTATCGTCTGCTGACGCCGCAGTGGCAGCAGGCCATCGACACCGATGGCGGCAGTACGCTGGTCGAGCCGGCGCTGCGCCGGCTGTTCTCGCCGACGGCGCGCCCGGAGCCCGTCGCCGACCCCTTCGGGCTGCTCGACGCCTGGCTGTCACGCCTGCCACGCAGCCCGATCGGCGCCGCCGACGGTCTGTTGACGCTGGATGCCGAGGGACGGCAATGGAGCGTGCTGATCGGCGAGTTGAAGGGTTCCCCCTACGACCTGCCGATGCAGAATGCCCTGCACAGCGCGCTCGAACGGTTTCAACAGCAGCATCCCGATGCCGAACTGCTGCGTTCCGGCCTGGTGTTCCACGCCGCCGCCGGCGCCCGTCAGGCGAAGCGGGAGATGTCCACCATCGGCGCCGCCTCTCTACTCGGGGTACTGCTGGTCATCGGTTTCGTGTTTCGCTCGCCCCGGGTGCTGCTGCAACTGATGGTGCCCCTGCTGGCCGGTTCGCTGTTCGCGCTGACGCTGACACTGGGGATCTTCGGACGCCTGCACCTGCTGACCCTGGCCTTCGGCGCCAGCCTGATCGGCATCGCCGTCGACTATGTGCTCCACCTGCAGTGCGACCGCGTCATCGATGGCAGGCAATTCCGGCTTCGCCGACTGATGCCGAGCCTGACGCTGGGCCTGATCTCGAGCGTCATCGCCTATGTGGCCCAGGCACTGACACCGATGCCGGGATTGCGCCAGATGGCGGCGTTCGCCGCCTTCGGGCTGATCGGCGCCTGGCTCACCGTGGTGCTGTGGCTTCCCCGCTTCACCCTTCACGCCTCCCCGTTCACGGCGCGTCTGGCGACGCGCTGGTGGCGACTGTGTCAGCCTCGCTGGCGACTGTCGCCATGGCTCGCCCTGGCCGGCGCGCTGGTTCTGGCGACCTTCTGCGGCCTGCGCCTGACCAGCGACGACAGCCTGGAACTGCTCAATCCCTCGCCGGCGGCGCTGATGCAGGACGAGCAGCGCGTACAACAGCTGCTCGACCGCGATACCGGCAGCCGCTATTTCCTGGTTCGGGCCGCGGATACCCAGTCGCTGTTGACCCGGCTCGATATGCTGGACGGCTCACTCGACCGTGCCATCGCCGACGGTCTCCAGGTCGAGTATCAATCGCTGGCCGGATCGGTGCCGACGATGGCCGAGCAGCAGGCCAACCTGGCCCGGGTACGCAAGCTCTACGGCGCGCCGCTGGACGCGCTGGTGGAGCGAGCGGGCTTGCCGGCGACCGTCGCCGACGAGGCGCGGGCACGCTTGCAGCAGGCGCCGCCGTTGACCCTGGCCGAATGGCTCGAGACGCCTCTGGGCTCGCTCCAGCAGCGGCTGTGGCTGGGCAAGACGGACGACGGCGGGGTGGCCGCCACCGTGGTGATATCCGGCGCTCGCGATGCCCGCACCGATGCGACCCTGTCGACCCTGGCCGACTCGCCACCGAAGGTGGAGTACAGCGACCGCGTCAGCCGCATCGGCGGGCTGCTCGGCGAGCTCCGCCGCCATACCGCCCTCTGGGTGGCCGCGGCCATGGCGCTGATGACGCTGGCACTGCTGTGGCGTTATCGAGGTCGCGCCTGGCGTGTCGTCGTGCCGCCCTTCGGCGCCACCCTCATCGTGCTGACGGCGTTCGCCGTCGGCGGCGTCCCGCTCAACATCTTCAACCAATTAGGTCTGCTGCTTATCTTGGGAATCGGGCTGGATGCCGGTATCTTCAACGTGGAGCATGCCCGCAAGCCGGCTGCGTGGCTGGCCATCACGCTATCGACACTCACCAGCCTGCTGGCATTCGGCATGCTGGCCTTCAGCGCGACGCCCGCGCTGCATTACCTGGGCCTGACCTGCCTGATCGGCCTGGCCAGCGTCTGGGCGCTGGTCCCCTGGGTGCGCCCGGAGGCTGGCCATTCGACACCACGACGGGAGAGCGAACATGTCTGAAGCCGACCACGAGGTCATCGTGATTGGCGCCGGCCCCGCCGGTGCCGCGATCGCGGCACAGCTGGCGTCCCGCGGTCGTCGCGTACTGGTGGTCGAACGCAGCCATTTCCCGCGTTTCTCCATCGGCGAGAGCCTGCTGCCGCAGTGCATGGGCCATCTCGAAGAGGCCGGCCTCCTCAACACCGTCCAGGCAGCCGGCTATCAACCCAAGAATGGCGCCGCGTTTACCCGCGGCGGCGAGAGCACGGCGATCGACTTCCGCCACAAATTCACGCCGGGCTGGGGCACGACGTTTCAGGTCGAGCGCGCCGACTTCGACCACCGGCTGATCGAGGCCGCCCGCGCGAAAGGCGCGAAGGTCGAATTCGGCATCACCGTCACCGCGTTCCGCGCCGATCCCGATCGCCCCCAGGTCGATGTCGTCGATGAATCCGGCAACGCCAGCACGCTGACCGCCCGCTTCGTCGTCGACGCCAGCGGTTACGGACGCGTACTGGCCCGGCTCGAGGCGCTCGAGCGCGACGCCCGTCAGGCCCCCCGCACCGCGCTGTTCACTCATGTCGAAGGCTGCCCGGTGGAGCCGAGCCATGATCGCGAGAAGATCCTCATCGGCGTTCATCCCGACGATGCCGGCATCTGGTACTGGCTGATCCCTTTCCGCAACCAGCGCGCTTCGGTGGGCGTGGTCGGCCAGACAGAGCGCATGAGCGCCTACGGCGATTCGACCGAGGCCCGCTGGCAGGCGCTGATCGACGCCGAGCCGCGTTTCCGCCAGCTGCTCGGCGGCTCGCGGCCGACCCGACCGATCGCTGAACTCGGCGGCTATTCCGCCGACGTGACGCGTCTCCATGGGCCCGGTTATGTGCTGCTGGGCAACGCCGGCGAGTTCCTGGACCCGGTGTTCTCTTCCGGTGTGACCATTGCGCTGAAATCGGCAAGCCTGGCGGCACCGCTGGTGGATCGCCAACTGGCCGGTGAGGCCATCGACTGGCTTGGCCGGTTCGAGGCACCGCTGCGCGAAGGCATCGAGACGTTTCGCGCCTTCGTCGACGCCTGGTACGACGGCAGACTCCAGACCATCATCTTTCACGCCGACGCACCCCGCGATATCAAGGAGCGCATCAGCGCCATTCTGGCCGGCTACGCCTGGGACCGTCGCAACCCGTTCGTCACCGACTCGGCCCGGCATATCGACACGCTGGCCGACCTCTGCGAGAGACAGGCGGCATCGAGGGCGTCGGGCTCCGGGACCGCCGGTGCGCGTCAGCCGGATGCTGGCCCGTCGCCGGAGACCGGACGGTGATGCGCGGCTTTCCCCTCCTGCTGCCGCTGTGCCTGGCGTTCGCCCTGTCCGCCTGCAGCTTGAGTCCACCGGTGTCGCCGACGCCGCCGCTGGCCGCCGCCACCACGACCGACACGCTGAAAAGCCGACTGACGTTCGAACCGGACGGAGGCGAAGCCCGCACCTTGATCGCGTTCATCCGGATCGATCCGGACCGCCTGCGTGCGGTGCTGGTGACGCCCTACGGTCAGCGCCTGACGACGCTGGTTCGCGACGCCGAGGGCGCGCGCTTCGAAGCGGGCGACGCGCCGGGTGAACCCCAACTGCCGATGCCGCCACAATGGCTGGCATCGCGCCTGGAGTGGAGCCTGTGGCCGATCGACGCCCTGCACGACGCCTTCGCGGGGAGCGCCTGGCGGGTCGTCGACAGCGCGACGAGTCGCGACATCAGCTATCGGGGAAGCCTGGTCGCTCGCATCACGCCGGCGCCGGATCGCGATCGCTCCGAGACGCTGATGCTGGACGACCGCCAGGGCCACTACCGGTTGACGATCGCCCCGATGCAGGAGAACGATGATTCATGACTGCCTCTTCTTGTCGCCTGTCCCGCCCCGGCGTCGTCTGCTCGCTGGGCGACGATCTGGACACGATCGGCCACGCCCTGTTCTCGGGCCAGCGCGGCCTGACCACCAGCGACGCCTTCACCCCGGGCCGTCCCCTGCCGTTGGGACAGGTCACCAGCGAACTGCCCGACGACAGCCAGTGGCCAAAGGACCACCGCAGCCGCAACAACCGGCTGCTGGCGCTCGCCCTGGCTCGCCTCGGCGACGAGATCGAGTCGCTGCTTTCCTCGGTGCCGGGCGATCGGATCGGAGTGGTCATCGGCAGCAGCACCTCCGGCATCGGTGAGACCGAGTCGGCATTGGCAGAGAGTGGCCGCGAAGGGCCGCTGCCGGAAACCTTCGCCTACGCGCGCCAGGAGCTGGGAGCGCCGGCGCGCTTCATCGCGGAGCGTCTGGGAATCACCGGTCCCTGCTACACGCTTTCGACGGCCTGCAGCTCCAGTGCCAGAGCGCTGGCCAGCGCCAGGCGCCTGCTCAAGAGTGGCCAGTGCGATGCGGTGATCGCCGGTGGCGCCGACAGCCTGTGTCGCCTCACGGTCAATGGATTCCTGAGTCTGGAAGCCGTCAGCGACAACCCCTGTCAGCCCTTCTCCCGGCATCGCGACGGGATCAATCTCGGCGAAGCGGCAGCCCTGTTCGTGGTGACGCCTGAAAGCGGCGGTGTCCAGCTCGCCGGCGTTGGCGAGAGCGTCGACGCTCACCACATCTCCGCCCCCCGCCCGGACGGCAGTGGCGCAGCGGAAGCGATGCGCCAGGCACTGGAGATGGCCGGGCTCGAGGCGTCCGAGATCGACTATCTCAACCTCCACGGCACCGGAACGGCACTCAACGACAGCATGGAGGCCGCGGCCGTGACAACGCTGTTCCCAACGCCGCCTGCCTGCAGTTCGACCAAGGGGCTGACGGGGCACACGCTTGGCGCCGCGGGGGCCCTCGAAGCCGCTTTCTGCTGGCTGGCGCTCACCCAGGGGAGGCTGCCGGAACATCGGTTCGACGGGGACTATGATCCGGAGATCCCCCCGCTCCCCCTGGTGACGAACGGTGCAGCGCCGCAACGCCGGCCGCGCCGGGCGCTGAGCAACAGCTTCGCCTTCGGCGGCAACAATGCCAGCCTGCTGTTGACGCTGGACCCTCGAACCGAATGACGAGACGCCAGAACGAAGAGAGACTGTCATCTTGAATCCCTCCAGCGCGGTTCGCCTGCCCTGCGCCGTCGAACCCTTGATACCGCACGCCAGGCGCATGTGCCTGCTGACCCACCTGATCGCCGCCACCGACGATGGCGCGACCGCGGAAACGTCGACGCGCCACGACGACCTGTTCGCCGAGGCCAACGGCATTCCCGCCTGGGTCGGGGTCGAGTGGCTGGCCCAGACCGTCGCTGCCTGGGCCGGCTTTCAGGCATCCGGCTCGACCGAGACACCGGCGCCCGGCCTGTTGCTCGGGGCCAGGCGCTACCGGGCCCGGGTGCCCGTCTTCGCCTTCGATCAGCGAATTCAGGTCACGATCACCGTCGATTTCGTCGCTGACAACGGCGTTACCCAGGTCAGCGGCGAGCTGCGCCGGGCCGGGACCCGCGAACCGCCACTGGCTCACGGCAGCCTGACGCTCTACCGCCCCGACTCGATGCCGATCCGGGGCGACGCCTGACCTCCCGACCCCATCATTCGCAGCTCTGCTACCGAGGCTTCATGGAAGACAAACATCCCGAGACGATTCTGGTCACCGGCGCCAATCGCGGCATCGGCAAGGCGATCGCCACGCGCCTGGCCCGCGACGGCTTCGCCCTGGTACTGCACTGCCGCCGCCCGGGGGGCGATATCGAGGAGGTCCGGGCAGGAATCGAAGCCGAGGGCCGCCAGGCCCGCGTGATCCATTTCGACGTCACGGCGCGGGAGGCGGCCCAGGCGGTGCTGGAGGCCGACATTGCCGAGCACGGCTGCTACTACGGCGTGGTCTGCAATGCCGGCATCACCGCGGACAGGCCCTTCCCGGCACTCGCGGGTGAGGACTGGGACAGCGTGCTGCGGACCAATCTGGATGGCTTCTACAATGTCCTGCATCCGCTGGTCATGCCGATGATCCAACGCCGCAAGCCCGGTCGTATCGTGGCGCTCTCGTCGATGTCGGGGTTGACGGGCAATCGCGGCCAGGTCAACTACAGCGCCGCCAAGGCCGGGATCATCGGCGCCAGCAAGGCGCTCGCCGTCGAGCTGGCCAAGCGCCGGATCACGGTCAACTGCGTGGCGCCAGGCTGGATCGAGACCCAGATGACCGACGAGCTGCCGAAAGACGAGGTTCGCAAGCTGATACCCATGCAGCGCACCGGAACGGCCGAAGAGGTCGCCGGCACCGTCAGCTTCCTCTGTTCGCAGGATGCCGCCTACATCACCCGCCAGGTGATCGCGGTGAACGGCGGCATGATCTGAGCGCGGCTGAAGCACTACTTTAGCGAGTGCTCAAGAAACAGCGGTCCCGTGCCGATAAAGCGTCATGGCGGCAATGACTCCCCCCTGATTGGACATCGGCATGAAATCCGGCATCTCCATCGCCCTGATCATTATCGTGCTACTGGCACTGGCCGCTGGTGGCGTGCTGGCCAGCGAAATTGACTGGCCACTGCCGGCCGATGCGCTGGCACCGCTGGGCATCTATCTGCTGACCCTGGTCCTGGCGGGTTGGCTCTGCGTGCAGTTGGTCGTCCTGGTCAGAGGGCTGAACCGCCAACAGCAGGCCCTGATCGAAAGCCAGGACGCGGTGCGCCGCCAACTGGAAGCGGCGGAGCTGTCGCAGCTGATGGGGCAGTTCGTGCAGCACGCCGAGGCGCTGCTCGACAAGGAGAGTCTGGATCCGAACAAGCGCAGCGTGATGCGTTGTCTGGCGATCGATGCGCTGCGCGGCAACAGCGGCCGGGGCGACGTGAACTACACTCGCCTGGCCAGGCTCTTCGAATGGCTGGATGCCGAGGCGGATCGTCACCAGAACGACCCTCACCGGCTGCAGCTGATGTTACCCACGCTGATGCAATACGCCGAGATCGCCTGGCAACTGTGCCAGGTCGGCGAGAGCCAGGCGGATCGGCTGTCGCGCTTTCTGCAACACCAGCCGACACCACCCTCCCGCGACGACGCCTGATCGGCGGGCTACTTGATCGCGGCCGTCAGGGTAATTTCCACCCGCAGCGACTTCGCCGGCATTGGTGCCGTGATACAGGTGCGCGCCGGCGCATGCCCTTCGGGGACCCAGGCATCCCAGACCGCATTCATCGCCGCGAAATCGTCCCCGTCCGCCAGATAGATGGTGGCGGAGAGCAAGTGCTCCCGGTCCGAACCGATCTCGTCCAGCAGCGCCTCCACCCGGGAGAGCATGCTCAATGTCTGCGCGGTGATGTCGCCCTCCCGGGCTTCGGGACCCGCCACCTGGCCGCAGAGATAGGCGACGCCATTGTGGATCACCGCACGGCTCATGCGGGTCTGCGGATCGTGACGTTGAATGGTCATGGATGACTCCTGTGGGGACGGCGGCGAGTGCCGGTGACGGTGAATGAGCCACGGCGGCGGTGATGCGCCGTGGCGAGCGGTCAGCGCAGTATAAGCGTTGCGGTCCGCGCGTGTCGCAGCATGGCGGTGGTGGTGCTGCCGACCAGCAGATGGCGAATCCGCGAGTGACCGTAGGCGCCCATGATCGTCAGGTCGATCTGCTGTCGGTCCGCGTAGTCGGCGAGGACTTCATCGACGTCCCCGGCCAGGATAGTGCCCTGGGCGTCGACCTGCCCCTGGCGCAGCCGCTCCAGCGCCCACTCGAGCTGGGCTCGCTGATCGTCGGTGCCGGCACCGATCATGACGACGTGGCAGACCAGGCCGTTGAGCAGCGGGCTGTCGGCGATCATCTCGACTCCCTTGCGGGTCGTCTGACCGCCATCGAACGCCAGCAGCAGCCGTGACGGCGGCTGGAATTCGGACGGGGTCACCAAAATCGGGGTATGCAGCGTACGCACGACTCGCTCGAGATTGCTGCCCAGATGTTCTAGGGCTTCACTGGCGGATTCGCCACGCTTGCCCAGCACGACCAGCCGCGTTTGAGGCTCGCGCTCGACCAGCGACTCGATCAGATCGCCGTGGCGCAACGCGGTCGAGACCCTGGCACTGGGTGCCAGGCGCTCGGCCTGGCCCCGCGCGGCCTCGAGCAACTCGCGACCATGCTGCTGGGCCAGCTTGGCACGCTGCTCGTCGAGCTCGGTGAGCTGCTCGCGCAGATGTTCACGGCTACCGAGACCGATCTGCCCGCTGGCGTCGGTGGCGCCCAGGCTGGATGCCTTGCTCAACACGTGCATCAGCTCGAGCGGCGTACCGAGGCGTTCGGCGGCCCAGGCGGCCGCGGCGCAGACTGCAAAAGCGTGGTGCGAGTCATCGATACAGGCCAGAACCTGACGTTCACTCATGGGATGCTCCTTTCAGCCATTCTTGGTCGATGATGAAAAGCGGGCCGGTTCGACTCGATGGGTCAGTGACCCATCAGTTTTTCCACCGCATCCGGCTTGTCGTGCACTCCGAAACGATCAACCAGGGTGGCGCTGGCCTGGTTCATGCCCACCACCTCGACTTCGGTACCCTCGCGCCGGAACTTGACCACCACGTTATCCAACGCCTCGACCGCCGTGATGTCCCAGAAGTGGGCGCGGGAGACATCGATCGTCACCCGCTCGACCGCCTCCTTGAAATCGAATCCGGCGTTGAAGCGGGTCGACGAAGCAAAGAACACCTGGCCGACGACGTCATAGTTGCGTGTCTTGCCGTCGTCGTCCATGCGACTCCCGATGTAGAGGATCTGCCCGACCTTGTTGGCGAAGAACAGCGACGCCAGCAGCACACCGACCAGCACGCCGATCGCCAAGTTGTGGGTGGTGACCACCACCACCACGGTGGCCAGCATGACGATGTTGGTCGACATCGGATGACGGCGCAGGTTGACGATCGACTCCCAGCTGAACGTGCCGATCGAGACCATGATCATCACCGCCACCAGTGCGGCCATGGGGATCTGCGAAACCCAGTCGCCGAGGAAGACCACCAGGATCAGCAGGAAAGCGCCGGCGATCAGGGTCGACAGGCGCGTACGCCCGCCGGATTTCACGTTGATCACCGACTGCCCGATCATCGCGCAGCCGGCCATGCCGCCAAGCAGGCCCGAGAAGATATTGGCGACGCCCTGCCCCTTGCACTCGCGGTTCTTGTCACTGGACGTATCGGTCAACTCGTCGACGATCGTCGCGGTCATCATCGACTCCAGCAGGCCGACCACGGCGATGCCCAGCGAATACGGCAGGATGATCATCAGGGTGTCGAGATTGAGCGGTACGTCGGGCCACAGAAAGACCGGCAGGGAATCGGGCAGCTCGCCCATGTCACCCACGGTACGAATGTCCAGGCCGCTGACCATGTAGACGATCGTCAGCACCACGATGCACACCAGCGGCGACGGCAACGCCTTGCCGATCACCGGCAGGTAGGGAAACAGGTAGATGATGCCGAGCCCGGCGGCGGTCATGGCGTACACGTGCCAGGTGACGCCGGTCAGCTCCGGCAGCTGTGCCATGAAGATCAGAATGGCCAACGCGTTGACGAAGCCCGTCACTACCGAGCGCGACACGAATCGCATCAACTCGCCCAGGCGCAGGTAGCCGAACACGATCTGGATCACCCCGGTCAGCAGCGTCGCCGCCAGCAGGTATTCGAGGCCGTGATCGCGGACCAGGGTCACCATCAGCAGCGCCGTGGCGCCGGTGGCGGCGGAGATCATCCCCGGCCGGCCACCGGTGAAGGCAATCACTACAGCGATCGAGAACGAGGCGTAGAGACCGACTTTGGGATCGACGCCGGCGATGATCGAGAACGCGATCGCCTCCGGAATCAGCGCCATGGCGACCACGGCGCCGGCGAGCACGTCGGCACGGACGTTGGACAGCCAGTGTTTTCTTATCAGTTCAAGCATGGGTAGTTCTCTGTCATGAGCCACGGTGGGCGGCCAGGGACATCGCCGTTGCGTTTCGACAAAACGAAACTCCAGTGGTCGACGTCCATCATCAGGGGGACATCGAACGCAGGGCGTTGTCGGTCGGCCACCACGCATTCGCGGCAAGTCTTTGAATTGAATGGGAGCAGCAAAACAGTGCCGTCCGCCGACCGGGAGGATCGGAGACAGCCGGGCGGGTGCCGAAAGGCACACCGGGACGGGGGCGTTACGCTAGGGTGGCGTCATACCGACGATGGTGTTGGCAAAAAGGACTTGCATGGAGTCGGACCCTGTCGAGCGCGGCAGGCGCGTCGTTGGATGATCGATTGTCTCGAGGCGCAGGAGTCTACCACTAACGTCGAAAAGTTCCCAGCCGCGATCGCCGGGGACGGATCGTCACTGTCGGCTTCGATGCCTCAGCGGTTGTGCGCTTCCAGAAACCGCTGCATCGCCTCGACGGTGGCATCGCTGCAGTGGTGCTCGATCCCTTCGGAATCGGCTTCGGCGACATGCGGGGGGACGCCGAGTGCCAGCAGGGTCGACAATACCAGTTGGTGGCGGGCCTCGACCTTCTCGGCCAGTTCGCTCCCCTTCACGGTGAGGAAGACGCCGCGATAGGGGCGTGCCTCGGCGAGACCGTCACGCTTGAGCCTGGCGATCACCTTGGAAACGGCGGCGGCGCTGACCCCGAAACGCTCGGCCAGGTCGCTGGCCCGAGCTTCGCCGTGATCGCGATGAAGTTGCGCGATCTCCTCCACGTAGTCTTCCACCAGCTCCTGCTGATGGTCGAGACGCGTGCGCTCGAAGCGGGCATAACGTGGACGTGGCGTTACTGGCATGATGTTCTCATCGACGGGCTGAAGTGATGGACGGCGAGAGTGTGTCGGGCGTGCTCCCGCACGCGTCCTTGAGAGCCTACAGCAACTCGAAGGCCAACACATAGCCATTCAACGAGATGATGATCGCCGCGATCACACATCCCAGCGCCGTCACCCAGGCACGATTGGTCAGATTTCCCATCACGCGGTGCTGTGCGGTGAAGTGGAGAAGCGGCACCAGCGCGAAGGGTATTCCGAAACTCAGCACGACCTGGCTGGCGACGAGCACCTGCTGCTCGGGGAAGCCCAGCATGATCACCGCGATCGCCGGCAGCATGGTCAA
The DNA here is from genome assembly GCF_008298015.1 of Salinicola corii. Classification (GTDB taxonomy): domain Bacteria; phylum Pseudomonadota; class Gammaproteobacteria; order Pseudomonadales; family Halomonadaceae; genus Salinicola; species Salinicola corii. Next base: position 71,714 of record NZ_VTPX01000011.1, on the reverse strand, counting down.
CAGGCGCCGCAGCCAGATCGGGATGGTGAAGCCGACGAATCCCTGCATCACTACCTGGCCCGCCATGGTGCCAACGATCGACGAGGAGAGCCCCGCCATCAGCAGCGTAAAGCCGAACAGGGTGCTTGCCAGATCCCGGTCCATCAACGGCGCCAGCAACTGGTAGCTCTGCTCGATCGATGCGACGCCGGTGCGCCCGTTGTCGAAGAAGACTGCCGCAGCCAGTGCCAGCATCGACAGATTGATGATCCCGGCGATACCCATGCCGATGATCACGTCCCAACGGTAGTAACGCATCGCACGGCGGCGCTGTTCGTCGGTATGGGTCGCCACTCGGCGCTGCGATAAAGAGGAATGCAGATAGATGACGTGCGGCATCACGGTAGCGCCCAGGATACCCGCCGCCAGGAACACCGCGTAGCCATCCGGGAACTGGGGCAGCAACAGGCCCTCGAGCGCCGGCGCGGCGTCGGGACGCCCCATGACGATCTGGATCACGAACCCTGTCGCCACCGCCATCAGCATGCTGCCGATGATGATCTCGAGCAGCCGAAAACCGAAACGCTGCATGTAGAGTGCCAGGTAAGTGATCGCCCCGGTGAGCAGCGCCCCCTCGAGCATCGACATGCCGAACAGTAGATTGAAGGCCAACGCGGCACCGAGGAATTCCGCCAGATCGGTGGCGATCGCCACCAGTTCGGCCTGGACCCAGTAGAACCAGACCAGCGGCCGCGGATAGCGATCCCGGATCATCTCGGCCAGGTTCTTGCCTGTCGCCAGGCCAAGGCGAACCGACAGCGTCTGGATCAGCATCGCCATCAGGTTGGCCCACAGCACCACCCACAGCAGAACGTAGCCGTAGCGCGAGCCCGCCTCGATATTGGTGGCGAAGTTACCCGGATCGATATAGGCCACCGCCGCGATCATGGCGGGGCCGAAGAATGGCAGGAAGCGCGACAGCGCCGATCGGCGGCGGCCGCCGACCGGCGCCGCCTCGCTCCCGTTGCGGGACTCGATAAGGCTGTCGGACACGATGAAACCCTGGAATTTGTCAACGGACCGGCGCAATTATGCCCCGGTTATCAATTTAAACCTTGGTTGACAAGATACACCCCAGTTACCTTCGCCGCAATGGCGTGCAGCCATGAGTTATTTCAATCGGCCCGATTGATTGGTCCGCATCACGCCACCCCGAGCATCGCTAGCGCCACCGCAAGATCGGCCAGCCGCGGGCGTCGGCGGTCTTGCGCAGGCGCTCGTCCGGCTGAGTGGCGTGAGGGTGATCGACGAATTCAAGCAGCGGAAGATCATTGTAGGAGTCGCTGTAGCCCCAGGTCTCCCAGCCCTCGGCAAACCCGGTGTCGTGAGCATCGAGCCACTGGGCAAAGGCGTCCAGCTTGCCGCGCTGGTAGGTCTGGATACCGGTCGGCTCGCCGGTGAAGCGGTCGTCGGCGTCGAACTCGGGCAGCGTGGCGAGCGTGCCGTCGGCACCGACGACCGCAGCGATGGGCGCGACCAGATGATGCATCGAGGCAGAGATCACCAGCGTGGCGTGCCCTTTGCGACTGTGTTCCTGTAGCCGCGCGACGCCTTCCTGCATCAGGCGCGGGCGCACCCTGGCCTCGACGAAGGCTTCGACCTGTTCACGCACCTCGCGGCGGGAGCGACCGATCAGCGGCGCCAGCGTGAAACGCAGATGCTCGGTCATGTCCAACGTACCGGCATGGTACTGCGCGTCGTGGGCGCGCATCTGTTCCAGCAGGCTCTCCCCATCGGCGACCCAGCCGCACTCGATGATCCATTCGAGCCAGAGATGGGTGCAATCGCCGTCGAGCAGCGTGTCGTCGAGATCGAAAATGGCGAGGGCGGACGGCGGGTATGACGAAAGGGATTGTGACGTAGCCAAGCGTGACTCCGGTTCAAGCGGCTGAAGATGACCTCAGGATACACGCTGGCGTCGCGGCGGACAGCGTCCGCCGGCGTCGATCAACCGTCGTCTTTCGGTGCGGCCGCCCCGGAGAATCCCCTCATTGTCTTGAACGCTTCCATGATGTCCATCGGCAGCGGAAAGACGATGGTGGAGGCGTTCTTGTTGCTCATGTCGCTCATGGTCTGGAGGTAACGCAGCTGCAGCGCCGCCGGATTGCGCGACATGATGTCGGCCGCCTCGACCAGCTTTTCGGCCGCCTGCTGCTCGCCCTCGGCGTGGATTACCTTGGCGCGGCGCTCGCGTTCGGCTTCGGCCTGACGGGCGATCGCCCGGATCATGCTCTCGTCGAGATCGACATGCTTGATCTCGACGTTGGCGACCTTGATCCCCCAGGCCTCGGTCTGGGTGTCGATGATCTCCTGGATATCGTCGTTGAGCTTGTCGCGTTCGGAGAGCATCTCGTCGAGATCGTGCTTGCCCAGCACCGAGCGCAGCGTGGTCTGCGCCAGCTGGCTGGTGGCGTTGACGTAGTTCTCGACCTGGATGATCGCCCGCTCCGGATCGACGACACGGAAATAGAGCACCGCATTGACGCGCACGGTGACGTTATCCTGCGAGATGACGTCCTGTTCCGGCACGTCCATGGTGATCACGCGCAGGTCGACCACCTGCATCTTCTGGACCACCGGGATCAGGAAGAACAGCCCCGGCCCCTTGACGTCCTGGAAGCGGCCCAGAAAGAACACCACGCCACGGCGGTATTCCGGCAGGATCCGGACCGACGCCAGCAGCAGCAGAATCAGCAGTACCACGGGTACCAGATAGGCGAACATCATCTCGTCTCCTTCCTGCAGGACAGCCCTCCGCACCGTCCTCGCGACGGGCGTCGGGCATCGGTTTCAGGTCGACGCCGGCGGGCACGCGACGCCGATCGGTTCGACGCTGACGGTCAATCCGTCCAGCGCCGTCACGCGCAGCTTGTCGCCCTTGTGAATTCGGGCTTCTCCGCGCGCCCGCCAACGCTCGCCGTGCAGCAGCACCTTGCCGCGCCCGGCGGAAAAATCCCCCAGCGCCACCGCATCGGCACCGATCAGCTCCTCGCGACCGGTCAACGGGATGCGTCGACGCACCCCCATCAGGCGTATCACTCCCCACAGCAGGAAGCCGGCCGCCACCAGCGCCGTGCCACCGATCAGCGGCCAAGCCACTGCACTGTTGGCCTCGTCCATCAACAGAATGGAACCGATCACGAAGGCGACGATACCGCCCACCCCAAGCGCACCGAAACTGGGCAGGAAGGCTTCGCCGACGATCATGGCCAGGCCGAGCACAACCAGTCCCAGCCCCGCCAGATCGATCGACAACACCTGAAAGGCGAACAACCCCAGCAACAGGCTGATACCGCCGACCACGCCCGGAATGATCGTGCCGGGACTGGCGAGTTCGAACACCAGACCGTAGAAGCCGATCAGCAGCAGGCCGTAGGCGATGGTGGGATTGGCAATGAACGAAAGCAGCGAGGTACGCCAGTCGGGCATTTCCCGAACGATCTCGATACTCTCGGTGGAGAGCGTGCGCGTGCCGGTCTCCAGTGTCACCGGGCGGCCGTCCAACTGCGCCAGCAGGTCGTCGAGATCGGTGGCCACCAGATCGATGACGTTGCGATCGAGTGCTTCCTGCGCGCCCAGATTGGCCGCCTCGCGCACCGCCTGTTCGGCCCAGTCCGCGTTGCGTCCATGGCGTAGTGCGTATCCGCGTATCGTGGCCACGGCATCCTCGACCACCTTGCGGCGCATCGCCTCGCCGTCGGCATCGTCTCGGATGTCGCCGCCCAAGGTGACCGGCGTGGCGGAACCGAGATGGGTGCCCGGCGCCATCGCCGCTATCGGGCTTGCGTAGAGAAGATAGGTTCCCGCACTGGCCGCGCGGGCCCCGCTCGGCGTGACATAGATCGCGACCGGCACTTCGGCGGCGAGTATGGACTGGGCCAGTCGACGCATCGACTCAACCTGGCCGCCGGGGGTATCGAGCTCGACGACCAAGAGTTCGGCCCCCATCGATTCGGCCTGTCGAATACCGCGCTCGACGTAGTCCCGCGTTGCCGGGTTGATGCCATCATCGAGGGTAAGCACCAGCGCCTGCGGGGCGGAGGAAGACTGCGCCAATGCCGCCATGGCCACCAGCCCGCCTACCAGAAGGCAGGCAAGCCAGCCCACGCAGCGCTGACGCCGCGTCGGGAATTTGCGAATACCACCCGTCGAATGAGCCATACTCGCAGCGTAGCCAGTTTCCCGCGTTCATGCCGTTAGACGGTAGTCCCGACGCTTCAGGGCTGGAGCTTCCCCTCGCGCTTTAGAACTGCCTGGAACTGGTCCGCCAGCGCCTCCATGTCGGGCGCCATCATGTCGGGAGGATCCCCCCAGGGCTCGAACGGTACTTTGGGATTGCGCTGGATCCACGCCGCGCGCAGCCCGGCGTAGCGCGCGCCGATGATATCGAAAGGATTGCCGGAGACCAGCCAGGTATTGTCGGGACGGCTATGCGTGCGTCGACGCAGGTGTGCGTAGACGACGGCGTCGGGCTTGAAACGCCGTACTTCCTCGACGCTGATGATATCGTCGAACATCGCCAGCAATCCGGCATTGTCGAACAGCAGCTCGACGCTCTGGCGGCTGCCGTTGGAGAACGCCACGCAGCGCACGCCCAGTCCGCGAATCCGCTCGAGCGCGGCGGGCACTTCGCTGAAAGCCGGCAGGCGGCGATAGGCCATCATCAGGTTCTGCTTGAACTCCTCGCCGAAGCGGGAGCCCCACTCCTGATCGACCAGATCCAGCGCTTCCCGTTTACACTGGGAAAAATCGGCGTAGGCGCCCATCAACCCCCGGCGGAAAGCGAATTCGAGCTGCTTGTCGCGCCAGCGGCCGGCGAAGAGGGACGCCTCCTCGCCGAGCCGGGAGCGGAGCGTGGAGACGACGCCTTGTGTATCCACCAGCGTCCCGTACACATCGAAAGCCAGTACCGGTGTTTGCATGTCTTGGATCCTTGGTCAAAGTGTTTCGTTCCGCTTTTTTTTGTCACCATGAGCTCATGAAACTGGAAAAACTCGAACAAAATCATTGTTCTATTTTGTAATCACGGAGTGACAATTCATGCGCCAGGACTACGTGGGACCACTTCCAGAACCCGTGGGTTTCCTGTTGATTCCGCGCTTCTCGATGATGGCGTTCTTCGCCGCCGTGGAGCCGCTGCGAATCGCCAACCGGCTGGCCGGCCGTGAGCTCTATCGGTGGACGTTGATCAGCGAGGATGGCCAGCCCGTGACTGCCAGCAACGACATGACCCTGCTCGTCGATTGCGGTCTGGTCGATGCCCCCTCCCTGCCGACGCTGGCGGTGTGTGCGGGCTTCGAACCGGAGCGCGGCCTGCCGCGCAGGCTCTCCCAGTGGCTGCACCGCCAGGCCAGCGAAGGTTGCCTGCTTGGCGGCATCGATACCGGTCCGTTGCTGTTGGCGGAAATAGGGCTGCTCGACGGCCACCACCTGACGTTGCATTGGGAGAGCTTGCCAGCCTTCCGTGAACGCTTTCCCACCTTGGATGCGGTCGAATCGCTGTTCGAGATCGACGCGCGCCGCTTCACCTGTGCCGGTGGTGCTGCGGCCATGGACATGACCCTGAGCATGATCGCCGGTCGCCATGGTCAGGGGCTGGCCGACGACATTTCCGAGCAGTTGATCCACGCCCGCTTGCGTCCGCGCCAGGATCATCAGCGCTTGCCGCTGGCGAAACGCCTGGGCACGCATCGCCGCCCGCTGGTGGACGCCGTCGCGTTGATGGAACGCCACCTCGAACAACCGCTGTCGATGACTGCGGTGAGCGAGCGAATCGGCCTCTCCATGCGCCAGCTTCAGCGCCTGTTTCTCGACGAACTGGGCCGGCGGCCACGGGACTACTACCTCGAACTACGCCTGGATCGGGCCAGACACCTGCTCGAAGAGACCGACCGTGACATTCTGAGTATCGGCCTGGCATGCGGTTTCGGCTCGGCCTCGAGCTTTTCCCGCGCCTATCGCCAGCAATACGGTATACCTCCGAGCGCTTCGCGACGCCCCGATGGGCTTCCAGCGCCAGATGCCAATCACGGCCAATAACCTCAACAAAATGGCGCTTAAGCGCAATCTCGGCACCGGGTCATCCGCCACGCTGAAGCCAACCACCGTAGCAACGTATTCGGAGCCCTTCATGTCAGCCACCTCTGACCCACGGTCACTTCCCGCCACGCCGGATTTCGATGCCTGGCCGGTCGATCATGCCATCACCGGTATATCCCACGACGACAGGCAACTGACGATCGACTGGCAGGATGGCCGCAAGAGCCGCTACCACAGCATCTGGTTGCGCGAGAACGCCGCCGACGACAGTACGGTCAACCTGGCGACACGGGAACGGATTCTCGATCTCTCCCAGTTAGAGGCGTGGCCAACCATCGGTGAAGCCCGACTGGAGACCGGCGGCGCGGTCACGCTCGAGCTCCTGCCCGAGCGACGCCGCCTGTCGTTTCATCCCGGCTGGCTGCGCGCCCACGACTACGACAACGAAACAGACGCCGAAGCCCCGCTGGTGGCCACGACACACTGGCGTGGCGCCGAGCGCAGCGAGCCGACCACGCTCGACGCCAGCGGCTGGATGGACGCCGAACACGACGCCACCAGTACCGATCCACTGTTGGAAAAAGCGCTGGAAGCCGTTATCGGTGAAGGATTGGTCAGGCTGCGCAATCTGCCCACCGACCCCGGCAGCCTGGATGTCATCGCACGGCGTATCGGCCCACCACGACCGACCAATTTCGGCCACCTATTCGACGTCCGCGCCAAGCCGGACCCGGACTCCAACGCCTATACCTCGATCGCCTTGCCGCCCCACGTCGATCTGCCGACGCGGGAGTACCAGCCGGGCCTTCAGCTACTGCACTGCCTGGAGAACGATACCGTCGGCGGCGAGGCGATCATGATGGACGGATTCGCCGTGGCCGAGGCGCTCCGCGAGAGCCATCCGACCCATTTCGCGACCCTGACCCGGGTGCGCTGGTGCTATGCCAATACCGCCAAGACCAGCGACTACGTCTGGTTCGACCCGATGATCAAGCTCGATGCTCGGGGCGAGTTTAATGAAGTCCGCATCGCGGATTTCTTGCGCGGCCCGCTGATGGCGCCGTTCGACGACGTCGAACCCGCCTACGCAGCGCTGATGGCGCTGCAACGGTTGCTGCGCGAGCCTGAATTCGCGCTGCGCTTCAGCTATGCCCCGGGTGATTTGGTGATTTTCGACAACCGCCGTCTGCTCCACGCTCGCGACGCTTTCGATGTCAGCCAGGGCGGCAGTCGATGGCTACAGGGATGCTATCTGGAACGCGACGAGGCCCGCTCCCGCCTGCGCATGCTGTATCGCGCCCGGCGCCGGGCGCGGGTCGCCTCGTCAGTGGCGTCAGGGAACTGACGCCCGGGTCTTCCGGTGCCTAGCCCCTTCTGATACCGATGCGTCGCCCGGCGGCGCTCGGCCACTCGTTCCCCGCGGCAGGCAGCGTCGCCACCTTGGCGGTTACCGCCTCGGGGAACGGCGCGGGGCGGGCGCCGGCCACGTCGATTCCCATCAGCATCTGTTCGCTGGTCGCCAGGGTATCGCCGTCGGCGTTGGTCAGCGTGAACAGCACGTGCAGGCGCTTGGCATCGCTGTCGAGCAATGTCACCGCGATCGCCAAAGCTTCCCCGCGATGCGCCTGCTGGCGATAGCAGAGATGCGTCTCAAGGGTGTAGATCGTGTAGCCGTGCTCGGCGCGACCGGCCTCGTCGAGACCGATACACTCCATCAGCGCCTCCACCGCCAGTGAGAACACGCGCGCGTACTCGGCGTCGTTCATGTGGCCATTGTAGTCGACCCAGGCGTCCTCCACCCGGGTGTTGAACAACGGATCGTCCGACATCGTGTTCATCAGATGCGCCTCGTTGATCAAATTCGGCCCTGGAGCCCTTCGGCCTCCGGCCAATATTTCTGGGTCAGTTCGAGCAGCTCGGTGAGAAACGCGTCGCGGCGCGTTTCGAGCTCGGCGACGCTGCGTCCGGCAGCCTGATGCTCGCAGCCATCGGCGACCTTCTCGATCAGCTCCTCGGTCAGCTCCGGCGCCTCCAGCTTGGTCCACGGCAGTTTCAACGCCGGGCCGAACTGGTGCAGCATATGGCGCATGCCGCCGTCGCCGCCGGCCAGATGGAAAGTCAGGAAGGTTCCCATCAGCGACCAGCGCAGACCGCAGCCGTAGACCACCGCCGCGTCGATCTCCTCGGTGGTGGCGACCCCATCGTTGACCAGATGCAGCGCCTCGCGCCACAGCGCTTCCATCAGGCGATCGGCCACGTGACCTTCGATCTCGCGCCGTACCACCAGCGGGCGCATACCCAGCGCGGCGTACTGCTCCTGAGCGCGCTCGAGCACCGCGGGTGTCGAGTGCTCGCCGCCGACCAGTTCCACCAACGGCAGCAGATAGACCGGATTGAACGGATGCGCCACGATCACGCGGCCGGGCTCGCGAGTACAGGCCGACTGCAGATCGCTCGGCTTGATGCCGGATGTTGACGAGCCGATCACCACCCCCGGCGCCGCCAGTGCATCGAGCTGGCTCAGCACGTCATGCTTGAGCGCCAGCCGTTCGGGCACGTTCTCCTGGATCAGCTCGGCGCCCTGGACCGCGGCCTCGATGGAATTGACGAAGGTCAGCGCCTCGGGATCGGCGTCATCGGCAAGCCCCAGCCGCTCCAGCGCCGGCCAGGCACGCGCGACGAAAGCGCGGGTGCGCTCGGGGGCCGTGGCGTCAGGGTCGAAAGCGGTCACCCGGCAGCCGGCCGCCAGCGCCCGGGCGATCCAGCCGTTGCCGATCACGCCGGTGCCGATCACGGCAACGTTGCGGGGAAGTTCGGAAGTAGTCATGGATACCTCGCGGGAATAAGGAAAGATGTGAAACCGCACGCTCAGCGGCATCGAGCGCGCGATCGCGATGGGCGAAGCGAGCGACGCGCTAGAGGTTCAAGCAGCTAGAGGGGGTTTACAAAGTCGGCGAGCGAGGACAAGACAAGGCAAAATCGGCCGAAAAAGCGGAGTTTACACGGGGGTAAATGAGCATTTTAAGGCCGATTTTAACGCCGTATTGTCGAGCGCAGGCAGTTTGTAAACCTCCTCTCAGGGCTTGCGCAGCGCGAGCGACTCCCGCGTCTGGGCCGGCGTCTGCACCTTGCCGCCCAGGTTTTCGACGATGGTGGCGGCACGCTCGACCAGTTGGGCGTTGGTGGCGAAGACGCCTTTGCTCAGGTAGAGATTGTCCTCCAGGCCGACCCGCATGTGCCCGCCCATGATCATCGACTGCGCCGCCATCGGGAACTGCTGGCGGCCGATGCCGAACGCCGACCAGATCGCGTTTTCCGGCAGCTTGTTGCGCATCGCCAGCATGGTCTCGGTGTCGGCCTCGGCGCCCCAGGGAATCCCCAGGCAGAGCTGGAACAGCGGGTCGCCGTCGATCAGCCCCTCCTCGACCAGCTGACGTGCGAACCAGACGTGGCCGAGATCGAAGCACTCGAGCTCCGGCTTGACCCCGGCCTGCTGGATCAACCGCGCATGTTCGCGCAGCCAGTCGGCGGTGTTGAGGTAGACCATGTCGCCGAAATTGAGGCTGCCGCAGTCCAGCGTGCAGAGTTCCGGCAGCAACTCACCCACCGGGTGATGACGCTCCGCCGCCGTCTGCAGGTCGGTGCCCTCGAGCCCGTGGATCACGCCGTTGCGAATTTCGGGAAACAGGTCGCCACCACCACCGGCAGTGATATTGATAACCGCGTCCACGTCGGACTCGCGGATGCGCTCGACCACCTCGCGGAAGTGATCGGTCGAGTGGCTGACGCCGCCAGTTTCCGGATCGCGCACGTGGAGATGAACGATGCTCGCACCGGCACGGGCGGCGTCCAGCGCGCTATCGGCGATCTGCCTGGGCGTGATCGGCAGGTCCGGGTGTTTGCCGGCGGTATCGCCAGCGCCGGTAACGGCACAGGTCAGGATGACGTCGCGATTCATGAGATCCTCTCTTGGTTCGGCCCCGAACCGTTAACCGTTCGCGGCGGTGCATGAGTACACCCGATGGGTGCCTATCGATGCCACCCATTGTGGTCGCCACCAAGGCCCGCACATTGTCATTAGACGCCGTAAAATTGACTTTTTACGACAACCCTCTGCCCCGCTGTGCCGTGGTTCGCGGCGACTCGCCGAACCGTTCCCGATAGACCCGGGAAAAATGCGCTGGCTGAGCGAACCCTACCGCCAGCGCAGCCTGGGTCACGCTGGTTCGGCTATCGGCGAGAATCTGCCGAGCCCGGTCGAGTCGCAGCGACAGATAGCGGCCTTTCGCCGTTTCGCCGCGATAACGCTGGAAGAGCCGGTTGAGCTGGCGCTGGGACTGGCCGACCCGTCGGCAGATGTCGGGAATCATCAATGGCTGCGCCAGATTGGCCTCCATGATCGCCTCCGCCCGGCGTACGCTTCGGGGGTGATACTCCGAGCCGACCTCCCTCCCGGCATTTACCTCGATGCGCGGATCCAGACGCGAGTGCACCAGTTGGCGGCTCAGTGCCGCGACCAGATTGGCCCCGTGCTCGCGCTCGATGAAAGCCATCATCAGATCGAGACTGGCCGCGCCACCGCCACCCGTCAGACGCTGGCGATCGAACCGGTAACGGGCGTCGCTCAAGGTGAGGTCGGGAAACTCCTCCACGAAGGCCGGTGCGCTCTCCCAGTGCAGGGCCACTTCGAAACCATCGAGCAGCCCGGCCCGAGCCAGAATGAACGCTCCCGTCTCCAGCGCCGCGAGCAGACCGCCGTGGGCCGCGACCTGGCGCAACACCGCCCACTGCGACGAAGCCACCGTCGCCTCGGCCTCGTACGATGCCACGATGAACAGGTTATCGAAGATCGGCGCTCGCCCCAGTGCCGCATCGATATCGACGGTCACGCCGTTACTGGCGGTCACCGGCCCGCCATCGTTGGAAAACAACCGCCACGCGAACAGCGAGCGTCCGAATCGATTGGCGACGCGCAGCGGCTCGAGCAGGCAATAAAGCGTCAGCATCGAGAATTTTGGCAGGAGCCACAGGTTGACCGTGACATCCGCCTCTTCGGGCGAGAGCACGGGCGGGAGATCGGGGCGGGGATAGAGCCATTTCGGCGTTGAATGATCGGTCATGGCGAAAAGCGTCGCCGACACGGCCAAAAAGATCAATTGCTTCGATGCGACACCTCCTAGGGTATCAGCACACGGACCCACCGAGAGATGTCGCCATGGACGTTTTCGTCGAAATCATCCCCGGCACCTACGCTCGCCAACTGCGAGTCGTCGAGGGAAGTCGGGAAACGCGCTTCCACGCGCTGTGGCTACGCGAGCGCGCCCCCGATGCGGAAACTCTCGATCCACGCACCGGCCAGCGGCTGATCGAGGCCGCCGCCCTGCCACTGGATCTGGCGCTGGTCGAGGCAGGTTGCGATGGCGAGAAGATCGAACTGACCTTCAGCGATGGTCATCAAGCCCGCTTTGCCCTGCATGATCTTGATCGCGAATGGCCAGCCGACGCCGTACATGAGCGCTGGGATGCCTCGCTGACCAGGATGCCGAGTGCCGATTTCACCCACGCGCTAAAGAGCGACGATGCCCTGGCGGAGATGCTCGAATCGCTCGAGCGCTACGGTTTCGTCAAGGTCAGCAGCGTACCGCTGACGCTGGATGGCATGATGCCGCTGGTGGAGCGCCTCGGACCGCTGCGCCGGACCAACTGGGGCGGCATCGCCGACGTCAAGTCGATCGCCGAGGCGTTCGATCTGACCATGACCCAGCGCGGACTCGAGCCGCATACTGACAATCCCTATCGCGACCCGATCCCCGGCTATATCTGGCTGCACTGTCTGAGCAATGCCGATAGCGGCGGCGACAGCACACTGGCGGACGGCTTCATGGCCGCCGAGCGCCTGCGTCGTGACGACCCCGACGCTTTCGAGTGCCTGACCCGAACCTCGACGCGATTCCGCTACGTCGACGACGAAGCCCACCTGGAAAGCGAAGGCCCGCTGATCGAACTCGACGCCCGCGGCGAGGTGAACCGGGTGCGCTACAACAATCGCACCGAGCGCGTCCCGCCGTTGCCGCCCGAGCAACTGGATCGCTACTACGCTGCCCGACGCGCATTCTTCGCGCTGATTACCGCGCCGGAACTGACGCTGACGCCCAAGCTGGCACCGGGCGAGATGCTGATCATGGATAACTACCGTCTACTGCACGGGCGCACCGCCTTCCGGCTCAGCCAGGGCATTCGCCATCTTCGCCAGGGTTACGTCGATCGTGACACCACCGCCAGCCGGCGCCTGACGTTACGTCGCCAGATCGGTGCCTCACCTTACTCGCTTCAGGAGTCCGCATGAGCGCCACTTTTACCCGGTTCGACCATAGCCAGGCGGATGACTGGTGCAAGATCGATGCGCACTTTCGCGACTACCGCGAGGGCATCGTCGAGCGCGTCATCAATCACCTATTGCGTCTCGAGGGCGACACCCACGGCTACCCGGTGGATCGCTACATCCACTGCCTGCAGACCGCGACCCGCGCCGAGCGCGCCGGGGCCGACGAGGAGATCATCGTCTGCGCGCTGCTGCACGATATCGGTGACGATCTGGCACCGGACAATCATGCCGAGATCGCCGCCGCGATCCTCGAACCCTTCATCGATCCCTACAATGTGTGGATGATTCGCCATCACGAGCTGTTCCAAGGCTATCATTACCGCCACTTCTACGGCCTGGATCGCCACGCTCGCGACGCATTTCGCGACCACCCTGCCTACGCACGTACGGTTCGCTTCTGTGACGAATGGGACCAGACCTCGTTCGATCCCGACTACGACACGCTGCCTCTCGAACACTTCCGCCCCGTACTCGAACGAGTCCTGGGACGTCCGCCGTTCGAGGGCGCCGGGCTGCCCGACGTGCGGAGCGAATGAGCGGAACCCGGCCCCGGAATCGACACCCGACATTGGCATAAAAACGAGGAGTCACCATGACACCACGCCCCGCACTCGTGGCCGCCACGCTGCTGCCGCTATCGCTGATGACCGTATCGATGGCGGCTCTCGCCCAGAGCCCATCGCAGGATCGGGCCGACAGCATCAATTTCGTCGTTCCGCCCTGGCCCGGCGTCACCGTCAAGACCGAGGTTTTCAGTCAGTTGATCACACCGCTCGGCTATGGCAGCGAGACTCAGGAGGTCAGCAGTACAGTCGGCTATCAGACGCTTCAGACCGGCGACAGCGATGTGTTCCTGGCCGGCTGGATCCCGGCCCAACAGGAGAGTCACGACGAGGCGATGGCCAGCGGCAAGATCGAGGATCTCGGCAACAACGTCACCGGTGCACGGATGGGCTTCGCGGTGCCGGGTTACGTCTACGATGCCGGCGTCCACAGCGCCGAGGACTTGGATGCGCATCGCGACCAGTTCAATGGACGCTTCTACTCGATCGAATCCGGCTCGACGGTCAGCACATTCATTCACGACGCACAGGACCAGAACGTCTACGGCCTGGGCGACTGGCAGATTCTCGACTCCTCGACGCCGGGCATGCTGTCGGAGGTCGATGCCGCCTTCAATGACAGGCGCTGGATCGTCTGGTACGGCTGGACGCCGCACTGGATGACCCCGGCCTACGACATGCACATTCTCGACGACCCGGAATCGGTCTACAGCCCGGACAACGGCAAGAGCGACGTGCGAACCATCGTCAACAAGGCATTCGCCGAGGCCAATCCCAATCTGCTCGCACTGCTCGAGCAGTTCACGCTGACCGCCGACGAGCAGAGCGAATTCATCGACGGCTATGGCCGCCGGGAGCGCTCGGCCGAGGCAGTCGCCCGGGAATGGTTGCAGGATCATCCCGACCGCGTCGCCGAGTTCCTTGATGGCATTACCACCCGCGACGGCCGACCGGCGCTCGACGCGGTGAAAGCCAGCCTGCAGTAAGAACGTTTCGGCCCGACCGGCGCCGCCGTGCGGAGGTCGACAAGGCGACGAACAGCCGCCGAGCAGGCACTCCCCGCCCGGCGGCTGTTCGTGGGAACACGGAATCGCTAGTCTGTCACTATCAGCCTGCTTCCACTCCGCGATTCGCTACCACGAGACTGCCATGCGTTCAGCCGATCCACACCACGTGTCTCCCCGCTATGCCCAACTGACCCAACGCATCGCCGGCGAGGGCGCCAGCGCCTGGAACATTCACTTTCGTGCCAAGGCGCGCCAGGCCCGTGGCGAAGACGTCATCATCCTCTCGGTCGGCGATCCCGATTTCGACACCCCGCCCTCCATCGTCGACGCCGCCGTCGACAGTCTGCGTCGCGGCGTGACCCACTACGCCGACGTGCAGGGCAAGCAGGCCTTGCGCGAGCGCATCGCGGCCTATCATCGTGCCCATGGCGGCCAGCCCGAGACGAGCGCGGACCACGTCGCCGTACTCGCTGGCGCGCAGTGCGGTCTCTACGCCACGGCACAGTGCCTGCTCGATCCGGGCGACGAGGTGATCATTCCCGAACCGGCCTATGTCACCTACGAAGCAGTGGTTCAGTCCACCGGGGCGGTGCCGGTGTGGGTATCGCTGCCGCCCGACGAAGGCTTTCAGCCCCGCCCGGCCGACATCGAAGCGGCGATCACGCCACGCACCAAGGCGATCCTGATCAACAGCCCCCACAACCCCACCGGCCAGTGCCTGACACCGGCGATGTGGGAGACGATTGCCACACTCTGCCGCAAGCACGACCTGTGGCTGATCGTCGATGCCGTCTACGCCGACCTGATCTTCGACGGCGAGCACCTCAGTCCCGACAGCCTGCCGGGCATGGCGGAGCGTACCGTGGTGATCAGCAGCCTGTCGAAATCTCACGCCATGACCGGCTGGCGACTCGGCTGGGTCGTCGGCCCGAGGCCGCTGATGGCCCATCTGGTCAATCTTGCCCTGTGCATGCTCTACGGCTGCCAGCCGTTCATCCAGGACGCGGCCATCGCCGCTTTCGACGCACCGCCGGCGGCACTGGACATGATGCGCGAGACCTACCGCCAGCGCCGCGATGCCGTGGTCGATACGCTGCGCGACAGCGAGACCGTCGCCACGCTGCCGCCAGCCGCCGGGATGTTCATGATGATCGACATTCGCGCGACCGGACTCAGCACCCATGCCTTCGCCGATCGTCTGCTCGACGAGCATGGCGTATCGGTACTCGCGGGCGAGGCCTTCGGCGCTTCCGCCGCGGGCTTCGTACGGCTGAGCCTGACCGTGGATGCCGACCGCCTGCGCGAAGCGTGCCGGCGAATCGAGCGTTGCGCCCAGGAGTGCCAGGGCGAGTCCCGATTGGCGGCCCGGCCGCTCGACGGCATGACAAGCTGACCCCGAATCCGCACAATACTACGATCACGACGTCGTCAAAGATCAACGGCAGGACAACGCCCATGGCATCTCCGGACTCATCCCAGCGCGCTTTCAAGGTCTATGTCGACGGCCAGGAAGGCACCACCGGCTTGCGGCTGTTCGATTATCTCCAGGCTCGCGACGATATCGAACTGCTGCGCATCGACAGCGACAAGCGCAAGAACCCGGCCGAGCGAGCGCGCCTCCTCAATGCCGCCGACGTCGCCTTTCTGTGCCTGCCGGACGCAGCCTCTCGCGAAGCCGCGGCAATGGTCGAGAACCCGGACACCTGTCTAATCGATGCCAGCACGGCGTTTCGCACCGATCCGAGCTGGGTCTACGGGCTGCCGGAGCTCGACGAGGGCCAGCGCGACCGGATTCGCGCCAGCAAGCGCATCGCCAACGTCGGCTGCCATGCCAGCGCCTTCATTCTGCTGGTGCGGCCCTTGGTGGACGCCGGATTGCTACCGGCGAACTACCCGCTCTCGGCCTTCTCGCTGACCGGTTACAGCGGCGGCGGCAAGGCGATGATCGCCGAGTACCAGAACGACAGTGACAACCGCCTGGCTGCGCCACGCCCCTACGCCATGGCGCTCGGTCACAAGCATCTGCCGGAGATGCAGCAGCATGGCCGCCTGGCCCAGCCGCCGGTGTTCTCGCCGATCGTCGGCCCGTTCCTGAAGGGGTTGATGGTCAGCGTACCGCTGCAGCTCTCGCACCTGCCGGAGGGCGTGGGCGCGGAGGACCTGCTCGGCGTCTATCGCGCGCACTACGCCGACGAGCCATTCGTCCGGGTGCGGCCGGTCGAGGCACTCGACAATCTGGACAACGGCTTCTTCGACGTCCAGGGCGCCAACGAGACCAACCGCGTCGACCTGTTCGTGTTCGGCAACGACGAGCGCGTCTGCCTGGTATCGCGACTCGACAATCTTGGCAAGGGTGCAGCGGGCTCCGCCGTGCAGAACATGAACGTGCATCTAGGTGTGGACGAGACGACTGGCCTGGACGTCTGACGCCTCGCCTGTCGAGGCCGGGGCCGCCGACAGGCCCGGCCCGGCAGGTTCGGCAGCCGTTATCGGCGACGATAGCGATCCAGATACGCGTGGATCGCCGCGATATCCTGCTCGCCATGGCCGGCGTTGACCGCATCGAACCAGAGGTTGCGGATCTGGGCCAGTGACGGCAGCGCCTCTTCGTCCCCCGCCTCCAACGCGAGCCCCGCGTCCTTCAGCCCCCACTGCAGCGCCATCTGCGGATCGAAATCGCCGCCGGCGATCGTGTCCAGCTTGAGCTTCATGTAGGGCGTGGCCAGCGGGCCGCCCTCGAGTACCTGCCACAGCTCGTCGCCCGCGACGCCGAGCGCGTCGGCGAGGTGGGCGGTCTCGGCGATCCCCTGCATCATCGAGATCAGCCAGGCGTTGATGACGACCTTCATCCGGGCGCCCCGTCCGGCCTGCCCCAGCCAGTGGGTCTGTTTGCCCAGCACGTCGAAGATCGGCTCGACGACGCCTGCCGCGCGATCCCTGTCGCCGCTTGCCAGTACGACCACCGCGCCCTGCTCGGCCGGGGCCTTGGTGCCGGAAACCGGGGCATCGATGAAGACGATATCGTCCCGTGATTCACCGACTTCGGCGATCAGTCGATCGGTTTCGGCCACGCCCAGCGTGCCCATCTGAACCAGCACGGCGCCTCTCGCCATCGTCGCCAGCGCCCCGCGGTCGCCTAGTAGCACATCACGGGTTATTGCCAGGTCCGGCAGCATGACGATGACCGCCTGGGCATCGACGACGGCATCGGCGGCGGAGTCGGCGAGTCTGGCGCCACCGGCGACCAGGTCATCCGCCTTGCCGGGCGAGCGGTTCCAGACGCTGACATCGAAGTCGGCCTCGAGGAGGTTGTCGGCGAAAGCGTGGCCCATGGCGCCCAGGCCCAGCACGGCGACGGAGCGGGAATCGGACATCAGCAAGATCCTCGAGACAAACACGACTCTCGAAGCCTAGGCGGGCACTGCCGTTTCGTCATCCTCGCGTGCCGTCATCGGCATCCGGCAGACGGCGACCAGACTCAATGCCGCGAAGACCAGCATCGGCCATAGCGACAGGCTCGCACGGTCGAAGGCTTCCGCCATCCAGCCGCCGACCATCGGCATGACAAAGGCCAGGGAGTAGCCGACGAAAGACATGCCGGCGGTCAGCGAGGCCACCGCCTCGCCGCGTTCCAGGCAAGGCGGCAAGGCCATGATCAGGGTCAGCTCGAGGGTGATGCCGAAACCGGAAACCACCAGCGCGATCAGGGCGGGCCACCCCTCCATCGCCAGGAAGCCGACCAGCCCCAGCACGCCGAGCGCGGCGAAGATTCCCAGCGGCCAGCGTCGAGTGATCCAGCGTCGCCCCCGCCACAGCATGACGAGCGAGGCCGCCAGCGGACTGGCGTTGTAGAACAGCAGCGCCAGGGTCAGCAGCTCGGTCTCGTCGCGGGCATCGAGTATGCTGCTCATGTAGGCATTGGTCGCCATGAAAAGCCCGACCGACGCGGCCAACGGCACGCCCATCAACCAGACACGCCGGGAGCGCAGCGAAATGCCACGCCGGGGTCCACTTTCGGCCTCTGATACCCCGCCGGCACGTCGCGGTGCCGCTCGCAGCTTCAAAACCAGTAGTGCCACGATCATCAACGCCGGCAACGACCACAGCAGCATCGCCACCTGCCAGCTGTCGCCAGCCAGTTTCAACACGATGGGTCGGGTGGCGCCAGCGCCGATCAGCTCGCCCACCGTCATACCGTTGAGATAGACCGTGCTACCGAGCGCCAGGTGGCGTGGTGTCCAGTCCCGCAACAGCGCTGGTATGGTCACCTGCATCAGTGCCAGGCCCAGCCCCATCACCACCGACGCGATGAACAGAACGGGGACGGAGAGCGTCAATCCGCGAGCGCCGGACCCCATCGTCACGATGACCAGCGCCAGCACCAGCGCTCGCAGCATGCCGATTCCCCGGGCGAACCGGACCGCCAGCATCATGCTCAAGGCCAGCACCACATAGGGCACGGTGGTCAACGCCCCCACCGCCGCGCTTCCCAGCGAGAGTGCCTCGGCAATATCCCCGGCCAACGGCGGCGCGATCAGAATCGGCAGGCGCATGTAGAGACCGACCAGCCAGAGCAGGGCCAGCGCGCTCCAGGGCAGTGCCTCGCGGGCGACCGACGACGGAGTGGAAATTTGTGTGCGCGAGAAAAATCCCATGATGCCACCCATGAACGACGACTCGAGCTTGCCGCTCCGCGGATGCGGGTCGGCCCCGGCTGTCGAAGGGACCCGTTCGAACCGGTAGCCGATGAGAAAAAATCACCGACACCGGGGTTTTCGACTGCTGAACTGTCTCGCAATCTAGGCAAGTCGCCGGGTAACGACAAAAGAAACTTCTTGCCATAATAAATGAGTTATTTTCACTCATGGTGTCACACTCCAATGCGCTACCTGCCGTCACTGAACGCCTTGCGCGCCTTCGAGGCCGCAGCCAGACACGAAAGTTTTCATCACGCCGCCGAAGAGCTTCACGTGACCGCATCGGCGATCAGCCATCAGGTGAGAGGACTGGAAGAGACGCTACAGACGACGCTGTTCGTACGCCGCACTCGGCAAGTGCTGCTTACCGACTCGGGGCGACGGTTGTTCGGGGGTGTTCGCGACGGCCTGGATCGCATCGGCGATGCCGTCGCCGCGGTCACACCCAGGCCGGAGGACCCTGTCCTGACGGTCTCGACGGTTCCGATCTTCGCCAGCGGGTGGCTGATCCCGCGGCTGGCCGACTTCCAGTCCGCCTACCCGGCCTATCAAGTGCGACTGGAGACTTCCGTCGATCTTGTCGATGTCGAACAGGCGGATGTCGACATGGCGATCCGTTACCTCTCCAGGCCTCCGGCCGCCAGCCTCGAGACGCGGTTCCTGTTCCACGAGAGGCTAACCGTGGTCTGTTCGCCCGCCCTGGCGGAGAGACTGAAGACGCCCGAGGACCTCACCAGCGTGACGCATATCCAGACCCGGCTGCGCCCAGAGGGCTGGCGGGCGTGGCTCACCCCCCGCGGCCTCTCTCACCTGGACAACGGCAGAGGCCCGACCTTCGACAACGACACGCTGGCGCTGGAGGCGGTCATGACCGGGCTCGGCGTCGCCATCACCCACCAGGAGATCGCCCACCCGCTGATCGCCAGCGGCCGCCTGATCGAACCTTTCGGCGCCGGTCACGTGATCGGCCTGAGTTGCTACTGGGTCTGCACCCGCCGTCGCAGCCAATTGCCCAAGGTGGTCGCCTTTCGCGACTGGCTGCTCGACCGCCTGGCCGAAGAGGGCCTGCTCGACGCCGGCCGCCCGACCCACCGCTGAAGCGCCCGACGCGGGTCCGCACACCCAGCGCTTTCACCCGGCACGACTACATGCCGTGCTTGATGCCCCGTTCGATCAGCAGCCAGTTGGCGGGGTAGGAGGTCATGAAGCCGACCAGCATCGCGACCTGCATCATGAACCAGAACGGCGCGGTGAACGCATCCATCTCTCCCAGCCAGGCGTGGAGCGCGATCAGCATCCACAGATACATGCCGATCTGGAATGCGATCAGTGACAGCGTATCGGCCTTGATCGCGTCTCGCAGCGCCGCTCCCGGGCCGGCGTCGCTCATCGCCCGAATCGGCAGGTACTGGAACAGCACGCCAAACAGATAGGCGCCGATGAACGCCAGCGCGAAGTGCCCCAGCACCGTCGAACCCAGCAGTGCGAACCCGGTCACCGTCGCGATGGGCGCCGTCACCACATCGCCCAGCGTGCAGCCGCCGCCGCAGTGCGTGGCGGAGACGAAGACGCTCTGCCACTTCGGCTTGTCGCCGCCGTGATGGTGTCCATGGTGGCCATGGTCGTGGCCATGATCCTGCCGGACCTGCTCCGACCGGGTTGGCGCGCGTCCCATCCGTCGATACGCCCACCATCCGATCAGCGGCATGTAGAGCCCCGTGATCGGCCAGGTCACGTTCATGATGGACATCGGCTGGGGGCGCCTCGAGACATCGACGGCGATCGTGAGCGCAGTGGCGATGCCCAGCAGCAGGAAGCCCCAGGACCAGACAGTCAGCATGGCATTGTCCTCCCTTACGGTTTGTTGACGCCGGATATCCGAATCCGGGCCATGACGTCGAGCATGCCCTAGGTATAGAAACGCCCGGCGTCGTCCACAAGCGACGTCCGGGACACCGGTTGGCAGGCGCGCCTGTCATGGCTTGGCGGCTCTCCCCACGTGTCCTCCAAAGCTTCACCTGAAAAAAGACGTTAAATCACGCAAATAAATACCCCTCATCACCCGCATCGGTGTAATGATCGCCGCTACCGAGTAAAGATTACGAATCTATCGAGCAGACGCTTCGACAGGCGTCAATACCACCATGGTCCGACGCGTGGATGGTGACAATTTCCTTATCGTTCTAATGATGAACGGCTACTTTATAAGCCACCTCGCTTAATGCATCATCTCGCGCCAGCAACCGCGCTGACACGACGGGGTCGGGTCGGTAACGCTCATTTCAGGACTTGTCACCATAAGGATTTCGCTCATGCCCGACATGCAACGATCGAACTATCGCAGCGCGCTGGTCGTCGTCACGACGATCTTCTTCATGTGGGGATTCATCACCTGTCTCAACGACATTCTGATCCCCCACCTGAAGGCGGTCTTCTCGCTCAACTACACCCAGACCATGCTGATCCAGTTCACCTTCTTCGGCGCCTATTTCATCATGTCGTTGCCGATGGGCAAGGTGCTGGCCAGAATCGGCTACAAGAACGCCATCAGCCTGGGCCTGCTGATCGCGGCCGTGGGCGCGGTGATGTTCTATCCCGCTGCCCGAGCGCCCTCCTATCCGCTGTTTTTGACCGCCCTGTTCGTGCTGGCCAGCGGGGTGACGATGCTGCAGGTCGCGGCCAACCCCTATGTCAGTCTGCTGGGGCCGGAAGGATCCGCTTCCAGCCGGCTCAACCTGGCCCAGGCGTTCAACTCCCTGGGCACCACGCTGGCGCCGTACTTCGGCGGGATGCTGATCCTGGGCGCGGCAGTGCTGGGCGCTAGTGAGCTGGCCGAGATGTCCAGCGCCGACCGGATGGCCTACAAGTTCCAGCAGGCCCAGAGCGTGCAGCTCCCCTACCTGCTGCTGGCGGCGGTCCTCGCCATTCTCGCGGTGGTGATCTACCTCTGGAAGTTGCCCAACTTCAAGGACCAGGCCCGCGACGACAGCCCCACCGAGAAAGTTACCGCCGCCCAGGCGCTGCGCCATCCCCACGTGCTGTTCGGCGTGATCGGCATCTTCGCCTACGTCGGCGCCGAGGTGTCCATCGGCAGCTTCCTGATCAACTACATTTCGCTGCCGGACATCGGCAACATGAGCGAGAGCGATGCCGCCAGCTATGTCGCCTACTACTGGGGCGGCGCGATGATAGGCCGCTTCATCGGGTCGGCATTGATGCAGAAGATACGTCCCAGCCTGCTGCTGGGCCTGTTCGCCATCGTGGCGGCGCTGCTCACGGTGACCACCATGCTGGCCTCCGGTCATACCGCCATGTGGAGCATCGTCGCCATCGGTCTGTTCAACTCGATCATGTTCCCGACCATTTTCACGCTGGGCATCGCCAAGCTCGGCCCATTGACCAGCAAGGCGTCGAGCCTGCTGATCATGGCCATCGTCGGCGGCGCCATTCTGCCGGTCGCCCAGGGCGCGATCGCCGACACCGTGGGTATTCACCACGCCTTCGTACTGCCGCTGATCTGCTACCTGTTCATCGCCTTCTACGGTTTCCGCGGCTCGCGGGTCATCGATCCGCATCCGTCGGTGCGGGACGCCCACGCCGCCTCGTCCTGAACGCCCCGGCCGCCACCTGAAACGCCCCTTCCGCGAGGGGCGTTTTCGATGGGGCCCTCGACTCGTCGAAGCCGGGCATCGGTTCCCGGCTTCGATCCGTCACCCGGCTGGCCGGTGGCTCCGCCGACCGCGCACCACTCGACCAAACGCCAGACGCATGACGAGCGCGACCTTAGTCGCGATCCCCTTGAAAGTCATACAATCAAATCGGGATAATCGCTTAGCGAGCAAAACATAGACGCGTTATCGATTCGCCTGCTTCCTTCATCGCCGTCCCCTCGTCCCAGCCACGAGAGCCCCGACGTCGTCTCCTTCGCGAGCCAGCAACCTGCCGCCCCGTCGCGGCAGGCGAAGTCGGCTCGATAGCGTGCCCATGAACCGACAAGGACTTCCATTGCTTCTCATGACCCGGACGATCGCCAGCCAGGGCAACGACGCATGACCCAGGTCGAGCAGCTGTTCGAGCGCTACGGCCCCCGCTATAAGCTCTGGGTCACGCTGACGGTGATGCTGGGGCTGGTGGCGCTGGGCATGTCGATCACCATCGTCAACGTGGCCATCCCCTACATCAAGGGTGCCTTCGGCATGAGCGACTCCCAGGTTCAGTGGCTCTCCACCGGATTCCTGGCCTCGACCACGGTATCGCTGCTGATCGCTCCCTGGCTGGTGGCGGCGGTCGGCCAGCGTGCCACCTTCGTGGGGCTGCTGCTGGCGTTCATCGCGGCTTCGATCCTCGGTGGCCTGGGCCAGGGCATGGCGGCGCTGGTTGCCGCCAGGATCGTCCAGGGCGGCATGACCGGGTTGATCCGACCGGTCGCCATGCAGGCGCTGTTTGCCACCTATCCACCGGAAGGACGCGGCATGGCGACCGCCATGTACGGCATGTGCCTGGGGCTGCCGTTGACCCTGGCGACCGTGGTCGGCGGCTGGCTGGTGGAGCACTTCACCTGGCGCTACGTCTTCTTCGTGACTCTGCCGATCTGCTTCGCGGCCATCGTCATGGGGCTATTCTTCCTGCCGACCCGGGAACAGAAGGGGCCTCGTCCACCGTTCGACTGGGCCGGTGTCGTGCTGCTGTTCGTCGGCGTCTTCTCGCTGCTGGCGGCGCTCTCCAACGGCCAGCGCTGGGGCTGGTACGACCCGCGAGTGCCCGAACTGATCCTGACCTCGGTGCTCTGCGGTGCCGCCTTCATCGCCTGGCAGAGACGTATCGCCCACCCGCTGCTGGATCTGGCGATCTTCCGCAACCGGCTGTTCGTCGCCGGTACGCTGGCGATGTGCCTGTTCGGCGGCACCTTCTACGGCATCATGTACCTGCTGCCGCAATTCGTGCAGGCGGTGCTGCACTACAGTCCGATCACCGCCGGCCAGATATTCCTGCCGTCCACTGCCGTACTCGGCATCCTGGTACCGCTGGTGGGCTGGCTCAGCGATCGTTATCCACCCCACTGGATCACCCTGCCGGGGCTGGCCTGCACCCTGTTCTCGGTCTGGCTGATGGCGCAAATGGACTGGGACACCTCGTTTTTCTACCTCGCCATGGCGATGGGCATTCTCTCCATCGGCATGGCCTCGTTCCCGCCACCGACGCTCTCCAACGCCATTGCCGGTCTGCCCGGCCACCTCACCGGCCACGGCTCCGGCGCGATCAACTTCGCCCTGCAACTGGGCGGCGCGCTGGGCACGGCGGGACTGGTCATCCTGCTGGACCGCCAGACCGCCTATCACGGCCAGCTCCTGAATGCCGGCGTCAACGCCGGCAACACCACCGCCCGCCAGGCCCTGGGACAACTGACCGACCTGGTGGGCCGCCTCGGCGTGCCGGAAATTCACCAGCCGGCCATGGCCGGCTATCTGCTGGGCCGCATCGAGGCGATCTGGGCGTCGATTCTCGCCTATCAGGACGGCTTCTGGATTCTGATCGGCAGCCTGCTGCTGGTGGTGATCCCCTCGCTGCTACTCAGCCGCTGGCGCCGTTCGCCCCATGCCTGACTCCGCTCATCCGATCGACGAAGGATCCACTCGCACCATGACCGCCGACGCTTCCCAGCCCCGCAAACGCCGCCTGCCGCGCAGCGCCAAGCTACTGATACTCGCCATCGTCGTGGTGCTGTGCCTGATCTGGATCGGCCTGGCCGTCGCCCATCGCCTGACCCATGTCAGCGCCCAGGACGCTCGCGTCATGACCGACGAGGTCACCGTCAGCAGTCGTCTCGAGGGTTGGGTGACGACGTTCGACCTGATCGAGGGCGACACCCTGCAGCGCGGCGATGCCGTCGCCGCGCTCTACAGCAAGCCGGACCAGCGCAAGCTCGAAGCGCTGACGGCCAGGGTCGCGACCCAACAGGCACGCCTGGCGTACGAGCAGGCACGACTGGCGACGGCCGAGAAACAGTTGAAAGGCGGCATCAGCCTGATGCAGCGTCAGCTGGAGGCGAGCAAGGCGGCCGAGAAGGCCTCCCAGGCCCGGCTGACCGAAGCCGAGCGCGATTTCCAGCGCTCCGACACGCTCTACCAGAAGCGCTCGGTCTCGGAGCAGCGCCGCGATCAGGACTACTACGCCTATCAGGCCGCACTCGCGGAACACGCCCAGGCGCAGCAGGAGGTCCGGGTCAGCCAGGCACTGGCCGACAACGCCGAGGTCGGCTTCATCAACGGTTCGCAGATGCCACTCCCCAATCCCGAGGTGCTGACACAGCAGGTGCGGATCGCCCGCCAGCAACTGGCCGAAACCCAGGCGACGCTGGAAGAGGCGCAGTTGCGCATCGCCGACCTCGAGATCGACAGCCCCGTCGACGGCGTGATCGACAAGACGCTCATCGACCAGGGAGAATACGTCAGCGCCGGCCAGCCCATCGCGATGATGCACGATCCCTCGAAGCTGTGGGTGGAGGCCAACATCAAGGAGACCGATGTCGGTGCACTGCGCACCGGCCAGTCCGTCGCCATTACCGTCGACGCCTTTCCCGACCAGACCTTCAGCGGCCATGTCGCCGTCATCGGCCGCGCCGCGACCAGCCAGTTCGCGCTGCTGCCGGATCCCAATCCCTCCGGCAACTTCACCAAGATCACCCAGCGAATCCCGGTGCGCATCCGCTTCGACGACGGTCCCACCGAACTGATCGGCCCCGGCATGATGGTCGAGGTGGATATCGATGTGAGCGGCGCAGGGGAACGTGAGCCGGCCGACGCATCCTCGGTCCAAAGCTGAGCGAACCCCGCTACCGGCCCAACGCCCGGTCTACGAATGGCTGGCCGATCAGGCCAATGCGCCACCGCAGGAGCATGGCGTGCCACGCGGCAAACCGGCCGAGATTTCTCACACCGATCCGGCTTCGGCATGGTCGGCGCGCACAGCGCGGGGCCGGTTCGGCTGATGCCGGAGACCCTGCGACACGTCAGATCATTGGCCAATCGCCGACCAGTCCTGTTCACCACCATCGGCCTCAATGATCGCGTCCATGCGCGAGGCGATCAGCTCAGTCAGCGGCAGATCGGCGTCGCCTGCCGCCGCGAGCGCCAGTCCCACGTCCTTGCGGCCCAGCCGCATCGGGAACCCCGCCGGCTCGAACCGCTGCTCCGCGATGATCGGGCCGTAGCTCCCGATCAGGCGATTGCCGTAGTTCACGTCGAGCAGCAGTGCCACCATCCGATCCGCAGCGATGCCGTGGGCGGCGACGATGCGGAACTGTTCCGTCAGCATCTGCATGACGGCCGGGATGCCGGCGTTGAGCGCGACCTTCGCTGCTGCGGCCATCACCGGGCGGTCGCCGACCCGTTGCGTCCCCGCCCCGATTACGTCGAACAAGGGCTGTGCGACATCCAGATCCTCCGCCGCGCCCGCCGCGATTATCGACAGCTTGCCGGCCGCTGCCACATCCGGGCGACCCAGCACCTGCGCCGACACGAAACGCTGTCCCGCCGCGGCGTGCGCCGCCGCCAGTCTGGCGGTGAGGTCCACGCTGACCGTGCTGCACGAGATATGGAGCAGGCCGGGACCTGCCGCGAGCAGTCCGCCGTCCCCGAACACGACCGCCTCGACGGCCGCGTCGTCAGCCAGCATCGTCATGACGGTGCCAGCCTGGGCGGCCGCGGCGGGGTCGGCGGCGATCTTCGCACCCCGAGCGGCGAACGGCTCGGCCTTGGCCCGGTCCCGGTTCCAGACGGTGACCTGATGACCGGCCACCACGAGATTGTCGGCCATGCCCGAGCCCATCTGCCCGAGCCCGATAAGTGATACATCCATTTTCATCTCCTTTAGCTCCGAAGTCCCCGGCGATCTGAGTTGACCAACCTGGCGACATCGGCGTTGATCGTTAAGCGTCGACCGGATCGGCAATGTGCGCGACGATGCCGGTTTGGCCCGGCGCGACATAGTCGGCCATGGTGTGGCGATCGGGGAAGTCACCGCCATTTTGCGGCCGGAAGGGGATCGGTGTGTCGGTGAATAGCCCGTCAAGACGCACACGCCATGCTGCCTTGATCTCCTCCACTTCTTCCGCCGTTGAAACGTGACCCGCGCCATAGACCGCGTGCGTCGGGAGCACGTCCATGCCGGGGTAAAACAGCGCGCCATGGGTCAGCGGGAACAGCAGTTGCTCGATCGGCCCGTTGATACCCCGCGGGCCATAGTCGGCCGCTGGGCCGCCTGCCTGCACGTTGACCAGCGCTCGCTTGCCCTTGAGGATGCCCTCGCCAAAGCGGAACTCGTTGGAGCCATTCTGATATCCGTAGGCAAAGCCGAAGGCATAGACCCGCTCTATCCAGCCCTTGAGGATCGCGGGCACGCTGTACCACCACAACGGGAACTGCAGGATCACAGCATCGGCCTCAAGCAGCTTCCGCTGCTCAGCGACCACGTCGGGCGTCTGATTTCCGCTTCCGTATGCATTGCCTGATTCCATGATGAAAGACAGCCGCTCGGGGTTGTCACGCACTGGAAAGTCATCGGCGTCGTACACCGCCTTCCACTTCATGCCGTAAAGGTCCGAATGGATCACGGTGTGTCCCGCTGCCGACAACGTCTCAGCAGTCACATCGACCAACTGCCGTGTCAGCGAAGTGGGTTCGGGGTGCGCGTAAACAACGAGAACTTTCATGATTATCTCTTCCTGATAGTTGGGGGTTGCTAGAATTCGACGACGATCTTGCCGAAATGGCCGCCAGATCCCTGGAGCCGGAAGGCGTCCGCGATTTCGGCCAGCGGAAAGGAGCGGTCAATCGTCGGGTGGCGGTAGCCGGCGTCGATACCGCGGATCAGGTCCAATTGATGCCGGCGACTGCCGACGTTCAGGCCCTGGAGCCGTTGCTGCCGCGCCATGAGCATGCATAGGCGAACAGGTATCCGTGCCGTCGATTGAAGCGCCGCAGGACTTAGCCCGCTCTCGGCCATCGTAGTGCAACTACTTTGGGGGGTTGAAATCGAACGTTTTATGTGTCGTTATCGACACGATGGATACTAGGAATCTCGATCTCGGACTTCTCGTGACGCTTGAGGCCCTGCTTGCGGAGCGCAACGTTACACACGCCGCGCGCCGGCTGAACCTCAGTCAGCCGGCCTTGTCGGCACGGCTGGCAAGACTCCGCAATGCATTCGGCGATCCGCTCCTGATCCCGGGCCAGCGCGGGATGGTTCTGACCCAGCGGGCACTCGAGCTGATGCAGCCACTGCACGAGGCACTGGAGGGTGTTCGCCGCGTCGTCGAGCAAGGAACGCCGATCAATCCGGAGACCCTGCGTGCGACCGTGGTGATCGCCGCGAGCGACTACGTCCAGTATGCGCTGCTGGCACGCTACTCGGTCGCCTTGCGGGCCGAGGCGCCGATGATCCGCATCGCCTGGCGGGCGTTCGACATGATGGCACTCACGACACAGTTGGAGCATGGCGAGGTAGACCTAGCCTTGGCAACGCCCGAACACGCGCCGGCGGTGATGCGCCAGCGCCGACTCTACGAGGAGGAGTATGTGGTCGTCGCACGACAGGGGCACCCAGCCGTACGCGGGGTCCTTGATCTGGACTTGTTCTGCGCGTTGGACCACGTCGTCGTTTCGCCTCAGGGCGGCGGCTTTGCCGGGTCCACCGATGCGGCTCTTGAGGCGATCGGCCGCCGTCGTACCGTCGCCTTGTCCACATCGGGCTTCCTGATCGTGCCGGAGATCGTGTCACGGTCCGATATGATCGCGCTGATCCCACGCCGGATCGCAGACGGTTGGTCAGACCGGGTCCAGGTGCTGGAGCCGCCACTCCTCATACCTGGGTTTGTCATCGCGATGGTCTGGCACGAACGCACGACCAACCATCCAGCACAAAACTGGCTGCGTGACCGGCTTGCTGCGTTGGCGTGACGCTCCGCCCCTAACCGTACCCGGCCACCGGCGGCCCATTTTTCAACAGTCCCGCTCGGTTTCCGAACAGTGCCGCGATCAGGACTACTACGCCTATCAGGCCGCACTCGCGGAACACGCCCAGGCGCAGCAGGAGGTCCGGGGCAGCCAGGCACTGGCCGACAACGCCGAGGTCGGCTTCATCAACGGTTCGCAGATGCCACTCCCCAACCCCGAGGTGCTGAGACAGCAGGCGCGGATCGCCCGCCAGCAACTGGCCGAAACCCAGGCGACGCTGGAGGAGGAGCAGTTGCGCATCGCCGACCTCGAGATCGACAGCCCCGTCGACGGCGTGATCGACAAGACGCTCATCGACCAGGGCGAATACATCAGCGCCGGCCAGCCCATCGCGATGATGCACGATCCCTCGAAGCTGTGGGTGGAGGCCAACATCAAGGAGACCGATGTCGGTGCACTGCGCACCGGCCAGTCCGTCGCCATTACCGTCGACGCCTTTCCCGACCAGACCTTCAGCGGCCATGTCGCCGTCATCGGCCGCGCCGCGACCAGCCAGTTCGCGCTGCTGCCGGATCCCAACCCCTCCGGCAACTTCACTAAGATCACCCAGCGAATCCCGGTGCGCATCCGCTTCGACGACGGTCCCACCGAACTGATCGGCCCCGGCATGATGGTGGAGGTGGATATCGATGTCAGCGGCGCCAGCGAGCGACGGCCCGCGCCGACCGTCGACGGCTGAGCGCAATATTCTTCAAGATTCCCCCGCTCCCCGCCATCTACGCTCCTCTTCCCCCGGACAAGAGGAGCCATCCATGTCATCCGCTATCGTCGTCTCCATGGCCGCTTTCGCCCTGGCCGCCTCGCTATCTCCCGGCCCGGTCAACCTGGTCGCGTTGAGTACCGGGTTGAGCTACGGCTTTCGGCATAGTCTTCGCCACGTGAGCGGTGCCACCTGCGGTTTTACCTTGCTGTTGCTGTCGATCGGCTGGGCGCTGCAGCCGATCCTGAATTGGCCGCTCGCCATGATCGCGATTCGCTGGGCCGGCGTGCTTTTTCTGCTCTACATGAGCGTCGGACTGGCACTCGACGACGGCCATCTCCGCGCCCGC
Organism: Salinicola corii; assembly: GCF_008298015.1. GTDB lineage: Bacteria > Pseudomonadota > Gammaproteobacteria > Pseudomonadales > Halomonadaceae > Salinicola > Salinicola corii. Next base: position 41,922 of record NZ_VTPX01000011.1, on the reverse strand, counting down.
GACTCTCACCGCGCTTCGTTCCGCCGTGGGGCACTCATGCAGTGGCTGAATCCCAAGGCCTGGATGGCCTCCGCGGCGGGCACCGGCGCCTACACGGCTGCCGGCAGCGCCGGTTCCGTCGCGCTGTTCGCGCTGATTTTCTTCGTCATCTGTTATCTGAGCCTGGCGAGCTGGGCCGCGTTGGGCGCCTGGCTGGGAAGCCGCCTGCCGACGCCACGCCAAGTGCGCTGGATCAATCGCGGATTGGCACTGATGCTGTTGCTCAGCGCCTCGAGTCTTGCGGTCGTCCCACTCGGCGATACTGGTCAGGCGTCGCTGCGGTGAAGCGTTTGAAGGTCCGCTGAAAATGCGACTGGTCGGCGAACCGGCACTCGAGCGCCACATCGGCGATGGCACCACCCGCTCTCAGGGCGGCCTGGCCATGGCGAACGCGACAGTCGGTCACAAAGGCATGGGGCGTGATGCCGTACTGGCGCTTGAAGCTTCGCACCAGATGGGCTGGCGATAATCCTGCCTCGGCGGCAATGCGCTCGAGTGGCAAGCACTCGGTGCAGTGGCCGCGAATGAAGTCGACCACCGGCTGCAGCGCCGAGTCGTCGCGCCACGGCTCGGCTCGATAGGCTCCTGGATGCGTCGACAACCGCCGGAAGAATGTCTCGCTTGCCGCAGCCTTGACGACCGGCGGGCAGTCGTCTTCGAACAGCGTGCCGCACAGTCCCAGCAGATCGCGGTACAGCGCTGGCGCGCGCGTCATGTGCATCGCCAACGGCCGAAAGCCACCGTCGCCGATGCCGGCCTCTCGCTGCAGGTCCGAAAGCCAGCGGGCATCGGCATAGAGCATGACGTAGGACCAGGGCGTGTCGTCGATCGGGTTGCAGGCGTGTATCTCGAACGGATTCATGACCACTACCGCACCCTCGGATACCGGTACGGCCCGCCACGGCTCGCCGGGCATCTGATACTCGTAGAGACTGCGTCCGGCCAGCACCGCGCCGATCGAGAACGCCTCGTGGCTGTGCCGCGCATAACCCACGCCCCGACCCTCCCGGGTCAGTCTCGCTTCCAAGAACGGCAATTCGCCGCTGCGCCAGAAGCGCATCTCGCCACGTTGGCGTGAGTATCCCTTCATGAGCTGATCGCCGATGCCTCGATGTGGACAGGTTTCGGGCCGCGATGCGGCCCGGTCTTCCCAGTATGCCAGCGCTCAGGAAGCGCTGAATAGATCGCCGAACGAGATGAAGGGCAAGGCGCACGGAACGCAGAGGCGAGACATGGCATGGGGTCAGACGAGCCTTCGACCGGGCTGGCGCACCAGTACCGCGCAACGCAGCCATTCGCTCGTGCAGGCATTGATGCCGTGGTTCCCTAACGCCCGAACCCGGCTGCATCCGGACTCGCTATTCGTCCTCCCAGCGCCCGGCAGTGACGCTGTGACGACTCCTCGATGACGCGTTTGGCGTCGACCAGTATCTCGCGCCCCCAGAAGGCGGAGTAGGCGCTATCGAACGCAAGCGGTTCCAGGCGTAGGGCGATGCCCGCGACCGTCCCCGCGTCCAGCGGAATGTTGTTGGGATAGGACCACATGAACGATGCCATGCGGTCCGGCGTGACCAGCAGCGTGTCCCCGGTCAGCAGTATCCCGTGCTCGGGCCAGTGCAGCACGCTGGCACCGGGGAAATGACCGCCCAGGCAATGCGCGGTGACGCCGGACAGTATCTCCCGCGAGGCGCCTTCCCAGAAGCGGATTCGCGCATCCGGCACGCTGACCCAGTCACGGTCCTCGGCGTGAACGTAGACCGGACAGTCGAACGCCTGTGCCCACTCCGCCATGGTGCTGAAATAGTGCGGGTGCGACAGCACGATGGCATCAAGCCCGCCGAGTCCTTCGATGATCTCGATGGTCGCCTCGTCGAGCAGCGTCAGGCAGTCCCACAGGACATTGCCCGCCGGCGTCCGTAGCAGGAAGGCGCGCTGACCGATGGCGAAGCTGGGCGTGGTACCTATCGCCATCAACCCCGGCGCCATATGGCGAAAGGTGTTGGTGTGATTGGCCGCCAATTCGCCCGGCGTCGTCCAGCGCTGCCCTTCGACCGGCACGAACTGGCGCTCGTCTTCGCAGATATCGCAGTGTTCCGGCGGCGTATCGCTCTCCGGGTACTGCAAGCCACAAGTGGTGCAGATGAAACCGGTATTACGCATTTCTACCTCTCCGATCAGGAACGAGACATCATCCTCTCTTCTCAAGTTAGCTTGAGGTCAAGGCTTTGCCATGGGCAGTCGACGTTCTGGGTGTCGCATGACCAACCAGCCCGAGATCAGGATCACCATCATTCCGAGCAGGGTCGGCAGGTCGGGAACCTCGTCGAACAACACGACGCCCCAGACAGCGGCAAAGGGGAGATAGGCATAATCGAACGTTCCTACCAACGAAGCGGGAGCGATCTGATAGGCTCGCGCCACGCCCGTGTTGACGCTCACCATCAGTAGCGCATAGAGCAGTATCAGGGCGGCCTCGGCAAGGTCGAGCGGTTGCCACGGGCGACTCAGGAAACCCCGTGTCAGTACCGAGCCATCGGACAGCATCGCCACCAGCCCACTTCCCACGATACCGACCAGCGCAAAGCAGAGATTCAGCCCCAGCGCCAGCACCAGAGGGCGCTCGCTCGCGCAGTGGCGACGCGTCAGCACCATGGCGCCGGCGTAGCAGCAGGCCGCCGCGACCGGCAATGTCATGGCGAGGGAAAATACGCCCAGTCCCGGTCGCAGTACCAGCAGGACACCACCGAAGCCGAGTGCGATCGCCGCCCAGTTCCGGCGGGTGAGCCGCTCTTCGCCGATGGCGGAAGCGAGAACCGCGATGAACAGCGGCGTGGTGTAGATGCCCACGGCTGCAGTGGCAAGCGGGATCAAGGGTAGCGAAGCGTAGAACAGCAACCACATCGCCAGCAACAGCAGACTGCGCAGGATCACCCACCCCGGCCGATCGGGTACCAGCGCCATCCAGCCGCCGCGTAGGAGCAGGCATCCCGCGAGGAGGGGGATCGACATCGACGATGCCGACACCAGCAACTGCCAGAGCGACGGCCCGGCGCCGAGATACTTGACCAGCGCGTCGGACAACGCCAGCAGGCAGACCGACCCGACGATCAGCACCACGCCCTGGGAATGATTGTCATGGCGCTCATGCTGCATGATGATCTCCGTGGTTCACGACGGGTATCACCATGCCCGCGGAGACCGTCATCCGACCAACGACTTCTGCGTCGTTATCCATGAGCTCAGGTTATGAATTGGCTAGGTAAATCGCTGCCGCCCCTGTCGACGCTGCTGCCCTTCGAGGCAGCGGCACGTCTCGAGAGCATCTCGCGCGCGGCCGAGGAACTGCATCTCACCCAGGCCGCCGTCAGCCGCCAGGTTCGCGCGCTAGAGGAGAATCTCGGCGTGGCGCTGTTCGAGCGTCGCAATCGCGGGGTCTTCCTCACCCCGGCCGGTCGCGAACTGGCAGCCACCGTCTCTCGTTCGCTGCGCACCATGGCGGATCGAGCCAACGACATGCGCAGCCCCGGTCGCGGCGCCCAGGTCACCCTGTTCTGCCAACTCTGCGAGGCGTTCTACTGGTTGATGCCGCGCCTGGCCGCCTTCAATCGTCGCCATCCCGATATCGATCTGAAACTGGCCACCTCCACGCGCCCCATCGAGGAACATCACGACCCGTTCGATATCGCCCTGCAGACGAGCGGCAGGCCCAGCGGCAATCACCCCCTGGCGTTCACGGCCAGCGACGAGATCTACCCCATCTGCAGCCCGGATCACCCCGCCGCTCGCGGTCATCCGCGTTCGCTGGCGTCGCTGACGGCGTTCGATCTGCTCCATCACCACGCAACGCCGCCGGACTGGATGGAGTGGCCCGACTGGCTCCGGGCGATGGGGCATTCGCCGGATCCCCCTAACCCCGGAAAGACCTTCGACAGCTATCCGCTGATGCTTCAGGCGACATTGGAAGGCCACGGCGTGGCGCTGGGCTGGCGCCGCACGACCGAGCGGCTGATCGCCTCGGGCGAACTGGTTCGCCCCGTGCGCGAGAGTCTGCATCAATCGGAAGCGATCGCCATCTACACCAGACGGGGCTCACCGGAACGCCCCGCCGCCCGGGCATTGCTCGGCTGGTTGCAGGAAGCGCTGGAGGGCACACCTCCATAGCGCGACCTCCATGCCACCGCTGCTCTCTCTGGCTCCCCGCACGATACTGATCTCCCCCTGCCTGCCCGGGGCGATACGCGGCCCTCAGCCCGAGGCGTCGAGGTGTCGAAGCCAGCCGTCCACGAACGCCTCGCCCGACAGCACCCGGAAATATTCCGTCGAGCGCACGGCAGTTTGAAAATAGGGGTCCCTGTCCGCGGCGAACGTCGGAACGAACCCGGCCCGCCTGGCCCGACGCCGCCGCTGGCGACGATTGGCGCGTGGCGAGAGATCGCTCATGCTGTCCAGCAGCAGCGCCTTGTGTTTCTGTCTTTCCGTGTCGAGCGGCCACAGCATCGGTACCGGCGCATCACCGAACAGCGATTCGATGGCGATGGAACTCGGTGGCATCCAGGCAGGCTGGAAGGCCGGGCCGGGCGGATAGGCACGGCGATAGTGGTTGGCGTAGAGCATGACGCTGGTCGGTCGATGCGCGCTTTTCGACAGTGCCATGGCCAGCGCCAGCGAGGTCGCGCGATGATCGGCATGCGGGTCGAACTCCGGGTCGGTCACCAGTATCGTGTCCGGGCGTATGCCGTCGATCATCTGGCGCAGGGCCGCCAGCACATGCTCGCGTTCGAGTACATCGATATCCGAAAACGGCAATTCCACACGATTGAATGCACGAGCCTCGCGTAGAGGCCAGATGGGTGTCTGGGGAATGCCGTCATGAATCAACGGCCACCCTTGCCCATCCGGCACCCCGACCAACGTCGATCGCTCCGGCGGCAGACCGGCCAGCAATGGCGTGGCGTAGACGTTCCAGCGCCGCCATTCGGCCTTGCGCCGGGTGCCATCCTCCAGCGTTCGGTCCAGTCCGTCCAGGTATTGGCGATCCACGCTCTTGAGCTTCTCGCCACAGGAGAGGGTGACGATGTGCATGGTCTCGGCCTGGTCGGTGTAGAAACCGCCGGCAGCCAGCTCCGCATCGTCTGGATGTGGTGCCAGGATCAGAAATGGGCCGTTCAGTCGGGGGCGCGGGTGCCAGTGAAGACGCGGCGCCCCGGCAAGCCGGGCGCCGTCGATGCCGAGCCGCATCTCGCTCTCCGCGGGGATGTCGGGAGTCAACGGATAGGCGATTCGCTGGCTGTCGCGTGTCGGTTCCAGGGTGAAGGACTCCCTCTCGCGATCGCCACGACCGACAGTGACGATGGGCAGGCCTCGACGCCCCATGCGCCAGCCCTCGATCTTCAGCGTCAGTTCGATCTCCACCATTCCGGCCATACCGGCCATGGCGTCCGGCAGGCGAAAGCGGTAGCCACCGCCGGCCACGGGCTCCGCCTCATTCCGTCCGTTCATGCCACCCCCATCGATTGCAGATGCCGGGTCATGCTGTCGACGTACCGCTCCAACGCAAAACGCGCATTGACGAATTGCCGACCTGCCACGCGCATGCTGTGATGACGCGCCGGATCGCCGAGCACAGCGGCAACGCTCTCGGCCAGTCGCTCCGGCGAGACGCCGAGCGGCACGCGCAGTTGGTCCGTGTCAGGATCGTAGACTTGGGCGGAGATGCTGCTGTGGTCGGCATGTGTCGTGAGCGATTCGACCGCTTCCGTACATGGCAGCGTGAGCCCCGTAACACCCTCGTCCATGGTCTCCGGCAGACCGTCGACCCGACTCCCGATGACCGGACAGCCAACGGCCGCGGCTTCGATGCCGACCATCCCGAAGGTCTCGCGAAACGAGGGAGACAGCAGCAGGTCGAGTCGGGACAGCGCAGTGGGCATGTCGTCGACGAAACCGTGAAAGACGACCCGGTCTTTCAGATGCAGTTCCTCGACCAGACGCTCCAGATCCCGCTGCATCATGCCGCTGCCAAGTACGTGCAGTTCGGCGTCGAGGCCACCATCCACCAGCCGACGAAGCGCGCGAATGGCAATCGGAAAGCCCTTGACCGGCACCAGCCGCCCCGCCACGCCCAGCCGCCAGCGCCGATCGACAGTCGACTCGGGCGCGTCGATGGAAACGCCGTCCTGCAAGGGATGGATCAGGGGATTGTGCTGCACCACCATGGGGCGATCGGTAACGTCCCAGCGCAGTTGCAACATGCGGCGAGCCGCGTGAGATACACAGATTACGCCATCGCAGGCAGCGATGTGCGCCAGTCGCGACGGACTCGGACTGGAGCGCCAGGCAGAGCCGTGATCGTAATGAACCGCTCGCGCGCCGAGCTTGCGATGGGCCGCGATCAGCGGACCGGCGTTGAGTTGGGACCAGCTCAGCAGCACGTCGGGGCGCGGTTGCCCGGTCAGCGCTCGAGACACGCCCCACTGCCGCAAACCCGGCACCCAGGCCGGCAGCTTGACGCCCTGTGGAGACTTGTAGCGAATCACCGGTATGCCCGGCGGCATCCGAGAGGTCATTGCCGCGGCGATCCGGTCGCCCTTGTTGACCACCACGTTGGTGTGGTGGCGTCGAGACAGCTCCTGAATCAGCGTGGCGCAGAGCATGCCAATACCGCCCGCCACGTTGAGACTTGCAAAGTGCGATACGTTCATGAAACCGCCATCCCCATCGAGCCAGCGACGTCCAGCGCCAGCGTGCCCAGCATGGTAAGGGAAGCGGCAGCGAGCGCAAGCGGCGGTTCACCGAAGCCCCTAGACGAGAATGTCCGAGGGCCCGCGAATCTCCGTCTCGATCCGTGTGCCTGTCTCGCGCTCCTCGTTGGAGAACCCGTCGAATTCGACCAGGTTGCCGAAGTCGAGCCCGGCCAGCTCCCCGATCCGGGCCACGCTGCGCTGGTAGGTCCTGTACTGCCCGAACATGAAGCCGAGCCCGTCGAGCTCCCCGGCCTGCTCGATCATGTAAGCCGTGGCAGAGGGTTGACCATCCGCCATGAAGGCCACCACCTTCCAGTACGCCTCGGGGATTCTCACGCCTCGGTAGCGGCGGTCGTCGTCCCGAAACACGGGGCCGGTGAAGACCGTGATTCGCTGCTCGTCGGCGCGGGCGTTCTCCAGCAGATAATCTTCCAGCCCCAGCCAGGTCTGCTGGTTGAAACCCGCCATCTGCGGCGTGCAGTTGGTGAAGTGGAAGGTGTCGGCGTTGGCCTGCTCGGCCTCTGGTCCCCAGTTGGCCGAAGTGCGGCGAACCAGATGCCCCCGGTCCAGCGGATTGCGCGCGTAGAGCGATTCACCGACCTGAAGCGATTCGTCGATTCGGGGATCGAAACGCCAGTTGTCGTTGTGTCTGGGTACACTGTCGAGCCGGCTGCCATCGAGATTGAGGGCGGTGAAGATCGCCAACCTGCGGGAGCACGACATCACGACCGAGAAGTGCGTGTAGTCGAGCCGGCCGTCGTCACGTCCGGGAACCGGCGTAACATCCTCCGCACGTTCTCCGACGGGCTCCGGCAGTGGCACCACGAGGTCGCCCAGAAACGCCGTGTCGTAGCCTTGCCGGTCGTTCAGTGACTCGGTATCGACGGCGCCCATTGACGGCGCTGCCACCATCGATCTTTCGGTGCCAGGGGCAGCGAGGCGACGCAGGTCGCGCAGGCCGGGACGGTGAAATTCCTTGTGGGGCATGGGACTTTACTCTCCAGGGTCCGATCGAGCGCGACCGCCAGCCTGCCACGCCGTCATGAGCGTCGCATGACAGGCCGACGACTTACGTCCAGAAGTTGATCTACGACGGGGCGCAAAGTCGTTGGACTGCACTGTATCGAGACATGCAGCATGTTCAGAAGTCGTGCTCAGCCTCGGTCAGCGACGATGAGCCGACATTCAGCCGCTGCAGATGCAGGCGCCGAGCCAGGCGAATGACCGGCCGAATCAGCATCTCGACGCTACCGATCAAGAACAGCCAGGTACCTGCGTACGCTAGGGAATCGTAGAAGAAAAAGAGGCTCCCGATCACGAACCAGACACCGATCAGGATATCGTTGGCGATGCTCACGACCTCGTAGCGTTGGCGAATTACGAGTTCGTCTCGCCCGAAGTGGAGCGTCAACGCTTTGCTGCCGCCGCCCGCACGCTGTTGGTTGCTCTCGCTCATGTCGCTATCGCTCCGCTTGAAATTCGTCACGCTAGTCTGGTTCAGCCTGACGATGCCCGCAAAGCCGGTTCCCGCCGAGTTATCGAAGCAACGCGCTGGCCCCCATGGGGATTGTCTTCCATGATGGAGTCATACGAATTGGCCTGCTTCAGGCAATCCACATGAAGAGGTGAAAGTCAGTGTCCCATTCGACGCAAACGCGGTATGAGCAGACGCCTGCCGCCGACAACACCACGATGTTCATCTTCGGCGCTGGCGGCGATCTGGTGAAGCGGCTGTTGATCCCTTCACTCTACAACCTGGACCGGGATCGCCTGATCGCCCCGGAAATGCGGATCGTCGGCATCGATCTCGCCGAGCACGACGACGAGAGTTTTCGTCGACATCTCAAGGACTTCATCGCCGACAATCATTCGGAGAGCCGGGGCGGCTCCTTGGACGAGTCCCACTGGCGGGATTTCGAGAAGCGACTGCACTATCGCCAGGGCGATTTCACCGATGACGCCATCTATCGCCAGATCGAGGATGTCATCGCCTCGTCGGGCAGCGACAACGCGCTCTTCTACTGTGCCACGTCGTCGCGCTTCTTCAGCGACATCGCCAGAAAACTCGACGGCGCCGGACTGCTCGAGGAGCGAAACGGGCAATATCGCCGGCTCGTGGTCGAGAAACCGTTCGGTCACGACCTCGAATCCGCACAGACATTGAACGCCAACCTGCTCGAGGTGATGAAGGAAGAGCAGATCTACCGAATCGACCATTTCCTCGGCAAGGAGACGGTCCAGAACATCCTCGTCGCCCGCTTCGCCAACGTCCTGTTCGAACCGTTCTGGAACAATCATTACATCGATCACATCCAGATCACCGCCGCGGAGACGGTCGGCGTCGAGGAACGTGCCGCCTTCTACGACAAGGCCGGTGCGATGCGCGACATGGTACCCAACCACCTGTTCCAACTGCTGGCGATGGTCGCGATCGAACCGCCGGCCGCGTTCGGCGCCGACTCCCTGCGCAGCGAAAAATCGAAGGTACTGGGCGCCGTCCGCCCGTGGACCACCGAGGAAGCCGCCCACCACTCCGCCCGCGGACGCTACGAGAAAGGCACCCTCGACGACCGCCAGGTGCCCGGTTATCTCGACGAAAACGGCGTCGACGCGGACAGCCAGACCGAAACTTTCGTCGCCATGAAGGTGATGGTCGACAACTGGCGCTGGGTCGGCGTGCCGTTTTACCTGCGCACCGGCAAGCGCATGAGCGCGCGGGATACCGAAATCGCGATCTGCTTCAAGCCGGCGCCCTACGCGCAGTTTCGCAACACCGACGTGGAGCGGATGGCCTCCAACTGGCTGATCATCCAGATCCAGCCCAACGAGGGCATGTGGTTCGATTTCCAGGCCAAGCGACCCGGCCCCGAGCTCGAGATGGACACCGTCAAGATGGGCTTCGCCTACAAGGACTTCTTCGATCTACCCGCGGTCACCGGCTACGAGACGTTGATCTACGACTGCCTGACCGGTGACCAGATGCTGTTTCAGCGCGCCGACACCATCGAGAACGGCTGGCGTGCCGTGCAGCCGTTCCTGGATGCCTGGGCTCGGCAGTCCGAGGCCGGGGAATCCGGTATCGAAGGCTATGCTGCCGGCACCGACGGACCCGCCGGCGCCCATGAACTGATCCAGCGTGACGGCCGCACGTGGCACAAGGTAGGGGAAGCGACGGGCCCCGGCGTGGCGCCGGTGCCCGGCAAGCGCTGAGACCGTGGCGCGCGCCGAATCGGACCGCCGCGAACGACGCCGGATAGGCGCGGTCGCTATCAGGTCACCCGCTACGGCTATCAGATCACCCGCTATGGCTACCAGATCTCCCGATACAGCTCGGTCATCTCCTGGTGGCTCGGCACCCGTGGGTTGTTGCCCGGCGAGCCGGAGGCCAGCGCCTGCTCCGCCATGGTGTCGAGCAGCGCGAGGTAGCGCTGCTCGTCGATGCCGTAGTCGCGCGGTCGCGGCACCTCCAGCTCGCGGTTGAGGGCGGCCAGTTCGTCCAGCAGTCGCTGGCCGGCGCGAGCATCATCGTCGACGGCGGCGGCAACGCCCATCGCGCGGGCGCAGGTGGCGTAGCGTTCGCGGGCCTCGGGCAGCGAGAACGCGGTAACCGCCGGCAGCAGCATGGCATTGGACATGCCGTGGGGCACGTGAAAGGCCGCGCCGATCGGACGACTCATGCCGTGCACCAGCGCCACCGAGGCGCTGGAAAAGGCCAGTCCCGCCAGACTCGATCCCAGCATCATCGCTTCCCGCGCCGGACGGTCGTCGGGCTGGTGGTAAACCCGGCGCAGATGGGGGCCGATCAGGCGCATCGCGGCCAGCGCATTGTGATCCGAGAAGGGGTTGGCCTTGCGACTCACGTACGCCTCGATGGCATGGGTCAACGCATCGATGCCGGTATCGGCGGTGACCCGTGCCGGCACCGAGAGGGTCAGCTCGTAGTCGATGATCGCCGCCGCCGGCATGAAGCCGATCCCGGGGCAGAGCATCTTCTCGCCGACACTATCGTCGGTGATGATGGTGAAGCGCGTCATCTCCGAGCCGGTGCCGGCGGTGGTGGGAATGGCGACCAGGGGCAAGCCGATCCGCGCGGCCGAACGCGGAAACTGATAGTCACGGATCGCGCCACCGAAGTGCCCCAGCACGCCGATCGCCTTGGCGGAGTCGATGGGGCTGCCGCCACCCAGCGCGACCAGGCCGTCGAAGGCACCCCGCCCGGTGCCATCGCGCATCGACTCGACGCCCGCGCGAATCGATGCCTCGGTGGGCTCCGGCACCGTATCGGCAAATACCCGGTAGTCGAGATGCGCCGCGTCGAGCAGCGCCTCGACACGCGCCAGATAGCCGAGCTTCACCATGGTGGTGTCGGTAACGATCAGCGGCCGCCGCACGCCCAGCGCCGCGAGCACCTCCGTCAGCCGCTCGAGCGCACCACCACCGACCTCCATGATGCGTGGCATCAGGATGTTGCTGGACATCGACTCTCCTCCTCGTCCGACCTTGCGACCTTTCCAGCGGCACGCCGGCCACCGCCCTCCACAGGCAGCATGCCACGCCATGGCGACGCTGGACGCGAGCCTGCCACCAAAGTGCAAGATCCAGCGACGGCTCTGCCGCCGAGACCGGCTTCGGAGAGCGCGATGCGCAAGGCGCACCCAGCGAGGCCGTCAGGAAACGGAATCCAGTCCCCGCGCCATCAGCTTCTCGACCAGCGGCTGGCCCGCGATCTCGAAGTTCTGGTCGAGCTCGAGATCGCGGAAGCCGCAGCCCGCATAGAAGCGGATGGCGACAACGTTGCCGGCCAGCACCCACAGCCCGACATCGCGATAGCCATGGTCGAGGCACCAGCGGTAGGCCCGGTGCCACAGCGCACTACCCACGCCCTGGCGCTGTGCCCGCGGGGAGACGTAGAAACCGTACAACTCGGCCCAGCCGGGGGTCATCGCACGCACCTCGGGGCGCGCCTCTTCGGTCTGACGGAAAGGGCCGATTCGAACCCATCCCAGTATGTTGCTCCCACGTGATGCCACGAAGACGCTGGTGTCATCCACCAGCGCCTCGCGCCAGGTCTCGACCTTCGACGCAACATCAAGCGACGCCAGCGTAGCGTCGTCGATCAATCCGCGATAATTGTGGCGCCAGGCGTCGACATGAATGCCCGCGATCGACGCCGCATCGTCCCGCGTCGCCCAGCGTACGCTAACGCCGTCCGCCACGTTCACTCCGCCAGCCGGCCCAGCGCGAAGCCGGCGATGGCGGTGTCCTGCACCCCGGTCCCGGTGAGATCGCAGACGGTGATCTGGGAATCCGCAGTACGCAGGCTGCTCCCACCGGCGACCACCCTGCCCAGCTCGTTGATCCGGAAAGGCGCGTCGTGGCCGGCGTAGGCCTTGAGCTCGCCGTTGTTCTCGCTCTGGGCGCGGGCGTCGGCTACGAAATGATCGGCCCGCTCCATCACCGACGAATCGAGTTCGCGCTTGTCCGGGCTATCGGAACCCATGGCGGTGACATGGACGCCATCGCGCAGATGCTCTCCGGAGAGCAGCGGCTCGCGCGACGGCGTGGTGGTGACGATGATGTCCGCCTCGCGGCAGGCGTTGCCGATCTCGGCGTGCACCGTCACGGTCAGCCCGTATTTTTTCTGCATCCGTGCCGCGTAGGCTTCGGCCTTGGCGACGTCCCGCGCCCAGACGTCCAGCGTATCGATGTCGCGCACCAGCTTGAGCGCGGCGACCTGCAGCTCGGCCTGCAGCCCGGCGCCGAGGACGGTGACGCGCTTGCTGTCGGCGCGGGAAAGATGCTTCGCCGCAATGGCGCCGGCCAGCGCGGTTCGAATATCGGTGAGATAGCCTTCGTCGAACAGCACCGCCTCGACCAGCCCGGTCTTGGCCGAGAATACGATCATCAGTCCGTTCAGGCTCGGCAGGCCGAGCTTGGGATTGTCGAAGAAGCCGGGGCTGACCTTGATAGCGAAGCGTTCGTTGCCCTTGATATGGGCGGTCTTGACGTCGACTTCGCCGTTGGACTCCTCGATCGCCATCGACAGGATCGGCGGCTGGACGACGTTGCCCTCACCCAGCGCGCGAAAGCCGGCTTCGACGGCATCCAGCGCGGCATGATCGAGCGTGACGACGTGCTGAATCTGTTCGCGGTTATAGAGTTCCATATTCAATCCTTCTAACCCGTGCAATAGCTATTAAGATTGAGCGGGTCTGAAAAGTCGGCGAGCGAAGGCCAGACCGGGCGCGTAGCTAAGGCAAAAATTAGCGGAAGAGGACCGGGCTGGCGCTCCAGTTTACGGGTTGTAAATGAGTACTTTAAGCTCATTTTTAACGCCGTATGGCCGAGCGCAGGCAGTTTTCAGACGATCAGCGCTCGGGATAATCGATCAGGGCCCTGGCCCGCATCAATGTCTCTGCATCGACACCGTTGCCCGAGACGATCAGTGCGACTTTCTGGCCCCGGATATCGATATCGTGCTCCTCGATGGCGGCGAGCCCGACCGCCGCGGCACCTTCCACCAGCATCTTCTCCTGCTCGAAGAAGTGCAGCATGGCGCGGGCGATCGCCGGCTCCGAGACCCGGTAGTGATCGTCCATCACCTCGCGCACCAGCGCGAACGTGCAGCGGTTGTCGAGCCCGATACCACCACCGAGCGAGTCCGCCAGCGAGGCTTCTTCCTCGACCTCGACCGGCCTGCCGGCTGCGAGACTGTCGATCATCGCCGCGCCGCGCTGCATGCTGACGCCGGTTACCGTGGCGCGCGGATTGACGCCCTTGACCGCGCGGCCGATACCGCCCAGCAGACCGCCACCGGAAAGACCGACGAAGGCACGATCGAGGCTTGGCAGGTCCTCCATCAGCTCCAGGCCGATGGTGCCCTGGCCGGCCGCGATCAGCGGATCGTCGAAGGGTTCGATCAGCGCCATGCCCTCCTCGGCGACCAGGCGCCGCGCCTCGACGAAGGCATCGTCCTGGGAGCGGCCGATCACCCGCGCTTCCGCGCCCAACGCTTCGATGGCTGCCACCTTGTTGGCCGGCACCAGCTCGGAGAGGCAGATCACGGCCCGCGCGCCGAGTCGCTTGGCCGCCCACGCCACCGCACGGCCGTGATTGCCGGTGGAGGCCGTGGTCACGCCGCGCTCGAGCTGCTCCGACGATAGCGAGGCGATCTTGTTGAGCGCGCCCCGCAGCTTGAACGCCCCGCTCGGCTGCAGGGTTTCCAGCTTTAGATAGACTTCGGCCTCGAACCGCAACGACAGGCTCTGGGAGAGGATCAGCGGCGTGCGTGCCGCCTGCCCGGCGAGTCGCTGGCGTGCCAGGTAGATATCGTGAAGCGTGACGGGGTCGGACATGCGGGCTCCCGAAGCAATAATGAAAAGCGGCAGAGCTTTCACCCTGCCGCAGGCGTACGGTTGCATCAAGCCGATACGGCAACAGCCGTCGGCCCAGGCCTATAGCGCCTTTTCGCGGGTCAGCTCGTCGGTCACGCGGTCGACGGCACGCTTGGCGCGAGCGATCACCTCGTCGACCTGGCTGCGGTCGATCACCAGAGGCGGCGCAAAGCCGAGGATATCGCCGTTGGGCATGGCCCGGGCGATCAGGTTCTCTTCCAGCGCCGCCGCGGCGACCCGAGCGCCAACCTTCAATGAGGGATCGAACGGCGTGTACTCGCCCTTCTCCGGCGCGAACTCCAGTGCGGCCATCAAGCCTTCGCCACGTACATCGCCCACCAGCGGATGCTCACTGAAGGTCTTCTTGAGCTGGGCATTGAAGTAGGCGCCGGTCTCGGCGGCGTTACCCACCAGGTTCTCGCGTTCGATGATATCCAGATTGGCCATCGCGGCGGCGGCGCCCAGCGGGTGCCCGGAGTAGGTCCAGCCGTGGCCGATTGGCCCATATTCGCCGGTCCCATCTTCCAGCGCTTTCCATACGCGCTCACCGACGATCACACCGGAAAGCGGCTGATAGGCGCTGGTCAGGCCCTTGGCGATGGTGACCAGGTCCGGCTCGATACCATAGTGCTGGAAGCCGAAATCGCTGCCCAGACGACCGAAGCCACTGACGACCTCGTCGGCGATCAGCAGGATGTCGTGGCGCTTGAGCACGGCCTGGATCGCCTCCCAGTAGCCTGCCGGCGGCGGAATGATGCCACCGGTGCCGAGCACCGGCTCGCCGATGAAGGCGCCGATGGTTTCCGGGCCTTCGCGCTGGATCAGCGCTTCGAGCTGCTCGGCACAGTAGACCGAGAACTCGCGCTCACTCATATCGCCGCGCTCCCTCCTATAATAGTAGGGGGCCTTGGTGTGCAGAATGCCCTCGATAGGCAGGTCGAAATGCTGGTGGAACGCGGGCAAACCGGTCAGCGAACCGGCGGCGATGCTGGAACCGTGGTAGCCCCGCTGACGCGCGATGATCTTTTTCTTCTTCGGCTGGCCGGTGACGTTGTGGTAGTAGCGCACCAGCTTGATCTGGGTCTCGTTGGCGTCGCTGCCGGAAAGCCCGTAGTAGACCTTGTTCAAACCGTTGCCGGCGAGCCTGGCGATCCGTTCGGACAACGCGATCAGCGGCTCGTTGGAGTGACCGACATAGGTGTGGTAGTAAGCCAACTCCTTGGCCTGGGCGTAGATGGCATCGGCGATCTCGGTGCGGCCGTAGCCGATGTTGACACAATAGAGCCCGGCGAAGGCGTCGATCATCTCGCGGCCGTCACGATCGACGATGGAGATTCCCTTGCCGCCGGTGATGATGCGTCCCGGCGCGTCGCCGTGGGCGTGATCACGCAGATGGGTGGATGCGTGGAAGACATGGCGGCGATCGTTGTCGATCAGGGTACGGGTATCGGTCATAACCTTTCCTTAACCAAAACGAAACGCCATCGCTTGTCCGGACGGCGTTTCAGGAGCGGGCGCAGCGGTCGGGGTGACCCTTGTGTCATACCCGCGTTGAAAGTCCTGGAACTTATGAATTACTCGCCGAGGGCATATTGCCGAGGCAGTAGTACTTGGTATCGAGATACTCGTCGAGTCCCGCGGCGCCGCCCTCGCGACCGAGGCCGGACTGCTTGACGCCGCCGAAGGGGATCGGCGCGCCGGTCATCTTCACGCTGTTGACGCTGACCATGCCGTACTCGAGCCCGCGCATCAGCTTCCAGATACGACGCACGTCGTGGGTGTAGACGTAGGCGGCGAGCCCGTACTCGGTGTCGTTGGCGAGCTGGATGACTTCGTCGTCGTCATCGAACGCACAGACCCCCGCGACCGGCGAGAAGGTCTCCTCGCGAAACACACGCATCTCCGGGGTGATATCGGCCAGCAGCGTCGGCATGAAGAAGTTCTCGCCGGGCGCCTGGCCCCCGCCGCCCAGTTGGCGCGCGCCCTTCTGGATGCCGTCCTCGACGATACCCTTGGCCATGTCGACCGCGCGCTGGTGGATCAGCGGGCCGATATCGCTCCCTTCGAGACCGTTGCCGACCTTCAGCGCCTGCATATGCACCACGAAGCGTTCGACGAAGACATCGTAGATCTTGCGGTGAACGAAGATACGGTTGGCGGCGAGACAATCCTGCCCGGCGGTCTGGAACTTGGCGGCGACTGCCTCTTTCGCCGCCGCATCCGGATCCATGTCGTCGCAGACGATGAACGGCGCGTTGCCGCCCAGCTCCAGCGACATGCGCTTGACGCTGGAGGAACTCTGCCGCATCAGCAGCTTGCCGACGCGGGTCGAGCCGGTGAACGAGATATTGCGAATGCGGTTGTCGTTGCACAGCACCTCGGACACGGTCGCCGGGTCGCCGGTGACGACGTTGAACACGCCCGCCGGAATACCGGCCCGCTCGGCCAGCTCGGCCAGTGCCAGCGCGGAGTATGGCGTCTCATTGGCCGGCTTGACGATCACAGTGCAACCAGCAGCCAGCGCCGCCCCGGCCTTGCGGGTGATCATCGCCAGCGGGAAATTCCAGGGCGTGAACATCGCCGAGACGCCCACCGGCTCCTTGATCGTGCCCAGTGCGGCGTTGGGGATATGGCTGGGAATGGTCACACCATAGGCACGCTTGGCCTCTTCGGCGAACCACTGAATGAAGCTGGCGCCGTAGTCGACCTCGCCACGGGAATCGTCGAGCGGCTTGCCCTGCTCATAGGTCATCAGCAGCGCCAGGTCTTCCTTGTATTCGTGCAGCAGGCGATACCAGGCGTTGAGCTTCTCGGCCCGCTCGTGGACATTGATCGCCCGCCACTCAGCGAAGGCGCCCTCGGCGGCGGTCACCGTCTCGGTGATCTGGGCCGCTTCCAGTAGCGCGCAGTGGCCCAGGATCTCTCCCGTCGCGGGATCGACGACCGCTTCCTCGCGGCCCTCGCTACCGTGGGTCCACTTGCCGTCGATATAGGCGTACTGACGGAAAAGCCGGGGATCGTTGAGTTTCATGTCGCCTCCTGCAAGGTGTCGGCGGTGAGCAGAACGGCTTGCCTATCCTGCGAGTGCGACCATGTTATCGATTCTGCAGCGAGGAATTTTTTTGTCTCGGCCGATTTACGGTCCGTTTTCTTTCGAAAGGTTTAGCGGGAGTTACGATTTTTTTGGCGGGATGTGCGACGGAACGAATGAGCCCGGCTTGGGCCGGGCTCATCGTCATTTTCCAGTCGCTTGTTCTCAGGCCTGCGAATCATCAACTTCGGAGAACACCGGCGGTCCTTCGCGCTTGACCGTCTTGGTGACGATATAGGTGAAGTAGCGCTCGATGCCGAGGTCGGACACCAGCCAGGCATCGATCAGGCGCTGATAGGCGTCGATACTGTCGGCGGCGATCTTGACCAGGTAGTCGACGCCGCCGCCGACCGCGACGCATTCCGCCACGGCATCGGTTTCCGACACCATGCGCTCGAAGCGGGCAAAGCTCTCGGCGTTGTGCTGCTTGAGTTCGATCTGCACCCACACCGGGGTGCGCTTGACGATGGCGTCGGGATTGATCCGGGCGCTGTAGCCTTCGATGACGCCGGCTTTCTCCAGTCGCTTGACCCGTTCCCAGCAGGGGCTGACGGAGAGGCTGATCGCCTCCGCCAGCCGCGACTTGGTGATCCGGCCGTCGCGACTGAGGATCTCCAGGATCTTGAGGTCGTAGCGATCGAGCTTCATGAGACCTGATCACGTTCCAGCGACTCGACCACTTCCGCGACCACGGCGATGGTATCGCCCATGCCCACCTTGGCCGGGAAACGCCGGGCGATCAGAACGCCGTCGCGCTGGGCACGGTACTCGACCGGCGCCGCGCCGGTGCGACTCATGTCATAGACCCGCGCCAGCACCTCGCCTTCCTTCACCATCGCGCCAAGGGAGACCATCAATTCCAGCAGTCCGGAGTGCTCGCTCTGCACGTAGCAGCTGGCGTCCGGCATGTCGACGTAGATCATGGGTTCGGTCGGCTTCTCGATCTCGCCAGCCATCAACCCATAGTGAATCAAGAAATTGCGCACGCCGCGCTCGGTCAGCGCCAGACTCTGCGGCGTCGAGGTGCCGCCGCCGCCGAGCTCGGTGGTGACGAAGGTCTTGCCCTGGGATTCCACCGCGGTGTCGTAGAGCTTGGTGGCGTCGAGCTCGAACATCATCATGGCGTAGGGCGCGCCGAAGGCGACGGCACCGGCGAGGCTGGCGCTCTCCTGGGCGAGATCGTCGAGCCGGTGGGCGGCGGCGAACGGCACGATGTCCAGCGTGCGACCGCCGGAGTGCAGATCCAGCGCCACGTCGCACATCGGTACCAGCACCCGAGTGAAATAGTCGGCGATCTGACTCGTCACGCCGCCATTGGGGTCGCCGGGGAAACTGCGATTGAGGTTGCCGCCATCCAGCGGCGAGGTCCGCTTGCCGGCTTCCGCCGCAGGCGTGTTCATCATCGGCACGATGATCACGCGGCCGCGCACGTCCTTGGCCTGGAGCGTACTGGCGAGCTTGAGCAGCGAGGTGATGCCTTCGTACTCGTCACCATGGTTGCCGCCGGTCAGCAGCGCTGTCGGCCCTTCGCCATTGGCGATCACGGTGATCGGGATCATCACCGCGCCCCAGGCCGACTCGTCGACCGAGATCGGCAGTTTCAGGAAACCGTGCTGAACGCCCTGGGCATCGAAGTCGACGGTGGCGCTGATCGGGCTGGGACGCAGGGATGCGGACATGCGAACTCTCCTCAATGAAGCGGATAACGCGCCAGGGGCCCATAGCCGATTGACGCGTCATTGATAAGGTAACAGGAACCTCGGGGCGAACCCGTCATGCGGCCTTGTTTGACGAACAACTGACGCACCTATTTAACAAACAGCTGGCGTGGAAAGTCGCACAGCGGCTCGGCACCATTCTCGGTGATCAGGATGCTTTCGGTGATCTCGAGGCCCCAGTCGTCCATCCACATGCCGGGCATGAAGTGGAAGGTCATCCCAGGCTCGAGGATCGTCTCGTCGGAGGGGCGCAGACTCATGGTGCGCTCGCCCCAGTCCGGCGGATAGCTGATCCCGATCGGATAGCCGCAGCGCGCCCCGCCCCGGTCGAAGCCATACTTGTCCATCGCCGCCCCCAGGGCCAGCGCGATGTCGGCGCAGCGATTGCCGGGCTTGGCCACCGCCAGCCCGTTGTCGATCCCTTCGAGCAGGGCCGATTCGCCACGGATGAAGTCCTGCGGCGGTTTACCCAGGAAGACGGTGCGCGACAGCGGCGCATGATAGCGCTTGTAGCAGCCGGCAATCTCGAAGAACGTGCCCTCGCCCTTGCGAAACGGGGTGTCGTCCCAGGTCAGGTGCGGCGCGGCGGCGTCGCTGCCGGTCGGCAGCAGCGGCACGATGGCGGGATAGTCGCCGCCATGGACCGTGCCATGCTCATCGGTCCAGCCCTCGGTGCCGACCCGATAGATCTCGGAGACCAGCTTGCTCTTGGCCAGGCCGGGCTCGATCATCTCGAGGATCCGGGTGTGCATGCACTCGACGATTCTCGCCGCCGTGCGCATATAGGCGATCTCCTGCGGCGACTTGATCGCCCGACACCAGTTGACCAGCGCCGTGGCATCGATCAGTTGGGCATGCGGCAGCTCCTTGAGCAGGCTCACGTAGGCCTTGCCCGAGAAGTAGTAGTTGTCCATCTCCAACCCGACATTGCCGGTGTGCCAGCCGTACTCGGGCAGCACCGACTGGGCCAGGTACTCCATCGGATGCATGTCCGGATTCTGGACGTAGTAATCCGGGTAGTAGCGCACACGCTCGGCATCCATCCAGCAGGTGCGCCAGGCCCCGTTGGCGTCCTGGCGCCGCCCGTACCAGACCGGCTCGCCCTCCAGCCCCACCAGCACGCACTGGTGAACGTAGAACGACCAGCCGTCGTACCCCGTCAGCCAGCCCATGTTGGAAGGATCGCTGACAACGAGAACATCAATTCCGCGGCTCGCCATGGAAACGCGCACTTTGTGCAAACGATTGGCGTACTCTTCACGCGAGAAAGGTAAAGAAACCTGAAACATGGAGCCACTCGACTAACGGGACCGAATTGTTGGGACATCGGCGGTCGAGGGGATCGAGCCGAGTGTCCTGCCGCTTGCCGACCGGGTGTGAAATTGTCATGATTTACTTGCCAACATTCATGACAATTATCGGTCAATGCATCGATGATGATAGTAGCATCGTCGCTCAGCGTGCCGTCAAAGGCTTTATTGCATCATGACAATCGACCTGACGCCCTTCCTCGGCGGGCATGGCCCCAAATATCTTTCCATCGCTCGCGCCCTCGCCGAGGCGGTTCGCCACGGCGTGCTCTCTCCCGGCATGCGCCTGCCGACCCATCGTGAGCTCGCCGAAACCCTGGGCGTCAGCGTGCAGACCGTTTCCCGCGCGTACGAACAGGCCGAGAAGAGCGGCCTCGTCCAGGCGCGGGTCGGCAGCGGCACCTGGATTCGCGATGCCGAGGGCGATTCCGAGAACGAATACCTGCGCGCGCCGGCTGCCGTCACCGACGCCGCCCCCATCGACCTGTCGATCGCCCATCCGGTCTGTCCACCTTCCCACCATCGGCGCTTTCGCGAGGCGTTGGCGGAACTCGCCAGGACCGCCCACGCCGACGTGATCGGCGCCTGCCGGCCAATCGCCGGCCTGCAGCACCAGCGCGAGCGCGCCAACGCCTGGCTGAAGGAGCGTCTCGGCGTCCCTGGCGAGGCCGATGACCGGCTGCTCTGCAATGGCGCTGCCCATGGGCTGATGCTGGCCATCGCCACGGTGGTCCAGCATGGCGATATCGTGCTGACGGAGATGCTGACCGATCACGGCCTGATCGCGTTGGCGCGCACGCTCGGTTTCCAGCTCCACGGCGTGGCGATCGACGATCAGGGCGTCATTCCCGAGGCGCTGGAGGCGGCCATCGTGAAATACCGCCCGCGAGCCGTCTGCCTGACCCCGACCCAGCTCAACCCCACCGGCGCGACCATGGAGAACGCCCGCCGGGACGTCGTGGCGGAGATCCTGTTGCGTCACGATGTCTGGCTGATCGAGGACGACGTGCATGCGCTGCTGGAGCCTGCGGGCCTCCAGTCCCTGACTGCCAGGCTGCCCCAGCAGAGTTTCCATGTCACCAGTCTGACCAAGGCGACCGTACCCGGGCTGCGCGCCGGCTATCTCAGCGTGCCCCGCGGCCAGATGCACCACACCTTGCCAAGGCTGCGCGCCACCAGTTGGATGGCCACGCCGTTGGTGTTCGAACTGGCGGACTACTGGCTGGCCAGCGGCATGGTCGATACGCTGGCCCACGAACAACGCCAGTTGCTGGCAGAGCGGCAACAACTGGCGTCGCGCAAGCTGGCGGGGCATGCCATCGAATCGCGCCCCAGCAGTCTGCACATCTGGCTGGCGCTGCCGGAGCCGTGGCGCGCGGAGGAGCTTCAGCAGCAGGCGCGCCAGGAAGGCGTCGCCATCACCACCGCCCAGCCGTTCCTGGTCGAGCAGTCCGCCATGCCGCGGCGTGTTCGCATCAGCCTGGGAGCCGAACCGGATCTGTCACGCCTGGCCAGCGGCCTGGACGTGCTGAGCCAACTGCTGGGTGAAGCGCCGCCACCGATGCTGGAGATCGCGTACTGAAGGCGACGAGCGACGCGAAGAGTGTCAACCGGTTGGCAAACCCGCCCAGCCGCGCGCGCCGATTTCTTTCGCCACGCACAACCTGCGATGATGGCCGACGCCAACAATAGAGTCGCAACGGAGCCAAGATGCGAGTCCTGATCTACCATAACGACGCCGAGCAGTGGCGCAACATCCTGCTCGAGCGCCTGCCGGACGCCGAGATCCAGGTCGCGGCGGGCAGCGGCAACCCGCAAGTGGACTACCTGGTCGCCTGGAAACCGCCAGCGTCGGTGTTCGACGAGCAGACGGCGCTCAAGGGCATCGTCAACCTGGGTGCCGGGGTAGATGCCCTGCTGCAGAACCCATCGCTGCCGCGCGGGATCCCCATCGTCAAACTGCGCGACGCCGGGATGGGCGAACTGATCGGCGACTACGCCCGCTACGGCGTGCTGCATTTTCAGCGCGATTTCGATCGCTATCGACGCCAGCAGGCAAACAGCGAATGGCGCGAGGTGGCGGTTGTCGACAAACCCGACTGGCCGGTTGGTGTCCTCGGCCTCGGCGCGATCGGCACCCGCGTGGCCCAGATGCTTGCCGCCGATGGCTACCCCATCCACGGCTGGAGCCGTTCGCCCAAGCAGCTCGAGGGCATCACCTGCCATCACGGCGATCACGGTCTCGATACGCTGCTGCGCCAGGTCAAGACGCTGATCACGCTGCTACCGGACACGCCGGCCACGCGACACATCATCGACCGCGGCAACCTGGCCAAGCTCCCCGCTGGCGCCAGCCTGATCAATCCCGGTCGCGGCACCCTGATCGACGAACCCGCCCTGCTCGACGCACTCGGCGAGGCAGAATCCGAAGGTCGCCTGCGCGGCGCACTGCTGGACGCCTTCCCGAGTGAACCGCTGGCGGCGGACAGCCCGCTATGGCGCCATCCGCGCATCCTGATCACCCCGCACATGGCCGGACCGACGCCGATCGGCGCCGCCGCCGACCAGGTCGCCGATGCACTGGATGCGATGTCGAAGGGCAAGGCGGTCGAGACCGTCGATCCCGACGCGGGGTATTGAGTGCAAGGGACGAAACCAATCATGTAGCATGCTAACAAGATGGCTCAAGACTTTCGTCTTGAGTAGAATCCCCGAGGCTTATCAAAGGGGATTCGAGGGATGAGACAAACAAGCCGGGTATCCAGGCCGGTCAGCGCCCTGCTGATCGTGGCCGGCGCCATCTTCGCCATCTTGGGGTTGGGGGTTGGGGCTCGCGGTCGGCGGCGCCATGCTGATCGGTCGCGGTGGCAGTTGGTATTACTTGCTGATGGGCTTGGCGCTGATCGCCACGGGCATCGAAATCGTCCGCGGTGGTACCAAGGCCCTGGCCATCTATTTGGTGGCCTTCATTGCCACCGTCATCTGGGCGTTCTGGGAAGCGGGGCTGGATTTCTGGGCGCTGCACGCGCGTATCTTCACTTTCCTGTGCGCGCTGTTCCTGCTGCTGCTGATTCAACCGCTGATCCTGAGGCGAGCCGGCCTTCAGGCCAACAAAGGCGTCAACCTTGGCGCTGCCGCCGTTGCACTGATCGCGATCGTCGGCATGACCTGGGGCATGTTCCAGCCCCATGGCATCCACAATAGCGTCGCCGCCACCGGCGAGACTCCGGTTACCGATGTCACTCGTCAGGTGGACTGGGATCACTACAGCTCTGACGGTAGCGGCGGGCGTTTTGCCGCGCTCGATCAGATCAACCGAGACAACGTCGACTCCCTCGAGGTCGCCTGGACCTTCCATACCGGCGACACACCGCTTAGCCCCACCGGGGCGGGTTTCGAGGATCAGCAAACGCCGCTGCAGGTCGGCGATTCCGTCTACCTCTGCACGCCGTCCAACACCGTGATTTCGGTCGATGCGGATACCGGCGAAGAGAACTGGCGCCATGAGTTCCCTACCGACACCAAGACCTGGGTGCGCTGCCGCGGACTGGCCTATTTCGATGCCGACGAGCCGGTCCAGCAGACGACGTTGGGCGATGCCTCGCCGGTTCCACAGCCGTCCCTCGCCGCCGATGCCACGGCCTGTCGCCGCCGCATCTTCATGAATACCATCGACGCCGTTCTGGTCGCCCTGGATGCTGAAACCGGTGAGCTGTGTCAGAGCTTCGGCGACAACGGCCGCGTCGATCTCAAGGCCGGGTTGGGCGACGCCAAGGCACCGCTCTATTCCCTGACCTCGCCGCCGACGGTAGCGGGCACCACCGTCGCCGTCGGCGGTCGCGTGGCCGACAACGTCGCCCTCGACATGCCCGGCGGTGTCATGCGAGGTTTCGATGTCATTACCGGCGAGATGCGCTGGGCGTTCGATCCCGGCAATCCGCAGGATCGGGAAGCGCCGGCCCCCGGTGACAACTACGTGCGCTCGACGCCGAACGTCTGGGCGCCGATGACCTACGACCCAGCTTCCAACATCCTCTTCATGCCGGTGGGCGGCGCCGCCATCGACCTCTGGGGGCCGGAGCGCACCCCGGAAGACGAGGAGTACGGCGCGACCATGCTGGCGCTCGACGCCACCACTGGCGAAGAGAAGTGGCACTACCAGACGGTCCATCATGATCTGTGGGATTACGACGTGCCGATGCAGCCGACGCTGATCGACTTTCCCGAAGCGGATGGCTCGACAACCCCGGCGCTCACCTTCGGCAGCAAGGTCGGCCAGATCTTCGTGCTGGATCGGTTGACCGGCGAGCCGCTGACCGACGTCGTCGAGCAAAAGGTCAAGCCGGCCAACATTCCCAACGAAAAGTACTCGCCGACCCAGCCGGTCTCCGTCGGCATGCCGCAGATCGGCGCGGAGCACCTGACAGAGGCGGACATGTGGGGCGCCACGCCGTTCGACCAGTTGATGTGCCGCTACATCTTCAAGGGCTATCGCTACGACGGGCTGTTCACCGCGCCGGATACCGACTACTCGCTCTCCTACCCGGGCTCGCTGGGCGGCATGAACTGGGGCGGATTCTCCTACGACCCGACCTCGCAGACACTCTACGTCAATGACATGCGCCTGGGGTTGTGGGTCCACATGGAACCACAGGACAAGGACGCCGCCGCCTCCCAAGGTGGCGAAGCGGTCAACGCTGCCATGGGTGCGGTGCCGCTCAAGGGCACACCCTACTCGGTGATCAAGGACCGCTTCCTGTCTCCGCTCGGCATTCCCTGCCAGGAGCCGCCGTTCGGCAGCCTGACCGCGATCGACATGAAGACCCAGGAGGTCAACTGGGAAGTTCCGCTGGGCACGATCCAGGACACGGTGATGTTCGGCACCAAACTGCGCATGCCGATGCCGGTCGGCATGCCGACCATTGGCGGCTCGCTGACGACGCAAGGTGGCCTGACATTCTTCGCCGCGACCCAGGACTACTGGCTACGCGCCTTCGACTCGGCGACTGGCAAAGAAGTTTGGAAGACTCGCCTGCCGGTCGGCAGCCAGGGCACGCCGATCTCCTACGTCTCGCCGGAGACCGGCAAGCAGTACATCCTGATCTCGGCAGGTGGCGCTCGCCAGTCACCGGATCGTGGCGACTACGTGATCGCCTATGCCCTGCCGGACAGCGACTAATCTCGACTCGCTTGCCGTGACTGATCAACGGGGCCTGCGGGTCCCGTTGTCGTTCGTACGGCCTGCCGCCCTCCCCGTATCCGCGCTGGCGCCATACGACGGCGCTGCCCCCCCCCCAGGCCTTCGCGGCATATCGAGAGGAAGTCCACGAATGGCATCTTGGGAACACCGTCAGCAATTCGGCGTCTGATATCTCACTCGACTGAACGTGCGAGAACCGCCCCACTGAAACACGTAGCAAGGGAAACCATGTCACTCAACTATCGCCAAGCGTTCAAGGCAACGGCCGCATTGGCATTGGCCTGCTGGACTAGTCTGGCACTGGCCGCACCGACGCCGTTCACCGCCCACTATCGACTCGATATCAGCGGCTGGCCGGATGCGACGATCACCCACCAGCTCTCGCACCTGGGTAATGACTTGCAAACCGGCGATGTCTGGGAGAGCGACATGCGAGCGAGCATCAAGGTCGCCAGCGGCGAGGAGCGCGGGCGATTTCAGCTCGATGGCGATCGCGTGCAGGCGCTGGACTACACCAGCGCCTACTCGCTGGTGGGAATCGGCGACGACTATCATCTGGACCGGTCCCAGTTGCAGGCGCTACCGGACCGCCAGACCGCCCTTTTCGATCTCTCGCGCAAGGCGCCGGATGCCCGCTGCGCCAGCACTCAGGTCTCGCCCTGCCAGCTCGACTATCAGAATCACAAGGGCAAGACGGAGATGCTCTACTACCGGGTGGTCGATCGTAGCGACATCGAGACGCCCGCCGGCACGTTTCCGGGCGTTACCGTGGACACCTGGGACCCCGACAAACAGGGCCGACATCTCTACTTCACCTTTCACCGCGAGATCCCCGGCCTGCTGCTCAAGATGCGCTACGTGCGCGACGACGAGGAACGTAGCCACCTGACCCTCACCGATCTGACGCTCGCCCCCTCCAGCGCAGCCCCGGCAAGCACCAACGGCGGATAACCGGCCAGCCGTTCTTCCCTCTTCAGCGCGTATCCTCTAGAGTTCATTGCCAATCACGGGCGCCGATTCATCGGCGTCCGTTTTTTTCGTGCCGCATCGTTGTCGGTGACTCATGGGTTCGCTTCGGGAGAGGTCATGCTGCTGGGGTTGTTGTGGATACTGCTGCCATTGATCGTGGGCTACCTGATCCCCGTTCGCCAGGCTGGGATTCGTCAGGCCATCGATCGCGGCGTCAGTGCCTCGGTCTACGTGATCCTGCTGCTGATGGGCATCAGCCTGGGCGGGATGGAGAACCTGCTCGGGCAGTTGTCCCGCATCGGATCCACGGCGCTGATCCTGTTTCTGGTGATCTCGCCGATCAATCTGCTGGCGCTGGCATGGTTATCGCGTCGACGGCTGGCTCGCCGTCAATCGCTGGTGGACAGCAAGGACAACGCCGCGCCCGCCGGCAAGCTGCAGGCGATGTTGGGCTCGCTGCAACTGGCGGGCGTGGTGCTGCTCGGCGTCATCATCGGCGCGGGCGCCCAGCTGCTGGGATGGCACCTGGCCTCGCTGGCGGAAACGCTGGCGACTTGGGCGCTCTACGCCCTGCTCTTCCTGATCGGCTGCCAGCTTCGCAACTCCGGACTCGGACTGCGCCAGATTCTGCTCAACCGACTGGGGCTGGCGATCGCGGCGACCGTGTCCGCGAGTTCGATGCTGGCGGGGCTGATCGCGGCACCGCTGCTCCAGTTGCCCTGGAACGAGGGGATGGCGATGGCCGCGGGGTTCGGCTGGTACTCGCTCTCCGGCATCCTGATCGGCGACCA
Source organism: Salinicola corii (assembly GCF_008298015.1). Lineage (GTDB taxonomy): Bacteria > Pseudomonadota > Gammaproteobacteria > Pseudomonadales > Halomonadaceae > Salinicola > Salinicola corii. Next base: position 14,667 of record NZ_VTPX01000011.1, on the reverse strand, counting down.
GCTCGGACCGGTGCTCGGCGGCGCCGCCTTCTTCAACGACCTGGCCCGCGAACTGCTGGCCTTCCTGCTGGTACCGCTGTTCATCCGTCGCGCCATGCCGCTGGCGATCGGCTATGCCGGCGCGACATCGATGGACGTGAGCCTGCCGGTGATCCAGCAGTACGGTGGCATCACCTGCGTGCCGCTGGCGATCGTCAGCGGGTTTCTATTGTCACTACTCTCTCCGCCGCTGATCTTGTTGTTGCTATCGTTCTGACTCTTTCATGAGGCTTTTTCCACGATGTGCTCTACGACCATGGGTCCAGAGAGCTCGCCAGCACCGGCGTGGTAATCTACCCCGAAAGTTACCGGTAACCACCAGACACAAGAATCGATTCCGGGGATTGTCATGCCACGTCGTTCCTCTGGGCGGGTGACGCTTCAACACATTGCCGACCGTGTCGGCGTCACCAAGATCACGGTGTCACGCGCCCTGCGGGAGCCCCACCGGGTTTCAGCCGCCTTGCGATTGCGCATCGAATCCGCCATCGACGAGCTCGGCTACATTCCCAATCACTCCGCCGGCGCCCTGGCCAGCGGTCGGTCGCATAGCGTTGCCCTGTTGATTCCGTCGCTCTCCAACTCGGTGTTCTCGGAAATCCAGCGGGGGGTCCAGGAGGGACTGAGTGAAGCGGGTTATCAGGTACTGATCGGTCATACCGGCTATTCGATCCTGGAAGAGGAACGACTGATCGACACCTACTTGAGCTACGGCGTCGAGGCACTGATTCTACCCGGCACCCGCCACACCGATCATGCCTGTCGCCTGCTGGCGCGAGCCCGGGTGCCGGTGGTCGAGACGCTGGAGCTCACCGAGACGCCGCTGGACATCAACGTCGGGCTGGACCAGCACGAAGCCGGCGTGGCGATGACGCAGGCGTTTCTCGAGCGGGGCTATCGACGAGTCGGCTTTCTCGGCGCGCGCATGGATCACCGCGCGCAACTGCGCATGGCGGGATGGGAGACGGCGATGCGGCAGGCGGGGCTATCGGCCCAGCGCTGCCTGACCACGCCCCACCCCTCCTCCTATCGGCTGGGCGGAGAGATGCTGGGCTCGATGCTGGAACGCTGGCCGGATCTGGAGGCGGTGTTCTGCTGCAACGACGACCTCGCCGCCGGGGCGCTGTTCGAGTGTCAGCGGCGCCGGCTCGAGGTGCCTGGTGCTCTGGCACTGGCCGGCTTCAACGGTCTCGACATCACCGAGGCGACCGCTCCGCCACTGGCAACGGTGGTGACACCCCGGCGGCGTATCGGTGATGTCATCGCCTCACGCCTGCTGGCTCGCCTTCAGGGCACCCCACTGCGACCCTCCAGCGAAAACCTGGGGTTCCAGATTCGCATTGGCGGGAGCCTCTGAACGGAGCCCCGCCTGCGCGCGCCTCCGGGGCGGGCGGGTATTTCAGCGCCCGGCGGCGAGAAATCGCTTCTCGAGTTTCAGTACCGCTTCGTTGACCACCTGCTCGAGCGTGCCGGCGATGTCGACGGTTACCGCCTCATCCTCGCCGGGGGCTTCGAGCGTGGCCAGCTGGCTGTCGAGCATCGACTCCCCTTTGAAGAAGTGCTCCCGGCGCGCCTGGATGCGCTGCAGCAGCAGTTCGCGGCTTCCGGCAAGATGCACGAAGGTGAGTTCGCCATCGCCTTGGCGCAACGTATCGCGGTAGCGCTTCTTGAGTGCCGAGCAGCCGATGACCAGCGTCTCGTCCCTGGCCCTGGCCTCGGCCAGGAACTCCGCCAGTCGCTGCAGCCAGCCGGCCCGGTCGTCGTCGTCGAGAGGTTCGCCGCGAGACATCTTGGCGACGCTCTCCGGCGAGTGGTAGTCGTCCCCATCGAGGAAGCGCCCTCCCAGTGCGGTTGCCAGCCGCTGCCCGACTTCGGTCTTGCCGCAGCTGGATACGCCCATTACGACGATGCGCCGACTCATCTTTGCGTCCATGACATTGCCTTCCGATTGGTACCAGCAGGGTTGCTACGCAGGTAATGACTACCTGGTAATCGATACATATGTGACTGGTACGGATGTGATTGGTGCCGTGTGGTCTCGCCGGTCTGCTACCGGGCTAACCCGATGGGATCGATGTTGTCTCTACGTCTTTAGGTGCATTGTTGAGATCGACCTGTTACCGGTAACATCCATTTTCGCCAACTCCACCGCGAAGCACAACGCCACCATTGGCGTATAGCCGGCCTCCGGCGCCGCGTGCTCTCACCAAGGAATGTCGTCGACATGGATAGCCCTACCTCTCTGATACTCGCCGCGCTGGGCAGCATCATCGTGCTGCTTTACCTGGTCATGAAACTGCGCCTGCACGCCTTCGTCGCACTGCTCGTCGTCAGTGGTCTGGTCGGGCTGGCCACCGGCATGAACGTCGACCAATTGCTGGATACGGTCGAGAAAGGCATGGGCGGCACGCTGGGCTTCGTCGCCACCGTGGTCGGCCTGGGCGCCATGTTCGGCAAGATGCTGGAAGTCTCCGGTGGCGTCGATCGCCTGGCCAGCACGCTGCTCGACAAGTTCGGCGAGAACCGCTCGCAGTGGGCCATGGGGGTCACCGGTTTCCTGGTGGCGATTCCGGTATTCCTGGACGTCGCCTTCATCATCCTGGTGCCGCTGATCTACGCCCTGACACGCCGCACCGGCCGCTCGCTGCTTTATTACGGCATTCCGCTGCTGGCAGGGCTTGCCGTGACCCACTCGTTCATTCCACCGACACCGGGACCGATCGCCGTCGCCAAACTGATCGGCGCCGACCTTGGCTACGTGATCCTGTTCGGCGCAATCTGCGGGCTGCCGGCCATGATCATCGCCGGCCCGCTGTTCGGCCGCTGGATCGCCAAGCGTATCGACGCCCAGATTCCGGATTACATGGAACTGCCGAAGAACGATCTCGATACAGCCGGCCTGCCCAGCTTCAAGCTGATCCTGTCGATCATCCTGCTGCCGCTGGCCCTGATCGTCCTCAACACCGTCTCCGGCGTCATCCTGCCCGAGAACAGCCCGGTTCTGGCTGCCTTGACCTTCCTCGGTCACCCGTTCGTGGCGCTGACCCTAGCCACACTGCTCGCCTTCACGTTGCTGGGCACGCGCCGCGGCATGACGCGGGAACAGGTGATGGAAGTCGCCACCAAGGCGCTGGAACCGGCCGGCATCATCATTCTGGTCACCGGTGCCGGCGGCGTGTTCAAGCAGGTGCTGATCGATTCCGGCGTAGGCGAAGTGATGGGCAACATCATGGCCGAAAGCGCCCTGCCGCCGATCCTGCTGGCGTTCCTGATCTCCACCGCGGTGCGTGTGATCCAGGGCTCGGCCACCGTCGCGATGATCACCGCCGCCGGCCTGATGGCCCCGGTGATCACCACGCTCAATCTCGACGGCCCGGTGCTCGGCCTGCTGGTCATCGCGATCGCTTCCGGTGCCACGGTGTTGAGCCACGTCAACGACTCCGGCTTCTGGCTGGTCAACCGCTACTTCGGTCTGACCGAGGCGCAGACGCTCAAGAGCTGGACGGTGATGGAGACGATCATCGGTCTGACGGGGCTGGTGATGGCGCTGATCGTGGGCCTGTTCGTCTGACCCGCTACTCGGCCATGAAACGCATGACGCCCGCTGCGGGGTTCCCGCAGCGGGCGTCCTGGTCTCCAGCACCGTCGACCGGCACGTCGAAGGCTCGCTAGCGGCTCGTGCCCAGCGCTTCCCGCACCGTCGCTTCCCGACGCCGGGAGAGCTCCTCCCCCAGCGCTAGTCCACGAAACCCCTCGTCGAGCAGCGCTTTGGGCAGGATCTGGGAGGCCAGCCGCCAGGCCAGCGCCAGATCGCCCGCCAGTTCGCCGTCGTCGTGGGCGATCAGGGCCAGCAGCGGCGCGACGCGCTCGGGCCGCCGCCAGGCGTCGATCCCGTCCAGCCAGGCCATGATCGCGCCGGCACGATCTTCGGCGTCACCGGGCCGCAGATCATCGATGCGGAGACGCAACCGGCGGGACAGTGCCGCCAGCCGCATGGCATCCCGAAAGGCGTTGGGCGCCTTGACGGCATCGTTGAGCCGCGCTTGCTCATCGTCCTCGAGGTGCTCGCCGAGCCGCGCCCAGCGCCATAGCGCCACGCTGTGGGACGCGGATTCGTCGGGGACGGGCGCGAGTCGCGCCAACACCTCGGGTAGCGACGGCGTCACCAGCGGCGGCATCAGCACCGTCAACGCCCCGCACGTCTCCAGCGTTTGGAAATAGGCGGAAGGGTCGGCTTCGCCCAGCGCCTTGTGTGTCTCCGTCCACACCCGCTCGGCGACGAGATACTGCATTTCGCCGCTCTCGGTGAGCTGGCGCATCAGCGCCATCGTCTCCGCGGCGATGGTGAAACCGAGCTTGCGGTAACGCGCCAGGAAACGCGCCGCGCGCAACACCCGCAACGGATCCTCGACGAATGCGGCCGAGACATGCCGGAGCCTTCTGGCCGCAAGATCGGCGGCACCGCCATAGGGGTCGACCAGTTCGCCCGCCGGGGTCTCGGCCATGGCGTTGATGGTGAAATCCCGCCGCGCCAGATCGGCTTCCAGCGTCACGTCGGGGCTGGCGTGGACCTCGAACCCGGTGTAGCCGTGCCCCTGCTTGCGCTCGGTGCGCGCCAGCGCATACTCCTCGTGGGTATCGGGATGCAGGAAGACCGGAAAGTCGCGGCCAACGGGCTTGAAGCCGCGCTGGCGCAGGGTCTCCGGCGTGGCGCCGACCACCACCCAGTCACGATCGCCCACCGGCCAGCCCAGGCGGGAATCACGGACGGCGCCACCCACCAGGTAGACCTCCAGCCCGTCGAGACGGGGATCGGGGGGCATGCTCACTTCTCGCCACTGTTATCGTTCGACATGTTCGGGCCGGCGATGCGCCCAGTCCACGAACCCGCCGTCCAGGCTGTAGACCTCGTCGAAGCCCTGCCCGGCAAGCCAGGAGGCGGCTTGTTGACTGGAGTGCCCGTGATAGCAGACCACCACCACGGGCGTGTCGCTGGGCGTCTTGTCCACCAGCTCCGCCACCGTGGTGTTGTCGAGATGCCGGCTGCCGGGAATATGGCCCTGGGCGAAACTCATGGGATCGCGAATGTCGACGAGCTTGAGCGAGCGTCCTTCGCTCAGCCACTGCGCCAGCGTCGTCGGATCGAGATGGGCGAAAGACTGGGTCATGAATCACTCCTGAAAAGCGTTGGCTGAGCGAACGGAAGCGGAACCATTCACCGGTCTGCCGACCTGGACGGCACCGAGATCCGCTCGCCGCTGTCGAGATCTAGGGCGGTCAGGGAACCTCCCCATACGCAGCCGGTATCCAGCGCTTGCGCATCGACCCTGGCCCCCGGGGTCTGCCCCTCCAGCGCGGCCCAATGGCCGAACAGCAGCGTCAGGCCGTCGGCGCGGGGATAGGTGAACCAGGGGGCGTAACCCTCGGGCGCGCTGTCCAGCCCTTCCTTGGCGGCAAAATCCAGCGTGCCATCAGCGGCGATGAAGCGCATGCGGGTGAACACGTTGACGATGGCTCGGATGCGATCCATGCCGGCCAGGTCGGGCTCGAAACGAGCCGGGCGATTGCCGTACATCACGTTCAGGAAAGCATCCACGTCGTCTGACCGCAACACCGCTTCCGCCTCCGCCGCCAACTCGTTCGCCTGGGCGAGCGACCACTGCGGCGGCAGCCCGGCATGGGTCATCACGCAGCCGCGCTCGGCGTCGTCGACCAGCAGCGGCTGGCGCCGCAGCCATTCGAGCATTTCGTGCCGGTCCGGCGCCTCGAGAATGTCGCTCAGAGTATCTTTGCGCTTGAGCTTGCCATGGCCCCGCGCGACGGCCAGCAGGTGGAGGTCGTGGTTGCCAAGCACCATGCTGGCGGCGCCGTCCAGCGCGACGCTCCTGCGCAGGCAGCCAAGCGAATCGGGGCCACGATTGACCAGGTCGCCGGCCAGCCACAGCTGGTCCCGGGAGGGCGAGAAATCGAGCCGCTTGAGCAAGGCTTCGAATTCGGCGTAACAGCCCTGCAGGTCGCCGATTGCGTAGGTCGCCATGCGCTTCCTCGTGTTGGTGGTGCCGCCTTCGATGCCGGTACGGCGGCGGACGTGAACGCCGATCGCTCGCCGCTCAGTGGACCTGGTTGGGGCCCGCCAGACGAAACGGCGCGATGGCGACATCGAAGGCGGCCTGACTGGACAGGTCGATACAGGTGTAACTGCCCTGCATGACGCCGACGGGGCATTCGATCACCGCACGACTGGTATAGCGAAAGCTGTGCCCGGCGGTGATCGTCGGCTGCTTGCCGACCACCCCGTTGCCACGCACCTCCTGCACCTTGCCGTGCCCCTGGGTGATCTTCCAGTAACGCGACAGCAGCTGTACGCTGCGGTCGGAGTGATTGTGCACGGTCACCGTGTAGCTGAACACGAACCGGTTGTCGCCGGGCGACGATTCGTCCTCGCGGAACGTCGGCTCGACGTCGACCGTGACGGCGGGTGAGACCTCGCTCATGAACTCTTCTCCGTCGCGGAAGGGTTCTCCGGCTGGTGACCCGTGAGATGGTTGCTGATAGCGACAAACTCCTCGACCCGCAGCGTCTGCGGGCGACGGCCGGGATCGATTCCCAGCGCCGCCAGTGCCTCGGCGTCGATCATCCCCTTGAGATTATTGCGCAGGGTCTTGCGCCGCTGGCCGAATGCCTCTCTCACCACGTCGGCAAAATGGGGCTCATCGAGGGCCGGTGCAGGCGGCTCGGTATAAGGCGTCAGGCGCACGATCGCCGAATCCACCTTGGGTTGCGGCACGAAGGCGCCGGGCGGGACCACGAACAGGGACTCGACCGCGCAGTGATACTGGGTCATCACCGACAGCCGCCCCCAATCGGGCCCGCCGGGCTCAGCGGCGAGGCGCTCGACGACTTCCTTCTGCAGCATGAAGTGCATATCCAGGATGGCACCACGGGCCGTCAGCAGATGGAAAATCAATGGCGTCGAGATATTGTAGGGGAGATTGCCGACCACCCGCAGCGGTCGTCCATCCTGTTGCGACAGCTCACGAAAATCGAACTTGAGTGCATCCCCCTCGTGAATCGTGAACTCGGGGTAGTCGTAGAACTGAACCCGCAGGCCGGGGATCAGGTCGCGATCCAGTTCGATTACCTCCAACGCGCCGGCGGCCTCGAGTAGCGGCCCGGTCAGCGCGCCCTGACCAGGGCCGATCTCGATCAGGCGATCGCCGCCACGCGGACCGATGGCCCGCACGATGCGCGAGATCACCCCGCCGTCACGGAGAAAATTCTGGCCGAACCGTTTCCGGGCGCGAGGCATCGGCGAACGATCGGAGGAGCGTGTAGCCATGAAAACAAGATTCCTTCAGTGAGCGCGGGCCGTCATCTGCCGAGCCACCTGCAGTGCGACCCGGAGACTACCCACATCGGCCAGACCGGTACCGGCGAAATCCAAGGCGGTGCCGTGATCGACAGAAGTACGAACCATTCCCAGGCCCAGCGTGATATTGGCAGCCTGCCCGAATCCGGCATACTTGAGCACCGGCAGGCCCTGATCGTGATACATCGCCAGGACAGCATCGGCCTGATCGAGATGGCGGGGCGTGAACAGCGTATCCGCCGGTAGTGGGCCCACCAGGTCGAGGCCCTCGTTGCGCAGCCGATCCAGCACGGGCGTGATGACCTCCAGCTCTTCGCGCCCCAGATGTCCGTCTTCTCCGGCGTGAGGGTTGAGCCCACAGACAAGGATCCGGGGCGACGCGATGCCGAAGCGCTGGTTCAGCTCTGTCGCCAGGACCCGGATGACGCGCGTCAGGCCTGCACCGGTGATCGCCTCAGCCACCCGGGAGAGCGGCAGATGGGTGGTCGCCAGCGCTACCCGCAGTGGCTTCGAGGTGCGCTCGGTGGCAAGCATCATCACCACCCCCTCGACACCGCAAGCGTCGCGAAGGTACTCGGTGTGGCCGGTGAAACCGGGATGCCCGCCCTCGATGATCGCTCCCTTGTGAAGCGGCGCCGTCACCATGGCGTCGGCCGTTCCCCGCCGACAGGCCTCGATGGCAACGTCGAGTGTCTCCAACACGTAGCCAGCGTTGGCGGGGTCCAGCCGGCCAGGCATCGACGGCTTCGCCAGTGACACCGGCCAGACCGGCAGCCGACCGTCGGTGGGCACCGGCAACCTCGTGCCCAGATCGACGACATCCAGTTCGACCAGCCAGCCAAGCAGCCGGGCACGCTCGGCCAGCAGATCCGGGTCCCCCACCGCGACCACCGTCGCCGCCAGTTGCTGCCAGTCCCGGGCAACCGCAAGCGCGAGTTCGGGGCCGACACCGGCCGGTTCACCGGTGGTCAGTACCAATACCGGCAAGGCCATCAGCCGTTGTCGAGACGATTGTCGATGTAGGCGCTGGCCCGAATTTCCTGTGTCCAGGCCTCCACTTCGTCATTGACCTTGCGCTGGAAGATCGCCTGGCTGGCTTGATCCCGGCTCATCTGCCCGTTGTCGCCACCACGGGTGTCGATCAGCTTGACCAGGTGGAAACCGCTGGGACTACGAATCGGCTCGCTGACTTCCCCCTTGGACAGATCCGGAATCACGTCGGCGAAGATGGAGGGAATCTGCGCCACCTGGCGCCAACCGAGATCTCCCCCCTGTAACGCCTGCGCGTCATCGGACTCGGCTACGGCCAGTTGCTGGAAGTCGGCGCCACCCTGCAGTTGCTGATAGAGCTTCTGCGCTTCGGCCTGCGCCTGGGTGACCTGATCCGGCGTTGGCGACTGCGGCACGGCAATCAGAATCTGGGCGAGGTGATAGGCGACATTGCTGTTCTCGCTGCGCTGCGCCAGAAAACGATCGACCTCGCGATCGGACACCGTGATTCTGCTGGCGACCCGGTCTTGCTGCACTTGTCGTATCAGTAATTCCCGACGCACCTGTTCACGCACTTCCGCCAGGGTCTGGCCCTGCTGCTCCAGCGTGTCCGCGAACTCGTCCAGACTCATCCCATTGTTCTGGGCGATGCCGCGCATGGTGCTGTTTAGCTGGGTCTCGTCGATGCTCAGCTTGGCATCGGCGGCCATCTGCAGCTCGATCTGCTCGGTGATCATGCGGTCCAGTACCTGACGCTCCAGCGCCCGCTCCGGCGGCATCTGGATGTTGTTGGCCTGGAGCTGGTCGCGCGCCTGGGCGACCCGCCGTTCGAGCTGGCTTTGCATGATGGCATCGTCGTTGACCACGGCGACGATACGATCCAGCGGCACCACTTCCGCCATCGCGGACAATGGCGACAGCAGCATTATTACCAGCGCCAGGGGGATCCATACTCTAGGACGCATGCCTACCTCTCTTGCTTGGTGGAAAGGCGAGCCTTTCGGGCTCGCCGTAAACATGGATTGATCGGGACAGCCCGAGTCGTCAGAACTGCGTCGCTTCGTAGCCCGGCACCGCTCGTGCAAAGTAGCTGTCGGCTTCCTGGCCGACGCCGCCCAGCCCCTTGAACACGAAGCGCAGGAACAGGCCTCGATCCGTGTAATCGTCATCGATGGTGTTGGCGGTGTCATTGTCTTCGACCCATTCACGCCATACCACCTGGACTGCGCTGCAGCAGCTGTTGAACTGGACGCCGGCCAGCGTTTCCAGGTCGCGGCTGTTGGTGTTGTCGTAGAGATAACGGCCTATCAGGTCCAGCGATGACGTGGCCTTGTAGGCGAACGACACGTCGAAGTCCTCGCGACTGTAGTTCAGACGATCCTCCTCGTCTCCCGACGGATCGAACCCTTGGAGTTGCCATCGGTAGCCAAGGTTCACTACATGGCCGACCGGGCTCAGGTACTGGAGATAGGCCGATGCTTTCTCGGTCTTGGAGCGGTCCGGATCGTAAAACCATTCGTAACGCGAGCGCCACTGATCGTTGATACGCCAGTCGAGCTGCGTGATGACCGGCGAACGATCGCGGGTGGCACGATACCAGTCCTCGTAGTCGGTCTCCTTGTTCGGCAGCGTGTTCGGATCGCCCTCGATATCGATGTTGCGATCCGAGAAGTAGGCGCTTTGTCCCACGGAGAGTGCCAGACGCTCGCGCCCGGTGTCGTCCTCGAGGAAACGCGTCGAAGCGCCGTAGGAGAGCTTGTTGACGTCACCCACTCGGTCGGCCCCCGTAAAGCGATAAGGCGACCAGAGCTGGCTCCACGAGATCGCCCGCTCGTCGGTGTCGAAATCGGGAAACTCCGACTGATCCCGCTCCGGCACGTAGGCGTAGTAAAGACGCGGCTCGAAGGTCTGCTTCCACTCGCTATCGAATAGCGTGACGTCACGCTGGAAAATCAGGCCGGAGTCGACCGAATAGACCGGTACCGTGCGCGAGAGGCTCTCGTCCCGATCAGTGTCGCGATTGCCGTAGTCGAGCTCGTAATTGGTCTGCCACAGCTGGAAACGCGGCTCCAGAAAGCCCCAACTGGGCTGCCCGCGCCACCCGATGGCCGGAGTCAGGTTAATACGCGACCCGTTGGCCGCCTCGCGCAGGCGGATCTGGCGGGTATTTCCGGTCTCCTCATCCTCCCAGAAACCATCGCTATCGACGCCATGCAGATCGCGCCAGAAGTAGGTCGCGTTGGAATTCCACTCCTGATAGAAACCGTTGTCCTGCCCCCAGCGCGCATTGGCGGTCAAGCTGGGCAGCTTGTAGAACGGCCGATCGTCCTCGTCGAGAGGATAATCCATGCGCTGGTAACCCTGGGCCCGGGCGTCGAGGTTCCAGGTCGTGCCCTGATAGCTCAGCCGCGCCAAGCGCTCGAGGTACTCGGTATCCTGCTCACCGAAGTCACGCCCGAAATCGTCGAAATAGCGCCCGTCGCTGGCAGCACCGTAACGCATGGCGTAATCCAGCCGGTCGGTGAAGCGTCCGTAGTGGCTGTAGTCGATGTACCAGCGATCTTCTCCGTCGAATGCATCATTGGGATCGTTGGGATTGTCATTCTCGCCGCCATTGTCGTTGGGCAGATAGGCGCCCTCGATGGACCCCTGGTCGCTGCCGAACAGATACCGGAACTCGCCACCCAGCATGAAGCCGTGATCGGAGATGATCCGTGGGGTGATGGTCGCATCGTAATTGGGAGCCAGATTGAGGTAGTAGGGCTGGCTATAGTCTAGACCGTCGCTGGAAATTCCCATCGTCGGCCACAGGAACCCACTCTGCCGGCGATCGTCGATGGGAAACCTTACCCACGGCCAGTAGAAGACGGGCACGTCTCCCATTTCGAGTCGCGCGTTGGAAGCCGTGCCGAAGCCCTGTTCGCGATCGATGGTGACATCGCTGCCCACTATCCGCCACAGCCGGCTATCCGGGGCACAGGTGGTGAAGCTGGCCTCACGCATGCGATAGCGGCCGTCATCGAGACGCTGCATCGCCTGGGCATCCCCGCGCAGCCGTTGTTCATGGACGACGTAGTGGGCATCGTCGATGCGCGCCGCATCGCTGTCGAGCGAAACCTGGCCATCGTCACCGCGCACCAGCATTCCCGGATAGCGAATCGTCAGGGGGCCGTCGGCGAAGGCCGTATCCCGGGCAGCGTTGACCCGCACCCGCGGCGACTCCAGTTGGCTTTCGCCGCGCCGCAGCACGACATTGCCCCCCAGAATGGTTTCGCCATCATCGCCATACTCGGCCGATCCCGAATTGGACAGCACCTCTTCGGGGGTCTTTCCCTCGGGCAGCAGGTAGCCCGGTTCGATATAGCGGCCACCGCAGAGCGCGCCAGCCGGTGCCTGGTCACCCCAGGGAGACCAATCCAGCTGGTCCGCCGGTAGGGGTGCGGGGGGTGCCGCCTGGGCCGTCGATGAAATCAGGCCGGTGAGGGCAGTCCAGACCAGTCGCTTGCCCATGTCCTCTGTGTCCTTGCCGAGTGAAGTCGGTATTATACAGACCTCGACGGGACTTGCCGCGAAGCCGTTCCTTGTTGAACCGTCTGGGTGCAGCGCGGCCGTGCCGAGGATTCGGCGGAGACCCATCGACTTGGCGATAACGTCCGGACACGGCACACTGAGCATTATGCCACTGGATGCTTCGCTGTCGCGCTCGGGGGCCACCGTCCTGCACCGCTCGATGCACCGACGTCTCGCACCGCGATTCCGGATTATCGCCCAGCATGCGGTGCCATTCTCGGCCCGTCAACTCACGGCAAGCGCAGTCATCGGCAACGCGCCAGAACACCCTCTCATTATCACCGGAAGCCTGCATGACCTTGCGCTTGGATGCCCTTCGCCACTGGATCGCCGCTCAGCATCGTCTACCACAGGAGGCCTGCCAACTGACAACGGTGGCCGGCGACGCCAGCCTGCGTGGCTACTGTCGCGTCACCTTCCCGGACGGCACGACGCGGGTCGTCATGGACGCGCCGCCGGCGCTGGAGGACAGCCAGCCATTCGTGACCATTGGCCGCGAGTGGCATGCGGCGGGATTGCCGGTGCCGAAGATCCACGCCGTTGATCTATCGTGGGGATTCATCGAACTCGACGATCTCGGCAACGACAGTCTTCACCATCATTTCGATATCGAGTCCGGCGCACGCGAAGGGACTTCGCAGGCGCTGGCGCTGCTCGACAAGATCGAACGACTCGCGCCGGTCGCCTCACTGCCCAGCTACGCCGCCGACTTTCTCGAAGAGGAAATGGACCGCTTCCCCGACTGGGGCCTGACCCGCTGGCTCGGCATCGAGACGCCACCGCAATGGCCCGAGGTCAAGCGCCACCTGCTCGCCCACATCGCCAGGCTCCCCACCGTCGCCGTACACCGCGACTTCGATGCCATGAACCTGATGATCCATCGGGACCGGCTCTGGATCATCGACTTCCAGGGCGCGCTGGCCGGGCCACTTGGCTACGATCTGATTTCCCTGCTGCGGGGCCGCTATCACCACTGGTCGCGTCAGGAGATGGATCTCTGGATCGAGGATTTTCGCCAGCGCTGTCTTGCCGCGGGGCGGATCGGCCCCGACCTGGATGCCGAGACGTTCCGAGCCGGTGTCGAGGCGATCGGTGCCCAGCGCCAGCTCAAGATTCTGGGTCAATTCTGCCGACTCTGTCTGCGCGACGGCAAGCCCCGCTATCTCGACTGGTTACCCCATTTCTACGGTCATCTCGACGAGGGGTTGGAAGCGCTACCTGCACTCGGCGATTTCCACCGCTGGCTGCGCGAAAGCTACCGCCCGGCGATGGAAGCGCGCCTAGTCGAACAACGCACCACCAGTGATGCGGGGAATCCGCCATGAAAGCCATGATCCTGGCCGCCGGCTTCGGCACCCGCATGCGACCGCTCACCGACCACTGCCCCAAGCCGCTGCTGCCGGTCGCCGGCAAACCGCTGATCGTGCATCATCTCGAGCGCCTGGCGATGGCGGGAATCTGCGACATCGTGATCAACGTCAGCTACCGCGGCCAGCAGATCATCGACGCCCTCGGCGACGGCGAGCGCTACGGCGTCTCGCTCCAGTTCAGCGTCGAACGGACACCGCTGGAAACCGCGGGCGGATTGCGTCAGGCGCTGCCGCTGCTGGGCGAGGCGCCGTTCATCCTGCTCAACGGCGACATATGGACGGATTTTCCGCTCGAACGTCTCGCCCTCGCCGACGACGACCTCGCCTCGCTGGTAATGGTGGATACCACCGACTTCCATCGCCGGGGCGATTTCCATCTCGATTCACAGGGTCGGCTGCACGCCGAAGGCGAGCCGCGGCTGATCTACGCCGGTCTCGGCGTCGTGCATCCCGAGCTGATCGCCGATCTGCCGGCCGGGGAAGCCGTCAAGCTGGCACCGCTGCTGATCGATGCGATACGGGCGGGCCGCGCCGGCGGCTGGCACCATCGCGGTGACTGGGTCGACGTCGGCACGCCGCAGCGTCTGGCCGAGCTGGAAACGCGACTCGGGCAGGCGTAACGAATCCGGACGCCACCAGCGCTTGCCGGGAGTGTTATCCTGCCGCCATCGACCCACGAGTGATTCGACACGCCATTCAACACGAATCCCCAGCTAAGGAATGCTTGCCATGAAAGCCACAGTCAAATGGACCGATGGCCGCCAGTTCGTCACCGAATCCGGCAGCGGCCACAGCGTCGTCATCGACGGCAACCCGGATCACGGCGGACGCAACACCGGCCCCCGCCCCATGGAGATGGTGTTGATGGGACTGGGCGGCTGCACCTCGTTCGATGTGATCCAGATCCTCGAGAAGGCCCGCGCCGAGGTCACCGACTGCGTCGCCACGCTGGAAGCCGAACGCTTCGACGGCACTCCCAGCGTCTTCACCAAGATCCACGTCCACTTCGTCGTCACCGGCAAGGGGCTGAAGGACGCCGTGGTCAAGCGCGCCGTCGATCTCTCCGCCGAGAAGTACTGCAGTGCCTCGCTGATGCTGAGCAAAGGCGGAGTGGAGATCACCCACGACTATGAGATCGTCGAGGCGTAAGCCTCGAGCCGCGACAACCCGAGATTTGCCGTAAAGAAGAAAGCCAGCGACATTGAACTGACCCCATAAAGTTGGACGATTCACTTAGCCGGCGTTTAAGGCCTGGGCCCTGTACTGAACAGGGCTCAGGCCTTTTAGTGTCAGTTTGATGCGTTCGTGATTGTAGTAATGGATGTAATG
>NZ_VTPX01000010.1 GCF_008298015.1 Salinicola corii | reverse complement strand
GATCGATTGTTAAAGAGCGTTCTTACTGGAGGCCTTTCGGGCCTCTGCCACGAGCCAGGAAATCATCCAAGTGCTTGTCAGCACTTGCTTTCTTGGCCGCCGTAAGGAGTGGCGTATTTTAAGGATCTTGGCGAGGATGTCAACGTCTTTCTGTCGAATCCTGGCTGGCGTCGCATGCTGCTGTCGGCGCCGATCCTTTCGAAGAAGCGGGAGCATTCTGCCTGCCTCCCTGCCTGGCGTCAATCGATTATTTCAATCAAATCAAACGCTTGGCTTTCTTCTTCACTGCTTCCGAGAACCTGTCTCGGCGGCAGCGGATGCGTACTTTACGGACCCGAACCGGACTTGGCAAGCGCTGATTGCCACTTTTTGATCATCCGGTCCGACACGCTCTCCCTCGGCCAACCTCCAGATACCACAACGCCCGCGCAGGGCGGGCGTTTCGGCGAATCGAGCACTTCTCGGGAACTAGTCATCCTGGGCGTTCTGCCCGCCCGCTTCACTACGACGCTTCTCTCTGCGCGCCTTGTTCAGACGCCCCAATGCCAGTACCGGGCCCGACACGACATAGCAACCAAATAGCGCCAACAGCATCACGGAGGGCTCGATGGAGATCAGTACGAACAGCAGCACGATTGCCAGCAGGAAGACGAACGGCACCGGTCCCTTGAAATCGATTTCCTTGAAACTGTGATAGCGCACGTTGCTGACCATCAATACGCCGGCTGCGGCCACCACGGCAGTCATCAGTACCTTGAAGCCCAACGATTCGGCATCGAAGGTATGAAAGACCCACACGCAGGCAGCCACGATTGCTGCCGCCGACGGGCTGGGCAACCCGACGAACCATTTCTTGTCCGTGCTACCGATCTGAACGTTGAAACGAGCCAGGCGCAATGCGGCCCCCGCGACGAAGATGAACGCTGCGATCCAGCCGATCTTGCCGATGTCCTGCAATATCCAGGTGAACGCGACCAGTGCCGGCGCCATCCCGAACGAGACCATGTCGGCCAGGCTGTCGAACTCGGCGCCAAACGCACTTTGGGTATTGGTTAGTCGAGCGACACGGCCGTCCAGCCCATCGAGCACCATGGCGATGAAGATGGCGATCGCTGCCTTGGCATAATCGCCGTTGATAGCGGCAACGATGGAATAGAAGCCGGCGAACAGGGCCGATAGCGTGAACAGGTTGGGCAGCAAGTAGATGCCGCGGCGGCGAATTCGCTTGCCGTTCTCGACCGTTTCCTCGATGACTTCGTCTTCGTCATCGAAGAGAGGGGACGTCGCGCCGATCGTAATCGTTTCGGGCTCTTGCTCGTGGTGGCGGTCATCCTGCGTCATGGAAGCGAGTCCTTTAGTCGTGTGCGCTCGGGCCTATTAGCCGGATCATTCTACAGCCTAGCGGGAATCGCGACAGATGCCCGCACGAAAGCGATACCCGGACACAAAGAAAACGGGGGCGCGACATGCGTCGCGCCCCCGTACCAGCCCGTGATCGATCGACGATCAGTTCTTGCTCTTGTCGACCAGCTGGTTGGCCGTGATCCAGGGCATCATCGCACGCAGCTTGGCACCGACCTGCTCGACCGGATGCTCGGCCGTCTGACGACGACGCGCATTCAGCGAAGCGTAGTTGCAGGCGCCCTCGGCGATGAACATCTTGGCGTACTCGCCGTCCTGAATGCGCTGCAACGCCTTGCGCATGGCGGCACGAGATTCGTCGTTGATGATCTCGCGGCCAGTGACGTACTCGCCATACTCGGCATTGTTGGAGATCGAGTAGTTCATGTTGGCAATGCCGCCCTCGTACATCAGGTCGACTATCAGCTTGAGCTCGTGCAGACACTCGAAGTACGCCATCTCCGGCGCATAACCGGCTTCGGTCAGCGTTTCGAAACCGGCCTTGACCAGTTCGACGGCACCACCACACAGCACGGCCTGCTCGCCGAACAGGTCGGTTTCGGTCTCATCCTTGAAAGTGGTCTCGATGATGCCGCTGCGACCGCCGCCGATGGCTGCCGCGTAGGAGAGCGCGATCTCCTTGGCCTGACCGGACGCATCCTGATGGATCGCGATCAGATCCGGGATGCCACCGCCGCGGACGAACTCGGACCGCACGGTGTGGCCCGGGGCCTTGGGCGCGATCATGATCACGTCGAGATCGGCGCGCGGCTCGACCTGGCTGTAATGGATGTTGAAACCATGGGCGAAGGCAATCGTGGCGCCCTCTTTCAGGTTTGGCTCGATATCCTGCTCGTAGATCACCTTCTGGTTCTCGTCCGGCGCGAGGATCATCACGACGTCTGCGGTCTTGCACGCCTCCGCCACACTGGCGACCTTGAGGCCGGCGCTCTCGGCCTTGGCTGCCGAGGAAGAGCCCTTGCGCAGACCGACGGTCACGTCGACACCGGACTCTTTCAGGTTGTTGGCGTGAGCATGGCCCTGTGAGCCATAACCGACGATCGTGACCTGCTTAGACTGGATCAAGGAAAGGTCACAATCTTTATCGTAATAAACGTGCATGCCGGACTCCGAAAATCGTTTTGATGAGCGCATTGCTCGGAACTGTCGTTACTCAATATCTGTCAGCGTTGATGGCCACCGGCGCCATCTTTCGCGGCGCTTACCTTTTAACCTGACGCCACGATAAGCCAGGCGATGCGTTGCGTAAAACGCTATATTTGCAACGCAACATTGCGATAAGTGAAACCATTATGGACTACCGACTGCTGAACCATTTCCTGGCCCTGGCAGACCACCTGCACTTCGGCCGCGCCAGCGATGCCTGCCATGTCAGCCCGTCGACGCTGAGCCGTTCGATCCGCCAGCTCGAAGAGACGCTAGGCGTCACCCTATTCGAGCGCGACAATCGCCACGTCACATTGACCCGGGAGGGCCAGCTGTTTCACGCCTATGCCCGAGAGACGCTGGAGCAGTGGCAGGCGATGCAGGCCACGCTGATGGCGGAGACCCGCGAGCTGGCTGGCGAGATCAGCATCTACTGCTCGGTCACCGCCAGCTACAGCTTCCTGTATCGGCTGTTGAGCGAGTTCCGTCAGCGCCACCCGCGCATCGAGATCAAGCTGCACACGGGCGATCCGGCGGACGCCATCGCTCGCGTCCAGGCAGAACAGGAAGACATCGCGATCACCGCGCGTCCCCGCAACCTGCCCGATGCCTTGGCCTTCAAGCCACTGGCGACCTCGCCGCTGGTCTTCATCGCCCCGCGCGATGGCGCCGACTGGTTGCCCGCCACGCCGGAGACGCCAACGCCGTCGCAATGGAAGGACGTGCCGATGATCCTGTCCGAATCCGGCCTGTCGCGGGACCACGCCGACACCTGGTTCCGGGCGATGGGCGTCAGCCCGCGCATCTACGCCCAGGTTGCCGGCAACGAGGCGATCGTCAGTATGGTCGGACTGGGATTCGGGGTCGGTATCGTGCCGCGCATCGTGCTCGACAACAGCCCGCTGCTGGACCGCATCATGATCCTGCCGGTCAAGCCGGAACTGCCCCACTACGACGTCGGCCTGTGCGTACTCAAGCGCCGGCTCAAGAGCGCGCTGATCGACGCGCTGTGGGCGCAGCTACCGAACTGACGCGACCACCCAGGCCCCGCTCTCGAAGCCAGACGTCCATGCAAAACGCCCGGCAGGATCACTCCTGCCGGGCGTCGTTCTAAGCGCATGCCTATCGCGTTACAGCGTGAGCAGCTTGTCCCCTCGCGCGATGCCGGAAACCCCGGTGCGGGCGACCTCGAGGATGCCGATCGGCGCCATCGCCTGGACGAAGGCATCGAGCTTGCCGGCGTCACCGGTGATCTGCACCGTGTAGACACTGGGCGTGACGTCGACGATCTGCGCTCGGAAGATATCCGCCGTGCGCTTGACCTCGTCGCGGGCCGCCCCCAGCGACTTGACCTTGACCAGCATCAGCTCGCGCTCGATGTGGTTGCCTTCGGTCAGATCGACCAGCTTGACCACGTCGATCAGCTTGTTGAGGTGCTTGGTGATCTGCTCGATCACCCGGTCGTCACCCACCGTGGTCACGGTCAGCCGCGATAGCGACGGATCTTCCGTCGGCGCCACGTTGAGGGTTTCGATGTTGAAGTTGCGCTGGGAAAACAGCCCCACCACACGGGACAGGGCGCCAGGTTCGTTTTCCAGCAGAATCGAGATGATATGGCGCATCAGGTCCGCTCCGTCTTCGAAAGCAACATGTCACGCATGGAGCCCAGCGGCACCTGCATCGGATAGACGTGTTCGAACGGGTCGACGTAGATATCGAGGAACACGAGCTCGTTGGTGTCGACGAAGGCACGTTCCAGCGCTGGTGCCAACTCTTCGTGGGTCGTCACCTTGATCGCGGTGAAGCCGTAGGCCTCGATCAACTTGGCGAAATCCGGCAGCGACTCCATGTAGGAGTGAGCGTGGCGGGACTTGTAGTTCAGATCCTGCCACTGGCGCACCATCCCCAGCGACTGATTGTTGAGGTTGACGATCTTGACGCCGACATCGAACTGCTTACAGGTCGACAGCTCCTGCATCATCATCTGGAAGCTGCCTTCACCGGTGAAGCAGACCACGTCGTCCTGCGGATAGCTGAGCTTGATGCCCATCGCCGCCGGGAAGCCGAACCCCATGGTGCCGAGACCGCCAGAGGTGATGAAACGATTGGGCTTGGCGAACTTGTAGTACTGCGCCGCGAACATCTGGTGCTGACCCACGTCGGTGGTCACGAACGCCTCGCCACGAGTGGCGCGATAGACCGCCTCGATCACCTCCTGAGGCTTGAGCGCTTCGCCCGGCTTCGAAGGCTCGTAGAGCTTGCCCTCGCGTTCGGCCCGCCAGCCGTCAATGCTCTTCCACCATTCGCCCAACGCCTCGGAATTGGCCGGTTCGCGATCCTGGACCAGGCTGATCATCTCGTTGATGACACTGCCCGCCGCGCCGACGATGGGTACGTCCGCGCGCACGGTCTTGGAGATCGAGCTGGGGTCGATGTCGACATGAACGATCTTGGCCGTGGGGCAGAACTTCGAGGTGTTGTTGGTGACGCGGTCGTCGAAGCGCGCACCGATGGCGACGATCAGATCGGCGTGATGCATCGCCATGTTGGCTTCATAGCTGCCGTGCATCCCCAGCCAGCCCAGCGACTGGCGGTCACCCTGCGGATAGCCGCCGATCCCCATCAGCGTGGTGGTGATCGGGAAGCCGAGCCGCTGGACCAGATCGGTCAATGCCTCCGAAGCTCGTCCGGTGACGATGCCGCCGCCTGTGTAGAACACAGGCCGGCGCGCCTTGAGCATCATGTCAACGGCCTTCTTGATCTGGCCGCTATGTCCACGATTCACCGGGTTGTAGGAGCGGATCTTGACCTTCTTCGGGTAGACGTATTCGTAACGCTCGGTGGGCGCGGTCATGTCCTTGGGAATATCCACCACCACCGGGCCGGGGCGGCCAGTCGCGGCAAGATAGAACGCCTTTTTCAGGACTTCGGGAATCTCGCTCGGATGGCGGATCGAGAAGCTGTGCTTCACTACCGGCCGGGTAACACCGACGATATCGGTTTCCTGGAAGGCATCTTCCCCGATCAGGTGACTGGCGACCTGACCGCACAACACCACCATCGGAATCGAATCCATGTAGGCGGTGGCGATGCCGGTGACGGCGTTGGTCGCGCCGGGGCCGGAGGTGACCAGCACCACGCCGGGCTGACCGGAAGCGCGGGCATAGCCATCGGCGGCGTGGGTCGCGGCCTGCTCGTGACGAACGAGAATGTGCTGAACGCTATCCTGGCGGAACAGGGCATCGTAGATATGCAATGCCGCACCGCCCGGATAGCCATAGATACGTTCGACGCCTTCGTCTTTCAGAAAGCGGGCGATCATATCGGCGCCGGAAAGTAATTCCACTGGTGAGTCTCCCCTGGAAGTTCGAGTGCCGCTTCGCTCCTGGCGAGGAAACGAAGCTCAATCACGGCGGTACGCCGCTGTCGACCTGAGGTCGACGCCTGATGCCATATCCTGGCGTCCTGGGCCCGGGGTGGGGACCCGCACTCTTAGGAACCGCTGGCGCCTCGGCGCCGACAGCTCCAGACACGGCAGATCGCCGTATCGGGGTTGGCGGGAACAGGCGTTTGGCCCGCGCCCTTCTTTCCTGAGAAAGATATCCTTCGACAGGCGGGTAGAGGTCGCTCGGAACCTACCCTTCACGCAGCGGCCGGGGATCGCCCGCAGTTTGGCTGCGCCCGCAATCAGGAACCGCCTAGATTCCACCAGCGTCCCGAGGCTGTCAACCTCCGGCGCCGACAACCTGGCGCCAGGCGAAAGAAATGTCCGTAATACGCCCATGACGCCGACTAAAGTCGGTTCGCTTTTCGCAGCACCATTGAGACATCGCTGCTGTACTGAACCAAAGATCGTATCGAATCCCTGCCTTACCGACTCGGATATCGGTCGATGAATCGCAGCTAAAACCGACCCGTGGGAGTAACGCGCATGTCCCCCATCGTGAAATGGTCCGCGTTCGTGGCCATGGCAGGCTTTCTCTTCGGTTTCGATACCGCCGTGATATCCGGTGCGGACAGACCCATTCAGGAGCTGTGGGGGTTGAGCGATCTTCAGCACGGGCTCTTCATCATGTCGATGGCGCTGTGGGGTACGGTGCTCGGCGCGATCTTCGGCAACTGGCCGACCGACCGTCTGGGCCGGCGCATCACGCTCTTCATCATCGGTGTGCTCTACTTCGTTTCCGCCGTGGGGTCGGCGCTCGCCACCGACCCGTTCTGGTTCTCGTTCTTCCGCCTGATCGGCGGCTTCGGGGTGGGCATGTCCTCGGTTGCGGCGCCGGCCTACATCTCCGAGATCGCGCCCGCCGAACGGCGTGGCAACCTGGTCGCGCTCTACCAGTTCAACGTCGTGTTCGGGATATTCATGGCCTATGTCTCCAACGCCATTCTGGGCAGTCTGCTCGGCAACGATGCTTGGCGCTGGATGGTCGGGATCGAGGCGATCCCTGCGCTGGTCTACACGCTGGCGCTGCTCAAGGTACCGGAGAGCCCGCGCTGGCTGATCCTCAACCGCGACGATACGCGCACCGCTGCCAAGGTACTGGAGCAGATCGATCCGCATCGCGACAACCAGGCCCAGATCGAGGAGATCCAGGCGGCGGATCGAGAGGACAACAAGGTACATTCGCGCTTCTTCTCGCGCCGCTATCGCCTGCCCATCGTGCTCGCCTTTCTAATCGCCTTCTTCAACCAGTTCACCGGCATCAACTTCGTGCTCTACTACGCGCCCCGAATCCTCGAGTCTGCCCAGTTGGGAGACAACGCCGCCCTGCTCTCGACGGCGGGGATCGGCCTGATCATGGTGATCTTCACCATGATCGGCATGGCACTGATCGATCGATTCGGCCGGCGCACGCTGATGTACATTGGCTCGGTGGGCTACATCATCTCACTGTCGATCATCTCCCACGCCTTCTTCACCGATAACCTGGGTGGCGCACTGATCCCCCTGCAGCTATGCCTGTTCGTCGCCGCCCACGGCATCAGCCAGGGCATGGTGATCTGGGTCTTCATTTCGGAGATATTCCCCAACCGCGAGCGGGCCCGCGGGCAGTCGCTCGGCAGTTTCACTCACTGGTTCTTCGCCGCCGTCATCACCCTGGTCACGCCGTGGGTGCTCAGCGTGTTCAACGGCGGGCCGGTGTTCGCCTTCTTCGCCTTCATGATGGTGCTGCAGATCATCTTCGTCGCTTTCCTGATGCCGGAGACCAAAGGCATCTCGCTGGAGAAGCTGCAGCAGAAGCTATCGCCGAGAGGGGAATCGCGGACATAAAAAAGCCCGTGACATCAAGCGCCACGGGCGGGAAGACGGTCAGGACGCGACCGTTTGTCTTGGAGCCGATCGGCCCGGCGCACCGCCGGGCCGATCCGTTACTTGTCGAAGACCAGGCGATCGCCGTCGGCGCGAACGCGGATCGTGTCGCCGGGCACGAATCGGCCCGAGAGCAGATCCTGCGCCAGCGGGTTCTCGATGCGGCTCTGGATCGCTCGCTTGAGCGGACGCGCGCCGAACACCGGATCGAAGCCCACGACCGCCAGCTGCGCCATCGCCTCATCGCTGACATCGAGCTTGAGATCGCGCTCGGCTAGGCGGCTGCGCAGGCGGTCGAGCTGGATCGAGGCAATCGCCTGAATCTGCTCCTGGCCGAGCGCGTGGAACACCACGACCTCGTCGATACGGTTGATCAGCTCGGGCCGGAAGTGGTTGCCCACCACCGTCATCACCGCGTCGCGCATGGCGGAGTAGTCGCTATCATCGCCACCCATACGCTGAATCACGTCGGAGCCCAGATTGGAGGTCATCACGATCACGGTATTGCGGAAATCCACCGTGCGCCCCTGGCCGTCGGTCAGGCGGCCATCTTCCAGCACCTGCAGCAGGATGTTGAACACATCCGGATGCGCCTTCTCGACCTCGTCGAGCAGCAATACCGAATACGGCTTGCGGCGAACCGCCTCGGTCAGGTAACCACCCTCTTCGTAACCGACATAGCCGGGAGGCGCGCCGATCAAGCGAGCCACGGAGTGCTTCTCCATGAACTCGGACATGTCGATGCGCACCATAGACTCTTCGGTATCGAACAGGAAGTTGGCCAGCGACTTGCACAACTCGGTCTTGCCCACTCCGGTCGGGCCGAGGAAGAGGAACGAGCCGTTGGGCCGGTTCGGGTCCGATAACCCGGCACGCGAGCGACGCACCGCATTGGCGACCGCCTTGACCGCCTCGTCCTGGCCGATGACCCGCTCGTGCAGCGCCTCTTCCATGCGCAGCAGCTTGTCGCGCTCGCCCTCCAGCATCTTGGCAACCGGGATCCCTGTCCAGCGTGACACGACCTCGGCGATCTCCTCCTCGGTCACGTTGGAGCGCAGCAGCTGATGCGCCGAGGTGTCCGCGTCGCTATCGCTACTTTCGGCAATCTGCTGTTCGAGCTTGGGGATTACGCCGTACTGCAACTCCGACATTCGCCCCAGGTCGCCTTGACGCCGGGCGGCCTCGAGATCGATACGCGCCTGCTCGAGATCGGCTTTGTACTGGGCCGCGCCCTGAATGCTGGCCTTTTCGGATTTCCATACCTCCTCGAGATCGGCGTATTCGCGCTCGAGCTCACCGATCTGCGCTTCGAGATTGTCGAGCCGTTTCTTGGACGCCTCATCGGTCTCTTTCTTGAGCGCCTCGCGCTCCATCTTGAGCTGGATCAGGCGACGATCGAGCCGGTCCATCTCTTCCGGCTTGGAGTCAAGTTCCATGCGAATGCGCGATGCGGCCTCGTCGATCAGATCGATCGCCTTGTCGGGAAGCTGCCGGTCAGTGATGTAGCGGGTCGACAGCTTGGCGGCGGCGATGATCGCCGAGTCGGTGATATCGACACCGTGATGCACCTCGTAGCGCTCCTTGAGGCCACGCAGAATGGCGATGGTGTCCTCCTCGGACGGCTCGTCCACCAGCACCTTCTGGAATCGGCGCTCCAGCGCGGCATCTTTCTCGATGTACTGACGATACTCATCGAGCGTGGTCGCGCCGACGCAATGCAGTTCGCCTCGGGCCAGCGCCGGTTTGAGCATATTGCCGGCATCCATCGCGCCTTCGCCCTTGCCGGCGCCAACCATGGTGTGCAGCTCGTCAATGAACAGGATGACGCGCCCCTCTTCCTTCGACAGTTCGTTGAGCACGGACTTCAACCGCTCCTCGAACTCACCACGGAACTTGGCACCCGCCAGCAGCGAGCCCATGTCGAGAGAGAGCACTCGCTTCTCTTTCAGCCCCTCGGGCACTTCTCCGTTGACGATGCGCTGCGCCAGCCCCTCGACGATGGCGGTCTTGCCCACGCCGGGTTCACCGATCAAGACGGGGTTGTTCTTGGTACGGCGCTGCAGGACCTGAATCGTGCGCCGAATCTCATCGTCACGGCCGATCACAGGATCGAGCTTGCCCTCGGTAGCCCGGGCGGTCAGGTCGAGGGTATATTTCTCCAGCGCCTCGCGCTTCTCTTCGGCATTGGCGTCATCGACATTGGCGCCGCCACGCAGCTCGCCGATCGCGGTCGCCAGTCGCTTGCGATCCAGGCCCGATTGGGTCAACACCTTGGTGAGCCCGTTCTTCATATCCAGCGCGGCAAGCAGCACCAACTCGATGGCGATGTACTGGTCGCCGCGGGTCTGGGCCTCGCGATCGGCCAGGTTGAACAGCCGCGCCAGGTCCTGACTCATGCTGACGTTGCCATCGAACTGACCGACTTCGGGCAGATTGTCGAGATAACCGGCCAATCCCTCCCGCAACCGGCTGACATCGCCTCCGGCTTTCTGTACTAGCCCCTTGATGCCGCTGTCGCGCATCTCGAGCAGCGCCATCAGCAGATGCCCCGGGTCGAGCTGGTTATGTCCCCGCCCTACCGCCAGCGACTGCGCTTCGGCCAGCGCGTTTTGCAGCTTGGTCGTCATGCGATCCATACGCATCTCTTCACCTCCAGGAGCCGGTTCAGGTCATGGCCCGGCGGCTCGGTTATTCATTAGTTGACACTTAAATGGAGGTATGTTTGATCTTTTCAAGCGAAGCGAATGAAAAATTCGCCGCGACAGAATGCCATAGACGAATGAAATTCATGGGAAGAGAGCGGACCTGGCGACAGTGCAGACAGGTCAGCGCAGCCAGATCATGCTGGCCATGCGCCCGGTGCGGCCGTCATCGCGGCGATGGGAGTAGAAACGGGGTTCGCAAGCCGTGCAGAAATGGCCACCGCTGATCGAGAGCACCCCGACACGCTCCAGGCGCAGTCGGGCAAGTCGGTAGAGATCCGCCATGTAATGTCCCAGACGATAAGGGCTGCGCTCGAAAGCGATCTCGGCTTCCGGCTGCATGGCGACGAAGGCTTCAAAGACTTCCGGGCCAACCTCGAACTGCGCGTTGGAGATGGCCGGCCCCATCCACACCATCAGCTCTTCGGGATCGACGCCCAGGGCCGCCACGCTGGCTTCCAGCACGCCGCCGGCGAGGCCACGCCAACCAGCATGGGCCAACCCGACGCGCGTTCCCTGGCGATCGCAGAAGAAGACCGGCAGGCAATCCGCGGTCAGGATGACGCAGGCATGGCCGCGATCGAACGCCACCGAAGCGTCGGCCTGGGGCGGGCGCTGCCGATATCCGCCCTGATAGCTCTGCATGACACGTGCGCCATGCACTTGATCGAGCCACAACAGAGGTCGTTCGTCGCCGACCTCGGCCACCAGCCGATCCCGACAGCGAACCACGGATTCGGGATCGTCCCCGACGTGGGCCGCCGGGTTGAAAGCAGCAAAATCGCCGCGACTGGGCCCGGTCTCACGCGTGGTGACAAGGGCACCCACGGTGCTCGGCGCGGGCCAGTCCGGTAGCAGCAGGGTCGGCGCATCGCTCGTCGATGCCTCGGGATCGTTCGTCAGGGTCGACGAACACGAGGATGAATGCATCAATCGGACTCCTGATCCTCACGCAGCGCATCCAGCAACAGCAACATGTCGTCCGGTAGCGGCACCTTGCACTCGACCGGCAGCCCGCTGACCGGGTGATCGAAGCGCAGCTTGTGCGCATGCAGCGCCTGCCGTGGAAACTCCCTCAGCAGCATTTTCAATGAATCGCCCGCCCCAGCAGGCAGCTTGAGCCGTCCACCGTAGACCGGATCGCCGATCAGCGGATAGCGAACGTGCGCCATATGCACCCGAATCTGATGCGTCCGACCTGTCTCGAGCCGGCAGCGAACGTGGGTATGGGCGCGAAAGCGCTCGTTGACGCGATAGTGCGTGACCGCCGGTTTCCCCGAGGCGGTCACCGCCTGACGCTGACGATCCTTGGGGTGACGCCCGATCGGCGCATCCACCTTGCCGCCGGCGGTCATCGCGCCGACCACGATGGCATCGTACTCGCGTGATACCGTCCGCGCCTGCAGTTGAGCCACCAGCGCAGTCTGCGCCGTCAGCGTCTTCGCCACCATCATCAGCCCGGTGGTGTCCTTGTCGAGACGGTGAACGATACCCGCCCGCGGAATCGCCGCCAATGGCGCATGGTGATGCAGCAACGCGTTGAGCAGAGTGCCATCGGGATTGCCGGCGGCAGGGTGCACGACCAGACCGGCAGGCTTGTCGATGACCATCACGTCGTCGTCCTCGAAGACGATCGACAACGGAATCGCCTGAGGCTCCCAACGGGTCTCTTCCTCGAGCCGGGTGTCCAGTGCTAGCCGCTCGCCGCCGATCACCTTATCCTTGGGCCGGGCCTTCTCTCCGTCGACCGTCAGTTCCCCCTGCTGAATCCAGCTCTTGAGGCGCTCTCGCGAGAATTCGGGGAACATTTCGGCTGCGGCCTGGTCGAGACGTCGCCCGGCCAGACGATCGGGTACGCGCTCGTCGCGCTTGAGGATGTCAGCCATACGTTGGGATCGGTTCCGTTTCGCCGGTGCGTTTCGTCGGCACAAGGGTTTGCTTTATAGTGAGTCGAATTCGGCGGATTCTAGCACGGCCGCCAAGGAATGGTTTATACGAGGATGATGATGCTATTTTCTGCGCGATGTTCCGCTCTGGCCGCCCTGTTGCTGGCAGGCGCACTGCTCGCTGGCTGCGCCAGCAACGAGCCTGCCCCCGACCTGCAGGAGCAGGATCTTTACCAGAAAGCTCAGAGCTCCCTCGATTCCGGCCGTTACAGCACTGCCGTGACGCAGTTGGAGGCTCTGGATACACGCTTCCCGTTCGGCCGCTACGCCGAGCAGGCGCAACTCGAGCTGATCTACGCCTACTACGAGGTCGAAGACTGGGAAAAGACTCGCGCCGCCGCCAGCCGATTCATCCGCCTCCATCCGGATCATCCGCAGGTCGATTACGCCTACTACATGCGTGGTCTTGGTGCTTATCAGGCAGGTCGCTTCAGCCTCGAGAGCATGGAACTGATCGATATTTCCAAGCGCGACCTGGGTGCCTCGCGTGACGCCTACGTCGACTTCGGCGAACTGGTGCGCCGCTTCCCCGACAGCGCCTACGCCCCTGATGCCCGCCAGCGCATCATCTACCTGCGTAACGTCATGGCACGCCACGAGCTGCAGGTGGCCGATTTTTATCTGCGTAAAGGGGCCTATGTGGCCGCTGTTGAGCGCGGCCGCTGGGTGATCGAGCACTACCCGAAAGCCGAGGCGACTCGCGACGCGCTGGCAGTGATGGTGGAAGGCTATCTGGGGCTGAACATGCGTGACCGGGCCGAAACCGTACTGCAGACGCTAATTCAGAACGATCCCGACAACAGCCAACTCGACGGCGATAGCTTCGTACCCAAGCACGTCGATGTCGATCCGCCGCTGACGGCCAAAGGCTGAAGCCGCGAGCTACGAGCTACGAGCTACGAGCTACGAGCTACGAGCTTAAAATCGAAAGCGCCGCTTGCTGACAAGGCAAGCGGCGCTTTTCGTTGGCTCCAAAGCAGAAGAAATTCTAGCTCCCCGGCTGCCAGCCGTTGACGATGGGATAACGACGGTCGCGCCCGAAGCCTCTGAGCGTGACCCGCACGCCGACCGGCGCCTGACGTCGCTTGTACTCGTTGCGATCGACCAGCTTGACCACCTGATAAACGTCATCGCGCTCGAACCCGGCCTCGATGATCGACTCTGCGCTCATGTCGCCCTCGATATAGCGCTCGAGAATCGCGTCCAGCACGTCGTATCCCGGTAGCGAGTCGCTGTCCTGCTGATCCGGCGCCAGTTCGGCCGAGGGCGGCCGGGTGATCACCCGCTCGGGAATCGCTGGCTCCTGCGCGTTGCGCCAGTTGGCCAGGCGATAGACCCAGGTCTTGTAGACATCCTTGAGCGCATTGTAGCCGCCGACCATGTCGCCGTAGAGCGTGGCATAACCCACCGCCATCTCGCTCTTGTTGCCGGTGGTCTGAACCATCAGGCCTTTCTTGTTGGAGATCGCCATCAGCAGCACACCGCGCACGCGGGACTGCAGGTTCTCTTCCGTGGTGTCCGCCGCCAGCTCACTGAAGCTCTCGGCCAGCGTCTCGGTGAACGCTTCGACCATCGGTGCGATCGGCATGACTTCGTAACCGACGCCGAGCATTTTCGCCTGTTCGGCAGCATCGGCCTGGGAGATTTCGGCGGTGTAGTGATACGGCATCATCACCGCATGCACTCGATCCGGCCCCAGCGCGTCGACGGCGATCGCCAGCGACAGCGACGAGTCGATACCGCCGGAGAGCCCCATCACTACGCCCTTGAAGCCACTCTTGTTGACGTAGTCGCGCAGGCCCGTGACCAACGCGCAGTAGAGATTCTCCTCGGCGCCAAGCAACGGCTCGCGCTCGCCGGGTTGGGGCTTCCAGTTGCCCGCCTCGCGGGTAAAACGGACCGGCATCAATCCGACCTGCCAGAACGGTGCCCGCACGGCGACCTCACCGGCAGCGTCCAGCACCAGCGAGCCACCATCGAACACCAACTCGTCCTGGCCACCGATGGCGTTGACGTAAACCAGCGGCTTGTCCACTTCACGCGCCCGCCCGGCAAACAGACGCTCACGCTCGGCCGGCTTGTCGAGATGAAACGGCGAGGCGTTGAGCGTCACCAGAATGTCGGCGCCGGCTTCGGACGACTGACGCACCGGAGCGCCATCCCAGAGATCCTCGCAGATCAGGATGCCAAACCTGGCACCCCGATGTTCGATCACCAGCGGCTCGCTCCCGGGCTCGAAGTAGCGATCCTCGTCGAAGACCTGGTAGTTGGGCAGCGCCTGCTTGGCATATTCACCTCGCCACTCACCGCCCAGCAGGACGCCCGCCAGATTGCAACGTTCGCCATGCCGCATGCCCGGATAGCCAACCACGACCAGCGTCTCCGGCGCCACCTTGCCGATCTTGCGCGCCATCTCTGTCAGCGCGTCCTGCAGGCGCGACTCCATCGCCTCGCGCAGCAGCAAGTCCTCCGGAGGATAGCCGGTCAGGAAGAGTTCGCTGAACACGACCACGTCCGCATCGTGCTCGATGCGCGCCTCGCGTACCGCCTCGATGGCCGCCGCGGTATTACCGGCGATGTCGCCGACCATCGGGTCCAGTTGGGCCATCACCAGGGTCAGGTCTTGCATGAGTACACTCGTCTCCAGACAGATGTGGCGCTCGGGCGCCTCGTTGGCTGCCACTCATTTTCGCGCATGCCGTGTGGGGAGGCAAAACCGGCGTCAGTCCGACAGCCGGTAGGGCGAGGGGTCGACGATGGGTTCGCAGCCGATCAACTGGTCGACCAGCAGCCGAGTGGCGGCCGGCGCCAGCACCAGGCCGTTGCGATAATGGCCGGCGTTGACGTGCAGCCCCTCGAATCCGGGCACCGCACCGATCCACGGCACGCCAGCCGGCGAGCCCGGGCGTAGACCGGCCCAGTGGTGCTCCACCGGACAGTCGGCCAAGGCGGGAACGATGGAGAGTGCACTGGCGTGCAGCGACTCGAGGGCTTCCGACGTCGCCTGCTTGTCGAACCCGACCTCTTCCAGCGTCGACCCGGCCAGCACCCGGCCGTCTCCACGCGGGATCAGGTAACGCCCATCCTTGAGCACGACCCGCCCGACCAGCCCCGGCAGTGCCTTGAACAGGATCATCTGGCCCTTGACCGGGCGCACCGCCAGCTCGATGCCGATATCCGCCAGCAGCGCTCGCGACCAGGCACCGGCGCAGACGACGGTCTGCCCTGCGCGGATCGCGCCTTGCGACGTCGCGACGCCCCGGATGGCGCCCTTGTCGCGAATCAGCGCCGAAACCTCGCACCGCTCGTGGAGGCTCACCCGCGGCATCTGCAGTAGCCGCTCGCGCAGCGCCTTGCCCAGCCGCGGGTTGCGAATGCTGCCGAGGGTCGGCATCCACAGCGCACTATCGAAGCCCGGTGCCGCGCTCGGCTCCTTGGCGTAGAGCGCGTCGGCGTCGATGCGCGTCAACGGTTTGGCGACTTCCCGCGCCCAGGAAAGCGCTGCCTCGACATCGTCGACGCGCAGGTAGAGCAAGCCCTTCTGGCGATACTCGGGGTCGATGCCGGTCTCCTCGAGCAACCGCCCGGCCAGTTCGGGATAGCGCCCCTCGGACCAGCTCGAGAGCGCCGAGATCGCCCTGGAATAGCGCCACGGATAGAGCGGCGAGACGATACCGCCGCCGGCCCAGGAAGCCTCGCGGCCACACTCGCCGCGCTCGACCAACGCCACCGAATGACCAGCATCGGCCAGTTGTAGCGCCGTCATCATGCCGATGACGCCACCACCCACGATCAAGAAATCCTGCATTCGGTCGATATCCTGGCAAAAGGGCGATTCTACCATTCGCCAGCCATCCGGACCGCATCATGCCCCCAATCAAAGGCTCCGAGCCTGCTCCCCATCGCCAGCGCGGCTTCACCCTGCTCGAGTTGATGATCACGCTGGCAATGATGGCGATGGTGGCCGGAATCTCTTTTGCCGCCAGTGGTTGGATCGAAGCGCATCGCCTCCGCATGGAAACCCAAGCACTGCAGCAACGGCTGGAAGGACTACGTCAGCTCTCCGTCACCACTCGCAGCAGTTGGCGACTCTGTCCGATTTCCGAATTTGGCAACACAAGCGAGTGCGGTGACGACTGGCAGGCGGGCTATCAATGGAACACGATGAACGGTAATGCCAGTCGCCTCGCGGGCCGGCACGAGGTCGATGGTGTCACGTTGAGCTGGAATGCAGGTGGCGCACTAGCTTTTAATAGCGCCCCTTGGCAGATAAATGGTGCTAACGGCAGCTTCACTCTGTGCAATGACAGTGGCAGCAACAAGATTATAATCAATGATGCTGACAGGGTCCGCGTGGAGTACGACATCGGCAATTGCCCCCCCTCCGACGTCTGAGGACAAGGATCCATGCTTCATCGCGGCAAGCGAGCCTCGACCTCTCTCGCCTTGGCTGAGGAGAAGCGTCGCCAACGGTCGATACAAGTTTCGACAATCTGACCCGGCGCTTCATAAGTATCCAGATAGCTTTGAAGCGTAGACGTTGCCTGACGGTCGTCGGCTATATCGATATGGCGAATCTCGAGCTCGCCACCGGGCTGGCGCACCATGCATTTCTGCTCGTCGGCGACAGCCGCAGAACAGATGATGGTCAGCGCCATAAAAGCATATTGAAAGCGTTTCACCACGGCCCCCACTCCGCGCCATTGCGGATAATGCCTCTATCACCCCGTGAGTCGAGCCACAAAATTCCGTCACCCTGCTGCGGACTGTCCACCGACGGCGTGGCCGTCATACGTAAGTACTGATCATCGTTGATATTGCCGCAACCTGCCTGCTCGCCGCACACCTGGATCCGATAATCGTCGGTATCGAAGGCATTGTCTTCACCGCCCGTCAGCACTTCAACGCTCGGTGCATAGGACAGATACTGCCCGTAGTAGGACTCCTGACGCGCCATCGCGTTTTGTAACGCCGCCTGGCCGTCTCCGCGACGTGAGCGCTCGATATACTGCTGATAATTGGGGATGGCAATCATGGCCAGAATGCTCACGATGACCACGGTGATCATCACTTCGATCAGCGTAAAACCGACCTGGCGCCGATTCATAGCGTACTCTCCGGCTTTTCGTACCAGTAAGATCTCTTGATGATCGGAGGAGTGTCGAAACCATTGGCCCCCTCTTTTCCTTCCAAAAGCCGAGTGAGATTCGCCGAGCCAATGCCCTGCATGTAAAGCTCGCTGCCATTGCGCAAAAGCGCGGGTCGGTTCAGCAGATAGGCGCCAGCCTCGACCGCACGCTCGCCTTTCGCAAACTCGGCATCTGTATCCTTGACGACTCGCGCCTGATAAGCCGTGCGGATATCCAGACCAAAAAGATAGCTGCGCCCGATTACCGGCACGCAGATTGACTCGGGTTCTTCAGGCACATAGATAGAGAAGAAGGCGATACCGTTGACCGTCACGCTCTCCGCCAGCACCTTGGCGCCGGGAAGCGGTAATGAGTACGCATCATCGGGGTAGATGACCCAGCCTTGGGAGTCCGCCCAAGCAGAGCTGCAGGTTATGCCAGTGACATCGGTGTCACGATCACAGAAGGCGCTATCGGTCGCATCAACCAAATCCGTCAACTCGACTACCTGGATATTCGCGGAGCCACTGCCGGCTGAGGAGACTGGATCCTTGACGGCAAAGATGGCATCTCTTGCCGAGGTTGTCCCGCTACCTGCGCCACCGGACTTTGGATTGGCGCGATCGCCGCTGCCGATCATCAACAGCTCCTGCTGAGCGCTTCCAACACTGATGGTCACGAAATCCACACTGTTGAAAAAACGACGGTTGTCAGCGGCCTCTCCGCCCAGTTCGGCGATCTTGCGAACCTGCCAGTCGGAAGCGGTCTCGCTATCAAGATCGAGTCGCCAGAGATTGCCACCCACGTCCGCCAAATAAACTCGCTCGGCTATACCGTCGCTGTCGATATCGACCACTTCGGCGGCGCCTGGCAACGCATGCTCAAAAGCCTGTCGACCCACGAAGTGATTCGGCGTTGCTGGCGTCGCACGGTAAACCAGAGAGCCATCCAGTGCATCGACGATGTAGACCGCCCGGCCCATGGAATCCGGGACATTGGCATCACGTGCGGGATCATCTCGCGCCTCGTCATATCCCCCACTGATCACGAAAACGGGATTGCCATGTCCCGGCACGCGAGTCGGAATTGGCGCAGCCCAGCTTTGCCCGAGCTCGGAGAAGTTGCCCCTGTTGGTGATATGCCACGCGAGCGACGGCGACTGTGGATCGGTGACATCGAGACCATAGTAGTGACGACCGCCACGGCGTAAGCCAAAGGCCAGTACCATCCGGTCGCCATTCGACGTGGTGATTTTGCCATCACCATCATTGTCGATGCGTACGTATGCCGGTGGGCCATCAATGCCATAAGGGTGCTTCAAAGCACCATCGCCGTCCTCGGCCACTTCCTGATTCTCTCGTAATACCTGATGCAGGGTACCTAGCGACTGTGGCGTGAACGCCCACGCCTCCTCACCGCTGTCACCATCGATGAAATGGAGGAACCCCGCATTGGTTCCGAAGGTGAGATAAAGCTTCTCCTGCCCTTGGCTATCACCTCCGTAGTTCAGTGCGATTGGATCCGAGTGGAGAACATCCCCCATGACCCAGGGGCGAGATTCCAGCGTTCGACCATCACCATTCTCATCATCGACATCCCATCCTCGCGCCCAAGCTACCAACGAGGCGAGCTCAGATTCTGAGGCATCTTTTTCCCTACCCCAATTGGCCGGCGCTACCATCCAGGCGCTTAACGGAGTGAAGTCAACCAAGTGATTCCCAAAATCGGTGACCACCTTTCGCCCATCTGAGAACCCGTTGCTCAGCGATGGTCGAATACGCGCTTTCAGCAGGCCACCAGCGCCGCCAACCTCGACTCCGCTTCCATCGGCCTCTCTCAATCCAAGTGTATCGCTCCACCAAGTATGTGCCGTATCGCGAATATCGCCGGTCGCATCATTGAATGCCTCGTCACCATCGACATCCCTCCAGCTTTGCTGGGATACGAACTGTAGTCGTTTGATGTTGCCACTCCAGCGCGGCGCGTTCTTGGGCAGGAAGCGAGGCAGGTAGAGACGATCGAAGCTTTGAGTATTGTTGGTAAAGGCGGCCGATACTGCTGGCGCAGAAAATGTCGTACTACGCGAAAGGATGTCATCGACAGCCGTCTGGAAAGCGCCCTGCAACTGTTCGGCCCCATCCGCTGTAAAATATCCTACACATGCCTTATCACCATAAAATCGCGTGCTATGTTTTTGACCTTCCGGACAGTTTTCACTGTCGATATTCAATGGAGATGCGGTGTCAATTAGTAGCTTCTGATCTGTATTGAATCCAATCGTATAAGTCGTTACCGGTCCCTGCTCGACGGCCATTCCGGAGGAATCTTTCCTATCAAATGTCCCCATCTTATTCATATATCGGGAGAGCTCTGGCAGACAATTCTCTACCCCCCCGAAATTCCCGTTGGCATCCTTGTAGCGCCTGCACTCCCCCTCTTTTCCGGTAAGACTTTTGATATCTTCATTGGCAGCCGTATCCCACTGTGGCTCACCATCTGTCATATAAATAATGTAAATCGGTTCACAGGGCCTCAACGGCGACCGATATCGGTTGCCGCCGGAAAAGGCGTTTTCGGTGAATTCTGGATTACTGTCTACCAGATAGGCTTGGCAATACCAGAGGTTACACTCTCTACCTTTTGCCCTATCATCCCTTCCATGCCAGGCTTGACCTCCATTGAAATAACGAAATATCTCGTAAAATGTTTCACAGAGTGGCGTAGAAGTTCTAGCGTCCAACTCATTTATTGTTTCAACAAGCTTCCGCCGCCGCTCTTCACGACTACCCGCCAGCCCCTCACTTCCCGGCAAGGCCTGTATGACCCTACCCCCGTTAGGCTCTTGTCCGTTGTAGTTAAAAATGGAAAGTCCGAAATCCACTTCGGGATTATCATTGACAAGTTTCGTGATGACCCGTTTGGCAATGGTCATGCGTGACGCATTATGCGAGACGATCGTACTCATGCTGTTGGACGTATCGAATATGATCATCACCTGCGGATTGCCGCCGCCGCCCTCGACATCGTTCAGGCTGCGGTATATATCAGTATCATCAGCGCTACCATTCACCGAAAAAATTAAGTTCACGGCCAATATCAGAATTGGTAAAACAAGTTTCATTGGCAGCTTCCTTCCGGCACATTGGAAAATGTCGCCATGCGCTGGTCGGTCAGTCTCGGCGTCACAATTTCCACTCCCTGAATCTGGCTGATTCCGCTGGAAGAAGCATCGTTATTCGTCACCCCAGCCACCTCGACCGGCTTGCACATGCTTTCCGAATCACCAGTGGCACGGCAGTCATACGCTACCCGAAGTCGCCTAGTCTGGATTGCATAACCTTCTGGCACCTGAGCGACGAGCGCCGGATCTTTCAACGTCTTCCATTCACACGCCTTGGCGCTGTCAGTGGCATTCGCCAAGCCGGGCATCTCGTGACTGGTGTACGCAATAGCACCTCGGAGACGCTGAAACTGATCTCGCGCCTGCTGCTGTGCTACTCCCAGCCGGTTCTGCCACACCACCGTATCCAGCAGCGCTGCTGCAGCGATGGCCAGTAACAACAGAAAGATCAAGCTCATGAGCAGGGCGACACCCCGTTGGCGACAGCCGCAGGTTTGATCACGCATTGTCGTTTTCCAAGCGGTGCATCTCCAAGGGAACAACGAAGGAGAAGTGGCGATATAGGAAGCCCGGCTTGGTCTCTACCACACGGCCATCACTCAATTGATAGGAGCGCGCATCATGGTAGGTAGCTCTTGTTTCGGCAGAGACGACCATCTCGATTTCGACACCGTCGATTTGCTGCATCTGCTCGGGATCCAGGTTACTGGTGACCAACCAGACGCCATCTCCACTCGCGGTAGCTTCATGCCAACGGTAAGCCAACGCTTCTACGCCGCGGAGAACTTCCTGATTAACCAGGCGGCTGCCGGACATCCGAAGACGCCACAGCGTACTGTCGCGCCTCAGATAGTAGAGACTGCCCTCGTACTGCCAGTGATCGTTTGCGCTGGCGCGCTCCGGCAGTGGGGGAGGAGTTCCGATGAAGAAGCTGATAGAAGGATAAAAACTACTCAGAGACGGGGAATCACACTCATCGGATGCACAGGGGTCGCCAGCGTAGCGCAATACGACATAACTCTGATTAGCCACAGCGTCGTTGATATTGCAGCCGACCGGCTGAATGGTCGATGCCCAAACGCCCAACGGCTGATAATCCTCGCTGACCGTCGCATCTCGCCCAAAAGCAAACTCTCCCCCGCAATCCGACCCAAGCGTCAAGTTGCCAAGACGCTCAGCATCCGCCGGCACTCGCCCCCAGAAGTCGGCGCGGCGAAACTCATAGTTGAAGCGTTCCTGCAGCAGACGCATCTTGTCCGTCAGCGTCGAGTGAGCCTCTGCATCTCTGGCGCTCTCGGCACTGGAAAGATAGACGCGCGAGAGTGCCAAAATCATGATCAGACCAATGGCCATCGCGATCATCAGCTCGATCAGCGTCACCCCTGTCTGCCAATGCGCCCTTTCTTTCGCGCGCCTCATTCTGCGTCCATCCAGGAGGTCAGCACCGCCCAGCGCTGCTGATATTGCGAATCGCGAGCAGAGACGCAGACAGGAAGGTCATCCGGCGGTGTCATTTCAATGCGAGACCGCCACACCACCGTCACGTCTATATCACTACCCTCTCCTGCCTCGGCAGCCGCTTTGCTGGAACACACTCTAGCGTGGGGAAGTGCATAGCGATTGGCCCAAGCCGCCGCCCAATCACGTAGTCCGTCGGGAATGTCGCCGACACCTTCATTTTCCGTGCCCGATCCAGCGCCGGGGATCT
Source organism: Salinicola corii (assembly GCF_008298015.1). Lineage (GTDB taxonomy): Bacteria > Pseudomonadota > Gammaproteobacteria > Pseudomonadales > Halomonadaceae > Salinicola > Salinicola corii. Next base: position 110,136 of record NZ_VTPX01000010.1, on the reverse strand, counting down.
CATAGTTACCGAGATAGCGATCGGCATTTGACCCTGCAAGCCTGATACGCTCAAGTAAATCCTCCGCCATTAGCGTGGCAGTCGCTCGATAGCCCGACTCCTGCTCCAACTGATTTTGCCCCACGATCAACCACGCCGTGCCCAGCAAACCCACACTGAACACAACGATGGCAATCAAGACTTCGATCAATGAGAGCCCGCGCTGCGCGTACAACAAGGCCGATAACCTCGAAAGTTGAGCAAGAGCGTATTCATTGGATACTGATACGCTACATTCGTTAACTTTCGTTATCGGCCTGACGCCAAGAAGATTTAGCGGGTATCAGCTGGCGCTGGTAATCACTCGTTCGCGGAGTTCCCGCGGCATGGAAAAAGTGATGGTCTCGGCGCGGCCGGAGAGCTCTTCCGGCACGCTGGCACCGAGCGTCTGGAGCTTGTCGATGACGCCCTTGACCAGTACTTCCGGGGCACTGGCACCGGCGGTGATACCGATGCTGCCGATGCCCTCGAGCCAGGCGGGATCGATCTGTTCGGCGTCATCGATCAGGTAGGCCGGCGTACCGACGCGCTCGGAAAGCTCGCGCAGGCGGTTGGAGTTGGAGCTGTTGACGCTGCCCACGACCAGTACCAGGTCCGAGTCGGTGGCCAGCTCGCGGACCGCGTCCTGCCGATTCTGGGTGGCATAGCAGATATCGTCCTTGCGCGGCCCCTGGATCTCGGGAAAGTGCTCGCGCAGTGCATCGATCACTTTGGCGGTGTCATCCATCGACAGCGTGGTCTGGGTGACGAACGCCAGCCGCGAGGGATCGCGTACCGGTAGCCTGGCGACGTCTTTCTCGTCCTCGACGAGATAGATCGCGCCGCCATGACTGTCATCGTAGCGCCCCATGGTGCCTTCCACCTCCGGATGGCCGGCGTGGCCGATCAGGATGCACTCCTGCCCGCGCTTGGCGTAGCGCAGCACTTCCATATGCACCTTGGTCACCAGCGGACAGGTCGCATCGAAGATCTTGAGGCCGCGGCGCTCGGCCTCCTGTTGCACGGCTCGCGAGACGCCGTGGGCCGAGAAGATCACGATGACGTCGTCGGGGATTTCATCGAGCTCCTCGACGAAGATCGCCCCCCGCTCACGCAACGAATCCACCACGAAGCGGTTGTGAACCACTTCGTGGCGCACGTAGATGGGCGGCCCGAATACATCGAGCGCGCGATTGACGATGTCGATGGCACGATCGACGCCGGCGCAGAAACCGCGGGGATTGGCCAGCTTGATTTGCATAATGACCTCGCTTGATACGCTCGGGTGTCGTGATGAAGACCGGACCGGCTCAGTGAGTCGTGGCGGGCTTCACGTCCAGGATCTCCACCTCGAAGGTCAGGGTACGCCCTGCCAGCGGATGATTGAAGTCGACCTCGACATGGCGTTCGTCGACGCTGGCGATCACGCCGGGCAGTTCGCCACCGGCGGCATCGGCGAACGACATCACCGTGCCGGGTTCCACGGCCTCCTCGAAGGCGTCACGGGAGAGGCGCTGGACATTCTGAGGGTTGTGCTGGCCGAAAGCGTGCTCGGGGGAGATCTCGAAGGCACCGGTATCGTTAGCCGCCATGCCCTTGAGCGGTGCCTCGAACCCCGGCGGCAGATTGCCGTCGCCGAGCTGGAACGTCGCTGGCTGCTTGTCCCGCGTCGAGTCCACCACCTCGCCATCCTCGAGTTTCACCGTGAAGTGCAGCGTGACTTCCATGCCGTCGCCGACGCGGTAGTCGTGATCGTGCTGGTGGCCATTCCCGCTCATGAGTCACCTCTGGTCGAAGAAGAATCAGTCGAAGAAGATTTATCAGCCGAAGAAGGTTTGTCCTTGTCGGCGGCATGAGAGATTCTCGGTCGGCGCGAGTCGAGCAGCGACTGCAGAATCAGGCCGACAGCCCCCAGCGTGATCGCCGTATCGGCCAGGTTGAATGCCGGGTAGTACCAGCCGCCCCAGTGAAACGACAGATAGTCGACCACGTAGCCGTGCACCAGTCGATCGTAGAGATTGCCGATGGCGCCGCCGATCACCAACGTCAGCGAGATCGCGGTGAGCGTCTCGCCGCGCTTCAATCTCGACAGCCACACCGTCAGACCGATACTCGCACCGATGGCGATGAGCGCGAACAGCCAGCGCTGCCAGCCCGCGTGTTCGGCCAGGAAACTGAAGGCGGCACCGGTATTGTGCAGCAGCGTCAGGTTGAAGATCGGCAGCACTTCCAGCGGCCGACCGTAATCGAGATGCGCCGAGGCCAGCGCCTTGATGCCCAGATCGAGCACGATGACCACCAGCGATAGCCATAGCCATCGCAGCGGTCGGTGCATCCGATCGGTGGCGGGACGGGAAGCGGAATCAGGCAAAACGGCGTACCTCTCCCGGGCCATCCGGCAGGTTGGCGATGGAGCGCGCCGATAGTGTCGGATGATCGGGGTTCGCGCCGACGTCCGGCCGACGCTCCCAACTGCGCTCGTCCTTCTCATACGGGCTCATGCGTACCGCGACCTTGAGGCCCTCCAGCTCGGTGGCCTTGGCATCGCCCGCTTCCGCCAGCGGCTTCAGCGTGGCTTCGGAAGTGATCAGCACGAAGCGCAGTTCGTCCTCGAAGCGGGACAGCAGCGCATTCAAGGTGTCATCGACGTAGAGCGTCACCTCGCTGTCCAGCGCACCCTTGATGGTGCCGGCGTTGCGCGCATCCTCGAGCTGCTTGTTGACCGCCTGCTTGACCGCGATCACCTGTTCCCAGAACTGCCGACCCATCTCGGCATTTTCAGGCAGTTGGCTCAGCCCGTCGTAATAGGTCTCGAGATGCACGCTCTCGCCCCGCTCGCCGGGGATGTTCTCGTAGATCTCCTCGGCGGTGAACGACAGGATCGGCGCGACCCAGCGCGCCAGCGCCTCGACGATATGATAGAGCGCGGTCTGGCAGCTGCGGCGTGCCAGCGAGTCGGGCTGGGTGGTGTACTGGCGATCCTTGATGATATCGAGGTAGAAACCGCCCATGTCCCGGGCACAGAAGTCGTGGACCTGCTGGTAGACGTCGCGGAATCGATAGTCGGCATAGGCCTGCTGGATGCGCGCCTGCAGCTCGGCGGCGCGATCCACCGCCCAGCGATCCAGCGCCAGCATGTCGTCGAAGGCCACGGCGTCGCGACCTGGCTCGAAGCCGGTCAGGTTGCCGAGCAGGAAGCGCGAGGTGTTGCGGATCCGCCGATAGACGTCGGCGGTGCGCTTGAGGATCTCGTCGGAGACCGCCATCTCTCCAGAGTAGTCGGTGGAAGCCACCCACAGCCGCAGGATATCGGCACCCAGCTTGTCCATCACCTGCTGCGGCGCGACCACGTTGCCCAGCGACTTGGACATCTTGCGGCCCTTCTCGTCGACGGTGAAACCGTGGGTCAGCAGCGCCTTGTAGGGCGGATGGCCGTCGATGGCGCAGCCGGTCAGCAGCGACGAATGGAACCAGCCGCGATGCTGGTCCGAGCCCTCGAGGTAGAGATCGGCGCGCGGTCCTTGCTCGTGGCCGAGTGCGTGGGAGCCGCGCAGCACGTGCCAGTGGGTGGTGCCGGAATCGAACCAGACGTCGAGGGTGTCGGTGACCTTCTCGTAGGCATCGGCCTCGTCACCCAGCAACTCGCTCGGCTCGAGCTTGAACCAGGCTTCGATGCCCTCCTGCTCGACGCGCGTGGCGACCTCCTCCATCAGCTCGACGGTGCGTGGATGCAGCTCGCCGCTCGCCTTGTCGAGGAAGAACGGGATCGGCACCCCCCAGTTGCGCTGACGCGAGATGCACCAGTCGGGACGATTGGCGATCATCGAGTGCAGACGCGCCTGGCCCCAGCCGGGGATGAAATCGGTGGTATCCACGCCGGCCAGCGCCTTGTCGCGCAGTGTGCGGCCATCGGCGCCCCCGAGATCCATGCCCACGAACCACTGGGCCGTGGCCCGGTAGATGACCGGCGTCTTGTGGCGCCAGCAGTGCATGTAGCTGTGGGTGATCCGGTCGTGGGCCATCAGCGCGCCGGCTTCTTCCAGCTTGGCGACGATCTGCGGGTTCGCCTTCCAGATCATCTGGCCGCCGAACAGTGGCAGATCGTCGGCATAGACGCCGTTGCTCTGCACCGGATTGAGAATCTCGTCGAAGCTCATGCCGTAGGCACGGCAGGTGTGGAAGTCATCCTCGCCGTAGGCGGGCGAGGAGTGAACGATACCGGTACCGGCGCCCAGTTCGACGTAGTCGGCCAGATAGATCGGCGAGAGCCGGTCGTAGCCGCTCGCGAGCGCCGCCAGCGGATGGCGGAAAGCGATGCGATCGAGACGTTCGCCCGGAGCGGTGGCTATGATCTCGCCGCTCAGGCCGAAGCGTTCCAGGCTCGATTCGACCAGCTCCTCGGCCAGCAGCAGCAGACGCTCGCCAGTGTCGACCAGGGCGTAGACGAACTCGGGGTGCACGTTCATCGCCTGGTTGGCCGGGATGGTCCACGGCGTGGTGGTCCAGATTACCGCCGCCGCCGGCTTGGCCAGCGAATCCAGTCCGAAGGCCGCCGCCAGCGCGGCATCGTCGACCGCCGGAAAGGCGACGTCGATGGCGTCGGACTGCTTGTCCTGGTACTCGACCTCGGCTTCGGCCAGCGCCGAGCCGCAGTCGAAGCACCAGTTGACCGGCTTGAGTCCCTTGAACACGTAGCCGCCCTTGACCATCTCGGCCAGGGCCCGGATCTCGCCCGCCTCGTTGGCGAAATTCATGGTCAGGTAGGGATTGTCCCAGTCGCCCTGGACACCAAGACGCACGAAGCCTTCCTTCTGCACCTCGACCTGGGCGGCCGCGTACTCGCGGCAGAGCGCCCTGGCCTCGTCCGCCGGCAGGTGCTTGCCGTGGGTGGTCTCGACCTTGTGCTCGATCGGCAGCCCGTGACAGTCCCAGCCCGGCACGTAGGGGGCGTCGAAGCCGGCCAGGTTCTTCGACCTGACGATGAAGTCCTTGAGCAGCTTGTTGACCGCATGACCGATATGAATGCTGCCGTTGGCGTAGGGAGGACCGTCGTGGAGCACGAACCGCTCGCGCCCCCGACGCGCCTCACGCAGCTTGGCGTAGAGGTTCATATCGTTCCACTGCGCGATTCGGCCGGGCTCCCGCGCCGGCAGGTTGCCGCGCATGGGGAAGTCGGTCGAGGGCAGATTCAGCGTGTGCTTATAGTCGCTCATGGCTTTTTCGGTCCGCTCGGGGCTAATGTCGTGGCGCTCAAGGCTGATGTCATGGCGCTCAAGCTGTACTTTTGCCGCTCAGGGCTGTGTTCATAACGCTCAGGGCTGTATTCGTGCCGCTCACGGCTGTGTTCAGTCGTCTTCGGAACCGGTGGGCGCCGCGTGCGCGGACGCGCCGGGGTTCGACGGTTCGGGTGGCAGCGGTGCCGAGGCGAGCGGAAACCGTGCCTGAGGCAACGAGGCGGCACAGAGTCCGCTGGCTGCGGCCTCGACCTCTGCCGGCCCCGGCTCGGAAACCGACGAGCCCGCCTGCCGCGCCGCCTGCGCGAAATAGTGGCGGGCGTTGTCGAGATCGCGATGGATCTGCGCGACCAGCGCGTCGAACTCGTCGAACTTGGCTTCGCCGCGCAACCGGGCACAGGGAACGACGGTCAGCGTCTCACCGTAGAGGTCGAGCTCACGGTCCAGCAGGTGCACCTCCAGCATCGGCCGATCGGCACCCACCGTGGGCCGCCAGCCGATATTGGCCGCGCCAGCGACCCACTCGCCATCCGCCAGCCGGGTAGCGCAGGCGAACACCCCGCGCAGCGCCATGGGTCGCCGGGTCAGCGGGATATTGGCGGTGGGCACACCGATCGTGCGACCCAGCTGGCGGTCGCGGACGACCCGCCCCTGGTAACCGTAAGGCCGGCCCAGCATCCGCGCGGCCTGGAAGAAATTGCCACTGGCCAGCAGCGTGCGTACCCGGGTACTGGAGACGCGCTCGTCGTCGAGGGTGAAGGTTCGGGTATGCTCGACCGCGAAGCCGCACTCGCGCCCCACCGCCTGCAATAGCGTGAAGTCGCCGGCTCGGTCGCAGCCGAAACGGAAATCGTCGCCCACCACCAGATGCTTCACCTGCAGACCGTCGATCAGAACCCGCTCGATGAACTGCCGGGCGGTGAGGCTGCGCAAGGCATCGTTGAACGGCAGACACAGGATCCGGTCGGCACCGTGGGCCTTGAGCAGGGCGACCTTGTCGCGCAGCCGGGTCAGGCGCGGCGGCGCCTGATCGCCGGCGAAGTACTCGCGCGGCTGGGGCTCGAAGATCACCACCGTGACCGGCAGTGCCCGCGACCGGGACAGCGCCTGCAACTGCTCGAGAATCGCCTGGTGCCCAAGATGCACCCCATCGAAGTTGCCGATGGTCGCCACGCAGCCGGGCATGTCCCCTTCCCGATCGCCGGGACTCCCGGGCGGCAGATTGTGCAGGCCTCGGATCAGTTCCATAGAGTCTGTTCCCGTTTCAGCACGGACCGTGTTGCCTCGAAGAGCATCAGTATAAACAAGGGTCTCTCCCCTATCAGCCGTGCAGGCGGAAGTCTCTCAGTCGGATGCCGCTGAGCGCCAGCCAGCCAAAATAGATGACCGAGCCGCCGATCACCAGTGCCGTCAGAACCCCGGCACGATGCAGCGCGCTCCAGGTCACCCAGGTGTGCCAGTCCGGCGAGAACCACCACAACGCGGCCCCCATCAGCAGGCAGCCGCCGACGACCTGAATGGCGTAACGCCCCCAGCCGGGCTGGAATCTCAACACGCCCTGACGGCGCAGTCCCACCCCCAGCAGCCCGGCATTGAGAAACGCCGACAGTGCCGTGGCCAGCGCCAGCCCGGCATGCGCCAGCGGCACGATCAGTGCCAGGTTCATGACCATGTTGGCGAACATCGCCACGATGCCGATCTTGACCGGCGTCTTGGTGTCCTGACGGGCAAAGTAGCCCGGTGCCAACACCTTGATCAGCATGAACGCCAGCAGCCCCAATGCATAGGCCCGCAGGCTGCGCGCGGCCATGACCACATCGTGGTCGGTCATCGCGCCGTAGTGGAACAGGCTGACCAGCAGCGGTTCGGCCAGCAATATCAGCGCCAGCGCGGCCGGCAACCCGATCAGCAGCACCATTCGCAGCGCCCAGTCCAGCATACGCGCGAAATGCTCCCGGGACTCGCCGGCATGGCGCTTGGAAAGCGCCGGCAGAATCACCGTGGCGATGGCGATCCCGAAAACCCCCAGCGGCAACTCCACCAGGCGATCGGAATAGTAGAGCCAGGAGACACTGCCGGAGACCAGGAACGACGCCAGCACCGTATCGAGCAGCAGATTGATTTGCGAAACGGAGACACCGAACAGCGCCGGGGTCATCAAACGCAAGATGCGCCGGACGCCGGGGTGCCTGAACCGCGCCCGCGGGCGCGGCATCAGTCCCAGCCGGGCCAGAAACGGAAGCTGGAACAACAGTTGGGCCGCACCGGCGATTAGGACCCCCCAGGCCAGAGCCATGGCTGGATCCTCCATCCAGGGGGTCAGCCAGACCGCCGCGCCGATCAGGCAGACATTGAGCAGCACCGGCGTAAAGGCAGGTATCGCGAAGCGTTCCCAGGTGTTGAGCACGCTACCGGCAAAGGCCGTCAACGAGATCAACAGCAAGTACGGAAAGGTCAGTCGCAACATTTCCGCCGTCAGCGCCAGCTTGCCCGGATCGGACTGGAAACCCGGCGCGAATAGCCACGCGAGCCAAGGTGCGGCGGCGATAGCGAGTGCCGTGATCAACGCCAGCACGACGCTGAGACTGCCGGAGACGGCATCGAGCAGTTCGCGCACTTCCGCGCGCGTACGCCGGGTGGCGTACTCCGAGAGCACCGGTACGAAAGCCTGGTTGAACGCCCCCTCGGCGAACAGGCGGCGCATGAAGTTGGGGATCTTGAACGCCACGAAAAAAGCATCCGCACCACTACCAGCGCCCAACAGTGCGGCGATCACCACGTCCCTTGCCAGGCCGAGCACGCGTGACAGCAGCGTCATCGTGCTGACAACCATGCCGGAGCGTAGCAGCCCACGGCGAGAGACCGGGGTCGCCGTATCCACTGCCGCGGTGTCGGCTATCGACTCCTTGTCCGGCGTGTTGTCCGCAGGTTCATGCTGTTCGCTCATGACACGCTGTCGCTCAGTTCAGGAATCCGTCATCGTACACTTTGCTACCCGTACGGCGGTCTCGATGCCGCGACCTCGACACGAAGGTCACGGAAGGCAGCCACAAAAAATCGCCGGGAGCGATTTTTGGCGTCGCGCAGCGACGGCCCGCAGGGTGGCCGCCATGGATGGCAGGCCACAAAAAAACCGGCCGAAGCCGGTTTTTCGTCAAGCGCGTCCGGCTCAGGCAGCCAGCGCCTTAATTCGCTTGTTCAGGCGACTCTTGATGCGCGCGGCCTTCTTCTTGGACATGGCGTCCTTGTCGGCGATGCGATCGATGACCGGCTGGGCGGCCTTGAACTCGGTGTTCGCCTGCGCTTGATCGCCAGACTGGATAGCCTTGATCACCCGCTTGATATAGGTACGAACCATGGAACGCTGACTTGCGTTGAGCTTGCGGCGGTCTTCCGCCTGACGTGCGCGCTTACGCGCCTGTTTGGTATTCGCCACCGTCGACTCCTTGGAGATGTTGACAGTCAATTCTGTAAGTTAAATCACCCAGGACAGCCTCGAAACCGCTTCAGGCAACCCTGAATGATTCGGCCGAATGTTCAGTGGTACCCGAACGAGAAACGCTTCGGGGCCACTTTCGACTGCGTTTTGGGCAGTCTTAACGGGCCATGTCTGAGAGGATGCGGGATTCTATCACAAGGCCCGAGCGTGATCCAGCTGCAACCGTCACGGCTCGTCGTGTCAAATCACGACGAGATTATCGCGGTGAATCAGCTCCGGAGCCTCCATGTAGCCAAGGATTTCAGCAATGCGCCGGCTGGGTTGGCCCACGAGCTGCATCGCGTCGACGCTCGAATAGTTGACCAACCCCTTGGCGACGCGCGCTCCCCGTTCATCGACGCACACCACCATGTCGCCACGTCGGAAAGCCCCTTGCACCTGCTTGACGCCAACCGGCAGCAAGCTCGACCCCTGAGAGCGCAACACGTTGACCGCGCCGGCATCCAAAGTCAGCGTACCGCGCACCTGCAACTGTCCGGCAAGCCAACGTTTGCGCGCAGCCAGTGGCGCGTGATCGGGGTGCAGCAGCGTCCCCAGCGACTCGCCCTCGAGCAGCCGGGTCAACACCGAAGACTGGCGCCCGCTGGCGATCGCCGTGACCGCACCGGAGCGCGCGGCCAGCCGCGCAGCTCGCAGCTTGGTGGCCATGCCGCCACGACCCAGCACGCCGCCACCGCCGGCGACGCCATCGAGTTCGGGATCATCGGCCTGTCCCTCGCTGATCAGCCTGGCACCAGGATTGTGACGCGGGTCGGCATCGAACAAGCCTTCCTGATCGGTGAGGATCAGCAAGGCATCGGCCTCGAGCAGATTGGCGACCAGCGCCCCCAGGGTATCGTTATCGCCGAAGCGAATCTCATCGGTGACCACGGTGTCGTTTTCATTGATCACCGGAATCACGTCGAGCTGAACCAGCGTGCGCAGTGCAGAACGTGCATTGAGGTAGCGCTTGCGATTGGAAAGATCGTCGTGGGTCAGCAGCACCTGGGCGCTACGCAGGTCGTGGCGAGCAAAATGCGTTTCATAGCACTGGGAAAGGCCGCTCTGGCCGACGGCGGCGGCAGCCTGCAGCTCATGCACGGCGGTCGGTCGCGTCTGCCAGCCCAGCCTCACCATGCCCTCGGCGATGGAGCCGGAAGAGACCAGCACGACCTCGACGCCGCGACGATGCAGCTCCGCCATCTGGTCGACCCAGCCACCGATGGCCGCGTCGTCGAGCCCGCGCCCATCGTTGGTCAGCAGCGCGCTGCCGATCTTGACCACGACCCGCTTCGCGCCCTCGAGGACACCGCGCCCCATGCGTTCATCCGTCGCCATCTCACTCTCCGCCCGACATGCCCCGACCCACGGTTGACTCAACGCGTGTATTCCACCTCGACGTCATGATCGTCGTCGTCATCGTCGAACTCCTCGACGACTTCGCCACGCTTGACGCGCAGACGGGTCTGATGCGCCTCAACCCGCTCCACCGACTCGGCCTCCATGCGCCGGCGCATCTCGCGCTCGCGCTCCGCGGCCTCTTCGTCGTCGTTCTCCAGTTGCCGCTGCTCGGTGAGCCAGCGGTGCGCTGCCTGCACCAGTTCGCCAGTGCCGTCGCTGGAGATCGCCGAAATCCGGAACACCGGCCCCTGCCAGTCGAGCCGCGAGGCGATATCCGCCACCCGCGCCTCACGCTCCTCCGCCGGCAGCAGATCGAGCTTGTTGATCACCAGCCAGCGCGGCAGCTCCGCCAGCGTCGGCGAGAACTGCTCCAACTCTTGGGCGATTGCCTCGACGGCGACGACAGGATCGGACTCGTCGAACGGCGCCGCATCGACCACATGCAGCAGCAGACGCGTGCGGGTCAGGTGCTTGAGAAAGCGCAGCCCGAGCCCGGCGCCATCCGAGGCCCCTTCGATCAGCCCGGGTACGTCCGCCATCACGAAGTGCTCGTGCGTGCCGAGCTTGACCACCCCCAGGTTGGGCACCAGCGTGGTGAAGGGGTAGTTGGCAACCTTCGGTTTGGCCGCGGAGACCGCGCGAATCAAGGTGGACTTGCCGGCGTTGGGCATTCCCAGCAGGCCGACGTCGGCCATCACCTTCATCTCCAGGCGCAGCTTGCGCCGCTCGCCATCGGTGCCGGGCGTGGTCCGGCGCGGCGAGCGATTGGTCGAGGACTTGAAATGGATGTTGCCAAGTCCACGACGCCCACCCTGGGCCACCAGCACCACCTGACCCTCGGCGGTGACATCGGCAATCACCTCGAGGGTGTCCTCGTCGATCACCGTGGTGCCCACCGGCACCTTGACGTGCAGGTCGTCGCCGGCCTTGCCACTCATCTGGCGCCCCTGCCCCTGCTGGCCGCTCTGCGCCTTGTAGAAGCGCTGGAACTTGAAATCGATCAGGGTGTTCAGCGACTCATCGCCGATCAGGTAGACATTGCCGCCATGGCCGCCGTCGCCGCCATCGGGGCCGCCCTTGGGCACATACTTTTCGCGCCGGAAGCTGAGGCAGCCGTTACCGCCCCTGCCGGCTTCGACGGTGATCGAGGTTTCATCGACGAACTGCATGTCACTCTCCCGGCGGCGAGCGCCGCGCGCGTGGATACCACATGATATTGCCGCAACAACGAAAAAGCCCCGCCTGAGCGGGGCTTTTCATACAAGGTCCGTGACGTCTCAGGCGGAGACTACACTCACGAACTTGCGGTTTCTCGGGCCTTTCTGCTCGAACTTGATGACGCCGTCATTCAGTGCGAACAGAGTGTGGTCCTTGCCGATACCCACACCGCTACCCGGATGGAACTTGGTGCCGCGCTGACGGACGATAATGTTGCCGGCCGTAGCCTTCTGTCCACCGTACAGCTTGACACCCAGGCGTTTGGATTCGGAATCGCGACCGTTGCGCGTACTACCGGCGGCCTTCTTATGAGCCATGGCGAATACCTCTCTCTGGGGGAATGTCCCGCTTAAGCGGAGATTCCGGTGATCTTGACTTCAGTGAACCACTGACGGTGGCCCTGACGCTTCATGTGATGCTTGCGGCGGCGGAACTTGATGATCTGCACCTTGTCGCCGCGGCCGTGAGAAACGATTTCAGCGGACACCTTGGCGCCGCCGACCAACGGTGCGCCGACCTTGATGTCGTCACCGTCGGCGACCAGCAGGACCTGATCAAACTCCAGGGTCTCGCCGGTCGGCACTTCCAGCTTCTCGAGCTTGAGTGTCTGACCTTCCTGCACGCGGTATTGCTTACCGCCGCTCTTGATAACAGCGTACATAACTCTTTCTCCAGGGCTTTTGGAGCCGAAGCTCGTCGGCCAAGCTCATCGGTACGAATCGCTCTTTCATCGACCTGCGTCGAGTGGTGCCCCTTCCGGCAACCATCTGACAGGGAGCATGATGAGTTGGGCGGCGGATTATAACGATTGCAGCCAAATCAGGCAAGCCTTTGCGGTACCGACGCGTTGCTGACATCCACCGATGTCGGCGCCGGCGCGAAACGCGGGTCCGTCGCCGCGCCTCGTCGGTTGACGCACCTGTAGGCGCCACCTAGCATACCCCCTCACATCGCCTCTCTCGGCCCGACTCAGAGCGGCCCCACCCGATTCATTGACAAGCCGACCATGCAATCCAACGCTGCATCCATCCATGCATCGGTGGCTGAGGACTTCGCCGCCGTCAATCGTACGATTCTCGATCAGTTGGCGTCGCGAATCCCGCTGGTCGAGACCATCGGCCAGTACATCATCGAGAGTGGCGGCAAGCGGCTGCGTCCGTTGCTGGTACTCCTCGCGGCGCGCGCGCTCGACTACCCTGGTGACAAACACATCACCCTGGCGACCCTGATCGAGTTCATGCACACCTCCACGCTGCTGCACGACGACGTCGTCGACGAGTCCAGCCGGCGACGCGGCAAGGCTACCGCCAACGATACCTGGGGCAACGCGCCCTCGGTGCTGGTCGGCGACTTTCTCTACTCGCGCTCGTTCCAGATGATGGTCGAGGTCGGGTCGATGCGGATCATGCAGGTACTCTCCGGCGCCACCTGCGTGATCGCCGAGGGCGAAGTCCAGCAACTGACCAACATCGGCAATGCCGACATCGGAGAGTCGGATTACTTCGATACCATTCAGGGCAAGACGGCCATGCTGTTCGAGGCGGCTTCCCACAGCGGCGCCATTCTCGCCGACGCCAATGCCGAGCAGGAGCAGGCGCTGCAGCTCTACGGCCGTTACCTGGGGCTCGCGTTCCAACTGGTCGACGACCTGCTCGACTATCAGGGTGACGCCGACACCATGGGCAAGAACGTGGGCGACGATCTCGCCGAGGGCAAACCGACGCTGCCGCTGATCCATGCCATGCGCGAGGGGACGCCGGAGCAGTCCGAGTTGATCCGTCAGGCGATCACCGACGGAGGCCTGGAACGGCTGGCGGACGTGCTGGAGATCGTGCGCGAAACCGGCGCTCTCGACTACACCCAGCGTCGCGCCGAGGAGATGGCCGAGAAGGCCCGTGCACAGTTGGAGCTCCTGCCGCCGAGCCCCTATCGGGACAGCATGGAAACACTGACGCGCGTGGCTGTCGAGCGCGACGTCTAAGAGGCGGCACGATCAGGGTTGCACCACGCCCTTTGATGAGTATAATTCACCTCCGTCGAACAGCCCCAGATGGCACGAATCGACGATTTGATCGGAATATAGCTCAGCTTGGTAGAGCGCTGCCTTCGGGAGGCAGAGGTCGTAGGTTCGAATCCTGCTATTCCGACCACAAAACACCGCAAAAACCGCCACTTAGGAAATCCCTTCGTGGCGGTTTTTCTTTGCGCATTCGTCTAGGTTCCAAATAGGTTCCAAGTGGATCGGCTGCATCTGTGCGCTGGAACCGCTGCCCCGCCTCGCCGGAGCCAGCCAAAAACCTCTCGTGCACAAACCACCCTAAAAAACGCAGAAATCCGCATAAAAATTCGGCACGTTATAACCGCTGCCGCGCCCAGCGCTGGCGCGACTTCCGCCCTGCTGCAGAGGTGCGTAATTTTCGACCCATTTAGCGCGCGGGCGGGGCGGGGTGCTGATCGCGCGGCTTGATGGCCCAATAGCCTCGGCTAGCCACACGCCTTGTAAGACATTCGCTACACCTTACGTCCAGCTCTTGAACGGAAGCGGCCTACCGCTGACGATACGAAGCGGGCAGATATAAGGGACAGCGAATGTTCAACCCAGGCGACGGCATCATCCAGGTAGGTGATCCAACTAGCCACGGCGGAAAAGTCATCACGGGTCAACAGAATTACACAGTGGATGGCAAAGCAGTGGCATGTGTGGGCGATAAGGTGACTTGCCCAAAGGATGGGCATAACGGCGTAACCACTATCGTCGAGGGGCATCCCACCATCCGAGTAAACGGCAAGCAAGTGGCGTTCCACGGATGCCGCACAGCCTGCGGTGCCCGATTGCTTTCGATGTCGATGGGCTATCACATGCTCCACGACGAAAAAGCTGAAGCACGCGCGAACCAGCCATTGTCAGCAGGTGAACAGGCTTTGGCCGCCGAATCCAAGGCAAAGCGCGACCAGGAACAAAAATCTCAAATCGCGCCTGGGTTCCACGTTGTTCGGGAGGCCGGATACCGAAACGAGATCAAGGATCAACTGCTGCCCTCCCCCTCGCCCGATGTGGATGCCATGTTCGCGCGCCTCAACACTCATCTTTCAGACTACGTGCTGCCCGGTTCCATCGTGGTGCTCAGCGATCCTGAGAACCAAATGTGCATGGTCGAAGAGCAGCAATTGCAGGATCAAGCGCGTCTGGCTCAGCAAACGGTTCAGAGACTGGAGCCCGCACAGGCCGAAACGATGATGGTCAACTGGGAGGCCGTACTCGAGCTTTCGGACGATCTGGGAGACCGCGCGACCGAGGTTAGCCTTACAGCATCCGCAATGGGCCCTCTCAAGAATGCTTCCGCCGAAGCCCTCGATGGTCTAGCTGGCGCTTTGGATCGAGGAGAGCGCTACGTCCGGGCCCAGGGCGAGCGACTCCTATCGGCCATAGAGGCCCCGGCCCGGCAATTCATGGATAGAGCGTTCGAGTTGTCCGAGTCGGCTCAGGCACTGAAAGCCAAGATAGGCGTTGCCTCGGATAAAGCGCTTCACAGCGTTGCTCAAGCCTTCGAAGGGTTCCCAAAATTCCATATCCCGACTGTCGCCGAAGGCATTCAGCGAGCTGGTTCGGTCGCCAGTACCTTGGATGTGACTACTTACATCGGTATAGGCCTTGATGTCACTTCCACCGAACTTCGAGTTCAACAGGCCTGCCATTCAGTGGCTGCATCCAAGTCCTGTCGTCAAGTTCAGTTGGAAGAGTACGGCGGCCTGGTTACCGGTACCTTGCTGTCCGCTGGGGGTGCAGGGGGCGCCGGAACCGCAAGCCGCACAGCATGCCTGGCGATTGGACTCCATCCCGCCGGCAGGCTGGTTTGCAGCATCGTGATGACAGGCGCTGGCGCATATGGCGGTGGAGAGGCTGGCAGAGCTATCGGTCACAAAGGTGGCCAAGTGATCTACGAGGTAATTTACGGGGATGATGGCGCGGGAGAAAGTCAGTGAATGGGTCGCTACCGTGGATCGTCTTTGTGTTCGGTGGTGCCACGATCATCGTCATCGGCTTCATCCAGGTCATTGTCGGGGCCATCCTGGCGCCAATGATCATTGCGAAAGCTGATAAGGCACTTGGCGTTCTCATGCCTACCGACGAGCAATTTTTCCAAGGGCTCCCGATCTCTTTCAACCGCTTGGCCTCCTATGGCCGAATCATCCTGCTACGCAACACGGGTTGGTACCGCCGCCACGTATTCCATGGCCGAAGTGACCGAGAGCGTGCTGTCCGCGATGCACCTCGTTGGCTCAAAAACGTTGCCGTTGGTGTTTATGCGGGTTCGCACTTCGCTTGCGCAGTCACCATCGTATGGGCCGGCTTTCTATTTCTGCTCGACTGACTGGCCACCCGATGCGTCGCATGGGCACAAAAATGCCGCCCGGTGGGTGGCTATCAATGTCGGGTTTGGCTACCGGATTGGAGGCACGTCGGCTTGGGAGGTCTCCAGCGAATACGGCCGAAACCTCACAACCTCTTCCCCTACCCGCTCGTTGATCTCGAGCATGATCTGCTGCAGCGGCTCGAGTTCGTTGGCCACGTAGACGCGAGCGGCCTTCTCCGAGTCACCGAACCCGCCCGTGTTGTTGGGGATGATGCCCATGAGCTGCGGCGGGATCCGGTGGCCGGCGAGCTGATCGTCGCGGGTGATGTTCTTGATGTGCCAGAACTCGTCCTTCGCAGCGACCTCGGATACCGGGATGATCTGCACCCCGTCCTTCTTGCCGTGCGGCGAGTACATGAACAGGTTCTTGAAGTTGCCGACCCCCTTCGACTCCTTGAGCGCGGTGCGCATGGCGTCGATGTCCTTCTTGTCGTGGGCGGGATCGCTCACGTACATGATGAATCCGGCATGCGAGCCGTTGAGGTAGTAGCGCCGGCGGAACAGCGTCGCGCTCTCGTTGAGCCAGGCCGACTGCAGCGAGCCCAGGTAATCGGGCAGCCCGTAGACCTCCTGGTCGATGTCGGGCTCGAGCAGGTGAATCGTTCGACCAGCGGGTAGCTCGGTCTTGTTGACCCAGTCCGGCACCCAAAAGTAGCGATTCGTTTCCGCGCCACGCCGCATGTACTTGGCCGGCCGGCGCTGCAGGTCGAGCAGACGCCCCAGGCGACCGCGGATCTCTTCCAGGTAGCAGTTACCGAACACGAGGTAATCGAGCGCGAGCGCGCTGAACGTCTGACGATTGAGCAGCGGGTGCGGGATGAACGTGCGCAGGAGGATATTGCGCTTCACCTGCAGCGCCGACCCATGGTGCGCCGTCGCCCGGTAGCTCTTCGCCAGCACGTCGAATGGCACCGGCGGCTCGTACCACTCGTTCGGCGACAGATAGACACCCCCATAGAACACGTCGCGCAGGCTGGTCACCGGCTCGGCATCGCCGAACGAGAACGCCTCGACGCCCGCTGACTGATGGGACTTAACATCGCGCGCGGTTTCGGGCGCGTTGGCCTCTCGCGTGGTTTCGGACGCGTTGGAAAGTATCGCGGGAACGCGCATGCGCGGCTTGGCGGTCGGGGTCATTCGTACATCTCCATGATGGATTCGCTGGTCTCGCCGGCCGGGCCGTCGATGGGTTCGAAGTGGAGGGCATGCATCGTCGCCCACGCGAGATCCGCGTGGCCGGTCTGCGCGTTACGCCCCGATACGTAGGTGAATTGTCGGCCGCTGGCCGTAAGCTGTTTCTTGATCGCCATGAACGACTGCGCCAGGTCGACCCAGCCGGCGTCGAACTCGAGCCGGTCCTTGCGGATGATCTGCTGGGCCTGCAGTACCATCGAGGTCTTGAGCTCGGCGGTGTAGTGGTAACGGGTGGCGGTGGGGAACCAGTTTTCGACGTGCTCGGCCACGGCCGCGCCGATGCCGGTGGTGTCGATACCGATGTGATCGATCTCGTAGCGGTCGGCAAACGTGCGGATAAACGCCGCCTGGTCCTCGTAGTCCTGCCCCTTGAGCCGGTGACGTTCGAGGATCCGATGCTTCTCCCCCGCCGAACGCGCGGGCAGCACCACGACCAACCCGGCACCATCACCGTCCTCGTTGCGGCCGGTCGGATCGTATCCGATCCACACACCCCGGTCGCCGACCGGCTTGGGCGCAAATGGCCGGTAGTCGTTTTCCCAGGCCTCCCAGGCATCGACCATGCAGCCCTGCATCGTTCCCAGTGGGAACGCCGACTGGCTGTCGTCGACGAACTCGCACTCGAACAGGTTGGCGAATTCGTCGGCGCTGTACTCGAACTGCAGATCCTCGACATCGAACAGATCGCACCCGCCGGCCTCGGCATCGTGAACCGTCACGATCTGTTTCCACTGGCGATCCCCGCACAGCGCGCCGGCGGCGAGCGCGGCGTGGCTTACGTCAATATCGACCCGGTCGGCCTTCTTGCGCCGCTTGTTGATCCGCTCGCCGGTCCAGAACGTGTAAGCCTCGTGCGCGATCGATGACGGCGTCGAGAAATAGGTCTGCCGCCACTGCTTGTGCGTCGCCATCGCGCTCGCGACTTTCCGGAACTGCTCGAAGCCGTGGATCCAGAAGTATTCATCGAGATAGACGTCGCCGTGATAGCCCTGGGCGGTTTTCGAGTTGGTGCCGAGGAAGTGGAGCTCGGCACCGTTGTCGAGAATGATCGGGTCGCCTTTCAGCTCGACGTCGCAGGTCTCTTTGACGAACTGGATGATGTAGTTCTTGAAGATGTGAGCCTGGGCCTTGCTGGCCGAGAGGAAGATCTTGTTCTTCCCCGTTTTGAACGCATCGACGATGGCCTCGCGGGCGAAGTAGAACGTCGCGCCGATCTGGCGGCTTTTCAGGATGTTGCGGATCCGATGCTTTTCGCCGGCCGCGTGCCAGATGAGCTGGTAGTCGAACAGCGACTCGAAGAACGCCGCCTCGAGCGCCTCGAACTGCTCCTCCGTCAGCGCGTTGCGCTTCGGCTTGCGCTTCTCCCCCGCGTTGCGCGCGGCGAGCTTCGGGTTTAAGTCACCCTCTCTTCCCGTCTCCGCGTACTTGTGAACCCGCGCCAGGCGCTCGATCTGCCGCCCGAGGGCGTCGATCTCTTTGTAATCTCCGTTCCCCTTCCGCTCCTTGCCGATCAGTTGGACCAGACGCGCCTCAAGTGCGCCTTCAACACGCTGGGTCGGGCTCGCCTCTTCCCAGCCGTCGCGATCTTTCCAGCTATGGACCGTGGCCGCTTTCATCTCGAGGAATTCAGCGATGCGCGCGACGCGCCAGCCCTGCCAATAGAGATGGCGGGCCGTGAGTCGTGGGGAGTCGAGTGTGTCGGGGGCTGTCGTCGTCATGCGGCCAGCCTATCCGCGCGCGCGATCCCTCGAATGGGCTGGCGTCTGTAAGCGGACGTCTTACAGACCGCGCGCGTTGAGGACTGAGCCGGGCACGCGGAACCTGATCGCACTTTGCACAGACAGCGACACCGCTCCGCTCACCCGCTGAGGAAATCACATGCCCTGGCACGTTATCGCCACCGAAGGCGCCACGATGGATGGCCGCAAGATCCCCGCCGACTGGCTGGAGAAGATGGCCGCGAACTTCGATCCGAAGACCTACGGTTGCCGAATCAACCTCGAGCACATCAAGGGAGTGCTGCCGGATAGCCCCTTCAAGGCCTACGGCGATGTCACGGCGCTGAAAACCGAGAAGAACGACGAGGGCAAGCTGCAGTTGTTCGCCGAAATCGATCCCACCGACGAACTCAAGGCGATGATCAAGGCGCGCCAGAAAGTCTACTCGTCCATGGAAGTGGATCCGGATTTCGCGGACACAGGCGAGCCGTATCTTGTCGGCCTGGCCGTCACCAACACGCCGGCATCGCTGGGTACGGAGATGCTGCAGTTCAGCGCCGGCGCCGGTAAAGACTCGCCGCTAACGGGCAAGAAGACCCGCCCCGAGAACTTCTTCTCGGCTGCCCTCGAGTTGGAGCTCGCGGAGACCATCGAGCCACCGGCCGACACCGGCCCGTCGCTGCTCGACAGCGTGAAGGCGCTGTTCAAGCGTCACGACGCGAAGACCGACAAGGGGTTCGCCGTGTTCCGGGGTGATCTCGAGCAGACGCTCGGCCTGTTCGTCCAGAAGCACGCCGCGCTCGAGGACGAGCTCGCCAAACGACCCACCGCCGAGGCGTTCGCCGAGCTGAAAGACGCCCACCGGAAGACGAGCGCCAGGCTCGACGAGCTCTACACCACCCTCGACAACACACCCGACCAGCCGTCTCGCTCGTTCGCCCTCGGCGGCAACGGCGACACCGAAATGACCGACTGCTAAGGACCACTACCCCATGCGCAACGATAGCCGCATCCTGTTTAACCAGTTCGCCGCACAAGTGGCGAAGCTGAACGGCGTGCCGGATGCCACGCAGAAATTCGCAGTCGAACCCAGCGTCCAGCAGCGCCTGGAAAAACGCATCCAGGAGTCGAGCGACTTCCTACGCCGGATCAACATTATCGGCGTCGATGAACTCAAGGGCGAAAAGCTCGCGCTGGGGGTTTCCGGCCCCATTGCTGCGCGCACCGACGTCAGCAAGCAGGAGCGCGACACCCGCGATCTCAGCTCACTGGATACTCAGAGCTACGAGTGCCGCATTACCGAGTTCGACACTCACCTCGGCTACAACAAAATCGACGCCTGGGCGAAGTTCCCCAACTTCCAGGCCATGATTCGCGACACCATCGTTCGTCAGCAGGCACTGGACCGAATCACCATCGGTTTCAACGGCACGCGCGCAGCGGTGCAAAGCGACCCCGTCGTCAACCCGCTGCTCCAGGACGTCAACATCGGCTGGTTGCAGCACTACCGCGATCAGGCCCCCGAGCGAGTGATGGCAAAAGGCAAGGCAGGCGGCAATGTCGTCATCGATCCGACCCCGACGAAGGGCGAGGACGGCAAAATCAATGGCATGGTTGGCGATTACGCCACGCTCGACGTGCTGGTGTACGACGCCATCAGCAGCTTCATCCAGCCCTGGTATCGGCGTAACCCGGGCCTGGTCGTCATCCTGGGCCGCAACCTGATGGACGACAAATATTTCCCGCTGCTGAACCAGCTCGCGCCCTCCGAACAACTGGCGGCCGATCTCGTCATCAGTCAGAAGCGTATCGGTGGGCTTCGTGGGTTGGATGTCCCGTTCTTCCCCGACAACGCGCTCATGGTCACCACGCTGGATAACCTCTCGATCTACTGGCAGAACGGCGCTCGCCGCCGCTACGTCACAGAGAACCCCAAGCGCAACCGGATCGAGAACTACGAATCCAGCAACGAAGCCTACGTGGTGGAAGACTTCGGCGCCGGCTGTCTGGTCGAGAACATCGAAATGTCGCCGGCAGCGCTGCGCGGTGACGGGGGCAAGCAATGACCACCCCAGCCCGTCAACACTTCCAGCGCGTCACGGCCGCGAAAGCGGCCGGGGGCGCTGTCCCCGGCCAGCCGCAGAACGGCCCGCAGTACGAGCTGATGATGGCCACGCTCTACGATGCTCGCCGCGCGCTGAGGCAGATCAAGTCGACCGAAGGGAAGATCGCCCGGAAGCGCGAGCTACTGCCGCAGTTCGATCCCTACATCGAAGGCGTGCTCGAGAGCGGCAACGGTGCCCAGGATGAGGTGCTGACCACCGTCCTGATCTGGCGCTTCGATATCGGCGACCTCGCCGGCGCGCTGGACATCGCCGGCTATGCCCTCGAGCACAAGCTCGACATGCCGGATCGGTTCGAGCGCGATCTCGAGAGCATCGTCGCCGAGCCCGCGGAGCGGCAGGCACTCGGAACGCAGCTCGCGTCGCTCATGGTCCGAACCCGCGAAATGCTCGACGGCGCCGATATGCACGACCAGATCTCGGCCAAGTTTCACAAGGCGTATGGCTACGCCCTGCGCGACGCCGACTGTCCGAGCGCGGCCATCGAACAGCTCAAGCGCGCGCTCGAGCTGAACGACCGCGCCGGCGTGAAACGCGACATCGAGCAGCTCGAACGCCAGGTCAAAAAGAACGCCAGCGATCAGCCCAGCGGCTGACACTGCGACCGAGTCGCACGCCGACCCCGGGAGGCATCGGGGGGAGATCCAGGCCACGTGCCCCATATCGTCGATCCCCGATCCACCTCCCTCTAATTCAATGGATCGCCCATGTCCCTAGTCGCCCACGGCGGAAGTGAAAGCCAGCACCGGCCCGCCCCACCGGTCCCGAACAACGGATTCTGGCCCGACATCGAGCCGGGCGATTTCCGCGACCGCCATCGCATCGAAACGACGATCACCGAGGGGCGCGTCGTCCAGGCGCTCGGCGTCGCCATGCGCGACATCAATCGCCAGCTCGCCGCGTTCCAGGCTCGCCAGCGCGATGCCGGCGTCCACGAGGCGGATGCCGTCCCGAGCGAGCCCTGGCAGATGCCTGGCGACACGACCGCGCTCTATCGCCAGGCCGTCTATGCCAGTGCCCACGCCAGTCTCCTCGAAGCGTACCGGGACTACAGCGCGACCCGATCCGGCGAGGAGACCGGCGAGGTGAAGGACGAAGCCGCCGATGACTATCGCCGCAATTCTCGCTGGGCCGTCGCCGAGATCCTGGGCGATACCCACACCACGGTGGAGCTGATCTAGTGGCCCGTATCGTCCATGCGCGCCAGGGCGACACCGTCGATGCGATCTGCCAGCGCGTTCACGGCAAGACCGCCGGCGTGACCGAGCAGGTGCTCGAGCTGAACCCCGGGCTCGCCGAATTCGGGCCGATTCTGCCGCAGGGAACGCCGGTCGCCATGCCCGAACTAGCCAGGCGCCAGGCGCGCACCGACATCGTCCAGCTCTGGAGCTGACGCCATGCGAACCCGACTCAACAGCGACACCCCCCGGCCCGATCCGATGATCGTGCTGATCACACTACTCATTGCCCACGCGGGGACGACCATGGCCCAGCAACTGAACATCACGACCGAAGCGATCAAGACCACGCCGCCGGCCGTCGTATCGCTGCTCCATGCCGGTGGCATGACGCCGAGCGACTGGATCACGGTGCTCACCCTGGCGTATCTCGCCCTGCAGATCGGGCTGATCGTGCCCAAGTACCTCGAAAAATTCCGCCACTGGTGGGAGCGAATCCGTGGAGGCCGATCATGAAAAACCTCGGCCGCTGGATTGGCGGCGGTGCCATCGGTGGCGCCTGCTGCCTGGCGTTGTCGATCTCCATCGGCGTCGTCAAGCACTATGAAGGGAGGGAGCTGGA
This sequence comes from Salinicola corii, assembly GCF_008298015.1. Taxonomy (GTDB): domain Bacteria; phylum Pseudomonadota; class Gammaproteobacteria; order Pseudomonadales; family Halomonadaceae; genus Salinicola; species Salinicola corii. Next base: position 87,537 of record NZ_VTPX01000010.1, on the reverse strand, counting down.
AAGCTATCCAGATCCTGTCGGCATCCCGACGATCTGCACCGGCCACACCGGCGCGGATGTCCGCCTCGGCCAGACACTCACCGACGAGCAGTGCGACAAACTGCTCGCCGGTGACCTCGGTACCGCGTTCGATGCTATCGACCGAAACGTGACGCCGGAAATCAACGCCACCATGCCGCCGACGCGGCGCGCGGGGATAGCAAGCTTCATCTTCAACGTCGGCGAAGGCGCGTTTCGTCGCTCTACCTTGCTCGAGCTGCTCAATGCCGGCCACCCCCGGGCGGCTTGCGATCAGCTCTCACGATGGGTCTACGCCCAGGGCAAGAAGCTCGCCGGGCTCGTCAAACGCCGCGCTGCCGAGCGTGAACTCTGCCTCGCGGGGCTGGAGTGAACGGCCGCGCGCTGGCTGTTGTCGCAGCCCTCGCCATCGTCGCCGGTACCGGCTGGCTCGCGCGCGGTTGGTTCGAAGACGCCCAGCGGCTCACCGAGGAGCGTGCCGCGCGGCTGGTCGCCGATGCAGCGATGGCACGCGAAGCGGATATCGCCGGTGTCGTCGAGGACCGACTCGCCGAACTCGACGCCAACCAGCGCATCATCGATCGAGGGGTTATCCGTGAAATTCAGAAGCCGATTTACCGCAACGTGTGCCTTGGCGATAACGCTGTGCGCCTGCTCAACAACGCCGCCGCCGGGCGAGCCCCCGAACCAACAGAACCTCAAACGCAAATGCCCGGCGAGGCTACCTCCGCTGAGTGACGGCACCGGCGGGGAAATCACGCTGACGATGAACGCCTGGGCGTGGCAGTACCACGACTGCGCGAGGCGTCATAACGGACTCGTGGATGCCCTCGATGCGAAAACTCACTAGCCTGCGCCAGCACCTGTTCGATAGTGTCCCCGGGCTCGCCAGCGATCCGAATCGCCTGCGCACCTATGTCCCCGACGGCGCCATCAAGTTTCACAAGGGGGCGAACCTCTCCCACGAGTACCGGGTGACCGCCGAGATCATCGTCATCGGCTGCGGTGGCGATCTCGACCCCGTCGTGTTGCCACTGCTCCAATGGCTCGCCCGCTACCAGCCGGACGTCGATCCCGAGCAGGCGCTGCGCTTCACGCTCGAGATCCACTCGAACACCGACATCGACGTCATTTTCAGCGTCGAGCTGACCGAACGCGTTGTCGCCCTGGTCGATTGCGACGCCGGCGCGATTCGTAGCGAGCACCGAATGCCCGAGTATCCGGCGGACGACTGCCCGGCCGACCGCTGGCAACTGTTCACGCGCGACGATCCAGCGGACGACTACCGCCTCGCCGCCGAGTGGGGCGGCACGTGAGCGATGACGCACTAACCCAGCTCGACGAGTGGGTCGAGCCACTACTCGCCAAGCTCGAGCCCGCCGAGCGCAAGAAGCTCGCCCGCGAGATCGGCACCGCACTGCGCAAGCGTCAACAGCGACGGATCCGGCAGCAGAAGAACCCGGACGGCACGCCCTACCCGGCACGCGTCGGCAGAAAGAAGCGCAGGCGCGCGCGCAAGCGACTGCGCTTCCTCTACGAAAAGCCGGGGCATGATGCCGAAGAGCGCGAGATCGTGAACTGGTTCTCCACACCCGAGACCTATTTCGGGTTCGACCGGCGCCACGCCGGCGCCCTGCGCACGTTCAAGAAACGCCGCGTCGTCCGCGTGCTCGAAATCGATCTCACCCCGGTCGCGGATCCCCGCGAGAAAACCGGCAAGAGCCAGTCCAGCGAGGCGATGTTCGAGAAGCTGCGCACCGCGCGCTATCTCAAGATGAAACCGACGGCGGATGGCGTCTCGATGGGCTACGAGGGCCGAATCGCCCACATCGCCCGCATCCACCAGGAAGGCAAGCGCGCGCCGGTCAACGCTCATCTCGAGTACGACTATCCCGAGCGGAAATTGCTCGGAACCACGCCCGATGACATTGAGATGATTCACGACATGATCGTCCGCCACCTCGGCGCGAACCTCGAGGGCTAACGCTCTGCTGTAAGCGGACGACTTACAGACCCCCCCGCTACCGCCCACGTGGGTACCCGCGACAGCATGGCGCCATGCACAACGCCGCCGAACTACTCCGCCTGATCAACAACCTGATCCGATACGGCACCATCGCCGAGATCGATCACGGCGCCGTGCGCGTGCGAGTCCGCTCCGGTGACGCCCTTACCGACTGGATCCGCTGGCAGGAACAGCGCGCGGGCAAAACGCGCACCTGGAACCCGCCCAGCCTGGGCGAGCAGGTCGTGCTACTCGCGCCCGGCGGCGAGCTGCGCGCCGCCTCCGTGCTCATGTCGCTGAACACCTTGGCCACGCCCCCACCGAGCCTTGACCCGAACGTGACGATGATCGAGCTACCCGACGGCGCGGTCATCCGTTACGACCACGGCACGAGCCACCTGCAGGCAACGCTACCCGGTACCGCCACCATCGAAGCCGGAGGCGGCGTTACCGTGAACACCGCCGCCACGCTCACCGCGACCGCGGCCGGCGGCGCGACGATCAACGCCAACGTTGTCATCAACGGCAATCTGACCCTGAACGGCAACCTGAGTCAGCCCAGCGGCCAGACCGCGACCATGGCCGGGGACGTCAAATTCACCGGCAGTGTCACCAGCAACGGCAAGGACATCAGCTCCCACCACAAACACGACCACATTCAGCGTGGCGGCGACGAATCCGGCGAGGTGGTGTGATGCCAGGCATGAACCGCACGACTGGCCGACCGTTGGACGGCGTGGAGCACATCCGCCAATCCGTCGCCGACATCCTGACGACGCCCATCGGCTCGCGGGTGATGCGCCGCGAATACGGCTCGCTGATTCCCGACCTCATCGATCAGCCGCTCAACGACGCCTTGATGCTGCGGGTCTATAGCGCCGCAGTGATGGCGATCATTCGGTGGGAGCCGCGCCTTCGCGTGACTGGCGTGCGGCAAATCGTCGACGTCGAATCCCCCGGCCGCGTCGCTGTCGAGATCCAGGGCGTAACCGAGGATGACGACGTCGCGCTCGCCCTACCGCTGAACGGGGGTGACGCATGAGCGGCGGTTTCACGGCGGTCGACCTTTCCCGCCTGCCCGCGCCGGCCGTCGTCGAGGAAATCGAATTCGAGACGATCTTCGAAGCCATGCTGGCCGACCTGCGCGAGCGCGATCCCAGCTTTGACGTCACCGTCGAATCCGACCCGGCCTACAAGGTGCTCCAGGTCGCCGCGTACCGCGAAATGTTGCTGCGCCAGCGCATCAATGAAGCGGCCAAGGGCGTCATGCTCGCCTATGCCATCGACGCCGATCTCGACCAGCTCGGCGCGCTCTATGGCGTCGAGCGCCAGATGCTAGATGCTGGGGACCCGGATACCGTGCCGCCGGTACCGGCCTCCTACGAGACCGACGCCGATTTCCGCCGCCGGATTCAGCTTTCACTCGAGGGCTTCAGCACCGCCGGCCCCGAGGGCGCCTACGTGTTTCACGCGCTGTCGGCCGATGGTGCGGTGCTCGATGCCAGCGCGACCAGTCCCGCACCGGGCGAGGTTTTGGTTACGGTGCTCTCACGCAACGACAATGGCGTCGCGCCGGCGTCGCTGCTCAAGGCGGTCGACACCACACTGTCCGCCGAAGCCGTCCGGCCCCTGACCGATCACGTCACCGTGCAATCCGCCGAGATCATCGAATACCGCATCGATGCGACCCTTTACTTCTACGCCGGGCCGGACCGCGAAGTCGTCATGCGCCAGGCCCAGGAACAGGCCGCGACGTACGCCGAACAACAGCACCGTCTCGGCCTCGACGTCACCCTGTCCGGGCTCTACGCCGCGCTGCATCAACCCGGCGTCCAGCGCGTCGAACTCGCATCGCCGGCGGCGAGCATCGTTGTCGACCGCACCCAGGCGACCTACTGCACGGCCATCGATCTGACCGACGGGGGCCTCGATGAGTGATTCAGATGCCCGAGGCCGCGCCGTCAGCCTTCTACCGCCTAATGCCACCAACGCCGAGCGCGCCCTCGAGGCGACTACGGCGACGGCCAGCGACCTGCCCGTGCCGCTGCGCTCGCTCTGGAACCCGGATACCTGCCCCGCCGACCTGCTGCCGTGGCTCGCCTGGGCGCTGTCGCTCGACTCCTGGCAGCCGTACTGGCCCGAGCACATCAAACGCCAGCGGATCCGCGACGCGATCGACATCCAGCGCCGCAAGGGCACGGCCAAGAGCGTTCGCGATGTCGTGCGTTCATTCGGCTCGAGCCTGGCAATCCGGGAATGGTGGCAGAAAGCCGACAAGGGCGAGCCGCATACCTTCGACGTCACTCTGTCGCTTGGTGCCGATGTACCCAATACCGCCGAGTACCAGCAAGACATCGTCGACGAGATCTCCCGCACCAAACCGGTTCGCAGCCATTTCACCTTCACCGCCGGATTGAGCGCGTCCGGCGGGGTCGGCATCGCCGGGGCAGCGCGCCCGATCATTTACCGCCGGCTATCGGCCACCGCTGAATAGAGGATCCCCATGGCCATTGTCTTCACCATCACCGATGCCGGCCGCGCCGCGCTGGTCGACCCCGACAACAACGGCACCAACGCCGTCGTCATCGCCGAGGTCGGCCTGGGGTCCGGGCGTTACGCGCCGACGAAGGACCAGACCGAGCTGAAAGCGCCGGTCAAACGTGTGGGCACCATCGCCGGCCAGGCGGTCTCCGACGACACGCTACACGTTACCGTCCAGGACGAAACCGACGATATCTACCAGGTCGGGGAGATCGGCCTGTTCACCGATGCCGGCGTGCTGTTCGCGGTCTACTCCCAATCGGACTGGATCATCGAGAAAGCCGCACCGGCCACGCTGCTGCTCGCCACCGACCTGGTGGTCGAATCGCTCGATGTCTCGAGCATCACCTTCGGTGATGCGGCGTTTCTCAACCCCCCGGCATCCACCACGGTCAAAGGCGTGCTCGAACTCGCCACGCAAGAGGAAGTCGACGCCGGCAAGGATGGCCGACGCGGCGTGGTCCCTCGCACGCTGAAGTCGTTCATCGACAAGGTGCTCAAGGCTTACGCCACGGTGAAGCAGCTCACCGATCACGCGGCCAGCCGCGACCACCCCGCCGCCAATACCAACAACCAGGGCATGGTCGAGCTCGCCACCTACGCCGAGACCAGGGAAGGCAAGGACAACAGCCGCGCCGTGACCCCGGCGGGCCTGAACTCACTGACCGCGACGACAACGCGAGCGGGCCTGGTCGAACGCGCAACGAATGCAGAAGCGCTCGCCGGCACCGACGACGTCATGCCGTCGGCTGCGCAGCTGCATCTGGCCTTCAATCAATACGGCCTAGGCACCGCCGTTCCGGTGTGGCCGACCAGTTCGCTGCTCGACTGCGACGGCGTACAGACCGGCCTCTATTTCGCGAACGGCACGCACGCTGATAAGCCCGGCGCGGCGTACGGGATCATCATTCACACCATCACGACGCCGACAACGTTCGCACATCAACTGTTCATCTCTGGGTACGGCGAGAGCCAGGGCTCGACAATCTGGTCGAGGCAGGTCGGGCTCGGGTCCAATACGGGAGTCTCTTCCGGCTGGGGAAAATACTGGAGCGACAAAAACCAGGGTTCGGGCTCCGGTCTGGACGCCGACCTGCTCGATGGTCAACACGGCAGCGACTATCGCAATGCCTCTAAGCTCAACGCGGGCACCGTGCCCGCCGCGCGGCTTTCAGGTAGCTACGACATCGACGTTGGCGGCAACGCGGCGACCGTGGGGGGATTGAAGGTCGGCCAGTTCCTGCGCGGTGATACCGGCAACGACGTGCTGCGCTTCAACAACAAGGAAGGCGGCGACTACACCAACGATGGCACGGTGATTTTCGATCACAGCCACGGCCTGTTTCTGTATATGACCTCACCCCCTGTCGGTGGCGAGGGCGCTTACTCGATCATGACGGCGGCCACCACACAGGCCGGCGCCAACATCGAGATCACCGGAGGGAAAGGCAAGGACAGCATTGCCAGAATCGCCGTCAAACAGGGGAACGGGTCGGGGCTGGATGCCGACAAGCTGGATGGGGTCCACGCGAGTTCTTTCCTACGGCAGGACGAAACCGATTACTTGCACGCCGATCTGCATATCGCCAATGACGGGCGAATCATCGTGGACAGAAACGGTGGGCTGCGCATAGCCGGCTTTGGCGGCGACGCCAGACACTATATCCAGGGTCCGAATGAGAATGGCGATGACATCTTCCGCATCACCCGCCTCGGGGACAGGGACTACGAAATTTCGATGGGGTATGGCGGCGACTTCTCCGAACTCTGGCACGCCAAGAATCTCGACCCCATTCGATCCGGCGCATCCGATCAAACCGTTGGTGGTGGCTTCAACGTCAGCGGCTCGAAGCTGTACTTCGGCAACAGGGAACACAACCTCTTCGACAACGATGGCGCCGGTAACGCCGGTCTCCAATTTGGCATGGACAAGGATAAGTCCACGGCAACCGGTGCCGCCGTCGAGTTCCAGGCCGACATCGACAATACCGATAACGGCGCGTGGCGCATCAGTCTCGACAGCCGGAAGCGTAGCAAGGGTGATTCGATCACGTTCGATCAAGAGCTCGTTGGTCACCGCGCCGGCCTTGAGTGGAACGGTAACAGGATCTGGCACGAGGGCGACGTGGTCTCGCAGGGCGGCAAGTCTAGCGGTCGCCGGAAGCTACCCAATGGGGATACCGAGATGTGGGGCTACGTCACAACCGCCACGAGCGAGGGAAGCCCGACCAGTGTGACGTTCCCCTATTCGTTCGATTCGGCGTGCCACAACGTCCAAATCACGGCTGTGGTCAATCCAAATGTCGACGTCATTCTCGGCATCAACGATTCACCTTCGAGGACGGGATTCACTGCCTATGCATCCCGCCAGAGCGAGACGTCCGACTCTTCCGTACCTGGATTCTTTTGGAGGGCCATAGGCCGATGAGCGTGTATTTCTCGCCAAATGAACATGGTTTTTTCGAAGACCACAACAAACCGGATGACGCTATCGCGATCAGCGACGAAGTTCATTGGTCGCTGGTCGAGGGCCTGGCGCGAGGCGACATCATCGTCATCAACGATGCCGGCGAGCCGGTATTGACCGAGAAAGTGGTGACCCTCGACGAGCTGGTCATGGGTAAACGGGCAATGATCGAACGCGGTCTGGCCGCCGCCCTCGCTGCCGGCATGCCTTACACCCTGCCCGACGGCACTGAGGACGTGATCCAGACACGCCCCGACGAAGACGAGGCTAACCTGCTTGGTCTGGCGATTGAGGCCCGCGACCTGCGCGCCGCTGGTGAGGCTGACGCCGTCATGTCGCTGCGCGCGAAGTCGAATCGGGTATACACGCTCACGCCCGAACAGATGATCGCGCTGACTGACGCCGCCAAGGCGTTCAAGCAGCGGCTGCTGGCCGAGTCATGGCGGCTCAAGGACGCCGTCACCGCTGCCGTAGTCGCCGAGGACCGCAACGCGCTCGAGGCGATCACCTGGACCACTGACACCACCACCGAGGAAACCGCATGAACCGCACCAACTTCGAACACGCGCTGATCGCCGCCGTCATGATGCTGACCGCCTGGGCGCTGCTCACACTGATCGGCGCGCCGGGGGCCCCACTGATCGCATTCACGATCCCGTTCGTGTGGTTTCTCGCTCGCGAATGCACCTCTCATGAATACCGACTCGGAGTCGCGCGTGGCTGGCGTTGGGGAAAGAAGCTGCCCGTCCGGTGGTGGGAAGGGATCGCACGGGGCTGGACGCGGGATTCGATGCTCGACTGGATCACGCCCGCACTGGTCTGCCTGTTGTTGCTGTACGTCGTACAGCTCGGAATCGGTGCGTTTCTGACATAGTCCACGCAAAACCAAGCCACTGAGAAAAGCCCGCCGCCCGGCGGGCTTTTTTCGTTGCCAGCTCTGTAAGCGCGCGACTTACAGACCCGGCCGCTGGCCGCTCTATCTCGCGCGGGGCAACGTGTCGGCACGTCCGCATGAACCATTTCCGCACAACCGCCCAGGAGCCGCCCATGGCCGATTACCATCACGGCGTGTCAGTCACCGAGATCAACGAAGGGACGCGCACCATTCGTGTCGTGTCGACGTCGGTCATCGGGCTGGTCGCCACCGCCGACGATGCCGACGCCGAGACCTTCCCGCTCGATACCCCCGTCCTCATCTCCAACGGCACCACCGCGCTCGGCAAAGCCGGAACCTCCGGCACCCTCGCCCGCTCGCTCGATGCGATTTTCGATCAAACCACGCCGGTCATGGTCGTCGTCCGCGTGGCCGAAGGCGCGGACGCCGACGAGACCAAGGCGAACATCATTGGCGGCGTGAACGAATCCGGCCGCAAGACCGGCATCCAGGCGCTGCTGGCCGCTCAGGCTCGCTTTGGCGTCAAGCCGCGCATCCTCGGCGTGCCCGAGTTGGACGACGAGGACGTCGCCGCCGAGCTGATTAGCGTCGCCCAGAAGCTCCGCGCCTTTGCCTACGTCTCCGCCTACCAGTGCGCCAGCGTCGAAGAGGCGTCGATGTACCGCCAGGCCTTCGGCGCGCGCGAGGCGATGGTCATCTGGCCCGATTTCACCGGGTTCGACACCGAGACCGAACAGAGCCGCGACCTCTCCGCCGTCGCTCGCGCCCTCGGTCTGCGCGCGAAGATCGACCAGCAGACCGGCTGGCACAAGACGCTCTCGAACGTGGTCGTGAACGGCGTCACCGGTCTGAGCGCGGACGTCTATTGGGATCTGCAGGACCCGAACACCGATGCCGGCATCCTCAACGCCGCCGACGTGACCACCCTGATCAATCGCGACGGCTTCCGCTTCTGGGGCTCGCGCACCTGCACCGACGACCCGCTGTTCGCGTTCGAGAACTACACCCGCACCGCCCAGGTATTGGCGGACACGATGGCCGAGGCGCATCTCTGGGCCATCGACAAGCCCATGACCCCCAGCCTCGCCCGGGACATCATCGAGGGCGTGAACGCCAAGTTCCGCGAACTCACCCGCCTGGGCTACCTGCTCGGCGGCCAGGCGTGGTTCGACGCCGAAGTGAACACCGCCGAATCGCTCAAGGGCGGCAAGTTGTACATCGACTACGACTACACCCCCGTCCCCCCGCTCGAACACCTCGCACTGCGCCAGCGCATCGTCGACCGCTACCTCGCCGATTTCGCGTCGCGCGTGGACGCCTGAGCCGGCTCGGCACCGGAACCGTAAGGAGAAAGGAACATGGCACTACCCAGGATCATGAAGGACTTCAACGCCTTCGGCGACGGCAACAACTGGCAAGGACTGATCCCCTCGCTGACGCTGCCCGAGCTGGCGCGGCGCATGGTCGAGTACGAAGGCGGCGGCATGGACGGCCCCATCGAAGTCGACCAGGGCCAGGAGCTGATGACGATGGAATGGACCGCCGGCGGGCTGCTCGTCGATGGCCTGTTCGATTCGTTCGGCTCCCCCGTGCACGACGCCGCGATGCTGCGCATGACCGGCAGCTACGAAAGCGATGAAACCGGCGAGGTCATCCCCGTCGAGGTCGTGGTCCGCGGTCGTCACAAGACCATCGGCATGGGCGAGGCCAGCAAGGGCGACAACAACACGATCAGCGTCACCACGACGATCAGCTACTACAAGCTCACCGTCGACGGCGAGGAGATCATCGAGCGCGACGTCCCGGGCTACGTGTTCAAGGTGCGCGGCGAGGATCGTCTCGAGAAGCGGCGCCGGGCGCTCGGCCTGTAAACGACGAACGCCCCGCCGGTAGGGGCCGGCGAGGCGTTCTGGATTCTCACCCTATCGAGGCTAGGGGGAACCTGTGAAACAGCATAACCAACCCCGCGAGAAAACGCGATTACGCGTTGGAGGCAGCATGACACCCAAAGGTGCAGATCGAGCCGGTTTCTTACTCGCCCTCGCCACTGTCTGGGGCGCCACCCTGTTTGGCTTGGCCGCGATCATCTTCGCCGCCAAGGGAATGTAATCACCCATCGAGGATTAAGACGTGACCGAGAAGACCACCACCGCAGCGGATACCGACCAGGAAGCCGCCAAGAACCCCAACGAGACCGTCGTCGCGCTCGATTACCCGCTCAAGCGCGGCAGCAAACAGGTTCACGAGATCGTCGTACGCAAGCCGCGCGCTGGCGCGCTACGCGGCGTCTCGCTGACCGACGTGCTGCAGATGGAAGTGACCGCGCTCAACAAGGTGTTGCCGCGCATCACCGACCCCGCGCTCTCCGAGACCGAACTGCGTGACATCGACCCGGCGGATCTCTTCCAGCTCGGCGGGGCCGTCACCGGTTTTTTGCTGCCACGGAAGTACCGCGAGGAAGCGAGCGAATAGCGCTCCCCGACCGTGTCGATGACGCCATGGCGGACCTCGCCATGGTGTTTCACTGGACCCCGAGCGACATGGACGACATGCCGCTCGAGGAACTGACCGAGTGGCGGGAGCGCGCCCGCCTCCGCCACGAGCCCCCCAAGAAAACCCCGCAACGATAGGACGCCCGCCGATGGCCGGAGATCTGAAACTCGACGTCATGCTCCGCGCCATCGACAAGGTGACCAAGCCGCTCAAAAAGATTCGTGAAGGCAGCGGCAAAACTGCCGAGGCCCTGAAAGCCAACCGCGAGCAGCTCAAGACGCTGGAGCGCGCTCAGAAGGACATGCGCGGGTTCCGCGAACTCAAGCAGCAGTCGCAGGAAAGCGGCCGCGCGCTGAAACGGCAACAGGACGAGATCCGCGATCTCTCCCGCCGGATGAACGAAGCCGGCACCGACACCCAGGCGCTCGGACGCAAGCGACAGCAGGCCATCAAACAGGCGCGCACGCTATCTCGCCGCTACGAAGACGAGCAACGCCGCCTGCGCGACCTGCGCTCGAGCATGACTCGCGTCGAGGGTGTCACCGGCAGCTATAGCGATCAGCAGGCTGAGCTCCAGCGCCGTATCCGCCGCACCAACGAGCAGATCCAGCAGCAACAACGCGAGCTGCGGGAGGTAGCACGCCGGCAGAAGGCCGCGACAGAAGCGACCGACCGCTACCACCGCACCATCGGCCGATCCAACGGCATGCGCGGTGCCGCCATGACCGGGATCGGCGTCGGCGGCGGTGGCGTCTTCGCGCTGAGCGCCCAGGCACTCAGCGCCGAAGCGTCCGGGGCGAAGCTCGCCGCACAGTTCGGCGAATCGAGCGATCTCGGGCTCGACTACCAGGATGTCATCGCCGAGGTCTATGGCGCCGGCCGTGGCGCGGACATGCAGCAGGTCACCGAGGGCGTCTCCGCTGTCGCCGCCGCGTTCGGCTCGCTGGATGACATCAGCCAGGCCAGCCTGACCGACCTCACCAAGCGCGCGCTAACCCTCTCGGATGTCTTCGGTACCGATGTCGCCGAGTCGGTGCAGACCGCCCAGCTCATGGTCAAGAACGGCCTGGCCAAGGACGCCAAGGCCGCCATGGATCTGCTCGGTGCCGGCTTCCAACGCGTCTCCGTCGAGATGCGTGACGAGCTCCCCGAGATCCTGCACGAGTACAGCACCAACTTTCGCGCGCTGGGCTTCGACGGTCAGCAGGCGATGGGCCTGCTCGTCGATGCCGCCGGCCAGGGAAAATTCGCCCTCGACAAGACCGGCGACGCGCTGAAGGAGTTCACGATTCGCGGCTCGGACATGAGCAAGGCCAGCGTATCCACCTATGAGTCGGTGGGGCTGAACGCCCAGACCATGTCCGATGCCATCGCCAGCGGCGGCCCTGCCGCGAGGCAGGCACTGCAGCAAACCGCGAAGGCGATTCTGGCCATCGAGGATCCGGCCAAGCGCGCCAACACCGCCATCGCCCTGTTCGGCACGCCTATCGAAGATCTCTCCGTCGACCAGATCCCCAAGTTCCTCAAAGGGCTGACCGGCGCCGGTGAGGGGCTCGGCGACGTTACCGGCACCGTCGACAGGATGGCCGACGCGCTCGGCGACAACGCGATGTCGGCGTTGAAGCGCGTGCAGCGCGCGCTCTCCGACGAGTTGATCCGCGTGTTGCGCGACGTCCGCGACCAGATCATCGACGTCAGCGACGCGGTGGTGGGCTGGATGAAAGACAACCCCGAGCTGGTATCCCTGATCATCAAGGCCACCGCCGCTATCGCCGCGCTCGTTGCGATCTGCGGCGGGCTGACGCTCGTCATCGCCTCACTGCTCGGCCCGTTTGCCGCCTCGCGCTGGGCGCTCGAGATGCTCGGCCTGCGCGCCAAGGGCGCCGAGTCGATGCTCGGCAAACTCGCCAAGGGCGGCATCAAGGCACTCGGCGGATCGCTCAAGTGGCTCGGCCGCGTCGTCGCCGTGGTCGGCCGCGCGTTCCTCCTCAACCCGATTGGCCTGGCCGTGACCGCCATCGCCGGTGCGGCGTATCTCATCTATCGCAACTGGGACGGCATCGCCGCGTTTTTCAAGGATCGCTGGCGCGACGTCAAAGCCGCGTTCGATGGCGGCGTTGGCAGCGTCATGCGCCTGCTGCCCAACTGGAACCCGCTCGGCCTCGTCTACCAAGGCGTGATCGCCATCCTGCGCAAGCTGGGTATCGAGGTGCCGGATAGCATCGCCACTCTGGGCGACGCCATCGTCAACGGCCTGGGCGCAGCGTGGGAGGGGATCACTCGTCTCTGGGACTGGTTCAAGAAGGCCCCCGGCAAAGCCATCGACGCCGTCGTCGACCTGGTCAGCGACTGGGATCTGATGGGCCAGCTCGAGCAGAAGTGGGACGAGGCCATCGACTATCTCAAGTCGCTACCCTCGCGCATGTGGAGCGCCGGCAAAGACGTTGCGGCCGGCCTCGGCGAAGGCATCAAGAGCGGCGCGTCCGCTGTGGCCGACCGCGCTGGCGACATGGCCGACGGTGCCATCGACAAGGCGCGCGAGTTGCTCCGGATCAACTCGCCCTCTCGCGCGTTCCGGGAGATCGGCGGCTATACCGTCGAGGGGTTCAACCAGGGGCTGGACCAGAAGCGGGATGAACCGGTGAAACGTGTCGCCGAGATCGCCAAGCGTGTCACCCACGCCGGCGCCGGTATCGCCTTCGGTGCCGCAACGCTGCCCGTTGCCGCCATGCCAGCCATCGATGCCGGCCACGGCATCCCACTGGACACCCGCCCGCCTATCGCCGCGCCGGCGAGCGGTAACGTCCAAATCACCATCGGCGACATCAACGTCCACGCCGCCCCGGGCATGGACGAACAGACGCTGGCCCGTTACGTCGCCGCCGAGGTTCAGCGGGCGCTGGCAGAGGCCGAGCGCGCGGCCGCTGCCCGGTCTCGACGTAATCTCTACGACAACGATTGAGGTAACCCGCGATGATGATGGTCTACGGCATGTTCGTGTTCTCGCTGGGCACCGCCGCCTATCAGGATTTCCAGCGCCAGACCCAATGGCGAAACTCCAGCCTGTCGCGGATCGGCAAACGTCCCGCGATCCAGTTTCTCGGCCCCGGCAGCGACACGATCACCCTCGCCGGCGAGCTCTATCCCGAATTCACCGGCGGCCAGGCGAATCTCGATCAGCTCCGCGCCATGGGCGAACAGGGCGCGGCGTGGCCGCTGATCGAGGGCACCGGCCGCATGTACGGGCTGTACACCATGGACTCGATGGACGAGAGCAGCGACCGCCACTTCCGCGATGGCGCCGCCTCACACATCAAGTTCTCGCTATCGCTCTCACGCATCGACGACGACCAGCGCGAGCGCCTGGGCACGGTCTCAGGTACCGCCCTGCGCGCGGTCACCGGGGCGCTGTCATGAGCGACGTTGGCCGCCCGGCTCGCACGCCCGACTATCGTCTCGCCATCGGCGGCGAGCAGATCACCCCGCGCGTTCGCGGTCGGCTGCAACGGCTGACACTTACGGATCGACGCGGCCTCGAGGCCGACCAACTCGACCTCGATCTGACCGACGACGACGGCCAGCTCGCCCTCCCCCGTCGCGGCGTCGAGATCCACGTCGCCATCGGCTGGGTCGGCGAGCCGCTCACCGACCGGGGGACCTTCATCGTCGATGAGGTCGAACATACCGGCGCGCCGGATCGGCTCTCCATCCGCGCCAGTAGCGCCGACTTTCGCGGGCAGTTCCCCGTCAAACGTACGCAGAGCTGGCACCGCACCACGCTCGGCGACATCGTGGCCACGCTCGCCAAGCGCCACGGCCTCAATCCCAGCATCTCGCGCGAGCTGGGCACCGTCGGCATCGCGCATATCGATCAGACCGACGAGAGCGATATCAACTTTCTGACCCGCCTGGCCGAGCGCTACGACGCCATCGCCACCGTGAAGGCGGGGAACCTGCTATTCATCCACGCCGGCCAGTCGACCACGGCCAGCGGCCTCGAAATCCCGCCGATCATCATTCGCCGAGAGGATGGCGACCGACACCGCTACAGCGTGACCGACCGCGACAGCTACTCGGGCGTGGTGGCCACCTGGCACGACACCGACGGCGCCGAACGCCGCGACGTCATCGCCGGCACCGACGACAACCCCAAGCGCCTGCGGCCCATCTACGCGAGCGAGGAAGACGCCCTCGCCGCTGCCAAGGCCGAGTGGCAACGCCTGCAACGCGGTATCGCCGAGTTCGGCCTGACGCTCGCCGAAGGGCGCCCGGACATCTACCCGGAGACGCCGGCGCGATGCGTGGGCTGGAAGCGGGAGATCGAGGAAGCCGAGTGGCTGCTCGTCGAGGTGCGCCACGACATCGGTGACAGCGGTTACACCAGTAGCCTCCAGTTCGAGACACGTGGCGCGCAACCAGCGCAATAAGCATTACCGCAAAATATAAGTATTGTCTTTGCAAATGCTTATAAAACGACATACCATGGCTTCATCGGACGCGGGGGAAAGATGAACACCATCCAGTGGAAGACCAAGGCCTTCAAGCAACTGCGGAAGCTGCCGCCGAAGCAACAGGCCACCCTTATGAAGCGGTTCAGTCTCTCGCCGAAATGCCGGACGTGCACAACGTCAAAGCCCTGAAAAAACACCAGTACGGCTACCGCCTGCGGGTTGGCAACTACCGCGTGCTGTTCGATTGGGACGGTGGCATTCGAATCGTACAGATCCAGGAGGTGAGAAAACGCGATGAACGCACATACTGAGAATGTCCAGATCATCAATGGGCCGGATGGCGCCCCGGCCTACGTGGTTATCCCGTATCAAGACTACTTGGCTAGCCACACCGAACCCGACCTGATCCCCAATGAAGTCGTCGGCATGGTCGTGAACGAAGACACCACCATGGTCGCGGCATGGCGGCGATACCTGGGGCTGACGCAAGCGCAAGTCGCCAAGCGCATCGGTATTTCTCAGTCGGCCTATGCTCAGCAGGAAGCCGCGCGGAAGCCGCGCCAGGCGACATTGGAAAAAATCGCCACGGCGCTAGGCATCACGGTGGAGCAGTTGTCGGAAGAGTGACCCATCGATGGACTGAAACCGATGGAGGTCGAACCATGCTTTTCCTATCGCTATCGAACGGGGCGACGATACCCATACCACCGGGATCGTGTTTCCTGACATCCCCGACGCCATCACCGCCGGGGACACCGTAGAGCGAGAATACGAACTGGCGGTGGAAGTCGCTCATATCGCTGACCGGAGTCAGCGGTCACTAATCTTTTGCCGTCAATTCTCTCATTATCGCATCGACGTCTATTGTCTGAATCGCACTAATAGACGCTTCAACGGCGCCCTCGTGGCATAGACCCAAAATAGCAGCGTCTTCGTAACCTACCTTCGCGGCCTTTATACAAGCTTCCTTCACCCGCACGGCGATCATCAAAGTAGCGTCGTCGTTCATGACCTCTCCAAATACGTCTTTAGTATCACCGCGTTGTTATATTCAGTACTCCGTGCTGCGAATAGCAACGTCAATCTTTGCTTCTTGGTGATCTGTCGAAGGCTTTTTATGGACTCTGGATCAGCGCTGGAGAGCTCAAGTTCATACGCTTTTCGAAATTCATTCCATCTCGCCTGATCATGCCCGTACCATTGCCGCAGTGATTTAGAGGGAGCGAGCTCTTTTCGCCACTCATCAATTTTAGCGTCACGCTTAGCAATTCCCCTGGGCCACAGACCGTCCACTAGCACACGGTAACCATCTTCTGGTTTGGCTTTATCATAAATACGCTTAATCTGAATTTTCACGATGACCTCGCGAAGCATTACCTAGACAGTCGGCATTGAAAAGTCAGGTTTCACTATTGTGTTGAGCGATAAACGCAAATCTCTCTATCAGGACCCATTATAGGTGAATGCTGAATAAGGTTTGGAACCTCATCACCATCACAGCCGAATTTTCTCCAGATCTCCGCACAAACTTCGCTCCCGCCGTCCATGACATAATATAAGCCTCCGTCGAACCCCCTGGTAAATCTGATAGCAGTTGACCGGTGGGCGTTGATTTTGTATTCAGTGTCGGAACGCATTTGCAACTCAATGCACTGAAGAGAGGCTTGAAGAGCCATCCCGAACTGCTGAGGAGAAGGCCCCCCGTTGGCTTTCGCAGGAGAAGACATCGTCATACCTAGACACCCAATCAATAAAAACGCAAATAAAACAAGCACTTGCATTCACCTCGATAATAGCGCAGGAACACGAAACCTTGCCAATCACACTATGGGCTGATCATAGCCCCAAAGGCTAGACGACGCATTCACAATTGCTTGATTTTTTCACATTGTGCTTTGCACCTGTAGTCTAAAATCAAATGTTTTAAGGTTACAGATATGTCTAATTTGTCAACTCGGTGGACGAAAGCAAAAACGACACTAACCCTACTCATATGCATGGGCGCATTGGCATCAAGTCTGAGCGCCATCTATATGAATGGATTACCCTTCGGCAAGTATTGGGGCAGTGACCCTCTTCCGGCCACTACGCTGCTATGCAAATATCAATTTACGATGTTGAAAATCGCCAAAAGCATAAAACAGTTGAATACAGAAAAGCGAGGCAAAGTTCTGGGCAACAGTGAATGTTTTCACTTGCGCCAGAGTTCAGAGTACTCAATTGTTGGAGGTGGCCCAGGTTTCTATAAACTCGAGACTGTGATAGACGGTAAAGTCCGCAATCTTTATATTAGCGAACTAGAATACAACCATATGGTTACCGGCAGATCGAGGGGAATGGCCCCGTACTTGGACCATTTACCCCATTAGTTGCATAGCAAAACCACCTAGCCCCTATAATACATCCCGCCTAGCCGCTACCGCGTAATTTGGTGGGTATCGTGCAAATACGCACAAATTGCCTCAGCACACTGCGCCCGGCTTTGTAGCGCTCTTTCGCAGTAGTCGTCCCAGCTCCCGCCGCAGCGCTGGGAGATCGCCTTCCGGAGCGTCTCGACAAACGCCCCAGCTCTTACCTGTCCCCCGCTGCTCTGCATGTAATCGTGACAGCACTCATGAAAACGCCGCGCATCCGCCGGGCTAGACGTGTTCCAGGTTGATACGCTGAACCAAGGTGCAAAGGCATCGGCAAGCGTCGTGTCGGCGATCTCTTCCGGCTCGAAATCATTCGCCGGGTTGCGCGCCCGACGCACCACCACGCCCACGCAATCGAGCGCAGAGGCCGGCACCGCATGCCCACCGCCCATCGGTACGAGCCGCAGATAACCGCCGATCCGGTGTGAGCGATAGGCCCGCATTTCGTCGTACTCGTCGCAGGCCAGCACCAAATCACCGTATTCGGTGATTCGTTTCTCGTCAGCGACCAGCACGTCACCCTCGATCAGTTCCCCATCGATGCCCGCGCCCGGCGAGACTTCCACCAAAAAGCTCGAGGCCGGTAAATCGCTCACCGGCATCTCCTGAATCGCTGGATGGCCGGCGCACTCCGCCACCGGTCCGAGATAAGTCACCTTCATGAATCACTGAACAACCAAGTAGATAATGCCGAGCACGACCAGAGCCACACCCCCAAAAAACCCGCCCGCGAGACAGGACAGAAAGAAATTACTGATCGCGCCACGGCCCAAAGAGCGCTGGTGATACATCGATCGAACGGTGACAACGACCGATAAGATTAGGATCGCAATGATCGCGAGAGTCCAAGCCATGTCATCAGCTCCTTAATTGCCTTGTGCGCAGTATTCGATCATCTCGTAGTCCTGCCCCCACTCTCCGCGACATGAAGAGACCAGCGACGTTGGATAACCGGATAGACGATCTCGCGCCGCCCGCTGCTTCTCGATGCAGTACTCGACCATCTCGTGATCGCTGCCCCACTCGGATTGGCAATGGCTGGTAACTTCGTCGGCGCTGTCGGACGCGAGGCGATTTTGGGCCGCACTCTGCTCATTGAAGCAATAGAGCGCCATTTCATAATCGGGTAGCCACTCCTCGGCGCACGCGTCTCGAATCACGCCTGATTTCTGGCCGAATTGACGGGCGGCAGAATGCTGCTCATCGACGCAGTAAGCGCGCATGTCAGCATCGTTAGGCCACTCGTTGGCACAAAATGAGGAGGTTTCGTCTGCGAAAAGCGGCGAAAAAGCGCTCGCCGACAATAGGCATAAGCCCAATAGGGCACGTTTAGCCATTCTGTTTCCCTTGCGTAGTGGCGCAGCTCTGTTGGCCGCTTTAGTGCCGCAGTTGGAGTGCAAACCAGGCGTTATCGCCCTCGTTTGCCTATCGGCAGATTCTTGGAATTATTGACTAGCTAATCTCACCCAGGCGCGTCCGCACCCGGCCAAGTATCGCGACTTCCTGCATCTGGCCGCGGCGGATCATCTCTTTCTCGTAGTGGGTGTTATCGCTGATCAGGTACATCGCCCCACCGGCAAGGCGCTGCACGCGCTTGATGCGCAGCTCCCCACTCACCCACACCAGGAACACCCCGGCCTGCGCGAAGTTGGTATCGTCCAGATTGACGAACGTCCAGTCGCCATCGAACAGGGTCGGCTCCATGGAGTCACCGCGAACGCGAATACCGGCCAGCCGCGCACCGACTAGACCCAGTTGAGTCAGCGTCTCAGAGTCGATCGTGAAGGTTCCGACAATGCTCTCGTTCTCGAGCGAACGGCCAGCACCAGCAGCGCCTTCAACGTCATACAGGGGAACGCAGCACCCGCCAAGATCACCCGAAGAATCCGCAAAGATACCCGCCTGAGCCTCGCTTGAATTCTCGCTGCTGACTGCATGCTTACCGGTCAGCGTATAGAGGACATCCACGCCGATCTTATCGAGCGCGACCAGGTAGTCGGCTTTCGGATGCCGCTGGTCCGTCTCATAGAGAAGTTGGGTGTTCTTGGTGATCCCAGCCTTCCCGGCGAAAGCAGTTTGGGTCATGCCCAAGCGCTCTCGCTCTGACTTCAAACGCCGACCAACTGTCATTTATTTAGCTACCTTCGCTTGACATTAATCCGTTTGGATACCAGCATACGAATACCAACACGCTCGAACACATACCAAACACCAACCAACACGCAGGTTACCACAATGCCCCTGTCACTCGCTCAAGCCCGAGAACGACTGGATCAGCGCGGCATCAGCCTTGCCGAATTCAGCCGCATCAATGACCTGAACCCGAACCTTGTTAGCGACCTACTCGCCGGCCGCAGGAAAGGTCTTCGCGGTGAGTCTCATCGCGCAGCCGTACTGCTGGGCATCAAACAAGGCTTCCTCCCCGAATCACCGCGGCCGACCGCTGCGCTTCCGGCTCTTTGAGGAATCGTCGCCATGTACCAGGACCCCAAACGTGTTCGTAGTCACAAGTGCACCGTTTATCTGGACGAGTACGAGGCCGCGATCATTCAGGCCCACGCCAACTATGCCGGCGTTTCCCGGGCCGAGATGATGCGCCAGCTCATGCTCCAGCAGGCCCGCGAGGCATTCGGTGTCGACCCCACATCGCTCTCGAGCAATGTGCCAGTGAGCGCCGGTTGAAAGAAGCCGTACATAAACCGTCTTTCCACCGTGCAAAACGAGGCCCCCATGCCGGAACAACTCCTCGAATTCGATGAACACACGGCAGCCGTGCTCGATGCCGTCTGCGAACGGGAAGGCCTGGGATCGCGGCGCCAAGCCGCTGAGTTCTTGCTTCGGACCAGCATCAGAGAAGGCAACGCCAGGCTCACCGGCCGAGGCCGCGCACTCTACCCAGTTTCAGGAGGACACCGGTGACCAAACCTGCACAAGCGAGAAACACGTGTCCGCACTGCGGAAGCTATGCGCGGGTGCGCTACTCGAAGCAGGTGACACCGATTTACCGCGAAGGCGCGATTGAGTGCCAGAACGCGGATTGCGGCTGGCGCGGCAAGTTCTCGTTCGAGTTCACCGTCACGCTCACGCCGAGCATGACACCCAACCCGGACATCACCTTGCCGGTATCGGCAGGCGTCCGCGCAACCATGCTGGCTCAGCTACTGCGCGAGTCCAGCTAAACCGCCCCAGGGCGTATTTCGAGAGACGACACCATGACCATCGCAACGCTCTCCGCCGGCCCCCAGGCCCGGCGGCTCCCCCAACTCGACCCCAAAAACGCCGCCACCGGTTATCTGCTGCGCTACTGCCGGGGGCTGAACCGCCGCGAAGCGCTCGAGAACTGCACCCAGTTTCTGATGAGCGAGCACGCCATGCCGGAAGCGAAAGCCGAGCTGTCCGCGATCCACGCCAGCGCCGAGCTGGAGTCGCTCAATCAGGTCGCGTGGCTCGATCTCGAGGCCAGCACCGAGCATGTCGTCGTGCTGCGCACCGCCGGCGGCCTACCGATCTCGTTCACCGTTGGCGACCTGCTCGCCACCCGTGAGCAGGCCCGGGACCGGGGCGCGCTTCGCGTCGTGCGCCACCGCGCCCAGCAGTAATCCCTACGCCCACACGGACAACGCGAGGTCTCACCATGGCAGCCGCGACTCAGACCCTCCCCACCGAGACAAAACGTCATCTGTCGGTCGTCCAGCCGGATGGCCGTGCCGGCTTCGGCGCCCTGCGCGCCGAGCTGCATGCGCGCTGCGCCGACAAGGATCTGGCCGAACTGTGGGCGGACATGCCGACCAACGAGCGCAAGACGGTGCTGGCCAGCGCCCAGATGCAGGCCCGCGACTCTCTGCGCGGCATCGGCGAGATGAACCGGGCCGAGCGTGACGCGATTCGCGCCGCCATTGGCCGCATGAGCCGCTACGCCCAGCGGCTGGGGGACCGACTCAAGGGCGAGAGCCCGAACCGGGAACTGGCCGCCAACGCCCGCCGGGCCATCGCCCAGGGCGATACCAAAACAGCTTTGCACTGGCTAAGCCTGATCGAAGCGGGGGCGCAATGAGCGCCATCGAACGTTCGGAAGCCTACGGCGCTCCGGGTTCCGGTCATGGCGACTACCGTAAGCCGAGCTGCGCGGAGTGGCGACAGGAGCATGTCTTCGGCCGTTTCCCCTCGCTGGCCGAGGACCTGGCCACCGGTTTCATCCACGTCGCCGAGCGTTACGGCAATGCGGCGGGCAACCGCTGGCTGACACGGCAGACGGCGGATCTGATCGAGCCGGCGCACGTCTACAAGCGCTTTCCCGTGATCGCGGACGATCTCCAGCGCGCCTTCATCGCCCGGCGCAATGCCCAGCCCACCACCATCGAGGGCATCCGTGCCGGTTGCGACTGGCTGCGCGTGGTGGAATCTCGCCTCAAGATCGGCGGGCTCAATGCCACCCACGACGACGACGCGCTGGTCGATTACGCCCGGGCGCAGGCCCGGGCCGTCGAGGACGAACGCAACAAGCTGATCGGTGGCATCGCCGACCATAACCGCCGCCTGCGCCTCGGCCTGCTGCCGCCACCCCGGCGCGTTCGTCAACCGCGTGGCGTGTCGCTCTCCGCCCAGTCGCGCTCCATGGCGCGCCAGATCGCCGAGGCGCGTAATCCGCTGACGCCGCCGCCGGGAGGCATCCAACTGATGGCGGTGTTCCGGTGGGAGCGGGCGCCGGTCATGAGTCTGGCCGTGGCCGACGAGATGGCGGCCGCCGCCGCGCGCAAGCGCGCCACGCTCCACGACATCGCGCCGCCGCCGGTGAAGCAGAAGGCCAGCGTTCAACTGGCGCGGCTGAGTTGCCCCAGCTTCTGGCGACGCAAACTGCGCCGGCTGGCCGGGCGACGTCTCGAGCAGGTCCAGCGCGAGGCGTACCGCGTCCACGCGCAGGCCGGCATCTACTGCAGCGACATGACCATCGAACGCCGCCGCGCCCAGCGCGTCCGCAACCGCACGCTGCTGGAGACCCTCGAGGCGATCAATCAGGAAGGCCAGACCTACACCCTGGCCGAACTCGCCGAACTGGGACTGGCCAATCCGGACCACCGCCGCGCGGAGCTGATGCTGCGGATCCGGGATACCGAAGTCGAGGCCCGCCGCCTCGGTCACGTCGGCATGTTCTACACCGTCACCGCGCCGAGCCGCTTTCACCCGGTCAATGCCAACCGCTACACGGACCGCAACGGCCGGGAGCGCTACCGCTGCCGCCGCAATCCGAAATACGACGGCTCCACACCGCGCGAGGCGCAGCAGCACATCCAGAAGGTATGGGCGAAGACCCGCGCCAGGCTGGCACGGGCCAAGCGGGCCATCTATGGCATCCGCGTGGTGGAACCGCACCACGACGGCACCCCGCACTGGCATCTGCTGGTGTGGATGAAGCCGGAGGATGTGGAGGCCGTCAGCCAGACCCTCCGCGATTACGCCGAGGAAGAGTCGCCGGAAGAGTTGTTCAACCGCTTCGGCAAGACCACCGCGCGCTTCGATGCCAAGCGCATTGACTACTCAAAGGGCACGGCCGCCGGCTACGTGGCCAAGTACATCTCGAAGAACATCAATGGCGAGCAGTTCGCCAGGGCCGGCATCGAGGGCGACGAGCTGGACAGATACGGCCACGATCTCAACAGCGCCGCCCCGCGCATCGAGGCATGGGCGGCGTGCTGGGGCATTCGCCAATTCCAGTTCGTGGGGCTGCCCAGCGTCACGGTGTGGCGCGAGATCCGCCGCCTCACCGAGAAGCAGGAAGGCGAGCTTCGCAAGTGGGAGGAAGCCACCAATCCGCAGCCCCGCGCGGCGGCCACCTTCCACCGCATCCGCGAAGCCGCCAACGCCGGCCAGTGGGACCGGTTCCTCCGACTCATGGGCGGCCCCAATACGCCGCGCAAGCTGCAGCCGATCAAGCCCTGGAGCATCCCCGCCTTCCGCACCGGCAAGGGCGACGACGACTTCAGCCACGCCACCGGCGAGCAACATCGGGAGTTCATCGAGCGCGGACGCTACGGCGACGAGATCAAGGTGCCCAAAGGCCTCGCCGTCAACGATGGCAAGGGCGGCGTCTCCGAATACCTGACGCGCCTCTATCGCTGGAACGTGCGCCCGAAGCGTGCCGCCGCGTCGGGGTTTTTGGGAGGTGGCGAAGCCGCCGACCCTTGGACTTGTGTCACTAACTGTACGGACCCCGGCACGGGGGCCGGCCAAAGCCTCATCCCTCGGAGCCTTTTGACTCCGAAAGAACTCACCCAGGAGGAGCTCGACGAGCAACTCCAGCGATATCGAGAGTGGCGCGCCAGTGAACACGTCCGGCAGGAAATGGAAAACGCCGATCTCGAGCACCGAATGATCCAGGCCGCCGTCCGGCGGCACCCGAAACCTGCCCCGCCGGAAAGGCAGGGCACCCCCGAGCATTTCCCCGAGGGGATCTGACAGGAGACCGATATGACTCATCAGAAGACGAGCAAACCCCGCTGGACCGGCGTCGACATGGCGGTACCACGCGGCACGTTGCAGGACGCCGGCGAAGTCGAAGTGCTGGCGCCCAGCACCGGCGCGACCCGCCACCGCTACGCCATGGTCATCGCCTTCGACAGCGAGGAAGCCCTGCGCCAGGCCGTCGTCAATCACCGCTGTGCGTATCGCGACAGCCAGCGCGTCCAGGAGCTGAACCATGGCTGATATCAAGAGCGCCACCGTCGAAGAAAAAACCAAGATCTGCGTGAGCTGTGGAGAGGACTTCCCTGCAGACCGTGAGTTCTTCTACGGCAACCGTCGCCAGCCGGATGGTCTGAGAAGCACCTGTAAAGGCTGCTACAGCGAGTTGCCGAGCGTGCAAAAGCGAACGAAGGAGCGCCCCCATGGCTGATGCAGCAGACAACGCCGGTGCTGTCATCGAGCGCCACCTCTCCAACGCCCTCGCCCGGCACCAACTGCCGGTGACCGTCGCCGGCGCGATGGATATCGACTGTGAAGACTGCGGGGCAGAGATTCCGGCCCAGCGTCGACAGGCGGCGCCCTGGGCGACCACTTGCATCGACTGCCAGTCGATCCGCGAAGCCAGGGGGCGCCATGTTCGGTGAACGTATCAAGCGGCTGACGAATATCGCGGCCTTGCTGATCCTCGCGCTTGCTATCGGCGTCGCTCTTCAGACCGGAACCGCGCTGGCTTCTCGCTTCATGCCACGCATCGAGGTGATCGAGATCCACACTAGCGATCTGTCAGAGACGACAAACATGACCACCACCGATCCGCGCCCGGCGATGCCGGGCCGGTATCAGTACTGAGGGGCCGAACGATGGCTGGCAATCCCCACGCCCGCGCCGCGGGCATCCTATGCCGCGATCCGGCGTTCCGGCTCTACCTCGACCGCCGCGCCCGCGTCAGATTCGGCGCGGACGTGCCGGACGGCACACACACCGAGCAGGACGCCGGCGACTGGATCCGGAAAGCGTGCCGCGTCGGCAGCCGCGCCGAACTCGATACCAACCAGCAGGCCAGCGCGACGTTCCGGCTGATTCAGAACCGATTCAATCGCTGGAGAGCGAGAAACAAGGAGGCATCATGAGAGCCGCACAGCCAAACCCTGATCAGGCAATCGCCGACGCGCTGGCGCGCGTCAAAGCTGGCGTGGATCCGTCGATGATCGAGCTGCCCGACATCGTGGTGTTCCCGCGGCTGATCCCAGCCATGCCGGCGACGGCGAGAAAGGCGCGCGGTACCGGTACGCTGCTGGGCCGCCCCGGGCCGCGTTTCGTGAAGCGAGGCCACCAGGTCCGCTATCGTCTGTCGGACGTGTATGAGTGGCTCGAATCGAGCGAGAGCTACGCCAGCACGGCAGAGGCCGCAATGCATCGTGCTGCCGCTGCCTCATGACTGTGGAGGGGCGCCCCTATCACGCCCGATCTGAGCGAAGAGCTGCACCGCTTGACGCTTATGATCGGGCTGGAGGTGAGCGTAGTACTTGATGGTGGTCTGGATATCGGAATGCGCCATCAACTTGCTCACCGTCAGCAGATCGACACCAGCCATCACCAACTGACTCGCGAAATTGTGGCGCAACGTATAGAGCGCCAGGTCTTCATGCAGCCGGCCCAGCTTTCGAACGTTCCTCCACGGGCCGCGCATGCCACTCTTGCCTAATCGCTTCCCCGATGTCGGCGACGGGAACACATAGCCGCTCCGTGGCTTCCCCTGCTGCTCCCACCATGCTCTCAACACGGCCAGCACTTCATCCGATAACGGGAACGTCTGCGGCTCCGGTGTCTGGTGCGCCGTCTTCTCGATGATCTTGCGAATCGTCGCGAACTCGAAATTGATGTGCGGCCACCGCAACCCCATGAGATCTCCAGGTCGAAACCCGGTGTAATACATGGTGAGCAACCAGGGCGACACGTGATCGACGTAGGCGACGCCATCGAGATCCGGCAGGTAGCCTTTACCGTGGGCTTGGCTGTTGCGGCGCCGACGCCGCTTCTCTTCCTGATACGCTTCCAAGCCTTCGAAGAACTGGCCAACTTCGTCGGGCTCCAGATAGCGCCGCGCCTCGTCCTCCTCGAGATCTTCCTCCGTGAGCGCTGGCTTTTGGAGGCGAACGCCGCTAATCGGATTGGAGGGGATCACCCCACGGTGAGCGGCGTGATTCAGCAGCGTCTGCAACGCCCCATAGGATCGGGAAAGTGTCGAGTAGGCGAGGCCACGGACAGGCGGCTCGGCATTCAGGTCGCCGGTTTCCATCTTCGATTGCCAGCGCTCGACGTCGCTGCGGTCGAGCCCATCCATCGGACGGTTGAGCCAGTCGGGAAAATCGCGCTCGATCCGCCTAAGCGTTGCGTCGCCATCCTTCCGGCGTCGCTGATGATCGGCATAGTCACCCCGGAGGTAGACGCCTAGCGTCTGCTGCTGTTGGTAAACCGCCTGGGCTTTGGCCTCCTCCAACACTGCTCGGGGATCGCCACCACGTGCCACGATCCCGAGTGTCTCGCGGGCAGACTCACGCGCCTGGGCGGCGGTCAGTTCCCCATACCTACCGAGCGTCAGAACCCGCCGCTTGTTTCCCGTGTTGTAGTACGAGACACGCAACGCCAGGCCTCGCTGGCCAGCGCGTACGTGATAACCTCCCAGCTCGCTATCCCATACCTCATCGCTGTTCGGCAGCTCGCGCGCCAGGCGATCAAGCGCTCGCGTTGTCAGCTTTTCCGTGGTTTTCCCCATGCCCGTCTCTAGGTTCCGTATAGGTTCTGAGAGGAGGATAAAACCGGATAAGTTGGGCAACAACCGGAAAAGACCGCAGACACGTAACGTATTGATTTGAAATGGATATAGTTATCCACTTGAGATTGTGGTTATCTCAAGTTATATTATCCACAGGCCTTCGGGAGGCAGAGGTCGTAGGTTCGAATCCTGCTATTCCGACCACCGTATTGCAAAACGCCCGTTCAGGCACTGCCTGGCGGGCGTTTTTACGTCTGGCCCGGCGTGGCCGTCCAGCATCGACCGCAACGCTCCGCGCACCGCCCCTTGCGCCCGGCCGCGTCTCGCGCGGAAGCGCTCGACCGCTGGCCCCACCTAAGAAGCATGGGCAAACGCGGTCACACTCCCTAAAGTGAGAGAGGAGAGGGATATATAGGATCCCCCCAGGAAGCCTCAGGGAATCCAGCCTGAATAACACGGCGCCGAGCCGGAAAAGCCTGCGCCTTGCGGAAACGTATCGGGCCGAATCCTCACCTCTCGCCACCAGCGCTTGCCAGGGGCCCACCCGCTACAGGCATGCCTGCCAGGAGAATCATCATGTCCACATGGCTTCGCACCACCACCATCACGCTCTGTCTTACCTTGGTCACCTTCGCGCAGGCCAGCGCACAGGACAGCGAAGCACCGCCCCCCTGGCCGGCAAAAGCCATCGAAGCGTCCCAGGCCCAGTGCCGCGCCAACATTACCGCCAGTGGCATCGAAGGACCCAAGGTCGAGCGCTACTGCGAATGCGCCACCAAAGCCCTGCAGGCGCGTTTTTCCGCAGCGGAGGTCCGCAAAATGCAACGCGAGTACAATCCGGGCGACCGTGAAGACCGCCGCCCCCCAGAGCTCGACAAGACCCTCGACCAGTGCTCGCCGGTCCTCGAGTCCCAGTAAACGCCGCCTTTGTTCACCTCCCGCATCCGCGATGCGATTGCTGCAGCCAGAGGAGCGAGCCTCGCGGGCCCACCCGAGCCGCCAGCGTGCTATGGGGCGTCGCTTGGGCGGCGATGCCCCCACGGGCGCGGGTGCTTGACAATTCCTCGCGATCGACTGAACTCCAGATAGCGGCTTTCTCAGAAAACTTAGCCGCCCCACGATTCGCAAGGAGAAGGATTCTCATGCCAGCCATTACCGCAACTCGCGCGCTTCGCATGGCGTTGTTCGGCCTGACCGTCGGCTGTTTCGCCGCCAGCGCCCTGGCGGCACAGAACATCCCCAACAACCTGCGCGGCACCATTACCGCCGTCAGCGACGACGGCATCACCGTCGAGTCCATCACCGACGGCAGCAGCCACCGGGTGATAATCGACGACGACACCCGACTCGCCGCCGTCAGCAAAAGCAGCCTCGACCAGATAGAGGAAGGAACGTTCATCGGCACCGCCAACGTGCCCGGCGAGGACGGGCAGCCGGCAAAAGCACTGGAGATGGTGATCTTCCCGGCATCGATGAAAGGCACCGGTGAAGGCGACTATCCTTGGGATATGCCGCGCGGCGCCACCAAGGGCAGATCCGGTGATGGAAAGCTGGGCGGCAATGGCAGTGGCTCGACCATGACCAATGGTACCGTCAGTTCCACCGGCGACGGCAAGATGAGTGACGCCTCCAGCGGCTCGACAATGACCAACGGCACCGTAAACCGTGCCGCCGACGAAGATGGCATGATGACACTGACGGTCGACTACGGCGATGGCAGCAAGCAGATTCGCGTGCCGCACGATGCTCCCACCGTGAAGGTCAGCAAAGGCTCCATGGACGATCTCAAGCAGGATGCGGCGGTCTTCGTCGCCGGAGACATCACCCAGGATCCGATCGAGGCCAAGGCGGTAATCGTCGGGCTCGACGGTACCGTGCCACCGATGTGAATCGCAGCCGGCCATGCCCCCGCCTGGCCGCTGACGAGACTCGCTCAGACCTCGTCGCGCATCTCCCGCCGGCGACGCTCCTTGTTGCGCCGATAGCGCCGGACCAGCGCCAGCCAGCCGGCGGCCGCCAGCATCGCTGCAAGCGTCGCGCCCTGCCACGGTCTCGCGGCATCCCCCAGTAAGGTCTCCAGCGTGATGATCAGGATGAAACCTGTCGCCTGACTGGCGATCGCGATGCGCCGCAGCCCATCTCTTTGCCTTGTCCCCGCCATGCCCCCTCCTCGAGCCCTGGAATGAGCGCCGGCGCAGTGTAACGCCATTGACCAGGCATGCCGAATCCTTCAGTGCTTAAGGCCGACCCCGGTTTAGGCTAGAATGCGTCGCCCATTCGATCCGTTCCCGCAGCGTACACACGACCGAGGCACCATGAGCGATTTCTCTCCCGGCCAGCGTTGGATCAGCGACGGCGAAACCGAGCTCGGGCTCGGCACCATCCTCACCGTTGACGCACGCAGCGTTACCGTGCTGTTCACCGCCAGTCAGGAAACCCGCACCTATAGCGCCCGCCAAGCCCCACTGACCCGGGTGGTGTTCGGGCCCGGCGATCGCATCGATACCGCCGACGGCGGCCAACTGACCGTCGAACGCATCGAGGAACGCGATGGGTGCGTGACCTATCATGGCCGGACCGACGACGGCGAAGCCGTGTCGCTCAGCGAAGCCAAGCTCTCCGACAGCATGCGTTTCCATCAGGCGCAGGACCGCCTGCTGACCGGGCAGGTCGATCGCAACGACTGGTTCGAATTGCGCTACCGCTCGCTGCATCACCACCAGCGTATCGCCCGCAGTCCGGCGCTGGGGCTCGCGGGACCCCGTATCGATCTGATCCCGCACCAGCTGTACATCGCCGACGAGGTGTCACGGCGTCACGCGCCCCGCGTGCTGCTTGCCGACGAAGTCGGGCTGGGCAAGACCATCGAAGCCGGGCTGATCCTGCATCGCCTGCTGTTGACCGGACGCGTCGACCGCGCCCTGATCCTGGTGCCCTCCAGCCTGACCCATCAGTGGCTGATCGAACTGCTGCGCCGCTTCTCGCTTTCGGTCACCCTGCTGGACGAGGCCCAGAGCGAGGCATTCGACGAAGAGAACCCCTTCGAGAGTGGCCAGTGCATCCTGGCCAGCCAGGAGTGGCTATTCGCCAATCCCCGTCGTCAGCGCCAGATCGAGGCGTGCCAGTGGGACCTGCTGATCGTCGACGAGGCACACCACCTCGACTGGTCGCCGCAGGCCGAGGGGCCGGGCTATGCCTGCATCGAGAGACTCTCGGCGCGTATCGCGGGCCTGCTGCTGTTGACCGCGACGCCGGAGCAGATGGGACTGGAGAGCCATTTTGCCCGACTGCGCCTGCTCGACCCCGATCGCTACCACGACCTGGAGCGCTTCCGTGAAGAGGAGGCCGGCTACGCGGCCGTGGCGGCGGCGATCGAGGCGCTCGAGCGGCTGCCGGGCAACGCCGCCGACCGCGACCGCATCGGTGCCATCATCGATGACAGCGACAGCCGGGCGCTGCTCGAGACGCTGCTGGACAGCGAGAGCGACACCGGCCAGCGGGAGAGCGCGCGCCGACAGCTGCGCGAACAGCTGCTGGACCGCCATGGCACCGGCCGCGTCATGTTCCGTAACAGCCGGCGCCATGTCGGGGGATTTCCCGAGCGCCACCTCCACGTCGCCTCGTTGTCGATGCCATCGGCCTATCGCGACCAGTTCCAGGAGCTGCGCGAGGGCAATGACCACTTTGCCGCCCGCCTGACCGCTGCCGATCTGAGTACGCACGAGGCTCGCCTCTATCCCGAAGCGGCCTACCGCACCCTGCACGATGATGCGAACCACGATGAGGTCCCGTGGTGGCGATTCGATCCCCGGGTCGAATGGCTGATCGGCCAGCTCGAGACCCTGGGCAGCCAGCAGAAGGTCCTGGTGATCGCCCATCGGCGCCAGACCGCCGTGGATCTGGCCGAGGCGATGCGCGTGCGCGCCGGCGTCCAGGCACCGGTCTTCCATGAAGAGATGAGCCTGGTCGAGCGCGATCGCGCCGCCGCCGCCTTCGCCGACGACGATAGCGGCTGCCAACTGCTGATCTGCTCCGAGATCGGTTCCGAGGGACGCAACTTCCAGTTCTGCCATCATCTGGTGATGTTCGACCTGCCGTGGCATCCCGATCTACTGGAGCAGCGCATCGGACGACTCGACCGCATCGGCCAGCTGCACCCCATCGACATTCACGTCCCGGTGATCGAGGGCAGCCCCAGCGAAGCACTGCTGCGCTGGTATCGGGATGGTCTCGCCGCGTTCGAGGCCCCGCACGCGGCGGGCGGCGACGTACTCGAGGCTTTCGGCGACGCCTTGCGCGAGAGCCTCGACGACGGTCAGGAGGGCAGCGGCGGCCTGGACGCCCTGATCGAGGAGACCCGCACCTTCAACGATGCCCGCCTCGCCGAACGCGAAGCCGGTCGCAACCGGCTGCTGGAGTGGAATGCGTGCCGCCCCGAGCGCGCCGACGCGGTGATCAGCACGGTGGTGGAGCAGGACAACGACAGCGCCCTGCCACGCTACGTCGATCAGGCGCTGGATGTCTTCGGCGTCGACAGCCGGGATCTCGGCAACGGACTGATGCATCTCACGCCGGGCGCCCACATGATCGACAGCCTTCCCGGTCTGGCCCAGGGCGACGAAGGGTTTACCGTCACCTACTCGCGCGCAAGGGCGCTGGCACGCGACGACATCCAGCGTCTCTCTTGGGAACACCCGCTGGTCATGACCGTGATGGAGCGCGTGCTCGACTCCAGCCTCGGCAACACCGCACTCGCCCTGCTCAAGCATCCCAGCATTCCCGGCGGCAGATTGATGCTCGAGCTGATCTACCGCACCCACTGCCCCGCTCCGCGCCGACTGCAGCTGGGGCGCTTCCTGCCGGACACGGGTATTCGCGTCCTGCTCGACGAGAGCGGCGCCAACCTGTCGGACAAGGTCACGTTCAGCGGACTCTCCCGCAACCTTCAGCGGGTCAAGAAAGGCGTTGCCAGAGAACTGCTGAAGTCGCGTCACGACCAGTTGCGCAAGCTGCTTGTGGAAGGCGAGCGGGAGGCACAACGCGAACTGCCGACGCTGGTCGAGCGCGCGCAGCGACAAATGCGGGAAACGCTGGACCTGGAACTCTCTCGGCTCAAGGCATTGTCGCGACACAATGGCGCCATTCGCGACGACGAACTGCAAGCAATGAGCGACGAGCGCCACGCCCTCGATACCGTCATCGAGAGCGCATCGCTGCGTCTCGACGCGGTACGTGTCATCGTTACCGTCGACAAGGACGCCCGATAGCTTGCGGCCGAAGTTCTCCCATGAAAGCGGTACGCGGGTCAGCGTGAGACGATTGCCGCCAGCGCCTCGTCCAGGGTGGGGTAGCGGAAGGTGAAGCCGGCCTCCTGCAGCCGTTTCGGCCGCATGCGAGCGCCGGTCAGCAGCAGACGGGACATCTCTCCCAGCCCGAGCTTCAGCAGCGGCGCGGGCACACAGAGCGCCGTGGGGCGATGCAGATGACGTCCCATAGCACGAGTGAACTCGGCATTGGTCACCGGATTGGGCGCCGAGCCGTTGAAAGCCCCGCTCAACGAGGATTCCGCGAGCAGGAACTCGATCGCACTGACCAGGTCCTCACGATGGATCCACGGCATGTACTGCCGCCCATCGCCGAGACGACCGCCCAGCCCCAACTTGAACGCCGGCATCAGCTTGGCCAGCGTGCCGCCGCCGGCATCCAGCACCAGCCCGGTGCGCAGGCAGGCGACTCTCACCCCGAACGCTTCGGCCTTGACGGCTTCCGCTTCCCAGGCCCGACACAGCCGATGGGCGAATTCATCGTGCGGCGGCGTCTCCTCGGTCACCTCGCGGTCGCCCTGATCGCCGTAGAATCCCATGGCCGAACCGGAGACGAGCACCCGAGGCGCCCGACCCTGCTGCGCCAGCTGCTCGCAAAGTGCGACGACATCCCGCGTTGCATGACGCCTTGATTCGATCAGTCGTGTCTTCTGCGGATCGCTCCAGCGCCGGTCGGCGATCGGTTCGCCGGCCAGGTTGACGATGGCCTCGGGCGGGGACGACGCGAAATCCGTGGCATCATCGCCAATGCGGACATCATGGGGAAGTCGCCGGCGAGCCCGCTCGGGGTCTCGGGAAATCACCATCACCTCATGGCCGGCCGCCAGGGCCCGCTCGATCAACCGTCGCCCGACGAAGCCCGTGCCGCCAGTGATCAATAAACGCATGCCGTTACTCCCGATCATATCGGTGTTGTACAATATTCACAGGTTAGCACCCCCAACGCCTGCACGCGCCCATCGGTGTCAACCCGAGCTACCCGGGGGCAGCATGACCCAATCGGCCGGCAGTCGATTCCAGCGATGCCCGCTGGGGACTGCCCAAGGCGTCGCCCGGATCGAGACCTTCTCGCTGTTCTCCACGACAAGCGGGGATCCGACATTCGCCGAGGCATCCGCCGCCATGGTCGAGTCCCGACTGCGGGTGCGGCAGGCTGCCATGTATTGCATTGATGTTGTACAAACCACTTGAACCGTACAATATATTCACCCATCCTTGGGCTATCGAGACTACATCCATCGTCTCGTCACGACTCGTCGAAGTCATCGGCTGCGTGGCGACCGTCACCCGACCCAGGTGGGGTGACGGTAACAAAGCGTCAGGGCACTGTCGGCCGAAAATGGTACGGCAGCGACACATGACCGTAGCCGATGTTGTGAACCATTCTAACCCGCAGTGATGACTCGCTACATTGACATGGACCACTCCATTCGACGAGACGGCGCACGCAGAGACCTCATGGGAGGATTTGCATGACTTACAAGGCGATGGATTCCAATGCCGCGCCGCTCTACCCGATTCGTGAAGTATCGCGACTCACGGGAGTCAATTCCGTCACATTACGTGCCTGGGAGCGACGCTACGGCTTGATCCGCCCCCAGCGCACGCCGAAAGGCCACCGCCTCTACGGACGCAATGACATCGAGCGTGTAGAGCGCATCTTGCAATGGCTCAACCGAGGCGTCCCGGTCAGTCAGGTGCGCGAACTGCTCGACCAGCCGGAAACCGCCGAGACTCCCGCGCCCCAGATGGGGGATTGGGCCAGCCAGCGCCAGCACGTGATCCAGGCCGTGGAAGCACTGGACACCGGCCGGCTGGAGGCACTGTTCAATCAAAGCCTGTCGCTCTATCCGGTCGGACTCTGTGTCGCTGAGTTGTGGCAACCGGTCATCTCCCAGTTGGAGGAGCGCTGGGGCGGTCAATTCGGCGCGACGCTTCAACGCCGGGTGCTGGAATCATTCCTGCGTACCCGTATCGGGACCCGGATCTACCACGCCAACCAGCTGAACAACGCGGAGACCGTCCTGGTGGCACGCCTGCCGGATGACAGCAGTGGATTCTGGTCCCTACTGATGGGCCTGACGGCGTCGGCTTCAGGCTATCGAGTCCAGTTGATCGACGGGGAGGTGCCGTTGAGCGAGTTTCCGTTCGCTGTCGAACGCCTCGGCACACAGGCCCTGCTGCTCGCCAGCGGTCATGCTGAGCGCAGCGACGTCATCCGTCGCCAGCTCCCGCGCCTGGCGGAGCAGTGCGAAGCGCCGGTGTGCCTGGTGGGGCCGGTCGCCCGTATTCGCGCCGGCGACTTGGAGAACAGCGCCGTCGCCGTGCTGGGAGAGGACATGAGCCAGGCGTTGAGCCGCATGCGATCGATGATCGACGCAGGTATCTGAGTTCTGCGCCGACCGCGGCGGTGGCCGCATGACGGGCGTGAAGAGCGGCAGCTCACGGTGCAAGGATGCGCCGCCCATTGACCGGCAACAGGGAAGTGCCCATGTCATCCACGCAACTGGTCTGGTTCCGCAACGACCTCAGGACCCTCGATCACTCCGCGTTGAGTGCGGCGGCCAGGAAGGGGCCGGTCGTCGGCATCTTTCTCGCCTGTAGGCGACAATGGCGAAGCCACGGGCACGGAGCCAATAAGATATCGTTCGTGCATCGTGGCGTCGTCGCGCTTCAGGACGAGTTGAAAGCGCTCAATATCCCACTGCTCTATCGCGATATCGATGATTTCGATGCGGCCCCCGGAACACTATTGGAAGCGGCTCGTCGGCACCACGCGCAGGCGCTCCATTTCAATCGCGAGTATCCCCTCGACGAACAAAGGCGTGACGAATTGGTGGCCGACGAGTTCACGCGCGCGGGTCTCGCCGTCTTCGACTACACCGATCACATCGCCTTCGAGCCGGGCGAATTGCTGACAGGACAGGACGAGTACTACAAGGTCTTCACGCCGTTCTCCAGAGCCTGGCACCAGCGCGTGGGCGCGGATCAACTGGCGTTGCGTGAAACGCCCCGGTGTCAGGCCAAGCTGGAAATCTCGAGTGATCGGATTCCGGCATTGACGCGGCAGGACCTTTCCGACGTCGTTTCCCCCGCACCGTCCAAAACCAAGGATCGCCCCTGGCCGGCGGGTCAGGAAGCCGCCGCCGATCGGCTGGCCACTTTTCTTCAGCAGCGGGCGCGTCGCTACGCTGACGATCGCGACTTCCCTGCCATCGACGGCACTAGTGGACTCTCCGCCTATCTCTCCACCGGAATGATCTCTCACCGCCAGTGCCTGCAAGCGGTGATGGCCAATAACGGCGGTCATCTGGCCGATGGCGGTGCCGGCCTGGCGAGCTGGACCAGCGAACTGATCTGGCGCGAGTTCTATCAGCATATCGCCGTCGGTTTTCCCCGTGTCTGCCGTCACCGTCCTTTCAAGCTCGAAACCGACAAGTTGAACTGGCGCTACAGCGACAAGGACTTCAAGGCGTGGTGCGAAGGTCGTACCGGCTTCCCGCTGGTCGATGCCGCGATGCGTCAACTGGTCGCCACCGGCTGGATGCACAACCGACTACGCATGGTGACGGCGATGTTCCTGAGCAAGCACCTGCTGCTCGACTGGCGCCGTGGCGAGGCCTTCTTCATGCAACATCTGGTGGATGGCGACTTCGCCTCCAACAACGGCGGCTGGCAGTGGGCCGCATCGACCGGTACCGATGCCTCGCCCTATTTCCGTATCTTCAACCCGACGACGCAATCCCGGCGTTTCGACCCGGACGCGACGTTCATCGCCCATTGGTTGCCGGAGCTGGCCGATCTGCCGGCCACAGCCCGCCATGAACCCAGCGCAGAAGAGCGCCACAAGACAGACTATCCGCAGGCGATCGTCGATCACAAGCGCGCCAGAGAGCGTGCCCTGGAGGCATTCAAGAGCTTGAGTTGATGCAGGACCTCATCAAAGAAACCGCTCGTCGATGGGCCTGGTTCAGACATAGACGCTTCAGGAGTAGACGCTAGAGCGCGATTGGCGCAGCCGCGTTTCAACCTCGTCGGCAGGCTGTGGCCGCGCATAGAGATATCCCTGAACGTGGCGACACCCTCTCGCCAACAAGAAGTCGCGCTGTTCGGCGGTCTCTACCCCCTCCGCGATGACATCCAGGTTCAGCCCCTGCGCCATCGCCAGCACCGCCGAGGAGATCGCCGCATCGGCATGGTCGTGCGGCAGCGCACGAATGAATTCCCGGTCGAGCTTGAGCTTGTCGACCGGCAGACGCTTGAGGTAAGCCATCGACGAGTAGCCGGTCCCGAAATCGTCTATGGCAATTTGCAGTCCTTCACGCCGCAGCGCTTCCAGCCGCGGTGAAATGTCGCCAGCGCGCTCGTCGAGAAGCACCGACTCGGTCAGCTCGAGGCCAAGCAATCGCGCCGGCACTCGATATTGGTTCAGAGTGGAGATCAAATGGGACTCGAGGTCGCCCTGGATCAGTTGCAGCGCCGACAGATTGACCCAAACGGGCAGCACATTCAGCCCCTGGCTTCGCCAGGTCGCCAGTTGGGCCACCGCCTGGTCGATGACCCAACTGCCCAGCGCAGGCATCAGCCCGTGGCGTTCGGCCAGCGGAATGAACTCGCTGGGCAGGATCAGGCCGTGCTCGGGGTGGTGCCAGCGCAGCAACGCCTCCATCCCCACCAGTCCGCCATCGTCGAGACGATGCTGGGTCTGGTAGTAGAGGTCCAATTGCGATCCTTGGGCCAGGGCCTGGCGCAGTTCGTTGAGGATAGTCAGATGGCGGTCCGACTCGACTTCCAGAGAGGGACGGAATCGTCGGTCGTGATTGCGCCCATGCCGCTTGGCGCTGTAGAGGGCGGACTCTAGCCGCTGGAATAGGACGTTGGGATCGGCGCCATCCTCCGGCGCGCGACAGCTGCCGATGGTCAATCCCAGGTGCAGCGAGCTCTCGTCGATCTCGAAGGGTTCGCTCAAGTGATGACGTA
Source organism: Salinicola corii (assembly GCF_008298015.1). Classification (GTDB taxonomy): domain Bacteria; phylum Pseudomonadota; class Gammaproteobacteria; order Pseudomonadales; family Halomonadaceae; genus Salinicola; species Salinicola corii. Next base: position 50,714 of record NZ_VTPX01000010.1, on the reverse strand, counting down.
GGCTGGCAACCCACTTCTCGTGATCGTCAAAGGTAGTGGTGCGAATGACCATGAATTCATCACCGCCCAGTCGCCCGACGATACCTCCGGCCACCTGCGCGGCCAGACGTTGGCCGAAGCGCGACAGCAGGCGATCCCCGCTATCGACGCCGAGACTGTCGTTGATCGCCTTGAAGGCGTCGATATCGATCAGCGCCAGGTCCAGGCCTTCCCCCGCACGTAAATGTCGCAGGCGAGACGCCAGTAGATCATGCAGCCGCCGCCGGTTGGGCAGCCCGGTCAGGGGGTCTTCGAAGCCGATGCGCCGCAGGTCCTGCTCGCGTGCCTTGTGCCGGCTGATATCGGTAAACAACCCCACGTAATGGGACACTCGTCCTTTGCGATCATGGCAAGCCTGGACCCGCAACCACTCGGGGTACTGGTCGCCATGCTTGCGCTGGTTCCAGACCTCGCCCTCCCAGCGACCGGTGGTCTGCAACGTCTGCCAATAGCGGTCGTAGAAGGCCTTGTCGTGGCGCCCCGAGGAGAGGGAAGAGGGGTTGAGCCCGCGAACCTCCTCGGGGGTATAACCCGTGATCTGAGTAAAGGCGGGGTTGACGGTCACGATTCGGTTGGCGGTATCGGTAATCATCACGCCGTCCGGCGAAAGCTCGAGGGCCTGCTCGCTGAGGCGGCGGCGTTGATGCTCCAGTCGAATCTGGCGCCAGACATCGGCGACCCCGACGACGACCAGGGCCAACGCCACCAACCGTAGCGTCAGCAACGGCAATACGCCAGCGGCAGCCAGTGCCGCTAGGCCCAACCAGGTCAGCGGTCGATTCAGCGTGAAGGAAGGCCACATAGGATGTCGTTTGTCGTCGTTATGGTTTGCCTGGCGGCTCTCGGATAGACTCTGTTCCCGTTCCGCATCATGCCCCGGCGACGTTCGCCAGGGCAAGCGTCGCACCGCCCGTTGCGCCGTGGTTCGCTCAAGACTAGGCTTTGGCCGGCGTGCATTCGGCGTCCGCAGCCATTAGACTGGCCGCGCCTCGGGACGACGAGGCAAACTCTTCTTCGATTCTCGGAACGATCCAGTGACCAGACAGCACTCTTTCAGCCAAGACGATCTGCTGAAATGCAGCCGGGGGGAACTGTTCGGCCCCGGTAATGCCCAACTGCCAGCACCCAACATGCTGATGCTCGACCGCATCACGCAGATCAACGAGGATGGCGGCAAATACCATAAGGGCGAGATCATCGCCGAGCTGGATATCCACCCTGACCTGTGGTTCTTCCAGTGCCATTTCCCGGGCGATCCGGTGATGCCCGGCTGCCTCGGCCTGGACGCCATGTGGCAACTGGTGGGTTTTCATCTCGGCTGGCTGGGGAATCCCGGTCGCGGCCGGGCATTGGGCTGTGGCGAAGTCAAGTTCTCCGGACAGATCCTGCCGAGCGCTGGCCAGGTTTCGTATCATATCGAGATCAAGCGCGTGATCACGCGTCGCCTGGTGCTGGGCATCGCCGACGGCACACTGTCGGTCGACGGTCAGGATATCTACCAGGCCAAGGACTTGCGCGTCGGTCTGTTCACTAACACTGAGAAATTCTGAGCGGGAGGCTTCCATGAAACGAGTGGTAGTCACCGGCCTGGGTATCGTTTCCTGTCTGGGCAACGACGCCCAACAGGTGCTCGACTCTCTGCGCCAGGGGCGTTCCGGCATACGTTTCAAGCCGGAATATGCCGAACTCGGCTTTCGTAGCCAGGTCGCCGGTGTCGTCGACATCGACATCGAATCTCTCGTCGATCGCAAGCAACTGCGCTTCATGGGGGATGCGGCAGCCTACGCCTACATCGCCATGCAGCAGGCGATCGATGACGCAGGACTCGAAGCCGGCGACATCTCCAATCCTCGCACCGGCCTGATCGCCGGCTCCGGGGGCGCGTCCAGTGCCAATCAGGTCGAAGCAGCCGATGTGATGCGGGAAAAGGGCCTGCGTCGCGTCGGCCCCTATCGGGTCACCCGGACCATGGGCAGCACGGTTTCTGCCTGTCTGGCGACACCGTTCCAGATCAAGGGCATCAACTACTCCATCTCCTCGGCCTGCGCCACCTCGGCCCACTGTATCGGCAGCGCCGTCGAGCAGATCCAGCTCGGCAAGCAGGACGTCGTGTTCGCTGGCGGCGGTGAAGAGGAGCACTGGACGCTGTCGTGCCTGTTCGATGCCATGGGCGCGCTGACCACGCACTACAATGACACGCCGGAGAAGGCCTCGCGCCCCTACGACGTGGACCGTGACGGCTTCATCATTGCCGGCGGTGGCGGCATGCTGGTGATCGAGGAACTCGAACACGCCAAGGCCCGCGGCGCCAAGATCTACGCCGAGATCACCGGCTACGGCGCGACGTCCGACGGTCACGACATGGTCGCCCCCTCCGGCGAAGGCGCGGCACGCTGCATGCGTCAAGCGCTTGCCGGGCTGGAAGGCAAGGTCGACTACGTCAACACCCACGGTACCTCGACGCCGGTGGGCGATGTCGCCGAGCTCAAGGCAATCCGTGCGGTCTTCGGCGACAGTACGCCGGCGATGAGCTCGACCAAGTCGCTGACCGGCCATTCGCTGGGCGCGACCGGCGTTCAGGAAGCGATCTACTCGCTGCTGATGATGGAGAACCGCTTCATCTGTGCGTCGGCCAACATCGACACGCTCGACGAGCAGGCCTGCGGTTTCGATATCGTTCGCCAGCGCCGCGACGACGTCGATGTCAGGCGGGTGCTCTCCAACAGCTTCGGCTTCGGCGGCACCAACGCCTGCCTGGTTCTGGATCGCTTCGAGAGCTGATCGCCGGTACGCCAGCCGTCAATGTGAAAGGCGCCCCGCGGGGCGCCTTTTTCCATGCCGGTATTCATCCATTCCCGCGTCTCAGGACGGCAGCTCCGCGGGTGCGGCCCTATCCGGCGACGCGGGGCGCGGTACCTCGGAAATCTCATTCAAGGTGCCCTCGATCCATGCCTCCATCTCGGCCATCACCTCTTCGGGTTTACGACCCACCGTCTCGATCGGCTCCCCCACCACCACATTGAGCACCCCCGGCTGCTTGACCCAGTGCCGCCCCCACCGTTCGCCGGCATTGTGAGCCACCGGCAGCACCGGCACGCCGGTGCGGCAGGCGATGACCGCGCCGCTCTTGTTGAAACGGCGCCGCTGCCCTGGCGGCACGCGGGTTCCTTCGGGGAAGATCAGCACCGACAACCCCTCTTCCAGACGCTGCTTGCCGTGGGAAAGCACCTGACGCATGGCGGCCGATGGCTTCGACCGATCCAGCGGGATCGGTCGCAGCAGTCGCACCCCCCAGCCGAACAGCGGGATGTTGAGCAGCTCTTTCTTGAGCACGGTGCAGATCGGCGTCTTGAGCAGCTGCAGGTAGACGGTTTCCCACTCGCTCTGGTGGTTGGCCAGCACCACACAGGGGCCCTCTGGTACCCGCTCACGCCCTGTCACGTGATAACGGATGCCACAGGTGACGGAGAGCCAGCCAACGATAAAACGGTTGTGCCAGTTGAACAGCCGAAAGCGCGAGTGCATCGGCAAGGCAAAACCCACCGGCAACATCAGTAACCCCGAGACCAGGATCGCCAGAAAGTAACCAATATAGAAGATAATGCTACGAAAGACGTTCATGTACCGGCCGCTTCCTCTCTGCTGCGACGTTGATCGCCATTATCGACCTCATCGTGATCGGGATAGCGCTCCTGACACCACGCATCCAGCATCAATCCGAGTTCCAGGCGCCAGGACTTCTGATGGATACCGAAGACATCGAGCAGCCGACGACAATTGAGCACGCGTCGCAGCGGCGTGTCGTGGTGCTGGTCGAGTCCTTCCAACCTTCCCAGCGTCGGCGACTCTCCCACTCCCGCCAGCCGTGTCTCCAGCTGTGTCCGCACCACGGAGCAGAAGGTGAAGACGCTGACGGGCTCCGTGCCGCAGAGGTGATAGGTGCCCCAGGCGCTGGCGCCGCTCTCGATCTGTAACAACACCCCCGTCAGCGCGCGCGCCACGGCCATGACGGATGTCGGGCACACTACCAAGTCCCTGGCCGCCCTGACCGATTCGCCGCGCATCAGCGAGTCGATCAGTTCGCTCAACCAGGCATCGTCGCCCTCGCGTCCGAACAGCGGCCCCAGGCGCCATATCAGATGCCGGGGATGACGGCGCACGAGTTCGCCAACGGCGACCAGTCGGCGCATCGCCTCGTCCCGCGGCCGGGGCAGGACATCCTCGTCGATGGGAGCGTCTGCTCCATCCTCGTACAGCGCGTCGGAGACGCACCAGACCAGCGGGATCTGCCGTGCCCGGCACGACTCGAGCAACGCCTCCACCCGGTCGGCGTGGGCGTAGACCACCGCCGGCTCGCAGCGCCCCGGATCCGCCAGCGGGGGCACGATCACGGCATCGGGTTCGACCATGGCCAACGCCTCGGCATCCGCCACGTCCGGCAACGAGACATATTCGATATCGCCACGTTGCATGGAGATAGCGTGCAACGCCCGGCTCAGGCAGTGCTCCGCCTGCAACACCAAACACTTCACGATGGCACCTCGGAACGCCTCATCGCTCTGGAATCCTTACTTTTCTGAGAACTACACTTCCCTGGTCGGTCTAGGCACTATGATGAAAGATACGTACCCGCATAAGACTCGATGGCGGGTAAAGTACCGATAGTGGCAGACATCGATACTCGCAGGAACTGCTCGACCATTCGCTAACCCATTGAGAGAGTCAACATGGACAAGGATGTCGCCGTAGCCTGGGAAATTGGCGCCGAACTCGGCGAGGGCCCCATCTGGTCCGGCACCCTTCACGCCTTGGTGTTCGTCGATATTCGACGGGCCAGGCTACACGTCTATCACCCCGAAGACGGCGCGCATCGAAGCTGGGATCTCGAAGAAGCGTGTTGCTGGCTGCTACCTCGAGAAGGGGGCGGTTTCGTTGCCGGCCTGCGCTCCGGGGTCGTAGAGCTCGAACTCGACGAGCAGGGCCCCCGCATCGGCAAGCGTCTGACGCCGATCGAGTGGCTCCCGGCAGGCGACCGCCTCAACGACGCCGGAAGCGACACGCGCGGCCGGCTCTGGTTCGGTTCCATGGACGACGCCGAAAACGAGGCGCGCGGCCATCTGTTTCGCCTCGACAGCCGTGGCGTCATCCGGATGGACAGTGAATATCACGTCACCAACGGCCCCGCCATCAGCCCGGACGGCGACACACTCTACCATAACGACAGCCCGCGCCAGACCGTGTTTGCCTTCGATCTCGACGATGACGGCGAACTGTCGAATCGTCGCGAGCACATACGACTCGCCCCCGGCGCAGGCTACCCGGACGGCATGACCTGTGATCGCGAAGGCGGGCTGTGGATCGCACTGTGGGACGGCGGTCGTACCGCCCGGTTCCACGCCGATGGCTCGCTGGACCGGGAGATCGCCCTGCCCGTCTCCCGCCCCACCTCCTGCATCTTCGGCGGCGACGCACTGGACCGGCTGTTCGTCACCTCGGCGGCCACCGGCTGCCATGACGAGCCGCTGGCCGGTGCGCTGTTCGAGATTGCCGTCGAGACCGGTGGCATCGCCACCACGGCGGTGATCATGCCAAACGACTCGACGCTGTAGCACGCCGGGGTCACCTGGCCACGGGCGCCGCCAGCACGCGGCGGTAGAAACCGAGGCAGATGACGACGAACACCGCCAGCCCCAGCCACTGGGCGATAGCGGCGAAATCATCCCCGACCAGCGCCAACGGCGCCGGCGCCCCGCTCAGGCCGATGATGCCAGCCAGCAGCACGCCGACCAGGCTCTCGCCGACGATCAGCCCAGAGGCGAGCAGCACGCCACGGCGGCGCGGCCGCTCAGAAGCGCGTTCGACATCATCGCCCCGCGCCAGGGCGCGGGCACGGAGCCGGCGATCGATCAGCCAACCCAGCACGGCGCCGATCACCAGCGGCATGTTGATGCTCGGGGGTAGATAGATGCCGATACCCACCGCCAGCACCGGCAACCGCGCCTTGCCTCCTCGCTTGCGCAGCAGCCCATCGACGCCGATCAGCACGGCGCCGATCCCCAGACCGATGACGATCATCGTCCATTCGAGATCGTGGGAGAATACGCCACGCACGATGGCGGTCATCAGCGAGGCCTGGGGCGCCCCCAGCGCCTGGCCGGGGTCCATCCCCTCCCGTGGCATCGCCCCGGCAAAGCCATAGGCGTTGTAGAGCAGCGAAAGCACCGGCGGGATGACCAGCGACCCAACCACGCAACCGATGATCAGCGCCACCTGCTGACGCCACGGCGTGGCACCGACCAGATAGCCGGTCTTGAGATCCTGCAGGTTGTCGTTGGAGATCGCCGCGACGGCGAGAATGACAGAGGTCACGAACAGTGCCAGCGCCGTCGGCAGCATGCGCGCCACCGCCGGATCCAGCGAATCGAACGCATCGCTGATGGCGGTGAAACCCAGCAGCAGCAGCGACACCAGAATGACCGCCACGATGCCGATGCCCGAAATCGGGCTGCTGGAGGAACCGACCAGCCCGGCCATGTAGCCGCAGGCGGCGGCGATCAGGAAACCGAACACGCCGGCGAACAGCACGCTGCCCAGGGTCAGCGTCCAGAATGCGGCGCCGGCCAGCTGCGGTGCCGCGCCGTGAAGGAAGATCGCGAAAACCACGGTCAGCAGCACCAGCAGCGCCCCGGTCAACGTCAGGATGATGCCCGCCGGCAGGTCGCGCTCGGTCCGCACCTGATCGCGGAACGCGCCCTGGTCGCCGCGCATCGCGCCCAATGACGTGCGAATGCCGATCAGCATCGGCTTGAACAGCGTCGCCAGCGTCCAGACCGCCGCGACCCCGATGGTGCCAGCGCCGATGAAGCGGACCTTGTCGGACCACAGCACCATGCCGGCATCGGCCAGCGACTGTCCTGCCTCCGGCGGGGTGATGCTGGTCAGCCAGGGGACCGCAATGCCCCAGGCGATTAGCGTCCCGATCAGCATCGCCATCCCACCCACGATACCAACCAGATAGCCGGCGCCGACCAGTGCCAGCGAAAACCCGGTCGAGAGCTGGAAAGCCGCGCGCCCGGCCGAGAACCACACGCTGACGCTGTCCGCCAGCACCCGCAGACCGCCGCTGGCGATGGAGAAGCCGGCAGCGACGACACCGCCCAGCAGGATCTCCCTGGCACCGGGCTCGCCCGTGGCTGTGTCGGCATCCTTGTCGCCAGGCTGGCCATCGTTGGCATCGCGGGCCGCATCCGGCGTGGTCGAACCGCGGCTGCCGACCTCGAGAATCTCCGCCGCCGCGATCCCTTCCGGATAGGGAAGATCGCTCTGTACCACCATCACCCGACGCAGCGGGATCGTGTAAAGCACGCCGAGGATGCCGCCGATGGCGCAGATCGCCGTGGTCTGCCAGAACGGGAAGCCCTGCCAGTAACCGATCATCAGCAGCCCCGGCAACACGAAGATGATCGCGGAGAGCGTTCCCGCCGCAGAAGCCTGGGTCTGAACCATGTTGTTTTCGAGCTTGTTGGCCCCCGCCACGCGTCGCAGCACGGCCATGGAGATGACCGCGGCAGGAATCGCCGAGGCAAAGGTCAACCCGACCTTGAGCCCTAGATATACGTTGGAAGCCGTGAACAACAGCGTGATGACGGTACCTAGAATGACGCCTCGCAGCGTCAGCTCGGGCAGGCGAGCCCCATCGGGAATACGTTGCGACATGCAGGGACACTCTTGAAATGAGAGATGTGGCAAAAAACACAGCGCCTCCACCGGCAACGGTGAAGGCGCGATGACGGCACATCGAGCATAACGATGCACCCGAAATCGTTAGATGGCTATCGGTATTGTTATTTTAGAATCTCCCGCACCGAGCGTCGAGCCATCAACGTTATGAGTGATCGGTCAATTCATTCAAATCGTCCGTGTTCTCTAGTCGATGGTTTGTCCGGTTGTCAGCCAACTCATGGCGAACTCTTCTGATCCACGCCAGTCTGTGTCATGGGTCAGCCAACGTCAGCAGCCAGGCGTGGATATCGTCGGCATCCGTCACATCGGCATATTTCTGGTGCATGTCATAAAGGTTGGCCTGGTGCGGCGCAGAGGCCCGGTCGGCGCAACAATCGCGAGGCACCAGCACGTTGAAGCCTGACTGCACAGCGTCGACCACGGTGGCGCGCACGCAACCCGAGGTCGTGGCACCGGTGACGACCAGGGTATCCACCAGGGAGCCGCTCAACATCGCGGCCAGCGAGGTGCCGAAGAATGCCGAGGCCCCCTTCTTGGTGACGATGGCGTCATACGACTGGATGCCGGTCGCGGCGTCGATTTCAACCAGACGAGACCCTGCCAGCAGCGCCGCCATACCGCTGGCCTTCTTCAGCCAGGGGAGCATGTCCAGCTCGCCCGGATGGTAGGCGATGGTGGTATAGATCACCGGAAAACCCGCTGCCCGGGCGACGTCGGTCAAACGCCGGGTTGCCGCGATCTGGCTGTGCATATCGGCGGCGGTGGGATATTGGGTATCGGTGAAGCCATAGCTGAAATCGACCACGACGATGGCCGGACGGCTGCCGCGCGGTACCGCGCGGCCAAAACCGGCCTGATCATAGACCGTCTGTTGGGACATTGTTGTTCCTATAAGCCAAGCGGCCCTGGGTGGGCCGCTGCAGTGTCAATCACATTGCATCTGAATCTCTTTGACGACGATATCGCCGTCGATCACGATCGGCTTGTCGTCGAGGAACAACGAGCAGCCGCGCATCGGAATATCGAGGTGGCAAGCGGTGTCGTTGGGGCCGCCGAGTTCGTTGTTCGGCCCGGTCGAGAACATCACATTGCCGTAGAAACTGCGCGGCTCCATGCCCATACCACCAGGAAATTCACCCGGCGTCATGCCGTGCCATTTGGCCTGCGGATTCATGCCCCAACCAACATGGCTCATGCCCATGCCGCGAGGATCGTTGAAAGCCGCCATGTAGGATTTCACCAGTTCGGCATCGAGTCCGCCACGGATGTCGGTGATCCAGCCCTTCTCGATGGTGTAGGTGATCGGCTCGCGCACGTACATGTTCTGCGGCAACAGGACATCGCCCGGCGCCACCACGATCCGGCCATCCACACCGTCGTCGTCGCCGCCAGTGAAGACGAAGCCCGAGGGCCAGTGGTCCCAGCGTCCTGGCGTATCGGTGCAGGCGTATTCAGCGACGGTGGGATAAGTGTTGAGCTGGTAGGTCACGTCGGTGCCATGTGGCGAAGTGATGCGCATGACCTTGGCTTTCGACAGCATCTCGGCGGCGATCTCGACCTTTTCGCGCAGCTCGGGATACGGCAGCATCCGCGCCAACAGCTCGGGCGGCTCCACCGCGGTCAAAATCCGCGTACCTGCGGCCTGGATCGCGAACTGCTCCGGCGAGAACAGCAGAAAGACACAGTCGATCAGCATGTCGCACTGCTTCAGCGCTTCGACCGCCTCGGGCAACGCCGCCAGCCCGGTGACACCGACATTCCAGCTGCCGGTGGGCAACGGCGCTGGCAGGCGCATGTGGTACATGTTGGCGCCCAATCGTTGCCCCGCTGCCATGAAGGCATCAGCGTAATCGAGGCGTTCGTTTCCCTGCGTCAGCACCACGAGCTTCTCGCCCTCGTGTACACCGGACATTGTCAACTGATGCAGGCAGATCTCGGTAAAGCTTGCTTGATCCATCGGTCGATCCTCTTTGTTCTTGGTCAAATGCCAATGACTCACAGGGCTTCTAGGGAAGCGCTGATTTATGTAGCGAGCGAAGAGAGGTTGGTCGCCGCCGGAGCGCAAAAACCGGAGTTTACGCGGTGTTAAATGAGGATTTTGAGCACCGCCGGCAATCAAGATATCGAGCGCAGCAATAAATCAGTGTTTCTCCAGATCCATGACCGCGCCGAGGAAACCTTCGAGGTCATCCCAAGGGATCATGTGGCCGGCACCTTCGACGGTGCGCACCTCGGTCTGCGGTGCCAGCGCCTGGATTTCTGCTACATCGTCGTCTTCGATCACCGGGGCGCCGCCGGCCACGACCAGGCGGATCGGCAACGTGATCTCAGCCAGATCGACATGAATGTCGTCGCTGTGGAAACCGTCGTAGGCGGTACGAATCGCATCGAGCTGACAGGTGTGCAGCCACTCGGCGCGCAGCGCGTTCTGTTCGTCGCTCCAGGTGGGACAGAACTGGCGCATCTGTTCGCCCGAACAGCCCTTCTCGGCCAGCCGGATCGAATCCTCGTACCAGTTCCAGGGCGAGGGATAGGCACGCCGGCCCGGCCCCGACACCGGCGGGTCGACCAACACTATCTGGCCGATCGGCGCGGTATTCATTCGCGCCGCCCGGATCGCGGTGCGTGCGCCCATCGAGTGCCCCAACACGACCGGCGATTCGAGCCCGGCCGCCGCGATTACCGCCAGCACATCGGCAGCCATCGCATCGAGCGAATAGTCCAGTTCACCGGCCTGGCTCAAGCCCCGGCCGCGCACGTCGAGCACGTGCACGTCGAAGCGCTCGGCCAGCCGCTCGGCAACGAAGCCCCAGGTGATGGCGGGCGAGGTGATGCCGGGAATCAGCACCATCTGCTCCCCCGGGCCGGGATAGTGGATCAGATGCTGACGAATGCCGTTGGCGTGCACGTTATAACCGGTTTCATTGACCTTGTTGTCTATCGTCATGATGTGTCCTCAATAAGCGCCTGACAGGAGGGTGCCGCCACCGGGCACCCGCGTTTCGACATCGAGTGCCTTGAGCATCTGCCAAGTGGTGGCGATCGCCGCGGTCACCACCGGTTTGCCGGTGCGAGCCTCGACCATCGGTACCGCGGGGAGCGACGGCATCTGCACGCAGGCCGACAGCACCACCGCATCGACGTTGTCGGTGTTCATCCCGGCGACGATATCCGGCAGGTTCATCGGATCATGTGCGGCCACCGCCAGGTTGTCCTGGATCTCCAGCGCGCGGTAGTCGGAAACCTCGAACCCTTCGTGACGAATATAGTCGACGACCATCTCGGTCAGCGGCTTCATGTAGGGTGCGACCACTGCCACCCTCTTGGCGCCCATCGCCCGCAACCCTTCGATCAGCGCCCCGGCCGAGGTCACCACCGGCGTCGACGCGCCGTTGTCCGCCGCCACCTGCTGCAAGCGCGGACCCGAAACGCAGTGGTAGCCGTGGCCCATCGACATGATGGCGACGAGACAGGCGTAGCCCATGACATCGACACGGGCATCGGAAAGTTCCAGCGCGCAGCGGTCGCTGTCAGCATCCATTGCCGCCAGCTCCTCCTTGGTGACGTGCTTCATGCGCATGCGCGAAGAGTGGAAGGTGAAGCGTTCCTCGCCCACGCTTTCACGAGCTCGTAGCAATGCGGGAATCTCAGTCTCCATGGTGACGTTGGAACTGGGCACGATCTGCCCGACCCGGAAGTGCTTCATGTTGTTGTCCTCAAGCGGTAAGCTCTCTCGAGAATAAATTATAATTTTGTATAATTACAACTCGAGTCACTCGCCAGTCCGACGCTATCCAAAACCTATTGGCCGCTTAAGCGAGACCTGTCAGGACACCGGTGCCGCTAGCCCAGCCGCCAGGAAGCGCACCAGTTGACCGAGCATCTCATCCTGCGCGATGTCACCGATCTGGCCATCCGTCAGATCGTTCAATCGCCCCAGGTCATTGAGCATGAACAGATAAGTACCGACGAGGAATGCCATACGCATGCTAATGGTCTCCCGAGGAATCTCGGGCAGTGCATCGGAGAGTACCTGGATATATCGCTTGACCGAAGCATCGTAGACCTCGCTGCGCAAACGCAGCGCATGCGCTTCGGGCTCGGCATGCAAGCGCGCTTGAAGGCGCACGAAAGCGGCGCCGTTGGGGCCGCTCTGTTTCATGTCCCACTGCGGTTGCAGGTAGGCACGGATGATCTGAGAAACACTGGGCGGATCGGGAAGCGCCAGCAGTCTATCCAGCTGCACATGGCGCGCGCCGGAGATATCGCTGCCACGCCGTCGCAGTACTTCATCGAACAGTTCCTGCTTCGAGCCGAAATAGTAGCGAATCAGGGCCTGGTTGACACCGGCGAGCATGGCGATGTCTCGAACACGGGTGCCTGCAAAGCCGTGTTCGGCAAAGGCAAGCTCAGCCTCGTCGAGAATGACATAACGTAGATCCTCGCCCTCTTTCGGGCGACCCGGTTTGCGCGGCACTGTCCGATGATTGGTTTGCGACATGACCCCTGCACTATTGAACACATCGTGGAGTGCGAGCGAACGACTCGATGCGGGATGAGTTTTGGCTCGATGGTTGTATCAGCCGTCCTCGAGAAGCCCTATATTACTCAAAACGATAATTAAAGCTTACCGATGAACCTGCACCTCACAATACGACGGTCATATCCTGTTCATCGCCAGGGAAATGGATGATCACGCTTCCTGCCACCAGGCGCGACGTCGAACACGGCATTGGCAGCCTGCCATTACGAGCCTGTTTTGCCCAAAGTTTATCGGTACGGCGGTGGGAAGCCTGAAGGGTATCGATGGCCTAATCGCGGCATCTGGTCGATAACGACGGACCCCCTACCAACACGGGGCTCCGTCGGGTGTATCTATACTCAGGCGCATCCGTCAGAACGGAATTTCGTCATCGAAATCATCGAAACTGCCAGGATTCGGCGCACCGTAGTTCGGATTCTGGTTCGGTTGTGGGGCCGGCTGTCCCTGCTGCGGCGGACGTTGGCCCTGAGGCGGACGCTGCTGCTGCGGCTGTTGCGGCTGTTGCGGGTTGCCACCGTAACCGCCCTGCTGCGGCTGCTGATCGTAGCCGCCATCCTGCGGCGCTCCGCCATACTGGCCCTGTGGCTGGGCGTAATCCCCGCCACCCTGGCCGCCGCCACGAGAGTCCAGCATCTGCATGTCGTTGCCGATGATCTCGGTGGAGTAACGATCCTGACCATCCTGCCCCTGCCACTTGCGGGTCTGCAGGCGTCCTTCGATATAGATCCGCGAGCCTTTCTTGACGTACTGCTGGGCGATTTCCGCTAGCTTGTTGAACAGCACCACGCTGTGCCATTCCGTGCGCTCCTGGCGCTGGCCGCTCTGGCGATCGGTCCAGCTATCGGTAGTCGCGATGCGCAGGTTGCACACCGGATTCCCCGAGGGCAGGAAGCGCACTTCCGGATCCTGTCCCAGGTTGCCGATCAGGATGACTTTGTTCACACCTCGGGCCATCGTTGTCTCCTCGCATTCCTGCGTTGCGACGCTCTCATGCGTCGGTTCGTTGCCATTGATTGCCTGCGATACGGGCCAGCGCCTCGACATCCAGGCGCTGGCGGTCGACCTTGAGATAGGCGACCTGTTCTTCGGGTACGACCACGGCGTCCTCGACGCCGGTCACCGCGATAAAGCGCTCGAGTAGTGTATCGAGCATGCCCATGGATTGCTCGTCGAGTGCAATGATCTCGCTGGAGAGATGGCGTGGTGCCGGCATCTTCCAGACCACGGCCAGCCAGATCGCCCCGACCACCGCCGTGCCCAGGAAGACGCTCTGGACGCCGAAACCCTGGGAGAGGGCGCCGCCCAGGGTACCGCCGAGAAAGGCGCCAAAGAACTGGCTGGTCGAGTAGACGCCCATGGCGGTGCCCTTGGCCCCCGCCGGCGCTAGTTTGCTGATCATCGACGGCAGTGTTGCCTCCAGCAGATTGAAGACGACGAAAAAGCCCCAAAGTAGGGTCAACAGGGCGACTCGGTCATTCGCCAGTTCGCCGAAGCCGAGCAGAATCAATGTCATCGCCGCGACGGCACCGACGAAGACAGGCTTCATCTTGCGATACTTCTCGGCCACGATGACCAGCGGAATCATGCCGACGAAGGCCAGCGCCATGACCGGCAGGTAGACCCAGCCGTGATCCGCTGGGGCGAATCCCAGCGACTCGAGCCGAAACGGCAGCGCCGTGAAGCACGCCGTCAGAATCAGGTGGAGGGCGAAGATCGAGAAATCGAGCCGCAGAAGGTCGCCTTGTCCCAGCGTGGCGCGCAATTGACGACGATCGATGCCGACATCCCGATGCGGCATCCGCTTCGGCGCTCGCGGCACCAGTTTCCACAGGATCAGCAGTCCGCAGGCAGAGAGTATCGCGGTGAACCAGAATACGCCGGCGAGCCCGCCGACATCCGCGACCAGGGGCCCCACGACCATGGCGATAGCGAATGCCACGCCGATCGAGAGCCCGATGGTCGCCATCGCGGCAGTGCGAATCTCTTCGCGGGTCTGATCCGCCAGCAGTGCCATGATGGCGCCAGCGACCGCGCCACTGCCCTGCAGGCAGCGCCCGATGATGATGCCGGTAATGGAGGTGGCACTGGCGGCGACGATACTGCCGATGATGAACAGCAGCAGCCCCCCGGCGATGACCGCCTTGCGCCCGATACGATCGGAGAGCAGACCGAAGGGGATTTGAAGAATGGCTTGGGTCAGGCCGTAGCCGCCCAGCGCCATGCCGACAAGCAAAGGGGTGGCGCCGTCGAGATGATCGGCATACAGCGCCAGCACCGGCAGGACCATGAATAGCCCCAGCATTCGCGAGGCGTACAGGCTGGCCAGCCCGACGATGGCACGTCGTTCGGTAACGAGAAAACGAGAAGTCATGGAGGTCACAACGTTGGGTGAACTCGGCAAGCGCCGAGGATGATTCGGGATGAGCGATGCATTTTACCGCTCGCCCTCCTTCAGTGAAAGCAGCCGGCTTTGCCGGGCATTTGATCCGCGACCTATAATGGTCGTTTCCCGCGTCGCAGCACGAGGTAGTCATGGACAGCATTCTGGTCAGGGGCGCACGCACCCACAACCTGAAGAACATTGATGTCGAACTGCCGCGCGACAAGTTGATCGTGGTCACCGGTCTCTCCGGTTCGGGTAAGTCTTCACTCGCATTCGACACGCTCTATGCCGAGGGGCAGCGACGTTATGTCGAATCCCTGTCGACCTACGCCCGCCAGTTCCTGTCGATGATGGAAAAGCCCGACGTCGACCATATCGAAGGACTCTCGCCGGCCATCTCCATCGAGCAGAAATCGACCTCGCACAATCCGCGCTCCACCGTCGGCACCATCACCGAAATCTACGACTACCTGCGCCTGTTGTTCGCCCGCGCCGGCACGCCCCGATGCCCGGATCACGACGAAGAGCTCGAGGCCCAGACCGTCTCGCAGATGGTCGACCAGGTGCTGGCGCTGCCCGAGGGCAGCCGGCTGATGCTGCTGGCGCCGGTGGTCAAGGGCCGCAAGGGCGAGCACCTGCAGTTGATCAGCGAGCTACGGGCCCAGGGGTTCGTGCGAGCCGTGATCGACGGGCACACCGTCGAACTCGACGATGTGCCAGCGCTCGACAAGAAACGCAAGCACGACATCAGCGTGGTGGTCGACCGCATCAAGGTTCGCCCGGATCTGCAGCAGCGTCTGGCCGAATCCTTCGAGACCGCCCTCAATCTGGCCGACGGCACCGCGATCATTCATTTCATGGATGGCGAGCAGGAAGACCTGGCGTTTTCATCACGCTTCGCCTGCCCGATCTGCGGCTACTCGTTGAGTGAACTCGAGCCGCGGCTGTTCTCGTTCAACAACCCGGCCGGCGCCTGCCCGACCTGCGATGGCCTGGGCGTGCGTCAGTTTTTCGACCCGGACAAGCTGATCAGTCATCCGGAGCTGTCGCTGGCCGAAGGCGCGATCAAGGGTTGGGATCGTCGCAGCATCTACTATTTCAGTCAGCTCCAGGCGGTCGCCGAACACTATCGTTTCACGCTGGATACGCCGTGGAACGCGCTCGCCCGTCATGAGCGCGACCTGATACTCAACGGCAGCGACAAGGACGATATCCCGTTCAGCTACGTCAACGACCGCGGCCGCAAGGTCACCCGGGAGCACCCCTTCGAGGGCGTACTGCCCAATCTGGAGCGACGCTACCGCGAGACCGAGTCATCGATGGTTCGCGACGACCTGGCCAAGTACCTCGCGGTACGCCCCTGCCCGACCTGCGACGGGACCCGTCTCAAGCGCGAGGCGCGCCATGTGTTCATCGACGGCCACAATCTTCCGACGCTGACCCGGATGCCGGTGGGGGAAGCCTGGGATTATTTCCGCCAGTTGACGCTCCCCGGGAGGAAGGGCGAAATCGCGGTCAAGATCGTCCATGAGATTCATGCCCGACTCGAGTTTCTGGTCAACGTCGGGCTCGACTATCTGACCCTGGAGCGCAGCGCCGATACGCTCTCCGGCGGCGAGGCCCAGCGCATACGCCTGGCCAGCCAGATCGGTGCCGGTCTGGTCGGGGTGATGTACATCCTCGACGAGCCCTCGATCGGCCTCCATCAGCGCGACAACGATCGTCTGCTGCGCACGTTGATCCGCCTGCGCGACCTGGGCAATACGGTGATCGTCGTCGAGCACGACGAGGACGCCATTCGCGCCGCCGACCACGTTCTCGATATCGGCCCTGGCGCCGGCGTGCATGGCGGCACCATCGTGGCCCAGGGTACGCCCCACGATATCGAGACGGCTCCGGAGTCGTTGACGGGTCAGTATCTCTCCGGAAAACGCTGTATCGAGGTGCCGCCCTACCGCATCCCGGTCAACCCGGACAAACAGCTCCATCTGCGTGGCGCCACCGGCAACAACCTGCAGAGTGTCGACCTGGCGCTGCCGCTGGGTCTGTTCGTCTGCGTGACCGGCGTCTCCGGTTCCGGTAAGTCGACCCTGATCAACTCGACGCTGATGCCGATCGCGGCGCGCGAGCTCAACCGCGCGACCACACTGACGGCGGCACCCTATCGCAGCATCGAGGGTCTCGACCAGCTCGACAAGATCATCGACATCGACCAGAGCCCGATCGGCCGCACGCCGCGCTCCAATCCCGCCACTTACACCGGCATCTTCACCCCGATCCGCGAACTCTTTTCCGGTACCCAGGAGGCGCGGGCCCGCGGCTACAAGCCGGGACGTTTCAGCTTCAACGTCAAGGGCGGCCGCTGCGAGGCGTGCCAGGGCGAGGGCATGATCAAGGTCGAGATGCACTTCCTGCCGGATATCTACGTGCCCTGCGACGTCTGCAAGGGCAAGCGCTACAACCGCGAGACGCTGGAGATTCACTACAAGGGCAAGAGCATTCACGAAGTGCTCGAGATGACCATCGAAGAGGCGCTGGAGTTTTTCAGCCCGGTGCCGGCGATCGCGAGACGCCTCCAGACGCTGATGGATGTCGGGCTCTCCTACGTCCGCCTCGGCCAGAGCGCCACCACGCTCTCCGGAGGCGAGGCACAGCGCGTCAAGCTGGCGCGTGAACTGGCCAAGCGCGATACCGGCCAGACGCTCTACATCCTCGACGAACCCACCACGGGACTGCATTTCGAGGATATCCGCCAGTTGCTCGGCGTGTTGCATCGGCTACGCGACCACGGCAACACGGTGGTGGTGATCGAGCACAACCTCGATGTGATCAAGACCGCCGACTGGATCATCGATCTGGGCCCGGAAGGTGGCTCCGGTGGCGGGCGCATCATCGCGGAGGGCACGCCAGAGCAGGTGGCGGGGCTCGAGCACTCCCACACGGGCAATTTCCTGGCACCGCTGCTGCCCGAACCCAAGGCGCGCAAGGCCAAGCGCGCCTGATCCCTCTCACGCGGCGCCCTTCGGCGCCGCCGTCGACCGGCGACTACGCTGGGTCCGATCCCGGTGCCGTAAAGCGTCGTCGGACAGATCCGGCATCGAGGAGTTCCGGCCAGAAGAAAACGTCCAGCCAAAAGAAAACCGGCTGCCCAATCACTTGGGCAGCCGGTTTTATGTCGTGCAGGAAGCTCGGGCCTGTTCACACTATGCGCCGCGAGCCACGTTGCTGCGTCAACTGCGTTCAGGCAAGGCGCGGGACGCCGATAAGGGGGGGTCCCTTATCCAGTCACGCAACGAAGCCTGGGCGTAGTTGACGCGCAACCCGAAGGGACGGGCCGGTTTTCCCTCGAGGCGTTGTTGCTCACCAAGGGCTTGGAACCACCAAAACCCGAGGTTCGCGCCTAGCCTCACGATAAAACCGGCGCCGTCGTGGCCACGTGGATAGTGTAAACAGGCCCTAGGGACTTACTCGTCGCCAGCGGCTTCTTCAACAACGGGGCGATCGACCAGCTCGATGTAGGCCATCGGGGCGTTGTCGCCGGTGCGGAAACCGCACTTCAGCACACGGACGTAACCGCCCGGGCGATTGACGTAACGCGGGCCAAGCTCGTTGAAGAGCTTGCCGACGGCTTCCTTGGAGCGGGTACGGCTGAACGCCAGACGGCGATTCGCCACGCTATCCTGCTTGGCCAGAGTGATCAGCGGCTCGATATGACGACGCAGCTCCTTGGCTTTGGGCAGGGTAGTCTTGATCACTTCATGCTCGACCAGCGAGGTGCACATGTTCTTGAACATGGCGTGCCGATGCGAGCTGGTCCGATTCAGATGACGACCACTCTTACGATGACGCATGATTGCTATTCCTTACCAAACTGGTGATTCGAGTCGGCACACTGGATTCGACGCTGAACAGGAGCGCGGGAGCCGGAGCCCCGGCGCACACCGTCGTCAGGCGGAAGCCTTGTCGTCTTTCAAGCTCGCCGGCGGCCAGTTTTCCAACCGCATGCCGAGCGAAAGACCGCGCGAAGCCAACACGTCCTTGATCTCGTTCAAGGACTTCTTGCCAAGGTTCGGCGTCTTGAGCAGCTCGACTTCCGTGCGCTGAATCAAATCGCCAATGTAGTAAATATTCTCGGCCTTCAGGCAGTTGGCGCTGCGAACCGTGAGTTCGAGATCATCCACGGGACGCAGAAGAATCGGATCAATCTGATCTTCTTCCTCTTCGATTTCCTGCTCTCTGTCGGCTTCGAGATCGACGAAGGCGGCCAGCTGTTCCTGGAGAATGGTCGCACTGCGACGAATCGCTTCTTCCGGGTCCAGAGTGCCGTCTGTTTCGAGATCGATGACCAGCTTATCGAGATCGGTGCGCTGTTCGACACGAGCCGCTTCGACCGCATAGGACACACGGCGAACGGGGCTGAAAGTCGCATCCAGCTGCAGACGACCGATGGCACGGGATTCGTCCTCGTCGGAGAGACGCGCATCCGCGGGCTCGTAACCGCGACCCCGAACGATCTTCAGCTGCATTTTCAGCTCGCTGCCATCGTTGAGGTGAGCAATCACGTGATTCGGATTGACGATCTCGACGTCATGACCGACGGCGATATCACCGGCAGTCATTACACCGGGGCCCTGCTTGTTCAAGGTGAGGACGGCTTCGTCGCGACCATGCATCTTGATGGCCACGTCCTTGAGATTTAGAAGAATCTCGATGACGTCTTCCTGAACACCCTCGATGGCGCTGTACTCATGCAATACGCCTTCGATTTCCGCTTCGACAACGGCACAGCCAGGCATCGAAGAGAGCAGGATGCGACGCAGCGCATTCCCCAGGGTATGGCCGAAACCACGTTCGAAGGGTTCCAGCACGATCTTGGCGTGATGTGCGTTGACCTCTTCGACCTTGATGTCGCGGGGACGGAGAAACTCTGTCACTGAACGCTGCATATGAACACCTTCCCAGGCTGCCAAACGAATATCGGTACTCCAGGCAGGAACCGGGCCGCTTGAATGGCCCGGCTCCAAGCCTTACTTGGAGTACAGCTCGACGATCAGGTTTTCGTTGATGTCGGCAGACAGGTCGCCGCGTTCCGGGACAGCCTTGAAAGTGCCTTCCATCTTCTTCGAGTCGATGTCGATCCAGGTCACGTCGCCGCGGTTGGCAGCGATGGACAGGGCCTGCTGGATACGGGCCTGATTCTTGGCCTTCTCGCGAACAGAGACGACGTCACCGGGGCGCACCTGATAGGACGCCACGTTGACGGTACGGCCGTTGACCGAAATCGCCTTGTGGCTGACCAACTGGCGTGATTCGTTACGCGTGGAGCCGAAGCCCATGCGGTACACCACGTTGTCCAGTCGGCATTCCAGCAACTGCAGCAGGACTTCACCGGTCGCACCTTTCAGGCGAGCGGCTTCCTTGTAGTAGTTGCGGAACTGGTTTTCGAGCACGCCGTAGATACGACGCACTTTCTGCTTCTCGCGAAGCTGCAAGCCGTAGTCGGAAAGACGCTGACGGCGCTGGCCGTGCACACCCGGGATCTGCTCGGATTTGCACTTCTTCTCGAAGGGAGTGACACCGCTCTTGAGAAAGAGGTCGGTACCCTCACGACGAGACAGTTTACACTTGGGACCTAGATAACGAGCCATGAGTCTGTCTCCTTAAACGCGGCGTTTCTTCGGCGGACGGCATCCGTTGTGCGGAATCGGCGTCGCGTCAGTGATGCTCTGTACGCGGAAGCCGGCGGCATTCAATGCGCGCACGGCAGACTCACGGCCAGGACCGGGGCCCTTGACCAGCACGTCGACGTTTTTCACACCATACTCGGCTGCAGCAGTCGCTGCACGTTCACTCGCCACTTGAGCTGCGAACGGGGTGCTCTTGCGAGAACCACGAAAACCCGAACCACCGGCAGTTGCCCAAGAAAGCGCATTGCCCTGGCGGTCTGTGATCGTCACGATCGTATTGTTAAAAGAGGCGTGGATGTGTGCTACCGCATCCACGACCTGCTTTTTAACCTTTTTACGGTTACTACGCGGGTTAGCCATGTTGATGTATCCTGATCTTAAACGCCGGAACGTTAATTACTTACGAATCGGTTTACGCGGTCCCTTACGGGTACGCGCATTGGTCTTGGTACGCTGACCACGCAGCGGTAGACCACGACGATGGCGCAGACCACGGTAGCAACCCAAGTCCATGAGACGCTTGATATTCAGCGTCACATCACGGCGAAGGTCGCCTTCTACGGTGTACTTGCCCACTTCGGTACGCAGAACGTCGAGCTCTTCGCCTGACAGTTCCTGGACCTTGGCGGTCGGTGCGATGCCGGCAGCGACACAGATACTCTGCGCACGCGTGCGGCCAATCCCGTAGATGTAGGTCAGCGAGATCGCCGCATGCTTGTTGTCCGGGATATTGACGCCTGCAATACGGGCCATCAGCTTACTCCGAATGTTGAGCGGCTTGCTCGTTTAGTCGTCCACAAAGGGCGCAATAGCATACCCCTTAACCTCTCTCAAGGCAAGGGATATGCCATGGCCCGCTTTTTACTCACAGTGCTAGGGTCAAATCAGCCCTGACGCTGCTTGTGACGCGGTTCAGTACAAATCACGCGAACCGCGCCGTTGCGCCGAATGATCTTGCAGTTACGGCACATTTTCTTTACAGAAGCTCGAACTTTCATCGTTCTCTCCAAATGCTCTCTCGCGGGGGCTAGCGCGTCAGGCCGCCGCTACCGTAGCCTTTCAGGTTCGATTTCTTCATCACCGACTCATACTGATGAGACATCAGATGCGATTGAACCTGGGCCATGAAGTCCATGATTACCACGACCACGATCAGCAGCGACGTCCCGCCGAAGTAGAACGGCACCTGCCAGGCCACCACCAGGAACTGCGGCATCAACGAGACCAGCGTGATGTAGAGCGCCCCGAACAGCGTCAGTCGCGTCATCACCTTGTCGACGTAGCGAGCCGTCTGCTCTCCTGGACGGATCCCCGGCAGGAAAGCACCGGACTTCTTCAGGTTGTCGGCGACATCCTTGGGATTGAACACCAACGCCGTATAGAAGAAGCAGAAGAACAGCACTGCCGCGGCAAACAGAATGATGTACAGAGGCGCGCCGGGGGCAAGTTGCTGTGAAGCCACCTGCAGCCACTCGAATCCGTCGCCCTGGCCCAGCCACTGACCGATGGAACCCGGGAACAGCAGGATACTCGACGCGAAGATCGGCGGAATCACGCCCGCCATGTTGACCTTCAGCGGCAGGTAGCTGCTCTGTCCCGCATACATCTTGTTGCCAACCTGACGCCGCGGATAGTTCACCGTGATGCGGCGCTGACCGCGCTCGATGAACACCACGAATGCCACCGTGGCGATGCCCAGAATCGAAAGCGCCAACAGTGGCAACACGTTCCACGCACCGTCATTGCGAGCCAGCTCGAACGATTGCCCGATCGCGCTGGGCAGGCCAGCCACGATGCCGGAGAAGATGATCAACGAAATACCATTGCCGATCCCCTTCTCGGTAATCTGCTCGCCCAGCCACATCAGGAATACCGCACCGGCGACGAACGTCACGACGGCCGTGAAGTAAAAGCTGATGTCACCCGAATAAGCAACGCCCTGACTGACCAGACCAACTGACATGCCGGTCGCCTGGATCAGGGCCAGCAACACCGTACCGTAGCGGGTGTACTGGTTGATCTTGCGGCGGCCGGCTTCGCCCTCTTTCTTCAGCGCTTCGAGCTGAGGCGATACCGCGGTCAGAAGCTGCATGATGATCGACGCGGAGATGTACGGCATGATCCCCAGCGCGAAGATGCTCATGCGCTGCAGCGCACCCCCCGAAAACATGTTGAACATGCCCAGGATGGTGCCCTGGTTCTCCCGAAACAGGGCAGCCAGCTGGTCAGGATCGATGCCGGGGACGGGGATGTGGGCACCGATTCGGTAGACCACGATCGCGATGAAGACGAAACGCAGGCGCGCCCACAGCTCGCTGAGACCGCTACCCATGTTCGCCGGCATGTTTCCTGACTTAGCCATTTAGTCCTCTACCTTACCACCGGCCGCTTCGATCGCAGCTCGCGCACCTTTGGTGACCTTGAGGCCACGCACGGTAACCGCCTTGCTCAACTCGCCGGACAGAACGACCTTGGCGTACTCGGTAGCATTCTTGAGCACGTTGGCCTTCTTCAGGCTGGCGAGATCGGCAACGTCGCCCTCGACCTTGGCCAGCTCGGCCAGACGGACCTCTTCGGACACCAGCGACTTCGCCGAGGTGAAACCGAACTTCGGCAAGCGGCGCTGCAAGGGCATTTGACCGCCCTCGAAACCCGGCTTGACCGAACCGCCGGAACGAGACTTCAGACCCTTGTGGCCGCGGCCACCGGTCTTGCCCAGGCCAGAGCCGATACCGCGACCAAGACGCTTTTCAGCGTGCTTGGAACCCGGCGCCGGGCTTAAGCTATTGAGTTTCATGGATTACTCTCCCTCGACTCGAACAAGGTAGTTGACCTTGTTGATCATGCCGCGAACGGCGGGGGTGTCTTCCAGCTCGACCGAGTGCCCAATGCGACGCAGACCGAGGCCGGTCATCGTCGCCTTGTGCTTCTGCAGGACACCGATGGTGCTGCGGGTCTGGGTGATTTTGATCGTCTGTGCCATGGTCACTTACCCCGCCAGCTCTTCGACAGACAGGCCACGCTTGGCGGCGATGTCTTCCGGAGATTGCATGGATTCGAGCCCCTTGATGGTGGCACGAACCACGTTCACCGGGTTGGTGGAACCGTAGCACTTGGCCAGAACGTCATGCACACCGGCCAGCTCGAGCACGGAGCGCATGGCACCGCCGGCGATGATGCCGGTACCCTCGGAAGCCGGCTGCATGAAGACCTTGGACGCGCCGTGACGGGCGCGAACCGGGTACTGCAGCGTGCTGCCGCTGAGACTGACCTTGACCATGTTACGGCGTGCCTGGTCCATGGCTTTCTGGATCGCAACCGGCACTTCACGTGCCTTGCCGCGACCGAAGCCGACCCGGCCGTTGCCATCGCCAACGACGGTCAACGCGGTGAAACCGAAGATACGGCCACCTTTGACCACCTTGGCGACGCGGTTAACCTGCACCAACTTCTCTTGCAGGTCGCCGCCCTTCTGTTCGTTATTCGCCATCGTTAAACCCTTTAGAATTGCAGACCGCCTTCGCGTGCGGCATCAGCCAACGCCTTGACACGCCCGTGGTACTGAAACCCTGCGCGGTCGAAGGCAACCTGAGAGATGCCGGCATCCTTGGCGCGCTCGGCAATCAGAGCACCCACCTTGGCAGCCGCGTCAGCGTTGCCCGTGGCACCTTCGCGCAGGCTCTTGTCCAGCGTGGAAGCGCTGGCAAGGACCTTGCCGCCGTCCGGTGAGATGATCTGCGCGTAGATGTGACGCGGGGTGCGGTTGACGCACAAGCGATTCACACCCAGATCGCGGATCTTGGCACGGGCGCGGCGGGCACGACGGAGACGAGATTCTTTCTTCGCGTTCATAACCCTGCCTTACTTCTTCTTGGCTTCTTTGCGGCGGACACGTTCGTCGCTGTAACGAACGCCTTTACCCTTGTAGGGCTCCGGCGGACGGAACGCGCGAATTTCCGCAGCCACCTGACCGAGCTTCTGCTTGTCCGCGCTTTTCAGCACGATCACGGTGTTCTTCGGCGTTTCCGCCGTGACACCTTCGGGCAGCGTGTAGTCGATCGGGTGTGAGAAACCGAGTGTTAGGTTCAGCGTCTTGCCACTAGCCTGGGCACGATAGCCGACGCCATTGATTTCCAGCGACCGAGTGAAACCCTCGGAAGCGCCGGTGACCATGTTCTGGACCAGGGCACGCGTGGTGCCGACCATGGCCCAGGACTTCGCCTGTTCGCTCGGGGCGAAAACCAGCTGACCGTCTTCCTGAGTGATCTTCACGTCGGGATGCACGGTCAGTTCAAGCGTGCCCTGGCCGCCCTTGACGGACAGCTGGTCGCCGTCGAACTTCACGTCGACGCCGCTGGGCAGTTTAACCGGATACTTGGCTACGCGAGACATTACTCACTCCTAGAATACGGTGCAGATGACTTCACCACCGACACCCGCCTGGCGTGCGGCACGATCGGTCATGACACCTTGGGAGGTGGTGACGATCGCCACACCCAGACCGTCCGCGACCTTGGGCAGTTCGCTCTTGCCCTTGTAGATCCGCAGTGACGGTTTGGACATACGCTGGAGGTGCTCGATGACCGGCTTGCCCTCGAAATACTTGAGGGTCACGGTCAGCTCGGGCTTGGTGCCCTCGGAGACCGTCGCGTCGGTGATGTAGCCTTCCTGCTTGAGTACGCGGGCCACTTCAACCTTGAGCTTGGAAGACGGCATGGTAACCGTCTCCTTGGTGGCCATCTGCGCATTGCGGATACGGGTAAACATATCCGCCAGAGTATCTTGCATGCTCATTACATTGCGCTCCTGAATTCCTCGACGTGGCTTACCAGCTGGACTTCTTCAGTCCAGGGACATCGCCACGCATGGCAGCTTCGCGCAGCTTGTTACGGGCCAGTCCGAACTTGTTGTAGTAACCGTGCGGACGGCCGGTAACGCGGCAGCGGTTGCGCTGACGGACCTGACTGGAGTCCCGCGGCAACTGTTGCAGCTTCAGCTGAGCGTCGAAGCGCTCTTCGTCAGAAGCGTTGACGTCATAAATGACGGTCTTGAGCGCGGCACGCTTGGCGGCGTATTTGTCGACCAGCTTCGCGCGCTTGAGCTCACGCTCAATCATGCTTTTCTTTGCCATGAATCCACCCTTATTGCTTGAACGGGAAGTTCAGCGCGCTGAGCAGCGCACGACCTTCTTCGTCGGTGATGGCGCTGGTCGTAATGGTGACATCCAGACCACGAATCCGATCGATCTTATCATATTCGATCTCCGGAAAGATGATCTGCTCCCGTACGCCCATGGAGTAGTTGCCGCGCCCGTCGAAGGATTTCGGGTTCAGACCGCGGAAGTCACGTACGCGAGGGATCGCGATATTGACCAGCCGGTCCAAGAAGTCCCACATCCGTTCGCGACGCAGCGTCACCTTGACGCCAATCGGCCAGCCTTCGCGGACCTTGAAGCCAGCGATGGACTTGCGCGCCTTGGTTACTACCGGCTTCTGACCGGAGAGTTTCTCCAAGTCGCCGACAGCATTGTCGATCAGCTTTTTGTCGCTGGTCGCTTCGCCGATGCCCATGTTCAGGGTCACTTTGGTGATCCGGGGCACCTGCATAACGTTGGCATAGCTGAACTGCTCTTTGAGCTGAGCCATGACTTCGTTTTGATAACGTTCTTTCAAGTTCGCCATTTTGCTACCCGACTCGCGTTAGGCGTCGATCTGCTTTTGCGTCGACTTGTAGATACGTACCTTGGTACCGTCTTCCTG
Source organism: Salinicola corii (assembly GCF_008298015.1). Classification (GTDB taxonomy): domain Bacteria; phylum Pseudomonadota; class Gammaproteobacteria; order Pseudomonadales; family Halomonadaceae; genus Salinicola; species Salinicola corii. The sequence goes on along the minus strand of NZ_VTPX01000010.1, from coordinate 24,560 downwards.
CAGCTGGAAGCCGACGCGATCCGCCTTGCCGGTCTCCGCATTGAAGATGGCCACGTTGGACGCATGGATCGGAGCCTCACGCTCGACGATACCCCCCGGGTTGCCAACCATAGGATTGGGCTTGGTGTGGCGCTTGATCATGTTGACGCCCGAAACGACGTAACGGTCGTTTTCGAGGACGCGCTTGATCGTGCCACGCTTGCCCTTATCCTTGCCGGCGATGACGATGACTTCGTCGTCACGTTTGATCTTGTGCATATCCGCCTCGCTCCTTACAGCACTTCGGGCGCCAAGGAAATGATCTTCATGAACTTCTCGTTACGAAGTTCACGAGTTACCGGTCCGAAGATACGGGTGCCGATCGGCTGTTCGTTGGTGTTGTTCAACAGAACCGCCGCATTTCCGTCGAAGCGGATCAGCGAACCGTCGTTACGACGGACACCGCTGCGCGTACGCACGACCACCGCCTTGAGGACCTGGCCTTTCTTGACCTTGCCCCGCGGGATGGCTTCCTTGACCGTCACTTTGATGATGTCGCCAACGCGGGCATAACGACGGTGTGAACCGCCCAGCACCTTGATGCACTGCACCCGGCGCGCACCGCTGTTGTCGGCGACATCCAGCATTGTCTGCGTCTGAATCATTGGTTTTCTCCAAACCTAATCTGACTGCACTGGTTCAGAAGGCGCCTGTCGGGCTCAGCCCTTGGCCTGCTCGACCACCTCGACCAACGTCCAGGCCTTCTTCTTGGACAGCGGACGGCTTTCCTGAATGGAAACCGTGTCGCCGAACTTGGCCTGATTCGTCTCGTCGTGGGCGTGCAGCTTGGTGGAGCGCTTCATGTACTTGCCGTAGATCGGATGACGCTCGCGGCGCTCGATCAATACGACAATCGACTTTTCCATCTTGTCGCTCACGACCTTGCCGGTGAGCGTCCGAGCTTTGTTTGCTTCAGCCATTATTGGTCACCTGCCTTCTGGTTGAGCACAGTCTTGACGCGAGCGATGTCGCGACGAACCTGCTTAAGCAGATGCGTCTGGCTCAGCTGGCCGGTGGCCTTCTGCATGCGCAGGTTGAACTGCTCGCGGAGCAGTTCAAACAGCTGCTCCTGCAGCGCATCGACTGACTTTTCACGCATTTCGTTGGCTTTCATCACATCACCGTCCGTTTCACAAAGGTGGTGGAGATGGGCATTTTCTGGGCCGCCAGAGAGAAGGCTTCACGCGCCAGCTCTTCGGAGACGCCTTCGATTTCGTAGAGCACCTTGCCCGGCTGGATCTGGGCCACCCAGTACTCGACGGAGCCCTTGCCCTTACCCATACGAACCTCGAGAGGCTTGTTGGTAATCGGCTTGTCCGGGAATACTCGGATCCAGATCTTGCCACCACGCTTGACGTGACGGGTGATTGCACGACGACCCGCTTCGATCTGACGTGCGGTGATACGACCGCGATCGGTGGCCTTGAGACCGAAGTCCCCGAAGCTCACCTTGCTGCCGCGATGCGCCAGGCCGCGGTTACGACCTTTCTGCACCTTGCGGAACTTTGTACGCTTGGGTTGCAACATCGATCAGTCTCCCCTTACCTGGAACCTTTCTTCTTCGATGCGGGCGCCTGAGCTTGCTGCTTCTGCTTGGCACGCACCTCTTCGATGCCCCCGAGGATTTCGCCCTTGAAGACCCAGACCTTGACGCCGATGACGCCGTAGGTGGTGTGGGCTTCATAGGTGGCGTAATCGATATCGGCTCGCAGCGTATGAAGCGGCACACGGCCTTCGCGATACCACTCGGTACGTGCGATTTCGGCACCACCAAGACGACCGGAGAGCTGTACCTTGATACCGCCGGCACCCAGACGCATGGCGTTCTGGACGGCACGCTTCATGGCGCGGCGGAACATTACGCGACGCTCGAGCTGACCGGCGATATTCTGCGCGACCAGGGCGGCATCGAGTTCCGGCTTGCGGACTTCTTCGATATTGACGTGCACAGGCACACCCATCATGCGGGTGACATCCTGGCGCAGACGATCGACGTCCTCGCCCTTCTTGCCAATCACGATACCCGGACGGGCAGTATGAATGGTGATCCGGGCGTTGTTGGCCGGACGTTCGATGGTAATGCGGCTCACGGAAGCGTTCTTGAGACGCTCCTCGAGATAGCGACGCACTTCCAGATCGTTGTTCAGCTTGTCGGCATAGGCACCGCGCTCGGCATACCAGACCGAGGTGTGATCCTTGACGATGCCCAGTCGGATACCGACTGGATTGACTTTCTGACCCATCTGGTCGACTCCTACTTCTCGGCTACCTTGACGGTGATGTGGCAGGTGCGCTTCAGAATGCGATCCGCACGGCCTTTGGCGCGCGGTTGAATGCGCTTGAGCGTCATGCCCTCATCGACACAGATGGTCGAGACACGCAGCTCGTCGATGTCCATGCCGTTGTTTTCTTCCGCATTGGCAATCGCGGACTGCAGCACCTTCTTGACCAACTTCGCGGCTTTCTTCGGCGAGAAGGTCAGCACGTCGAGCGCTTCGGCGACCGGCTTACCGCGCACCTGGTCAGCCACCAAACGGGCCTTCTGGGCGGATAAGCTCGCGCCACGCAACTTAGCAGCGACTTCCATCTCTTAATCCTCTTGGCTTACCGTTTGGCTTTCTTGTCCGCTGCATGACCGCGATAGGTGCGGGTAGCGGCGAACTCGCCCAACTTGTGGCCGACCATCTCCTCGGAAACATGCACCGGGACATGCTGGCGACCGTTATGTACCGCAATGGTGAGCCCGACCATATTGGGCAGGATCATCGAACGACGCGACCAGGTCTTGATCGGTTTGCGATCGTTCTTTTCCGTTGCGACGTCGACCTTCTTCAACAGATGAAGGTCGATAAAAGGACCTTTCTTCAGTGAACGTGGCACAGCCGTTACCTCTTAATGTCTGTTACTTGGACTTGCGGCGACGAACGATGAGCTTGTCGGTACGCTTGTTCTTGCGGGTCTTGTGGCCCTTGGTGGGAATCCCCCACGGGCTGACCGGATGACGGCCGCCACTGGTACGGCCTTCACCGCCACCATGCGGGTGGTCCACCGGGTTCATTGCGACACCGCGAACGGTCGGGCGCACCCCTCTCCAACGTTTCGCACCAGCCTTGCCCAATTGACGCAGGCTGTGCTCCGAGTTACCGACTTCACCCAATGTAGCGCGGCACTCCGACAGCACGCGACGCATCTCGCCGGAGCGAAGACGCAGGGTCGCGTAGTTGCCTTCACGAGCCACCAGCTGGGCGCTGGCACCGGCACTACGCGCGATCTGCGCACCCTTGCCCGGCTTCAATTCGATGCAGTGCACCGTGGAGCCGACCGGGATGTTGCGCAGCGGCAGCGCGTTGCCACGCTTGATGGCGGCGTTGACACCGGACTCCACCACGTCGCCGGCCTTGAGGGCCTTGGGCGCGATGATGTAGCGGCGCTCGCCGTCCATGTACTTCAGCAGCGCGATGTTGGCGCTACGGTTCGGATCGTATTCGATACGCTCGACGGCGGCCTTGATGCCATCCTTCGTGCGCTTGAAATCGATCAAACGATAGTGCTGACGATGACCACCGCCCACGTGACGCGTGGTGATGCGGCCATTGTTGTTACGACCACCCGACTTCGACTGCTTCTCGACAAGCGCACCGTAGGCGCGACCCTTGTAGAGCTCATCGTTGACGACCTTGACGACGTGACGACGACCGGCGGAAGTGGGTTTTGTCTTGACTACTGCCATGATCCGTACTCCTGCCTTACTCGGCGCCAGAGAAGTCTTCGAGCGTCTCGCCCGCAGCCAGGGTCACGTACGCCTTGCGGTAACCCTTGCGCAGACCAGTGCCGAAGCGAGTGCGTTTGGTCTTGCCCTTGACGTTGAGCACGGAAACACCGGCGACTTTCTTGCCGAACAGCGCTTCGACGGCTTTCTTGATCTCGGGCTTGGTCGCGTCCTGGGCCACTTTGAACACGTACTGGTTGTTCTCAGCGGCGAGCGCGGCCTTCTCGGTCATGTGAGGTCCGAGCAGAACCTTGTATACGCGTTCCTGGTTCATCCCAGCTTCTCCTCGAATTTACGCAGAGCGGAGACGGTCATCAGCACCTTGTCGAAGGCGATCAGGCTGACCGGGTCGGCGGCCGCAGCATCGACGACATCGACGTTGGGGATGTTACGTGCGGCCAGGTAGAGCTTCTCGTCGATCTCTTCGGTAACGATCAGCACTTTCTCGAGTTCCAGCTCCTTGAGCTTGCCGACCAATTCCTTGGTACGGGGCGCTTCAACGGCGAACTCTTCGACCAGCACCAGACGCTCCTGACGGACCAGTTCGGACAGGATCGAACGCATCGCCGCACGGTACATCTTGCGGTTGACCTTCTGCGTGTAATCCTGCGGACGAGCGGCGAAGGTGACACCACCACTGCGCCACAGCGGCGAGCGGATGGTGCCGGCGCGCGCACGGCCGGTGCCTTTCTGGCGCCACGGCTTCTTGCCACCACCACGGACGTCGGAACGGTTTTTCTGGGCACGGGTACCCTGACGGCCTGCCGCCAGGTAGGCGGTAACGACCTGGTGCACCAACGCTTCGTTGAAGTCTTTGCCAAAGGTCTCTTCGGACACTTCGACGGTGCCTGCGGCACCTACGAGATTCAGATTCATCGGTCTCAGTCCCCTCAGCGAGCTTTCACGGCACTGCGCACGACGACATCACTGCCGGGTGCACCGGGCACGGCGCCCTTGATCAACAGAAGATTACGCTCGGTATCGATACGCACCACTTCCAGGGTCTGGACGGTGACGCGCTCGTTGCCCAGCTGACCAGCCATCTTCTTGCCTTTGAAAACACGGCCTGGGGTCTGGCACTGACCGATGGAACCCGGCGCACGGTGGGACAGCGAGTTACCGTGGGTGTTGTCCTGGGTACGGAAGTTCCAGCGCTTGACGGCGCCCTGGAAGCCCTTGCCCTTGGACGTACCGGTCACATCGACTTTCTGACCAGCTTCGAAGAGGGATACGGTGAAGGAACCGCCCAGCTCAGGAGTCTCATCGTCTTCGGAGAGACGGAACTCCATCAGGGAGCGGCCTGCCTCGACACCTGCCTTGGCGTATTGACCGGCAATCGCCTTGGAGAGGTGCTTGGCTTTGCGGGAGCCAGTTGTAACCTGCACCGCACGGTAGCCGTCAGACTCGATGGTCTTGACGCTCGTGATGCGGTTGGGCTCAACCTCGATAACGGTTACGGGCACGGATGCGCCATCTTCGGTGAAGACACGGGTCATGCCCGCCTTCTTACCGACCAAACCGATAGTCATGTTCAGTCTCCTTTAGTGTACGGGGCTATCACCCGCTATGGCTGCCCTTTCCAGAGCATTCCACTAGCACATTGTGTGGCGTCTCACGACGCGGCGGATGCTGTCGAACTCAGCGCCCGCTAGTGTCTAGTGTTGGTTTCAGTCGAGTTTAATCTGCACGTCCACGCCAGCGGCGAGATCGAGCTTCATCAACGCGTCGACGGTCTTTTCCGTCGGCTCGACGATGTCGAGAACGCGCTTGTGCGTGCGAATCTCATACTGATCGCGCGCGTCCTTGTTGACGTGCGGAGAGATCAGGATGGTGTAACGCTCGCGATTCGTCGGCAGCGGGATCGGGCCACGTACTTGAGCGCCAGTGCGCTTGGCCGTATCCACGATTTCCTGAGCCGACTGATCGATCAGCCGATGGTCAAACGCTTTCAGCCGAATGCGAATCTTCTGGTTCTGCATTTACCTTATGCTCCACTGGATGCTGACGGCGCGAGCCGTCGACCCACGCGTTCAAAGGACGCGCATTATAGGAGAGCCCCAATCGAGAGTCAAACAGAGTCTCGATCGAAGACCGTCGAATCCATACAGAAAAAGGGGCGCGTCAGCGCCCCTTCTTTAACCATCATCGAGAGGATTACTCGATGATCTTGGCGACCACGCCGGCGCCGACGGTACGACCGCCTTCGCGGATGGCGAAGCGCAGGCCGTCTTCCATGGCGATCGGCGCGATCAGGGTCACGACCATCTGGACGTTGTCGCCCGGCATGACCATCTCGACGCCTTCCGGCAGTTCGCAGGTTCCGGTCACGTCAGTGGTCCGGAAGTAGAACTGCGGACGATAGCCCTTGAAGAACGGGGTGTGACGACCACCTTCTTCCTTGGACAGCACGTAGACTTCGGCTTCGAACTTGGTGTGCGGGGTGATGGTGCCCGGCTTGGCCAGGACCTGACCACGCTCGACGTCGTCACGCTTGGTACCACGCAGCAGCGCACCGACGTTCTCGCCAGCACGACCTTCGTCGAGCAGCTTACGGAACATCTCGACGCCGGTAACGGTCGTCTTGGTGGTGTCGTGGATACCGACGATTTCGACTTCGTCGCCAGTCTTGACGATACCGCGCTCGACACGACCGGTAACGACCGTACCGCGACCGGAGATGGAGAACACGTCTTCGATCGGCATCAGGAACGGCTGATCGATGGCACGTTCCGGCTCCGGAATGTACTCGTCCAGCGACTTGATCAGGTTGGCAACGGCGGTGGTACCCATGCCGTTGTCATCCTTGCCTTCCAGCGCCATCAGCGCGGAGCCGATGATGATCGGCGTGTCGTCGCCCGGGAAGTCGTACTCGTTCAGGAGTTCGCGAACTTCCATCTCGACCAGCTCGAGCAGCTCTTCGTCATCGACCATGTCGGCCTTGTTCAGGAACACGACGATGTACGGAACGCCAACCTGACGGGACAGCAGGATGTGCTCGCGGGTCTGCGGCATCGGGCCGTCAGCGGCGGAACAGACCAGGATGGCGCCATCCATCTGCGCAGCACCGGTGATCATGTTCTTGACGTAGTCGGCGTGCCCCGGGCAGTCGACGTGCGCGTAGTGGCGAACTTCGGACTGATACTCGACGTGAGCGGTCGCGATGGTGATACCGCGCTCGCGCTCTTCCGGAGCGTTGTCGATTGAGTCGAACTGACGCCATTCGCCACCGAAGACTTCGGCGGAAACACGGGTCAGAGCTGCCGTCAGAGTCGTCTTACCGTGGTCGACGTGACCGATGGTGCCGACGTTGACGTGCGGTTTGGAGCGTTCAAATTTTGCCTTAGCCACTGCTATAACCTCTTTACGTTAGCTAACGGTTAACCGTTCTGATTGATGACGGCATCAACGACGCTGGAGGGCGCCTCTTCGTAATTCGCAAACTCCATGGTGTAGCTTGCGCGTCCCTGGGTCTGAGAACGCAGATCGGTTGCATAACCGAACATCTCAGCCAACGGAACCGTGGCGCGAATGACCTTGCCAGAAGAGGAGTCATCCATGCCCTGCACAAGGCCACGTCGGCGGTTGAGGTCGCCCATGACATCACCCATGAAATCCTCGGGAGTCACGACTTCGACCTTCATTACCGGCTCGAGCAACACGGCCTTAGCCTTACGAGCACCTTCCTTGATCGCCATGGACGAGGCGACCTTGAACGCAGTCTCGTTGGAGTCCACGTCATGGTAGGAGCCATCGAACAGCGTCACCTTGACGTCGATCATCGGGTAACCCGCGATAACGCCGTTCTTGAGCTGTTCGTAAGCCCCTTTCTCGACGGCCGGCACGTACTCTTTGGGTACGACACCACCGACGATCTCGGACGCGAACTTGAAGGACATCTCCTCGTCCTCGCCCTTGTCTTCGGCCGTCAGCGGCTCGATGCGCAACCAGACGTGACCGTACTGGCCGCGACCACCTGACTGACGAACGAACTTGCCTTCCTGCTCCACCGACTGGCGGATGGTTTCACGATAGGCAACCTGCGGCTTGCCGATGTTGGCCTCGACCTTGAACTCGCGACGCATGCGGTCGACGATGATATCGAGGTGCAACTCGCCCATGCCGGAAATGATGGTCTGACCCGTCTCCTCGTCGGTCTGGACACGGAAGGACGGATCCTCCTGCGCCAGCTTGCCGAGGGCGACCCCCATCTTCTCCTGGTCGGGCTTGGACTTCGGCTCGACGGCGACGGAGATGACCGGCTCCGGGAACTCCATCCGCTCGAGAACGATCTTGTCGTTCAGGTCACACAGCGTGTCGCCGGTCGTGACGTCCTTGAGGCCGATACAGGCGGCGATGTCGCCGGCATAGACCTCTTTGATCTCTTCGCGCGAGTTGGCGTGCATCTGCACGATACGGCCGACACGCTCTTTCTTCGACTTCACGGAGTTGAAGATGCTGTCGCCGGACTTCAGCACGCCGGAGTAGACGCGCATGAAGGTCAGGGTCCCGACGAAGGGATCGGTGGCGATCTTGAACGCCAGCGCCGCGAAAGGCGCGCTATCGTCCGCTTCGCGCGTCGCGATGGTGCCATCCTTGTCATCGAGCTCACCTTCGATCGCCTTGACTTCGGTCGGCGACGGCAGGTATTCGATGACACAGTCCAGAACGGCCTGGACGCCCTTGTTCTTGAACGCGGAGCCGCAGGTCACGAGCACGATCTCGTTGGCCAGGGTACGCGCGCGCAGGCCTGCCTTGATGTCCTCGATCGACAGGTCACCCTCTTCGAGGTACTTGTCCATCAGCTCTTCGTTGGCTTCGGCCGCGGCTTCGACCATCTGCTCGCGATACTTCTCGGCGGTTTCCTGCAGGTCGGCCGGGATATCGACCAACTCGTAGTTCATGCCGAAGTTTTCCTCGTCCCAGAGAATCGCCTTCATCTGGATGAGGTCGACCACGCCCTTGAACTCGTCTTCCGCGCCCCAGTTGATCTGGATCGGGACGACGTTGGCGCCCAGACGGTCCTTCAGCTGATCCAGCACCATGTAGTAGTCGGCGCCGGCACGGTCCATCTTGTTGACGAACACCATGCGCGGAACTTCGTACTTGTTGGCCTGGCGCCAAACGGTCTCGGTCTGCGGCTGCACGCCGGAAGAGCCGCACAGCACGACGACCGCACCATCCAGCACGCGCAGAGAACGCTCGACTTCGATCGTGAAGTCGACGTGCCCCGGCGTATCGATGATATTGATACGGTGCTCGTCGAACTGCTTGCTCATGCCCTGCCAGAAACAGGTGGTCGCAGCGGAGGTGATCGTGATGCCACGCTCCTGCTCCTGCTCCATCCAGTCCATGACGGCAGCGCCTTCATGGACCTCGCCCACCTTGTGGGACAGGCCGGTATAGAACAGGACACGCTCGGTAGTCGTCGTCTTGCCAGCGTCGACGTGGGCAACGATACCGATGTTGCGATAACGCTTGAGTGGTGTCTTGCGTGCCACGATGGAAGTCCCCGTTGATTAGAAGCGGTAGTGAGAGAAGGCCTTGTTGGCATCTGCCATGCGGTGCACGTCTTCACGCTTCTTCACAGCAGCGCCTTTACCTTCGGCGGCGTCCAGCATTTCGCCAGCAAGACGTTGCACCATGGTCTTTTCACCACGGCTGCGGGCGGCGTCGACCAGCCAGCGCATGGCCAGCGCCTGGCGGCGTGACGGACGAACCTCGACCGGCACCTGGTAAGTCGCGCCGCCGACACGGCGAGACTTGACCTCGACCATCGGCTGAATGGCTTCCAGCGACTTGTCGAAAATGTCCAGCGGCGCTTCGTTACTGCGCTCGGCAACCCGGTCCAACGCGCCGTAAACGATACGTTCAGCCACGGACTTCTTGCCGCTGATCATCAGGTGGTTCATGAACTTGGCCAGGCGCTCACTTCCGAACTTGGGATCGGGAAGGATCTCGCGCTTAGCGGCAACTCTTCTTCTTGGCATGATAAGCCCTCTAGTTAAGGGTCGTTCAGGTAAACCCGGCACGACTCATCGCTGATTAGCGGTAGCGGCCGACCTTACTCTTATCTGACCGATAATGATTGGTGACGGCGTCCGGATCAGGACTTGGGACGCTTGGTACCGTACTTGGAACGGCCCTGCTTACGGTTCTGGACACCGGAGGTGTCAAGAGCGCCGCGCACGGTGTGATAGCGCACACCCGGCAAATCCTTGACGCGACCGCCACGGATCAGGACCACGGAGTGCTCCTGCAGGTTGTGGCCTTCGCCGCCGATGTAAGAGCTGACTTCGTAGCCGTTGGTGAGACGCACGCGACACACCTTACGCAGCGCCGAGTTCGGCTTCTTTGGCGTAGTGGTGTAGACGCGGGTGCAGACCCCACGACGTTGCGGGCAAGCCTGCAGCGCCGGCACGTCGCTTGTCACGACCGGGCGCTTGCGCGGCTTGCGCACGAGCTGGTTAATCGTTGCCATAATGTTTAGCTGACTCCAATGGGTTGCCTTGCCTCATGCCGGGGTCTTCGTGCATGAATCGGTTGCACTACCCCTACATAAAGGCTGCGCATTCTAATCAGTTGTCATGAGACCCGTCAAGGCCACCCACCCGAGGGCAGGCGGCCCGGAATCACGACCTAGAGATCGTCGTCATCGGCATCGAGCGCGGTGAGCTGGGCGCCCAGCTCCTGCTCGACGTCGAACGCCGACGGCTGCAGCGTGCGCTCGGACTCCTCGCGCTTGCGACGCCGCTCGTCGTGGTGGGCCAGCCCGGTTCCTGCCGGAATCAGACGGCCGACCACCACGTTTTCCTTCAGACCGCGCAGGTAGTCGCGCTTGCCGGTCACCGCGGCTTCGGTCAGCACGCGAGTCGTCTCCTGGAACGATGCCGCGGAGATGAACGACTCGGTGGCCAACGAAGCCTTGGTGATACCCAGCAGCAGTCGCTCGTACTTGGCCGGGAACTTCTCTTCCTGCTCGAGACGGGCATTCTCCTCGAGCACCCGAACCAGCTCGACCTGATCGCCCGGGATGAACGTCGAGTCGCCGGAATCGGTGATCTCGACCTTGCGCAGCATCTGACGCACGATGACTTCGATGTGCTTGTCGTTGATGCTCACGCCCTGCAGGCGATAGACGTCCTGGATCTCGACGGTGATGTACTTGGCCAGTTCCGCCACGCCCAGTAGCCGAAGAATGTCGTGCGGGTTACTCGGGCCGTCGGAGATGACTTCGCCCTTCTCGACCGTCTCGCCCTCGAACACCCCGATCTGACGCCACTTCGGGATCAGCATCTCCAGCGGATCGCCCTCTTCCGGCGTGATCGTCAGACGACGCTTGCCCTTGGTCTCCTTGCCAAAGCTGATCGTGCCACTGATCTCGGCGAGGATGGACGGCTCCTTCGGCTTGCGCGCCTCGAACAGGTCAGCAACGCGTGGCAAACCACCGGTGATGTCCTTGTTGCCGGACGCCTCCAGCGGGATACGCGCGATGACTTCACCCACGCCGATCTCGGTGCCGTTCTCCACCGCGACGATGGCACGGCCCGGCATCAGGTACTGCACCGGCGTGTTGGAGCCCGGCAGCGTGACATGCTGACCGTCCTCGCCCACCAGCATGATCATCGGACGCTTATCGCGGCCGGATGCCGGACGCGCTGCCGACTCGATCACCTCGATGTTGGACAGGCCGGTCATTTCGTCGACCGTGCGGGTCATGGTCAGACCTTCGGTCATGTCCGTGAACTGCGCCTTGCCCTGCACCTCGGCAACGACCGGGTGGGTGTGCGGATCCCACTTGGCGACGACCTGACCGCCTTCGACGTGATCGCCATCCTTGACCGACAGCTCGGCGCCGTAGGGCAGCTTGTAGTACTCGCGCTCACGACCATGGTCGTCGGCGACGGCCAGGGCACTGGAGCGGGAAACCACGATCAGCTTGCCATCGGCACGTTCGACCGACTTGATGTTGTGCAGGCGCACACTGCCGCCGTGCTTGACCTGGACGCTGTCCACGGCGGAGGCACGCGATGCCGCGCCCCCGATGTGGAACGTACGCATGGTCAGCTGGGTACCCGGCTCGCCGATGGATTGGGCGGCGATGACACCGACGGCTTCGCCGATGTTGGCCTGATGGCCACGGGCCAGGTCGCGACCGTAACAGGCCGAGCAGACGCCATGAGACGTCTCGCAGCTGATTGGGCTGCGCACGATGATCTCGTCGACGCCCATGGTGTCGAGACGCTCGCACCAGGCTTCGTCGAGCAGCGTGCCGCGGGCGATCAGGACGTCCTCGGTCTGCGGATCGATGACGTCCTGCGCCACGACGCGACCCAGCACACGCTGCGCCAGCGAGACGATGACGTCGCCGCCCTCGATCACCGGATGCAGAGTGAGGCCCTCTTCGGTGCCGCAGTCCTCTTCGGTGATGACCAAGTCCTGCGCCACGTCGACCAGACGCCGGGTCAGGTAACCGGAGTTGGCGGTCTTGAGTGCCGTGTCCGCCAGGCCCTTACGCGCGCCGTGGGTCGAGATGAAGTACTGGAGTACGTTCAACCCCTCACGGAAGTTGGCGGTGATCGGCGTTTCGATGATCGAGCCGTCCGGCTTGGCCATCAGGCCACGCATGCCCGCCAGCTGGCGGATCTGGGCCGCGCTACCACGGGCACCGGAGTCGGCCATGATGAACACGCTGTTGAACGAGTCCTGCTCAACCTGGTTGCCGTCGCGATCGGTGACGGTCTCTTTCGAGATACCGGCCATCATCGCCTTGGCCACCTTGTCGTTGGCCTTGGACCAGATGTCGATGACCTTGTTGTACTTCTCGCCCGCGGTCACCAGACCGGAGGAGAACTGGTCCTCGATCTCCTTGACCTCATCCTCGGCCGCGTCGACGATCTCGGCCTTGGCATCCGGAATGACGAAGTCGTTGACGCCGATGGAGGCGCCTGACCAAGTCGCCAGACGGAAGCCGGTGTACATCAGTTGGTCGGCGAAGATGACCGCATCCTTGAGACCGGTGCGGCGGTAGACCTCGTTGATCAGGCCGGAGATCGCCTTCTTCTTCATCGGACGGTCGACCAGCTCGAACGGCATTCCCTTCGGCAGGATGCGGAACAGCAGCGCCCGGCCGACGGTGGTGTCCTTGATCGAGACGGTCTCGGTCAGTTCGGTGATCTCACCATCCTTCTCGTCGGAGAGCCACTCGGTCAGGCGTACCTTGACCCGGGCGTGCAGCGACACGTTCTGGGTCGCGAAGGCGCGATCCAGTTCGTTGAGGTTGGAGAAGGCCTTGCCTTCACCCTTGGCGCCGATCCGCTCGCGGGTCATGTAGTAGAGGCCGAGCACGACGTCCTGTGACGGCACGATGATCGGCTCGCCGTTGGCCGGCGACAGCACGTTGTTGGTGGACATCATCAACGCGCGCGCCTCGAGTTGAGACTCCAGCGTCAGCGGCACGTGGACGGCCATCTGGTCACCGTCGAAGTCGGCGTTGTAGGCGGCACAGACCAGCGGGTGTAGCTGGATCGCCTTGCCTTCGATGAGCAGCGGCTCGAACGCCTGGATGCCGAGACGGTGCAGGGTCGGTGCACGGTTGAGCAGGACCGGATGCTCTCGGATGACGTCGGCGAGGATGTCCCACACTTCCGGCAGCTCGCGCTCGACCATCTTCTTGGCGGCCTTGATCGTGGACGCCTGCCCGCTGCCCTGCAGCTTGGAGTAGATGAACGGCTTGAACAGCTCCAACGCCATCTTCTTGGGCAGACCGCACTGATGCAGGCGCAGCGTCGGGCCGACGGTGATGACCGAACGACCGGAGTAGTCGACGCGCTTGCCCAGCAGGTTCTGGCGGAAACGTCCCTGCTTGCCCTTGATCATGTCGGCCAGCGACTTCAGCGGGCGCTTGTTGGAACCGGTGATGGCGCGGCCGCGACGACCGTTGTCGAGCAGTGCGTCCACCGACTCCTGCAGCATGCGCTTCTCGTTGCGCACGATGATATCCGGCGCATTGAGGTCGAGCAGGCGCTTCAGGCGGTTGTTGCGGTTGATCACCCGGCGGTACAGATCGTTGAGATCCGAGGTCGCGAAACGACCGCCGTCCAGCGGCACCAGCGGGCGCAGATCCGGCGGCAGCACCGGCAGCACTTCCATGACCATCCACGCCGGCGCATTGCCGGACTTGTAGAAGGCTTCCAGCAGCTTGAGGCGCTTGGAGAGCTTCTTGATCTTGGTCTCGGAGTTGGTCTGCGGAATCTCCTCGCGCAGCCGATCGATCTCTTCTTCCAGATCGATATCCTTGAGCAGGGCCTGCACGGCTTCGGCGCCCATGCGCGCATCGAAGTCGTCGCCGAACTCTTCCAGCGCCTCGAAGTACTGCTCGTCATTGAGCAACTGGCCGCGCTCGAGCGTGGTCATGCCCGGATCGATCACGACGAACGATTCAAAATAGAGCACGCGCTCGATGTCGCGCAGGGTCATGTCCAGGAACATACCGATGCGTGACGGCAGCGACTTCAGAAACCAGATGTGCGCCACCGGAGAGGCCAGCTCGATGTGGCCCATGCGCTCGCGGCGAACCGCGGCCTTGGTCACTTCGACCCCACACTTCTCGCAGATGATGCCGCGATGCTTCATGCGCTTGTACTTGCCGCACAGGCACTCGTAATCCTTGACCGGCCCGAAGATCTTGGCGCAGAACAGCCCGTCACGCTCAGGCTTGAACGTACGGTAGTTGATGGTCTCCGGCTTCTTGACTTCGCCGTATGACCAGGAGCGAATCATTTCCGGCGACGCGAGCGTGATCTTGATCGCGTCGAACTCGTCAGATTGCGCCTGTGACTTGAGGACTTTCACCAAATCTTTCATGGGATCGCTCCGTTGCGGAGTTGTCATGAGCGGGGCCGCGAATCACTCGCTCGCCCCGCAAACCGTCGCTATCGATCGACTGTGCCGGTCTTAGCTTTCCAATTCGATGTCGATACCCAGCGAGCGGATTTCCTTCACCAGCACATTGAAGGATTCCGGCATACCGGCCTGCATGGTGTGGTCGCCATCCACGATGCTCTTGTACATCTTGGTTCGACCCTCGACGTCATCCGACTTGACGGTGAGCATCTCCTGCAGGGTGTAGGCGGCGCCGTACGCCTCGAGTGCCCACACTTCCATCTCACCGAAACGCTGCCCGCCGAACTGCGCCTTGCCGCCCAGCGGCTGCTGGGTCACCAGCGAGTATGAGCCGGTGGAACGCGCGTGCATCTTGTCGTCGACCAGGTGGTTGAGCTTGAGCATGTACATGTAGCCCACGGTCACCGGACGATCGAACGACTCGCCGGTACGGCCGTCGTAGAGCGTCATCTGACCGGAATCCGGCAGATCGGCGAGCTTCAGCAGATGCTTGATCTCGTGCTCCTTGGCACCGTCGAACACCGGCGTCGCGATCGGCACGCCGCCGCGCAGGTTCTTGGCCAGGGTGATGATCTCGTCATCGGTCAGGGAGTCGATGTCCTCCTGACGCGTCTCCTGGGTGTTGTAGACCTGCTTGAGGAAGCCGCGAATCTCGCTGACCTGCTGTTCACGGGCGTCGCGCAGCATCCGGTCGATCTTGACGCCAAGGCCGTGGGCCGCCATGCCCAGGTGGGTCTCGAGGATCTGACCGACGTTCATGCGTGACGGTACGCCCAGCGGGTTGAGCACCACGTCGACCGGCTGACCGTTGTCGTCGAACGGCATGTCCTCGATCGGCATGATCGCGGAGATGACACCCTTGTTACCGTGGCGACCGGCCATCTTGTCGCCCGGCTGGATGCGACGCTTCACCGCCAGGTAGACCTTGACGATCTTGAGCACGCCCGGCGCGAGGTCGTCGCCCTGGGTGAGCTTGCGCTTCTTGTCCTCGAAACGCTCGTCCATCTCCTTGCGGCGATTTTCCAGCTGCTCATCGGCCTGGGCCAGCAGCTCGTTGAGCGTCTCGTCCTGCATCCGCAGCTTGAACCACTGCTGACGCGGCAGCTCGTCGAGATAGTCTTCGCTCAGGACGTCGCCCTTCTTGAGTTTCGGACCGCCATTGACCGGCTGCCCGTCCAGCGTGCGCTGGAGACGCTCGAAAGTCGCTTCCTCGGCGATGCGATAGGTCTCCTGCAGGTCACGACGCACCTCGTCGAGCTGCTGCTGCTCGATGGAGAGCGCGCGGGAGTCCTTCTCGACGCCATCGCGGGTGAACACCTGCACGTCGATGACGGTACCGCGCATGCCGGTGGGCGCGCGCAGCGAGGTGTCCTTCACGTCGGACGCCTTCTCGCCGAAGATCGCCCGCAGAAGCTTCTCTTCCGGCGTCAGCTGGGTCTCGCCCTTGGGCGTGACCTTGCCGACCAGGATGTCGCCCGCGCCGACTTCGGCGCCAATGTAGACCACGCCAGCTTCGTCCAGCTTGCCCAGCGCCGACTCGCCCACGTTGGGGATATCCGACGTGATCTCTTCCGCACCCAGCTTGGTGTCGCGGGAGACGCAGGTCAGCTCCTGGATATGGATCGTGGTGAAACGATCGTCCTCGACCACGCGCTCGGAGACGAGGATGGAGTCCTCGAAGTTGTAGCCGTTCCAGGGCATGAACGCGAGACGCATGTTCTGACCCAGCGCCAGGTCACCCATGTCGACGGACGGGCCGTCGGCGAGGATATCGCCCCGCGCCACCTTGTCGCCCGGGCGCACGATGGGACGCTGGTTCTGACAGGTGTTCTGGTTGGAACGCACGTACTTGGTCAGGTTGTAGATGTCGACACCGGCTTCGCCACCGATGATCTCGTCTTCGTTGATCCGGACCACGACGCGCTTGGCATCGACGGAGTCGATCACGCCGCCACGACGCGCCACGGCGCAGACGCCGGAGTCGCGGGCGACGAAGCGCTCCATCCCGGTACCCACCAGCGGCTTGTCGGCGCGCAGGGTCGGCACCGCCTGACGCTGCATGTTCGAGCCCATCAGGGCGCGGTTGGCGTCATCATGCTCGAGGAACGGAATCAGCGCGGCGGCGACCGAAACCACCTGGCGCGGCGACACGTCCATCAGTGTGACCTTGTCCGGTGCCATGAAGGTGGTCTCACCCTTGTGGCGAACCTGGACCAGGTCGTCGATCAGCTTGTTGCTCTCGTCGACCGTCGCCGAAGCCTGGGCGATGATGTAGTCGCCCTCCTCGATCGCGGAGAGGTGCACGATCTCGTCGGTCAACTGACGGTCCACGACCTTGCGGTACGGCGTTTCGAGGAAACCGTAGCTGTTGGTCTTGGAGTAGGTCGCCAGCGAGTTGATCAGGCCGATGTTGGGACCTTCCGGCGTCTCGATCGGGCACAGCCGGCCGTAGTGCGTGGCGTGAACGTCGCGCACTTCGAAACCGGCCCGCTCGCGGGTCAGACCACCCGGCCCAAGCGCGGAGACACGACGCTTGTGCGTCACCTCGGAGAGCGGGTTGTTCTGGTCCATGAACTGGGACAGCTGCGAGGAGCCGAAGAACTCCTTCACCGCCGCCGCCACCGGCTTGGCATTGATCAGGTCCTGCGGCATCAGGCCTTCACTCTCCGCCATGGAGAGACGCTCCTTGACCGCGCGCTCGACACGCACCAGGCCGACGCGGAACTGGTTCTCCGCCATCTCGCCGACACAGCGGATACGACGGTTGCCCAGGTGATCGATATCATCGACTTCGCCGAAGCCGTTACGGATATTGATCAGCTCTTTGAGGACATCGAGGATGTCCTGATTGTCGAGCACGCCGGAACCGGTATCGGAATCACGGCGCAGGCGACGGTTGAACTTCATCCGCCCCACGCCGGAAAGGTCGTAGCGGTCTTCGGTGAAGAACAGGTTGTGGAACAGCGTCTCGGCCGCTTCCTTGGTCGGCGGCTCACCGGGACGCATCATGCGGTAGATCTCGACCAGCGCTTCCAGTGCGGAGCGCGTGGTGTCTACCTTCAGCGTATCGGAGATGAACGAGCCCGCGTCGAGATCGTTGGTGTAGAGCGTCTCCAGCTTGGTGACACCGCCCTGCCCCAGCTTCTCGACCAGCTCCGGCGTCAGCTCGGTATTGCACTCGCAGATCAGCTCGCCGGTATTGGCGTCGACCTGATCCTTGGCCAGCGTCTTGCCGAACAGGTAGTCCATCGGCACCTGCAGCCGCTCGATCCCGGCACTCTCCAACTGGCGGATGTGCTTCTGGGTGATACGGCGTCCTTCTTCGACGATGACGTTGCCGTCGGTGTCCTTGATGTCGAAGGTCGCGGTTTCACCACGCAACCGGGACGGCACCAGCTCGACGAAAATGCCGTCGCTTTCGATATGGAAAGTGCTGGTATCGAAAAAGGTATCGAGGATCTCCTCGGCGCTCATGCCGAGCGCGCGCATCAGCACGGTCGCCGGCAGCTTGCGGCGACGGTCGATACGCACGAAGACGTTGTCTTTCGGATCGAACTCGAAATCCAGCCAGGAGCCGCGATAGGGGATGATACGCGCGGAGTAGAGCAGCTTCCCGGAGGAGTGGCTCTTACCCTTGTCGTGGTCGAAGAACACGCCCGGCGAGCGGTGGAGCTGGGAAACGATGACACGCTCGGTACCGTTGACGACGAAGGTCCCGTTCTCGGTCATCAGGGGGATTTCCCCCATGTAGACTTCCTGCTCCTTGATGTCCTTGATGGCCTTGTTCGAAGACTCTTTGTCGTAGATGATCAGGCGAACCTTGACACGCAGCGGTGCCGAATAGGTCACGCCACGCAACTGGCACTCCTTGACATCGAAAGCCGGGGTGCCGAAGCGGTAACTGACATACTCGAGCGCCGCATTGCCTGAAAAGCTCTCGATCGGAAATACGGACTTGAAAGCCGCATGGAGACCGGTCTCGAGACGCTCTTCCGGCGCCCGGTCCTGCTGGAGAAAGTCGTAATAGGAATCAAGCTGGATGGCCAGCAGGTAGGGCACATCCATTACTTGAGGCAGTTTGCCGAAATCCTTGCGGATGCGTTTTTTCTCAGTGTATGAGTAAGCCATCTGTATTCCCCAGCTTGTTCACCATGGGTGACCGGTGCGTGGTCGGCGCTCCCTAACGCGGGCTACCCCCGTTAGGCGCTGACGGCAAGCCTCCCAAAAGAGGGAGCTCGCCGTCGGAATTCGTCTAGTGGCTACAATCCTGAACCAGGAGGTCGACCCCGGATCAGGCGTACTAACGCCAGGCTAGCAAAAACAGAAAAAGGCCGGCAGCGGGTAGGCCCGCCACCAGCCGTGGCGCTTACACAGCGCGTGAAGCCGTGAGCACAGAGTTACTTGAGCTCCACAGAAGCGCCAGCTTCTTCCAGCTTCTTCTTGGCTTCTTCAGCATCGTCCTTGGACAGACCTTCTTTCAATGTCGCCGGAGCGCCGTCGACAGCGCCCTTGGCTTCTTTCAGGCCAAGACCGGTGATTTCGCGGACGACCTTGATGACGTTGACTTTCTTGTCACCGGCAGCGGTCAGAACGACGGAGAATTCGGTCTGCTCTTCGGCAACAGCTTCACCGCCGCCGCCAGGACCGGCGACGACAGCAGCCGCTGCAGAAACGCCGAACTTCTCTTCCATTGCAGAAACCAGTTCCGCAACTTCCATCACGGACATTTCGGCAACGGCGTTGATGATGTCTTCTTGAGAAAGTGCCATTTTCAGATTCCTAAACTTTGCGGAGCCCCGACCGATATCGGCCAAGCGCTCGTTGATTCAATAGTCGACCCAGTCTGCGCGAACAGGCTACCAATCAGGCAGCTTCTTCCTGCTTCTGGTCGCGAAGTGCTGCAAGCGTACGAACCAGCTTGCCGGCAGAAGCTTCCTTCATGACGGACATCAGCTTGGCGATCGCTTCATCGTATGTCGGCAGCGTTGCCAGACGGTCGATATCGGCAGCCGGGATCATCTCCCCTTCGTAAGCCAGCGCCTTGACTTCGAATTCCTTCTGCGTCTTGCCAAACTCCTTGAACAGCCGCGCGGCAGCGCCGGGGTGCTCGTAGGAGAAGGCCAACAGCGTCGGGCCTGCGAAAGTCTCGTTCAGGCACTCCCATGAAGTCCCTGACAGCGCACGGCGTGCCAGCGTGTTGCGGACAACACGAATCTGGACGCCATTCTCGCGTGCCTGTTTGCGCAGATCGGTCATTGCGCCAACGGTCACACCGCGAGAATCGGCAACTACGACGGAAAGAGCGTCCTTAGCGGCTTCACTGACCTCGGCAACAATCGCTTTTTTGCCTTCGAGTGCTAGTGGCACAGTGGTTACTCCTTCGTGCCGGGGCGACGATGTCGCAACCCGGTGGTTACCATCTCTTTCACCTGACTGCAGTGAAAGTCTTGGATGATGGCTGCACACCTGACTCGGCGAGCAACACCATCTGCGCAGGCCCCCTTTTGAGGCATTAAGTCAGCGGCCAGCGCTGTCACCTGCGGTCTTTGACGGTGCCCCGCCCCACTCTGCCAGGACGACGTGATTCGCCGAGACAGTGCACGGGGACCGCAAAGTTATTGCCTGGTTGTCGCCGGTCACGCGTAAGCGCTGTGATCGACGGTCAGACCCGGGCCCATGGTGCTGGACAGGGTCAATTTCTTGAGATAAATACCCTTTGACGTGCTCGGCTTGAGACGCTTGAGGTCGTTGACCAGCGCTTCGAGGTTGCCCTTGAGCGCGTCAGCGGGAAAGTCCACCTTACCGATGGAGGCATGGATGATGCCGTTCTTGTCGGTACGGAAACGGACCTGACCCGCCTTGGCGTTCTTGACCGCGGTTGCCACATCAGGCGTCACGGTACCGACCTTCGGGTTCGGCATCAGTCCACGCGGGCCCAGGATCTGACCCAACTGGCCGACGACGCGCATGGCGTCCGGCGCGGCGACGACGACGTCGAAGTTCATGTTGCCTTTCTTGACGTCTTCGGCCAGATCTTCCATGCCAACGATGTCGGCACCGGCTTCCTTGGCGGCGTCAGCGGCGGCGCCTTGCGCGAACACAGCAACACGGACGTCACGTCCGGTTCCGTTCGGCAGCACGGTGGCGCCACGCACGACCTGGTCGGATTTACGTGGATCGACACCCAGGTTGATGGAAACCTCGACGGCTTCCTTGAACTTGACCGTGGACACTTCGGAGAGCAACGCGACGGCTTCTTCGAGAGTGTAAACCTTACCCGGCTCGACCTTCTCGCGAATCATCTGAGCGCGTTTTGTCAGCTTTGCCATGATCAGAGGCCCTCCACGTTGAGGCCCATGCTGCGGGCACTACCAGCGATGGTACGAACAGCAGCGTCAAGACTGGCGGCCGTCAGGTCCGGCTCCTTGGTCTTGGCGATTTCTTCGAGCTGCTCACGC
This sequence comes from Salinicola corii, assembly GCF_008298015.1. Classification (GTDB taxonomy): domain Bacteria; phylum Pseudomonadota; class Gammaproteobacteria; order Pseudomonadales; family Halomonadaceae; genus Salinicola; species Salinicola corii. The sequence continues at coordinate 3,392 of NZ_VTPX01000010.1, read as the reverse complement.
GTCACGGTACCGACCTTGGTCTTGTTCGGCACACCGGAGCCGGACTTGATGCCCGCAGCCTTCTTCAACAGCACGGCTGCCGGCGGCGTCTTGGTGACGAAGGTGAAGCTGCGATCGCTGTATACAGTGATCACGACCGGCGTCGGCAGGCCCGGCTCAATTTCTTGAGTCGCGGCGTTGAACGCCTTGCAGAATTCCATGATGTTGACGCCATGCTGACCCAGCGCAGGGCCCACGGGCGGACTCGGATTGGCCTTGCCAGCTGCAACCTGCAGCTTGATGTAGGCCTGAACTTTCTTAGCCATTTTAAACTCCAGTCGGGTACGGACGCCTTGCGGCTCCCCAATTCAGCCGGCATAACGACCGGCAACGATAACGCAGCACCAGCTGACGCTGCGATGAACTCACTGCGACGCCGATCAGTCCTTGACCACCTGGACGAATTCCAGCTCCACCGGCGTCGAACGCCCGAAGATCAGCACGCTGACCTGCAGGCGACTCTTTTCGTAATTGACCTCTTCCACAACACCGTTGAAATCGGCGAAGGGGCCATCGACGACACGGACAGTCTCGCCTGGCTCGAAGAGTGTCTTGGGGCGTGGCTTGTCGGTGCCATCCTGGACACGGCGCAGAATCGCATCCGCTTCTTTCTGAGTGATCGCGGCAGGCTTCTCCGGCGTGCCACCGATGAACCCCATTACGCGCGGCGTCTCGTTGACCAGATGCCAAGTCTGTTCGTTCATCTCCATTTCGACCAGCACATAGCCGGGATAGAACTTACGCTCGCTCTTGCGGCGCTTGCCGTCTCGCATTTCGACGACTTCTTCAGTAGGCACCAGAATGTCACCGAACTGGTCTTCGACCTCGTAGAGTTTTACCCGTTCGATCAGCGAACGCATCACCTGTTTCTCGAAACCGGAATAGGCGTGAACGACGTACCAACGCTTGGACATGAAAACTCCTAGCCAATGATTCCGGACATCGCCCAACCCAGGACGGTATCGATAAGCCACAGCAGCAGCCCCACGACAAGAACAGCCGCCAGTACGATCAACGTCGTCTGAATGGTCTCTTGTCGGGTCGGCCAGACCACCCGCTGAATCTCACGCTTGGAACCGCGCGCCAGATCCATCAAGGCCTGCCCCTTTGCCGTGGTCAACGCAATCGCGGCGGCAACACCACAGATAACAACGACGCCCAGCACGCGGTACAGCAACGCCTGATCCGCGAACCACGCGTTGCCGCCAACCGCGACTGCCAGCAGCAACACGACGACGACCCACTTGGGAGTGTCGAAGCGTGACTCCTGCACCTCGGCGTTGTGCTTCATGAAAACTCCTCAACTCAAGGCGCGATAACCGAACAAGACAAGATATCAAATACAAGCCAGCCTGGGGAAGACTGGCAGGCCAGGAGGGAATCGAACCCCCAACCTGCGGTTTTGGAGACCGCTGCTCTGCCAATTGAGCTACTGGCCTGCAACTACACTCCCGAGAATCACCCGGAAATTAGGAGGGCGCTATGATAGCGAAGAAATGCCAGAAAATACAACCCATCCGGCATTTTTCTTTCTCATCAAAAAAGCGAGCTCCTGGCTCGCTTTTCGCACATCAAAAGCCGATGATCGAAATGGAGCTCATGGACGGAATTGAACCGTCGACCTCACCCTTACCAAGGGTGTGCTCTACCCCTGAGCTACATGAGCCTGAATCACCTCAACATCAAATGGAGCGGGTAGTGGGAATCGAACCCACACCATCAGCTTGGAAGGCTGAGGTTCTACCATTGAACTATACCCGCCTACCCGCTCTGACTCTGGCTTGCCGAGACAGACCGGCAAAACTTTACAGAATAATGGTGGAGAGGGAAGGATTCGAACCTTCGAAGCTTTCGCGGCAGATTTACAGTCTGCTCCCTTTGGCCACTCGGGAACCTCTCCATGCCGGCGACAGATTCTACACTGCCGCTCATTGATGTCAAGCACCTGTTTTTACTGCATTAACAGTGCCTATCATCGATGGCCTTGCATCCAAAGCGGGGCGCATTGTGTCAAAGCAGGGCATCGAATGCAAGCTCGAACACCATCTTTTCGACCTTGCCCTGCCCACGCCACGTGCCGTCGATTTCCCCACACGCTCGTTGCCGACCGAGAGACGGGTCACTCTGGCCGGATACTTATCTCTCCTCCCGTGAGCGCTCGCTCGCCGGCATCGGTTTTCACGATCAGGTTGCCGCTCAGATCTACTTCGACCGCCTCCGCAGCAAAGGAGGTGGAGCCCTGATGAACACGAATTGTCTTGCCGGCATAGGCATGCCGGCTGTTCCATTCCTCCCGCCAGGCACCGAAACCCTGGCGCTCGAACTCGGGCAACATCATCAGCAGCGACTCGATCAAAGCCGCCGCGACATGGTTGCGCGAGGGGGCGTCAACCACATCGGCGAGCGCGCCTACAGGCTGCCCCGCAGCTTCTCGAACAGCATCGCTCGCAGAGACGTTGAGGCCGATTCCAATGACCACTTCGCAAGGCCCTTCCACGTCTCCGGTGACCTCGAGCAGGATACCGGCAAGTTTTCGCCATTCACCACCGACGGCAAGCAGAACGTCGTTGGGCCATTTCAGGGCGACCTCAACACCCAAGGCATCGACGACATTGGCCAGGATCACCCCGACGGCCAGGCTCAGCCCTTCGAGCGTCGCCACGCCGGACTCGAACCGCCAACCCAGCGAGAGAATCAGGCTAGCCCCCCAACTGGTACTCCAGGCCTTCCCTCGGCGCCCCCTGCCCGCTGTCTGGCTCTCCGCAAGACACACCTCACCATGTCCCGCGCCATGCCGGAAACGGTCGCGCAAAAACGTGTTGGTGGAGTCGAGAACGTCCTCGACGAAGAGCCGTTTGAGATAATGCCGGGTTTCGGCCGACAGCCGAGAAACGATGCAGGCGCCGTCGAGCGAATCCAGCGGATTGACCAGCCGATAGCCCCGCCCCTTGACCGCCTCTAGAGGCAGATTCATGGCCTCCAGCTTCTTGAGCTGTTTCCAGACTGCGGTGCGCGACACGCCAAGACGTTCACCCAATTGCTGACCGGAGTGGTAGCTGCCATCACTGAGCAAACGAATCAGGTCACCGATACTCATCAGGGTACGCCTAGCGACAAAAACCAATATTCTAGCGGACTTCGCGGCTTATCGATAATGTGGCCCATGGCCTGCCGTGATTTTCTTCGCGGCAAAGAAAAACCCCCAGCTTCTCGCGAAGCTGGGGGTTTGGGATAGAAGCCTGACGATGACCTACTCTCACATGGGGAGACCCCACACTACCATCGGCGCTAAGCGGTTTCACTGCTGAGTTCGGCATGGATCAGGTGGTTCCCACTCGCTATGGTCGTCAGGC